>NZ_CP192601.1:4757500-4798468 GCF_050632405.1 Sediminicoccus sp. BL-A-41-H5 | reverse complement strand
CGCAGGTTTCCTGGGGTTTTGTGCAGTGGGCTTGAGGGTTGGAGAACGCAACGAACCCGGAAATCTCTCTCCAGAGCGCCCAAATTCTCCGAAGCTTGAGGGTAGGCCGATTTAACCCTCAAGGTTCAAGTGGCTGAAAATAAAGATTTTTATTTGGGCTATGCTTGAGGCTTTTCGGCATCGCCAGCGCCCTCCAAAAGAATCCGGGAGTGCAACTCCCGACATCGGCTCGCACCCTCGTCATTCACCTCCCCCTCCCGCCGAGCTCTCCAACAGTGCCCCCGGGCCCAAAGCACCGATATCAGGCCCGCACGAATCGCCTTGGAGTTCCGCGCCCGCCGAATCGTGCGGCAGGGGTCGAACATCTTTCCCAGGAAGTCGTAGGCCAGCGCATAGCCCTCAAGATCGAGACAACTACAACCATCCACGAGCCCGAAAGGCCGCGAGATCAATACCCGGCGGCGCATACCAACCGCCCGCCCCATATCGGGCGCCGAGTTGCAAAGCCACGTCCTTATTCCCGAACGGAATCCGTAACGGCGTGGTCTGCTCACCGAGGCTCCCGCTTTGTCTGGCCTTGGCAGACTTGTTGCTGACGATTTTCTCAGCCTCCTGGCCCGCCTGTTCAGATCGGGCTTTTCTTTTGCGTGCCGGTGGCGTGGCCGGCCCGATAGAAGCTGGCATCCGACGCACGCCAACAATTTGACGAGACGGCGATGGCCTGGCGGCCGGGAGTGAAGCCTTCGCGTCGGCGGAGGCCTCGGATGGCGCCTTGCGCGATGCATGTTGGTCGAGAAAAGCCCGGCATACTGCGCCAGATTTGGTGTAGCCCCGCGGAGGCTTGAGCCCCTTCTGCCGCGCGAGGCTATCGACGAAACTTTTCATCGCTGGCGTCGGTGGTCGATCGGGCCCCTTGCCGACAACTGTGCTGCCAAACACTCTCGCATCAACTGCGCAGGCGCCCTCCTGCAAGCGGCCGATGATCCGGCTAGCTTGGGCGCAGACGGCATCTATTGCGCTGACCATGTCCTGCTGCCCCAAGAGCACATCATCCAGCAGCCTCTCCATCTGCGCGGTCACTCCAGGGTCGACCAACGCCGGATCGGCCCGTTCCAGCACCGCAAACAGGGCTAGGCCGCGGTCGGTGGGCACGATGTGCTTGCCATCTGACCGCAGAAAATCCTGTTGCTTGAGGCCCCGAATGACCTCGGCCCGCGTCGCCGGTGTGCCGATGCCCTTCGCCTCCTTCAATCGTTCCCGCAACACATCGTCTGCCACGAAACGCCAGGCGTTCTGCATGGCATCGACCAAGGTCCCTTCATTGTATCGGGGCGGTGGCCGGGTCTCCTTACCCTCAATCTGCGCGTCATAAAGTCGGGCGGTTTCGCCGTGCCTCAGAACAGGCAGCATCTGCGCATCCTCCCCCTTTTCGTCAGCAGGTTGCCATTCAGGGAAAGCCGCTCTCCAGCCCAGTTCGATCGGTTGCCGGCCGGTGGCGCGAAACTCACTGCCGCGGACATCCATCGTCACGGTCGTTTGCCGGTAGCGAAAATCCGCCATCATGGCCGCCAAGTAGGAGCGGGCGATGATGTCGAATAGCCGCCGTTCATCGATCGAAAGCCGAGGCCAAACCTCGCGAAGTGTCTCCACCCTGTTCACGTTTGGAATAACGGCGTGGTGGCTCGCTCCCGCCAATCCTTTGTCATGGAAGTTGCCGCTGGCACCTGTCCGGATCACGGGCGGCTGTGGAACCGGAATGGCGGCGAAGGCTCGCCCAACCTGCAATCCGGCAATGATACGAGGGACATCGCCGAGCAGGTTTTCCGGCAGGTAGCGGGTCTCCGCCCGCGGGTAGGTAATGATCTTCTTGCCCGCGCCGTCGTAGAGTTCCTGGGCCACCTCCAGCGTGCGGGTGGCCGACCAGCCAAAGCGCGAGCCGCACAGCTTTTGCAGCGAAGGCAGGTCGTGCAAGCGCGGAGGTCCCTGGCGCTTATCTTCGACCCTGACCGCAAGTGGCGCCTCTAAACCCTCGGCCACCGCGGCGATCGCTTCTGCTTCCGTCCGTTTAAGAATTCGCTCCTTTGGTGCATGGCGCAGGCGGAGTTGTCCCGCCGCCACCTCGGCAGTCGCCACGACCTCGAAGTACGTCTGGGGCACGAAGTCGAGGATCTCCAGTTCCCGCTTGCAGACGATGGCCATGGTGGGAGTTTTCACCCGCCCCACGCCGATAACAGTTCGGGCGCCACCACCCAACGTGACGGTCGCAGTGCGGGTGAGCGATAGATTGTAGATCTGGTCAGCCTGCCGTCGCGCGACAGCGGACGCATAGAGCCGAGCAAAGTCGCCATTCGGCTGGGCCCTGGCGAAGGCATCCCGAATGGTCTGCGGGTCCTGCGCCGTGAAGATCACTCGCATCACTGTGCCACGATAGTTGTAGTGCTCCAGGATCTCCTGGCCGATCAACTGGCCTTCCCGGTCGCAATCCGTGGCCAGCCAGACGCGACGGGCTTTCTTCAGCGCCATATGGATCGCCTGGAGCTTGCTCGCCTTGTTTCCGCCGGCTGCTGGCTTGGTGCCGTAGAGACCGTCTGGCCGCAGGAGAACCGGGCTCCACCGCTTCCAGTCGGCCACGACCTCCCCAGGCTCCAGCAGATCAAACAAATGACCCTCAGCTGGAAGGATCGCGCCATAGCGCGCACCAACGGCCATGCGGATGTCTTTCGCCTGGCTCGTCTTCTCGGTGATGACGATCTGATCGGTCATGCTCACGAGAACGTTCTTTATATGTTCTCTATGCCGCCGACCAGATGCCAAATCGAGGCGACGGCGCTAACCGGCGGGGGCGGCAAATGCGCTCGCGAATGATCGAGTGTGACCCGGCATTGTGGTTGGCAGCAAACCAGCCTTTCCTCCCGCATCGCCAGGGCCTATCAGCGGGATGGCGGTGCGGCCCAGGCGCTCGCTCGAAATTCCGCAGCCTGGAGCGCGTCCCTCCCTCTCGTCTCACAGTGAGTTCTACAAGCATGAGCTTGGATCATCCGCCGCACGCGATGGCGCCGAATGCTGCCGACACGCAGGCAGGCGACACTGTCATCTGGTCGCACGCAGCATTCTGCAGCGTCGCGTTGCCGGTGCGAGCTTCACGCGGAGCTTGGCAGCGCGAGACTGGACCTGCTTCCGTTCGCATTGAGCCTGGCTCGATCGACGATATGGTTCCCAGTGGACGCATCCTTCGCCTGAGCATGATCCATATCTGCGACGCTGCCTTCCGTGCCAATAGCCAGGTCGTCGAGCTCGGCAAGGATCGAGCGTTGCTGGCTGCCACTCTGGGCATTGATCCGAAAACACGCGATCTGACCGATCAGTGGCAGCGTCTCCAGGCGGCACGACTCATATGGTCGGGAGATGGCACCGGGGAAATCAGCGTTTTCGACGCGCGGAGCCGACGTCGTCCCGGTGACCTTGGATGGCGATCGGGTGTCCGGTTAAGCGCCAAGTTCCTATCCAGTCTGGTCGACCACGCCGTCGCATTGGATCGACGCGTCGTGCGCAAACTGTCGGCCACACCAGCTGCGCTGGATGCTTATGGTTGGATCACCATGTCGCTCTGCCGCACAGCAGTTGGCCAGATCGTGACCATGCCATGGGACGACTTGCTGAGACGATTCGGCACGGCATCGCAGGATATCGCCGAGTTCAGATCCAGCTTCGAGGCTGTCCTGCGCCTCGTCTTCGAGGCGGAAAGCTCGATCGATCTGGCAGTCAGTGATGATGGAGTTAGCGTTCGTCGCGCGGAACCTGTGCAGAATAGCATCGCTGCCAAAGGCACCATGCCGATGGAGCCAGATCACCATCTCAGCAATGCCGATGGCATGGCCCAGTGTGAGCGGCAGCCGGTTCTACCAACCGTAACATCCGTTGCCGCGGTCGCTCCGCCGGCTGCGCAAGATCCGGCCCCCGTGCCTTCGGAGCGCTCACCCCCGGAAAGGCAACCAGTCGCCACCTCCGCCGCAGTCGATCGGATTACCCAGGACAGCGTCAGCTTGCCCAGACACCTGACCGGCCTGGCGCAGGTGATTTGGCTGCGGCGTGGACACGGCGAAGAGAACATATTGGTGGGGGTCACGCCCGGCCCGCGTTTCGAAGCCGAGAGGCTGACAGTGCTGGCAGTGGAGCCGATGGTCTTGCAAGTGAGCGGCGGATTGCACGAAAGGGACTTCGAGCACGTTGCGCCATGGGTGATGACCAACCGCGATGTCATCGACGACTTCTGGGAGGGCCTGATAACCTCTATGGCGGAGTTGACCCGCCGCGTGCGCAAGGCACCGGCCCAAGGCTGGCGTTAAGCGAGACGGATGCAAGGCCGAACTGCCTCTCCCACTCCAGCGGAAACGGCCCCATCAGCGCCGGCAGCGTCACACCTTCAGGCTGCCGTCCGTCCAGCATCGCCTCGACAATGGCCGGCGCCAGCAGCGTCAGCTGCAGCAGGCTGCCCAGATACCCCCACTCGATCCGCTGCGCCGGGAGCCGTTCGGCAGGCCCCCGCTTCCTGAACACCTTACGACGAGCACGACGCCTCAGCGCTAGGTGTTTACGGCATGTGAAGCCGGTCAGGTTGCTGAACTGTCCTGATGGGACGAAGCTTGGAATTATTGCCCCATCCGCCGGAGAAAACGAAACCATGCGCCCCAACCGCCTGCGCCAGAAGCTGAACGCCGGGGAACCGACGATCGGCACGCATATCCTGTCCAGCTGGCCCACGCTCGTGGAACTGATTGGCGACGCCGAGAACTACGACTACGTCGAGTTTACTGCGGAGTACGCGCCCTTCACCATGCACGACCTCGACAATCTCGGCCGTGCGTTCGAGCTGAAGAACCTCGGCGGCATGATCAAGGTCGAGCAGAAGCAGTACACGCACCAAGCGATGCGAGCGATCGGGTCGGGGTTCCAGAGCGTGCTCTTCGCCGATATCCGGACGGTGGCGGATGCCGAGGCCTGCGTTGCCGCAGTGCGCGCCGAGACGCCAGGCAGCGGCGGCCGGCTCGGCGTCGGCATGCGGCGCGATGTCGGCACGGTGCTGGAGGGCGGCTCGCCGGCCTATGTCGATGCTCTAAACGAGGTGGTGATCGCCATCATGGTCGAGAAGCGAGAATGCGTGCAGGACCTGGAGGCGATCCTGTCGGTTCCTGGCATCGACATGGTGCAGTTCGGGTCCTCCGACTACTCGATGAGCCTCGGGCTTACCGGGCAGCGGTCGCACCCTGATGTGGTTAAGGCGGAGCGCTGGACGATCGAGACGGCACTGCGGATGGGCAAGCATCCGCGTGTGGAACTGGCAGATATTTCGGGCGCGGCGCCGTATCTGGAGATGGGGGTGAAACACTTCTGCATCGGCTGGGACGTGCGGATCCTATACGACTGGTGGCGCACCAACGGCGCGGGCATCCGGGGGATGCTGACGGGCGAGGCGACGACGGCGACTACGCCCGCGCCGCAGCCGGGTAAGGCCGGAACGTACTGAAGGGCCGGCCGGAGCGGTCGGGACCATCAGCGCATCAAGGGGTAGGCGACATGACCGGCAACGGACTGCACGGGCTGGAACTGCGCTCGCGCATCAGCGGGGACGGCCTGCTGGAGCTCTCTTTGCAGGAGGCGGCAGTGTCCGAACCGGCCGCCGACGAGATCGTCGTGCGGGTCGAGGCGACGCCGATCAATCCCTCGGACATCGGCGTCCTGCTCGGCCCGGCCGCGCTCGATACGGCCGAGTTCGCTGGAACGGCAGCACGGCCCGTGGTGCGCGCGCAGGTGCCGGCGACGGCGCTGACGGCCATCGCCGCCCGGCTCGATGCTTCGCTACCCGTGGGCAATGAAGGCGCAGGCACCGTGGTGCGCGCCGGTGCCGAGGCCGCGCATCTGCTCGGGCAACAAGTCGCGGTGTTCGGCGGGGCGATGTGGGCGCAGTACCGCCGCGCCAGGGCGGCGGAGTGCTTGGTTCTGCCCGCGGGGACGATGCCGCGCGACGGCGCCTCCTGGTTCGTCAATCCCATGACCGCGCTGGGCTTCGTGGAGACCATGCGCCAGGAGGGTCACACTGCCCTCGTACACACCGCCGCGGCCTCCAACCTCGGCCAGATGTTGAACCGCATCTGCGTGGCGGACGGCATCGGCCTCGTGAACATCGTGCGCAGCCCACAGCAGGCGGCGCTGCTGCGCGGCCATGGCGCCAGCCATGTCGTCGACAGCAGCACCGCGGACTTCACCGCAGCGCTGACCGCGGCACTGGCGGAGACCGGTGCCACCCTGGGCTTCGACGCCGTGGGCGGCGGACCGCTGGCCGGGCAGATCCTCGCTGCGATGGAGGCGGCAGCAAGGCAGGCCGCCAGCGGCTACAACCACTACGGCTCGGGCCGGCACAAGCAGGTCTACCTATACGGCCAGCTGGACACCGGGCCCACCACCTTCGAGCGCGCACCGATCGGCTTTGCCTGGGGGCTGGGCGGCTGGTTGCTCATGCCCGCGCTGAAGAAGCTGGGTGCAGCAACGGAGACGCGGCTGCGCGCCCGCGTGGCCGCCGAACTGAAGACTACATTTGCCAGCCACTACACCGCTGAAATCTCCCTGGCCGAGGCGCTGAGGCCGGAGATCATTCGGGCCTATTGTCGTCGAGCAACGGGGGAGAAGTTCCTGATCCTGCCGCAGCAGGGGTCGGGCTGAAGCTCGAACCATCAATTCTCGGTCGCTGGCATCTGCTTCACCCCGCTACCTCGGTCTACCAGTGCGATGCTGACCACCGGGGTGCCGGCATTGTGGGATCGCAAGCGCCTCGCGCTGCACCGCCCATTCCGGCGAAAACGGCTCCAACAGCGCCGGCAGCATCACACCCTCAGGCTGCCGCCTGTCCAGCACCGCCTCCACGATGTCTGGCGCCAGGAGGGTTAGGCGGAGCAAGCTGCCCAGATAACCTCTCTCGATCCTCCCGGCAGCCGCCATCTCCGTGATCGAGGCATAGCGCCCCTCGTCCAGCATCCGCTGATATCGGAATTCCCTGGCCAAAGCCTTCGCGCCGGTTGGCGTGAGAAGCAGCCCGCTGCCCTGATGGAGGACGACAAGCCAGTCCAGGAGATGAGCGATGCCGAGTTGGAGGAGGTCATCAGGACAGCCCGCAGGAGCAGTGCCCTGCCCACCTCCCACACCGTGATCGAGCGCCGGATCGTGGATCCCAAGAACCCGGAGCGTCCCGTCATCGATGGCGACGCCAGCGAAGCCGACTGATGCCTACAACAGCGGGAGAAGCGCATCTGTTCAACACCGACCAACGACCGTTGCTCGGTGGTGAACAGGGGGCTCAGCCCTGGACGGAATGCACCGGTTCAGGGGCAGATGGCGACCAGCGCGAGAGCGCTGCCGCTCCAGCCGGGGTCAGCCGGTAAACACCGCGGCGTTCTCGTTCGAACCAGCCATAGACATTGCGCAGCAAGATATCCGCCGCCTTGAGCCGGCGCCCTAACCGAATGGCCAAGCACTCCCGGCTGACTTCATCCACCACGTTAAGCATCCGGAACTTGCGACCGTCCCGGGTGCGAACCTCCACGAAGTCGTAAGCCCACACGTGGTTGGCCCGCTCCGGCCGCAGCCGGAGGCACGACCCGTCACTGAGCCAGAGCCGGCCCCGCTTGGGCTGCCGCGCCGGCACCCTCAGCCCCTCACGGCGCCAGATCCGCTCAACGCGATTGTGATTGCAAGACCAGCTCCCGGCCCTGAGCAAGGCCGTGACCCGGCGGTAGCCGTAGCGCCCATACCGCCGGGCCAAGTCGATGATGTTTTCCGTCAGCGCCGCTTCGTCATCGGCCGGTGTGCACGGGCGGCGCTGCACCGAGCGATGCTGGCCCAGCACCTTGCAGGCCAACCGCTGCGAGACGCCCAGCTTGCCCGTCACGTGCTCGACGCAGCCCCGACGACGGGCGGCGCTTACCAGTTTCCCGACGCGGCTTCCTTGAGCACCAACTTTTCCAGCGTAAGATCCGCCACGGCTCTGTGCAGCCTGCCGTTCTCCTGCTCCAGCAGCTTCAGGCGCTTCACCTGATCCAGCTTCAGACCGCCATACTCTGCCCGCCAGCGGTAGTAGCTCTGCTCGGTCACGCCGATCGTGCGTAACGCCTCAGCAGCAGTCTTGCCCTGCGCCAGTAGCACCTCCACCTGGCGCAACTTGGCCACGATCTCCTCCGGCTTGTGATGTTTCCTCGCCATCCCAACACCCTCCACCGTTGTACCGGGTTCACTTTACCGGCGGACCGCTTCTAGGGGGTCAGGTCAATCGTTATATTCCGAGCCCGCGCCGGTCATCCACCGCAAGATCACCCCACCATGCTGAAACCGCCGCTGACGCTGATCACCTGCCCGGTGATCCAGGAGGCGCCTGGTGAGGCCAGATGCACCAAGGTCGGCGCCACATGCTCATGCAGGCCGAGGCGTCGCAGCGGATAGGCGCGGGTCAGCTGTCGGGGTTCTCGTCCAGCCCGGCCTTGTCGGAATGCTGCGGCTCGATCAGTCCGAGGCTAACCGCATTGGCTGTGGTCCAGGACCGCCCCATCTCGCGCGCCAGCGACTTCATCAGCGCGATGGTGCCACCCCCCGCCGCAGCGACGATGGAGAGCCCGCTCTCGCCCACGCGTGAGGAATCCCCCACCAGGCTAATGATGTGGCCATTCTTCCGCGCCTCGATGAAGGGCGCGGCGGCGTGGCACCAATGCAGCAAGCCGTAGAGGCCGGCGTTGATCTCGATGGCGGCGGGCGCACCGCCGTCGCCATCAGCTGCTTCATCACGAAGGTGGAGATCGGCCGACCCACGCCGCGATAGGGCCTGGTCGGCGCCTTGGAGGTCGCGACCGCGCGGACATGGCCGCGATAGGTCACCAGCGGCCTGCCAATGCTGGGGCTGACGGTACGGTTGCTGGATCCGGCCACGGGCGAGGATGCCGCTCCGGGCGCCGAGGGCGAACTCATCGTGCGCGGCCCCAATGTCACACAGGGCTACCACAATAAGCAGGAAGAGACGGCGCACGCGCTCCGGCGCGGCTGGTATCACACCGGCGATCTGACCCGCGCGGATGCAGACGGGCTTCTGCCCATCACCCGCCGGCTGCAGGAACTACCGCCGCGCTGAGGCGCCCTCAATCCTCGAAGAAGGGTGTTTCCTCCACGGCTTCGCCCTGCAGCCGAATGTCGAAGCGGAACACCCGCACCCCCGCCTCCATGCCCTCCGGCACCGCGACCAGCTTGTCGCGATGCGCCCCCGGGACCAGGGTGAGGAGCGGATCGGCCGCGTTCTCCGCCGGGAAATCCGGGAAGAAGACGATGGTCTGCGCCCGGCGCATCAGTCCGGCCCCCATCACGCTGAGGTTGATGTGCGGCGCGCGCCGCCCGCCCCTTTCGGCATAGCCGCCGGGCAGGATGGTGCGGAATTCGTAGCTGCCCTCGGCATCGGTCCAGGCGCGGCCCCAACCCAGGAAATCCGGATCCGCCAGATGCCGCTCGGGGTCGAGCGGGTGGTTGAAGCGGCCCGCCGCATCCGCCTGCCAAGCCTCCAGGATCTGGTTCAGGCAGGGCACCGCCTCGGCCCGCAGCACGCGGCCGCGCAGCAGGATCGCCTCGCCGCGCGATGTCGGTTCGGCCTCCTGCGCAACGCGCGTCAGGTCATTATCGCCGGCTTGGAAGAAGGTGCGCGGGAAGAACGGGCCGATCGTGTGCTGCGATGTCGGCGGGAGCAGGGAGTTGGACATGGGGCGGCACTCCTCAGGGCGTCATCGGCGTGGCGTGGCGGCCGCGCAGCACGATGTCATGCGTGAAGCCGAGCCACTCATCGCCCACCTCGGCCGGCGGCAGGTCGCGCGCGATCAGACGCTGCCGCGCCGCGCGGTCGGGGATGGAGTTCAGGATGCGGTCCAGCGCGTTCAGCGGATCGCCCTCGAAATACATCTGCGTGACGAGGCGCGAGAGCGAGGAGGGCCCGATCACCGAGAAATGCAGATGCGGCGGCCGCCACCAGGTCTCCTTCACCGGCACGGGATAGGCGCCAGGCTTGATGGTCATGAAGGCGTAGCGCCCCTCCTCATCCGTCTGGATGCGCCCATTGCCGACGAAGTTGGGGTCGAGCGGCGCGGCACGCTGGTCGATCGGGTGGAAATAGCGGCCCGAGGCATTGGCCTGCCACAGCTCGACTATGGCGCCGCGCACGGGCCGCCCCTCCTCATCCAGGATGCGGCCCGCGATGTGCATGAGCTGGCCGATGGCGAACTTGCCGGGCGAGAGTTCCACGAGATTGGAATCGCCGCAGGGCAGCTTGCGCTGGAGCTCCACGGGGCCTGTCGCCTCTGTGCGCGTGGCGGGGCGACGGATCGCCGGTTGGGAGGGCGTGAAGGTCCAGGTGTTGGGATAGCCCGCGATGGGTACCGCGGGCTCGATGCCCTGGGGCCAGGGTGCGAAGCTGTCCGGAACGTCGCTGGCCGTCATGGTGTCCTGCCCTTCCTCTGTGTTCTTGCGGTTAAATTGCGGCATCACTCGTCCGGGTTGAAGCCGGAAGCGGCGACGATGGGGGCCCATTGGTCGCGCTCGCGCAGCATGCGGCTTCGGAAGGCGGAGGGTTCCATGAGGAGCGGCGCCATTTCCAGCCGGGCGAGGCTCTCGCGGATCGAGGCGCTCTCCATCGCGGCGGCGATGCCCGCGTGCAGCGATGCCACCACCGGCTCCGGCGCGCGGGCGGGGAGCAGGGCGCCATACCATTCCTCATAGGTCAGGCCGCCGAGGCCAGCCTCGGCGAAGGTGGTGACATCCGGCAGCCGCTCCAGCCGCGTCGGCGCGGTGACGGCGAGGAGGCGCAGATCCCCGCTGCGGTGGAAGGCCGTCAACTCGCCGATCGGCAGCAGCACCGCCTGGATGGAACCCGAGAGCAGCCCCTGGATCGCGGGCGCCGAGCCGCGGAAGGGCACATGCGTCATGCTGATGCCAGCGAGCCGCGCCAGCTGCGTGCCGATGAAATGCGGCATGGAGCCGGGCACCGGGCTCGCCCAATCCACCGCGTCGCGCGTCTTCGCCCAGGTGATGAACTCCTGGGGCGTGCGGGCCGGGTGGCGGGCGCTGACGGCGAAGGCGAAGGGAAAGATGCAGACCGGCGAGACCGGTGTGAAATCCGCCGCCACATCGTAGCGCAGCGTGCGCGTGTAGAGATGCGGATAGATCGTCAGCATGCTGGCCGGCGTCACCGCGAAGGCGCTGCCATCGGCGGGGGCGGCCTTCAACGCCTCCAGCGCCAGGCGTCCGCCCGCACCCGCGCGGTTATCCACGACGAGCGGGCGACCGAGCGAGGCCCGCAGTTGCTCGACATAGAGGCGCGTGATGATGTCGGCCGTGCCGCCGGGCGGAAAGCCGACATAGGCGCGGCCAGCCTGGACTGTCTGCGCCAAGGCGGGGGCGGCGAGGCACAGGCCCGGCACGGAGGCCAGCAGGGTGCGGCGCGAATGCTGCGGACGGATCATGGACGGGGCTCCCTCGAAGGCCTGTGGCAGGGTTGCTGCCTTGTTGCCGGGATACTCGCCTCGCCCCGCTGTAAATGTCAATGATATGGTTTATTGGATGAAGAGCCGGCCTGACCGGCAGGAGGAGACGGCATGACCCATCCATCCCCTGGACCACGCACCGCGCTGCTGCACCTGCCGCATGGCCCGCTCGAGGTCGGCGTGATGGGCGAGGGCCATCCCCTGCTCCTCATTCCATCGCTCGGCCGCGGGCAGGAGGATTTCGACGGCATCGCCCCGGGTCTCGTCGCGGCAGGGCTGCGGCTGATCCGGCCGGAGCCGCGCGGCGTCGGCCGCTCGGCTCCGCTCGTGCCGGGCGCCACGCTGCATGACATGGCCGCCGATGTCGCGGCCGTGCTGGAATGGAGCGGCGCGGGACCCGCGCTGGTGGCCGGGCATGCGGCCGGCAATTGGGTGGCGCGCGTTCTGGCGCATGACCGCGCAGAGCTGGTGCGCGGCCTCGCCCTCCTTGCCGCCGTCACGAGCGCCGAGATCGATCCCGCCATCAGCCATGCCATCTCCTCCAGCTTCGACATGTCGCTGAGCGATGCGGAGCGGCTCGGCCATCTCCAGCGTGCCTATTTCGCGCCCGGCCATGATGCGAGCGTGTGGCTGGCGGGCTGGCATCCCGCCGTCTCGCGGGCGCAGCGCGCGGCACGGGCCGCCACGCAGGATCGCGCCTGGCTACGCGCGGCCGAGGAGCACCCGCTGCTCTACCTGGCCGCCGGCGAGGATGCGATCGCGCCCCCGCCCTCCGAGGCGGAATTGCAGGCGAGCCTCGGCCCACTCGCGCGCCGCGCGGTCATCGAGCGCGCAGGGCATGCGCTGTTGCCGGAACAGCCGGCGGCGGTAGTGGCAGCGCTGGTGGGTTTCGCGCGGGAGCTTTGGCCCCAGGCCTGATCAGGCGCTCCAGGCCGCCATGGTGGCTCGCGCGCATTCATGCATGACGGTCAGCGCCCGCTGCGTCGCGTCACTGCCGATGACGAAGGGGTTGGGCGCGCCCGGCTGCATCCGTGCGAGCTTCTCCACCGCCTCGTCATAGAGGTTGTGGTTGGAGAGGAAGACCTCGACATTCTGCCGCGCCGCGATCTCCCGCGCGCGGGCGGTGGCGTCGATGTAGCCTTGCAGGCGCGGGATGCGGTCCGCGCGGCGGCCGAAATTGAAGGCCGTGCCACCCCAGAGCATGGCACGATGCGTCCGCCCACCCTGGCGCACGTCAAACAGCAGCGTGATGGTCCCCATGGTGTGCCCTGGCGTGATCAGCACATCGAGATTGGTGTCCCCAAGCCGGATGACATCGCCATCCTGCACCGAGACATCCCGCCGTGGCGGCCGGCCCCAATCGGCGCGGTCGAATTCGAGGCCGGTCTCCATCATCGTCCAGTCCAGCGCACTGCACACGACGCGGCAGCCGGAGCGGCGGATGATGTGCCCCGCGCCGCCATAATGGTCGCCATGGCCATGGCTGATGACAAGCGTGCGGATGCGCGCGGGATCGAGGCCCAGCTGGCGCATGCCCGCCTCGGTGATGCGTTCGGCATCGGCGTCATTGTCCATGGCGTCCACCAGGATGATGCCCTCCGAGGTGGTGATGGCCCAGGCGCTGACCCAGCGGCTGCCGAGGAATTGGAGATTGTCGAAAGCCGGGCCGGGCGGCGGGGCGGGCAGCGCCATGAGCTGGTCGGGCGTCATCGCGACCCGGCCGGGCGTGGGGGAGGCGACCTCGCCCAGCACGAGATAGGCGCGCAGATCATCGCCCGCCGCCGCCCGCGCCGCGGCCAGATGCTGCTGCACGGCGGGGTTCTGCGCGGCTGCCGGGCTGGGCGGCAGGGCGAGGGCCAGGCAGCAGGCGCAGCCCAGGCCCAGAAGGCCACGGCGGCCGGGAGTGACGGCCTCGGCGCGCAGTGCGGGTCGGGGAGAAGGGGTCAGGAAACGCATGCGGGACACTCCTGGGTCGGGCTGGCCCAGAATGCCCCGACGCACCGCTAAAAGTCAAAGATATGGTTTATAGGGCGAATTCAGCGCAGCTTGATGTCGATCCGCACCACATCGCCGCGATAGATGCCGTCCGCCACCAGGATCAGCACGCCGTTCTGGTCCATCGCCGCGCGCCGCACGAGCGCGACCGGCGCGTTGAGCGGCAATTGCAGCGCCGTCGCCGTCTCGACATCCGCAGTGCCGATGGTCAGCGTCTGCCAGGCCTCGGTGATCTGCACGCCGGGGATGCCGGAAGCGAGCTTGAGCGCCGTCTTGCCGCGCAGATCGGCCGCAGTGACCTTGGCGCGCAGGCGCTGGTCGAGGAAGACCTCGGTCACCAGGAAGGGCTGGCCATCCCGCCAATGCCGGCGGCGAATATGCGCGTAGCGCGGCGCCTTCACCCCCATCTCGGAAGGCGGCGCCGGGATCTCCAGCACGCCGCGCGTCTCGCCCAGCACCTCGATCTCGGCGCCGTCGCGCGCGCGGAGAAGGCCGGTCCAGTCTGTCTCCACCTCGCACCAGATGCGGTTCTCGGTGGGCGGTTGGCGCACGAAGGTGCCCTTGGCGCGGAAGCGCTCGATCAGCCCTTCCGCTTCCAGCTGTCCCAGCGCTTGGCGGATGGTGGCGCGCGCCACGCCGCATTCCGCCGCCAGGTCATCCACAGTGGGAATCTGCGCGCCGGTTTTCCAGACGCCCTGCTCGATCCGGCGGCGGAAAAGCGTGGCGAGTTGGATGTAGCGCGAGACGGCGCTGCGGTTGAGATCAATCGCGGAAGCGGCGGGGCGGGCGGCCAGGGACATGCGCCCCTGGTTACCCGGCCCGGGCGGCGGCGTCCAGGAATTCGCGGCCTTCGCGGAAGGCCTCGATATCCGCCAGCATGCGCGCGATCAGTGCGGCCCGCGTCTCGCGCGTCAGCGACGCGCTGTGCGGCGCCAGCACGACATTGCCGAGCGCCAGGAAGCGCGGATCGAGCGCCGGCTCGCGCGCGAAGACGTCGAGGCCCGCACCCGCGACGCCGCCCGATTCCAGCGCCGCGATCAGCGCCTCCTCATCCACCAGCGCACCGCGCGCGATGTTCACCAGCACGCCCTCCGGTCCCAGCGCGCGCAGTACCGCCGCATCCACCATGCGATCGGATTCGGGTGTCGCGGCGAGCGCCAGGATCAACACACCGGCGCGCTCGGCCAGCGCCAGCAGCGAGGGCAGGCGCGGCCAGGGCAGCTCCGGCTTCTCGCGCGGCCCGGTCCAGACGACCGCCATGCCGAGCCCCGCGCAACGCCGCGCGATGGCCTGCCCGATGCGCCCCATGCCGACGATGCCCACCGTCTTGCGATGCAGGCTCAGGCCGAGCCGCATGCGCTCGGGCCCCCAGCGCCCGGCGCGCACGAAGCGATCCGCCTCCGCCACCAGCCGCGCCGCGCCATACATCAGGCCGATCGCGGCATCGGCCACATCCTCGGTCATCACATCGGGCGTATAGGCGACGGCGACACCGCGGCGTGCGGCGGCCGCGAGGTCAATCCGCTCCAGCCCCGTGCCCTGGCTGGAGAGCAGCTTGAGGTCCGGCAGCCGCGCCAGCGCCGCATCCGTCGCACCCTGTATCGCGGTGGTGACGGCGATGCGGAAGCCGGGGCGCGAAGCGAGCGCCGGATCGTCCGGCACCAGCTCGTAGCGCGCCTCCAGGGCGGCGCGCAGATCGGCGGGGATGGGGCAGAGCAGCAGCAGCGCCTCGCGCATTTACTTGCCCTTGAAGACGGGCTTGCGCTTCTCAGCGAAGGCGCGCCAGGCCTCCTGCGTGTCCTCGGTGCGGGAGAGGGCGGCGGTCTGCGACTGTTCGAAGACATAGCCCTCGTGCAGCGGCATGTACTCCGTCACCTGGAAGCTGCGCTTGGCCGCCTGCACGGCGAGCGGCACCTTGCCCGCGATCTCGGCGCCGATCTTCTGCGCTTCCGCCAGCAGCGCCTCGCGCGGGAGGCAGGCGGAGGCGACGTTCATGCGTAGCAGATCGGGGCCCTGCATACGGCGCGCGGTGTAGATCATCAGCCGCGCATCGGATTCCCCGAAATGCCGGCGGACATGCTTCACGCCGCCAGCGAGGCCCACATCCACCTCCGTCATGGAGAGATAGGCGTCCTCGGCCACCAGGATGATATCGGCACAGAGGGCGAGGACGGCCCCTGCCCCGATGGCCGGCCCGTTCACCGCCCCGATGACGGGCTTGCCGCAGCCCATCACGCAGTCGAAGGAGGCGCGCGTGACGCGGTTGTGGCGGGGATAGGCGCCATGCACGCCCGCGATGTTCGGGCGCTCCTTCAGATCGGCGCCCGCGCTGAAGGCCTTGCCCGCGCCGGTCAGGATCACGGCGCGCACATCGTCGCGGTCATGCAGCGCGTCGAAGACCGCGATGAGCTCCTCCTTCATCGCGCGGTTGATGGCATTGACCGGCGCGCGGTCCAGCGTGACGGTCGCGACGAAGTCGGCGACCTCCAGCTTCAATGTTTCAAAACTCTCGCTCATTCGATCCGGATCCCCGCGGCTTCGATCACCTGTTTCCAGCGTGCGCTCTCGCGCGCGATGGTCATGGCCAGTTCCTCCGGCGTGGAGGGCGTGGCTTCCTCGCCCAGCGCTTCCATGCGCGCCCGATAGGCGGGCTCGCTCAGGATGCCGACAATGGCCTGGTTGAGGCGCAGCACAATCTCGGGCGGCGTGCCGCCGGTGGCTGCGATGTAGTTGAAGGGCGCGGCGTCGAAGCCGGGCAGCGTCTCGGCCAGGGCAGGCCATTCCGGCACCAGGGGCGAGCGCTCGGGCGTGGTCACGCCCAGCGCGCGCAGATGGCCGGTGCGAACGGGTGGCAGCAGGATGGAGAGCGTGTCGAGCGCCATGCTGACCGTGCCCGCCACGAGGTCCGTCACCGCCGGGCCGGTGCCGCGATAGGGCACATGGGTGATGTCGATGCCGGCCATGAATTTCAGCATCTCGCCCGCCAGATGCGAGGAGGAGCCGACGCCAGAGGAGGCGAAGCTCAGCTGGCCCGGCCGCGCCCGTGCTAGCGCGATCAGCCCCGCCACGTCGCTGACGCCAAGCGAAGGATGCACCGCCAGCAAGTTCGGCGCGCGCTTGTAGCCGGAGACGGGCGCGAAATCCCGCACCGGGTCATAGGGCAGGCTGCGCATGAGATGTGGATTGATGATCTGCGGCCCCGGCGTGCCGTAAAGCAGCGTGTGCCCATCCGGCGCCGCGCGCGCGACCAGCTGCGCGCCCAGCGTGGCGCCGCCGCCCGGGCGGTTCTCCACCACCACGGGCTGGCCCAGCACCGCCGAGAGCGGCGCGGCCAGTTGGCGCGCGGAGGCATCGGCCGACCCGCCGGCGGCGAAGGGGCAGATCAGCCGGATTGGCCGGCTCGGGAAGCCCTGGGCCAAAGCGGGTGCTGGCAGCGCAGCCATGCCGGCGAGGAGGGAGCGGCGAGGCAACGTCATGCGGGTCAATCCAGCCGGGCGCCGGTGGCGCGCACCACCTCGCCCCAGGCACTATAGGTCTGGCGGATGAAGGCCGCGAAGGCCTCGGGCGAATCACCGACGATGCGGCCGCCCTGCTCGGTCAGCACACGGCGGGCCTCGCCCTCCTCGGTCGCGGCGCGGATGGCGGCATTGAGGATCATGATGCGCTCGGCCGGAATGCCGGCGGGGCCGAGCACGCCATACCAGGTCTCGCTCACTAGGCCGGGCACGCCGGCCTCGATCGCGGTCGGCACATCTGGCAGCACGGCGATGCGCTGCTCGGCTGTGACCGCAAGCGCCGGCAGCGCGCCAGCCCGCACCTGGGAGATCAGTGCGGGCACGTCGGCCAGCAGGATCTGGATGCGGCCGGCGAACAGGTCGGTCACCGCCGGGGCGGCGCCGGGATAGGGGATGTGCGTGATGTCGATGCCGGTGCGCAGCTTCAGCAATTCGCCCGCCATGTGCAGCGAGGAGCCGATGCCTGCGGAGCCGAAGGCAAGCTGGCCGGGCCGCGCGCGGGCCATCGCCACCAGTTCCGAGAGCGACCGGATGCCAAGCCCGGGTGCGACGGAGACGATCTGCGGCACGCCCAGCACCTGCCCCACGGGCGCGAGATCGCGCAGCGGGTCATAGGGCATGTTGGCGCGCAGATGCGGCAGGATGACGATGGCGCCGCTGCTCGCCATCACCAGCGTATGCCCATCCGGCCGCGCCTTGGCCGCCGCATCCACACCGATGACGCCGCCCGCGCCCGCGCGCGATTCCACCACCACCGGCCGCCCCAGCCGCTCGCTCATCACGCGGGCGACGACGCGGGCGATGATGTCCGCCGGCCCGCCGGCGGCGAAGGGCACGATCATGCGGATCGGCTGGTCCGGGAAGCTTTGTGCCTGCGCGCCGCCGGCCAGGGCGGGCAACATCAGCGTGGCCCTGCGTGTGATCATCCGGCGTCCTCCCTGTTCCTATGCCGCGTCGAAACCGAAGAGCGCCGCCGGGTTCTCCACCAGGATCCGCCGCGCCAGCGCGTCGTCGCCGAGCCAGCCGAGAAACTGGTCCAGCATGGCGCCCGCGTCGGGCGCCGGCTCCATGCGCACATAGGGCCAGTCTGATCCCCAGATCACGCGGTCCGGATTGGCGGCCACCAGGCGCTCCTGCAGCGGACGCAGCCGGGCCGGATCGCCACCCGGTACGCGGCACAGCGTCGCCTTCACCCAGACGCGTCCCTCGCGCAGATGGCCGAGCACCGGGTCGAAGGCGGGATCCTCCACGCCTTGCGGCATGGCGAGGTGATCGAGCACGAGGGGCAGGCCGAGCGGTGCGAGACGCGGCAGAAGCACCGCGCATTGCGCGGCGCTGGCCCAGAGATGCGCATGCCAACCCAACGCCCGCAGCCGCGGCGCTAGCGCCACCAGCGAATCCGTCCCGATGCTGCCGGGATAGCGGCCGCCGCCGCCCGGGGCCTGCATCTCGGTGAAGCGCAGCGCGCGCACCCCGGCCCCATGCCAGGCCTGCAGCGTCGCGTCGCTGATCGTCTCATCCGCGATCATCACGCCGCGCAACCGCCCGGCGCCACGCGTCAGCGCATCCAGCATGCAGGACGCATCGCGCCCATAGGGAGCCGGTTGCACCAGCACGGCACGCGCGATGCCAAGCCGCGCGCGCACCGCGGCATGCACCTCGAGCGAGGCCTCGGGCAGCGCATAGGGCGAAGGGCCCGCCGCGAATTCCGGCCCGCCGAAGATGTGGGTGTGCGTGTCGCAGGCGCCCGCCGGCACCGCATGGCGCGGCGCCGAGACGGCGGGTGCGGGCACTCGCTCCGTCACGGAGGGGACTCCGCCGCCGGCAATTCGAAGAGGCCGGTGGCGGGCGGAGTGAGCGGTTCCGTCTCGCCCTCGGGCAGCGGGATGCCATGCGCGTTCAGCGTCATCGAGACCATGGTGTAGTAGCCGATGAGCGCCGTCAGCTCGACTACGCCCTTTACGCCGAAGGCCTCGCGCACGGCGGCATAGGCGGCATCCGGCACGCGGCCCTCCTGCTGCAAGGCGCGCGTGAAGGCGTAGATCATCGCCTCCTGCGCGTCCGTGAAGACCGGCGGCGTGCCGTCGCGAATGGCGTCGAGGATGGCGGGCGCGATGCCCGCCTCGGCGGCGCTGCGGGCATGTACCCACCATTCCACCTGGCTGCTCCAGCGCCGTCCGGTGACGCAGATCGCGAGCTCCGAAAGCCGCTTGGGCAGCGAGGTGCCGAAGCGCAGCGCCTCGCCCATCGCCGACCAGCGGCCGGCGAGTTCGGCATTGTGGATGGCGGCGCGCAGCGGGCCGATCACGGTGCCGCGGGGGCCCGCGACCACACGGTCCCAGACCGCGCGCTGCGCCTCATCCAGCTCCTCGCGGCCGGGCAGGGGAATGCGGGGGGCCATCAGATCACGCCCTTCGCGGCCAGCGCCGCACGTTGTCCGTCGTCCAGGCCGAGTTCGGCGAGGAGTTCCGCCGTGTGCTGGCCGAGGGTGGGCGGCGCGCGGTCGAAGACGAGCGGCGCGTCCCGCATGCGGATCGGGCTGACCACCTGCGGCACGGTGCCGGCCAGCGGATGCGGCAGATGCCGCAGCATCTCGCGATGGACGATCTGCGGGTCGGCGAAGACATCGGGCACGGTGTTGATCGGCCCGCAGGGCACGCCGGCGGGGTCGAGCAGGGCACCGAGCTCCGCGCGGGTGAAGTCGCGGAATCGTTCGGCGATCAGGGGCGTCAGCTCGGCCTCGTTGCGCACGCGGTCGGCATTGCGGATGAAGCGCGGGTCGCTCGCCCACTCCGCGCGGCCGATCGCCTCGCAGAGCTTCACGAATTGCCCGTCATTGCCGACCGCGAGCACGACATGCCCATCGGCGCAGGGGAACACATCCTGCGGCTGGATGTTCGGATGCCGGTTGCCCGCGCGATGCGGAACCTTCGCGCCCACCAGCCAGTTCATCGCCTGGTTGCTGAGGAAGGCCGCCTGCACGTCGAGCATCGCAAGATCAATGCTCTCGCCCTCGCCGTTCCGCTCGCGCTTCGCGACGGCGGCGAGGATGGCGATGGCGGCATACATGCCCGTCATCAGGTCCACGATGGGCACGCCCACCTTCTGCGGCGCGCCGTCCCGCTCGCCGGTCAGGCTCATCAGCCCGCCCATGGCCTGGATCATGAAGTCATAGGCGGCCTGGTCGGCGCGCGGGCCATCCTGGCCGAAGCCGGTGACGGAGCAGCAGATGAGGCTCGGCTTCAGCGCACGCAGGCTGGCGGAATCGAGGCCGTATTTCGCCAGCGCGCCCGCCTTGAAATTCTCCACAACCACGTCGCAGCGGAGTGCCAGGTCGCGCACCAGCGCCTGCCCCTCCGGCTTGGCGAGATCCACCGTGACCGAGCGCTTGCCGCGATTGACCGAGAGGAAATACCCGGCCTCGCGCGTCGGCGTGCCGTCTTCGGCCTTGAGGAAGGGCGGGCCCCAGCCGCGCGTGTCGTCGCCCACGCCGGGGCGCTCCACCTTGATCACGTCGGCGCCGAGATCGGCGAGGATCTGCGTGGCCCAGGGCGCCGCCATGATGCGGCTGAGATCGAGGATGCGCAGATGCGAGAGCGGCCCGGGCATGGGTTCAGGCATCCACGATGCCGGTGGCGCGCATCGAAGGTCGCTCGGCGAAGCGCGCCTGCCAGGCGGAGAGCGCCGGGCAGCGTTCGCGCCAGCCGAGATCGGGGAACCGGAAATCCATATAGGCGCCGGCGATGGCCGTCGTGATCTGCGCGAGGCCCACGGGGCTCGCCTCCAGCGCCGCCACCTCGGCTTCCAGCGCGGGCAGCAGCGCCTCGGTCTTCAGCGCGAAGGCGTCGAGCAGGGCGGGCAGGGGCTGCGCGCGGTCGCGCTCATTGCGCCAGAGGATCAGCATGTCGAGAAAGCCGTTCGCCAGCGCGTGGCGGCGCAATTCCGTGAAGCGCGCGGGGCCGGCGGCCGGGATCATGCGGCCACCGCCCGCCAGGCTGTCGAGGTATTCGATGATGACGAGGCTGTCGTAGAGGATCGTGCCATCGGCCAGCACCAGCGTCGGGATCTTGCCGAGCGGATTCTCGGGCAGCAGCTCGCGCGCGGGCTTCACCATGGCGACCACGGTGCGCACCGTCTCGATGCGGTCGGCCAGGCCCAGCTCATGCGCCGCGACCATGACCTTGCGCACGAAGGGCGAGCGCGGGGACCAATGCAGCTTCATCATTCCGGGTGCGGTCATCTGGACGCCTCGCCTTGTGCTTGGACTGAAAGGTCAGTTATATGGGTTATACGGATCGCGCGGCTTCGTCCAGCCTTCTTCGCGCGGGTTCCGATCCAGGGGAGCGGGTCCAGGATGCCGATCACCTATGAGGCCGTGAAGAGCCTCTCCGCCCAGCTCTACGACTGGTCGCTGCGCCGCGTGCCCGAGGACACCAAGCTCGGCCTGCGCCGCGCGCTGGAGGCCGAGACGCAGCACGGCGCGCAGCAGGTGCTGAAGATGATGCTCGGCAGCGCGCAGCGCGCCGAGACGGAGGAGCGCTTCATCTGCTCCGATGCCGGCGTCCCGGTCTATCACGTGACGCTCGGCACGGCGGCGCGGCTGGAGGGCGACATCAAGGCCGCCATCAGTGACGGCTTCGACGAGCTGGTGGCGACGATCAGGCCGCCCCTGCTGAAGCATGTGACCAACCCGCTGACCAATGAGCGCGGCCACAAGGGCAAGGATATGCCCCTCATCACCTGGGATGTGGCGGGCGGCGCCGATTGGGTGGAGATCCTCTGCCAGCCCAAGGCGCTGGGCTCGGGCCGCTGGGCCGCGCTCGAGACCTTCTCCTTCCCGAGCCTCGCGCAGATCGAGGAATACGTGATGAAGGTGGTGCTGCAGGCGGGCTCGCAGCATTGCCCGCCGGTGATCATCGGCGTCGGCATCGGCGGGTCCTTCGACGTGGCGGCGCGGATCGCGAGCAAGGCGACGATGCGCCCGATCGGCAGCATCAACCCCGAGCCGGTCCTGGAAGCGATGGAGGAACGCCTGCTGCGCGCGGTGAACGCGACCGGCTTCGGCCCCATGGGCACGGGCGGCGACACGACGGCGCTGGCGGTGCATGTGGATTACGCCTCGGGCCATGGCTACACGCCCGTCGCCGTCTGCTTCAACTGCTGGATCAACCGCCGCACCCGCGCGCGGCTGCACGCGGATGGCAGCGTGGAGCGCTTCGAATGAGTGCGCCCGGGACCGAGGGCCTGCGCCGCATCCGCATGCCGATGTCGCGCGAGGATGCGCGGAGCCTGCGCGCCGGCGACATGATCCTGCTGGATGGCGAGATCATCATCACGGCGGGCCTGCCCACCGTGCAGCGCCTCGTCGCCTGCGCCGAGGAAGCCCGCGATCCGCCCATTCCACTGCGGGGCGGTTCGCTCTTCCACCTCGGCTCCTACTCGCAGGATGGCGCGGAGGGCGGGCTCGAAATCCTCTACATGAACCCGACCACCAGCACGCGCTTCAACCCGCACATGCCGCGGCTGATCCGGCATTTCGGGCTGACGGCCGTGGGCGGCAAGGGCGGGCTGGATTCGGCCAGCGTGGCCGCCATGGCCGAGGTGGGCTGCGTCTATCTCTCCTTCCTCGGCGGCGGCGCGCCGCTGCATTCCTCCGCGATCACGGCGGTGCGCGAGGTCGCCTATCCCGACCTCGTCGCGCATTATCGCCTGGTGCGGCTGGCGGTGGAGGGGTTGGGGCCGGTGACCATCGGGATCGATGCGCATGGCAACAGCCTGTTCGACTCGCTGCAGGCGCAGGCAAAGGCGCGGATGGCGGGAATCCTGGAAGGGTTGGCAGCCAGCTGCGGCGCGGATTGATTTTCGAAAATATTGACGATTTCGATAATTGGCGCGAGGCTTCCCGGGCAAGAATGCTCCAGGGAGGGGAAGATGAAACGCCAGCACCAACAGGCCGCGCGCGCATGATCCAGGTCAAGCGCCTCCGGCACCTCGCCCTCACCGTGACTGACATGGAGCGGCAACTCGCCTATTATCGCGACGTGATCGGCCTCGCCGAGATCGGCCGGGAGGCGGGCCGCGCCTTCCTGGCGAGCGAGGCGGGCCAGCTTTCTATCGTGCTGGAGCAGGGTCAGGTGCCCGGCCTCGCCCGCCTCGGCTTCGATCTGCCGGCCGCGCCCGACATCGCCGCCGTCGAACGCGCGCTGATCAGCGCGGACCTGCCGGCAGAGCGCTGCTCGGATGTGGCGCCGGGCTGCCCTCTGGCCCTGCGCTCGCGCGATGCGGATGGCCGCGCGATCGAGCTGCATTTCGGCTTCCACGGCTATGAGAACCGCATGCCCCTGCCCGGCATCGCGCCGCTGAAGCTCGGCCATGTCGCCTGCTTCTCGCCCGATCCGGCGGCGACGGCGGATTTCTTCACCGGCCAGCTCGGTTTCCGCGTCTCGGATTGGATTGAGGACCGCTTCGTCTTCCTGCGCTGCAATCACGAGCACCACACCGTGAACTTCACCCGCGGCCCCGATGCGCGCATGCACCACATGGCCTTCGAACTGCGCGACGCCGGCCACATGCACCGCGCGGCCGATATCCTCGGCGGGCAGAAGGTGCCCATCCTCTGGGGCCCGGTGCGCCATGGCCCCGGCCACAATGTCGCGATGTATCACCGCGACCCCGAGGGCAACGCGATCGAGCTCTTCCACGGCCTCGACTGCATGACGGATGAGGCGCTGGGTTTCTGGGATCCGCGCCCCTGGCACCGCGACCGGCCGCAGCGCCCCAAGACCTGGGTCGGCCTGCCGCGCGATGTCTGGGGCCTGCCGCCCTCGCAGGCCTTCCTGGAGATGCACCGGCTGCAGCTCCCTGAGGAAAAGGGCTGAGATGGCGCCAGACGCCGCCGCCATCCTGGCGCTGGAGGATCAGCGCTTCCAGGCGATGATCACCCAGGACTTCACCACGCTGGATGCGCTGATCGCCGAGGATCTGCGCTTCGTGCATTCCAACGGCGTGGTGGAGGACAAGGCCGAGTTCCTGCGCAAGCTGCGCGCGGGCGAGCGGCGCTACCTGCGCTACGCCGCGCTTACGCGCGACGTGCGGCAGGAGGCCGGCTTCAGCTTCGTCTTCGGCGAGGCGGATGCCGAGATCGCACGCCCCGGCGGTGGCATCGCCACGCGGATGACCTATACCGCCATCTACCGCAACGCGCCGCGGCCCCTTCTCTTCGCCTGGCATTCGGTGAAATCGCCAACCCCTTGAGCCGGCGCGCGGACGGTTTCACTCTCGGCGCTTCCCAAGGAGACTCCGCCCGCATGTCCGCCACGGCAGCCTCAAAGCGCGCCGCCCCCGCCGCGGTCCTGATTAGCCAGACCGTCCTCAACCGGCTGCTCGCCGACATCCTGGATGGGCGCTATGCGCCGGGCGCCCGGCTGCGCTTCGCGGAATTGCAAGCGGCCTATGAGGTCGGCATCGGCACGCTGCGCGAGGCGCTGTCGCATCTCGCCTCGGTCGGCATGGTGGAGGTGGACGCCAATCGCGGCTATCGCGTCGCCCCGGTCTCCGAGGCGGATCTGCTGGATGTTTCCAGCCTTCTGATCGAGTTCGAGCAGCGCGCGATCCTCTCCTCCATTGAGAATGGCGACAAGGCCTGGGAGGAGGCGGTGGTGGTGACCTTCCATCGCCTCTCCGCCATCGAATCGCGCCCGCGCGCGGAACGTGCCGCGCGCTTTAAGGAATGGGTGGCGCTGCACCGGGATTTCCACCATGCGCTGGTCTCGGCCTGCGGCTCGCGTTGGCTGCTGCACATGCGCGGCCTGCTCTATGACCACATGGAGCGCTACCGCTTGCTCTCGCAGCGCCACCGCCCGCAGGGGCCGGGGCGGCTCGCGGAGCATGAGGCGATCAAGCAGGCGGCGCTCGCACGCCGCGGCCCGGAGGCGGCGGAACTGCTGCGGAAGCAGCTGCAATGGACGGTGGACAATGTGCGGCTCTACGCGCCGCAATTCATCCAGCCGCCCGAGACCTGAGCCGAAAATCGAATATCTTGAAAGTTTCGAAAATCGTAGCATGATGCCGTGACGCAAGGGAACGGCAGGACATGGACAGCGACATCACCTTCACCTCGGACGGGCTGACCCTCGCCGGCAACCTGCATGTGCCGGATGGCCGGGCCGGGGATCAGCGGCTCCCCGCTGTCATCGTCCTGCACGGCTTCATCGGCGCGAAGGACAATTCCTATTCCGAGGTGGTCAGCCGGCTCATGGAAAGCTGGGGCTATGTCGTGCTGCGCATCGATTTCCGCGGCTGCGGCAAGAGCGAGGGTACGCGCGGCTACGTGCTCTGCCATGACCAGGTGGCCGATACCCGCAACGCCATGACCTGGCTGGCCCAGCGCCCCGAGGTAGACCCCGCGCGCATCGCCGTGCTGGGCCATTCCTTCGGCGCCGCCATCGCGGCCTATACCGCCAGCACCGACACGCGCTTCGCGGCCGCCATTATCTCCTGCGGCTGGGGCCATGGCGAGCGCAAGTTCCGCGGCCAGCACCCGACGCCCGAGGCCTGGGAGAAGTTCACGGGCCTCCTCGCTGAAGGCCGCGCCCACAAGGCCCGCACCGGCGAGACGATGATGGTCAGCCGCTGGGATGTGGTGCCGATGGCCGAGCATCTCCGCAAGAACCTCTCCCACCTCGCGCAGACCGTGGTGGCGGCCGACACCGCGCAGAGCATGTTCGACTTCAAGGCCGAGGAGGTGATCCACCAGCTCGCCCCCCGCCCCGTGCTCTTCATGCATGGCGCGGACGACACTGTGACGCCGGTCGAGCAATCCATCCGCATGTGGGAGCTGGCGGGCCAGCCAAAGGACCTCGTGCTGATCACCGGCACCGACCATTTCCCGATCTTCGGCAAGGACAATCGCGGCCGCGACGTCCTGAAGGGCTGGATGGAGCGCTACTTCCCCGCCACGCCGGCATGAGTGCCCGCATCGAAGCCGGCGCGCTGCGCGATTTCGCCGCCGCCATCCTGCAGGCGGCCGGCACGGGCGAGGCCGATGCGCGCGCCTGGGCCGAGACGCTGGTCTGGGCCAATCTGCGCGGCGTGGACAGCCACGGGGTGCTGCGCATCCCGCGCTATCTGGAGCTCATCGGCACCGGCGCCATCAATCCGCGCCCGGCCATGGCGATGCGGATGCAGGCCGGCGCCATTGGTCTGCTCGACGCCGACCAGGCGCCAGGCCCCGTCGCCATGAACCGCGCGATGGACGAGGCCATCGCCATCGCGCGCCGGCTGCATCTGGGCTGGGTGGTCGCGCGGGACATCACCCATGCCGGCGCCGTCGGGCATTTCGCGCTGCGCGCCGCCGCGCAGGGAATGGCGGGGCTGGTGATGACCGCCTCCGGCCCGCTCATGGCCTGGCCGGGCAGCGCGGGGGCGGTGGTCTCCACCAACCCGCTCGCCATCGCGATCCCGTCCGGCACGCGCCCGCCCTTGCTGCTCGACATGTCCACGGCGGCTGTCGCACTCGGCAAGATCATTGCGGCGAAGGATGCCGGCACGCCCATCCCCGAGGGCTGGGGCGTGGATGCGGCGGGCCAGCCGACGCAGGACCCCGCTAAGGTCGCGACCCTGCTGCCCATGGCCGGGCCGAAGGGTGCGGGCCTCTCACTGATGATCGAGTGCCTGGCCAGCCTCGCCGCCGGCAATCCGCTGATCAGCCTGGCGCTGCGCGGCGAGGGCGCCAAGGAGGGGCCGCGCATGAACGGCCTTGCCATCGCGCTCGACATCGCAGCCTTCGGCGCGCCGGGCGCCTTCACCGCGGAGGTGGAGGCCCTGGCAGCGGCCGTCGCCGCCGTGCCGGCCAGCGGCGCCACGCCGGTCCTGCTGCCGGGGGATCGCGGCGGTGCGGTGATGGCGCGGCGCCTGCGCGAGGGTATCAGCCTGCCGGACGGGACCTGGAAACGCCTGGCGGCCTCGGCCGCCACGCTCGGCGTGCCGCTGCCGCCCGTCCTGGCCTAGCCAGCCTGGAGTTGCCGGCTGCCGATCAGCTCGCGCCAACGGGAGATCTCGCTGGCGACCAGGCTGCGCAGTTCCTCCGCAGTGCTGGTGCGGACGCGCCCGTCCACCAGCGCCGCGAGGCGGCTGCGATGTTCCGGCTGCTCGGCGAGGGTCAACACCGCCTGGTGCAGCCGCTGCTGCACGAGCTCGGACAGGTTGGCGGGGCCGGCAAGCCCCGCCCAGGTGGTCACCGCGTAGTTCGGCACCGTCTCCCCCGCCGAGGGCACATTGGGGAAGGCCGCGACGGGCTCGGGCGCCGTCACCGCCAGCGCGCGCAGCCGCCCGGACTGCAGCTGCGGCCCGGCCGTGACGGTGGTGATGATGGCGCAGGTGAGGTCGCCGCTCATCAGGCCGGTGATGGCGTCCGACTCGCCACGATAGGGGACATGGACCAGCTGCGCGCCCGACATCGCGCCCAGCAGCTCGCCCGCCAGATGATGCGTGGAGCCGACGCCGGCCGAGCCGAAGGTCAGCCCGCCGGGCCGGTTGGCCATCTGCAGCAGCGCACGGAGGTCTCGCGCCGGATGGTCTGCCCGGACGACGATGACGAAGCCGAATTCCACCACGCGGGAGATCCAGGTGAAGCCCTCCACCGGATCGAAGGTGAGATTGCGGCCAAAGGCGGCGGCGACCGCATGGCCGCCGGTGATGAGGCCAAGAGTGTAGCCATCCGGCACCGCACGGCTCAGCGCGGCGGAGGCCACCATGCCACCCGCGCCGGGGCGCGGCTCCACGATGATGGTCTGCCCCAGGATATTGCCCAACGAAACCGCCAGCACCCGCGCCAGCGCATCGGCCGAGCCGCCGGGGGCGAAGCCGTGCAGCAGGGTGATCGGGCGTTCGGGCCAGGCAGCGAGGGCGGGGCTTGCGGCCAGGACGCCCATCGCGCCCAGCAGCAGCCGGCGCGGCAGGCGCGTGTCGGCTTTGGTACCGCTTGTCATTGCTTGTGATCCTCCCTGACTGGGCACCGGGCCCGGCGCGTCGCAACCGCCCGGCCTCCGGTGGGTCAGCGACGCCCCGGCAAGCTCTCACAAAATTTTCGAAAATTCAACTCTCTTCGAATATTTGCGATGGATGACTCTCAGGCCAGGAGCAGCTCCTTCAGCCGGAACCGCATGATCTTCCCCGAGCCGGTGCGCGGGATCTCATCGGTGATCTGGACCAGATGGGGCACCTTGTAGGCGGACAGCGCCAACCGTAGGGCCGCGAGCAGGGCCTCCACGTCCACATCTTCGGCGTGCTTCTCGGCGACGAAGAGCACGGGCACCTCGCCCAGCTCCGCATGCGGCGCGGCCACGACGGCACAGTCGCGCACGCCCGGGAAGGCGGCGGCCACCTCCTCGATCTCGGCGGGCGCGATGTTCTGACCGCCCCGGATGATGAGTTCCTTCAGCCGGCCGGTGATGGTGAGAAAGCCATCCGCATCCGCGCGGGCGAGGTCGCCGGTGTGATACCAGCCGCGGCGCAGCGCCTGCGCCGTCTCAGCCGGCTTGTTGTGGTAGCCCAGCATGACGTTGGGGCCGCGGACGATCAGCTCACCCTCGGCGCCGGGCGCCGCATCCTCGCCGCTCACGGGGTCCAGCAGCCGCACCGTCAGGCCAGGCACCGGTAGCCCGCAGGAGCCGAGCGGACGCGCGCCCTCCATCCAGTTCATCGTGACCATGGTGCAGGTCTCGGTGATGCCATAGCCATCCAGCAACCGCGAGCCGAAGCGCTCCTCCCAGGCCCGGTTGAGCGTGCCCGGCATGATGGCGCCGGCCGAGACCGAGCGCGTCAGGCGTGGGGCGACCGGCGCCTCGCCCTCGGGGATGGTCTGCAGCAGGTAGTGGAACATGGTCGGCACGCCCGCGAAGAGCGTGGGCTGTTCCTCGGCCAGCAGGCGTCGTGCCTCGCCGGTCGAATAGCGCTCCATGATGCGCACCGAGCAGCCGGTGGCGATGGACGAGAGGAAGGCCAGGTTCAGCCCATAGGAGTGGAAGAGCGGCAGGGGCGAGAGGAATTCATCCTCCGCCGACAGGCCCAGGATGGGTGCCCAGCAGGCGGCCGTGACCCAGAGCATGCCGCGCAGCGTCAGGATCACGCCCTTGGCCCGGCCCGTGGTGCCAGAGGTGTAGATGATGAAGGCGGCTTCTTCGAGCAGCGGCGGGTCGGGCGGCGGCAGCGGCGGCGCCGCGGCGGTCATGGCCTCCAGCCCGGCAGGCCCGTCCTCGGCGATGATGAGGGTGGTGAGGGCTGGCAGGCCGGCGAGCACCTCCCTGACCTGCCCCGCGCGCTCGGCGCTGACGATGAGCGCACGGCAGCCGGCATCCTCCAGGCGATAGAGGATCTCGGGCAACGTCGCGTCATGGCTGATCGGCACGTTGATCGCGCCCGCGCGCAGGATGGCGCAGCCGGCCTCGATCCAGGCGACCGAGTTGGGCAGCAGCAGGGCGACCCGATCGCCCGGCGCAATTCCAGCCGCCGCGAGTTGGCCGGCGAGGTTGCCGCTGCGCGCTGCCAGCTCCGCCCAGGTCACGCCCCGCACGGAATCCCGGAAGGCCGGCTTCCCGCCCCGCGCGCCGGCGTGGCGGACGAGCAGCTCGGGCAGCGGGGCGATCAGATCCGTGCGGATCACCTCAGCCCCGCTGGACCAGCGGGCAGGCGCTTTGCGAGAGCGGGCGATAGGCCTCCTCGCCCGGGATGGTCGCGCGCAGCTTGTAGTAGTCCCAGGCGCGGCGCGATTCCTCGGGGCGCTTCACCTCGTAGACGTACATGTCGTGCACCATGCGGCCATCGATGCGGATGCGGCCATTGGTGGCGAAGAAGTCGTTGATCGGCGTGTCGCGCATCCTCGCCATGATCGCCGCCGTGTCGAGCGAGCCGACCGCGCGTACCGCGTTCAGGTAATGCATGGTCGAGGAGTAATCGCCCGCATCGCCCATATGCGGCATGCGGTTACGGATGGCGAAGAAGCGCTGCGCCCAGGCGCGCGTCGCATCATCCCGGTCCCAGTAGAAACCATTGGTCAGCACCATGCCCTGCGCGACCTGCAGGCCCAGTGCATGCACGTCGGGCAGCCAGGTGAGCAAGCCCACCACCGTCTGCCGGCGGCGCAGCCCGAATTCGTGCGCGGCCTTCACCGCATTGATGAAGACCGTGCCCGAGCCCGCGATGGCGACGACCTGCGCGCCCGAGCCCTGGGCCCGCAGCAGGAAGGAGGAGAGGTCCGCGCTCTCCACCGGATAGCGCACCGTACCGGCGACGCGTCCGCCCGCCGCGCGCACCACCTCGATCGTGTCGGATTCCAGCGCATGGCCGAAGGCGTAGTCGGCGGTCAGGAAGAACCAGCTGGTCTTGCCGTCGCGCAGCAGCGCATTCGCGGTCCCGCGCGCCAGCGCCACAGTGTCATAGGCATAGTGGATGCTGTTGGGCGTGCAGCCCTCATTGGTGATGCGCGATGAGCCCGAGCCGTTGACGATGGCGATCCGGTTGCGTTCGCGCGCGACACCCGCCACGGCCAGGGCCACGGCGGAATTGATCAGGTTGGCAATCAGATGCACGTCGTTGCGGTCATACCATTCGCGCGCGCGGGTGACGGCGACATCGGGTCGGTTCTGGTGATCGGCGACGACCACCTCGATGGGCAGCCCGAGCACCTGCCCGCCGAAATCCTGCACGGCCATGCGCACGGCGGTGACCGCACCCTCGCCCGACTGGTCGGAGAACTGGCCCGACATGTCGGTCAGCACACCGATGCGGATGGGGCCGGTCTGCGCCAGGGCGGGGCTGGCCAGAGTGGCGCCCAGCGCCGTCCCGAGGGCCGCCTGGTTGAAGCTTCTGCGTTGCATGGACTGATCTCCTCGATGTTTCGCAGGCTGCTCTTGATGGCGGCCCTGATGCGAAGGGAGACTTGCATAGCAAGACTGTCAGATCAACAACTCTCTGCGGGGCCTCAGAGCTGGTAGGCGGTGATGAACCGGACCCGCCGCGCCGGCACCTCCTCCCCGCAGGCCGAGCAGACCAGACGTGGCGTGAGCGTCCGCCCGGAGGGGTCGACGAAGCGCATGGTCGGCGTGCGGCCGGGGCGCAGCCAGCGGTCGGCCCAGGCTTTCATAAGGGCGAGCGGCGCGAAGAGGTCCCAGCCCGCCGGCGTCAGCCCATAGGCGGCGCCCCCGCCCGCGCGCTCCAGCAGGCCGGCGGCGACCAGGTTCTTCAGCCGGCCGGAGAGGATGTTGGTCGCGATGCCGAGGTTCTGATGGATCTCGTCGAAACGCGTGTTGCCGTGGAAGAATTCCCGCAGGATCAGGAAGGTCCAGCGGTCACCGATGATCGAGAGGGTCCTCTCCACCGAGCAGGGCCGGCGGCCAACGACCTGGCCGTCGCGCCAGGGGCGGCGCTGCCGGGCGGGCGCGGCGCTGGCCAGGCGCCAGTAGTCGGGCGCGATGGCGAAGCTGACGCGCCGCGCATCCACCGCCTCCCCGTTCTCGGCCCAGACCACGCGGGGCGAGAACCAGGAGCGGCAATCAAGGTGGAACAAGGCCAGAGGCGGCCGCCCTGGCTGCAGCCAACGGTCGCCGAAGCCCAGCAGCGAGAGGAAGACGGGGTAGAGGTCCATTCCCCGCTCGGTCAGGAAATAGCCCTTCCAGCGCCGCGCCTCGCCCAGTTCTCGGAGTTCGAAGATTCCGGCCTCGACCAGCTTGTCGAGGGTCCCGGTCAGCGTGGCGCGCGGAATCGCGAGGCGCTCATGGAAATCATTGAACCGGCGGGCGGAGAAGAAGGCCTCGCGCGCCACCAGGAAGGTCCAGGTGTCGCCGAGGATGCCGATGGTGTCGGCCATGGCGCAGTCCCGCTCATGGCCGCGCGGGATGATCCGATCGGCGCGAAGCGCATCCTCGGCCAGGCTGTCGGGCATGATCTCGCTCACATTCTCTCCCTTGCCATGCCTCTTGCATCCTACCCCGTCGCCATGGTCTTGTCTTGCAAGTCTAGTTACGCAAGTTGGGAGGCGCAGGGTGGCAAGACAATCACGTGCCGGCGGGGAAGCAACGCCGTGAGCGCCCGTCCCGCGCCCGGCACCCGGGCCGATTACCGCCATCACATCGCCATCACCACCCGCTGGGCGGATAATGACGTCTATGGCCACATCAACAACGTCACCTACTATTCCTTTTTCCACACGGCGGTGAACACCTGGCTGATCGGGCGCGGCGTGCTGGACATCCAGGCCAGCCCGGTGATCGGCCTGGTGGTGGAGACCGGCTGCCGCTGCGCCCGGCCGCTGGCCTATCCCATGCCCATCACCGCCGGCATCCGGGTGGCGCGGCTCGGCACCTCTTCGGTGCGCTACGAGGTCGGCATCTTCGGTGGCGAGGCGGAGACCGCCGCGGCGGAAGGGCATTTCATCCATGTCTATGTCGCGCGTGAGGCCGGGCGCCCCGTGCCCCTGCCCGCCGCGCTGCGCGCGGCACTGGAGAGCATCCTCGTCCCCGGGGCGGATTGAGGCCGGATGAAGCCGCCCCCCTTCGACTATCGGCGCTGCGCGAGCCTGGAGGAGGCGCTCTCGCTGCTCGCCACCCATGGCACCGAGGCCAAGCTGCTGGCCGGCGGGCAAAGCCTGATGCCCATGCTGAATTTCCGCCTGCTGCGCCCCGCCATCCTGGTGGATATCGGCCGCATCGCGGCGCTGGATGGCATCACCGAGGATGCGCGGGGCCTGACCATCGGCGCGCTGGCGCGCCACCGCGTGCTGGAGACCGATGCGCGCATCGCCACCCATTTCCCGGTGCTGGCCGAGGCCATGGCGCATGTCGCGCATCTGGCCGTGCGCAACCGCGGCACCATCGGCGGCAGCCTCTCCCATGCCGATCCCGCCGCCGAATTGCCCATGATGGCGCTGCTGCTCGACGCCACGCTGCGCCTCACCCGCCAGGATGGCGCGCGAGAGATTCCCGCCGCGGATTTCTTCCTCGGCAGCCTCGCCACCGCGCTCGAACCGGAGGAGGTTCTGACCGCCATCCACCTGCCCTTCCTGCCGCCCGGCACGGGCTGGGGCTTTGCCGAGACGGCGCCGCGCGCGGGTGATTTCGCCACGGCCGCCGCCGCCTGCCTGCTGACCCGGCGGGGGGGCGTCATCACCATGGCGCGCATCGCACTGATGGGTGTGCATGAGACCGCGCTGCGCATCCCCGCGGCCGAGGCTGCGCTGCTCGGCCAGGGGCCCGGCGCCTTTGCCGAAGCCGCCCGCATCGCCCGCGACGCGGTGGAGCCCAACAGCGATCTGCGTGCCTCAGCCGATCTGCGGCGGCATCTGGTGGAGGTGCAGCTCGGCCGCGTACTGGCCGCCGCCTGGGAGAAGGCCGCATGATCGCGAAGCAACGCATCGCCCTCACCGTCAACGGGAGGCAGATCGAGGCGGAGGTCGAACCCCGGCTGCTACTCACGGATTTCCTGCGCGGCACGCTCGGCCTCACGGGCACGCATGTCGGCTGCGAACACGGTGTCTGCGGCGCCTGCACCATCCTGCTCGATGGCCGCAGCGCGCGCGCCTGCCTGATGCTCGCGGTGCAGGCCGATGGCAGCAGCCTGGAGACGGTGGAAAGCCTCGGCACGCCCGAGATGCTCTCCGACCTGCAGAAGGATTTCCGCGAGCATCACGCGCTGCAATGCGGCTTCTGCACGCCGGGCATGCTGATGACCGCGACCGATCTGTTGCGCACGCAGCCCCTGGCGAGCGACGAGGAGATCCGGGACGGCCTCTCGGGCAATCTCTGCCGCTGCACCGGCTATGAAAACATCGTGCGGGCGGTGCGCGCCGCCGCGGCCCGCCGTGGGGGGACCCCGTCATGAAGCTGCATCTGCTCTCCAGCGGCCGCATCAGGCTGCGCCGCGCCACCTACATCCCCGGCGCCCCGCGCGAGGAGGTGTTCGAGGCCCCCGTGCCCTGCTTCCTCATCCGCCACCCCCAGGGCGATGTGGTGGTCGACACCGGCTGCAATCCGGTCGCGGCGGCCGACCCCACCGGCACCTGGGGCGCGCTGGCCAAATCCATGCCGCCGCTGCACGGGCCGGAGGAACATGTCGGTGCGTCCCTCGCCGCATTGGCCGTGCGCGCGGAAGACGTGCCGATGGTGGTGATGACCCATCTCCATTTCGACCATGCCGGCGCGAATGCGCTGTTTCCCCGCGCCGAATTCATCGTCCAGGCCGCCGAACACGAGGCCGCGAGCGCTGAGGATGCCGAGGCCTGGGGCTATATCCGCCGCGAATGGGACATGGGCCGGCCAATGCGCCGCATCGCGGGCGAACTCGATCTCTTCGGCGATGGAAAGGTCCGCCTCATCCCCCTGCCCGGCCATACGCCGGGGCTGATGGGCGTGCTGCTCGACATGCCCGGCGACGGCCGCATCCTCATCGCCGGTGACGCCGTGCCGCTGCGCCAGGTGCTCGATGAGGATCTCATGCCGCGCAACATGCGCGACCAGGAAGCGGCGCGCGCCAGCTATTCCCGCGTGCGCGCCATCGAGACCGAGGGAGCGCTGGTTATCTGCGGCCATGACATGCCGCAGTGGCAATCGCTGCGGCCCACCTACGCATGAGCGAAGCCATCGCCCGGCCGAAGCATGTCGGCAGCCCGGTGCTGCGGGTGGAGGATCCGCGCCTGCTCGCCGGCCAGGGCAGCTATGTCGCGGATCTCTTCCCCGCCGATACCTGGCATATCGCCTTCCGGCGCAGCGAGCACGGCCATGCCCGCATCCTCGGCGTGGACAGCGCCGCCGCTGCCGCCCTTCCGGGGGTCATCGCCATCGTGACGGCGGCCCATCTGGAAGGGCTGGTGCGCCCGGTCCGCGCCACATCGCGCATGGCGCATTACCAGGCGACGGCGACCCTCCCGCTGGCCCAGGGCAAGGTGCGCTACGTCGGCGAACCCGTCGTCGCAGTATTGGCCGAGAGCCGCTACATCGCGGAGGACGCGGCCGAACTCGTCGAGATAGACTACGATCCGCTGCCCGAGATCGCCGACCCCGAGGCGGCGGCGCAACCCGATGCGCCCGTGCTCAATCCCGAGACCACCTCCAACATCCTGGTCGAACGCAGCTTCGGCCGGGGCGAGGCGGAGGCGGCGATGGCGGCGGCACCACACCGCGTGGGCGCGCGCTTCCGCTTCCACCGCAAGGCGCCGATCGCGATGGAACCCCGCGCCTGCCTCGCGACCATCGAGCGCGGCCGGGGCGCGCTGACGCTGCACAGTTCGACGCAGATCCCCGGCATCATCCGCGACGCCCTGGCCGATGCGCTCGACCTGCCGGGCCATGCGCTGCGCGTGGTCGCACCCGATGTCGGTGGCGGCTTCGGCGGCAAGGCCTCGCTCTATCCGGAGGAGCTGGTGGTGGCCGCCCTCGCCCGGCGGCATGGCCACGCCGTGGGCTGGGTGGCGGACCGAATGGAGGACATCCTTTCCACCAGCCATGGCTTCGACGAGATCGTGACGGCCGAGCTCGGCTTCGATGGCGAGGGGCGGCTGCTGGCCCTGACCGCCGAGATCCTGGGCGATGTGGGCGCCACCTCGATCTACCCCTGGACCGCCGCGCTGGAGCCGGTTCAGGTGGCGAGCTTCCTGCCCGGCCCCTACCGGCTCGCGGCTTATCGCGGGCATGTGCGGGCGGTGGCCACCAGCAAGGCGCCGACCGGGCCCTATCGCGGCGTGGGAAGGCCGATCTCCACCTTCGTGATGGAACGGCTGGTGGACATGGCGGCGCGGAAATTGGCGCTGGACCCCGTGGAGATGCGGGCGCGCAACCTCATCCAGGCGGAGGAATTTCCCTATCGCACCGGCTCAGGGATCATCTGGGACCGTTCGGGCTTCCAGGAATGCCTGGCCAGCGCCTGCGAAACCGTGGGCTATGCGGGACTCCGGCGGGAGCAGGCGGCGGCGCGGGCCGCGGGGCGCTGGGTGGGCATCGGCGTCGCCTCCTATGCGGAACTCACGGGCATCGGCTCGCGCATCTCCGCGGCCCCGGGCATGCCCATCAACACGGGCACAGAGACGGCGGAGATCAGCATCGATTCCACCGGCGCGGTGACGGCGAAATTCGGCGTCGCCTCGCATGGCCAAGGTCTGGAGACGACGCTGACGCAGATCGTCGCTGATGAGCTCGGCGCGCGCATTGCCGATATCCGCATCATCCAGGGCGACAGTGGCGCGGTGCCCCACGGCACCGGCACTTATGCCAGCCGCAGCGCGGTGCTGGCCGGCGGGGCCGCGACGCTCTCGGCCCGGGTGGTGCGGCGCAAGCTGATGATGGCGGCCGCCCATCTGCTCGAGGCGGCCGAGGCGGATATCGAGGTCGAGGAGGGGCGCGTGCGGGTCGCCGGCACAGATCGCGAGCTTTCCTTCCGCGAAGTCGCCCGCGCCGTCTATTCCGAGATGGGCCGCTTCCCGCGCGACACCATGCCGGATCTTTCGGCGCGCGAGACCTATGATCCCTATTTCGGCACCACCGCCGCCGCCACGCATATCGCGATGGTCGAGATCGATCCTGGCACCTTTGCCGTGCGGGTTCTGCGGCATGTCGTCGCGGAGGATTGCGGCCGGCTGATCAACCCCATGATCGTGGATGGGCAGGTGCATGGCGGCGTCGCGCAGGGCATCGGCGCGGCGCTGCTGGAGGAGCTGGTTTATGACGAGCGCGGCCAGATCGTGACGGCGAATCTGGTGGACTACCTGGTGCCGACCGCGGCCGAGATTCCGACCCTGGAGGTCGCGCATGTCGAATCCGAATTGCCCGCCACCATCGGCGGCTATCGCGGCATGGGCGAGGGCGGCACGATCGGCGCGCCCGCCGCCATCGCCAATGCCGTCAGCGACGCGCTGGCGCCGCTCGGCATCGAGATCAACACCTTGCCCGTGACGCCGGAGCGCATCTTCCGGCTGATCGAGCCCGCACGCGCACGCAGTTGAGGAGAACGCCCATGCAAGCACAGCTCACCGGCAAGGTTGCCGTCGTCACCGGCGGGGGGCGCGATGTCGGTCGCGCCATCTGCCTCGGACTTGCCGCCGAGGGCGCCGCCATAGCGGTGAATTACCGCCGCTCGGCCGCCGAGGCGGAGGCGGTGGTGCGCGAGATCACCGCCGCCGGCGGCCGCGCCATCGCCTATGGCGCCGACGTGACAGACTACGCCGCGGTGAAGGCGATGATGGCGCAGGTGGCGGCCGATCTCGGCGGCATCGACATCCTCGTGAACAATGCCGGCCTCGCCCTGCGCAAGCGCTTCGTCGAGACCGGGCCGGAGGATTGGCATTCGCAGATCAATGCCTGCCTCTACGGTTCGCTGCATTGCTGCCACGCCGCCGCCCCCTTCATCGAGGCGCGGAAGAATGGCCGCATCATCAGCCTGGTCGGCGATTCTTCGCGCGTGGGTGAGAGCGGCCTGTCCATCGTAGCGGCGGCGCGCGGCGGCACGATCGCGCTGATGAAGTCGCTGGCGCGGGAGATGGGACGCTCCTGGACCACTGCCAATGTGGTCAGCCTCGGCCTGATCGAGACGCAGCATTCCGACAAGGCTTGGCTGGACGAGAACCGTGACAAGCTGACCCGCGCCTATCCGCTGCGGCGGCTCGGCCTGCCCGAGGATGTGGCACCAACCGTGGTGCATCTGGCATCGCCCGGTGGATCCTGGATCACCGGGCAGGTGATCAGCGTAAGCGGCGGTTTCAGCATGGTGGGATGATAGCGTGGGCACGTCAGTCTGCGCCGCTGCTGCATCCCAATTTCTGCGAGGTCTACCGGGCGCGAGTGGCGCGTCTGCAGGAGGGGCTTGACGCTGAGGTGGATCGAGAAGCTCGCGAGGTGGCGCGCGCCTTGATCGCGCGCGTTGAAGTCCATCCGCAGTTGGTCCGTGGCCTGGTCGAGGCGATCACGCTGGTGCCGGAGGAAGGTGATCTTCGGATTGAAGTCCGCGGTGCTTTGGGTGCGATCCTGGCCTTGGCCGACGGTGCTCCGCGACTGTGGGGACGACCCGTAGAATCGCCAAACCCGTCAACCTTCTGGGTTGACGGGTTTTTCTGGGATGCGGGGACAGGATTTGAACCTGTGACCTTCAGGTTATGAGCCTGACGAGCTACCGGGCTGCTCCACCCCGCGTGACGGTGGTATAAAAAAAGGTTTTCGGTTGGGTGGCCTGGCGCTGACCGACTCTCCCGCCGCTTGAGCGGCAGTACCATGGGCGCTGGAGTGTTTCACGGCCGAGTTCGGGATGGGATCGGGTGTTTCAACTCCGCGATAGGCACCAGGCCACCGAACCGAAAACCTGTTCGTGTGGTGATGGGGATTGGTTGGAATGGGATGAGTGTGTGAAGTGGGGTTTGGTGCTGCGTGCGGTGTTCGGACGTGGTCCGAACCGCATTGGGGAGTAGTGAGCCTATCGGGCTATTAGGATCGCTTAGCTGCACGCATTACTGCGCTTCCACAGGCGACCTATCAACGTGATGGTCTATCACGGCCCTCGGGGAGACCTGGTTTTGAGGTGGGTTTCCCGCTTAGATGCTTTCAGCGGTTATCCCGTCCACACTTAGCTACCCAGCTGTGCCACTGGCGTGACAACTGGTGCACCAGAGGTATGTCCATCCCGGTCCTCTCGTACTAGGGACAGATCCTCTCAAGTCTCCAACACCCACAGCAGATAGGGACCGAACTGTCTCACGACGTTCTAAACCCAGCTCACGTACCGCTTTAATCGGCGAACAGCCGAACCCTTGGGACCTGCTCCAGCCCCGGGATGCGATGAGCCGACATCGAGGTGCCAAACCTCCCCGTCGATGTGGACTCTTGGGGGAGATCAGCCTGTTATCCCTAGAGTACCTTTTATCCGTTGAGCGATGGCCCGTCCACGAGGGACCACCGGATCACTAAGGCCGACTTTCGTCTCTGTTCGCGCTGTCACGCTCACAGTCAGGCGGGCTTATGCCTTTGCACTCAACAGCCGATGTCCGACCGGCTTGAGCCCACCATCGCGCGCCTCCGTTACAATTTGGGAGGCGACCGCCCCAGTCAAACTGCCCACCACGCAGGGTCCCGGCCCGGGATAACCAGGCTCGGTTAGACGCCAAAAAGGCACAGGGTGGTATTTCAAGGTTGGCTCCACACAAGCTAGCGCCCATGCTTCAAAGCCTCCCACCTATCCTACACAGTCCCTTCCTGGCGCCACTGCGAAGTTGCAGTAAAGGTTCATAGGGTCTTTCCGTCTAACTGCGGGTACCCCGCATCTTCACGGGGAATTCAATTTCGCTGAGCCCATGCCGGAGACAGTGGGGAGGTCGTTACGCCATTCGTGCAGGTCGGAACTTACCCGACAAGGAATTTCGCTACCTTAGGACCGTTATAGTTACGGCCGCCGTTTACCGGGGCTTCAATTCGATGCTTGCACATCTCCTTTTAACCTTCCGGCACCGGGCAGGCGTCAGACCCTATACGTCATCTCTCGATTTCGCAGAGCCCTGTGTTTTTACTAAACAGTCGCCACCCCCTGCTTTGTGCCACCCACACCTGCTTGCGCAAGCATGGGTCTCGCTTATCCCGAAGTTACGCGAGCAATTTGCCTAGTTCCTTCGACATGGTTCTCTCAAGCGCCTTGGTATACTCTACCAGTCCACCTGTGTCGGTTTCGGGTACGGTTCAATGTCAGAGCTATTTCCCGGACCCATCCAACCACCACCCCAATCCAATAAGGGATAATGGAACTTCAGGGCCGTCACTTCTGACGAGCTCAGGAATATTCACCTGATTCCCATCGGCTACGGCTGTCGCCCTCGCCTTAGGGGCCGGCTCACCCTGCGCGGATTAGCCTTGCGCAGGAACCCTTGGACTTACGGCGAGAGGGTTTCTCACCCTCTTTGTCGCTACTCATGTCCGCATTCGCACTTCCCATACCTCCAGCACACCTCGCGATGCACCTTCACAGGCCTAGGGAACGCTCCGCTACCACGCACCTTACGGTGCATCCACAGCTTCGGCAGATGGCTTGAGCCCCGTTACATTTTCGCCGCAAGACAGCTATTAGACCAGTGAGCTATTACGCTTTCTTTAAAGGATGGCTGCTTCTAAGCCAACCTCCTGGTTGTTTTGGCCGTCTCACATGCTTTCCCACTTAGCCATCATTTGGGGGCCTTAGCTGGTGGTCTGGGCTGTTTCCCTCTCGACTATGGACCTTAGCACCCACAGTCTGTCTGCCAGGTAGCACTCACCGGCATTCGGAGTTCGGTAGGGTTTGGTAGGGCTTTGGGCCCCCCTAGCCCTTCCGGTGCTCTACCTCCGGTGGTGTTCGCCTGACGATCTACCTCAATAGATTTCGCGGAGAACCAGCTATTTCCGAGTTTGATTGGCCTTTCACCCCTAGCCACAGCTCATCCCCGACTTTTTCAACAGGCGTGGGTTCGGCCCTCCAGTGGGTGTTACCCCACCTTCAGCCTGGCCATGGCTAGATCACTCGGTTTCGGGTCTCATGCCGGCAACTAAACGCCCTATTCAAACTCGCTTTCGCTTCGCCTACACCTAACGGCTTAAGCTTGCTGCCAACACGAACTCGCGGACCCATTATACAAAAGGTACGCCGTCACACCTCAAGGGTGCTCCGACTGCTTGTAAGCGTCCGGTTTCAGGTCTCTTTCACTCCCCTCGTCGGGGTGCTTTTCACCTTTCCCTCACGGTACTTGTGCACTATCGGTCGCCAAGGAGTATTTAGGCTTAGAGGGTGGTCCCCCTACGTTCAGACAGGGTTTCACGTGCCCCGCCCTACTCAAGGACCCCTAACCACATCACGCCTACGGGACTATCACCCACTATGGTCAGCCTTTCCAGACTGCTCGGCTTATTGGTCAAGGG
>NZ_CP192601.1:4575000-4752500 GCF_050632405.1 Sediminicoccus sp. BL-A-41-H5 | reverse complement strand
GACCTGAAGCTGCGGGATGCGGACCTGGCGTTCCACCTGGATGTCCACGAGCCCCGGCACGGCCGCCACGCGGGCGCGCAAGCCCTGAGCCAGCGTCGCCATCGTGTCGAGGTCGGGGCCGAACAGCTTGACCGCGATCTCCGCCCTCACGCCGGAGAGCATGTGGTCGAGCCGGTGCTGGATGGGCTGGCCGATATTGATGTTCGCGGGCAGCGGAGCCAAGCGCGCCCGGATATCGGCCAGCACTTCGGCGCGCGGCCGGTCGGAGCGGCGCAGCGCGACGTCGATCTCGTTCACATGGACGCCCTCCGCGTGCTCATCCAGCTCGGCACGGCCGGTGCGGCGGCCGACGGACACCAGCTCAGGGAGGTCCGCCAGCAGCCGCTCGGCCACGGCACCCAGGCGCGCGCTTTCAGCAAGCGAGATACCGGGCACGAAGGAGACGCCGACCAGGACCGTGCCCTCGTTGAAGGCCGGCAGGAACGCGCGTGGCAGCTGCGTGGCACCCCAGGCGGCCGCGCCGAACAGCAGCAGCACGGCGGCGTCGATCAGCCGCGGCCGCGCCAGCGCCTGCATCAAGGCCGCCCGGGTCAGGCGCTTCGCGCCGCGCAGCACGAAGCTGTCCGCGCGATGCGTATTCGCTGGCCGGTCACCAAGCAGCCAATAGGCCAACACCGGCGTCAGCGTGACCGATACGGCAAGGCTCGCCAGGATCGCCACGATGTAGGCGAGGCCGAGCGGCGCGAAGAGGCGCCCCTCGATGCCCGGCAGCGCGAAGAGCGGCACGAAGACCAGCACCACGATGGCGGTGGCATAGACGATGCCCGAGCGCACCTCCTGGCTCGCCGCCGCTACCACCTCCAGCACAGGGCGCGGCATGGCGAGTGCGGCGTTCTCGCGCAAGCGGCGCAGGATGTTCTCGACATCCACCACCGCGTCATCCACCAGCTCGCCGATGGCGATGGCGATGCCACCCAGCGTCATGGTGTTGATGGTCAGGCCGAAGATGTGGAACACCACGACCGTCGCCAGCACTGAGACCGGGATGGCGGTGAGCGAGATGACCGTTGCGCGCATATTCAGTAGGAACAGGATCAGCACCACCGCCACCACTGCCGCGGCTTCCAGCAGGACCGTCTCCACATTCCGGATGGAGGTGGCGATGAAATCAGCCTGGCGAAACTGAACACGGGAGGCATCGAGCCCGGGCGGCAGGCTGGGGCGCAGCTCGGCCAAGGCGGCCTCGACAGCGCGGGTGACGGAGATGGTATCGGCGCCAGGTTGCTTCTGCACCGAGAAGACTACCGCAGGACCGCCGCGATAGCCGGCGTCGCCCCGGCGCGGCCGGGCGGCGAACTCCACCCTCGCCACCTGGCGCAGCAGAACGGGCGTGGGGTAGCCCGGGCGCTGCGCCACGGGGGTCTCCGCCAGATCCTCGAGGCGTTGCGTGAGGCCGAGGTTGCGGATGAGGTATTCCCGCCCGCGCTGGTCCACGAAGCCACCGCCGGTGTTGGTCCCGAAGCGCCCCACCGCGGCCTCGATCTGCTCGGAGGTGACACCTAGGGCCAGCATCGCCGCTGGATCGGGCGTCACTCGGTATTGCCGCACCTCCCCGCCGATCGGGATGACCTGCGACACGCCAGGGATGCTGAGCAGGCGCGGGCGGATGGTGAAATCCACCGCCTCGCGCGCCGCCATGGCCGTGACGCCCTCGGCGCGTACCGCCACCAGCATGATCTCGCCCATGATGGAGGAGACCGGGCCCATCACCGGCGAGACCGCCGGCGGCAGGGAGGCGCGGACGACGCCGAGGCGTTCCAAGACGAGTTGCCGCGCGCGATAAAGCTCCGCCGACCACTCGAACTCGACATAGACGATGGAGAGCGACAGCGCCGAGACGGAGTGCACGCGCGCCACGCCAGGCATGCCGTTCATCGCCGTCTCGATGGGAAAGGTAACGAGGCGTTCCACCTCCTCGGGTGCGAGGCCCTCGGCCTCGGTCAGCAGGGTGACGGTGGGTCGGTTCAGGTCGGGGAAGACATCCACCGGCACCTGGGGCAGCACGAAGGCGCGTAGCCAACCAGCACCAACGAGGCGATGAGGACCAGCAGCCGATTGCGCAGGCTGCCCGTGACGAGGATCTGAAACATCAGCGCACCTGATTCACGAGGCCAGCGCCCTGCACCACCACGCGCTCGCCGGCCCGCAGCCCGGCGGCGACCAGCACCCGGGCGGCATCCAGCGGCTCGACCCGGACCGGGGCGGCGGCGAAGGTCTCGGGCTCGACATGGCGCCAGACCACCTGCTCGCCATTGGCAGCGCGCACCACGGCGGCGCGGGGCAGGATGAGGCCGCGGATCGGCTCCGCGATCTCGGCCACCACGGTCACTGGCTGACCGAGGGAGAGGCCGGGGGGCGGTGCCTCGATACTGAACTGCACGAGCGTCGCGCCCTGCTGCACCGCCCGGCCGAAGCCCTGCAGCACCAGGCGAATGGGTTGCCCGCCACGCACCGAGGCGGTGGCCTCGCGCAGCACCATCGCGGCATCCGCCCCGAAGACCAGCGCTTCTACAGACAGGCCGGCGGGGTCCACGATCTGGAACAGTACGTCCTGGGCGGCGACCACCTGCCCGGCAGCGGCACGGGCCGAGGCGATCACGCCATCCGCGGGCGCGCGGATGACTTCGGGGGCGATGCGGTTCTGCGCCAGCGTGGCACGGCGGCGGCGCAGGCCTTCCAGCTCGATCTCGGTGTCGATCACCTGCACGCGGGTGCCCGCGCCGCTGGCTGCGAGGTTTCGCGAGCGCGCCAGGCGCGCCTCGGCGGTGGCGATCTGCTGCTCAAGGTCGCCGGAGCGTTCGGCGATGGTGGTCTGGTCGGCCACCGGAATGGCCGGCTCCACGATGGCCAGCACCTGACCGCGGCGCACAGCCTGGCCCAGTCGCGGCAGCCCGCCTTCCGGCGCCAGGATGCGCCCGCCGGCGATGCTCTGCGCCAAGCCGCCGCGGTTGGGGTCGGCCACCACGCGGCCGACCAGGGTGATTGTGCGCGAGGCATCGGCTTCGCGCAGGGTGATCGTGCGGACCTCCAGCAGGCGCTGGCTGATCTTTGGCAGGAACACGGCGCCGTCCGGCAGGCGGCTGGGCGCGTCGATGCCGATCGCCGGCGCGGCAGCCGGCCCATCATGGTCGTGTCCGGGGCCGGCCAAGGCGGGTGTCGCCGCCAACGCCAGCGAGAGGGCGGCAGCAACGCGGCGCCGGCTCCGCGGCCGCGCAAGCAGCAGGCCGCACAGCAAGCCGAGCGCGGCACCGCCGCCGCCCACGAGCCAGGGCCGATGCGCGGCCCATTCCACTGCCTCGTGCCAGGGGTCCGTAAAGGGGCCTGTATGTGGATCGGGCGCTGGCAGCGCCGGCAGCAGCCCGGACAGCAGATCGTCGCCCGCCGCGCCCGCCGTGATGGAGAAGACGAGGTCCAGCGGCGCACCTGTACGCGTCAGCAGCGACGAGGTGAGGCGGTAGGTTCCGTCCTCCTCGCGCTCGGCTGGCAGGCTCGCCTCGCCGATCGTCACCTCGACCTGAGCGTCCGTGACCGGCTCATTCCCCTCGAAAAGGTCGATCCAGAGGCGAAGGCGGTCGGGCGTCTCGCGCACCGCGACCACCTCGTAAAGGTCTGAACGGACCGCAAGACGAGGGCGCGCGGGGGCTGCGGAGGCGGGTGCGTCGTCATGGCCCTCATGGGCAAGGGCCGGCATGGCGAAGGCAAGGAAAGCGGCCGCGGCAGCGGCGCGCAGCATGGCAGGGAGCGACAACATGATGACATCCGGCAGGAGGACGGGCAAAGCGCGGTGGCCGCGCCCGTCTGGCTGACGGGTGCGGTTAGCCGGCGGCGCTACGCCTGGGCGGTGGGGACGGAACAACGGGTGCCAAAGAATCCAACTGACGCGTGCTCTCGACCGGGATCTGGCGGTTCGCCAACAACATCGGCGCGCGTAGACTCTCCGGCGCCGGCAACATGGCCCTCACCGCATGACAAAAGGCGCAATGGACAGCGCCGGGCGCATCCTGTTCGCTCGGCACCTTCTCGGATGTCACGCAGTCGCCGACGATTGCCTGTGTCAGGTCAGCCTTGGCCGCGTGCGCGTGCTGCCCGAACCCGGCCGTCAGCAGCACGGCCAGAAGGCCGAGTACGCGGGCGATGCGGAGAGAGCGGATGTAATCCATCATTGGCACCGGACAGGTGGTCGGGTTGGGCCGTTCCGTCAACGGAGGGTCACCTCTGGGCCGCTTCGGACTTCGGACAGACACTCCCAAGGTGGCTCACTTGGCGAGACGCGTCTCACGGTGCCCAGCGAAGGTTGGAATCCGGTTCCCACCGCGGCTCAAGCATCTCCCCGAACAACCATTCACCACGTATCAGACAGCGCCGTGAACCGCAGGTTTCCTGGGGTTTTGCCGCGTGGGCTTGAGGGTTGGAGAACGCAACGAACCCGGAAATCTCTCTCCGGAGCGCCGAAGTTCTCCGAAGCTTGAGGGTAGGCCGATTTAACTCTCAAGGTCTAAATGAATGAAAATAAGTGCATTTGTCTGGGATGTGCTTGAGGCTTTTCGGCATCCGCAGCCCCTTCCCAACGAGTCTGCGAGAACAACTCCTGACGTCGAGCCGACCCTTGGGCAGCCACTCCCACTCGCGGTAGCCGTTGCGCTGCTTACTCCGGTTCTCACTGCGTTCGCCGTGGTCTGCGCCTGTCAGGCCGCCCACTTCGAGCGCCATCTGCCGCTCGGCGGCAACGCCGATCATCTCGCACAGCATATTGGCGTGAGACGATTTTCCCAAAATCCCGCGCAGACCCATCGTGTTATCGGTCATCGTAGTGGTGTCTTGGTCAAAGGTTGAAGGTCTCGACAACCCAAACCCTACCAAGGAACACTGCGGTGGCAGCCTGGGATCTCCGCTACGCTTCGCCAGCGGATTCGCTCCGTACCCCAGGCTCTGTCGCATTTACACTACCATACGGGTCACGACCGTTTGTGCCGCTTGTCGGAAGGTGACAGCAGCGCCAACCTTGCTCACAGTCGGTTGGATTTGACGCGCACCAAGCCATTTCCATCAAAAATAATGTTATTCCTGTCCCGATCTATTGCGTTAAGCGCAACAAAACGTACTCACTTGCCCATCTTTACGTAATTTTTGGTGCTGTACGATAATCGAAATCGGGAGGCTGAAGTGACACTGGCCGCCCGACCGCCCCCCATGACCCTGCGCCGGCGCCATCGCCCGCTGATTGGCCTCGCGGCGCTTCTGCCCGTCATGGCTCTCGCGCTCGTCTTCGCCCTCGTGCTGATTGATGCACTCCGGCAGTACCGCGCTGCCGACGAAGCACGTCTGAGGGACACCGCACGGGCCCTGACGGCTGCCGTCGACGCGCGCCTTGGAACCTTTGTGGAGGTGGCGCAAGCACTGGCAAGGACTGGCCTACTCGACGATCTCGAGCACCGAGAAGCGTTCGCCGCGGCCGCTGCACGTGTATCAACTGCCTTACCAGGATGGTTTGTCCTCGTCGGGCCCGGGCCGGACCACTTTGTGCTCAACACGAACCTGCCCCTGCAACCGGGGCAGGTGCTTGAGCCGATCCCCGAGGGGACGCGCGCCATCCTGCGCGATGTGTTGCTCGGCGTCTTCGAAGGCCGCAGGGCAATGGTCTCTGACCTGTTCTACGGCGACATGGCGCGTCGGGAGATCCTGACCGTCATGGTACCGGTCGGCGACACAACCCCCACCGCTGTCGGCCTCTCCCTAAGCTTTGGTCCGGAACTGCTGCAGGATCTACTCAGCCGCCAGGGCCTGCCGACTGCGACCTTCGCCGCAATCGGGGACGGGCGTTTCCGTATCGTCGGGCACTCCCAGAACGTGCGCCTTGTGGGAAGGCCAGTGCCGGAATGGATCATTGACGCGATGGTGCGCCGCCATAGTGCCCTCCTGACGGGGCCGGGGCTCAATGGCAGGACGTACTCCTACGCCGTCGAGCGCCCAACGCTGGCCCCCAACTGGACCGTTGCGGTGGCAGAACCCCTGGCGATGCAGCAGGCCTCTGCATGGCGTGCGCTGCGCTGGCTGCTGGCCGTTGGGGCCACCCTCTGCCTGGGTCTGTCAACTGCGGTCTGGGCCAGCCGCCGCGAGGCCATCGGTGACGCCAGGCGCGAAGCCGCGGCGCTGCGCACGGGGCGCGCCGAAGTGGACCGGCTGCTCCGCGGGCTGCCGGCGGTGATCTTCCTTCGTGAGTTGGCGCCGGACAGGACGACGCGCCTCGTCTCGCGCCGGGGCGACATAGAGACAGTGACAGGCTGGCCGGCGACGACATTCGCTGGCGTCGACAACTTTCAATCCTGGGTGGATCTGGAAGTCGACGACTATCACGATTTCTTCGACCGGGTGGTGCGTGAGGGCGCGGGTACCATCGAGTATCGAATGCGCCAGCCCGATGGCTCCTGGCGCACACTCAGGTCGCGGTGCCGACTGTTGGCTCGCCGGCAGGACGGGGTCTGCGAAGTGGTCGGCTACATCCTTGATGTCTCAGCGGAGCGCGAAGCGGAAGCGCGCGCCGTGGCTGCGGCTCGACTGGCCTCGCTCGGTGAGATGGCCGCCGGCCTAGCACATGAGATGAAGCAACCGCTCCAGTGTATTTCCCTTACGGCCGAGATGGGCCAGATCGCAGCTGGTCGAGGGGACACGGTGGGCGCTGTTGAACAGTTTGAGAAGATTGTGGGGCAGACGCAGCGGACGGCCCAAACCATCGAGCATTTGCGACGCTTCGCTCGTGGCACCGAGGCAGGGGCATCGCCGCAGCTCGTGCCACTGACGGCTGCGGTTGAGGGCGCCCTCGATCTGGCTGGCAGCGTGCTGCGGGATGCCTCGATTAAGGTCGAGGTGGAACTCGGCGACCCTCCTCCGGTCGTGCGCGGCCAGGAGGTGCTGCTCGAGCAGGTGCTGTCGAACTTCCTGCTGAACGCTCGCGACGCGCTTGCCGCGCGGCCCGATGGTGCGCCGCGACGCGTCCGCATTACGGCGGCGCCGGGATCGGCGGGAACAGTCAAACTGACCATCGCCGATACCGGCGGTGGCATCGCCCAAGAGGTAATGGCACGGCTGTTCGAGCCGTTCGTCACCACCAAGGACGCAGACCTCGGCACAGGCCTGGGACTGTCGATCTGCCACAGCCTGGTGAAGGGCATGGGTGGCGACATCGAGGCGCACAACGAAGCGGAAGGCGCCGTATTCACGATCACGCTTCTAGGCATTGTCCAGGGCGAAACAAACGACAAACAAACGCCGAATGCCTGATGCGTTTCCCGGGGTGGCCACGCGGAGCGCAAGCTCACCGTGTTCCGGCACTGATCCTCGCCATGGAGGCCGGCATCGACATAGTTGGATAGTGTGGATACATTCAGGGGAGCACGTCATCGGCTATGGCGTGATCTCAGAGGTCTCCGCGGGCTACCCCGGCTACAACGCCATCATCCCACCCGAAACGGCGACCATCGCCGAGACGCTCCGGCAGAACGGCTACGCGACCTCCTGGTTCGGCAAGAACCACAATGTTCCGCCCTGGGAGGCGAGCCCGGTGGGCCCCTTCACGCGCTGGCCGAACGGCATGGGCTTCGACTATTTCTACGGCTTCGTCGGCGGCGATACGAGCCAGTGGCAGCCCGGCAACCTGTTCCGCAACACGACGCGCATCCATCCCTTCCTCGGCCAGGCAAACTGGAACCTCTCCACTGCTATGGCGGATGAGGCGATCGCCTATATCCGCACCCAGCGTGAGGCGGCGCCGGGCCGGCCATGGTTCGTCGACTACGCACCAGCCGCCTGCCGAGTGGGTCATGCGTTTCCGCGGCCGCTTCGACATGGGCTGGGAGGCGCTGCGCGAGCAGATCTTCGCCAACCAGCAGCGCCTCGGCGTGCTGCCGGCCAATGCCGTACTGACGCCCTGGCCGGAAATCCTGCAGCGCTGGTCCAGACTCTCCGATGACCAGAAGCGGTTGTTCATGCGCCAGGTGGAAGTCTATGCCGCCTTCCTCGCCTACACCGATCATGAACTCGGGCGCGCCATCCAGGCGGTGGAAGATGCCGGGCAGATCGACAACACGCTGATCATCTACATCAGCGGCGACAATGGCGCCCCCTCCGAGGGCCGGCTCAATGGCACGCCGAATGAAGTGGCCTATTTCAACGGCATCGAGACGCCGGTCGCGCGGCAGCTCGAACTGCTTGATGCCTGGGGCAGCGACCGCACCTATAACCACATGGCCGCCGGCTGGGCCTGGGCCTTCAGCACGCCCTATCGCTGGGTGAAACAGGTCGGCTCGCATTTCGGCGGCATGCGCAACGGCATGGCCATCTCCTGGCCCGCGCGCATCACCGACCGCGGCGGCATCCGCCACCAGTTCCATCACGTGACCGGCGTGGTGCCAACCATCCTGGACGCGATCGGCATTCCCAAGCCGAACAGCGTGAACGGTGTGCCGCAGCGCCCGATCGAGGGCGTCAGCATGGCCTATACCTTCGACCGCGCGAATGCCGCTGCCGCCACACGCCGGCGCACGCAGCACTTCGAGATGTTCGGCCATCGCGGCATCTATCATGATGGCTGGTACGCCAACACGACGCCGCCGAACCCGCCCTGGGACAGCGCTTCGCAGCCGCCGGCGGACGTGATCAACGGCTATGCCTGGGAGCTCTACAATCTCGCCGAGGACCCGACGCAGTCGTGCAATCTTGCGGAACAGCATCCTGACCGGCTGCGCGCCCTGCAACAGCTCTATCTGGTGGAGGCCACGCGCTATGGCGTGCTGCCGATGGACAATTCGACGCTGCCCCGCCTGCTGGTCCAGCGCCCCGGCTTCTCGGCCGGCCGCACGGAATTCACCTATAGCGGCACGGGCGTGGGCCTGACCTCGGACAGTTCGCCCCCGATCCTCAACCGCGCCTACCGCGTCACGGCGGAGATCGAGGTTCCTGCGGGCGGTGCGAACGGCATCCTGGCCGCGCAGGGTGGACGCTTCGGCGGCTACGGCTTCTATCTCCGGGAGGGGCGCCCGGTCTGGACCTGGAACTTCCTCGACATCGAGCGAACGAAGTGGGAGTGGACGGAGGCGCTTCCCCCTGGCCGCCACAACATTGTCTTCGAGTGGCGGCCTGACGCGTCGGGGCCACCCGGAGGGCTCGGCGGGGTTGGCACGCTCTCGGTCAATGGCCGCAGCGTGGCCGAGCGCCGCAAGGAGCGGAGCATCCCCTTCTACATGCAGTGGGATGAGCCCTTCGATGTCGGGCAGGACACCGGCACGCCCGTGGATGACCGCGACTATCAGGTGCCCTTTGCCTTCACCGGCACCTTGCGCAGCGTGCAGTTCAGTCTTGGCGTCAGCACACTCCCTCAGCCTGCAGCTCGAAATTGAAGCAACACTCGCCATGACACGGCCCCGCATGGAAACATGCGGGGCCGTGATCGGTTCCGGTGCCCAAAATGAAGTCTTTTCCGCCTTTGCGTGACACGCGCCTCGCACTGCTGGCCGGCCTTGCGGTGCTGATTGCCCTGCCCTTCCTGCTCGCCGCGCTGCTGGTCAACCCATCCGAGCCACGCGCCATGGAAAGGGCGCGCCAGGGCTTCGTCGGCTCATCCACCTGCGCTTCATGTCACGCAGCGCAAGCCGCCGACTGGCGCGAGAGCGACCACGCGCGCGCCATGGCGGTGGCATCACCCGAAAATGTGCTCGGCGACTTCTCGGGCGTGGCCGCCACAGATGGTCGCCACACCGCGACCTTCCGGCGCGAGGGTGACCGCTACGTGATCCGCACCGATGGTCCAGACGGATCGTGGATGGATTTCACGATCACCGAGACCTTCGGCGCCGATCCGCTTCAGCAATACCTTGTGCTCTTCCCCGATGGCCGTCGCCAGGGGCTCCCCTGGGCCTGGGACAGCCGGCCGCGCGAGCAAGGCGGCCAGCGCTGGTACCATTTGATGGCCGATGATCCCCTGCCCGCCGGTGACCCGCTGCACTGGACCGGCCGCGAGCAGAACTGGAACTTCATGTGCGCCTCCTGCCACACGACCGGGCTGGTGCGCGGCTACGATGCGGCCAGGAATCGGTATGACACGAGCTGGACCGAGATCAGCGTCGGCTGCGAGAGTTGCCATGGGCCGGGTGCCGCGCATGTGGCCTGGGCACGGGCCGGTGCCCGCGCGGAAGACCCCCATCGCGGACTGTCCGTCCGGCTCCGTGACCGTTCCGGCGGTGCCTGGCGCTTCGCCGCGAATGACCCGCGCGGCATGGCGCGCTGGGAGGGACCGCCGCGTCAATCCACCGCAGCGCAGGTCGAGACCTGCGGCGCCTGCCACGCCCGCGCCCGCCCGCTTGTCGCGGACCCGCTGCCCGGCGCGCGCTTCCTGGACACCCATGCGCCGATGCTGCTCGAGCGCGGCGAATATCACGCCGATGGCCAGATCCAGGGTGAGGTTTTCGAATGGGGTTCCTTCGCGCAATCCCGCATGAGCCGGGCCGGCGTAGTCTGCGCCGACTGCCACGACCCGCATCGCGGCTCGCTGCGCGCCGAGGGAAACGCGGTCTGCACGCAATGCCACCTGCCCGCCCGCTTCGACACGGCGGAGCATCACCGCCATGCGGCCGGGGGCGCGGGCGCGCAATGCGTCTCCTGCCACATGCCTGCCGTGACCTACATGGGTGTGGACCGGCGGCGTGATCATGCCTTCAGCATCCCGCGTCCCGATGTCGCGGCGCAGATCGGCGCGCCCGACACCTGCACGTCCTGCCACACGGACAGGCCGCAGTCCTGGGCCTCAGAGCGGATCGCGGCGTGGTTCGGGCCACGCCGGCGCGATGATCCGCATCCCGCGCTCGCCATAGCCGCTGGGCGGAGCGGCGAGACGGGCGCCGATGCGCTGCTGGCCGCCGTCGCCAACAACCGGGCGCATGCGCCGATCCTGCGCGCCACCGCCGTCTCTCTCCTGCCCATGCCGCCTTCACCCGCCACGGCGCAGGCGATCGGCGCCGCGCTGCTCGACCCCGAGCCGCTGGTGCGCGCGGCGGCGCTGCGCACGCTCGAGGGCCTGCATCCGCGGAACCGGCTGCACGCCGCACGCTTCCTAGCCGATGAGACGCGCTTCGTTCGCATCGAGGCGGCGCGCGCGCTCGCGCCCGTGCCGCTTGAGGCCCTTCCAGAAGCCACTCGCCCGGCTTTCACGCGGGCCTGGGCGGAGCTGATCGCCAGCGAGCGCGTGGCGGCCGATCGACCGGAGGCGCATGTGAACATCGCGGCGCTACTCGCCGCGCGCGGCGACATGGCGGGCGCCGAGGCCGCCTATCGCGATGCGCTGGCGCGCGATGCCGCGCATCTGGGCGCGCTGGTGAACCTCGCGGATTTCGAGGCGGGGCGCGGGCGCCCCGCGGCCGCCGAGGCGGCGCTACGCCGCGCCGTCGCCGCCCATCCCGGCGAGGCCGAGGCACATCACGCGCTGGCGCTGGCCCTCGCGCGCCAGGGGCGCGCCGCGAATGCGGTCGCGCCCCTGGCGGAGGCGGCGCGCCTACGGCCCGATGAGCCGCGCCATGCCTATGTGCAGGCGATCGCGCTGAACCAAGTGCGCCGGACGGAGGAGGCTGTGGTGGTGCTGCGCGGCAACCTGGAACGCCATCCGCGCCATCGCGACAGCCTGGTCGCGCTCGCCACCATCGAGCGGGAACGGGGGAATGTCACAGAAGCCGAGCGCCTCGCTGCCATTGCGGCCGCGCTCAACCCGGCGGATCGCGAGGCCGCCGCGTTGCTCACGCAGCTGCGGGCACGGCGGTAGCGCGGCGCGCGCTGTTCAGAAGCGGTAGCTGGCGCCGATGATCGGGCCCGAAAGATCGATCCCGATATTGGCGCGCCCCTTCTCGTAATCGATGTGGATGTGGCGGTAGCCGATGGACGCGCTGAGCCGCTCGTTGATCCGCCAGTCCAGCGTGCCCATGGCCTGCCAGGTGAATTGCGCCCCGACGCCGAACCCGCCCATATCGCCATAGGCCGTGAAGGAGAGACTGTCGGTCAGGCGCAGGACGCCGCGCGCTGAGAGGATGGGATCGAGCCAGTTCGTCGTGCTGTCGCGGCTGCGTGCGGGCAACAGGCCGGCATTGTAATTGATCGCGGTGTTGAACCACCAACCGCGCACGCCGCCGCCAAGTTCGATGCGCCCGCTCTGAGCCTCGGCGATCGTGTAGAGGCCGATGGCGGTGAGCTCGGCCGATTGCGTCCGAGCGCTGCCGCCGCTCCAGGTGCCGTGCGATGCGCCCGGCACCGGGATGCCCTGTTGGAGGTTGAGGTAGAGCGTGTCCACCACCACGCTGACATTGCCGCGTCGTGCCTCGAACAGCCCCATCGCGGAGAATTTCAGCGTCTGGAAGATGTCGCCGAAGCTCGCGCTGAAATCCACCGAGCCGGCGGGGACGGAGATGTCGCCGCTCATGCCGGAGAACCAGACATAAGGGGAGAGCACCATGTTCCACTCGTTGGTGGTGGGCACAGGGGCTTGCGCCATCGCGGGCGGCGCCGCGAGGAACATCCCGCCGATCGCACCCGCCATCACCCATCCGCACCGACGCTGTGTGTGCATTCCCATTCTTCCTTCTTTTGATCTTGCTCAGTGCTGGACAACGCCCCCACGATAGTCTCAACGCGCGTCCTATCACAAGGCGCGAAGAACAAGCTAAGGAACGTCACGGCATGTCGGGAAATCTTTACAATCGTGGGAAGATTTCTTTGTCTGAATCGTCTGGAAAAGGAGCGAACGTGCCATGAATTATTTTACCCCGTACGCAGGCTTTTTTCTTCCAGGCGTCGCCCGCGTGGCGCGTGTCGCGGGGCGGGCGATGGCCAGCGCGCTGCTGACCGCGGCCTGCCTCACTACAGTGCCCCGGCCCGGTGCGGCGCAGGAGCTACGCGGCACACGAGGTTCGCCGACGGCGCTGGAGTTTCCGGACTCGCGCGTGCTGCCGCAGGCGCCCGCACCTTTCACCGGCACGATCAACCCGACGGCGCGCGACAGCGTACCCGCCTGGCCGCCCACCCTCGCCGCGCCCGAGCTCGCGCCCAACGTCCTGCTCATCATCACCGATGATGTCGGCTTCGGCTCGCCCTCCACCTTCGGCGGCGTCATCCCGACGCCAGCACTCGAGGAGATCGCGCAGGCCGGGTTGCGCTACACGCAATTCCACACCACCGCGCTCTGCTCGCCCACGCGCGCCTCGCTGCTGACGGGACGCAACCCGCACTCGGTCGGCTTCGGCGCCGTGGCCGAGCTATCCACCGGCTTTCCCGGCTACAACGCGATCATCGGCGCGGACACCGCCACCATCGCCGAGACGCTGCGGCAGAATGGCTATGCCACCGCCTGGTTCGGCAAGAACCACAACACGCCGCCCTGGGAGACGAGCCCGGCGGGCCCCTTCACCCGCTGGCCCACCGGCCTGGGCTTCGACTTCTTCTACGGCTTCATAGGCGGCGAGACGAACCAGTGGGAGCCCGGCAACCTCTACCGCAACACGACGCGCATCCTGCCCTTTGAGGGACGGCCCGGCTGGAACCTGACGACCGCCATGGCGGAGGAAGCCATCGCGCATATCCGCCTGCTGACCGAGGTAACGCCGAACCGTCCCTGGTTCATCCACTACGCGCCCGGCGGCGCGCATGCCCCGCATCACCCGACACCCGAATGGATCGCGCGCTTCCGCGGCCAGTTCGACGAGGGCTGGGAGGTGCTGCGCGAGCGCATCTTCGCGAACCAGCAGCGCCTGGGCGTGCTGCCGCCCAACGCCGTGCTTCCGCCCTGGCCGGACACGCTGCCGCGCTGGTCGAGCCTCTCGGCCGAGGAGCGGCGCCTCTTCGCGCGCCAGGCTGAGGTCTTCGCCGCTTATCTCGCCTACACCGACCACGAGATCGGCCGCGTGATCCAGGCGGTGCGCGACGCGGGGCAGATGGACAACACGCTCATCATCTACATCAGCGGCGACAATGGCGGCAGCGCGGAGGGGCAGTTGCGCGGCACGCCCAACGAATTCGCCTTCTTCAACGGCGTCGAGATCCCAGTGGAACGGCAGCTTCCCTTCCTGGAGGCCTGGGGCGATGACACCACCTACCCGAACCTCGCCGTGGGCTGGACCTGGGCCTTCGGTACGCCCTATCGCTGGACCAAGCAGGTCGCCTCGCATTTCGGTGGCACGCGCAACGGCATGGCGATCTCCTGGCCGGCCCGCATCACTGATCGCGGCGGCGTCCGACATCAATTCCATCACGTGACCGACATCGCGCCAACCATCCTGGAGGCGACGCGCATCCCTGAGCCGCGCTCGGTCAATGGCGTGGCGCAGCGGCCGATGGAGGGCATCGGCATGGCCTATACCTTCGATGCCGCCAATGCCCTCGCGCCGTCGCGCCGCCGCACGCAGCATTTCGAGATGCTCGGCCATCGCGGCATCTATCACGAGGGCTGGTATGCCAATACGACGCCGCCCACGCTGCCCTGGGAGAGCAGCGGGCACGCGCCGGAGGATGCGCTGAACGGCTACACGTGGGAGTTGTACAACCTCATCGAAGATCCGACCCAGGCGCGCGACCTCGCGGCGCAGCAGCCCGAGCGTCTGCTCGATTTGCAGCAGCGCTTCCTGGTGGAGGCGGCGCGCCACCAGGTGCTGCCGCTCGACAACTCCAGCCTGCCACGCCTCATCGCGCCCCGCCCAGGGCCGGCGGCCGGGCGCCGCGAATTCATCTTTCGCGGCCTGGGTGGCGGGCTGCCGGCGAATGCCGCGCCCTCCTTGCTGAACCGTGCCTATCGCCTGGAGGCGGAAATCGAGGTGCCGGCCGCTGGCGCGCACGGCGTGATCGCGACGCATGGCGGGCGCTTCGCCGGCTGGGGCTTCTACCTGCTGGAGGGGCGGCCGGTCTTCACCTGGAATCTGCTCGACCTGGAGCGCATCCGATGGGAGGCACCGGAGGCGCTGCCGCCGGGGCGCCACAGCGTCGTTTTCGAATTCACGCCCGATGCGGCCGGGCCGCCGGTGGGGCGCGGTGGAACGGGTACGCTCCTCGTGAACGGCCGCGCCGTCTCGCGGCAGGCCATGGCGCGCAGCCTTCCCTTCGCAGTGCAGGGCGACGAGAGCTTCGACATCGGGCACGACACCGGTTCGTCGGTAGACATGCGCGACTACCGGCCGCCTTTCGCGTTCACCGGGCGGATCGAACGCTTCGCGGTGACGCTGGGGGATTCGACGCTGCCGACGTCGGCCCCGCGGGACTAAAGCCGAGGGCTCCGTTGCCGCATGGGGCGCGCCCAACTATCGAGGCGCGTCCCAGGAACACCAGAGCAAGTTAGACTCCGGTTCCCACCGCTGCTCCAGTATCTCCCCGAACAACCAATCACCATGTATCAGGCGGCGCCGTGAACCGCAGGTTTCCTGGGGTTTTGCCGCGACGGCTTGAGGGTTGGAGAATGCAACGAGCCCGGAAATGTCTCTCCGGAGGCCCGAAAGTCTCCGAAGCTCGGGAGTAGCCCGATTTAACCTTCAAGCCTTATCTTCTTGATTCGGCGAAAATTTCTTTGCGCTGATCTTGGGAGCTTTTCGCAAGCCGACCGCCTATCGGTCGCCCCTCGGAGCGCGAATACATTCAAGTCGTCCCCGACCTTTCTCAGTAGGTCCAGTCCACATGGCGCACGGGCAGCCCGTTGAGCTGGTCGCGCCGATGCTCCCAACCAGGCAGAAACTGATCCACCAGTGCCACGAAACCTGAATTATAACGAATCATTCTGACGGAGACTCACGAAGGGGATTCCCCGACGCGGCTGTTTTCTGATTCAAGGTGGCGGGCATCGGAACATCGCCATAGGACAGCCGCTTCCCCTTCGCCATGACTTTGACGTTTGGGCGCTTCGAGCGGCGGCGAGGCGGTCCAAAGATGCGGCGCAGGTTCGTCGGCTCCTGACGCTGGCGGCGATCTACGATGGCGCCTCCCGCAGCGAAGCCGCGCGGGTCGGCACCGTGACGCTGCAGATCGTGCGGGATTGGGTGATCAAGTTTAACGCCCAAGGGCCCGAGGGCCTGCTGGATCGCAAGGCGCCGGGCCAACCACCGACGTTGACCGAAGCCCACCGCGCGGCCCTGGCCGCCTTTCAGCCACCGCCGCGTGTTGTCGAGGTCGCCTGGGGCCGCAACTGGTCGCCGCTCTCCAACATGGCTGGCAGCGTCCCCGCCGCGGACCGCCAGCGGCTCGAGGCCGCGCAATCCATCGCCCGGGCGGAGAGCGCGCTGGTCACCAGCCGAGTGGCACGGCAGCGCAGCCTGACGCTCCCCGGCCTCTACGCGACGGAGGCGGCTGCCCGCAGCACGGGCCGCACGCTGGCGCGACTGGGTCGAGCGCGGACCACGGCTCGTGGCCGTCACCACCGACCGCTACCTCGGCCAAATTGAGATCGGCCAGATCGGCCGCATCGCCTACCCGGCCTATGGCGTGGACGCCGGCCTGACAGGGGTCGTCGTAGGCTGGCGCGAGGCGCTGGCCGGGCGGCGCGTCGAAATCATCCTCGCAGGATCAGACCGATGCCCGGTGCCTTCCTCTACGACGAGCGGGTGCGCGACGCCGTCGCACTCACCGCGCTGACGCCGGCCGCGGCCGGCATGCCCGCGGCCAATCTGCGCGATCCGCAGCCGCGGCTGCGCGCGCGCTTCACCGGCGGGGCGGCGTCCATCCTGATCGACTTCGGCGCCGCGACGCCGGTGGAGGCCGTGCCGCTGATTTCCACCAACCTCACCACCAGCGCAACCGCGCGCTGGCGGCTCGGGACGCTGGAGGCCCTCGTGGATGCGACGCCGCTCGTCGGGCTCGACTTCCTGGCCGCCACGCCTTCAGCCATGACCGGCTGGTCCGGCACGCGCGGCGGCGCCGGGACCGGCGAGGCGACGTTCTTCAACGCCGCCGGCGACCTGGCCATCGCCACCGGCTCGGAATGGCGCATCGCGCACGACCCGGCCACGCTCACCCCCCCTCGGGCTGCTGGTCGAGCCGGCGCGCACCAACAATTTACGCAATCCGCGCGGCGCAGGGGCCGTCGCCGGAAACCCCGGCACCGCGCCGACCAACTGGGCCAGCGCCGAGGCCAACGGCATTGCTGCGTAGATTGCAGGCTTTGGCACCGAGAACGGCATGCCCTACGTCGCCCTGCGCTTTACTGGAACCGTCCCCTCCGGCACCGGCAGCGGCACCGTCTGGTTCGAGACCACCACCGCCATCGCCATCGTGAACGGCGACAGCTTCGCTCACTCCTACTTCGCCAAGCTGGAGTCGGTGGTCGTCGGCGGCATCGCCAAGCACCAAGCGGGGATCGCCGAGCTGACCAGCACCGCGACGTTGGTGCGGCAGCGCTTGGAGAACCAGGCGGTCCCGGGCACAGGGCGGCTCGCTGCGGAACGTGCGGTGCAGGTGATGACCCTCTCAGGTGGCGCCACGGTTGCGCGTATCCGGCCCTTTGCGGTCTTTAGCTTCAACGCCGGCACCCACGACGTAACCATCCGCGTCGCGCTGCCCCAGCTCGAGCTAGGCACCTTCCCGACCATGCCCATCCTGCCCGCCGCGGGGGGCGCCAGCGGCGGCGATGCGGGCGGTGGATGGCGGCTCACTCACCGTGGCGGTCTCCGGCGCCGTGACACTGAATGCCGAGCAGGTCACCACCGCCACCGCGGCCACTGGCTTTGTCGGGCACGTCAGCCTCGACAACGGCAGCAACGTCGACGCCGTCCAGCTGCGCGTCACCGCCGCCAGCACGACCAGCGTCAGCCTGGCCCATCGCGTTGTCCGCTCCAGTGCGACCCAATTCCAGCAGACCGTAGCGCGCATCACCGGCGTCGCGACGCGGGGCACGATTGCCGCGGCGACCAACGATGCGGCCGTGGCCGAGAACGGCACCCTACTGGGGTCGTCGGCTTCCGTCGTGATGTCGCCGTCGAACCGGCTCGACATCACCGCTGGCGAGCGGCGGGTCTTCTACCGGGTGGTCCGAGTCTACGCCGCGCGGCTCACCAATGGCCAGGTGATCGCGCTGTCCGCCACCGGCTCCTCCATCGACGCGACGGCGATCGCACACGACACCGGAGCGGTGCCCGCGAACACTGGCGACGAGGCCAACGGCAATGTCATCCTGCTGCGGAGCAGCCCAGCGACGGCGCGCTACCTGCTGGTCGATGTCGCCGACGCCTCGCTCCCCGCCATCGACGTCGGCATCGTCGCGGCGGGCCCACTCTGGCGGCTCGGGCGCGGCATGGCCTACGGCCTGCGGGAGGGGCGCGTCGTCCTCGACCAGCGCGACCGCAACCCGCTCACTGGCGCCGAGTTCGTCGTGCCCGCGCTGGCCAACCCGCGCTTTGCGGGCTTCACGCTGCCGGCGCTCTCGCGCGCGGAGGCCACAGAAGCGCACCGAGACCTCGTGCGGCGGCTCGGTGCGGCGCGGGACGCGCTTTAAATCCCGGAGACCGGGGACAGCCGGGCGGAGACGAACCGGCGTGCCATCTAGGGCGCGGTGAACCAGCCGGGCGAGGAGGCCGCCGGCGCGCGCGGGAGCTTCCCACTGCTGAACCGGGCCTTCCGGATTCTCGAGCGGCTATAGGGGACAGGGGACCAGACAATGAGCGAGGATGATGTCGCGGCGAGGCTCGCCATGCACGAGGCGGTCTGCGCCGAACGCTGGAAACAAGCTAAAGACAGGCTCGGCAGGATTGAAATGGTGTTCGCGGCGATCGTGCTGTTGCTGCTGGTCGGCGAGGGCAGCGTTGTCGCGTTGCTGCGGCGGTTGATCGACGGATAGGCGGGCCCAGCCGCGCCGCCATGCCCCATCCCTCTCGGCTGGCCCTATGACGGCCGGCCTGATGAGCAGCAGCGGGTTCGCCACCTGAACCGCCCCGGGTTTGCAAGGCAGATCGGAGGCGATGCGTTGCAAGGCATTGGGGCCCGCACTGCATCAGCACCGATCAGAAAAGCGGCCGTATATGTTAATTTTGTCTTGGCAACCTTGGTCTTGATCACTTGCGTCCGGCTATCGTCATGGGTGTCTCTCGTGAAGCAGTCAAGGCGCTGCGTTGCGCCCCTGGCGCAACGATCCGGTCTCCAATCCCACCGATACTAATTGACCGCCGGTACGGATCAAAATATCTACATTCAATACAATGAAGTTACATCGAAGCGTACCTTTTCGGCATAAATGATCTTAATTCCCGCGACTGCAAGGGCTCGAAGCCCCGACATCGCGATTACGATGAAGTCGTAGGGGCTACCCGAGGTTCCAACTCGCGCCGTCTCTTCACTTCCCCGTTGGGCTATCGGCCCGATCAATCACTCGAGTTCCGGAAGAGGTTAGGCAGCGATGAGCGGTACAATCACGGGTAGGGCCGGCAGGAACGATCTGCTGCGCGGGACGTCATTGGCCAACTCCATCGACGGGTTGAGCGGGAACGACACGCTCATTGGTGGCGGCGGCGATGATAGACTGACGGGCGGCGTCGGCAACGACACCTTCGTCTTCGAAAGCACGCTCCAGCGCAACGGCTTCGACGTCATCACCGACTATCAGTACAGCGCATCGGCGAGCGGACAACGAGACGTCCTCGACCTCACCGCCGTGCTCACCCGGCTCCCGGCGAATAGCCGGATCGCCGACTACGTGCGGGTGACGCAGGACGGCAACGGCGCCTTGCTCTGGATCGACCGCGACGGCGCCGGGGGCGCCCAGGCACAGGCCTTTGCTCGCCTCGAGGGCCTCAAGGCCGGTGATCTCGTCCGCATCAACATCGGCGGCAGCGAGCGTGAAGATACGCGCGGCTTCACCCTGTCGGTCCAGCCCCCGCCCAACCAGGCGCCGAGCGTCACCTCCGGCGCGACGGCGAACTTCGCGGAGAATGGCAGCGGCACCGTCTACACCGCCACCGGGACAGACCCGGAAAACACTGCCCTGACCTGGACGCTGGGCGGGGCAGATGCCGCGCTGTTCAACATCAATGCCGCAACCGGCGTGGTGACGTTCAAGACGGCGCCGAACTTCGAAGCGCCCACCGATGCCGGCGCCGACAATGTCTACAACATTACCGTAACCGCCTCCGATGGCAGCAACTCCAGCGCTGCCAGGGCGGTCGCCATCACCGTCACCAACGTCAATGAGGGGCCGAGCGTCACCTCTGGCGCGACGGCGAGCTTCGCGGAAAATGCCAGCGGCACGGTCTACACCGCCATCGGGACAGACCCGGAAAACACTGCCCTGACCTGGACGCTGGGCGGCGCGGATGCCGCGCTGTTCGACATCAATGCCAGCACCGGCGTGGTGACCTTCAAGACGGCGCCGAACTTCGAGGCGCCCGCCGATACCGGCGCCGACAATGTCTACAACGTCACCGTCACCGCCTCCGATGGCACGCTCTCCAGCGCGGCGCAGGCCGTCGCCATCACCGTCACCAACGTCAATGAGGGGCCCAGCGTCACCTCCGGCGCAACGGCGAACTTCGCGGAGAATGCCAGCGGCACGGTCTACACCGCCACCGGGACCGACCCTGAGAGCAACGCCCTGACCTGGGTATTGGGCGGGGCGGATGCCGCGCGGTTCGACATCAATGCCAGCACCGGCGTGGTGACCTTCAAGACGGCGCCGAACTTCGAGGCGCCCGCCGATGCCGGCGCCGACAATGTCTACGACATCACCGTCACCGCCTCCGATGGCAGCAACTCCAGCGCGGCGCAGGCCGTCGCCATCACCGTCACCAACGTGAATGAGGGACCGACCGTCACCTCCGGCGCAACGGCGAGCTTCGCGGAGAATGCCAGCGGCACCGTCTACACCGCCACCGGGACCGACCCGGAGAACAACGCCCTGACCTGGACGCTGGGCGGCGCGGATGCCGCGCTGTTCGACATCAATGCCAGCACCGGCGTGGTCACCTTCAAGACGGCGCCCGACTTCGAAGCCCCGGCCGATGCCGGCGCCAACAATGTCTACAACATCACTGTCACCGCCTCCGATGGCACGTTCTCCAGCGCGGCGCAGGCCGTCGCCATCACCGTCACCAACGTCAATGAGGGGCCCAGCGTCACCTCCGGCGCAACGGCGAGCTTCGCGGAAAATGCCAGCGGCACCGTCTACACCGCCACCGGGACCGATCCGGAGAACAATGCCCTGACCTGGGTGCTGGGCGGGGCGGATGCCGCGCGGTTCGACATCAATGCCAACACCGGCGTGGTGACGTTCAAGACGGCGCCCGACTTCGAAGCCCCGGCCGATGCCGGCGCCAACAATGTCTACGACATCACCGTCACCGCCTCCGATGGCAGCAACTCCAGCGCAGCCCAGCCTGTCGCCATCACGGTGACGGACGTCAGCGAGGGGCCCGCGATCACCTCCGGCGCTGCCGCCACGGTGTCAGAGAACATGACGGGCACGGCCTATCAGGCGGCCGGAACCACCGGCGTCTGGTCCCTGAGCGGCACCGATAGGGCGCTGTTCAACATCGATGCCGCCACTGGCGCTGTGACCTTCAAGGAGTCGCCCGACTTCGAAGCGCCGCTGGATGCCGGCGTCGACAATATCTACGACCTCACCGTCACGCTGACGGCTGGTACGCAGAACGTCACCAAGGACGTCACCATCACGGTGACGGACGAGAATGAGGCGCCGGTCATCACGTCAGGCTCGGGCTCGGGCCAGCCCTTCACGCTGGTCAATTCCATCCTGCCGGCCGATGTGCGTGCGACCAGCATCGCGCGCCCCGTGCTCGTGGACCTCGACGGCGATGCGCGGCTCGATCTGGTGGTCGGCGATGGCCTTGGCGTCCTGCATGCCTTCCGCAACACAAGGGATGGCTTCACTCCCTTCGCCAACAACCCGTTTGCCAGCATCAACCTGGGTTCGGGAACGACCGCGGTGTCGACCGCACCAGCCTTCGTTGATCTCGATGACGATGGCGATCTGGACCTTGTCGTTGGCACCTCTGTCCCCTCTGCAACCAACCCGTCCACAACTGTCGGTGACCTGCTTTCTTACGAGAACACGGGTAGCGGCTACGTGGCTTTCGCGACCGATCCCTTTGCCGGGGTCGACTTCCCCACGACCTCGGACAACCCCGCGCCGGCCTTCGCGGATCTGGACAATGACGGACGGCTGGATCTGGTCATCGGCACCGCTGACGGGTCACTGCGGGCTTTGCGCAACACGGATGCCGGCTTCGTCGCCTTCGCGGTCGACCCCCTGGCCAGCCTAAACAATGGTGCGTTGGCATCAGTCGACGACACGACGCCCACCTTCGTCGATCTCGATGGCGACACCGATCTCGATCTGGTGGTCGGCCATGGTCTGGGTGGGGCGGGATCGAAATATGGTGCTTATGGAGCCGGCGCGCCCCCAGCCCTGTTTGCCTTTGAGAATAAAGGTGCCGGAGGCTTCGCGCCCTTCACCCAGGATCCCCTCGCCAATATCGGCGTCCCGGCACTCGGAACCGCGCCCACCTTCGGTGACATCGACGGCGACGGTGCACTCGATCTCGTGGTTGGCACGAAATACGGCGGCCTCCGCAGCTTTGAGGCAACCAATGCCGGCTTCGTGTCAACCGATCCCGCCAATCCTCTGGCCGACGTTTTCGGCTCGCTGCAGTTTGTCGATCTCGATAATGATGGGGATCTCGACATCTTCTCGGATCGTCTGCTGGGTAACAGCACTATTCCGGGAAACGTCATCGCCCTGGAAAACACAGGCACCGGCTACGACGTCTTTGCCGCAGACCCGTTCGCCAATGTCTTGCTGCCATTTGTCGGCGCCACCGTGTTTGGCGACATTGATGGTGATGGCGATCTCGACGCCCTTCTGACCTCGTCTTACTCCGGCTTCGGACGCGTGGTCGAGAACACAGCAGGCTCCTTCGCGGCCTTTGCTTCCGACCCGCTCGCGGGTGTCGACATCAACAATCTCATGGGCGGTGTGCTGGTCGATATCGACAGTGACGGTGCTCTTGATATTGTTGCCTTCCGCGAAAGCACGGTCGGGGCACCCGCGGCGCTTGTCGCTTTCCGCAACGTCGGCGGCACCTTCGCCAACTTCGCGGTTGATCCCTTCGCGGGTGTTTCCGTCGCCGGGGGCGCCAGTCCCATTCCCGTCGCCGCGGTGGACCTGGACGGCGACGACGATACGGACATCATCATGTCCAATGGGAAATATGGCGAGCTGTCCTCGCTCGAGAATGTGGATGGCAGTTTCCAGGAGTTTGCCGGCGGCGACCCGTTGCAGGGCGCCTCGGTCGGCCTTTTCGGCAAGCCCACCTTTGCCGACCTGGATGGCGACGGCGACCTGGATCTGATCGTCGCGGGCGATGGCCCATTGGGGTCGGGCGCACCGCGGTTGTTCGAGAACACCGGCGCCGGCTTTGTCGCCACCGTGGACCTCGGAGGCATCTCCAGTGGCGTCATGACACGCTATGCCGTGGCGGATGTGAATGGGGATGGCGAGTTGGACGTCGTGGCGACCGAGTGGTTCGGCCAGTCACGCGTCTATGAGCGGACCTTCGTGGACTTCAGGGAAAATGCCACCGGCAGCATTTACCTGGGAACGGCGACCGATCCGGAAGGCGATGCCATCACCTGGTCGATCTCCGGCACTGATGCCCTCCTGTTCGACATCAACACGACGACGGGCAATGTGACGTTCAAGGCGGCGCCGGACTTCGAAGCGCCGGGCGATGCGGATGGCAATAATCGCTACGAACTGACGATCACCGCATCGGATGGGACGCTCTCGACCGACAAGGCGATCATCCTTGCGGTCGCCAATGTGAACGAGGTCTCGACCATCACTGGCAATAGGACCGGTAGTGTCGCCGAGGATGGGACGCTGACGGCAACCGGACAGTTGACGGTCACGGACCCCGATGTGGATGCGGCGCGCTTCGCTCTGCTGGGCGCGGAGGGCTCCGGGACCTATGGCGATCTCGACCTGGATCCGGTGAGCGGCCAATGGACCTATTTGCTGCGCAACACCGCAGCGAATGTACAGGCCCTGAATGACGCCGAGTTGGTCTTCGACACCTTCGACATCTGGTCGCAGGACCGCACGGCGAGCGTACAGATCTCGATCGGCATCGCAGGCGCAAGCGATATCGTGCCCGGGTAGTCTTGCCTTTTGCCGGAGGCCGGCCCGCATGGCCTCCGGCAGTTTGCAGTCACGTTCGTACAACCGGGTCCTTGGGGCCACAGGATTTTTCAATGCAGCTTCTGGCGCGCGTCGCCCTGCCGGAACCGGCGGCCTCCACGCTGGCGTTACGGCAGCCGCAGTTCATGGTGATGCGGTGCGTGAACCTGGCTTTCGGCCTCGGCCTGGTGCTCCCGCTTCTCGCGCGCAGCCAGCCCTTCTCTCGTGCGCCACTTGGACTTCGGGTGCCGCTGACAGCGGGCGAGCTGAGCCGTGGGCACCACCTGCTCGTGGTCGAAGGCACCCAACCGGTCGGCTATCTCGGCTGGGCGGCATGCACGCTCGATCAGGGCCGCCGCTACCTGGGACCGGAGGGCATCCGGGCGCTCGATCAGACGGCGATTGAGGGCGAAGCCATCGCATTGCAGACCGTAGCGGCGCTCTCCCCCGCGGCCTCCAGCATTCTGCGCACGGCGATGCGCGCGCTTCATCCAGGGTCCCCCTACTTCGGCCGGCGCGTCAGCGGGACGGGCCCTCAGGATGCGAACCGGATCGCCCGGCAGGGCATCATCCGACCCCTTGCCGGCGCTGCTGCGGACGGCGCATGAGCGAAAAGCCCGGCACAGTGCAGCCTGAGGCTAGGGGCCCCATGCTCACCGCTTCGCCCGGCTTCGCGGGTTGGATGGCGGAGCAGCATGTCAGCTTCGCGGTCAGCAGCTACCAGGCAGGTCGCATCTTCTTCATCGGACGGCGGGCTGACAATAGCCTCCGCGGCCATGAGCGCGCCCTGGAACACTGCCAGGGCATATGCACGGATGGCCAGACTCTCTGGGCCAGCAGCCGCTCGATGCTCTGGCGCTTCCAGAATGCGGTTCCCCCTGGAAAGGTCACCCAGACCGGTGCCGACCGGTTGTTCATGCCCCGGGAAGGCCGCGTTATGGGCGGCCTGGACATTCATGACATGGCAGTCGGCCAGATGGCGGGAATGACGGGATCCGGGCCGATCTTCGTCGCGACGCGCTATAATTGCTTAGCAACGATCAGCGAGACGATGAGCTTCCGTCCGCTCTGGCGCCCACGCTTCATTAGCGCCATCGTCCATGAGGACCGCTGCCACCTGAACGGGATGGCCATGAGCGAGGGGACTCCTGCCTATGTGACGGCCATTGCGGCCTCAGACGTCGCCGATGGATGGCGGGCGCAGCGCAGGGAAGGCGGCGTGCTGATCCACGTGCTGAGCGGCGAAACGGTCGCCACGGGTCTTTCGATGCCGCATTCGCCACGCATCTGGAATGGCCGGATCTGGCTGCTGAATTCGGGCCATGGCGAGTTGGGCTGGATTGAGCCTGAATCAGGACGCTTCAGGCCTGCAGCCTTTTGTCCCGGATATGCTCGAGGCCTGGCCTTTGCCGGCCGCTTCGCCGTGGTCGGGCTTTCCCGGCCGCGCGGCGAGGGAACGTTCCAGGGGCTTCCCCTCGACGAGCAACTGCAGCGTCGCCAGGAGACGCCGCGCTGCGGTCTTCTCGTCATCGACACCGAAACGGGAGCCGCGCTGCACTGGCTGCGGTTCGAGCATACGATCGAGGAACTCTACGACGTGGTTGCCATGCCAGGCGTCACCCAGGCCGAGGCGATTGGCTTCCGCGGCGAGGATTTGGAGCGCCTGATCCTGCCGGAGGCGATGCCCTGAAGCGCCTACTCGAAGAGGAAGGACGGATCCGATCGCTGACCAAATTCGATTGGATCACAAGCCGGCGGAAGCGATGCTCGACATCGCCGTCCTGAAGGCCATCTCTACAAAAAATGGTGACGCCCGGCGCGAAGCGGAACGCGGTCGCGCACGCCCGTGAATGCCACGGGCTGAGCGAGCGCCGGGCGTGTGATCTGATCGGCATTACCCGGCGGGTGGCGCAGTATTAGAGCGTCATCCGGTCTGACTGAATCGTGGGGATTCCCGGAACGGCTGTTTTCTGATTCACGCTGTCTTCCGGAGCGTGGAGGCCGGGCTGGATGTCGAAGGCGCTCTCACTGGATCTACGGCAGCGCACGCTGGCTGCGGTGTTGGAAGAAGGCCTCACGCACCGCCAGGCGGCCGAGCGGTTCAAGGTCAGCGCAGCCAGCGTCAGCCGCTGGCGTACCCTTGCCGCCGAGGGTGCGGTGCCGATGCACGGTCCGCTTGGTGGTGATCGGCGCAGCCATGTTGTGGAGGCCGAGGCTGAGACGATCCTCGAAGTGTTTCACGCGCAGCGCGACATGACGCTGCTGGAACTGCGCGTAGCCCTTGCCGAACGGGGCCTGCGCTTCGGCTACGGCACGCTTTGGCGCTTCTTCGACCGTCGCGGCTACACGCGCAAAAAAAGACCGCGCACGCAGCCGAGCAGCAACGCCCCGACGTCCTGAGCCGGCGCGAAGCCTGGTTCGAGGCGCAGCTCGACCTCGATCCTGAGCGCCTGATCTTCGTCGACGAGAGCTGGGCCAGCACCAACATGGCCCGACGCCATGGCCGCTGCCCGCGTGGCGAGCGCCTGCGCATGGCAATCCCCCACGGCCATTGGAAAACCACCACGCTGATCGCCGGGATGCGCAGCAGCGGCGTGGTCGCGCCCTTCGTGATCGACAGCCCAGTCAACCGGCTCATCTTCGAAGCCTGGGTGGAGCAAGCGCTCGTGCCGGAACTGCGGGCCGGCGACATCGTGGTGATGGACAACCTCAGCAGCCACAAAGGCCCGGCCGTGCGGGCCCTCATCGAGGCCAAGGGTGCGCATCTGCTCTACCTGCCGCCCTACAGCCCGGACTTCAATCCAATCGAGAACCTGTTCGCCAAGCTGAAGGCGCTGCTGCGCCGCGAGGCTGCGCGGACCATCGACACCCTGTGGAACGCCATCGGGCGCATTCTCGACCGCGTCACCCCGCGCGAGTGTCAGCGCATGTTCGCCGCAGCAGGGTATGATCCAGATGGATGGGATTAAGCTCTAGCCGAGCCGGGCGGACGATGCTGGCCTGCGGCAGCGGCTGCGAGAACGGACTGCCGAGCGTCGGCGATTGTGGGAGCAAGAGAGCGCCATGAACAGCTAAAAAGGAATGCAGGCACCGTAACGATAGGCAGATCTTTCCTAGCGAAACGCCCCTCCTTTTGCATTACTGCCCTATCTGCGAGCGGATATGGGCAAGGACGATCTCAGCTGCGGCCTCGGGCGTTCCGCTCTGTATGCCTATGCAAATCTCCGGGCTCTCCGGCGTCTCGTAGACGCTAGAAATCCCAGTGAAGTTCTGGATCTCACCTTTGCGGGCCTTGGCATAAAGCCCCTTCGGGTCACGCCGTTCGCACTCCTCGATGGGGGTGTCCACGAAGACCTCTATGAATTCGCCGTCGGCCAGCATCTCCCGCACCATGCGCCGCTCCGCGTGGAAGGGGGAGATGAAGGCGCAAAGCACGATCAGCCCAGCATCTACGAAGAGCTTCGCCACCTCCCCCACACGGCGGATATTCTCGACGCGGTCGGCATCGGTGAAACCGAGGTCGCGGTTGAGCCCGTGGCGAAGATTGTCGCCATCCAGCGAATAGGTGTGCCGCCCCTCGGCGTGCAGCGCCTGCTCCACCAGCTTAGCGATCGTGGACTTGCCCGAACCCGAGAGGCCGGTGAACCACACCACCAGCGGCCTCTGCCGGGTGAGCGCAGCGCGCGCCCGCTTGTTCACCGGAAATTCTTCGGTGGAGATATTGGTGGCGCGGCGCAGCGCGAATCTGGTCATGCCCGCGCCGGCCGTGCGGTTGGTGAAGCGGTCCACCAGCACGAAGGCACCCGTAGCGCGGTGCTCCGCATAGGCATCAGCCGGCACGCGACTCGCCAGCGCGAGGTTGCATAAGCCAATCTCGTTAAGCTCCAGCTTCTTCGCTGGCGCCTTCTCCAGCGTGTTCACGTCCAGGCGATGCTTGATCGCCGTCACCGAGGCGGTGGTCCAGAGATGGCCGAAGCGGGCGAGATATTGCCGCCCCGGCAGCATCGCCTCTTCGTCCATCCACAGGATGTGCGCGGCCAACTGGTCCGCAATCTCGGGCCGCTCGCCGGGCGGGGCGAGCAGGTCGCCACGCGCGACATCCACCTCGTCGGCCAGGCAGATCGTCACCGCCTCGCCCGCCGTGGCGGTTGCCTGGTCGCCATCCGGCCCCAGGATGCGCGCGACGCGGCTTTGCCGCGCCGAAGCCGCGACCACCACGCCGTCCCCGAGCGCGATCTGCCCAGAGGCGACGGTGCCCGAGAAGCCACGAAACTGGGGATTCGGGCGGTTCACCCACTGCACAGGGAAGCGAAAGGGTTTCTCCGCCTCGCCCTGATCCACCTCCACATGCTCCAGATGACCGAGCAGCGCGGGGCCGCGATACCAGGGCGTGTTCTCGCTACGCGTCGTCACATTGTCGCCGAAGCGCGCCGAGACGGGGATCGGCGCCAGCGTGGCAAAGCCTAGGCCCGCGGCGAAGCGCGTCCAGTCCTCCACGATGCGGTCAAAGGTCGCCGCGTCGAAACCCACCAAGTCGATCTTGTTCACCGCCAGCACGACGTGGCGGATGCCGAGCAGCGAGCAGATGGCGGCGTGCCGCCTGGTCTGGGTGAGAATGCCTCGGCGCGCGTCGCACAGGATGATGGCGAGGTCGGAGTTGGACGCGCCGGTCGCCATATTGCGCGTGTACTGGTCATGGCCAGGCGTGTCGGCGGCGATGAAGCTGCGCCGGGGCGTGCCGAAGAAGCGGTAGGCGACGTCGATGGTGATGCCCTGCTGGCGCTCGGATTCCAGCCCGTCCACCAGCAGCGCGAGGTCGAGCTCCTCGCCAAGCGTACCGTGCCTGCGGCTGTCCTTGGCGATGGTCGCAAGCGTGTCCTCCATGATCAGGCGGCTATCATGGAGTAGCCGGCCGATCAGGGTAGACTTGCCGTCATCCACCGACCCGCAGGTCAGGAAGCGCAGGAGCGAGCGCGCGGCGCCGGCGGTCCCGTCCATTAGAAATAGCCCTCACGCTTCTTTCTCTCCATCGATGCGTCCTGGTCCTTGTCGATCAGGCGGCCGGCGCGTTCCGAGACGCGGCTCTGACGCAGTTCGAGGATCACCTGTTCGATGGTCTCGGCGCGGCTTTCATGGGCGGCGGTCAGCGGCCAGTCGCCCATCGTGCGGAAGCGGATCCATATCTGCTCGATCTTCTCACCGGAGGCGAGCGGCATGCGGTCATCGTCGCGCATGAGGAGCGCACCGTCGCGGCGCAGGACGGGCCGGGGCGCAGCGTAATAGAGCGGCACGATCGGAATGCTCTCGACGGCGATGTAGTCCCACACGTCGAACTCGGTCCAGTTGGACAGCGGGAAGACCCTCATGCTCTCGCCCGGGTTCATGCGGGTGTTGTAGAGGCCCCACAGTTCGGGGCGCTGGTTGCGAGGCTCCCAGACGTGGCCGGCGGTGCGGTGGCTGAACACGCGCTCCTTCGCCCGGGCCTTCTCCTCGTCGCGGCGGGCGCCCCCGATCGCGGCGTCGAAGCCGTGCCAGTCTAGCGCCTGCTTCAGTGCCTCCGTGCCCATCACATTCATGTGAAGCTGGCTACCATGTTCGATCGGGTTAATGCCGCGCGCCAAGCCCTCCGGGTTGGTATGCACAATGAGCTCCAGCCCGAGTTCCGCCGCACGGCGGTCGCGGAAATCCAGCATCGCGCGAAAATCCCAACCGGTGGCGATGTGCAGGCATGGAAAGGGCTGGCGCCCCGGCGCGAAGGCTTTGAGCGCCAGGTGAAGGACGACCGAACTGTCCTTGCCGATTGAATAGAGTAGGACCGGGTTACGGAAACTCGCCGCGGTTTCTCGCAGAATCCCAATAGCTTCGGCCTCAAGTCGCCGTAAATGCGGGGGCATCACACAAACTCCGGGTCTCACCTTCAGCACCTCCGAACCGAGAGCAACGTTTATGGCCAAAGACTCATACATTCATTCGCTTCGGCGTGGCTGTCGTTCGACTGCTTACATTCTTCTTGTGCGTCAGCGCCATCCGCCCAACCACGGCAAGACCTTGTCCAACCCGCCTTCCGTGAGGGCGAGATCCTTCCCTTGCCCGCGCGCTCACGCCGGATTGCGCGCCCGGCGGCCATACGGCGCCGCTCGGCCTGTGCTGTGTGCCCGCCGGCACGCTGCCAGGATTTCCGGAAGGCATGGCGATAGGGCAGCACGGGTCCTGGAACCGCAGCAGGCTCAGCGGCTACAAGCTCGCGTTCTTACCATTCAAGAATGGCCGCCCATTGAGCCCGGCGGGTGATACTCTGACCGGCTTCTTGGCACCGGACGAGAAGGTCTCGTATGGGTGCCCCGCTGGCGCGTCACCGGTGTCTGATCGCCAGGTACCCAATGCCGCAGGGAGCAATGGGGTATGCATCGGGCACGCCTCAGCCAGCGAGGCGCGTCTGACGAACACCAGAGCAGGTTAGATTCCGGTTCCCACTCCCGCTCCAATCCGAACATATTGAAATTCCCTCATAGATTTGGTGCTGTTGACCGGCATAGCTTATCGGTGGCTTCCGTCGTGCGGTAGTTTTCCGCGTGGCGGTTTACAAGCGAGGGGGAAAGAAGGGCGTCGCCTTCGTGTGCGACTTCGTTGTCGCGGGGCAGCGCGTCAACCAAACCATTCCAGGTGTCTGCAACCTCAGAGCGGCAAAGGCCGCTGAGGCTCGGATGCGGACTGAGGTCGCGGCGCGAATCAACGCGTCCGGCACTCTGGTGAAGATGAGCCTCGAGGTAGCGATAGAGCGATACGTCGTGGAACGCCTCATGCCCCGGTCTAAGCCGGCAGCGGTCGCCAGTCACCTCATCTATCTCGGCATGATCCGGAACTATTTCGGACCGTCACGGCCAGTTTCCGCGATCAACAACGCGGCCTGTGCCGAATGATGGGGTGCCCTTTTGGCCGGGCGGGGTGATGGCAAGGGTCCCGTCAAGGCGAACACCGCGAAGCGATACCTGGGGCAGCTCAAGGCGGTCCTGGCCTTCGCCGCTGAGGCAGGCGCCGGCAACACGGTCCCGATATTTTTCCCGACAGTCGCGGATGACGCGCGGGTTCGCTGGCTAACGACAGAGGAGAAGGATGCCCTTCTGGCTGCCTCCCCGCCCCTGCTTCAAGACATGATCGTGTTTGTCATCGAGACGGGCGCTCGCAAGGGAGAAAAGACGGACCTGCGGCGGCGCGACGTGCATTTGGAGCAGCAGCCCCGCAAGATGGCGCGACTCCACTTCACGTAGGGCGGCGAGCCCCGGGGCATCCCCATGTCGAAGTGGCTTCGCGCCTTGTTGGAGCTATTGAAGGAAGGGGCGCAGGACACAAGGCCCGACACCCCCGTTTTCCAGTGGCAAGCGCGAGGGCCGAAATCTGGCCCCAATGGGTGACTTCAAGAAGTCTTGGGCGGCTGCACTGAAGGCGGCCGGGATCGTGGATTTGCACTACCACGATCTGCGGCACACCTTCGCGTCGCGCTTAGCGCAGCGGGGCGTCCCCCTGCTTCAGGTCGGCAAGCTGTTGGGACACAGCTCGCTTCGCATGACGCAGCGATACGCCCATCCCGCACTGGAAAACCTTCGTGACGCGATTGCTGCTTTGGCCAGAGCCCGTGACGCTGCATCAGGCTTTCTCGCTACGAGCGGGCGTCCCTCGCCTTTGCGCCAAGACCGGAGAGGTCAATGCGAGGTCGGGCCGCGCCGGCCGATCGGACAAGGGCCTCCTGGCGTTCAGGCTGCACGGTCGCCCCCTGCATCAAGCTCTGAAGGGCGCCCCGTGCGAAGCGGGGGCTGCGCGGGCCAGCCGCGTAGCCTCGAGGAAGAGGCAGCCGGTCCAACTGCCGCGGGGAGATGCGCAGCAGCTCGGCGGCCTCTTTCCGCGTGAGCCAGGCCGCCTCAGAGGCCATCGCCGTCCAAGGCGCCCTCGCTCGAGGCCGTGGAATTCGCCACCCTCGAGCAGGTAGCCTGATTCAACCATCGGCGGCTGTTAAAGCCCATCGGAAACATCCTGCCGGCCGAAGCGGAGGCACTCTACCAAGTAGGACAGGACAATCGGCCACTGGCAGCGTGACTCAAACCAAACTGCCTCCGGCGAACCCGGGGCGGTTCACCTCACGCCACGTGGGAGGGCTTCGCAGGATGTTGAGTAGGCCAGTTGGCGGGATGAGCCCGACCGCGGCAATCAGTTCCGAAAAAACTCTGTTTGACCTCCGGACAGAACCTTTATAGAACAAAGGGGATGTTTATGGTTTGTACCGCAGAGAGGCAGTTCGCCCCTGCCAACGCATGAAAGTCTTCGTAGCATGCTTACCCGCAAGCAGCATGAGTTACTCATGTTCATCCATCATCATCTCGAGACGACAGGGTTTTCTCCGTCTTTCGATGAGATGAAGGACGGTCTCGATCTAAGGTCAAAATCCGGTGTCCACAGACTCATTACTGCTTTAGAAGAACGAGGCTTCCTGCGCCGTCGAGCCCATAGGGCACGAGCTCTCGAAGTTGTTCGCCTGCCAACACAAAAGTTTGCAGCTGATCGGCAGACCAACTCCACCCAATCCATGCGGACGATCGAGCCTTTTGCAGATTCGTTTGTGGATAGACGGCCCCTCAAGATTCCTCTTCTCGGGAATATTGCAGCTGGTAACCCGAAGGAGGCAATCGGTGAGACGACTTCTTATATCGATGTCCCCTCCGACCTCCTTCACTCAGGGCCGCACTATGCGGTCAAGGTCAGTGGGGATTCGATGTGCGATGCGGGCATACTGGATGGCGACATTGCCATCATCCGCCTAGGCTCAAACTTCGATAACGGTGACATCGTGGTCGCCCTGGTCGACAAAGCGGAAGCGACGCTGAAGAAAATCAGGAAGAGAGGCAACTCTATCGCACTTGAACCCTGCAATCCGCTCTATGAGACAAAAATCTTCGGGGCGGATCGCGTTGAGGTCCAAGGGATGCTGTCGGGCCTGATTCGTTCCTACAGAAAATAAGTTCCTCTTCGCCTCGCGGTGATGTTGGGCTCCGTCACCTAGGTTGAAGTTGCCTCGCTTCCGTCGACGATTACCGTGTAGAATCGTTTTTTTGGCAGGGGTTATGGCTTCGTATCCGATGGCCGAGGTCGCGGGGGGAAGCGTAGCGCTTGGCCGGAATATAGAGCCTCTTGATGAAGCCGCACACCACCACCCGCGCATCAGCCTGGGAGCGGAAACTGCGACGGTTCAGCCGCGGGCACTTGAGGATGACGAAGACTGCTTCGGCCACGACGCTGCCGTAGGCGCCTTCGACCGAGCCGGTTTGAGAGGGCAGAAAACGCCAATTTCTTCGTGACTCAAGCCGAGGGCGACCGATGTGTGCGGGTCCTTCCTTATCCGAGTCGTGCTCCCCATGCCCCTCCGCACAACGGATTGCGATGGCAGTCAACGGGCCGGTACATCCAACGGCAGTTGGTTGACCACGCACGTGTCGAGTTTGATGGAGGCTCGCTCGCGCCTCCCGAGAGCGCGATCGATCCAAGCGTGAGGTCACCACGCAACATCCAACCACAAAACTCGACATTCTCTGACGGCCAAACACTGGAAAATCGGCAACCGCGGTGATACAACTTTAACGTGTTAACTCTTCATTAATGCAATCAGAGATGGCACCGCATGACCGTCGAACCGAGGCGCAACGGCCCGCCGTCGCAGCGAGGCCACATGGCCGAAGCCGGACCCGGCGGGATGCGAAGACTGGGGGTGACCCTTCTAATATTCCTCACCGTCTCGCTCGTCCCAAGCCTGGCACCAGCGCAACAGCCACCTATCCATCTCAAGATCGTGGGAGGCTTGGCCGGCGTCACGCAGTTTGACAGATACGAAGTGCCCTTCTGGCTTGAGCGCGTGCCGAGGCTGACCAGCGGGCGGGTCCAGGCCGAGATCGCCACCTTCGACCGCAGCGGTATCCGCGGCAATGAATTCATTCACCTCATGCGCGTGGGCGTCATCCCGTTCGGGACGTTGATCCTCACAATCGCGGGCGCGGATGAGCCCGAACTCACGGCTTCCGACCTCGCGGCCCTGAACCCGGATATGGCGCATCTGCGCCGCAACGTGCAGGCATTCCGTTCTGTATTCACCCGCACGCTGCGCAGAAACCACAACCTCGAAGTCCTCGCCGTCTACGCTTATCCGGCGCAGGTTCTTTTCTGCACGAGACCCTTCACGGGGTTGGGCGACATCCTGGGCCGCCGTGTCCGCACCTCCTCAGCCACTCAGGCCGACCTCATAGAGGCGGTGGGCGCAATCCCAGTTGTCATTCCCTTCGCCGATATCGTCAGCTCGATCCGCCGGGGTGCGGTGGAGTGCGCCATCACCGGCACACTTTCTGGAAACTCAATCGGGCTACATGAGGTGACGAGCCATGTGCACGCAATGGCGCTTTCCTGGGGCGTCAGCGTTTTCGCAGCGCATGGTCCCAGCTGGGCGGCCTTGCCCGAAGAGGTGCGGAGCCAGATCAGCTCCGGCCTAGCGAGCCTGGAGCAGGAGATATGGGCCGCCGCGGAGCAGGACACCCTGCAGGGGCTGCGCTGCAACGCGGGAGAGGCGGATTGCACAGCAGGGCAGCGCGGACGCATGCGCGTGGTTCCGGTCAGCGAGGCCGATGAGGAGATCCGCAGGCGGCTCGTGCGGCAGGCTGTGCTGCCGCGCTGGCTGGACCGATGCGGGGAGGACTGCATCACAACCTGGAATGACAGCCTTGCAGCCACGACCGGAATGCGTGCGATGGGGTTGGCCCGATGACGCATGGCCGTCCCCTTCGCCTCGGAATCGCCATCTGCGGCATTGCCCTCCTCCTCACCCAGGCCCTTGCCGTAGCTGCCTTGCTGGATGCCTCGCGCCGGAATGCTATGGAAAGCGCGACCGGCCTGACCGAGCGCGCGGGCCACGCTGTTCGTGACGCCATCAATCGTACGCTCTTCCAGGTCGATGCGACGCTCACCAGCCTTCCAGCTCTGCTTGCACCGGTGCTGAGCGCCCCCGGCCTGAGTGCTCAGCCGCGCGAAGGCGGCGAGGCGGACGGAGTGAACGGCCAGCTGCGCCACATCAACAGCCAGAACTTTGCCTTCAGGGACCTCCTTTTGGTCGACGGCACCGGACGCATTGTAGCGGCCGCCTTGCCAGCTTCACGGCGCCGTCCCCTCGCGGCGCCGATCGGGCCCAACTATGTCAGCGCTGGTCTCAGCGCCGGCGGCTTGCTGGTGAGTGAACCGGTTCGCAACGCAGCGAATGGCGAGTGGTCGATCTTCTTCGCGCGCCCGCTGGATCTTGCAGGCCTGGGCAATGTGCATGGTGTGGCCGAGGTGCAGGTTCCCATGCTCGCCAATCTGATGGCACCAGGGATCGAGACCCCCGGCTTGCGAATTTGGCTGGAGCGCGCGGGCGGCACCATCCTTGCGGCCACAGCCCAGAACCAAGGCCTTCGCCTGCCGGCGCCTCCCGGAGAAAACAGCGCTCCGTCCATCCATCCGTCGCGCCTGGATGACCGCGAGGTGATCGGAACCTCATGGCAGACCCTCTATCCCGCACTGCGGCTCACGACAGAGATGGAGGTGGATGCCGCGCTGGCGACCTGGCGGGCCGATCGTGACCGGACGGTGCTGATCTCGGCGGTCTTTGCCGCGCTCACCATCGCTCTCATGATCGCCCTGATCGTCTGGCTCGCCCAGCGCGATCGCGCCGAGGCAGACCGCTTGGCCTGGCGGCGCCAACTGGAAGACGCATTGGACAGCATGACGGACGGCTTCGTCATGTTCGATGCGAAAGACAGGCTGGTGGTGTCCAACCGCAGCTACCGAGACATGTACAGCATCTCCGCTCCGTTCATTCTGCCGGGTGCGCGGTTCGACGACATCATCCGGGAGGGTGCCAGGCGCGGCCAATATCCCCAGCTCCAGGGCGAGCCGACCGAGGCAGCCATTGAGGCATTCCTGCAAGATCTTAAGCCGCGTCGCCGCAGGGGCGAGTTGCAGCAATTCGAGCGTCTGCTGCCCGATGGCCGCTGGCTGCTCCTCACCGAGCGCCCCATGCCGGATGGCGGCATTGTGGGTATCCGCACTGATATCACGGAGATGAAGCGCGCGATGGCGGAACTCAGCGTCGCCCGGGACGTGGCGCAGCGCGCCTCGGCCGCCAAGGGCATGTTCCTGGCCCGCATGTCGCACGAGCTTCGGACACCGCTGAACGCCGTGCTCGGCTTTGCAGAATTGCTCCTGCAAAATGGCGATCTCGGCACGGGCCAACGCGAGCAGTTGGGGCTCGTCTACAATGCCGCTGCCCACCTCCGCGATGTGGTGAATACCCTCCTGGATCTTTCAAAGGCGGAAGCGCGGAGCCTCGACATGAAACCCCGCGCCACCGCCCTTCGTCCACTCGCAGAGGTTTGCGCCGCCCTCGTCGCTCCCGAAGTGGAGCGGCGGCGCATCGCGCTCGCACTCGACGTGGATGCCGCCCTGCCCACGACAGTTCTCGTGGATCCGCTGTGCCTGCGGCAGATATTGCTGAACCTGCTCTCCAACGCGGTCAAGTTCACGCCGGCCACCGGCCGCGTCGTGATGCGACTGAGTCAGCCCCGCTCCGGCTGGGTGCGGATCGAGGTTGAGGATTCCGGTACTGGCATTCCCGAGGAAAAGCGCAGCCTTTTGTTCCGCGACTTCAGCCAGATTGGTGCGCCGGTTGAGCCGGGCGCACCCTCCACGGGCCTCGGGCTCGCGATCTCCGCGCAACTCGTGGCCGCGATGGAAGGACGAATCGGCTGCGGCTCCGCACCTGTGCGCGGCGCGCTCTTCTGGGTCGAACTGCCCATGCCCGCAGCGACCGAGCCTGAAGTCGTAGAGCCGGCGCCCGCTCCGGAGCCGCCGCCCCCACCTGAACCGATGCCGGCACGGCCGCTGCGTCTGCTGGTCGCGGACGACATACTGGTCAACCGCAGCCTGGCTCGCGTCATGCTGGAGAAAGCCGGGCATGTCGTGGATCTCGTGGCGGACGGCATGGCCGCCGTGGAAGCCGTGCAGCGCACCCCCTACGACGTGGTCCTGATGGATGTGCAGATGCCCGGGATGGATGGGCTGGAGGCGACGCGCCGCATCCGCGCGCTGGAAGGGCCTGCCGCACGCGTTGTCATTATCGCCCTCAGCGCGTCGGCCATGATCGACCAGGTGGAAGCCTGCCTTGACGCGGGAATGGATGGGCACCTGGCCAAGCCGATCAATCGCGCGCAGCTTCTCGAGAAACTCGCCGATGTGACGCGCCGCCGCAGCGCAACGCCAACCGAGCCAGCGGAAGGGCTGACCCAGGGAGCGGCACGGCTGCGCGCACGCATGGGGGCGGCCGCCGAACCCGTCATTCGCGGCTTCATGCAGGAGATCCGGGCGGGGCTCGATCTCCTGCCGGGACACGCCGCACGTGGAGATATGTCGGGCCTCGCCGCCGCAGCAACGCGCCTTGCGCCGATGCTGCGCGAACTTGACGCAGGCTTGGCTGCCGAGGCGACAACAAGGCTCGCGCATGTGGCTGTGAACGGCGGCGAGGTATCGCGGGCCATCCTCGACTGGCAGCAGGCGACTGCAGGCCTCCAGCGCGAACTCCAGGAACAATGCCTGGCAGTCATGGAGGAAGGAAATGCGGCCGATCGAGCCTGACGCCAGCCAGCCAGACCCAGCGGCAGGGTCGCTCCGAGTGGACCGTACGGCACGAGCGGGCCAGGACAGCTTCGGCGCCGCACCACCCGCCCGGCCGGGTCCGATCGAGATATGCTCTCCACGACACAGTTCGGCCGAGCGCATCCTTCTGCTGGACCTGGACGCGCAGCATCTGCGGCGGCTGACGCAATATCTAACCGGACACGGCTACCGCGTCATCGCGATCCAGGACGCCGGTGAGTTGCCCCTGCGGCTGCATCTCGAAACGCCGGACCTGATCCTGCTGGAACAGCGCCTGGGTGACGTCACCGGTACAGAGGTGCTCGGACAGATTCGCGCCGTCTCAAGCGTGCCGGTGATCATCCTCACGGCACAGTCGGATCCTGTGGACCGGATCATCAACCTTGAGATGGGCGCTGACGATCAGGTCCATAAATCCGTCCCCGAGCGAGAGATCATGGCGCGGATGCGTGCGGTGCTGCGCCGCGTCCAACCCGCCGCTGACCGTCCCCCGATCGGGTGGGCCATATCGGAGATTCGGCGGGATGTGGTCCGCCCCGATGGCTCAGGCTGTGGGCTCACGACTGCAGAGTTCGGCGTACTGCATGAACTGGCGATGGCCGGCGGTGCGGCCGTGAGTCGGGGCAAACTTTCCCAACGCGTCTTCGGCCGGCCGCTGCATCCCGGAGACCGAGCGGTAGACACCGTGATCTGCAAGCTGCGCCAGAAGCTTGGCCCTGGCGTTATCGTGACCGTCCGACCTGCCGGTTATGCCTTTGTCGGCTTTCCGGGCGCCGGTCTGGGCTGAGGGCGAGGACCGGTCGCCTCAACACAACTCTACTATTATCTACATTATTGCGATGTCGAATACAACTATAGGTTGTTAATACTAAATTAACGCTCTGCCGGAATAGCTCCCCATGTCAGCTTCCATCCGTCGACGTGCCGCTCTTGCGCTGCCAAGCATCTGGGCAAGCCTCTCTCCCGCTGCGCTGCATGCGGAACAGACGCCCTGGAGCCGCTACAAGCAGCGCTTCGTCACCTCCTCAGGACGGGTCGTGGATACCGGAAATGCAGGCATCTCCCATTCCGAAGGCCAGGCCTGGGGGATGCTCCTGGCGACCATCCACGATGACCGACCCACCTTCGAGCGCATCTTCCGCTGGACGCGCGCCAATCTCGCCATCCGTGGCGACCGCCTCCTCGCCTGGCGCTTCCGGCCAATAGGCGGAGTGGATGACATCAACTCAGCGACAGATGCGGACATCTTTCATGCCTGGGCCCTGTTGCGCGCAGACGAACGCTGGCCCGGCGAGGGATACCGCGCCATGGCGCTTGCCATCGCCCACGATATCCTCCGCGTCTCCTGCCGGCAGATCGGGGGGAGGACGGTCCTGATGCCGGGGGCCTGGGGGTTCGACCATGGCACTCACCTGGTCCTCAACCCATCCTACTATGTGTTTCCTGCCCTCGAGGCTCTGGCCGCTGCCCATCCGCATCCCGCCTGGCCAGCGCTTATCGCCGAGGGCGAACGGATGCTGCTTGAGGCACGCTATGGCCGCTGGTCGCTTCCGGCTGATTGGGTGATGCTTCGCCGTCGTGGGGGGCCGATCGAACCTGAGCCGGTTCGTGGCGACCGCTTCGGCGATGACGCGGTCCGCTTGCCCATCTATCTCGCGTGGAGCGGCCGTTGGCAGGCGCCGCTGATGCGACAAGTCGACAGCTTCTGGACAGACCCGGCACACCCCTACGTGCCGGCCTGGGTCACGCTGAGCGAGAACCGGATTGCGCCTTATCCCGCGAGCCTCGGGCACGCTGCAATCCTCCGTCTCGCGCGGCTGCGCGTCGCGGTGACGGAGTCGGGGCAAGCAGCCGCAACCGACCTCGGGTACTACAGCAGCAGCTTGGCTCTCCTGGCCGCGGCAGCGGCAGCGGAAGGAACCGACCGGGGCGAACGCCGCATCGCTGCTCTACGTCCCTGAACTCGAAGTGAGCCTGCCGAGCGGGTGGGCGTCGAACATGCGGCGGGTCTGCATCAATCCCGCGTCACCCCTCCTCGAAGCGGAGGTTGCGGGCGCGGATCACGGCACTCCATTTGGCACCCTCGGCCGCGACGAAATCCTGCGCGCGCTCCGTGCTGGTGCCCTCAGCCAGGAAGCCGAACTCCTGGATGCGCGCCTGCACGTCCGGCTGGCCCAGCGCGTGCAACGCCACCTGGTTGAGGCGGCGCACGGCGGCATCGGGTGTGCGGGCAGCCACCCACCAACTCACGAAGCTATATGCTTCGAAGCTGGGTAGGATGGCCTCGCCCATCGTCGGCACATCGGCGATGGCGGGGACGCGGCGATTCGTCGTCACCGCCAGCGCGCGCAAGCCTCCCTGGCGGATCTGTCCCAGCGCTGCGGCGAGGTCGGCGAACATGAAATCCACCGTCCCCGCGCGGATGTCGGTCAGCGCGGGGGCCGTGCCGCGATAGGGCACATGCGTGACCTGCGCGCCGGTGAGGTTGGCATACAGTTCAGCCGCCATCTGGTGCGGCGTCCCGATGCCGGCCGTGGCATAGGTGAACCGGCCCGGATTGCCGCGCAACGCACGGTCCCACTCTGCCGCATTCTGCGCCGGGAAGTTCTCTCGGACGACGAGGACCAGCGGCGTGACCGTGAGGATGGAGACGGGGCGGAAATCCTCGATGCGATAGCCGGGCTCGCGCGCCATAAAGGGCGCCAGCACGGCAGAGATGGCGGCCAGGAACACCGCATGTCCATCAGCCTGCTGCTGCGCGGCGTAGCGCGCGCCCACCATGCCGCCGGCGCCGGGCCGGTTCTCGACCACCATCGGCTGGCCCAGCATCTGTTGGACATGCGGCGCCATAGCACGCGCAAGGATATCGGGGCTACCACCGGGCGCGAAGGGATTGATCAGGCGCACCGGCTGGCTTGGTGCCCAATCCGCGCCGGAAGTGCCCCCCTGAGCGACCGCAGGAGCGGCAAGGAAACTCGGCGCCAGGAGCGCGGCGCGGCGGGTCAGGGGACGCATTGATGGAATCCTTGTCATCTGTCGGATGCTAGTGAAGCCAAGTTGCGTACAATGCAAGCAAGGTTTTCCGGGGGCTTGCGCCATCCCCCACATCATGACAGTCCCGCCACATGATGACCCTGCCTGATCCAGTGACGCTCGCCATCCTGAAGGGGCGCCTTGAGCAGATCGCCGACGAGATGGACGCAACGCTCTATCGCAGCGCCTTCAACCCCATCATCGCCGAAGCCCGAGACGCATGCCATGGAATTTATCATCCAACCAACGGCGATACGCTCGTCCAGGGCACCCAAGGCCTGCCGATCTTCGTGGGTGCCATGTCATTCGCTGTGCGGGCGGTGATCGAGAAGGTGGCGCGCGAGGGCGGGCTCCACCCCGGCGACACCTTCCTCTTCAACGACCCCTATGCCGGCGGCACCCACCTGAACGATTTTCGCCTGGTGCGGCCCTTCTTCCATGAGGGCCGCCTCTTCTGCTGGCTGGCGAGCGTGGGGCATTGGCTCGACATCGGTGGCAATGTACCGGGCAACTTCAACGCTCGCGCCACCGAAAGCCACCAGGAGGGCGTGCGAATCCCGCCGGTGAAGCTGATACGCGCCGGCCAACTGGACCAGGACATCCTCGACATCCTCGCCGCCAATTCGCGCGTGCCGCAATCCAACTGGGGCGACCTGAACGGGCAGCTCAACGCACTCGACCTCGGTCAACGCCGGCTCGATGCACTGCTCGCCGAGTATGGCGCGCCCCTGCTGGAGGGCGCTTGGTCGGCCTTGCTCGACAGCGCCGAGGCACTGATGCGCGCCGAGATCGCCGCCCTGCCCGACGGCACCTATTCCTTTGAGGATTTCCTCGACAATGACGGCATCAGCGACGCAGCGCTGACCATTGCGCTTGAGATGACCGTGGACGGAGATGCGCTGCATCTCGACTTCTCTCGCAGTTCTCGGGCCTGCGCGGGCCCGCTCAACATCGCGCGCGCCACCGCCATCGCCTGTTGTTACGTTGCCCTCAAGCACGCCTTTCCCGAGGTACCGGCCAATGCTGGCGTGCTGCGCGGCGTCCGCTTCACCCTGCCGCCCACCTGCCTGCTAAGTGCCGAGGCGCCGCGGCCGGTCGGCGGCTATACCGAGACGATCTTGCGCGTCATCGGCGTGGTCTTCGGCGCGCTGGCCAAGGCCGACCCGGTGCGTGCCACGGCCGCGCCCTTCGGAACCATCAACGCGCTCTCCATGGCGGGTACCCGCGCCGATGGCTCGCGCTTCGTGCTCTTCTCCTTCTTCGGCGGCGGCCTGGGCGGCAATCCGGAGGGGGACGGCCTCGCGCATGCCAACAATCCGATCAGCACCGCCACCATGCCGCCGGCCGAGATCCTCGAGGCCGCGCATCCCGTGATGTTCACCCAATGGGCACTGCGACCTGACAGCGCTGGCGATGGCCGTCATCGTGGCGGGCTCGGCGCCATCTACGAGATCGAGGCTCTCGCGCCTGGCACGACGGAGGTGTTTCTGCTCGGCGAGCGCGGTCGCTTCGCCCCCTTCGGCGTGGAGGGCGGACGCCCCGCCGCGCTCAACCGCTTCAGCTGGACCATCGATGGCGCCGCCTGGCACAGGCCGCCGCTCGCCAGCAAGATCGTGGGCGTCACGCTGCCGACAGGCGCGCGCGTCCGCCTTGAAACACCGGGCGGCGGCGGCTGGGGCGATCCGGCCGAACGTGACCCCGCGGCCCGCGCCGAAGATCTTCGTCAGGGCTATATGACATGACTGCGATCATCGGCGTGGATGTCGGCGGCACCTTCACCGACCTCTTCCTCTTCGATCCTGGGAGCGGCGCCTTCCGTACCGCCAAGGTCCCCTCGCAGCGCGGCGACGAGGCAGCCGGCTTCCTCGAGGGCCTCTCGGCACTAGGCGATGTCGCGGGCTTCAACGCCATCGTGCATGGCACCACGGTCGGCACCAATGCGCTCCTGGAGCGCAAGGGCTGCCGCCTCGGCGTCATCACCACCGAGGGCTTCCGCGACGTTCTGGAAATGCGCCGTCGTGACCGGCCCCGCGCCTGGGGCCTCTGGGGCAACTTCACGCCGATCGCCGAGCGCGCTCTGCGCCGCGAGGTACCAGAGCGCACGCTGGCCGACGGCACGATCCACACGCCCGTCGACCTGGACGCCGTGCGCGCGGTGGCCTCGGCCCTGCTGGCGGAGGGGGCGGAGGCCGTGGCGCTGATCTTCATCAACAGCTACGCGAACGCGGCCAATGAACGCGCGGCGGCCGACGCGCTGCGCGCCCTCTGGCCAAATCAGCATGTGAGCGTCTCGAGCGAGATCCTTCCCGAGATCCGCGAGTTCGAGCGCGCCAGCACCACGGCGCTGAACGCCTATCTTCAGCCTAAAGTGGCTGATTACCTGGAGCGACTGGAGGGAGCACTCGCCAGCCGCCGCTTCGCCGGCCGCTTCCACATCGTGCAGTCCAATGGCGGCATCATGTCCACGGCGCGGGCGCGCGCCACGCCAGCGCGCACGGCGCTCTCCGGCCCGGCCGCGGGCGTGATCGCGGCGGCTGCCATCGCGCGTGCTGCTGGCTTCGCCAACGTCATCACGGGTGACCTCGGCGGCACCTCCTTCGACGTCTCGCTGGTGGTGGAGGGCGAGATGGCGCTCGCCGCACAGACCACGGTGGATTTCGGCCTGGTCATCCGCAGCCCGATGATCGAGATCACCACCATCGGCGCCGGCGGCGGCTCCATCGCACGGGTCGATGCCGGCGGCCTCCTCCAGGTCGGCCCTGAGAGCGCCGGCAGCCGGCCGGGCCCGGTCTGCTACGGTCAGGGCAACACCCGCCCCACGCTGACCGACGCCAACCTCGTGCTCGGCCGCATCAATGCGGCGCGGCCGATCGGTGGCACGCTGGCGCGGCTGGATTCCGCGGCGGCCGAGACCGCAATCCTCGAGCATATCGGCCGCCCCCTCGGCCTCGATGCAGCGAGCGCGGCCGAGGCCATCATCCGCGTCGCCAATGCGCGCATGGCGGGCGCGATCCGCCTCGTCTCAATTGAGCGCGGGCATGATCCGGGGGATTTCGCCCTGCTGCCCTTCGGTGGCGGCGGCGCGCTGCATGTGGGCGCGCTGCTGCGCGAAGTTGGGCTGCGCGCGGCGCTGGTGCCGCGCTTCCCGGGTATCACTTCGGCGCTAGGCTGCGTGCTGGCCGATGTGCGACATGACGCGACGCGCACGCTCAACCTCGACCTCACGGGCCTCGATGCCGCAGCGCTGAGCTGCCACCTGGCCGAGACGGCGGCGGCGACGCGCACCGTCGTGGAGGATGCGGGCCTTCCACTCACCGGCATCGAGAGTTTCTTCGAACTCGACATGCACTATGTCGGCCAGACGCACACGGTCGCTGTGCCACTTCCCGGCGCGGAGGTGACGGAAGAGGTGATACGCATCGCCTTCGAGGCCGCCTATGGCCGTGCCTTCTCCCGCCTGCTGCCCGGCATCGGCGTGCGCATCCTGGGCAGCCGCGTCACCGCCATCGGTCGCCGCACGGCCTTCGATATGGCGGCCCTCGCCCCGCCTGCCACGGGCCAGAGCGCGCCCGTCGAGACGCGCCAGGTGCGCTTCGACGGCGCCTGGTGGCCCACCCCCGTCTTCGCACGGCTGGACCTGCCGGCCGGCCATGTGGTGCGGGGCCCCGCATTGCTTGAACAGCCCGACACCACAATCCTCGTCGAACCCGGCCTCGCCGCGCGCACCGACACGCTCGGCAACCTGATCCTGGAGCGCGCATGAAGGACACCGCCCTGCTGCTCTGCGATCTGCAGAACGACTTCCTGCACCCCGATGGCGCCTATGGCCGCGCGGGACAGGGGGCGCCCGCCATCGCGACGCTGCCCGCGCGCCTCGCCCCACTGGCCCGCCATGTGCGGGCGGCGGGCGGCGTGGTGGTCTCCACCCATTTCACCCTGGTGCCCGGCCGCGATGGCGAGCCGATGATCGACCCACATCTGCGCCGCCTGCGCCCCTTCCTCGCGCGCGGCGATTTCGCGGCCGGCGGCTGGGGCCATGCGCTGGTGGAGGAACTCCAGCCGGCGGATTTCAGCGTGGAGAAGGTCGCCTATTCCGCCTTCCACCAGACACGCCTCGAATGGGTGCTGCGCAAGGCCGGCGTGACGCGCCTGCTGGTCGCCGGCATCGTCACCAATGGCGGCGTCACCTCCACCGCGCGCGACGCGCATGTGCGCGAATATGAGGTGACGGTGCTCAGCGATGGCTGCGCCACCTTCACCCCCGCGCTGCATGAGAGCGCGCTGGCGAGCCTCGCCTCTATCGCGCGCATCTCGACCGTCGCGGAGGCCATGGCTTGAGCGTCCTGCGCGATGCGGTGAGCCCGGAATTCACTGCGCCGGTCCTGATCATCGGCGGTGGCGCGGCGGGCCTTGTGGCAGCCCTGGCCGCCGCCGGGGCCGGCACAGCGCCGGTGGTCCTGGAGCGTGATGCGCTGCCACGCGGGTCAACCGCGCTCTCCGCCGGCCTGATTCCTGCGGCGGGGACGCGTTGGCAGAAGGCGTTGGGAATCGCGGACGATCCAGCCGCTTTCGCTGCGGACATCCAGAGAAAGGCGGCCCAGGCGGCCGATCCCAGGAGTGTCGCCGCCGTGACCCAGGGCGCGGCGCCCACCCTCGAATGGTTGGCGGATAGCCACGGGCTCGACTTCTCCCTGGTGTATGACTTTGACTATCCGGGCCACCATCAGCGCCGGATGCACGGCCTGCCGACACGCGCCGGCGGCGAGTTGATGGACGCGCTTCTGGCTGCGGTCGAACGCGCGGGCGTCACCTTGCTCACCGGCGCCACTGTGAGGGAGTTGCACGCTGACGCGACCGATGCGGTGCGCGCTGCTACGCTGACCCGTCCGGACGGCAGCACCGAGCTGATCGGTTGTGACAATCTCATCTTGGCCTGCTCGGGCTACGGCGGTGACCCTGCCCTGGTCGCGCAACACATCCCCGAACTGGCGGACGCCGTCTATTTCGGCCACGCCGGCAATCGTGGTGATGCGCTGCGTTGGGGGCAGGCGATGGGCGCGGCCACGCGCCATCTCGGCGGCCACCAGGGCCATGGCTCGGTGGCACATCCGGCTGGCATCCTAGTCACCTGGGCCGTCATCATGGAGGGTGGCTTCCAGGTAAACCAAGCCGGCCGGCGCTTCTGGAACGAAGCGTCCGGCTATTCCGAAGCGGCAGCGGCCGTTCTGGCACAGCCCGGCCGCATCGCCTGGAACATCTTCGACGGACGCATCGCCGCCGTCGCCAGACAATTCGAGGATTTCCGACAAGCCGAGGCGCACGGAGCCATCGTAACGGCGGAAACACCGGAAGCCTTGGCCCACCGGATCGGGCTGCCCAAGCTGGAACTGCCGCCCACCGGCGGTATGGATTGCTTCGGACGCGACTGGTCGTCCACACGGCACCTCGCCGCGCCGTTCCACGCGGTGCGCGTGACGGGCGCGCTCTTCCACACTCAGGGGGGACTGGTCGTCGATGAGATGGCGCGGGTGCTGCGGCAGGACGGCAGCGCACTCCCGAACCTGTTCGCGGCAGGGGGCGCGGCCTGCGGTGTCTCGGGACCGCTCGCCGCGGGCTATCTCTCAGGCAACGGGCTGCTGACGGCTGTTGTGCTGGGTCGACTGGCGGGCCTCGGCGCCGCCGCCCGAGCGACAGCCGGTTGATCCTGCCGCAAGGTCCATTCCCTGCCTCGGCGAGGAACGCCCAGGTTGGCGTTCACCCGCCGCTGATTAGGCGTGAGCCCGTCGCCAGTCCGACTGGCTGCCGGTCGGCCGAAGAGCAATCGTTTGCGGAAGCCGGCGGCCGCCGAGTCAATATCGCTGAAGGCCTGCCTTATCTCTTCGGGTTCCCGACCCAAGCGCCGCGATAGATCGCATATGCGACTGGGTCGTGCGCCCGATCTGCGGGTCGCAAGGGATTTCGGTTCGGTGGCTGGCCTCCCGGGCAGGGTCGCATTGCCGGACGGGGACCAGACCAAAGCGCTGGCTGGGCTTGGCGACCAACAGCACCTTCGCGCAAAGCCTGTCCCAGGATGTAATGACCGGAAACGGGCCATCCGACGACGACGGGCGACCAAACCGGGCAGCCTGCCTTCTGCAGCCGGCTCCGCACGCTCAGCCCGCATCCCGCACGGAATCCACGACGTTCAGACGCGGCCAGTCCCCTCGCCCTCCGCGGTCAAGGCCTGGAGTTGCTGCTCGAGTTCGTCGAGACCCATCCCCTCCAGGTCAAAGCGAATATGTAGACCGGTGACTGGACTGGAGGCGACGATGGTGAAAGGCACGGGCAGGCTGAGGCCGGGCACCAGCAGCAAGCCACGCCGCCCTGACGGCACTTGACGCGTATGGACCAGGCGAGCGCCGCCACGCGAAAGGTCTTGCAGCCGCGTCGCCTCTTCGCCGGCTTGATGCCAAACGATCTTGCCCGGCCAGTCCACCGAAAGACGCGGATGCCGCCGCCGCTCCGCCTGGACACCAGGCGGCAGAGCTCGCGGTGGCGCGACAGGGAGGGGACACGCAATTGCAGACGGCGGCGCAGGCATGGCCCTCGCGTCCTCCAGGTCATGGTGGGGGCGTCGCTGACTGATCTGCCAGATCGCGAGGATGGCGAAGCCAAGAGCCAGAACACACGAAGCCACGACCGAACCTCTCCCAGGGCCGGTCAGCAAGATCAGTAGAAGCTGCCCCGTAAAGAGAATGCAGAGCATCAGAGGCAGCCAGATGGTCCAGCCGATACGCATGCGGTCCACCGTCAGAACAGCTCGACCGCAGGCCCGCCGGAGCTGGCAGTGTTGCCATGTGCGAGGCGCTGGCCATGCATCACGTAGGATTCCTCCATGCGCCTCAAGAGAGTGCTTTCCACGCTCTCCACGCAGCGCCGCTCATGCAGAGCCTCAGCGAGCCAACCCGCGTGCAGCCCAAGGCGCTCAATGGCCTCGCCCACCTGCTCGAGCCGCTGGCGGACGATGTCCTGGAACTGCATGGCGCCCAAAGCTTGTGTGATATGCCCACCGATGCTGTGCCCGTGAAGCGAAGTGGATTGCAGAGCGCCTGACGAGCCGGACGCGATGCGCTCGAAGGCGAGCACCGCACCTGCCGCCTGCTCGCGCGCGGAGTCCAGCAGTGAATGGTCGGCGGCTGTATCGAGCGCGTCGGACATGCGCGCCTGCATCAGGTCACGCAAGCGCGCGAGCCCCGATGTCACGCCGTCCGCCACCTTGGAAGTCTGTCCAGCGAGCTCGCGCACCTCCTGCGCCACGACGGCGAAGCCCTTGCCGGATTCACCCGCGCGGGCCGCCTCGATCGTCGCGTTGAGGGCCAACAGCCGCGTCTGCTGCGCGATGCTGCCAATGTCACCAATGGCCCGCGCGAAACCCTCCGCTTCCTGGGCGATGCGCTCATAGATCGCGCGGTCACCCTCGATCTGGGCGGTTCGCGCAGCGAGCCTGTCGCGGAGCTCGGCCATCGCCGCGCCCATGCGTGCCACATCCTGCTGGCCTTCCTGGTTGAGGCGCGCGCCGGCGGCCTCGGCCTCGGCGAGGTCTGCCATAAGGACACGGGTCGCGGCCTCTAGTGCGTTCAACTCCTGAATGAGGCCGAGCGCCGCGCCTTCTGTATCGGCGATCGCGCCATCCACTTGTGCGTGGAGGATTCCCGCCACCTCCCGGTATCGCTCCAGCTCCGCCGCGACAGCCGGCGCCGAAGGCGCGGCCGGTACCTTTTCCATGACCGGAGAGACAAGGGCAGCAGCGACCGGCGGAGGCTCCGGCTGGGCCCTGCGCGCGAGCAGCGGCAGCATGGCCGTCGCGAACGCCGCGGCCGCGAACAGGTCGGCCAGCATGCCGGTGCCAAGAAGCGCGCGCGCAGCGTTCGCGGCCGCCACGCTCAAGATCAAACCGAGCGCGAGCACTGCCAGGATGCGACTTCGGAGCGCGGCTGCGGCGGCCGTAGGGGACCCGTCATGCGGCATGGTGCGATCAGACCGGCGCAACCTGACGCAATACCTCCATCAGCTTGTCCGGTGCCACGGGCTTCACCAGCCAGCCGGTGGCGCCCGCAGCCCGCGCCTCATCCCGGCGCGTCTGCTCGGACTCAGTCGTCAGGACGAGGATCGGCAGGAAGCGATATGCGGGCAGCTTGCGCATCTCGCGTACCAGCGCTGCCCCGTTCATGCCAGGCATATGGTAGTCGGTGATCATTGCTCTGAGCGGCGGCGCAGCCTTGAGCTTCGCAAGCGCCTCCTCGGCGCTGGCTGCCTTCTCGACGGCCTGTCCGGCCTGGCTGAGTACGCTGGCCATGCTGGCAAGCATGGTCGGGCTGTCGTCCACGAGCATCACGGGCTTCATGCGGGCACCTCGGCGGGCAGGATGAAAAGCAGGGCGGCCAGGACCTGGTCGGGCGGCGGAGCGGCACAACGTGGCAAGGCAACGAGGAGCACCTGCAGCACCGCACTGTGCAAAGCCTCGCAGGCGGAGAGATTTACCACGGCGTCGGGCGTCGCGCGCAGCCATTCGGCCAACGCTTCCGCCTCTTCGATTGCGACATGGCCACAGAGGCTGGCGATCGCGCCCTCCATGCTCAAGGGCATCGGCGAACGAGCTCCGGAAGGTCAAGGACGAGCAGAACACGGCCGTCACCAAGCAAGGTTGTGCCGGTGAAACCGCGCAGTCCGGCCAGGACGCCTTCGAGCGGCTTCACGATCGTTTCCAAGACATCCTGGAAGGCCGAGACAGCAATACCGAGCCGCTCGCCATTCAGGCAGACCACGAGGATGGCTTCCGGCTGCGGCTGAGGCCCGGGCTTGTCTGGCAGATCGAGAAGGCGTGCGAGGTGAAGGAAGGGAACGACCCGATCGCGCAGCACGAAAGCGTCCGTCCCGCCAACGCGACGCAACTCTTCGCGCGCGACGCGCACGGTTTCCACCACCAGCCCCATGGGAACGCCGAAGAGGCGTTCACCACAGGCCACCGTCATGATACGCGTGATTGCCATGGAGAGGGGCAGCGCGATTTCGACCATTGTTCCCTCCCCTGACCGAGAGAAGAGCCGAACACGCCCCCCCGCACGCTCGATCGTGCTGCGGACGACATCCATGCCCACGCCACGCCCGGAAAGATCGGAGATAGCGGCGGCTGTCGAGAATCCAGACAAAAAGATGAGCTGGAAGGCCTCCTCATCGGTCAATGCCGCTGCCCGTTCCGCATCCATCAGACCCTTCTCGACCGCCTTCGCCCTCAACCGCGCGGCGTCGAGCCCGCGACCATCGTCGATCACCCGGATGACGACGTGATCATTCTCATGCTGGGCGGTCAGGCGCAGGGTACCCTGCTCCGGCTTGCCGCCAGCCAGCCGCTCGGCCGGAGGCTCGATCCCATGGTCGAGGCTGTTGCGGACCATGTGGATGAGCGGGTCCGCCATAGCCTCGATGACTGTCTTGTCGGCCTCAGTCTCGGCCCCTTCGAGCTGCAGTTCCACCTCTTTGCCCAGACGCCGGGCGATGTCACGGACAAGCCGGGGAAAGCGCTGGAACACATGATCCACCGGCAGCATGCGGACTGACATGATCGCCGCCTGCATGTCCTCTGCGATCCGGTTGAACAGCGCATGGCGATCCTTGATCTCGCGCGCCAGCTGGCGTGGCGACATCTGCTCACCAGCCGCGCGCCGGGCGAGCCAGGCCAGCGCGTTCTTTGCGACCACCAGTTCACCCGTGAGGTTCATCAGCGCGTCCACTTTGCCTTGCTCGACGCGCAGAATCGGGGTGCCGGCAACGCGAGGGGCCTCAGGCACCGCCATGCGCGTCTCCGCTGCCGGAGCGTCCTGCGACGCGAGCAAAGCCTGTAGGGCTGCACGCAGACCCGTTACGTCCTCCGGCAGGATGGCAGATCGGCCGGCGGCAATGAGCCCACGGCGCGCCGTCTCCCGTGCCGCGACCAAGCGGCCATCGGCGATCGGGTCAGGCGTCGGCGCTGCATCCAAAAGGCGGACCTGCGCAGCAAGGATTGCACGCCAGACCTCCTTCCCGGCGGGAGAAGAGTCACCGCCGAGGGCTGCGAATTGCACCTGGTCGGGCACGTAGCGGAACAACTCCGCCGCCTCTGCTGAACGGCAGCGAGCAACGGCGAGGTAACGCAGGTTCGAATGGTAGGGATCGAGTGCCCCAAGCTCAGGCCATGGGGCCACAGGCTCAACACAGAGCCAAAAGAGGCCCGGAAGCTGCCGGACCAGGCCCAGCGGGTCCTCGCCCCGAAAAAAGCAATGAGCATCTGGTGTATAAGTGACCGCCAATAGCGGACCGGCTGGCAGCGGGCCGACGCGCACGAGCCAGCCGGGCGGGTCATCCATGGCCATTTCGCTGGCCACGCCAGCCGAGCTCCCGCCCATGAGCGGTGCAAGCTGCTTGATCAGCGCGTCAGCGATACCGCCCGCGTCGGCTCCAATCGCGCCCTCGTTGGCAAGCGCGTCCACCCAACGCCCCGTCTGGTCAAGCGTATCCAGCAAAACATCGGCCAATGCCGAGCTTAGCACGACACGGCCCGCCTGGGCGGCGCCCAGCAGATCCTCCATGGCGTGCAGGCTGCGGGTGACCGCTGGGATCTCGAACAACCCGGACGTGCCCTTCAGCGTGTGTACAGCCCGGAACAGCGCGTTCATCGCTGCGACGTCGCCCGGCGCGCGCTCAAGCGTGAGAAGACTGCGGCCGGCGTGCTCCAGAAGTTCCCGCGCCTCCGGGATGAACTGCGCAAGCAACGGATTGTCGAGCCGCTTCACGCCCCAGGCTCCGCCATGGCCAGGACGAAGGCCGACAGGCTCTCCGGTCGTACGGGCTTGACCAGGAACAGGTTGGCGCCGGCCGCGAAGCCCAGCTCCGCGTCACGCGGCTCGCGCTCGGAGCTGATCATGATGACGGGCGTCGCAGCAAGGGACGCCTCGCCCCGCAGCCGCGTGACAAGCGAGTAGCCATCCAATCCCGGCATGTTCACGTCAACCAGCAGCAGTCCGAATGGCCTTGATGCCGACAGCGCCCGCTCGAGCGCCTCGACGCCATCCATCGCCTCCTCCACCGCAAAGCCCGCCCCCTCAAGAACGGCGCGGTGGAACTTGCGGACGGTCATGGCATCATCCACGACCAAGACGGTACAGGGCGTACTCATGCAAGGGGCCTCTGGTAGACGATCGCATCCGCGCATTTCCGAACAGTGAAGAGCGCCGACATTCGGCTCATGGATTCCGAATGCCCGAGGCAGAGGAAGCCCCCAGGGCGCAGGCTGTCATAGAGAGTCTCCGCAGCTTGGCGGCGAGAAGGATCGTCGAAATAGATGAGCAGATTGCGGCAAAAGATGACGTCGTAGCGCCCGCGATGAGCCCGCATTGCCGCTGCGTCCGCTAGGTTGACAGTGCTGAAGGCTAGCGCTTCGCGCATTGCACGGCTGATCCGCCATTTCCCTGGGCTCGACGCCTCGAAATGCCGCTCCAGGACCGGCGCCGGGAGATTTTGCACAGCTCTTGCGTCATAAACGCCCTGGCGCGCCTCGGCGAGCACGCGCGTGTCGATGTCCGAACCCGTGATTTCCACCTCGATGGTTTCGAGATCGGGCCAGTTCTCGCTCAGATGGAGTGCGATCGAATAGGCTTCCTCTCCCGTGGAGCAGGGTAGCGACCAGATGCGCAGCCTCTCGCCCGGCCGCAGCTTGGCGAGCGTGGGCATCAGTTCCCGCGACAGACAGCGGAACTGATACTCTTCCCGGTAGAAATAGGTTTCGTTGACTGTCATCGCGTTGATGAGCTGCTGGAACTCTGCCCCATTCGCATCTTCAAAGCGCAAGGCGAGCAGATAGGCGCGCAAACTCGGCGAACCAGTCGCTTCGATGCGCTCCTGCAGCCGACGATCGAGGAAGTAGCGCTTTGCCTGCCCGAACTGGATACCGGTCCTGCGATAAAAGAATTCCTGGAACCGCGCGACATCCTCCGCGGGGAAGCCGGGGGCAGGTCGCTCCGCGGAGAGATGGCTCACATCCCTTCTCCGATGGTATCCAGCGCGAGGGCAACGGCAAAACCGAGCCCCGGCTCTCCGGGGAAGCGGTCACGCAGCGCGGTGAGCGAGGGAACATCGGCGGAAGTACCGATCTGCGCGAGTGCTTCTACCGCTGCCAGGCACACATTCGCGTCGCCCTCCTGCGCGAGAAGATCGATGAGAAGCGCGCGGGAGGACGGCGCCGGAATTCCTTCCAGCGCGTTCGCGCCGAAGATTCTGACATCCGGATCAGGAGATCTGAGTGCGCCCCTCAAAGCCGGCACGGCCGAAACGCCACAACGCCGCAATGCAAGGATGGCGTCATTGCGCTGAGCGACCTCCTCGGAGCCGAGAAAGCTCACTAGACGCTCGGCTACCTCGGTGTCGGCGAGGGAGCCGAGCCGCGTAAAGATGGCGTGACGCACGCCGACATCGCACTCGCGCTGAAGCTGCGCGAAGAGGACCTCTGCATCCGTGCAATCCGCGACGGCAAGCCGCCGCTCGCTCGCGTCAATGCTATGAAGCATGGCGGCCGGCGCGGCGCGGAGCTTTCGTGAGCGAGCGAGGGGCATGGCTCAGCGACCTCGCCGCGCCCAGGCCTGCAGCTGCGTGCCCACACGCTCCGCCGGAAGGACAAGTTCAGCGCCGCCGCGGCGGATCAACTCGGCAGGCATCCCAAAGACCACGGCGCTATCCTGCGACTCGGCGATGGTGCGGCCGCCCCGCTGACGCAACTCGGCCATGGCCGCCGCCCCGTCATGACCCATGCCGGTCAGCAGAACGCCTGTCAGTTGACTTGGAGGCATGACCTGCATCGCGCTTACCACCAGCCGGTCGGCGCTCGGGTGCCATAGCGACTCGTCCGCGGGAAGGCTGTTGACGATGATCCGCCCAAGACGCCGCTCGAGCACAACATCGGCATCGCCACGACCGATGTAGATGCCACCAGTGGCGAGCGGCATAGGCCCATCCACCTCCCTAACCTCCAGGGCGCAGACGCCGTCCATGCGGCGCGCAAAGACGCCCGTGAAGGTGGATGGCATGTGCTGGGCCACAACAACCGGGTAGGGGTAGTCGGCTGGAAGAACAGGAAGGATCTCCTCGAGGGTGCGTGGCCCCCCGGTCGAGACGCCAACCAGCACTGCACCCGAAAGGGCTGCCCCCGCTGGCGGTCGTATCGTGCCGCGCGCCTCCAGTTCGCGCCGCCGCGCGGAGACGCGCGCGCGGAGCCCAACGACGCGGCGTGGCTTGGCGCGCGCCGCTGCGCGCACTTTGCTCAACAGCATGGGCCGGATGCGGTCAATCGAGAGCGAGACGGTTCCATCGGGCTTCGGCACGAAGTCCACGGCACCCAGCTCCAGCGCACGTAGCGTGACCGCTGCCCCCTCCTCGGTCAGGGAGGACACCATGACAACGCGTGCAGCCGCCCCCCTTTCCATGAGCTGCTCGAGGCAGGAGATGCCGTCCAGCTCGGGCATGTTGACATCAAGCGTCACAACGTCCGGCTCGAAGGAACGAGCCTGGTCCAGCGCCTCGCGTCCGTTGCGTGCAAAGGCGAGCGTGAAGTCGCCCTCCGCCTCGAAGATCTGGCGCATATGCTTGCGCATTAATGCGCTGTCATCGACGATGAGGAGACGGATCGCTTGGCTCATGGTGCACTTATGCAGCCTCGAGTGCTGCGATCTCACGCGCTTCCAGCAGACGCGTGGCCTCCAGGATGAGGACCATGCGCCGGGCGGCCGCGAGGTTGGCCACGCGCGGGACGAGACCTGTCTGGCGCTCGGACAGCACAGGGGCTGGCTCGATCGCGGAGAGCGGTATCTTCAGCACCTCGACGACCTGATCCACGATGAAGCCGGTTCGCATGTTCCCGATCCCAAGCACCATGATGCGCTGGCGGTCGTTGCGCCCAGCCTCCGCAAGAGCGAAGCGGCGTCGCTGGTCCACCACGGGCAATACGCTGCCCCGCAGGTTGACCACGCCCTCGATGAAGTCGGGGGATTGCGGCACGTGGGTGAGTTCATCGGGGACCCGCAGGATCTCCTGCACCGCCTCGATCGGAATTCCGTATTCCTCGCGGGCCAGGCGGAAGACAACGAACTGCTCCTCCTCCCCGCTTGTGGCAGCGTGAGCCTTCGCCGTCATCTCATTGTCCCGGCCTGATTCAGCCGCCTCCAGCGCAGATTGCATGAGTCCCGCCTCGAACAGTCGAGCGACGGAGAGAATGCTGACCAGCCTCTGCCCGCGTTCCAGCCGACATACAGACTCGAGAAGGCCTCTGGCGCCTGAAAGCAGGGGCGGAAGCGGATCCACCACCGCCCGTGGTACGCGCAGCACCTCTTTCACGCTGTCCATCACGAGGCCGACGGAGAGCTCCGGCTGGCCGGGTGCGGAGATAACCAAGACACGGGCGCTGCCGGTCGCCTCCGTGCTTGCCTCACCGAAGAGCATTCGCAGCGAAACCAGCGGCAGCAGCCGCTCACGCAGGGTCATCAAGCCCAGGACATGAACCGCTGCGCCCGGCACGCGGACAACTTGAGGCGGGAGCTGGACAATCTCCTGCACCTCGGCGATGGGGATGGCATACTCGCCGTCAGCCGAGACGAAGCTGACGAGTTGCAGCTCTTCCTGAGTCGCCGGATCATCGGCTTCAACATCGCCAATGGCGCGGGCCGGGCGTTCTTCGCCTGCGTCGCGCCGAGCTGTGCCCATCCGGGCGAGGCGCGCTGCGTCGAGCAGAAGGACCATCCCGTCGCTGCGCTTCACCACACCTCGGAGGAGGCTGGGCTCAGCACCCTCGGTCAGTTCAGGCGCGGGTTCGATCTCCTGGGGTTCCGCCGTCATCACGCGCCCCATCCGGTCCACGACAAACCCAAGCGTCACCCCAGGCTCACGGACGACGACCACGCGCGTTGCCTCGTCGGTTGGCTGTTCCTCGGCGCCAAAGCTTCGGCGCAGGCTGGTGACAGGCAGGATGCCGCCGCGGAGGTTGGCAATCCCGCGCAGCACATCTGGGCTATGCGGCACCTCCACCAGGGTGGGCATGCGGATGATCTCCTGGACCTCCGCCATCGGCAGGCCATACAGCGATCCATCCACCTGGAAGGTGACGAATTGCCGCGGCAGATCGCCGTGCTCCGCTGTCTCGTCCATGAGGATGCTCCTGATCAGACGGCGTCGGCGGTCTGCAATTCGTCGGCGAGGGAGGCGATTTCCTCCACGGCCGATGCCAGTTCCTCGGCTCCCTTGGACTGCTCGCGCGCCGCCTGGGCAGCCTGTTGGGCCGCCTGGGAGGCCTGAGCGGCCGCAGCCGCCACCTGCTCCACGCCGCGCTTGGCTTCCTCAATGCTGGTGAGGATGTCGCCAGCACCGGCCGAGATGGTTCGGCTGCCCTCCAGAACCACACCAATATCCACGGTAACGGCGGCCAGGTTTGCGGTGATGGCGCGGTTCTTCTCCACTTCTGCCTTGGCCAGGGCTGCCGTGTCCTCCAGGTCACGACGGACGGCCACGATCTGATCCTGGACGGATTTCACGAGGTCCTTGATTCGCTCGGCATTCTCGGCGCTGTCCCGGGCCAGGTTGCGGATGTCGGTCGAGACGACCATGAACCCCTTGCCGAACTCACCGGCGCGTGCCGCTTCGATCGAGCCGTTGACCGCAAGCATGCTGGTCTGGATCGAGACGGTCGTGATCGCGTCCACGATCTTGTCAATCCGACGGCTCACCTGCTCGAGCGCATTGATCTGCTCGCGCGAGGCATCGTTGTCCCGCACGGACTGCTCCACCCCCGCAATCATCTGCTCCACCGCGGCCGCGTTCTGCGACAGGCGCGTGGTCATCTCCTCACCCTTCTCCAGGGCGAGCACCGCGCGCTCGTTGGAGAGGCGCGCACCGCGCTCAATCTGAGCGAGTGCCGCGGAGGATTGCTGCGTCGCGGCCGATTGCTGCTGGGCACCCCGGCTGATCTGCTCGATCGCCGTCATGATCTCGCCCGCCGCACGGTTGATCTCTTCGACAGCCGCCGAGAGTTCCTCCGCGGCGGAGGCCACTTCCTCCGCGCTCTTGCCGATGTCGGTGCTGTTCTTGAGGTCGTCGGCAAGTTCGGAGAGTTCGCCCACTGCGCCCTCGCTCTGGCCAAGCGCCGTCGTCTGCTGCTCGACCGTCTTCACCGCCTCCTCGCAGGCGGCGGACTGCTCCTGGGCCGCCGCCGAAATCGCCTCGGCGCCCTTCTGGGCTTCACCCGCGGCTGCTTCCGCCTCCTCGGCGGATGCGCGGATTTCTTGCGCGCCAGCGACGATGACGCCCATATCAGTGCGGATCCGCTCCAGTTGCTCGGCGACGGCGCTTCCGTTACCGGCTTCCTGCTGGGCCATGGACGCGGAGGCGTTGATGCCCTCGGCGATGAGCTTCACGTCGGATTGAATCTGCCCGACCAGTTCCTGAATATCACGCGCGCTTTTCTCCGATGTCTCGGCCAGGGTGCGCACCTCGTCGGCGACCACGGCAAAGCCCTTGCCATGCTGCCCGGCGCGGGCGGCCTCGATGGCGGCATTGAGCGCGAGCAGGTTCGTCTGGTCGGCGATATGAGCGACCGCCTTGACGATCTCGCCGATATTCGCGGCCTGGCGGTCGAGTTCCTCGACCATCCCGACCGAGGCGCCCTGGCGCTCGGCGGCACGGCCCACCGAGACGACCGAGGCGGTGATCTGGGCATTCACCGCGCCCAGCAACTCGCGCAGCGCTTGCGTCTTCTCAAGGGACAGTCCCGCTGCGGTGGCGGATTGACGGATGGCCGCCGAGATGCGTGTCACGGAGCGCTGCGACTGCTCAGCCGCGGAAGCAGCCTCGGCCGCGCCGGACGCGATGTCCGTCATGGCCTTCCGCAGCTGCTCCGAGGCAGAGGCCGCCTCGGCAATTCCCGACGAGACCTGCGTGGTTGCGGAAGCAACGCGTTCCGCCGCCTTCTGCTGTCGTGCGAAGGTGCGCTGTCGGCGCTTTGGCTCGCCCCTTGGCGCGCTTGGCGCCGGGGGCGGCGACTTGGGCGCCCATTGCGCCGCCTTGCCGTTCATGTGGCCGTTGGTCTTGGAGGGGGCATGGCCGTTGGCCGCGATGAGGGGCATGACATTTCCTCGTTGCAGAGGAAGTCAGTCATGACGGAAGAGGATTAAATTTCCGTTGCACCTCTCAATCTCAGACCAAGCCCGATCGCGGCCCTTTGGTGCTGGCGCGGGAGCGGGCGCGGGCGCCTTGGTGCCTCCCCCAGGAGTTTCCGGCGATCTAGGCTTCGAAGCCATGCCTTCGGTAGTTTCGTGCCTTCGCGTTCGATTCGCTTGCGGCGCGACGGCCATGATGGCTCCATCCCGCTTCGTTCGATTGGGACGATGCAGGGCAGTTGCAGCGTCGCTGCTGGCGGCAGCTTGGCCGGGCAGGTGAGCTTCGCTGGACCAGGCGCCTGTTCCGATGCCACGAGGGAGTAAGCGCAACATAAGGCTGGTCTCACAGCCTCCGGAGCCTCACAGAGGTCGGTAAAGTCCCAGGGTTCGCTTAGCCCTGCCGCCACCGTGATCTGCACCTGCCTGCCCGACATGCACTCTACTGAACGGCCAGACTTGCGATGCACCGGTCGACGCAACCCTCGGACCGGCTGGACCGAGTTGATACGCGATATATCCTATGCGTCTGGACCTTCGGCCGAGGAGCGCTCCGCATGCTCATCCATCCCCTCCTTGCGGAGCCCATGGCCGTGCCGGACGCGATCGCGCTCGTGCTCGAGGGAGCTGGCATGGACCTTGTGTTTGGAATCTCGGGAGGGCATACGGGCACGGTCTTTGGGGCGCTTTCTCGCCGCCAGAGCGCCATCCGCACCGTGCTGGTGCGCGAGGAATCCCTCGCCGGCGTCATGGCGGAGGTCTATGGCCGCCTAACGCGCAAGCCCGGCGTCATTCTTGGCCAGGGCCCCTAGGTGCTCGGCAATGGGCTCATCGGCACCATCGAGGCGCTGCTCTCCTCCAGCCCCATGCTGCTGCTGAGCGATTTCAGTGACACTCCCTCGTTCTCCCTGCACGGCCCTTACCAATCGGGAACAGGGGACTATGGATCCTGGATGCGAGGCAAGGCTTCGGCGGGGTCGCCAAGCAGGTCTTCTCGGCGCTCGATCCAGGGCAGGCGGTGCAGGCGACGCAAGTCGCCATCAAGCATGCCATGGCCGGGCAGCCGGGCCCGGTGGCCGTCCTGCTCTCGCTGGCCGCCCTCACGGGCGAGGTTGGCCCTCAGACACGGCCACGGCTCTATCCCACGGCGCATTACCTTCCGCCGTCCGGGGCGGGCGCGGAGCCGGACGCGATCCAACACGCGGCCGAGCTTTTGGTCGGTGCTGACCGGCCCATCATCGTGGCCGGCAACGGCGTCCGCATCGCGCAGGGCTACGCGGCACTCCAGGGCCTTGCCGAGCGCCTCGGCGCGCCCGTCGTGACCACGCCCTCTGGCAAGGGCGTCCTGGCGGAGACGCACCCCCTCGCGCTCGGCGTCTTTGGTACCTATGGACTTCCCGTCGCCAATGCCGCCGTGACCGAGGCGGACGTCGTGCTCGTTATCGGCTCGAGGCTCACGGCTTCCGACACCGCACGGGCAAATCCCGCGCTCCTCGATCCTGTGCGCCAGACCTTCCTGCAGGTGGATATCGAGCCGCGCAACGCCGCCTGGACCTTTCCTGCCGAGTGCCAGTTGATCGGCGATGCCGCCACCATCATGGAGCAACTCCTCGCGGCCTTCCCGGAGATGCCCGCGCGCGATGGCACGGGCCGGGCGGCGGCCCATCGGCGAGCCCGTGGCTGGTTCGACGAGGCTGCCTACCACGCCGCCGAAGCACCGCTCATGCCGCAGCGGATCATCGCCGGCCTGCACGCGACTCTGCCCGAGGACACCATGGTGACCTGCGACACGGGTGAAAACCGCATCTTCATGAGGCGCTTCCTCCAGGTACGCCGTGCCGGCCACTTTCTCCAGGCAGCGGGCGCCGGCCCCATGGGATTCGCCATTCCTGCCGCGCTTGCGGCCAAGCTCATTCACCCGGAACGCCCGGCAGTGGCGGTCTGTGGCGATGGCGGCTTCGCAATGACGATGAACGGACTGATGACCGCACTGGAGCATGAGCTGCCCATCATCGTCGTGGTGTCCAACAACAGTGCCTTGGGGTGGTCGTTGCACTCCGGAGGCCCTTCGCCGCGGAGTTCAAAGATTTCGACCACGCCGCCATCGCCGAGGCCATGGGCTGCCGTGGCTTTCGGGTGGAGCGGCCGGACGAGTTGGAGCCTGCCTTCCGCGCGGCGCTGGCCGCTGGCGTGCCGGCCGTCGTGGATGTGCGCACCTCGCTCGCCGCCTCCTACCTGGACGTCACATCGCCACTTGCGAGGGGATGAGGAACAGTGCCAATCCGGCCGGCGATGACCAACGCGAAGGACAAGCCGGGCGCGCCGGCACTCGAACAGGTGGTGCGCGCCAACCTGGCAGCCCAGGCACATGGCAAGCTGCGCAAGGCGCTCTCGACCGGCGAACTTCGCCCAGGCGAGCGGCTGAACGGCCGCGCACTCGCCGCGCGCCTCGGCACCAGCTTGACGCCGGTGCGCGAGGCGCTGCTGCAACTCGTCGCGGAGGGCGGTCTGGAGATGCAGGCCGGCAAGTCCTTCACAGTGCCGGTGCCGACCCGCGCCGCCTATCTCGAACTGCGCGACCTGCGCCTGGTGCTGGAGGGCATGGCGGCAGAGCGCGCGGCGGCCGCGGTGACGCCCCCTGTGCTGACGCGCCTCGCCACCGCGCACCGCAAGCTCTGCACTGCGAAGGAGCGCGGCGATTTCGCGAGCGCGCTGCGCTGGAACGAGGAGTTCCACCTGGGCCTCGCCGGGGCCGCCGGCATGCCCCGGCTGCTGCGCCTGATCGAAGGGCTCTGGATCCAGAGCGGCCCCTTCCTGAATGATCTGCGCGCCGATTGGCCGCACACGGTGGCCGAACCACACCCGCATGTGCTGGTCCTGCAGGCGCTTGAGGCGCGCAACGGGCCCGCCGCCGCCGCCGCCATCCGGCGTGACATCCAGGAGGGCGGCGAAGGTCCGCTCAGCCGGCTGGAGGGCTGAGCCGACCCGCCCACAGCCCCCGCTGTCCTACACCACCGCGGGCCGTCGGCGCACCAGCAACCCGCTCAGCAACACCAGCACCGCGACGACGAGGAAGCCGAGCGCGATCGGGTGGTTCACGATCTCGGTCAGGTCGCCATCGGCGATGAGGAGCGCCTGCCGGAGAGAGCGTTCCAGCGTCGGCCCCAGCACATAGGCGAGCACCAGCGGGCCGAGGTCGAACCCGCCACGGCGCAGCACGAAGCCCAACAAGCCGAAGATCACCGCCAGCAGCACGTCGAAGGCGTTGAGCCCGGTGCTCCAGGTGCCGATCACACAGACCAGCAGGATCGCCGTCGCCATGAAGCGGCGCGGCACCTCCAGCGCGCGGACGAAGAGGCCGACGAAGGGAAGGTTCAGGATCAGCAGCACGACATTGCCCATGTACATGGAGGCGATGACGCCCCAGTAGAGCTCGGGCTGCCGCTCCATGATCATCGGGCCGGGCTGCACGCCGTGCACCAGCAGCGCGCCCAGCAGCAGCGCGGTGACGGCATTGGCGGGAATGCCCAGCGTCAGCAGCGGGATGAAGGCGCCGGCCGTGCCGCTGTTGTTCGCGCTCTCGGGCCCCGCCACCCCCTCGATGGCGCCCTTGCCGAACTGCTCGGGATGTTTGGAAAGGCGCTTCTCGACCCCGTAGGAGAGGAAGGAGGCCAGCACCGCGCCGCCGCCCGGCAAGAGCCCGATCAGGAAGCCCAGCACCGAACCGCGCGCGATGGGCATGGCGCTGCGCCGCCATTCCTCGCGATTGGGCATGAAGCCGAGCAAGGTCGAGGGCGGGCGCAGGATCTCGGGCCGCTGCTCCTTGCCCAGTGCCAGGAAGAGCAATTCCGAAAGGCCGAACAGGCCCAGCGCGAGGGGGGCGATGCTGATGCCGTCCACCAGCGCCGGGATGCCGAAAGTGAAGCGCGGCGCCCCGTTGATGGGATCAAGCCCGACCAGGCCGAGGAACAGTCCGAACAGCGCCATCAGCGCCGCCTTGGCCACGCCCGATGCGGCGAAGAAGGCGATGAGCGAGAGCCCCGCCAGCATGAGCGCGGCGTATTCCCACGGCCCGAAGGCGATCACCAGCTCGGCCAGCGGGGGCGAGAGCAGCATCACGCCCAGGATGCCGAAGGTGCCCGCGATGAAGCTGCCGATGGCGGCGATGCCGAGCGCGGCCCCCGCCCGCCCGTTGCGCGCCATGGCATGGCCGTCCAGGCAGGTGACGACGGAGGAGGCCTCGCCCGGAATCCGCATCAGGACCGAGGTGATGGTCCCGCCATAGGCGACGCCGTAGTAGATGCCCGCCAGCAGGATGATCGCACCCGTCGGGTCGAGCTTCAGGCTGATCGGCAACAGCAGCGCGATGGTGGTGGCGGGGCCCAGTCCGGGCAGGACGCCCACCAGCGTGCCCAGCACAGCGCCCAGCACGCAAAGCCCCAGATTCTGCGCCGTCAGCAGTACGCCGAAGCCCTGGATCAGGCCATCCATCATGGCGCGCGCCCTCTAGCCCAGCCGCAGCAGGCCGAGCGGCGCGAGCAGGCGCTCCGCCGGGCCGGGTGGAAAGGGCACGCCCAACGCCGTGCCGAAGAGCAGCGTGACGGCGCTGACCAGCACCAGCGCCCAGAGGAATGCCGCCGTCCAGCCCACGCCCTCCGCAATGCGCATGACCAGGAGCGTGGCCAGCGCGCCCGCGAGGATGAAGCCCAGATGCGGCAGCGTGAGCGCCAAGCCCAGCATCGCTCCGCCATAGCCCAGGAAGCCGCGCGAGCGCAGCGGGGATGCCGCGCCGCCCTCCGGCTCGCCATGCCCCGGGGCCGCCAGCACGCCGAGCGCGGTCACCGCGATCAGGGCCACCAGGATCTGCGGCAGCAATCCCGGCCCGGGCCCATCAAAGGCCGACCAATTGGGCAGGCGCGCGGCCTCGAACCCCGCCAGGGCGCAGAACACCAGGGCGCCCAGGGCGACCGCGCGCGCGGTCCAACTCATCAGCGGCGCGCCAGCCCGGCCTCGCGCAATTGCTCGCCGAACCGCGTGAAGCCGGCGCGGATCGCCTGCTCGAAGGCCGCCGCCTCCAGCACCTCGGGCACCATGCCGAAGCGGGTAAGCGTCGCCTCGACCGAGGGCGCGCGGGCGGCGCGCAGGAAGGCATCGGCGAGGATGGCCAGGCGCTCGGGTGGCGTCGCGCGGGGGGCGACGAAGCCGAGCAGGCTCTCAATCGTCACGTCGAAGCCGGCCTCCCGCAGGGTCTGCACCTGCGGAAACTCCTTCCAGCGGCCGGGCGAGGAGGAGACGAGCAGCCGCATCCGCCCGGACTGGATGGCCGGCAACATCTCGGGCGGGGTCTGCGAGGTGCATTCGACATGCCCGCCCAGCACCGCCGTCACCGCCTCGGCCCCGGACTGGAAGGGAATGAACTGGAAGCGCGTCCCGTAACGGCGGTTCAGCTCGAACATGCCGAGGTTGTTGGGCGGGCCTGTGGCGCTGAAGGTCATGCGCCGCGCCTTGGCCGCGTTGATCAGGTCCTGAATGGTGCCGTAGGGGCTCTCCGCCCGGACGCCGATGCCGTAGAGGAAGCGCGCCGCGCCCGGCAGATAGGCGAAGCTGTCCAACGTGTAGCTGACGTCCATGGTGTGCGGCGCGATGGCGAGGCCGGACATGGCGCCGCTGCCCAGCGTATGCCCATCCGGCCGCGCCTGGGCCACCGCGGTCAGCGAGGCGGTCCCCTGCCCGCCCACGCGGTTCACGATCTGGATCGGCACGCCCAGGTGCTTCTCGGCCTCGCTGGCGACCGCGCGCACCGAGACATCGGTGGAGCCGCCGGCGCCGAAGGGGACGAGGATCGTCACCTCGCGGTCCGGCCAGCGCGGCTGCGCGCGAAGCGCAGGCGCGGGCAGCAGGGCGGCACCGCCCAGCAGGATGGCGCGTCGTTGCATGGTGTTCCTCCTCATCGCCGGGCCAGGCCGGCTTCACGCAGGTGCGGGCCGAACTCGGCGAAGGCGCGGCGCTGCATCGCCTCGAAATCGGCGGCCGGCACCGGGGCCGGGATCATGCCGAAGCGGCTGAGCGTCTCAGCCACCACAGGGCTGCGCGCCGCCTGCAGGAAGGCGCGTGAGAGGATCTCGGCGCGATCCGCCGGCACGCCGCGCGGCATGACCAGGCCGAGCACGCTGTCCACCGCCAGATCCACCCCCTGCTCGCGCAGGGTCGGCACGTTCGGGAATTCCTTCCAGCGTGCGTCGCTCGCGGAGGCGATGAGGCGCAGCCGGCCCGATTGCAGCGCGGGCAGCATCTCGGGCGGGTTCTGGACCACGAAATCCACATGCTTGCCGATCGCGGCGGTCACCGCCTCGGCCCCACCGGGGAAGGGGATGAAGGCGAAGCGCGTGCGCAGCCGGGCGTTCAGCTCGAACATGCCGACATTCTGCGGCGCGCCCGCCGCCGCGAAGGTCACGCGGCGCTGCCGGCCGGCCGCGACCAGCTCCTGCGCCGTGGTGACCGGGCTGTCGGCCGGCACCGCGATGCCATAGAGGTAGCGCGCATAGCCCGGCAGGAAGGCGAAGCTCTCCAGCGTATAGGGCAGGTCCAGCACATGCGGCAGGATGGCGAGTGCGGCCATACCGGCGGTTGCCATCACATGCCCGTCGGGGCGCATCGTCGCCGCCTGGGCCGGCGCGGTCGTGCCCTGCCCACCCGTGCGGTTCACGATCTGGATGGGCACGCCCAGCAGCTTCTCGGCCTCCGCCGTCATCGCGCGCGTCGAGACATCGGTGGAGCCGCCCGCGCCATAGGCGACAAGGATCGTGATCTCGCGATCCGGCCAGGCGGCGCGGGCGATGCCGGGTACCGCGAGCATGGCGCCTGAGGCGATGAGGGCCTGCCGTCTTTTCATGTCGTCTCCCCTGTTGTTGCGCGCCGGTCAGGGCATGAAGCTGCCGCCGCCGACGTCTATCGTTGTGCCGTTGAGGTAGCCCGCCGCATCCGAGGCCAGGAACGCCGCCACCTCGGCCACGTCGCCCGGCGTGCCGAGGCGGCCCACGGGGATATTGGCGAGGAAGCTGTCATTCGCCCCCGCCGCGGCGCCCGCCGCCATCGGCGTCTCGATGCGCCCGGGCGCGATGCTGTTCACCGTGATGCCATGCGGGCCCAGCTCGCCGGCCAGGCTGCGGGCGAAGCCCATCAGCCCGGTCTTGGAGGCCGCGTAATGCGCGCCCGCGATGCGGCTCATGGTGCGCGAGGCCTGGCTCGTGATCATGATGACGCGCCCCCAGCCGCGCGCGCGCAGCGGCGGAATGCAGGCCTGGCTCATCAGGAAGGCGCCGGTCAGGTTCACCTCCAGCACGCGGCGCCATTCAGCCGGGGGCATCTCCGCGATCGGCCGCCGGCGCCCCTCATGCTTGGGCGAGATGCCGGCATTGTTCACGAGGATACCAAGCCGCGCCCAATCGGCGCCCAGCACGCCCGGCAGCGTGGCCACCGCCGCATCATCCGAGACATCGAGGCGGATGGCGCGCGCCGCGTGGCCCTCGGCGCGGAGGGAAGCGGCCATCTCCTCCACCTCCTCCAGCACGTCGGAGAGCACCACGGGATGACCGGCTTCGGCGAGGCGGCGCGCGATGCCGGCGCCGATCCCGCGCGCGGCGCCGGTGACGAGGGCGAGGCGATCCGCCGCACTCATGGCCGCAGCATCACCTTGCTGGCCGCGCGCTGCCGCGCCAGTTCGAAGCCCTCGATTCCCCGCGCGAGCGGCAGGCGATGCGTGATCATCGGGCGGAAGCCCTCCGGATGGCGCGCCAGCAGCGCGAGGACGCGGTCCCAGGTGCCGCGCGCGGCCCCGTGCGAGGCGAGCAGGCGGTGGCGCATGCGCACGAAATCGGTGAGAGCGAGCGTCAGCGGCGCCGAATGGATGCCGACCGCGACGAGCCGCCCCTCCTTCCGCAGCACGCCAAGGCCCTCCTGGATGGTGGCGGGGACTCCCGTGGCCTCCAGCACCGCATCCACCGGCGCGCCGCCGGTGCGGGCCAGGACCTGCGCGCCGAGCGGCCCTTCCGCGACATCCACGATGTCCTCGAATCCCAGCGCGCGCAGCACGTCGAAGCGCGGGCCATCGGCACGGCCGGAGATGATGACGCGCGTGGCCCCCGCCGCCCGCGCCATGATGGCGAGCGCCTGGCCGATGGTCCCCGGCCCCATGACCAGCACCGTCTCACCGAGCCCGATGCCGGCGGTGATCACGCCCTCGCAGCCGACCGCCAGCGGCTCGGCCAGGGCGCCGAGTTCGGTGTCCACCGCATCCGGCAAAGGCAGGCAATTGGCGGCCGGCACGCGCACATGCCGGGCGAAGCCGCCATCCACCGTGAGGCCGATGGTGGCCCTGCGGGTGCAGCCACGCGGATCGCCGCGGCGGCAGGCGGCGCATTGCCCGCAGGGAATGCCGGGCATCACCGCGACGCGTTGGCCGGGTGCAAGCGCGCCGGCGCCCGGCCCCACCGCCGCGACCACGCCGGCGAATTCATGGCCCATCACCACCGGCAGATGCGGCACCATGAAGCCGTAGCCCTCGGTCCACTCATAAGCGTGCACGTCGCTGCCGCAGATGCCGACATGCTCGACGCGCACCAGCGCCCCGCCGGGGCCGGGGGCCTCGGGCTCCGGCGCCTCGCCGAGGTCGAGGCCGAAGCCCGCCGCAGTCTTGCGGAGCGTGAGCATCAATAGGGCTCGTCAAAATGGCCGGCGTAGTAGTTGATCGGCGGTCGCGCATCCGGGTCGGAATGGACATCGATCAGCATGGGCCGGCGCGCCGCGAAGGCCTCGTCCAGCGCGGGGCCGATGCCGGATGCCTCGGTCACCTTCAGGCTCGCCACGCCGCAGGCCTGGGCGATCAGCGTGTGGTCCACATCGGTGAAATCCACCGCATCCGTGTGGTCGCCGAACTTCACCAGCTCGGCGTGCTTCTGGTAGCCGAGGATGCCGTTGTTCAGCACGATCAGCGTCACCGGAAGCTGCATGCGGCGCATCATCTCCAGCTCGGACCAGGAATGGCCGAATCCGCCATCGCCCGCGAGGCAGATGACGCGCCGGTCGGGGGCGGCCACCTGCGCGCCGATGGCGAGCGGCACGCCCCAGCCCAGCCCCGCGATGCCGCGCGGCGTGAGAAAGCGCTGCCCCGCGCGGCGCGCCGTCAGATACTGGCCGATCCACATGGAAGAGTAGCTGGCATCGGCCACCACGATGGCCGAGGGGTCCATCCGTCGGTCCAGCTCGGCCATGATGCGCTCGGGCCGGACCAGCCGGCCCTCACGCGTCATCACGGCCGCGATGCGGCGCCTCCAATCGGCGACGGCATCGGCGATCTCAGCCTCGATCGCCGGGCGGGCTGCGGCGCGGGCCGAGAGATCCTGCCGCGCAAGCGCGGCGCCTAGCGCCTCGAGCGTGAGGCGCGCATCGCCCACCAGGCGCAGCGCCTCGTAGTTGCGGCCGATCTCCATGGGGTCGGGGTCAATGTGGATGAAGCGCGTGCCGGGCGGGAACATCGTCCAGTTGTCGGTCGCGTTCGCATTGGTGCGGGTGCCGACGAGCAGCACGACATCAGCGCGCTCCACCATGCCGCGCAGGCGATGGGTGCGGGCGCCGGGCGACATGACATAGCCGATGACGCCGAGCGTCAGCGGATGCGTCTCATCGACTGCGCCCTTGCCCATGACCGTGGTGCCGACCGGCAGATGGGCGCCCTGCTGGAGGGCGGCAAGCGCGGCCGAAGCATCGGAGGAATGGACGCCGCCGCCGGCCAGGATCAGCGGCGCCTTGGCGCCGGCCAGCAGCGCCGCCGCCTCCTCGAGGCGGGCGGGGTCCGGGAGCGTGCGGTCGAGCGGATAGATCCCGAGGCTCGCGCGGCGGGGGCTCGGCGCCGCCGCGTTCTCGGAGAGCAGATCGGCCGGCAGCAGCAGCACGGCCGGGCCCGGGCGGCCCGAGCAGGCGGCCGTGAAGGCCATGTCCACATAGTCTTCCAGCCGGTCGGCGCGATCAATGCGGCGCACCCACTTCGCGACGGGCTCGAACATCCGGATGTGGTCGAGCTCCTGGAAGGCGTTCTTGTCCGTTTGGTTGCGGTTCACTTCCTGCACCAGGGCGACGATGGGGATGGAGGCCTTCAGCGCCTCGGCCAGGGGCGGGACCAGCAGCGTCGCCGCCGGTCCGTTCTGCGCGGTGACGACGCCGACGCGGCCGCTGATCCGCGCATAGCCGTCGGCCATGATGCCGCCCATGTTCTCCTGCCGGTACATCGCCTGGCGGATGCCGACGGCGGGTGCGGCGAGGTGAAAGGCCGAGGGCAGGCTCTGGCCGAAGGCGGTGGTGACGCCATGCCGGGCGAAGGCCTCGGCGAGGCGCATCGCGACTGTGGCATTGTGGATCGCGCCTGGTGGCGTGGCGGCGTCAGGCATTGTCTGTTTCCTTCCCGGGGCCCGCGAGCCCGTTATTCGATATATCAGACGAGTGCGGATGGGGCGGTGTCAATAGGCGCGGCCCCGTCCGGAATCCCGGAGGCGCGACACAATATGAAACATCGTCCATCTTGCAGCGCATGAGGCGCCCCACAACCTCGACAGCATGATGAACGCACAAAGCCTCCTCGAACGATTCCTCGGCAACAATGCGGCCGCGCCGCAGACGCAGCCTTCCCCCTGGTCCAGCCAGGCCGCCCCGGATGTGGCGGGCGCGGCGCGCAAGGCATTGAATTCGGCCGGTGGGCTTGGCGGCCTTGCGGCCTCCGGTGCTGCCGGCGGCCTGCTGGGCCTCCTTGTGGGGGGCAAGTCGAAAAAGCGTGGGCTCAACGGCGTGTTGAGCCATGGCGGCGCCGCGATGTTGGGCGCGCTGGCGAGCCAAGCCTATCAGAGCTGGCAGAGAGGACAGGCGGCCGCGACGGCGCCCGTGGCGGCACCGCAGCAGGTCGCACACGTCCCGCAGCCCTTCCTGCCAGCCGCTGCGCCCGGCTCTGACGGTGCGCCTTTCGAACTCGCGCTCATCCGCGCCATGATCGCCGCAGCGAAAGCGGACGGGCATGTGGATGCGGAGGAACAGCGCCGCATTTTCGAAAAGGTCACCGCCTTTGGCCTGGATGCGGAGAGCAAGGCGTTTGTCTTTGACGCATTGGCTGCGCCGCTTGGAGTATCGGACATCGCGGCCCTGGCCACCACACCCGAGCAAGCGGCCGAGCTCTATCTCGCCTCGCGCCTTGCGATGGAGCCGGACGGGGCGGTCGAGGCGGCCTATCTGGACGCGCTGGCCCATCGCCTGAAGCTGCCCGCCGAGTTGGTCGCCCACCTGAATCGCCAGGCCGACGCAGGCTAACGCGTCGAGCCAACGCCAGGGCGGGCTGGCGGCGCGGCCTCGATCTCTGCTTGGATGTCGTCAAGCAAGAACCCGAGGAAGCACGCCATGTCCCGCATCTCCCGCCGCACCGCGCTGGCTCTCGCCGGCACCGCCGCAAGCTTGACCGCTGGCGCTCAGAGCGCAGATTTCCCGAACAAGCCGCTGCGCATCATTGTGCCCTACACGCCGGGCGGCACGACCGACATCGCCACGCGCCTGGTTGCCGAGCCGTTGGCGCGCGCATTGGGCCAGCCGGTGGTGGTCGAGAACCGGCCGGGCGCGAACAGTATCCTCGGCGTCGGCGTGGCTGCCGCCAGCCCGCCCGATGGCCACACCATGGTGATGGTGCTACCCGCGCATGCGGCCAATGCGACGCTGCAGGCCGGGCGCATGCCCTTCGATCCGATGGCCCTGGCGCCCGTCTCGCTCGTCGTCCAGGCGCCATTGGTGCTGGCGGGCAGCCGCCATGTGCCAGCGCAAAATCTACGCGAATACCTGGAGTATGCGCGGGCCCGCCCCGGACATGTGAACTATGGATCGAGCGGCATCGGTGCCACGGCCCACCTGGCGATGGAGGATTTGCAGCTGCGCACCGGCCTGCGCATGGTCCATGTGCCCTATCGCGGCACGCAACCTGCGCTGGCCGACCTGATGGCCGGCCATATCGGGCTGATGTTCGACACCTACTCGACATTGAAGCCACAGTTCGAGGCCGGCACCATCCGCCCCCTCGGCATCGCCACCGCGAGACGGCCGCAATTCGCCGCCGAGCTCCCCACCATCATCGAAGGCGGCCTACCGGACTTCGTGGTGAGTTCCTGGTGCATGCTGCTGGCGCCGCCGCGCACGCCACAGTCCATACTGGACCGGCTCTCCGCCGAGGTTGGCCGCATCGTGCGGGAGCCCGCCATGGCGCAGCGCCTGGAGGATATCGGCTTCGTCGTCGAGGGCCGCAACTCGGCTGAAACCTGGGCCTTCCTCCAAGCCGAGGTCACGCGTTGGGCGGGTGTTATCCGAACCGCCAATGTCCGGGTAGACAACTGAGCGAGGCTTGTCGGAACCGGGGGGCAGCCCAGGAGCGTGACACAGTGCGAGGCACGTGCGCTCGGCCGTGATCGGCCGGCCATCGGAAGCGATGCGCGTCGCGCTCGCCGATAGCCTCTCCGTGTCTCGCTCTCTCGTACCTGTTCCGGCGCTCCGGGTAGGCTTGGGCCGATCGGTTGGCGCCAGCCGATCGTGAGGCTTGCGCGCTGGAAACCGCAGCCACCGGAACAACCTCGCCCTGTTTGTGCGCCCACTCCTCCCCGGCCTAGGATCGAAGGGGCGTCGGCAGTGCCGGGCGCGCCAAGTCTTGCCAATTCCCAGCAGTGAAGGCGATGCGACATGCGGCTTGCGAACAAGGTCCTCCTCATCACCGGCGGAGGCAGCGGCATCGGGCGTGCCACCGCCCTCCTGGCCTCCCGAGAGGGCGCCACGGTCGTGGTGGCCGACCGCAACCAGGCCGCGGCGGAAGAGACGGTCGGTTTGCTCGCCGGGCCAGGCCTCGCCCTCGCCGTGGATGTCACGATCAGCGCCGATTGCTCGCGCATGGCCGATGCGACGGTCGCGCGCTTCGGCCGCATCGACATCCTCTGCAGCAATGCCGGCTATGGCATCCAGGGCGATGTCGTGAGCACACGCGAGGAGGACTGGGAGGCGCTCTTCGCGGTCAACGTGAAGGGTGTCTTCCTCTCGGCCAAGCATGTCGTGCCCGTCATGCGCGCGCAGGGCGGCGGCGCCATCGTCAACACCTCATCCAACATCGCGATCATCGGGCTCAGGGACCGCGTCACCTACGTCGCCAGCAAGGGCGCGGTGGACAGCCTCACCCGCGCGATGGCGCTCGATCACGTGGCCGAGGGAATCCGGGTGAACGCGGTGGCACCCGGGCCCATCGGCAGTCCGTACTACGACAAGATGATCGCCAACGCCTCCGACCCGGAGGCCTTCAAGCGGGCGCTGAACGCGCGCTGCCCGATGAACCGCCTCGGCCGGCCCGAGGAAGTCGCGCAGGTGATCGTCTTTCTCGCCTCAGACGACGCATCCTTCGTCACCGGCGCGACCTATGTCGTGGATGGTGGCGGCGTGGTGATGTGAGCCTCAGCCGGCGAGGAACGGCAAAAGCCGCGCCAGGAAGGCCGTGGGCCGGGTTTGCGGATAGAAATGTCCACCATCGGGCAGCGGCTCGAACACCGCGCCCGGAATGGCGGCAGCCATGGCGCTCTGGTGGTGATGCGGCACGATCACGTCATCGGGCGTGCCAAGTACCAGGCTGGGCACAGCCACGTGGGGCGGCAGGTTCGTGCCGTCGAAGCCCAGTAAGGCGCCGATCCGCTCCGACCATCGGGCCCTCTCGGCCGCCTCGCGCTCCGGCGGCAACCATTCGGGCGCCGGGAATCTTCCCTCCGTGACAAGCCACTCGGGTGGGTAGCCGAGGAAACGGCCGACAACTTCATAGGCACCAAAGCCCGCGCGCTCCAGCACGGCGAGGCGCGTCTCGAAGAGGCTTTTCAGGTAATCGTCAGGCCTCAGCCAGCCGGCCGACAGCGCGAGGTGCGATACGGGACACAGGCCCTCCGCCGCCATGGTCAGCACAATGGCCGCGCCCGTCGAGTGTCCGCAGAGGGCGACCCTGCCGCCCAGGGCCAGCGCGACGGCCGCCGCATCGGCCGCGAGCGTGCCGATGGTGACGGGCGCCGTCCCACGCGTGCTGGCCCCGACGCCGCGCTGGTCCATCACCGCGACGCGGTGCGACCGCGCCATCTCGGGCAACAACCCCTGCCAGAAGCGCGCCGTACCCCCGAGACCGGAGAGGAGCAGCAAGGGCGGCCCCTCCCCCGTCACGGTGACAGCAAGACGGGCGCCGTCGGGTCGCTCGATCAGCATGCGCGCAGCCAGCCGTCCGCCGTCACGCCCGCGACTTCGCTGCCTCGATCTCAGCCAGCAGCGCGCGGCCGTTGGGGGCGTTGCTGAGGATGGTCTCATAGGCCGGGCGGGCGGCCGCCTTGAAGGGCGCGAGGTCGGGCTCGATGATGTTGATCCCGCGGCGCCGCACCTCGACGAAGCTCTCGTCACGGAAGCGGTTGTAATAGGCCAGGCCCTCGGTAACGGCGGCCGGCACGCTCTCGCGGATGGCGGTCTGCACATCGGGTGGCAGTGCCGTGAAGCGCGAGCGCGAGGCGATCAGCACGGAGGGTAGCTGATGGGTCTTCGTCAGAACATAATGGCGGATTACCTCGACGAAGCGGTCGGCGATCATCTGATCCGGCGCCAGTTCCGCTGCATCCACCACACCGTTCTGCAGCGCGAGGAAGAGCTCGGCATAGGCCGTCGGTGTGGGCTGCATGCCAAGGCTGCGGTAGGCTTCCACATACCCCGGCGACTGGATGACGCGGATCTTCAGGCCGCGCGCCTCGGCCAAGTTGGTGAAGGGGCGGTTGGTCAGGACGCTGCGCTCGAAGAGGTTGAACCAGGAGAGGCCGACCATGCCGACGGGATCGAGCAGCGTGAGAAGGCGTTGGCCCATCGCGCCCTGCATGAGACGGTTTGCCTGCTCGTAGCTGTCGAACAGCCAGGGGAGCGAAAGCACGCCGAGATCCCGGATGGTGTTCTCGAGCGAGGGCTGACTGTTGAACATCAGGTCGATCGCGCCTGTACGCGCCGACTGGATCAGGCGCAGTTCACCGCCGAGTGCCGAGTTCGCGAAGACATTGATCTTGACGCGGCCATTGGTGCGCCGCTCCACCAGTTCGGAGAGCTTGGTGCCGGCCACGTGATAGGAGGATTGCTCGGACAGCACATGGCCGAGGCGCAGTTCGGTTACGCCCTGTGCGCGGGCGACAAACGGCATGGCCAGGGGTGAGGCCAGGGCACCAAGGGCCAAGGTGCGGCGGGACATGGCGGACATCTGGGTGTTCTCCTGAGCGTTATCGCACCAGCGCCAGGGACAGCGCGGGCACATAGGTGATGATGAGCAGGCAGATGACGAGTGTGGCGAGGAAGGGCAGCAGCGGCGGCATCAACTGCTCCATCCTGAGCTTGCTGATGCTGCAGGCGACGAAGAGGTTCACGCCGACCGGCGGCGTGACCATGCCGACGGCCAGGTTCACCACCACGATCGTGCCGAAATGGATGGGATCGATGCCGAAGGCGATGGCCGCCGGCGCCAGCACGGGCGCGAGGATGATGATCGCCGCCAAAGTCTCCATGAACATGCCGACGATGAAGAGAAACCCGTTCACCAGCAGCAGGAAGATCAGCGGACTCGCGGTGATCGCGGTCAGCCACGCGGCCACGGCCTGCGGCGCCTGGTAGGTGGTCAGCACATAGGCGAAGACGCTGGCAAAGGCGACGATGATCAGCACGATGGCCGAGGTCTTGGCGCTGCCGGCCAGGATCTCGGGCAGGTCCCGCCACTTAAGCTCCTTGTACACGAAAAGGCCGAGGATCAGCGCATAGACGGCAGCCACCACCGCGGCCTCGGTCGCCGTGAAGATCCCCCCATAAATGCCGCCCAGCACGATGATGGGCATGAGCAGCGAGAGGGTCGCGCGCTTCGTCGCCGCCCAGACATCGCGGGCGATCTCGCGCGGGACGAAGCGCGTGGGGTCGCCATAGCCGCGCATCGTGGACTGCACGATGATCAAAGCCATCATGCTGAAACCGATCAGCAGGCCAGGCAGGATGCCGGCGAGGAAGAGCGAGCCGATGCTCTCGCTCACCGTCACCGCGTAGATCACCATCGGGATGGAGGGCGGGATGATGACGCCGATCTCGCCTGATGACGCGATGATTGCCGCAGCGTAAGGCTTGGGATAGTTCCGCTTGGTCATCTCGGGCACTAGGATCGAGCCGATGGCGGCGGCAGTGGCGGAGGAAGACCCGCTGATGGTCGCGAAGAACATCGCCGTGAGCACGCCCGCCGCCCCCAGGCCACCGCGCACCCAGCCCACCAGCGCAGCCGCGAGGCCGACGAGCCGCGTGGCCATGCCACCCGCCAGCATGATGCGGCCAGCCATGACGTAGAAGGGAATGGCAAGCAGGGTGAAGCTGTCCAAGCTCTCCAGCGCCGCCTGGGCGATGACGATGAGCGGAATGCGCTGGGCGTCCAGCGCGATGAGCGGCGCCATCCCGAGTGCGAAAGCGATGGGCACTGCGGCCGCGAACATGACGATCAGGGCGATGGCGGTCCCGATCATGGCTCAGTCCGCCACGGCATCGAGGGCACCGCGCGGATCGCTGCCCTCGATGATGCAGGCCAGAAGGAAGCCCAGGATGTTCATCACCATCAGGCCCGCACCGATCGGCAGCGCCATGAAGACGTACCACTTGGAGAGCCCAAGCACCGGGCTACGCTCGATCTCGCCGATCTCGGCGAACTCGAGCCCGATGACGACAAGCAGCAGGCAGAAGGCGGCGCAAGCGAGATAGGCGAGCACCTTGACGGCAATACCCATCGCGCGGGGCACCGCGTGAGTCACCACGTCCAGCGCGATGAGTTCACCATGACGCAGCGCCCAGGCCGCACCCAGAAAGACCGTCCAGATCATCGAGAAGCGCGCCACCTCCTCCGTCCAGGCGGCGGAGGCGTTGAAGCCGATCAGCGGCAGTGCGAAGCGCACGATCACCTGGCCCAGCGCACCGACCGTCATCATCAGGAGCAAAAGGGCGAGCACGTATTTGAGCAGAAGGTTCACGCCATCAATGGCGGCGAGGATCAGCCTCATGGGCGGCACGCCTTCTCCAGATGGCCGCGCAGGGCGGCAATGGCACGGTCCCGCCGCTTCTGGCGTGCAGGGATCTCGGCGAGCGGGAGTTGGGCACGCAAGCCCGCTTCCAGCTTATCGACCGCGGCCGGCGTGAGCGCCTGGGCCGCGCCGCGATCCTTCGCCACATCGTTCAGGATATAGCCGAACAACTCCATGTACTGCCGGATACCGCCCAGCGCATTCAGGTCCACGCCCGCGAAGGGACCGATGACGGCCCAGCGCAGGCCGAAGCCGTGGGTCAACGTGGTATCGGCATCCTCTGGGCTGATCACGCCGTCGCGGACGAGCGCCACCATCTCGTTCAGCATGGCCGCCTGAATGCGGTTCATGGCGAAGCCGCTGATCTCGCCATGCACGCGGATGGGCTTCTGGCCGACTGCCTCCATCACCCGATAGGCCTCCGCCAGCGTCGCCTCCGACGTGCCCGGATGCGTCACGATCTCCGTGACCGGCAGCAGGAAGGGCGGCGTGAGCGGATGCACCACAATGAAGCGATCCGGCCGCCTCAGCACGGAGGCGAGTGCCGCCTGGGAAAGGCCCGAGGTCGAGGTCGCGAGGATCGCATCCTTCCGCATCGCGGCTTCCACGCGGGGCAGGACCTCCTGCTTGATCGCGAGGTCCTCCTTCACCTGCTCCTGCACCCAATCCACCCCGCCCACGGCATCGGAAAGATCGACATGGGTGGTGATGCGCGAGGCGCCGCCCGGGAGGCCGGCGATGGCGGAGCCTTCCAGCGCTTCGAAGACGGCGGCGACGCGGGCGGGGAAACGCTCCAGCGCCCCCGCATCGCCATCCCACACGCGCACTGAGCAACCGGCGCGGGCGAAGACCACAGCCCAGGCCGTACCGATGGTGCCAGCGCCGATCAGCGCGACGGTCGGGAGCGCTCTCATTGGATCGGCGAGAAGTTGGAGGGCGTCAGGATGCGCGTGTTCTGCACATCCAGGTAATCGGCCACCATGTTGAGATAGGCCTGCCATTCGGGGTCGGCCAGCATAGCGGCGCGGCGGCGGGCGCGGTCATCGAGCCCGCCATAGCCCCAGAGGGCGACGACGTGGTTAAGTTCGCCGATTTCCGTGGTGAAATAGCCGAGGAAGCGGCCCAGATGCTTCAGTTGCAAGGGCAGCCCATGCTTTTCATATGTGGCAACGAAAAGCCCCAGCTTGCCGGGCTTCAGGCGATAATCCCGCTCCTCGACGATCATGCGGTCAGGCCTTGCGAGGAAGCGTGCCGAAGACGGTCTCGGCCTCGATCTGCAACACATCCGCGGGGCGCGGGAAGTTCGGCGGCTGCGGGTCGCCCGCCTTCCGCTCACGGCCAATACGGGCGAAGAAGGTTTCGAGCCCACCCGGCATCATCAACCACATGAAGGTCATCGGGCCGTCATCGCTCGCCTGGAAGCGGTGAGACCGACCCTTGCCGAGGAAGATGCAGGTGCCCTTGCTCATCGGCACCTTGTCCGTGCCGTTCAGCAACGCCTCGCCGCTGCCCTCCAGCACGAAGATCACCTCCTCATTGTCGGGGTGGACGTGTTCACGCACGAAGCAGCCGGCGTCCACCAGCTGCGTGCCCATCGAGAAGGGCGTCTCCGCGCCGATTTCGTTGGAGGCGAGCATGCAACGCACGAAGCCATTGGCCGGCACAGGCTGCCAGAAGGAGCGCGCCTCATCGGGCTGCACGACGACAAGCGGCGCTTGCGGCATAGGGGTGTCGGGCATCAGGGATTCCTCCTACGGGGGATGATTGGGAAGGCGCGAGAGGGCGCCAGCAGGCTGGTCAGCGCCTCGGCACGCCGGCCGATGTGGCGGGCCAGGATCTCGGCACCGCTGGTCGCGTCGCGTGCCACAAGGGCCTCCAGCAGCGCATCATGCTCGTCGAAATTCAGCTCCGGGCGTGGCCCGGTGGCATAGGCCCAGCGAATGAAGGTGGTGCGAGCGTTCACCTCGCCCAGCATGCGCAGCAACTCCATGTTGCCGCCCAGCGCGCAAAGCGCCTCATGGAACCGTACATCCTCGCCCACCATCGCCGCGCGATCGCTCATTTGGCTGGATTGACGAAGCGCGGCACGCCAGGATCGGCGCAGCGTCGTGATGTCAGACGCCTTCGCCCTCTCGCAGGCCTGGCGAAATCCCGTGACTTCAAGCGCAGTACGCAACTCGTAGAGGTCCATCGCCTCCTTGAGGTCGAGGTCGCGCACGTAGAACCCGTGGCCGCCCCGCGCCAGCACCAAGCGTTCGGCCGCCAGGCGGTTCAGCGCCTCGCGCACCGGCGTGCGCGAGAGGCCAAGGCGCTCGGCCAACTGGACCTCGTTCAGTCTTTCGCCAGGACGCAGTTCAAAGATGAGAAGCATGCCGCGCAGCGCCTCATAGGCCGTGTCGCCCGCACTGCCCCGCGCGGGCTCGATCTTCGACGGCGGGGCTTTCGCAGCACGCATCTCAGCAGCATTATTCAGCGCTGTATGCAATGCAAGTGGATTCAGGCGAAGGGCCGATCCCGGCGGAGATAGGCCAACACCATTTCGCCCAGCATCTCCTCATAGATCCCGATGCGCTCCGGTCGGAACAGATCGCCCGCGAAGGCCGCGGAGAGAGTCCACCGATTGGCGCAGTAGAAATAGCCAAGCCCCGACATGGCGACGTAGAGCGCTGTCACATCCACATCCTCGCGGAACAGCCCCTGCGCCCGCCCGTCGGCCAGCAGTCGCTCAAGGGTCGCGAAGAGCGGATTGTACAGGCGTGGGATGTTCGCGGCGGCGCGCAAGTGGCGCGCGCGATGAAGGTTCTCCTCGTTCATGAGCGCCACGATTTCGGGATGCGCACGGAACAGGCGGAAGGTGTCATGCGCCAGGCGCCTCATCCCCTCCACCGGACCCAACGCATCCAGCGCGGCCGCATCCTGCCCGGTGCGCAGCAGCGCATAGACATGCTCCAGCGCCGCGATCCACAGCCCCTCCTTCGAGCTGAAATGGTGAAAGACAAGGCCCTTGGCCACCTCGGCCCCACGCGCGATCACGTCCATGCGCGCGCCTGCGAGACCCTTCTCCGTGAACTCGCTCACGGCCGAGGCCAGGATGGCGGCCTTGGCCCCCTCAGCATCGCGCGAGCCGCGTTTTCGTGGTTGACGAGGATGCTTCATTCGGACCATGGTTCCCGTTATTGACCACTTGGTCAATATAAATGCTGGCCTTCCACACTGGAGTTCAACCGGAAATGCAGGCACGCATCGGCGTGGACGTCGGCGGCACTTTCACCGATGTGGTGCTGGCCCTTCCGGGCGGGCGGATCGTCGTCAACAAGACGACGACCACACCGCACGACCCCGGCGAAGGCGTGGCGACCGGGATCGCCGCCGTCATCGCTGAGGCCAGGCTCGATGCGCGCCAGGTGAGTGAGATCGTGCACGGCACCACCGTCGCTTCCAACACGATCCTGCAGAAGGCCGGCGCACGCACAGGCCTGCTGACGACCCAGGGCTTCCGCGACGTGCTGGAGATCGGGCGCATCCGCACGCCCGGCATGTTCGACCTGGCCTGGCGCAAGCCCGAGCCACTTGTGCCCCGCCGCTGGCGGCTGGAAGCGCGGGAGCGCATCGCGGCCGATGGTAGCGTGGTCACGCCGCTCGACGCGGAGAGTGTCCGCGAGGCAGCGGGCTTCTTCACGGCCGAGGGCGTGGAGGCGGTGGCGATCTGCTTCATCAACTCCTACGCGCATCCCACGCATGAGCGGAAAGCCGCCGCCCTGCTGCGCGCGGCTGCGCCGCAGCTCCTCGTCACCGCCTCCTGCGAGGTGCTGCCCGAGATCAAGGAGTATGAACGCACCAGCACGGCCGTGGTGAACGCCTACCTGCTACCAGCCATGCGGGGCTATCTCTCGCGCCTGCAGCGGCGCCTCACTGCCATCGGCATCATGGCGCCGGTACAGGTCATGGCCTCCAATGGCGGAATGATCGGCCTGGATACGGCGCGCGAACGGCCAGTCTTCGCGGTCGGCTCAGGCCCCGCCGGTGGCGTCGCAGGTGCGGCCCGCCTTGGCGACGGCATCGGCGCCCGCGATCTCATCGTCTTCGACATGGGCGGCACCACGGCCAAGGCCGCGATCATCGAGGGCGGCCAGCCCTCGCTGGTCACCGAGTACGAGTTCCGCGACGGCATCAGCACGCCCTCCCGCTTCGTGAAGGGCGCCGGCTACATGCTCAAGGTGCCGGCCATCGACATCGCGGAAGTCGGATCGGGCGGCGGTTCCATCGCGCGCATCGATGCGGGCGGGCTGCTGGTCGTGGGCCCGCAAAGCGCAGGCGGCGATCCGGGGCCGGCCTGCTACGGGCGCGGCAATGCCGAGCCTACCGTGACCGATGCGAACATGGTGCTGGGCTATCTCAACCCCGCGGCGCTCGCTGGCGGCTCGCTGCGCGTCGATGCGGCGCTCTCGCGCGCCGCCATCGCCACGCGCGTCGCAGACCCGCTGAAGCTCACGGTCGAGGAGGCGGCGCATGGCATCCGCCAGGTGGCCAATGTGAACATGGCGCGCGCCATCCGCGCCGTGACGGTGGAGCGCGGCAAGGACCCGCGCGACCTGGCGCTGATGGCTTTCGGCGGCGGCGGGCCGCTGCATGCGGTGGATGTGGCGCGGCTGCTCGGCATTCGCCGCGTGCTGATCAGCCCCGTGGCGGGCGTCTTCTCGGCCGCCGGCATGCTGGCGGCGGAGGCCGTGCATGAGTTCGTCCATCCGCTGCTCAAGCCGCTCGCACAGGTGACGCCGGCCGAGCTCACCGCCGCCCGAGAAGAAATGGCGCGGGCCGGGCATGCGGCACTCGCCCATGAGGGCTATGCGGCGGAGACGGTCGAACTGCGCTTCGCGGCGGACCTGCGTTACTCTGGCCAGTCATCCCAGCTCACGGTACCCGTCAGCGACTTCGCCGCCGGCGCGCTGCATGCCGGCTTCGAGCGCCTCTATGGCGAGACCTTCGGCTACACCGCCGCCGGCGAAGCCGTCGAACTCGTCAATCTACGCCTCTCCGCCATCGGCCGGGCAGAGGGCCGCATCGATTTCCCCTCCCTTTCGCTCGATGCGCGGGCGTTGGCCGGCGCGGTGGGCGAGCGCCTCGTCTCCTTTGCCCGCGGGCAGCCCCCCGTAGCCACGCGCCTCCTGCCGCGCGCCGCCCTTTCGGATGGGCCTGTTCATGGCCCGGCGATCCTGGAAAGCTACGATACGACGATCATCGTACCCCCCGGCTGCACGGCGCGCGCCGCGGGTTCCGGCACCGTGGTCATCGAGATGGAGGCGACCGATGCCTGAGGATCCGATCACCTTCGCCGTCGTCAAGAACGCGATGGACGCGATCGTGGACGAGGTGGCCTACACCGTCATCCGCACCGCGCGCTCCGAAATCGTGAAGGATGTGATGGACTACAGCGCCGCCATCTGCGACGCGAAAGGCGAGATGGTAGCCCAGGCCAAGACAATCGCGCAGCATCTGGGTGCCATCCCGGAGGCGATGGCCGCCGTGCAGGCGCGCTGGGGCGGCCAGCTCGCCCCGGGCGATGCGGTGGTGATGAACGATCCCTATTCGGGCGGCATGCACCTGCCCGACATCTTCATGTTCTACCCGGTCTTCGAAGGGGGCGAGCTGCTCGCCTGGACCGTGGTGATCTGCCACCACACGGACATGGGCGGTCGCGTGCCCGGCTCCAACGCCGCCGATAGCACGGAGATCTACCAGGAAGGCATCCGTATCCCGCCGCTCAAGCTCTATCGCGCGGGCGTCATGGACGACACGCTCTCAGCGATGATCGGGCTGAACGTCCGCGTGCCGGAGATCGTGCTGGGCGATCTGCGCGCGCAATACGCCGCCTGCCAGGTCGGCGCGCGGGAACTGGGTGCGCTGGTGCACCGCTACGGCGTGGAGGGCATGCGCGGGCACCTGGCGGGACTGCTCGACTACGCGGAGCGCATGGCGCGCGCCGAGATCGCCACCTGGCCCGTTGGCATCTATCGCTTCACCGATCATATCGACAGTGACGGACTCTCGGAGGAGCCTGTGCCGCTCACCGTCGCCATCACGGTCGTCGGCGACGGCACGCTCAAGGTGGATTGGGCCGGCTCCTCGCCCCAGGTGCGCGCGGCGATCAACTCGACCCTCTCCTTCACCAAGTCCAACAGCTTTCTCTCGGTGCGCTGCGCGCTGCGCGGCGACATCCCGAACAATGCCGGCGTATTCCGCTGCATCGAGGTGACGGCGCCGGAAGGCTGCGTGCTGAACCCCATCTCTCCCGCGCCCGTCGCCGCGCGTGCGCTCACCGGCTACCGCGTGATGGACACGATGTTCGGCGCATTGGCGCAGATCGTGCCCGACATCATTCCCGCCGCCGGCGAGGGGGGGAACACGGTGGTCTGCCTCGGCGGCCGCCACCCGGACAACCGGCCCTTCATCATCGTGGACATGATCAGCGGTTGCTGGGGCGGCCGCCCCGACCAGGACGGCATCGAGGCGATCACCAATCCCTCGCAGAACCTCTCCAACACGCCGATCGAGGTCCTGGAGCGCCAGCACCCGGTCCGCATCGAAGAATACGCGCTGGTGCCCGACAGCGGCGGGCCGGGCCGCTTCCGCGGCGGCATGGGCCTTGCGCGCAGCTATCGCTTGCTGGCGGAAGATGCGGTGCTTCAGCTCCGTGCCGACCGGCTGCGCTTCGCCCCCTATGGCCTGGATGGCGGTGAGCCCGGCGGCGTAGCGGCCAATTGGCTCGGCGAGGGTAACGCGCGCGAGGCCATTCCCGGCAAGGTGACCATGCGCATGCAGCGCGGCCAGCTCCTCACCCATCACCAGGCGGGCGGCGGTGGACATGGCCCGGCCCTGGCGCGGGACCCCGCAGCGGTCGCGCTGGATGTCTGGAACGGCAAGGTGAGCGTGGACGCAGCACGGCGCCGCTATGGCGTGGTGATCGAGAATGGTCGCGTGAACAGCATCGAAACCGCAAGACTGCGCGGGCAGCAGCAGGGAGAACGGGCATGACTAAGGATTTCCGCCTTTCGCGTCGTGGCGTGCTGGTCGCCGCCGGCACCCTCGCCACGCCGGGCCTCGCCCGCGCGCAGGGCGAGCGCCTCACCGTGCGCCTCGATTTCTCGCCCTGGGGCGTGCAGGCTGCGATGCATCTCGCTGAGACGCGCGGCTGGTTCCGTGAGGCCGGCCTCACCGTGGACGTCCAGGATGGGCGTGGCAGCGGCAATACGCTCCAGTTGGTGAATGCCGGCCAGGCCGATGTGGGGCAGATCCAGGTCGGCCTCATCGCCCAAGCGCGCGAGCAGGGAGCCACGGTGCGCGCCTTCGCGGGCTTCGGCCGCCGCACCGACCTCGCGGTCCTGGTGGATCGCGACAGCCCGATCCAGCGCGTGCAGGATTTCCGCGGGCGCAGCCTCGTGGTCTTCGCGGCCAGCCCCTGGGCACCCTTCATCGATGCATTCCTCCGCGCGGGTGGGCTGGATCGCAGCACCGTCAACGTGATGTTCGTGGACCCCTCTGCGCTTTGGGGCACCTACACCGCCAAGCGCGCCGACGGGCTGATGTCCACCGCACCCTCCGCGCTGCCGGTGGCCGAGCGCCCGCGGCCAAGCCGCGCCATCCTGGCCGAGAGCGCCGGCATCAGCTTCCCGAGCTACGGCCTGATCGCGACCGAGGCGACCATCCGCGCACGCGGCCCCGCACTGCGCCGCCTGGCCGAGACGCAGCAGCGCGCCTGGGCGCATCTGCGCAGCAATCCGGATGACGGCGTGGAGGCCATGCTGCGCCAGCGCCCCGATGCGCGGCTGGATCGCACTGTGACGCGCGACCAGATCCGCCTGACCCTCGAGTTCTTCGACACGCCGGCCAGCGCCGGGCGCCCGATCGGCTGGCAGGCGGAGGCGGACTGGACGGCCGCCCTGCGCTCGCTGGAGGCGGCGGGCGCTATCCGCGCCGGCTGGCAGGCGGGCAGCTACTTCACCAACGACCTGGTCGGCTGAGCGGCGCATGGGGCTGTGCATCGAGGTCCGGGGCGGGGGCAAGACCTACGCCTCCGCGCGCGGCCCGGTCACGGCCCTCGCCGATGTCGGCCTCGAGGTGCGCGAAGGCGAGTTCCTCTCGCTGCTTGGTCCCTCGGGCTGTGGCAAAAGCACGCTGCTGCGCGCGATCGCCGGGCTCGACCCGCTGACCTCCGGGGCCATCACGCTGCGCGGCGCGCCGATCACGCACCCGCCGGAGCGCATGGGCATGGTCTTCCAGCGCGACGTGCTGCTCGACTGGCGCAGCATCCGCGACAACGTCCTGCTGGCCGCCGAATTCCAGGGACTGCCGCGCCGCGCCCACGAGGCGCGTGCCATGGCGCTGCTCGACCGCTTCGGCCTCGGCGCCTTCGCCGACCGTCACCCCTGGGAGCTCTCGGGCGGCATGCGCCAGCGCGCGGCCATCTGCCGGGCGCTGCTCTGCGAGCCCGAGATCCTGCTGATGGACGAGCCCTTCGGCGCGCTGGACGCGATGACGCGCGACGACCTGAACCTCGAGCTCTCGCGCATCCAGCAGGATGGCGGACGCACCGTAGTCTTCGTCACGCATTCCATCGCCGAGGCGGTCTATCTCTCCGACCGTGTCGCCGTCATGTCCACGGGCCCCGGGCGGGTCGTGGAAGTCTTCGACATCGGCTTGCCGCGTCCCCGCCCGCTCGCACTGCGGGAAACGCCGGAATTCGCGCAGCATGTGGCGGCTATCCGAGGGCTCTTCTCGCGCCTTGGCATCGTGAAGGAATAGGCGATGGCGGGCGGCTCCCATACCCAGGGCATCGGCGGCACCCTGGCCGTCCTCGCTGGACTGCTGCTGGCTTGGGAGGCGGCGGTCTGGGTTTTCGCCCCCGCGCCCATCCTGCTGCCGCCGCCCAGCGCCATCCTGGCCGAACTCTGGTCCAGCCCGCGCTATTTCCTGCGCCATGCGGGCTTCACGCTCTGGACCACCCTGACGGGCTTCGCGCTCTCCGTCGTGCTCGGTGTTGCGCTTGCGGTCGCGATCGTCGCCTCCCGCTGGGCAGACCGTGTGATCACCACCATCCTCGTGGTGATGAACTCATTGCCCAAGGTGGCGCTGGCGCCGCTCTTCGTCATCTGGATGGGCACGGGGGCCGAACCCAAGATCGCCATCGCGGTGATGCTGGCCATCTTCTCGATCGTGGCGGATGTGGCCCTTGGACTCCGCTCGGTGGACCCCGATGCGCTGGCGCTCGCCCGCGTGCATCGGGCCACGGCGTGGCGCATCCTGTGGAAGGTGCGCTTCCCCAACGCGCTGCCGGCGCTCTTCGTCGGCATGAAGGTGGCGATCAGCTTTGCGCTGGTGGGCGCGATCGTGGGTGAGTTCGTCGGCGGCTCGGCCGGCCTCGGCCATGTGATCCTGATCGCGCAGGGGCAGTTCGATACGGTGCGGGTCTTCGCGGCACTCTTCGTGCTGGGCGTGATCGGCACGCTTCTTTTCTATATGGTCGAGGCAGCGGAGCGCCTCGCCCTGCCTTGGCACGTCTCGCAGCGCAGTCAGCATGGCACCTCGCCACGCTGAGCCTCGGCACCGGGTGACCGCACAGGACCCGGCCCCAGCACGTATCGGTATGCTGCCGGATCAAGCCGGGACGGTGCCGCGCCCCCTTCCCTTCTGCCGACGCTACCACGGGTCAGGAACGCCCGGGCGCACGATGTAACCGCAGCAGGCGCCGGGGAGAAGACAGGATGAGCAAGCCGCCTCCCGTCGCCCCCGAGCCCATGAAGGACATCCCATGCTCCCAGCGAGCCTCAACGGCCAGGTCGCTATCGTAACCGGCGGCGCCGGCGGCATCGGCCTAGGCATCGCGCGCCGCCTCGCGCAATCGGGTGCCATCGTGGCGCTGGCGGATCTCTCGCTGGACGCTGCCACGCGATCCGCGGCCGTGCTTGATGCCGAAGGGCTGCAGGCCGCGCCGGTCGCCATGGACGTCGCGGATGAAGCGATGGTGGAGGCGGGCGTCGCCGAGGTCGTGGCGCGCTTTGGCCGGCTGGACATCCTGGTGAGCAATGCCGGCATCCAGATCGTCCATCCGATCGAGGAGTACCCCTTCGCCGTATGGAAGCAGATGCTGGCGATTCATCTGGACGGCGCCTTCCTCACCACCCGGGCCAGCCTCCGGCAGATGTACCGGCAGGGCGGCGGCAGCGTGATCTACATCGGGTCGGTGCACTCCAAGGAGGCGTCGCGGCTGAAGTCGGCCTATGTCACCGCGAAGCATGGCCTGATCGGCCTGGCGAAGGTGGTGGCGAAGGAAGGCGCGGCGCATGGCGTGCGCGCCAACGTCGTCTGCCCGGGTTTCGTGCGCACGCCCCTGGTCGAGAAACAGATTCCGGAGCAGGCGCGGGCGCTTGGCATCTCGGAGGCGGAGGTCGTGCGGAACGTGATGCTGCGCGAGACGGTGGATGGCCAGTTCACCACCGTCGAGGACGTGGCCGAGGCGGTGCATCTCTTCGCCTCCGCCGGTTCCAGCGCGCTGACCGGGCAATCGCTGATCGTCAGCCATGGCTGGTGCATGGAATAGGCCCGTGCGCGTGCGGCATCGGCGGGCGCATCTCGCCGCCTGGTGTGGATTGCTGGTCCTGCTGCCGCTCATGCTGGGCGCGGCGCTGTACCAGCGCGCGTCCATGCCGGCGCGGGAGGTGCCGCTGCGGCTCGCCCCACCGTGAGCCACCGCTTCCTTCCCGTGAGCTGGACACCTGCCAAGCTCTTCTATGATGGGTCGCTGCTATGCGGTGTCGCGGCCTATCTCGGCGCCTATCTTTGGCTTGCGCCGCTCCTCGGTGCCGCGCCGCTGGATGACCAGAGCCTGCGAATGCGCGCCTTCGGCAGCGCTGCCTTCCTGCTGCTGACCATGGCGCTGGCCATCGGCCCGCTGGCGCGGCTCGACCGTCGCTTCCTGCCGCTGCTCTACAACCGCCGCCACCTCGGCGTCGTCACATGTGTGCTGGCACTGGCTCATGCGGGCGAGGTTCTGGGCTGGTACTTCGCCTTCAGCCCGATTCCCGCCTCCATCGCGCTGCTGACCGCCGACCCGGGTGCCGTGCCCTTCATCGCCTTCGGCATGCTCGCGCTCGGCATCCTCATCCTGCTGGCGGCGACGAGCCATGATTTCTGGTTGGCCTTCCTGGGGCCGGCACTGTGGAAGGCGCTGCACCAGATGATCTACCTCGCCTATGCGGCGGTGGTGGCCCACCTTGCCTTCGGTCGCCTGCAGGACCCGGGCGCCCTGCCGCTGGCGCTGCTGCTGGCGCTTTCCGTGACCGCGCGGCTCGCAATCCACCTCATGGCTGGCGCCCGCGAGGCGCGGTCGGATGCGGCGCTGACGCCACCCGCGCCCGCCGCGCCCTGGGTCATCGCCGGGCGCGCCGAGGCGATTCCCGAAGGCCGCGCCCTGGTGGTCCGCCCACCAGGGGGCGAGAAGGTAGCGATCTTCCGGCACGAAGGCCGGCTTTCCGCCGTCAGCCATCTCTGCGCGCACCAGCACGGGCCACTGGGCGAGGGCCAGGTGCTCGACGGCTGCATCACCTGCCCCTGGCACGGCTACCAGTACCGGCTGGAGGATGGCTGCTCCCCGCCGCCCTTCACCGAACGGATCGCGACCTATCGCCTCCGGCTGGAGGATGGCTGGGTCTGGCTCGATCCGCGCGCCAATCCGCCGGGCACGCATGTGCCCGCCCTGGTGCTGCGGTGAGGGATATCTTCGTGGGCTGGGCCACCCGCCCGCCTGCGCATCTGCGGTCCTTCCTGCGGCGCATGGCATTCGGGTTGCCCTTCGCGCTGCTCGGTTTCGGGCTGGTGCTGGGCCTCGCGCCGCAGGACCCTGCCGGGCCGCGCTTCGCGACCGCCGATACCCCCTTGCCCGCCCTGCCCACGCCCGAGCCCGGCGTGACCGGCGTGCTCACCCTGCGCCCCTATCCGCTGCTGCATATCGGCGCGGGCAGCGACAAGCGGACGCTGCTCCTGGCCGGCGACGGCAAGCAGCGCCCACCGGGCGATCTCGCGGGCCTGGACGGCCAGCGCGTAACGGCGGCGGGCTTTCTGCTCTCGCGCGGGGACATCGCGATGCTGGTGCTCGGCGCGCCGCCTGTCGCACGCGGCGATTCCGCCCCACCTCCGCGCGAGTTCCTCGGCCGCTGGCGCATCACCGGCGAGATCTGCGACGGCAAATGCGCGGCCGACGGCATGCGGCCCGGCACCGGCATCGCGCATCGCGCCTGCGCCGCCCTGTGCCTCGATGGTGGCATCCCGGCGGTCTTCGTCAGCGAGGCGCCGTTGCTCGGCCATGCCTATCTGCTGCTGGCGAGCACGGAGGGCGGGCCGATGGGCCCGGCGCTGAGGCCGCTCATCGGCCGCCGCATCACGCTCGAAGGCCAGGTGGAGCGGTTGGGCCGGCTTCTGGTCTTTCGGGCGGAGCCGCCGGCTTGAAGCGCCTCACGCCCTTCGCGCTCGCGGCGGTGATCCTCCTCGCGCTGCCGGAGCCCGGCCTGCCGGCGCGCGCCCTGCTGCTCTTCCCGGCGCTCGGCCTCCTGGCCCGCTGGAGCGAACGCCACCCCGGAGACACTCATGATGCCTGACACCCGCCGCGTGATCCTCGTGACCGGCGCCGCCGGCAATCTGGGCCGCGCCACGCTCGCCTGCCTCGCGCGGGAAGGCAGTGCCCTGGCCGCGGCGGACCGGACGGGCGATGTTGGGAGCCTGCTGCCGGTCGGCCTCGACGAACCCGCGGCGCACCTGGCGCTTCCCGGGCTCGACCTGCTGGACGCCGCCTCCTGCGAAGCGGGCATCGCCCGGGTGATGGCTCGCTTCGGGCGGCTGGACGGCGTCGCGCAAACGGTGGGCGGGTTCGCCATGCAGCCGATCGCCGAGGCGGGGCCCATGGAATGGGAGGCGATGTTCCGACTGAATCTTCTCTCGACGCTGAATATCTTTCGCGCCGCCATCACCGTGATGCGCCCGCGCGGAAGGGGCAGCCTCTGTGCGGTCGGCGCGCTCGCCGCGCTGAAGGCGCCGGCCTCGATGGGCCCCTACGCCGCGTCCAAGAGCGCCGTGCTGCGGCTGGTGGAGAGCTACGCGGAGGAGCTGCGCGGCACAGGCCTGCGCGTGAACGCCGTGCTGCCCACCACGATGGACACGCCTCAGAACCGCGCGGCGATGCCAGGGGCGGACCCCAGCGGCTGGGTGCGGCCGGAGGCGGTGGGGCAGGTCATCGCCTTCCTGCTCTCCGACGCCGCAGCGGCGGTCAGCGGCGCCTGCGTCCCTGCCGCCTGTCACGGCTGAGAATCTTCATTCGCTTTTCGTGGGAACTCAACAAATCCCGCAGAGGGTTCCTATAGGCCGCGCGGCCGCCTCAGGCAGCCTCCTCTCCAGGTTGAAGGAGACAAGGGCTGATGGAATTGCACCGCGCGAAGCTGTGCGCGTCTCGAACGCGCGTGGGCCGCCTCCCTGACGCGGATCATGCTCGCCCGCTGGAAGCGGTCATGGCCGCCATCCAGGCTGGGGAGGAGCGGGCCTTTGCGGAACTGGCCCGCCGGGTGACGCCCTTGCTGCTGCAGGTCATCCGCCGCCGCGGCGTGGCGGCGGCGGACCTGGATGACGTGGTGCAGGAGGCGCTGCTCGCGCTTCACCGCAGCCGGAACAACTATGATCCCGCCCGGCCCTTCCTGCCCTGGCTGGTTGGCATCGCCCAGCATTGCGCAAAGGACCGATGGCGGAGGGAGATGCGCGAAGACCGCTGCAGGCTGGCCTTTCGCGCCGAACACCGGATCTGGGAGGAGCACGCAGCGCCGCATGGCGGGACCGGCGGGCTGCTGGCCGATTCCCTGCACTCGCTGATCGCCGCATTGCCGCCGGCCCAGCGCGAGGTGATCCGCCTGGTCGCCATCGGGGGGATGGATCTGCGCGCCGCCTCCGCCGCCACGGGCCGCACCGTGGGCGCGATCAAGGTGAACCTCCACCGCGCGCGGGAGGCACTGCACCAGCGTCTTGCGGAGACCGGCGAGGTCACCGCGGCACGGCGCAACCGGCCGGCCTCCCGTCCCGAAGCTGTGGCCCAGGAGCCTGCCCATGCCCGATAGCCCCATCCCGAAACGCCCAGCCGGCTACGACAAGAAGGTGGCGCTGGTCCTGCAGGGCGGCGGCGCGCTTGGCAGCTACCAGGGGGGCGTCTACGAGACGCTGGCCAGCAGTGAATACCTGCCCGACTGGGTGGCTGGCATCTCCATCGGCGCCATCAACGCCGCCATCATCGCCGGCAACGCGCCCGATCGGCGCGTCGAGCGCCTCCGGATGTTCTGGGAGACCGTCACCGCGCCGCCTTCACTCTGGGCGGATTGGCTGGAGACCTCCTTCGAGGCCTGGAACGACCCTCGGCCAGCCGCGGCGCTGCGCGCGCTGATGCTGGGCCAGCCGGGCTTCTTCCGGCCCCGCCCGGCCGCGTATTGGCTGTTCGGCGAGAGCCGCGTCAGCTTCTACGAGACCGACGCGCTGCGCGGCACGCTCGAGACGCTGGTGGATTTCGACCGCATCAACGCAGGCGAGATGCGCTTCAGCATCGGCGCGGTGAATGTCCGTACCGGCAACATGGTCTATTTCGACAATTCCGAGATGGCGATCCGCCCGGAGCACGTCATGGCGAGCGGTGCGCTGCCGCCCGGATTCCCCGCCGTCGAGATTGACGGCGAACTGTACTGGGATGGCGGCCTCGTCTCCAACACGCCGCTGCAATACGTCGTATCGCAGGTGCCGCGCCGCTCGCGCCTCAGCTTCCAGGTGGACCTCTTCCCCGCGCGCGGCGCCCTGCCCCGCACCATCGAGGAGGTGCAGGAGCGCGAGAAGGACATCCGCTACAGCAGCCGCACCAGAGCCGCCACGGACATGCTGGCCCGTGTTCATGATCTCCGGCACAACATCAACACGCTGTGGGACAAGCTGCCCGACGCGCTGCGCAACACACCCGAGGGCCGCTACCTCTACGATTTCGGCTGCGTGACGACGATGGACATCGTGCAGCTGATCCATCGCGGCGATGCTGCGCAAGGCCAGGCCAAGGATTACGAATTCAGCCGCGCGACCATGGAGCGCCGCTGGGCGCAGGGCATGGCCGATGCCAGGCAGACACTGGTGGCTTCGCCGTGGTTGGCCCCGATGCCCCAGGAACTCGGTGCGCGCAGCTTTGACGTGGCGGCGGCCGCACGGCGCGAGGCGCGGGAGGCCAAATCCACGACCGATGGCGAAAAGCCGGCCGAGGTGGTCACGCCCATGAAGCGCCGGAAGCTCGCCTGATGGAGGAGCTGGAACTTCGCGAAGGTGCCTTCGCCATGCCGCACACCAGCCCCTCCTATCCGGTCGGGCCCCATCGCTTCACGGGCCGCGAATACTTCACCCTTGAATACCGCACCGATGCCGCGAAGCTGCGCGAGCTGCTGCCGGAACCCCTCACGCCCGCGGGGGACAGCGCACGCTTCCAGTTCGTGCGGATCGAGGATGGCACGGGCTTCGGCGCGTATCGTGGCGCGGCGCAGATCATCCCCGCGCTTCTGCCGCGTGGCGAAGCGGCCGGCTATGTGCATGCCATGTATCTCGACGCGCATGCGCCCATCGCGGGCGGGCGCGAGCTCTGGGGCTTTCCGCAGAAGCTCGCCTCCCCCGTGCTGCGGGTCGAGCGGGACACTCTGGTCGGTACGCTCGATGTCGGCGGCGAGCGTGTGGCCAGCGCCAGCATGGGCTACAAGCACCGCGCCCTGCCCGAGACAGGTCTGCGCGCCGCGCTGGAGGAGCCGGGCTTCCTGCTCAAGATCATCCCGCATGTGGATGGCCGCCCGCGCATCTGCGAGCTGGTGCGCTACCGTCTGGCGGAGATTGTCCTGCATGGCGGCTGGACCGGCCCCGCCGCCCTCTCCCTCGTCCCGCATGCACTGGCGCCGGTCGCGGCGCTGCCGGTGCTGGAGGTGCTCTCGGCCACGCATCTCCTCGCCGATCTCACACTCGAACTGGGAGAGGTCGTGCATGACTATCTCGGCTGAATGCTGAGCACGGAGGCTGCGCGGGTGCTGCTGGGCCTGCTGGCGGATTATGGCGCGGGCGGCCTTGCCGTCGCGGTGGCGTTCCTCGCGGGCGCGATCGAGCGCGCGGCGCCCGCGGCGCGCGGCGCGCATGCCTTCCGCCCGCTGCTGCTGCCCGGGCTGATCCTGCTCTGGCCCCTGGTGCTGTGGCGCTGGCCGCCACCCGAACGGTGACCGGCCATGCGTGATCGGGTCCTGGCACTGCTGGGGGTTATCGCGCTGTGCTGGCTGCTGATCCGCCTGGCAAGCGAAGCAGATTGGCAGCGCCCCTGCCTGCTGCTGACGGCCGTCGCGCTGGGCGCCGTCTTCGTGCGCGTAGGCTTCGGCTTCGCGGGCGGCTACCGGCAATTCCTGGCGGGTGGCGATGGCCGGGCGATGGCAGCCTCGCTCGTCATTCCCGCGCTGCTGCTGCCGCTGATCCTGCCGCTCGCCGCCACCGATCCTGGCTACACGCGCTTCGTCGCGCCCATCAACCTCCCGCTGATCCTGGGGGCGATGATGATGGGTGTTGGCATGCAGATCACCAATGGCTGCGCCTCGGGCGCCGTCGTCGCGGCGGGCGAGGGTTCGCGTCGCATGCTGGTGGCGCTGCCCTTCTTCAGCCTGGGCGGCGTGGTGGGCAGCCTGTTCGCACCTTTGCTGGAGGCCCACCTGCCGAGCCTGGGCCATCTCGACCTGCTGGCGCATCTCGGCCCCTCGGGGGGCGTGGTCGTGATGGAGGCGCTTCTGCTGGCGCTGGCCTGGCTCCTGCTGCGGCGCGCACCCCGGCCCGTGCCGGCGCCCTTCGGCCACGCCGCGCTGATCGCGGCCCTCGCCGGGCTGATCTTCCTGTTGGCGCGCGAGCCTTGGGGCATCGCCTTCGGGCTCACCCTCTGGGGCGCGAAGGCGCTGCGCTGGGTTGGCCTGGATGCCGGCCATGCCGACTACTGGATGGCGGCGCATGCGGCCGCAGGGCTGGAAGGTCCCTGGCTCTGCCATGTGACGGCGCTCACTGATGTGGGGATGTTCCTGGGTGCGCTCCTGGCCGCCGCCGGGGCGGGGCGCATGCGCCATCGCGTCGCCATCGGCACGCAGGGCGTCATCGCCGCCGCGCTGGGTGGGCTTCTGATGGGGGTTGGCGGGCGCCTCTCCTATGGCTGCAACATCGGCGCCTTCATCAGCGGCACGGCCTCGGGCAGCCTGCACGGCCTGGTCTGGCTCGCCGCCGCCCTGCCGGGGGCGTGGCTGGGCTTGCGCCTGCGCGGCTGGTCGGGGCTGCCGCGGAACTGACGCGGCCCCGGCGAGCGCAGGGGCCCACCGCCCCCGTGAGATCAGGCGCGGGAGCCGTGCACCAGATCCTCAAGGCGGTGCCATTCCTCGGGGATCGGCACGATGCATTCGATGAGCTTCGGCCCGGCCTCGGCCATCGCGACCCGGAGGGCGGCATGGAAAGCCTCAGCGGTCTCCGCGCGCAAGGCCGGCACACCCAGGCCCGCCGAGACCTGCAGCCAGTCAATGGACGGATTGGCCAGGCTCAGCATCGACTCCATGCGCGCATTCGCGGCCCCATCGCGCACCCGCGCGAGTTCCAGCCCCAGAATGTTGTACCGGTCATTCCGGAGCAGGATGATCGTGATGTCGGCCTTCTCTCGCGCCATGGTCCACAACGCCTGGACGCCGTACATGCCGCTGCCATCCGCCTGCAGCAGCACCGTCTTGCGGCCCGGGCAGGCGATGGCGGCGCCCAGCGCCATGGGCAGGCCGCCCCCGATCGCGCCGCCATTGAGCGGATTGAGATAGTCGTGCGGGCGGGCGCCCTTGGTCGCCGTGAAGATCCAGGGCGCGTTGGTCGCCGCCTCATCCACGAGGATGGCGTTCTCCGGCAGAAGGAGGCTGAGCGAGGAGCCGATGGCGCTGGCGGTGAGCGGGCCGGCCGGTGCCGGGCCGTCGAAGGCCGGATGGCGCGGCACCGTGGCGCCCAATGAACCGGTGGCGGCTTCCAACGCCTCCAGCGCGGCGGCGAGGTCATGCCGCTCATCGGCCATGCCGAAGAGTTCACAGCCCGCGGGCGCCTTCATGGTCGGCTTACCCTGGTAGGCGAAGGTCGCCACCGGGAATGCCGCACCGACGAAGACCATCTGCTCGAAGCCGGCGAGGAACTGGACGCAGATTTCGAACTCGTAGGGGATCGGCTCCACCACCGGGCGGCCCGCCCCGCGCGCGAGATGGCCGGACGCGAAGGTCTCGCTCAGGAGCGTCGCCCCGGTGCGGGCGGCGATGCGGGCGGCAGTCTCCAGCGCCGCGCCATTCTGCGCGGCGCCACCGATCACCAGCGCCGTCTTCCTGCCATTCGCCAGCAGCGCTGCCGCCTGAGCCACCGCCGTGGCGGAAGCGGAGAGGAGCGCCGGCTGCACGGGCGGCGGCGGCGGGTTCGCCGCTTCCCAATGCCGGTTCGTTGGCGCGACGATGGTGCAGACCCGTCCGGACTTGGCCTGCGTCGCGGCCTCGGCGCCGAGTTGGCCCAGATGCGTGGCGCTGCGCGCCTCCTGGCACCAATGGGACACGGCACGCGCCAGATCCGTGATGCGGCCATTCACCAGCTCATGCTCGGGATAATTGGGCTGATGGTAGGAGGCATTGGCGCCGACGACATTCACCATCGGCGTATGCGCCCGGCCGGCATTGTGCAACATGGCGATGCCGTTGGCGAAGCCGCTTGCCACATGCAGCAGCGTGAAGGCGGGCTTGCCCGCCATACGCGCATAGCCATCGGCGGCCCCGGTCACGACATCCTCCTGCAGGCACAGGATGGCGCGTACTTCCTCCGACAGCCCCATCTCATAGACCAACTGCATCTCGGAGGTTCCGGGATTGGCGAAGCAGGTGGTGATGCCGGCATCCACCAGCGCCTTGAAGAGGGATTGTGCGCCGTTCATCTGCCTATCCTCAGTCCGAGCAGCCATTCGCTGCGGGCCGGCCAGCCAGGCGGTCGGCGACCCATTCCAGATACATCGCCTGCGAGGCGCCCGGCGTGGTGAAGTGGCTCTGCGCGCCCAGAAGCTGCGTGCGTGCCACATTGCCGCCCATCGCGCACATCTGCCCGCGATAGGCCGCGCCCATCGCAGGCGGCACGGTCACGGCTGCACTGCCGAAATAGATCGCGACCGGCGCCACCGGCCTGACCGGCGGCACGCTGCCCGCCAGCAAGGCCTGCACCCAGGCCGCCCCGTTGACCGGCGCAGCACGCAGGAGCGTGCGGTAATTCGCGCCGTAGACGAAGCTCATGGTGTCGCTCAGCACATGCATGCACTTGCGGCGCAGCAGGTGGTCCAGCTCACGCGCCCCCAGATCGGTGAAGATGTCCGACATCTGCAGGCCAGGCGTCGAAGCCACCGTGGCCCAGAGCGTCATCGTGAAATGCGCGAAGTTGAAGATGTTGTCGGAGAAGGACAGCCCGATCCCCTGGATGATGCGCGCCGCATCCGCGTCGTCCAGTTGAACACGGGGCAGCATCGCGGCGACATCCTGCGGCGCGAGTGCCACCACGCCGCGCAGATCAATGCCGTCGAAGGCGGTGCCGCGCTTGTTGAGGTAGTCTCGCATGCTTGCCGCAGCGATGGCCGCCCCTCCCCCCTGCGACCAGCCATAGATGATCGCGCTGCGACTATTGCCGGCGAAGCCCATCGCCCCGGCCGAGCGGACCGCGTCAACCGTGTCACGCGCGTTGGTAACGGCAACCGAATACTGATGGTCGCCGCCACCGCCCAAGCCCTGGTAGTCGGTTGCCACCACGACATGGCCGCGCGCGATGAAGGTGTCGAGCGCGGGGATGCCGTAATCGGTCCAGGAATCGCCGTCGGGCAGGACATACTGGTTGAGGTTCCGCGCGGGATCCGCGACCTGGGAGGGGCCGCAGCCCTGCGCCGTTCCGGTCGTGCCATGGCCCCAGGAGATGATGGGGCGCCCCTCCGCCGGCATGTCCCCGCGCGGCGCGACGACGATCGCCGTGTTGATGGTGGGACGATCCCTAAGGTCCGAGGAGATATAGGCGATGCGCCAGGCCTGGGCATTCGGGATGCTGGTCGGGACATCCTCGCGCAGCAAAACCTCGCCCAGCCGGCCGGCTGGGGCCAGGCTTGAGGCGCGCAGGTAGAAGGACGCGAGCGGCATCGGCGAGGGCTCGGCGGCGGCGCGCACGGACGACTGCCCCATGGCGTCGGCTGCGAACAGCGGGGCTGCAACGACCAGACCCGCGCCGATGAAACGCGCGAAGCACGAGATGACAGACCCATGCGACCGCACCAGCATTGCGCAACCCTCCAGTCCGATCACGCGGCGTTTTCATGAATTTTCACTTTGATGAGGATAGGCGAAACCCTCCCGAAAACGGATCATGATTTCGAAATCATCCCGACTTCGATGAAAATCCGCAAAATGACATGCTGGCACGGCGCGCTGGCCTGGCGGTCTCAGCCGCGGTGATCGGCAAACGGGCGGGCCAGATCCAAGGGGCGCTGCAAGACGCGTGGCAGGCGCGGCGCGCTTCCCGGCCACCCACGCCACGCCTCCACCCCCCTGCCCTGGTCGTGCGCCTCAATGCGCGGCGCCGGAAAAATCCATCGGCAGGCGGCAGGCGGCGACGCGCACCGCCCGCGTCGTGGCTGGCGTGTTGCGGCTGCGCCCCACGAAGCGCGGCACGCCCGCGGAAAACACCGCGCCCACCGCCGGGATGTCGCCATTGCGCAACGCCGAGAACGCGTCGGCGCAGGCGCCGCCCGCGCAGGCATCGAGCAGGATCACATCCGCGTCCCTCCCCTCCGCGAGGATCCCGGAATTGAGCCGGTAGACGCGGGCATTGTTGCCGGTGGCGGCGGCGATGGCGATCTCCGGCGCCATGTCGCCGAGGCTGGCCAGGTGGCTCATCGTATAAAGCATGCCCAGCGGCATGATGCCGCTGCCCGTCGGCGTATCCGTCGCGATGAGCAGGCGCTCCAGCTGCCCGGCCTCGGCGAGCAGCCGCGCCGTCAGCAGCGCGGTGCGAAGGTTGCCCGCGGTGCAGATCTGCAGCGCGATGTCGCTCTCGTTCACGAGCCGCGCGAAGCCGGGTTCGGGCATGGCGACCGGGCCGCCATTCACATGGAAGCTCACATGCGGCTGGCTCGCCAGCACATGTTCCGCCCAGATGCCGGAAGAGCCGGGGATGGAGGAGCCGCCGGTGTGCATGGTGGTGATCATGCCGGCCTCGCGCGCCGCCAGCATCAAGGGGGCGTAGTCATGCGGCGTGGGGAAGGCGCCGAAACCTGCCTTGGCGAGCCAGATCCCGGCCGCCACCAGCTCCCGCAGATCAGCGGGCGTAAGGCCGGGCTCCAGGATCACCGAGCCCGCATGCACGCGCATGCCGCCCGGCCGGTAGTCGCGGAAGCACGCGGCGGCGGCCAGCGCCAGTGCCTTCACTCCCGCCGGGTCCTTGGGCCGGCCCGGCACGTGCACCTCAGAGGCGGTGATGGCGGTGGTGACGCCGCCATGCAGGTAGCTCTCGAGGAATCCCACCGTGCGCTGGCGCGGCGTGTAGTCGCCGAAGGTGATGTGGACATGGCTGTCAATCAGCCCGGGTGCGGCAAGCGTCCCGCCCGCGTCCACCACCACGTCACACGCCTCCAGCGTCGTCGCATCCAGCGTGCCGATGTGGCTGATCCGCCCCGCCTCCATCAGGATGGCATTCGCGTCGCGCAGGGGCGCGGCAAGATCGCCCGTGGCAAGGCCACCCAGGTTGACGATGGCGGCGCGCATCAGCGCAACCCGTCGCGCTTGGAGATCTCGGACGCCTTGAGTCCGCCCACACGCGCATCAATCCGCCCCCGATTGGCGATGACGATGATCAGCGCGACCTCGTCCGCCTGCGGCGCATCGGGCAGCATCAGCGTCATGCCGTCGTAGTGGGTGCGGACATAGAGCGCGTCCTTGTGCGCGAGCGGCACGTCGATCATGGTCCCCGGCGTGCCGCGCTTGGTGAAGGAGGGGAGCCAGGCCAGGCCCCCGCCCACCGCCGCTCGCAGCGGCTCGGCGAAGATGGTGGTGAGCATGGCATTGGCGTGCTCCTGCTCGCCCGCCAAGCCCACCACAGCGCCCTTGCCGTAGCTCTCGATGGCGTGCTGCCCCATGGCGGCGACGGCCATGGCGGAAAGCTCCCGCCCGACCGCCTCGCTCGCCGCGATGCTGGCCGAGAGGTCCTGCACGAAACCCTGCGCGGAATAGGGGTTCACGACCACGCCGGTCACGGCCACTCGCCGAAGCGGGGGGCCGGCGTCTCCGCTGCCCGGCGGCACCGCGATCTGGTCCACCATGACGAAGGAGCGCCGGAGCTCGAGCCGCATGGCCGCCGCCTCAGGCATTGGCCGGCGGCGGGCGGCTGCCGACCAGCACGAAATTGCCGTCACGCACCTCCAGCACATAGGTGGTCTTCAGCGCGTCGCCCTGCTCGGTGAAGCGCGCCAGCGTGCCCTCGATCGTCTCCACATTGCGCATGGCGCGCAGCGCGTCGCGGATCGCGGCGCGCTCGGCGGCAAGGCGCGCGCGTTCGCCCGTCACGCGCACCTGGCGCATCGCGGCGGCGTAGAAGTGGACGATGCTGTGCGCGGCCGCGTCATACATGCCGGGCCGCAGGTCACCCGTCTCGCCGGCCGCCTGGGCGCGCCTCACGAATTCGTCGCGGAAGGCGATCGCGCGCGGACTGTCGAAATTGTAGAAATGCGTCGAGGAGACGAGCGTGCCATTGCCATCCGCGCCCATACGCGAGGGCAGGTTCACATCGACGATGGTGGTGCCACCCACGATGCGGCCGCGCATGCCCTGGCGCCGCATCTCGCGGACCAGCACGATGGCGGGCTCCGGCGGGCCACCCATGCAGACAAGGTCCGGCGCGGCCCCGCGCATCTGCGCGACCTGGGCCGACATGTCGAAGGCCGCGACCGGGAAGGAAACGGTACCCGTCACCGGAATGCCCGCGGCCTGGAGCAGATTGGGAAACACCGAGGTGCCCATGGAACGGCCGATCACCTCATCCGTCGTATAGGCGATGGCGGCGTTGCGGGTCTCGATCCCCTTCTCACGCACCACCGAGAGGAGGCGCTCGAAGAGATACGCCTCGTCCGAGGTGTTGCGGAAGGCGAAGCGGAACGGGGCGGCGAGGCCCGGGGCGCTGCTGGCGATGGCCATCTGCGCGATGCCCAGTCGGTCCCCCACCGGGAAGGCCACGCGGCATTCGCTGCTGCTGAAGGGGCCGATCACCGCAAGCGCGCCGTCATCTTCCGCGAATTGGCGCGTCGCGATCGCCGCCTGTTCGGGGCGCGAGGCGGTGTCGAAGCTGCGGATGGCGATCGGCCGTCCATGGATACCGCCCGCCGCGTTCACCTCCTCGACCGCGAGGTTCACCGCGATCTCGTTGCGCCGGGTAAGTGAGACCCAGTTGCCCGACTTGGCCGTCGTGAAGCCCAGCGGCAGAGGGCCCGCTTGCGCGGAGGCGATGGCGGGCATGGCAAGCCCGGCCAACAGCAGAGGGCGACGGCGGATCATGGGGAAACTCCTTCCGTTGGGATGTGGTGGGACGGTTCCTCGGGCGCGCTTCCGCCCAGATAGGCGCGGCGCACGCGGTCATCGCGGAGCAACTCGGGCGATGGGCCGTCAAAGGCGGTGCGGCCCAGTTCGAGAACAAGGGCGTGGCGGCTCGCCTCCAGCGCCAGCATCGCATTCTGCTCGACCAGCAGGATGGCGATGCCCTCGGCATTCAGGCTCGCGATCAGCGCGAAGACCTCGGCCGTCAGCCGTGGCGAGAGGCCGAGCGAGGGCTCGTCGAGCATGATGAGCATGGGACGCGCCATCATCGCGCGCCCGATGGCGAGCATCTGCTGCTCGCCGCCCGAGAGCACGGCGGCCTTCATGTGCCGGCGCTGCGCCAGGTTGGAAAAGCGGCCGTAGATGGCGTCCAGCTCCGCGGCACCGGGCGTATCGCGGCGCGGATAGGCGCCCATGAGGAGGTTCTCCTCGACCGTCAGGCTGGTGAGCACGCGGCGCCCTTCAGGCACCATGACGAGGCCGCGGCGCACACGCTCGGCGGGCTTGAGGCGCGTGATGTCCTCGCCCCGGAAGCGGATGCGCCCCGCCTGCGCCGGCAGCAGGCCGAGCAGCGTGCGCAGCAGCGTCGTCTTGCCCGCGCCATTGGCGCCCAGCACGGCCATCACATCGCCATCGCCGACATTCAACGACACCTCGGCGAGCGCCTTCACCGGCCCATAGGCGGCGGAAAGGCCGGTCGCCTCAAGCATGGGCGTAGCGCTCCGGCGCATGGCCCAGATAGGCTTCGATCACGGCGGGTTCGCGCGCGATCTCGGCCGGCGTGCCCTCCGCGATCTTCTCGCCGAAATTCAGCACGGCGGCGCGCTGGCAAAGTCCGCCGACGAAATGCATGTCATGCTCCACCACCAGGAGCGTGACACCCCCCTCGGCCACGCGATGGAGCTCCGCCAGCAGGGCGCCGCGCTCCTGCGTGTTCAGCCCCGCGCAGGGCTCGTCGAGCAGCAGCAGGCGCGGCCGCGCCATCAGCGCGCGCACCACCTCGACGCGCTTACGCAGGCCATAGGCCAGGCCGGCGGCCAGGCTTCCCGCATGGCCAGCCAGCCCCGCCTCGGCGAGGCGCGCCCGCGCCTCCTCGCGCAACGCCTTGCCCCGGCCCAGGCCGAGCGGCAGCAGCATCGCGAGCGGCCCACCGGCATGCACATGCGCGCCCAGCAGCACATTCTCCAGCACGGTCAGATGCCCGATCAGCCGGATATTCTGAAAGGAGCGTGCAAGCCCGTGGCGGATGCGCCGGCGGGGAGCCACGGGCACGAGGTCCAGGCCGCCCAGCCGGATCTCTCCGGCATCGGGCGCGTAATAGCCGTTGATCAGGTTGAAGACGGTGGTCTTGCCCGCGCCATTGGGGCCGATCAGCGCCACGCGCTCGCCCCGCCCCACCTGGAGGTCGAGACCCCGCACGACATCCAGGCCCCCGAAGCTCTTGCGCAGGCCGCGGATGTCAAGCAGCGGCGCGATCATGCCAGCCGGACCACCCGGCGCAACCGCATGAGGTCGGCGCGCGTGACAAGGCCTTGCGGCCGGACCGCCATCACGAGGATGACGGCCGCGGCGAAGAGGACGTAGCGCCAGGCGGCAGCCCCACGAAAAATCTCCGGCAGCAAGGTAAAGAAGGCGGCACCGATCGCCGGCCCCCAGACCGTCTGCGTGCCGCCCAGCACCACCGAGAGGACAATGGTGACGGAGAGCAGAACGCTGAAATGCTGCCCCTCGATGAAGGAGAAATGATGCCCATAGAGCCCGCCCGCCAGCCCCGCCAGCACGCCGCCGATGGTGAAGGCGGCGAGCTGCGTAAAGGGCACATGCACGCCGAACAGCGCCGTCACCGTCTCATCCTGCTCGATGGCGTGCAGGTTCATGCCCAGCCGGCTCCCGCCCAGCCAGAGCGCCAGCAGGAAGACGCCGGCCGCGCAGGCGGCGATGGGGGCGAGGCCCAGATGGCCGATTACCGGATAACCCGCCGCGCCGCCCACCACATCGAGGTTGATCAGGATGCCCCGCACCACTTCGTTGAAGGCGAGCGTGGCCAGCGCGAGATAAAGCCCCCGCGTTCTCAGCACCGGCCCTCCGATGGCCAGGGCGAGCCCGCCCGCGCAGACCGCCCCCGCCGCGATGGCCATGGGCAGCGACCATTCGAGCTCATTGCTCAGCACGGCCGAGGAATAGGCGCCGATCGCCATGAAGCCGGCCGTGCCCAGGTTCACCTGCCCCGCCGCCAGCGGCAGCCAGGCCGCATAGGCCGCGATGATGTTGATCGCGAGCAGCGTGAGGATGGCGGCGGTATAGCCGCTCACAGCTTCTGCTGCCCAAGCGCGGGGTCCCCGAAGAGGCCGGTCGGCCTGATGATCAGGCTCAGCAGCAGGATGCCGAAGACGACCACGTTCACATGATCGGCCGAGAGGGCGCCGACGGCGAAGATCTCGACCAGTCCGATCACGAGCCCGCCGATCACCGCCCCCCAGATATTGCCCATCCCGCCCAGCACCATCGCCGAAAGCCCCTTGAGCGCCACCTGGTCGCCCATATAGGGCGAGACCAGCTGGTAGGAGAGCGAGAAGAGCACGCCGGCCAGCGCGCAAAACAGCCCGGCGAGCAGGAAGAGGCGCGGCGCCACGCGATCCACCTCCACGCCCAGCATGGTGGCCGTCTCGGCATTTTCCGCAACGCTGCGAATGCCGCGGCCGAGCTTGGTTCGCTTGAGCAGCGCCTGCAGGCCGATGACGAGGCCGATGGACAGGATGAGCCCGAAGAGCTGCGGCAGGCCGATCACGATATCGCCCACGCGCCAGTTCGCGTCCCCGAAGGGCGAGGGAATGGCCCGCGCATCGGAACCCCAGCGTACCAGCACGAGGTTCTCGAAAAGGATGAGGAAGCCGAGCGAGGAGACCAGTGGGATCAAGGGTGGCCCGCCGCGCTGCAAGCGCCAGGTGAGCCGCTCCACCACCAGTGAGGCCAATGCGGCCACGGTCAGCGCCAGCAGCACCGCGACGGGCCAGGCAAGGCCGGCGGCGACGCCGGCCCAGGTGAGAAAGCCCCCCAGCATGAAGAGCGCCGGGACGGAGAAGTTCAGGAAATTCAGGCAGCCGAAGAAGAGCGTGAAGGAGACGGCGACCAGAACGTAAATGCCGCCCAGCATCAGCCCGTTGACGAGCTGCTGTGCAATCACGCCGCGCGTCCCGGCGCGGCACCTTCCGGCATGCCATAACTGCCCAGCAGCCCGTCCACCATGCCAAGCGCACGCTCCCAGTCATAGGTGCGCCAGGAGTGCCCGCGCGTGACGAATTGCGCGCCGGCATAGAACATCTCGTATTGCAGGTGGCGGCTCGCGAATTCGCTGCCCACCGCATCCCAGGCCAGCTTCATGAACTTCACCCGCTCATCCGGCGTGGCGACCGGTGATTGCTGCGTGGTGCGGATGATGCGCGCTATCTCGGGATTGCCGTAATCCGCCGCCGAGGAGGGCAGCATGATCATGCCGCCCCCGGCGAGGTCGCGGATGGTGGAGACGATCTGCGGATAAAGCTCCTGCGTCAGCACCTGGGCCGCGTACATCATGTGCTTGTTGGGCACGAACCATTCGCCCTGCTGGGAGCCCGAGGCCTCCATGCCATGCAGGATGGCCTCGACGCCCGCGGCCTGGGCCGCCAGCTTGCCCAGCGCATCCCGTACCGGGGGCATGTTCACCGTGCCGATGGTCTCGGCCACGCGGCGGGCGATGCCGGTCAGGAAGCGCAGCTTCTCCGTCAGGCGGATCTGCGCCTGATAGTTCTGCATGGTGTGGCCCCAGGTGTCGTGGAACTGGGCGCGGCACATGTCGGTGTCGCGATGCACAAAGACACGCTCCCACGGCACCTTAACATCCTGGAACCACACCACGGCGTCATTCTCATCGTAGCGCGATGAGAGCGGGTTGTCCCATTCGCTCACCGCATGCGCCTCGTAGGATTTGCGCGAGAGAACCTTGAGCCCCTTGGTGTTCATCGGCAGCGCGCAGGAGAAGGCAAGGTCCTCCTCGCCCGGCTTCAGCGGCTGCAAATTCGCCACCAGCACCTCATTGGCCATGATGGAGGAGGTGCCAAGCATCTTGCCGCCGCGGATGGTGATGCCGCCCGCATCCTCATCCACAATGCGCGCGGAAAGATCGGCCTCCGCCTGCTCGCCCCAGGCCTTGGAGCGGTCGGCCTGCGGGTTGATGATGACATAGGTCAGGAACCAGTCCTGGCGCGTCGCCTCGGCCACGTAGTCGCGCAGCGCGCGGGCGCGGGCGGGGCCGTGCTTCTCGAAAACCTCGACGCCCATGACCTGGCCGATCAGCGCCGAGGCCACATGATCCGGGCTGCGGCCGATGAAGCCGCAGGATTGCGCCGACCAGGAGGAGAGCGCCTGGCGCCGCGCCACAAGCTCCTCGCGCGAGCGGGGCATCTGCCAGGCCCGGCTCACGCGGCGCCCGCCGCCACAGTCGAAGGTCATGCGCTCGATGTTCTCGGGACGCGCCTGGTAGTCGTAGAGCATGCCGGCCGATTGCACGGCGCCGCGAAACGCAGGGTGCGTCGTCACATCGGCGACGAGCGCGCCGTCGAGATAGACGCTGCGGCCATCGCGCAGGCTCGAGATGTGCTGGGCGCCAGTCTTCACGTCAGCCATGCTGGGACACTCCCTCGGGGTTCATGCGGCACCGCGCTGGTCCTCGGCGGCAAGCACACGCTGCAACTCAAGCGCGCGGTCGGCCGCACCCGTCAGGCTCTCGACGAGGCGCAGCAGCGTGCGGAATTCTGCGCGCGTGAGCGGGCCGAATTCGATGTCGTTCACCAGCCGTTGCGTCGGCGCGAGGGCTGCGAGGCGGGCAGTTCCGGCCGCCGTGACGGCGAGTTGCACGCGGCGTCCATCCTGCGGGTCGCGGCGCTTCTCCAGCAATCCGGCGGCTTCAAGCTTGTTCGTCTCGGCGGTGATGAAGGCCGCGCTCACCTTCATGTGGCTAGCGACGTCGCTCACCGAGACCGGGCCCTGCGTGCCCAGGTGCAGCACGGAAATCAGGATGGAATAAGCCGGGCCGGCGAGGCCGATGCGCGCGGCATGACCGTCGCGCAGCGCTTGGTGGCGCTGGGAGAGCGCGAGCAGGCCATTCACCAGCCGGCGGAAGGCGGCATCCGACCCGTCCTCCAGCAGCGCCGGCCGGGAGGTGGTCAGCGGTGCGGGGCTCGGCATTGTGGCGCGGCGCTTCGGCATGAGGGAAGCGTAGGTTAACTAGATTAACCATTGCAACGCATTTCTCCTGGGCCCGACCGATTGGGAGAGTGGACAGCAGAGCTGAGTTTCTTCAGCATTTTGTCAGAACAGGGAGGCAGGCATGCCCATCAACAAGGCCCATCTCGAATTCCACGCGCTGGATCTCTCCGCCGGCTGGGAAACGCCGCCCGGCTATCCGCCCGGCATCCAGCAGAAGATCCTGGCCGGCGCGCTCGATGAGGTCGGCAAGCGTGGCTGCCGCACCCGCCTGCTGCGCTTCGCGCCCGGCGCCTTCACGACCGCCCCCTTCGTGCACGACTACTGGGAGGAGGTGTTCCTGGTGACCGGCGACCTCTTTGTCGGCAATGACGCTGAAGGCAAGGGCGGCGAGAAGTTCCTGCCGATGACCTACGCCTCGCGGCCGCCGGGCGCGTGGCATGGCCCGTTCCGCAGCGAGGGCGGCTGCATCCTCTATGAGAGCCACAGCTACGATCCCGCCTGAGCGGCCGGCGTGACGCGGGGCTGAATCCGCCCCATGGTCGCGGCAAGGCGCCACGCCAGGGGGAACACCCGGCCAGTCGGCGCCACGGAGGAGACCGATGCCGCATCGCCGTGCGCGCTCATGAACGCGCCTGCACCCGACCCCACAGCGCCGGCGGCATCTCGAGGCGGCACATCGCCCTTCAGCCAGCGCAGCTTCCGCTTCCAATGGCCCTCGGACCTCGCCGTCTCATGGGCCTTCGAGATGGAGACGCTGCTGCTGGCCTGGTTCGTCCTGGTCGAGACGGGGTCGGTCATCTGGCTCACCGCCTTCGGCGCGCTGCAATTCGTGGGGACGCTGATCTCGCCGCTTTATGGCGTGGCGGGCGACAGGCTCGGTCAGCGGCGCGTGCTCTCCTGCATGCGGGCGGCCTATGTGGCGCAGGCATCATGCCTGGCGGCGCTCGCGCTGACGGGCCAGCTCAGCGTCGTGGCGGTCTTCATCATCGCGTTCGGCATGGGGCTGGTGCGGCCGTCGGACATCGGCGTGCGCAACGCGCTGATCGCAGCCACCATGCCCGCCCCTCTGCTCGCCAAGGCCATCGGCATCGAGCGCGTGAGCATGGACGCCGCGCGCGTCGTCGGCGCGCTGACCGGCGCGGGCATCGTGGCCGCGCTCGGGATGGGCCAAGCCTATGTGGTGGTGGCGCTGCTCTACCTCATCAGCCTCGCGCTCACCTTCGGCATCCGCGAGCCCGCACGGGAGGCGGCAAGCCTCGCTCCGGCCTCCGTCATCGCCATCTGGCAGGAGCTGGGCGCCGGCATCGCCTATGCCCGCCGCACGCCCGCGCTCATGGCGGCACTCTTCCTCGCCTGCCTCGCGAATTTCGCGGCATATCCTCTCACCGGCGGCCTGCTGCCGCATGTCGCGCGCGAGGTCTACCGGATCGACCAGACCGGCCTCGGCACGCTCTTCGCCTGCTTTTCGGGTGGGGCTGTTCTGGGCTCGCTGCTCGTCAGCCTGCGCGGCGTCGGGCCGCAGCCGGCCCGGATGATGACAGCCTCGGCTGCCTTGTGGTTCCTCTTCCTGATGGTCTTCGCGCAGGTGGACAATGTCGCCATCGGCATGGCGCTGCTCATGGTCACGGGTTTCCTGCAGAGCCTGTGCATGGTGCCGATGTCGGTATTGCTGCTGCGCATCACCGCGGCGGCATTTCGTGGACGGATCATGGGCCTGCGCATGCTCGCCATCTATGGGCTGCCGGTGGGGCTGTTGCTGACGGGGGTGGGCGTCGCAGAGATCGGTTTCGCGGCAACCGCCATGATCTTCGCCGCCTTTGGCCTTCTGGCGACGCTGGCCATCGCCTGGCATTGGCGCGCGGCCCTCTGGCGCATACCGCCGCCGTGAGGCAGCCTACCTCATCCCCTGCGCCGCGCTGCCTGGGATCAGGCCCCGCAGATAGCTCGCGATATCCGCGAACTCGCGCTGCCGCCCGGTGTCGATCGAGACGGTCGCCGTGATGCCCGCCCGAAGCGGCGGCTCGTCCGGGCGCGGCAGCAGGCGGATGCGCACCGGCAGGCGTTGCACCACCTTCACCCAATTCCCCGACGCATTCTGCGGCGGCAGGATGGCGAATTCCGCACCGGTTGCGGGACTGATGCTCTCCACCTCCCCCTCCCAGACCAGGCCCGGATAGAGGTCCAGCACCACCTGTACGCGCTGCCCTATGCCGACATGCGCCAGCGTGGTCTCCTTCAGATTGGCATCCACCCAGGGCCGGCGGTCCGAAACCAGGGCGAAGAGAGGTACGGCCGCGCGCAGCTGCTCGCCGCGCTGCACCCGCATGTTCACCACCGTGCCGCCGACCGGCGCCTTGATCTGGGTCCGCGCGAGATCCAGCGCCGCGCGGTCCCGCTCCACCAGGCGCTCGCGCACATTGGGGTGATCATCCACCGGCAGGTCCGCGTCGCCCTTCAGCGTCGTGAGCAGCCGCACCAGGCGCTGGCGCACCACATTGATCCGCTCGCGCGCCACATCCGCGTCGTTCTGCGTCTCCTCCAGCCGTGTGGCCGGCGAGACGCCGCGCGCCGCCAGTTCCTGCTGTCGGCGCGCCTGGCGTTGCAAATGATCGGCGCGCGCCTGCAATTCGCCGAGTTCGCTCTGCGTCTCCCGGTAGGTGGCACGCGCGACTTCGACCAGGGTGCGCGCGGCATCCAGCTCCGCCTCGGCCTTCTCGACAGCGAGGCGGAAGGGCTCGGGGTCGATCCGCAGCAGCACCGTGCCGGCCTCCACCCGCGCATGGTCCCGCACCAGCACCTCGACGACGCGCCCCGTCACCTCGGGCGCGATCTGGACGATGTCGGCGCGGACATAGGCGTTCTCGCTGGTGATGTAGCGCCCTCCCTGCTGCCAGATCAGCAGCCCGCCCAGCACGGCCAGCGCCGGCACCAGCAGCAGGAGCACCGAACGCAGGCGGGGCGTGCTCACGGCGCATCCTCCTTTGCGCCGCGCGGGCCCATGGCCTGGAGCTGCTGCTTCACGCGCTCCATCATGGCGGTGAGGACGGCGCGTTCCTCATCCGCCAGCCCGCCCATCATCTCGTCGAGGAATTCGGTGGCGATACGGCCCATCTCGGCCTGGATGCCATCGGCCTCGGCCGTCAGGTGCAGGCGGTTGACGCGCCGGTCGGCCGGGTCGGGCCGGCGGACCAGCCAGCCGCGCCGCTCCAGCCGGTCCAGCATGCGTCCCGCGGTCGCGCGCTCCATCTCCAGCATCTCGGCGAGCTCGGTCTGGGTGATGCCGGGATAGCGGTGCAGCCGGCTCAGCACCTGCCATTGCGGGCGCGTCAGGCCGATCTGGCGCGCGCGGCGGTCAAAGGCCGCACGCATCATCCGCGCCACGTCGGTGATCAGGTAGCCGATATGCCGGCGATCAGCCTGGTCCGGCGGCATCAAAAGCCTCGCCTTCCGATTGTTGTCATGGCTATCATTGTTCGGACAACCATCGCCCGGCTACAAGCGAAAAAGGGAGGCCCTGCCCGGATGCGCAGCGAGGAGCTCTCCGTCCCGCGCCGGATCGCCATCCTGGCGGCGGTGGTGCTGGGCTCCACCCTTTATGCGACGACGCTGCTCGTCGCCTCCTCCCTGCTGCCGCAGATGCAGGGCAGCTTCGCCGCCACGCCGGACGAGATCGCCTGGACCACCACCTTCAACATCCTGGCCACCGCCATCGTCACGCCGACCACGGGCTTCCTCGTTGCGCGCTTCGGCCGGCGGCGGGTGATGATCGTCTGCGTAACGGGCTTCACCATCGCCACCTGGGCCTGCGGCCAGGCGGAGTCGCTGGAGGCCATCGTGCTCTGGCGCATCGTGCAGGGGGGTATCGGCGCGCCGGTCGTGCCGCTCTCCAACGCCATCGTGCTGGACAGCTTCCCGCGCCACCAGGCGGGCCTTGTCAGTTCCATCTACGGCATGACGGTGGTGCTGGGCCCGGTGATCGGCCCCGTCTTCGGCGGCATCCTGGCCGAGACCTACAATTGGCGCTGGGCCTTCTACATGATCGTCCCGGCCGGGGCGGTGGCCGCCGTGGCCCTGCATTTCGCCCTCCCGCCCGATCGCGACGAGCCCCGACAGCCCATGGATTGGCTGGGTTTCCTGCTGCTGGCCACGGCAATCGCCTGCGTGCAGCTCGTCCTCTCACGCGGGCAGCGGCTGGACTGGTTCGACTCCACCGAGATCATCCTGGAGACCTGCCTCGCCGTCCTCGCCTTCTACGCCTTTGTCGTCCACTGCCTGACGACGGAGCGGCCCTTCCTGAACCTGCGCCTGCTGCGCCACCGCAACTACGCGCTCGGGCTCATCCTCGTCTTCATCTACGGTATGGTGAACTTCACGCCGATCGTGCTGCTGCCCACGCTGCTGCAGCAGCATGCCGGCTATCCGGACAGCATCATCGGCATGATCGTGGGCTATCGCGGCCTGGGCGGCGTTGTGGGGTTCGGCCTGACGCTGCTGATCGGCCGCTGGGATCCGCGCATCGGCATGAGCATCGGCTTCGGGCTGCTGGTGGTCTCGGGGCTGTGGCTGATGAGCCTCGACCTCAACGCGGGGGTGAACCTGCTGCTGGCCAATTCGGTGCTGCAGGGTGTGGCCGTCGGCATCATCTGGGTGCCGCTGACGGTGATGACCTTCGGCGACCTCGACACCCGCGACACGCCGGAGGGGATGTCGGTCTTCCACCTGTTGCGCAACATCGGCTCCAGCCTCTTCATCTCGCTCAGCGTGACCGAGATCGTCCGCTCGGGCGCCATCAACTACAGCCGCATGATGGAGATGCTCTCGCCCTACAACCGCGCCCTGCTCTGGCCAGGCAGCATGGGCGGTTGGGAGATGGAGACAGCGCAAGGGCTTGCCCGCCTCTCGCGCGAGGTGGACCGCCAGGCGGCCATGATCGGACACCTCAACGCCTTCGGGATGTACATGGCGGTCTCCGGCCTCGCCATCCTCTTCGTGCTGCTGGTGCGCGGACGGCGGCGCTGAGCGGCGCCGCGCTCAGCGGATGCGCACCCCCGTCTCCTCGATGATGCGGCGCCAGATGGGCGCGTCATGCGCGATCATCGCCGCGAACTCCTCAGGACTGCTGCCGATGGCCTCATAACCCACGCCGCGGATCAGGTTGGTGGGGCCGGGCCGGCGCACCGCCTCGCCCATCGCACGGCCCACCGCGGCCACGATCGCGGGGGGCGTGCCGGCCGGCAGGAACATGCCCTGCCAGATCTGCGGGTCGAAGCCCGTCATTCCGAGCTCGGTCAGCGTCGGCACACCGGGCAGGTCACGCGCGCGCTGGGGGCCCGTGACGCCGAGCGGGCGGAGCTGTCCGTTGCGGATGAAATCGCGCGCCGAACCGGCATCGATGAAGCCGCAGCAGAGCCGCCCCGCTATCAGCTCCGAGATGAACTGCGCCGTGCCGCTGAAGGGTACCGGCTCGACATCCAGCCCCAGCTGCCGGGCCAGCAGCATCCCCTGCAGATGGCTCGCAGAGCCATAGCCATAATTGCCAAAGGCCAGAGGCTCGCGCGTGTTCCGCGCCCGGGTGGCGAATTCCTGCAGCGTCGTGACCGGCAGGCCGGCGCGCACCACGAAGACGCCCATCGCCGCCGTGATCTGCGAGACGGGCAGCAGGTCCCGCCCGATGATGTAGGGCAGGTTGCTGTCCAGCATCGGCCCGATCAGCGAACCGGAGACGGCGGAAAGGATGGTCATGCCATCCCGCCGCGATTGCATGACGCGCGTGGCCCCCAGCACGCCGCCGCCACCCGGCACATTCTCCACCACAACCGGCTGGCCCAGGATTTCCGAGAGCGGCTCGGCCAGCACGCGCGCCACGGCATCCGCCGCGCTGCCGGGGGCGCCGGCCAGCACCAGGCGCACCGTGCCGCCACCGGGCTGCAGCGCCTGCTGCGCCGTTGCCGGTGCCGCCAGCATCAGCAGGGCGAGGAGGGTCAGCCAGGAACGTCGCATCATCATGGATTCTTCCTTCCGCGCCATCAGGCCGCCACCGCGTGGATCTCGCGCAGCGCCGGCATCACCTCGGCCGCATAGAGCCGCACCGAGGCCTCCACATCCGCGGGTGCGAGGCCGCCGAAGGTGAAATTGCCAATCAGGTAGTTCAGCCCGCCTTCCCGCACCTGGCGCCCCAGCGCATCGCGCACCGTGGCGGGCGAACCGGCGATGGCCTGGCCCGCCTCCACCAGCGTGTCGAAATCGGGCGGCAGCTTCGCATTCACCGGCTGCGTGCCATGCTTGTGCCAGAGCTTCATGAAGTGGCGGTAGAAGGTGGGCCAGGCGGTACGGCCCAACTCCAGCGCCTCGGCATCCGTGTCCGCCACCAGGATGTAGCGGTTCACGCCGATCAGCGGTTCCTTCCCGCCCTGCGGATGCGCGGCGTGCCACTCGGCCCGGTAGCGGTCCGCCACCGCGCGCACCCGCGCGACCGGCCCGCCGCAGAGCACGTTCACGCCGTTCTGCGCGGGCCAGACGGTGGAGTCGGGCGAGGCGAGCGCATACCAGATGGCCGGATGCGGCTGCTGCAGCGGCGCGATCTCCTTCGGCACGTCGTCGATCTGCCAGAAGCGGCCCTGATGCGTGAAGGAATCCCCCGCCGCGAAGAAGCCGCGGATCACCTCCAGCGCCTCGGTGTACATCTCGCGCGCATGCGCCACATCCACGCCCAGCGCCGCGAGTTCATGCGGCGAGGCGCCGCGGCCGATGCCGAATTCGAAGCGCCCACGGCTGAGATGGTCCAGCATGCACATCTCCTCCGCCAAGCGCAGCGGATGATAGGTCGGCAGCAGATAGACCAGTGGGCAGAGGCGCAGGTTGCGCGTGCGCTGCGTGAGGGCGGCGATGAAGACGCTGGGCGAAGGCGCGGTGCTGAGCGGCGTCGCGTGGTGCTCGCTCATGTGGTAGCGGTCAAAGCCCAACTCGTCATATAGCGCGGCGAGGCGCAGCCGATGCTCGTACTGGTCGGCCAGCGGCAGGTGGCCGCGGTCATTCTGGTCGAAGATGCCGAACTGCATGGGCCTGTCCTGCCTTGGAGATGCGTTGGTCATGGCGCCGGCACGATGCGCGGCGGGGCGGTGATGCGGTCGATCTCCGCCAGCTCCTCCTGGCTCAACGCCCAGCCGGTGGCGGCGATGTTCTGCGTGATCTGCTCGGGCTTCGTGGCGCCAGCGATGACGCTCGCCACTGTCGGCCGCGCCAGCAGCCAGGAGAAGGCCAGTTCCAGCATCGTGCGGCCGCGCGCGGCGCAGAAACCCTCCAGCGCCTCCAGCACGGACCAGTTGTGGTCGGTGACGAAATGCCCGGAGAGCACAGGCGTGATGGCGAGCCGCGCGCCAGGCGGCATCGGCGCCTCGCGGCGATACTTGCCGGTGAGTAGCCCGCTCGCCAGCGGGAAATAGGGCAGCAGGCCCAGGCCATGCGCCGCCATGGCGTCCAGCAGGCCTAGATCGGGCTCGCGCGCCAGGAGGCTGTATTCGTCCTGGCAGGAGATGAAGGCGTTGAGCCCGGCCGAGCGCGAGGTCCAGAGCGCATCCACCACCTGCCAGGCGGCGAAGCGCGAGCAGCCGATATAGCGCAGCTTCCCCTGGCGGATCAGGTCGTCCAGCGCACGCAGCGTCTCCTCGATCGGCGTCAGCGGATCGAACTTATGCACCTGGTAGAGATCGATCCAATCGGTGTTCAGCCGCTTCAGGCTTTCCTCGATCGAGGTCATGATGCTGGCGCGCGAGACGCCACCGAGCCGCCCGCCCGGCATCGGAATGCCGACCTTGGTGGCCAGCACGACCTCCTTGCGGCGCGCGCCCAGGATCTGGCCGAGAAACTCCTCGGAGCGCCCGGCCGCGCCACGCGGATAGACATTGGCCGTGTCGAACAGCGTGATGCCGTGGTCCAGCGCCGCATGCACCACGGCCTGCGTGGCCTCGAAATCCGACCGCCCGCCGAAATTGTTGCAGCCGAGGCCCACGGCGGAGACGCGCAGGCCGGAGCGGCCGAGCTGGCGCTGCTGCATCACTCCACCCGCGCGCCGGAGGCCGCGACCGCGCCGCGCCAGCGCGCCATGTCCTGCCGCAGGAAATCGGCGAAGTCGGACGGGCTGCCGGGGACGAAGGTGACGCCCTGCGCGGCCAGGCGCTCCCGCAGTTCCGGTGCGGCGAGCGCGGCGGCGATGGCGCCATTCAGGGTCCGGATCACCGCTTCCGGCGTGCCGCCGGGGGCCACGAAGCCCTGCCAGCCCACCGCCTCGAAGCCCGGCAAGCCCGCCTCCGCCGCGGTCGGCACATCGGGCATCGCCGCGAGCCGCATGGCCGAGGTGACGCAGAGCGCGCGCAGCGTGCCCGCAGCCACCTGCGGCATGGCACCGGGCGGATCGGCGGAGAGAACCTCCACCTGCCGGCCGAGAATCGCCGCCATGGCCGGCGCCGCGCCATTGAAGGGCACATGCGTCATCTCGATGCCAGCGCGCTGCATGAACAGCGCCATGGCGAGATGCGGGAAGGTGCCCGAGCCCGCGGAGGCATAGTTCAGCCGGCCCGGCGCCTCACGCGCGAGCGCGATCAGCTCGGCCAGGTTGCGCGCCGGCACATCCGCCCGCACGACGAGCACATTCGGCACGGCGATGGCGCGGATGATGGGCGCGAAGGCCGTCTCCGTCTCATAGGGCAGGCTGCGATAAAGGCTCGGATTGATGGCGAGGCTGGTGTTGGCGAGCAGCAGCGTGTGCCCATCCGGCGCCGCCGCGGCGACGGCGCGTGCCCCGGCAATCCCGCCTGCGCCGGGGCGGTTCTCGACGACGGTCGCAACACCCAGGCTCAGGCGCAGCCGCTCCGCCACCAGCCGCGCCAGCGTGTCGGCCAAGCCACCCGGCGCGAAGGGCACGACGAGGGTGATCGGCCGTGACGCAAAAGCCGGCGCCTGGGCCGCCGCCCGCAGGGACGTGGCCAGCAGGGCCGCGGCAGCCAGGCTGCGCCGCCCCCAGATGACGCGGGAATGCGCCATGGAACCTCCCTCCCTCCGTGGCCCGACAGGGGGCCTTGTTCTTGCTCCACAGCGTGGCGGGCGCGCGCCAGGACTGTCAATCATGCCGCCTTGTCATCGTCCTCGGCCGCGACCGGCGCATCCTGGCGCGAGGTCCCGGTGCGGCTGAACTCCGCCCTGCGTAGGAGGGACCGTGCGCGCGGCCAATCCTCCAACCCGGAGATGGACGGCCCGCTGGGAAGGGCGACATGGCCCGGCCATGGTCCGCGCCGTGGCGCGCTGACCGCGCGCTCAGTCCAGCACGATATTGGCACCCCGGATGACGGCGCCCAGCGTCTCGATCTCACGCCGCGCGAGCGCATCGAGTTCGGGGATGGTCATTGCCGCTGTCGCGGCGCCGCCCTCCTCCGCGCGGCGGCGGATGCCGGGGTCCAGGGCCAGGCGGCGGAACTCCGCATTCAGCCGGCCCAGCACCGGCTCCGGCACGCCGGCCGGGGCGAAGAAGGCGAACCAGGCATCCATGGTGAAGCCCGGCAGCCCGGCCTCGGCCGTCGTCGGCACATCGGGCAGCCCCGCGCTGCGGGTGGCGCTCGCCATGGCGAGCGCCTTGACCCGCCCGGCCTGCACCAGCGCGATGGCCGACGAGGGTGTGGTGATGAAGATCTCCACCCGGCCACCCGCGACATCCTGCAGCGCGGGTGCCGCGCCGCGATAGGGCACATGCACCATGGGGGCGCCGATCGCGCGCGAGAGCACCTCGCCCGCGATGTGCTGGATCGAGCCATTGCCCGAGGATGCGTAGTTCACGCGCCCCGGATTGGCGCGGGCATAGGCGATGAACTCGGCCAGCGTATTGGCCGGCAGGTTGGGCGCGGCCAGGATCACATGCGGCGCCATGGTCGCCATCGCGACCGGTGCGAGGTCGCGCACCGGGTCCCAGGTGATGTTGCGCATCATGGCCGGATTGCCGGCATGGTAGCCCGAATACTGCAGCAGCAGCGTATGGCCATCAGGGGCGGCGCGCACGGCGGCCTGGATACCGATATTGCCATTCGCCCCCGGCCTGTTGTCGATCACCACGGGAACGCCAAGCGCCTGTGACAGCCCTTCCACGAAAAGGCGAGCGGCGAAATCCGAACCGCCGCCGGGCGGATTGGGCACGATGATGGTGATGCTGCGGCTGGGCCAGCCCTGGGCCAGACCATCGCGCGGCAGAAGAGCGAGGGCAGGCGTGGCGAGCAGCGCGCGGCGGGCAATGCCGGTCATGGGGATTCCTCCGTTTCTTGACGCCGAGTGTCGCGGCAGCGGCGCGCCGGGGCAAGCGGGGGAAGGAGGACGGAAGCACGGCATGCATGCCGGCCCCACCTCTCCCTCGCGCAGCCGCGCCGACGCGTCAGCCGGGAGCCCCGGCGCGGGCCGTCACCGCACCTCGCTCCAGGCCGGCCTTGGCTTGCAGCCCCTTCATTCGGGACGGATTCCCGTGCGCCGGCTCCGGCAAGGCGCGCGGTGCCAGCATCACGACCCGCGGGTCCACCACGAAGCCGGGACGTCGTGACGGACAAGGGCACCGGACGCCCGAAGGCGATGTGCGGCGCGGCGGAGGTCACGCTATCGAACATCATGTCCACCAGCCCGGCCACCCGGTCGGTCACCGCCGGGGCCGATCGGCGTCAGGGCACGCGCTCGAGCGTGATCCCGGCCGGGTCGGCGAAGAGGGCGCTGGCGAGATGAATGGAGGTTCCGCCGCCGGCCGAGGTCTGGCCTACCGATCGCTGCCCGTGCGGTCCTGCGTCGCCGTGAGCGGCGGCGGTACCTTCGGATCGCCTGCGGCGCGGTCGCGATGGAGCGCCGCGCGGGCGAGCAGCATGAGCGTGACCGGCGTGGTGACCACCATGAACACGGTGATCAGCACCTCGTGCAGCACCGGCCGTGTCTGCAGGACGGAGAAGAACAGCATGGAGGCCAGCAGGATGCTGCCGATCCCGAGCGTCGTGGCGAGCGTGGGGGCGTGGACGCGCTCGTAGAACCCGCGCAGCCGAAGCAGCCCGATGGAGCCCACAAGCCCCAGACCCGCGCCGAGCAGCAGCAGCAGCGCGACGGGGATCGCCGCCCAGAAGGGAAGGTCCGCCGCCTGGCTCATTCGATGACCTCGCCCCGCATGAGGAATTTGGACAGCGCGGCCGTCGCGACGAAGCCGAGCAGGGTGATGAGCAGCGCGGCCTCGAAATAATGGGTGCTGCCGGTCCGGATGCCGAACACCAGAAGGAGCATCGCAGCGTTCACATAGAGCGTGTCGAGCGCGAGCACGCGGTCCCGCGCGCGCGGGCCGATGAGCATGCGCAGCGCCGCGCAGCCCATTGCCGCGGCGAGCAGGATCTGGGCGGCCAGGACCGACCAGGCGAGCAGCGCGGCGCTCATTCGAAGATCTCCATGAGCCGTCGCTCCCATTTGTCCTTGATCGTGCGGACCCAGCTTTCTTCGTCCACCATGTCCAGCACATGCAACAGCATCGTCCCGTCCTGCGCATCGTAGTCCACCCAGACCGTGCCGGGGGTCGCGGTCAGGATGCAGGCCAGGGCGGACAACCCATAGGGGCTGCGCATGTCCAGGGGGATGTGGACGAAGCCGGCGCGGCGGCCGCTCGGCGCGGCCGGTTGGAGGATGATCCGCGCGACGGCGTTGTTCGACCGTACGATCTCCACCAGCACATCGAACAGCAGGCCCGGCACCGCGCGAAGCCGCCCGACGCGGCCCTTGGGCATGCCGAGCGCCGCGAGGACATGAACGGCCGCCACGGCCAGGACGCCGCCGAGCAGGATGGCGCCCGGCGAGACGCTTTCGAGCAGCAGCAGCCACAACGCGAAGAAGGCCAGTGCCAGCAGCGGATGGGGCAGCAGGCGGGTCATGGACGTGGCTCCGGCTGAGCGGCGGCACCACCAAGCACGCCCTCCAGATAGGGTCCGGGCGCGTGCAGCGCCGAGGCGGCTGCGAGGGTGTAGTCCATCACGGGCCCGGCCGCGACGGTGAGCACGGCGCAGAGCGCGAGCAGCAGCCCGACGGGCGCGACCTCCAGCAGGCTCACCCGCGGCACGGCGATGGGCGAGGCCCAGAAGATGTCGATCCCCGTGCGCACCATCGCCACCACCGTCGCCAGCCCCGAGAGCACCAGCGCGGCGATGAAGGCCCAGCTCGCGCCGGACACCGGCGCGCCGGCCGGTCCGAGCAGCGGCGCCATGATCGCGAACTTGGCGAGGAAGCCCGAGAGTGGCGGCAAGCCCGCCAGCAGCAGCGTGCAGGCCATGAAGCCGAGGCCGAGCATCGCGACCATGGCCGGGATCGCGACCCCCACGGCCTCAGGTTCCCGCATGTCCTCCTTGTCCTCGCCGCTGCCGAAGGCCTCGCGCGTCACCGCCAGCACGTCCGCGCCGACCTCCCGTCCGCGCTCCACGAGCTCGATCAGCAGGAAGAGGGAGCCGAGCGCGAGGACGGAGGTGGCGAGGTAGAGCAGCGCGCCGCCCGTCACCGCCGCCTGGCCCGTGCCCACGGCGGCCAGCAGCGTCCCGGAGGAGACGAGTACGCTGGCTCCCGCCATGCGCGGCAAGTTCTGCGCCGCCAGCACCGCGACCGAGCCGAAGGCGATCGTGAGCAGCCCGCCGGCCAGCAGCACCGTGGCCCCGAAGCCGGCCGAGGCGCCGCCCTCCTCGCCGAACAGCAGCAGCCAGACCCGCAGCACCGCATAGACGCCGACCTTGCTGAGGATCGAGAGGATCGCGGCCGCCGGCGCGGCTGCGGCCGCATAGGTGCCGGGCAGCCAGAAGCCGAGCGGCCAGATCGCCGCCTTGATCAGGAAGGCGACGCCCATCACCGCGAGGCCCGCCTCGAGCAGCGCGCGGTCCGCGTCCGCCACGTCGCGCATCCGCGCTGCCAGATCGGCCATGCTGAGCGTGCCGGAGATGCCGTAGACGACGCTGACGCCGACCAGGAACAGCAGCGATGCGACCAGGTTGACGACGAGATAGTGCAGCCCCGCCCGAACGCGCGCCGTGCCCGAGCCGTGCAGGGCGAGGCCGTAGGAGGCGGCCAGCATCACCTCGAAGAAGACGAAGAGGTTGAACAGGTCGCCGGTCAGGAAGGCGCCGTTCAGCCCCATCAGCTGGAACTGGAAGAGCGGATGGAAATGCGTCCCGGCGCGGTCCCAGCGCGCCAGCGAGAAGATGAAGGCAGCGAGCCCCAGCACGGCGACGAGCGCGAGCATCAGGGCCGAGAGCCGGTCATGCACCAGCACGATGCCGAAGGCCGCCGGCCAGTCGCCCTTGCGGTAGACCCGGACCTCGGGCGTGTCGGCCATGCCGAGCAGCAGGACGGCAAGGCCCAGGAGCGTCACCGTCGATGCGAGCCCGAGCGCCACGACTGCCCCGCGCCGGCGGTCGCCAGCCAGGATCATCAGCGCGCCGGCGAACATCGGCACGAGGATCGGCGCCGCCACCAGGTGGTCGGTCCAGGCGATCATCGGTCGCGCTCCCGCCCGTCCACATGGTCGGTGCCGGTCAGGCCCCGCGCGGCGAGCAGCACGACGAGCAGCAACGCCGTGGTGGCGAAGCCGATCACGATGGCGGTCAGCACGAGCGCCTGGGGCAGCGGGTCGGTGAACTGCGCGAGGCTGCCCTCCTGCCCCTTCTCCAGGATCGCGGCTGCGCCGGTGCGCAGGCCGCCGGTCGAGAAGATGAACAGGTTCACCGCATAGGCCAGCAGCGACAGGCCGATGATCACCTGGAAGGTGCGCGGCCGCAGCAGCAGCCAGACGCCCGATCCGGCCAGCACCCCGATCGCGAGGGAGACGACGAGTTCCATCAGCCCTCTCCCGCTGCGGCAGGTTGTGCGGGCGCTGCCGGCCTGCGAGGCGTGGCGCGGTGCGCGCGCACGGACTGGTGCGCGAGCGCCACGAGCATCAGCAGCGTCGCCCCCACGACGAGCGCGAAGATGCCGATGTCGAAGACCAGCGCGCTCGCCGTCGGGACCTTGCCGATGACCGGCAGTTCCGCATAGGCGAAATAGGTCGTCAGGAACGGGCGGCCGAAGGCGAGTGCCGCGAGCGCGGTGCCGGATGCGACCAGCAGCCCCCCGCCGATCCAGAGCTGCGGGCGCAGGCGCAGCCGATCCTCGGTCCAGTCGGTTCCGGCGATGATGTACTGCAGGATGATGGCGATCGCGACCACCATGCCGGCCGAGAAGCCGCCGCCCGGCAGGTCATGGCCGCGCAGCAGCAGGAAGAGCGCGACGATCAGCATGGCCGGGAAGACGAGGCGCGTCAGGGTGAAGGGCACCAGCAGCCAGTCCCCGCCCGCGCGCGGCTGGCCGCGGCCCGTCACCGCCGCACCCGCCACGGCGCCATCGGCCTGCACCTGCTGCTCGGGCAGCGCGACGCTGTCCGGCGCAGGGCGGAAGCGGCGCAGCAGCGCATAGGCGGTCAGCGCGACGGCGGCGACGACGAAGATCTCGCCGAGCGTATCGAAGCCACGGAAATCCACGAGGATGACGTTCACCACGTTGGTGCCGCCACCCTCGGTGTAGCCGCGCTGCAGGAAGTGCTGCGCCAGCAGCTCCGGCGGCACCCGCGTCATCACCGCGTAGGACAGCGCCGCGAGCCCGCCGCCAGCCGCCACGGCGAGGGCGAGGTCGCGCAGCCGCCGGGTGCGGGTCAGCACCTCCGGCCCGCGGTCGCCAGGGAGTTCGACACGCTTCGGCAGCCAGCGCAGCCCGAGCAGCAGAAGGACGGTGGTGACGACCTCAACCGTCAGCTGCGTCAGCGCGAGATCCGGGGCGGAGAACCAGACGAAGGTGACCACCACCGCGAGCCCGGTGCCGCCCAGCAGCATCAGCGCAACGAGGCGGTGGAATTTCGCCATCCAGGCGGCGCCGACGGCGCAGGCGCCGCCCACCAGCCAGATCAGCGCGAGCACCGGGTCCACCGGGGAGGCCGACAGGTTGCCCGGCCCGAAGCCGCGCAGCCACACCGCCGCGCCGCCCGCCAGGACGGCGAGGAGGACGATGAGCCGCAGCTGCGGCTGCAGCCGGCGCGTGCCCGCCAGGCCCTCGGCGCGGCGCGCCAGCCGCCAGGAGAGGAAGACCATCGTCCGCTCGAAGATCCGCTGGCCCTCGATGCGGCGGAGCAGCGGCTCGCCCTCGATGTCGCTGCGCAGGCGGCGCTGCAGCAGGAGATAGAGCAGGAGGCCGCCGGCCAGCGCGATCATGCTCATCACCAGTGGCAGGTTGAAGCCGTGCCACACCGCGAGGCTGTAATAGGGCACGTCGTCACCCAGGATCGAGCGCACCGCGAGGTCGAGGAACGGCCCGATCGTGGCGGCCGGCAGGACGCCGACGCCGATGCAGATCAGCACGAGGATCTCGACCGGCAGCCGCATCCAGTTCGCTGGCTCATGCGGCGCGCGGGGCAGGTCCGTCGGCTCCGGCCCGAAGAAGGCGCCGTGGATGAAGCGCAGCGAATAGGCGACGCTGAAGGCGCTGAAGAGCATCGCCGCAAAGGGCAGGACGTTCAGCAGGCCGTAGGGCGTGTCGGCCGACAGCGCCTCGGCGAAGAACATCTCCTTCGACAGGAACCCGTTCAGCAGCGGCACGCCCGCCATCGCCGCCGCAGCCACCAGCGCGAGGCGCGCGGTGAAGGGCATGGACCGGTTGAGCCCTGACAGCCGCCTGATGTCACGCGTGCCCGTCTCGTGGTCGATGATGCCGGCCGCCATGAAGAGCGAGCACTTGAAGGCCGCGTGGTTCAGGATGTGGAACACCGCGGCGACCAGCGCGAGTTCACTGTTCAGGCCGAGCAGCAGCGTGATCAGGCCGAGATGGCTGATCGTCGAATAGGCCAGCAGACCCTTCAGATCATTCTGGAAGATCGCGACGTAGGCGCCGACCAGCAGCGTGATCAGCCCGGCCGATCCCACGATCATGAACCAGGCATCGGTGCCCGACAGGACGGGCCACAGGCGCGCCAGCAGGAACACGCCCGCCTTCACCAGCGTCGCCGAATGGAGATAGGCCGAGACCGGCGTCGGCGCCGCCATGGCGTGCGGCAGCCAGAAGTGGAAGGGGAACTGCGCGCTTTTGGTCAGCGCGCCGAGCAGGATCAGTCCCAGCGCGACCGGGTAGAGCGCGTGTTCGCGGATGCGGTCCCCGGCGGCCAGCACCGCGTCAAGATCGTAGCTGCCCACGATGTGGCCGAGCACCAGCACGCCCGCGAACAGCGCAAGCCCGCCGGCCGCGGTGATGGTCAGCGCCATACGCGCGCCGTCGCGCGCGGCCGCAGTGTGTTGCCAATAGCCGATCAGAAGGAAGGAGAAGAGGCTCGTCAGTTCCCAGAAGAAGGCGAGCTGAACGAGGTTGCCCGAGATCACCACCCCCGTCATCGAGCCCATGAAGGCGAGCAGGAAGGCGAAGAAGCGCGGGACCGGGTCTTCCTCGGCCATGTAGTAGAGGGCGTAGAGCACGACCAGCGCACCGATCCCTGTCACCAGCCCGGCGAAGAGCCAGGCAAAGCCGTCCATGCGCAGCGAGAAGCTCAGGCCGAGCGTGGGCATCCAGGCGAACTCGGCCCGGAGCACGCCGCCGCCCGAGACGGTGGGGTAGGCCGCCCAGACCAGCATCAGGCCGACCAGCGCGATGCCGCCCGCCAGCGCCGCCGCCGCATTCCGGGCGTGGGTCGGCAATAGTCCGGCGACGAGCGCGCCGCCGAAGGGCAGGGCAACGAGGGCCAGCAGGAGGAGGGTGTCGGGCATCGCGGCGCGTCAGCTTGCGGATCGGACGGCAGGGCCGGCCAGCAAAGCCAGCACCTCTTCGGGTGCGGCCGCCGCGCGGAGCCGGCGCAGCGTCTGCCGCTCTCGCAGCGCGCGGCAGGTCTCCGACAGAATCGGCAGGAATCCCTCGGGCGAGGCGTCGGGCCAGACGACGAGAATGACGAGATCCACCGGCTCCTCATCCCGCGCGTCAAACTCGACGGGACGGTTGAGCCGGGCGAACAGGACGACGGGACGGAGATCCCCTTCGAGCCGCGCATGCGGCAGGGCGACGCCGCGGCCAAGCGCCGTCGAGCCCAACCGCTCCCGCTCCTGAAGGGCGTCCAGGACCTCCGCCTCCGGACGTCCCAGCCGATGTGCCGCCTCGGCGGCCAGGCGCTCGAAGACGGCTCCCTTCGTCATGGCGCCGAGGTCCAAGATGATGTCAGCTGCGGAGAGGTGGTCCGTAATCGTCATCGCCGTGTCCTCCCAACCAGATCGCCAGAGTTCGCCTCGGCGCCAACCACCCTGCCCCTGAATGGCCCGGGCCCCGGCACAACCAAAGGGGCCGGGTGCGATGCCCCGACATCGCTCTCCCGCGCGGTCCCCCGCCTGGTATCTACATGAGGGCGCGCGCGACCAATATCAACCCAAAAGGTCAATATTGCGCCTTTCGCAGCAAATACGTATGGTCACCCGCATGGCCATCACACCGGCTCAGTGCAGGGCGGCCCGCGCCCTGCTCGATTGGACCCAGGACGAGCTTGCCGAACGCGCCGCGGTCAGCCGCGGTACCATCCGTGGCTTCGAGAGCAGCCAGCACGCGCTCCAGCGATCCACGGCCTCGGCCATCCTCCGCGCCCTCGAAGCGGGCGGCGTCCGCTTCGTCGAGGCCGACCGTAACGGCGGCGAAGGCGTGAGGTTCGCCGGGCTCGAGGACCCGGTTGCCGCCACCGCCGTGGATGAGGCGTCCGGCGTCTGAATGTCGCGGCCAGGCAGGTTGTCGCCCCAGCACTGAAGTTGGATGCCTTGCGATTCGCGCCTCCTGGGCCGGGCCTCAGGCAGACATCGTCGGGCGGGCGGCGTGCTCAACCGCGATGAGCCGCTGCGCATGGCCACCGATCCCGCCCGGACCCGCAAACACCGGCTCATGGATGTTGCGCCCATCGCGCTTGAGGCGCTGGTCCGAAGAAGTGGTCCGTGCAAATCTAGCCTCCGACGCGGCCGGCAGAACCGCGCGGAACGAGGCGAGGACGAGAGTGACACACAAGATCATCAGCCGGGCCGATTGGCGCCCCGCGGAGCTGGAGCAATCCGGGCGCTGGCTCCGCGTCCTGAGCGAGCGCGAGAGGGAAGATCTGCGCGCCGCCATCGATGGCCTTGCGGCATCCGGCCGGCCGATGATCGAGATCACCCGCGCGGACGTGCCGCTGGGCGCCTTCGCCGCCGTGCTGACCGAGGCCGAGGCGGAGCTGGAGGAGGGCATCGGCTTCGTCGTCCTGCGCGGGCTCCCCATGGACGGACAGGACGTGGAGACGAACCGCCTGATGGCCTGGGCCATCGGGACCCATCTCGGCGTGGCGCGCCCGCAGGGCAAGGCAAGCCAGCTCATGTCCGACGTGCGCGACGCAGGCGGCACCTACCGCGGCGGCAGCGGGCGTGGCTACAACACCAATGCCGAGCTCGATTACCACACCGATGGCAGCGACATCGTGGCCCTGCTCTGCCGCAACACGGCGAAATCGGGCGGGCTCAGCCGCCTCGCGAGTTCCGTCGCCATCCACAATGCGCTGCTGGAAAAGCGGCCCGACCTGGTGGAGACGCTCTACGGCCTGTTTCCGCACAGCCGGCAGAACGAGCACGCGCCGGACGAGCCGCCCACCTACATGGCGCCGGTCTACAGCCTGCGCGATGGGCATTTCGCCAGCCGCTACCTCCGCAACCACATCCGCTCGACCCAGCTGATGGAGAGCGAGCCGCGGCTGACGGCCTTGCAGCACGAGGCGCTGGACAGCCTGCAGGACATGGCAAGCAGCCCCGCCTTCTCCTTCGACATGTGGCTGGAGCCGGGCGACCTCCAGCTGGTGAACAACCACGTCCTCTACCACTCGCGAACGCATTACGAGGATCACGAGGAGGAAGCGCTCAAGCGGCACCTGTTCCGGCTTTGGCTGGCCGTGCCGGGCGGGCGCCCGCTCTGCCCCGCGCTTCAGGATGCCTACAAGAGCGTCGAACCGGGTACGGTGCGGGGCGGCTTCAAGGGGCGGCAGGTCACGCCGGAGCTGCTGGCCTACCAGGCGCGGGCGGCGGCCAGCCTCGGCATGCGGAACATTCCCTACTGACCGGCCCAGGGCGCCGGTCGAGGCCGCACCGGCCGAGGTCGCGCCGGTCGGGGCCGGGCCGGTCTGATGGTGCGACCGGGCCGCGCCACCGGCGGCAAAGGGCCCGGCCCGCTCCGGAACCGCGGCATCGGCACGGCTGTCGTGTCGGCTGGGCCCCGCCCGACGCAGCCCCCGCTCCTGGCGAACGGAGGTTGATGCCGCCCTCGGGTGTCATGAGGCTTCGGTACCAGGGTTCCGATGTCGCCCGTGGCTCACAGCACCTCCCCGAACCAGGCGCGGCGCTCACCCTCCAGATGGAGGGACAGGCGACGTGGCAGGAGGGCAGCGACATGGACCGTGAGGCGGTCAGGTTCGCCTTCGAGGGTTACAGTACCCTCCGCGGGAACAAATCGGCCGGCGAGCCCGACCAGCGGCGCCTCAGGCAGGAGGACGAACGTCTTCTCTCGCGTGAGACCTGACGCCGGCGGCAAGGCTGCCGCGATCGTCAGACGAGGCGGCGGTCGCGGTACGGCACCATGGCCGACCCACCCCACCAGGAGCAGCTCCCCCGATCTGCCGATCCGCGAGACCAGGAACCAGGCCGACCGAACCACGCGCTCACGGCCATATCCGCGCCGAAGCCGAAGCGTGCCATGGACGGCCGTGACGAAACCCTGGCTCGTCATGCATGCTCTCCGCCTTGTGACTGGCCCAGGATGTCAGCGTGAAGAAGGCCACGTGAACTGCGCGTGATTCGCACGCCCATGCGTGGTGAGGGGAGCCATGGCCATACCGCACAGCATGCTGCTCGCGGCCCGGGAAGCGCTGGCGCGGGAAGCGCCCGCGGCCGCCGATGCGGAACTCCTGACCATCCTCGGCTGGGATCGTGCCATGCCGGACCATCAGCGCCTGGATCGCATGCGGCTGCTGCGCGCCGCGCTCGATTGCCGCCGTGTCTTCGCCCTGTCGGCACCGGATGCGCCCGGCCTGCATTGCTTCGGGGCCGAACTCGACCTCGGGCCCATCGCGGGCGATGCCGGGCTTGCGGTCATCGGGACCTCCGGCGTCGGGCTGCATCCCGGGGAGGCTTTCGCCGCCTGCATCGGCGAGGCCGTCGAGATCGCCGCCCAGGTTGAAACCGTCGCGATGCGACCAGCACCCGGCGCGCCCGACGATCTGCTGTTCCACCGCTGGCCGGACAACGAACCGCGGCTCATTCCACGCGACCGCGCCCTCCGGCGCTCTCCGGCACGCGTGGCCTCGCCGCCCCCCATGCCACTCTCCATCGGGTGCGCGGCCGCCCGCAGCGCCGCGGAGGCCAGGCTGCGAGCGACGCTGGAACTCGTCGAACGCGACGCGGTCTGCCTCTGGTGGGTCGGCGGACGTCCCCCACGCCCTGTGGCGATGGAGGATGCAGGCGCGGCCAGCGCCCTGCTCGCCACGCTCCGGCAGGGCAGCGGGACGCGCCGGTCCTGGCTGCTGGACATCACGACCGATCTCCGCATCCCCGCCGTCGCGGCGGTCTCCTTCGGTGCGGAGGGGCGGGGCTTCTGCTGCGGCACCGCCGCACGCGCCACGTTGGGCGAGGCCGCCTGCGCCGCCCTCCTGGAGCTCTGCCAGAATGAACTCGCGCAGCAGGTCGTGCGCCTGAAGCTCCAACAGCGTGGCGAGGCCGCGCTGAACCCGCGCGATCAGGCGATGCGGGCCCGTCATGTCCACGTCACGACGGAAGCCGGGTGGCTGCTGCACCCGCGCGGCGATCCCATACGGCATCCTGATGGCCATCCAGACCCGCACCACGCCTTCGAAGATATGGCGAGGCGGCTCTCCAAGGCCGGCTTCCCCCTTCTGCTGTTCGAGCATGCGTCGCCCACCGGGATTCCGGTCTGGCGGGCCATCAGCGACGGGCTCTGCTGCACCCCCAGCGACGACACACCGCCTCGCCTCACCGCTGCCATCGCCGAGACGGGTGGCGGGCCGGGGCATCTTTTTGGGGTATCTCTGTTTCACTAAATTCATTAATTGCAATCTTCTGTCGCAACCCCTCTCCGGGCGAGGCAATGGCGGAATCGCTGGAATCTCGTTCAATGCCGTCTCCCGGCAGAAGCCGGGTGGACCTCTCCCTTCTGGGCGGGTTTCGCCTGCTGCTGGACGGCTCGGAAGTCCGGCTGCGCAACCGCAAGGCACGTGCCGTGCTGGCCTGCCTCGCCCTGGCCTCGGGCCGCGAGGAGACGCGAGAGCGGCTGGTCGGGCTGCTCTGGAGTGAATCCTCCGAGGCGAAGGGGCGCGCATCGCTGCGCCAGGTGGTGCACGAACTGCGCGAGGCCCTGCCAGAGAGCCTGTTTTCGCCTGAGCGGCTCAGCCTCATCGTCTCCGCATCCGCCTGGCGGATCGATGTGCAGGAGATGGAGGCCCAGCTGGAGGCAGGCCGGGTGCCGCCCAGCCTGATCGAAACACCGTTGCTGCCGGACACGCTGATGGAGGGGTACGAGGATCTCGACACGGCCTTCGGCGTCTGGCTCCTCACCAAGCGCCAGTCCCTGCAGGAGGGCCTGGCGCGGCGGCTCGGGGTGCTGCTGGCGGCTGCTTCGCCATCGGTCCGCCGCGCGGCGGCACGCGGCCTGCTGAGTCTCGATCCGACCAATGAGGAAGCCTGCCGCCACGCGATGCAGGCCGCGGTGGCGGAGGGTGACGTGGCGGGTGCCCTTCGCCTGTACGAGGCGCTCTGGAACCTGCTCGGCGAGGATTTCGACATGGAGCCGTCGCCGGCCACTCAGGAGCTGGTCGCGGCCATCAAGACGGGCCGATTGGCGCCCCCCACGGCCACGGCGCGGCCCCAGGCGACCGAGCCGGTCATCCCGCTGCCCCAGGCGCGCGCGCGCATGCTGCTGCTCATCGAGCCCTTCGCCGCGCATGGCGTGCCGGAGGAGCGCGCGCATCTTGTCCAGGGCTTCCGGCATGACCTGATCGCATGTCTCGTGCGGTTCCGCGAGTGGTTCGTGCTGGATGGCAGCACCATGCCCTCCGCGGCGGCCCTGGCGGGGCGCGTCTCCAGCCGCTACGCCATCGGTGCCACGGCCTACCAGGCCGGCGAGCGGATCAGCCTTGTGCTGACCTTGCGCGACTCCGAGAGCGGCGTCGTCGCCTGGAGCGAGCGCATGGACCTCGACCTCGCCAGCTGGTTCGAGGCGCAGAGCCGCCTCGTGCGCGGGATCGCCATGTCGCTGACCAGCCAGATCTCGGCGACGCGCCTGTCCAGCATCGCGGAGCGGGCCGATGTCTCGCTGGCCGCGCATGACCGCTGGCTGCTGGGGCAAAGCGTGATCCGTGGCTTCAGCCCGGACAGCTGGGAGACGGCGCGCGCCCTGTTCCGCGAGGCCATCGCGCAGGACCCGGGCTTCTCACCGGCCTATAGCAGTCTCGCCCAGCTCGACAATGTCGAACACATCGTCAATCCGGGCACCTGGCGTGACCGGGCGCGGTCCGAGCGCTCGCTCGAATACGCGCGACGCGCGGTGCAATGCGACCCGATGGACAGCCGGGCGCAGCTTTGCCTCGGCTGGTCATTCGCCATGCTCGGGCAGCATGACCGCGCGGCCACCCCGATGCAGCTCGCCTGCGAGTTGAACCCGAATGACAGCTGGACCCTGATCTCCGCCTCGCTGTTCCACAGCTTCGCGGGCAATCACCGCGAAGCGGCACAGCTGGCGGCGGATTCGCTGGAGATGACGGTCTCGCCCGGGCTGACGCATTGGGGATACCAGGTGACGATCGCCTATCTGCGCGGGGATGACCGGGCGACGCTCGACGCCTGCGACCGCGCGGAGGATGTGATCCGCACCCTGCCCGCCTGGCGCGCGGCCGCCTCCCACAACCTGGGCGACGCCGCGGGTGCCGCCGCCGGCGCGCAACGCTTCTTCGACAAGGTGCGGGCCGCCTGGCGCGGCACGGGGCCCGCGACCGAGGAAGCGATGGGGCATTGGCTGCTCCATCTCTATCCGATCAGCACGGCGCAGAACTGGGAGCGGCTGCGCGAGGGCGTGGCCGGCGCCGGAATTCCCGACGCCGGCATGCGGCACGGCCGCTGGTAGCCGCAAGGATCAGGCGCAATTGCCGATGGTGTAGTCGCCGATCCGCGCATCGTCGAACAGGATCTTGTCGTCGGACGAGGCGTCCGGCTGCGCCCCATCCGCCGTCACATCCCCGTAGAACTTCGGCAGGTTGTAGGAGGCGCCTGCCTTAAGCCGGGCCTCATGCTCCTCCACCATCTCCAGCGGAGGCAGCCGCAGGACGAGCTCGTCGGCCCGGTGGGTGATGATCCTCAGGCGCTTGAAGGCCAGCGGTTCGGTCTTCACACCCGCGCCGAACTCGATGAGCTGCTGCCGGAAGGTCTCCAGGTCATCATCCTTCGGGATGGGAACCTCGCCCCGGACCCACTGCTTGACCAGCCGGCCCAGGGCACCGGGATTGATCACCTCGAGAGGCGGTGGAACGGCGGGTTTCGGCGGCTTGGTGGCTGAACTGGACATGTCTCGGTCTCCTCATCGTGTCACAGGAAGGGGGGTGTCGCGTCCTGCAGCGCGTTGCACTCGGCGACGAAGGTGATCAGCCGGGCCATCGTCGAGATGCCCTCCGCCCCGTCCAAGGCCGCACCGAAGCCGAAGCCGGCCGCGAGTTCGCGCAGGGGGGTGGCGCCGTGCTCACCTTGCAGCGGATCATCGAGCATCTGGCCGAACAGCACCTCGCCCACCAGGATGGAGCCCAGGCGCCCGAGCCGGGTGCCGCCGCTTTCCGCCTCCGCCTCGAACAGGACGTAGAAGGGGAGCGGCGGATCCTCCGCCAGCCAATCCAGGGCCGCCCGATGCGCCTCCGGCGATCGGGTCCGGCTGAGCAGCCAGGCCTTGAGCGCCGCGGCGCGGCTGGCCGCCGAGGCGAGCGGAGCGCGCGCGAGCAGGCCGTCCCAGGCGCCACCGCGCTGGGCGATCAGCGCGCCGATGCGCCCATAGAGCGCATCCACGCTCCAGAGGCCCGAACGCGCCGCGCTCATCTGATCGCGAAACGCGACATTGCCGCGCCACGGATCGCCCGCGCCCTCCGGTCCCGGCCAGGGGAAATGGTGGATGTCGAACAGGCCGTGCGAATGGCGCGGCGTGATGCGCAGGCTCGCATTGGGCTGGATGGGCCCGGCCGGCGCGATCTCGAAGAAGTGGCGCCACCCCAGGATCCAGCTCTCGTCCAGCGGCATGCGGCGAGGATTGCGCGCGCTGGTGGCGGAGAGCGCGTCGCTCACGGAAAGCGGGGTCCGGGCTCCGGGCATGCGGTAGGTGGGGCGGACCATGGCGTGGGCGAAGCGGAAGGCGGCGTGGGAGAATTCCAGCGGGACGGAGGGATCGGGCGAACGATCCAGCAACTGCTTCGACGCGGCGGCCTGCCAGATGTCCTGATAGACCTGAAGCACATCGTGATGCAGCAGCCGCGCCAGCACGTCCTCGCGCAGGATGCGCCGATACAGGAGCGTGGTGGCTTCGCGGGCGCAGGCGAAGCGATCCTGCGGCGCGGCGCGGCCGGCCGGCAGCAGGCCGAGCAGCGTGTTGTGCAGGAGGTGGAACAGCGCCGTCATCTGCGCGAGGAAGGCATTGTCCTCGTTCCTCGGGTCGCAGATGAGCGGATCGGCCAGCACGCCCGCACCCGGCTTGCCGTGCCCGGCCCCCGGCATGGGCGGAATGGCGACGCGCCCGATGTCGCGCAGCGGCGCCGCCCCGCCGGGTGAGAGCGGCTTCATCGGGCCCAGGCGAAGGCGGGAGCGCGAGGCATCCCTCGCATCGTCGGGCTCATAGGCGTGGGGACAGACCGAGGGCCCGCCGCCGTACAGCGTCTCGAGCCGCAGCCGCGCCGGGCGTGCGTTGCGCGCCTGCTTCAGCGCCTCCGGCAGCGCCCAGAACGGCGTCGGCGTCGCCACGCAATCATGCGCCACGAGTTGCAGGAGATAGGTGTAGCCCGACGGAATGGTCGGGTTCTCGAAGGCCGAATGATCGGCGGTCATCGCCGTCTCGAAGGCCATGAGCCGCGCGAGGACGGCGAGGCGTGCCTGCAGCTCCGCCTCGGGGATTCCCTCGGCCCATCGCCGCGTCGGCGCGCCGAACATGTGGCGATACCCGATCACGGTCATGGGCGCGGCCACGGCGCTCATGCGCACCGGGATGCTTCCCCGCCCGAAGACCTTGCCGCCGTGACTGGACGCCATGCCGCGCTCCACATGCCCTGCCCGGACCATGCCCGCACGCCCGTGATTCCATCGTGAGCGCGCGCCGGCGCCTCCCTCTCACGCTGCGCTGACACGGCCCAGTCCAGCCTGTGGCCACCGCGGCGATCAGGCCCGGAGCACGAACAGGGGAGCGCTTCCATGGAGTACGCCTACAAGGTGGGGGGCCAGGATGTGGCTCTCGAACTCGACCGCACCGTCGTCGCCGTGCGCTTCGACGACACGATCCCGAAGAGCGGACGTGCCCGCGCCACCGCCGCGGTGCGCGGGCTGAGCCCCTTCACCGCCCGCTACGAGGTGCCCGGCGAAAGGCTGACGCTGGTGCCGGTGCCGCCGCCCGCCGTGGGGGGCGTATCGCCCATGGCCGCGATCGGCGCCCTCAACGGGCAGCCTGAGGTGGCGCGGGCGCTGCCCGTCTTCCGCATCGGCCCCAACAAGGCAGTGCCGACCGAGAGGGTGATCCTCGGCCTGCATGCCGGCGGTGATCCGGAAGCCGTCGCGCGGAAGCACGGGCTGAAGCTGGTCGGAACGGCCGGGGGCGATGCCATCGTCGCCACCATCCCGGACGACGGCGACGTCTTCGCGGTGTGCCGGGCGCTCGATGCGGATGCCGACGTGGACTATGCCGAGCCCGACTTCGTCACCATCGGCCGCCGCCTCACCAGCTTCGTGCCGGTGCAGCCGGGCCCGCTGGACCCGATGCAGGACCAGCAATACGCGCTGAAGCTGATCGGGGCGCTGGCGGCGCAACGCCTGGCGCCGGCCCGGCGCGACGTCCTGATCGCCATCCTCGACGAAGGGGTGGCGACCACGCATCCCGACCTGGCGCCGGCCGTCGCGGGCACCTTCGACGGGGTGGATGCGGACAGCTTCCAGGAGCCCAACCCCTGGGACGGCCACGGCACCGCCTGCGCCGGCCTGGCCGTGGCGATCGGCGGCAACGGGATCGGCATCCGCGGCGTCGCCGCCGGGGCCGGCCTGCTCGCCGGCCGCATCGCGTATTCGGACGGCGAGGGGCGGCCATGGGTCACGACGACCCGCCAGATCGCCCGCACCATCGCCTGGGCCTGGCGGAGCGCGGGCGCCTGGATCATCAGCAACAGCTGGGGCGGCCTCGCGCCGTCCAGCACCGTCGAGCGCGAGCTGGAGGGCGCCCGCACGCTGGGCCGCGGCGGCCTTGGCTGCGTCATCGTCATCGCGGCGGGCAATGATGGGCGGCAGGTGCTCTATCCCGGCAGCCTGCCGGACATGCTGACCGTCGGCGCCAGCAACCAGTTCGACGAGGTGAAGACCTGGGACAGCGCCGATGGGGAGGATGGCTGGGCGAGCTGCCGCGGCCCCCAGGTCTCAGTGGTGGCGCCGGGTGTGCGCAATCTCACCACCGCGATCGGCAACGGCTATGATCCGGTGTTCAACGGCACATCCTCCGCCACGCCGATCGTGGCCGGCGTCGCCGCGCTGATCCTCTCGGCCCGGCCCGAACTGCCCGAGGCGGCGGTGCGCCGGATCATCCGTGAGACGGCGGTGAAGATCGGCCCCTTCCCCTATGCCGATGGCCACAACGACGCCGCCGGCTTCGGCCGGGTGGACGCGCTCGCCGCGGTCCAGGCCGCCATCGCCCATCCGTGATCCCACGCCACAGCCAGACGGAGAGTTCCATGCATCACCACCTCGCGCGCTTCGGCGCGCTTCTCATGGTCGCGACGCTCGGCGGCCAGGCCGCAGGGCAGACGGCCGCCTGCTTTCCCCCCGCCCAGACGGGCGGCACCCCGACGACCGAGCCGGGCGCCTGGCGCAGCGTCGTCGTCAGCCGCGGCGCGGACCCGAACGTCTTCAACCAGGCAGCGCCCGATCTGGACTTCTCGCTCGGCCGCACGCTCGGCGCGATCATCGCCTCGGGCGGGGCGGCGGACAGCCAGCCCGCACGCATCGCCCTGCTGCGCTCCATGCTCGACACGCTGCGGCAGGACCGCTTCACCCATCCCGAGACCGGGATGGACGTCAGTGTCACTCCGCGCCCCAACGAGGCGGCGCTCAATCCGGAGGACATGCTGCGCACGACGGGGCGGGATGGATTCCGCCCCGTCGCCGTCTTCAACCGCTTCGACCTCCGCGACATCCGCGGCGGCGATTGCGGCGAACATCGCATCGTCTATGCCAAGGGGGACGGCCGGGACCCGCTCGACCGGATGACGCTGATCTTCGAGGCGCGGATCCCCAATGGCACGGGCCAGCCCGAGGCCTGCCGCCCCATCGCCGAATTCTGGCAGCGGCTCGCCGCCCCCGGGACGAACGAGGAAGCTGTCGCGAGATCCCTCGCCGCCTTCTTCTTTCGCGGCGATGTGGATGACGACGGGCGTTCGGATTTGCCGGATGGTGGCGCCGTGATCAGCGCGCGCGCCTTCTCGGCCGGGATCGGCCAGGTCCGGGGCAACCTGTTCGTCACGCGCGGCCAGCCCGCCCGGTTTCCGTGGGAGCTGCGCGAGTGGAACATCGCGGTGGCGCAGGGCCGGCCGGCCTTCCTGGCCGCGACCGTGAAGGAGAATCCACATCCGGCCCTGTGGCGCGCGCCCTCCTCCGACGACCCCTCGGGCATGGCCGCGCTGCGCACGGCATTCCAGGCGGAGATGGCGACCGCGATCACCGACCGCCTGCTGCAGCCCGAGGCGGAGAGCCCCGGCCTGCGCTCGCTGACACGTCTGCTCGGAACGCTGGGCGCGGGCTTTCCCGGCCGCTTCAACACCTTCGCGAGTGTCTCGGGCAACCCGCAGGAGGACCCCCTGACCATCGCCGCCCCGCCGCTGCGCGCCGCCATCCAGGCGCGCGTCGCGGCCAATGCGGCGGCCCAGGCCTGCGGAACCACGGCGGAGCATGTGCTGTCGCGCGCCGGCGCCATGACCTGCGCCGGATGCCACCAGCTTTCGGTGCGGCAGAACGTCGCGAGCGATGCGCGCTGGCCCGATGTCGCCGGAATCTTCGTGCATGTGGATGAGGAAGGGCGGCTCTCGCCCGCGCTCACCGACCACTTCCTGCCGCATCGCCGGCAGGCGCTTCGCGCCTATCTTGAGGAGACGGCGCAACCCCGGACCGGCCCCGCCAGCCCGGCCACGACCCAGCTCTTCAATCGCCGCACGCATTGAAACCGAACCGGACAGGAGCATTCCCGATGAAGAAGCAACCCAGCCTGCGGGCCGCGGCCAGCCTGGTCGCCGCCCTGATGGTGAGCGCCTGCGGCTATCGCCAGACGGTGATTTCCCAACCGGTGGCGGACAGCCCCGACGCGGGCCCGGCCGATCCGGGCGGCGTGGTCTATTCGCTGCCCATGAGCCTCGTCACCATTCGCGGCGAGTTGAAGGATGGCGTGGTGACCTACACGCCCTCGGTCAGCATCGTCGGTGACCCGGCCGCCCAGTTCCGGCTGCGGCATATCGCCTCCGGCTGGACCGATGACGACCTGAACTTCAGCGTCGGGACCAGCGGGCTGCTCAACTCCTCGCGGGCGACGCTCACCGACCGGCGCGCGGAGTTCGCGGTGCAGATCGCGCGCTCCATCGGCGCCGCGACGGGGACGGTTATGAATCCGATGGGCGCGGGGAGAGGTACTGGCGCGACGCGGCCTGATCCCGCGGCCTATCCCTTCACCACCGTGCTGGGGGTGCGGGAGCTGCTGGACGGCGCCGTGCTGCCCGATGGCGCGCGGGTCACCATGGTATCGGCGCCGCCGCAGCTTCGGCCGCGGGAGAGCAGCGAGACGCCGGCATGCACCTTCTCGGTCTGCTACCGCAGCGTGGTGCCGGTCACCCTCGCGATCGTGCCGCGCGGCGGCCGGCCGGAAGCCGCCAACCGCTTCAGCGTCACGCTGGTGAATCCGCACCGGACCGAGGGCATCAACCTGCTCGGCGCGCCGCTCGTCACGCGCACCACGAGCGTCACCTTCGAGAACGGGCTGCTGACCGGAAGTTCGGTGGTGATGCCGAGCACGGCCGTCGCCGCCGCGCGCATCCCCTATGACGTGATCAAGGCCGGCCTCAGCGCCTTCGGGGAAATCCTCTCGGTGCGGGTCACCAACACGAACAGCCAGGCCGAGCTGATCGCGGCGCAGACCTCCATCCTGAACAACACGCGCGCGCAGATCGACGCGCAGCGCCAATTGAACGACGCCCGCGCCCAGGCCGGCGGTGGGGGGCCGGCGGTGATCGGGGTGGGAACGGCGCCCTGAGCGGAGAGCGCCAGCCCGTCTCCGGGCGGGCTGGCGCGGGCCAGGACGGCGCCGGAAGGAGGTGGCGGACAGCTTCGGGACACCGCCGCCCGGCAAACCGGGACCTTGGCCGCTGATTGACGCAGGCCCCTCCAGGGGCGAGCCTTCGCCACGCACTGGAGCAGTTCCGCATGGCCTATCCCAGCATCCGCGCGCGTCGGCCCCTGATCATGGGACGGCGTGGCGCCGTGGCGAGCAACCATCCCGTTGCGACCGCCGCGGGGATGGAGGTGCTGCGCACCGGTGGCGGCGCCGCAGATGCCGCGGTCGCCATGGCGCTGACGCTCGGCGTGGTCGAGCCGCACATGTCGGGCCTTGGGGGCGATGGCTTCTATCATGCCTGGAGCGCCAGCACCGGCGTGGCCAGCACCTTCAACGGCACCGGCCAGGCGCCTCGCGCCGCGACCATCGCGCGCTACCGCGCCGAGGGGGGCATTCCCAATCACGGGCCGCTCGCGGTGCAGACGCCCGGCATGGTCGCGGGCCTCGCCGCGCTGCATGCGGCGCATGGCACGCGGCCATGGGGCAGTCTGTTCGGCGCAGCCATCGAGGCGGCGCGGGGCGGCTTCGCCGCGACCCATGCGCTGCGGCATTTCTGCGCCGAGAACCGGCGCCGGCTGGAGCCCGATGCACTGAGCCGCGACGTCTTCCTGCCCGGGGGCGAGCCGCCGGCCCTGGGGGCGCTCGTCGTCCAACCCGCCCTCGCCGCCACGCTGCGCCACCTTGCCGAGCACGGGCCGGCAGACTTCTATCGCGGCGCGCTCGCCCGGCGGCTGGCCCATGCCATGCAGGCGGCGGGCGCGCTGCCCGATGCGGGTGACCTCGCGCAGGTCTCGGCCCTCATCGTGCCGCCCATCGCCCTGCCCTATCGCGGCTTCGAGCTGCGGCAGACCCCGCCCAATTCCATGGGCTTCGCCATGCTGCAGATGATGCGCATCCTGGAGCGCTTCGACCTCACCGCCATGGGCTGGGGGAGCGCCGAGCTGATCCACACCATGGTAGAGGCCAAGAAGCGCGCCTTCCTGGACCGCGAACGCCATGCCGGCGCCGAGACACCGCCGTTGGATGTCCTGCTCTCCGAAGCCCGCGCGGCGGAACAAGCGGCCGCCATTGGACCCCGCGCGGCACATCTGCCGGTGCGCGCCATGGCCGAGACGGACACGACCTATTTCTGCGTGGTGGACGAGGCGGGCAACGCCGTCTCGGCCATCCAGTCGCTCAACTCGGCCTTCGGGTCGGGCGTCACGGCGGGTGAGACGGGCATCCTGCTCAACAACCGCATGTCCTACTGGCACCTGGAGGAGGGCCATGCCAATGCACTGCGCCCCGGTGCCCGCGTTCGCCATACGATGAACGCGCCCATGGTGATGAAGGACGGGCGCCCCTGGATGGTCTTCGGCACGCCCGGCGCCGACAACCAGGTGCAGGTGAACGCGCAGGTGCTGGTGGCCGTCGCCGATTTCGGGATGGACCCGCAGCAGGCGCTCGAAGTCCCACGCTGGAGTTCCTCCCAACCCGGCCAGGAATCCAATTTCCCGCATGGCGGCGAGGATCAGCTGACGCTGGAACAGGGCATCGGCGCGGCCACCTTCGCGGCCCTGGAGGCCCGCGGCCACCGGCTGAAGATCGTGCCGGACCTCGAAGGGCCTTGCAGCGTGGAGGCGATCCGCATCCTGGAGAATGGGGTGCGCATGGCCGCCTCCGATCCGCGGCGCGATGGCTGGGCCGGCGCCTGGTGAGCGCCCTTGCATGCCGTGACGCGCCGCACCTAGGATCGCGCAGATGCTGATGTTCCTCCTGCGACGATTCACGGTCGCCATCCTGGTCGCGCTAACGGTGCTGACGCTGAGCTTCCTGCTCACGCGGCTCTCGGGCGACCTCGCCATCTCCATCGCCGGGCCCAACGCGACCCAGGCGGATGTCGAGATGATCCGGCGGGTCTATGGCCTCGACCGGCCGCTGACGACGCAATATTTCGACTGGCTCTTCCGCGCGGTGCAGGGGGATTTCGGCGAGAGTTACTTCTTCCGCGAGCGCGTGTCCTCGCTCATTGCCCATCGGCTGCCCATCACGATGACGCTGGGTCTCGTCGGCCTGATGATCGCGCTCATCGTCGCGCTGCCGCTCGGGATCATCGCCGCCGTGCGCGAAAATTCGTGGGTGGATCGCAGCGTGATGATGGTGGCGCTGATCGGCCAGGCGATGCCCTCCTTCTGGCTGGGGCTCATCCTGATGGTGGTGCTGGGCCTCAACCTCGCCTGGCTGCCGATCTCAGGCACCGGCGGATGGGAATACTATGTGATGCCGGGCATCGTGCTCTCCTTCTCGGCCATCCCCTCGCTGATGCGGCTCACGCGCAGCGGGATGATCGAGGCGCTTTCCTCCGACTATATCCGCACGGCGCGCGCCAAGGGCCTCAGCCGGCTTTCGATCCTGGTGAAGCACGGCTTCCGCAACGCGGCGATCCCGGTGGTCTCCATCGCGGCCGTACAGCTCGGCTTCATGCTGGGAGGGTCCATCGTGATCGAGACCGTCTTCGCGATGCATGGCGTGGGCTACCTGGCCTGGGAGAGCATCAGCAAGAACGACTTCCCCGTGGTGCAGGCCGTGGTGCTGGTGCTGGCACTGATCTACATCGCGCTCACCCTGCTGTCGGACCTGCTGAACGCGGTGCTCGACCCGCGGCTGCGCACGTCATGAGCGCGGTGATGGCCCCGGGCGCGGGCTCTTCGCGCCGCATGCTCCGGAATGCGGGCTTCCTGGTGGGTGCGGCGATCGTGGGCCTCGTCCTGCTCGTGGCGATCGTGGCCCCCTGGATCGCGCCCTATGATCCCTTCGCGATCGACCTCAACCGCCGCCTCGTGCCGCCCATGTGGATGGAGGGCGGCACGCCCGCCAACCTGCTGGGCACCGACCAGCTGGGGCGGGACTATCTCTCGCGGCTCATCTATGGCGCGCGGATCTCGATGATCATCGGCATCGCGACCGTCATCACCTCGGGCATCATCGGCACGGTCATCGGCGTGCTGGGCGGCTTCTATGGCGGGCGCGTGGATGACGTCGTGATGTTCCTCATCACCGCGCGCCTCTCCATTCCCGTCGTGCTGGTGGCGCTGGCCGTGGCCGGGCTCATGGGCAGCAGCTTCATCCTCGTCATCCTCGTGCTCGGGCTGCTGCTGTGGGACCGCTTCGCCGTCGTCGCGCGCTCGACCACCATGCAGATTCGCACGCTCGATTATGTCAGCGCCGCCTGGTGCTCCGGCTGCTCGCAGGCGAGCGTCCTGCTGCGGGAGGTGCTGCCCAACATCGCGACCCACCTCGCCGTCGTCGCCACGCTCGAGATGGCGCTCGCCATCCTGCTGGAGGCCGCCCTCTCCTTCCTCGGCCTCGGCGTGCCCGCCCCCCTGCCCTCCTGGGGCCTGATGATCGCGGAGGCCAAGGAGTACATGTTCTTCACCCCCTGGGTCATCCTGGTGCCGGGTGTCGCGCTCTTCGTGCTGGTGCTCGGCGTGAACCTGCTGGGCGACGCGCTGCGGGACATGCTGGGCACGGATCTCTCGCGATGAGCGCGCTGCTCGAAGCGCGCGGCCTGCGCGTCACCTTCGGGACCACGGCCGCCGTCCGCGGTACGGCGCTGACGGTCGAGAAGGGCGAGACCCATTGCCTCGTCGGCGAGAGCGGCTGCGGCAAATCCGTCACGGCGCTCGCCATCATGGGGCTTCTCGCCAAGGGCGGGCGGCGCGAGGCGGATGTGCTCTCCTTCGCCGGGCAGGACATTCGCAACCTGGATGAGCGCGAAATGTCCCGCCTGCGCGGCGACCGGATGGCGATGATCTTCCAGGAGCCGATGACCAGCCTGAACCCGGCCTATACGGTCGGTTCGCAGATGACCGAGGTGCTGCGCCGCCACCGCAAGGCCACGCGTGCACAAGCCGTGGACCGCGCGGCCGAGCTGCTCGGCCGGGTCGGCATCACGGCGCCGGGCCTGCGCCTCGGCCAGTATCCGCACCAGCTCTCGGGCGGCTTGCGGCAGCGCGTGATGATCGCGATGGCGCTGATGTGCGAGCCCGAGCTGCTCATCGCCGACGAGCCGACCACCGCGCTCGACGTCACGGTCCAGGCGCAAATCCTGCGGCTGCTGGCGGGCCTCCAGAAGGATCTCGGCCTCGGCATCCTGCTCATCACGCATGATCTGGGCATCGTGGCCCGCATCGCCGACCGTGTCTCCGTCATGTATGCGGGTGAGGTGGTGGAGAGCGCGCCGACCGCGGCCCTCTTCGCCGCCCCGCAGCACCCCTATACGCGCGGCCTGCTGACCTGCGTGCCGGTGCCCGGCAAGGTGCGGCGCGACGAGCCGCTGGGCAGCATCCCCGGCGTGGTGCCGCGCATCCCGCCGGGCTTCACAGGCTGCGCCTTCCGTGACCGCTGCGGCGAGGCGCATGAAGCCTGCGCCGGCCTCATCCCACGCCAGCAGGCGGCCCCGGGGCATGAGGTGCTGTGCACCCTCCCCCCCGGCTGGACCGCGAGGCGGGCGGCATGAGCACGCCGGCCATCGAGGTGCGCGGCCTGCGCCGCGTCTTCAACGTGCGCCAGGGCCTCTTCGCGCCGCCGCGCCAGGTGATGGCGGTGGATGACGTCTCCTTCGCGGTGCCGGCCGGCAGCGTGCTCGGCGTGGTGGGCGAGAGCGGCTGCGGCAAGTCCACGCTGGCGCGCCTCATTCTCGGGTTGCTGCCGCCAAGCGCGGGCGATGTGCTCGTGGACGGCAAGCGCCTGGCCGAGATGGACCGCCGCGCCCGCGCCCGCCTGATCCAGCCGGTCTTCCAGGACCCCTTCTCCTCGCTCAACCCGCGGCGCCGCGTGGGTGACATCGTCGCCATGCCGCTGGTCGCGCAGGGCGATGTGGAGAAGCGTGAGGTCCAGCGCCGCGTCGCCGAGGCGCTGGAGCGCGTCGGCCTCTCGGCCGAGCAGGGCATGCGCTATCCGGCGCAGTTGTCGGGTGGCCAGCGGCAGCGTGTCGCCATCGCCCGCGCCCTTGTGCTGCGCCCGCGCATCGTCGTCTGCGACGAGCCGACCAGCGCGCTCGATGTCAGCGTGCAGGCGCAGATCCTGAACCTGCTGGCCGAGTTGCGGAAGGATCTTGGCCTCACCTACCTCTTCATCAGCCACAACCTCGCCGTGGTCGAACACGTCGCGAGCGAGGTGGCGGTCATGTATCTGGGCCGCATCGTCGAGCGGAACGAGAGCGAGGCGCTGTTCCGCGCGCCGCAGCACCCCTACACCCGCGCGCTGCTGGCCAGCGTGCTGACGCCCGAGCCGGGGCTGGGCGTGCCGGATGTGGGCCTGGGCGACGTCATGCCCGACCCGGCGAACATCCCCTCAGGCTGCCGCTTCCACCCGCGTTGCCCGCAAGCCTTCGCGCGTTGCTCGCTGGAAGCACCGAGGACGACGATCACGGCCACCGGCCTCGTCGAGTGTCACCTCGCCGAGGCCGCGCCCTGAGCTATTTCCACTTGGCCAGGTAGAAGCGCGGCAGCTCGTCCGGGAAGGCCTTGAAGTCGAGCTGGCGCGAGAAGGCGTAGGTGTTCACATAGGTATGCAGGGGCAGGAAATAGGCCTGCTCCGTCACGCGGCGGATCGCCGCCGAATAGGCGCGCTTGCGGACATTCTCATCGGCGGAGGAACCGCCCTCCGCCAGCAGGCGCTGTACCTCGGCATAGCGGGCATAATCCTCGTTCCCGCCGCCGAACCATTGCGGCATGAAGGCCGAGACGTCGTTGATGGAGTAGCTGCCCCAGCTGCCCATCGCCAGCGCCAGTTCGCCCCGCTGCGAGCGCTGGATCTGCGCCGCCACCTGCAGCAGGTTCAGCCGCGCGCGGATGCCCACCGCATTGAGGTAGCTCTGAACCGCCTCCGACCACTGGCGCGGCTGCACATAGCTCGTCAGCTCGATGTCGAAGCCGTTGGGGAAGCCCGCCTCGGCCAGCAGCTGGCGCGCCTTGGCAGGGTTGTAGTCGTACTCGACCGCGGCGGCCCCATCGCAGCCGAATTGCGAGGGGTAGCAGGGCGCGGGCGGCACGCGGGAGCCGCCGGTGACCAGGCGCTCGGCCATCGCCTTGCGGTCGATCGCGTGACAGACGGCCTGGCGCACCTTCAAATTCGTCATCGGGGTCTGCCCGCTGCGTCCCGCCGCATCGAGCGTGAGGTAGCCCACGCGCATGGATTCCTGCTGCAGCGTCTGCAGCATGGGCAGGCGGTTCACATTCGCGATCTGGTCCGGGTTCATGTTCCAGATCCAGTCCACGCGCTGCGAGAGCAGCTCCGTCAGTTCCGTCGCGGCGTCCGTCACGAACCGCGCGACGATGCGGCGGATCGCGGGCCGCCCCTTGGGGCCGCCCTGGTAGTAGCCGTCGAAACGCTCGTATTCGACGATGCTGGCGCTGTCCACGCGGGTGATCCGATAGGGGCCGGTGCCGATCGGCGCGCGCGAATAGCCATCCGCACCCACACGCTCGCGATAGGCCTTGGGCCAGATCGGCGTGACGAGCGCGAAGTATTCGAGCGCCGCCGGCGTCGGCACCTTCATGTGCAGCCGCACCGAGAGGTTGCCGGTCTTCTCGACGCGATCGATCCAGGAATAGTTGCTGGGCGTGGAGACACGCGAGTCCGGGCTCGCCACGGTGTTGATCGTGTAGACCACGTCATCGGCCGTGAAGTCGCTGCCGTCGTGGAACTTCACGCCCGGGCGGAGCGTGAAGTCGATGGTCCTGGTGTCGATCCAGCGCCATTCGGTGGCCAGCGCCGGCACGATGCGGAAGGTTTCCGGATCACGGTGCACCAGGCCATCCCAGGCCTGGTGGCCCAGGATCAGCCCCGTCCGCTGGCTGTTGAAATAGGGGTCAATGTTCGGCACGGCGTCGCGAAAGACGACACGCAGCGTATCGGAGGCGCGCTGCGCCTCGGCCTGCCTCGTGCCCAGGGCCAAGCCGCCCGTGGTGGCGATGCCCAGGCCCAATGCGCGTCGCCCGATGTTCCCGCTCTTGATCGTCATGCTCGCTCTCCCTCTTCCCGGAAGAAGGCTAAGGGCGTGGCCATCCCCTCGGCAAGCGCGGTCTCGGCATGCTGCGCGGTTTGCTGCTGCAGCACTGACGCCCACCGTTGCCCGGGCCGCCTTGCATGCGCGCCCTGGCGTGGCTCGCTCGCGCCGAAGGATGGCAAGAGGCTGTAAAGGCCGCGTATCGACGCCAGCACCCGAATCCGGCACCGTTCTCTCCGATAACACGCGGGGATGACCGTGCAGACTGAGAACCTCGTCCTCACCGAGGCGGATGGACCCGCCACCACGCTCTGGCTCAACCGCGCCGAGCGGGGCAATGCGCTGGGCGCCGCCCTGGTCGAGGCGCTGGACGCCGCGATCGACACGGCGCTGGCGGCTGGTGCGCGCGTGCTGATCCTGCGCGGCAAGGGACGGCATTTCTGCACCGGCCTTGATCTCGGTGACCTGGACGCCTGCACGGATGGCGACCTGGCGCTGCGCATCCTCCGCATCGAGATCCTGCTCCAGAAGATCCACGCCCTGCCGGTGACGACGGTGGCGATCGCGCAGGGGCGGGTCTTCGGCGCGGGGGCGGATCTCTTCGCGGCCTGCGACCACCGGCTTGCCGCGGCCGGCGCCAGCTTTGCGTTCCCTGGCCCCGCCTTCGGCCTGATCCTCGGCACCGGCCGCCTGGCGGGGTTGGTCGGCGGCGGCGCGGCGCGGCGCCTGCTGCTCGCGGGGGAATCGGTGGATGCGGAAGCCGCGCTGGCGCTTGGCCTCGCCACCACCATAGGCGAAGACGCCGCCGCCGCGACCGCCGCCGCCACGCGGCTCGACGCACAAACCGTGGCCGCGCTGCACGCGCGGACCCGCCACCCCGATGATGCCGGCGATCTTGCAGCGCTGGCGCGCTCGGTCGCGCGGCCGGGCCTCAAGCAGCGCATCCAGGACTACCGGGCGAGGATGACGAAGGCATGACCCTCGCCGATGCCGTCGCGCTCCAGACCCCGATCGTGCAGCGCCTGCTGGACGGTGTCGCCACCATCGGCGCCGATCCGCCCGGCATCACCCGCGATGCCTATGGCCGGGGTGAGAACCAGGCCCAGGCCCTGATCGCCGAGGCCGGGGCGGCGCTCGGCCTCACCGCCAGCACCGATGCAGGCGCCAACCTCACGCTGCGCTGGGCCGCACCCGAGCCGGAGGCCACGCCGGTGCTGATCGGCTCGCACCTCGACAGCATCGTGCAGGGCGGCAATTTCGACGGTGCCGCGGGCGTCATCGCGGGCATCGGCGCCATCGCCGCCCTCAAGGCAGCCGGCATCCAACCGAAGCGCGACATCGAGGTGCTGGCGCTGCGCTGCGAGGAGGCGGTGTGGTTCGGCCTCGGCCTCATCGGCAGTCGCTGCATGCTGGCGCGCCTTCCGCCGGGCGCGCTGGACCTGCCGCATGCCCGAACCGGCCGCACGCTCGGCCAGAGCATCGCCGATTGCGGCGGCGACCCCGAACGCTTGCGCGAAGCAACCCCCTTGCGCGATCCGGGCGCGATCGGCGCCTATCTCGAGATCCATATCGAGCAGGCGCCGCAACTGATCGAGGCCGCAGCGCCGCTCGCCATCTGCCTCGCCAATCCCGGCAATCTGCGCCACCCCTTCATCCGCATCACGGGCGAGGACGCGCATACCGGCCTGCCGCACCGTTTTCGCCGGGACGCGGCGTTGGCCGGCGCCGACCTCTCGCTCGCGCTGGAGCGGCTTTGGCTGGAGGAGGAAGCCGAGGGCCGCCCCATGGCCGTCACCATCGGCCGATTCCATACGCCCGCCGCGCGCCACAGCCTGACCGCCGTCTCAGGTGAATTCGAGCTGAGCCTGGACCTGCGCGCCTACAGCGCCGCGCATCTGGCGGCGCTGGAATCGCGACTGCACGCCATCACGGCCGAGGTCGCAGCGCGTCGCCGCGTCACCATCGCGCTGGGCGAGCGCAGCGCGGCCGCGCCCGGCCCGATGGACCCGGCGCTGATCGAGGCTCTGTGGAATGCCGCGCGACGCTGCGGCATTACCGCCCCGCGCCTGAACAGCCCGGGCAGCCATGACGCGAACAACTTCGCCGCTTCCGGCGTGCCGACGGGCATGCTGCTCGTCCGCAACCGGAATGGCAGCCACAACCCCCATGAGGCGATGGACACGCCGGACCTGATGGCGGCCATCCGCGTCCTCGCGGAATGGCTGGCCACCTGACGGTCAGACGAGTGTGGCGATCTTCATCCGCTCGATCAGCGCGAAGTCAATCTCGGCACCCAGGCCGGGCTTTTCGGGCGGGCGCACCATGCCGTCCGTGCCGATCTCGATCTCCTCCAGCAGCCCGTATTTCTGAGCGGCCTCGGGCAGGAGCACCTCGAAGAACTCGGTGTTGGGGATGCTGACCGCGATGTGCAGGTTCGCGAGGTTGTTGAGCGAATTCCCGCCGTGGTGGATCTCGTAGTTCATGCGGAAGGCCTGGGCGAGATGCGCCGTCTTCATCACGGTGGTGATGCCGCCCTTCACCGCCACGTCGCCGCGCAGGTAGTCCGTCGCGTGGTTCATGATCCAGGTGGCGTAGCCGTCCAGGCCGCCCATCGGATACTCCGTCGCCATGATCGGGATCCGCAGCGTCTGGCGCAGCTTCACGTAGTTGTAGACGTCCTGGTCGGCCAGCGGGTCCTCGTACCAGTAGAAACCCAGCTCCTCGATCGCGCGGCCGACGCGCAGCGCCGTCGGGAAGTCGTAGCCCCAGGTGCTGTCGAGCATGATGCGGTAGTCGTCGCCGACAGCGCGGCGCACCGCCTCGCAGGCCGCGATGTCATCACGCAGGCGCTGCGGCGGATGGATCTTGTAGGCGGCCCAGCCTGCATCGCGGAAACGGACCGCCTCCTCCGCATAGGCCGCGGCGGATGGCAGCACGGCGGAGCTGGCATAGGCCGGGATCGCGTCGCGCGACTTGCCGAGCAGCTTGTAGAGCGGCACGCCCAGCGCCTTGCCGGCGATGTCCCACAGCGCGATGTCCATCGCGCCGATCGCCCGTGGCGAGGTCTGACGCACACGGGACCACAGCCGCTGATTGAGCTTTTCGCGGTCGAAGGGATCGAGGCCCATGACCATCGGCTTCAGGCTGCGGATCAGGGCCGCGGCCTCCGTATCAGCGCCATTCGTCGCGCTGCCCAGGAAGGCGTGGCCCGTGACGCCAGCATCCGTCCGGATGGCGAGCAGGCCGAGGATGCTCTCGCCGCTGCCCTGCGCCGCATGCGCGCCATAGCTGATGTTCGGAATGCCGGTCCAGCGGAACAGCGTGAGCGTGACGTCGGTGATCTTCATGCGCTGATCCTCTCCTGCGCGGGCTTGCTGCGCGGCTTGCGCTCGGCCGCGGGGATGGCCTCGGTGCCGATGATGCCATCGGCCTCCAGCGCCGCGAGGCGTGCCGCGTCCAGCCTCAGAAGCCCACCGAGAATGGCGGCGTTGTCCTGGCCGAGCGTGGGCGCCGCGCGCGTGATGGGCAAGGGCGCGCCGCCGAGCGGGCGGAACGGCGCCGAGGGCAGCTTGTGCCGGCCAAGGAAGGGGCGCTCCGCCGCCTGCCAGAAGCCGCGCGCCGCGAGGTGCGGATCGCTCCGCAGCCCCGTGGGCCAGCGCACCACGCCCGCGGCGATGCCCTGCCCCTGCAAGGCCAGCATCGCCGCATCGGCGTCCTGGCCGCGCGTCCATCCGGCGATGATCGCCTCCAGCTCGTCCTCACGCGCGCGGCGCGCATCCAGGGCTAATGCGGCGAGATCGGCACGGCCCATCAGCCCGCAGAGCCTTGCCCAGGCCGCGTCATCCGTGACGGCAATGGCGAGCCAGCCCTCCGCCGCGCAGGGGAAGGCGCCATGCGGCGCCAGCATCGGGTGGCGGTTGCCGCGCCGTGGACCAGGGTCGCCGAGCGCCGACTGCGCGATCATCCAGGGCGCGACGAGCGGGAACATGCACTCCACCTGCGCCAGGTCGATATGCTGCCCCTCCCCCGTGGCCTTGCGGTGCAGAAGCGCGGTGAGCAGCGCGGCGGCGGCGTTGAGGCCGCCCACCGGGTCGCCATAGGCGAGCTGGTTGGTCATCGGCGCCGCATGGGCGGGGCCGGCCACGGTGGGCAGGCCCGATGCGTGCTCCAGCGTCGAGCCATAGGCGCGCGCGTCGCGCCAGGGCCCCTCAGCCCCGAAGGCGGGCATCGAGAGCATCACAAGGTCGGGCCGCGAACGGCTGAGCACCGTGTAGTCGAGGCCGAGCTTGGGCAGGACTTCGCGCGCGTAGTTCTCGACCACGGCATCGCTCGCGGCCACCAGGCGTTGCAGCAGCGCCGCTCCCTCCGGCCGGCTGAGGTCGAGCGTGATGCCGCGCTTGTTCCTGTTCTGGAAGGCGAAGCGCACATCCTGCTCGTAGCGGCGCTCCGTGAAGAAGGCAGGGCGCGGGTCCACGCCGCGCCACCAGTCGGGATACTGGATCGCCTCGACCTTGATGATCTCCGCACCCAGGTCGCCCAGGCTGCGCGTGCAATAGGGCCCGGCCCAGCCCATCGAGAGATCCACCACGCGCAGGCCCTTCAGCGGCAGGGCCTCGGTCGCGGCGCCGTCTTGCAGCGCCGGGGCCGCGCTGGGCAGGGCGGCCGGCGCGGCGGCATGCCGCGGCGGCGTGCGCGTCAGGCGCTGCGGCAGCGTCGGCCCCTCGAAGCTTCCGTCGCCGAGACGCACGCGCTGAAAGGCATGGCGCGCGCGATGGGTCGGCGTGGCCAGCAACGTCGCCATTTCCGGCACGACGGCAAAGGGCAGGCGGCGTGCCAGCGCCTCCTCGAACCAGCTCTCGGCGGTGCGTTCCAGCAGCTTCGCCGAGAAGATCGCGTCCAGCCGGTCGGCCTGGCGCATGCGGTCGAAGCCGACGATCAGGTCGGGGTCCTGGCCGAGCTCGGGCAGCCCCACCATCTCGCAATAACTGCGCCACTGCGCGGGTGTGACGATGGTGACGCCGAGCCAGCCTTCGCGGCAGCGATAGACGCCCATCGGGCAGGTCGGCGCGAAGCGGTTGATGCCCAGGCGCTGCTCTACTTCGGGGTTCGTCACCGCCTGCGCCGCCTGGTATTCGGCGATGGAGATGTTCGCCTCATGGATGCTGGCCTCCAGGCGCCGCCCGCCGCCGCCCCAGAGCGAAGCGGCGGTGGCGATGAAGGCTGCGATGCCGCCCAGCACCTCGCCAGCGATGCCGCCCAGCATGGCGGGCGGGCCTTCCACCGGGCCGGTGCAGGCAAAGACGCCGGCCAGTGCGCGGCAGGTCACGTCGGTCGCGGCGAAGCCGGCATAGGGGCCGCTCGCGCCGAACCAGGAAATGCGCGTGGCGATGAGGTGGGGCGGCAGCGCCTCATCCGCCAGCGCTGTCGCCCGCCCGTCCAGCAGCACGTGGCAGCCGGGCGCGAGCGCCGTCACGCTGCCGCCCGTGACATGCTTGTTGGTATTCAGCCAGGCCTGCAGGGCCGAACGCCCCTCGACCAGCGGCCAGGCCGCATGCAGGGGATCATCCGCCGCGTCGAGCTTGAGCACTTCCGCGCCGAAATCGGCAAAGAGCTTTCCGGCATAGGCCAGTGCCGCGCCACCGCCCACTTCGAGCACGCGAATCCCGCTGAGGGCTTCTGCCACGCGCTTCCTCCTGTTTTTTTGATCATAGATCGTGGTGGCTACGGGCCGTCAAGCCGCGGCGCCGCCGCGTTGATCGCCGGCAGGCGCCGCAGCAGCGCATCCGCATAGACCGCGATGTCGCGCTGGATCGCGAGCCGCGCCAGCGAGCCGTCGCCGCGGCGCAGCGCGCGGATCACCTCGTGATGCGGGTGCTCCTCCGGCTGGTGCAGGAAGCGAACCTGCATCAGCCCCGCATTCAGCGGGCCGCATTGCAGCCACAGCCCTTCGATGATGCGCGCCAGCACCGGCATGCCCGCCAGCCCGCAGAGCGCCATGTGGAAGCGCTCATTCGCCTGCATCATCGCTTCCATGCGGCCCTCCATCCGCGCCTCGGTCATCTCCGCGTGGATGGCCGCCAGCGCCTCGACATCGGGCGGGGTTGCTCTCTCCGCGGCGCGGCTGGCGGCCTTGCCCTCCAGGTCGATGCGAAGCTCCACCACCTCGCGGAAGCGCGCATCCGAGAGGATCGGCACCCGGACCGAGCGGCGGTCGATCTGCTCCAGCGCGCCCTCGCTCACCAGGCGCGCCAGCGCGGCGCGGACCGGCATCGCGCTCACGCCCATCTCCTCGGCCAGCACGCGCAGCTTCAGCTTCTCGCCCGGGCGGAAGCGGCTCCGCATCAGGGCAAGGCGCAGGCGCTGGTGCACCTGGGCCGTCATGCTTTCATCGGGAGAGTTGACAGGCGCGCGCATTCGTCCTCGAATTTGATCACAAACAGGCGCAACCTTCAATCGCGCCGCGAGGAAACGCTTGCATGGCCGAGAACATCGTCACCATCCGGGCCGAGATCGGCGCCTCGGTCTGGAAGATCGCGGCACCCGCCGGCACCGCGCTCGCCGAGGATGATGCGATCATCATCCTGGAGTCCATGAAGATGGAGATTCCCGTGATGGCGCCGCATGCCGGCACCGTGGTGGAGATCCTCGTCGAGGAAGGGCAGCAGGTGGAGGAAGGCCAGGCCGTCGCCACCTTCCGCGCGTGACGATCCTCATCGCGAACCGCGGCGAGATCGCCGCGCGCATCGCGCGCAGCTGCGCACGCCTCGGCATCCCCAGCGTCGCGGTCTATTCCGACGCGGATGCGAATGCGCTGCATGTCGCCGCCGCCGACAGCGCCCAGCGCATCGGCCCGCCCCACCCGCGCGAGAGCTACCTCTGCATCCCCGCGATCATTGCCGCGGCCGAGCGCAGCGGGGCGCGCTACGTGCATCCGGGCTACGGCTTCCTCTCCGAGAACGCGGACTTCGCTGAGGCCTGCGCGGAGGCAGGCCTCACCTTCATCGGCCCCTCCCCCGCCGCCATACGCGCCATGGGCGGCAAGGCCGAGGCGCGGCTCCTCGCCGAGGCGGCAGGCGTGCCCTGCCTGCCCGGCGACCCGGGGCATGACCAGTCCGAGGAGGCGCTGCTGGCCGCCGCCACGCACATCGGCTTCCCGGTGATGGTGAAGGCCATTGGCGGCGGTGGCGGGCGCGGCATGCGGCGCGTGCCCGATGCGGGGGCCTTCGGCGCGGCGCTCGCCGCCGCCCGGCGCGAGGCCGCCATCTTCGGCGATGACCGCGTGCTCATCGAGAAGCTCGTGGAATCCGCCCGCCACATCGAGGTGCAGATCCTGGCCGACGGCCACGGCAACGTCCTGCACCTGCACGAGCGCGACTGCACGCTGCAGCGCCGCCATCAGAAGCTGGTCGAGGAATGCCCCGCGCCGGGCATGGACGCGGAGCTGCGCGCCAAGCTCGGCCGCCGCGCCTGCGCGCTGGCCCGCGCCGTCGGCTATGTCGGCGCGGGCACCGTCGAGTTCATCGCGGAGGCGCCGCTCAGCGCCGACCGCATCTGGTTCATGGAGATGAACACGCGCCTCCAGGTGGAGCATCCCGTCACCGAGATGGTGACCGGCCTCGACCTCGTGGAATGGCAGATCCGCATCGCGCGCGGCGAGGCGCTGCCCTTCGCGCAATCCGACATCCGCCTCGACGGGCACGCGGTCGAGGCACGGCTCTGCGCCGAGGATCCGGCGCGGCAATTCCTCCCCTCGCCCGGCCATCTCACCGCGCTCAGCCTGCCCGCCGAGGAGCGCGGCCTGCGCGTGGATGCCGGCGTACGGGCGGGCGACATCGTGACGCCCTACTATGATTCCATGCTGGCCAAGATCATCGCCCATGCGCCCACGCGCGCGCTGGCCCTGCAGCGCCTGGCCGATGCGCTGGACGCGTGCCGGACGGAAGGCGTGCGCCTCAATGCGAGCTTCCTCGCCGCCGCGCTCCGCAGCGAGGAGATGCGCGAAGCCCGCATGAATACGGGCTTTCTGGAATCCGCGCGAAAGCGCCTCGTCGAATCCGCCTTGAAGGAACCCGCCTGAGATGACCTGGCAACCCGAACTCGACGAACTGCGCGAGCGCGAAGCGCATGCGAAGATGCTGGGCGGCGCCGACAAGATCGCGCGGCAGCATGCGGGCGGGCGCCTGACCGTGCGCGAGCGCATCGATGGCCTGGCCGACCCTGGCAGCTTCCACGAGATCGGCGCCATCGCCGGCAAGGCCGAGTACGACGCGGCGGGCAAGCTGACCAATCTCACGCCTTCCAACTGCGTGATGGGCCGGGCGCGGATTGACGGCCGCCCCGTGGTGCTCGTGGGCGACGACTTCACCGTGCGCGGCGGCTCGGCGGATGCGACCATCCGCGAGAAGCCCATCATGGCCGAGCGCATGGCCCATGAATTCCGCCTGCCGCTGATCCGCATCATCGAGGGCTCGGGCGGCGGCGGCTCCGTCAAGACGATCGAGACGACGGGCCGCGCGAACCTGCCCGGAGGCGTCGGCGGTGGCGCGCTGTATCACTACACAGGCGCCAATCTCAGCATGGTGCCGGTGGTGGGACTGGGCCTCGGCTCCGTCGCGGGATTGGGCGCGGCCCGGCTTGCCGCCACCCATTACTCCATCATGACCAAGACCACCTCGGCGATGTTCGTGGCCGGTCCGCCCGTGGTGAAGCGCCTGGGCGAGGACCTGACGAAGCAGGAACTCGGCGGCTGGGAGATCCAGACCAAGGCCGGCGCCGTGGATCACGCGGTGGACACGGAGGAGGAGGCCTTCGCCTGCGCGCGACGCTTCCTCTCCTACCTGCCGTCGTCGGTCTACGGCACGCCGCCCGTCACGCCGTGCGATGACGATCCGAACCGCCGCGATGAGAAGCTGTTCAAGGCCATCCCGCGCGACCGGCGGCGCGTCTACCAGATGCGCCCGATCATCGAGACCATCGTGGATAAGGGCAGCTTCTTCGAGATGGGCCGCATGTTCGGCCGCAGCATCATCACCGGCCTCGCGCGCTTCAACGGCATGCCGGTGGCGCTGATGGCGAGCGATCCGTTCTTCTATGGCGGCTCCTGGACGGCGGATGCCTGCGCCAAGGTGATCCGCTTCGTCGATCTCGCCGAGACCTTCCACCTGCCCGTCGTCTACCTGCAGGACTGCCCGGGCTTCATGGTGGGGCTGGAGGCCGAGAGAGCCGCGACCATCCGGCTCGGCGTGCGCGCCATGGCGGCGGTGAACCAGACGACAGTGCCCTGGTGCACCATGATCATCCGCAATGCCTTCGGCGTGGCCGGCGTGGTCCACCAGCCGGCCGGGCGCTTCTCGCTGCGCTACGCCTGGCTTTCCGCGCGCTGGGGATCGCTGCCGCTCGAAGGCGGAATCGAAGCCGGCTACGCGGCGGACCTCGCGGCGGCGGAGGATCGCGACGCGAAGCTGGCCGAAATCGAGGACCGGTTGAACCAGCTTCGCAGCCCCTTCCGCACCGCCGAGACCTTCTGGGTGGAGGAGATCATCGACCCGCGTGATACGCGCCGGCTGTTGTGCGATTTCGCGCAGCTCGCACAGCCGCTGCTGACACCCGCCCCCTCTGCGCTGAGGATGCGGCCATGAGAAGACTGGTTCTTGCCCTTGCCCTCTCGTTGGCACTTCCGGCGGCGGCGCAGACCTTCCCGGACCGGCCGCCCCGCATCCTGGGCGGCTTCGCGGCCGGCGGCACGAGCGACATCGTGAACCGCATCCTCGCCGAGAGCGCCTCGACCACGCTGGGCATGCGCCCGGTGGTGGAGGTGAAGACCGGCGCCAACGGCTTCATCGCCGCCGCGGAGGCGGTGCGCAGCCCCGCCGATGGCCATACCATCGTGCAATGCTCGACCGGGCTGCTGACCATCACGCCGGAATTGCCCGGCGCGAACATGGCGATCGACCCGGGCCGCGACCTCATCCCCATCGCCAACTTCGCGCATTCCACGCAGATCATGGTGGTTGCGGCGAACTCACCCTACCGGAGCGTGGCCGATTTCCTGGCCGCCGCCCGCGCGCGCCCCGGCACGCTGACCTATGCGAGTGCCGGCATCGGCGCCGTCTCGCACCTCTCCGGTGCGCGGCTGGAGCGGATGGCGGGCGTGCAGCTCGTGCATGTGCCCTATCGGGGTGCGGCGCTCGGTGTGCTCGACGTGATGGCCGGGCGCGCGGACACCATCATCACCAACCTCGGCGACGCCGCCGCGCAGATCCGCGCGGGCGAGATGCGCCTGCTCGCCTTCGCGGACGGCATCGGCTCCCCCGCCTATCCCGGCGTGCCGCAGATCAGCGAGGTGGTGCCCGGCTATGCCGTCAGCGGCTGGTTCGGCTTCTGCGCGCCCCGTGGCACGCCCGAGGCCGTGGTGGGCCGCTGGGCGGAGGCCATCCGCATCGCCACGCAGGACCCGGCGACACAGCGCCGCCTCTCCGAGAGCGGCCTGGTGCCGCGCTACGAGGCGCCCGCCGCCTTCAGCGCCACCATCGCCGCGGACCGGGCGATCTGGCGCGACGTGATCCGCGGCGCCGGCATCCGCGTCGAATAGGGAGGAACGCATCATGGCTCACCGCATCATCCTGGCCGCGCTCCTCGCGCTGGCCCCTGCACTCGCATCCGCCCCCGCCTTTGGGCAGGAACGCCCGCCGCGCATCCTCGCCGGCTTCGCGCCCGGCGGCACCGGGGACCTCGTGGCACGGCTCATCGCCGAGGGGATCGGCAACGTCACCGGCACGCGGGTGATCGTGGAGAACCGCACCGGCGCCAACGGCCTGATCGCGGCCGAGGTCGTGGCGCGCGGACCAGCCGATGGCTCGACGCTGCTGCAGTGCCCGATGGGCAGCATGACCATCAGCCCCGAGCTGCCGGGCGCGGTGCTGCCGATCGACCCACGCACGGAGCTCATCGGTGTGGCGAATATCGCGCTCTCCAGCTACGGCGCGGTGACCAGCGCGCGCGGACCCTACCGCAGCATGGCCGAGGTGATCGCCGCTGCCCGGGCGCGCCCCGGCAGCATCACCTATGCCAGCGCCGGCGTCGGCTCCGCGCAGCACCTGACAGGCGCGCGCCTGGCCGCCATGGCGGGGCTCGACCTGGTGCACGTGCCTTATCGTGGCGCGGCGCCCGCCTCGCTCGACGTCATCGCCGGACGGACGGACCTGCTGATCACCAATCTCGGCGATGTGGTGCGCCAGATCCAGGGCGGCGAGTTGCGGTTGCTGGCCTTGGCCGACGCGCAGGGCGTGCCCGAATTCGCGAGCGCACCACGCCTCGCCGACACGGTGCCGGGGCTGGAGGTGGCAGGCTGGTTCGGCCTTTGCGGCCCGCGTGGCATGCCGCCCGAGAGCATCCGCCGCTGGGCGGAGGCGACCGAGCGGGCCCTGCAGGATCCGACGCTGCGTCAGCGCCTTCTCGACAACGGCCTGACGCCGACCTTCGAGGGGCCCGACGCCTTCGCCGCCCGCATGGAGCGCGACCGCCAAGCCTGGGGCGAGACGATCCGGCGCGCGAATATCCGGGCTGACTAGCGGCATGGCCCGCCGCATGCGACGCCGCGCCCGGCCTGCTCTCGTTCATGAACAGGGCAGGTCGGCGTCGCCCTGCTTCGGTGGACATCCCGAGGCTTGCGCCGGAGGTCTTGGCGGGGCCGAAATGCAACGGGGAGAAACGGCTGGCGTTGGCCCGAGCGTGGCGGACGCCAGAGGAGCTTTCGCGCGAGGTCGAGCCGAGGACGCAGCCGGATCATGAGACGGCGCTGATTGACACGCCTGCTGGCCGAGACCTACCCTCGTGCGCCAACGTCAATAAAACAAAGGCAGGAACGCTGACTTGGCCAGACATCACCTGAAACAGGCAAAGCCCGTCCAGCCCGCAGACCGTCGCGCTCTTGAGGATCGTGTCCGTGCGATCCTGGATGACATCGCGACGGGTGGCGACGACGCCGTTCGGCGCTACGCCCGCGAGTTCGATCGCTGGACCGCCCCTGATTTCCGCGTCACGCCCGATCAGATCCGCCGCGTGGAACGCGCCCTGCCGGAAACCTTCAAGGAGGATTTCGCCTGGTGCCACGCCCGCGTGACCGACTTCGCCAAGGCGCAGCGCGATTCCATCGGCGAATTCGAGACGGAGGTGGAACCCGGCATCGTCCTCGGCCAGAAGCTCATCCCCGTGGCGCGGGCGGGCTGCTACATCCCCGGCGGCAAGTACCCCCTGATCTCGGCCGCCATCATGTCGGTCGCCACGGCCAAGGTGGCGGGCGTGGGCCATGTGATCGGCGCCGCACCACCGCGCGACGCGGAGGGCATCTACCCGCAGACGCTCTATGCGCTGCATGCCTCGGGCGCGGATGAGATCTACTGCATCGGCGGCGTGCAGGCGCTGGCCTCCATGGCCTATGGCCGCGTGGGCATGACGCCGCGTGACATCATCACCGGCCCCGGCAACGCCTTCGTCGCGGAGGCCAAGCGGCAATTGTTCGGCACGGTCGGCATCGACCTGCTGGCCGGCCCGACCGAGATCATGGTGATCGCGGATGACACCGCCGACCCCGCGCTGGTCGCCACCGACCTGCTGGGCCAGGCCGAGCACGGGCCGGACAGCCCCGCCTGGCTCGTCACCACCTCGCGCGTCTTCGGCGAGAAGGTGCTGGCAGAGATCGCGCTGCAGCTTGAGACGCTGCCCACCGCCGCCGTCGCCGGCAAGGCGTGGGAGGTGTTCGGCGAGGTCATCGTGGTCGACAGCCACGAGGAAGCCGCGGCCGTCAGCGACGAATACGCGCCCGAACACCTGGAGGTGCAGACCGCGCGCGACGACTGGTATCTCCAGCGCCTCACCAACTACGGCAGCCTCTTCCTGGGCGAGCAATCCACCGTGGCCTATGGCGACAAGGGCGTGGGCACGAACCACACGCTGCCGACGGGCCGGGCCGGCCGCTACACGGGCGGGCTCTGGGTCGGCAAGTTCATCAAGACCGTGACCTGGCAGCGCCTCACCGACGAAGCCTCGCGCCGCATCGCACCCATCATGGGCCGCATCTGCCACGAGGAGGGAATGTTGGCCCATGAGAAGACGGCCGATGTCCGCTTCGCGCGCTACGCGCCCAAGAACGCGTAGCGACACGGGCGTTCCGCTCGCCCGACGGCTTCCGGCGGAAACTGGTTCCGACAACGACGCAGCAGGCCCGACAGAGGTCCGCGCAATGGGAGAGACGGTCCAATGAACACTTCCCGCAGACATCTCATGCAGGGCGTGGGCGGCGTGGCGCTGGCCAGCGGCCTCGCGGCGCCCGCACTGGCGCAGGGCGGCGTGCGCGTCGCGCGCGTCTGGGGCGAACCCGGCCCCTATGGCGGCGTCTTCGTCCAGGGCATGAATGAATGGGCGCAGCGCAACAATGCCAACATCCGCTTCGAGGTGGAGCAGATCCCCTGGGACGGCGTCACGGTGAAGCTGACGACGGACCTCGCCGCCCGCCGCCCACCCGCGCTGATCAGCGTGGAAAGCCCCATCGCCTATCAGCTCGCCGCCGAGGAATTGCTGGAGCCGGTGGAGGATGTGAACCGCGCCATCCGCGCGCAGGAGCGCCTGGTGGACGGCTTCACGCTGGAGCAGTTCGGCGCCTGGAAGGGCGTGCAATACGCCGTGCCCGTCCACCATCAGCCCTGCCTGCTCGTCGTGCAGAAGGACGTGATCGACGAGCTGGGCCTGGGTGACCCCGGCGCCTGGAACTGGGACCAGTTCGCCAATGCCGCGCGCACCATCGCCGAGCGCAAGCCCGGCATGTCCGGCTACACCATGGCGCTCGGGCGCAACCTCTGCGCCGACTACCACATCACCCAGTTCATCTGGCAGGCCGGCGGCCTGACCTGGGACACCCGGGACAACTTCAGGACGGTGTTCGACAGCCCCGCCACCGTCGAAGCCTTCGAGATGATCCGGCGCCTGCAGCCCGCGATGCCGCGTTCGGCGGTCGAATTCAGCTTCCTGCAGGTGGTGGACCAGCATGTCGCCGGCCGCACGGCCATGTCGGCCTATTGGGGCCGCACCATGGGCCGCGCGGCGGAGGAGACGCCCGCGCTGTTCAACAACATGGAATACTACCTGAACCCGGCGCATCCGCGCACCGGCGGGCGCTGGTCCTGGACGGACATCAACGGCTGGATCATCCCGCGCCGCGACAACCCCTTCATCCGCGAGACGAAGGAGGCCGTGGCCTATGTCTCCAACAGCGTGGACTGGATGGTGCGCTACAGCCAGAGCCTGATGCCCAATGTCGGGCCCGTGTTCAAGGATGTGGCGAGCGCGCCGGCCATGCTGGCGCATCCCTTCTACCAGTCGAAGCGGCGCTCGCTGGATGTCATCTTCAAGGACAGCGTGCCGCATGCCTGCAACACCGGCCTCGAGCAGAAGCGTGGCGTGAACCCGCTCGCGGGCGTCGCGCATGGCCGCAGCGTCTGGGCGCAGGCGGTGCAGCGCATGCTCCTGAACAACGAGGCGCCCAAGGCCGCGGTCGAATGGGGCCAGCGCCAGTTCGAGGGCATCCGGCGCGACAACGCCCGCATGCTCGCGCGCTGACGCATGGCAGGAGCCCGGCCCGCGGCGCCCGAAAGGCGCCGCTTCACCCTCTCCGACCGCCAGGTCGGGATCCTGTTCATGCTGCCCTTCATCGTCACGGCCGCGCTCTTCATGGTGTGGCCGGTGGTCGAGGCGGTGCGGATGGCCTTCTACGCCTACAACCCGCTCCGCCCCGACGACATCTACTGGGTGGGCCTCGAGAACTTCGAACGCATCTTCGACGACCCGCTGTTCTGGGACAGCTTCCGCCAGGCTCTGATCTGGACCGGATGGTCCATCCTGTTCCAGACCGTGCTGGGCGTGGCCCTCGCGCTGCTGCTGAACCTGACGCTGCCGGGCATGGCCATCTATCGCGGCCTGCTGCTGTTTCCCTACATCGTGCCCACGGTGGTCATCGCGCTCAACTGGCGCTGGATCTTCAATTCCGAGATCGGCATCGTGAACCACGCCCTGCTGAGCATGGGCCTCATCTCGGAGAACATCGCCTGGCTCTCCACGCCGGACATGGCGATGCTCTCGGCCATCCTGTTGAATGTCTGGAAGTACACGCCCTTCGTCGTCATCTGCGTCCTGGCGCGGCTGCAGACCATCCCGACGGAACTCTACGACGCGGCCAAGGTGGATGGCGCGGGCGCCTGGCGGCGCTTCATGGACATCACGCTGCCCATGCTGAAGGAAGTACTGGTGGTGGTGATCGTCTTCCGCACGATCTGGACCTTCAACAAGTTCGAGGAAATCTACCTGCTGACGCGCGGCGGGCCCGGCACTTCCACCTTCAACCTCGCCGTCTACGCCTTCGAGGAGGGCATGGCCAATCTGCGCCTGGGCGTCGCCGCTGCCACGGGGGTGGTCATGATCGGCCTGCTGCTGGTGGGCACCATCCTCTATGTGCGCGTCTCGGGCTTCGGGCGCGAGGAGAAGACCGCATGACCCCGCGCGACGTGACCCTGCGCCTCTTCCTCTACGCGGCGCTGACGGCGGTGACCTTCCTGGTGTGCTTCCCGCTCATCTGGGCCTTCTTCACCAGCATGAAGCCCAAGGAGGAAATCTTCCTCTGGCCGCCCACGCTCTGGCCCAGCACCTGGACCTTGGAGAACTACCGCGCCCTGCTCGTGGGCCGCGACGCCTATTTCCAGGCGGGCGGCGGCAGCGGCGGCACGCCTCCGCCCTCGGCCTTCTTTCTCGACTGGTTCTGGAACAGCGTGATCGTGACGCTCTGCACCACGCTGATCACGACCATCGTCTCCACGCTCGCGGCCTATTCGCTGACGCGCTTCAGCTTCCCCGGCCAGCGCGCCGTGCCCTACCTCGCGCTGGTGGGCTACATGGTGCCCTCCATCATCTTCGTCTTCCCCATGTTCCTCGTGATGGTGGATCTGCGCCTGACCGACACGCTGCTCTCCCTCATCCTCGGCTATGTCTGCATCACCCTGCCCTTCTCCATGTGGCTGATGTGGGCCTTCTTCCGCGGCGTCCCGGTCGAGATCGAGGAGGCCGCGCTGGTGGACGGCGCCTCGCGCCTGCGCGTCTTCTGGGAGATCGTGCTGCCCACCGCCTGGCCGGGCATCGTGGCGGCGGCCATCTTCACGCTCATCGTCTCCTGGAACGACTACCTCTTCGGCCGCGTCTTCATGAACAGCATGGAGAAGATGCCGCTTACGGTCGGCGTCATGCATTTCTTCGACGGCACGCATGTGGACTGGGGGCTGATGATGGCCTCCTCCGTCCTCATGACGGTGCCGATGGCGATCCTGTTCATGGCGTTCCAGCGGCACCTCGTCGCCGGCTTCGGCGCCGGCGCTGTGAAGGGCTGAGATCCATGGATGTCCGCATCGAAGGCCTCTCCAAATCCTTCGGCACCAACCAGGTGCTGAAGTCGCTCGACATGACCTTCCCCGAGCGCCAGTTCGTCACGCTGCTGGGCCCTTCGGGCTGCGGCAAGACCACCCTGTTGCGGATGATCGCGGGGCTGGAGCGCGCGACGGCGGGGCAGATCTTCTTCGGCGGCCGGCGCGTGGACCACCTCTCGCCGGCCGACCGCAACATCGCCATGGTGTTCCAGTCCTACGCGCTCTACCCCACCATGGATGTGGCGGCGAACATCGGCTACGGCCTGAAGGTGCGCGGCACGCCGAAGGCCGAGCGCGCTGAGAAGGTGGGCGTCGTCGCCCGCGTGCTGGAGATCGCGCAGCTGCTCACGCGCAAGCCGCGCGCGCTCTCGGGCGGGCAGCGGCAGCGGGTCGCGCTCGGTCGCGCCATGGTGCGCCGGCCCGACATCTTCCTGATGGACGAGCCGCTCTCCAACCTCGACGCCAAGCTGCGCGCCACCATGCGCGGCGAGCTGAAACGCTTCCACCTCGACCTTGAGACCACCTCCATCTACGTCACGCATGACCAGTTGGAGGCGATGACCATGTCGGACCTCGTCGCCGTCATGAACCAGGGCGTGGTGCAGCAGTTCGGCACCCCTGAGGAGGTGTATGACCGCCCGGCCAATCTCTTCGTCGCCGGCTTCATCGGGAGCCCGCCCATGAACTTCGCAGAGGTGGAGCTGGACGCTGAGGATGGGGCGCCCGTGCTGCGCCTGGCCGGTCGCGCCCTGCCCGCCCCGCGGCAATTCGACCTCACCCGCGCGCCGCGCAGCCTCATCCTCGGTGTCCGGCCGCAGGATGTGACGATGGCCCCACTCGATGATCCGCGCGCGGTGCCCGGGAAGGTCTGGATCACCGAACTCATCGGCTCCGAGCGCCTGATCGAGGTGGAGATCGCCCCCCGGCTGCGCATCACCGCCGAGGTCCGCAGCGACATCCGCGCGGCGCTCAACGCGCCCGCCGCCCTCGCCTTCGATCCGGCGAGGCTGCACCTCTTCGATCCCGCTACGGGCCTGGCCTTGCCGCGCCTTTAGAGCATGATGCGTTGAGGCGGAATCGCCGAAGCGCTGAATCATCCTCTCAGCAAAGGCTGGACCGCGCGGAGTGAACGCATGTGAACGCAGCGTGGTCCAGGCCCTGAGCGGGCCGCGCCGGCCCGGATGCTCGGCAGCGCCGCCAGCGCCACCGCGCCCAGCGTGCAGCCCTCCGGGGCGGCCTGCGGGAGGGCAGTGACGGCGATGGTCCCGCGGCCGCCCGGCCGGTTCTCCACCGCGACGGGCTGAGCGAGCTTCGGCGTCAGCATATCGGCGACGAGGCGCGCTGCGATGTCCATCGCGCCGGCGAGCACAGCGCCCATGATACGGCGGCACATGTCCAAAGCGGCCGCTGCCTGCCTCATCAGCGACGTACCTTCCGGCCGTCCGCCCGCGATCCAGGGTGCAGCGCCCGGCCCCTCAGGCAGCGCGCGCCAGGGTGGCGCGGTGGTCCAGGGGAAGTGCCAGCGTCAGCACCCAACACGCCACCAGCATGAGCGCGGCGCCGATCAGGCAGGCGGGCAGCCCGCCGATGATGAAGAGCAGGCCCGACAGCGCGGTCCCGGCGAAGCGGCCGGCGGCGTTGGCGGCGTAGTAGAAGCCCACATCCTCGGCCGCCTTCTCGCTGCCCGCATAGGCGAGCACCAGATAGGAATGCACCGAGGAATTGACCGCGAAGAGCACCCCGAAGACGCAGAGGCCGAGGGGCACATAGAACTCCGGCCGTGGCGCGCCGGCCAGCATCGCGCACGCCAGCGCGACGGGAACCAGCGCAAGGGCAAGCGACCAGGCGCGTGCCGCCGGCACTTCGGTGCTCAGCCCATCCGCGCTTCGTCGCACCAGCGCGGGGGCCAGGCCCTGCACCACGCCGTAGCCGATGGTCCAGACCGCCAGGAACCCGCCCACCATCGTGAACGTCCAGCCCGCAGCGTAGAGGAACACCGGCAGGCCCACCACGAACCACACGTCCCGCGCGCCGAACAGGAAGACGCGCGCGCCGGCCAGGATGTTCACCCCCCGGCTCTTGGCGAAGAGTTCCCGCGCGGATTTCGACGCGCGCGCCTTGCCCATGAGCCGCGGCAGGGAGATCAGCACGCCTGCCAGCACCAGCGCGAGGGCCGCCGCCATGGCCCAGAGCGCGCCGCGGAACCCCAGCGCCTCCAGCAGGAGCCCGCCGAGGAAGAAGCCCAGGCCCTTCATCGCGTTCTTGCTGCCGGTGAAGAAGGCCACCCAGCGGAAAAGGCGCCCCGACGCGTCGCCCGCCGTGAGCTTGATCGCGCTTTTGCTGGCCGTCTTGGTCAGGTCCTTGGCCACGCCGCACACGCCCTGCGCCAGCACGACCCACACGACGGAAAGCGCCGCCCCCCAGTCGGGCGGGACCGCCGAGAGGAGCAGTAACCCCGAGATCTGGGTGGCGAGGCCCACCGCCAGCATCCGAGCGATGCCGAAGCGGGTCGCGAGCCATCCGCCGATCAAATTGGCGCCGATCCCCGCCGCCTCATACAGCAGGAACAGCAGCGCCAGCGTGAAGGGCGAGTAGCCGAGGCGGAAGAAATGCAGCAGCACCAGCATCCGCAGCGCGCCATCGGTCAGGGTGAACCCCCAATAGGCGGCGGTGACGATGGCGTAGTTGCGGGTGCCGGCGCTGCTCATCTCAGATGCCCACGCCTTCCATGTGGCAGGCAAGGTCCACCATGCGGCAGGCATAGCCCATCTCGTTGTCGTACCAGGCATAGACCTTCAGCAGCGTGCCGTCGGTCACCATGGTGCTGGGCGCGTCCACGATGGAGCTGCGGGTGTCGCGCGCATAGTCCGCGCTGACCAGGGGGCGTGTCTCATGGCCCAGGATGCCGGCCAGCGGCCCAGCCGCGGCCTCGGCGAACAGGGCGTTCACCTCCTCGGCCGTGGTCTCGCGCCGCATCTCGAAGACGCAGTCCGTCAGCGAGGCGTTCAGCACCGGCGCGCGCACCGCATGGCCGTTCAGCTTGCCCTTCAGCTCCGGGTAGATCAGGGCGATGGCGGTGGCGCTGCCCGTCGTGGTCGGCTGGAGCGAAAGCATCGCGGAGCGCGCCCGCCGCAAATCCTTGTGCGGGGCGTCGGTCACCACATTGGTGTTGGTCGGGTCGTGGATGGTGGTGATCTGCCCGTGCCGGATGCCGATCGCCTCATGCACCACCTTCACCACCGGCGCGAGGCAGTTCGTGGTACACGACGCCGCGGTGACGATCGGGTGCCGTGCCGGGTCGTAGAGATGCTCATTCACGCCGACCACCACGTTCAGAACGCTGTCGAACTTCACGGGGGCCGCGACGATCACGCGCTTCGCGCCGCGGTCGAGATGACCGGCCAGCGTCTCGGGCGAGAGGAACTTGCCCGTGCATTCCAGAACGACGTCCACACCGAGATCGCCCCACGGAATGTCACCCGCCCGGGCGTGCTCGGAATAGCCGATGCGGCGGTCACCGATGCGGATGGCCGCATTTCCCTCGGCCGCCATGGGCGCGCGCCAGCGGCCCTGCACGCTGTCGAATTCCAGCAGATGCGCGATGGCGGCCGCGCCACCCTTGATCTCGTTCAGATGCACCACGTCGAGACGGTTGCCCGCGCGCGGATCCTCCGCCTGGCGGTCCGCCGCCCCCAAGGCTGCCCGAAGGGCGAGACGCCCGATGCGGCCCATGCCGGAAATCCCGACCCTCATGCTGCTGCCTCCAGATGTGTCGAAAGGCTCACCGGACCATCGCGTGCGGATCGGCCAGCTCGTCCACACGGGCCTGCAGGGCCATGCGATCGAGCGAGGCGACGGGGAGGCTGATGAACGCCTCCAGCCGGCGGCGCAGCCCGGCATAGACCTCGTTCAGCAGCGTCGCACGCTCGGCGGTGCTCCCGCTGAACTTCGATGGGTCGGGCAAGGGCCAGGCGCCGGTCACGGTGGTGTCCCCGAAATCGGGGCAGGTCTGGCCCTGGATCGTGTCGCAAAGGGTGATGACGAAATCCATCCTGGGCGCGTCAGGCCCGGTCAGCTCGTTCCATGATTTCGAACGGAGCCCGGAGACGTCATGCCCCAGCGTCTTGAGCAGGGTCAGCACCTCCGGCAGCGGCCCATCCGGGCGCGGGTGAGACCCCGCGGACCAGCCCTCGAAGCGGGGGCGGCCGATCCGGTCGAGAATGGCCTCGGCCATGATCGAGCGGGCGGAGTTGTGCGTGCACAGGAACAGCACGTTGAAGACAGGGCGTTCCATCTCTGCATTCTCCAGGGTGATGGCATCCAGCAGCCGCGCGAGATCGCCGCAGCGGTCGGGCTGGCCGCCGCAGCACGCCTGCGCCAGGAAGGCCAACAGCGTGCGCAGCCGGGCCAGTTGGGGGGCGTAGATCAGGCTGCGGCCCTGCCGTGTCGCGGCGACCAGGCCCGCCATCTCCAGCGCCTTGAGGTGGAAGGACAGGGTGGAGGCCGGCACGCCCAGCCGTGCCGCCGCCTCTCCCGCTGGCAGGCCGGAGGGCCCGGCCGCGAGCAGGCTGCGCATCAGTTCGAGCCGGGTGCCCTGACCGAGGGCGGTGAAACCGGCGGCGGCCTCGTCACTATCCATATTTCCAGGATAATCGAATCGAAGCCGCTGTGCGTGAAGCTTGTGTGACGAGCGTGCTGCCCCGTGCCTAAGGCAATCCAGCGGCTCCCGCGGCGGAGACAGGCGGGATGCGGGTGGCGAGCGCTTCCGGGATCGCCGCGACGGCGGCGCGGGTGATCCCGGCCAGCGTCGCCGAGGCGCTGCCCGTCCAGTCCCCATAGCCGAGCAGCCAAAGCCGCGGCTCGGCCGTCGGGCCTCAACCGCAGCAGCCACCGCCCTGCGGCGCCGGCGCCTTCACGGGGGCCGGAGGATGTCGCGTTCCTGCTCTATCCCGGCTGCACGGCGCTCGACTTCGTCGGACCGCACAACATGTTCCGCGGCCTGATGGGGGCGACGGTGCGCCTGGTTGCCAAGACGCGCGATCCGATCGTGACCGATACGGGCCTGACGGTGATCCCGGACACGGATTTCGCGAGCTGCCCGGAGCGGTTGACGGTGATGTGCGTGCCCGGCGGCAGCGAGGGCACGCTGCAGGCCATGGAGGATCCGGAGACCATGGCCTTCCTCGCCGATCGCGGTGGCAAGGCCGAATGGGTGACGGCGGTCTGCACCGGTTCGCTGCTGCTGGGCGCGGCGGGGCTGCTACGCGGCTACCAGGCGACGTCACACTGGATCACGCGCGACCTCCTGCCGATCTTCGGCGCCATCCCGATGGAGCAGCGGGTGGTGATGGACCGGAACCGCGCCACCGGTGGCGGGGTGACGGCAGGGATTGATTTCGGCCTCGCTATGGTCGCGAGGCTGCGGGACGACGCCTATGCGAAGGCGTTGCAGCTCGTGGCCGAATACGACCCGGAACCGCCCTTCGACGCCGGTAGCCCGGCCAAGGCGCCGGCGGAGACACGGGAGATGATCACGGCCATGTTCGCCGAATTCGTCGGCCGGATCTGCGGGGCGAGTGTGGCAGCGACGGAGGGTAGGCCCCGGTAAGCCGGGCGTGACCTCGCGCCCTCTTTTTTCCACAACGCGTTCGGGACCAAGAATCACGAAACCCGTCAACCTTTTGGGTTGACGGGTTTTTCTGGGATGCGGGGACGCGCAACCGACGACGCCATAACGTGACCGTCAGGATATAGCCGAAGCAGCCACACTCGAATTGGCTCAGCGCTGAAGGTCAGCACAGGCCACCCCGTCGCCGGCTCCGACGCCTTCCTCTTTACGCCGCCCTTATACGCTGGTCGCTTCTTCCACATCGCGCCCTCACGCGCATCGCGTTCAGTCTGCCCCCTGACTTACAGGGGATTACCATGCTTGACCTTCTTCTCCTCGCCGCCGGGCTCGGCGGCTTCGCGGCCCTCGCGCTTTATGTCCGGGCCTGCGGGCGCGTTTAGCCATGACCTTCGAACTCGCCCTCGGCGGCGCCGTGGCGCTTGGCCTGCTGCTCTATCTCCTCTGGGCCCTGCTACGGCCTGAAAGCCTCTGACATGACGATCATCGGATGGGCGCAGATCGCGCTCGTGCTCGGCTGCGCGCTGCTGCTGGCGGTGCCGGCCGGCGCCTGGCTTGCCGCCATCGCACAGGGGCGGCTCGGCCCCCTCACACGCCCGGATGCGGCACTGCTTCGCGCCGCCGGTATCAACCCGGGCCAGGGCCAGTCCTGGCAGACCTATTTGCTGGCCATGCTGGCCTTCAACGCGGCCGGCTTCCTGCTGCTCTACGGAATGCTGCGCCTGCAGGGCGCGCTGCCGCTGAACCCCCAGGGCTTCGATGGCATCCCACCCTGGCTCGCCTTCAACACCGCCCTCTCCTTCGTCACCAACACGAACTGGCAGGCCTATTCGGGCGAGTCGGCGATGTCGCATCTCAGCCAGATGGCAGGGCTTGCGGTGCAGAACTTCCTCTCGGCCGCGACGGGCATCGCGCTGGCCTTCGCGGTGATCCGGGCCTTCGCGGCCGGCGGCCTCACGCAGCTTGGCAACTTCTGGGCAGACCTCACGCGCGTGACGCTCTGGCTGCTGCTGCCGGGCGCGGTTCTGGCCACCTTCGCCTTCATCGCCATGGGCGTGCCGCAGACGCTGGAAGCAAGCGTGACAGCGGCCACGCTCGCGGGCGGGGAGCAGGTGATCTCGCTTGGCCCCGTCGCCTCCCAACTCGCCATCAAGCATCTCGGCACCAATGGCGGCGGCTTCTTCGGCGTCAACTCGCTGCATCCCTTCGAGGGGCCGAGCGCGATGGCCACCAGCCTCCAGATCATCCTGCAGGTGGTGATCCCCTTCGGCCTCTGCCTCGCCTTCGGCCGGATGGTCGGCGATGCACGGCAGGGGCGCGCGCTGCTCGCCGTCATGACCGGCTTCGTGCTGTTGGCGACGCTCGCGATCTACGCGGCCGAGGCCGCGGGCAACCCTCTGCACCTCGCGGCCGGCGTCTCGCCCGCGCAGGGCAACATGGAGGGGAAGGATCTCCGCTTCGGCCTGGCACTCGCCGCCCTCTTCACCGCCACCACCACGGGCGCCAGCTGCGGCGCGGTGAACGCGATGCTGGACAGCTTCACGCCGTTGGGTGGCCTCGTGCCCCTCTTCCTCATCCAGCTGGGTGAGGTGCTGCCCGGCGGCGTCGGCTCAGGCCTCTATGGCATGCTGGTCTTCGCGCTGCTGGCGGTCTTCGTCGCCGGACTGATGGTGGGCCGCACGCCGGAATATCTCGGCAAGAAGGTGCAGGCGCGCGAGGTGAAGCTCGCCATGCTCGCCGTGCTCGTGCTGCCGGCTGCGATCCTCGGCCTCGCCGGCCTCTCGCTGGTGCTGGAGGTGGGCACGGCCTCGCTGCAGGATGCCGGGCCGCATGGGCTGAGCGAGATGCTCTACGCCTTCACCTCGGCGGCGGGGAATAACGGCTCCGCCTTTGGTGGCCTGACGGCGGATACGCCCTGGCTCAACACCATGCTGGGCTTCGCCATGCTGGCGGGCCGCTTCGGCTTTGTGATCCCCGTGCTCGCCATCGCCGGCAGCCTGGCCGCCAAGCCGCGCGCTCCGGAAGGGGCCGGCACCCTGCCGACCCATGGCCCGCTCTTCGCCGGGCTGCTGGCCGGCGTGATCCTCATCCTGGGGGGGCTGCAATACCTGCCCGCCCTCGCACTCGGCCCCATCGCGGAGCACTTCGCCATGCTCGCCGGCCAGACCTTCTGAAGGCTCGCACCATGCAAACCTCCCTCGCGCTGTTCGACGGCGCCATCCTTCGCCGCGCGGCGCTGGACGCAGTGCTCAAGCTCAACCCGCGGCATCTCGTCCGCAACCCGGTCATCTTCGTGACGGAGGTGGTTTCCATCCTCGTCACGCTGCTGGCGGTGCGCGACGCTGTGCTCGGCCAAGCCTTCGCCTTCCAGGCGGGTGTGGCCGCCTGGCTCTGGCTCACCGTGCTCTTCGCCACCTTCGCCGAAGCCGTGGCGGAGGGGCGCGGCAAGGCGCGCGCCGCCTCGCTCCGCGCCGCGCGGGGCGAGACCATGGCGCGCTTCGTTCCCATGCCGGACGACACCACGCTGACCATCCCGCGCGCCGCCGCCGAGCTGAAGCGCGGCGACCATGTGCTGGTGGAGGCGGGCGAGATCATCCCCTCGGATGGCGAGATCGTCCAAGGCATCGCCAGCGTGAATGAAAGCGCCGTGACCGGCGAGAGCGCGCCTGTGATCCGCGAGGCGGGTGGTGATCGCAGCGCCGTCACCGGCGGCACGCTGGTGGTGAGCGACCGCATCCTGGTGCGCATCACCGCCGAGCCGGGCGGCACCTTCCTCGACCGCATGATCGCGATGGTGGAGGGCGCCTCGCGCCAGAAGACGCCCAACGAGATCGCGCTCGACATCCTGTTGGCGGGCATGACGCTCATCTTCCTCATCGCCGTGGTCACGCTCGTGGGCTTCGCCAGCTACAGCGGCGCCGCACCCTCCGTGGTGGTGCTGGCCGCGCTGCTGGTGACGCTGATTCCGACCACCATCGGCGGCCTCCTTTCGGCCATCGGCATCGCGGGGATGGATCGCCTCGTCCGCTTCAACGTACTGGCCACCTCCGGCCGCGCGGTGGAGGCGGCGGGCGATGTGGATGTGCTGCTGCTGGACAAGACTGGCACCATCACCTTCGGCAACCGCCAGGCCGCCGCCTTCCTCCCCGCGCCCGGCGTGACCGAGGCGGAACTCGCCGAAGCCGCCGTGCTGGCGAGCCTCGCCGACGAGACGCCAGAGGGCCGCAGCATCCTCGCCTTCGCGAAGGAGCGCCTCGGCATCGCCGCCGCCATGCCCGAGGGCGCCCGCGCCGTCCCCTTCACTGCCCAGACGCGGATCTCCGGCATGGATTTGCCCGAGGGCGCCTATCGCAAGGGCGCGGTGGACAGCCTGGCCACCACCCTGGGCGTCGCCATTCCGCCCGAATTGGCAGCCGGCATGGACCGCATAGCCCGCACCGGCGCCACGCCGCTGGCCGTCGCGAAGGATGGCCGCATCCTCGGCGCCATCGAGCTCAAGGACATCGTAAAGCCCGGCATGCGCGAGCGCTTCGCGGAGCTGCGCCGCATGGGCATCCGCACCGTGATGGTGACGGGCGATAACCGCCTGACCGCCGCCGCTATCGCGGTCGAGGCCGGGGTGGACGACTTCCTGGCCGAGGCCAAGCCGCAGCAGAAGCTCGACTACATCCGTGCGCAGCAGGCCGAAGGCCGCCTTGTCGCCATGGCGGGCGACGGCACGAATGACGCGCCGGCCCTCGCCCAGGCCGATGTCGGCCTCGCCATGCAGACCGGCACGCAGGCCGCGCGCGAGGCCGGGAACATGGTCGACCTGGACAGCGACCCGACGAAGCTCATCGAGGTGGTGGAGATCGGCAAGCAGCTCCTCATCACGCGCGGTGCGCTCACCACCTTCTCCATCGCGAATGACGTGGCGAAGTACTTCGCGATCCTGCCCGCGATCTTCGTCGCGACCTATCCGGGCCTCGGCGCGTTGAACGTCATGGGCCTCACCAGCCCGCAAAGCGCCATCCTCTCCGCGGTGATCTTCAACGCGCTGATCATCGTGGCGCTGGTGCCGCTGGCGCTGCGCGGTGTGGGCTATGCGCCCATCGGCGCGGCCGCGCTGCTGCGGCGCAACCTGCTGGTCTATGGGCTGGGCGGCCTCATCGCGCCCTTCCTCGGCATCAAGCTCATCGACGTCATCCTCACCTTCATCGGAGTGGCCTGAGCCATGTTGCGTCCGCTTCTCTCCCTGCTGCTCGGCGCCACGCTGCTGCTGGGCTTCGTTGTCCCCCTGGGCGTCACGGCACTGGCCGGGCTGATCCTGCCCGAGCAGGCCGTCGGCAGCCTCATCCGGCGCGAGGGTCAGGTCGTCGGCTCCGCCCTGATCGGCCAGAACTTCGAGGGCGACCGCTGGTTCCAGGGCCGCCCCTCCGCGACCTCCGCCGCGCCTTATGACGCCAGTTCCTCCGCCGCCTCGCAGCTCGGGCCGACCAGCGCCCCGCTGCTGGAGGCGATCACCACGCGCCTCGCCGGTGCGCGCGACGTGCCGGCGGATGCGGTGACGGCCAGTGGTTCCGGCCTCGACCCGCATATCAGCATCGAGAATGCGCGGGCCCAGGCGCCCCGCGTCGCCGCCGCACGCGGCCTGCCCGAGACGCGCGTCACCGCACTCATCGCAGCCCAGACCGAGAGCCGGGAATTCGGCCTGCTGGGCGAGCCGCGCGTGAACGTGCTGCGCCTCAATCTGACGCTGGAGTCGGTGCGTTGAAGGGCGTCTCCATGCTGCGCCACCTCATCCTCTGCATCGCCACGCTGGCGGCCTTGCCGGCTCAGGCACAGCTCCGCGTGGGTGAGACAGGGCTCTCCCTCACCGGCACCGGAACGGTCGCAACGGATTACCTGTTTCGCGGCATCAGCCAGACACGATCACGCCCGGCCTACCAGATCTCCAATCTGGAGCTGTCCCACGAGAGTGGCGTCTATGTCGGCGCGTTCCTGTCGAATGTCAGCTTCGCCGGAACCAATGCGCGGCAGGAGATCGACATCTTCGGGGGGTACCGGTTCACAGTGGCGGGGCTCAACCTGGACCTGTACGGAATCTGGTACACCTATCCTGGCTACACCCCCGCACCCGGCCAGTTCGGGCTGAACTACGCCGAGGGTGCGCTGAAGGTCACGCGGGAGATCGGCCCGGTGACCCTCATGGCAACCGGGGCTGCATCCCCCAACTTCTTCGGCTCTTCCGGGACCGGCATCTATCTCGAGGCTGGGGCGGATTGGCGCACGGGCCTCCTCGATCTGACGGCTGGCGCGCGGGTCGGCCATCAGTGGGTCGAGCGGAATCCGCGCTTTGGTGCACCCGACTACACGTGGTGGGCACTGACCCTGGGGCGAGACTTCTCCATAGCTGGGATCGGCACGGTCACGGCCAGCATCGGCTACTACCAGACGTCCATCAGCCGCCAGGATTGCGCGCCCATCAATGGCCGCGGCCAGGACATCTGCGGCGCGCGTGCCTTGGCCGCCATTTCGTTCAAGTTCTGACCATGGACGCGACCCGCCAGCGTTGGCATCCGGGCCTGACGAGGGAGGCACCGCCTTGACGCGCCCCTTACGCCCGCGCGGGGCCTTGCACATCGCGTCCTAGCGCGGGCGCGGCGCATATCCCGCCCCTCCCCAAGATGCAGGCCCAGGGCCTGCAAGGACCCATGGAAGATCCGTTCCTGTTTCGAGACCTCCTCCTCGTGCTCGCGCCGGCGCTCGCGCTGCTTTGGCTCTGGGGCCTGGCCTGCGTGCTGCGCGACCTGCGGCGGCGCGAGGCGCCGGGGCCCGATCTCTCACGCTGCGGCCTGCCCAGCCGGCCGCTCTCCCCGCCGCCCCTGCTGCGCTGGCTGGCGCGGCGGCGCAGCCTGACGCCGCGCGGGCTGCTCCTGCGATGACCAGGCGCCGCGACCTCGGCCCGCATTCCGGTCGGGAGGTCTCGGCCTTGGTGATGATCTCGCTGATAGCATGGTGCGGCCTGGCCTGGACCATTCACGGGCTCGCCGTCCTCACGGTCTGGCCGGCGCTGGCCCTCGGCATCGCGGGCGGCGGGGTCATCCTCGTCGCGGGCGCGGCCTGCGCCTGGCGCTGGCGCCGTCGCTGATCCGAGCGGCAGGTGCATGCCCCGCCCGTGCTCGGGCTAGTGGCTGCCCACCGCTCCAGGCCCTCCCACCCCTTTGCGCCGCCACACAGATGCGTTTGCATGGGTGGACAGGAACCGCCCCTCCATGACCGCACCCGCCGCTTCGCCCAATCGCCTCGCCCTCCTCGCTCTCGGCGTGGTGTTCGGGGATATCGGAACCTCGCCTCTCTACGCCTTCCGCGAGAGCTTCATCGGCCATCGCCCGCTGCCGGTGGACGAGCTGCACGTATTGGGCGTGCTGTCGCTGATCGTCTGGGCGCTGATCCTGGTCGTCACCGTGAAATACGTGCTGGTGACCATGCGGGCCGACAACCGCGGCGAAGGCGGGTCCTTCGCCCTGCTCGCGCTGATCCGCCGCGTCGCGCCCAGCAGCCGTGCCCTGCCGCTGGTGGCCGGCGCCGCGCTGGTGGCCACGGCCCTGTTCTATGGCGATGCGGTGATCACGCCCGCCATCTCCATCCTCTCAGCGGTGGAGGGCGTGCAGCTGGCCGATGAGCGGCTGGGCGCGCTCGTGCTGCCGGTGACGCTCGGCATCGCGCTCGTGCTTTTCGCGGCGCAGCACCATGGCAGCGGGGCGATGGGGCGGTGGTTCGGGCCGGTCATGCTAGCCTGGTTCGTGACCATCGGACTGCTGGGCGCCGTGAATATCGCGGCACGGCCGGGGGTGCTGGCGGCCATCAGCCCGACCTACGCGCTGGACCTCGTCCGGAACGACCCGCTGCGCGCCTTCCTGACGCTCGGCACGGTGGTGCTGACGATCACGGGCGCCGAGGCGCTCTACGCCGACATGGGGCATTTCGGACGGCGGCCGATCAGCCGCGCGTGGACAGTACTGGTGCTGCCGGCCCTGCTGCTCTGCTACGCCGGGCAGGCGGCGCTGGTGCTGGAGAACCCGGCGGCCATGGCGCAGGCCTTCTACCTGCTGGCACCGTCCTGGGCGCTCTGGCCGCTGCTGGCGCTCGCGACGGCCGCCACCGTCATCGCCAGCCAGGCCGCGATCACCGGCGCCTTCTCGATCACCGCGCAGGCCGTTCAGCTCGGCTACCTGCCGCGGCTGCGAATCCTGCACACCTCGGCCGATGAGCGGGGACAGCTCTATGCCCCCGGGGTGAATGCCCTGCTCTGCCTGGCCGTCATCGCGGTGTGCGTGGCCTTTCCCTCCTCGACGCAGCTCGCCGGGGCCTTCGGCTTCGCCGTGACGGCAACCATGGTGCTGACGACGGCGCTGATCGGCTTCGTGGTCTTCCGCGTCTGGCGCTGGAATCTGCTCTGGGCCCTGCCGGTCTATGCGGTGCTGCTGGTCTTCGACACGCTGCTTTTCGCCGCCGCCGCGACCAAGATCCTGGACGGCGCCTGGCTGCCTATCGGCATCGCGCTCGCACTGATCATCTTGTTCTCGACCTGGGCGCGCGGCAGGGCCCTGATGGCCGCTGCCCTCGCGCGGGACGCGCTGCCCATCGAGACCTTCCGCCGCTCGACCGCGGGTGTGCCGCGCGTGCGGGGCCTCGCGGTTTATCTGACGCGGGACGGCGCGGGCGTGCCGCGGGCGCTGCTGCACGGCCTGAAGCACTTCCAGGCGCTGCATGAGCGCACCTTGCTGCTGACGGTGGAAACGGCCCTCCTGCCTCATGTGCCGCCAGCGGAGCGGTTGCGCTTCGAGGAGCTGGCGCCGGGCCTCGGGCGCGCCGTCGTCACCTTCGGCTTCATGGACCCGCCGCGCATTCCACCGGTGCTTGCGGGCCTGCCGGACGCCTGGCGCACGGAGCCGCTGCTGACCTCCTACATCCTCGGGCGGCAGATCCTGGTGCCGGCGCCGCGCCCCGCCATGGCGCGCTGGCGAGAGACGCTGTTCGCCGCGATGCTGCGCCTGGCCGGCTCCGCGACGGAGTATTACGACCTTCCGCCAGGACGCGTCGTGGAACTGGGCGCGCAGGTCTCGTTGTGAGGGCCGTGCGGAGCGGACGATCGGCAACTGACGCGCGGGCCGCGCCAGCCTATCCTCCTCAGCGATGAGCCCCGCCGAGCCCGCGCGCCCCGACCCTGACGCCCTCGTGGAGCTGGCGGCACGGGAGGGGCGCGGCCGGCTGAAGGTCTTCCTTGGCGCCGCGCCAGGCGTCGGCAAGACGGTCGAGATGCTGACCGAGGCGCGCCGGCTTCGGGAGGCGGGCACGGACGTCCTGATCGGCCTGGTGGAGACGCATGGCCGCGCCGAGACAGAGGCCGCCATCGGCACGCTCCCGCGCTTGCCACTCAGCGCCATCGCCTATCGCGGGCAAGTCCTGCACGAGTTCGACCTGGATGCGGCCTTGGCGAGGCGCCCTGCGATCCTGCTGCTGGACGAACTGGCCCACAGCAACGCGCCCGGCAGCCGGCACGCCAAGCGATGGCAGGATGTGGAGGAACTGCGCGACGCCGGCATCGAGGTCTGGACCACGATGAACGTCCAGCACCTCGATAGCAGCGCGGAAGCCGTGGCCCGCGTCACCGGCGTGCGTGTCGCCGAGACGGTGCCGGACGCCGTCCTCAAGGGCGCCGACGCGGTGGAGCTGGTGGACATCCCGCCCGCCGAACTCCTCGAACGCATGCGCGCCGGGAAGATCTATCGCCCCGAGCAGGCGGAACGCGCGCTGCGCGGCTTCTTCAAGGAGGGCGCGCTGGCCGCCTTGCGCGAATTGGCGCTGCGCCGGACAGCAGACCGCGTGGATGCCGACGTCACGTCCTGGATGAGGCGCAACGCCGTCGCCGGCCCCTGGCCCGTAGGCGACCGCGTGCTGGCCCTGATCCCGGGCGAGGGCTCGGCGGAACCCATCCTGCAACAGGCGCGCCGCCTCGCCGATGCGCTGCACGCACCGCTCCTCGCCCTGCATGTCGAGCAGCCAGGCCAGGCTGAGGATCCGGGACCCGGCATAGCGCTCGCCCAGCAACTCGGTGCCGAGACCGAGATCACCACGGCGACCGATCTGCCCGCCACCATCGTTGCGCATGCGCGCGCGCGCCGTGCCACGCACATCGTCCTCGGCCGTCGCACCATGCCCTGGTGGCGAAGCCTGCTCGGTCATCGGCTGATCGCCGCCCTGGCAAGCGCCGCGCCCGAATTCACCCTTCATGTGGTGCCAAGCCCGGTCGCGGCGCCCGGCCCCTCGCCCGCGCGCGCCTGGCCGGGCTGGGTCTCCTGGCTCGCGGTCCCGCTGCTCGTCGGTGGTGCGACGCTGGCGTGCATGGTGCTCGACGGCATGGTGCCCGATGCGGCCTTCGGGATGGTCTATCTTGCGGCGATCGTGGCCATCGCCGCCCTCGCCGGCCCCGTGCACGCGGGCGCGGGCGCGGTACTGTCCTTCCTCGTCTGGAACTTCCTCTTCCTGCCGCCGCGCCACACGCTGGCGATCGCATCTGCCCAGGATGTGCTGGGCGCCGTGGTCTTCGGCGCCGTAGCAGCGCTTCTGGCGGGCACCACGGGCCGACTGGGGCGCAATGTGCGTGCGGCGGCGGCCCGGCTGGCAGCGTTGCGGCGCCTGGCCGCCCTCTCGCGCCGGCTGAATGCCCAGGCCTCGATCGCCGAGCTGCAGGTGGCCGTGGTGGAGGAGGCGGCGCGCCTCTCCAGCGGCCCGGCCTGCCTGCTTCTGCCGCTGGACGAGGCACTGGAGGCCAGCTTGCCTGGGCAGTTCCTTCGCGGGACCCAGGGGGCGAGCGAGCCCGTTTTGCGCGCCGCCTATCCGACGGAGGTGACGCCCGATGAGGGCGCCATGGCGGCCGCGCGCTGGGCCATGGCGCAGGGCCGCCCGGCCGGGCGCGGAACGGCGACCTTGCCCGCCAGCGCCTGGCGCTTCCTGCCGCTCGCAGCCCAGCGCGATGGCCAGACCATCACCTTGGGGCTGCTCGGGCTACGCCCGGTCATGGACGCGCCGGACCCCGAGGCGGACCGCGCCATCGCGGCCCTGCTGGACCAGGCGGCGGTGGCGCTGGAACGTGCGCGCCTCGCCGAGACTGCCGCCCAGGCCCGCGCGCGCGGCCAGGCAGAAGCGCTGCGGACCGCGCTGCTCACCAGTCTCGGCCACGACCTGCGCACGCCACTCACCGCCATCCGCGGCGCGGCGGAGACGTTGCGTACAAGCGGCGAGGCGCTCTCGCCCGCGACGCGAGCGGATCTTCTGGCCAGCATCGAGGAAGAGACGACACGCCTCGCACGCTGGATGTCCGCCATCCTCGACATCGTCCGGCTCGAGACGGGTCAGGTGACGCCGCGGCGGGAACCGGTGGAGCTGGCGGCGGCGGTGGAGGATGCGGCCGCGCATGCGGAGCAGACGCATGCCGGTCGCGTGGTCAGGCGCGAGGTGCCTGCAGACCTTCCCCAGGCGCGCCTCGACGCCGCGCTGCTCGACCGCGTCCTGGAGAACCTGCTCGACAATGCGTTGAAGTATTCCGCGCCCGCCGGCCGAGTTCTGCTCGCCGCGCGGCAGGAAGGGCGGGAGGTCATCCTGGTCGTGGAGGATGACGGGATTGGGATCGCGCGGGAGGCGCTGCCGCACGTGTTCGATGCGTTCTACCGGGCCGCGCGGAGCGACAGCATCGCGGCCGGCTCTGGCCTCGGCCTGTCCATCTGCCGCGGGCTGGTCGGCGCCATGGGGGGGCGCATCCAGGCTGAAAGCCCCATCGAGGCGGGCCGTGGTACCCGGATCACGCTCAGGTTCCCGGTATGACGGCCGCCCCGCTCCCCGTCCTTGTGGTCGATGACGAGCCGCAGATCCATCGCTTCCTCGGCCCCGCGCTGGAGGCGGCGGGCTATGCGCCCCTGCGGGCCGAGACGGCGCGCGAGGGGCTGCGGCTTGCCGCCGCGCGTGGACCGGCCTGCGTGCTGCTCGACCTCGGGCTGCCCGACATGGATGGCAAAGAGGTGCTGGCGCGCCTGCGCAGCTTCAGCAGCGTGCCCGTCATCGTCATCAGCGCGCGAGACCGTGAGGCGGAGAAGGTTGCGGCTCTCGACGCCGGTGCGGATGACTATGTCGAGAAGCCCTTCGGCCTGGCCGAGTTGCTGGCGCGTCTCCGCGCCGCAACACGGCGTGCTCTCATGGTGGAGGCGCCGACGCCCTTGGTCACGGCAGGCGCGCTCCAGGTAGATTTGGAGCGCCGTCTCGCCTCTGTCGCGGGGGCAGAACTCATGCTCACGCCACGGGAGTGGGACCTGCTCGCGGTGCTGGCGCGCAACCTTGGACGCGTGGTGACACAGCGGCGACTGCTGGCCGAGGTCTGGGGCCCGGCGCATGTCGAGGACAGCCAGTATCTCCGCGTCTATGTCAGCCAGCTGCGCGCAAAGCTGGGGTCGATGGCGGGGCTGCTGCGGACGGAGCCTGGCGTGGGGTATCGTCTGCTGGAAGGCGAGAAATGATGGCGAGCGCCAGCACGGGCACTGGCTTGTCTGAACGCACCGCATCGAGAGGGATTTGGTGCTCCGCGACTGTGGGGACGACCCGTAGAATCGCCAAACCCGTCAACCTTCTGGGTTGACGGGTTTTTCTGGGATGCGGGGACAGGATTTGAACCTGTGACCTTCAGGTTATGAGCCTGACGAGCTACCGGGCTGCTCCACCCCGCGTGACGGTGGTATAAAAAAAGGTTTTCGGTTGGGTGGCCTGGCGCTGACCGACTCTCCCGCCGCTTGAGCGGCAGTACCATGGGCGCTGGAGTGTTTCACGGCCGAGTTCGGGATGGGATCGGGTGTTTCAACTCCGCGATAGGCACCAGGCCACCGAACCGAAAACCTGTTCGTGTGGTGATGGGGATTGGTTGGAATGGGATGAGTGTGTGAAGTGGGGTTTGGTGCTGCGTGCGGTGTTCGGACGTGGTCCGAACCGCATTGGGGAGTAGTGAGCCTATCGGGCTATTAGGATCGCTTAGCTGCACGCATTACTGCGCTTCCACAGGCGACCTATCAACGTGATGGTCTATCACGGCCCTCGGGGAGACCTGGTTTTGAGGTGGGTTTCCCGCTTAGATGCTTTCAGCGGTTATCCCGTCCACACTTAGCTACCCAGCTGTGCCACTGGCGTGACAACTGGTGCACCAGAGGTATGTCCATCCCGGTCCTCTCGTACTAGGGACAGATCCTCTCAAGTCTCCAACACCCACAGCAGATAGGGACCGAACTGTCTCACGACGTTCTAAACCCAGCTCACGTACCGCTTTAATCGGCGAACAGCCGAACCCTTGGGACCTGCTCCAGCCCCGGGATGCGATGAGCCGACATCGAGGTGCCAAACCTCCCCGTCGATGTGGACTCTTGGGGGAGATCAGCCTGTTATCCCTAGAGTACCTTTTATCCGTTGAGCGATGGCCCGTCCACGAGGGACCACCGGATCACTAAGGCCGACTTTCGTCTCTGTTCGCGCTGTCACGCTCACAGTCAGGCGGGCTTATGCCTTTGCACTCAACAGCCGATGTCCGACCGGCTTGAGCCCACCATCGCGCGCCTCCGTTACAATTTGGGAGGCGACCGCCCCAGTCAAACTGCCCACCACGCAGGGTCCCGGCCCGGGATAACCAGGCTCGGTTAGACGCCAAAAAGGCACAGGGTGGTATTTCAAGGTTGGCTCCACACAAGCTAGCGCCCATGCTTCAAAGCCTCCCACCTATCCTACACAGTCCCTTCCTGGCGCCACTGCGAAGTTGCAGTAAAGGTTCATAGGGTCTTTCCGTCTAACTGCGGGTACCCCGCATCTTCACGGGGAATTCAATTTCGCTGAGCCCATGCCGGAGACAGTGGGGAGGTCGTTACGCCATTCGTGCAGGTCGGAACTTACCCGACAAGGAATTTCGCTACCTTAGGACCGTTATAGTTACGGCCGCCGTTTACCGGGGCTTCAATTCGATGCTTGCACATCTCCTTTTAACCTTCCGGCACCGGGCAGGCGTCAGACCCTATACGTCATCTCTCGATTTCGCAGAGCCCTGTGTTTTTACTAAACAGTCGCCACCCCCTGCTTTGTGCCACCCACACCTGCTTGCGCAAGCATGGGTCTCGCTTATCCCGAAGTTACGCGAGCAATTTGCCTAGTTCCTTCGACATGGTTCTCTCAAGCGCCTTGGTATACTCTACCAGTCCACCTGTGTCGGTTTCGGGTACGGTTCAATGTCAGAGCTATTTCCCGGACCCATCCAACCACCACCCCAATCCAATAAGGGATAATGGAACTTCAGGGCCGTCACTTCTGACGAGCTCAGGAATATTCACCTGATTCCCATCGGCTACGGCTGTCGCCCTCGCCTTAGGGGCCGGCTCACCCTGCGCGGATTAGCCTTGCGCAGGAACCCTTGGACTTACGGCGAGAGGGTTTCTCACCCTCTTTGTCGCTACTCATGTCCGCATTCGCACTTCCCATACCTCCAGCACACCTCGCGATGCACCTTCACAGGCCTAGGGAACGCTCCGCTACCACGCACCTTACGGTGCATCCACAGCTTCGGCAGATGGCTTGAGCCCCGTTACATTTTCGCCGCAAGACAGCTATTAGACCAGTGAGCTATTACGCTTTCTTTAAAGGATGGCTGCTTCTAAGCCAACCTCCTGGTTGTTTTGGCCGTCTCACATGCTTTCCCACTTAGCCATCATTTGGGGGCCTTAGCTGGTGGTCTGGGCTGTTTCCCTCTCGACTATGGACCTTAGCACCCACAGTCTGTCTGCCAGGTAGCACTCACCGGCATTCGGAGTTCGGTAGGGTTTGGTAGGGCTTTGGGCCCCCCTAGCCCTTCCGGTGCTCTACCTCCGGTGGTGTTCGCCTGACGATCTACCTCAATAGATTTCGCGGAGAACCAGCTATTTCCGAGTTTGATTGGCCTTTCACCCCTAGCCACAGCTCATCCCCGACTTTTTCAACAGGCGTGGGTTCGGCCCTCCAGTGGGTGTTACCCCACCTTCAGCCTGGCCATGGCTAGATCACTCGGTTTCGGGTCTCATGCCGGCAACTAAACGCCCTATTCAGACTCGCTTTCGCTTCGCCTACACCTAACGGCTTAAGCTTGCTGCCAACACGAACTCGCGGACCCATTATACAAAAGGTACGCCGTCACACCTCAAGGGTGCTCCGACTGCTTGTAAGCGTCCGGTTTCAGGTCTCTTTCACTCCCCTCGTCGGGGTGCTTTTCACCTTTCCCTCACGGTACTTGTGCACTATCGGTCGCCAAGGAGTATTTAGGCTTAGAGGGTGGTCCCCCTACGTTCAGACAGGGTTTCACGTGCCCCGCCCTACTCA
>NZ_CP192601.1:2282500-4570000 GCF_050632405.1 Sediminicoccus sp. BL-A-41-H5 | reverse complement strand
CGCCGTCTCGGTGGAGGCGACGGAGCCCGAGGCGCCGGCCCGGTTGTCCACCACCACGGGCCGGCCGAGGATCTCCTGCAGGCGCGGCTGCAGGATGCGCGCCACCGTGTCGTTCGAGCCGCCGGGCGGGAAGGGAATGATGATGCGGACCGGCCGCTCGGGCCAGGATTGCGCCCAGGCGCCCGTGGCGAGCGCCGGCGTTGCAAGCAAGGAGGCGATGGCGGAACGGCGGCGCATTCTGGCTTCCCCGGTGTGACCGAGGGAGCAGACCACAGCCCCGCGCGCCGCCTCAAGAAGCTTGTGCGAAACCCGCGCGAATGGCCTCCACCAGCGCGTGCGCGCCGGGCGAGAGCGGCGCCTCGCCCAAGGCCAGCAGGATGCCCATCTCGCCGAGCGGCGGCAGCCCCTCTGGCTCGCCCATCCAGACCAGGCCGGGCGGCAGGCGCGTGGGCGTCGAGATGGTCAGCGCCAGGCCCGCCAGCGCCACGGCGAAGCAGCCCGATTGCGTGGTGCTGTTGTAGCTGACGCGCACACGCCGGCCCTCGCGGCCCAGCGCCTCCAGCGCCGCGCGGCGCCAGGTGCAGCCAGGATGCGCGGCGGCGAGCGGCAGCGGGTCGCGCTTGTGCAGCGTGCTGCCCTGCGGCCCCACCCAGCGCAGCGGGCCACGCCAGACCTCCTCGCCATCGCGGCCGTGCCCCTCGGTCAGCAGCGCGAGGTCGAGATGGCCGTGCTCCAGACGCCGGGCCAGCTCCTCCGAGCTCATGCAGAGCACATCCACCTCGATGCCTGGATGGGTGCGGCCAAAATGCGCGAGAATCCCGGGCAGCCATTGCAGCGCGTAGTCATCCGGGCTGCCCAGGCGCACCTGGCCGGTCAGCGCCGGCGCGCGGAAGGTGGTGATGATCTCCTCGTTCAGCGCGAGCAGGGTGCGGGCGCGCTCCAGCAGCCAGGCGCCCTTCGAGGTCGGCTCCAGGCCGCGATGGCCGCGGCGCAGCAATTCCTCGCCCAGGATCTCCTCCAGGCGGCGCATCTGCATGGAGACGGCGGATTGGGTGCGGCCGATCTTCTCGGCGGTGCGGGTCACGCTCTCCCCCTCGGCGATGAGGACGAAGCTGCGGAGCAGTTCGGGGTCGAGGCCGGCCGGGAGATTCATGGCAAGACATCACAATAATTGATGTTCACCGTCAAGATTAGTCGTTTGAATGATGATTGCATGACTGGGATAAGCAAGGGGCGCTTTCGCAAAAGGAAAAGACCATGTCCGCCCAGCTCAACCCCCTCCCCTCCGCCTCGCGGCTTCCCGCGCGGTTCGGGACGCCGAAGCTCAGCTTCGGGTGGGTGACCTGGCTGGCCCGCGTCTGGCGCGCCTATGACACCCGCCGTCAATTGGCCGAGCTGGACCCGCATCTGCTGCGCGACATCGGCGTGACGCGGCTGGACGCGCAGCTCGAAACGGCCCGCAAGCCCTGGGACATCCAGGGGGGCTGACCCGGCCTTGCGGCCGGAGGGGGGGCGGTGATCACGGCCGGGGCGAGGCGGCCAGCCGGCCCTCCGCCCAGCCCGCCGCCTCCCGCCAGGGGCGGTGGCGCAGGGCCACCGCCGGCTGCGCCGGGGTGGCGGCGAGCGGGACGCCGAGGCGCTCCGCCTCGGCCATCGCCTCGCGGATGTCGAGGATGAAGACCTGCCGGCTTGCGCCCTCGGCGAGGCCGGCGAGGTCCACGCCGGTCATGGCGGCCAGCAGCGGCGCCGCGCCCGGCTGCGGCAGGGCGGTGGTGAGCCCCATCACATGCCCCCGGCCATCCACCACGGGCCCGCCGGAAAATCCCATCAGCGCGCCCAGTCCCGCCGTGAAGCCGGGGCCGAATCCGCGCATCTGCACATAGGGGCGCGCGACCCGCCCCTCGGCCAAGGCGCGCCCCAGCCCCTCGGGGCCGAGCGCCCAGACCGCCTCGCCGGCCACCGGCAATTCAGGGGCGATCGGGGCGGGGCGCAGGAAGCCCTCCGGCATGCGCAGCACGGCGAGGTCCATGCGCGGGCTCGCCGCGACCAGCCGGGCCGGCGCCTCGGCCAGGCCATCGGCGCGGCGCAGCGTGACCGGGCCGCCGGCCTGGCGCAGGACATGGGCGTTGGTCAGGACGTGGCGGTCATCCACCGCGATGGCCGCCCCCACCGAGACGCCACCGGCCTGGAGGCTGGCCAGGCTGTCGCGGGCCACGCGGGCGGCGGGCGTTCCCGCCGCCTGCTCGGCCGGCAGGCCGGCGCAGCCTGCGAGCAGCAGGCCGCCCAGGAACATTCCGAGAAAGCGGCGCATGTTTTCCGGCATGGCAATATTGCACCTGCGGTTCGATCCGTTTCATGGTGCGATATAAAAATTAACAATTTCTGAGAGATGGCGGCTGGACCCGGAATTCCAAGACCTTCCAGCTTGACCGGAAGCTTGACCTTCGAGGGCCAGGGGGATTAGAACATTTCAAGAACAACATGCTCCTCTCCCCGCGCCCCTCCCCGACCGAACCCGAGCCGCCCGCCGCGGCGGCGATGGACCGCGCCGGCCTGCTGGCCGGGCTGCGGGCGCGCATCGCGCGCCTTGATCCGGGGCTCGAGACCGGCCGCGCCACCCTGCCCCTCTCGCCCGAGCTGGACGCCTATCTGCCCTGGGGCGGCTTGCCGCTGGCCGGGCTGCATGAGGTGCTGGCGGCCGAGCCGGGGGCCGGCATGGGCTTTGCGGCCCTGCTGCTGGCCCGCGCCCAGGCGGCGCTGCCCGGCCGCTCCATCCTCTGGATCGCGGATGAGCCGGATGCCTATCCGCCCGGCCTCGCCACGCTGGGGCTTTCCGCCGCCGGCCTGATCCTGGTGCGCGCGCCCCGTCCGGCCGATGCGCTCTGGGCGGCGGAGGAGGGGCTGCGCTGCCCGGCCATCGCCGCGGCCCTGGTGATGAATGTAACGCCCGACCTCACCGCCGCGCGACGCCTGCAGCTCGCCGCCGAAACCGGGGGCGGCATCGGCCTGCTGCTGCGCGGCGAGGACGAGGCGCCCGGCCCGACCGCGGCACTGACCCGCTGGCGCCTGGCCGCCCGGCCGAGCGAGGGCGGCTCGGCCCATCAGATCGGCGATCCGGCCTGGGAGATTGCGCTGCTGCGGGCGCGGGGCGGCAGGCCGGGGGCCTGGGCGGGGGAATGGGATGCGCTGCGCGGCGAATTGCGGGTGATGGGGGCGGCTCCGCCGAACAAGCGGGCTTTGGGGGCATGAAAGAGGCACGAAAAAGGGCCTCCGGCGGCTGGGGCCGAAAGGCCCCAGACCCCAATCCCTTCAAGAACTTCCGGCCGAGGCCTCGGAATGTCCATTTGTCCGAAAGGGCACAGGACCGATGACGGGGCGGCGCGCTGCGCGGACACCGCGGCTGCCGCTCTTCGAGGCGGGGCCACCGACGCCCCCTGCCCTCACCCCCGCCTCGGAACAGGCCACCGGAACCCGCCGCTTCCTCATGCTGCACGGGCCGGGCCTCGCTTGCCCGCGCGCCGCCATCTGGGCGCTGCGCTTCTCACCCCTCGTCGGCCTCTGGCGCGAGGCAGGGCTGCTGATCGAAACCACCGGCCTGCCCGAAGCCGAGCCCGCCCTGCTCGCCCGCATCCTCGCCGCCTTCGAGCGCGCCGGACGCCCGGCGCGCGGCCTTCTCGGCGCCGCGCCCGCCGCGCTGGCCGCCCTGCTGCGCGCGGGCCTGCCCTCCCAGGTGCTGGACCCCATGCCCGACCTGGCGCGCCTGCCGGTCAGCGCCCTGGCCTTGCCGCCTGAGGTGATCGCCGCCCTGCATCGCCTGGGCCTGCGGGATCTCGCGGCGCTGGAGGCGCAGCCGCGCGGCCCGCTGGCCCGGCGCTTCGGCCCCGCCATCGCCCAGGAACTGGCGGCGCTGCGCGGCGCCATCGCCCCCTTCACCCCCATCCGGCCGCCGCCCAAGCACGTGGCGGCGCGGGACTGTCTCTCGCCTTTGGTGACCGCCCCGGGGCTGGAGCGCGCGATCGGCGGGCTGATCGCCCGGCTCTGCGAGGGGCTGCTCGCCGCGGGCGAGGGCGCGCGCGTGCTGCGCCTCACCGCCTTCCGGGGCGACGGTTCCTGGCAGGAACTCCGCCAGGGCCTCGGCCAGGCGAGCCGCGAGCCCGCCCATCTGCACCGCCTGCTGGCCCGGCGCGTGGAGGAGCTGCGGCCGGAACTCGGCTTCGAGCGCCTGGTCCTGGCCGCCGAGGTGACGGAGGCCCTCGCCCCCCGCCAGGCGGGATTACCCGGCGAGGACACGGCGCCCGAGGAGCTGGCTGCGCTGCTCGACCGGCTGGGGCAGCGGGTGAAGCTCTGGCGGCTGGCACCCCATGCCTCGCATTGGCCCGAGCGCGCGCTGCGCCGCGTCAGCCCTTTCGCCAAGCCCTCGCATTTTCTGCCGGCCGCGCGCCCGGTGCGTCTGCTGCGCCGCCCCCTGCCGCTGGAGGCGGTGGCGCTCCTGCCCGATGCGCCCCCTTCCCTGCTCCGGCTGGGGCGGCAGAGCCATCGCATCCTGCGCGCCATGGGGCCGGAGCGGCTGGAGCCCGAATGGTGGAACGGCCACGCCGCCCGGCCGCGCGATTATTACCTGGTGGAGACCCAGGGCGGCGCCCGCTGGTGGGTCTGCCGCAGCGGCGCCCCCGGCGCGCCGGATGCCCGGTGGTACCTGCATGGAAATTTTGTTTAGGCCCTCAAGCGCCGGGCGCGCGCTCCGCGCGCTTGGCTTCGCCGCGCCACGGTCGTGCCGGGCCAGGAGGGCGGTTGGGCGGCGCCGGCCGCATGCGCGGCCGGATCCTCGGAAGGAGCGCCAAGCTTCCAAAACCTGCGCTGCCCTTCGCGTATCCGCGCCGAATAGGCGCGGCGGAACGCTTCAGCGTTCCGAAGCCAAGCCGGCGGAGCCGGCGCCCGGCGTTTGAGGACATGGCATATTCCTTCGGCGAGCCTGCCGCCTTCTCCAACTTCTCCTTTCTGGAGGGGGCGTCGCATGCGCGCGAGCTGGTCGAGACGGCGCAGCGCCTCGGCCATTCCCTGATCGGCGTGGCGGACCGGCAGGGCTTCGCCGGCAGCGTGCAGGCCATGGTCGCGGCCGAGCAGGCGGGGCTGCGCTACCTGCTCGGCGTGCGGCTCACCCTGCTGGATGGCTGCGAATACCTGGCCTGGCCCAGCGACCGCGCCGCCTATGGGCGGCTGACTTCCATGCTCTCGGCCGCGCGGATGGAAGCGCCCAAGGGGGAATGCCCGCTGACGCGCGAGGCGCTGCTGGCGGCCAGCCCCGGTCAGGCGCTGGCGCTCATCGCCCCCCGCAAGCCCGGCATGGGTTTCGCCACGCGGCTCAGGCGCGATGCGGCGGAGTTCGGCCGCGCGCTGGCGATGCCGCTGATGGTGGCCGTCCACCACCGCGCCACCGGGGATGAGCGCGCGCGGCTCGATGCGCTGGCGGCGATGGGGGCGCGGCTGATCGTGGCCGGCGGCGTGCGCTACCACACGCCGCAACGGCGGCGCCTCGCCGATGTGCTGACCGCCATCCGCCTCGGCCGCACCGTGGACGAACTCGGCCTCGACGCCGAGCCCAATGCCGAAGCCTGCCTCAAGCCCGAGGCCGAGCTGCGCCGCCTCTTCCAGGGCCATGACGGGGCGCTGGACCGCGTGGCCGAGCTGGCGGAGGTGGCACGGTTTTCGCTGCGCGAACTCGCCTATGAATACCCGGACGAGATCCTCGACCCCGGCCGCACGCCGCAGCAGACGCTGGAAGCCCGCGTGGCGGAAGCGACAAGCCACATCTGGCCCGAAGGCGTGCCGCCGAAGGTCGCGCGGCAGATCGCGCATGAACTCGCGCTGATCGGCAAGCTGAACTACGCGCCCTATTTCCTGACGGTGCACGAGATCGTGCGCTACGCCCGTTCGAAGGACATCCTCTGCCAGGGGCGCGGCTCGGCCGCCAATTCGGCGGTGTGCTACGCGCTCGGCATCACCGCCGTGCCGCCCGACAAGCATGACCTGCTCTTCGAGCGCTTCATCAGCGAGGCGCGGGACGAGCCGCCCGACATCGACGTGGATTTCGAGCATGAGCGGCGCGAGGAGGTGATCCAGCACATCTATGAGCGCTACGGCCGGCATCGCGCCGCCATCGCCGCCACCGTCATCCGCTTCCGCGAGCGCAGCGCGATCCGCGAGGTGGGCAAGGCGCTGGGCCTCGGCGAGGAGGTCACGGCGCCGCTGGCCAAGGCCGTCTGGGGCGCGGGCGATGCGAGCTGGGAGGAGATCGCCGCCGAGCATGGGCTGGACGCGGAAGACCCGCGCCTCAAGCTCGCCTGCGAATTGGCCGATGAGATCCAGGATTTCCCGCGCCACCTGGCCACGCATGTCGGCGGCTTCGTCATCACGCGCGGGCCGCTGACCGAGCTTTGCATCGTCACCCGCGCGGCGATGGAGAACCGCCACACCATCGAATGGGACAAGGACGACATCGAGGCGCTGCGCATGCTGAAGGTGGATGTGCTGGGCCTCGGCATGCTGAGCTGCATCCGGCGCGCGCTGGCGCTGATCGGCAAGTCCGCGCTGACGGACATCCCGCAGGATGACCCCGCCACCTATGAGATGCTGAGCCGGGCGGACAGCCTCGGTGTCTTCCAGGTGGAGAGCCGGGCGCAGATGAACATGCTGCCGCGCCTGCGCCCACGCGAATTCTACGACCTGGTGATCGAGGTCGCGATCGTCAGGCCAGGGCCGATCCAGGGCGACATGGTGCATCCCTATCTGCGGCGGCGGAATGGCGAGGAGCCGGTGGAGGTGCCGCCGGGGCTGGAGGAGGTGCTGGGCAAGACGCTCGGCGTGCCGCTCTTCCAGGAACAGGCGATGAAGATCGCGATCGTGGGGGCGGGCTTTTCCGCGACACGCGCGGACCAGTTGCGGCGCGCCATGGCGACCTTCAAGCGCAACGGCCAGCTTCCGCAATTCCGCGCCGAATTCCTCGAAGGCATGGCGCGGAACGGCTACGACCCGGGCTTCGCCGAACGCTGCTTCCGCCAGCTCGAAGGCTTCGGCACCTATGGCTTTCCGGAGAGCCATGCGGCGAGCTTCGCGCAGCTCGTCTACATCTCGGCCTGGCTGAAATGCCACCACCCGGCGGCCTTCGCGGCCGCATTGCTGAACAGCCAGCCCATGGGCTTCTACGCGCCCGCGCAGATCATCCGCGATGCGCGCGAGCATGGCGTGCGGGTGCGGCCGGTGGATGTGACGGTGAGCGAGTGGGACTGCACGCTGGAGGATGCTGACCCGGCCGATTCAGACCCTCGGGCTGTGCCCTCGGATCATCGGGCGGAGGGCGATCTGCGTTTAGGCCTGCGCCTCGTGACGGGCCTCTCGGACAAGGTGGCGCAGCGCATCACGGAGGCGCGTCCCTTCGCCGATTTCCGCGACATGGTGCGCCGCGCGGCGCTGGATCGCGGCGCGGTGGAACGCCTGGCCGAGGCGGATGCGCTGCGCGGCCTCGGCCTCGATCGCCGCGCGGCGCTGTGGGAGGCGGCGGCGGTGGAGCACGCGACCGCCCTCGCCGCCCCGATCACCGAGGCCGCGCCGCAACTCCCGCTGGCCACGGCGGGCGAGCGCGTGGTGCTGGATTACGCCGGCACGGGCCTGACCCTTGGGCCGCATCCGCTGGCGCTGCTGCGCGGCGAGCTTGCACGGCGGGGCGCCGTCAGCACGCGGGATTATGCGCAGGCGCGGCAGGGGAAATGGCTGCGCGTGGCGGGCCTCGTCCTCGTGCGGCAGCGGCCGGGGAGTGCGAAGGGCGTGATGTTCTTCACCATCGAGGATGAGCACGGCACGGCCAACCTCGTCCTCTTCCCCGACATCTCGCAGCGCTTCCGGCGCGAGGTGGTGGCGGCGCGCCTGGTCATCGCCGAAGGGCGCCTCGAACGCACCGAGGCGCATGTGCCCATCCTGCACCTGCTGGTCCGCAAGCTGGAGGACCACTCGGCCCTGCTGCACGGGCTGCATGAGCTGGACGGCGACACCTGGGCGCGCGGCATCGCCCATGCGGATGAGGTGCTGCGGCCCAACCTCTCGCCCGATCCGCGGGTGAAAAGGAAGGAGGCGCTGCGGCAGCCGAGCAGGGATTTTCATTGATGATGCCCTCAAACGCCGGGCGCGCGCGCCGCGCGCTTGGCTTCGCCGCGCCACGGGTGTGCTGGGCCCGCAGCGCGGTTGGGCGGCGCCGGCCGCGGGGCGGCCGGATTCTCCCGAGGCAACGTCACTCCCTATTTGCGAATCATTCTCATTTGCAGCATACTCCTCGCAGCACGGAGAACCTGCCCATGGCGACTCGCGGCCTTCCCACCTGGCCCCACCTCAATGACAGCCCGGACAACCTGCCCGAGCCCGAGCGCCTGCTGCTGGACGCCGCCCGCGCCTGGGCCGGCCCCGGCCCCGCCGGCCCGGTGGGCGAGGCCGCGCTGGTCCTGGCCGCCGCCGGCGTGGAAGGTGCCGCGCTCAGGCTCGACCCGCTGCTGCGCGCGCTGCCCGGCCTGCAGATGTGCTGCCCGCTCTGCCCCAGCATCAATCCCGCGGAATCCGCGCTGCTGCTGGCCATTGCCGCCGTGCAGCAAGGCCGGCGCAGCATGGGCCTCGGCCTGCTGCACCGGCTCGCCCCGCCGCTCGGCGCCTATCGCGCCATGCCGGCGTTGATCCACCTCGCGGGCGCGCTCCGCCGCGGCGGCGTCACCTTCGAGGCACGGCTATGAGCGCGGCCCCCAGACGCTGGCCCGCACCGCCACCGCCGCCAGCACGCCATAGGCGGTGACGCCGAGCGCCACGGCCAGGAACTGCCCGTCCATGCCGAGGCCCAGCACATCGCCCAAGAGCCAGCCGCCGCCCACCGCGATGCCGAGTCGCGAGACGCCGGCCAGGATCGGGTAGCCCATCCGCCCCGCGCCCATCGCCGCGAAATACATCGCCATGCCGAGGCCGAAGCCGCCGAAGGCCGGCCCGATGAAGGTGAGCGCCCGCGCCGCGATCGCCGCCACCTCGGCATCCGAGGCGAAGAGGTTCGCGAAGAAGAGCGGCTGGACCGCGACCGAAATCCCCACCGTGGAACAAACGCCAAAGGCCATCAGCCCACCCACCCAGGCGGTGCGCCGCGCCGTCTCCCAATCCCCCTGCCCCACCGCGCGACCGACCAGCGCCGTCAGCGCCGAACCAACGCCGAAGGCAAGCGGGATCATCATGAACTCGAGCCGCGCCGAGACGCCGTAAGCCGCCACCACCGCCGCGCCATAGGAGGCGAGCCGCGCCGTGACCAGGATGGTGGCGAGATTCGCGATCAGCGCCAGCGTGCAGGCGATGGCGCCGACGGCCAGGATGCGCCGGAACAGCGCCCATTGCAGCTTCACCCGCAGGTTCGGCGTGAAGCCGGCCGCACCCGAGAACACCACCTTCGCCATGACCCCCGCCGCGCCCCAGAAACAGAGCGCAAAGGCGAGGCCGAGGCCGATCAGCCCCATCCCCAGCGTCTCGGCCAGCAGGAAACCCAGCGCCGGATAGCCGAGCCAGGCGAAGTTCAGCACCCGCGCCGCCAGCGCATGCTTGCCCGCGCCGCGCAGGATGGAGCCCAGCGTATTGGCCATCCAGGCCGGCACGGCGCCGAGGCCGAACATCACAGCGGCGTAGGGCGCGCCGGCGGCCGCCGCCTCCGGCCCGCCGATCCAACCCAGCAGCGTCCAGGGGAAGCCCGCCAGCAGGATCACGAACATCGCCGCGAAGCCGAGCGCGATGAGCAACGCATGCACCGCGAGTGCGGAGGCCTCTTCCGGCTTCTTCGCCCCCAGCGCGCGCGCGATGGCGCTCACCACGCCGCCGCCCATGGCACCGGCCGACATCTGGCCCAGCAGCAGCGCGAAGGGCAGCACGACCGCCCAGCCCGCAAGCGCCGAACGCCCGAGCCGCGCCGCGATCCAGGTCTCGATCAGCAGCGCCACCACCTGCAGCGCCGAGAGCAGCGTCGTCGGCGCGGCCAGCGCCAGGATGCGCTTGGCCAGCTCGCCCGAGCTGGGCCGGGCGGCGGCGCTCACGCGAAACGCTCGACGCCGAAGGGTGTCAGGTCGGCATTGGGCCTGGGCCCCAGCATGGCGGCCGCCAGCAGCGCGCCGGTCGGCGCCGAGCCGGTCAGCCCCAGATGCCCGTGGCCGAAGGCGCACCAGAGCCCGGGCCATGCCGCGACCGGCCCCACCACCGGCAGGCTGTCCGGCAGGCAGGGGCGATGGCCCATCCAATGCGGCTTGGCGTCACGCGTGTCGGCCTGCGGATAGACCTTCGCCAGATCCTCCAGCAGCATCGCCGCGCGGGCCGGGTTGGGCGGCGCCTCGGTGCCGCCGAACTCGACCGTGCCCGCGATGCGCAGCCCCTCCTCCATCGGGGTGATGAAGGCCTTGCGGTCGGCCGGCACCACGGGCCGGCGCGGCATCACACCCGGGTTCGGCAGCATGATGTGGTATCCGCGCTGGCTCTCCAGCGGCACCTTGATGCCGAGCGGCGCGAGCAGCTTCGCCGACCAGGCGCCGGCGGCGAGCACGACGTGATCGGCCAGGACCGGCGCGCCATCCACCATGGCGCCGGTCACGCCATGCCCCTCGGTGATCAGCGCCGAGACGGAACCACGCAGGATGCGCCCGCCCATCCGCTCGATCCCGCGCGCGATGACGCGCGCCTGCCGCAGGGGATTCACCGAATGCCCCTGGCGCGGCAGGAAGACCGCCACGCCGTAGGTCTCCGACACCTCGGGCTCCAGCGCGAGGATGCCCGCGCGGTCCAGCACCTGCATCTCGAGCCCATGCTGGCGCCGCAGCGTCCAGGCGGCGTCATCTTTCGCCAGGTGCTGCGCGTCCCGGTAGAGATAGAGCTGGCCATTGTGGGTGATGAGGTCGAGCGCGCCCTCGGCCGCCAGGATTTCCAGGTGTCGCTCCTCCGCGCCATGCAGCAGCACGGCCAGCGCCTCGGCAATCTCCTGCACGCGCTCGGGCCGCGCCTCCAGCACGAAGCGCCAGAGCCAGGGGAAGGCGGCGGGCCAGTAGCGCGTGGGGATATGCAGTGCCCCCTTCGGGTCCAGCAGCATGCCCGGCACCTGCTTCAGCACCCCCGGCATGGCGAGCGGCGCGACCGAGCCGCCCGAGATCGCGCCCGCATTGCCGGAGGAAGTGCCCTCGCCCGGCCCTTCGCGATCCACCAGCGTCACCTCGGCGCCCTGGCGGGCGAGATACCAGGCGCAGCACAGGCCGACGATGCCGGCGCCGATGACAAGGATGCGAGGTCTTGGGTCCATGATCCGGGATGCTCGCGCATGATTGACGCGCCCGCAATGCGGCCCGAAGGTTTCGGCAAAGATGGAGGAACACCATGCGGATCGTGCCCAACAATACGGGCCTCGGCGCGCGCATTCATGACCTGGATCTGAGCCGGCCGCTGACGCCGGAGGATTTCCGCGCCGTGCTCCGCGCCCTCGGCGAATACGGCGTGCTCTGCTTCCCCGGGCAGGACCTCGATGCGCCGCAGCTCGCCACCTATGCGCGCCGCTTCGGCGAGCTGGAGGTGAATGTGGCCAACCTGTTCCACGCCCCAGGCCTGCCCGAGATCATGATCCTCTCCAACAAGCGCGATGCGGCGGGCAAGCCCGTGGGCCTGAACGATGCCGGCCAGGGCTGGCACACCGACATGAGCTACTCGACCGAGATCGCGCTCGCGAACGTGCTGCACGCGAAGGAGGTGCCGCAGCGCGAGGGCCGTCCGCTCGGCGACACGCAGTTCCGCAACATGCACGCCGCCTATGAGGATTTGCCCGCCGAGGTGAAGCAGCGCCTGGAAGGCCGCGTCGCCATCCATGACTTCCAGAAGTTCTGGGACATGATGCGCATCCGCCCCGGCTCCATCCGCGGCCCGCTGACGCCCGAGCAGCGCGCGAAGAAGCCGCCCGTCCGCCAGCCCATCTTCCGCACGCACCCCATCACCGGGCGGCGCGTGCTCTATTGCAACCCGGGCTACGCGATGGAGATCGAAGGGCTGGACAAGGCCGAGAGCGACGCGCTGCTCGACTATCTCTTCCGCCACCAGTCGCAGGCGAAATACCTGCACAGCCACGCCTGGAGTCCTGGCGACGTGCTGATGTGGGACAATATCGGCACCACCCACAATGCCCGCGCCGATTATGGGCCCGATGAGCCGCGCTTCATCCTGCGCGCCCAGGTGATGGCGAGCCTCGACTACGCGGCGCTCGCGGCATGAGGCTCGCGACCCTGAAGGATGGCCGGCTGGCCGGCGTGCTGCCCGATGCGCTGGTGCCGCTGGCCGACGCCCTGCGCGCCGCCGGCGGCGGCGCGCTGCCGGGCGAGATGACCGCGCTGCTGGCCGATGAGGCCGCGACGGTCGAGGCCGCCCGCGCCATCGCCTTCGCCGCCCGCCCGGAGAATGCCGCGCTGCGCCTCAAGCTGGACGAGGCGCTGCTGGAAGCCCCGCTGCGCCCGGGCAAGATCATCGGCGTCGGCCGGAATTACGGCGCGCATGCGAACGAGGTGGGCGGGCCGAAGCTGGAGGCGCCCAAGCTCTTCCTCAAGCCGACCTCCTCGGTCTGCGGCCCGGGCACGGCGGTGCTGATCCCGCGCGCCGTCACCAAGCCGGATTGGGAGGCGGAGCTCGCCGTCATCATCGGCGCACCCGCCTATGAGGTGGAGGAGCGCGTGGCGCTGGATCACGTCGCCGGCTACACCATCCTGAACGACATCTCGGCCCGCGAATTCCAGTTCGACCAGCCGCTCGCCATGACCAGCTTCGCCAAGGGCCTCTCGCAATTCTGCCCGATCGGCCCCTGGATCGTCACCGCCGATGAGCTGGGGGAGCCATGGGCGCTGGATGTGGATTGCACGCTGAACGGCGAAAGCGTGCAGCATGGCAACACACGGGAGCTGATCTTCTCCGTGCCCGCCCTGATTGCCTATATCAGCCGCTTCATGCGGCTGGAGACGGGCGACATTATCGCCACCGGCACACCCTCCGGCTCCGGCCATTTCCGCAACCCGCCCCGCTACCTGCAGAGCGGCGATGCCCTGGCGCTCAGCGTCTCGGGCATCGGCACGCTGCGGCATTCGATCGCATAGGAGCCTGATCGCTTCTGGCGGCTCCACCAGAAGCGAGAATCAGCCTCCCCATATCGTTGAGGAAACGCCCCATGCTTCGCGCACTCAGCCTGCTGCTTCTGCTGGCGACGCCGGCCCTGGCCCAACCCCGCGCCCCGGGCACGGATTACCCGAACCGCCCGGTGCGCGTCGTCGTGGCCCTCGCGCCCGGCGGCAATGCGGACATCAACGCGCGCCTTGTCTCCACCGCGCTCAGCAACGCGCTGGGCCAGCAATTCATCGTGGAGAACCGCCCCTCCGGCGGCGGCGTGGTGGCGATGGAGACGGTGGGGCGCGCGCCCGCCGATGGCTACACGCTGCTGGTCGGCGCGCTCGGCTCGCATGCGCTGAATGTGGGGCTCTATCGCAACCTGCCGGTGCATCCACTGGCGGGTCTCGATCACATCACCATCAGCTCGGAAAGCGCCATGGTGGTGATGGTGCATCCCTCCACCGGCTGGCGCAGCCTGGCCGACATGCAGCGCGCGCTGCGGGCGCGGCCGAACCATTACACCTTCGGCTCCTCGGGCAATGGCACCACGGGGCACATCGCCTCGGCGCTGCTGCTGAGCCAGATGGGGGTGACGGCGCAGCACATTCCCTATCGGGGCTCCGCGGCGTCCTTCGCGGATCTCTCCGCCGGGCGCCTCCAGTTCCAGACCGACACCATCTCCTTCGTCGAGCAGCATGTGCGCGCGGGCACGGTGAACGGCCTGGCCATCGGCACCAACACGCGCTCGCCGATGCTGCCCGACGTGCCGACGGCGGCCGAGGCAGGCTTCCCCGGCTTCCAGGCGACGACCTGGACACCGTGGTCCAGCGCCATCGGCACGCCGCCCGTGATCCTGGAATTCCTGCAGCAGCAGATCGCGGCACAGCTGGCTGCAGGCCCCGTGCGTGAGCGCATCCTGGCGCTGGGCAACACCATCCCCGAGAACATGACGCCCACCCGCACCCGCGCCTTCATCGCCGCGGAGATCGAGAAATGGGTGCCCATCGTGCGGGCCACCGGGGCCACGGTGGATTGAGCCATGCTGCACGCGACCCACGACTCCATCCGCGCCCAGATCCTCGCCATCCTGGAGGCCTGGGGCAGCCCGCCGCACCTCGCCGAGACCACCGCCGACATCATGGTCGAGACCGACCTGACGGGCGTGGACAGCCACGGCATCTCGATGCTCATGGCCTATGAGGATCTGCTCAAGCGCGGCCAGCTCCGCATCGCGGGAGAGCCGCGCGTGGTGCGCGATTTCGCGGCGACGGCGATGGTGGATGGCGCGGATGGCCTGGGCCACCCCGCCGCCTTCATGGGCATGAAGCTCGCCGTCGAGAAGGCGCGCGCCTTCGGCATCGGCGCCGTCGGCGTCGTGAACAGCCATCATTTCGGCGCGGCCGGCTGCTATGCGCGGATCGCGTCCGATGCCGGGCTGATCGGCCTCGTCACCTCCTCCACGCGTGGCATCCTGATGGTGCCGACGCGCGCGGCGGAACCCGTGCTCGGCACCAACCCCATCGCCTTCGCGGCCCCCGCAGGCCGGCACAAGCCCGTGGTGCTCGACATGGCGACGACGACGGTCGCGGGCAACAAGGTCAAGGTCTATCACCTGAACGACAAGCCGATCCCGGAGGGCTGGGTGCAGGATGGCGAGGGGAAACCCGTCACCGACAGCCACGTCGCCAACGACTATGTGTTCAAGCACAGGGAGGGCGGCATCACGCCGGTGGGCGGCCCGGAATCACTCGGCGGGCACAAGGGCTACGGCCTGGCGCTGATGGCCCACATCCTGGGCGGCACGCTGGTGGGCGCCAGCTTCTCGCCGATCCGCAACCGCACGCAGAAGCCGGATGACCCGAACAATATCGGCCACTTCATGCTGGCGGTGGACCCGCGCGCCTTCCGGGACATCGAGGGCTATGAGACTGACCTCGATGCCGTGATTGACGTGCTGCACGGCACACGCCCGGCCGACGCCGCCAAGCCCGTGCTCGTGCCGGGCGAACCGGAGGAGGCGTCCCGCGCCAAGCGGCTGGTCGAGGGCATCCCGATGCCGGAGAGCCTGGTGCAGCATGTGCGTGACGTCGCGGCGCGGGCGGGCGTGGACTACATGCTGAAGCCGGCCGGCTGACACCGACCGCCCGACCAGAACACCAGTTCAAGCAACGCCATGCCCTGGCAGAATCCGCGCCGAACAGGCGCGGCGGAACGCTTCAGCGTTCCAAAGCCAAGCGCGCGGACGAGCGCGCCCGGCGCCTGAGGGCATAACAACGACGTTTGCGAGGCGAATAGCCGAGCCGGATCGCTTCAGCGATCCGAAGCCAAGGCCGCGGACGCGGCCGCCCGGCGCCTGAGGGCACCAAAAATCAAGCGGAGCGCAGCTCCGTATGAAAACTCTTGCTGACGATCTTCCAGCCCTCCGCGGTCTTCAGCAGCAGCAGGTAGTCGGTGAAGTAGCGCGGCGGGATGCAGCAATTCACCTTCACGCAGGCCGCGTCCTCCCCCGCCATGTCGATGGCGAGGATGCGGTCCTCCCGCGCCAGGCTGCGCGAGGCGGGCGAAGGCCGGCCGGCGATCATGGTGAGCCAGTCGGCGCGGGGCAGGTCCACGACCTTGCCATCCACCACATTGTAGAGATGCGCGACCGTATGGAAGGCGGCGCTGATCTTGGCGCCGTCGCCCTCGTAGAGCCCATCCAGATAGGTTTGCACCACCGCCTCGATCGCGGAGAGGGCGGGCAGGGTCATGGAAGCATGGGGGGCACCATCAGGCATCAGGCGTTCTCCTCGTCGCGGAACAGGCCGCGTGTGTCCAGGGTGCGCCGCCCCGCGCGCTGCGCGGTGGTGATGCGGCGGAAGGCGGCGTGGTCGGTCAATACCAGCAAGGCGCCCGGGCCGACCAGCGCCTCTTCCAGGGGCACCAGCGGTGCCGCGAGGCCCGGCGGGGCGGCGCGCAGATGCGGCTCCACCGCCACCACCTGCCCCGGATGGCGCCGCGCCAGTTCCACCGCGATCTCCAGCGCCGGGCTCTCGCGCAGGTCGCCGACATCCGCCTTGAAGGCGAGGCCGAGGCAGATCACCCGCTCGCCCGCCGCGCACAGCGCCGAGGCCTGCTCGAGCACGGCAGCGCGCTTCGCCGCATCCACCGCGCGCGCGGCGGGGATCAGGCGCGCGGCATCGGGCGCGCCATGCGCCAGGAACCAGGGGTCCACCGCGATGCAATGCCCGCCCACGCCTGGGCCGGGGCGCAGGATGTTCACGCGCGGGTGACGATTGGCGAGTTCGATGACGCGCCAGGGATCAAGGCCATGCTGCGCCGCGATCAGCGAGAGCTCATTGGCGAAGGCGATGTTCACGTCGCGGAAGGCGTTCTCCGAGAGCTTCATCATCTCGGCCGTGGCCGCATCCGTGCCCAGCACCTCGCCGCGCACGAAGCGGCGGTAGAATTCCTGCGCGCGCCGTGTCGCCTCCGGCGTCAGGCCGCCGGCCACGCGGTCATTCTCCACGAGTTCGGTGAGGATGCGGCCGGGCAGCACGCGCTCCGGCCCGTAGGCGATGGCGAGGTCGGTCAGATCGGGGCGCAAGGCGGCCAGCAGTTCGGCGGTCCGCGCCGTGGTGCCGATGGGGCTCGTGCTTTCCAGCAGCACCAGGTTGCCGGGGCGCAGCGCCGGGGCCAGGGCGCGCGTCGCATCCCAGACATGCTCCAGCATCGGCGCATTGCCCGGCCCGAGCGGCGTGGGCACCGCGATGATGAAGACATCGGCCGGCGGCGGCTCGGCATGCAGCGTGAAATGCCCGGCGCGGAGCGCGCGTTCCAGCAGCGCCTCGACATCGGCCTCGGCGATGTGGATGCGGCCCGCCGCCAGCGTGGCGCGCACGGCCGCGTTGCTGTCCACGCCCTGAACGGCCATGCCGCGGCTCGCCAGCAGGGCGGCGGTGGGCAGGCCGACATAGCCGAGGCCGATCACGGTCACACGCGGATTCATGAACCCAGGGTTGCATACTCCCGGGGCTTCCGCCCACAGCCATCACGCGCAAAACTCCGGTAACCGGAGGAAGATCCATGCTACGCCGACGCCATCTCCTGGCCCTGCCCGCGCTGCTGCCAACCGCTGCCCTGGCGCAGCCGGCCTGGCCGCAAAAGCCCGTCCGCCTCATCGTGCCCTATGCGGCCGGCGGCGGCACCGACATCCTGGCCCGCGCCATGGCCGAGGCGCTGCGGCCCAGCCTGCCGCATCCCATCATCGTCGAGAATCGGGCCGGGGCTGCCGGCGTCATCGGCAGCGAAATCGTCGCCCGCGCCGACCCGGACGGCCACACGCTCACCGCCGTGGTGTCCACGCATGTGATGAACCGCCATGTGCTGGCGCAGATCCCCTACGACCCGATCCGCGACTTCACGCCCGTCTCCATGCTGACGCGCAACACCATGGTGCTGGCCGCCTCGCACACGCTGCCCTTCACCGACATCCAGGGGCTGCGCGCCTTCGCCGTCGCCAACCCGGCACGGCTCTCCACCGGCAGCACCGAGGCGCTCTCGCAATTCATCGGCCAGGAGCTGGCCCGCCGCCTGCGCCTGGAGATTCCGGATGTGCAGTATCGCTCGGGCGGGCAGCTGATGACGGATGTGGTGGCGGGCCACCTGCCGCTCGGCTGGACCAGCACGGCCAGCGCCACGCCGCATCTCGCCACCGGCCGTACGCGCATCATCGCCGTCAGCACCGCGACCCGCACGCCCTTCTTCCCGGATGTGCCGACCGTGCAGGAACAGGGCATCCCCGATTTCGACCTGGCCGGCTGGGTGGCGCTGCTGGCGCCGGCCGGCCTGCCCGACGCCATCTCGGCCCGTATCCGCGCCGCGGTGGATGGCGCCTTCGCCGACCAGGCCTTCCGCGCCCGCCTGACCGCGCTCGGCATCGAGCCTGATTTGCGCGCACCTGCCGAAACCCTTGCCGCCATGCAGCGCGAGGACCGCATCTGGGCCGCGGCCAGCGCCGCCGGCCACATCGCCCGCCAGTGACGCGAAGCTTGCGTCCGTCGCTGCGCCCCTCCCGCAAGCATCACGTCACTTCAACTTGTTGCGTGGCCTGCTGATCCCTGGACATCGCCGTGGAGAACGGCGACGTCCAGGGGCAGGACACAGGAAAGGATCCACATGGCAAACCCCTCCCTCAAGGCCGCCTTCGACGCGAAGAAGTTCATCGTCGCCCCCGGCATCTTCGACATGATCAGCACGCGCGTGGCGGATGGCATGGGCTTCGACTGCCTCTACGCCACGGGCTTCGGCACCGTCGCCTCGCATCTCGGCGTGGCCGATGCCGGCATCGCGACCTACACGGACATGGTGGGCCGCATGGGCCGCTTCGCGCAGATGGCGAAGACGCCGATCATCGCCGATGCGGATACCGGCTATGGCGGCCTGCTCAACGTGCGCCACACCGTCATGGGCTATGAGGCGGCCGGCATCTCGGGCATCCAGCTTGAGGACCAGGAGATGCCGAAGAAATGCGGCCACACCCCCGGCCGCAGCGTGATCCCGGCCGAGGACATGGTCCTCAAGCTCAAGGTCGCGGTCGAAGCCCGGCGCGATCCGAACTTCCTGATCGTGGCGCGCACCGATGCGCGGACCAGCCTGGGCCTGGAAGAGGCCATCCGCCGCGGCCGCATGTATGGCGATGCGGGTGCGGACATCGTCTTCATTGAAAGCCCCGAGACCGAGGCCGAGATGGTCGAGATCGGGCGCTCCATCGCCAAGCCGCTGCTGGCGAACAATGTCGAGGGCGGCCGCACGCCCATCCTGCCCGCCGCGCGCCTGAAGGAGATCGGCTACAGCATCGCCATCTATCCGGGTGCGGGCTTCCTCGCCGTCAGCGCCGCGCTGGAGCGCGTCTATTCCCACCTGCTGAAGAACGGCGACACCAACGGCCTGCCGGCGCAGGAAAGCTACGGCTTCGGCCGCATGTGCGAGCTGATGGGCTTCCCGGAGGTCTGGGAGTTCGACAAGAAATGGGCACGGAAGGACTGAGGCGATGCAACAGGTAAAGGCCCTCGTCTTCGACGTCTTCGGCACGGTGGTGGATTGGCGCAGCGGGGTGGCGCGCGAACTCGCCGGCTATCTCTCCGCGATCGGCCGCACCGATCTCGACCCTTTCCTCCTCGCCGATGCCTGGCGCCGGCGCTACCAGCCGGCGATGGAGGAGTGCCGCTCCGGGCGACGCCCCTTCACGCGGCTCGATGTGCTGCACCGGGAGAACCTGGAGGCGATGCTGTCGGATCACGGCGTCACCGGCTGCAAGGCCAGTGATCTGGATGCGCTGAACCTCGCCTGGCACAAGCTCGACCCCTGGCCGGATGTGCTGCTGGGCCTGCATCGCCTGAAGCGCAACTACTTCCTGGCGCCGCTGTCCAACGGGAACATCGCGCTCTTGGCGAACATGGCCAAGCGCGCGCGCATCCCCTGGGACGCGATCCTCGGCGCCGAGCCGGTGCAGGCCTACAAGCCGCAGCCCGAGGCCTATCTGCGCACGGCGGATCTGCTGGCGATGCGGCCGGATGAGGTCTGCCTCGTCGCGGCGCATAATGGCGACCTGCGGGCGGCGCGCGCCGCCGGCCTCGCCACCGCCTTCATCCCGCGCCCGACGGAGCACGGCGCGGGGCAGACGATTGATCTCACGGCCGAAGACCCCTGGGACTGCGTGGCGGCCGACTTCGTGGATCTGGCGCAGAAGCTGAACTGCGGCTGATCCCGGCCTGAGCGTGGCGGCAACCCGGGACCGCCTGTCGGGTTCTCTCCGCAACGCGGCCTGGCGGGCCGCGCGGAGGGAAGCCGATGCGACCAACGATCCCCATCCTGGCCTTGTGCCTTGCCAGTGGCCAGGCCCAGGCGCAGCCACGCCAGGTTGACCATGTGCAGACCGCGAGCGACCTCGCCGCGGTCTGCGACCCTGCCACCAGCGGCGTGGTCCGGCTCGAAGCCATCGCCTATTGCCAGGGCTTCCTCACCAGCGCCGGGCAGTATCACGCGCTGATCTATCCGCAGGGGGGGCCCCTGCGCCCGCTCTTCTGCGTGCCCAACCCCGGCCCCAGCGTCGCGGAATCCGGCATCGGCTTCGCCCGCTGGGTCCGCGAGAACCCGGGCTACGCGAATGAGCCCGCACTCGACAGCCTGTTGCGCTGGGCCCAGGCGCGCTTCCCCTGCCCCGCCACCCCCCCGCGCCGGAGGGCACGCTGATGCGCCGCATGGCCTTCGCCCTCCTGGTCGGCCTGGGATTGTCCGGCTGTGTCGAGATGAACCAGACCCAGCAGACCACCGCGACCGGCGCGCTGGGCGGCGCCGCCCTGGGTGGCATCATTGGCTCCTTCAGCGGCAATGCGGGACTGGGCGCGCTGCTTGGTGCCGGCGTCGGAGGCGCGGGCGGCTATCTCTATGACCAGTCACAGCAGCAACGCGCCTATGGCTACCAGCTCGCACCGCGCGGCTACAGCCAGCAGCCCCATGACAAGCCTTACTGAAGCCCCAGCAGCCCCTCGCGCAGCGCCTGCCAGCCCGCCACATCCGGCGCGCAGATCAGCCCACCCGTGTGCTTGCGCGGCGAATAGGCGCCGCCGTCGAACTGCGCGGAATATCCGCCCGCCTCGGCATGCAGCAGCGCACCCGCCGCGTGATCCCAGGGCATGAGCTTGTTGTAGACCAGCGCGTGCAGCCCGCCCGTCGCGGCCAGGCGATACTCATGCGCGGCGCAGCGGAAGTTCAGCGTGCCGGCAAGTTGCGAGAGGCGCGGCAGCAGATGCGCCTTGCGCTCCGGCGGCAGGAAGCCCCAGGAGATGGCGCCCACCATGCGGCCGAGCGGCGCGGGCGCGGCCACGCGGCAACCCACACGATGGCCGGAGGGCGCCTCGATCCAGGCCCCCTCGCCCCGCAGCGCGATCGCCGTATCATCGCCCATCGGGTCATGGATCCAGCCGGCGATGGTCTCGCCGTGATGCACGGCGGCCAGCATCACGCCGAAGAGCGGCACGCCGCCCGCGAAATTGGCCGTGCCATCCACCGGGTCCAGCACGAAGCAGAGCTCGGCCTCCAGCATCCGCGTCAGCAGCGCGGGGTCGGCCGCCGTCGCCTCCTCGCCCAGGATCAATGCCGTGGGGTAGCGGGCCGCGAGTGCAGCGCTCAGCCGGCGCTCGGCCGCCTCATCCGCCTCGGTGACGAGGTCGAGCGGGCCGGATTTGGCGCGGATATCACCGCTCGCCAGGCGCCGGAAACGCGGCAGGATCTCGGCCTGCGCCGCCTCGCGCAGCAGCGCCGCGATCTCGCTCGCCGCGGCCGCGGAAAATCTCACGAAAGCAGCTCGTAGCGCGCGCGATTGGCGGGCGAGATGCGAACGGTGAGCTGAATGCGGTCCTCGCCATCCACGCGCTCCAGCACTTCGCCATGGCGGTAAAGCCAGGCGAGGCGCGAACCATCTTCGGTCGGCAGTTCGAAGCGCTCGGTCACCATGGTCTCGGCCAGGCGTGCATCCAGCGCGTCGCGCAGCACATCCAGCCCCTCACCCGTCAACGCGGAGACGGCGATGCCGCCCGCCGCGCGCGAGGCAAGGGCCTCGGGCCCGCCCAGCAGGTCGGCCTTGTTCAGCACCTCGATGCAACGGCCGCGCCAGCCCGCATCCAGTGCGGCATCCGGCCCCTCGGTCATCTCGTCCAGCACCGCGTTCACATCATTGCGCTGCGCCGTGCTGTCCGGATGCGCCACGTCGCGCACATGCAGGATGATGTCGGCGGCCGCGACCTCCTCCAGCGTGGCGCGGAAGGCCTCGATGAGCTGCGTGGGCAGGTCGCTGATGAAGCCCACTGTATCGGAAAGGATCGCATGCCGCCCCGAGGGGAGCGTGATCTGCCGCATGGTGGGATCGAGCGTGGCGAACAGCTGGTCCTGCGCGTAGACCGTCGCACCGGTCAGCGCGTTGAACAGCGTGGACTTGCCGGCATTGGTGTAGCCGACGAGCGCGATCACCGGGAAGGGCACGCGCTCGCGCGCCTTGCGGTGCAGGCCGCGGGTACGCCGCACCTGCTCCAGCTCGCGCTTGAGGCGGATGATGCGGTCGCCGATCAGGCGCCGGTCGATCTCGATCTGGCTTTCACCGGGGCCACCCAGGAAGCCGAAGCCGCCGCGCTGCCGCTCGAGGTGCGTCCAGGACCGGACGAGGCGCGTGCGCTGGTATTCCAGATGCGCAAGTTCCACCTGCAGCGTGCCCTCGCGCGTGCGGGCGCGCTCGCCGAAGATCTCGAGGATCAGGCCGGTGCGATCGATGACCTTGGCGCCCCAGGCGCGCTCCAGGTTGCGCTGCTGCACGGGCGTCAGCGCCGCATCCACGATGACCAGCGTCGCTCCCTGCTCCTCCAGCGCCTGATGGACCATCTCCACCTGGCCCTCGCCCAGCAGGGTGGAGGGGCGGCGCTGGCGCAGCGGATGGATCGCCGAATGGACGATCATGACGCCGATGGAAGCGGCGAGCCCTACGGCCTCCGCGAGCCGCGCCTCGGCGGCGCGTGGCATCCCGCCCGTGGGCGCGAATTCCAGGACGTTCGAGCGCTGCGTGCGCTCGAAGGGCAGGATGACGGCCGCGCGCGTCGGCGCGGCCGCGACATCTTCACTCTTCGCGGGCAGCGGCTGGCTCCCGCGACATGGTCAGCGTCGTCTCGCGAATGGGCGTGCCCGTGGCGGGCGGCGTGGTGGCGGCGCCCGCGGCCTGCGGGTCGAACAGCATGATGGGGGCGCCCGGCATCACGGTGCTGATCGCATGCTTGTAGACGAGCTGCGTGTGGCCGTCCCGCCGCAGCAGCACGGAGAAGTTGTCGAACCAGGTGATGATGCCCTGGAGTTTGACGCCATTGACGAGGAACACCGTCACCGGGGTCTTGCTCTTGCGAACGTGGTTCAGGAACACGTCCTGCACGTTCTGGGACTTCTCGGCCATCACGGCCTCCTTCTTCTTCTTGGTCGCGGGCCCCCGTCACCGAGGAGCCCACCGCCTTGCCATGAAGGCAATGTCGGTCGTCCCGGATCACTTGTCCAGAGCGTGCAAACGGTCCGCAAGTTGCACGCCATCGGGGAAGGCCATATCGGGCGCGCAGGCGGCGATTCCGCCGTCATGCGCGGCATCGCCCAGCAGCACGGCGCGGCAGCCCGCCGCGCGGGCCGCCTGCATGTCGATGGACGTATCGCCCACGTACCAGACATGCGGGCCGGCGCTGAGCCCCATGCGTTGCAGGGCCAGGTGCAGCGGCGCGCCCGAGGGCTTGTCCGCCACCGCATCCCCCGCGCCGACCAGCGCGCCGAAGCGCGTCGCCCAGCCCAGATGCGCGGCCTCCTTGCGGAGCAGCGGGCCCTGCTTGTTGGAGACGACGCCGAGCGGCAGATGCGCCAGCGCATCCAGCATGGCGATGGTGGCCGGAAGCGGGCGGATCACTTCCAGATGGGTGGCATGCACCGCCTCGTAGAAGATGTCCCGCGCGCGTTCCCATTCGGCGCCAAAATGCTCGGGGAAACTGTCGCGCAGCGATTTGCGGACATTGGCCAGCACCTGCTCGCGCGTCCAGGCGGGCTTGCCGAAGGCGGCGAAGGCCGCGTTCAGCCCCGCCTCGATCGCGGCCCAGCCATCGATCAGGGTGTTGTCCCAGTCGAAGAGGATGGCGGTCGGCATGATCTGATCGCCCGACCGATTCTGCTCTCCGGGCTGCGCCCTCCGACCATCGGGCGGGGTCATGCCGCGTTGCCCAGGCCGGCATGCACATGCCGGGAAAACAGGTCGAAGAGGCGGCGCGTGATGGGCCCCACCTGCCCATCGCCCACCGCGCGGCCGTCAATCTTCACGATGGGCTTCACGAAAGAGGTGGCCGAGGTCAGGAAAGCCTCCCGCGCGCCCTGCAATTCCGCAAGGCTGAAGGGCTCCAGGCTGTAGGGAATGCCCGCCGCCTCCATCTCCGCGATCAGCGCGCCGCGCGTGCAGCCGGGCAGGATCACCTGGTCCAGGTGGCGGGTCCGCAGCACGCCCGCCGCATCCACGATCCAGAAGGAGGTGGCCGCACCCTCGGTCACCATGCCGGTCGCTTCCTCATAGAGGATCGCCTCGGCCGAACCCGCGTCGCGCGCCGCCTGCCGGGCGAGCACATTGGGCAGCAGGTTCACGCTCTTGATGTCCCGCCGCGCCCAGCGCAGGTCCGGGTGGGTGATGGCCGTGATGGTCCAGCGCTCCACATCCTTGGGGTAGGGCGGGATGTGGCGCACGGTGACGACGAGCGAGACGGGCACCGGCGTCTTCGGGAAGGCATGGTCCCGCCGCGCCACGCCGCGCGTCACCTGCATGTAGAGCAGGCCGTCCGTCACGCGGTTGCGGCGAGCCACCTCCATCAGCACCATGCGCAGCGCGGCGCGCGGCATGGGCATGGGCAGGTGGATTTCCTTCAGCGAGCGCTCCAGCCGGTCGAGATGGCGGACCTCGTCAATGAAGCGGCCGCGGTAGAGGTGCACCACCTCATAGATCCCGTCGCCGAACTGGTAGCCGCGATCCTCGACATTCACCGAGGCGTGGCGCTGGGGCACATAGGCCCCGTTCACATAAGCGATCTTCGACATGCGAAGAAGCTTAGGCGGTTCCCGACGCCCTGTCTTCCGCGTGGACGCCGAGGAATTTCAGCTTCCGGTGCAGCGCGCTGCGTTCCATGCCGACGAAATTGGCAGTCCGGCTGATATTGCCCCCGAAGCGCAGCAATTGCGCCTCGAGATATTGCCGCTCGAAGGCTTCGCGCGCGTCGCGCAGCGGCAGCGTCATGATCTCGCTGGAACGATCAAGCCGCAGCATGGAGGGTGCGGTGGAGACGATCTCGGGCGGGAGCGATTCCGCCCGGATGGGCGCGCCCGAATCGCCCGGCGCCATGATCAGCAGCCAATCCATCAGGTTGCGAAGCTGGCGCACATTGCCCGGCCAGTCATGCGTCTGCAGAGCGGCGATCGTGTCCTCCGCCAGCGCGCGCGGCGCGAGGCCCGAGCTTTCGATGGAGCGCGTCATGAAGTGGCGCGCCAGCGCTGGCACATCCTCCCGCCGCTCCCGCAGCGCCGGCATGCGCAGCGGCACGACGGAGAGGCGATAGAACAGATCCTCGCGGAAGCGCCCGGCCGCGATCTCGGCCTGCAAATCCTTGTTGGTGGTGGCGATGACGCGCACATCCACCTTCACGCGCGTGGCGCCGCCGATGCGCTCGAAGCCCTGCTCCTGCAGCGCGCGGACAATCTTGCCCTGGGTCTCCAACGGCATGTCGGAGACCTCGTCCAGCAGCAGCGTGCCGCCATGCGCGCGCTCCAGCGTGCCGGCGCGGCGCGGCTGGTCGCCGCGCGGCTCCACGCCGAAGAGTTCCTCCTCGATGCGCGACGGGTCGAGTGTCGCGCAGTTCAGCGCCACGAAGGGGCCATCGGCGCGGCGGGAGCGCGCATGCAGCATGCGCGCGGCCACCTCCTTGCCGGTGCCGGGCGGGCCACTGATCAGCACGCGCGAATTGGTCGGCGCCACGCGCTCGATCGCGGAGCGGATCTGCGCCATGGCGGCGGAATTGCCGATGAGTTCCGCCTCCGAGCCCGCGCGCAGGCGAAGGTCGCTGATCTCGCGCTTGAGCTTCGCCGCTTCCAGCGCGCGGGCGACGATGAGCAGCAGCCGGTCGCTCTTGAAGGGCTTCTCGATGAAGTCGAAGGCCCCCTTCTGGATGGCCTGCACCGCCGTCTCGATATTGCCGTGGCCCGAGATCATCACGCAGGGAACATGCGGCTCCTCCCGGTGCAGCGCGTCCAGGATCTCAAGCCCGTCCATCCGCGAATTGGCCAGCCAGATGTCGAGGATGACAAGCGAGGGACGGCGCGCGCGGAAATGCGCGATGGCGGTGTCGGAATTATGCGCCTGCCGGGTCTCGTAGCCCTCATCGGAGAGGATGCCGTCCACCAGCGAGCGGATATCCGGCTCGTCATCCACGATCAGGATGTCATGCGCCATGGCGCGGCTCCCTGGTCTCCAGCCCGGCGGCGCCCACCGCCTCCGACTCCAATTCCGGCAGGATCAATTCAGCCCGCGCGCCCTGCCCCTCGCGCGCATCGCCAAGGCGGATGCTCCCGCGATGGTCCTCCATGATCTTCTTCACGATCGCGAGACCAAGGCCGGTTCCCTTTGTCTTGTGCGTCACATAGGGCTCGGTCAGCCGGTCTCGCTGGTCCCCCGCCGGCAGGCCGATCCCGTCATCTTCCACCGCGATGATCAGACGCCCCGCTTCGGAAGACAAGCCGACACGGATATGGCCGACCGGCCTGGGGCAGGCAAGGCCCTCCTCCTCGTCCCGCTGGACCCGCATGGCGATGGCATCCGCCGCATTGTTGAGCAGGTTGGTCAGCGCCTGGTTGATCAGGCGGCGGTCACAGGCGGCGAAATGCCTCTCCTCCGGCAGCTCCGTCACCCAGGCGATCTCGGGGCGGGATTGCTGTTGCAGGACGAGCGCCTCGCGCACCAGGCGTCCCATCTCCTCGGGGCGGATCACCGGCTGGGGCATGCGGGCGAAGGCGCTGAACTCATCCACCATGCGGCCGATATCCCCCACCTGGCGGACGATGGTGTCCGTGCAGGCGGTGAAGGTCTCGGGGTCCTGGGTGATCTGCTTGAGGTAGCGCCGCTTCAGGCGCTCGGCGCTGAGCTGGATGGGGGTCAGCGGGTTCTTGATCTCATGCGCGATGCGTCGCGCCACATCCGCCCAGGCGGCCTGGCGCTGGGCGGTGAGCAGGGCGGAGATGTCGTCGAAGGTGAGCACATGGCCCTGCCCCTCCATCTCGGGCGAGAGACGGGCGAGCAGGGTCTTGCGGTCATTGGGCGGCCCCACGCGGATCTCGGCCGTACGGGTGGTGCCCGGCTGCGCCAGGAGGCCTGCGAACTCCGGCGCCACCTCGGCCATGAGGCGGCCGATCTCGCGCTCCAGGTCAATGCCCAGAAGCTGGCTCGCGCTGCGGTTGGGCAGGTTCACCCGCAATTCCTGGTCGAGGCCCACGATGCCGGCCGAGACGCCGCCCAGCACGGCCTCGGTGAAGTTCTGCCGCTCGGCAATCTGGCGATAGGCTTCCAAGAGTTCGCTGCGCTGGCCGGCCAGCTGGTTGGTCATGCGGTTGAAGGCGCGGCTCAGGCTGCCGATCTCGTCATCGCCATCCCCTTCCTCCACCCGCACCGAGAGGTCGCCGCCGCGCACCCGCTCGGCCGCGGTGATGAGGCGCGCGATCGGCCCCGCGAGCTGATTGGCGAGCACGAGGCCGACCAGAACCGCGGCCAGCAGCACGAGCAGCGCGCCGATGGCGAAGATCATCACGAAGGTGATCTGCAGCCCCTCGCGGTTGCGGTCGATCGCCTGATAGGCCGTCACCGCCTGCTCGGTCCGCTGCATGTGCTCCAGCACCGAGGAATCCACCGGGCGGCCGATCATCAGCTGCAGGCCGGAGGCGGGCGTCAGCGCCACGATGGCGCGCACGCGGTTCTCCTCCTCGACCGCCACGACCGCCACCTCGCCGCCGGTCGCGATCTCGATCGCCCAATCGGGCGGCGGCGAGAGCAGGAAGGCGGAACTCACCCCGGCATGCGCGACGATGCGGCCGAGCAGCGGTTCGAAGACCACCGCCTCGGTCAGGCCGCGCGCGCTGGCCTGCGTGGCCAGCACGCGGGCGAAGGCGAGGCTCTGGTCGGGCAGCAGGACGACGGCGCGGTTCAGGTCATTCGCCATGGCCAGCGCATCGGCGCGGATGTTGTTCTGGTGCTCCTCGAAATAGGCGCGGCTCGCCATCAGCGAGGCCTCGAGCGCCGTCCGCACGCGGTCGCTGAACCACGCCTGGATGCCGAGGTTGAAGAAGATCGCCGAGAAACCCGCCAGCAGCATGGCCGGCACGATGGCGACCACGGAGAACAGCAGCACCAGCCGCGTGTGCAGCCGCGATCCGGCCGAGCCCCGCCGCCTCTCCGCCCAGACGCGCACCAGCTGCCCGGCCAGCGAGGCCAGCAGCAGCAGGATGATGGCGAGGTTGATGAGGACGAGCGCCACCACCTGCCCGGGCCGCGTGGGCCCGAGCGGGCTGCCATCGGACAGCACCACGAAGGTGAGGATGCCCATCACCAGGGCGCCCACCGCGAGGCCGAGCGTCACACCCTTGCCCAGCAGCATGTCGGCGAGCCGACGCAGCAGCGGGACCCGGGCCGGTTTCGCCATGCTCAGGGTGTGCTCACGACAGGCCGCGGACGACCGGCAATTCGAGGTCGCGCAGCTTCTTGCGGAGCGTGTTGCGATTGAGGCCCAGCAACGCCGCCGCCTTGATCTGGTTGCCGCGCGTGGCGCTGAGAGCGAGGCGCAGAAGCGGGCGCTCCACCTCCGAGATCACGCGGTCATGCAGGTCGCGGATGGGGATGCCATCCTTGTGCGCCGCCATGAAGATCTTGAGGTGCCGCTCCACCGCCTGTTCCAGCGTCTCGCTGGAGCGCGGCGCGCCGTCGGAGGGCGCCTCGGCCTCGGCGAGTTCGGCGGCCACCGCCTCCTCGCCGATCGTCTCCTGCGGGTAGAGGGCGGCGAGGCGGCGCATCAGGTTTTCCAGCTCACGCGCATTGCCCGGCCAGGCGTGGCGCTTCAGCCGCTCCAGCGCCTCGTTGCTGAGCGACTTCATGGGCAGGCCCGAGGCGCGGGCCCGCTCCAGGAAATGGCGGGCCAGCAGGGGGATGTCCTCGGTCCGCTCGCGCAGGGGCGGCAGGCGGATGGGCACCACGTTCAGGCGATAGAACAGGTCCTCGCGGAACAGGCCGGCGCGGATCGAGGCGCGCAGGTCACGGTGCGTCGCCGCCACGATGCGGACATTGGCCTTCACCGGCTGGCGGCCGCCCACGGTCGTGAACTCGCCCTCCTGCAGCACGCGCAGCAGTCGGGTCTGCGCTTCGGCCGGCATGTCGCCGATCTCGTCGAGAAACAGCGTGCCGCCGGCCGCCTGCTCGAAGCGGCCCACGCCGCGGGTCAGCGCGCCGGTGAAGGCGCCGCGCTCATGGCCGAAGAGCTCGCTCTCGATCAGCTCGCGCGGGATCGCCGCCATGTTGATGGCCACGAAGGGCCCCTGGCGGCGCTTGCCATAGTCATGCAGCGCACGCGCGATCAGCTCCTTGCCCGTGCCGCTCTCGCCCGTGACCATGACCGTGAGGTCGGCCGTCGTGAGGCGGGCCACCGTGCGGTAGATCTCCTGCATCGCCGTGCTGCGGCCCACCAGCGGCAGGCGTTCGCCGGCCTCGCCCTCCTCCTCTTCCGGCAGGGCGGTCGCGGGCTGCGCCAGGGCGCGCTCGACGACGTTCAGCAGTTCCTTCAGGTCGAAGGGCTTGGGCAGGTATTCGAAGGCGCCGCGCTGCGCCGCCTTCACCGCCGTGGTGAAGGTGGATTGCGCCGACATCACCACCACGCGCAGATCGGGGCGGATGCGTTTCATGCGCGGCAGCAGGTCGAGCCCGTTCTCATCCGGCATCACGACGTCGGTGACGACGAGGTCGCCCTCGCCATCCTCGACCCAGCGCCAGAGCGTGGAGGCCGAGGAGGTCGCGCGGACATTGTACCCGGCGCGCGTCAGCGCCTGGGACAGGACGGTGCGGATCGCGCGGTCGTCATCGGCGATCAGGATGGTGCGGGAATCGGTCATTCGTCACTCTCGTTCGCCGCCTGGTCCCCACGGAGATTGGGCGGCTGGGCCGGCAGGGACAAGCGGAAGGTGGTGCGGCCGGGGCGGCTGTCGCATTCGATCAGGCCGCCATGGTTCGAGACGAGCTTCGCCACGAGCGCGAGGCCGAGCCCCTGCCCGCCCCGCTTGGTGGTCACGAAAGGCTCGAAGAGCGTCGAGCGCAGCGCCTCGGGGATGCCCGGCCCGTTGTCACGCACGATCACCTGGAGCGGCAGATGCACGCGCTCGCTGCTGCCCGGCACCGCGATGCGTACGCCGTGGTGATAGGCGGTGGAGAGCAGGATCTCGCCGCTGCCGCCCGAACCCGAGCCGTCGCTCAGCGCCTCGGAGGCATTCTTCACGAGATTGAGCAGGATCTGGATGAGTTGATCCCGGTCCCCCCAGACGGCGGGCAGCGACGGATCGTATTCCTCGACGATGCGCAGATGGCAGGCGAAGCCCGTCTGCGCGACGCGGCGCACATGGTCCAGCACCGAATGGATGTTCACCGCGCGGCGCGTGATCGGCCGGTCGGAGAACATCTCCATCCGGTCCACGAGGTTGCGGATGCGGTCGCTTTCCTCCTGGATGAGCTGGCAAAGCTCGCGGTCGCCCTCGGAGGCGCCCTGCTCCAGCAATTGCGCGGCGCCACGGATGCCGGAAAGCGGGTTCTTCACCTCATGCGCCAGCATGGCCGCCATGGCGGTCGCACCCCGCGCGGCGCCCAGGAAATGCAGCTGCCGGTCGAGCATGGCGGCGGTGGAGCCATCCTGCAGCGTCAGCACCACGCCGCCGGGGAGATCGGGCATGGGGGCGCCATAGACGGAGACCCCATGCCGGTGCAGGCGCGGGCTTTCCAGGGAGAGATCGTGATCCGCCACCGGGCTGTCCTGCAGGCGGATCTGGTGCAGCAGGGCGAAGAGGCGATGATCGGCCGGCAGCAGCTCGGCCAGCTGCACGCCCATCAGCGTCTGCTGGGATTGCTGGAAAAAGAGCTCCGCCGCGGGGTTCACGAAGCGGAAGCGATCCTCCCCATCCAGCACCACGGCCGGCATGGGCAGGGCCTGCAGGATGGCGGCGCTGTCGGGCGGTGCCAGGGCCCGCGGGCGGCGCGCCAAGGCGGCCACGCGGCTGATCACGCCGGTCATGCCGCTTCCCGCCAGGGCTCTTGGGCCGGCGCGTGTCCGCGCTCGATGAGCGGGCCGTAGAAGCCCAGAATGAGCGACTCCGCCGCCTCGCCCATCTCCACCCGGTTCACCAGGGCACGGAACTCGGCGCTGCCGGGCAGGCCGCGCGAATACCAGGCGACATGCTTGCGCGCCATGCGCACCCCCACCCCCTCGCCGTGATGCTCCAGGATGGCGCGGTAATGCTTGAGCAGGATGGCGAGCTGCTCCTCCAGCGTCGGATCCGGCAGGCGGATGCCCTCGCGCAGGAAGGCCGCCACCTGGCGGGGGAACCAGGGCCGGCCATAGCAGCCGCGCCCGATCATCACGCCATCGGCGCCCGAGCGGGTGAGCGCGTCCAGCGCATTGTCCACGGTGACGATGTCGCCATTGGCGATGACGGGAATGCTCACCGCCGCCTTCACGGAGGCGATGAAATCCCAATCCGCCACGCCGGTGTAGAGCTGCTGCCGCGTGCGGCCATGGATGGTGACGAGGCGGATGCCGCATTCCTCGGCGATGCGGGCGAGCTTCGGCGCATTCAGGCTCTGGTGATCCCAGCCCATGCGCATCTTGAGCGTGACCGGCACCGGCACGGCCTTCACCACCGCCTCCAGGATGGCCGCCGCGCGCAACTCATCGCGCATCAGGGCGGAGCCGGCGCTCTGGCCGACGGCCACCTTCTTCACCGGGCAGCCGAAATTGATGTCGACGATGGCCGCCCCTTTGTCCACGACGAGGCGCGCCGCATCGGCCATCACCGCCGGATCGCAGCCGGCGAGCTGGACCGAGGAGGGGCCGCCCAGCTCATCCCCAGAGGGATCGGTCACGTCGCACATCTTCAGGCTCTGCCGGTTCTCACGGATCATCGCGGCGGAGGCGATCATCTCGCTCACCACGAGCCCGGTGCCCTCGGCCCGCGCGAGGCGGCGGAAGGGCAGGTCCGTCACGCCCGACATGGGTGCGAGGATCACGGGCGTTTCGATGGTCACATCGCGCGCAAGCGAGATGGGCCGGAGGCGGTTGCTCATCATTTGGGCAGGCATACGCAAAACCGAGCCCCGCGTCCACGGCGCGCGTATCGCCGGGCGAGATTTCTCGCCCTCAATTCCCGTGCCCGCCGATATGGCCTATTCCAGCGGCACGATGATCGCAGCCCTTCTCCTGGCCGCCGGGCGCGGCGAGCGCTTCGGCGCCCCCGAACCCAAGCAATATGCCCTGCTTCTGGGCCGCCCTGTGCTGCGGGTGGCGGCGGAGGCGCTGCTGGCCGGCGGGCATGTCGCAATCCTCCAGCCCGTCTGCGCCGCGGGCGAGGAGGCACGCATCACCGCCATGCTGGAGGGGCTGCCGCACCGTCCCCCCGTCATCGGCGGCGCCACGCGCCAGGCGAGCGTGAAGGCGGGCCTCGCCGCCCTGGCCCCGCTCACGCCCGGTGCCGTCCTGGTGCATGACGCGGCCCGGCCGGTGATCCCGCCGGGCACCATCCCTGCCCTGCTCGCCGCCCTCGAAGCCCGCGCCGGCGCCATCCCCGCCCAGCCCGTCTCCGACACGCTGAAGCGCGGCGAGGCGGGCGTGATCGGCGAGACGGTGCCGCGCGCCGGCCTGTTCCGCGCGCAGACGCCCCAGGCCTTCCGCTTCGAGACGCTCCGCGCCGCTCATGACGCCGCGACGGCCGAGGCCACGGATGACGCGCAGCTCCTCGAATGGATCGGCGAGAGCGTGGCCCTGGTGCCGGGCCATGAGAGCAACGTGAAAATCACCTTCCCGGAGGATCTGGCCCGCGTGGAATCCACCCTTCAGCCGCGGCTGCTGCCGCGCATCGGCACCGGCTTCGACGTGCACCGCCTGGTGCCCGGCCGCCCCTTGATCCTCTGCGGCGTGACCATCCCGCACGAACTCGGCCTCGATGGCCATTCCGACGCCGATGTCGGCATCCACGCGCTCTGCGACGCGATCTACGGCGCGCTGGCCGAGGGCGATATCGGCCGCCACTTCCCGCCCTCGCAGATGAAGTGGCGCGATGCCGACAGCGCGCAATTCCTGGTGCACGCCATGGGACGCGTGCGCGCCCGGGGCGGCATGCTGGTCAATGCCGACGTCACCCTGATCTGCGAGCAGCCCAAGATCGGCCCGCATGCGGGGGCGATGATCACGCGCCTCGCCGGCATCATGGGCGTGGAAGAGCGGCGCATCGGCGTGAAGGCGACGACCACCGAGCGCCTGGGCTTTCCGGGCCGTGGCGAGGGCATCGCCTGCCAGGCGGCGGTCAGCCTGATGGTTCCCGACTGACGGCTTGTCCGGCCCATTCACCACCTGGGGTGGAATGGCGAAAAAAAAGCCGCTCCTTGCGGAGCGGCCAAGTCAAGGTTGAGGAAGGCAAAGCTGTCGGGGCTGAACCAGCGCCCGACGAGTGCAGATATGGTCAACGTCAAACGCCGTTCAAGACCTTTTCGGAAATGCATCGCTTAACGAATTCGCCATCTGTTGTTTTTTTGCAACATGTCCGGACCAAGCGTCACCACAGGCAGCACTGGCGGCGCCCCCCTCCCCTGGCCTAACTTCCCCCGAAACGAGAGGAAAGCTGCCATGACCGCATCGCAACATGACGCCGCCATCATCGGCTGGGCGCATAGCCGCTTCGGCAAGCTGGAGGAGGCGCCCGACGCCGAGGCGCTGATCGGCCTGGTGGCGCGCGAAGCCATCGCCGATGCGGGCCTCGATCCGCATGAGGTGGATGCCGTCTTCCTCGGCACCTTCAATGGCGGCTTCCAGGCACAGGACTTCCCCTCCTCCCTGGTCTTCCAGGCCGTGCCCGAGCTCCGCTTCAAGCCGGCCACCCGCTTCGAGAATGCCTGCGCCACCGGCACCGCCGCCATCCATGGCGCGCTGGATTTCCTGGGTGCGAAGCGTGGCCGCATCACGCTGGTCATCGGTGTGGAGAAGATGACCTCCACCCCCGGGCCGCGCGTGGGCGAGATCCTGCTCTCCGCCTCGCACCTCAAGACCGAGGCGGGGATCGAGGCGGGCTTCGCCGGCGTCTTCGCCCGCATCGCCGAGGCCTATTTCCAGCGCCATGGCGACAGCTCGGACGCGCTGGCCGCCATCGCCGCCAAGAACCACGCGAATGGCGTGGACAACCCCTATGCCCAGATGCGCAAGGATCTCGGCTACGAGTTCTGCCGCCATGAGAGCGAGAAGAACCCCTTCGTCGCCCGCCCCCTGAAGCGCACCGATTGCAGCCTGGTCTCGGATGGCGCGGCCGCGCTGATCATCGCCGAGGGCGATGTCGCCGCCACCGCGCGGCGCGCCGTGCGCTTCCGCGGCACGGCCCAGGTGAATGACTTCCTGCCCATCGCGCGGCGCGACATCATCCGCTTCGAGGGCGCGCGGGAGGCCTGGGCCCGGGCCTTCGCGGCCTCGGGCCTCAAGCTCGCCGACCTCTCCTTCGCCGAGACGCATGACTGCTTCACCGTGGCCGAGCTCATCGAATACGAGGCGATGGGCCTGACGCCGGAGGGTCAGGGTAGCCGCGCCATCCTGGAGGGCTGGACCCGCAAGGATGGCCGCCTGCCGGTCAATCGCTCGGGCGGGCTCAAGGCCAAGGGGCATCCGATCGGTGCCACCGGCGTTTCGATGCACGCGCTCGCCGCCATGCAGCTCACCGGCGAGGCGGGCGCCATGCAGCTCCCGCGCGCCGAAATCGGCGGCGTCTTCAACATGGGGGGTGCGGCCGTCGCCAATTATGTGAGCATCCTCGAGCGCGTCTGACCCCGGCGCGCAGGAGCCTGCGCCGATGCGAATGGATGACGAACGCGAGAGCCGCAACCTCGAGGACCGGCGCGGCGCCGGCCGTGGCGGCTTCGGGGGTGGCGCGCGGATCGGCGGGCTCGGCCTTGTCGCCGTCGTCGTCATCTCGCTGCTGCTGGGCGTGGACCCGGGCGTGGTGCTCTCCATGCTGGAGACCGGCCAGGCGCCCGTCACGCAGCAGGCCGCCCAGGCACCGCCGCGCGACGATCCGGCGGCGCGCTTCGTCAGCCGCGTGCTGGCGAGCACGGAGGATGTCTGGTCAGCCGAATTCGCCCGCCACAGCCAGCGCTACGAGCCGCCGCGCCTCGTGCTCTTCTCGGGCGCGGTGCAGTCGGGCTGCGGCGTGGCGCAATCGGCCATGGGGCCCTTCTACTGCCCGAGTGACCGTCGCGTTTACCTCGACCTCGCCTTCTTCCGCGACCTCGCGCAACGCATGGGCGCGCCGGGGGATTTCGCCCAGGCCTATGTCATCGCGCATGAGGTGGGCCACCATGTGCAGAACCTGTTGGGCCGTCTCGGCGGCGGGCGGGACAATGCGGCCTCGGTGCGGACGGAGCTGCAGGCGGATTGCCTGGCCGGATTCTGGGCGCGCCAGGCGCATGAGACGCGGCGCATCCTGGAGCAGGGCGACATCGAGGAAGGCTTGGCCGCAGCGGCGGCGGTGGGCGATGACCGCCTCCAGCAGCAGGCCCGCGGCCATGTGGCGCCTGAAAGCTTCACCCATGGCAGCAGCGCGCAACGCGTGCGCGCGCTGAAGATCGGCCTGGCCGGCCCGGATTCGGGAGCCTGCCTGGGCCGGGGCTGATTCACGCCTTTGGTGCACGGGCCCAAGGCGATCAGGCCCTAACGCTCCGGCTGCACCCCCATCGCCCGCACCGTGTCGCGGATCGCGACGATTTCGGCCTGCAGCCGCGACTCAGCCGCCTCGGGCGTCTGCTCGGCGGGCGGGAAGATGGCGCTGCCGAAGCTCGCGAAGCGCTCGCGAATGACAGGGTCGGCCAGCACCTCGCGGAGCGCCGTGTTCAACCGCTCGATGACCGGACGCGGAGTGCCGGCCGGCGCGAAGAGCGCGTTCCACAGCACCAGCTCGAAGCCCTCGAAGCCGGATTCCGCCAGCGTCGGCACATCGGGCAGCGCGGGCAGCCGCGCGCGGGTGGTGACGGCGAAGGCGCGGGCGGCGCCCGCATTCACCTGCGGCAGGCCGGTGGTGGAAATGTCGCAGATCACATCCACCCGGCCGCCCAGCATGTCCTGGAAGGCTGGCGCGCTGCCGCGATAGCCGATCTCGGTGAAGCGCGTGCCCAGGCGATGCTGGATCAAGAGCCCGCAGAGATGCAGGGCCGACCCGGTTCCCGCATGGCCAAGCGTCACGCGCTCGCCCCCGGCCCGCATCCAGGCGAAGGCGGCGGCCACGTCGCGTGCGGGCAGGTCCCGCCGGCCGATCAGGATCATCGGGCCGTAGTTGATGAGGCCCACCGACGCGAAGGCGGTGGCGGTGTCATAGGGCAGGTTCGCCTGCAGCGCGGCGCTGCCCGGCAGTGCCAGATGGTTCACCAGCAGCACATGCCCATCCGGCGCCGCCCGCGCCACGCGGGCCGAGCCGATGCTGCTGCCGGCGCCCGAGACATTCTCGACGACGAAGCGCTGGCCGAGGCGCTGGCTCAGCCCCTCGGCGACCAGGCGCCCCGTCGTGTCGGTCGGCCCGCCGGGCGCGAAGGGGATGACGAGCGTGACGGGCCGATCGGGAAAGGCGGCGGCCGGCAGCGCGAGAAGGGTGAAGGCGGCAAGCAGGAACGCCAGGCGCATCAGGACCTCCAGGGATCGTGTCCCTGGAAGCTGTGCAATTTTCACGCCATGAAAAAACGCGCGCTGGCGGCCCGCCATGACGCCGGCCTGGGCAGATCGACCCGGCCGATGGCGGCCTGCCTCAGTACAGGTGTTCGAGATAGGCCATCGCGGCCACAGCCACCGCCGCGACCACCAAGGCGGGAATCAGGACGGCGCGCTCGCCGCTCCAGCCCTCCGTGATGCGCGGGCCATGCCGGTCCATGGCATCCACGATGCCGCTGCCGGAACGGGAGTCAGGGGTATGTCGTATGCTCATATCCCAGGAACCGAAGAGCCGGGCCAAGGTTCCGCGGGGCTTGTTTCAGCCCCGCCCCTCCTCGACCGCGTGGCATGCCACCATGGCATCGCCCGCCGGCTTCATCACCGGCACCTCGGCCTTGCAGCGCGCATTGGCGAGCGGGCAGCGCGGGTGAAAGGTGCAGCCCGAGGGCGGCGAGATGGGGCTCGGCACCTCGCCCCCCACCGGAATCCGCTGCCGGCCCGTCATCTCCAGGTCCGGGATCGCCTCCATCAGGGCGCGCGTATAGGGGTGGCGCGGCTGCTGGAAGAGGCTCTCCGCCGGCGACAACTCCACCAGCTTGCCCAGATACATCACGCCGATGCGGTCGCTCACCTGGCGCACGACGGCCAGGTTGTGGCTGATGAAAAGGAAGGTGAGCCCGAGGCGGGACTGCAGTTCCTTCATCAGGTTCAAAATCTGCGCCTGCACCGAGACGTCGAGCGCCGAGGTGGGCTCGTCGCAGACAAGGAATTCCGGGTTGGAACTCAGCGCGCGGGCGATGGAGATGCGCTGGCGCTGCCCGCCCGAGAATTCATGCGGGTATTTCTGCCCATCGAGCGGCGAGAGGCCCACCTGCGTCAGCAATTCGCCGACGCGCGTGAGGATCGCCTGCTTGTCCTCGATCAGGCCGAAGGCGCGGATCGGCTCGGCCACGATGTCCACCACGCGCCAGCGCGGATTGAGCGAGGCGTAGGGGTCCTGGAAGATCATCTGCATGCGGCTGCGCTGCTTGGAATCGGCGCGCGCCTGCGACAGATCCTGCCCGTCGAACATCACGCGCCCGCGCGTGGTGGGGTAGAGGCCCACCATGAGCCGCGCGACGGTGGACTTGCCGCAGCCGCTCTCGCCCACCAGCGAGAGAGTGGTGCCCTTCGGGATATCGAAGGAAATGCCGTCCACCGCGCGCAGCGTGCGCTTGCCCTCGCGCGCGACAAGGCGCTGGATCAGGGGCTTGGAGACGTCGAAATACCGCGCGACATCCTCGGCCGCGATCATCGGGGTGGCAGTCACGACTGGCCCTCCGCATAAAGCCAGCAGGCGGCACGGGTGGTGCCCGCATCCATCAGATCCGGCCGCTCCACCGCGCAGCGGGAGAAGACCTTCGGGCAGCGCGGGTTATAGGCGCAGCCCTGGGGTATGGCCGTCAGCCGCGGCATGGCGCCATCGATCTGCTGCAGCCGCTCCACCCGCCGGTCGAGGGGCGGGATCGAGCCCATCAGCCCCTGCGAATAGGGGTGGCGGGCCTGGCGCACCACCTCGCGCACGGGCCCGATCTCGGCGATGCGGCCGGCATACATGACGGCCACGCGGTCCGCGGTTTCCGCGATCACCCCCATGTCATGGGTGACGAGCATCATCGCCGTCCCCTTCTCGCGCGCCAGGGTCTTCAGCATGGCGATGACCTGCGCCTGGATGGAGACATCGAGCGCCGTCGTCGGCTCGTCGGCCACGATCAGCTTGGGCTCGGCGCACAGCGCCAACGCGATCACCACGCGCTGGCGCATGCCGCCGGAGAACTCATGCGGGTAGCTGTCGATGCGCTCCCGCGCCGCCGGAATGCCGACCAGTTCCAGCCAGCCGATCGCCTTCTCCCGCGCCTCGGCGGGGGTGATGGGCAGGTGGGTCGTCATCGTCTCCACCAGCTGACGGCCGATGGTGTAGAGCGGGTTCAGCGTGGTCAGCGGGTCCTGGAAGATCGCGCCGATCTCGCGGCCGCGGATCCGGCGCATCTGCTCATAGGGCAGGTTGTCGATGCGCCGCCCCTCCAGCAGGATCTCGCCCTTGGCGATGCGGCCGGGCGGCTCCAGCAGGCCGATGATGGCGGCACCCGTCATGGACTTGCCGGCGCCGGATTCACCCACCACGCCCAGCACCTCGCCAGGCGCGATCTCGAAGGAGACATCGTCCAGCGCCACCAGCGTGCCGCGCCGCGTCGGGAATTCAACGCGGAGATTCTTGACTTGAAGAAGGCTCATCAGCGCAGCCTCGGGTTCAGCGCGTCGCGCAGCCAGTCGCCCAGCAGGTTCACGGAGAGCACCATCACGATCAGCGCGACACCGGGGAAGATCGTGATCCACCACTCGCCGGAGAACAGGAAGTCATTGCCGATACGGATCAGCGTGCCGAGCGAGGGCTGGGTCGGCGGGACGCCGACGCCCAGGAAGCTCAGCGTCGCCTCCGCCAGGATGGCGAAGCCGAGGTTCAGCGTTGCGATCACGAGCACGGGTGACATGACATTGGGCAGCACATGGCTGCGCATGATGCGCAGTGGCGAAAGCCCGATGACGCGCGCTGCCTGCACATATTCCTTGTTGCGCTCCACCAGCGTGGAGCCGCGGACGGTGCGGGCGAATTGCGGCCAGTTGGAAATGCCGATCGCGAAGATGACGACGAAGAGCGCCACCTCGCTATGCGTCTCGCGCGGCAGCACCGCGCGCACCACGCCGTCGATCAGCAATGCCACGAGGATGGAGGGGAAGGTCAGCTGGATGTCAGCGATGCGCATCAGCAGCGCATCCACCTTGCCGCCGAGATAGCCGGCCAGCAGGCCGACCGTCACACCCACCAGGGTCGAGAAGATCACCGCCGCGAAGCCCACCAGCAGCGAGACGCGCGCGCCGTACATGATGGCCGAGAGCATGTCCCGCCCCTGGTCATCCGTTCCGAGCGGATAGGTCGCATCGCCCTCGGAGGACCAGGCCGGCGGCTTGAAGGCGTCCATGAGCTGGAGCGAGGCGAGGTCGAAGGGGTTGTGCGGCGCCAACACCGGCGCCAGCACCGCGCCCGCGATGCAGATGAAGGCGACGATTGCCGAGAGCACCGTGATGGGCGAGCGGGTGAAGCTCCACCAGAGGTCGGAGTCGAAGAAGGCTTTCATCGCTTAGTGCCCCTTCCCGCGGCCGACGCGCAGCCTGGGGTCCACCGCGTAATAGAGAAGATCCACGATCAGGTTGATCGTCACGAAAACGAGCGCGATCAGCATCAGATAGGCCGCCATGACCGGGATGTCGGCCGCGCCCACGCTCTGGATGAAGAGGAGCCCCATGCCGGGCCACTGGAACACCGTCTCGGTCACGATGGCGAAGGCGATGATGCCGCCCAGTTGCAGGCCGGCGATGGTGATCACCGGCACCAGCGTGTTCTTCAGCGCATGGCCGAAATTGATGGCCCGGTTGCTGAGGCCCCGCGCGCGGGCGAACTTGATGTAGTCGGTCCGCAGCACCTCCATCATCTCGGAGCGCACGAGGCGCATGATGAGCGTCAGCTGGAAGAGGCCCAGCGTGATGGCCGGCAGGATCAGCGCCTTGATGCCCGACCAGGTGAAGAAGCCCGAACTCCACCAGCCGATCCGCGTCACATCCCCGCGCCCGAAGCTCGGCAGCCAGCCGAGCCAGACGGAGAAGGTGAGGATGAGCAGGATGCCGATCAGGAAGGTCGGCAGCGAGACGCCGACCAGGCTGAAGGTCAGGAAGAAGCGGGAGAGCCAGGAATTGCGGTAGAGGCCGGTATAGACCCCCATCGGCACCCCGATCGCCAGCGCCAGGAAGGCGGCCGTCAGCGCCAGCTCCAGCGTCGCCGGCGCGCGCTCGGCGATCAGCTCCGCCACGGGGCGGGAGAGCCGGTAGGAGAGGCCGAACTCGCCCTGCACGGCATTGCCGAGGAAGGTCGCGAATTGCACGAAGAAGGGCTGGTCGAGACCAAGGTCACGCACCAGCGCCTCGCGCTGCGCCTCGGTGAAGTCCTGGCCCAGCATGATCGCGACGGGGTCACCCACATAGGCGAACATGGCGAAGCTGATGAGCGAGACCACGAACATCACCGGCAGCGCCTGGAGGATGCGGGAGACGATGAAGGAGAACATGCGGCCTCAGTTCACCACGGCCCAGCGGAAATAGGGCTGGTTGTTGGCCATGTGCGGGATGGTGATGGTGGCCCGCATCGCCCAGGGGATCATCTGGTGATGCAGCGGGATGTGCGGCACGTCCTCGCGGTAGAGGCGCAGCGCCTCGCGGATCGTGGCGTTGCGCGCCTCGCCCGTCTCGGTCTTCATGCGCTGGATCAGGGCGTCCATCTGCGGGTTTGAATAGCGGCCATAATTCCAGATGCCGTCGCCCTGCGCGCCGTTGCGCGTCGCCAGCAGGGACTGGAAGGAATAGAGCGCATCGAGCGTCGGAACACCCCAGCCCAGCATGTAGAGGCTGGTGTCATCACGCTGGATCTTGGCGAAGAAGGGGCCGAGCGGCATGGCGTTCAGCCGCGCCCGGATGCCGACCCGCGCCCACATGGCGACGATCGCCTGGCAGATCTGCTCGTCATTGATGTAGCGGTTGTTGGAGCAGTCGAGCGTGATCTCGAAGCCGTTGGGATAGCCCGCCTCGGTCAGCAGGGCGCGGGCGCGGGCCTGGTCATAGGGCAGGCGCACATCCTCCTCGCGCGAATAGCCCTGCACCTGCTCGGGGAAGAGGGTGCCGGTCACCACGCTCTGGTTGCGCATGATGGTGCGATGGATCGCCTGGATGTCGATCGCGTGATAGAGCGCGCGCCGCACGCGAATGTCGCGCAGCGGGTTGCGGCCGCGCACGTCGGAATAGAGCAGCTCGTCGCGGGCCACATCCATCGCCAGGAAGATGGTGCGGACCTCCGGCCCCTCCAGCACGCGCAGGCCCTGGGCGTTGCGCAGGCGGGCGAGGTCCTGGAGCGGCGGGTCGATCACGAAATCGATCTCGTTCGACAGCAGCGCCGCCACGCGCGTCGCGTCGCTCGCGATCGGGCGGAAGATGATCTCGGTGACGTTGCCGTTGTTGCTCGGCACCTGCCAGCCCCACCAGTCGGGGTTGCGGGCCAGCACGGTGCGCACATCGGGCTCCCGCGCCTGGAGGCGGAAGGCGCCGGTGCCATTGGTGTTGCGGACCGTGAACATCTCCTCGCGCTGGCGGGTGTTCTGCGGGCGCGCCGCGTTGTTCCGCTCGCTCCAGCTGCGGGACATCATGAAGACCGAGGCGAGCTTGTTCGGCAGGATCGGGTCCGGCGCCTTCGTGATGATGTCCACCGTCAGCGCGTCCACCGCGACGGCGCGGTCGATCGTGTCCACGAAGATGCCGAAATTGCTGGTGGGCTGCAGGGCGCGGGTGATGCTGAACACCACGTCGTCGCTGGTGAAGGCCTCGCCCTCATGGAAGCGCACGTTCGGGCGCAGCGTGAAGCGCCAGCGCGTCGGCTCCTCCTGCCGCCAGGCGGTGGCCAGGCCGGGCTCGAGGCCGAGCTGCGGGTTGCGGCTGATCAGCGCGTCATAGATCTGCTGCAGCACCATGGTGACGGTGCCGACATTCTGGCTGTGCGGGTCCATCGTGTTCGGATCGCCGCTCGCCGCCCAGCGCACGGTCCGCGCCTCGGCAACACCCACCATCAGCGCCGCGACCAGGATCGCGGCCCGCCACAGAGCCTTCATTGATGTCTCCCGAACCCCAGGCCGCTCCGGCCGGAAAGCGCCGCTATACGGGCGGATGCGCCCCGGGGGAAGCCTCTTCCCGGACGCCCAGGGCCCATTCCTTGATGAGCGTATAGCCCAGCGCCAGCAGGACAGGCCCCAGGAACAGGCCGAGGAAGCCGAAGGCCAGCACGCCGCCCAAGGCGCCCAGGATGGTCAGCAGCAGGGGCAGGTCGGCGCCGCGCGAGATGAACCAGGGCCGGATCACATTGTCCACCGAGGAGATGCCGAGCCCCCCGTAGAGCGCCAGGAAGATGCCCCAGCCGATGCTGCCGGTCGCCAGCAGCCAGATCGAAGCCGGGATCCAGACCAGCGGCGCCCCCACCGGCAGGATGGAGATGACGCCCGCGATCACCGCCAGCAGCACCGGCTGCGGCACGCCCGAGATCCAGAGGCCGAAGAAGGTCATGAAGCCCTGGGCCACCGCCGTGCCCAGCATGCCATAGACCACCCCGCGCGTGACATTGCCCGTCAGTTCCCACAGATGCGCGGCCCGCGCGCCCGCCAGGCGCTCCAGCAGCCCATAGGCGCCCTTCGCCAGCGCCGGCCCATCTCTATAGATGAAGAAGGCGAGCAGGATCGCGATCAGCATCTCGGCCACGCCCGAGAGCAGCCCCAGCAGCAGCGAGAGCGCGAATTGCGCGATGTCCCCCGCATAGGGCCGGATGGTGGCGACGAGGTGCGAGGCATCGCCCGCCAGCGCCTGCCACCAGTCATTCAGATAAGGCCCGGCCAGGGGGATGAGCAGGAAGACGCCCGAGAGATCGGGCAGGCCCTCGCTGAAGACGCGGACCAGCCAGTTGCGGATGCCCTCGATATCCTCGCGCCGGACCGGCGTGGCAAACACCAGCGGCAAGCCGATCAGCAGGAATTCCGCCGTCACCATCACGCCGGCGGCCATCCCCGCCCCCAGGCGCAACCGGTCGGTCAGGAAGCGGTAGGCGGGCCAGGTGCAGAAGACGAGGATCACGGCCCACATCAGGGCCGAGATGAAGGGCTTGAGCACCAGGAAGCAGCCGGCCGCCAGCGCGCCGGCCGCGATGAACCCAACCAGCCGCGCCAGTTGCTCCTTGCTCTCCATCATCCACCCTTTGCCGAGACACGCCGGAAGCCTGTAGCATGCACGCGTGAACATTCTTGCGCCACCACGCCCGCGGCTCTCGGTCGAGATCGTCTTCGATCTGGTCTGCCCCTGGTGCTACCTGGGCATCCGCCGCCTGATGCGGGTCCTGGCCGAGCGGCATGACCTGCAGCCCGAGCTGCAATGGCGCCCCTTCCTGCTGAACCCCGAGATCGCCCCCGGGGGCATCCCCCGCCAGGACTGGCTCGCCCGCAAGTTCGGCGGCGAGGACCGCGCGCGCCGGCTGCACGGGACCATCACCGAACTCGGCCGCGCGGAGGGAATCGCCTTCCGCTTCGACCTGCTGCGCCGCATCCCGGCCAGCCTCGACGCGCACCGGCTGTTGCGCTGGGCTGGCCGGCATGCGCCCGTGGATCGCCTGGTGGAGCGTCTCTTCGCCGCGTATTTCTGCGAGGGGCTCGATATCGGCCAGCACGCCACCCTCGCCATGCTGGCCGGCGAGGAAGGCTTCGACCAGACCGCCGCCCTTCGCCTGCTGGGCGGCGCCGGCGAGACGGAATGGGTCCATCTGGAGAACCTCCGTGCCCACCGCCTCGGCATCAACGGCGTCCCCTGCTTCCTGGTGGATGGCGAGCACGCCATCGCCGGCGCGCAGGAGCCGGAGGTGCTGGAACGGCTGATCGAAGTGGCGCTGGCAGCCGGTTGAGGCCGGGCGACCCGCTTGCACGCGGGCGCAATTCGGCCGTGGTTGGCTGGATTGGAGGCGAAACGGCCTCGGAAAGTCGACGGAATGAAAGATACCGAGCCGGATTGGGGGGCGGAGCTTGCAGCGCATGGCCTCCTGGCGGGAGGCAGCGAGCCAGAGCATGAGCGCGCCCTTCGGCTCGCGCTCCGCCTCTGCGACGCCTCGGCGGGGGCCGTCATCTTCCGGGCGGGCGGGCCGCTCACCGCCCTGGGCGAGGAAGCGACCAGCGCCGCCCTCGCGCTTGATCACCTCGCGCTGCAGGTCATCGAGCGCGCCGCGCCTGTCCTGACAGCCCAGCCATCCTCCGCCTTCCGCTTCCAGGCCGGCGGTTCCCCTCGTCAACACCCATGGCGCCGTCCTGGGCGCCCTCTGCGTCCTGGACCAGCGTCCCGGCCCCCCACCCGGTGGGACCGCCCAGGATGCGACGCGCGAGGCGCTGCTCGACCTCGCGCGGATCGTCATGGAGCGGTTGGAGGAACGCCGCGGCGCGCTCAGCCATGCCCGCGTGGCGCGGGATGCCCAGTTGATGCGGCGGCTGATGGCTGTCGCAGCCGAGGCGGCCGATCTCGAAAGCTCGGTCCGGTCCGCCGCCCAGGCGTTGTGCGAGGCGCACGCAGGCCCTGACCTGCCAACTCTGGCAACGCAATACGGGCCCCGCGCTCAGCGCCCGCTTCCTGGGCGGCTGGAGCGAGTCCTCCTTCGCCGTTGAGCTGAAAACCCAGCGCAACCAGACGATCTCGGCGCCGAACTCCCCCACCCTGCGCGCCCTGAGCGAAGGCCGGCAGATCCTCGTCGAGGATGTGACGACCGAGGACAGGGCGACCAACCCGCTCCTGGGCCCCGCCGCTGAGCGGGGCCTGCGCACGATCATGGTCTCGCCCTTCAAGCTGGAGGCGCAAAGCTTCGCCCTGCTCATCGGCCTGGGCGAGGGCCGGACCGACCTCACCGAACTCTCGCACCTCCTGGACCAGGCGGCCTCCGCGCTGCGCTCCATCCTGCGCCGCCTGCGCGACGAGGAGCAGGCCCGCCTGCTGCGCCGCGTCGTCGAGATGCCAACCCCGCCTTCGAGCGAGAGACGGGCTACAGCCAGGCCGAGGTCCTGGGCCTGACGCCCCGCCTGCTCCAGGGGCACGGCACCTCCAACAAGGCCCGGCGCAACATCCGCAACGCCCTGAATAAATGGCAGCCGGTCCGGCAGGCGGTCCTGACCTACCGCAAGGATGGCAGCACCTTCTGGTCCGACCTGCGGATCTCCCCCGTGGCCGACAGCGAGGGGTGGTTCACCCATTGGGTCTCCATCCAGCGCGACGTGACGCTGGAGCGCGAGGCGGAGCTCGCCCGCGCCGAAGCCCTGGCCGAGCGCGATTCCATGCTGGCCCGGCTGCCGGGGGTGCTGTTCCGCTTCGAGCGGCAGCCCGATGGCCGCTGGTTCCGCCGCTACGCCTCGGCGCAGCTGGAGGCGCTGACCGGCTTCACCCCGGCCGAGGCGACGCAGCTCGGATGGTTCCAGGAACATGCCCACCCGGAGGATTGCGACCGGATCTTGGCCCTGCCGGACGCCACCATCGGCCACCCCGAATCCGCCACCGAATTCCGCTTCCGGCACAAGGATGGCCGCTGGCTCTGGATCCGCGGCATCCAGCGCGGCCAGGTGAACGGCGCGGGCGTGCCGGAGCTGATGAGCATCTGGACCGACATCACCCGCGAAAAGCAACTCGCCGAGCAGCTCGCCCATTCCGCCAAGCTCGCCCAGCTGGGCGAGGTGACGACCGGCATGGCGCATGAGCTGAACCAGCCGCTCGCCACCATCAGCATGGCGGCCGACATCATGCTGCTGCAGCTCGACACCGCCGACCCGGCCATGGCGCCGATGCGCGAGCGGCTGGAGAAGATCATCGGTCAGACCGCGCGCATGGCGAACCTGATCGACCACATGCGCATCTTCGGCCGGGCCGAGAGCCTGCCCGCGGGCCCCATGGACCTCGCCAAGGCCGTCCATGCCGCGCTCGACTTGCTCAACAGCAAGCTCACCCTCTCCTCCGTGCAGGTGACGCTGGAGCTGGCGGCGGATCTGCCTGCGGTGGTCGGCATCGCCATTCCGCTGGAGCAGGTCCTGATGAACCTCGTCGCCAATGCCTGCGACGCCTATGATGCCCAGCCGCCGCGTGGCGGGACGGAACGGCGCATCCGGCTGCGGGCGTGGCGCGAGGCAGACCGCGTGCTGCTCGAAGTGCGCGACGCGGCGGGCGGCATCCCGGAGGACGTCCTGCCGCGCATCTTCGATCCATTCTTCACCACGAAGCCGGTGGGCCAGGGCACGGGCCTCGGGCTTTCGATCAGCTACGGGATCATCCAAGACATGGGCGGCACCCTCACCGCGGCCAATGTCCCGGGCGGCACGGCCTTCACCATCGCGCTGCCAGTAGCCTGACGGCCGATCACGCCGCCTTGGCCTGCTCCACCACGCGCACGAGGTTCGCGACCAGGCCGCGCGCGGCCTTCACCCGGGCATCGAAGGGCAGCTCCCGCAGCAGAGCGAGCTTGTGGTCCGGCCGCAGCGAGACGAGCCCCTTCTGCCCGGACACCCAGGCGACGAGGCCGGCCGGATTGGCGAAGCGGTTCTTGTGGAAGGCGATGACGACGCCCTTCGGCCCCGCATCCACCTTCTCGACGCCCGCCGCGCGGCAGGCGAGCTTGAGGCTCACCACCTGCAGCAGGTTCTCGACCTCGGGCGGGATGGGCCCGAAGCGGTCGGCGAATTCGGCCGCCATGGCCTCCACCTCGGCCTCCGTCTCCAGGCCACCGATGCGGCGATAGAGGCCGAGGCGCACCGGCAGTTCCTGGACGTAGTTCTCCGGGATCAGCACCGGCAGGCCCAGGTTGATCTGCGGCGTGAAGCGGCCCTCCGCCTCGCGCGCGCGCTTGGAGCCGGCGCGCAGATCGGCCACCGCCTCCTCCAGCATCTCCTGGTAGAGCTCGATGCCGACCTCGCGGATCTGGCCCGACTGCTCCTCGCCGAGAAGGTTGCCGGCGCCGCGGATGTCGAGGTCGTGGGAGGCCAGCGTGAAGCCGGCGCCCAGATTGTCCAGCGTCTGCATCACCTCGAGCCGCTTCTGCGAGGTGGGGCTGAGCCGGTGATGCGGCGGCCAGGTGAGATAGGCATAGCCGCGCTGCTTGCCGCGCCCGACCCGCCCGCGCAGCTGATAGAGCTGGCCCAGGCCGAACATGTCCGCGCGGTGGATGATGAGCGTGTTCACCGCCGGCATGTCGAGGCCGGATTCCACGATGTTGGTGGCGAGCAGGATGTCGTACTTGCCGTCGCCGAACTCGGTCATCACCTGCTCGAGCTCGGTCGGCGCGAGCCTTCCATGCGCCTGCACCACGCGCGCCTCGGGCGCCACTTCGGCGAGGCGCTCGGCCATCTTCGCCATGTCCTCGATGCGGGGGACGACGACGAAGACCTGGCCGCCGCGGAAGCGCTCGCGCTGCACCGCCTCACGCAGGACCAGGGAATCCCAGGGCATGATGAAGGTGCGTACGGCCAGGCGATCCACCGGGGGCGTGGCGATCACGCTCATCTCCCGCACGCCGGACAGCGCCAGCTGCAAGGTGCGCGGGATGGGCGTCGCCGTCAGCGTCAGCACATGCACGCCGGCCTCCAGCTCCTTCAGCCGTTCCTTGTGCTTCACGCCGAAATGCTGCTCCTCATCCACGATCACGAGGCCGAGATTGTCAAAGCCGATGCCCTTGCCCAGCAGCGCATGCGTGCCGACGACGATATCCACCTCGCCCGCCGCCAGCGCCGCCTTCACCTGGGCCGCTTCCTTCGCCGTCACCATGCGCGAGAGCTGGGCCACCTTGACGGGCAGCCCCGCGAAGCGCGCGGTGAAGATGCGGTGGTGCTGGCGGGCCAGCAGCGTGGTGGGCACGACGACCGCGACCTGGGAGCCCGACATGGCGACGGTGAAGGCCGCGCGCAGCGCCACCTCCGTCTTGCCGAAGCCCACATCGCCGCAGATCAGGCGGTCCATCGGGCGGCCGGAGGCGAGGTCCTCCAGCACATCGGCGATGGCGCGCGCCTGGTCCTCGGTCTCGGCATAGGGGAAGCGGGCGCAGAACTCGTCCCAGGCGCCTTCGGGCGGCGCCATCATCGGCGCCTCGCGCGTCTGGCGTTCGGCGGCGATGCGGATCAGCGCGCCCGCCATGTCGGCGATGCGCTGCTTGGCCTTGGATTTGCGCGCCTGCCAGGAGGCGCCGCCCAGCTTGTCGAGTGCGACACCCGCCGTCTCGCTGCCGAAGCGGCTCAGGATCTCGATGTTCTCGACAGGGACGAAGAGCTTGTCATTGCCGTCATAGATCATGCGCAGGCAGTCATGCGGCGCGCCGCTCACCTCGATGGTGGCGAGGCCGTCATAACGCCCGATGCCGTGATCCTGATGGACCAGCAGGTCACCCACCTCGATCTGCGTGGCGTCGGCGATGAACTGGTCGGCGCGCTTCTTGCGGCGCGCGGGGCGGGCGATGCGCTCGCCCAGCAAATCCTGCTCGGCGGTGATGGAGATGGTTTCCGCCGTGAAGCCGCGCTCCAGCCCCAGGATGCCGACGCCGATGGTGCCGGGCGAGAGCCGCTGGAAGGCGTAGAAATCCTCCACCGGCTCGGCCGCCACGCGGTTCTCACGCAGCAGGGTGACGAGGCGCTCGCGCGAGCCGCGCGTCCAGGCGGCCAGCATCGGCTGGCGGCCGCGGCCGCGCTCGGTCTCGGCATGGGCGGCGTAGGCGGAGAACAGGTTCTCACCCGCCTGGCGGATCTCGGTGAAGAGGCGCCCGGCGCGGCCGCCGGCGTCGAACCCCTCGGCGCCCTCGGGCTTGTGGAAGGGCGAGAAATGCAGCTGCAGGCCCTGCCCCAGCATCGCGTCCCAGCCACGGCGATCCAGGTAGAGGCGAGCCGGCGGCGCGGGGCGGTAGGGCACCTCGCCCTCGTTCAGCCGGGCCGGGATGCGCCGCGCCTCGTAATGATCCTGGATCATCTCCAGCCGGGCGGCCAGCGCCTCCTCCGCCTGAGCGTCCAGGCTGACCGAGGCGCCGGGCAGGTAGTCCAGCAGCGTCTCCATCTCGGCGTGGAAGAGGCCGGCCCAATGCTCCATGCCCGGATGCCGCCGCCCGGCGCTGACCGAGACATAGAGCGGGTCCTCGGCCGCCGCATTGCCGAAAAGCTCGCGATAGGCGGTGCGGAAGCGCTCGATGGAGGCGGGGTCGAGAAACACCTCGCCCACCGGGCGTAGCGTCAGGCGGTCCACGGCGGCGCCGCTGCGCTGCGTGCCGGTGTCGAGGCGGCGGATGCTCTCGATCTCGTCGCCGAAGAGGTCCAGGCGCAGCGGGTCGGCCTCGCCCGAGGGGAAGAGGTCCAGGATGCCGCCGCGCACCGCGTATTCGCCGGGCTCCATCACGGTGCCGGTGCGGTTGTAGCCGTTGGTCTCCAGGAAGGCGGTGATCTGCTCGATGCTGGCGCGGCCACCCTTGCGCAGCAGGAGCGCGGAATTGGCGAAGGCGCTGCGGGGCGGCACGCGCTGCACCAGCGCGTTCACCGTGGTCAGCACGATGCGCGGGCGCGTGGCCTGGGTGGTGAGTTCGGCCAGCGTCGCCACACGTTCGGCGATCAGCTCCGGATTGGGCGAGACGCGGTCATAGGGCAGGCAATCCCAGGCCGGCAGGCGCAGCACCTCGGCCTCGGGCATGAAGAAGGCCAGCGCATCGGCCATGCGGGCCATGCGGGCATCATCGCGGCAGACATGCAGCACCGGCGCCTGGGTCTCGGCGCGGCGCTGGCGCAGCAGCAGCGCGTCATAGCCCTCGGGGGCGCCATAGACACGCAAGGTCATTTCAGGTGATCCGGCATGCCCGCGCCGGGTGCCGCGCTCTCGGTCGCGATCCGGTCAAACAGCGGCCCGCGCACCTCGGGGGGCGCCGGGCGGCGGCCGGAGAACCAGTCGGCCAGGTCCACATCCGGCAATTCCATGATGCTTTCCAACTCATCCAGCTCGGGGGCCGTGAGCGCGCCGATATGCCGGCGCACGAAGCCGCCCAGCATGAGGTCGCATTCCTTGGTGCCGCGATGCAGCGCCCGGAAGAGCAGGCGGCGTTGGCGGGCGGGGAGTTCGGGGGTTTCGTCAGGACTCGTCACGGGTGGCATATAGGCGCGTGTGAGCCAGAGTGTCAGCCTCCAGAGCCTGTTTGATCCCCTCGAAACCCTGCCGGGTGTCGGGCCGAAGCGGGCTGAGCTCATCGCCAAGGCCTGCGGGGGCCCGCGCATCCTCGATCTTCTCTTCCACCTGCCCGACCGCATCGCGAGCCGCACGCGCATTGCCCACCCGGCCGAGGCCCTGCCCGAGACCGATTGCGTGCTGCGCGTGACGGCGCTTGCGACTCGCAGCGCCGTGAGCCGCGCCACGCGCCGCCGCTATGTGGAGGTGCGCACGGCCGAGGAAGTGACGCTGCGCTTCATGCAATCCAACCTCGGCTGGATCGAGCGGCTGCTGCCCAAGGGCGAAGCGCGCTGGATCTCGGGCCGGATCCGCCCCGAGGGGGATGGCTGGTCCTGCATCAGCCCTGATGTCGCGGCGAATGAGGAGGCGTTTCCGGCGCTGGAGGCGATCTGGCCCCTCACCGAGGGGCTGAAGCGCGGCCACATGGCGCCTGCCGTCATGGCCGCGCTGAAGCGCGTGCCCGAACTGCCCGAATGGCAGGATGCGCCCCTGCTGGCCCGCGAATCCTGGCCCGGCTTCGCGGAGGCGCTGCGCGCCCTGCACGCGCCCGCCACCCGCCCGGACGCCAAGCCCTGGGAGCGCCTGGCCTATGACGAGGCGCTGGCCGGGCAACTCGCCCTCGCCCTGCTTCGCCGCCGCAACCGCGAGGCGCCGGGCCGCGCGCTCACCGGCGATGGCAGCCTGCGCGCCCAGGCGCTGGCCGCCTTCGGCCATGAGCCCACGCCCGACCAGGCCCAGGCCCTGGCCGAAATCTCGCGCGACCTCGCCGCCCCCCGCCGGATGCTGCGGCTGCTGCAGGGCGATGTGGGCTCGGGCAAGACGCTGGTCGCCATCCTCGCCATGCTTCAGGCGGTCGAGGCCGGCGCCCAGGCCGCCATCATGGCACCCACCGAAATCCTGGCGCGGCAGCATCTGCGCACGCTGGAGAAACTCTCGCCCGTGCCGGTCGCGCTGCTGGCCGGTTCGGTGAAGGGGGCGGAGCGGCGGCGCGTGCTCCAGGGCTTCGCCGATGGCTCGATTCCCATCGCCATCGGCACCCACGCCCTGTTCCAGCAGGGGGTGGAGTTCCGCGACCTCGCCCTGGCCGTGGTGGATGAGCAGCACCGCTTCGGCGTGGCCCAGCGCCTGGAACTCGCCGGCAAGGGCGAACAGGTGGACATGCTGGTGATGACGGCGACCCCCATCCCCCGCACCCTGCAGCTCACCCATTGGGGCGAGATGCAGGTCAGCCGCATCGCGGGAAAGCCGCGCGGACGCCAGCCCATCGCGACGCGCATCGCGAGCGGCGCCCGCCTGCCCGAGATCATCGCCCGCCTGCGCCAGGCCCTCGCCCGCGGCGAGCGCGCCTATTGGGTGGTGCGCGCCATCACGGGCGGCGAGCATGATGACAGCATCGCGGCCGAGACCCGGTTCGCCGAACTCGCCGAGCTCTTCCCTGGCCAGGTCGGCCTCGCCCATGGCGAGCTGGACATGGAAATCCGCGAGGGCGCGCTGCGCGACTTCGCCGAGGGCCGCACGCAGATCCTGGTCGCCACCACCGTCATCGAGGTCGGCGTGGACGTGCCCGAGGCCACCATCATCCTGATCGAGCAGGCCGAGCGCTTCGGCCTTTCCGCCCTGCATCAGCTGCGCGGGCGCGTGGGCCGGGGCTCCAAGCCCTCCTCCTGCCTTTTGGTGCATTCCGAGGCGCTCTCCGAGCGCGAGCGCGAACGCCTGCTCATCCTGCGCGACACGGAGGATGGCTTCGTCATCGCCGAGGAGGATCTGCGCCTGCGCGGCGGGGGCGAGGCGCTGGGCACGCGGCAGGCCGGCCAGGTGCAGTTCCGCCTGGGCCTGCGCGGCGAGGATGAGGCCGCCGCCCAACGCGCCGCCAACCGCCAGAACGCGCTGATCGAGATGGCGGCCGGTGATGCCGAGGTGCTGCTGACAAAGGACCGCCACCTCGCCTCCCCCCGCGGCCAGGCGGCCCGGCTGCTGCTGGCGCTGTTTGACAAGGCGGACGCGGTCAGGCTCCTGGCGGCCGGGTGACTTGAAATCCCTGCCCGGTTTTTTAAATCGGCGGACCGAACCGGGAGACCATGGCTTGAGCGAGAGCACCGAACACCAGGGCCTCATCGAGATCGAGGGCCTGACCAAGCGCTTCGGCGGCTTCACCGCCGTGGACGGGGTCAGCTTCTCCGTGCAGCGGGGGGAGGTCGTGGGCTTCCTGGGCCCCAATGGCGCCGGCAAATCCACCACCATGCGCATGCTGGCGGGCTTCATGCTGCCCACCAGCGGCACGGGCCGCATCTGCGGCGAGGATGTGGTGAAGCGCCCCGTGGCCGCCAAGCGCAACCTCGGCTTCCTGCCCGAGGGCGCGCCCACCTATCCCGAGATGAGCGTGGCCGATTTCCTGGATTTCTGCGCCCGCATCCGCGGCTTCGGTGGCGCCGAGCGTGCGGAGCGCGTGGCCCACGCCATGGCGCTGACGCAGTTGGAGGGTGTCCGGCTGCAGCCGATCGAGACGCTCTCCAAGGGTTTCAAGCGCCGTGTGGGCCTGGCCCAGGCGCTGCTGCATTCGCCCCCCGTGCTGGTGCTGGATGAGCCGACCGACGGCCTGGACCCCAACCAGAAGCATGAGGTGCGCGAACTCATCCGCGCCATGGCGCCGGAGAAGGCCATCATCATTTCGACCCATATTCTCGAAGAGGTCGCCGCCGTCTGCACCCGCGCCATCGTCATCGCGCGCGGCCGCGTGCTGGCCGATGCGACGCCCGCAGCCCTGGTGGCCGATGGCCGCAGCATGGAAGAGGTCTTCCGCTCCCTCACCTTGGGAGCCGCCGCATGAAGGCCGCCCTCACCATCGCGCGGCGTGAATTCGCGGCCTATTTCGCGACCCCCGTCGCCACCGTCTTCATCGTGATCTTCCTCGTCCTCTCGGGCGCGCTCACCTTCACGCTGGGCGGTTTCTTCGGGCGCGGCCAGGCGGATCTCATCCCCTTCTTCAGCTTCGTCCCCTGGCTGTTCCTGTTCCTCGTGCCCGCGCTGACCATGCGCCTCTGGGCCGAAGAGCGGCGCCTCGGCACCATCGAATTGCTGCTGACGCTGCCGATCACGGCCGGCCAGGCGGTGGTCGGCAAGTTCCTCGCCGCCTGGGCCTTCTGCGCGGTGGCGCTGCTGCTCACCTTCCCGCTGGTCCTCACCGTGAATTTGCTGGGCGAGCCGGACAATGGCGTGATCCTCACCGGCTATCTCGGCTGCTTCCTGGTGGCCGGCGCCTATCTCGCGGTAGGGGCCGCCATCTCCGCCGTGACGCGCAACCAGGTCATCGCCTTCGTGCTGGCCGTCGCCGGCTGCTTCCTCTTCGCCGCCGCGGGCTCTCCGGTGGTGACGGACTTCCTCTCCTCGCAATTCCCGGTGCTGGCCGAGGTGGCGCGCGGTGTCTCCGTGAGCGAACGCATCAACGGCTTCACCCGCGGCGTGATCTCGGCGCGGGATTTCGTCTTCTTCGCCAGCTTCATCGCCTTCTGGCTTTTCGTGAACACCGTGATCCTCGAACACAAGAAGGCGGATTGAGACCGTGCGCAATTCCCGCCTCCTCTTCTCCTCCCTCGGCGTTCTCGCGGCGCTCGCACTCGCCGTCGGCATCAACATGCTGGCGGATAGGCTGCTCGCCTCCGCCCGCATGGACCTGACCGAGAACCGCATCTACACGCTCTCACCCGGCACGCGGCAGGTGCTGGAAGGCCTGCAGGACCCGATCACGCTGCGCTTCTTCTATTCGCGCAAGCTCGGCGCCGAAGCGCCGCAATTCGGCGCCTATGCCGAGCGCGTGCGCGAGATGCTGCGCGAATACGTCGTGGCCAGCCGCGGCAAGCTGCGCCTGGAGATCTTCGACCCCGAGCCCTTCTCCGAGGTGGAGGACCGCGCCGTCTCGCTCGGCATGCAGGGCGTGCCGCTCGATCAGGCCGGCGAGCAGGTCTATTTCGGCCTCTCCGGCAGCAACCAGGTGGATGAGGAGCGCAACATCCCCTTCTTCCAGCCGGAGCGCGAGCGCTTCCTGGAAGCCGACCTGACGCGCCTGATCTTCGAGCTGTCCAACCCCACCAAGCCCGTGCTCGGCGTCATGTCGCCCCTGCCGCTGAATGGCGACGCGCGCGCGATGATGCTGCGCCAGCCGGCCCTGGCCCAGCCGCAGGTGGTGATGCGCCAGCTGCGCGAGGGCTTCACCATCCAGGATCTCGGCTTCGACGTGCAGGTGATCCCGCCCGAGGTGCAGATCCTGCTGCTCGCCCACCCGCAGGACCTGCCGGAGGCCGCGCAATACGCAGTTGATCAGTTCGTCATGCGCGGCGGGCGCCTCTTCCTGATGATCGACCCCCATAGCGAGTTCCAGGCCTCGCGCCCCGGCCCGGGCGGGCGTCCGCCTTCCAACACCGCCTCCGTCCTGCCGCGCCTGCTGGAGGCCTGGGGCGTGGAGGCGCCGGCCGATCGTGTCGTGCTCGACCTGCGCGGCGCCTGGCGGGTGCGGGCCGCGCCCAATGAGCGCGTGCAGGCGGTGGACTACATCGCCTGGTTCAACCTCCAGGGTGACAGCGTAAACCGCCAGGAGGTGGCGACCGCGCTGATCGAGCAGGTGACGGTCGCTTCCTCCGGCTACCTCGCGCCGCGGCCCAATGCGGGCATCGAGTTCATCCCGCTTCTCACCAGCTCGTCGCAATCCATGCTGATCGATGCGGCGCGCGTCCGGAACGACCCCTCCCCCACGCGCATCCTGGCCGAGTTCCGCGCCGATGGTCAGCGCCGCGTCATCGCGGCCCGCATCCGTGGCAATCTCCGCAGCGCCTTCCAGGAAGGGGCGCCCGCGCCCGCCGAGGGCGTGGAGCGCCCGGCCGACTTCCCCGCGCACCTCGCGCGCAGCAACGGCCCGGCCAATATCGTCGTGGTGCATGACACGGACATCCTGGAGGACCGCTTCTGGGTCCGCGTGCAGGAATTCTTCGGCCAGCCCGTCGCCAATCCCTTCTCGGGCAATGGCAGCTTCGTCGTGAACATCGCCGATACGCTGGCGGGCTCGGACGCCATGATCAGCCTGCGTTCGCGCGGCGAAAGCCAGCGGCCCTTCGAACTGGTGGAGGACATCCGTCGCCAGGCCGATGCTCAGTTCCGCCAGAGCGAGCAGCAGTTGACCGAGCGCCTGCAAGCCACCGAACGCCGCCTGCGCGAACTCCGCCAGGGCACCGGCGGGGAAGGTGCCCGCAACACCAACCAGACGGTCATCACGCCCGAGCAGCGCGCCGAAATTGATCGCGCCCGCGAGGAGATCGCCAACACGCGGCGCCAGTTGCGCGCCGTGCAGCTGGAACTGCGGCGCGACATCGAATCCCTGGAGACCTGGCTGCGCATCTTCAACATCGCCTTCGTGCCGGTGCTGCTGACCATCCTCGCCGTCGTCATCGGCGTGCTGCGCGCCCGGCGGCGCGCGAGGGCGCGGGCATGATCGGCAAGCGTGGCCTGATCGCGCTCGGCGGCGCCGCTGCGGCGAGCCTGGGCGCCGCCCTGCTGCTCCGCCCCGAGGGCGAGGTGGAGGGGCGCATCAGCGAAGGCAGCCTCGCCTTCCCCGGCCTCGCCACGCGGCTGGCCGGCGCGCGCCGCATCGAGCTGCGCCGCGGCGCGCAGGGCACCACCCTGATCCGCGACGGCGAGGCCTGGCGCATCGCCGAATTCCAGGGCTACCCCGCCCGCCCCGAGCGCGTGCGCGAGACCCTGGTAGGCCTCACCGAACTCCGCCTCACCGAGGAGCGCAGCAGCGACCCGGCGCAATGGCCGCGCCTGGGCGTGGAAGACCCCGCCGCCCCCGGCAGCACGTCCACCCTGTTGCGCGTCTTCGACGCCGAGGGCCGGCCGCTCGCCGAGATGATCCTCGGCCGCCGACGCGTCCGCACCCAGGGCAACCAGCCCGAAGGCATCTATGCCCGCCGCCCCGGCGAGAACCGCGCCTGGCTGGCCGAAGGCCGCCTCGGCGCCGATGCCGACCCCTCGCTCTGGCTCGACCGCGACCTTGCGAGCCTCGCGCCGGCACGCCTGCGCCGCGTCGAGGTCAGCCGCACCGGCCAGCCGCCGCTGGTGCTGGCCCGCGCGGGCGAGGTGGATGCGCCGCTCGACATCATCACCCCCGCCGAACATCCGGTGGCCGACCGCGTCGCGCTCGACGAGGTGGGCCGCGCCTTTGACGGGCTGACCTTCATCGAGGTCCGCACCGAGGCCCCCGGCGAGGCGCTGGGCGAGGCGCGCTTCCACTACACGGATGAGGTCACCATCACGCTGCGCGCCCACCGTGACGGCGAGTTGTTCTGGGTACGCCTTTCCGCCGAAGGTGCCGAGGAGGCGCAGCGGCTCAATGCCCGCTTCCACGGCTGGGCCTTCCAGCTGGGCCTGTGGAAGGAGAAGGCGATGATCCCGCGCCTGGAAGACCTGGTCGTCTCGTGACCCGCGAATACCCCGACCGCCCCTGGATCGGCATCGGCGTGATCGTCTTCCGCGGCGAGGAGGTTCTGCTGGTCCAGCGCGGCAAGCCGCCGCGTATCGGCTCCTGGTCGCTGCCCGGCGGCGCGCAGCATGTGGGCGAAGGCGCGCAGGATGCCGCGCGGCGCGAATTGCTAGAGGAGACGGGCATCACCGTCGGTCCCCTCCTGCTCGCCGACGTGATCGATTCAGTTACGCGCGATGACGCGGGCGCGGTGCGCTACCACTACACCATCGTGGACTACTGCGCCGAATGGGCAGGCGGTGAAGCGCGGGCCGGCGATGATGTCAGCGCGGTCGCCTGGGCACGGCCCGAGGACCTGCCGAAATATGCCCTGACACGCGAAGCCCAGGCGGTGATCGCGCTCTCCCGCAAGCGGCTTGCGGACGCCCTCGCTTGAGCCGCAATCTCTCCCGTAACGAAGGGAGCAAACGTCCATGACGCAACGACGCAGCCTGATCCTCGGCGCCGCCGCATTGCCGCTGTCCACACCCGCGCTCGCGCAGGGCCGCCCGTTGCGCATCATCGTCCCCTTCCCGCCCGGCGGCGCGGTGGACATCCTGGGCCGCGTCCTGGCCGAGCGCCTGCCCGCCGCACTCGGCACGCCCGTCGTCGTCGAGAATCGCGGCGGGGCGGGTGGGCTGATCGGCGCCGATGCGCTGGCCAAGGGCGACCGCGACGGCACCATGATCGGCCTGATCAGCGTCACCACGCTCTGCGCCTTCCCCTTCATGACCTCGCGCCTGCCCTTCAACCCGCGCACCGACCTGGCCCCCGTCACGCAGATCACCGATGGCGCGCTGCTCTGCGTCGTGAATGCCGAGCGCGCGCGGCAGCAGGGCTGGACGGATTTCCGCCGCCTCATCGCCTGGAGCCGGGCGAACCCCGAGCAGGTGAAGATGGGCAGCAGCGGCACGGGGACGACGAGCCACATCAACATCGAGGCGATCAACGCCGAGGCCAACGCTAAGATCCTGCACGTGCCCTATCGCGGCGGCGGCCCCGCCATCACCGATCTGCTGGCCGGCACGATTGACATGATGTTCGACGTGATGCCCGCCCTCATGCCGCATGTGACGGCCGGCCGCTTCCTGCCGCTGGCGGTGAGCTCCGCCGCCCGCCTCTCCATCCTGCCCGAGGTGCCGGGCATGGCCGATTTCGCGGATCTCGGCCTCGGCCGGCATGACGTGGTGACGTGGAACGCCGTGATGGCGCCGGGCGGCACGCCGCCCGAGCACATCCAGCGCCTGCATGCGGCGATCCGCAGCGTCGGCGCGCAGGCGGATTTCGTGGAGCGGCTGAAGCCGCTGGGCTACGGCACCGTCACCAGCGAGGCCCCGGCGGCACTGACGGCGCTGATCGAGCGCGATACGCCGAACTGGCAGCGCCTGGTGCAGCTCTCCGGCGCGCGGCTCGAATAGTTGCGGCGCGCGGCTCGGCTACCGGTTGATCGAGATGAACCCGCGCTACGGCACGCCCGACTACACCTGGTGGGGCGCCGGCCTGGGCCGGGATTTCGAGGTCGCGGGCGTGGGCACCTCCATGGCCAGCGTGAACTATTTCGACACGACCATCCCCCGCAACCAATGCCTGAGCGGCCAAGGCGTGCGGCAGGATGTCTGCACGGCGCGGGTGATCGCCGGCCTCGCCTTCAAGTTTTGAGCACGACGCGACGCGCCCTGCTGGGACTGACGCTCGCCGCACCCGCCGCGGCGCAGCAGATGACGCCCATGGAGGTGGACGCCTCGCCCTTGCTCGCGCGGCTGCGCAGGGGCGGGCTCGTCCTGTTCTTCCGCCACGCAGATACGGCAGGCGAGCCCTGCGACCGCAGCTATCGCGTGGGGGACCGTGCCGGCCAGCGCAACCTCTCGCCGCGCGGGCGGGAGCAGGCCCAACGCATCGGCCAGCGCTTCGTGGAACTCGGCATCCCCGTGCAATTCCCGGTGCTGGCCGGCCCCGTCTATCGCGCGCGCGACACGGCAGAGGAGGCCTGGGGGCCAGCGCGCGTGCAGGTCACGGACAGCCTGCTGGCCGATGACTACGCGGGCACGCGGCTCGACTGGGTGCTGGCGGAGCATCGCCGGCTGTTCAACGCGCCGGTGCCGGCGGGCGCGAACCGCGTGCTGGTGGGTCACCGCACGCCGGCCATCATGATCTACGGCCAAAGCGTAGGCGGCACCGCCTTCCCGGAAGCTGCCGCGCTGGTCATCCAGCCCGGTGCCGCGCAACCTCTCGGCATCCTGGAATTCGTGCGGCTGCCGGGCGGCGGCTTCCACGGCTGCTGAGGGCCGCGCGTCAGACCGGGATGTTGTCGATCAGCCGCACCTGGCCGAGCCATGCGGCGCCCAGCAGCCGCCCCGGCGCATCCAGCCGCGCCATCTCCGCGAAATCCTCGGCGCGGCGCAGCGCCACGTAGTCCACCTGCCTGAAGCCCGCCTCGCGGAGCCGCGCCTCGGCCTCGCCGCAGGCCGCTTCCGCCGGGGCGCCCACCCGCAGCCGCGCCGCGGCATGCTGGAGCGCCGCATGCAGCGCCGTCGCGCGCTGCCGCGCCTCCGCATCGAGATAGGCGTTGCGGGAGGAGAGGGCCAAGCCATCCTCCGCCCGGATCGTCGGCACCGTCTCGATGGTCAGCGGCAGCGCGAGGTCCTGCACCACCTGCCGCACCACCATCACCTGCTGCCAGTCCTTCTCGCCGAACACGGCCACATCAGCCGCGCAAAGGCCAAAGAGCCGCGTGCAGACCAGAGCCACGCCGCCGAACATCTGCGGGCGATGCGTGCCCTCCAGACCCTCCGCCGGCCCCATCATCGTGATGCGCGTCGCGAAGCCCGGCGGATAGACCGTCGCCACATCGGGCGCGAAGAGCAGGTCGCAGCCCGCGGCCTCGAGCTTCGCGATGTCCCCCACCTCGTCACGCGGATAGCGGCCGAGATCCTCATGCGGCGCGAATTGCGTCGGATTGACGAAGATGGTCGCGATCACGCGCGGCGCGACTTCCCGCGCCCGCGCCACCAGGGCCAGATGGCCGGCATGGAGGTAGCCCATGGTCGGAACCAGGGCGATGCGCTCGCCCTGCGCCTTCCAACCCTGGGTGGCGGCGCGAAGTGCCACCGCGTCCCGGATGACCCGCATCAGACCGCCAGCGACATCCCGATCGGCGGCTTCGCATCTTCCGGCAGCGGGCAGACATAGGCCCCGCCGGCGCGCGCCGCGTGGTCGGCCTTGGCTGCGGCGATGATCTCGGGCTTCTGCAGCGCCTCGACCGCCGTGCTCGCCATCACCTTGGCCACGTGCACCATGCCCTTGTGCGCATGGGGCAGCTTGCCCTGCGCCGTCGCCTGCCAGGAATGCAGCGGCGTGCCGATGGCGTGCGTCGCACCCCGCGCCTGCACCGTCGGCACCACCCAGGAGACATCGCCCACATCCGTGCTGCCGATCATCGGCGCACGCTTGGAATCGAGAGGGACGATGCTGGTCGGCAGCGGGTCGTCATTGCGCGGCATGCCCACCTTGCGGAAGGCGGCGGCGATGTCCTCCTCCGAAAGCGTGGCCTGGAATTCGGCGGCGCGCTTGCGGTCCTCGGCATCGAAGGGCGGCGGGCCCAGCCGGTCCAGCGCATCCTGCATCAGGTGCTCGAGCGGCGTGTTGCCCAGCAGGTTGGACACGGCCGAGATCACCTGCGTCTCCACGCGCGTATCCGTCATCAGCGCCGCGCCATCGGCGATCTTGCGCACGCGGGCGACCAGGCTGTTCAGCGCCTTCACATCCGCCGCGCGGATCAGGTAGCGCACCTTCGCCTTGGCCTGGACGACATTGGGCGCCACACCGCCGGCGTCGAGATAGGCATAGTGGATGCGGCTCTCCTGCGGGATGTGCTCGCGCAGGTAGTTCACGCCGACCGACATGAGCTCGACGGCATCGAGCGCGCTGCGCCCCAGATGCGGCGAGGCGGCGGCATGGCTCGCGCGGCCATGGAAGGTGAAGTCGATGCGGGTGTTGGCGAGCGAGATGGGCTCATTGACCGAGGCGAAGCTTCCCGGGTGCCAGGAAATCGCGATGTCCACATCGTCGAAGAGGCCGGCGCGGGCCATGAAGCCCTTGGCCGCGCCGCCTTCCTCGGCCGGGCAGCCGTAATAGCGCACGCGGCCCTGGATCCCGTTGGCGGCCAGGTAGTCCTTTACCGCCGTGGCGGCGAGCAACGAGGCCGCGCCCAGCAGGTTGTGCCCGCAGGCATGGCCATTGCCGTCGCCCGGCACCGGGCGATGCTCGGCCACGCCCGCCTCGTTGGAGAGACCCGGCAGCGCGTCGAATTCGCCGAGGATCGCGATGACGGGCCCGCCCTCGCCCGCCTCGCCCATCATGGCGGTCGGAATGCCGGCGAGTTGCTCCGTCACGCGGAAGCCCTCGGCGTGCAGATAGGCAGTGTGCTCGGCGGCCGACTTGTGCTCGTTGTAGGCGAGCTCCGGCATGCCCCAGACGCGGTCGCTGAGTTCGATGGCGGGCTGGGCCTTCTCATCCACGATGCGCCAGACGGGTTCGGTGTTCTGCATGGTCAAATCCCGGAAACAGGTGGGACGGTCCCGGCGAAGGCCGGCCGCGCGATCATGGCCTCATACCACAGGGTGAGGGCTTGGCGCCCCTCCCGCCACGCAAACACGGTATGCCGCCGGTCGCAGTAGCCAAGCCCGCAGGCCAGCGCGATGGCCTCGACCGAATGCGGCGCGTACGCTTCGAGGTCCAGCGCATCCAGGATGCGGTTGGCGCGTGTCCGCTCCAGCGCCTGGAAGCCTGGCGAGCGCTCATGCTCCGGCCGCCGCAAATCGCGATTCCAGACGGCGATCCCGTCAATGAAGGCGCAGGCCTGGCCGAGGCGGGAGAGGGCCGTCGGCTCCCGCGGCAACCAGCCCAGATGCGCCAGGATCAGCGGCGTCTCGCAGATCAGGGTCCCGCCATCGAGCAGCGCGGGCACGCGTCCGGCGGGGTTGTGCGCGAGTTGCGGCGCGGCGGGGTCGCGCAGCGTCGTCTCGACCTCGTCGAGTGCGACGCCCCTCTCGCGCGCCAGGACGCGGATGATCCGCGCGAAGGGGCTGCCATGGGCGAAGTAGAGGATCATCGGCGCAGCGAGAGGATGTAGCCGACCACCGCATCCATTTCCGCCCGGCTGAGCTGCCAGTTGGGCATGTTGGCGTGCGGCGTCTGCAGGAAGACGCGCAGCCCGGCTTCCGTCGTGCCCGGCCGGTCGGCGATGCCGGGAAAGCTCGACGCGGCATCGGCCGCGGGTGGCGGCATGTCGCGCGAGACGACGTGGCAGGCGGCGCACCATTGGCGCGCGACGCGCAACCCCTCGCCCGCCATGGGCTGCTGCTGCGCGGCGGCAGGGCCCACGATGAGGGCGAGCGGCAGCAGGTATTTCAGCATGTCCGAGTCCTCCGATGACCCATGCTGCGGGTGCCGAAGCCTCTCGGCAACGGAAGGTTCAGTCGAGCCGCAGCGCGGCCCGCCGCTCGGCCAGCCCCACCGGGTCGCTCAGCGCGGCGAGGCGCGTCGCGGCCAGGGTGGCGAAGCGGTGCAGCAGGGCACGGCGCCGCGCCGGGGCCAGCGGGTGGGCGGGCGCGGCGCGCAGCGGCGCCGCCTCGAACCCGTCGCAGACCAGCAGGCCGACATCGCCCGGCAGCAGCTCCTGCGGGAAGTCGAGGTCCACGGCGAAGTGCAGCTCATCGGAAAAGGCGCGGTAATCCTGCCACTTGCCGTCGCTGAGAAAATCCCGCGCGCAGGACTTCACCTCGATGATCACGAAGCCGCCATCCGGGCGCAGCGCCAGGATGTCCGCCCGCCTGCCATCGGGCAGCGGCACCTCGGCCAGGGGCGACCAGGCGCAAGCGAGGCAATGGCGCATCGCCGAGCGCGTGACGGCCAGGGTCCGTTGCGGCGCGTCCAGGCTCACGTCAGCGCGTCAATGGCCAGCGCCAGGCGCAGATCCCGCGCCGAAAGCCCGCCCGCATCATGCGTGGTGAGGGTGATCTCGACCCGGTTGTACACATTGGACCATTCGGGGTGATGGTCCTGCGCCTCGGCCAGCGGCGCCACCCGGCTCATGAACCCCCAGGCGGCGCTGAAGTCGCGGAAGCGGAACTGCCGCCGGATGGCGTCGCGTCCCGCCACCAATTCCCAATCCGGCAGGCGTGCCGCCAGTTCCGCCCGCCCCGCCTCGTCCAGCCGCTCGATCATCCGCCCCTCCCCTTTCCGGTCCTCACATGGCACAAGCCCCCATGCGCCCAACCACACCCCCCAGCCTCGAAGACCTGTTGGAAATGGCCGAGGATGCCCTCGCCGCCATCCCCCGCCCGCTGCGCGACATGGTGCGCGGGACCGCCATCATCGTGGAAGAGGTCCCGGAGGATGAGATGGTGACCGAGCTCGGCCTGGAAAGCCCCTGGGAGCTGACCGGCCTTTATCGCGGCACGCCGCTCACCCACAAATCCACCCAAGACACGCCCGCCGAACCCGACACAATCCTGCTCTACCGCGAACCCATCCTGCTCGAATGGATCGAGACGGGGGAGGATCTGTTCCGCCTGGTCCGCAACGTGCTGCTGCACGAGGTGGGCCACCATTTCGGCCTCTCGGACGAGGATATCGAGCGGCTGGAAAACGAGGATTAGAACCAGCGGCCGCCTTGGGCGGCGAAGCCAAGCGGCCGGGGGCCGCGCCCGGCGTTTGAGGGCTTCAAACCGGCGTGATCGCGTCGCCGGGCCGGATCACGCCGCCCTTGGTGATCATGCAATTGAGCCCCGAGCGGTTGGTCAGCGGGCCGAAGAGCGGCTTGCCCAGCAGCTTGTCCAGATAGACGCAGGGCACGTTGAGCCGCCCGCCGAACAGCTCCACCTCGCCCACCCGGAAGGCGCGGCCGACCAGGTGGTTCAGCGGCACGCCGCGCGTCAGCAGGTTGCGGCGCGTCTCATGCGGCGGCAGCTCGATCTTGTGGTCGCGCTGGATCGCCTCCAGCGTCTCGATCTCGATGAGCGTCACCTGGCGCTCGGGCTGCGGCTTCTTGCTGTAGGTGCCGCGGCCGGTGGCGTAGCGGTCGCCCTCGATCCCGACACCGGCGATGAGCTTCGCCTCCTGCAGTTCCTGCATGTCGGCCGCGGCCTGTTCGGTGATGTGAATGGCGAGCAGGCGCCCGTTCCAGGTGAATTCGCTCAAGTGACGTCTCCGATCAGGCGATGTTCGAGGGATGTGACCATGCTTCGGCGCGCGCCACCATCCGGGCTTACCCGGGCTGGATGCCTGCCAGCAGCGGCCGCCAGCGCGCCACCTCCCGCGTGATGAGGCCGGTGAATTCGGCGCCCGTCCCGCCCAGCGGGATCGTGCCCTGCTGGCTGAGGCGGGCGCGCGTCTCGGGCGCGGCCAGCGCGGCGCGGAAGCCCTCGGCGAGCCGCGCCAGCACCGCATCGGGCGTGCCGCGCGGGGCGACGATGGCCGAGGTGGAGCCATTCTCCAGCCCTGCCAGCCCGGCCTCCGCCGCCGTCGGCACATCGGGCAGCAGGGCCAGGCGCTCGGGTGACGCGACGGCCAGCGCTTTGAGTGTGCCGGCGCGCACATGCTCGGCCACGATGGGCGTGGCTTCCGCGGTCAGCGCCACCTGCCCCGCGATCACCGATTGCACGCTGGCCGCGCCGCTGCGGAAATGCACCGGCAGGAAGCGCGTGTCGGACAGCGATTGCAGCAGGATCTGCGTCAGATGCGGGCTGCTCCCGGCCCCCGCCGTGCCCCAGCTCAGCGCCTCGGGCCGGGCTCGGGCGGCGGCCAGCATGGCGGCGAAACCCGTGGGCACGCTGCCCGGATGCGCTACCACCACATGCGGCGTGCTGGCGGCGAGTGCCACGGGCGCGAAATCCGCCAGCGGATCATAGCTCATGCGCGGATAGATCACCGGATTCACCGCGAACATGGCGAGCGAGGCCATCAGCAGCGTCGTGCCATCCGGTGCCGCGCGCGCCACATATTCGCCGGCGATGTTGCCATTCGCCCCCGCCCGGTTCTCGGCGACGATCGTCACGCCCAGTTCCGCCCCCGCGCGCTCGGCCAGGATGCGGGCGACGAGGTCGGTGATGCCGCCCGCGCCGAAGGGAATGACCAGGCGGATGACGCGCGTCTGCGCGCGCAGCGCGGGGGTCGTCAGCAGCAGCAGCGCCGCCGCCGGCAGGGTTCGACGTGTCAGCATGCCCATTCCCCCTCCATCCTGGGACGCAGCCTCAAACAACCTGGGCGGGGCGACCAGCATCGCACGCGACGAAAACAGCCCCGCCAGCCATGCCCTGCCCAAAGATGAAGCGGCCGGTGCCCGCCGGGGGTCAGGCGTCGGCAGCCCGCCTCGGATATTGCAGGATCAGCAACTCGGCGCCGTCCGGCCCCGCCTCGGCCTCGCGCGCCGCATCCTCGGGGTGGACATAGACGAGCGAAAGCGGCGGCATGCCGTCCAGGCTGCCCGCCGCCACCACCCAGAACTGGCCCATCCCCGCCGCGGGCTCAGGGCCAGTCAGGCGCGCGCCCGGCGGCAGGATGTGGCGCCAGGCGCCCAAGCCATCCGCGCGGGGCTCCAGCATCTCCTCCATGCGGGCGGGCCCGGTGATGGCGGGGCTGGGCTCGACGGGCGCGGTGGTGGTCTGCCAGGGCTTGCGGCCGGGGATGGCCTTCAGCGCCGCCGCCTCCTGCGCCACGTAGCGGGCACCCGGGTCATAGCCGTTGCGCAGCGTGAAGTAGTGCAGGCCGTCCTCGCCCGCCGTGATCGGGCCATAGGCGGTGTGGGCATTGGTGTAGTGCACCGTCACCGGCCGCACCGGATGCCGGCCGAGATGGCCGCCGCCCGCCACGACCACCTGGAACTGGTCGGCCGCGTGGAAATGCGACTGCACGACGGAGCCCGGCGGCTGCTCCACCAGGAAGGCCATGGGGTAATAGGCGCCCGGCGCGGGCGGCGGCGGGCTGTCCGCCGTGCGGTTGGTCCAGTTGGTGCCGATATAGGTGGTGGTGTGGATCGGCACGCCATTGGCGTTCACGGGCCGGCGCGTCGGGCGGACGGCCTCGGCGGAGGCAGCGATGGGCATGGCGGTTCTCCCTGGACGCCGGGGAATCTAGGCCCGGGCCAAGGCCGCGACAACTCCTCCGGACAAATCAGCCCGGGTCGCGCCCGAAGAGCGTCCGGTACATGATCCGGTAGACATCCACATTGTCCATCGTCCCGGCCTGGCTCACCCACTCGGCATTGCGCCCGACGGCGCGCACCAGGATGGCGCCCGAAACATCGGTCAGGGTGGACCACGCGATGGCGAAGGGGTGCCGGACGCCGTTGCGGTCCGGGGCGGAGAGCCAGGCCGTGGTCCCGGCGCCGCCCTGGCCATCCAACGGCGCGCCGTTGCGGTCGCGCTCGGGCAGGTTGGCGCCTTCGCGCACGATGTTCTGCTGCCGGCCCGGGCCGATCACCTGCATCCCGCCCGCATCGGAATCCGCCGTGGTCAGCATCAGCGTGTTCGGATTGGCCGCGACAAAGCGCCGGAAGACGCCGATCGCCGCATCCGCGCGGATGCCGGCCTCGATCGCGCCGGCCGCGTTGTTCACATTGCCGAAGTTATCCGTCCCCTCCTCCTCGGCCACCAGCAGGAAGCCGCCCGGCGCGCGGGAGAGGAGGCGCAGCGCCGCCTCGCTCATCTCCGCGATGCTGGGGGCGCTGGGGACGTAATGCGGCAGGCTCTCGCGGGCGAGGGTTTCCTCGTTGCGGTCATGGAAGCTGTGGTCATGCGCGAAGATGCCCCAGAGCCTCTCCGTGCCGGCCGGCACCCCGGCCAGTTCCTCCCGGGTGAAGACGATGGTGTAGCCGCGCTGGCGCAGCAGCTCGATCAGGTTCAGGCCGTCCTCGCGCGCGCCCTCGCCGAAGCGGCCCTGCATGCCGCGCGGCAGGTACCAGCGCTCGCCGCCAGCCATGTGCAGCTGCACGCCGGATTCGACGACAAGGCGGGTGATCTCGGCCAGGTTGTTGCGGCGCGGCGTGCTGGCGACGAAGGCCGCGGTCCCCGGCTCATAGGCGGCACCAGATTGCACGAGGCCGACCCATTTGCCGCGCGCCAGCGCCTCCTTCGCGATGGAACCCTCGAAGCCGGAGAGGCTGCGGACGGGCGTGGCGCCATCCATGCCGAAGCTGTCGGCCTGGACGCGCACGCCGAAGGCATGGGTGGTGGCGCCGCCATGCGAGGTGCCGGTCAGCCCATCCTTCATGTGGCCGAGATAGACGGCACTGTGCGGCAGGCGGTCCCACTCGGTGCGGCCATCGGGGCCGACGCTCGCCATGCGGACGGCGCCCCAATGGTTCACGCCGAAGCCATCGGGATGGAAGAAGATGACATTCGCCGGCCCGGAAGGGGGTTGCGCCGAAGCCGGGCGATGCACGGCAAGGGCGGCGGTGGCGGCGATGAGGCTGCGGCGATCCATGCGTGGCTCCGTGGCGGCTGGCCCCGGAATATGGTCGTCGCGCCCACCGCGCCAGCGACAGATGCGTTAAACCTGCCGTGCCGCACCCACCAGGATCACCGCCGTGCCCGCGAGGCACAGCGCAACCCCCGCTAGGTCCCAGCCGGTCGGCCGCAGCCCCTCCGCCAGCATCAGCCAGGCGAGCGTGGCGGCCACATAGATGCCGCCATAGGCGGCGAAGGCCCGCCCCGCCGCGATCTCGCCCGGCACCAGCGTCAACAGCCAGGCGAAGGCGATGAGCGCCCCCACCCCCGGCAGCAGCCAGAGCGCCGAGGCGCCCTGGCGCAGCACCGCCCAGAAGGCGAAGCAGCCGGCGATCTCGAAAACCGCCGCCAGCGCGAAGACGAGGGCGGCGTTCAGAGGCCCGAGAGCGCTTCGCAGACCCGCGCCACCTGCTCATCCGTCAGTTCGGGATACATCGGCAGGCTGAACACCTCCTCCGCCGCGCGGGCGGTCTCGGCGCAATTGGCGGGGCCGAGCGGCACGCGGCCGGCATAGGCGGGCTGGCTGTGCACCGGCATGGGGTAATGGATGCCCGTCCCGATGCCGCGGGCCTTCAGGGAGAACATGAATTCGTCGCGCTTCGGGTGGCGCAGGACATAGAGGTGGAACACGTGATGCGCGCCCGCGCGCCGCACCGGCGGCGTCAGCACCGTGCCGGCCAGCGCCTGGTCATAGGCGGCGGCGATCTGCCGGCGGCGGTCATTCTGCCGGTCCAGATGCTGCAGCTTCACCCGCAGGATGGCGGCCTGCACCTCGTCCAGGCGGGAATTCACGCCCTGCAGGTCACTGATGTAGCGCCGCTTCCAGCCATATTGCCGGATCGCGCCGATCCGCGCCGCCAGTTCCGGGTCCGGGGTGGCCAGAATGCCGCCATCGCCGAGCGCGCCCAGATTCTTGGTGGGGTAGAGGCTGAAGGCGGCCGCATGGCCGATGGTGCCGAGCTTGGCACCCCCCAGCATCGCGCCATGGCATTGCGCGCAATCCTCGATCAGGAAGACGCCCGCCTCGTCGCAGGCCGCCTTGATGGGCGCGAGGTCCACCGCCTGGCCGTAGATATGCACAGGGATGACGGCGCGGATCGGCGGCAGGCCAGGCGGCGGGTCCGCCAGCACGGAGGCCAGTTCGTCCGGGTCCATGGTGTAGGTGTCGGGGTCGATGTCGAGCAGCAGGGGCGTGGCGCCCACCATCTCGATGGCGGCGACGGTCGCGACCGCCGTGTGGCTGACGGTGACGACCGTGCTGCCCTCGCCGATGCCCATGCCGCGGAGGATGAGCATGATGGCATCCGTGCCATTGGCGCAGCCCACGGCGTGCATCGCGGGTGCCCCCGGCTGGTCGCCGAGCCAGGCGGCGAATTCCGCCTCGAAGGCCTCACCCTCGCGGCCCAGGATGTACCAGCCCGAGGCAAGCGCGCGGGCGACCGCGGCGTCGATCTCGGTCTGCAGGGCGCGGTAGCCGGCGCCCGGATCGGCGAAGGGGAGAATGGCGGGGGAGGCGTTCATGGGCGTGGCTCTTGATGGCAATTCGCCTCGGCCCCGGCGGGCGTCGGCGGTGTGATCGGGCGTGTTGCGGTCATTTCGGCGCGTCGGCGAAAATGTAGTCGCTCATCCGCTCGCGATACCAGTCCAGGCTGAGGCGCAGCCCTTCCTCCAGGGGGGTGAGCGGCGCCCAGCCGGTGGCGCTGCGAAAGGCCTGGTCGTCGGCGTGATAGCTGCCGATGTCGATCGGCGCGCGATCGGCCGGGAATTCGCGGGTGGTGAAATGGCCCCGCCCGCCATTAGCCGCGATGACCATCCGCGCGAGGTCGAGCAGCGAGACCGGCGGCGCGCCGCCCAGGTTGAAGACATGGCCGGCCACATCCGTGTTGCCGGCCTGCTCGGCCGCCATCAGGAAGGCGCGTGTCACGTCGTCCACATAGGCGAGGTCACGCAGCTGGGCGCCGCCCCAGACCTCGAAGGGCTCATCCTCCAGCAGGCGGCGCAGCCAGATGCCGAGGAAGGTCTGCCGCGCATCGGCGATGCGCAGGCGCGGGCCGTAGCAATTGGTGAGCCGCAGCGAGACGACGGGGCGGCCCAGCACCCGGTTCTCCAGCATCCAGTACTGTTCGCCCGCCCATTTGGAGACGCCATTGGCATCGGGCGGGTTCACCGGGTGCAGTTCGTTCACCGGCAGGCTGATCGGGCGGCCGTAGAATTGCCGGGTGGAGGCATGGATGACGGCGGCCTTGGGTGCGGCCTCGCGCATCACCTGGACGAGGCGCACCTGGGCCACGGCGTTGATGGCGATGTCGAAGACCGGGTCCTTCTGCCCACCCATGTGGCTCGTCTGCGCCGCCATGTTGAACAACACGTCCACACCCTGGCAGAGGGTCGCGAGTTCGGTGTCGCGCAGATCACCGCGCACCAGCATGACGCCGGCGCCCTCGAGATTGGCCGGGTTGGCGCCGCCATCGGGCAGCATGGCATCCAGCGCGGTGACGCGGGCGCCGAGCCCGGCCAGCGCATGGCAGAGATTGCTGCCGAGGAAGCCCGCCCCCCCCGTCACCAGGACCCGCTTCCGGCGCCAGAAGGCCGGATCACCCAATGCAGTCACGTTCGCCACCTGTGTTCGACGCCCCTCATCATCGCCCGCATTGCGGCGGAATCACGCCCGCGGGATGGTATCATTCGTCCGGCGCCCACCATGGCTGCGCATGATCTCGGCGAAGCCGAAGAGCAGCAGCAACTGGCCGAGGATCATCTGGATCGCCGCCAGCAGCCGGATGCCGTCATCGGCGGGCTGGATGTCGCCATAGCCCACCGTGGACAGGGTGACGATGCTGAAATGCAGCGCGTCCGAGAAGGAAAGCCGCCCGGGCTGGCCCATGAGGACGAAGATTTCGCCGCGTGAGAACTCGTCGGCGATCCGGTAGAAGCAGGCGAAGGCCACGGAGAGCAACGCGAAGAGGCTCACATAGGTGGCGACCGGCACGGCCAGGAACTGCAGCCGCCGGCCGACCTGGCGCAGGATGGCCGAGATGTCCACCAGCAGCCGCACGATATGCCCGACAGAGACGGCGCCGATCACGGCGATGACCGCCATGGCGAGCAGCAGCGCGAGGCTCTGCCATTCCGGCCCCGCCCGGTTGATGGGCATGGAGAGGGAGACGATGCCGATCATCCCCGTCGGCAGCAGCCAGCGGACGGCGCGCGGGAAATGCCGGAGATCGGCCCCGCCCTCGGCCGAGGCGACGGCGGCCAGATCGTTCCGCCGGACCCAGCAGGCCAGGACGAAGGCCAGCACGGGCAGGAGGAAGGCGACCGAGCGCGACCAGTCCGCCGCCGCCGGGAAGGAGGCCTGGCCGACCACCACGAAGAGGCTGACATAGATGGCCAGCCCATTCGCCGCCCCCAGCGCGAACATCAGCCCATGCGGGAAGATCCAGTGCAGCCCGCCCAGAGCGAGGCTCGCGATCAGCAGCGTGACGACCGAGAAGATCCACCCCTGGTCGGAGATACCGAGGGCGACCAGCAGCATGAAGGCCAGCGTCAGCCCCGTCGCCAGCAGGGCGCGGCGGCGGGGCGAGGCCACTTCCATCAGGGGAGCGCCGCGATCCCGGTGATCTCGACGCGCCAGGCCGGGTCCACCAGCGGCGCCTGGATGGTCATCCGCGCGGGCTTGTTGCCGCGGTCCAGCCAGGCATCCCAGGCGCGGTTCATGGCCGGGGCGTCGTTGATGTCGGCCAGGATGATCTGCACGCTCAGCAGATGGGCCTTGCTGGTCCCGGCCTCGGCCAGGAGGGCGTCGATCTGGGCGAGGATGTCGGCGGTCTGACCCTCCGCATCCAGCGTCGCGTCATCGGCCACCTGGCCCGCCAGATAGACCAGCCCGCCATGCACCACGGCGCCCGAGAGCCGCCCCTCCTCCGCCAAACGTCGGATCATGCCATAACCCCTTTTCTTCCTGCCCCTGATTGAGCCAAATAACGATTCATGCAAACCCTACTCGACCGCGCGATGATCGCCAGCCGCTACATCCTGGCGGTTTTCTACCTGGGGCTGGCGGTGGCGCTGGCCGCCTATGCGGTCAAGTTCGTCTTCAAGGTCTGGAAATTCGCCTCCACCATCCTGACCGAGACGGATGACAACCAGATCCTGCTCAGCATCCTTTATCTGGTGGACAGCGCGCTCGTCGCCTCGCTGGTCGCGATGGTCGCCATCTCCTCCTATGACAGCCTGGTCTCCCGCCTGATCAACGAGCAGGGCAAGTCCGAGATCGAGTGGGTCTCCAACCTCGATCCCGGCAACCTGAAGCTCAAGGTGGCACTGGCCATCATCGCGATCAGCTCCATCTACCTGCTGCAGAAGTTCATGAATGTGGACAGCCTGGATGATCGGGCGCTGACCTGGGGCATCACGATCCATCTGACCTTCGTGGCGGGCGCGCTGGTGCTGGCCTTCATCGACAAGATGCAGGCGCAGACCAAGCTGATCGCCAAGGGCGCCAAGCCGAAGGAAGAGTGACGGGGCCGGGTCAGACCTCCTCGACACTTGCCACCCCGGCGACGAGCTTCATCGCCTGCATCATCCGCGGTGAGACGTTCCAGCCGCCGGGCAGCGTCACCTCCACCTCCTGCCCGGGGGCGAGCCGGGGGATGAGGCTGACGCGCCCCTTGCCGCGGCCGTCGCGCTCCAGGATGGCGCGGATGTCGGGCACGGCGGTCGCCGCATCGATGAAGATGCGCATCCCCTGCCCCACCCCGGCGGCCGCCTTGTCCAGCCGCTCGACATCCATGGCCGTCAGACGCAGCGCTTCGCCTTCCAGCTTCGCTTCGGCGGTGATCAGCAGCGCCGTGCCCTCCTCCAGCATGTCGCGGGAGCGGTTCAGCACCTCGCTGAAGAAGGTCACCTCATAGCTGCCCGCCTGGTCGGAGAGGCTGATCCAGGCCATGCGGCTGCCAGTGCGGGTGTTGCGCTCCTTCTTCGCGTTCACCGTGCCGGCGAGCTTCAGGCGGGTGGAGCCGGCGCGCGCGCGATCCCCGATCAGGGCGGAGGGTGTCGCGCCCAGCCGCCGCAGCGCGCCCTTGTACTCGTCGAGCGGATGGGCCGAGAGGTGGAAGCCGACCGCCTCCGCCTCAAAGCCGAGCTTGTCGAGCTGCGGCCAGTCCGGGATCTCGGGCAGGCGCAAGAGGGGCGGTCCCTGCTCCACCTCGCCGAAGAGGCCGATCTGGTTGCTGGCGCGGTCCTCCGCCGTGGCCTGGGCGCGGCGCAGCACCGTCTCGGCGCCCGCTACGAGCCGGGCGCGATTGCCCTCCAGGCTGTCAAAGGCGCCGGCCTTGGCGAGGTTCTCGAGCTGCATCTTGTTCAGCAGCTTCGGGTCCACCCGCGCCGCGAAATCGGCGATGCTGGTGAAGGGCGCATCCCGCGCGGCGACCAGATCGCGCATGGCCTGCAACCCCACGCGCTTGATGGCGGCCAGCGCGAAGCGGATGGCGGGCCCCTCCTCGCGGTCCTCGATGGTGAATTCGGCGCCACTCCGGTTGATGTCCGGCGGCAGCACCTTGATGCCGAGCCGCGCAGCCTCCTGCATGTGGGACGCCAGCTTCTCCGTCTTGTCGAGATCGAGCGACATGGAGGCGGCAAGGAAGGCGACCGGATGGTTCGCCTTCAGCCAGGCCGTGTGATAGGCGACCAGCGCATAGGCCGCCGCGTGCGACTTGTTGAAGCCGTAATTGGCGAATTTCTCCATGAGGTCGAAGACCTCGCCCGCCTTGTCCGCCGGCACGCCGTTCTTCGCCGCCCCCTCGCAGAAGATGGCGCGCTGCTTCGCCATCGCCGCCGCATCCTTCTTGCCCATGGCGCGGCGCAGCAGGTCCGCGCCGCCGAGCGAATAGCCCGCCATGACCTGGGCGATCTGCATCACCTGCTCCTGGTAGACCATGATGCCATAGGTCTCGCCCAGGATGTCCTGGATGGAGGGGTGCGGCGCCTCCCACTTCTCGCCATGCTTGCGGGCGCAATAGGCCGGAATGTTCTCCATCGGGCCCGGCCGGTAGAGCGAGACGGCGGCGATCAGGTCCTCGAAGCGGTCGGGGCGCATGGAGCGCAGGCAGTCCCGCATGCCCTGGCCTTCGAACTGGAACACGCCGGCCGCATCACCCTTGGCCAGCATGGCGTAGGTGCGCTCGTCATCCAGCGGCAGTTTGTCGAGGTCCACCTCGATGCCGCGGGCCTTCAGCAATTGCACCGCGCGCTGCAGCACCGTCAGTGTCTTGAGGCCCAGGAAGTCGAACTTCACCAGGCTCGCCTGCTCCACGTACTTCATCGAGTACTGGGTGATGAGTGAGGGCGAGCGCGGGTCGCGATAGATCGAGGTGATCTCGATCAGCGGCTTGCGGCCAATCACCACGCCGGCCGCATGGGTGGAGGCGTTGCGGTACAGCCCTTCCACCTGGAGCGCCGTGTCCAGCAGCTTGGCGATGGCCTCGTCCGTCTCCTGCATCTCCTGCAGCTTGGGCTCGCCCTTGATGGCGTCCGCGAGGCTGACGGGATTGGCGGGGTTGTTCGGGATCAGGCTCGCGATCTTGTCCACCTGGCCATAGGGCATACCCAGCACGCGGCCCACATCGCGCACCGCCGCCTTGGCCTGGAGCTTGCCGAAGGTGATGATCTGCGCGACCCGGTCCGCGCCATATTCCCGGCGGACGTAATCAATCACCTCGTCGCGCCGGTCCTGGCAGAAATCGATGTCGAAGTCGGGCATCGAGACGCGTTCGGGATTGAGGAAGCGCTCGAAGAGCAGCCCGAAGCGCAGCGGGTCGAGATCCGTGATGGACAGCGCCCAGGCGGCGACGGAACCGGCACCCGAACCACGGCCCGGCCCCACCGGAATGCCCTGCTGCTTCGCCCATTGGATGAAGTCGGCCACGATCAGGAAGTAGCCCGAGAAGCCCATCTGCTCGATGACGCCGAGCTCGTATTCCAGCCGCTCGGCATGGGCGGCGGGCACACCCTCGGGGAAGCGGCGCTTCAGGCCCTCGCGCGCCATGTCGGCCACCGTCTCCGCCTCGGTGCGCCCGGGCAGGACCTTGGGGCAGATGGGCAGTTCGGGCTTCTTCGATTCCGCCATGACCGCGCACATGCGCGCGATGGCGAGCGTGTTGTCGCAGGCCTCGGGCAGGTCGGCGAAGAGGGCGCGCATGGCGGCTGGCGGCTTGAACCAATGGTGCGGTGTCACCCGGCGACGATTCTGCTCGGCGACCAACCGGCCCTCGGCGATGCAGAGCAGCGCGTCATGCGCCACATGCGTCTTCTCCTCGGCGAAGTAGACGTCATTGGTGGCGACGATGGGCAGGCCGGCCTCATCCGCCAGCCGCAGCAGACCGGGCTCGAGCGCCTGCTGCCGGTCCGTGTGGTGGCGCATCAGCTCCACCACGAGACGCCCGTCATAGGCTTCGCCAAGCTCCTTCAGCAGGCGCACCGCCGCCTCGCGCCGCCCCTCGGCCAGCAGGCGGGAGAGCGGGCCATGGTCGCCGCCCGTCAGCAGCATCAGGCCGGGCGCATGACGGAGCAGCTGGTCCAGCGAGAGCGCGGGCTTGCCCGAGACATCCTCGCCCAGCCAACCCAGCGAGGAGAGGCGCTGGAGATTCTCCAGCCCCTGCGCGTTCATGGCCAACGCCACCACGGCGTCAGCGCCGGCGCGCAGCGCCTCGGGCCGCTCCTCGCCGGTCGCGGCGCGGGAGAGCCAGAGCTGGCAGCCCATGATGGGCTGGATGCCCTTGCCCGAGGCGTATTGCGCGAATTCCAGCGCGCCGAAGAGGTTGGCCGTATCGGTCAGCGCCACGGCCGGCATGCCCGCTGCCAGGGCAAGGCCTGGCAGTTTGTCCACCTTGATGGCGCCCTCGCTCAGGGAATACGAGGAATGGGTGTGCAGGTGGATGAAGGAATCGCGCATCCGGGGAGTTTAGCGCGAAGTCAGCGCCGCGCCCGCACCATGTCGAGCACGGCGATGAAGAAGGCGCCCATGGCAAGCTGAAGCCCCAGCAGCATGGACGTCATGGAGGCGATGGCGAGGCGCATCGTCCCATGCCCGCCGATCTCCCCGAAGCGCACCGAGCCCCAGATGGCGATGGCGGCCAGGCCCAGCAGCAGGCCCAGCACGAAGAGGCCGAGCGCCGTCAGCAAGGCCGGCTCCAGCCCGAATCGCGCCAGGAAGGCGGTGAGCAGGGGTTGCTCCGGCACCAGCCCCTCCCGCGCGCCATGGATACGCGCGAAGGCCCAGAAGAGGATCAGCTGGAAGCCCATGCTGACAGCCGCCGACGCATAGAGCAGCGTGTGCACGTCCAGCGTCAGGCTGCCGAGCTTCGCCGGCCCGGTCAGCAGCGCGCCCATGCCGAAGAGCCCGCCCAGGAAGAGGATCAGCCCCGGGTAGAGGAACAGCCAGCGCGGACAGAAGACCAGCAGGAAGCGCAGGTGCCGCCAGCCATCCCGCCAGGAGCGCAGGTGGGGCGGGCGCGAGCGGCCATCGGGCGAGAGCGTGGTCGGCACTTCGGTGATGCGCAGCTTCTGCAGCGTCGCCTTCACCACCATCTCGCTGGCGAATTCCATGCCCGGCGCACGGAGGTCGAGCCCGAGGATCGCATCGCGGTTGAAGCCACGCAGGCCGCAATGGAAATCCCCGCTCGGGCTGCCGAAGAAGACGCGCCCGATCGTGGTCAGCACCGGATTGCCAAGGTAGCGATGCAGGGGCGGCATGGCGCCGGGCTTGATCCCCCCCTTGAAGCGGTTGCCCATGACGAGATCGTAGCCCTCGCGCAGCTTCGCGACGAAGGGATCAAGATTTTCGAAATCATAGCTGTCGTCGCTGTCGCCCATGATGACGAAGCGGCCGCGCGCGCCCTTGATGCCGGCGATCAGCGCCGCGCCATAGCCGCGCTCGGGCACCGGCAGCACGCGCGCGCCGAGGCTGGTCGCGATCTCCTGGCTGCCGTCGGTGCTGCCATTGTCGGCGATCAGCACCTCGCCCCGGACACCGCTGCGCTCCAGGTAGCCCATGGCCTTGCGGATGCAGGTGGCCAGCGTCTCCGCCTCGTTCAGGCAGGGCATCAGGATGGTGAGTTCGAGCGGCGCGGCGGTCATGAATTCTCCTCGGCCGGTCCCGGCTGCGGCCATATATGGGGTGATGGGCGCCCGGGGAACCCGGTCAGGCCGGCCGCAGCGTCCGCCACAGCAGGATCAGTGGCAGCGCAAGGCCCAGCAGCAGGGCGGGCATGGCGGGGGAGAGGTAGAGCATGTTCACGCTCGGGATGGCGACGGTGTCGAGATAGGCCAGCAGCGCCACGCGGGTGGCGTAGAGCAGGTACGCCCCGACGCAGAGCGCGAGCACGGGCCAGCAGGCGCGCTCCGGGTGGCGCCGCCATAGCCAGGGCAACGCCAGCAGCGCCAGCAGTGCCGCGATCTGCAGGACCGGGCCGAGGATGGCCCAGACGCGCATCCACCCCTCAAGCCCGCGCAGGAGGCGCGTGGCGCGCTCAACCGCCAAGGAGGGGAAGGGATAGGGCGGGGTCGCCTCCGGCCGCAGCACATCCACGAAGAGATCGCCGCGCACCACGTCCAGGAAGGCCGAGGCGCGGGGTTCGAGTTCCCCGCCCGAGAAATAGACCGAGCGCAGCCGCCGCGGATCAGGCAGCCCGGGCGGCGCCAGCCCTGTGGTCCAGACCTGCCAGGCGGCGCCCAGCGTGGGCAGGATATAGGCGGCGCGAAAGCGCGGGGCGAGGCTGTGGCGCGGCGGCAGGCAGGCGAGTTCACCCCGCGCGCAGGCGGCGTTCACCTCCTCGGCGAGGCGGAGGTTGAAGCGCCGCACCGCGAGGGCATCGGCGTAGCCAGCCGCGATCACGGTCGCATCGCGCAGCGCCCACATGAACCAGGCGGCCCGGAACTCGTCGTCGCAAGGCGTCACTTGATAGGTCTGGCAGCCCACATCCAGGTAGCTGCGCCCACGGTCGGCCGCGAAAAAGGACGCAAGCTCGGCCGCCGCCGGGCTGGCTGCGAACAATTCCGGCAGGCGCGCCCTGGGCAGCACGATCAGCGAGGGCTCCGCCGGGCCAAGGCGGGCCAGCGCCGAATAGGCGGCGATGAAGGCGGGGTCGCGGAACTCCACCGTGCGAAAGACGCCATAGACCCGCGCGTTCATGGCGCTGACCGCCAGCACGGGCAGCACGGCCATGACGCCACAGGCCAGCAGCGCCGCCGCCTCCGCCCGCCAGGTGGCCGGCGTCCAGCCGCGCCAGAGCACGACCGCACGCAGCGCGAGGCAGCCGAGCAGGAAGGGCAGGATCCAGACGCCCTCCTCCCGGGTCAGGTGGAACAGGCCGAGTGCCAGGCCAAGGCCCGCCGCGAGCAACAGGCGCCGGCCCAGCCCCTCGCCCGACCAGCGCACCCACCAGAGCAGCAGCGCCAGGATCAGCAGGAGGGTGGGCGTGTAGAAGCCTTCGCGGATCACGCGGAGATTCTCGGTGCCATAGAGGCCCGGATTGGCGAGCAGCAGGACCAGCAGGGCGAAAAGCGCCCCCTCCTGCGGGATCCAGCGTGACAGGGCGCGCACCAGCAGCAGCGCGGCCGCGGCATAGAGCAGCGCCTGGCCCAGCAGCGCGGGGATGGACAGCCCGCCCGTGAGCGCGAGCCAGAGCGGATAGCCTACCCCCTTGGCCAGCGTGAACTGGGTGTAGGGGCCGAGCCACTGCCCGCTCAGGATCAGCGCCGCATGCCGGACGAAGAGCGCGTCATCCACGCCCGCATTGGGAATGGCCATGAGCGGCAGGCTCGCCCAGACCCAGGCGAAGCCGGCCAGCAGAATGGCGTAGAGCGGTATCCAGGGGCGACCGGGCATGCGGCGGGGGGTAGCCCAGCGCCGGGGCGCCAGCAAGCAGAACCCGGAACGAGAAAGCCCGCCGCCCGGGCTTGCCGGACGGCGGGCTTCGTTAGGAAGGCCGAGGCTTACAGGCCGGCCTGCGTCACGAACTTCGTGTTCAGATAGGCCTCGATCGCCTCATCGCCGCCCTCGGTGCCATAGCCGCTGTCCTTCACGCCGCCGAAGGGCACTTCAGGGATGGCGAGGCCCAGGTGGTTGATGGTCATCATGCCGACCTCGACGCCGGCCGCCAGAGCGGAAGCCGTCTTGCCGCTGCTGGTGAAGGCATAGCTGGCCAGGCCGAAGGGCAGGCGGTTCGCCTCGCTCACCACCTCGTCCAGCGTCTTGAAGGAGCGCATCAGGGCGACGGGGCCGAAGGGCTCCTCGTTCATGGCGCGCATGTCGGTGGTCATGCCCGCCACCACGGTCGGCTCGAAGAAATAGCCCTTGTTGCCGATGCGGTTGCCGCCGGTGACGATCTCGGCGCCCTTCTGCTTGGCGTCGGCGATCAGGGTCTCCATCTGCGGCACGCGGCGCTCATTGGCCATGGGGCCCATCTGCGTGTCGGCCTCCAGGCCGTTGCCCACCTTCAGCGCCTTGGCATGGCCCGCGAAGCTCGCCACGAACTGGTCATAGACGCGCTCCTGCACCAGGAAGCGCGTCGGGCTGACGCAGACCTGGCCGGCATTGCGGAACTTGGCGAAGGCCAGAGTCTTGGCCGCGTGTTCCACATCGGCGTCGTCGAAGACCATCGCCGGCGCATGGCCGCCGAGTTCCATCGTCACCCGCTTCATGTGCTGCCCGGCCATGGCCGCCAGCATCTTGCCCACAGGGGTGGAGCCCGTGAACGTCACCTTGCGGATGATCGGGCTCGCGATCAGGTAGGAGCTGATCTCGCTCGGGACGCCATAGACCAGGCCGATCACGTCGCCCGGCACGCCGGCATCGAGGAAGCACTTGATGAGCGCGGCGGGGCTCGCCGGCGTCTCTTCCGGCGCCTTCACGATGATGGAGCAGCCGGTGGTCAGCGCCGCCGACAGCTTGCGGACGATCTGGTTGATCGGGAAGTTCCAGGGCGTGAAGGCGGCGACGGGGCCGACCGGCTCCTTGATCGTCATCTGGTAGACGCCGGGGGCGCGGGCCGGGATGACATGGCCATAGGCGCGGCGGCCTTCCTCGGCGAACCAGTCGATCGTGTCGGCGCCGCCCATGATCTCGACCTTGGCCTCGGCCAGCGGCTTGCCCTGCTCCATCGTCATGAGCTTGGCGATCTCGTCCACGCGCGAGCGCATCAGGTCGGCCGCCTTGCGCATGATCTTGGAGCGGTCATAGGTGCCGACCTTGCGCCAGGCCGCGAAGCCGCGCTCGGTGGCGGCCAGGGCGGCGTCCAGGTCCTTGATGGAAGCGTGGGCGACGGTGCCGATCACTTCCTCATTGGCGGGATTCAGGACGTCGATCTTGCGGCCATTCTCGCCATCGCGCCACTCGCCGGCGATGTGGAGGAGGGTTTTGGGGTAATCGGCCATGCGGGTCTCTCCGGTTGCTTTGAGGGGAAGGTGGGGCAGCTTCGCCCCTTGCACAACCCGGAGGGCGCGCCCCTTCAGTCGGAAAGCGCACGCATGACGCGGATCAGGTCCGCCTTCCCCTCGAAGCCGATGCCCGGGAGTTCCGGCATCACCACATGCCCGTTCTCGACGCGGACGCCATCGGGGAAGCCGCCATAGGGCTGGAACAGGTCCGGGTAGCTCTCATTGCCGCCGAGGCCGAGGCCCGCCGCGATCATCAGCGACATCTGGTGCCCGCCATGCGGGATGCAGCGCGAGGGGGACCAGCCGAACTGCGCCAGCACATCAAGCGTGCGGAGATACTCGACCAGGCCGTAGGAGAGCGCGCAGTCGAATTGCAGCCAGTCCCGATCTGGCCGCATGCCGCCATAGCGCAGGAGGTTGCGGGCATCCTGGTGGGAGAAGAGGTTCTCGCCCGTCGCCATTGGCCCCGGGTAGAATTCGGAGAGGGCGGCCTGGAGGGCATAGTCCAGGGGATCGCCTACCTCCTCGTACCAGAAGAGCGGGTAGTCCCGGAGCATCTTGGCATAGGCGATGCCGGTCTCCAGGTCGAAGCGGCCATTGGCGTCCACGGCCAATTGCGCCTGGGGGCCGATCTCGGCCAGGACCGCCTCGATCCGGCGGCGGTCCTCGGCCAGCGAGGCGCCGCCGATCTTCATCTTCACCACGTTGTAGCCGCGGTCGAGATAGCCGCGCATCTCGGCCCGGAGCGCCGTGTCGTCCTTGCCCGGGTAATAGTAGCCGCCGGCGGCATAGACGAAGACGCTGGGGTTGGCCTCGCGCCCGTGGCGCTCGGCCAGCAGGCGAAAGAGGGGCTTCTCCTCGATCTTCGCCACCGCGTCCCAGATCGCCATGTCGAGCGTGCCCACGGCAACCGAGCGCTCGCCATGGCCACCCGGCTTCTCGTTGCGCATCATCGCGTCCCAGATCTTGTGCGGGTCGAGGTTGTCGCGGGCATCGTCACGCAGGCTCTCGGGCGGGGCTTCAAGGATGCGGTCGCGGAAGCGCTCGCGGATCAGCCCGCCCTGGCCGTAGCGGCCATTGGAGTTGAAGCCATAGCCCACGACCGGTCGGCCATCACGCACCACATCGGTGATCACGGCGACGAGGCTCGTCGTCATCTTGCTGAAGTCGATATAGGCGTTGCGGATCGGCGAGGCGATCGGCTGGGTGATTTCGCGAACATCAACGATGCGCATCTGGCATGGCTCCTTTGCGATATGAGGCGGGATCTTGGTCCGCTTTCCGGACTGGCATCCGATATGCTCAGGAGATAGGCTGCTTCAGGGGAGCCTGCCCAATGCCAAGTTTCGCAACCACTATGCCAGATCAGCATCAGCCATGGAGCTGACCTGGCTGGAGGATTTCCTCGCCCTCGCCGAGCATCGCAACTTCTCGCGCGCGGCCGAGGCGCGGCATGTCACCCAGCCGGCCTTCAGCCGCCGCATCCAGGCGCTGGAGCAATGGGTCGGCACCACGCTGGTGCTGCGCACGCGGCAGGGCGTGCAGTTGAACGCCGCCGGCACCACCCTGCACGCGGGCGCGGTAGAGCTGGTGCGGGACCTGCATCAGCTGCGGCGGGCGGCGCTGCGGTCGGCCGGGCGGGAGGGTGCCACGCTCTCCATCGCGGCCACCCATGCCCTCTCCTTCACCTTCCTGCCCGGTTGGATCCGCAACCTGGAGCTGCCAGGGACTCTCACCCTGCTCTCCGACACCATGGCGGCCTGCGAGGCCCTGCTGCTGGCGGGCGATGCCGACCTGCTGCTCGGCCACGCCCATCCCGACATGCCGAGCCGGCTGCAGGCTGAGCACTTCGCCAGCCTGGTCGTGGGCCGGGATCTGCTGGTGCCGGTGATGGCGCCGGGCGCGGGCTCTGGGCTGCCCTTGCTGGCCTATAGCCAGGCGTCAGGCCTCGGCCGGATCCTGCGCGCGGCCCACGCTGGCTGGGCGGATGCGCCCAAGCTGGAGGCCAGCGTCACCGCACCACTGGCCGCCACGCTGCAATCCCTCGCGCGCCAGGGTGAGGGTATCGCCTGGCTCCCGCGCAGCTTGGCGGCGGAGGACCTCGCCGGCGGGCAGCTGGTCGAGGCGGGCGAGGCTTATCATGCGATCCCCCTGGAGATCACCCTGATCCGGCCGCGCCGCCGCCTCTCGGCCACGGCGGAGGCCTGCTGGGAGCGCGCCTCCGCTCAGAGCTTGAGGTCGGCCGCCACCTGAACGACATGCCCCTCAGGGCCCAGGAGGTCCGCCAATGCCTGGAGGCCGGCCAGGCCACAGGCAATGTCCTGCTCTCCATTGCCGCCGGACAGACCGATGCCGCCCACCACCTCGCCGTTCAGCACGATGGGAAAGCCGCCGACAAAGACGGCGAAGCGCCCCTCGAAGCTCCATTGGATGCCGAAGGCCTCATTGCCCGGCAGGGCGGGACCATTGGGCGGCGTGTTGAACAGATGGGTGGAGCGCTTGTGCCCCGCAGCGGTGAAGGCCTTGTTCCAGGCGATCTGCGGCCCGGTGATGCGCGCGCCATCCATGCGCTCCAGCAGGATGGGCACGCCGCCCTCATCCACGACGCACACACTCTGCCGGACGCCGATCTCCAGCGCCCTGGCGGTGGCGCCGGCCACCATCACCCGCGCCTCGCGGGTTTCGAGCTTGAGGGCGGATTTCATGCGGAGGCTCCAGGGGAAGGCTTGGCCGGCCAGGAGATGCTGGCATCGCCATTGACGAAGGTCTGGCAGGCCATGCGCCAGCCTTCCGCGAACTCCTCCTCCGTCAGATGCTTGCGCTCCTTCGCCGTGACGGCGGAGGCATGCTCCACGCCGGATTCGAAGCGGCACTTGCAGGTCCCGCAATGCCCGCCGCCACACTTGAAGGGAATGCCGCCCTTCTCGCGGATCGAGATGCGCAGCAGGCTGCCGCCGGCCGCAGCTTCCACTTCCTTGCCGTCATTGCTCACGAAGATCACGCGGATGCGCGGCGCCGCAGCCTCGCTCATTGGCGAACCAGCTCGGCCTCGACGCTGCGGAAGCGGGTGAGATGCGCGAGTTCCGCCCGGGCGGCGTCGAGGTCCGCGAAGCGCGGCAGGAACTTGCTCGGCACCAGGTTCAGGATGGGTTCGCCCGCCAGATCCACCACGCGCAGCTTGGTCTCGTGCTGCAATTCCGCGATGACGAATTGCGCGCGCAGCCTGCCCTGCGCCTGGTAGTCATAGGTCTCGACCGGGATCAGGCCGGGCGTGAGTTCGGTGCGGAACTGGCCCGGCTTGCTGGTCAGGATCACATATTGGGGCATCAGGCCGCATCCTGTTCCAGGGTGATGTCATGCTCGAGCCAGAGCTGGCACATCAGCCGGTAGCCCTCGCTGATCCGCTCACCCAATTGCTTCACTTCCTTCCAGTTGGGCTCGGGCAGTGCGTCGCCACCCGCCAGCACGCGGCAGGCGCATTTGCCGCATTTCCCCATGCCGCAGCCGTAGCGCAGATGCGGCCAGGGGTATTTCCTGATGCCGGCGCGAACGACGAGGTTGCCCTTCTCCGGCACCTCGCCCTCATGCACCTCGCCCGCCTTGTGGAAGGTGACCTTCGGCATCAGGCCGCGGCGGCGAGGCGGCGCTCGACATAGTCGTGATACAGCGCCGTGGTGTAGAGCAGCCGCATCTCGGCGCCGATCTCGCAGATGCGCAGGCATTTCTGCTGCAGCTCGACCGTGTTCGCGTGCTCGAGGACGATCTGGTAGCCGCGCTCGCCATGGATCTCGTCCGAGACGATGTGCAGGTCGAAGAACTCCACCTCCTCATCGGTGAAGCCGTATTTCTCGCGCAGCGTCGGCGTCTGCTTGCGGTAGATGCTGGGCACCTGCAATTCCAGGCCCACCACGAGCGCGGCCACGGCGACCACCGGGTCCTCGCGCATCGCCACCGCATAGCACCAGCTCTGCAGGCCGCGGGTGGTGGGGGACATGTTGTCAGGGTTGGTCACGCGCTCGCGCGTCGTGCCGCAGGCCTCGGCGAAGCGGATCAGAAGGTCGGTGTGGCGGTCGCCGCCGATCTCCTCCTCATACATGTTGGCGAGCAGGAAATCCTTGGCCTCGGTCATGTGCGCCGGCATGCGGGCATAGACGTAGCCGAGATAGTCGGCGAAAGGGCCGACATAGTGGTAGTGGTTCTCCGCCCAGCGGCAGAGATGCTCCCGCGTGAGGGTGCCGTTGGCCCAGGCGATGCTGAAGGGCGAGGCGGTCGCCGCTTTGCCCTTGATGGCGTTCTCGAGCGCGGTGCGGAACTCGTCATGGGTCATCAGGGCGGTCATCGGGGCGTCCTTCCTGCGGTGGGGAGGCCCAGAGCATGGTATACGAGAGAATGCCGAGTCAAAGGAAACCTTGGCCCAAACAGCCAGATCAGCGCTTCGCGGCGCCCCACTCGTATACAACGAGCCAATGAGCCGCGAACCCCTCAGCCGCCAGGCCTTGCAACGGCTGCGCGCCGCCATCCTCTCGGGCGATCTCAAGCCGGGCGAGCGCCTGGTGGAGGAGCGGCTCTCGGCCGAGCTCGGCATGTCCCGCGTGCCGATCCGCGAGGCGATCCAGCAATTGATCGCCGAGGGCCTCGCCGTGCCCGCCGAGGGCACGCGCGGCGCCCAGGTCGCCACCATGACGGAGGAGTTCGCGCGGGACCTGATTGAGGTCCGCGCCGTGCTGGAGGGGCTGACCGCCCGCCTCGCCGCCCGCCACTGCGACGCCCGGACGCGCGCCGAGATCGAGGCGCTGCTGGAGCGCGGCGCCGCACTGGCCGCCGGCCCACAGCGCGATGCCGGGCAACTGGCCGCGCTCAACATCGCTTTCCACGACCTGCTGGCCCTGGCCGGCACCAACCAGGCCCTGCGCGAGGTGATGCGCCCGCTGCGCGAACGCACCGAGCTGGTCTTCCGCCGCAACAGCACCGAGCGCGCGGTGCGTGACTGGCAGGAGCACGCGATGATCCTGGAGGCCGTCTCGGAGGGCGACGAGGAGCTCGCCGCCCTGCTCGCCGCGCGGCATGTGCGCCGCGCGGGCCGGCGCCAGGACGGCTAGTCGCGCCCGAGGATTTCGCGGTTATGCGCGCCCAGCTTCGGCGAATCGCTGCGCGGCTTCGGGCGCTGCCGATTGAAGGAGAGCGGCAGGCCGATCACCTTGGGCGCGCCACCCGGCAGCTCCTGGATCAGGTCCACCGCCGCCATCTGCGGGCTGGCCGTCACCTCGGCGATGTCGTTCACCGGCCCGCTCGGTACGCCGACCGCATCGAGTTCCGCGAGCCATTCGTCGCGCGGCCGTGTCAGCAGCACGGCCTTGATCAGCGGGATCAACGCGTCCTTGTTCCTCACGCGGTTGCCGCCGGTGGCGAAGCGGGGATCCTCCGCCCATTCCGGATGCCCCATCACCTTGGCCGCCCGCGCGAAGAGCCGGTTGTTGCCGGCGGCGAGGCAGAGCGGACGATCCGCCGTGTCGAAGACCTGGTAGGGGACGATCACCGCGGCGCCCGTGCCATGGCGCTGCGGAATGTCGCCGGTGGCCAGGTGGTTGTTGATCTGCCCCTCGACCCAGAAGGCCGCGGTCTCGAAGAGGCTGCCATCCACCAGGCAGCCCTTCCCGGTGCGGTCGCGCCAGCGCAAGGCCGCCAGCGCGCCGATCGTGATGAAAAGGCCGGTCGCCTTGTCGTTGATCGAGGCGCCGCAGAAGGTGGGCGGGCCGTCGGGCTGGCCGGTCACGCTCATCATGCCGCCATAGGCCTGCAAGAGCGGGTCGAAGCCCGGCTTCATCTTCATCGGCCCCTCGAAACCGAAGGCCCAGATGGAGCAGTAGATCAGGCGCGGGTGCCGCTCCAGCATCGCCTCCGGCCCGATGCCGATCTCCTCCACCACGCCGGGGCGGAGGTTCTGGATCAGGATGTCCGCGCTTTCACAAAGCCGGTGCAGTTCGGCAATGTCCTCGGGCTTCTTCAGGTCCAGCGTGATGGAGCGCTTGGAGCGATTCTGCCCGTGGAAATAGAGCGAGGTGACGCCATCCGGCCCATAGGGCGGGCCCCAGAGGCGGGCATCATCGCCGCCATCGGGCTTCTCCACCTTGATCACATCGGCGCCCATATCGGCCAGCACCACGCCGGCCAAGGGCCCGGCGAGCGCCTGTCCCACTTCGATCACGGTGAGCCCCGTCAGCGGCAGATCCATCTTGCGTCCTCCTGTCGGGGCGCAGTCTAGACGCTGCCGCTCGCCGCGCTACCCGGGGACGACGCGTCCCTCGCGCAGCGTGACGGTGCGGTCCATCCGCGCCGCAAGTTCCGGGTTGTGGGTCGCGATGAGGCAGGCGAGCCCCCTGCCCCTCGCCTCGCGCAGCAATTCCTCGAAGACGAGATTGGCGGTGCCCGTGTCGAGATTGCCGGTCGGCTCATCCGCCAGCAGCACGCGCGGCGCATTGGCCAGCGCGCGCGCGATGGCGACGCGCTGCTGCTCACCGCCCGAGAGCTTGCCCGGCCGGTGCTGCAGGCGCGCGGCCAGGCCGAACTGGCCCAGGATCTCCGCGGCCCGCGCCTTCGCCGTGCCGCGCGGCGTGCCGGCGGCGAGCTGCGGCAGCATCACATTCTCCTCCGCCGTGAATTCGGGGAGCAGGTGATGGAACTGGTAGACGAAGCCGATCGTGTTGCGGCGGATCGCGGTGCGCGCATCATCGCTGAGCGTGCCCGCGGCCGCGCCCTCGATGAAGACCTCGCCGCCATCCGGGCGCTCCAGCAGGCCGGTCACGTGCAGCAGCGTGGACTTGCCAGTGCCCGAGGGCGCGACGAGCGCCACGATCTCGCCCGCCTTCAAGGTCAGGTCCGCGCCGCGCAGCACCTCGAGCGCACCCGCCTCGGTCTTGTAGCGCCGCTCGACGGCGCGCAGTTCCAGGGGCGGGCTACTCATTGCGAAGCATCTCGACAGGATCGGTCTTGGCCGCGCGCCAGCTCGGATAGATCGTCGCCAGCAGCGCGAGCGAGAGGGCCAACGCCACAACCTGCATCACCTCCGTCCAGTTCAGCACGGCGGGGAGTTGCGTGAGGAAATAGATCTCGGCGCTGAACAGCTCGGTGCCGCTCAGCATCTGGATGAATTGCCGGATGCTCTCGATGTTCAGGCAGAAGACGACGCCGACCAGGAAGCCCGCCAGCGTCCCCACCACGCCGATCCAGGCGCCGCACATCAGGAAGATTCGCATGATGGCGCCGCGCGTCGCGCCCATGGTGCGCAGCACCGCGATGTCCCGCCCCTTGTCCTTCACCAGCATGATGAGGGACGAGATGATGTTGAAGGCGGCGACGATGATGATGAGCGTGAGGATCAGGAACATGACGTTCCGCTCCACCTGCACCGCCGCGAAGAAGCTGGAATTCGCGTCCTGCCAGTCGAGGATGCGGACGGGCTGGCTGAGCGCCGCGCGGATCTCGCGGTTCACCGCGCGCACGCGTGTCGGGTCCGCCACGAAGACCTCGACCTGCGAGGCCGCGTCGCCGGTCTGGAAGTAGATCTGCGCGGCTTGCAGCGGCATGAAGACATAGGTGCTGTCATACTCGTTCATGCCGACTTCGAAGATGGCGGCGACGGTATAGGCGCGTAGCCGTGGAATGGTGCCGATCACCGTGGCGCGGCCCTGCGGGCTGACCAGCGTGATCTTGTCGCCGATGGAAAGCCCCAGCCGGAAGGCGAGGCGCGTGCCGATGGCGACCGCGTCTTCCCCCTCGAAATTCGCGAGCGAACCCGCGCGGATGTTCTCCGCGATGATCGGCCGCGCCCGCAGATCCTCCGGCCGGATGCCGCGCGCGAGGCCGCCGGTCGCCGTGGCTCCCGCACCGGTCAGCAGCACCTGCCCCTCCACGATGGGCGTCGCCGAGACCACGTTCGGCAGGCGGCGGATGGTGGCGGCGATGGCGTCGAAATCGCGCAGATTGCCGCGATCGGCCGCATAGACGCCCAGATGCCCGTTCAGCCCCAGGATGCGCCCCAGCAATTCCTGCCGGAAGCCGCCCATCACCGACATCACGATGATGAGCGTGGCCACGCCCAGCATGATGCCGACGAGCGAGAAGCCCGCGATCACCGAGGTGAAGCGGTCGCTCTTGCGCGAGAGCAGGTAGCGCGCGGCGACGGTGCGTTCGAAGGCGTTGAACATCAGAAGCCTTTGCCCGGCCGATTCACGCTTCGCTCCGCTCAGCGACCGGACAGGAAAGCTTGGCGAGAGCTTCCTCGAACGAAAGCTCCACCCGCTCACCCGTCATGCGGCGCTTCAGTTCCACCTTCCCGGCGGCCGCACCGCGGGGCCCGATGATGGCCTGCCAGGGGAAGCCCATCAGGTCGGCATCGTTGAACTTCACGCCGGCGCGCTCGGCGCGGTCGTCATAGACGGCCTGGTCCGGGAAGGCGGCGTAGAGCTTCTCGCAAAGCGCGTCACAGCCCGCATCGCCGGGCTTGAGGTTCAGGATGGCGAGCTTCCAGGGGGCCACCGCATCCGGCCATTTGATGCCGGCCTCGTCGTGATTGGCCTCGATCAGCGCGGCGACGAGGCGCGAGACGCCGATGCCGTAGCTGCCCATCTCCGGCACCACGGTCGTGCCGTCCGGCCCCGCGACGGAGAGGCCCATCGTCGCCGAGTACTTCTGGCCGAAATAGAAGATGTGGCCGACCTCGATGCCCTTGCCCTCGCGGCGCCGCGCCTCGGGCACGGTTTCCCAGGCGGCGGTGTCGTGCATCTCCTCGGTCGCCGCATACATTGAGGTGACCTGGTCGAAGAAGCCCTGCAGCGCCGGCACGTCGTCATAGCCGAGGCTCGCATCAGCCCAGTCGCGGCTCTCGAATTCGCTGTCGTAGAAGACGGTGCTCTCGCCCGTCTCGGCCAGGATGATGAATTCATGGCTGAGATTGCCGCCGATGGGGCCCGTATCGGCGCGCATCGGCACGGCCTTCAGCCCCATGCGCTGGAAGGTGCGCAGATAGGCCAGCATCATCTGGCGGTAGGAGTGCTGCGCGCCCTCCACCGTCATGTCGAAGGAATAGGCGTCCTTCATCAGGAATTCGCGGCCGCGCATCACGCCGAAGCGGGGGCGCACCTCATCCCGGAACTTCCACTGGATGTGGTAGAGGTTGCGCGGCAGGTCGCGATAGCTGGTGGCATAGCCGCGGAAGATGTCGGTGATCATCTCCTCATTGGTGGGTCCGAAGAGCATATCGCGCTCATGCCGGTCCTTCAGGCGCAGCATCTCCTTGCCGTAATCCTCGTAGCGGCCGGAACGCTGCCAGAGCTCGGCCGACTGGATGGTGGGCATCAGCACTTCCTGGGCGCCAGCGCGGTCCTGCTCCTCCCGGACGATCTGGGTCACACGCTGCAGCACGCGCCAGCCGGCCGGCAACCACGCATAGATGCCGGCCGAGGTCTGCCGGATCAGGCCCGCGCGCAGCATCAGCCGGTGCGAGACGATCTGCGCCTCGGCCGGGGTTTCCTTCAGGGTGGGCAGAAAGGCGCGGGTGAGACGCAAGGCCGAGATTCCTTAGCAGGCTGAGATGGCGGCGGAACCTAACCGAGAACGGGTTGAGCCGAAACCGCCCGCGCGAGCGCGCAACAATGCTGCGCCGCAACATGCCTGGAAGGCTCGAAAATGTCTTGATAGGTGTGAACGAAATGGCTTAAGAAAAAGAAAGGGCCACCCCCGCGAGGGAGCGGCCCAAGTTTAGGGAGGAAACGCCAGTCACACGGCAGAAAGAGGAAAATCCTCTCTCTGACGTGAAGATTGCCGCAGAAGGCCGGGAAGCCTCAACGCCTATCGGTGCTGTAGACGGCGAAAAAACGAGCGTCCGGCCAACGGATGCTCAAAACGCAGGCGGCAGTCCAGGGAATCCCGGACAGTCGCCTTTTCTTTGTGCAGTTCACCGATCTGGAATAGAGAGCCAGGGGTCGCGGAAGCTGATCCAGTTGCTCTCGATGAGCGCGTAGACGCCCAACCAAAGCACCGCCGAGAGAATCGTCGTCCCCAGGAGCTTACGGCCGAGATGCAGCTTCGTCGGCGTGCCGCGCCAGCCGCCCGCCTCCAATTCGCCCTTCGCATCCGGTCGCACGCCGATGGGCAGGACGCAGAACAGCGCGGTCCACCAGATCAGCGCATAGACGACGAAACCGAGAAACCAGCCCATATCAAACTCTTAACAGGTGGATTTCAACATTGGGGCGCTTCTTCAGCCGCCGCCCCACGGCCTTGCGGAGTACCGCGCGCGCGGCCTCGGTCAGGGCGTCATCCTCGCGGCGCAGGCCCTTGGGCAACTCGCCCACACCGCGCGCCAGCTCATCCTCGAGCTGCCCCGATTCCGGCCCCTCCGCCTCGAAGAGCCCCGGTGCCGAGACGCGCGGCCGGCCGACGACCCGCCCCGCCTCATCCACGGCCAGGCTCGCGACCACGATCCCGTTGAACAGCATGCGCTTGCGCGCGCCGATCACACCGCCCTCCATGGGCAAGAGCCGCGGCCCATCCACCGCGAGGCGACCAATCGGCACGCTGTCGGTGATCTTGGGCTTGCCGGGGCCGAGCCGCACCACGTCGCCATCCTCGACCAGGATCGGCTCCGCACCGCATTCCTGCGCGAGGTCGGCATGCTGGGAGAGGTGCCGCCACTCGCCATGCACCGGGATCGCCACCTTGGGCTTCACCAGCGCATACAGCTTCTTCAGCTCGTCCCGCGCGGGGTGGCCCGAGACATGAACGGCATGGTCATCGGCCGTCATCACCCGGCAGCCCGCGCGCGTCAGCTCATCCTGCACATGCAGGATGCCGCGCTCATTCCCCGGGATCATGCGGGAGGAGAAGATCACCGTATCCCCCTCCCCCAGCGAGATGTTGGGGTGGGTGTCGGCCGCGATCTTGGCGAGCGCGCTGCGCTCCTCGCCCTGGCTGCCGGTGCAGATGATCAGCAGGTCGTCATCCGGCAGGCGGTCCGCCTCCTCCTCGCTGATGAAGTCCCTGACCGAGGAGAGATAGCCGCAGTCGCGCGCCGACTGCACGGCGTTGCGCAGCGAGCGGCCGAACAGCGCCACCTCCCGCCCCGCCGCCTGGCCGGCCAGCGCGATGGATTCGATGCGCGCCAGGTTGGTCGAAAAGCAGGTGACGGCGACACGGCCGCGCAGGCCCGCGATGATGGCCTTGAGGTTGCGCCGCACCTCGGCCTCGCTGCCCGAATGGCCCTCGACCATGGCGTTGGTGCTGTCGCAGACCATGGCCAGCACGCCCTCGGCGCCGAGGCGGGCGAAGGCCGCCTCATCCGTGGGCGGGCCGATCAACGGCTGGGGGTCGAGCTTCCAGTCCCCCGTATGCACGACCAGCCCGTGCCGGGTGCGGATGGCGAGCGCGCAGGCCTCCGGCACGGAATGGGTCACGCGGATGAACTCAAGCCCGAAGGGCCCGACCTCATGCGTGCCCGGCAGGCCGTGCGTGATGATCTTCACATCCTGGCCAAGCCCTGCCTCAGCGAGTTTGCGCCGCAGCACATTGCTCGCGAAGGGCCCCGCGATGACCGGGCATTTCAGGCTCGGCCAGAGATGCGCCACGGCGCCGATATGGTCTTCATGCGCATGGGTGATGACGAGCGCCACCAGGTCCTTGCTGCGTTCGGAGAGCCAGGCCGGGTCGGGCACCATCACGTCCACGGCCGGGTTTTCCGCCCCGCCGAAGCCGATGCCGCAGTCCACGGCGAGATACTTCCCGTCGCAGCGATACACGTTGAGGTTCATCCCGATCTCGCCGGTGCCACCGAGCGGGATGAAGGCAAAGTCGTCCATGGTGTCTGATGATTTCACAAAAGGTCTTTTTGAGAGATGGGGCTGGGGTTGCGTTCCGCCAACAGGCGAAGTCCCTCCAGCGTGATGTCGGGGTCGATGCGTTCGATCAGGGTGGTGCCCTCGGCCAGCAGGGGTGCCAGGCCCCCGGTCGCGATGACCTTCATCCGCGGCAGGTCCACCTCGGCGCGGATGCGGGCGACGATCCCCTCGATCATGCCGACATAGCCCCAGAAGATGCCCGACTGCATGGCCGAGACGGTGTTGCGGCCAATCGCCGCCTGGGGCCGGCCGATGCCGATGCGCGGCAGCCGGGCGGCGGCGCGGTGCAGCGCCTCGATGGAGAGGTTGATCCCGGGCGCGATCACGCCGCCCTGATAGGCGCCCGTGCCATCCACCACGTCGAAGGTGGTGGCCGTGCCGAAATCAATGACGATGAGCGGCCCCCGGTAGTGGTGATGGGCGGCGAGCGCGTTCAGCAGGCGGTCGGCGCCCACCTCCTGCGGCTGGTCCACCTTGATCTCGAACCCCCAGTTGAGCACGGAGCGCGCCACCAGCGGCTCATTCCCGAACCAGTCGCGGCAAAGGCGGCGGAGATTGTAGAGTGCCACGGGCACCACGGTGCCGATGACGCAGCGCTGCACATCGGCCGGGCGCAGCCCCGCATGTTGCATCAGCGCCAGCAGCCAGACGGCGTATTCGTCGCTGGTGCGGTTGGGATCGGTCGCGATGCGCCAGCGGCCGCGCCACTCCGTGCCGTCATGCACGGCGAAGACGACATTGGTGTTGCCGGCGTCAATCGCGAGAAGCATCGGGTCGTTCCATCACCTCGCCCGCATGGAACACCATCGGGCCTCCGGCCGTGGCGAGCAGGAGCCCGCCATCCTCGGCGAGCCCTTCGTAGCTTCCCGTGACCGGCTTGTCGCCGTGCCGCAACGTCATGCGTGAGCCGCGCTCAGGGCCGCGCTCCATCCAGGCGGCGCGGATGGGGGCGAAGCCTCCGGCCTCGCGCAGCGCCAGCCAATGGGCCAGGCGCTCCAGCAAGGTGGCGGCGACATCCTCCGGCGGGATGGCGCCGAGGGCGGCGACCGCCCTGCCCTCCACCACCGGCGCATGGGCCAGGTTCACGCCGATCCCGAAGATCAGATGCGCGATGCCGCCGCGCTCATCCAGTGCCGCCTCGGAGAGGATGCCGGCGAGCTTGGCGCCGCTCTCCATCAGGTCATTGGGCCATTTCAGCGTCAGCGCCCGGCCGGGGGCGTGGTGGCGGGCGGCGTCGTGCAGGGCGACGGCCGCGAGCAGCGCGTAGCCCGCGATGTCCCGGGCCGAAGCCATGGGCCGGATCAGGATGGAGATGTGCAGATTGCCGGCCTGGGAGTTCCAGGCGCGGCCCGCCCGCCCCCTGCCCGCCGTCTGCCGCCGCGCCAGGATCGCGAGGCCGGCGGCCTCACCCCGCTCGGCCCGCTCGGTCAGCAGGCTTTGCGTGCTGGGCAGGCTGTCATGGATCTGGAGGCGGAAGCCGCCCCTCACCCGATCAGCGCCGCCACGGCCTGCCGCGCGGCCGCCAGCAGCGGCGCCGGGAACAGGAAGAAGAAGAGCGTGAAGGCGCCCGTGCCCGCCAGCACGACCGAGACGCCCGTGGGCCGCGCATCGAAGGCCGGCTTGGCCGGGTCGAAATACATCACCTTCACGATGCGGAGGTAGTAGTAGGCCGACACCACGGAAGAGAGCACGGCCACCACCGCCAGCAGCCAGAAGCCCTGCTCGATGGCGGGCAGCAGCACGTAAAGCTTGGCGAAGAAGCCTGCCAGTGGCGGGATGCCCGCCATGGAGAACATGAAGATCGCCATGGCCATCGCCATGCCGGGATCGCTGCGGCCGAGGCCCGCCAGATCCTCCACGCCCTCCACAGCGCGCCCGTCGCGCCGCATGGCGATGAGGACCGCGAAGGCGCCGATGTTCATGGCGATGTAGATGGCCATGTAGACCAGCACGCCGCGCAGGCCGCTCTCGCCGCCCACGGCCAGGCCCATCAGCGTGAAGCCGACATGGCCGATGGAGGAATAGGCCATCAGGCGCTTGATGTTGGTCTGCCCGATCGCGGCGAAGGCGCCCAGGATCATGGAGCCGAGCGAGGCCAGCACGATCACCTGCTGCCACTGGCCCACCACGTCACTGAAGGGCCCGGCCAGGATGCGGACCAGCAGCGCCACGGCCGCCACCTTGGGGGCGGATGCGAAGAAGGCCGTCACCGGCGTGGGCGCGCCCTCATAGACGTCGGGCGTCCACATGTGGAAGGGCACGGCCGCGATCTTGAAGGCCATGGCGGCGATGATGAAGATGATGCCGACGACCACGCCGTTCGACACATCCTGCGGCGAGGAGAGCGCGTCGGCGAGGCGATCGAAATTGGTCGTGCCCGCGAAGCCATAGACCAGCGAGGCGCCGTAGAGCATCAGGCCCGAGGCCAGAGCGCCCAGCACGAAATACTTGAGGCCCGCCTCGGCCGAGCGGCCATTGTCGCGGTCGAAGGAGGCGAGCACGTAGAGCGGCAGCGAAAGCAGTTCGAGCCCGAGATAGAGGCTCATCAGGTCATTCGCCGAGATCATGACCATCATGCCGAGGGTGGCGAAGAGGACCAGCACCGGGAATTCGAAGCGCGAAAGCCTCTCCCTCTCGTTCCAGTCCAGCGCCAGCAGCAGGCCGAGCGCGGCGGCGGCGAGCGCCAGCAGCTTCATGAAGCCGGAGAAGGCGTCGGCGACGTATTGGCCTGCGAAGGCCGTGCCCTCGCCCTGGGCCAGCACCAGTACGCCCGCCAGCAGGAAGGCGCCCAGCACCAGCATGGTGCAGGGGAAGGTCATGTCGCGCTTCGGGATCACGCCGAAGACGAGGATCGCGAGGCCCGAGAGCGCCAGCGCCAGTTCCGGGAGGGCAAGGGTCCAGTTCATCAGAGGCCTGCCAGACGCGAAGCGGCGCCGATCGCGGCCTGGTGCTCCTGCACCAGTTCCGCCACCGTCACCGAGAAGAAGGAGAGGAAGGATTGCGGGTAGATGCCCATCCAGAGCGTCAGCGCGATGAGCGGCGCGAAGATGGCATATTCCCGCGGGCTGAGGTCCAGCAGGGACTTCAGGTCGTCGCGGATGATCCGCCCGAAGGCGACCCGGCGATAGAGGAACAGCATGTAGGCCGCGCCCAGGATCATGCCGAGCGCCGCGCCGAAGGCGACCCAGGGGTTCACCGCCCAGGCGCCCAGGATGACCAGGAACTCGCCGGGGAAGCCCGCCGTGCCCGGCAGGGCCACGGACGCCATGGTGAAGAGCATGAAGATCAGCGCATAGGCGGGCATGATCTTGGCCACACCGCCGTAACGCGCGATCTCACGGCTGTGGACGCGGTCATAGAGCACGCCCACGCAGAGGAAGAGCGCGCCGGAGACCACGCCATGGCTCAGCATCGTGAAGAGAGCGCCCTCGATGCCCTGCTGGTTAAAGGTGAAGATGCCCAGCGTCACGATGCCCATGTGGGCCACCGAGGAATAGGCGATCAGCTTCTTCATGTCGGTCTGCGCGAGGGCGACGAGGCTGGTGTAGACTACGGCCACGATGCTCAGCACATAGATGAAGGGCGCGAAGTAGAGGCTGGCCTCCGGCAGCAGCGGCAGGCTGAAGCGCAGGAAGCCATAGGCGCCCATCTTCAGCAGCACGCCGGCCAGGATGACCGAGCCCGCGGTCGGGGCTTCCACGTGGGCGTCGGGCAGCCAGGTGTGCACCGGCCACATCGGCACCTTCACCGCGAAGGAGGCGAAGAAGGCGAGGAACAGCCAGACCTGCATGTTGAAGGGAATGTCGTACTCGGCCAGCTCGACGATGTTCGTCGTGCCCGCCTGGTACCAGATCGTGATGATGGCCAGCAGCATCAGCACCGAGCCGAGCAGCGTGTAGAGGAAGAACTTGTAGGAGGCGTAGACCCGCCGCGCGCCGCCCCAGATGCCGATGATAAGGAACATCGGGATCAGGACGGCCTCGAAGAAGATGTAGAAGAGCATGAAGTCGAGGGCCGCGAACATGCCCACCATCATCGTCTCCAGAATGAGGAAGGCGACCATGTATTCGCGCACGCGGTTCTGCACGCTCTCCCAGGAGGCGAGGATGCAGATGGGCGTCAGCAGGGTGGAAAGCAGGATGAACAGGACGGAGATGCCATCCACGCCCATGATGTAGGAGACGCCGAATTCCGGCAGCCAGGCGAGCTGCTCGACGAACTGGTAGTCCACGCTCGTCTTGTCGAACTGCACCCAGAGGATGAGCGAGAGCCCGAAGGTGATGAGGCTGGTCCAGAGCGCCGTCCAGCGCGCATTGCTGGCGACCACCTGCTCCTCGCCGCGCACGCACATGATGATGGCGGCACCCAGCAGGGGCAGGAAGGTGATCAGGGAGAGAAGCGGGAAGCCCATCGCTCAGCGCCCCATCAGATAGAGTGAGACGAAGAGGACGAGGCCGATGATCATGGCGAAGGCGTAGTTCGCCACCCGCCCCGTCTGCAGCCGCACCACGCCGCGCGCGGTGGTGGCCGCCATGCTGGCCGCCCCGTTCGGCATGCCGTCGATGATCCGCACATCGCCCACCTGCCAGAGCTGCACCGCCATGCGGCGCGCGGGCTGGACGAAGATGCGGTCATACAGCTCGTCGAAGTACCACTTGTTCAGCAGGAACTGATAGGCGCGCGGGGCCATGGCAGCCACGCGGCCCGGAAGCTGGGGCATGAAGCCGTAGACGACCACGGCGAGCGCGATGCCGCTGATGGCCACCGCCTTCGCGAGCGTCGGCACCCAATGCGGCGCGTGGTGCAGCGCCTCCATCATGTGCTTGGCCGGCAGGTTGAAGATCGCGCCGTTCCAGAAGGCCGTCGCATGGTCGCCGATGAAGTAGGGCGCGAAGACGAAGCCCGTGGTGATGGCACCCGCCGAGAGCACCAGCAGCGGGATGAGCATGACGAGCGGGCTCTCATGCACATGCTCCATGGTGTGGTGATCCGCCCGCGGCTTGCCGTGGAAGGTCAGGATGAGGAGGCGCCAGGAGTAGAAGGCGGTGAGGAAGGCCGCGAGGACGCCGCAGGCGAAGGCGTAGGAACCCACAACGGAACCGGCGGCCACCGCGCCCTCCAGGATCGCGTCCTTCGAGTAGTAACCCGCGAAGATCGGAATGCCGGCCAGCGCAAGCGAGCCGATCCACATCACCAGGTAGGTGACCGGGATCTTCTTCCAGATGCCGCCCATCTTCCGGATGTCCTGCTCATCCGACATCGCATGGATGACCGAACCCGCGCCCAGGAAGAGCAACGCCTTGAAGAAGGCATGGGTGAAGAGGTGAAACATCGCCGCCTGGTAGAGGCCCACGCCGGCGGCGAAGAACATGTAGCCGAGCTGCGAGCAGGTGGAGTAGGCGATGATGCGCTTGATGTCGTTCTGCACGCAGCCGATCGTCGCGGCGAACAGCGCGGTGGACGCGCCCACCACGGTGACGATGGCGAGCGCCACCGGCGCGTATTCCATCACCGGGGACATGCGGCAGATCAGGAAGACGCCAGCGGTCACCATGGTCGCTGCATGGATCAGCGCGGAGACGGGCGTGGGGCCCTCCATCGCGTCCGGCAGCCATGTGTGCAGGCCGAGCTGCGCAGACTTCCCGCAGGCGCCGAGGAAGAGCAGCACGCCGATCAGTTCCAGCGCCGGCAGGCCGAGGAAGGTCTCATCCACCTTGGAAGCGGCGGCGGCGAAGATCGTGTTGAACTCGAGGCTGCCGAAGACCAAGAAGGTCAGCGCCATGCCGAGCATGAAGAAGACGTCGCCCACGCGGTTCACGATGAAGGCCTTCATCGCGGCGGCGTTCGCACTCTCCTTCTCGTACCAGTAGCCGATGAGCAGGTAGCTCGCGAGGCCGACACCCTCCCAGCCGAAGAAGAGCTGCACCAGATTGTCCGCCGTCACCAGCATCAGCATCATGAAGGTGAAGAGGCTGAGATAGGCGAAGAAGCGGCTCGGCGTCGCGTCATGCGACATGTAGCCCACGGAGTAGAGATGGATCAGCGTGGAGATCAGCGTCACCATGCCGACCATGATCGCGCTCAGCGTGTCGTAGCGCAGCGCCCAGGCGAATTCGAGCTCGCCCACATCCATCCAGGTGAAGAGGGTGACGGTGGCGGGCGTGCCGCCGAGGGCCACCTGGAAGAAGGCCATGCTGCCGCAGATGGCGGCCAGCGCCATGCAGACCACGGTGGACCACATGGCCGCACGGTCGCCGATCCAGCGGCCGAAGAAGCCGCTGATGCAGGCGCCCAGCAGGGGGAAGAAGATGGCTCCGACGAACATCGGGTCAGCCTTTCAGGGCCGAGACGTCATCGACCTCGATGCTGCCCCGGTTTCGGAAGTAGATGACGACAATGGCAAGCCCGATCGCCGCCTCGGCGGCGGCAACGGTCAGGATGAACATGGCGAAGACCTGGCCCGTGAGATCATCGAGCCGAGCCGAGAAGGCCACGAAGTTCAAATTCACCGCGAGCAGGATGAGCTCCACGCTCATCAGGATGACGATGACGTTCTTGCGGTTCATGAAGATGCCGAGCACGCCCAGCACGAAGAGAATGGCGCCCACCGTGAGGTAGTGGGCCAGGCCGATGGCCAGCATCAGTGGTGCCCCCCTTCATGCGCCACGGGCTTCGGCTTTTCCGCGACGGGCGGCGGTAACGGTCGGAGGATTTCCGCGCGGTTGATGCCGGCACCGACGGCCGGCTGCGCCATGACCACCTCGGAGGAGCGGGCGATCTGCTCGGCGATGTTCTGGCGGCGGGCCGTCGGCTTGTCGCGCAGCGTCAGCACGATGGCGCCGATCATGGCGACCAGCAGGATCAGGCCGGAAGCCTGGAAGAGGTAGATGTAGTCCGTGTAGATGACGCGCCCCAGCGCCTCGGTATTGGACACACCCGCCGGCGTCGGCGAGAGCCGCAGGTCACCCACATCGGCCGCGAAGCGCCATGCGCCCAGCACCAGCAGAAGTTCGAGGAAAAGAATGCCGCCGATCACCGCGCCCACAGGGAGGTAGCGCTGGAAGCCCTCGCGCATCTGCGCGAAGTCGATGTCGAGCATCATCACGACGAAGAGGAACAGGACCGCGACCGCACCGACATAGACGATGACCAGGATCATCGCCAGGAACTCCGCGCCCGCGATCAGGAAGAGCGCCGCCGCGTTGAAGAAGGCGAGGATGAGGTAGAGCACCGAATAGACGGGGTTGCGCGACGTCACCACCATCACCGCGGAGGCGATGAGGATGAAGGCGAAGAGGTAGAAGGCGAGGCCGGCGATCATCGGTAGGGTGCATCCAGTTCGAGGCGCTTGGCGAGAACGCTCTCCCACCGGTCGCCATTCGCGAGCAGGCGATCCTTGTCGTACATCAGCTCCTCGCGGGTTTCGGTCGCGAATTCCGCGTTCGGCCCCTCGACGATGGCGTCCACCGGGCAGGCTTCCTCGCACATGCCGCAATAGATGCACTTCGTCATGTCGATGTCGTAGCGCGTGGTGCGGCGGGAGCCGTCCTCGCGCGGTTCGGCCTCGATCGTGATGGCCTGGGCGGGGCAGACCGCCTCGCAGAGTTTGCAGGCGATGCAGCGTTCCTCGCCATTCGGGTAGCGGCGCAGCGCGTGCTCGCCCTTGAAGCGCGGCGAGAGCGGCGTCTTCTCGTAGGGGTAGTTCAGCGTCACCTTGCGGCTGAAGAACTGGCGCAGGGTCTGCGCCATGCCCGAGACCAGCTCGGCCAGCAGGAAGGAGCGCGCGAAGCGGTCGAGACCGGTCATGCGGGGAGCAACCCTGTGAGCTTGAGGAAGGCCGCGGTCAGCACCAGCCAGACCAGGCTGAAGGGCAGGAAGACCTTCCAGCCCAGGCGCATCAGCTGGTCATAGCGATAGCGCGGGAAGGTCGCGCGCACCCATATGAAGACGAAGAGCAGTGCCGCCACCTTCAGCGCGAACCACACCGGGCCCGGGATCCAGTTCAGCGGCGCGATGTCGAGCGGCGGATACCAGCCTCCGAGGAAGAGGATGGTGGTCAGCGCGGACATCAGGATCATGTTCGCGTATTCGCCAAGGAAGAACAGCGCGAAACTCATCGAGCTGTATTCGACGAAGAAGCCGGCCACCAGCTCACTCTCGCCCTCGGGCAGGTCGAAGGGGGCGCGGTTGGTCTCGGCCAGCGTGCTGATGAAGAAGATGACGAACATCGGAAACAGCGGGATGGCGAACCAAAGGTTCTCCTGCGCGCGCACGATCTCCGTCAGGTTCAGCGAGCCCACGCAGAGCAGCACGGTCACGATCACGAAGCCCATCGAGACTTCGTAGGAGACCATCTGCGCCGCCGAACGCAGCGCGCCCAGGAAGGCGTATTTCGAGTTGGACGCCCAGCCCGCGATGATGATGCCGTAGACGCCCAGCGAGGAGATGGCGAAGAGATAGAGGATGCCGACATTGATGTCGGCGATCGCCCAGCCGTCATTCACAGGAATCACCGCCCAGGCCATCATGGCCAGGATGAAGGTGAGCATCGGCGCCAGGATGAAGAGCCCGCGCGAGGCGCCGGAAGGAATGATGGTTTCCTTCATCAGCATCTTCAGCGCGTCGGCGAAGGGCTGCAGCAGGCCGAAGGGGCCGACCACGTTGGGGCCGCGCCGCATCTGCATGGCACCCAGCACCTTGCGCTCGGCCCAGGTGAGGTAGGCGACGGCGACCAGGATCGGCACCAGCAGCGCCAGCGCCTGCGCCACCGTGAGCGCCAGCACGCCGATCGGGGAGTTGAGGAAATCCGTCATGCGCTCACTCCGCCGCCAGCGCCGGGCGCAGATAGGTGGCCGCGCATTCCGCCATGGTGGAGCTGGCCCGCGTGATGGGGTCCACCTGCCAGTAGTTACGGATCGGCAGGCCGAAGGGTGCGGCGCTCAGCCCGCCCGTGGCTTCCGGGCCGGTATCATCGGTGCAGCCCGGCAGCGGCGCCTGGTCGAGCCGCGCGAACACCGGATGCGCGGCGGCCATCTCGGCGCGCAGCGCCTCCAGCGTGTCGAAGGGCAGCGTCACGCCGAGGAATTGCGAGGCGGCGCGGATGATGCGCCAATCCTCCCGCGCCTCGCCCGGCGGCAGCACGGCCATGCGGCCCCGTTGCACGCGGCCTTCGGTGTTGACGTAGGTGCCATCCTTCTCGGTATAGGCCGCACCAGGCAGGATCACATCGGCGCGCGCGGCCGCGGCCTCGCCATGATGGCCCTGGTAGACCACGAAGGTGCCGGGCTTGATGCGCGCAACGTCGAAGCCATCCGCGCCCAGCAGCCAGAGCGCATCCACACCGCCCGCCAGCATGCCCGCCATGTCGAGGCCGCCCACACCCGGCACGAAGCCGAGGTCGAGCGCCGCCACCTGGCCGCCGAACTGGTGCAGCAGGTTGAAGCCATGCCAATCCTCGCGCAGCGCCTCCGCGCCCTTGGCGAGTTCCCAGGCGGAGGAGAGCACGGCCGCGCCATCCTCCCGCGCCAGAGCGCCACGGCCCAGGATGACCATGGGCTTGGCCGCACCCTTCAGGAACTCCGCACCCGCCGCGAAATCGGCGGGGCCTTGGCCCAGATGCGTGGCAGGGTAGGTCAGGTCCACCGCCTCGCCGATCACGCCCACGCGCATGCCGCCCGCGACCCAGCGCTTGCGGATGCGCGCATTGATCACCGGCGCCTCGACGCGCGGATTGCTGCCGATGAGGAGGATGGCGTCCGCCTCCTCGATCCCGGCGATGCTGGAATTGAACAGGTAGTAGTCAGGGCGTGAGGCATCGAGCTTAGCGCCGTCCTGCCGCGCATCCAGGTGCTTGCTGCCCATGGCGTTCAGCATCGCCTTCAGCGCAAAGAGGCTCTCCGCATCCATCGTGTCGCCCGCGATGGCACCGATGCGCTGGCCGCGGACATTCTGCACGATGGCGCCGAAGGCCTCGGCCCAGGACGCCGGCTTGAGCTGGCCATCGCGCCGCACCCAGGGGCGGTCCAGCCGCTTGCGCTTGAGCCCATCGAAGGAGAAGCGCGAGCGGTCGCCCAGCCATTCCTCGTTCACGTCGTCATTCACACGGGGCAGCATGCGCAGCACCTCGCCGCCGCGCACATCCACGCGGATGGCAGCCCCCGTGGCGTCCAGCACATCCACGCTGTCCGTCTTCGAGAGCTCCCAGGGCCGGGAGACGAAGGCATAGGGCCGGCTGGTCAGCGCGCCGACCGGGCAGAGGTCGATCAGGTTGCCGGAGAGTTCGCTCGAGAGCGCCTTCTCGACATAGGTGCCGACTTCCATGTTCTCGCCACGGCCCGTCGCACCCATTTCCGGCACGCCGGCCACTTCGGCGGCGAAGCGGATGCAGCGCGTGCAATGGATGCAGCGGTTCATCACCGTCTTGATCAGCGGGCCGACATACTTGTCCTTCACCGAACGCTTCTGCTCGTGATACCGGCTGCCATCCTTGCCGTAGGACATGGCCTGGTCCTGCAGGTCGCATTCGCCGCCCTGGTCGCAGATCGGGCAATCGAGCGGATGGTTGATCAGCAGGAATTCCATCACGCCGCGCCGCGCATTGCGCACCACCGGCGTGTCGGTGAAGACCTTCATGCCGTCCATGACGGGGTAGGCGCAGGAGGCGACGGGCTTCGGCGCCTTCTCCACTTCCACCAGGCACATGCGGCAATTGCCGGCGACCGAGAGGCGCTCATGATAGCAGAAGCGCGGGATTTCCTTGCCCGCGGCCTCGCAGGCCTGCAGCACGGAGGACCCGTTGGGGACCTCGACCTCGATGCCGTCAATGGTGACCTTGGCCATGCTGCTTACTCCGCCGCCATGGGCAGGTTGTTGCGCGCCTTGTAGGCGGCGATGCGCTCTTCCATCATCGGGCGGAAGTGGCGGATCAGGCCCTGTACCGGCCAGACGCCGCCATCGGCCAGCGCGCAGATGGTGTGGCCCTCAATCTGCCGCGTCACCTGCTCCAGCACGTCGATCTCCTCGATCTCGGCGCGGCCTTCCACCATGCGCAGCATCACGCGGTTCACCCAGCCCATGCCCTCGCGGCAGGGCGTACACTGGCCGCAGCTCTCATGCTTGTAGAAGGCACTGAGACGCTGGATCGCCTTGATGAGATCGGTGGACTTGTCCATCACGATCACGCCTGCCGTGCCCAGGCCGGTCTTGTGCTCGCGCAGCGCATCGAAATCCATCAGCACGTCGTCGCAGACCGCCTTGGGAATCATCGGCGTGGAGGAGCCGCCGGGGATCACCGCCAGAAGATTGTCCCAGCCGCCGCGCACGCCGCCGGCATAGCGGTCGATCAGCTCGCGCAGCGGGATGCTCATCTCGGCTTCCACGTTGCACGGCTTGTTCACATGACCTTGCAGGCAGAAGATCTTGGTGCCCGAATTCTTGGGCCGGCCGAAGCTCGAGAACCAGGAGGCGCCGCGCCGCAGGATGGTCGGAACCACCGCGATGGTCTCGACATTGTTCACCGTGGTCGGGCAACCATAGAGGCCGACGGCGGCGGGGAATGGCGGCTTCAGCCGCGGCATGCCCTTCTTGCCCTCCAGGCTCTCGATCAGCGCCGTCTCCTCGCCGCATATATAGGCGCCGGCGCCGCGATGCACGAAGACGTCGAAATCATAGCCCGAGCCGCAGGCGTTCCTGCCGATCAGCCCGGCATCATAGGCCTCGTCGATCGCGGCCTGCAGCACCTGGATCTCGTTGTAGTACTCGCCGCGCACATAGATGTAGGCAGCGACCGCGCCCATCGCGAAGCCCGCGATCAGGCAGCCCTCGACCAGCTTGTGCGGATCATGACGGATGATGTCGCGGTCCTTGCAGGTGCCAGGCTCGCTCTCGTCGCCATTCACGACGAGATAGGAGGGCCGGCCCTCGACCGGCGCCTTGGGCATGAAGGACCACTTCATGCCGGTCGGAAAGCCGGCACCACCGCGGCCGCGCAGGCCGGAATTCTTCACCTCCTCGATCAGCGCATCGCGCCCTTTCGAGAGCAGATCCTTCGTGCCATCCCAATCGCCACGCATGCGCGCGGCCTGGAGGTTCCAGGGCTGCGTTCCATAAAGGTTGGTGAAGATGCGATCCTTGTCGGAGAGCGCCATGGTTCAGTCCTCCGCCCCGTTCAGCACCTGCGGGCCGCCAACGGGCGCGCTCGTCTGGCGGCCGATCATCGAGCCGGGCTTCGGCCGCTCGCCGCGCTTCAGCGCCTCGATCAGCCTCACCGTGCTGTCGTAGTCCATGTCCTCGTAGTAGTCGTCATCCACCTGCAGGATCGGCGCGTTCACGCAACCGCCCAGGCATTCGACTTCCGTCAGCGTGAAATTGCCGTCGGCGCTGGTATCGCCATAGCCCTTCAGCGCGCCCGCATCCTTGCAGGCGCGCAGCACATCATCCGAGCCGCGCAGCCAGCAGGGCGTGGTGCCGCAGACCTGCAGGTGGAAGCGCCCGATCGGCTTGGTGTTGTACATGAAGTAGAAGGTCGCGACCTCGTAGACGCGCATCGGCGCCATGCCGAGCCGCTCGGCGATCACGTCCATGGCGATGCGCGGCACCCAGGCGGAGCCGGTCTGCCGGCCCATCTGCTTCTGCGCGACGTAAAGCAGCGGCATCACCGCGCTGGCCTGCTTGCCGGCCGGATAGCGCGGCAGGATCTTCGCGATCTGCGCTTCGCTCTCGGCGTCGAATTCGAAGGAGGTCGGCTCGCTCATGGGGCTTACAGCTTCTGCACGAAGAAAACGGCCGCGGTGAGGATCACCGCCAGCCAAAGCGGCGTCCAGCCCCAGGCGGGCTTCAGCCAACGGAACAGCACGCCCGCGACCAGCGCCGGCACATAGAAGCCGATGAAGCTGATCAGGGCGTTGTCGCTCACCGGTCGATCTCGCCGAAGACGATGTCGAGGCTGCCGATGATGGCCACCGCATCGGCCAGCATGTGACCCTTGCTGAGCGTCTCCATCGCCTGGAGATGCGCGTAGCCAGGTGCGCGGATCTTGCAGCGATACGGCTTGTTGGTGCCGTCGGCGACCAGATACACGCCGAACTCGCCCTTGGGCGCCTCGGTCACCGTGTACGTGCTGCCGGCAGGCACGTGATATCCCTCGGTGTAGAGCTTGAAGTGGTGGATGAGCGCTTCCATCGAGCGCTTCATCTGCCCTCGCGTGGGCGGGACGATCTTGTTGTCCAGCACCTTGATGGGGCCGGGCTTCATCTGGTCCAGGCACTGGCGGATGATGCGCAGCGACTGCCGCATCTCCTGCATGCGCAGCAGGTAGCGGTCATAGCAGTCGCCATTGCGGCCGACCGGCACGTCGAACTCCATCCGGTCATAGACGTCATAGGGCTGCGACTTTCGCAGATCCCAGGCGACGCCAGAGGCGCGCAGGCAGGGGCCGGAGAAGCCCCATTCCATCGCCTGCTCGGCCGTCATCACGCCGATATCCACGGTGCGCTGCTTGAAGATGCGGTTGTTCGTCAGCAGCCCTTCCAACTCATCCAGGAAGGCCGGGAACTGCGCCATCCAGCGCTCGATCTTGTCGGGCAGCGCGGCGGGGATGTCCTTCGCGACACCGCCAGGCCGGAAGTAATTGGCGTGGTAATGGCTACCCGAGGTCATCTCGTACATCTCGAGCAGGTGCTCGCGCTGCTCGAAGCCCCAGAGCGCCGGTGTGATGGCGCCGCAATCCAGCGCGTAGGTCGTGACATTCAGCAGGTGGTTCGCGATGCGCGTGATCTCGGCGAAGAGCACGCGGATATACTGCGCACGCTCCGGCACGTCCTGCGTGATGCCCAGCAGCCGCTCGGTGGCCAGAGCGAAGCTGTGCTCCATGCACATCGGGCTGACATAGTCGAGCCGGTCGAAATAGGGCAGCGCCTGGAGGTAGGTCTTGTACTCGATCAGCTTCTCGGTGCCGCGGTGCAGCAGCCCGATATGCGGATCGGCGCGCTCCACCACCTCGCCCTTCATCTCGAGGATGAGGCGCAGCACGCCATGCGCCGCCGGGTGCTGCGGGCCGAAATTGATGGTGTGGCTGTCCATCTCGACGATGCGGCGCTCGGTCTCGTTCGCCGGCACTTCGCCGATAGGGCTGAGGTCGCTCATGCCTTGTCCCCCTTCTCATCCTCGGGGCGCGCGATGCGGTTCAGATGCACCTTCTCGTCGCCCGGGAGCGTGGTCATCGCCTCCCAGGGGCTGAGGAAGTCGAAATTGCGGAAGTCCTGCACGAGCTTCACCGGCTCCTGCACCACGCGGCCGGCCTCGGCGTCGTAGCGCATCTCGACGAAGCCGGTGAGCGGGAAGTCCTTGCGGAGCGGGTGGCCCTCGAAGCCGTAATCCGTCAGCAGGCGGCGAAGATCGGCAAGGCCCGCGAAGACCACGCCGTACATGTCCCAGGTCTCGCGCTCGAACCAGGTGGCGGTGGGCCAGATGGAGGCCACGCTCGGCACCGGCTGCTCGGCATCCGTCGTGGTGATGACGCGCAGGCGCTCGTTCCGGGTCAGCGAGAGGAGATTGTACACCACCTCGAATCGCTCCGGCCGCTCGGGCCAGTCCACGCCGCAGACATCCATGAGCTGCGCGAAATCGAGCGATGGTGCATCGCGCAGCAGTGTCATCAACGGCAGCAGCGCATCGCGCGCCACATGCAGCACAAGCTCGGCGCCGCCGCGCTCGCGCGTGAAGGCCACGGGCAGGCGGTCGGCGATCAGGCCGCGGATGTCGTTCTCGAGCGCGTCAACCACGGAGGATGGTCCCCGTGCGGCGGATCTTCTTCTGCAACTGGAGGATTCCGTAAACCAGCGCCTCGGCCGTCGGCGGGCAGCCGGGGACGTAGATGTCCACCGGCACGATGCGGTCGCAGCCGCGCACCACCGAGTAGCTGTAGTGGTAGTAGCCGCCGCCATTGGCGCAGGAGCCCATGGAGATCACCCAGCGTGGCTCGCTCATCTGGTCGTAGACCTTGCGCAGCGCGGGGGCCATTTTGTTGGTCAGCGTGCCGGCCACGATCATCACGTCACTCTGCCGCGGCGAGCCGCGCGGAATGATCCCGAAGCGGTCGAGGTCGTAGCGGGCCATATAGGCGTGGATCATCGGGACGGCGCAGCAGGCGAGGCCGAAGGTCATCGGCCAGAGCGAGCCGGTCCGGGCCCAGTTCACCACCTTGTCGAGGTTGGCGACGACGAAGCCCTTTTCCTCGATTTCTCCGGTCACGGCGCGGATCACCGCATCCTGGGGCGCGCCGGCGGGGTTCCAGGCGATCTCGTTCATGGCCCTATTCCCAATCCAGGGCGCCCTTGCGCCACTCATAGATGAAGCCGACCGTCAGCACGCCGAGGAAGCCCATCATCGAGAAAAAGCCAAGCCAGCCGATCTCGCCCAGCGTCACCGCCCAGGGGAAGAGGAAGGCCACCTCGAGGTCGAAGATGATGAAGAGGATGGCGACCAGGTAGAAACGCACGTCAAAGCGCCGGCGCGTATCGTCGAAGGGGGCGAAGCCGCACTCATAGGCCGAGAGCTTCTCGGCATTGGGCTTCTGCCGCGCGACCAGCAGGCTGCCGCCCACCATGGCGAGGGCGATGCCTCCCGCGATCCCCAGGAAGACGAGGATAGGGAAATACTCGGCGAGCAACGGCTGCGTCATCTTTGCCTCGGCGACTCTTTTGCCTCGCCCATTCCTGGCCGCTTTGCCACGGCGGATGAGCGATGGGCCAGGGGAGCGGGACTGCGCCTCTGACGCGGCGCACCATACAGCAAGGCGGGCCCGCTCCGCCATAGGGGGGACGAGTTAAACCCGCGTCAGCACAAGCAGTTGCGCCGCGCGATCGGTTCGGATTTGCAATGTCAGGAAGGGGTGCGGTCTGGCGCGAGTGACGGGGCTCGAACCCGCGACCTCCGGCGTGACAGGCCGGCGCTCTAACCGACTGAGCTACACCCGCAGCAGACGTAGGGGCGTTTAGGCCCCGCCCGGGTGGCTGTCAACCAACCCCGGAAGGAAAAGTGGTGGGCGCTGACGGGGTCGAACCGCCGACATCCTGCGTGTAAAGCAGGCGCTCTACCTCTGAGCTAAGCGCCCCACAGGCGCATCATGCCATGACACGCCGCGCAAGAAAAAGGGCCGGCCCGCGCATGGCGGGCCGGCCCTGCAAGACCGAACTGGCGTCAGCTCAGTTCACGGCGTCCTTCAGGTTCTTGCCGGCCTTGAAGCGAACCGTCGTCGAGGCGGGAATCTTGATCTCCTCGCCCGTGCGCGGGTTGCGGCCCTTGCCGGCCTTGCGCTTGCTGGTGCTGAAGGTGCCGAAGCCGACGAGGCGGACTTCCTGCTTCTTCTTCAGCGCCTTGGTGATCGCCTCGAAGACGGAGTCGAGAACGTCGCCGGCCTTCGCCTTGGACAGTTCACCCGACTCGGCAACGACGGCCACGAGATCCTGCTTGTTCATGGGACGGTCCCCTTGCTGAACGGCCTACGCACGTGAAGACCGATTCTCCACACTGGCCTGGAAGGGACAGTAAGCGGCGGTTTTCCGCCACGTCAATCAGCCACCCCTCCGATTCGCGGCGGTTTGCCTGGGTTTTTTGGGGATAGCTTCGGCAAACCCTTGAGCGACGTGGCGAAAACGAAAAGGGCGCCCGCGGGGGCGCCCTTGCCGGCATGGATTTCCGGGCCGGTCAGTGCGGCCGGACAACAGCCCCCGATTCGACGGTAGGCACCGCCGCCTCCTCCGGCTCCACCCAGGTGATCGGATCGGGCGCGCGCACCAGGGCCTGGTTGATCACCTCATCGGCATGGCTGACGGCGATGATCTTCAGCGCCTTCTTCACGCTGTCCGGGATGTCGGCCAGGTCCTTCTCATTCTCCTTCGGGATGAAGACCGTGGTGATGCCGGCACGCAGGGCCGCCAGCAGCTTCTCCTTCAGGCCGCCGATCGGCAGCACGCGGCCGCGCAGCGTGATCTCGCCCGTCATCGCCACCTCACGCCGCACCGGAATGCCGGTAAGGACGGAGATGATGGAGGTCGCCATCGCCACACCCGCGCTCGGGCCATCCTTGGGCGTCGCGCCTTCCGGCACGTGGACGTGGATGTCGCGCTTCTCGAACAGCGTGGGCTTGATGCCGAAGCTGATCGAACGCGAGCGCACATAGGAAAGCGCCGCGCTGACCGATTCCTTCATCACGTCGCCGAGCTGGCCGGTCGGCTTGATGTTGCCCTTGCCGGGCACCACCACGCTCTCGATGGAGAGGATGTCGCCCCCCACCTCCGTCCAGGCGAGGCCGGTGACGACGCCCACCATGTCCTCGCTCTCGGCCTCGCCATAGCGGAACTTCTTCACGCCCGCGTATTTCTCGAGGTTCTTGCGGTTGATCGCGACCTTCTTCGCCTTGCCGGTGACGATCTCCTTCACCGCCTTGCGCGCCAGGCCGCCCAGCTCGCGCTCCAGGTTCCGCACGCCCGCCTCGCGCGTGTAGTAGCGCACGAGATCGAGCAGCGCCTCGTCCGAGAGCGACCATTCGGCGGACTTCAGGCCATTCGCCTCGGTCACCTTGGGCAGGAGGTGCCGCTTGGAGATCTGCACCTTCTCATCCTCGGTGTAGCCGGGGATGCGGATGATCTCCATGCGGTCCAGCAGCGGCTGGGGCATGCGGAGCGAATTGGCGGTCGTGACGAACATCACGTCGCTCAGGTCGTAATCCACCTCCAGGTAGTGGTCGGCGAAGGTGGCGTTCTGCTCGGGGTCCAGCACTTCCAGCAGCGCGCTGGAGGGGTCGCCCCGCCAATCGGCGCCGAGCTTGTCGATCTCATCCAGCAGGAAGAGCGGGTTGCTCGTCTTCGCCTTCTTCATGCCCTGGATGACCTTGCCCGGCATGGAGCCGATATAGGTCCGCCGGTGGCCACGCACTTCCGCCTCGTCCCGCACGCCGCCCAGCGACATCCGCACGAAGTTGCGCCCCGTGGCCTTGGCGATGGATTTGCCGAGCGAGGTTTTGCCCACGCCGGGCGGGCCGACGAGGCAGAGGATGGGGCCGCGGATCTTCTTGCTGCGCGCCTGCACAGCCAGATACTCGATGATCCGCTCCTTCACCTTCTCCAGGCCGTAATGGTCGGCGTCGAGCACCTTCTCGGCCGCGGTGATATCGCGGCGGATGACGCTGCGCTTCTTCCAGGGGATGCTGAGGATCCAGTCGAGGTAGTTGCGGACGACGGTCGCCTCGGCCGACATGGGCGACATGGTGCGCAGCTTCTTCAGCTCCGCCATCGCCTTGTCATGCGCTTCCTTGCTGAGCTTCGTGGCCTTGATCTTGGCCTCGATCTCCGCCGATTCGTCCTTGCCGTCCTCGCCCTCGCCCAGCTCCTTCTGGATCGCGCGCATCTGCTCGTTCAGGTAGTATTCGCGCTGCGTCTTCTCCATCTGCCGCTTCACGCGGCTGCGGATGCGCTTCTCCACCTGGAGCACGCTCATCTCGCCTTCCATGTGCGAGAAGACACGCTCCAGACGCGCGGCGACGGAGGCGATCTCGAGCAGCTCCTGCTTCTCGGGGATCTTGATGGAGAGGTGGCTCGCCACCGTGTCCGCGAGCTTGCCGGCATCATCGATCTGGTTGATCGAGACCAGCACCTCGGGCGCGATCTTCTTGTTGAGCTTGATGTAGCTCTCGAACTGCGAGACCACGGTGCGCATCAGCGCCTCGACCTCGCGCTTGTCCGAAGCGGCTTCGGCCATCGGCTCGGTGAAGGCCTCGAAGTAGTTCTCGGTCTCCTTGAAGCCCACGATCTTGGCGCGGCGCCCGCCTTCGACCAGCACCTTCACCGTGCCGTCGGGCAGCTTCAGCAGCTGCAGCACGGTGGAGACGGTGCCGGTCTCGAACAGGTCCTTGGCGCCAGGATCATCCTGCAGGGCGTTCTTCTGGGCGACGAGCAGGATCTGCTTGTCCTCGCGCATCACGGCTTCGAGCGCGCGCACGGATTTCTCGCGGCCGACGAAGAGCGGCACGATCATATGCGGGAAGACGACGATATCCCGCAGGGGCAGCACGGGAAGCAGGTCGCCGCGAATGGTTTCCGTCATGAGGACCTCACTGGGACAGTCGGCGGGGCGGGCGCCCGAATTCGGCACGCCCACCCGGAGCCACGGGTTAGTGACCTTATCTGGTCATGAAAGGGCGGCAGACAAGCCGCCCCTCCTGACCCCCGCCGGCTCAGGCGGAGGTCTGTTCGGCGGGCTTCTCGCCGTAGATGAAGAGCGGCTGGGCACGGATCTCCGCCACCTCGCGGTTCACCACCACCTCCTCGACGTCGGCGAGGCCCGGCAGCTCGAACATGGTGGTAAGCAGGATCTGCTCCATGATGGAGCGCAGGCCGCGAGCGCCGGTCTTGCGCTGGATCGCCCGCGTGGCGACCGACCGGAGCGCGTCCTCGGTGAAGGTGAGCTTGGCGCCCTCCATCTCGAAGAGCCGCTGGTACTGCTTGAGCAGCGCGTTCTTCGGGCGCGTCAGGATCTCGATGAGCGCCTTCTCGTCGAGGTCCTCGAGCGTCGCGACCACCGGCAGGCGGCCGATGAATTCCGGGATCAGGCCGAACTTCAGCAGGTCCTCGGGCTCCACCTCGCGCAGCACGGCCCCCATGCGGCGATCCTCGGGGCTGCGCACCTCGGCGCCATAGCCGATGCCCGAGCCCTTGCCGCGCGCGCCGATGATCCGCTCCAGCCCGGCGAAGGCGCCGCCGCAAATGAAGAGGATGTTGGTCGTGTCCACCTGCAGGAATTCCTGCTGCGGATGCTTGCGCCCGCCCTGCGGCGGCACGGAGGCCACGGTGCCCTCCATGATCTTCAGCAGCGCCTGCTGCACGCCCTCGCCCGAAACGTCCCGCGTGATGGAGGGGTTGTCCGACTTGCGGCTGATCTTGTCGACCTCGTCGATATAGACGATGCCGCGCTGCGCGCGCTCGACATTGTAGTCGGCCGCCTGCAGCAGCTTGAGGATGATGTTCTCCACATCCTCGCCGACATAGCCGGCCTCGGTCAGCGTCGTCGCATCCGCCATGGTGAAGGGCACGTCCAGGATGCGGGCGAGCGTCTGCGCCAGCAGCGTCTTGCCCGAGCCGGTGGGGCCGATCAGCATGATGTTGGACTTGGCGATCTCGACGTCGTTGTTCTTGGCCACCGCGGCGAGGCGCTTGTAGTGGTTGTGCACCGCGACCGCGAGCACCTTCTTCGCGTGTTCCTGGCCGATCACATAGTCGTCGAGGACCTTGCAGATTTCCTTCGGCGTCGGCACGCCATCGCGCGTCTTCACCATGTGGGTCTTGTGCTCTTCACGGATGATATCCATGCAGAGTTCGACGCATTCATCGCAGATGAAGACGGTCGGGCCCGCGATGAGCTTGCGCACCTCGTGCTGCGACTTGCCGCAGAAGGAGCAGTAAAGGGTGTTCTTGCTGTCGCCAGACTTGCTCATGCGCACTCCTCGCGGCGGGACGGGACCCGGCTGTCCGCCCCACGGCCGCGTTTCAAACTCGTGACCCGGGAATCTACCCTCCCGGGGGCCTGCAAGGGAAGCTTTGCCGCCCCTGCCGGCTCATCCTGCTCCATAAATCCCTAAGCCTCGCTCAAGGCTCAGCTTTTCGGCACTTCCGCCGCGGGGGGGCGCTTGTCCACCACCTGGTCGATCAGGCCCCAGTCGCGGGCCTCCTCGGCGGACATGTAGCTGTCGCGCTCCAGCTTGGCCTCGATCGCCTCGACCGGCTGGCCCGTGTGGGTGACGTAGATCTGGTTCAGGCGCTTGCGCAGTTCCAGGATCTCGCGCGCCTGGATCTCGATATCCGTCGCCTGGCCCTGGGCGCCGCCGGACGGCTGGTGAACCATCACCCGGGCATTCGGCAGCGCGAAGCGCTTGCCCTTGGCGCCGGCCGTCAGCAGCAGCGAGCCCATGGAGGCCGCCATGCCGAGGCAGACCGTGCTGACCGGGCTGCGGATGAACTGCATCGTGTCGTAGATCGCGAGCCCGGCGCTCACCACGCCGCCCGGGCTGTTGATGTAGAACGAAATTTCCTTGTTCGGGTTTTCGCTCTCCAGAAACAGGAGCTGCGCGCAGATCAGCGAGGACACCTGATCATAGACCGCGCCGGTCAGGAAGATGATCCGCTCCTTGAGCATCCGCGAATAGATGTCATAGGCGCGCTCGCCGCGGCTGGATTGCTCCACCACCATGGGGACGAGGGAGTTGTTATAGATTTCAACAGGATCGCGATCCTGGGTCCCCACATATCGCACGTCTTGCATTCCCATCTTCTGAGGTCCGCCCCAGGATGGGCACGGCCTGGTTAAGGCCGGACGAATCGTGCCCCGGCCCCTTGGTCAGGCACAGCATGTGGGCAGAGACGCGCCCAAGGAAAGAGGGGGCGTAAAAACCCCCTCCCCCACCGATCAGACCTGCGTGGCGGCCTCGGCCAGCTTCTCCGGCGTCACCGTCTCGTCCTCGACCTTGGCCAGTTCCAGCATGAAGTCCACGACCTTCTCCTCGAAGATCGGGCTGCGGAGGTTCTCCAGCGCCTGCGGGTTCTTCTGGAAGAACTCGAAGACCTGCTTCTCCTGGCCCGGATAGCGCTGCACCTCGGCGCGCATCGCGTTACCCAGCTCCTCGCGGCTCACCGTGATGTTGTTGGTGGTGCCGATCTCGGAGAGCAGCAGGCCGAGGCGGATGCGGCGCTCGGCGATGGCCCGGTACTCGGCCTTCAGCGTGGCCTCGTCCTTGCCGGCATCCTCGCCGTCCAGGCGGCCGGCCTTCATGTCGGCCTCGACGCGCTCCCAGATCTGCTTGAACTCGTTCTCCACCATGCCCTCGGGCACTTCGAAGCTGGCGCGCTCGGCCAGGGCATCCAGCAGCTTGCGCTTGATGGCCATGCGGCTCTGGCTGTCATATTCGCGCTGCAGGCTCTCCAGGATCACCTCGCGCAGCTTCTCGAAGCTCTCGAGGCCGAGCTTCTTCGCCAGCTCGTCATCCAGCGCGGGCTTGGAATAGGTCTTCAGCGCCTTGGCGGTGACGGTGAACTCGGCATCCTTACCGGCCAGCTCGGCCGAGCCGTATTCGGCCGGGAAGGACACCTTGATCACACGCTCCTCGCCCGGGGCCAGGCCTTCCAGCTGCTCGGTGAAGCCGGGGATGAAGCCGGGGCCGGCCACTTCGATCGGCATGTCGGTGGCGGAGCCGCCCTGGAATTCCTCGCCGCCGATGCGGCCGACGAAATCGCAAACCAGCACCTCGCCCTTGGCGGCGGCGCGGGCTTCCGTCTCCTCCAGGCTGGCCTGGCGGCGGCTGATGCTCTCCAGCGCCTTGGCCACTTCCTCATCGCCCGGGGCGGCCTTGAGGCGCGTCAGGCTGATGCTGGCGAAATCCGGCATCGGGATGGTGGGCAGGACCTCCACATCCATGCGGAATTCAAGGTCGGCGCCATCGGCGAAGTTCACCAGCTCGATCTTGGGCTGCAGCGCGGGGCGGAGGTTATTGTCCGTCACCACCTTGCTGGTGGCTTCCTGGACGGAGGCTTCCAGCACCTCGCCCATCACGGCCTGGCCGTAGCGGGCGAGAACCACCTTCTGCGGCACCTTGCCGGGGCGGAAGCCCGGCATCTTCATGTCCTTGGCCAGCTCAGCCAGGCGCTTGTCCTTCTGGGCGGCGATGCTCGTCGCGGGAACCACCACCGTGTAGGCCCGCTTGAGCCCTTCGTTCGCAACCTCAGTGACCTGCATAGTGAGCGATTCCGTTCGTGTGTTGATGGGCGCGGCCAGGTGGTGCGGGCGGAGGGATTTGAACCCCCACGGCTTGCGCCACTGGAACCTAAATCCAGCGTGTCTGCCAATTCCACCACGCCCGCATGACCGCGTGGCCAAATGGGAAGCGGCGCATGTAGCCGAAACGGCCGCCCTCGCCAATACTGGCCCCATGACCATCCCCCATGATCCGGGCGGCAAGGTGCGGCTGCGCCTCGCCTCCGACATCGTCTCCGCCGCCGCCTTTTCCGGGTGCAGGCGCTGGCGCTGGTGGCTGGAGCGGCGCTGGGACGGCGCGCCCATCGGCACGCCCGGCTTCGGCGTTGTGATCGGCATGAATCCCTCCACCGCCGATCTCGAGGCGGATGACCCGACGGTGGCCGGCTGCATCTGGCGCGCTCGGTACCGCTGGGGCCTGCCCGGCCTCGTCATGCTGAACGCCTTCGCCTACCGCGCGACCGACAAGAAGCGCCTGCTGGAGGTGGAGGACCCGGTGGGCGAGGAGAATGACGCGACCATCCTCCACTATGCCCGGAGCGCGGCTCTGGTCGTCGTCGCCTGGGGGCAGCCGCCCAAGCCCCTGTTGAAGCGCGGGCCCGCCCTGGCGGGGCTGCTGCGCGAGGCGGGGGTCACGGCCCTCTGCTTCGGCGTGAACGGTGACGGCAGCCCGAAGCACCCGCTCTACCAGAAGCGGGATGCGCCCCTGATCCCGCTGCCTTCCCCTTGAGGCCCCTGCCCCTCGATTTTTCGCTGGTGGCGCCGGGTATCGGCAATTTCGGGGATTCGCTGGGCCCGCTCCTGGTGGCCGCCTTCTCGGGGCGGGAGGTCGTGCGCGCCCCCCGGATCTCGCCCTGGCGCCGGCTGGCGGCGACGGGCACCAACGCCCAGAAGTTCCGGCTTGGCACGGTGGACCTCTGGGGCACCGGCGCCGCCGGCGGCAACAACCCCTTCGAGCCGCAGAGGGGATTTCCGCGCCATTTCGCCACGCGCCTGGTCCCGCACCTTCTGCGCGGCCCCTTCTCGGCCCGGTTGCTGGCCGAGGCCGGCTTCGGCCCGCCGCGCGCCTTCGGCGACCCCGCCTGGCTGCTGCCCCGCCTCTGGCCGGCGCCGCCGGGCCCGCCCCGCCACGAACTGGGCGTGATCCTGCATGAGAGCGAGGTCGCCGCGCCGCATCCTGGGGCGCCGGCGAATGCCGAATTCCTGCGCTACCACCTTCCCCCCAGCCTCGCGGGCACGGTCCGGATCATTTCCCCCCTGCACGCCCTGGATGTGCGCTCCATGCGCGCCAAGCTGGACGAAATGCTGGATTGCCGGCGCCTGCTCTCGACCGGGCTGCACGGGCTGGTCCTGGCCGAGGCCTATGGCCGCCCCTGCGCCGCCTTCGACATCCATGCCGGGGCGAGCGGGCGAATCCCCCTGACGACCGAAACGCCGCTCGACCACCGGATCCGGGATTTCTATGCGGGCATCGGCCAGGATCAGGCGCTGGTCCTGCGCCAGGAACGCCACCTCGCGACGGATTGGGAGGCGGCGATCCGCTTCCTGGACCGCGAATGGTCGCCCGTCGGCTTCGACGCAACGGCGCTCATCGAGGTCTTCCCTGAACGCCATGGGCGGCTTTCGGACGCCCATCTCCCGGCCGGCCCGGCGGAGCTGGAGGCCCGGCTCCGCCGTGTCATGGCGTGAGTTCGGCCCCTGGCCCCAGCCCAGCAGCAGAATGGCCTGCATAGAGAGCGATTCCGTTCATGCGTTGACGGGCGCCGCCCGGTGGTGTGGGCAAAGGGATTTGAACCCCCACGGCTTGCGCCAGTGGAACCGAGAGCGTGCTGCGTTCACTTCGCTCGTTCTAGGTTTTGCTGAGAGGATGATTCAGCGTTTCGGCGATTCCGCCTCAGCGCATCATGCTCTAACTCCAGCGTCTGCCAATTCCACCACGCCCGCATGACCGCGTGGCCCAATTGGGAAGCGGCGCATGTAGCCGAAACGGCCGCCTTCTCCGAATTCAGCCGCTGGCGCTGGTGGCTGGAGCGGCGCCGGGACTGGCCGCTCGGCGATTCCGCCTCAGCGCATCATGCTCTAACTCCAGCGTCTGCCAATTCCACCACGCCCGCATGACCGCGTGGCCCAATTGGGAAGCGGCGCATGTAGCCGAAACGGCCGCCTTCTCCGAATTCAGCCGCTGGCGCTGGTGGCTGGAGCGGCGCCGGGACTGGCCGCTCGGCGATTCCGCCTCAGCGCATCATGCTCTAACTCCAGCGTCTGCCAATTCCACCACGCCCGCATGACCGCGTGGCCCAATTGGGAAGCGGCGCATGTAGCCGAAACGGCCGCCTTCTCCGAATTCAGCCGCTGGCGCTGGTGGCTGGAGCGGCGCCGGGACTGGCCGCCCACCGGCGCGCCGGACTTCGGCGTGGTCACCGGCATGCCCCCCACCGCCGACCTCGACGTGGATGACCCCACGGCCGCTGACTGTATCTGACGGGTCCGGCAACGCTGGGGGCTGCCGGGCCTTGTCATGCTCAATACCTTCGCCCACCGCGGCACCGGCAAGAAGCGTCCGGTGGAGGTGGATGACCCGCTGGGCGAGGAAAGCGACGCGACCATGATTGATGCGCGGCGCGCAGCCCTGGCCGTCGTCACCCGGGCGCAGCCATCCAAGCCCTTGATGGGCCGTGGGCCGCACTGGTGGCCGCCAGCGCCGGCTCATCAGCTTTGCCCCAGGACCTGCATGAGCGTGAGGGCCGCGATCAGCAGGATGACACTCGACGCGCTGACGACATTGGCCACCCAGTTTCCTCCGGCTTGCGCCAGAAGCGGGCCCAGCGCGTCATCCAGCGTCCCGCGATCCACGCTCGAGGGCAGCAGGTTCGCAGTGGCGTCGAGATCCTCCCTCAGATTCTGAAGGTCGGGGGCCACGCTCGAGTAGGAGTACCAGCCCAGCAGAAGCCACCAGAAGAACAACGCCAGGGCGACCACATGCAGAGGTGACGCCCGTTCGGGCGACCTCGCCTGCGCGGCGAACAGGGCGCCTTCCGTCACCTCGCCGCGCAAGGGGTGAAGGTGCCCCACAATGCCCATGCCCCCCTCCGCCTCGCCACCGCCCAGCGCGACCACGACGAAGCACACGAAGATGATCAACGCATAAAGCGCGATCATGTGGCCGTAGAACAGCATGACGAAGCGGAGGTTCGCCGTCGCACCGCCACGCAGAAGCGCACGTTGCTCGCTCTCGCGGCCAACCAGAACCCGCCCAAGCGCAAGCGCCAAGAGGAGATGCTGCAGGTTTGCCCGATGCAGCAGCGCCATGGCGCGCATGCGTGCTTCTCGCCGGGTCACGGGCCGGATACCTTGCAAGGCTGCGCTGAGCCACTGCCGGCAATCGCGCAACGCTCCCCGGGGCGGCACGCGCGCCTCATGCGGATGCGAGTGCTCCTGGGGCGGGTGTGAGAGGCGACCTGCGGCCTCCATCAGGATTGGCCTCTCACTGCGTGCCGCCCGGTGAAGAATGTCGTCCAGCGGCGCCCGCGCGGGATAAAGGCAGACCAAGTATGCCGGCGCGGCCGCGGCCACCAGCGCCACAAGGCACGAGCTGATGACCGTCAGGATTTGGTATTCCATATGCCAGCGGTCGTCGGCGACGGCCAGGCCGAGCGCCATCCCGACCACCAGGGCGGCGATCACCAAGGGCCGCGCGATCCCATAGGGCAGGAGCAACGTGCCGCGACGATCGGCGCGCTCGTCTCGCCCGGCGGTGTGGGCGATGTACATGCCCGTCTCATCCCGCATGAAGTGGTCCCGGTACACCAGCACCGCGAAGAGCGGCGTGCGGGCCGGGCGCGCGGCAAGCCCGATCATCCGGCGCTGTGGCGGCACGAGCGAGAGAAGCCGGTCGCTCAGCCAAACCCGAGCCCGGTGCAGCGCGAGCCGGCGTCGAAAGGCCAGACTGCCGCCATGCTGTTCAGAAGAAGCCGACGCGGCGGATGGCGGCTGCGGCGCGGGAGGAAGCGGCCGGCGCAGGAGATGGAACAGCCAGATCTTGGCGAGCGGAACGAGCAGGAGGAGGAGCAGAATGACGAACAGCCAGAGGAAATCCAGCATCGCGGCACCCTTCTGCTGCTATGGATCTGTCCGACCGAGGCGGGGCTCCCGCAGTCGTCTCAGCGGACCCGACGTGGCCGGATGGAGCCGTCGGCCGTGCCGATATAGGGGCGGGGCTCCATGGCGGCCGAACCTCCGAAGCTCGGGGACGAGGCCAAGCCGCGCCCGCCATGGATGCGGGACGCCTGTGCTGCGTTCAGGGCATCCTGCTGCACGCGCAGCCGAAAGAATTCACGATCCCTGTTCTCCTGCGCGACGCGAAGCTCACCGATGTCCTGCTGGAGCGTCCTGAGCAGGCTCCCCTGCTCCTCCAGGCTTTTGTGTGCGACCTTCAGGTCGGTCATGTCGTTCCGCAGGGCCGCGTAATCGCTGCGAAGTTCGGTCACGACCTCCAATATCTTCCCGAGCTTGTCCTCGCCGGTTGCCGAAGGCCCATGCGGCACATCGCCACGGCTATCACCACTGTCCGGATTGGTCATTTGCTTGCGTCGCTCATCCCGCGGGCCTTTCGCAAGGGGAAGCCACTCACGACCCACTTCGGATCGAGCCGCCAAGCCCGCGAAGCCGCAGATACTAGGCGATTGGGAAGAGGGAGTCAAGGATCGAGAGATTTTCGTACGCCAATACCGCTTCGCGCAGCCTGAAACGTACAATTTTACCCCGATCGACGCAATTTCGCTAACGATTGGTAGATAATTTAATTTCCTAAAAATTATATTGCACGGATCCCAACCTCTCAAGGCTGGGAATCTTCCGCGCGAATGGAAAACTCCATGACGTCGTCTGCCCCGGATTCAGCCGTCCGTATCGCCCATCCCACGCCCCTGGCGCGCATGGTGTTGATCAGCTTCCTGGACGCGACAGACAAGTGCGACCTGCTGTTTCACGAGATCAGGCAGTTGCAGCTGACATTGATCCACCAGATCGGGCTGCCGCGGCTCGCCGTCCTGCTGCGCTACGAAGAGGCCTTCCTCTGGGGCGATCGTCCCGAGGCGGATGGCAACACCGAGGGCAGCTGGGCCAGGATTCTCATGCCGCTGAGCATTGCCGCGGTACGCGAAAAGAGCCGCGTCCTTGCGAAGAACTGGGTGGTGCGCTTCCCACCGCCTGGCGGCCCGCTCGAACCCGACCCCGAGACCGCAGGGGCTGAGGGAAAGCCGGCCGGCGAGGCCGCTGAGCTCTACGCGCTCGCCGCCGCCATCATGCAGAACGCGGCGAATGCGGGCCTGCTGACGCAGGAGTTGCGCCGGCTGCACTTCCTTCTTTCCAGCCTGCAGACCATGAAGCAGCAACTGCTGCGCGAAAAGATCATCCTGGTCCATGCCGCGCTGCGGGCCTTCTGGATCAGGGAGCCGTCGGGCGAGCCTGTCCGCGCGATCCCGCCCGTCCCAGGTGCGCCGGACGACGAATGGCAGAAGCTGGCCGGTGACTTCGACCCGAGAAAGCTGCAGGACTTCCTGCTGACACGTTTCGCGTTCAATGCGCAATTGCAGTTCCGCGTCAGGCAGATCGGCCACCTGCAGCGCCAGATCGAACAGCTGCTGGACCTGTCGCTGGAACAGGATCCCCGCCCCTCCGCCGCACGTCGGCGCGACCAGGGAATCTACACAGGCGCCATCGTCGATCGCTGCCTGACAATCCAACGCTGCATCCAGGGGCTCTTCCAGGAAGGTCTCAAGGCTCCGGACCCCCTGAACGAGCCCGGGTGGGCCAAGAAGGAGGCGTCCCGCCTGGGCCCCTTCATCATGCACAGGTGGGACCTCTCCGCCACCTCATCCTATGAAGGCAGCGTCGATGCGATCTACGCGAACCGCGCCTGGGACCCGCGGGCAACGCCGCTTGGCGGCAAGAAGGACGCGCCCAACCGCTACTCCGAGACGCGCTACGTCAATTCCAGCTACTGGATGCCGGACCGCCCGGACCTGCAGCCACAACTGGCCCACGAAATCGCCCATGCTGAGTTGGAGGGCCGGTATCTGGGCTTCTCCCTGCATGTGCTCGCGGGCGCGGATGATGATTTTGCGACGCTCATGCAGGCGATCCGCGCTGCCATCAGCGCCTTCACCGAAGCAGCCGAAGCGGAGGAGATCAGCTTCTGGCGGCTGGACGCCAAGCAGTTGCAGGCCGTGCTGGAGGAAATCGCCGTGGACATCGTCGCGGCATCCGTCGTGGGTCCGGCTTACGCCTTCGCCGGTTTCCATGAGTTGCTGGGCGCGGGCTTCGCGCCGTTGCTGCATGGCGCGGTGGACTCGATCGATTTCGATCTTGACCTGCAGGCCGAGACCTTCGAGCGGCTCGAGGAGTTCAACTTCCCGCCCATCTGGTATCTTCGGCTGCGCGCCACCTGCGCCCTGATCCGCGCCCTGCCAGACAAAGACAACAAGCCCGCCGCCCTTTCGGACGTGCTGCTGGACGGGATCGAGCAGGCCAGCCGGCTGTTCTTCACGGCCTTTCATGAACGCGCCCCTTCGCGCGCCCGCTCGCGCTGGCAGAACTGGAAATACCTGGCTGACACCATCGCCGACATCATTGGCCACATGGAAGGGCGAGCCTTCCTGAAAACCGCCCGCCGATACACGGAGGTGAAAGCCTGGAACGATCTGCTCGCCAAGCGGATGCCCGACAGCCCGCGGAATGAGCCGCAAGACCTGAACAAGCGCCTGCGCACGCTGTTGCTGGGACCGCTGCTCGATCGCCTCGCGGAGGACCCTCGTTTGCTCTGGGCGAGCCTCAGGGAGGGGAACCTCAAGGACAATGCTCAGCTGGAGACGCTCTTTACCAGCACCTACATCACGAGGCCGAGCGACCGCCTGGCGCCAGACCACGAAAGGCCCTTCGCCTGGCTGCATGACATTCCCTGGCAATGGGCGCTGATCACAAGCCTGGACCTGCTGGCCCGACCAGCCAACGGCCAGAGTTTCGAGACCTTGGCCGAGCCGGCGGGGGCATCATTGCCCTCCGCCATCGATCGCTGGTTGCGGGCCGTTCACCGCTTGAACTGGCTCGGACGGGATGTGTTCCAACTGGGCCTGGAATTCCACGTGTGGATTTCGCGCCCCGATCGCGGCCTCATCGAAACCTGCGCGCGCGCCATCATGACGATCAAGCATGACCTGGCACATTTGCCGCAATACGCAACAGACCGATCCCTGCAGAGGCTCACGGCCATGATTGAAAAATGGCTCGTCGACGACAAAAAAATAAGTCCCGTGGGTCATCAACCCAACAATTGGACTGATGTACAAACAGAAAAGTCCAACAATTTTTTCAAAATTCTTCATCAAGATATAGAAAAATCGCTTGAATTATGTGATCATATACGCAGTAATGTTGCAGAAAAATTATATAATTCGCAATTCAAGCAGCGTATTGACATGTTATGCTGGTATATTGATTTGGCCAATGATCCCCTTTCCAGAGCGAATTTTCCGAAACTAGCAACGGCGCTGGGCCATTCGACTGAAGGACCCGCGGCGATCGGGCGCGGCCGGAACCATCGCATCGAGCGCATCTCCAGCCGGGCGCATCTGCTGCCCGGCGCTCATCGAAACCTGAATCCGAACGCACCCGGCGATTTCGAGCGCGGTCCAGACGCCCTGAGCTCGCTGCACGCCTCGCCCTGGCTCGACCAGGTGGACAACCGTGCCTGGCCCTGCCTCGGCGGTGAACCCAGAAGATCCAGTGTCCAGTGCCTTCCGCTCCTCGGCCGGTATGACCAGATGCGGATCGAGAGCGCCCGCACCCTGGCGCCATCCGCCCTCCCCGTCATATCCGTCCAGGAGCGGCATCGCCTGACCGAATGGCAAAGCCCGGCAGGAAGCGCGAACGCCAAATCCGCCCAGCTCTCCAAGCTGGCGCGCTCCAACCGCATCAACCAGCTGCCCTTCTTCATCCGGCAGCAATTCGGCCTGCCCTTCCGGCGCAGCTGGACGGAACCCTCCGTGATTAAAGCCGACGAGAATACGGACAACGCTTGGAAGGCACAGGGGCAATGGGCCAGGATCGCGGACGAGATCAGTCTGTCCAGCCAGCCGCAGCTTGGCTGCGCTCACGAATGGCTCCTGCCGGACGAGCCCGCCCCCGCGCTGGCGATCATCTCCATCCAGTTGGCCCAGCGCTCTGCACGCCTGACCCTGTTGAACGAGTTGCTGGAGCGAGTAGGGGACGACAAGAACCACGTTTGGGGGGAATTCACCAAAGCCGACATGGGCTTCCTGATCGATGGTTGGGGCGACTTGCTGCTGGTTCTGCACATGCCGCGAGACAAGCCCTCGGCATTTCACCATCTGCCCAGCGCGACGGAACTGGCCCAGAGCGAAGGCCCGCAAAAATTCGCGCTCCGACTTGCCCGTTTCCACGCCGCGCTTGAAGCGCGCATGAAGCAAATCATCCAGCTGAACGAGCGGCTTGTGAACCACCTTCTCGTGGCTCGCACAGAGCTCGCCTGGACGTCGCTCGTGGCCGATTCAGCCTTGCGCGCGGTGCTTCACGGCCCGCACCGGGAGCTGCACTGGTCGGTCGAGCTGCGCATGAAGCCTGATCGTTCCTCCGGTCTCGCGCATGAACGTTTCACTCGAAGTTTCCGCGACGGCTGCCAGGAATTGTTCAACTGGGCAGCCAGCATCGGCCTGCCAGGGGCCAAGGAGTTGCTGACCCTGCCCCGCCTCGTGCGGCGCAGCGGAACCGGCGATTATCGCCTCAGCCTCGTCGGAACCAACAATGCCCGGCGCGCGCTCAAGCGGCTCATCTTTTGCGAGAACGGACTGCTTTGCAGCCGCTATAGAACGCTCGCAGCGGAGCTTGCGGGCAAGCACCCGATACCCGCCGGCCACATCCACATCCCTGGCGCCGCGCTGTTCCTCGAGACGCTGTTCCCTGACAAGGGCGCGGCCGAGAGCATCGACAACACCTTCACCATCATCGGCAAGCGCGAGAGATGGACATGATGCGCCCCGCCAGCATCACGGCTCGCCGACGAAACCTGCTGAGGAAGTTCGATCGTGATCCAGCCCGAGCGGATCATGGCCCAGGGTCTCACGGCAAGCCGCTCCGCCTCCGCCGTAGCCTCCGACGGGCCGTCAACGAGCCTTAGTTGCCTGGTGCCAGCAGCAACTCCGCGCAGGCATCCAGGATCGCCGCCTCGTCCAGCCCGTATTCGGCATAGAGCGCCGGGATGTCGCCGCCCTGGCCGAAGCGGTCCACGCCGAGCGCGGCGATGCGCTGACCGCGCACGCCGCCCATCCAGTCCAGCGCCGCAGGGTGGCCATCCAGCAGGGTGACGATGCCCGCACCCGGCGCCAGCGGGGCCAGCAACGTCTCGATCCACGAGGGCGCGGCGCCCGGCCCGCCACGCGCCCGCTTGCGCGATTCGAGCCAGCCCTGGTGCAGCCGGTCGGGCGAGGTGACGGCGAGGAGCCCGGCGCCGGGCTCCTCGGCACGCAGCGTCTCGAAGGCCGCCATGGCTTCCGGCGCCAGGGCCCCCTGATAGGCGATGGCGATGCGCGCCCCCGGCGCGGGCGGCACCATCCAGTAGCCGCCGGCGATGACCTGCGCCGGGTCGAGCTGCCGCTCGGGCTGCGTGAGGCCGCGCGTGGAAAGCCGCAGCCAGACGGAGGAGCCCTCCGGCTCCTGCATATGCGCGAAGGCATGGCGCATCAGGATGGCGAGTTCATCGGCGAAGGCGGGCTCATAGGCGGCGAGCCGGTCCTGCGCCATGCCGATCAGCGGCGTGTTCACCGACTGGTGCTGCCCGCCCTCGGCCGCCAGCGTGATGCCCGAGGGCGTGCTGACCAGCAGGAAGCGCGCATCCATGTAGCAGCCGTAGATCAGCGCATCGAGGCCGCGGTTCACGAAAGGATCGTACACGGTCCCGATCGGCAGCAGCCGCGCGCCATAGAGCCGGTCGGACAGGCCAAGCGCCGCCAGCACGAGGAAGAGGTTCTGCTCGGCGATGCCGAGTTCCACATGCTGCCCCTCGGGCGACATGCCCCAGCGCTGGGCCGAGGCCAGCTTGGCATCGCGGAAGACATCGTTCTTCAGATGGCGGTCGAAGATGCCGCGCCGGTTCACCCAGGGGCCGAGATTGGTGGAGACGGTCACATCCGGGCTGGTGGTGACGATGCAGGCCGCCATGGGCGCGAATTCCCCCTCCCCACGCCCGATCCCGGCCAGGATCTCGCCGAAGGCCGCCTGGGTGGAGAGCTTCCGGCCTGCCGGCACGCGCGGCACGGGCAGCACGGCGGGGATCGGAATCTTGGGCGAGGTGAGCGAACGGCCCGCCGGCGTCAGCTTCTCGGCGAAGGGCACACTCTGGATGAAGGCGCGCATCTCCTCGGCCGAGATGTCCAGCCCCTCGAACTCGTCCCACTCATGGCCCGGGCGGATGCGCATGGCGGAGCGGAACTCCTCCATCTGCTCCTTCGTCATCAGCCCGGCATGATTGTCCTTGTGGCCGGCGAAGGGCAGGCCCATGCCCTTCACGGTGTAGGCGATGAAGCAGGTGGGCTGGTCACCCGCCGCATCCTGGGCGCGGAAGGCCTCCATCAGCGTCTCGATGTCGTGGCCGCCGAGGTTGTTCATCAGCGCCGCCAGCTCGTCATCGGTCAGCGGATCAATGATGGCGCGCAGCCCCTCCTCGCGGCCGAGCTCGGCGAGCAGCGCGCTGCGCCAGGCCGCACCGCCCTGGAAGGTGAGGGCCGCATAGAGGCTGTTGGGGCAATCGTCGATCCAGCGGCGCAGCGCCTCGCCGCCCGGGCGCGCGAAGGCGGCCTGCAGCTTGCGGCCGTATTTGAGGGTGACGACGTTCCAGCCCATGTCGCGGAACAGGCCCTCGATGCGGCCGAAGAGGCGATCCTGCACCACGGAATCCAGGCTCTGGCGGTTGTAGTCCACCACCCACCAGACATTGCGGATGTCGTGCTTCCAGCCCTCCAGCAGGGCCTCGTAGATGTTGCCCTCGTCCAGCTCCGCATCGCCCACGATAGCGACATGCCGGCCGGCGGGCAGGCCCTCGGGCGCCAGCTTCTTCAGGCGCACATAATCCTGCACCAGGCTGCCGAAGCTGGTCAGCGCCACGCCCAGGCCGACCGAGCCCGTGGAGAAATCCACTTCCCCGCCATCCTTCATGCGGGAGGGATAGGGCTGGATGCCGCCGAATTGCCGCAGCGTGGAGAGCCGCTCCGCGCTCTGCCGCCCCAGCAGCAGGTTCATGGCGTGGAAGACAGGGCCCGCATGCGGCTTGATGGCGACACGATCGGCCGGCTTCAGGATGTCGAAATAGAGCGCCGTCAGGATCGAGATGACCGAGGCGCAGGAGGCTTGGTGCCCGCCCACCTTCAGCCCGTCCCGGTTGGAGCGGACATGGTTGGCGTGATGGATCATCCAGGCCGAGATCCAGAGCAGCTTGCGCTCGACGGCGTTCAGCAGGGTCACGCGCCGCGCCTCGTCCATGGTGGCGGCGCGTGCGAGGGGGGATTGCTGGTTCATGGCGGGACTTTCCTGGCTTGAGGGGAGCTTACCCCGATCCCCCCCCGGCGTGGCTAGACCTGTCCCTCGGCTAGCTCTTCACCAGCTTGCGCACCGCGCTCGCCATGGCGCGCTTGCCCTCGCCGGCATAGGCCTCGTGATTGTCCTCGATGAAGGCGGGATCATAGAGGTAGTTCACCATCAGCCCCGCACTCTCCCGCATGCCCTTGGCCGAGGTGTCGCCCCGCCAGTTGATGCGCTCGACGCGCGCCCCGTTCGAAAGGTGGAAATGCGCCACCGGATCGGCCGCGCGCTTGGGGTTGCGGCCCGCCTCGAGAGCGACGAAGCGGGCGCAGAGCCGCACCAGCACCGGCTCCAGCACCTTGGCCAGCGCCGGCGGCCATTCCTTGCGCGAGAGCAGCAATTGCAGCGCGGCGCCCGGCGAGGTCTCGGGAGGCACGCCGGCGGCGTTGCGGATGGCGGTGAGTTCCTCGGGCGTCAGCAGCGTCGCGTCGCCCGCCTCCTCGCGCGCATTCAGCCAGCGGCAGAAGCCCGGCACGGGCGAGAGGGTTGCGAATTGCTTGAGGCCGCGGAATTCCTGGCCCAGCACCTCGACCACGCGCTTGATCAGGAAATTGCCGAAGGCGATGCCGTCGAGGCCGCGCTGGCAGTTGTTGATCGAATAGAAGATCGCGGTGTCCGCCTGATTCGGGTCCATCACCTCGGCCTTGGGGTCGAGCAGCGCCTGGACGGAGCCGGCGAGCCCCTTCATCAGCGCGATCTCGACGAAGATCAGCGGCTCTTCCGGCATGCGGGGGTGGAAGAAGGCGTAGCAGCGGCGATCGGAATCCAGGCGGTTCTTCAGGTCGTCCCAGCTCTCGATGCGGTGCACCGCCTCATAGCGGATCAGCTTTTCCAGCAGGGCCGCGGGCGAGTTCCAGTCGATGCGGCGCAATTCAAGAAAGCCGAGGTCGAACCAGGAGGTGAGCAGCGTCTTGAGGTCCGCGTCGAGCGCTTCCAGCAACGGATCGGTCTCGACGGCGCGCAGCAGGTCGGCGCGGAGGTCCACGAGCAGCTTCATGCCGTCGGGGATCGCGGTGAACTGCGTCAGCAGCCGCACGCGCGGACTTTCCAGCGCGCGCCGGAGCCGGACCTTGGCCGCCGCCTTGGCCGGGCCGTCCGTGGCCTGCGTCCAATCGACGATGGCGCGCTCGACCGCCTTCGGGTCGGCGTCGAACCCCGCCAGCACCCGCAGGAAATTGACGCGCTCGGCCTCCGAGAATCCACGATAGGCGGCGGCGAGCTTGGCGGCGCGGGCGCGGGCCGAGACCTCGCCACCCCGCGCGGCGAGACAGGCCTGCATCTGGCCGGCGATGTCCTCCGCCTCGTCACGCCCGCCGACGCGGTCCGCCATGTCCCGCCAGAGACCCGTCACGCGCCGCAGGGCGCGATCCACCAGGGAGTCTGACAGTGACAAGGCGGCATCGGACATGAGCACTCTCCCAAAGAGGCAGAAAGTCTAGCTCGGAAACATCCGGAAATAAAGCGCGATCCACCTGAGGCTGCACATTTGCGGGCCGTGCAAGTCCTTCATTCATCGAGAAAAACGGCGGCGCGTCGCACCGCCTCCGGCAGGTCCTCGGCCACCAGCCCGGGCCCCACCAGGGTGCCGGCCTCGCCCTGCAGCCAGGCCGCGGCCGCGGCCGCCTCGAAAGGGGGCAGGCCCTGCGCGAGCAGCGAGGCGGCGAGGCCCGCCAGCACATCCCCGCTGCCGCCGGTCGCGAGCCAGGGCGGCGCATTGTGGTTGATCGCGGCCCGGCCATCGGGGGCGGCGATCACGCTGTCCGAGCCCTTGAGGAGCACCACCGCCCCGCTTCGCCGCGCCGCCGCGCGCGCGGCCGCAAGCCGGTCCCCTCCCGCCGGGCCGAAGAGGCGCGCGAACTCGCCCTCATGCGGCGTGAGGATGGCAGCCCCTTGCAGCGCCTCGGGCTGGCCGGCGCAGGCGGAGAGCGCGCCCGCATCCAGCACGAGGCGCCGGCCCTCGCGCAGCAGCGTCGCGACGGCGCCGCGCGTGGTGGCGTCGGGCGGCAGGCCGGGGCCGAGCAGGATGACCTGTCGCTTCGGGTCATCCACCAGCGCGCCCAGCAGCTCCTGCATGCCCTCGGCCTGGATCACCAGCGCGCCGGGCTCGGCCAGTCGGTGCAGCGCGGCGCTCTGGCCATCGGCGCAGGCGAGCGTGACGAGCCCCGCGCCGATGCGCCGCGCCGCGCGGGCCGCCAGCAGCGCGGCCCCCGCCATCTGCGTGCCGGAGAGGATCGTGACATGGCCACGGCTGTGCTTGTGGCTCGCCGCATCCGGGCGCGGCAGGCGCCAGAGCGCCGGGCCGTTCGCGAAGGTCATGGGGCGGATGTGTTCCAGCACCGCGGGGGGCAGCCTGATATCGGCCAGCACGAGTTCGCCGCAGAGGTCGCGCCCGGGGCGCAGCAGATGCCCGGGCTTGCGGCGGAAGAAGGTGACGGTCAGCGCGGCCTGCGCCGCGAAGCCGCGCACCGCGCCCGTGGCGCCGCAGACGCCCGACGGCACATCCACCGCGACGATGGGCGCGGATGCGGCGGCCAGCATCTCCGCCGCCAGCCCCTCCACCGGGCGCGAGAGGCCGGCGCCGAAGAGCGCGTCCACCACCAGGCCCGCGCGGGCCACCTCCTCAACCGCGAAGGGCCGCATCGGCCCGGGCCAGGCGGCGGCTGCCAGCGCCGCATCGCCCCTGGGCGCGGCAAGCGCTGCGACGCCCACATCCCACCCTGCGCGCTCCAGCAACCGCGCGACCACATAGCCATCGCCGCCATTATTGCCGGGCCCGGCGAGCACCAGCACGCGGCAGGGCCGGAAGCGTCGGCCGATGGCCCATGCCACAGCGCGGCCGGCCGCCGCCATCAACGCCGGGCCATTCCCGGCCAGTCGGTCCGCCTCGGCCATTTCGGTGGGCGTCAGCAACTCCGGGGGGATTGCAGGCTTGAAAGACATGGCCGACATACTCGCTCAACAAAAGGAGGAATCACATGGTCCAGAGCCGGGAACGCTCGATCCAGGAACTCTATCGCGACGACCCCGAGCGGGCCGATGCACTGGCCTGGGGCCGGCGCGGTGTGCTGAAGGGCGCGGCGCTCGCCTCGATGGGTGCCGCGCTGGGCGCCTCCATCCCCTTCGCGCGGCACATGCCGGGCGGAATGCTTCCCGCCCTCTTCGCCCGCCCTGCTTCGGCCCAGCAGGCCCCGGCCGTCTTCCGCATGGAGGGCAAGGCGGAGCTCATCCTCCAGGGCGACCGCCCGCTGGTCGGCGAGACGCCCGAGCACATGCTGGATGAGGCGGTGACCAGCTACCGCTACTTCTTCGTCCGCAACAACGGCCAGATCCCCGAGCCGCTGACGACGGACCCCAATGCCTGGCGCTTCACGCTGGATGGCGAGGTGAACACGCCGCTGACCCTCACCGTGGGCGACCTGCGCGCGCGCTTCCCCAATGTCACGCGCCAGCTCCAGATGGAATGCGGCGGCAATGGCCGCGCCTTCTTCGCACCGCAGACGCGCGGCAACCAATGGGGCAATGGCGCGATCAGCAACGGCGAATGGACGGGCGTGCGCCTGCGCGACGTGCTGGCGGCGGCCGGGCTGAAGCCGGGTGGCGCCTATACAGGGCATTTCGGCGCGGACCCGCATCTCTCGGGTGCGACGGACCGCCAGGCGATCAGCCGCGGCATGCCCATCGCCAAGGCGATGGACGAGGACACGATCATCGCCTTCGCGCTGAACGGCCAGCCGCTGCCGCACATCCATGGCGCGCCGATCCGCCTCGTCACCCCGGGCTGGCCGGGCAGCCTCAGCCAGAAGTGGCTGACGCGCATCACCATCCTCGACAAGCCGCACACCGGGGCCGGCATGGGCGGCACCAGCTACCGCGTGCCGGTGCGCCCGATCGTGCCCGGCAGCAGCAACAACGGCGCCGATTTCGTGGACATGACGAGCATGCCCGTGCGCTCGATCCTCTCCTCGCACGCGCATGGCTCGCGCCTGCCCGCCGGCACCCGCAGCCTCGACCTGCGGGGCGCCGCCTGGGCCGGCGACCTGACGGTTCGCGCGGTGGATGTGAGCGTGGATTTCGGCGCGAGCTGGACCGCGATGCAGGTCGCCGCCCCCGCCAATCGCCACGCCTGGCAGCGCTGGCAGGGCCGCGTCGCGCTGCCGTCCGATGGGTATTTCGAGATCTGGTATCGCGCGACGGACAGCCAGGGGAAGATGCAGCCGCTGGCCGCCGCGAACTGGAACCCGCAGGGCTACGGCGCCAACCCGATCAGCCGTGCGGCGATCCTGGTCGGCTGATGCGGCGCTTCCTTCTCGTCGCCACCTGCCTGGCCGGCGCGACCCTGGCCCAGGCCGCCGATGCGCCGGGCGGCGAGGATCCCTCCATCCTGCCGGCCGGCCAAGGGCAGGAGGAGGTGTTCTACGCCTGCACCGCCTGCCACAGTACGGCGATCATCCGCCGCAGCCATTTCCCGCGCGAACAATGGGACGGGCTGATGGACTGGATGACGGAAAAACATGGGATGAACCCGCTGGAGGGCGCCGAACGCACCCTCATCGTGGATTACCTGACGCAGCATTTCGGCCCGCGCGCGGCACCGGCGCGCGGCCGCAATCCCTTCCTGAACTGAGCCCCGGCCGGGCGGCCCACCCCGCCCGGCGCCCTCCCCCTCAGGCGACGCGACCGAGCCCGTAGCCCCGGCCGATCACATAGGCCTGCAGCGATTCCACATCGCTCTGCTGGCTGTTGATGCGATAGCGGACAAGGTCGCGGATCGAGACGATCCCGCACAGCCGCCGCGCGCGATCCACCACGGGCAGATGCCGGAAATAGCCGGCATCCATGACTTCCATCGCCTCATCCACGGAGGTCTCGGCCGTCACCACCTCGACCTCGCGCGTCATCAGCGCGGAGACCGGCAGCGCGAGCAGGCCCGCGCCATGCTGCGTCAGGCCGCGCACCACGTCGCGCTCGCTGAGGATGCCGACGAGCGCGCCATCCGCATCGCAGACCACGACCGCGCCGATACGCTGCCTCGCGATGATCGCCGCCGCCTCCGTCACCAGGGAATCCGGGAGGACGGAAATCACGGAGGCGCCCTTCTGGCTAAGCACGGCACCGACGGTCATGGCTGAATCCTTGCGATGGAGGAACGACGACGGAGGCTATATCCGACTCCTTAGGTCAGAGATCAGGAATTTCATGAATCTGTCCAAGACTTCATGTTCCGCTCATACAACAGGCCGCGAAGCCGCCGGTAGCATCCCGCATGCCCCTGACCCTCGCCTGCCTGCACACCGCGGAGAGCAACGCCACCCTGTTCGAGACGGCAGCCGCGGCGCTGCCCGGCGGTGCCCTCGCCCTGACCCACCGCATCCGCCCCGATCTGCTGCGCGATCCCAGCCCCGCCACGCTGGACGAGGCAGCAGCCGTGCTCCGCGAACTGGCGCGGGGGGCCGACGCGGTCCTGCTCACCTGCTCCACCATCGGCGGGGCCGCTTCCCGCGCCCGGGATGCGGCCCGCCCCGTGCTGCGCGCCGATGCCGCCCTGGCCGAGGCCGCGACACGACGCGGCGGCCTGGTCGAGGTGCTCTTCGCCGCGCCCACCACCGAAGGCCCGACGCGCGCCATCTTCGAGGCGGCGGCGGCCCGGACCGGCGCCATCATCCGGCTGCATCTGGTGGAGGGGGCCTGGCCGCTTTTCCTCGCGGGCGAGACCGCGGCCTACCACGCCGCCATCGCCCAGGCGGCGCGTGGCCTGCCGGGGCGGGTGGTGCTGGCCCAGGCCTCCATGGCGGGTGCCGCCACGCTGATGGCCGAGGCGCCACCGCTCACCGTGCCGGCGATCAGCGTGATGGCGGCGGCGCGGGCCGCGCTCAAGGCGCGGGAGACGCGCCAGGGCGCGGTGCGATGAGGCGGGATCAGGCGCCCGGTTTGCGCCCCCCGCATTTTCCGGGCCGCGACGCGAAGCCGCATGGCCTGGAAATGCTCTAGAGTGCGCCTCCACGATTCGCCGGAGCGCTGGAATGGCCTTCATCATCGCCGTGGCTCAGCAGAAAGGGGGCGCGGGCAAATCCACCCTCGCCTCCAACCTCGCCGTCGCGCTGCTCCACGGCAACCGGCGCGTGGCGCTGCTCGACACCGACCCCCAGGCGAGCCTCTCGCGGTGGCATGCGCTGCGCCCGGCTACCGCGCCGCGCCTGATCTTCGACGCGCCCTCAGGCTGGCGCGTGACCGGCGCGCTGGACAGGCTGAAGCGCGAGGCCGATGTCATCGTGATGGACACACCGCCCCATGCCGACACCGACAGCCGCATCGCCATCCGCGGCGCCGATCTGGTGCTGATTCCGCTGCAGGCCTCCCTGCCCGATCTTTGGGCGAGCGAGGCGACCATCGCGCTGGCCGAGGCCGAGAAGCGCGCCCATCGCCTGGTGCTGAACCGCCTGCCCGCCTCGGGCCGGCTGCGGGACGTGGTGATGGAGGAGCTGGCGCGCCGCAAGGCGCCCGTCATGGCGCAGACGCTGGGCAACCGCTCGGCCTTCGCCGCCGCCTTCGCGCTGGGCCAGGGGGTGACGGAGAGTGCCGCGCGCAGCCCGGCGGCCGAGGAGATCCGTGCGCTGGCGGCGGCCATCGGCAAGCTCACCGCCGGCAAGGCGAAGGGGAAGTGATGGGCAACCTCGCCTTCGCGCTGCATGTCGTCTTCGCCGCCCTCTGGGTGGGCGGCATGGGCTTCGCCATCCTCGCACTCCGCCCCGCCCTCGCGGTGCTGGAGCCGCCCCAGCGCCTGGCGCTGATGGGCCGCGTCCACAAGCGCTTCTTCCTGGTCGTCTGGCATGCCATGCCGATCGTGCTGCTCACCGGCTATTGGCTGCTGTTCGGCCATTTTGGCGGCTTTCGCAGCGTGGGCTGGCATGTCCACCTGATGCACCTGACCGGCCTGCTGATGGCCGCGATCTACCTCGCCATCTTCTTCGGACCCTGGCGGGCGATGCGCGCGGCCCTGGCCGCCGGCGAGCTTCCCCGCGCCGCCGCCGCCAATGAGCGCATCCGCCAGCTCGTCACGGCCAATCTCCTGCTGGGCCTCTTCACGCTCGGCATCGCCGCCTGGGGGCGCCTCGGTTGACGCACAAGCTCACCATCCGTGACGACGATTATCCCGAGCTGGAGGCGGTCGCCGCCATCCAGCGCGGCCTGCACAGCTACAACCAGGAGCGCGGCGGCCCCTATGACCGCGAGCCGGTGACGGTCCTCGCGCGTGACGAGGAGGAGGTGGTGAAGGGCGGGCTGCTCGGCCTCACCTACTGGAACTGGCTGTTCATCGACTGGCTCTGGCTGGCGCAGGATCAGCGCGGCAAGGGCCTTGGCACCGAGTTGCTGGCCCGGGCCGAGGCGGTGGCCCGCGGCCGCGGCTGCACCGACGCCTATACCGACACCTTCAGCTTCCACGCGCCGCATTTCTGGACGCGCAATGGCTGGGTGGAGGCGGGGCGGCTGGACGGCATGCCGCCGGGCCATGCCCGCATCTGGTACCGCAAGCGCCTCGTCTGACCATGCGGGCCGGCCCCTGGGGGCTGGTCCTCGCCCGCCTTCCGCCCCATCTGGGGGGCATGCCGCAACAGCCGCGCCGCCCGGACCACGCCACCGCATGACCGACGACAAGGAAGCCCGCCGCGCCGCCGCGCTGCGGGCCAATCTCCGCAAGCGCAAGGCACAGCAGCGCGCTCGCGCGGAGGGCCAGGAACCCGCATCCGATGGACGCGAGGCCCCGAAGGAGGCTAGACCCCCCACCTCCCAGCCAGAGCCGAGGAAGCCCTGACATGCCCATCATGCCCGACCACTGGATCCGCCGCATGGCGACCGAGCACGGCATGATCTCGCCCTTCATCGAGGGCCAGAAGCGCGAGGGCGTGATCTCCTACGGCCTCTCCTCCTACGGCTACGACGCGCGCGCCGCCGACGAGTTCAAGGTCTTCACCAATGTGGACAACGCGGTGGTGGACCCGAAGGAATTCTCCGAGACCGGCTTCGTCACCCGCAAGGGCCCGGTCTGCATCATCCCGCCCAACTCCTTCGTGCTGACCCACACCATCGAGTGGTTCAAGGTGCCGCGCGACGTCCTCGTGATCTGCCTCGGCAAGTCCACCTATGCCCGCTGCGGCCTGATCGTGAACGTGACGCCGCTGGAGCCCGAATGGGAAGGCCAGGTCACCATCGAGATCAGCAACACGACGCCGCTGCCCGCCAAGGTCTATGCGAATGAAGGGATCTGCCAATTCCTCTTCCTGCAGGGCGCCGGCCCGCCCGAGGTGAGCTATGCCGACCGCGCGGGCAAGTACATGGGCCAGCGCGGCGTGGCCCTGCCCCGGCTCTAGGGAACGGAGCCGGAGGGAGGCGTGGCCCCCTATCCCTGGCGCAACCTGCTCATCACCGGCGCGGCTTCCGGCCTTGGCCGTGCGTTGGCCGAAGCCTGCGCGGCGCCGGGCATGACCCTGCATCTGGGCGATGTGGAACCTGACGGGCTGGCGGAGACAGCGGCGCTCTGCACCGGGCGCGGCGCCCATGTCATGACGGCGGTGGTCGATGTCTGCGATGCCCGGGCCATGGCCGCCTGGGTCACGGGCGCTCAGCCGCTCGACCTGGTCATCGCCAATGCCGGCGTGCTGGGCGAGATCGGCGCGCCTTTCGAATGCCCGGACCAGGCAAGGCGCATCATCGAGACCAACGTCATGGGCACGATCAACACCGCCCTTCCCGCCATCGCCGTCATGGCGGCGCAAGCCCCCGGGTCCGATGGCGTGCGCGGGCGCATCGCCGTCATCTCCTCCATCCTCGCCTTCGTCGCGGCCCCGATGGCGCCTGCCTATTCAGCCAGCAAATCCGCCCTCCAGGCCTGGGCGGAGGCGATGGACGGCAATGAGCGCGCCCGCGGCATCCGCATCCATGCGGTCGCGCCGGGCTATATCCGGACCGGGCTCAGCGCCGCCAACACCATGCCCATGCCGCTCATCATGCGCCCCGCCCGCGCCGCGCGGCTGACGCTGGAGGGCATCGCGGCCGGCCGGACCCGCATCTCCTTTCCCCGCCGGGTGCATTTCGGCATCCGGCTGGTGGGCGCCCTGCCGCCCGATCTGCGCAACGCGCTGATCAGACGGGTGCAGCGCTGGCATCTGAGGCGCCAGCGCTGCACGGCCGGCTGAACCGGACTTCCAGCGCCCGGGTGAGGGCCATAGGCTCGCGCGACAACCACAGAAAAGCCCCACATGAGCACGCCGCCAGCCATCCACCCGGCCGCCCCGCATCACCTGCCGATCTTCATCCCCGGCCCCGATGGCAGCGACGGGCTGATGTGGATCACGGCCGGCATCCTGCTCGTCTCGACCATCGCCTTCGGCCTGCTCTTCCTGCGCCTGCACACCCTGCCGGAGCGCATGGCGCACCGGACCCACAAGCTGCAATTCGAGATCGTGGCCGTGCTGGGCCTGCTGGCTCTCTTCACCCATGTCCACGCCTTCTGGGTGGCCGGGCTTCTGCTGGCGCTGATCGACATCCCGGACTTCCTGACCCCCATGCGCCGCATCGCGGGCTCCAGCGAGCGCATCGCGGGCCTGCCGCCAGGCGCCGGCAACGACCCCGGGGCGCGGCCGCAGGCGCAAGCCGCCAAGAAGCGGGGCCACTGAGCCATGCTGGAAATCCTGCTCTGCTCGATGGTCACGATCCTGCCGGACTACCTGTTCCGACGTTACGCGCAGGGCAAGCGCTTCGGGCATGAGATCACGCTCTTCTCGGTCTGGTTCGAACTGCGCTGGGGCATCGTCACCTGCCTGCTGCTGGCGATCAGCCTGATCACCGCCGTCTTCTACTTCCACCCGACCAGCGTGCATGTCAGCTCGGTCTTTCGCACCGTGCCGATCGTGCCGCAGATCAATGGCCGGGTCGCGGAGATCTATGTGCGCGGGAGCGAGGCGGTGGAGGCCGGCGCGCCGCTGTTTCGCCTGGCCGATGAAAGCCAGCGGACGGCGGTCGAGACCGCGCGGCGCGCCGTGGCGGAGGTGGATGCCGCCCGGCTGGTGGCCCAGGCCGACCTCGCCGCTTCCGAGGCCCGCATCCTCGAAGCTCAGGCCGCACTGCAGCAGACGGCCGATGAACTGGCGATGCGCCGTTCGCTCGGCGATGTCGCGGCCCGGCGCGAGGTCGAGCGGCTGCAGGTGACGGTGCGGCAGCGCGAGGCGGGGGTCGCCGCCGCCCAGGCGGCGCGCGAGGCGGTCGCCGCCCGCCTCTCGTACCAGTTGCCGGCGGAACGCGCCAGCGCGCTCGCCGCACTCGCCCAGGCCGAGGCGGAGCTGGACAAGACCATCGTGCGCGCCGGCGTCTCCGGCCGGGTCGAGCAGTTCCTGCTCCAGGTGGGCGATGTGGTGAACCCCTTCGCCCGGCCCGCCGGCGTGCTGGTGCCCGAGGATCTCGGCCAGCGCAGCCCGCGCCTGGCCGCCGGCTTCGGCCAGATCGAGGCGCGCGTGCTGCGCGTCGGCATGCTGGCGGAGGCGAGCTGCGCCTCGCTGCCCTGGACCATCATCCCGATGGTGGTGACGGGCGTGCAGCCCTTCGTCGCCAGCGGCCAGGTGCGCGGCGGCGACGTGCTGCTGGACGCCCAGCAATTCAGCCGGCCGGGGACCGTGCTGGCCATCCTGGAGCCGCTCTATCCGGGCGGGCTGGACCAGGTGATCCCGGGCAGCAACTGCTTCGCCAATGCCTATACCTCGAACCACGAGGCGCTGAGCGACCCGGCGACCGGCACCTTGCAGGCCGTGGCGCTCCACGCCATCGACGCGGTCGGGCTGGTACATGCTATCCTTTTGCGAATTCAGACCCTTATGCTCCCCTTCAAGGCCCTGGTACTCTCAGGCCACTGACCGCTGGGCCAAGGCCCCCTGGGCGGGGGGCGGGCCATGCTCAGGGCGCGGTTGTCTTGGGCGGGGGGTGGTGGCAGATGGTCCCCGGTCAGCACGGGCTTTCAGGTTAGGCAGAGATCGAGATGGACCGGATTCGCATCCGCGGCGGCGTGAAGCTGAACGGCACCGTGCCGGTCTCGGGCGCCAAGAACGCGACCCTGCCCCTCATGGCCGCCGCCCTGCTCTGCGACGGGCCGCTGACGCTCACCAATGCGCCGGACCTCGCCGACATCGCCACCATGAGGGCGCTGCTGGTCCAGCACGGGCTGACCGTGGAGCATGACCGGCAGGCCCGCACGCTGAAGCTCGGCGGGGCCGCGACCAACCTTGAGGCGCCCTACGACATCGTTCGCAAGATGCGTGCCTCGGTCCTCGTGCTGGGGCCCCTGCTCGCCCGCTACGGCCAGGCCCGCGTCTCGCTGCCCGGCGGCTGCGCCATCGGCACGCGGCCGGTGGATCTGCACATCAAGGGGCTGGAGCAGCTCGGCGCCGAGATCGAGATCAATGCCGGCTATATCGAGGCGCGCGCGCCCCAGGGCAGGCTGCGCGGGGCCAAGATCATCTTCCCCCAGGTCAGCGTCGGCGCCACCGAGAACCTGCTGATGGCCGCCTGCCTGGCCGAGGGCGAGACCGAGCTGGTCAACGCCGCGCGCGAGCCCGAGATCAGCGACCTCGCCATGTGCCTGATGCGGATGGGCGCGCGCATCGAGGGCATCGGCACCGGCACGCTGCGCATCGAGGGCGGCGCGACGCTGATGTCAGCGACGCACCCCATCGTGCCCGACCGGATCGAGGCCGGCACCTATGCCTGTGCCGCCGCCATCACCGGTGGCACGCTGCACCTGCAGGGCGCGAAGATGGAGCATTTGGGCGCCGTCGCCCGCGTGCTGCGCGATGCCGGGGTGGATGTGGCGGAAACCCATAGCGGCCTCACCGTCAGCCGGCTGAACGGCCTGCGCGGCGTGGATGTCGTGACGGAACCCTTCCCCGGCTTCGCCACCGACATGCAGGCCCAGTTCATGGCGCTGATGTGCGTGGCCGAAGGCGCCTCGATGATCACCGAGACCATCTTCGAGAACCGCTTCATGCATGTGCCTGAGCTGATGCGCATGGGGGCCCGCATCAACTTCCATGGCACCTCCGCCATCATCCGCGGCGTGCCGAAGCTGGCCGGCGCGCCGGTGATGGCGACCGATCTGCGCGCCTCGGTCAGCCTGATCCTGGCCGGCCTCGCCGCCGAGGGGGAGACCATCGTGAACCGCGTCTATCACCTCGACCGCGGCTATGAGCATGTCGAGCAGAAGCTGGCGGCCGTCGGCGCCGACATCGCGCGGCTGCCGGCGTGATGGACATGCCCATGCCGCTGACCGCGAACGAGACCGGGACCGGCCTGATCCTGGCCCTGCCGAAGGGCCGCATCCTGAAGGAGCTGCGGCCCGTCCTGGCCAGCGCCGGCATCGTGCCGGCCTCGGATTTCCTCGACGAGGACAGCCGCCGCCTGCGCTTCGAGACCAACGACCCCATGCTGGACGTGGTGCGGGTCCGCCCCTTCGACGTCGCCACCTTCGTGGCCCATGGCGGCGCGCAGATCGGCGTCTGCGGCGGCGATGTGCTGATGGAATACGACACGGACCAGATCTACGCGCCGCTCGACCTCGGCCTGGGCCGCTGCCGCGTCTCGGTGGCCGAACAGGCCGTGACGGCGGGGCAGGATGACCCGTCCCGCTGGTCGCGCATCCGGGTCGCCACCAAATACCCGAACATCGCGCGCCGCCACTTCTCCGCACGCGGCGTGCAGGCGGAGGTGGTGCATCTGAACGGCGCGATGGAACTGGCGCCCTCCCTCGGGCTCTCCCGCGTCATCGTGGACCTGGTACAGACCGGCTCGACCCTGAAGGCGAACGGCCTCGTCGAGACGGAAGTCATCGCGCATGTCACCTCGCGCCTCATCGTGAACCGCACGGCACTGAAGACGCGGCCAGAGGAGATCGCGGGGTGGATTGCGCGGTTTCGCGCCGCCCTCACGTAACACCCAGGGGCGCTGCCCCTGGACCCCGCCAAAGGCCCAAGCCTTTGGAAACCATGAGTGAACCATGCAAATCATCAACACGCGCGATGCCGGGTTTGAGGCCGCCTTCACCGCCATCCTCGAAGACGGGCGCGACACGACCACGCGCGTGGACGCCGCCGTCGCGGACATCATCCAGCAGGTGCGCGCCGAGGGCGACGCCGCCCTGCTGCGCCTGACCGCGCGCTTCGACGGCTGGTCGCCGGCCGACACCACCGCGCTGCACGTGACCGCGGCCGAAATGGACGCCGCCATCGCCAGCATCGAACCCACGCTGCTGGCAGCCCTGGACCTCGCCGCGCAACGCATCGAAGCCTTCCACCGCGCGCAACTCCCGGCCGACCTCGTCCTCCCCGGCGCGGATGGCGTCGCTCTCGGCCTGCGCTGGAACGCGCTCGATGCCGTGGGCCTCTACGTGCCGGGCGGCAAGGCGGCCTACCCCTCCTCCGTGCTGATGAACGCCATTCCCGCGCGCGTGGCCGGCGTCGCACGCCTCGCCATGGTGGTGCCCACGCCGGGCGGCGCGCTGAACCCGCTGGTGCTGGCCGCCGCGCGCCGCGCGGGCGTGACGGAGGTCTGGCGCATCGGCGGCGCGCAGGCGGTGGCCGCACTCGCCTGGGGCACGGCCAGCATCGCCCCGGTGGACCGTGTCGTCGGCCCTGGCAATGCCTATGTGGCCGAGGCCAAGCGCCAGGTCTTCGGCCGCGTCGGTATCGATTCCATCGCCGGCCCCTCCGAGGTGCTGATCCTCGCCGACGCCACGAACAACCCCGCCCATGTGGCGATGGACCTGATGGCCCAGGCCGAGCATGACGAGGCTGCGCAATCCATCCTCATCACGGATGACGCGGGCTTCGCCGAAGCCGTGGCGCGCGAGGTGGAAAAGGCGCTGGAAACCCTGCCCCGCCGCGCCATCGCGGGCGAGAGCTGGGCCAGGCACGGCGCCATCATCCTGGTGCGCGCGTGGGAGGAGGCGGTGGGCCTCACCAATCGCCTCGCGCCCGAGCACCTGCAGATCATGACGGCCGACCCGCAGGCGCTCTTCGCCCGCATCCGCCACGCGGGTGCCGCCTTCCTCGGCCGCCACACGCCGGAGGCGATCGGCGATTACGTGGCCGGCCCCAACCACGTCCTGCCCACCGGCCGCACCAGCCGCTTCGCCTCGGGCCTCTCGGTCTTCGATTTCCTGAAGCGCACCACCTGGGTGGAAGCGGATGCGGCGGGCCTCGCCGCCATCGGCCCGGCCGCGGTGAAACTGGCCGAGGCCGAGGGCCTGGGCGCCCATGCGGCGAGTGTCGCGATCCGGCTGTGAAAGGCCACTCCGGCCGTCGGTCGGAACCGATGGCACCGATCGGGAGCGCCGATTGGGCAGGCCGGACACATGCCATAGGATGGAGGGCGGAGGAGATCATCCATGATCCGCAACGCCCTGCTCACCGCATCCGCACTGGCCATCCCGGCCCTGGCCTTGGCGCCCGCCGCCCAGAGCCAGCGCCCTGCCTTCATCCTCTATTGCGTGGAACTCCAGACCAGCTGGCCCGCCAATATCGTGATGGAAACGCGCGACGCCGCCGGCGCCTGGAGCCAGATCTCCTACGTCACCACGGATCCCGGCCGGCGATGCCAGCCCGCGCCGCACGACGCGACCCAGGTGCGCTTCACCATCCGCAGCAATATCAGCGGCCCCATGCGCATGGCCTGCCAGGTCACGGCACCGGGCGACCGGGCCGTCACGCTCCAGGTCACGGGCTCGCAGGAAAACCCCGCCTGCGTGCTGCGGTAGGGCGTGATGCGTTGAGGCGGAAGCGCCGAGACACTGAATCAACCTCTCGGCCAAAAGCCGGACCGCGCGAAGGGAACGCATGTGAACGCCGCGCGGTCCAGCAGCCGGCTTGCCTCCGGGGCTGCAGCATGGCTGTCTTCGGCGCCGGATTTGAACAGGTGTCGCGTCCATGAACCTCTCTCGCCTTCTCGCCGCCCGCGCGGCAGCCGGAAAGCCCATCACGGTCGGCGTCATCGGCGCGGGCAAGTTCGGCGCCATGTTCCTTGCCATGGCCGCGCGCTCGGCCGGCATCCATGTGGCGGTGATCGCCGACCTCGCGCCTGCCAAGGCGCGCGAGAACCTGACGCGCATCGGTTGGGAGGCGGAGCGCTCCGCCGCCGCCAGCCTGGACGCGGCGCTGGCCTCCGGCGCCACCTTCGTCACCGAGAACGCGGCGCTGGTGAATGACCCGCGCATCGAGGTGGTGGTGGAATCCACCGGCAATCCGGCAGCCGGCATCCGCCACGCGCTGGCCGCCATCGCCGCCCGCCAGCACATCGTCATGGTGAATGTCGAGGCCGATGTGCTGGCTGGCCCGCTGCTGGCCGCCAAGGCAGCCGAGGCGGGCGTCGTCTATTCCATGGCCTATGGCGACCAGCCGGCTTTGGTGTGCGAGATGGTGGATACGATCCGCGCGATGGGCCTGCCCGTCATCGCCGCCGGCAAGGGCACGAAATACCTGCCCGTCTTCCACGCCTCCACGCCCGAGACGGTCTGGGGCCATTACGGGCTGACGCCGGAGCAGGCGAAGGCCGGCGGCATGAACCCGCAGATGTTCAACTCCTTCCTCGACGGCACGAAGTCGAGCATCGAGATGGCGGCCATCGCCAATGCGACCGGCCTTCTCCCGCCCGAGGATGGCCTGGCCTTCCCGCCCTGCGGCGTGCAGGACCTGCCGCATATCCTGCGCCCCGCGGCCCAGGGCGGCATCCTGCCGCAGAAGGGCATGGTGGAAGTGATCAGCAGCCTGGAGCGCGATTCGCGACAGGTGGTGGGCGACCTGCGCTGGGGCGTCTATGCGGTGTTCGAGGGCGAGACCGACTACGTCCGCCGCTGCTTCTCCGAGTATGGCGTGCACACCGACAGCACGGGCCATTACGCGGCGCTCTGGCGCCCCTATCACCTGATCGGGCTCGAACTCGCCGTCTCCGTCGCCTCCGTCGCGCTGCGGCGCGAACCCACGGGCCTGAGCGAGGCCTGGCGCGGCGATGCGGTGGCGACCGCCAAGCGCCCGCTCAAGGCCGGCGAGGTCCTGGATGGCGAGGGCGGCGCCATGGTCTGGGGCAAGTGCATTCCCGCCGCGCGCAGCCTGGCCGAGAATGCGCTGCCCATCGGCCTCGCCCATGGGGTGAAGCTGCTGCGCGACATCCCCGAGGGCGCGGTGCTGCGCCAATCCGACGTGGCGCTGGACGCGACGCAGGATGCGGTGCGGCTCCGGCACGAGATGGAAAGCCAGGGCCGCCCCCTGTTGGCCGCCGAATAGGCCCGCTACGCTTCCCCCAAGCCAAGGGAAGGAAATCCGCATGAAGAACCTGTTCGACCTGACCGGAAAGGTCGCCATCGTCACCGGCGGCAGCCGCGGCATCGGCCGCGCCATCTGCGAACGCCTGGCACAGCACGGTGCCAAGGTGGTGGTCAGTTCCCGCAAGCTCGATGCCTGCCAGGAGGTGGTGGACGGCATCACGGCGCAGGGCGGCACCGCGATGGCGGTGGCCTGCAACATCGGCCGCAAGCCCGAGCTCCAGGCGTTGGTGGATGCGACCGTCGCTGCCTATGGCCAGGTGGACATCCTGGTCTGCAACGCGGCGGTGAACCCCTATTTCGGCCCCTCGCAGGACATTCCGGACGAGGCCTATGACCGCATCATGAACTCCAATGTCCGGAGCAACCTCTGGCTCTGCCAGATGGCGATCCCGGGCATGGCGGAGCGCGGCGGCGGCTCGGTCATCATCGTGAGTTCGATCGGCGGCTTCCGCGGCTCGCCGCGCCTGGGCATCTATGGCGTCTCCAAGGCCGCCGACATGCAGCTGGCCCGCGCGCTCGCCACCGAATGGGGCCCGCGCGGCGTGCGCGTGAACGCCATCGCCCCCGGCCTGGTGCGCACCGATTTCGCCCGCGCGCTCTGGGAGGACCCGGTGAACCTCAAGAAGCGCACGCGCGACACGCCGCTGCTGCGCATCGGCGAGCCGGACGAGATCGCCGGCGCCGCCGTGTTCCTGGCCAGCGCGGCATCGGGCTTCATGACCGGGCAGAGCATGGTGATCGATGGCGGCGTGCTGGCCGGCCCGCCGCTCGTCGAGGACTGAGCGGCCATGGCATCGCAGACCCGGCGCGCGGCGCTCGCGCTGCCCGGCCTGCTTGCCGTGCCCGCCCTGCGCGCGCAGGAGGCCTGGCCCAACCGCCCGCTCCGCCTTGTGGTGCCCTATGCGCCAGGCGGTGTCACCGACCAGCTCGGCCGGTTCATCGCCGAACGGCTCTCGCGCGTACTGGGCCAGCCCGTCGTCGTGGAGAATCGGGCGGGGGCCAACACCATCATCGGCACCCAGGCCGTGGCCCAGGCCGCCGGGGATGGCACCACGCTGCTGATGGCGTCTGGCGCCAGCATGGTGCTGAACCCGCTGCTCTATCGCCGCCTGCCCTATGATGCCGAGCGCGACCTGACGCTGCTGGCCGCGATGGTCGAGACGCCGCTGCTCATGGTGGTGCCGCCCTCGCTGCCGGCCGCGAACCTCGGCGAGTTCGTGGCACTCGCCCGGCAGCGGCGGCTGAACGTCGCGACCGTCGGCGTGGGCAATCCCATCCACCTCGCGGCGGAACTGTTTCGGAGTGCCGCCGGAATCGAGCTGGAAAACGTCGTCTATCCCGGCAGTGCGCCGGCGCTGACAGCGCTGATGGCGGGCGATGTGCAGGTGATGTTCGACGTGATCCTGACGGCCCTGCCCCTGGTGCAGGGAGGGCGGCTGCGCGCGCTGGCCGTCACCACGCGAAGCCGCGTGCCCGTGCTGCCGCAAGTGCCCAGCGTCGCGGAAATGGGCTTCCCGGATTACGAGGCGACCACCTGGTTCGGCGTGGCCGCGCCGCGTTCCACGCCGCAGCCCATCCAGGCCCGGCTGCGCGAGGCGCTGTCCGTGGTGCAGCGCGATCCGGCCTTCCAGGAACGCTTCGGGGGCCTCGGCCTGCTGATCCAGCCCATCCGCGACGAGGCCGCCCTCACCCGCATGATCGAGGGTGAGAATCGGCGCTGGTCGCAGATCATCCAGGCGCGCGGGATCGTCCTGGACTGAGAGGTGATCCGGCCACGCCGGATCACCCTCAATACCTCAGCTGTTCGGGCCGCGCCCGAGACCGACCGGCTGCCAGCGCTGCAGCTTCGTGGTCTGTAGCACGGCCGGGTTCACGCAGCTCATCGGCCATTTGCCCTGCAGCACCAGCGAGAGCTCGCTGCCCACGCGGCGCTTGCGCGCCTCGTCGAAGCGCGCCGAGGCCGAAGCCGTGTGCGCCGAGAGGATCACATTTTCCATGCCGAGGATCGGGTTGTTGTGGGAGGGCGGCTCGACCTCGAGCACGTCGAGCCCCGCATAGGCGATCCAGCCCTCGCTCAGCGCCTTGATCAGCGCCGCCTCGTCCACCGTGGGACCACGGCCGACATTGAGGAAGATCGCGCTCTTCTTCATCAGGCGGAAGTGCTTCTCCTGCAGCATCTTGTTGCACTCCGGCCGGGCCGGCGCGTGCATCGAAACGAAGTCGGACTGGCTCATCACCTCGTTCAGCGTCGCCGGCAGAACGCCGTGCTCGCTCATCAGCGTCTCATCGAGGAACGGGTCATAGGCAATCATGCGCAGGCCGAAGGGGGCGGCGCGCTTCGCCACCGCGCGGGCCACGCGGCCGAAGCTGATGAAGCCCAGCGTCTGGCCCATCAGGCGCGGGATCTGGAGCAGCGCCGGGCGGCCTTCCTTCCAGCGATGCTCGCGCACCATGCGGTCCTGCTCGATGGCGCGGCGGAAAGTCGCCAGCAGCAGCATCATGCAGTGGTCCGCCACCTCCTCGATGAAGGTGTCCGGCACGTTGGTCACGGGGATGCCCGCGCGCGTCGCGGCCTTCACATCCACGCTGTCCACGCCGACGGAGCCCAGGCTGATCACCTTGCAGTTCTTCAGCGCGCCGATGATCTCGGCGGTGATGGGAATGCCCTTGGCGTAGATCGCATCCGCCGTCGAAGCGGCAGCGATGAAGCCGGCCGTATCCGTGGGAGCCTCCACGATCTCGGCGTCGAGGCCGGCGAGCGCCTCCATCTCGAGCTCGTAGCCGCCCCCGGCGGTGGTGAAACTGGCGCCCGCGGGCGTCACGATGCGGAACTTCGCCATTGGCGTTGGCCTCCCTCTCTTGTGCGGCAAGCCAAGCATGCGTCCTGGCACCCGGCAAGGCCGCGGGCTTGCCAGCGCATCCGCTTGGGGCAGACTGGCCGCAACCAAGTCCAGGGAGGAAGGTCCAATGACAAAGGTCGCATGGGTGACGGGTGCCGGCAGCGGCATCGGCGAGGCCGCCGCCATCGCACTGGCCGAGATGGGCATGACGGTCGTGCTGACCGGCCGCACCAAGGCCAAGCTCGACGCCGTCGCCGCGCGCATCAAGGCGATGGGCGGCACCGCGCATGTAAAGGCCGCCGACATGGGCAAGGCCGCCGCCGTGCAGAAGGTGGCGGACTTCATCCAGCAGAAGCTCGGGCGCCTCGACGTTATGGTGAACAATGCCGGCGTGAACATCACAGAACGCCGCTGGAGCAACCTCTCGGCCGAAGGCGTGAAGGAGCTGGTGGACGGCAACCTCACCTCCGCCTTCCACGGCGTGCTGGCGGCGCTGCCCATCATGCGTGCGCAAAAGGACGGCCTCTTCATCCACACCGCCTCGATGGCCGGCCGCTTCGTCAGCCCGCTCAGCGGCGCCGGCTACACCGCCAGCAAGCACGGCGTCGTCGCCATGAGCCATTCGTTGAACATGGAGGAATGCGCCAACGGCATCCGCAGCACCGTGATGTGCCCGGGCGAGGTCCGCACGCCGATCCTCGACAAGCGCCCCAACAAGCTCAGCGAGAAGGAACTCGCCGAGATGGTGCAGCCGGAAGACTGCGGCGCGCTGATCAAGTTCCTCGCCAGCCAACCGCCACATGTGTGCATCAACGAAGTGCTGATCACGCCGACGCGCAACCGTAGCTACCTCGCGCAGATGCAGCGCAAGCTGTGATGCGGTGATGCGCCCTGGGGAGGACGCTGTGTCCTCCCCAGACCCCACCTGCCAAGGGCCGCAAGGCCCTTGGAACCCAGGACTGGGCCATTGGAGGGAGGGGGGCACGGCGCACCAGCGTCACGCGCACGCCCGCGACGCCCCTCCCTCCCAAGGCCAACTCACGGCGGGTCCAGGCGCGCCACGCCCCTGGCGGGAGGGTCCGGGAGGGCAGCGCCCTCCCGGGGAAAGCGTCACCGCCCCACGGCATAGCCCTGCATGCCGCGCGGGTTGGCGCCGGCGAAAATCTGGCCGTCTGCTTCGCGGCGGGCGCCGGTGAGGCGGCCTTCGCTCCACTCCCCGCCCATTTCGGCGCGGTGGCCGCGGGCCCGGAGCGCGGAGAGGACTTCGGGGGCGAAGCGGCCTTCAAGGACGAGCTTCCCCGGCTTGGCGCCACGCGGCCAGAAGCTGCTGACCCAGTGTTCCGAGTGGAAGGCCGGCAGGTCGATCGCTTCCTGGATGTTGAAGCCATGCGCCAGCATGCGGGTGAGCATGATCGGCTGCCACTGATCCTGCTGCTCGCCGCCGGGCGTGCCGAAGCTCATCCAGGGCTTGCCCTCGCGCAGCACGAGGGAGGGCGAGAGGGTGGTGCGCGGCCGCTTGCCGGGCTTCAGGCCATTGGGCAGCGTCTCGTCCAGCCAGAACATCTGGCAGCGCGTGCCGAGGCAGAAGCCGAGCTCCGGGATGGCGGGCGAGGATTGCAGCCAGCCGGCGGAAGGCGTGGCGCTCACGAAATTGCCGTCGCGGTCGATCACGTCCACATGGCAGGTGTCGCCGCCCGCGGCGCCAAGGCGCGAGACGGTGGGCTCGCCCGTGCCGGCGGCCATGGCCATTTCCTCGGCGCGGCGCACGGCGGCGGCGTAGTCCACGCCGCGCACGGGCAGGCCATCCGGGTGGCCGGGGCGGAATTCGAGCGAGGCGTCATCGCCGATCAGCTTGCGGCGCAGCGCGGCGTATTCCGGCGAGAGCAGCGTCTTCAGCGGCACGTCCACGAAGTTCGGGTCGCCGTAGAAGGCCTCGCGGTCGGCGAAGGCGAGCTTCATGGCCTCGGTCACGTGATGCACGTAGTCCTCGCCCACCGGGTCCATGGCGGCGAGGTCGTAGCCCGCCAGAAGCGCCAGCGTCTGCAGCATGGCCGGGCCCTGGCTCCATGCGCCGCACTTCAGGACGGTGGTGCCGCGATAATCGAGGCGCACCGCCTCCTCAATGCCGGCGCGCCACTGGGACATGTCATGCGCGGTGATGACGCCGGCATGGCGCTGGCCGGAGGTGTCCATCGCGGGCTGGCGGGCGAAACGCTCTACGGCCTCGGCCACGAATCCGGAATACCAGGCGCGCCGCGCCGCCTCGATCTCCATCTCGCGCGAGCGGCCGGGGGCCTCGGCCTCGCGCAGCACGCGCTCATAGGTGTCGGCCAGCGTCGGGTTCGCGTAGAGCTGGCCGGGCTGCGGGCCGCCATTGCGGAGCCACAGCGCGGCGGAGGTGGTCCATTCCGCCTCGAAGAGCGGGCGGACGGTGGCGACGGTCTGGCAGATGCGCGCGACCATGTGCGCGCCGTTGCGGGCATAGCCGATGGCATAGGCCAGCACGTCGCGCAGCCGCCAGGTGCCGTGATTCTGCAACATGGTGGCCCAGGCGTCGAAGGCGCCGGGGATGGGCGCGGGCAGGAAGCCCGTGCCCGGCATGATGTCGAGGCCGAGCTTGTTGGCGATGAGGTCCACGGTGAGGCCACCCGGCGCCGGGCCCTGGCCGCAGATGACAATTTCGCGACCCTGCTTGGCATCGTGCAGGATGATGGGACAATCACCGCCGGGGCCGTTCAGGTGCGGCTCCACGATCTGCAGGGTGAAGCCGGCGGCGGCCGCGGCGTCGAAGGCATTACCGCCGCGCTCGAGCACGGCCATGCCGACCTGGCTCGCCAGCCAATGCGTGGTGGCGACCGCGCCGAAGGTGCCGGCGATCTCGGGGCGGGTGGTGAACATGGGGAAGACCTTTTCGGATGCCATCTGATCTGGCGGCGATTGCGGGCATCGGTCAACCGGGCTGGGTGGCACTTGCCGGCCCCTCGGGCGCGGGCAAGGACACGCTGCTGGAGGCGGTACGGGCGGAGCTGGTGGATGACCCCCGCTTCCATTTCGCGCGCCGCAGCATCACCCGCCCCGAGGTCGCGGGCGGCGAGGCGCATGAGGCGCTGACGCCCGAGGGCTATCAGGCGGCGCTGGCATCGGGCGCCTTCGTGTTGCACTGGCGCGCCCATGGCCTGGGCTACGGCATCCGGCATGCGGAAGCGCCGGGAGACCGCGTGGTGGTGCTCAGCGTCTCCCGCTCGGTGCTGCTCCAGGCGGCGGCTCTGCGCCCGCTCACCGTGATCGAGGTGACCGCCCCCCCGGCCCTGCTTGCGGCGCGCCTCGCCGCGCGCGGGCGCGAGGATGCGGCGGCCATCGCGGCCCGGCTGGCGCGGGAGGTGCCGCTTCCGGAGGGGCTCGACATGCTGCGCGTCACCAATGACGGGCCGGTGGAGCACGGTGCGGCGCGGCTCAGATCCGCGCTGGAAGCGGTGGCCGCTTCTTGCCTTCCGGGCGGTTTTCGGCCATAGGCCAGCCACCGCAGGGCATGGGCCCCGCGGAAATCCACACGCGGTGCTCCCTTCCTCACGGCAGGGTCCGGTCTCGGCTCACTCCCGAGGTTTGCACCGCGGAGGCTCAACCGGACTGATTCGGAAGGAAGTTCGACATGGCGATGCCAGAAGTTTCCCTGCGCCAGCTGCTCGAGGCGGGCGTGCATTTCGGCCACCACACGCGGCGCTGGAACCCGCGGATGGCGCCCTACATCTTCGGCGTGCGCAACCAGGTCCACATCCTGGACCTGCAGCAGACCGTGCCCATGCTGGAGCGCGCGCTGCGCACGGTGCGTGACACGGTGGCCGGCGGCGGCCGCGTGCTCTTCGTCGGCACCAAGAAGGCGGCGGCCGAGTATGTGGCGGAAGCCGCGACGCGCTGCGGCCAGTACTATGTGAACCACCGCTGGCTCGGCGGCATGCTGACCAACTGGAAGACCATCACGGGCTCGATCAAGCGCCTGAAGGAAATGGACGCGCGCCTGCAGGGCGACATCCAGGGCCTGACCAAGAAGGAAATCCTGATGCTCACGCGCGAGCGCGACAAGCTCGACCGCGCGCTGGGCGGCATCCGGGAGATGGGCGGCCTGCCCGACATGATCTTCGTGATCGACGTCGTGAAGGAGAAGCTCGCCATCCAGGAAGCCAATACGCTGGGCATTCCCGTCGTGGCCGTGGTGGACAGCAACTGCGATCCTACCGGCGTGACCTTCCCGATCCCGGGCAATGATGACGCGATCCGCGCCATCAACCTCTATTGCGACCTGATCGCAGCCGCCGTGTTCGACGGCATCTCGGCCGAGATGCAGGCCTCGGGCCGTGACGTCGGCGCGCTGGCCGAGCCGGTGGCCGAGGAAGTGGCCATCGAGGTCGCCGCCGAAGAAGCCCCCGCGGCCCAGGCCTGAGCGACCGCAAGAAGGAGCAAGAAGATGGCTGAAATCACGGCTGCCCTGGTTCGGGACCTTCGCGAAGCGACGGGTGCCGGCATGATGGATTGCAAGAAGGCGCTGGTGGAGAGCGGTGGCGACATCGAGGCCGCGATCGACTGGCTGCGCAAGAAGGGCCTCTCCGCCGCGGCGAAGAAGTCCGGCCGCGTGGCCGCCGAGGGCCTGGTGGGCGTCGCCTCCGGCCCGCACGTCGCCGCGATGGTGGAAGTGAATGCCGAGACGGATTTCGTCGCGCGCAATGAGAGCTTCCAGAACTTCGTGGCCGAGGTGGCGGGCCTCGCGCTCTCCGTCGGCGACGACGTCGAGGCGCTGAAGGCCGCGACCTATCCGGGCACGCAGCACAGCACCCAGGAAGAGCTGACCAAGCTCATCGCGACCATCGGCGAGAACATGACGATCCGCCGCGCCAGCGTGCTGCGCGTCAGCAAGGGTGCGGTCGCCACCTACATGCACAACGCGGTTAAGCCGGGCCTCGGCAAGATCGGCGTGCTCGTTGCCCTCGAGGGCGAGAACGAGATGCAGGTGATGGAGACCCTGGGTCGCCAGATCGGCATGCACGTGGCGGCCACCCGCCCGGCTGCGCTGGACATCAGCGCGGTCGAGCCGTCCGCGCTGGAGCGCGAGAAGGCCGTGCTGACCGAGCAGGCGCAGGCCTCCGGCAAGCCGCCCGCGGTCATCGAGAAGATGGTCGAGGGCCGGATCCGCAAGTTCTACGAGGAAGTGGTCCTTCTGGAGCAGGTCTGGGTGCATGACGGCGAAAGCCGCGTGAAGGCCGTCGTGGACAAGCTGGGCCTGAAGCTGACCGGCTTCACCCGCTTCCAGCTCGGCGAGGGGATCGAGAAGCAGGTCTCCGACTTCGCGGCCGAAGTGGCTGCCACCGCCGGCGTTTCGTAAAGGCGAATGGCGGGCCGGGCGATCAGCCCCGGCCCGCCCCTTTTTCGGCGGGCCCGACCATCCGGCGGCCGCGAGCGCTTGCGGCGACCCGCCCCCCTGCTATCGTCGCACCAACCGCCAAGGAACCGTCCCCCACCATGAGCGAACCGCCCCGCTATAAGCGCGTCCTGCTGAAGGTCTCGGGCGAGGCCCTGATGGGCGACCGCGCCTATGGCCTCGACGTCACGACCGTGAAGGCCATCGCGCAGGACATCAAGGGCGTGGTGGATCTCGGCGTCGAGGTCGCGCTGGTGATCGGCGGCGGCAACATCTTCCGCGGCATCGCGGGGGCCGCGACGGGCATGGACCGCGCCCAGGCCGACTACATGGGCATGCTCGCCACCGTGATGAACGCGCTCGGCATGCAATCCGCCCTTGAGAAGATCGGCGTGCAGACGCGGGTGCAATCCGCCATCGAGATGAGTTCGATCTGCGAGCCCTATATCCGCCGCCGCGCCATGCGCCACATGGAGAAGGGTCGCGTCGTGATCTTCGCGGCCGGCACCGGCAATCCCTTCTTCACGACCGACACGGCGGCGGCGCTGCGCGCGGCCGAGATGGGCTGCCAGGCTCTGTTCAAGGGCACCCAGGTGGACGGGGTCTATGACAGCGATCCGCGCAAGAACCCCGATGCCTCGCGCTACACCACGCTGAGCTACCTCGAGATGCTCTCGCGCGACCTGGCCGTGATGGATGCGGCCGCGATCTCGGTCGCGCGCGAGAATCATTTGCCGATCGTCGTCTTCAACATCCACGAACCCGGCGCCTTCACCGCCGTGATCCGCGGCGAAGGCCGCTTTACCACCGTCACCGACACGCCCTGAAAGTCACACATCATGGCCGCTCCCCCACCTGACCGACAGGTCCTGAAGACCGATCTGGTGCGCCGCATGGATGGCGCGATCGACACGCTGAAGAAGGAGTTCAGCGGGTTGCGCACCGGCCGCGCCAGCCCCTCGCTGCTGGAGCCCATCCGCGTCGAGGCCTATGGCAACAACCAGCCGCTCTCCCAGGTGGGCAATGTCTCGGTCGCCGGCCCCTCCATGCTGCAGGTGCAGGTCTGGGACCGCTCGGTGGTGAAGGCGGTCGAGATCGCCATCCGCGATTCCGGCCTGGGCCTGAACCCGCAATCCGAGGGCCAGACCATCCGCGTGATGCTGCCGCCGCTGACCGAGCAGCGCCGCAATGAGCTGGCCAAGACCGCGTCCAAGTATTCCGAGGGTGCGAAGGTCGCGATCCGCGGCGTGCGCCGTGACGGCATGGAGCAGATCCAGGCCTGGAAAAAGAAGTCCGAGATCGGCGAGGACGACGCCAAGCGCTGGTCCGACGAGGTCCAGAAGCTGACGGACGAATATGTGAAGAAGATCGATGTCCTCCTCGCCGAGAAGGAAAAGGACATCAAGACCGTTTGATGAGCGCGCACCCGGCTCCAGTGGCGGGCGCGGGGGCGGAGACGCCCCGGCATGTCGCCATCATCATGGATGGCAACCGCCGCTGGGCCCAGGCGCGTGGGCTTCCCGTCGCTCTCGGCCATCGTGCCGGGGCGGATGCGGCGCGCCGCGCGATCGAGGCCGCGATCCGCGCCGGCGTGTCCTGGCTGACCCTCTTCGCCTTCTCGTCCGAGAACTGGTCCCGCCCCGCGGATGAGGTGCAGGAACTCACCCTGCTGCTGCGCCACTACCTTCGGGCCGAGGTGAACCAGCTCACCAAGGAAGGGGTCAGGCTGCGCGTCATCGGCGACCGCGCGCGCTTCGGCGAGGAGACGCAGAAGGCCATGCTGGCGGCCGAGGAAGTGACGGCCAGCGGCCAGCGCCTCAACCTCACCATGGCCATTTCCTACGGCGCGCGGGCCGAGATCCTGGCCGCCGCCCGCGCCGTGGCCAGCGCGGCCCAACGCGGCGAGCTGGACCCCGCGCAACTGGACGAGGCGCGTTTGGAGCAGCACCTCTACACCGCCGGCATGCCCGACCCGGACCTGATCATCCGCACCTCGGGCGAGCAGCGCATCTCCAACTTCCTGCTCTGGCAGGCTGCCTATGCCGAGCTGATCTTCCAGCCCGTGCTCTGGCCCGATTTCGGGATCGAGGATTTCAACGCGGCGCTGGCCGCCTATGCCGCGCGGGAGCGGCGCTTCGGCGCGCGCACCGGCTGATGGCCCAGCTCGCGGACCTGCGCGCGCGCGTCCTGACCGCCTCCGTCATCGCGCCCGCGGCCCTCTTCTGCATGTGGGTGGGCGGTGTCTGGTGGTCGGCGCTGATGCTGCTCTGCGTGCTGGGACTCGGCTGGGAATGGGTGCGGCTCTGCGGGGGGCGCTCACGCCGGCTGCCGGGTATGCTGGTGCTGCCGCCGGTGCTGCTCGGCGCGCTCTGCGCCGCGCTGAACTGGCCGCTTGCCGGCCTCGCGGTTGTGGCGCTGGGCGCCGTGGTCGCTTGGCGGATGGCCGGTGCCCTGCCCGCGCATTGGTTGGGTTTCGGCGTGCTCTATATCGGCGTCGCCGGCATAGCGCTCCTGGAGTTGCGGCATGACGGGGCGGCCGGCCGTGGCAATGTGCTGTTCCTGTTCCTCGTCGTCTGGGCCTCCGACATCTCGGCCTATTTCACCGGCCGCTTCCTGGGCGGGCCCAAGCTCGCGCCGCGCATCTCGCCCAACAAGACGTGGTCGGGCGCGCTGGGCGGGCTGCTCGGCGCCATGCTGGTGGGGCTGGGGGCGGCGCTGGCGCTGGGCGGGCCCGCACCCCTGGGCGTCATCGCGGCGGTGGCTGTGCTCTTGGGCCTTGCCACCCAGTCGGGCGACATGTTTGAGAGTTGGATCAAGCGGCGCTTCGGCGTGAAGGATTCGTCCGGGCTCCTGCCCGGACATGGCGGGCTGCTCGACCGGCTGGACGGCGTGATGGCCGCCGCCCCGGTCGCGGCCCTGATCGGCCTGGCCTCCGGGCCGGGGGTTCATGTGTGGAGATGGGTGTGACGGAGACTTCGGCGCGCAGCGTCACCGTGCTCGGCAGCACGGGTTCGATCGGGCGCAGCACCATGGCGCTGCTGGATGCGGCCGCCCCTGGCCAGTTCCGGGTGCGCGCGCTGGTGGCGGGCCGTGATGTCACGACGCTCGTCGCCCAGGCTCGCGCCCATCGCGCCGAACTCGCCGTGGTCGCGGATGAAACCTGCCATGCCGCCCTGAAGGAGGCGCTTTCCGGCACGGGCATCGAGACCGCCGCCGGCGCCCAGGCGGTGATCGAGGCTGCCTCCCGCCCGGCCGACTGGACCATGGCCGCCATCGTCGGCGCCGTCGGCCTCAAGAGCACCATGGCCGCACTCAAGCGCGGCGGCACGCTGGCGCTCGCCAACAAGGAGAGCCTGGTCTGCGCGGGGCAACTTGTCCTCGACATGGCGACGCGGCACGGCGCGACCCTTCTGCCGGTCGATTCCGAGCACAACGCCATCTTCCAGGCGCTCGACCCGCGCGATCCGCGGGTGATCGAGAAGATCATCCTCACCGCCTCGGGTGGCCCCTTCCGCGACTGGCCGCTGGCCCAGATGCGCATGGCCACGCCCGAACAGGCGGTGCGCCACCCGGTCTGGTCCATGGGGGCCAAGATCAGCGTGGACAGCGCCACCATGTTCAACAAGGGGCTGGAGCTGATCGAGGCCGCCCGCCTCTTCCCCGTGCCGGCCGAGCGGATCGAGGTGCTGGTGCATCGCCAATCCACCGTCCATGGCATGGTGCAGTACAGTGACGGCTCGCTCCTGGCGCAGCTGGGCTCCCCCGACATGCGCACGCCGATCGCCCATTGCCTCGCCTGGCCCGCGCGGATGGATGTGGACGTGCCACGCCTCGACCTTGCGGCCCTGGGCCGGCTCGATTTCGAGGCGCCGGACCCGGAGCGCTTCCCTGCGCTCCGCCTCGCGCGCGAGGCGCTGGCCGCCGAGGGCGGCGCACCCTGCGCCTTGAACGCGGCGAATGAGGTGGCGGTCAGCCTCTTTCTCGAGAAGCGGCTGGGATTCCTCGATATTGCGGCCGTGGTCGAGGAGACCATGGCCGCCCTGGCAGGCCGCGACGTGCCCGACCTCGACACCGTGCTGGAATTGGACCGCGCCGCACGCCACATCGCATCGGAGCTGGCCGCCCATCGCGCGGCCGCCTGACGGGAGCTGACCTTGCTGGATTTCCTGCCCGACGCCGTGCGGACCGTGATCGCCTTCCTGGTGGTCCTGGGCGTGCTGATCTTCTTCCACGAGCTGGGCCACTATGCCGCCGCGCGCTGGCGCCGGGTGCATGTGGATGCCTTCAGCATCGGTTTCGGCCGCGCCCTGCTGCGCTGGACCGACAAGCGCGGCACGGAATGGCGCCTCGCCTGGATTCCGCTGGGCGGCTACGTGAAGCTGCACGGCCAGTCGCCGCTGGATGACACGCCGGAGGCCGAGCGCGTGCCGGAGCGCGAGGGCGAGACCTTCCACAACAAGCCGGTGCGGGACCGCGCCATCATCGTGGCCGCGGGGCCGGTCGCCAATTTCGTGCTGGCCGCCCTGCTTTTCGCGGGCCTTTTCGCCACGCATGGCGTGCCGCGCGGGCTGGCCACCATTTCCGCCGTGGTGCCCGCTTCGGCCGCCGAGCGCGCCGGGCTGCAGCCGGGCGACGTGGTTCTCTCCCTCGACGGCCAGCGCATCACCCGCTTCGACCAGGTGCAGCGCCACATCCAGCCCCGCGCCGGACAAGAGGTGCAGGTGCGGGTGGACCGTGACGGGCGCGAACTGACCCTGACCGCCGTGCCCGCCGCGCAGGCGCGGGGCGATGGCGCCCCGGTGGGCGTGCTCGGCATCCAGGGCGGGCGGGCCCAGTTCGAGCGGCTGGGCCCGCTGGACGCCCTCTGGGCCGGTACGGTGCAGACCGCCGACGTCAGCTGGCAAACGCTGGTCGGCATCGGCGAGATGTTCGCCGGCACCCGCAGCCCGAAGGAGCTGGGCGGGCCCATCCGAATCGCCGAGGTCTCGGGCGAGGCCGCGACGCTCGGCATCGTGCCGCTCGTGAACCTGATGGCGCTGCTCTCGGTGAGCCTGGCCTTGCTGAACCTTTTCCCGATTCCCCTGCTGGATGGCGGGCACCTGATGTTCTATGCGGCGGAAGCGATACGTGGGCGGCCGCTGCCGCCCCGCGCGCTCGAATTCGGCTTCCGCGCCGGTTTCGCCGTGCTGATCGGACTTTTTCTGTTTGCAACCTGGAATGATATCGCCCATGGCGGCATCGGCCGCTGGGTCGCGGGGTGGATCGGATGAAGAAGACGAAACTCCCGGGGTGGCGGCTCCAGGCGCCTGAGGCTATGGTCCGGCCGCTTTTCCGTGGCCGAAACAGGGTGGGTTCCCGTTTGACAATGAAACTGCATCCGATCCTGCTCGTGGCGGCCGGCCTTACGGTCCTGGCGCCGGTGCCCTCCGAGGCGCAGAACCGCCCGCGCAACATCCCCGCACGCGCCGAAGCGCCGGGCGGCGTGATCACGGCCGTCGAGATCCGCGGCAACCAGCGCATCGAGATCGACACGATCCGGAGCTACATGCTGCTCGCCCCGGGCGACCAGTATGACAATGACCGCGCCGACCGCTCGCTGCGCAGCCTCTTCGCGACCGGCCTGTTCCGGGATGTGAACATCGCGCGCGACGGCTCGCGCCTGATCGTGACGGTGGCCGAGAATCCGCTGGTCAACCGCGTCGCCTTCGAGGGCAACCGCCGCGTCTCCGACGACAATCTGCGCCCTGAGGTGCAGCTGCGCCCGCGCGCCGTCTTCACCAGCCAGCTCGTCCAGGGCGACCGGCAGCGCATCCTCGACCTCTATGCCCGCCGCGGCCGCTTCGCCGCGCGCGTCGAGCCCAAGATCATCGAGCTCGACCAGAACCGCGTGGATGTGGTCTTCGAGATCACCGAGGGCGACGCCGCGCTGGTGGCGCGCGTGAACTTCGTGGGCAACCGCGCCTATTCCGACGCGCGCCTGGCCGACGTCATCTCGACCAAGGAGCAGGCCTGGTATCGCTTCCTCTCCTCCTCCGACACCTTCGATCCGGACCGCCTGAACTTCGACCGCGAGCTGCTGCGCCGCTACTACCTGCGCACCGGCTATGCCGACATCCAGGTGGGTACCGCGACGGCGGAGCTGGCGCCGGACCGCAGCGGCTTCTTCCTGACCTATAATGTCAATGAAGGCCCGCGCTACACCTTCGGCACGGTCGAGATCACCTCGGCCTTCCCGAACCTGAACCCGGCCGACCTGCAGCGTTTCCTCGAGATCAGCCCGGGCACCGTCTACAATGGTGACGCAGTGGAGCGCAGCGCCCAGGCCATCGCCGACGGCGCCAACCTGCGCGGCTTCCCCTTCGTGGACGTGCAGCCGCGAATCACGCGCGACACCGAGAACAACACGATCAACATCACCTTCGCGGTGAACGAGGCGCCGCGCGTCTTCGTCGAGCGCATCGACATCAACGGCAACACCCGCACGCAGGACCGCGTGATCCGCCGTGAATTCCGCCTGGCCGAGGGCGACGCCTTCAACGCCGCCCAGGTCCGCCGCTCGCGCGAGCGGCTGCGCAACCTCGGCTACTTCTCCGACGTGCAGATCACCAACTCGCCCGGCTCCGCGCCGGACCGCACGATCCTGAACACGCAGGTGGTGGAGCGCGCGACGGGTGAGGTGAGCATCGGCGGCGGCTACTCGACGGATGCCGGCTTCCTGGCCGATGTGGGCCTGCGCGAGCGCAACCTCTCGGGCACCGGCATTGATGCGCGCATCAATGCCACGCTCGCCCAGCGCCGGAGCCAGCTTGACCTCTCGGCCACCAACCCGCAATTCATGGACCGTAACCTCGCGGTCGGCGCGGACCTTTTCTACATCCAGCGAAACCTGCAGAACATCTCGCAGTTCAGCGAGCGGCGCGGCGGCTTCGCGGTGCGCGCGGGCTACGAGTTCAACGAGCGCCTGCGGCAATCCTGGTCGTACAGCCTGATCAACCGCGAAGTTTACAACATCCAGCCGGGCGCCTCGATCTACATCCAGGAGCAGGCCGGCACCACGCTGCTCAGCCAGGTCAGCCAGACCATCGCCTATGACACGCGCGACAACCTGATCGAGCCGCGGCGCGGCTACATCATGCGCCTCGGCACGGATTTCGCGGGCCTGGGCGGTGATGTCGCCTTCTTCCGCGCGCGACTGGACGGCGCGCTCTTCCTGCCCTTCGAGCAGGTCTTCGGCCATCCGGACTACGTGCTCAGCATCTCGGGCAGCCTCGGCTACATCGAGCCCTGGAACGGCAACGGGAACCAGGAGCGCATCGTGGACCGCTTCTTCCTGGGCGGCGAGAACCTGCGCGGCTTCGCGCTGGCCGGCGCCGGCCCGCGCGACCTGACGACCAATGACGCGCTGGGCGGCCGCCGCCTCTGGACGCAGAGCACCGAGATGCGCTTCCCGCTTCCCGGCATCCCGTCCGAGGTCGGGCTCCTGGGCCGCGCCTTCGTGGATGTGGGCGCGCTGTGGGACACGGTGCAGGGCCCGAACATCGGCACCAGCTCCTCGCCGCGCGTCGGCACGGGTGTGGGCATCTCCTGGCGCAGCCCCTTCGGGCTGATCAACATCGACCTCGCGCAGGCGGTCGTGAAGCAATCCTACGACCAGACCCAGGTATTCCGTTTCGGCTTCGGGACGCGCTTCTGAGCGCGCAGACAGGTACACGACATGACATCCTTCCGCACCGCGCTCGCCTTGGCGCTCCTGGCGTCCAGCCCTGCCCTGGCGCAGCAGAACCAGGAGTGGTTCGTCCCCGGCCAGGGCGGGCAGCGCCCGCAAGGCCAGCAGCAGCAGCAGCAGCAGCAGCAGCAGCGCCCCCCGCAGCAGCAGCAGCAGGGCCAGCGCCCGCCGCAGGGCCAGCCGGCGCAGCGCCCGGCCGCCCTCCCCCCCGGCTCGCCGCCGCCGACGGCCGTGATCGGCATCGTGGACATCCCCGAGATCCAGCGCCTCTCGACCGCCTTCAATCAGGTCCGTGAAGAGATCGAGCGCCGTCGCACCCGCCTGAACGACGACCTGCAGCGCGAGCAGAATGGCTGGCGCGAGGCGCAGCAGGCGCTCTCCGTGCAGCGCACGCAGATGACGCCGGACCAGATCCGCGCCCGCGAGCGTGAGCTGCAGGATCGCATCACGGACAGCCAGCGCATCTTCCGCAACCGCAGCCAGGCGATTGAGCAGGCAGCCCAGCAATCTCTGATGCAGATCGAGGAGGCGCTCGCCGGCGTGGTGCGCCAGGTCGCCGCCAGCCGCTCGGTCAATATCGTGGTGCCGCGTCCGCTCGTCATTATGAACGACCCCGGCTTCGACCTGACGGAGGAGGTGGCGCAGCAGTTCAACCGCACGCTGCGCCAGGTGACCATCGCCCCCGATTCCGACGGCGCCAACCCGCCCGCCCCGCCGACGCCGCCCGCCCGCCCGGCCGCGCCCGCGCAGCAGCCCCGCCGCAACTGAGTTCCGGCGGCACGGGCCCCGCATGGCGGACGAACGACGATTCCTCGGGCCACCGCGCCGCACGCCGCTCGCCGCCATCCTGGCGGCCGCCGGCGGTGACGGCGGCGGCGGCGCAGCGGGGCGCGTCTTCGAGGGCGTCGCCCCTCTGGATACGGCAAGCCCCGCTCAGGTGAGCTTCTGCGAGGGGCGCGCCTACAAGGATGCGCTGGAGCAGACCTCTGCCGGGCTTGTCCTCGTCGCGCCCGATCTCGCGGGGTTCGTGCCGGCCGGCAGCATCGCCGTCATCTGCCGCGACGCCGCGCTGGCCTTCGGCCGCGTCGCGGCGCTCTTCCACCCGGTGCCGCCGCCGAGCGGGCAGATCCACCCCTCGGCCATCATCCACCCTGACGCCGTGATCGGCGAGGGCACGGAGATCGGCGCGGGCACGGTGATCTGCGCCGGGGCGGAGATCGGCCGCAACTGCCGCATCGGCCCGCTCGTGCTCCTCGGCGAGAGGGTCGTGCTGGGGGATGAGTGTATCATCCACAGCCATTGCAGCGTGACGCATGCGGTGCTCGGCCGTGGCGTGGTGCTGCATCCGGGCGCGCGCATCGGCCAGGAGGGGTTCGGCTTCAACACCACCGCCGATGGCCGTTTCATCACCGCGCCGCAACTCGGTCTCGTCCGCCTGGGCGATGCGGTGGAGATAGGCGCCAACAGCTGCGTGGATCGCGCGGCGCTCGGCGAAACCGTGCTCGGCCCCGGTACGCGTATCGATAACCTCGTGCAGATCGGCCACAATGTGCGCACCGGGCGCGGCTGCGTGCTCGTCTCGCAGGTCGGCGTCTCTGGCTCGACCACACTGGGCGATTATGTGATGGCGGGCGGCCAGGCCGGCATCACCGGCCACCTGAAGATCGGCAGCAAGGCGCGCATCGGCGCGCAGGCCGGCGTGATGAATGACGTGCCGCCGGGGATCGAGGTGCTCGGCTCTCCCGCCGCCCCCAAGAAGGAGGCCATCCGCGCCATGTTGGTCCTGAAGCGCCTCGGCAGCGATTCCCGCCCCGCGGCCAAGCAAAAACCGGAGTGATGGAGATGGATGAGGCCGCCCCGCCCAGCCCCGCGATCGAGAGCTACAACATCGCGCAGATCATGCGCGCCATCCCGCACCGCTACCCCTTCCTGCTGATTGATCGCGTGGTGGACATCGTGCTGGGCGAGTCGGCCGTCGGCGTGAAGAACGTCTCGATCAACGAGAGCTTCTTCCAGGGCCACTTCCCCACAGAGCCGGTGATGCCGGGCGTGCTGCTGATCGAGAGCATGGCGCAGACCGCCGCCGTCCTCGTCGTCGCGACGCTGGGCCCCGATGCCGAGGGCAAGCTTGTCTATTTCATGTCCATCGAGGGCGCGAAGTTCCGCCGGCCCGTGGTGCCCGGAGACCAGGTGATGGTGCATGTCACGAAGGTGCAACGCCGGGCGAATGTCTGGAAATTCTCCGGCGAGGCCCGCGTCAACGGGCAGGTCGTGGCCGAGGCGACCTACGCCGCCATGATCCGGGACCGGTGAGCCCCGTGGACCGCATCTCCGGCACGGCGCAGATTCATCCCTCCGCGATCATCGAGCCCGGCGCCCGCATCGGCGCCGGCTGCCGCATCGGCCCCTATTGCGTCATCGGCGCCTCGGTCGTGCTGGAGGAGGGCGCGGAGCTCGCCTCCCACGTCGTGATCGAGGGAATGACGACGATCGGCGCCGAGGCGAAGCTCTCTCCCTTCGCCTCCGTCGGCCTGCCGCCGCAGGACCTGAAGTACAAGGGCGAGCCGACCGGCGTCGTCGTTGGGCCACGCAGCCAGCTGCGCGAGCATGTGACCGTGCATCGTGGCAGCGTGGGCGGCCAGGGCATGACGCGCATCGGTGCCGATTGCCTGCTCATGGCCTGCAGCCATGTCGGCCATGACAGCCGCCTGGGCGATCGCGTGATCCTGGCCAACAACGTCATGCTGGGCGGCCATGTGCAGGTGGGCGAGCAGTGCTTCCTGGGCGGCGGCTCGGCGATCCATCAGATGGTGCGCGTGGGGCGGCATGCGATGGTGGGCGGCCTCGCCGGCGTCACCAACGACATCCCGCCCTTCGGCAATGTCTTCGGCCTGCCGGCGCGCCTGGTCGGCCTGAATGTGGTGGGCCTGCGCCGCCGCGGCTTCTCGCGCGAGAACCTGCATGCGCTGCGCTCGGCCTTCCGGCTGCTGTTCCGCGACCCCGGCACCTTCGCCGCGCGCATGGACGCGGCCGAGCAACGCTTCGCGGGCGATGCGCTGGTGGGAGAGGTGCTGGCCTTCCTGCGTTCCGAGGACCGCAAGCGCGAGCTGATCCGCCCCGGCCGCATGGCCGCCGAACTGGGCGGTGACGAGGAAGAGGTGTGAAGCTCGGCCTGGTCGCCGGCGGCGGCCCCTTCCCCGCGCGCGTGGCCGCCGCCGCGGTGGCCCGCGGGCATGAGGTCTTCGTCGTCCTCCTGCGCGACTTCCACGATGATCCGGGCCTGCGCGCCTTCCCCCACATGGAGGAGCGCGTGGGCGCGGGCGGCGCCATCATCCAGCGGCTGCGGGCCGAGGGTATCACGCATCTCGTCCTCTGCGGCCGAGCGAAGCGCCTTTCGCCGCTCACGCTCTGGCCCGATGCCTGGATGGCCAAGGTGATCGCGCGCCTGGGCAAGGCCGTGTTCGCCGGCGACGACACGCTGCTGCGCAACTTCATCGGCATCCTGGGCGAGGAAGGTTTCGAGGTGGTGGCGCCGCAATCGCTGCTGCCCTCCAGCACCGCCGAGCCCGGCCTGCTGGCCGGTGAGGCCCCGGATGAATTGGCGCGGACCGACATCCTGCGCGGGATCGGCGTGCTGCGCGCCCTGGCCGACCAGGATGTCGGCCAGTCCATCGTGGTGCAGCAGGGGCTGGTGCTGGGCATCGAGGCCGTGGAAGGCACGGATGCTCTGCTGGCGCGCGCGGCCTCCCTGCGGCGCGAGGGTCCCGGCGGCGTGCTAGTGAAGCTCGCCAAGCCGCAGCAGGAACTGCGGGTGGATGCGCCGGTTGTGGGCTCCATCACCGTGCGCCACGCGGCCGAGGCGGGGCTGCGCGGCATCGCCATCGAGGCGGGCCGCACCATATTGGCCGACAGCGAAGGCCTGGTGGCCGAAGCCCGCAAGCAGGGCCTCTTCGTCATCGCGGTCGAGCCCGAGAATTTCGCGCGCTCAGCCTGAGCACGCCCGGATCCAGGAGAGAGACGATGGACCATTCCTTCCGCTACCTGCACACCATGCTGCGCGTGGGCGATCTCGATCGCAGCGTGGCCTTCTACACCACGCATCTCGGCATGAAGGAGCTGCGACGGAATGACGTGCCGGACGGCAAGTACACCCTCGTCTTCCTCGGCTATGGCGACGAGAAGAGCGAGACGGTGCTGGAGCTGACCTACAATTACGGCGTCAGCAGCTATGAGATGGGCGGCGCCTTCGGGCACCTCGCCATCGGCGTGCCCGACATCTACGGCGTCTGCGAGACGATGCGCGCGGCGGGCGTGAAGATCACGCGCGAGCCGGGGCCGGTGAAGTTCGGCACCACGCTGATCGCCTTCATCGAGGATCCGGACGGCTACAAGATCGAGCTGATCCAGCGGAAGTAGCCGGCTCGCCGGCCCGGCACAGGCCGGGCCGGCGCCACGCTCAGAGGTACTTCACCAGGAACTCCGCCGTGCGGCCATTGGCGATGGTGGCCGCGCGCGCATCCCAGGCATGGCCGCCCATGCGGGCGAAGGCATGGTCCACGCCCGGATAGACATGGCAGGTCACTTTCGGATGCCCGGCCAGACCCTCCAGGATCGCCTTCTGCGCCGCCGGCGGCACGAACTTGTCGAGCTCCGCGATGTGCATGAGCAGCGGGCCGCGCATCCCAGGCGCATCGCCCAGCATCCCCTCGATGCCCACGCCGTAATAGCTGACATTGCAATCCGCATCGGTATGCGCCGCCGTCTTGAAGGCCATCCGCCCGCCCAGGCAGAAGCCCATGGTGCCGACCTTGCCATTGGCGCCCGGCAGCTTGCGCGCGGCGGCGATGGTGGCCTTCAGATCCTCGAGCCCCTTCTCCTGGTCGAAGCCGTTGAACAGCGCGAAGGCGCGGTCCCATTGCGCCTGGCCGGCATCGGGGTCGAGCTGGACGCCGGGCTCCTGGCGCCAGAAGAGATCGGGCGCCACGGCGATGAAGCCCATATCGGCCACCCAGGCCGAGAGCGCCTGCATCGCGGCGTTGATGCCGAAGATCTCCTGGATCATGACCACAACACCCGTGGGCTGCTGTGTCTTCGGGGTCACAACGAGGCAGTCAAATGAACCGCTGCCGTCGGTTGCGGCGATCTTGATGGTGGACATGGCGTCATCTCCCTTGGCGCAAACCTCGATGGCCGCCATGTAACCGAGGATGGATCGCCGCGCCATGCTCGCCTCCGTGACCCTGGGTCTCGCCGCCCCCACCGTCGCGCGGGCGACGACGGAGCCTGGGCTCGCGGCCGCGGGCTGGACGCATGGCGAGTATGACGGCATCCGCCCCGCCAGTTTCCGCAGCCTGCCCGATGGGGTCGCGATCGAGGGCCAGGGGGCAGGCAGCTTCGTCTGGCGCCGAGTTCGAGGGCGCGGCCGCCTGCCTCACCTGGCGCTGGCGCGTGGATGCCGCCCCGCCGCCGACCGACCTCACGCGTCGCGGCGGCGATGACAGGGCGGTGGCCATCGCGGTCGGGTTCCAGGGCTGGCCCAGCCGCTCCACCGTCTGGCAGCGCATGCAGCATGGCGTGGCGCAGGCCCGCGCCGGCAGCCATGCCCTGCCGCGCAGCGTGCTGATCTACGCCTGGGGCGGCACGGGGCAGGAGCCGGAGCACTTCTACAGCCCCTGGCTTTCCGGCCTCGGCAAGGTGCGCATCCTCCGCACCGCCAGCGCGCCGACGGGCCGCTGGTACGAGGAGCGCGTGGATCTGGCGCGCGACTGGCGCGAGGCCTTCATCGGGGACCCGCCGCCTTTGCAGGAAATCGCCATCGGCACGGATGCCGACGATACACAGAGCCGAATTTCCGCCATGGTGGAGCGGATCCGCTTCACGCGCTGCGCCTAGGAGACAGCATGCCCATCGAACGCAAGGAATTCCGCGATGCCATGGCGCGGTTGCCGGCCGCGGTGAACATCGTCACCACGGATGGCCCGGCTGGCCTGGGCGGCTTCACCGCCAGCGCGGTCTGCAGCGTGACCGACAGCCCGCCCACGCTGCTGGTCTGCATGAACCGGAGCGTCTCCTCCTGCGAGGCCTTCCGGCAGAACGGCGTGCTGGCCGTGAACACGCTGCATGGCGACCACCAGGACCTCTCCACAATCTTCGCCGGCTTCACGGGGGTGGATGGGCCCAGCCGCTTCAACTCGGGCTCCTGGCGCAAGCTGCACACCGGGGCGCCGGTGCTGGAGGACGCGCTGGTCGCATTTGATGCGCGCATCACCGATGTGGTCGAGAAGGGCACGCATCTGGTGCTCTTCGCCGAGATCGAGGCGATCCGCACGGCCGAGGGCGTGGAGGCCGCGCTGCTCTATTTCGCGCGGGATTATCACCTGGTGGGGAAGGCGGCGTAGAGCCTGATCGCCTTTGGTGGAAGGACCAAAGGCGTGAATCAGTCCCTCAGGAAGGGCTGGCGCCTCACCACTCGCCATAGAACACGCCGGCCGCCTTGTGCCGGTCGGTGCGGAATTCCGCCTCGGCCCAGGTCAGTGTCGTGCGGCATTTGAGGCCGGTGGCCCAGGCGAGCAGCTTCTCGCGCATCGCGGCCCGCACCGTCTCAAGCGCCGGGTCGGCGCCGAGGTCGAAATACTCCTCCGGATCGGCCGTCAGGTCGTAGAGTTGGGGCCGCAGCCCGCTGGTCCAATGGATGTATTTCCAGCGCGCATCGCGGATCATGAAGGCGCGATGCTGGCCGGTCGGCAGGCCCAGGCGCCGGCGCGCGCCGCGGAAGGTCCAGTCCAGCTCGCTCACCACGCAATCCCGCCATTCCCTCGCGGTGCCGCGAGTCAGATCGAGCAGCGAGCGGCCCTCCAGCACATGTGGCTGCGCCTCGAGCCCCATCGCGTCGAGGATGGTGGGGACGACATCAATGGCCTCCACGAAGCGTTCCTCCACCGTGCCGCGCGTGGCGTCCGCCGCCTCGGAGGGGTCGTAGACCAGGAAGGGCACGCGCTGGATGCAGTCGTGGAAGAGTTCCTTTTCGCCGAGCCAGTGGTCGCCCAGGTAGTCGCCATGGTCGCTGGTGAAGATCACTAGGGTGTCGCGCCAGCGCCCCGTCTCCTCCAGCAGCGCCCAGAGGCGGCCGAGATGCGCGTCGATCTGGGCGATCAGCCCCTGATAGGCCGGGCGAACGGTGGCGATACAGTCATCGCGCTGGAAGCTCTGCGCCACTTCCTCGTTCTGGAATTCGCGCAGCATGGGGTGGATGTCGGGCGCGCGCTCGGCCTCGTGGCGCTGCACCGGCAGGCATTGCTCCGGCTTGTACAGCGCATGGTAGGGCGCGGGCGCGATATAGGGCCAGTGCGGCTTCACATAGGAGAGGTGCAGCACCCAGGGATTCTCGCTCTGCGCGCGGATGAAGCGCAGCGCCTGGTCGGTGGTGTAGGCGGTCTCGCTATGCTCCTCGCGCACGCGGGCGGGATGCCGGGCATGGCGCATCTTCCAGCCGTTCAGCACCTCGCCCTCGGGGCTCTCGACCGCGATGACGTGCTCCGTCCAGGGGTCGGGGCTGTCATAGCCCTGGGCACGGAGCCAATGGGCATAGGCGCTGTCGGTCTCGGCGTGGTGGCCGTCATGGCGGTCCACCAGGGTGAACCAGCCCTCGCGCAGCAGGACCGCGAGCTCGTCCTGCCCGTCCAGCAGCAGGCGCTTCATGCCATGCGCGTCGGGCAGCATATGCGTCTTGCCGGCCAGCGCCAGCGTGCGGCCGGCCTGGCGCAGGTGCCAGCCCAGCGTCACCTCGCCCACGCCGAGCGGCACGCGGTTATGCGTCGCGCCATGGCTCGCGACATAGCGGCCCGTGTAGAAGCTCATGCGCGAGGGGCCGCAGATGCCCGACTGCACATAGGCCTGGTTGAAGCGGACCCCGCGCGCGGCCAGGGCATCCATGTTCGGCGTCTTCAGGAAGGGATGGCCGGCGCAGCCCAGATGATCCCAGCGCAGCTGGTCGCACATGATGAAGAGGACGTTTTTCGCGGGCATTGGCGTTTTCCTGGGACGCGGTCATCCTAGCGTGAACAACGCCTGAGGAAACGCCATGCCCCGCTTCACCGAACTCACCCCCGAAATGATGACCGAGCGCCAGCGCGCGGTGGCGGACGCCATCGGCGCCGGCGCGCGCGGCGGGCTGCGCGGTCCCTTCCCCGCCTGGCTGCACAGCCCGGACATGGCCGATGCGCTGCAGCGCGCCGGCCGCTTCATGCGCTGGGGCAGCAGCTTCCCCGCGCGCCTCTCCGAACTCGCGATCCTCATCACCGCCAAGCGCTACCGCGCGCGCTACGAGTGGTTCGCGCACCACCCGCTCGCCCTGGAAGGCGGGCTGAAGCCCGAAATCGCCGAGGCCGTGCGCCTCGGCCAGCCGCCGCAGGGCATGGCGGCGGACGAGGCGGCCGTGCATCGCTTCTGCACCGAGCTGCACGCGGATGGCGATGTGACCGACGCCGCCTTCGACACGGCCAAGGCGATGTTTGGCGAGACGGGCGTGGTCGAATTGCTGGGCATCTGCGGCTACTACACGGCGGTGGGGCTCACGCTGAACGTGGCCCGCGTGCCACTGCCGGACGGCACGCCCGACCCCTTCGCCGAGTGAGGCTTCCAAGCCGCCCTGGCTTCGGCTAGGAAGGCTTCGGCGTGGACCCGTAGCTCAGCTGGATAGAGCGCTGCCCTCCGAAGGCAGAGGTCGATGGTTCGAATCCATTCGGGTCCGCCAATCCTTCCCAAGAATCAGGCGGCTGCACGCCGCGGGATTGGCGTGCCAAGGTGGCGCATAGGTCGCGCTGGACTCGTTTCCCGTGCCTGGCCCAGGCGCGCGGCGGCCGCGAGGTCCATCCGGTGCAGGCGGAGGATCAGCGCGCGCGCGGCGCCTCACTGGCGGGATGAGCGGGAAAAATGATGTCGCAGACCAGCCCCGTCGCCTCCCAGCGGCGGGTGACGCGCCCTCCCAGCTGGTCCTGGAAGATGGAGTCGATCAGCCGCGTGCCGAAGCCGGCATGCTCCGGCGGGCCCGGCAGATGGGGCGTGGCCAGCTCCCGCCAGGTGATCCGGACCTCCCCGCCCTGCTGGCTCCAGCGCAGCTCAAGCCGGCCGCTGGGCTGGCTCAGGGCGCCATACTTCGCGGCGTTGGTCGCCAACTCGTGCAGCGCCATGGAGAGCGGCTGCACGCGGTCCATTTCGATCTGGATGTCGGGCCCCTCGAGCAGGATCTCCGCCGTCGTGGGACCGCGGAAGGGCGCCAGCTCCTCCTCCGCCACCTGGCGGAGCGCGGCGCCGCGCCAGCGCTGGCGGCCGAGCAGCCCCATGGTCCGCGCCAGCGCGCCGACGCGGCCTTCCAGCGCCTCCCGCAACGCCGGGACGCTGGGCGCCTCCGTCATCCTGAGCAGGCTCATCACGACGGCCAGCGCGTTCTTCGCCCGGTGCTCCACCTCATGCGCGAGCATGGCGGCGCGCTCCTCGGCCTGCTTGCGGTCGGTCGCGTCATAGGCGACGCCGAGCAGGCGAGACGCCCCATTGCCGGGGGCGGGCAGCAACCTGGCCCGCGCGACGATCCAGACGGTCTCGCCCTCGCCTTCCGGACCGGGGCGGCTGATGCGGAATTCGGTGCGGAGCAGGCCTGAGGAGAGGGCGGCCGCGAGCTCCTGCAGAACGCGGCGACGATCCGGCTTGTGGATGCGGCGCAGCGCGGCGACGAGGCGCGGCCGCCCCTCCTCGGCGCCAAAGCCCCAGAGCCGCATCATGACGGCAGACCAGCTCAGCCCGCCGCCATCGGGCTGCCATTCCCAGGTGCCGATGCCCAGCGCCTCCTGCGCCAGGCGCAGCCGCGCGTCGCTCTCCGCCAGCGCCTGCTCCGTCCGGCGCAGCGGCGTGATGTCCACATGCGCGCCGCGCATCATCACCGCGCGCCCCTGGGCGTCCCGCTCGATCTCGCCGCGCGCGGCGATCCAGCGGATGGCGCCGTCGGGCAGGATGATGCGGTAGGATTGCGCATAGGCGGTGGCGCCGCTGTCATCCGCGACGGCATCCCGCAGCACGGCCTCGGCGCGCGAACGGTCATCCGGATGCAGCCGCCGGGCCCAGTCGGCATGCGTTTCGCGCATCGCCTCCGGCGGCAATCCGTGGATCTCGAGATACTCACGCGAGCGGATGTTCACACCCGAGCGGAGGTCATATTCGAAGGTGCCGACCAGGCCCACGCGATGGGCGCGGGTCAGGCGATCCAGGTTCGCCTCCACCGCCGCCGCGAGGCGGGCATTGACCCGGCCCAGCCGCATCTGGTCCGTCCGTACCTGAAGGCTGAGCGCCAGCAGCCCGATGGTGGCGGGAATGCCGAACATGAGGTGGCCCGCCATGGCGCCGCGCCACTGCGCACGCAGTTCGGCCTCGCGCCGCCGGCTGGTGGCGTAGACGGCGAAGCCGTCGAGCCGCCGGGCCGCCGCGAGGCCCGCCTCGACGCCAGCCAGATCGAGCGCGTGGTAGATCGCGAAGCTGGCGCCCTCGGCCACCATCCGGTGGTAGCCGCTGCGCGGATGCACGGGCGGCAGCACCGTCTGCTGCCCCGTGCTGCGCGTCAGCACATGCCCGTCGGGCCGCACCAGCGCCAGCGTATCGGCGACCGGCCCGGCGACGCGGCGGAAGCCGTCGGCCAGCGCGTCGGGGCGGATGGTCACGACGACGACCCCCGGCGCGGTGCCCTGGCCCACGCCACTGCGCGGGCGGCTGATGGCGAAGTTGAGCTGCGTGTCGAAAGGACCGAAGAAGGGGCGGCTCACCAGGATCTCGCCCGGCGGGCCGCCGGCCAACTCGGTGAAGGCGGCGGCCGCCGGAAGCTCCGCCCGCGGCACCGGGAAAGCCTGGGAGGAGAGCAGCGGCACACCCGCGCCATCCAGCACGAAGACGGCGTGGCTGCGCAGCACCTCGGCCACCAGGCGTTGCAGCTTCTGGTGCAGCTCACCTTCGCGCGCGCGAATCTCGTCATCCGAAAGCCCGCGCAACGCGTCATCCGCACGGCCGGCCAGGGCGGTAAAACTCTCCAGCGCGCGCTCGGCATATTCGGCGCCGGCTTCGGCGGCGCGGCCGAGTTCCGCCTCGGCGCTGGCGCGCAACCCGCGCCACTCCAGCAGCCCGGCCATGACGAGCATCATGAAGGGCACCAGGAGGACCGCGAGCGGCAGATACCGCGCGAGGCGCGGCAGCGGCGGGGCCGGCTCCGTCGTGGCGGAGGCCGGAAGGGCCTGGGCACTGGCCTGTGTCTGCAATGCTGCTCCTCGCGCTGCTGGGCGAGTCATGGGATTTGCAACGAAGTCACCGAAAATACGTTCAAGTAAAAATATACCAATATCAAAAACAAAAAGTCTTTATTTTCCCCCTCTTCAAGAGGACCACGAATACTTTCTGCGATGCAAGTCCAAATGGACAAGGAAAGGCATTGGCTCGGCCATTGCATACCGGCCAGCAACCGGATGGACAGGCACCAGACGGGCGCCACAGGGCTGAGGGGCGGCGCAGCAAAGGGGCCAGCCGGGACTGACCCCTGCTGGCCCCTGGATGACCGGCGCCGGGCGCGCCCCGTGTGGCGCGCTTCGACGCGTCAGGCGGAACGGCGCCGCCGGGGGGCGGGCATCGGCATCGCCTCCTCTTCCTCCGCGCCCTCACGCAGCGCAGTGCCCATCAACTCCTTCTGGGTCAGCGTGGTGAGCCGCACATCCGTCGCCTTCTCCTCGGCCAGGATGCCCTTGAGGAGACTGGCCACCTCATCCTCGCCCAGCGCCTGCGCGAGCGCGATATCCGTGCCATAGGCCGCGATCTCGTAATGCTCGATGCGCTGCATGCCGGCGACGATGACGAGGTCGAGCAGCGGGCCCTTCTCATGTTCGGCCGCCGCTTCCGTCGCTTCCTCGACCAGCCCCTTCATGGCCATGCAGGTCTTGCGCCCCGCCTTGGCCTTGAGCAGGCCAAGCGCCTCCTCCACCCGCGCGATCTGCTCCGTGGTCTGCTGGATGTGCTCCTCGATGCCCATCTTGAGCGAAGGCGAGGTGGCGAGGCGCGCGGATTTCTTCATGCAGGCCAGTGCCTGCCTCTCTGCGCTATGGGCATCCTTCAACTCCTCGACGAGGAGCTCGCGCACTTCCTGTTCCATGATGATCTTCCCCTGGGGTCCATGCCGCGGGAACGTCATCTCCGGCGGACAGTTGCGCACGCACCGCAAAAAGACCGCCCGCGGCGCTGGAACCACGGGCGCAGCGCGCCGTTGCGTCCGGATGGAACCGGGGGCGCGTGGACGGATGATGGAATGGAGCGATGTGGTGGCGGCATCGGCGGGCCTCGCCTCGATCGTCAGCTTCACGCCGCAGGCCTGGAAGGTGATCCGCACGCGCGATACGTCGAGCCTCTCGGCCGCCACCTTCGCCATCACCGTGGTGGGCTTCGGGCTGTGGTTCACCTACGGGCTGATGCTGGGGGCCTGGGCCATCATCGTCACCAATGCCGTCTGCGGCACGCTGGCGGGCTTCATCCTCGTGATGAAGCTGCTGCCGCCCCGAAGCAAGGCGGCCGTGGCCGAGGCGCTGGATCCGCGGGAGGGGTGACGCCGGATCCCCACTTTGCATCCCCCCTTCCGGCGCCGCGTTGTCCCGCTATCCCCCGCACAAGCCGGGCGGGCGGATTCAACACGAGGGCCGCGAGCGCGCGGCCCGGGGAAGGAGAAACCCGTCATGGATGTGATTTCCTGGATCATCACGCTGGTCGTCATCGCGGTCATCGCCGGGGCGCTGGGCTTCGGCGGCGTGGCCAGCGCCGCCAGCGGGGGTGCCAGCATCCTCTTCTGGGCGCTGATCATTTTCGTGCTGGCGGCGCTTGTCGTCGGTGTGGCACGCCGCAACTGAATCAAGGAACCCGCCCCCCGCAAGGGGGGCGGGTTCGTCCGTTTCAGGCGCGCAGCGCGTCGCGCCGGCGGGCCAGTGCCACCCGCCCCGGATGCGTGCCGGAACGCGCGCCCAGCACCGCCGCGCCCAGCCCCAGCAGCAGCGCCGCGAACGCCCAGAAGGCGCCGATGGCCGTGGTCCGCGCCGCCGCATCGGCCGTGCGCCGCGCCGCCTCCTCCGCGCGCTGCAGCGCGGACTGCACGGCGGCTTCCGTCTCGTTGATGCGCGTCGCCGCCTCGGGCTGCGGAATGCCCGCGATGCCCGCGACCAGCATCTCGAGCGGCGCGCGGTCCTGCGGGACCCATTGCCCCTCACGCATGCGGCGGAGGAAGATCTGGCTCGCTTCCGCCATCGCCTCCTCGCGCGGTGTCGCCGCCGGATCGCCCCGGCCGAAGAGGCGGCCGCGCAGGCCCTCCAGCGCGTTCTCCGGCGTCAGCGCCGGCACGGCCGAGCCCACGGCATTGGCCGCGCCGCCCGCCGCCGCGCCCACGCCGCGCACCCCGGCCGCGATGCCCCCGCTCATCGCCGAGCCGAGGAGAGCCGCCGCCAGCAGCGTCGCCACTCCCCAGACGGCCAGGCCATGCAGCGCGGAATCCGTCATATCCCAGCTATGCGCGAGGCGGGCAGCCGCGAGCGCGCCGAGATAGAGCGAGATGCCGGTGCTGAGCGCCAGCCAGATGCCGGTGCCGACCGCCATGCTCTGCGCCGTCGGCGTCTCGCGCGTCAGCGTCTCGATGAGGCTCGCCGCCGTGGCGAGGCCCAATGTGTTCAGCATCGTCCCAAGGCTGACCGCGACGACCGCGCCCACCATGATGGCCCCCCAGCTCACATTCGGGTGGATGCGGGTCTCGGCGACCCTCCCGCCCGCATAGTCTTCCGCAGATGTGCTCATTGCCGATCCTCCGTGCGGTCGCAGGCCCGATGCCTGACGTCCCTGACCGAACCGCAACGGCGCAGGCGGGTTTCCGCTGCAACGGCGGCGCAGGCGATTTGCACGGGGCCGCATGCGTGGCGCGTTTGCGTTTGGCCGCTTACGCGGCGGGTTTGCTTGGCCGCATGCGCGGCGGGTTTGCTTGGCCGCATGCGCGGCGGGGGCAACCACGAAAACACCGGCACGTTGACCTTGCGCCAGGGAGCGGGCGCATGGCCTTCGAGGACGAGTTGCTGCTGCTGATTCCGAAGCTGCGCGGGTATGCCCGGCAACTGGTGCGCGACCGCCACGACGCCGACGACCTGGTGCAGGATGTGGTGGTGCGCGCGCTGGGGGCGAAGGATCGCTTCGAACTCGGCACCAACATGCGCGCCTGGCTCTTCACCATCCTGCGCAACCGCTTCTACAACAAATACGCGCCTAGCCGGGGCCAGACCGTCTCGATCGAGGCCGCGCCGCCGGTGGTGCTGCGCGTCGAGCCGTCGCAGGACTGGGCCATCACCCATCTCGAGTTGCGCCGCGCCTTCGCGCTCCTGCCCGCGCCGCACCGGGACGTGCTGCTGCTGAGCGCCGGCGCAGAACTGTCCTACGAGGAGATCGGCCAGATCATCGGCTGCGCCGTCGGCACGGTGAAGAGCCGGGTGTTTCGCGCGCGCCGGGAACTGGCCGCACTGATGGAGCGCCCGACCCGGCCCGCCTGGCACGAGGCCGCCGAGGATTGACGCCGAATTCGCGGCCGATGACGCAACCGTGCCATCCCGCGCCGGTTGTCCCCCTCTCAACAAGTCAAGCATGGGAGACGCAGGATGAGCACGACAGAGTCCCTCGGAAGCGGCGGGCAGTCCACGAACCGCGACCTGATTTCCTCCGACCGCGTGGAGGGAACCAATGTCTACGACCGGGCCGGCAACCACCTCGGCTCCATCGAGAGCCTCATGATCACCAAGGTGGAGGGCAGGGTCGCCTATGCCGTGCTGTCCTTCGGCGGCTTCCTCGGCCTCGGCTCCGAGCATTTCCCCGTCCCCTGGTCCGAATTGTCCTATAGCCCGGAGCAGGGCGGCTACGTCGTCTCGCTCACCGAGGAGCGGCTCCGTGGATCGCCACTATGGCAGCGGCGGCACCGGCCTTGGCGAAGATCTGCTGACCGGCCCGCGCGGCTATCGCTGAGGCGATTTGGCGTGCAGGCGCGGCGCGGCGCGGAAGCGCTCCGCGCCGCGCGGCGTTTCAGCGCAAAATTTCTCGATTTTACTGAGGTTTCTGCCTTCGGTGGCCGCGACGGCGAAACCCGGGACGTTTCACGGCGTTACGGGAAGACGAGCCAGCCTCGCCCCCGCCCTGCTCTGCCTCGCGTCGCTTGCCCGGCGCCTCGCACGCCGGGAGGAGGCGCGGCCGGCGCAACCCGAAGCGTGGAACCCAAAGATCATGGCCTTCGACAGCTCCTCCCTCACGAAGTTCCCGACGCCGGAGGCGACTGCGCCACTGATCTGCTTCTCCCACCTGCGCTGGAACTCCGTCTTCCAGCGGCCGCACCAGATCATGTCGCGCTTCGCACGGCAGCGCCCGACCTGGTTCTTCGAGGAGCCGCTGGCGCATGACCGCGCCATGCTGAGCACCACCATCTGCCGCAAGACGGGCGTGCATGTGGTGACGCCCCTGCTGCCAGACCCGCACGACACGGAGGCGCTGGCGCGCCTGCTGGACCAGCTGCTTGCCAAGACCGGGCGCACGGCCGCCTGGTACTACACGCCGCTCGCGCGGAAATTCTCGGCGCATGTGAACTGGCGCTGCGTCGCCTTCGATTGCATGGACGAGCTCTCCGCCTTCCGCTTCGCATCGCCCGAGCTGAAGCTGCTGGAAAGCGAGCTGATGCGCGCGGCGGATGTCGTATTCGCCGGGGGCGCGAGCCTCTATGAGGCGCGAAAGGATCGCCACGACAACATCCACTGCCTCCCGAGCGGCGTGGACCTCGCGCATTTCATGGCCGCGCGCGTGCCGCTGGCCGAGCCCGAGGACCAGGCGCGGCTGCCGCGGCCCGTGCTCGGCTATTTCGGCGTGATCGACGAGCGGCTGGACCTCGACCTCATCGCCGGCATCGCGCGCCTGCGGACCGATTGGCAGATCGTCATGATCGGCCCCCTGGCCAAGCTGAGCGCGGAGGAACTGCCCAGGGCGCACAACATCCATTGGCTGGGCCCGCGCGAATACGCCGACCTGCCAGCCTATCTCTCGCACTGGAATCTGGCGCTGATGCCCTTCGCGCTGAACGAGGCGACACGCTTCATCAGCCCCACCAAGGCGCCCGAGTATCTCGCCGGCGGCAAGCGGGTCGTCTCGACCCCCATCACCGATGTGGTGCGCCGCTTCGAGGGAATCACCGCCGTCACCATCGCGCGTGATGCGGAAGGCTTCGTCGCGGCGGCAGCGGCCGCGATGCGCGAGGGCGATGACAGCGACTTTGTCGCTGTGGATGACCTGCTCGCGACCATCTCCTGGGACGGCATCCATGACCGGATGGCCGCACTGCTCTCGGCCGCCGAGATGCGGCGCATGGCAGCCCCCGTGGTGCACATGCGCGCCGCCGCCATCGCCGACACGCTGGTGGTGGGTGCGGGCTTCGCCGGTGCGGTGATGGCAGAGCGCCTCGCCGCCTCCGGGCAGAAGGTGATGGTGGTGGACCGTCGCCCGCATCTGGGTGGCAATGCCTACGACGAGCATGATGATGCGGGTCTCCTGGTGCATCGCTATGGCCCGCACATCTTCCACACCAACAGCGACGACGTGCTGCGCTATCTCTCGCGCTTCACGGCCTGGCGGCCCTATGAGCATCGCGTGCTCTCGCTCACCGAGCGCGGGCTGGTGCCGATGCCAATCAACCGGACCACGCTGAACCGCATGTTCGGCCTGCACCTCGCCGATGAGGCGACGACGCAGGAGTTCCTGGCGAGCCTCGCCGAAGAAGTGGGCGAGGTGCGCTCCGCGCGGGATTTCGTCGTCTCCTCGGTGGGGCGGAAGCTCTATGAGGCGTTGTTCCGCGGCTACACCGTGAAGCAATGGGGCGTGGACCCGGCCGAGCTCGATCGCTCCGTCACGGCGCGGGTGCCCACGCGCATATCGGCCGATGATCGCTATTTCCTGGATCGCCACCAATGCATGCCCGCCGCCGGCTACACCCGGATGTTCGAGAACATGCTGGACCACCCGAACATCGTCTTCGTGCCCTCGACCGATCACGTGGACGTGCCGCGCGCGCGCTTCCGCCACACGGTCTTCACCGGGCCGGTGGATGCGTACTTCAACCATCGCTTCGGCGAGCTGCCCTATCGCTCGCTGATCTTCGAGCATGAGACGCGCGACGTGGAATTCGCGCAGCCGGTGGCGACCATCAACTACCCCGCACTGGACACGCCCTACACCCGCTGCACCGAGTTCAAGCACATCACCGGCCAGAGCCATCGCCGCACCAGCCTGTGCCGCGAGCGTTCCTCGGCGGAGGGCGAACCCTACTATCCGGTGCCGAACGCGGCGAACCAGGCGCTCTACAAGCGCTACGAGGCGCTGGCGGACCAGGAGCGCGACGTCACCTTCCTCGGCCGTCTCGGCACCTACCGCTATCTGAACATGGACCAGGTGGTGGGACAGGCGCTCACGGCGGCGCGGCGCCTCACACAGCGCACGCTCGCCGGCATGCGGGCCGCGGAGTAGGGGCCGCCGCGTGATCGAGGATTTCGTCTGGGGTGGCTTCGAGGGCGCCAGCCATCGTCGCCACGACGGAAGGCGCGTGGATTCGGTGGCAGCCACGCAGCATGACCGCTGGGCCATGCTGGACCACGCGATCCTGCGCGCGCTTGGCTTACGCTGCGCGCGGGAATCGCTTCGCTGGCACCTGATCGAGCGCCGGCCGGGCGAGTACGACTTCCGCTCGGCCTTGCAGCAGGTGCGCGGCGCGCGCGCTTCCGGTGTGCGCGTGGTCTGGGGCCTCTGCCATTGGGGCGTGCCGGACCACCTGGACGTGATGTCGCCGGATTTCCCGCGCGCGCTCGCGCGCTTTACCCGCGCCTGCGTGCGGATGCTGCGCAGCGAGGGGGCCGAGATCGCCGGCTGGGTGCCGGTGAACGAGATGGCCTTCTGGGCCTGGGCCGGCGGGCACAAGGGCGGCTTCGCGCCCTACCTCGTCAATCGCGGTGACGAGTTGAAGCGCCAGCTCGTCCGCGCCCACCTCGCCGCCGTCGCGGCGCTGCGCGAGGAGGGCGCGACAGAGCCCGTTCTGGTGTGCGAGCCGCTGATATGGGTCGTCCCGCGCGAGGGTCGCGACGAGGAGGCTGCCGCGCAAGCCGAGGTGGAGGCGTCCCTCGCCGCGGTGGACCATATTCTGGAAGAGGACGCCTCAGCCGTGGATGTCGTCGGCTTCAACTACTATCCGCACAACCAATGGACGCTGCTGCGCCGCACCGTGCCGCGCGGCCATGCCGCCTATCGCCCCTTGCGCGAATTGCTGCGCGATGCCGGCCGCCGCTTCCGCCGCCCCCTCGTCATCAGCGAGACGGGCGCCGAGGACCCCATGGGCGACGAATGGCTCGGCTACATCGCGCAGGAGAGCCAGGCGGCACTGGACATGGGCGTCGAGCTGCAGGCGGTCTGCGTCTATCCGATCATGGATTATCCGGGCTGGGACGACGGCCGGCATTGCCCCTGCGGACCGATCGGCCAGCGCGGGGGCCGTCGCTTCGTGCGGTCTGGGCAGCGGCTCGCGCTTGAGAAGCTCGGCGCCCTGCGTGCGCCCTCGCCCGTGCGATGAGGCCCCCTGGGATGAGACGCTGTGCCCTGCTGCGCGGCGCGCTGATCCTGGCGCCGCATCCGGATGACGAGACGCTGGGCTGCGGCGGCCTGATCGCGGAGCTGGCGCGGCGGCGGCGGCCCTTGCTGGTCGTGATCGCGACGGATGGCGCGGCCTCGCATCCGGGCTCGCCTGCGTGGCCCGCGCAGCGCCGTGCGGCGCTGCGGCGGCGGGAGGCGGCTTCGGCGGTCCGGCGCCTGGGTGGTGCGCGGCGGCATATGCGCTTCCTGGCATTTCCGGATGGGGCCATGCCGATGGCGGGGCATGCCCTGCGCGAGGCGGCGAGACGTCTCTCGGGTTGGATGTCGCGGCTGCGGCTGCACAACCTCGTGGCGCCGTCGCAGGCCGATGCACACCCGGATCACAGGGCCTGCCGTGCGCTGGCTCGCCTCATGTGCCGGCGGCGTCGGCTTTCGCTGCTGGAATATGTGGTCTGGGGCACCTTGCCGCTGGGCGTCCGCTGCCGCCTGCCCGTCCTGCGGCACGCGGCGCGGCGGAGCGCGGCGCTGGAGCGACATCACTCGCAACTCGGGCGTGGGCCAGGCGGCCTCGGTCCCGGCTTCGTCGTGCCGCCCGAGCTTCGCAGGATGACGCGTCGCGGCACCGAATTCTTCCTCCTCGCAGGGCGCACCGCATGACAGGATCCACCCCGCCCAGCCATTTCGACAGGCTCTATCGCGCGAGCGGCGATCCATGGCAGCTCTCGACCAGCGCCTATGAGGCCGCCAAATATGCGGCCACGCTCCAGGCGTTGCCGCGGGCGCGCTATGCCGCGGCGCTGGAGGTCGGCTGCTCCATCGGCACCTTGACGGAGCGCCTTGCAACCCGCTGCGACGCGGTGCTGGGCGTGGATTTCGTCGAGGGGGCGCTCGTCACGGCGCGCGCGCGCTGCGCGCATCTGCCCGGCCTGCGCTTCGAGCGCCGCGCGATCCCCGCCGAATGGCCCAAAGGCCGCTTCGACCTGATCATGCTCTCCGAGGTGCTGTACTTCCTCTCCGTCGAGGACCTGCACGCCATCGCGCAACACTGCGGTTCCGCTCTCATGCCGGGCGGCACGGTGATGCTGGTGAATTGGCGCGGCCCCAATGACGGCACCATGGCGGGCGATGCGGCGGCGCTGACGCTGCTGCAGGCGCTGCCCGCCGGCTGGCGTTGCCAGAATGCGGCGCTGCTGCCGCAATACCGGATCGACCTGGCGGAGGGGCCCTGAGCGGCCTCAGACCAGGCTTTCCTCCACCAGCGGCTCGGGAGGCTCGACGCCAAGGCGTCGCAGCAGCCGCGCCGCCAGCACCGTCTGCCGGTCCAGTCGCGTGATCGCGAGCCGGCACTCGCGCAAGGCAGGGCTCGCCTGGAGCAAGCGCTCCCAGGTTTCCCCGAAGTCGCCCGGGGCCAGAAGCGGCCCGACCGCCTGCGGGTCGAGCCCGAGCCGACGCGCGATCCGCGCGGCGCGGAGACGCGTGGGGTCGGTGCGCAGGGCCTGGCGCAGGCGCATGCGGCGCAGCCCGTGGCACAGCGGCTCCAGCGCCGCGTCGCACCAGGGATCCTCGGTCGCGCTGCGACGGCGAAGTACGTCAGCCATGCCGCCCGCCGCACGCCCCTCGGTCCGTGCGGAGACGAGCACGCGGGAATCCTCGGCGTGGCGGATGCGGGCATTCACCCGCTCCAACGCGCGGAAGAAGGCGCGATCCTCGGCCACAGGCACGGGCGGGATGCCGCCGGCGCGGTGAAAGGCATCAACGGTCACGCCGAAATTCGCACCCCAGTGGCCCGCATGGCGCGGCCAGGGGTCCCAGGGGACGGGATCCAACAGGCTCGCGATGCGGTCATGCAGCCGCGCCAGATACGCCTCCTTCCGGGAGCGCAGACGGACGGAGGGCGGCAGAGTGCCGGCCTCGATGACGATGCGCCCGGCCACCGCATCGGCGCCGGCGCGAAAATGCGCCTGCATCCGCAGGACCCAGTCATCCGCCGGTTGCGCATCGGCGTCGGTCGCCAGCAGCAGGAAGTCCGGCTTGGCCGAGAGGGTCGCGGCGCGCTCCATGGCACGGCGGCGGGCGTGGCCGGCATTGCGGTTCTGCGGCGCGAGCAGCGCCTCCTCGACGATCAGGCGAAAGGGCAACCGGCGTGCCATGCCGCGGGCCAGCGCCGCCGTGCCGTCGGTGCAGTTGTTGGCGTAGACCAGCACGGCGAAATCCGGCGCGTTGCGCTGATGCGCGAGTGCGGTCAGGCAGCGCGGCAGCAGCACCGCCTCGTCATGCGCGGGAATGGCGATCGCCAAGGCCAGTTGGGGCACGACCGGCAGCACAGGCATGCCCTCGCACCCCGCCTCAGGGGGCGTTCCGGCATCCGGGCTGGTCATCGCATCCCTCGCTCCATCAGGCCGATGCCTCTTCTGGGCCATGATCGTGGCGGTTCTGTCCGCCTTCCAGCGCGGCCAGGACAAGGCTTCCATGCGCCCAGGAACGGGCTGAGGCCCGGGTTTTCGGCCCGCTTGCGCTCGATGCATGAAGTCGTCTCGCGGCGCAGAACCCGTTGCACGCCGCGCGTGGTTGCGGCCCCGGCCCGCGCGGGGAAAGATGGCGTCATGGCCACGAACCTCCGCCCCGACATCGCCCTCGCCCAACGCCTGTTCGACGCGCTCCGCGAGAAGACCTTCGACGGCGTCGGCGTTACGCGCGAGGCCTATGGGCGCGGCGAAGAGATCGCCCATGCGCTCGTCCGTGCCGAGGCCGAGAAGCTCGGCCTCGAGATCAGCGTGGACTTCGCGGGCAACATGTACATGACGCTGCCGGGCACGGATCGGAGCCTGCCGCGCATCATGCTGGGCAGCCACCTCGATTCCGTCCCACAGGGCGGCAATTACGATGGTGCGGCCGGCGTGCTCTGCGGCATGGCGGTGGTGGCTGGGATGCGCCAGGCTGCCTTCACGCCGACGCGCGACGTGACGGTGATGGCGATCCGCGCCGAGGAGGGCGGCGCCTGGTTCAACGGCTTCCCCGGCAGCCGCGGCGCGCTGGGCAGCTTCCCGCCCGAGAACCTCTCGATCCTGCGGCCCGACACCGGCCTCTCGCTGGAGCACCACATACGAGAGCTGGGCTTCGACCCGGACGCGCTGCGTGAGGGCCGCCGGTACATCGAGCCCGAGACGGTCGCCGCCTATGTGGAGCTGCATATCGAGCAGGGCCCTGTGCTGGATGCAGAGGAGATCCCGATGGGCCTCGTCACCGCGCTGCCCGGCAATCGCCGCGTGCGGCGCGGGATGGTGCGTGGCGAGTGGAACCATTCGGGCGCGACACCCCGCGCCTATCGCCACGATGCGGCGCTGGCGCTGGCGGAATTCGCGCATCGGCTGGACCTGTTCTGGGCCAGCGTGGAGGCGGAGGGCGTGCCGCTCGTCATCACCTTCTGCACCATCGAGACGAGCGACCAAGCGGGCTTCGGCAAGGTGCCGGGCGAGATCAGCTTCAGCCTCGACGTGCGCGCGCCGGAAATCGCGACGCTGGATCGCGCCTATGCCGAGATCGACCGCCTGACGGCCGCGATCAGCGCCGCGCGCGGTGTCAGCTTCGCGCTGGAGGGCCGGCAGGCCAGCGTGCCGACGCCGATGGATGCGACGCTGCGCGAGGCGCTGCGCCAATCGGCCGAGGCCATGGGAATCCCGCACAAAATCATGCCCTCCGGCGGCGGGCATGACGCGGCGGCCTTCGCCCAGGCCGGCATTCCCGCCGCCATGGTCTTCGTGCGCAACCAGAATGGCAGCCACACGCCGCTCGAGGACATGCGGATGGAGGATTTCGCCGCCGCCACCGCCGCCATCACCCATTGGTGCGCGAAGGCGGCGGCTGCCTGAACCGTCTCAGACGTTGAAGCGGAACAGCATCACGTCGCCATCGCGGACGACGTATCCCTTGCCCTCGACGCGCATCTTGCCGGCTTCCTTGGCGCCCTGCTCGCCATTCAGCGCGATGTAGTCGTCATAGCCGATGGTCTCGGCCGCGATGAAGCCTCGCTCGAAATCGCCATGGATCACGCCCGCCGCCTGCGGCGCCGTCATGCCGCGGATGATGGTCCAGGCGCGCGTCTCCTTGGGCCCCACCGTGAAATAGGTGATGAGGCCGAGCAGCCCGTAGCCCGCGCGGATCACGCGATCGAGGCCGCTGTCGGAAAGCCCCAGCGTCTCCAGAAACTCGCCGCGATCGGCTTCCGCCATCTGCGCGATTTCGGCCTCGATGGCCGCCGAAACGACGACGGCGCTGGCCTTCTCGCGCGCCGCGAACTCCAGCACGCGCTGGCTGTGCGCATTGCCGGTGGCGGCCGAGCCTTCCTCGACATTGCAGACATAGAGCACGGGCTTGGTGGTCATCAGGCCGAGGCGCTTGGCCGCCTCCTCCTCGCCCTTGGGCACGGCGGTGCGGGCGGCGCGGCCGGCCTGCAGCGCGGGCAGCAGGGCTTCCACGAGGGCGAGTTGCGCCTGCGCCTCCTTGTCATTGCCGCGCGCCTTCTTCTGCAGCGCGGGCACGCGCTTCTCCAGGCTGTCGAGGTCGGCGAGCATCAGCTCGGTCTCGATCGTCTCCATGTCACGCAGCGGGTCCACGCTGCCCTCGACATGGGTCACGTCGCCATCCTCGAAGCAGCGCAGCACATGGACGATGGCGTCCACCTCTCGGATATTGCCGAGGAATTGGTTGCCCAGCCCCTCGCCCTTGGAGGCGCCGCGCACCAGGCCCGCGATATCCACGAATTCAAGGCTGGTCGGGATGATCTTCTGACTCTTGCCGATGGCGGCGAGCTTGGAGAGGCGCTCATCCGGCACGGCCACACGGCCAATATTGGGCTCGATGGTGCAGAAGGGATAATTCGCCGCCTGCGCCGCCACCGTCTGCGTCAGCGCGTTGAACAGGGTGGACTTGCCGACATTGGGCAGGCCCACGATTCCACAATTGAAGCCCATTGCATCCGTTCCGTCTGAAAGATGTCAGGCCAGCAGGCTGGCCAGTTCCTGCACGCGCACCGAGGCCGCGATGCGGGCCGAGGCGTCATCCGTGGGCAGGGAAAGGGCCGCTGCGCGCAGCAGCGGGATCAGCACGCCTGGGGGCAGCCCGGCGCGCTTGGTGGCGTTGCCCAGCGCAGTGGCGATCTCGGCCGCCGTGCCGCCGGGGGCCAGGAGGTCGGCCGCTTCCAGGAGCAGGGCCGCGCGGCTCGCGGCCTCGGCCGCCGCCTGGGCGACCGCCTTGCCGCGGCGGATGTCGCTGATCGGGCCCGGCTCGCCCGCGCGGGGCAGGCAAGCGGTGAGGCCGGCCGCAGCCTGCGCCTCGGTCGCCGCGAATTGCCGCAGCGCCTGGGCGATGGCGGCGGCCGCGTTCAGCAGATCCTCGGGGCCGGGGCCACCGAAGAATTCCTCAACCACCATCGGTTCCATCAGGGCTTCTCCTGGGTGAGCAGCGCCACCCGCGTCATGAAATCGGCCGGCTTGCCCTCGGCCAGCAGGGGCGCGGCATCGGCCAGCGCATCAAGCAGTGGGCCGACCCAGTTCTCGTCCTTGGCGAAGCCGCCCAGCACGTAGCCGCTCACGCGGTCCTTGTGGCCCGGATGGCCGATGCCGAGGCGCACGCGGCCGAATTCCGGCGTACCGAGGGCGCGCTGCATGTCGCGCAGGCCGTTGTGACCGGCCGTGCCGCCCCCCTGCTTCACGCGCATCTTGCCGGGCGCGAGGTCGAGCTCGTCATGCCAGGCGGTGATGGCCGCGGCGGGGATCTTGTGGAAGGCGCTGGCGGGCTTCACCGCCTCGCCACTCAGGTTCATGTAGGTCTGCGGCTTGAGGAGGAAGACCTTCTCGCCGCCGAGATTGCCCTCGGCCAGCTCCGCCTTGAATTTGGACCGCCACGGGGAGAACCCGTGGCGGCGCTGAATGGCGTCGAGCGCCATGAAGCCGATATTGTGGCGCTGCCTTGCGTGTTCGGGGCCGGGATTGCCGAGCCCCACCCAGAGCAGCGCCAAGCCGGCTTACTTCTTCTTCGCAGGGGCCTTGGCGGCGGCAGCGGCGGCGGGCGCCTTCTGCTTGGTCGCCTGCACCTCGGCCGGAGCCGCGGCCACCACATCCTCGACCACGGTCGGCGCGGCGATGGTCGCCACCACGAAGTCGCGGCCGGTGATCACGGGCTTGGCGCCGAAGCTGTCCTTCACGGCGGACCAGCGCAGGCTGTCACCGATCTTGGCTTCCGCCAGGTCCACTTCGAAGCGCTCGGGCACCGTGTCCACGTCGGCCATCACCTCGATCTCGCGGCGGACGACGTTGAGCACGCCACCCGCCTTGATGCCGGGGCAGGTCTCTTCGTTGAGGAAGCTGACGGGCACCTTCACGCGGATGCGGGCGCCGGGGGCGAGACGCTGGAAATCGATGTGCAGCGGGCGATCCGTCACCGGATCGAACTGCACATCGCGCATCAGCGCGCGTTCCGTCGGGCCATCCTTCACCGCCACCTCATAGAGGTGCGACTGCCAGCCGCCCTTGTGCATTTCCTTCATGATGTCGCGGGGATCGAAAGCGACCAGCGTCGCCTCCTGCTTCGCCCCATAGACAACACCGGGGACCAGCCCCTCTCGCCGGGTCGCGCGCGCCGCCCCCTTACCGGCACGCCCGCGCGCCGCGGCCTCGATCCTGATGGTTTGGACCATGCCACTTGCTCCTTAACGGGTGTGATTCCACGCGGCGCGATGGGCGCGCGCATGGAGGCGGCCTCCAGGGGTGCCACCGTGCGAGGGGGTTTAGGGGATGCGCGGCCCGCCGCCAAGCCCTGATGGGCCGCGATTTGTGGTGGGGCACGCAACCCAGCCATCCACCGCGCGCTCCCCCAGCAGGAACAGGGGAAGCACGACCATGAAGGCCCTCACCTGGCACGGCAAGAGCGACATCCGCTGCGAGAGCGTGCCCGACCCGCGCATCGAGGATGCGCGCGACGCCATCATCCGCGTCACCGCCTGCGCCATCTGCGGCTCGGACCTGCACATCTTCAACGGCGTGATGCCGGGCATGCAGCGCGGCGATGTGCTGGGCCACGAGACGATGGGCGAGGTGGTCGAGCTCGGCAGCGGTGTCGGCAACCTCAAGGTGGGGGACCGCGTGGTCGTGGCCTTCACCATCTCCTGCGGCGAGTGCTTCTTCTGCCAGCGCGGCCAGTATTCCGGCTGCGAGCGCAGCAACCCGGACCACAAGGCGGCCGAGAAGCTCTGGGGCCATTCGCCCGCCGGGCTCTTCGGCTACACGCATCTGCTGGGCGGCTATGCGGGCGGCCAGGCGGAATATCTCCGCGTGCCCTTCGCGGATTTCGGCCCGATCAAGATCCCCAGCCACATCCCGGACGAGCAGGCGCTCTTCCTCTCCGACATCTTCCCCACCGGCTACATGGCGGCCGAGTTCTGCGACATCCAGCCGGGCGACACCATCGCCATCTGGGGCTGCGGGCCGGTCGGCCAGTTCGCCATCCGCAGCGCCTTCCTGTTGGGTGCCGAGCGCGTCATCGCCATCGACGCCGTGCCGGAGCGCCTGGCCATGGCGCGCGAGGCCGGTGCCGAGACGCTGAACTTCCGCGAGGAGGACATCTTCGACCGGATCCAGGACCTCACGCAGGGGCGCGGCGCCGATGCCTGCATTGATGCGGTGGGCACCGAGCCCGACACGACCTCTGGCTTCGATGCAGTGGTGGACCGCGTGAAGGTCGCGACCTTCATGGGCACCGACCGGCCGCATGTGCTGCGCCAAGCCATCCATTGCTGCCGCAACTTCGGCACCGTCTCCATCGTGGGCGTCTATGGCGGGCTGCTGGACAAGATCCCGATGGGCTCGGCCATCAATCGCGGCCTCACCTTCCGCATGGCGCAGACGCCGGTGCAGCGCTATCTGCCCGGCCTGCTCCGCCGCATCGAGGAGGGCGAGATTGATCCCTCCTTCGTCATCACGCACCGCGCCTCCCTCAGCGAGGGCCCGGGTCTCTACAAGACCTTCAGGGACCGCAAGGAGGGCTGCGTGAAGGTCGTCCTGAAACCCTGAGCGGGAGTGCTTCCCATGCCCACCAAAACGCTCGCGCTGGTCACCGGCGCCTCCTCCGGCATCGGCTATCACCTGGCGCGCCTCTGCGCCGAGGACGGGCATGACCTGCTGGTCGCGGCCGACGACGCGGACATCCACGACGCCGCCGAGAGCTTCCGCCGCGAGGGGCAGCGCGTGGATGCGGTGGAGGTGGATCTCTCGACGACGGAGGGCGTGGACGAGCTGCTGTCCGAGCTGGAAGGCCGGCCCGTCGGCCTTCTCTTCGCCAATGCCGGGCGCGGCCTGGGGCGCGCCTTCCTGGACCAGCCCTTCCGCGAGATCCGGCATGTGATGGACACCAACATGCTGGGCACCATCTACCTGCTGCATCGGGTGGTAGGGCAGATGCGAGAGGCGCGGCAGGGCCGCGTGCTGATCACCGGGTCCGTCGCCGGCTTCACGCCCGGCGCCTACCAGGCGGTCTACAACGCGAGCAAGGCCTTCCTCGACAATTTCTCCTTCGCGCTGCGGCATGAGGTGAAGGAGCACGACATCAGCGTCACCTGCCTGATGCCGGGTGCGACGGAGACCGAGTTCTTCGACACCGCGCATCTTCAGGACACGAAGATCGGCCAGTCGAAGAAGGCTGACCCGGCCGAGGTCGCGCGCGCGGGCTATGACGCGATGATGCGCGGCGATGGCGACATCGTCACGGGCTGGATGAACAAGCTGCAGTCCGCCATCGCCAACATCACGCCCGCGCAGTGGCTCGCCGCCGGGCATGCGAAGGGTGCCGCGCCCGGCAGCGGGAAAGCCTAGGCCGCGGCCCGCGCCCCCGGCACGCCGCGCACGCGCCCGCCCGGCAGCGCGCCCGCGATGCCGGCGGCGAGGTCGGCCGCTTCCAGCAGCTTGCCCCACTGGATGCCGGTCTCCACACCCATGCGGTGGAACATCCAGACCGCATCCTCCATCGCCGTGTTGCCCGTGGCCCCCGGCGCATAGGGGCAGCCGCCGATGCCGCCCGAGCCCGCGTCAAACACCCGGCAGCCCGCCTCCCAGGCGGCGGCCATGTTGGCGAGGCCGAGGCCATAGGTGTCATGACCGTGATAGGCGAAGCGGTCGCCGAAATTTGCGATGGCCTGGCGCATCATCCGGCGCACCTGGTCGGGCGCGGCATTGCCCGTGGTATCGCAGAGCGAGATCTCCATCTCCGGGTTCAGCGCGGCGACCCGCTCCACCCAGGAGAGCGCGTCAGCCTCATCCACCACGCCCTCGAAGGGGCAGTGGAAGGTGCAGGAGAGGTTGAAGCGGATTTTCTGGCCGCGCGGCGCATCGCGCACGATGGCGGAGAGGTCATCGAAGCTCGCCTGGCGCGAGCGGTTGAGATTGGCCTGGTTGTGCCCCTCGGTGAGCGACATGAAGAGGCCGAGGCGATCCGCACCCGCCGCGATCGCCGCGTCGAAGCCGCGGCGATTGGGCACCAGCACGGTGCATTCCAGGCCGTCGAGCTGCTTCGCAGCCTGCAGCACCTCGCCCGTATCGGCCATTTGCGGGATGGCCTTGGGGCTGACGAAGCTGCCCACCTCCATGCGGCGGATTCCGGCGGCGTGCAGCGCGCGGACGAGGGCGATCTTCGTCTCGGTCGGCACGAATTGCTTGATGGGCTGCAGCCCGTCGCGCGGGCTCACCTCGGAGAGGGTGACGTTCATCGGGCTTCTCCCAACAATTCGTGGAACACGTGGTCATTATCGGCGCCGGCCGCGCGGCCCGTCCAGCGCACCATCTCCGCCGGGCTGACACCATCCAGGCGGAAGGGCGGCGCGGGGTGCAGCACCTCGCCCAGCAGCGGGTCCTGCACCGGCAGCACCGTACCGCGCGCGCGGAAATGCGGGTCATTCGCGCAATCGGCCATGTCGTAGAGGCGCGAGCAGGGAACCTCGGCCTTCTCCAGCAGCGCCTCGGCCTCGCGCGCGGGCAGCGTCTTCGTCCAGGCGGCGATGGCGGCGTCGAGCTCGGCCGCATGTTCGCAGCGGCCACCATTGGTGGCCATGCGCAGATCGGCGGAGAGATCCTCGCGGCCGATCAGCGTCATCAGCCGGCGGAAGATCAGGTCCGAATTGCCGGCGACGCACAGCCATTTCCCGTCGGCGCAGGGGTAGGTGTTGGTGGGCGCGGCGGTCGGGATCGCGGCCCCCGCCGGCTGCCGGATGGCGCCGGTCAGGCCGTATTCCGGCAGCATGCCCTCCATCAGCGAGAAGACGCTGCTGACGAGGTCGAGATCGAGGATGCGCCCCTTCCCGTCGGGGCTGCGGTCGCGCCCCCAGCAGGCGGAAACCAGGGCGAGCGCGGCATACATGCCGGCCAAATCATCGCTGATGGAAACGCCGCAGCGCGGCGGCGGATATTCGCTCTGGCCGGGGTTGGCCGTCAGGTGGCGCAGGCCGCCCATCGCCTCGCCGATGGCGCCGAAGGCTGGCTTGTCGCGATAGGGCCCGTCCTGCCCATAGCCGCTGATGCGCGCAATGGTGAGGCGCGGATTCTCCGCCTGCAGCACGGCGGGGCCGAGGCCGATGCGCTCCAGATAGCCAGGGCGGAAATTCTCCACCATCGCATCGGCGCGCGCGCAGAGCGCCTTCACGCGGCGCTGCCCCTCGGCGCTCTTCAGGTCGAGTGTCACGGAGAGCTTGTTGCGGCCATGCACGCTGAACCAGACGGAATGCCCGTCCTTCTTCGAGCCCCAACCGCGGAAGGGGTCGCCATCGGGCGGCTCCACCTTGATCACCTCGGCGCCGAGATCGGCCAGCAGGCGGGTGCAGAAGGGGGCGGCGATGTAGTGCCCCAGCTCGACGATCTTCAGGCCTTGCAAGGGCAGCATGCGTATTCCCCGTGATGACGGGTGTGGGTGTAGCGCGGGCCGGTGCCGGGGCGGAACCCGGGCAAGGGTTTGTTCACCGGTGGGGCTTATGCCTGGGTTTCGGGAGCGGTTCCCCTGACCCTCCCGTCTCTCCCGGATGCCGCCTGCCCCCCGCGGGCGCGCGACCCAACTCCGGGGGCGGGTGCTGCCGCATCCGCCCCCATCTTTGCCCCGCTTCCGGCTTGCGCCACTCTCGCGCGCATCACGCTGGAGGAATCCCCCACATGGATGACCGTACCAAGACCCTGGCCGAGGCCGCCGGCCTCGCCGCCACGGCCGCCCGCTTCCCCGCCGATGTGGAGGAGGCGCTGGCAACGCTCGCCAAGCACAAGGCCGCCCTGCCCCGCACGAGCGACCCGGCGCTGGAGCCGACGCCCGCCTATCAGGGACCGCGCGCATGACCGCGCCGCATGAGATGACGCTGGCCGAGGCCTCGGGCCTCATCGCGGCCGGCAAGCTCTCGCCGGTGGAACTGCTGGCCGATTGCGCGGCACGCATCGCGGCGCTGGAGCCGCGCATCAACGCCTTCATCCGCCAGACCCTGCCCGAGGCGGAGGTTGCGGCGCGCGAGGCCGAGGCCGAGATCAGGCGCAATGGTCCGCGCTCGGCGCTGCATGGCATCCCCATCGGCATCAAGGACATCATCGATCTGGCGGGGCATCCCACGACCTGCCATTCGCGCCTGCGCCTGGATCATATGGCCAAGGAGGATGCGGCGGTGGTGGCGCTGATGCGCGCCGCGGGCGCGGTGTTCCCGGGCAAGCTCGCCACGCATGAATTCGCCATCGGCGGGCCCGCCTTCGACCTGCCCTTCCCGCCCGCGCGCAATCCCTGGAACACGGCGCACCACCCGGGCGGCTCCTCCTCGGGCTCGGGTGCGGCCGTCGCCGCACGCATGCTGCCGGCCGCACTTGGCACGGATACGGGCGGCAGCGTGCGGCACCCGGCATCCCATTGCGGCATCGTCGGCCTGAAGGCGACCTATGGCCTCGTGCCTCGCGAAGGCGTGTTTCCGCTGGCCTTCTCGCTCGACCATGTGGGCCCGCTGACGCGCACCGTGCGTGACGCCGCACTGATGCTCAACGTGATGTCGGGCGGGCGCGAGGACTACACGCGCGATCTGGGCCTCGGCCTGAAGGGCCTGCGCATCGGCTTCGTGCGGCATTTCCACGAGACCGACATGCCGGCCGATCCGGAGATGGCGGCGGCGCTGGAGGAGGGTGCCCGCCTGCTGGCCGCCGAGGGCGCCATCGTCACCAACGTGACCCTGCCGCGGCTCTCGGAATTCGCCGCCGTGAATCGCACCGTGCTCTACGCCGAAAGCTCGGCCGTGCATGAGGAATGGCTGACCACACGGCCGGATGAATACGCGAACGTCACGCGCCGTCGCCTCCTGCCCGGCCTCTTCCTGCCGGCGGTGGACTACATGCACGCCGCCCGGCGCCGCACGCAGCTCATCGCCGCCATCAACGCCGCCTTCGAGGAGGTGGACGTGCTGCTGACGGCAAGCAGCATGGACCCCGCCTGCCGCATCGACGACACGGAGGCGGTGGAGCGCACCTATCCGCGCCAGGCGCGCACGCCCTTCAACGTGAGCGGCCATCCGGCCATCACGGTGATGTCGGGCCTGTCCTCCGGCGGCCTGCCACTCTCGCTGCAATTCGTCACACCCGCCTTCACCGAGGCGCTGCTGCTGCGCGTCGCCCATGGCTTCGAACGCGCGGCGCCCTGGAAGGACCGCGCGCCGCCGCTGGATGGTTGAGGCGATCTTCCCGCCCGGCTGCGTCGTCGTCGTCGGGCTGAAGAGCGAGGCGGCGCTGCTGCCGCCGGCGGTGCACTGCGTGGTCTCGGGCGGCGATCCTGCGCGGCTCGCGGCGCTGTGGCCGGAGGATGCGACGGCCGTGCTCTCCTTCGGCATTGCGGGCGGGCTCGCGCCCGATGTGACGACGGGCCAGGTCATGGTGGCCTCCGCGCTCTGGGAGGCCGGCGTGGCGCGGCCGGTGGATGCGGGATGGGCCGCGCTGCTGCGATCGCGCTTTGGCGCGCGTGGCGGCGTGCTGGCGGCCAGCGACGCGCTGCTGGCCAGCGCCGCCGCCAAGGCCGCGCTGCACCGCGCGTCCGGCGCGCTGGCGGTGGATATGGAAAGCGGCGCGGCCTGGCGCTTCGCCCAGGCGCGCGGCCTGCCCTTCGCCGCGCTGCGCGCCGTGGCCGACGGGCCAGAGGACGTGCTGCCCGAAGCCGCTTCCGTGGGGCTCAATCCGGATGGCTCACCCGCGCCCTGGCGCGTGCTGGCGGCGCTGCTGCGCCGCCCGCAAGACCTCCCTGCCCTGCTGCGCCTGGCACGCGCCAGCGCCGCCGCCCATGCCGCGCTGCGCCGCGCGCTTGCCTCGGCCGCCCCCCCACTCTAAGTGCCGCGCAAACTGGAGGACCCCTCATGCTTCGCCGCACGCTTCTCACCGCAGCGCCCGCCACTCTCGCGCTCCCCGCAACCGCCCAGGAGTGGCCGACCGGGCCGATCCGCGGCGTCGTTCCCTTCGCCGCCGGAAGTGCCACCGACATCGTAGCCCGCCTCTTCGCCGAGCGCATGCGCGAAGGGCTGGGTCAGCCCGTCGTCGTCGAGAACCGGGCCGGCGCTTCGGGCCTGATCGGCGCCGAGGCGGTGGCACGCGCCACGCCCGACGGCAACACGGTGCTCTTCGGCACCAACTCCACCAACGCCGCCGCCAATGCGCTGTTCCGCCGCGTGCCCTTCGACATGGAGCGTGACTTCGCGCCCATTTCCCTGCTCGCTTCCGTGCCGCTGCTGGTCGCCGTCGCGGCCAACAGCCCGCACCGGACGCTGAATGACCTGTTGACGGCGGCGCGCGCGCGGCCCGAGGCGATCACCTTCGCCTCCGCCTCCTCCTCGCAGCGTGTGGCCACCGAGATGCTGGCCAGCATGGCGCAGGCGCGCATGTTGCATGTGCCGTATCGTTCCTCGCCGGCGGCGGTGCAGGACCTGATCGCGGGCCGGGTGGACCTCTTCGTGGCGGACCAGGCGGTGATCCTGCCCGCGGCTCAGGCCGGCCAGCTCCGCGTGCTGGGGGTGACGACGCGCGGCCGCTCGCCGCAGCTGCCCGAGATCCCGACAGTGGCCGAGGCCGGCAACCTGCCGAATTACGAGCTCTTCGCCTGGTTCGTGCTGGTGGCGCCGGCCGGCACGCCCGCGCCGCATATCGCGCGCCTCAACGCCGCGGTGCGCCAAGCCACCGCGAATCCGGAGCTGCGCCAGCGGCTGGAGCAGGTGCTGGGCATGACGGTCACGCCCTCCACGCCGGAGGAGGCGCAGGCCTTCATGCGCAGCGAGACGGTGAAGTGGACCAATGCGATCCGCGCCGCCGGCATCGAGCCCGAGTAAGGCGCGCATGGCGCCAGACGCGAAAAGGGCGAGCCGCGAGGCTCGCCCTTTTTTCGTGCCTGATGATCAGGAAAAGTGGCGCACCCGGAAGGACTCGAACCTCCAACCCCCAGATTCGTAGTCTGGTGCTCTATCCATTGAGCTACGGGTGCTTGCCGTGGGCCGGGAGATACCCTTCGCGGCGGTGCCGCGCAACCCCCCGTCCCTCAGCTTTATGACGATCCCGTTCAGCGTTGCGTCGGGGCCGCCATGCGTGCCGCGCGGATCAACCGGCGAGCTTGTTCAACTCCCGCACCACACTCTCGCCCATCACGGAGCAGCTGATGCGCGCCATGCCGGGCTGCATGATGTCGGCCGTGCGCAGGCCGCCGGCCAGCACGCGCTCCACCGCCTGCTCCACCAGCTTCGCCTGCTCTTCCATCCCGAAGGACCAGCGCAGCAGCATGGCGAAGGAGAGGATCTGCGCCGACGGATTCGCGATGCCCTTGCCCGCGATGTCCGGCGCCGAGCCATGGATCGGCTCGTAGAGCGCATGGCGGCGGCCATCGGGCTGCACGGCGCCGAGCGTGGCCGAGGGCAGCATGCCGAGCGAGCCGGTGAGCGCCGCCGCGAGGTCGCTCAGCACATCGCCGAACAGGTTGGAGGCGAGGATCACGTCGAACTGCTTGGGCCGCGAGCAGAGCTGCATCGCCGCATTGTCGGCGTACATGTGCTCGAGCTCGACATCCGGGAATTCGGCCTTGTGGACCTCGCTCACCACGGCGCGCCAGAGGCGGCCGGACTGCATGACATTGGCTTTCTCGGTGCTCGTCACCTTGTTGCGGCGCTTGCGGGCCAAGTCGAAAGCGACGCGCGCGGCGCGGGCGATCTCCTCTTCGGAATAGACCTCGGTGTCGATGCCGACGCGCTTGCCATTCGCATCCGTGTGGATGCCGCGCGGCTCGCCGAAATAGATGCCGCCGGTGCTCTCACGCACGATCATGATGTCGAGGCCGCGCACCACGTCGGGCTTGAGCGAGGAGGCGTCCACGAGCGGATCGAGCACGATGGCCGGGCGCAGATTCGCGAAGAGCCCCAGCTCCTTGCGCAGCCGCAGGATGCCGAGTTCGGGCCGCTGCTCGAAGGGCAGCTTGTCCCATTTGGGGCCACCCACGCTGCCGAAGAGCACGGCATCCGCGTCGCGCGCAGCTTCCAGGGTGCGGTCCGGGCAGGGCACGCCCTCGGCGTCGATCGCCGCACCGCCCACCAGGCCCTCGCCGATTTCGAAGCGCACCATGCGGCGGCTTTCCATCCAGTCGATGACGCGGCGGACCTCGTGCATCACCTCGGGGCCGATGCCATCCCCCGGCAGGACGAGGAGCTTCTTGTTGGCGATCACAGGCGGTTCTCCGCGGCATGCAGCCAGGGCTGGGCCTGGCGCTGCTTGTCTTCGTAGCTGTCGATGGACTGGGTGTGCTGCATGGTCTGGCCGATGTCGTCCAGGCCGTTCAGCAGGCAGTGGCGGCGGAAGGGGTCGACGGAGAAGGGGATCTCCTCGCCATTGGGGCGCACCACCACGTTGCGCTCCAGATCCACCGTGATGCGCGCATTGCCGCCAAGCTTGGCGTCTTCCATCAGCTTCTCGCAGATCTCGCGCGGCAGGCGGATGGGCAGCAGGCCGTTCTTGAAGCTGTTGTTGTGGAAGATGTCGGCGAAGTCGGGCGCGATGACGCAGCGGATGCCGAAATCCAGCAGCGCCCACGGCGCATGCTCACGCGAGGAGCCGCAGCCGAAATTCTCGAAGGCGATGAGGATCTCGGCCTTGCGATAGGGCTCCTGGTTCAGCACGAAATCCGGCTGCTCGGAGCCATCCGGATTGTAGCGGAAATTGGCGAAGAGGTTCTTGCCGAAGCCCGTGCGCGCGATGGACTTCAGGAAGCGCGCAGGGATGATCTGGTCGGTATCCACATTGGCCTTGGGCAGGGGGGCCGCGATGCCGGTCAGCATGGTGAAGGCTTGCATGTCACAGGCTCCCCTTGGGCTGGTAGTCGCGCACATCGGCCAGATGGCCGGCGATGGCGGCCGCCGCCGCCATGGCGGGCGAGAGCAGGTGCGTGCGCCCACCCGGGCCCTGGCGCCCTTCGAAATTGCGGTTGCTGGTGCTGGCGCTGCGCTGGCCCGGCGTCAGCTTGTCCGGGTTCATGCCGAGGCACATCGAGCATCCCGCCTCGCGCCATTCAAAGCCGGCTTCCTGGAGGATGCGATCCAGCCCCTCCTCCTCGGCCTGCGCCTTCACGAGGCCGGAGCCCGGCACCACCATGGCGCGCACGCCATCGGCCACGCGGCGGCCCTTGGCGATGGCGGCGGCGGCGCGGATATCCTCGATGCGACTGTTGGTGCAGCTGCCGATGAAGGCGACGTCGATCTTGAGGTCCGTCAGCTTCTGCCCCGGCGTCAGGCCCATATACTCGACCATGCGGCGGAGCTGGGCGCGGCGCGCCTCGTCCTTCGCCTCTTCCGGGTTGGGCACCACGCTGGTGATGGGCAGCACATCCTCGGGGCTGGTGCCCCAGGTGACCTGCGGCGCAATCTCATGCGCGGCGAGCTTCACCACCGTATCGTAATGCGCGCCGGCATCCGTCGGCAGCGTGCGCCAATATTCGATGGCGCGCTCCAGCGCCTCACCCTTCGGCGCCAGGGGGCGGCCCTTGATGTAGTCGAAGGTCGTCTGGTCGGGCGCGACCATGCCGGCGCGCGCCCCACCCTCGATGGACATGTTGCAGAGCGTCATGCGCCCGGCCATGTCCAGCGCGCGGATGGTGTCGCCGCAATACTCGATCACGTGCCCCGTGCCGCCCGCCGTGCCGATCTTGCCGATGATGGCGAGGGTGATGTCCTTGCCCGAGCAGCCGATGGCGAGGTTGCCCTCGACCAGCACCTGCATGTTCTTGGCCGGCTTCTGCAGCAGCGTCTGCGTCGCCAGCACATGCTCCACCTCGGAGGTGCCGATGCCGAAGGCGAGCGCGCCCATCGCGCCATGCGTCGAGGTGTGGCTGTCGCCGCAGACGATCGTCATGCCCGGCAGCGAACGGCCCAGCTCCGGCCCGATGACGTGGACGATGCCCTGGCGCTGGTCGAGCAGCGGGATGAGCGGCATGCCGAATTCGGCCGCGTTCTTCTCGAGCGTCTCCACCTGCAGGCGGCTCTCGGGGTCCACGATGCCGGTGTAGCGCGAGGCGTCGGTGGCGATGTTGTGATCAATCACGCCGAGCGTCAGATCCGGGCGGCGGATCTTGCGGCCGGCCATGCGCAGGCCCTCGAAGGCCTGCGGCGTCGTCACCTCATGGGTGAGGTGAAGGTCGATGTAGAGAAGGGCCGTTCCGTCCGGCAGTGTCTCGACCACATGCGCGGCCCAGATCTTGTCGAACAGCGTGCGCGGCTTTCCAGCGCTCATTGGCGGCTTCTCCCTCTTGGTCGTGATAGTCAGGCGGGGGGCCGAAGAGCCCCCCGCAACCGGGCTTCAGGCCTCGGCGGCGTCCTTCGCGGCGCCGGCCGGCGCACGCAGGCCGAGCTTCTCGGCGATGCGCGCCGACTTGCCCGTGCGGCCACGCAGGTAATAGAGCTTCGCGCGGCGCACCTTGCCGCGACGGACCACGGAGATCTCCGCGATGGCCGGGGAATGCAGCGGGAAGACGCGCTCCACGCCCTCGCCGTAGGAGAGCTTGCGCACCGTGAAGTTGCTGTGCAGGCCGCGGTTGGACCGCGCGATCACCACACCCTCATAGGCCTGGACGCGCGTGCGCTCGCCTTCCACCACCTTCACCATGACGCGCACGGTATCACCGGCGGCGAATTCGGGAACGGGGCGCGCCTCGGTCAGGCGGGCCTTCTGGTCGGCGTCGAACTGCTGCAAGAGGTTCATGGTCAAGTCCTTTCGAAGAAATTGCTTTAGGCCGGGGCTTGCGCGCCCGCAACCTGCATGCGGTTCCAGAGATCGGGCCGCCGCTCGCGCGTCGCGGCCTCGGATTGATTGCGCCGCCAGCGCGCCACCTCGGCATGGTGGCCCGAGAGCAGCACGGGCGGGACGGCGCGGCCCTGCCATTCGGCCGGCCGCGTGTAATGCGGGTATTCGAGCAGCCCCGCGCTGTGGCTTTCCTCCACGGCGCTGTCAGCACCCCCCATGACGCCCGGCAGCAGCCGCACGCAGGCATCGAGCAGCGCGAGAGCCGCGACCTCGCCCCCCGAGAGGACATAGTCGCCGAGGCTGACCTCGCGCATGCCGCGCGCCTCGATCACGCGCTGGTCCAGCCCCTCATAGCGGCCGCAGAACAGCACGATCCCGGGCCCGGCCGCGAAGTCGCGCACCATCGCCTGGTCGAGCAGACGGCCGCGCGGCGTGAGATAGATCAGCGGGCGCTGATCCCCCTCCGGCATCGCGGCCGAGATGGCCGTATCCGCCACATCGGGGCGCATCACCATGCCGGCGCCGCCGCCGAAGGGCGTGTCATCCACCGTGCGGTGCTTGTCCGTCGCGAAGCTTCGGATATCCAGCGCCTCGCAGCGCCAGATGCCCTCGCGCAGGGCGCGACCCGCCAGCGAGACGCCGAGTGGCCCCGGGAACATCTCCGGGAAGAGGGTCAGGATGGTGGCGTGCCAGCTCATGCCGCGCCCGCCTCCTGCTCGCCCGGCTGGGGTTCCACCAGGATTTCCTCGGGCAGCACCACGGTGATGCGGCGGGCAGCCACATCCACCGCCGGCACAGCCGCGCGCGTGAAGGGCACCAGCCGCTCGGGCGGCCCCTCCAGCACGAGGAAAGCCCCCGCCCCGTGATCCTCGACCGAGCGCACACGACCCAGCGCCTCGCCCGCCTCGGTCAGCGCCGCCATGCCCTCGAGGTCCGAGAGGTAGAACTCCTCCGGGTCCTCGGGCGGCGGCAGGGCTTCGCGCGGCACGTAGAGCTTCGTCCCGGTCAGGCGCGCGGCCTGGTCGCGGTCAGTGACACCTTCGATGCGGGCCAGGTCGGGCGCCAGCATCTCCAGCACGAAGCGCTGCGTGCCCGAATGGTCGCTCAGCGGGCCATAGGCGGTCAGATCCTCGGGCTCGGCGGTGAAGCTGCGGACGCGCACCAGGCCCCGCACACCGTGCGGCCTCCCGATTTCGCCCAGCAGGATCATCGCCGAGGACATGGATCAGCTCAGCGCGCGGCGGCCGCGGCGCGTTCCTGCGCCTTCTTCTTCGGCGCGGACTGGACCGGCTGCGTCGGGATCGCGGGCATCGCGATCAGGCCGGCGCGGCCCAGGAACTTCGCCACGCGGTCAGTCGCCAGCGCGCCCTGGGAGAGCCACTCCTTGATGCGCTCCTCCTGCAGGCGGATGCGGTCGGCGTGCTCGGCCGGCAGCATCGGGTTGTAGCTGCCCACCTTCTCGATGAAGCGGCCATCGCGCGGCGAACGGCTGTCGGCCACCACGATGTGGTAGTAGGGGCGCTTCTTCGCACCGGCGCGGGCAAGGCGGATCTTCAGGCCCATCGGGCTCTCTCCTTCACTGAAGTCAAAAGGGTCTACGGTTGGAAGCCATCAGAACGGCCTCCGGCCTTGGGGGAGGAGGCTGGCGAGGCCACCGCGCATCATCCCCTTCTGGCCCATCTTGTTCATGCGCTTCATCATGTCGCGCATGTCCTCGAACTGCTTGAGCAGGCGGTTCACCTCCTGCACGGAGGCGCCGGAACCGGCCGCGATGCGCCGCTTGCGCGACGCCTTGATGATGTCGGGCTGACGGCGCTCCTGCACCGTCATGCTGCCGATGATGGCGGCCTGCTTCTTCAGGATGCCCGTATCCAGGTTGGCGTCCTGCAGCTGCGCCTTCACCTTGGCCACACCAGGCAGCATGCCCATCAGCCCGGTCATGCCGCCCATCTTGCCGATCTGCTTGAGCTGCTGGGCATAGTCCTCCAGCGAGAACTGGCCCTTCTGCATGCGCGCGGCGAGCTTCTCGGCCTCCGCCTGGTCGATATTCTCGGCCGCGCGCTCGACGAGCGAGACGATGTCGCCCATGCCGAGGATGCGGTTGGCGATGCGGTCCGGGTGGAAATCCTCGAGCGCATCGAGCTTCTCACCCGCGCCGAGCAGCTTGATCGGCGCGCCGGTGACGGCCCGCATGGAGAGCGCCGCGCCACCGCGCGCATCGCCGTCCACGCGCGTCATCACGATGCCGGAGATGCCCACGCGCTCGTTGAAGATGCGCGCCGTGTTCACCGCGTCCTGGCCGGTCATGGCGTCCACGACCAGCAGCGTCTCATGCGGCGTCACCGCCTGCTTCACGGCCGCGACCTCGGCCATCAGCGCCTCGTCGATCGAGAGCCGACCGGCGGTGTCGAGGATCACCACGTCATAGAGTTCGCGGCGGCCCAGATCCATCGCACGCTCGGCGATCTGCAGCGGCGTCTGGCCGGCGATGATGGGCAGGCTCGTCACCTCCGCGCGCTCGGCGAGCTGCGCCAGCTGGAGCTGCGCGGCCGGGCGGTGCACGTCGAGGCTGGCGAGCAGCACCTTCTTGCGCTCGCGCCCCTTGAGGCGCAGCGCGATCTTGCCCGAGGTGGTGGTCTTGCCCGAGCCCTGCAGGCCCACCATCAGGATGGCGACAGGGGCGGCGGCCTCCAGGCTGATGCCGCGGGGGCCCGGATCATTGCCGCCCAGCGCCTCGACCAGCGCGTCATTGACGATCTTGACGACCTGCTGCCCGGGCTGGATCGAGCGGATCACCTCCTGCCCCACGGCGCGCTCGCGCACGCGGGCGGTGATGTCCTTCACCACGGGCAGCGCGACATCGGCTTCGAGCAGGGCGACGCGGACCTCGCGCAGCGCGTCGGAGACATCGGCCTCGGACAGGGCGCCGCGGCCGCGCAGGCGGTCGAACACTCCCTGCAACCTGTTGCCCAACGTCTCGAACACGAAAAACCCTCTCCAACGTAAAATGCGCCGCTGCGCGAAACTCGCGGAGCGACGGAGATCCCACAGATCGCGGGACCCATGTCAGAGGCGCCTGACGGCCCTGCCTTTAGGCCTTCGCGCCCGGGGCGTCAATCATCCGGGACGCCGCCCGCCCGCCCGACATGAAAATGGCGGCTCGCGCCGCCATTTCTGCTCAGCTCTGGAGGCCGGCGCTATTTCGGCGCCAGCACCATGATCATCTGGCGGTTTTCCAGGCGCGGCATCTGCTCGACCTTCACGAGTTCGACCAGCTCGGTGCGGATGCGCTCGAGCAGCTTCACGCCAAGTTCCTGGTGCGCCATCTCGCGGCCGCGGAAGCGAAGCGTGACCTTCACCTTGTCGCCCTCGCCGATGAAGCTCTTCGCCTGGCGCATCTTCACGTCGTAGTCGTGGTCATCAATGTTCGGACGAACCTTGATTTCCTTGATCTCGACGACCTTCTGCTTCTTGCGGGCCTCGTTGGCCTTCTTCTGCTGCTCGTACTTGAACTTGCCGTAGTCGGTGATCTTGCAGACAGGCGGGACGGCGTTCGGGCTGATTTCCAGCAGATCGAGCCCCGCCTGGAACGCCTTGTACAGGGCGTCGCGGATGCTCATCACGCCAAGCATTTCGCCATTCTCGTCAATCAGACGAACCTGCGGAACGCGGATCTCCTCGTTCACGCGCGGCCCCTCGCGGGAGGGGGGCGAAGGGGGCATGGGGCCTCGTGCTATGGTCGTCTCCTGTCTCAGTTCCAGTAGGCTTCAGCCCGTCTTATGGGGCGGTCTGCGTCAGGCCGCAACTGTCTGCAACGATTCCGTCCGCATGTCGGGGGGCGTTGCCTCTTTTGCAAGCAGGGCGACCGCCTCGGCGAGCGGCAGGGTCTCCTGCTCGCGGCCCGGCAGGCGGCGCAGCACCAGCATCCCCTCCTCCGCCTCGCGCCGGCCGACCACGGCCAGCACCGGCACCCGGGTCTCGATGTGGTCCACCACCTTGCGGTTGATCTTCTCGTTGCGGATATCGGCTTCGGCACGGATTCCCGCGGCCTTCAGCGCGGCCACCACCTGCTCGGCATAGGGGGCCGCGTCGTCCACGATGCTGGCCACCACCACCTGGCGCGGGGCGAGCCAAAGCGGGAATCGGCCGGCATATTGCTCGATCAGCATGCCGATGAAGCGCTCGAAACTGCCGAGGATCGCCCGGTGCAGCATGACGGGGCGGCGGCGCGTGCCGTCTTCGGCCGTGTATTCGGCGTCCAGCCGCTCGGGCAGCACGAAATCCACCTGCAGCGTGCCGCATTGCCAGTCGCGGCCGATGGCGTCGCGCAGGACGAATTCGAGCTTGGGGCCGTAGAAGGCGCCCTCGCCCGGGTTCAGCTCATACTCGACGCCGGCGATGGCGCAGGCCTCGCGCAGCGCGCCCTCGGCGCGGTCCCAGGTGGCGTCGTCTCCGGCGCGCGTCTCGGGCCGGTCGGAGAACTTCACGCGGAATTCGGGGAAGCCGAGGTCGCGGTAGATGTCGGAGAGCAGGGCCACGAACTTCACCGTCTCGTCGGCGATCTGGCTCTCCTCGCAGAAGATATGCGCGTCATCCTGCGTGAAGGCGCGCACGCGCATGATGCCGTGCAGCGCGCCAGAGGGCTCGTAGCGATGGCAGGCGCCGAATTCGGCCATGCGCAGCGGCAGGTCGCGATAGGAGCGGATGCCCTGGTTGAAGATCTGCACGTGGCAGGGGCAGTTCATCGGCTTCAGCGCGTTGATCTTGTCCGCCTCGGCCTTGTCCTCGACGGAGGCGAGGAACATGCCCGCGCGGAACTTCTCCCAGTGGCCCGATGCCTCCCAGAGCTTACGGTCCACGAGCTGCGGCGTCTTCACCTCCTGGTAGCCCGAGGCATCCAGGCGGCGGCGCATGTAGTCCTCCACCGTGCGGTAGAGCTTCCAGCCATTGGGGTGCCAGAAGACGGAGCCCTGCGCCTCTTCCTGCATGTGGAAGAGGTGCATTTCGCGGCCGATGCGGCGGTGGTCGCGCTTCTCGGCCTCTTCCAGCATGTGCAGGTGGGCGTCCAGCTCCTTCTGGTCGCGCCAGGCGGTGGCGTAGATGCGGCTCAGCATCGCGTTGCGGTGGTCGCCCCGCCAATAGGCGCCGGCGACCTTCATCAGCTTGAAGGCGGCGCCCACGCCGCCCGTGGTCGGCATGTGCGGGCCGCGGCAGAGGTCGAGCCAATCGCCCTGGCGGTAGATGGAGATGGGCACGTCCACCGGCAGGTCGCGGATGAGCTCTGCCTTGTAGCGCTCGCCCTTCTTCTCGAAGAATTCGATCGCCTGCTCGCGCGGCCAGACCTCGCGCGTGAAGGCCGCGTTGCGCGCGATGATCTCGCGCATCTTCGCTTCGATCTTCGGGAAGTCCTCCGGCGTGAAGGGCTCGTTGCGCGCGAAGTCGTAGTAGAAACCGTTCTCGATGGCGGGGCCGATCGTCACCTGCGTGCCGGGGAACAGCTCCTGCACGGCCTCGGCCAGCACATGGGCGGCGTCGTGGCGGATCAGCTCCAGCGCCTCGGGGTCCTTGCGGGTGATGAAGCGGAGATTGGCATCGGCCGTGATCTCGCGGCTCAGGTCCATCGTCTCGCCATTCACCACCATGGCGAGCGCGGCCTTGGCCAGGCCCGGGCCGATGGAGGCGGCCACCGTCGAGCCGGTCACCGCGCCGTCGAACTGGCGAAGGGAACCGTCAGGGAGGGTGATCGCGGGCATTGCATTCTCGTGCTGCTGAAAGGGAGGCGGACCATGGGCAGCGCGCCCGCGCCGGTCAAGCGCTTCCCTTTGCACAGCTGGGCCGCGCGGGCCAATATATGTCATGTCCGAGCTTCGCAGCGCGATCTTCCTCGATTTCGACAACCTCCTCTCCGGCCTGCGCGACGGGGCGGGCCCCGAATTCGCGCTGCGCTTCGCCGAGCAGCCGGAGCTCTGGCTCACGCCGCTCCTGGCCGATCGCCCGCGCCGCGCCCTGCTGCGCCGCTGCTACCTGAACCCGGCCGGCGCGCTGGAGGATGGCGCCGGCTCCCGCCTGCGCTTCGCGGAGTTCCGCTGGGCCTTCATGGCGGCGGGGTTCGAGGTGGTGGATTGCCCGCGGCTGACGCGCCTCAAGAACGCGGCCGACCTCAGGATCGCGCTGGATGCGATGGAGGCCATGCTCTCGCCGCTGGCGCGGCTCGACGAGTTCATCCTGCTCTCCACCGATTCCGACTTCGTGCCCCTGCTCCAGCGCCTGCGCGCGGCGGACCGGCGCACGCGCCTGGTGGCGCATCCCGAGGTGGGACGCGTGGTGCGCGCCGCGGCGGATGAGGTGATCGGGCTGGATGAGCTGGCCGGCTGGCTGGGCTGGCAGCCGGCGCGGGAAGCCGGCGAGGCCTTTGGCGCACCGGACGCGGCCGATCTGCTCGCCGTGGTGCGGGACATCCTGCTGGAGGCCGAGGCGCCGGTGCATGTGCCGCATCTGGGCCAGATGCTGCGCAACCGCACGGGGGCCACGCTGCGGGGCAGCGATTTCGCGGGGACGGGTTCGCTCGATGCGCTGCTGACGGCCGCCGGCGGCTTCATCCGGCGCGAGGGGCCGGGCGGCGGGCATGTCTGGCGCCCGGAATGGCTTGATCAGCCGCCGGCCAGCGCCGAGGCCTCCTGAAGCACGGCATCCACGGGCAACGCCGCCAGGGGGTGGTGGCGCAGCACCCGCACGGCCTGGCCACGCGGGGCGCAGAGGGCGGGGTCGCTATCATCGCCGAAGAGGGCGAGCGTCGGGCAGCCGGCGGCGGCGGCCATGTGGGTCGGCCCGCTGTCATTTCCGATGCAGAGCGCGGCCCGGCGCGCCACGGCCGCCAATTGGCGCAGGTCGGTGCGCCCGGTGAGGTCGAGCGCGCCGGGCAGCCGCGCCTGGATCTCCCGTGCCAGCGGCGCTTCCGCCGGGCCGCCGCCGATCACGATGGGCCGGTCCAGCGCGGCGGCGAGTTCGGCGAAACGCGCGATGGGCCAGCGCTTTGCCGGGCGCAGCGGCGAGGCGCCGGGCAGCAGCAGGGCGAAGCCCTCCGGCAGGCCGAAGCCCGCGACATCGGAGTCCAGCCAATCCAGCGCGGGCGCGGGGAAGTCCGCGATCCCGGCGGCGCGCAACTGCCCGCGCTGGCGCTCCACCGTGTGCAGGAAATCCCGCCGCGGATCGGCATCGGGGTGCGAGGCGCCGCGCGCGATGCCGGACCATTCGGCCGCCGCGCCCACGAACCAGCGATAGCGCGAGGAGCGTGAGGAGGTCTGCAGGTCATAGACCCGCGCGAAGCCGGCGCGCCGCAGCCGAAACGCGAGGCGCAGTACGGCGGGGATGTTCGTCCAGTCGGGGCGGCCATCGCTCCAGACCTCGTCGAACCAGGGCGCGGCCTCGGCCAGCGCGCGGAAGGGCGGCGTGGTCAGCAGGGTGATGTGCGCGCCGGGGTGATGCGCCCGGATGGCGGCGAAGGGGCCGAAGGCCTGCACGACATCGCCCAGGGCCGCGAGCTTGATGACCAGGATGCGCGTCACGCCAGCAGCTCGCGATAGACGCCGAGGGTCGCCGCCTGCATCGCCTCCATGGTCGGCACATGCTGGCGCGCCGCCGCGCCCAGCGCGGCGCGCGCCTCGACCGGCAGGGCCAGCGCCGCGCGGATCTGCGCGGCGAGCGCGGCGGCGTCGCCGGGCGGTGTCAGCCAGCCGGTCACGCCATGCTCCACCGTCTCCCGCGGGCCGCCCAGTTCGGCGGCGATGACGGGGCGGGCCATGGCCTGGGCTTCGATGACGCTGCGGCCGAAGGCCTCGGGCTCGACGCTGGCATGCACCACCACATCGGCGGCCAACAGCGCGGCGGGCATGTCGGCGACATGGCCCGGGATGCGCAGACGGTCGGCCACGCCCTGCGCCTCAGCCAGGCTTCGCAGCTCGGCCACATAGGCGTCCCTGCCCTGCGGGTCGCCGGCCAGCACGGCGATGGTGCCGGGGAGCGCGGCCAGCGCCTTGATCAACACCGCCTGGCCCTTCCAGCGGGTGAGGCGCGCGGGCAGCAGGATCACGGGCGCGCCCTCGGGCACCTCCCATGCGGCGCGCAGGGCGGCGACGCGCCCCGGCGGGACCAGGGAGGGCTCGAAACGGCGCAGATCCACGCCGCGCGGGATCACCCGGCTCTCCACCCCATGCGTCGCGCGGATGTGCTCCGCGATATGGCGGCTGATGGCGATGACACGGTCGCCGCGGGCCATGATGGAGTTGTAGAGGCGCTTGCCCGGGAACCCTTCGCCATAGGTGCCGTGATAGGTGGTGACCAAGGGCACGCCGCGGCGCCGGGCGGCGAGCCAGGCCGACCAGGCCGGCGCACGGGACCGCGCATGCAGGATGGAGACCTGCTCGCTTCGCACAAGATCGGCCAGCGCCGCCGCGTTGCGCCAGATGCCCAAGGGCGCCTTGGTGGCGAGCGGCAGGGTGATGTGGCGCGCGCCCAGCGCCTCCAGCGCCGGCACCAGCCGGCCACCGGCGGAGGCGACCAGCGCGCGCCAGCCCGCCGCCTGGATGGCCTCGGCGATTTCCAGCGTGCCGCGCTCCACGCCGCCCGCATCAAGGGCGGGCAACACCTGGAGGATGGCGGGCGGAAGCGGCATGGGCCTCCCTGCTATCCTTCCGCATGGACGGCGTCCACTCCGCGTGCGATTCTGGGGGGATGAACGAAGAACACGGCACCATCGGACACCTGGCGTATCGGCGGCTCAACGGGCGCGGCCCCAAGGCGGGACCGGGCGTCGTCTTCCTGGGCGGCTTCAACAGCGACATGACGGGCAGCAAGGCGGAATACCTCGCCGCCTGGTGCGCCGCGCGGGGCCAAGCCTTCCTGCGCTTCGACTATAGCGGGCACGGCGCCTCGGGCGGGCGCTTCGAGGAGGGCTCAATCGGCCAATGGGCGGCGGATGCGGAGCGCGTGCTGCTGGAGCTGACCACCGGGCCGCAGATCCTGATCGGCTCCTCCATGGGCGGCTGGATCTCGCTGCTGCTGGCCCGCCGCCACCCGGAGCGGCTGGCCGGCCTGATCGGCATCGCGGCCGCGCCGGATTTCACCGAGGATCTGATGTGGGCGCAGTTCCCGCCCGAAATCCGCGCGCAGATCGAGCGCGAGGGGCAATGGCTGCGACCGTCCGAATACGGCGCCCCCTACCCCATCACGCGCCATCTCATCGAGGATGGGCGGCGGAACCTGGTGCTGCGGGAGCCACTGCCGATCGCGGCTCCGGTGCGGCTGCTGCAGGGCCAGGCGGACCCGGATGTGCCCTGGGAGACGGCGATCCGCCTCGCGGCCCACATCACCGGCGAGGATGTGGAGGTGACGCTGGTGAAGGCGGGCGACCACCGCCTCTCCAAGCCTGCCGAGCTGGCGCTACTCGGCCGGACGCTCGGCGCGCTCCTCGCCCCCTTCTGCGGCGAGAATGCCGGCTAGCCCCTCGCGGTAGCTGGGATAGGCCCATTCGATTCCCAGCGCCTGCCTGGTGCGGCGGCTGGAGACCAGGCGGCTTTCGTCCCAGAAGCTGCGGCCCATCTCGCTCATCCGCGCATAGGCCTCGGCGAAGGGCGTGGGCGGCGGTGGCGTCATGCCCAGCAGGCGGCAGGCCTCCAGCGTGACATCGGCCTGGGTGCTGGGCGTTTCATCCACCAGATGCAGCACGCGCACGCCCGGGCCGGGCGGGCGCGCGGCGGCGGCCAGCACCGCGCGGGCGATGTCGTCGCGATGGATGCGGCTGAAGCTATGGCCGGGCTTCACCACGCGGCGCGCGGTGCCGGCGCGGACGTCATCCAGCGCCGAACGGCCGGGGCCATAGATGCCGCCGGTGCGGAACAGGTCCACCGCCGCGCGCGGCGAAAGCTCACGCCATTGGTTTTCGGCGTCGAGGCGGCGCTGGCTGCGCTCCTGCCCTGGCGCGGGGGGCGTGTCCTCCTCCACCCAGCCGCCCTGGCGGTCGCCATAGACGCCGGTGGTGGAGATGTAGCCGACCCATTGGAGGGGGGCGGCGCGCAGGGCTTCGGCATGCCGCGCCCAGACCGGATCGCCCGTCGGGCCGGGCGGCGCGGTGATGGCGAGATGTGTGACGCCGTCCAGCAGCGCCGGGTCGTCGAAAGCGACGACATTGGGGCCGCCTGCCTTGCGCGAGGTGATGCGGGCGCGCCAGCCCGCGCGGCAAGCGAGGTCCAGGATGGCCTCGCCTGTGTAGCCCTTGCCGATGATGAGGAGGTTGCGATTCATGGGGCTCATTCTGCCCCGCGGCTCACGCCTCGGCCAGAAGGGCGGCGACGTCGAGGCGGCGGGTGAACATGGTCATCGCGCCCGCCTCGTCGCGCGGCCACTCCTCGCGCGGGCGGTCGCGATAGAGTTCGACGCCATTGCCGTCCGGGTCGCGCAGGTAGATCGCCTCGCTCACGCCATGGTCGGAGGCGCCGTCGATCCGCATGCCGGCCTCCACCACGCGCTTCAGCACGGCGGCCAGCGCCGCGCGGTCCGGATAGAGCAGCGCCACATGATACAGGCCCGTGTGGTGCGCCGGCGGGGGCGAGCCGCCCTCGCTCTCCCAGGTGTTGAGGGCGATGTGGTGGTGGTAGCCGCCGGCCGAGAGGAAGGCGGCGCCGGGCCGCTCCAGCATCACGGCCAGGCCCAGCACGTCCCGCCAGAAGGCAAGCGCGCGGGGGATGTCGGCCACCTTGAGGTGGACATGGCCGATGCGGGTTTCGGCTGGGGCTGTGTAGGGGTTCGGTTCCATGGGCGCATCCTGGCAGCCTGCCCCGCCGCCGCGCCAATCACGATGCGCAATGACGCTCATCAGGGCGGCGCCAACTCTCCAGCCTCCCGTGTCGAAGGATTTGATATCTGATGGAGCGCATGCGGCATCACGGCAAATAGTTCAATAAAAACAATATTATGATCCATGTCACGTTTCATGCTCAGCGTCCTGGGAGGCACAGCGCATCACAGTTCCTCGCCAACACGGGAACACAAGCCATGCAGCTCAAGACCCTTCTCCTGGCCGCGGTCGCGACCGTAGCCCTCGCCGCCCCCTCCATGGCGGTGCCGATCACCGATGGCAGCCGGATCAACATCGGCGGCTTCGTCCGTGGCAGCGGCGGCCAGATCTCCACTGCCACGTCGGTCGACTTCACCTCCGGCGCGGGCCCGACGCCGGGCACCCCCGGCGTGCTCGAGACGGCGAATGGCACGGGCTCCTTCGCGGGCCTCGCCTGCGTCGGCAATTACGGGACCATCAACGGCATCCCGAACCTCGCCACCTTCACGGGCACGGTCTAACCGCTGACCAGCGGCCTTTCCTTCGCGCTGAGCAGCCCGGCCACCATCACGCGGATCGCCCAGACGCCGACCACGCTCTCGATGCTGATCCTGAGCGGGACCGCCACCTTGCCCGGCGGCGGCTTCGACTTCACCTCGGCGGTCTTCACGCTGACGGCCCAGGGCAACAACGTGACCACCTTCTCGGCCTTGACCATCGGCACCGTGCCGGTGCCGGTCTCGGCCGCGCTGTTCGGGATGGGGCTGCTCGGCCTCGGCCTGGCGCGCGCCCGGGGCAAGGCGGCCTGAGGGCGAGGCAAAACGCGCGAGCGGCCGGAGGTGCCGGCCGCTCGCGTCCCTCACCGCCGCGCCGTCACCAGCCACAGCCCGGCGAAGACGAGCAGCGCGGCGGGCAGCGCGAGCCAGCCCATGCGCTCGCCGAAGAGAGCGGCCCCCCAGAGCACGCCGGCGATGGTGACGATGTAGCCCGTCTGGCTCGTGATCACGCTGCCGGTCGCCGCGATCAGGCGGAAATAGAGCAGGTAGGCGAAGGCGGTGAGCGCGGCCTGGAAGGGCATGAGCCACTCCACGCGCCAGCCGATGGCACCGGGCAGATGCACCTGCCCCATCAGCCCGCCGAAGATGGCGATGAAGAAGGCGGCCGCGTAGAGCGCCCCGGTCGCCAGCACCAGCGCATCCGTGCCGCGCGGCGCCAGGCGCGAGGCCACGATGTTGGAGATGGCGAAGCCGACCGGCGTGATGGCCGCGAGCAAGGCCCAGCCCAGCAGGCTGGGGTCTGGCAGCGCGGCCCCCGGCGCCATGGCGAGTGCCACGCCCGCGAAGCCCAGCAGCGTGCCGGCGATGCGGCGCGGCGTCAGCCGGTCCATCCCCAGCACCGCCGCCCCGAGGACGGTGAGGATGGGCGAGAGCGGCACCAGCAGCGCGAAGAAGCCGGCCGGGATGTATTGCAGCGCCGTGTAGCCGGCGAAGTTCGCCAGCGCGAAGCCGGAAAAGCCGGAGGCCGCGTATTGGATGAGGTGTGGCCGGTCGAGCGGAATGGCCAGCCGCCGCTTGGCACAGAGCACCGAGAGGATCAGCGCCGAGCCGAAGGCGCCCCAGAAGGCGAAGCCGAGCGGGGCGAAGCCGCCGGCCATGGCCGCCTTCACGATGGAGGGCGTCAGCCCCCAGACCACGCCGAGGATCAGCAGCGCGGGAATATGGCGGGCGAGCGACATGGGCGGCAAAGGCGATAAGCCGCACACTCTGTCAACCAGGGGTGGCAGACGTTGAACCGCGCCGCGGAATCCCGACATGCTGCCCCATGCCGGAACTGCCCGACTCCGAGATCATCCCGCTGCGGCGCGACCCGCTGCTGCCGCCCGAGCCCTGCCCGGTGCGCTGGCGGCGCTCACCCCGCGCGCGGCGCGTCTCGCTGCGGATCGACCCCGCGCGCGGCGATGTGGTGGTGACGCTGCCCAGCCGCGCCGCGAAGCGGCATGGCGTGGCCCTGCTGACCGAGCATGCCGGCTGGATCATGCAGAAGCTCGGCAATCTCGCGCCCGAGCGGCCCTTCGAGCCGGGCGGCAGCGTGCCGATCGGCGGCGTGGAGCACCCGATCCGACACGAGCCCGGCCGCCGCGGCGGCGCCTTCCTGGAAGAAGGTGCGGTGGTGGTGACGGGCGAGGCGCCCTTCGTGGCGCGCCGCGTGCGCGATTTCCTGAGGGCCGAGGCGCTGCGCCGGATCGTCGCCGCCGCCCGCCCGCATTGCGAGGCGCTGGGCGTCGCCCCCAGCGCCATCCGGCTGAAGGACACGAAGAGCCGCTGGGGCAGCTGCGCGCCCAACCGCACCCTCGCCTTCTCCTGGCGGCTCGTGCTCGCCCCCGACTGGGTGCTGGACTACGTGGTGGCGCATGAGGTGGCGCATCTGCGCGAGATGAACCACTCCGACCGCTTCTGGGCGCTGGTCGAAAGCCGCTCGGAACACCGGCACGCCGCAACCGAGTGGCTGCGGCGGCACGGGCCGTCCCTGCAACGGATGGGATGAGGGCGGCCTACACCAGCCGCCCCCTGGGCCCTTAGCCGACGCTGAGGCGCCGCTCGGTGATCTGCTGCTTCATGCTCTTCTGCAGCTTCTCGAAGGCGCGGACCTCGATCTGACGGACGCGCTCGCGGCTGATGTTGTATTGCTGCGAGAGCTCCTCGAGCGTGGTCGGCTCGTCCTTCAGGCGACGCTCGATCAGGATGTGGCGTTCGCGCTCGTTCAGCGTGCGCAGCGCGCCGTTCAGCATGTCCTTGCGGTTGGACATGTCCTCGCGGTCGGCGAGCTCCGTCTCCTGGCTCTCGGCGTCATCCACCAGCCAATCCTGCCACTCGCCCTCGCTGTCGGCGCGGACGGGGGCGTTCAGGCTGTTGTCCGGGCTGGCGAGGCGGCGGTTCATGCTCACCACGTCCTGCTCGGGCACGGCGAGCGTCTTCGCGATCTTCGCCACGACCTCGGGCTGCAGGTCGCCATCCTCCAGCGCGCCGATCTGCCCCTTGAGGCGGCGCAGGTTGAAGAAGAGCTTCTTCTGCGCGGCGGTCGTGCCCATCTTCACGAGCGACCAGCTGTGCAGGATGTATTCCTGGATGGCGGCACGGATCCACCACATGGCGTAGGTGGCCAGGCGGAAGCCACGGTCCGGATCGAACCGCTTCACCGCCTGCATCATGCCGACATTGCCCTCGGAGATGAGCTCACCCACGGGCAGGCCATAGCCGCGATAGCCCATCGCGATCTTCGCCACGAGGCGCAGATGCGAGGTGACGAGCTTGTGCGCGGCGGCCTCATCACCGGCATCGCGCCAGCGCTTGGCGAGCTCCAGCTCCTCCTCGGGGGCGAGCATGGGGAATTTCCGGATGTCCTGGAGGTAGCGCGACAGGTTGCCTTCAGGGGCAAGCGGGATACTCAAAGACGCCATCGGATTCGACGAGCCTTCCATTTGCGCCGTGCCCCACCCCGTGACGGCGGCGGGCACACGGCCTTTCTGGCCTAACGCGTCCAGGGCCCTCCCGGATGCATCCGCCCCGGTCACGGAAGGGGCGGTGGCAGCAGCCGGGGGTGTAGCGGCACCCCGTAGCGAAGTTCCAGCGAGAAATTACCGAAGCGAACAGGTTTGCGCAAGCAAAACCGACCAAACTGGTCCGGTTACTCGGTGTTACAGGCCAGCAGCGCCTGGAGTTTCCGGAAATCCTCCGGCGGGTCGGATCGGAAGGAGAGATGTTTCTTGGTGATCGGGTGCGCGAAGCCCAGGCTCGCGGCATGCAGCGCCTGGCGCGGGAAGGCGAGCAGGGCTTCGCGGAGCCCCTCCGGGAGGGTCCGGCTGACCGCCGGGATACGTCGCAGATACACGGGATCCCCCACCAGGGGGTGGCCGATATGGGCCATGTGGACTCGGATCTGGTGCGTGCGGCCCGTCTCCAGCTTGCAGCGGACCAGGCTGACCGCGCCGTGGAAGACCTGTTCCGTGCGGTAATTCGTGATGGCGTGCTTGCCGGCGCTCGCACCCGCCATCGCGCCGCGCTGCACGCCGCGGCTGCGGCTTTCCACCACGGCCATCCGCTTGCGGTCGGTGGTGTGGCGGCCGATCGCGGCGTCGATCACGCCCGCGGCCGGGTTGGGCACGCCCCAGGCCAGGGCCAGGTATTCGCGGTCGAGGTCGCGCGTGACAAAGGCGTCGGAGAGGATGCGGTGCGCCTGCTCGCTCTTCGCCACCACCATGATGCCCGAGGTGTCCTTGTCGAGCCGATGGACGATGCCGGGCCGCTTCTCGCCGCCGATGCCCTCCAGCTCCTCCCCCGCATGGGCCAGGAGGCCGTTGACCAGCGTGCCTTCCATATTGCCCGGCGCCGGATGGACGACGAGACCCGCAGGTTTGTCGAGCACGATGAGGTGCTGATCCTCGAAGAGGATGTCGAGCGCCATCGCCTCGGCCTGGGGCTTGGCGGGCGCGGGCGGCGGGGGGGCGACGCAGTAAAGGCTGCCGGGGCGGACGGGCTGGGCGGGTTCGGTCAGCGGCGCGCCGTCGCGCGTGACGTGGCCTTGCTCGATCAGCGCCTTGACGCGGGAGCGCGAGAGACCGCCTATCCGCTCCGCGAGGAATCGGTCCACGCGCTGTCCGTGATCGGCTTCGGTCGCGGTGATCTCATGGGTCTGGGGCAAATGCAGGCACTCAAGTTCCTGGTTGTGGCGATGGGCGTGCTGATCGTGGCGGGCACCGTGACGCTGGTCGTGCTCCTCGTCCAGCGCGCCGGGGGGCGGGGCGAGGCGCCGCTGCCCGCGATGAGCCTGAACCTGCCCGCCGGCAGCCGCATCATGGGCGTGGCCGGCGCGGGCGACCACTTCGCCGTGCATGTGCAGCGGCCGGATGGCGACCGCATCCTGCTGCTGGATTCGCGCAACGGCCGCGTGGTGGGCGAGGTGATGCCAGGGGCGGCCGTGCCGGTCCGTTGATGGCGCACAAGAAGCCGAACCTGCCCGAGAAGACCTGCGCCGCCTGCGGGCGCCCCTTTGCCTGGCGCAAGAAATGGGCGCGAACCTGGGACGAGGTGCGCTTCTGCTCCGATGCGTGCCGGGATGGGAGATATGCAAAGGCCCGGCTTGCCCTCCCCCGCCGGGGCGGCTAAGACCGCCGCACTGGCCACGTCCCTTTCGTCTAGAGGCCTAGGACACCGCCCTCTCACGGCGGCAACAGGGGTTCGAATCCCCTAAGGGACGCCAAAATTTGGCGCCAAGAACTTGATTTAGCGCAATTTCTTCGCCGCTAAATTTCCCATCCCCCACGATATCCCCCACAGTCGGCAAAGGCTTCGGCCAATCGAGGGTCGCGCCGCGGCCCCCGGCTAGACACGCCCCCGGTGGCGATACCTACCCCATCCGACAGGCCGCGGCGGCCGCAACCATGCCAAGACGTTCGGGGCCACCTTCCCACCCCTACCGCCGTCGAGCACATCCAGAACGCGCATCAGGCAGCGCACCTCGCGCGCTTGCTGAACGCCCTCGCGGCTCCGCCCCCCATGCCTCCAATTTCCGTGCAGCTTCGGTCGGTGCGGGGTGGGTGTCTGGCGCAAAGCGCGGAACGCGGCCCACCCGGCTGGGACGTTGGGCCTTGTCACTCGGCAGCCTCCGGCCAAATGGCATCTCCCACCGCGGCCAACGGCGCGGCAGCCTGAACGAAGCGCGCCACCGCCTCCGAAACAGCCTCAAGGCCACGCTCGCCCGGCGGCAGCAGCGCCAGCCGCTCCAGCCCAGCCAAGGCGCGTGGCTCAATCTCAATCCAAGCCCACACCACACCGCGCCGCCGCCGGCTCCGATAGGCACGGGCGCGCTCCCGGTTCCGCGCCCGCCGTTCCTCCGCACGCTCCGCTGCCGTCATCGGCTCATGCATATCCGTCATTTCCGCCCCTGTTGCTCCGTTCAGCGTGACGCGCCGCCACCAAAGGCCCGGCGCCAAAGATCATCGAGGAACGCGACACACTCTGCCGGAAGGCGCGCCGCCACCGGCCTGCCGTGGAGCCATTCGCGCATCTGTTCCATGCGGGTGCGCTGCGCTGGCGTCAGTTCCAGCGACCGCGCCAGCAACGCAATTTGCTTGCGTGCCGTCCGCGGCGGCAGGCTCCCAAAGGTGAAGGCCGGCGCGGCCTGTCGCTCTGCCTCTGACGCCACCGCCGCGGCCAGCGCGTGCCAATCAAGCCCCGCGCCCTTGAGCGTCCGCGTGATGGCGGCGGCGGCGGCAGTCACTTCGCCCGGCCGGTCGCTCGCCAACACCGGCAGCAGCTTGGCGAGACGCCCCCCAATCCGGGAAAGCTCGCTCATGTCCGCACCTCATGAATGTTATCGGTCGCCAAATGCACCGGAGGATGACAAGCCCAGCAGCGCCAGCCGGTCGGCTCCTTCGCCTCCCGCCACCACCGCCCCCCGCTTTGCGGCGTGTGCCGCCCACAGCAGCCACACCAGGCACCGGGCGGCGGCGCCCATGTCACGTCCGACCATGCGGGCGGCCTTTGCAAACCGGAGAGGCGCAGAGCGGCCAAATGCGCCCGGTGCTCGGCCTCCGGCTTGATGGGATATTCGCCGCGCGCTTCCGCCTCACGCGCGGCCTGGATTTCCGCACGCTCCGCGGCGAGGTCGGCATCTGGCGCAGCAAGTGCCTCTAGCGCCCGCTCAGATGCGGTGACGTAAAAGGCCACCCGCGCCGCCATATCATCGCCAAGGCCGGCATTTTCATTGGCAACGGTGGCGACGCTGGCAACCTCGGCGGACTTCCGCGGCTCACCCGCGGTTGCCACCACCGCCGCCGCATCGGCAACGGTGGCGACGTTCAGGGCAGCGCGGGTCGCGCGCCACCCGGCCAGCCGGTCGGCACGGGCGCCACTCATTGCAGCATCTCCCCGGCCAGGATGGTGTCGCGGATGACATAGACCCGCACCGGTTTTGACAGCCCCACCCGCTCGGCACGCTGCAACCGGCCATGCTCCTGCGGGATGAGAAAGTCGGCGCGCTTGAGCGCATTTGCGGCCGCCTGCGGGTCCATGCCCGGCACCACCTCGCTGCGCCACGCCTCCGGCAAGATCAGGAATTGCCAGCCGGTGCCGTCGCGCTTGCGCCACCCGGCGCGGTTTACAACAAGCCCCGCTGCCGCATCCCCTTCGGTGCCGAGTGTCTGGAAGCGGCTCTCTGCATGCGCCCCGATAAAGGCACGCACAGCAGCCACCGCCGCGGCATCCTCAGCAGCACCATCCCCACCCTGCCGCGCGCCGCGCCATGCTGCGAAGCAAGCCGCCGCGGCCTTCTCGGCCTCACCCGGCGGCCAGGGCAGCAAGTCGCTCGCAGCGGCGAGTTCTCCGGCTGCCGCCGCCAGCGCGAAGCGCCCGGCCGCCCGCCGCACTTGCCCGGCAGCGTCCTTCGGCACGTTCGCGGCCAGGAAGGCGGCCACCACCTCCCGCGCATCCCGCGCCATGCCCTCAGGGTCATCGGCCAGGATTTGCAACCAAGCCCGGCCCGCAGTGCCGTAGCAGCGCGCCACCGCCGCCTTGAGCGCATCCGCCAAGGCACCCGCGCCCGGATGGTCATGCAGCGTCTCAAACAATCCGTGCGGCCCGGCTGCCGCGGGAATGTCGAGCACCCGCACTTCCTGCCCGGCCCGCGTTCGCTTGGCACCGCCGCGCGCCTCGGCCATTCGGTCGGCAATGCCTTCCTCGCCCGTCGAGAGGAAAAGCGTCCGCCACTCCGCCACACGCCGCGCGCTGCCATCCCGCCCGGCTCGGCCTTTGCCGGCACCGTTCGCCAGCATGTAGGCCGCACTCGCCACCGTCTCGGCTCCGGCCTCGCCCATCTCATCGAGGCACAGCAGCAAGTCGCAATGCGCTGCGGCCACCGCTTCCAGGGAATTGTCGGTGGTGCGCCAGCTTCGGCACCACCCACGCAAACCGCCACCGCCCCACACGCTGCCGGCCACGTGCAGCGCCGTGGATTTGCCGACACTGGAAGGCCCGCGCAGATGAAAGCCGCCACCTTCGGCACCGATGAGTGCGGCCAGCGGTGCGGCAAAGGCCACCGCCAGCGAGAAGCCCAAGCGAGAGTTCCCCACCGCCAAAGCGGCCAGTTCGCTTTGCCATTCGGCCAGCGTGCCGGATTGATGGAGCGGCGGCAGCGCGTCGGGGCGCTCGGTTTGGAGCATCACACGTTCGCCGACGAGGCGCCCCATGGTCGCATCGGGCAGCACAAACACGCGGCGGCCTTCGGCACCGTGCCAGCCGATGCGCGAAACTACCCGCACCCGGTCGGGCGGATTGGCGCGGGTCAAATACTCGGCCAGCTTCTCGCGGGCCTTGCGTCCGGAACCCAGGAACAAGCCACCGTCGAGAAGATGGGAGCGCACCTCCTTCCCATCGCCCGCCAGCATGGCGCGCGGCATCGCCCATTGGTGCTGGCGACCGTCCGCGTCCTCCCATTCCAGCAAGGCGCCCCAGGCTTGCCCGCTCCCGTTATTGGTGGCGGCCACCACGCGGAGCGGCCCGCAGACATGCACGGGCGGCGGCGGTTCCCGGCCGCCTTCCGTCGCCTCCGCCTGCCACCACACGCCACTGTCGCGCATGTGGAAAGGCCGCGGCAGGCTCGGCACATCGGGCGCCTTCATCTCCGCCGCAGCATCGGCCAGCATCAGCCGCAGCGTCTCTGCCGTCGCGGCGGGCGGCAGCGCATCGGCTAAGTCCCATTTCTCGGGCCAGTCGGCCGGGATAACCACCACCGCCACAGAGGCCGCTCCGGCCTCCACCAGCGCCTTGCGGAGTTTGCCGGCTGCCTCCGCACCCGGCGCGTCATGATCGGGCCAGATAGCGACGCGGCGGCCTTCCAGCGGGCGCCAATCCACCTTGTCGGTCGCGCCGCTGCCACCCTGCCAACTCACGGCGACATGCTCCGGGAAAAGCGCCGCAGCAGCATCCGCGGCCTTCTCGCCTTCGCAGATGATAACAGGCGCCTCAGGCCGCGCGGCAAGTTCCGCCAAGCCATAGAGCGGGCGCGGTGCCGCTGGCGCCTTCCAGTGCCAGCGCCGTTGCCCTTTTGAGGTGCCGTATGTCAGCGGCAAAAACTCTTTGCCGCCATCGGTCGCATTGAAGCGGAAAACGCGGCACAGCGGGCGCCCCGCGGCATCTCGATACGTCCACCCGCAGACGGGCAAGCCCAGCCTCGGATGCCGCCACACCTTCGGCGGTTCCTCCGGTGCCGGCATTTCCGGTTGCCAAGTCGCCGCGGCCTCCGGCACGTCCTGCACCTCAGGCGCATCACCAAGCGGAGCAAAGGGATTAGCGGCCATGGTGCGCGCCTCCCATGCCAAGCATCTGCGCCACCCGCTCGGCCGCCTCGGCTTGCGTCAACCGATGGATCGCCGCAGCCAGGCTCACCACATCGCCGCCCTTGGCGCCCGTTGCGAAATCCGCCCACTCACCCGTGCGGAGGTTGATCTTGCAGGACGCGCCCGCCTCGCCGGCCAGGCTGCCGCAGACCCATTCGCGCCTGATCTCTTTCCCGCCCGGCAACCACCGCCGGCAGAGTTCCGGCAGATGCGGCAGCGCAGCCCGCGCCACCGCGGGAATATCCGGCGCTTGGGCGATGCGCTGCACTGCCTCCCGCTGCCGCGGCGTCAGCGCCCAATGGGCGGCCTTTCGCTGCACATCGAGAAGGAAAGCACGGGCGCCCAGCGAGAGGTCCGGGCGAGCGAGTGCCGCCTTGAGCATGTCGAGTTCGTCTTGCGGTGCACTCATCGCTGCACCTCCGGCCGCAGCGCGGCGGCAAGAGTGCGGGCGGCCAGAACGGCAGCGAGTTCAGCGGCTAGCGCAGCCGCCAAGTCGCCACGGCGGCGCGCCTCGGCCGCCTCACTGAGAAGATTGAGAATGTCAGTCATCGTTTGGTTCCTTCTCGGAACCGGGCGATTGGTGCTGGCGTCGGGCACGCTGGCGCATTATTTTGCGGGTGTTGAGAGGCCGCTTTTTCCTGCACCGCCGCCGGGCCGCACACGCTGCGCCCGGCGGTTTTCATTCAGCGCCCAGCATCCGACGCAGGGATGCGCCATCGGCCAGGGTGCGCCCGCCACAGCGGAACAGCCGGAGCGCACCATCCGCAGCTCGGCGCCGCAGTGTGGCAACGCTCAGGCCGCTCAGGCGCGCGGCATCGGGCAGGGTGTAGGACAGCGCATGGCGCATCGGCGCGGGCCGCTCATCGGGGCGCCGCTTCCGGCGCGGTTCGGATTTCTGGGAAGCCAAGGTGGCACCTCATGACGCTCGGCGGAGCGGGATGCTCGGCCGTGCGTCAGGGGGTGCCGGACTGGAATTTCGCGGGCCAAATCCGCGTGTATTGCGGCTGCCGCCTGAATTACCGCTTCGGCCTAGGCCCGCGTTTCCGCCAGCTTTCAGGCGTCTTCTGTTGGCGAATTTCGCGGATTACGTCGCGGCCCGGCGGGTCCGCGAAATAGAGTTTTGCGGCGGCGATGCATTCGGCCTCGCTCGGCGGCGGCTCACCCTTCGGCCAAGTCTTCACACGTAGGTAGAACCATCCCCCAAGTGCTTCGCGGCTGTAAGCTTGCCCAGGACCGGCGCTGCCCTGAAGTCGTTCGGGAGCCATTGCAGGCTCAGCCGACATGGGAGGCGCGGGTCCAGGCTCGCCCGGTTCCGCCAAATCGAAAGGCGGCCACTCCCGCGCCACGTCATCCCGCGCCCGCTCAGCCGGCTCAGGCTCCGGCGGTCCGCCGCACCATCGAGCAAGATCAGCGCGGGCAATGATGGCACGCCCCCAGGCGGTGGGAGTGCCGCTCCCATTGGCAGTTGTCGGCACCGTCCGGTCTTCCAGCGCCTCCACGAACGGATCAAGGCCCGCGACGCGCGGCCGCTCGAAAGTCGCCCGCCACCGCGCGGGCAGCATGGTAACGAGGTCGCCGTCTTCCCCAATCGCAGTCGCGCGGACACTGCCAGAAACGAGTGCCCGGCGAAGATCAGAACGGGCGCCGTCCCGCGCTGCGGCCAATTTCTGCCGCGCCTCGGTCCACAGCCTCAATTGGGCGTCGGCTTTCGCCTTAGCTTCGGGTGACAGTTCGACGGGCGCGGAACCCGCTGGCGCCGCGGATGTTTAGTCCCGGCATTTGGTGGTGCGGATTTTTGTTGAATCGTTCGGGCGTTTCTGCCCACGTCCTGCAGATGAACTCGTAGGGTGTGAGGCCGCGGAGGCGCTTAAGGCGGCGGGCGAAGTTGTAGGCGGCGACGAAGTCGTCGAGGTGTCGTCGCAACTGCTCGTGGTTGTCGTAGTGGAAGCGCTTGACTGTGGCGTCCTTGATGGTGCGGTTCATCCGCTCGACCTGACCATTCGTCCAAGGATGATTGATCTTGGTGAAGCGGTGCTCGATGCCGTTTTCCTGGCACCGCATGGCGAACATGTGGGTCATGTAGCGCGCCGTCGGGCCGTCGGCGTAGCGCGGGGCAAAGCGGAATTGGATTCCGTTGTCGGTGAGTACCGTATGGATGCGGTAGGGCACGGCGGCGATGAGGGCCTCTAGGAAGGCGGATGCCGTGACGCGCGTGGCGCTCTCGACTAGAGCGTCATCCGGTCTGACTGAATCGTGGGGATTCCCGGAACGGCTGTTTTCTGATTCACGCTGTCTTCCGGAGCGTGGAGGCCGGGCTGGATGTCGAAGGCGCTCTCACTGGATCTACGGCAGCGCACGCTGGCTGCGGTGTTGGAAGAAGGCCTCACGCACCGCCAGGCGGCCGAGCGGTTCAAGGTCAGCGCAGCCAGCGTCAGCCGCTGGCGTACCCTTGCCGCCGAGGGTGCGGTGCCGATGCACGGTCCGCTTGGTGGTGATCGGCGCAGCCATGTTGTGGAGGCCGAGGCTGAGACGATCCTCGAAGTGTTTCACGCGCAGCGCGACATGACGCTGCTGGAACTGCGCGTAGCCCTTGCCGAACGGGGCCTGCGCTTCGGCTACGGCACGCTTTGGCGCTTCTTCGACCGTCGCGGCTACACGCGCAAAAAAAGACCGCGCACGCAGCCGAGCAGCAACGCCCCGACGTCCTGAGCCGGCGCGAAGCCTGGTTCGAGGCGCAGCTCGACCTCGATCCTGAGCGCCTGATCTTCGTCGACGAGAGCTGGGCCAGCACCAACATGGCCCGACGCCATGGCCGCTGCCCGCGTGGCGAGCGCCTGCGCATGGCAATCCCCCACGGCCATTGGAAAACCACCACGCTGATCGCCGGGATGCGCAGCAGCGGCGTGGTCGCGCCCTTCGTGATCGACAGCCCAGTCAACCGGCTCATCTTCGAAGCCTGGGTGGAGCAAGCGCTCGTGCCGGAACTGCGGGCCGGCGACATCGTGGTGATGGACAACCTCAGCAGCCACAAAGGCCCGGCCGTGCGGGCCCTCATCGAGGCCAAGGGTGCGCATCTGCTCTACCTGCCGCCCTACAGCCCGGACTTCAATCCAATCGAGAACCTGTTCGCCAAGCTGAAGGCGCTGCTGCGCCGCGAGGCTGCGCGGACCATCGACACCCTGTGGAACGCCATCGGGCGCATTCTCGACCGCGTCACCCCGCGCGAGTGTCAGCGCATGTTCGCCGCAGCAGGGTATGATCCAGATGGATGGGATTAAGCTCTAAGTGGCGCAGTTTCACGTACCAGCAATTTTGGCGGCGGCAGCCGCCCTCAACTTCTCCACACCCTCGGCGAATTCGGCCTTGCTGATCTCTTCGTAAAGCGCGTCGCTGAAAGGCGGGAGCTCTACGCCCGCGATCTCAAAATAATGTCGATCTGACTTCGTTATAGTGCTGTAAACGTCCGACGCTCGCATCTCAACGTAATGATCACCAGGGCGATTATACCTCAAGTGCATAGGACGACCCTTGTCAAAATTTTGCCAGTCAGTCGCCCTTCGACCAATCACAGCAAGAAGCCTACGAGCAGCGTGCCGTTCAAACTCATCCTTTGCATCAACCAGAAGCTTGACGAGAATAACTCCCTCCCTCAACACTTCTCTACACTCAATCAAGTCTGCACGTGCGATGGATGCAAGCGGCTCATGTAAAAGGTACCAAATTTTTTCTTCATAAGACCACCACCACACAAGACCTTCGTCCGATATAGAGTGCATGGTGAAATTGGCACATCTCCACGTGATGCTCTCAAGCCCTTCCTCATCCTTATTCCAGCGATCAATACCATAAAGATATCTCTTATCTGGATCTCTAGAATTTTCTGTGGCGTTTGAATTCTGCAATTTATTCTCCATTATTTTATTTTTTCAGATTGCTGACAAAAGAGTACTTCGCAGCTGAGAGCTCTCACTAGTCAAAGTCGCGCGGCGCGGGCTCCAGCCTTGGCCTCAAGCTGAGCGCGCCCTTTACATATCGGCGTGACGGCCCCGACCCGGCAATGCTCCGCCCAATCACGCATGAGAGGCTGCCGCCGATCAAACAAATCGGAGCGCCGATAGGCACCGCTCACCTTGTTCGCCACCTCATGCGCCAGCGCCTTCTCGGCCGCCTCACGCTCATGCGGCCGCGTGTCATCCACCCACGTCGAGAAGGTCGCGCGAAATCCGTGCGGCACCGCCACGCGCCCGTCAGGATCACGCCAGGGTGCCGGCGCATCCTCCGGCTTGTCGGCATTCATGCGCCGCATGACAGCGCTCAAGGCCATATCGGAAAGCGGCGTGGTCCGCGTGGCACTCGGGAATATCAGCGCCTCTCGCGCCAGCGCTGCCAGCTTCGGAAGATCGGCCACGGTGGCGGTGGTGCCGTTCGCCTCGGCATAGGCCCGCGCCAGCGCCTCAAGAGCGGCAGCAGAAAGCGGCACGCGATGCGGCAGCACCTCGCCCGTCTTTTTGCCTTTCATCACTTCGCCCGGAACCGTCAGCGTCGGGACACCATCGAAGGAAAGCCAGGACCAACGCGCATTCCGCACCTCACCGGAGCGCAGCGCCGTCAGCACCACAAGGCGCAGTGCCAACGCCCCAAGGCCCGGCATGGTATCGAGCGCCGCCATGAAGGCCGGCATCCGCGCCCAGGGGAGAGACGGTTGCTTGCGGCCACCCGGCAGCGCGGGCAGGCCCAAATGCCGGAGCATCTTCACATCGGCAGCATTGTCATTCGCACGCCAGCCATGGGCGGCGGCATAGCGGAGAACGGCGGCGATGCGGCGCAGCACCTTGCGGCCGGTCGCCGGCCGGGTGCGCCACACCTCTCCGATTGCACGATGCACCGCAGCCCGGTCCACCTCCGCCACCGGCATCTTGCCGAGTTCCGGGAACGCCCACCGCTCAAGGGACTTTTGCCAGAGAAGCGCCGTCCGCTCATTCTTCCAGCCCGGCGCCTCGGACTTGATGCAGTCCAGTGCCACCGTGCGGAATGTCCGCGTCTGCGCCTCCGCGGCCGCCTTCCGCTGCGCCGCCTGTTCCCGCTCAAGCCGCTCGCGCTCGACGACGGGATCACCACCGCCTTTTGCAATCTTGCGCGCTGCGGCCGCCTTCTCTCGCGCTTCCTTGAGGCTCACAGCCGGATACCCGCCCAGGCCCACATCGCGGCGCTTACCGTCCACCGTCACCCGGACCAGCCACATACGGGCGCCGCTCGGCCTCACTTCCAACAGAAGGCCATCACCATCCGAAAGGCGATAAGGCTTGGCGCGCTTCTTGGCAGCTTCCACCGTCTTCGCATCGAGATTGCCAGCCATTGCCGCAGCTCCATGTGAGGTTGCAGGGGAAGCACATCCCCCACAGTCCCCACACTATCCCCCACACTCGGCAGTCGCAATGTCATTCTGGATCAAGACGGAGCATATGAGCCAAAACGTAGGTTTTATCAGGCTTTTCTGGCGCATTATAAACTCGTCTTGCGCCTATATGGTTCTGCCTGATCCGCACCAACGGCGGCCCTAAGGGACGCCATCCGTCTCCCAAGGCGTTGATCGGCCAGGATTTCGAGGATGTTCAAGGCATTGAGAGCTGTCCGGTGGTAGAATCGGGTGGTCCAAACGGTCCTCGCCATGTCGCGTCCGCACAAGCACCCCCAAGACAGGCGTCTACTGCACACGGAAGGTGGTCCCGGCTGACCATCGCGCGGTGGTCGGAAAGCGGGAACTCCTCGAGAGCCTGAGGACGAGAGACCCCGCCGGAGCACGCACCCGGCATACGGAGGTGCTGGCGCGTGGAGCGCACGGACCTCTGGCTGCTGGGCGCGGATCGCGCCGCGCTGCTGTTAATCTGCCCGCCCTATGGGAACCACTGGGACTATACCACCGGAGGCAGCACCGATTGGGACGCCCTGATGCAGGGGGTGTTCCAGCATCTCGATGCGGCCATGCAGCCCGACGGCCAGGTGCTGGCGAACCTCGGCCTGAACCACCGCGGCAATGAATGGCAGCCCTATTGAGGCGGCTGGCTCGAGCGGATGCGCGCCCGCGGCTGGCGCCGCTTTGGGCTCTACACCTGGGACCAGGTGCCCGGCCTGCCGGGTGACTGGAACGGACGCCTCGCGCCCGCCTTCGAGTTCGTCTTTCACTTTAACCGTCAGGCCCGGCAGGCGAACAAGATCGTGCCCTGCAAATGGACCGGCACGCCGAACAAGGGCAGCGGCCTGCGCGCGGCCGGCGGCACCATCTCGGAATACCAGCATTTCGGACTGCCTGTGCAGGACTTCCGCATCCCGGACAACCTGCTGCGCCTCACCCGCCATAAGGGGCGTGGAATTGGGACCGAGCACCCCGCGGTGTTCCCTGTGGTGCTGCCGGATTTCCTGATGCGGGCCTACACTGATAATGGCGAGGTGGTGGTCGAGCTCTTCACTGGTTCCGGCACCACGATCCTGGCGGGCCAACGAACCGGCCGTCGCGTGCGCGCGATCGAGGTGGCGCCCGCCTATGTCGACCTGGCAATCTCCCGGTAGCGCATGCTGCACCCCGACCTGCCCGTCACTCTGACCGACGATCGCCGCGACTACGACGCCGTTGTCGCAGCGCGGATGGAGGCCACCGCCGATGCAGCCTGATCTTCAGATGGAAATGATGCCGGTGGCATCGCTCGCGCCCTATGCCGCCAATGCACACATGGGCCCCGCCGAGCTGGTGGCGCAGCTGGCGGCGTCCATCGCCGAGTTAGGCTTCAACGTGCCGGTGCTGGTGGATGATGCCGGCGTGCTGATCGCTGGCCATGATTTCGCGGTCGTGGGTGTCGATGGCGAATGCGATACGAACGATTTCGCCATCCCAGCAAGGGATCTCGAACCCGTCCGAGGCCCAACGCTGATTGGAGGCCAGAGCAATGACGAGGCCCTCATGCGCCCGGATGACCCGCCTGCCGGTAAAGGGCGGCAGCAGGAGGGAGGCCATGCGCATCGGACGAGAGGTGCGCTTGTAGCTGAGCGGTGGCCGCCCGAGGCTCGGTCTGGCCCGAAGCAGCAGGGCGGTGACGCGGCGATAGCCATAGGTGGGTCGGGCGCCGATGATGCCGCGGATCTCGGCGAACATCTCGTCGTCCCCGGCGCGGACAAGCCTAGCCAGCCGAGGACCCGTCGTCGCGTTCCAGGTCGGCAGTTCTGTCAGGCCCCGCGTGGCGCCGTTCACAAATCGCCCACGCCAGCATCGCGTCCATCGCTGCACTCAAATCGCCACACGCCGCAGCCTTGAGTACCGCAGCGCGCTGCGAAGCAGTTCGATCACCAGAGCGTGAAAGCAAGAAAGCAGTAGACTGCGCCAAAAGACTCGTGCTTGTCAGTCCTATCATCCCGTTCGAGGCGCCGCCCTTCGTCGCTAACGCGGTGACGTGAGATGTGGCTGCACGCATAGTATGCTCAACTCCGGAAGATATATACTTAGCCGCCCGATTGGCGAGCGAGCCAACGTCGATGATTGTCTACTGATTTCCAATAATCTAGCAGATGGAAATAGAGAATCATCTGATATAATTGTATATTAAAGTCGACTATCTATCTTCGGTTTGGCCCTCCCTCCCCTCCTCCAGCCAAGATGCGGACTCCTCCGGAAACCCCCTGGCGTTGCTTTGGCTGACATGATTCGCTTTGCCTTGGGCGAGACGACGCTGATGTCATCAGGCCAACCCGGTTTCCGGGACATGCAGGAGCGGCTGCGTGAACTCTCTGCCCAGGGCGACCCGCTGGAGAAGCTCGCCAGGACCATGGATTTCGAGCTGCTCCCTCCCGAACTGACGGCGCCGCTGGGCACGCGACACATGCGCAAAGGTGGCCGCCCTGCCTTTGATCCGGTACTGAAGTTCCGCGCGGTGCCGGATGCCAACACGCTGTGGGATTTCCGTGAGGCACTGATCGCCAGCGGAGCACTGGAGAGGCTGTTCACCCGGCTGGACGAGGCCATCACCGCGGCGGGCTATTTGCCCATGGCCGGCCAGATCGTGGACGCGACCCTGCTATCCGCCCCTGCCAGCGCAACACGGATGAGGAGAAGGCCCGCATCAAGGCCGCTGAAAAGGCGGAGCAAATCTGGCCCGACAAGCCAGCCCGCGCGCGCCAGCAGGATACCGATGCGCGCTGGAAGGTGAAGTTCAGCAAGGCCAAGTCCGGCCCGGATGGAAAGCCGCAGATCGACCCCGCGATCCCGACCTATGGCTACAAGTCGCATATCTCGATCGACCGCCGGCATAGCGTGATCCGGCAGGGCAAGACCACGGATGCGGCCGCTCATGACGAAGCCCGGCTGCGCGAGGGGCTGCTCGACCCGAATAACACCGCCTCCGGGTCTGGGCCGGCACGGCGTACCGCTCGGCGGAGAACGAGCGGTACCTGGAGGCGACGGGCCGCATCACCCGGATCCACCGGCGCAAGCCGAGCGGGTAGCCGATGCCACGGCACCATGCGCGCGCCAATGCGGCCAAGTCCGGGGTGCGGGCGCATGTGGAGCCCCCCCTTTGCCTAACAGAAGGGGTGATGGGTCTTGTGATCCGAACCATTGGCCTGGCGCGGGCGCAGGCCGCGATCACCCAGGCCAACATGGCCTGCAACATGAAGCGATGGTGCTGGCTGGACAGGCTGCGGGCCGTTGCGTGAGGCAGAACGCCCCCGGCGCGCGAATTGATCGCCAAGCGCGGCATCGCCCCGTGCATCCCGCCAAAGAAGAACCGCAAGCAGCAGATCCCCTACGACAAGGCGCCCTACCGCCAGCGGCACCGCATCGAGATCGCCTTCGGCCGCATCAAGGACTGCCGCCGCATCGCCACCCGTTACGACCGCTGCGCCAACACCTTCTTCGGCGCTATCACCCGCGCCGTCATCTTCTGGCTTGGACAATGAGTCCTGAGCCCAGGTCGCGTGGACCAACTGGCGACTTGGGGATTCCCATGGGGCCTCGGGCGTGATTCCAGGCTGATCTCAGGCATGGAGATCGGCGTTGATCCGCGGGCTGCTGACGGACGAGGAGTGGTCTTTCTTCGAACCTTTTGTGGTGTCGGCCGGATAGCGGCGGCCGAACACGTCCAAACCGGCACCTGGGCACAAGCTCTACCCTTATCCGCCGCGCAACCTGGTGGTGGATCGGCCCAACCAGGTCTGGGGGATGGACATCACGTTCACAGAGATGACCCGCAGCTTTGTTTATCTGGCCGCGGTGGTGGATTGGTTCAGCCGCTGGGTGTTGGCATGGCGGCTGTCGATCACGTCGGAGACGGAGGTGCGCCTCGACGCTGTGAATGAAGCGCTGGGCCGGCACGGCAAGCCTGAGATTTTCAACACGGACCAGGGCAGCCAATTCACCTCCGTGGCAGTCACGGGGCTGCTGCAAGAGCAGAAGATCGCGATCAGCATGGATGGGCGCAGGCTCTTGGCGGGGCAACGTGTTCGTCGAGCGGCATTGGCGTTCGGTAAAATACGAGGAAGTCAATCTGCGGGCCTATGACAGCGTGAGCGATGCGCGCGCGTCGCTGGGCCGGCATCTGGCTTTCTACAATTCCAAAAGGCCGCATTCCTGCCTGGGGGCGCGGACGCCAGAGCAGGCCTATCTCGACCATCTGCCGCAGGTGCGGGCGGCATGAGGAAGCCGCCGGCGCCGTGGCATCACTCCGGTCGGGCTGCGCCCTCCCTGCGTGAGGCCACGGCACCCGCACGACGTGCGTATCAGCCGGCAGGGGATCAAGTTATCGGAACCGAAACGCTGTAACGAGAAGCCGAGTCACTTCTCCGGCGCGTCGCCCATCGATAATTCTCAAACGGACCCTCACGCACCCCAAAATAGACAAATATCTTCTTGATTGCAGTGTAATTTCTTAATTTAAATTACTGTGCGAGTAGTGGGCGAAGCAGCCCAGAACCACAACATTGCAAAACAAGTTTGCGCTTGGAAGATCAAAGTAATGCCGACACTTAGTCTCGCCGATATTCGGTTCCTTCTCGCCCGCTCCAGGGGCGAGTGGCTCCCTGAGGAGTTGAACGGGCTTGCGCCGCTTGGCCCGACGGGCATTCGCGATGTGCAGGGCGTCGGCAACAACACGCTGGATGCCGCTGCGCCGGGCTTCTGGTTCGGCGCTGCCGATACCCTGTTCACGCGCGACACCTTCAACCGGCTGGTTGAGCCTTCGACGAAGAACGACATCATCTCGGCGCCCTTCGCGAATTCCCCGCGCGGTGCGACCAGCGTCGTGACCATCGGCGACACGACCAACGTCGGCGGCAAAATCGCTGATGCGCTCAACCCGCGCAACATCAGCAACCTGATCGCGGACAGCAGCGCGCCGGTCGGCTTCCAGAGCCTCGACCCGGCTGACCCGAACTACGCCCTCAAGCTTGAACTTAGCCTGCAGGACAACCCGGTGGGGCGGATCTCGCCGGTCTCGGGCGCCATCAATCCGCTCGCCTACAGCAACTGGATGAGCCAGTTCGGGCAGTTCTTCGACCATGGCCTCGACTTCGTGTCGAAGGGCAAGGATGGCCGGGTCTCGATCGAACTCCTGCCGAGCGATGGTCTGTATACGGCTGGCCGGGCGACCACGATCGCCGCCTCGCGCAACAACACCACCAACGTCACCATCGGCGAGGGTTCGACCGATGCCTTGCTGAGCAAGCTGGGCATCCTGGCGGACCAGGGCAAGGCGAGCTGGGCGATCAAGTCGACACTGACCACGCCGGACGCTGGCGCTGTCGTCGATGGCTTCACCTACGCCTATGTCGGCACGCTCGTCCTGAACAACACCCTGATCGAGATCCAGGCCCTCGACGAGGCGGATCTGGTGGCCCAGATCAACGCCTTCACGCCGACGACGGGCGTGGTCGCATCGGCCGCGCCCTTCCCCGCGATCGGCAACCTGGTGCCGGCGGGCTCCTTCAACTTCACGCTGACGCCGGCGCGTGCGGAGAGCTTCAACCAGATCTCGCCGTTCATCGACCTCAGCCAGACCTACGGCTCCGATAAGAGCAAGACCTTCTTCCTGCGCGAATACCAGACGCTCAATGCCGGCCAGACGATCCACGACGTGACGACCGGCCGCCTGGTCAATGCGGGCGCCACCGTCAATGGTGAAGTTGCATCGGGCATTGCGAATTGGGCCCAGATCAAGGCGAACGCGGCCAAGGTCGGGATCACCCTGCATGACGCCGACATCACGGCCGTCCCCATGCTCGCGATCGACCAGTTCGGTCAGCTGATTCTCAGCGCCGATGGCCGGCCGCAGCTGGTGGCTCTGGACAAGGTCACGGGCGAGACCGTCTACGTCACCGACACCACGGTGGCCGAGGGCCTCGTGCTGATGACGACGCAGCATGCCTTCCTGAATGACATGGGAGTTCGGCTGCCCGCCCTGACGGATACGACGGTCTGGGCTGGGCGCGACCTGATCGGCCCCACCAAGGCCGCGCTGGAGGCGCATTACGTCGCGGGTGACGGGCGCCTCAACGAGAATATCGGCCTCACCGCCGTCCAGGAAGTGTTCGTCAACGAACACAACCGCGTCCTGACCGATTTGAAGGCGGTGTACGGCTTCGAGGGTGACCAGCCGGCCGGTGGCTGGACCTGGACGGATCCCCTGACGGGCGTGGCCACCAAGGTCACCGCCGAGGAGCTGTTCCAGCAGGCGAAGCTGTTCAACGAGATGACCTACCAGCATCTCGTCTTCGACCAGTTCGTGCGGAAGCTGAGCCCGAACATCGCGGGTTTCGCCGGCGTGGACCCGCTGATCGACGCGCGCATCTCCTCCGAATTCGCCAATGCCGTGTACCGCCTGGGCCATTCGATGCTGCCCGAGACGGTCGGCATGCGGAAAGTGAGCGGTGCGGAAAACATCAGCACGGTCGCGAATTCCGACGTCGTCACCGTGACGATGGTGAACCATGGCCTGGCCGACCAAGCCAACATCACCCTGTCCAGCGTGGACAACGACATCGGGGGCCTTGCGGCGAACCTGCTGAACGGAACCTTCGCCATCACCAGGATCGATGCGAGCCAGTTCAGCATCACCGTCAACGGCACAGCCACCGCAACCGCGACGGGCTTGGTTTCGGACAAGGTTCAGATCGACATCAACAAGGGGTTGATCGAGGCCTTCCTGAGCCCGACCTCCTACATCCCGGGCTCCAGCGCCGCCCTGATCACGGATGGCAGCACCGCCCAGGTCGGCAACCGGATCGACGAGAAGGTCACGGATGCCCTCCGTGACAATCTGCTCGGCCAGCCGCTGGATCTGGCCACGCTGAACATCGTGCGTGGCCGGGATGCGGGCCTGCCGACGCTGAATGAAATGCGTGCTGCGATCCAGACGGTGGCGCCGCTCGCGCTGCAGGCGACGCTGAACCCCTACACCAGCTGGACCGGCTTCCGGGACAACCTGAAGGGCAGCCCGCTCGACCAGGCGGCGACGGTCAAGAATTTCATGATGGCCTATGCCAGCGATGACATTCTGACGAAGTTCGCGAGCACCAAGACGCTCACCCAGTGGTACGCCCTCCGTGAGTTTGTCGATGCCGTCGACCAGGCCCTGTATATGGCCACGCTCAAGAACGCGACCGAGGCGGCCTATGCCGACACGGCCTGGATGAGCACCACCGGCAACCGCGACTTCAACCGCATCGACGCCTGGATGGGTGGCCTCGCCGAGCGGGAGGTCCTGGGCGGCATGCTCGGGTCCACCTTTGACGCGGTCTTCGCCATGCAGATGATGAAGCTGCAGAATGGCGACCACTTCTATTACCTGGGCCGCGTGCCGACGACCGAGTTCTTCATCGAGAACATGGAAGGCGTCCAGCTCGCCGATATCGTGATGCGCTCGACCGGCGCCACAAATGTCTATGCCGATATCTTCTCGGTGGCCGACAAGTATGTGCTCATCGACGACGCGGACGGCCAGCCGAGCGTTGGCACTTTCGACGAGCTGTTGGAGTCGACCACCACGCAGCAGGTTTTTGACACGGCCGGGAACATCATCACGGCCTCGATCGGCCGCGCCGGCTACGTCAACGGGGTCTTCTACGGCAATCCGGGTGACTATGTGGATGCCCGCAATGTGCTGAACCCGAACGGCATCGGCAATGCCAGCGAGCGGATCACCGGCACGGCCGTCAACGATACCGTCTTCGGCCTTGGCGGCAATGACGACATCCGCGGCGAGGATGGAGACGACTCCCTCGTTGGCGACGCCGGCGTCGACTTCCTGTATGGCGATGGCGGCAACGATACGCTCGACGGCGGCATCGACAACGACTTCATGTATGGTGGCGCGGGTAACGACAGCATGCTGGGCGGCCTCGGGGCCGATATCATGTTCGGCAATGCCGACAATGACATCATGTTCGGCGGCGCCGAGGCCGATGTCATGCAGGGCGGCGCCGGCGACGATGTCATGTATGGCGGCGACGGCGTCGTCGACCTGAACGGTGTCCTCGATCCGGATGCGCCGCTCACCGCGGCCCTGCTGGATGATGGACTGAATGGCGGCGCGGGTAACGACACCCTGTATGGTGGCGGAGGCTGGGATAATCTCGCCGGCGCCAGCGGCCATGACATGCTGGTTCCCGGCGCAGGTGGCCTGGTGATCGGTGGGCGCGAGGTGATGAATGGCGGCGAAGGCGATGATATCTACATCATCGAGGACAGCCTGGCCTTCGTTCACCATGACATCGCCGATAACGGCCTGACCCAGCTGCAACTGGTCAACAAGGGCCCTGGTTTCCGCGTGGCGAATGGCCTTGGCATCGACGAGGTCCGCTTCACTCAGACCGTCGCGGACTCCATCATCCTGGGCGGCACCAACGCGCTCGGCATCGTCTCGGCCTTCAGCGGCATCGAGCGTGTGGTGATCGGCACCGGGACGGCGAACGCGGCCGACCGCACCGGCACGGCGGCCATCAACATCGACGCCTCGCTGGCTGTTCCTGGCCTGAATGTCGGCCTGGAAATGCTCGGCAATGCCGGTGCCAACATCTTTGTCGGCACGGCCTTTAATGACACGCTCGATGGTGGCGCCGGGATCGACATCCTCGAGGGCGGCCTCGGCAACGACACGTATATCATTGACGTGACGACCGACACCGTGGTCGAGGGGCTGCTCGGGGCGGGCACGGACACCGTCATCGTGAACGGTGCCTTCAACTACACGCTCGCGGCCGATCTCGAGAACCTGACGCTGCGCAGCACGGCCCTTGAAGGGACAGGCAACGCCCAAAGCAACATCATTCTCGGCAATGCCAGCAACAACATTCTGCTCGGCCTTGGCGGCAATGACTCGATCGATGGTGGAGCCGGTGCCGATCGCATCAATGGCGGCGCTGGCGTCGATAGACTGACGGGCGGTGCCGGCAACGACACCTTCGTATTCGGAAGCGTCGCGGAGATCGGCAACAACGCCGCGTTCCGGGAAACCATCACCGACTTCGCCGCCGGGGATGTCCTCGACTTCACCGCGATCGACGCCAATACCGGGGTCGCGGGCACGCAGGGCTTTACGCTGGTGCAGGGCGCTGCGCTGGCGCAGACCGCGGCCGGGGCTGGTCAGCTCCGCTACGCCAATGGTGTGCTGCAGGGCTTCGTCAACGCCGACGCGATTGCGGATTTCAGCATCAACCTGACGGGAGCGCCGACCCTGACCGGCAGCAGTTTCATTCAGAGAATGTCGGTTGCAGGGCCGGTGGCGGCAGTGGCCGAAGGCAGCACCGGTGTGTCGCAGCATGTGTTCACCGTTTCGGTTCCGACCGTGGTGGGGACCAACACCACCGTCAACTGGGCGGTGACCGGCAGTGGGGCCAATGCGGCCAACGCGGCCGACTTCCAGGGTGGGGTGTTGCCCACGGGGACGCTGACGATCCAGGCTGGCCAGAGCAGCGGCACCATTACCATCTCGGTGGTGGGTGACACGACCGTCGAGGCCAACGAGACCTTCACGCTCACCCTGTCCAACCCCTCGACCGGGATTGTGCTCGGAACGGCGACGGCGACTTCGACCATCCTGAATGATGATGTCGCTGGCTTGCTCCTGAACGGAACGGCCGCCGCCAACGCGCTGAGCGGTGGGGCTGGCAATGATACCATCAACGGACTGGCCGGGAACGACTTGTTGTCCGGGCTTGGCGGTGCCGATCAGCTGTTCGGTGGCGATGGCAATGACATCCTGGATGGCGGCGCCGGCAATGATACGCTGGACGGCGGGGCCGGGGTCGACTTCCTGACCGGCGGCGCCGATGCCGACGTCTTCGCCTTTGGCGCTGCGATCGCGGAGATCGGCCTCGCGGCTGGTTCGCGTGACACCATCACCGACTTCGAGTCTGGCATCGACAAGATCGACCTGAGCTTGATCGACGCCAACGCGAATGTTGCGGGGAACCAGGCGTTCACCTTTGTGAACGGTGCTTTCACCGGGCTCGGTCAGGTTCGCTTCGTGAACCAGGGCGGCGTGCGGACGCTGGAAGGCAACACGACCGGAAACAACAATGCCGATTTCGCGATCTTGATCGGCAATGTGGCCACGGTCCTGGGCACCGACATCATCCTGTGACCCCCGTGAGGTCGGCCGGACGTTCCGGCCGACCTCAACGAATGGCAACGGCGGCGCGCACGCCGCCGTTGCGACTGCCCCGTCATGAATGCGGTAAACGGTTCTTCGCGACGTGGCTGGCTTAACGTCCGGCCTTTGCTCCGGATGTGTTGACGTAGGCTGTGGGGGCCGCCCGGCGGCAGCTACCATCCCCCCCTATCCGCGTGGCTCTGGTCTCGCCTGAGTCCGCCGCGCCCTGGCGTGTCACGCCGATGTGGCGAATCCCGCATCAATGAGATTGCTCGATATTGGGAAACACGCCCTGCGGCGCTCCTTCCCGGCATCCGTCCGGTCTGACGGCAGGAACGATCGGCCGATGGTCTGACCGCGGCGAGTTCCGCCTGCTGCTTCTCCCGTCACCCGCGTGCCGCCGCACCAATTCTGGTTGGCCTGGGCCAGCCGTGACTCAAGCGCATGAGCGTCTTCGGCTCGAACGGCTTCGGGATCTTTGGCATGAATGGCAAGCCGCTGCGCGTTGCGTCTTCCATGCACATCCAAGACCGCGAGATCATCGCCTGGGTCACTGGGTCATGCGCGACGATGAACAGCGCCGGTTGGGTGCCCCCGGGCATCCCACCAGGCGCAGTGGCCAACTGATACCAACCGCACTATGGTTTGTTGCCTGCGATCCAATCGAGATCGGTCAGTGATCGGACGCGTCCCTCCTCTTCGAGTAGGCGGTTCCAGGCTTCGCAGCAGGCGTCGATGATGGCGCGGGTGCCCTCGAACAGGCGTCCCGGGAGATAGCGGTCTCTCAGGTACTGCCAGACCCGCTCGATTGCATTCAGCTCGGGGCTGTAGGGCGGCAGGTTCAGCAGGCTGATGTTCGGCGGCACGCGGATATCGCCGGACGTGTGCCAACCCGCATTGTCGATCAGCATCACCGCGTGGGTACCGGGCGGCAGTTGGGCTGCGACCTCCTCCAGCAGGAGGTTCATGGCCCCGACCGACACATGGGTGATGACCACGGCCGCGCCGGTATCACGCGCGGGACAGACCGCGCCAAAGATGTAGGCGGAGCGGTAGCGCTGGTCATTCACCATTCGTGGCCGCATGCCGCGTTGATACCAGCGGCGCACCATGCGGCCCTTCTGGCCTACTCGGGCCTCATCCGGGAACCAGACCTCGAAGCGCTCGGCGTGCGGGTACTCGGCGATGATCTGGGCGAAGGCGGCCGGAAAGCCCTTTTTTCGAAGCGCTCCTGCGCCGCAGGATCGGTCTCGGCGTGCCGCGGCCGTGGCGTCTGCCAGGACAGGTCCAGGCTGCGCATCAACCGCGCCATCCCAGTTTCGGCGTAGCTGACGCCAAACCTCTCCCGCACGATCCGGGACAGATCGATCAGCAGCCAGGTGGAGACGCCCTCCACTTCCGGATCCGGCCCCGCCAGCACGATGGCCTTGAGCGATGCCTGCTGACCCTCCGTCAGGCGGCAGGGGCGGCCGGATCCCCAATGGTCCGACCGCGCAGCGGGGCCAGCCCGATTGTTGCGGATCACCCAGTCCCGCAGCGTCTGACGGTCCATCCCGGCCAGCCGAGCCGCCGCCTCGCGGCTCAGCCCGTCCAGTGCCCCGGCGATCGCCAACAGGCGCCGCAAATCCTGCGGCGCCATATCGTCCCTGATCCACAGCCCAGCCATGTCCCGCTCCGCGCAGCCATGCTCAGCGATCAATCACGCCTCGCCGCGTCGGAGCAAAACAAGAGTCAGAACTTCACGCGCCGGGTATCACTTCCTTTCCGCGTTTATGAGTATAGCACATGTCCCGTCGGATTGGGGGGCGCTCCAATCAGCGGTGGGCAAAGACATCCTCTACCCACCGCAGCCCTAAGATGCCTTTCAACCTAACTCATGGAATAAACATAAGCCCAAAGTCCCCGAAGCGCGCGGGCGCCAAGATCAAATCCGCGTCGGAAACATTCGCGAAGGTCACCAACAACTCCGCCTCGTCAACACCGTTTGCAGCATTGCTGTCAGTGTCCGCCACCCTAAACAAAGCCGAGTTGGTGCCATTGTCGAACACGAGGTAAAACTGATCGCCAGCCGCCAATCCCACCAGACCATCTGCAAGCCCCAAAGCGGTAGCAACGTCGATGGCCCCCTGCGACGAGCTTATGACGGCTATACCAGTATTAGCACCCAAAGCACCTCCGGCGGCCAGCACCTGATAATCAGTACCATTACCGCGCAAATCTTGCTGATCGAGTTCACCGGTGCCACCGAAATTGAAAATAACGCTGTCTGTCGTCGAGAAATCCAAGACGATATCGGAATTATTCAGCGCAAGCGTCGTGTTCACGATGATTGTATCGTTTCCACTTCCCGATGAAATACGGTCGGCACCCTGCCCTCCCGAAATAACATCATTCCCACCGAAAGAGTTGATGACATCGTCGCCAGAGCCGCCAGAAATATTGTTAGCCAAAGCGTTGCCATTGATGATCAGATCGACCTCATTAGCACCACTGAAGCCAGACATGTTGATCGCAGTAGATGCTGTTGCTGCATTGACCGTGACGCTTGCCGCCCCCTGCAGGGCCGCCACCAACCCAACGGTCGTCGCGGCCGATTGCAGCGTCCCATCTTGATCCGCCACATGGTAGGTCGTCAGCCCAGTATTCGTGGCGTTATAGATCGTCAGTGCCTGTGCAACGTTCGCCGTACCCGTGATGACGATGTTGATCGCACCATCCCGGACGACGTCGGTGGTGCCGACTACAGCGGCCGCAGTATCAGTGATGCTATAAAATGTGTTGGCCGATGTCGGTGTCGCCGCCTCGATGATCTCTGCCTGCTGCACGTTCGCAACACCCGTAACGGTGATTTGGGTGGCGCCGTTGAGGTAGGTCGAAGCAACGTTGGCTGGAACCAGGTTCGCTGCCGTATCGCTCAAGCTGTAGGTCAGTGTACCCGTGCCATTCAGGGCATCGATCGCAGTCATCTGCGCAACCGTTGCAGTGCCTGTGACCGTCACGTTGATATTGTCCGGCAATACGATAGTGGTCGGTGTTTCCGCCGCGATCAGCGACTGGAACTGGGCCGCCGTACCGGACAGCGTCGTCAACGCCGTAGCATTGACGATGGCATTCGTTGCCAAGTCAAGCGACAACAAGTCTGCCACTTGCAGTGTCGTATTGGACAGTGACAGCGTACCCGGCCCTTCGATGCTGGCCCAGCCGGTACCGCCCACACGGGTGATTTGTTCCTTGGTTACCACAACCGTGGATTCCCCCGCGATCGACAGCGTGTTGGTGCCCAGCCCAAAGTTGGGGATGGTCACAGCGGTCAGATTCAGCGTGAAGGCACCCGTCACTGCGAGGCTTTCGTTGCCGATCGTCGCGGCGTTGGTCAGCGTCGCATTAGCCGACAGTGCCACCGTCACGCCCGCGCTCGGGACAATGCCATCCAGGTCAGCGCCCAAGGTGGCGTGGATGTTCGTGATGACCGCCGAACCGGTGCCGGTGATGCTCAGGCCACTGGCCTGGTCAGCAGACAAACGCACCGCGGCATCGCTTGCCAGGGTAATGGAGGCAGGCTTGTTCGTGAGGGCCCCCACGATGTCGAGTTCGGCCGCCCCCGTCACGGTCAAGGGCTGCGTGGTATCGAAGGTGCCATTGAAGTCCACGTTCGAACCAGTCCCGAGAACGATCGTAAGCGGAACGTCAATATGCGAGAAGTCGCTTGTATCTGTGGCGGACAGCGAGGTGACCTCAACCCTGCTAGAGGGATCGCCAGAGATGCTACCGATCACCGTGGCCTGAGCCGCCGTAAGCCGCAGAACCGCGCCGGCCCCAAGCGTCAGACTAGCAGCGGCCGTGCCATTGAACGTCAGCAACGTGGTGACACCTGACAGATCGGTCGACGTCGATGGGCCGAAGGTGGTCGCAGCGATGTTCAACGTACCGCGGTTCGCTAGCGAGCCGACGTATTCCACCGACTTCCCGGAGACCTGCGCGGCATTGGCCGTCAGCACCTCGTTATCCGCCACCCGAATGGTCTCGAAACCGGAGAAACCAGACAAACCAGTGATACTCACCGTATCCGCAGCCAAGAATATGTCGGTCCCGCTGCCGCCGTTGAGGGTGCCGGTAAGGGCGGTGAAGGTGCTGGAGTTGATAGTGTCATTGCCGGAGCCGCCGGTCACGTTCTGAGCAGCAGTACCCAGCGTGAACGTCTGCGTGCCAGACGCCAGAACGTAGCTCTCAATCGACGTATTGCCGGTCAGGTCCTGCACCGTGCCGCTCAGGGTCACGATGTTGGTATCCGTGCCCGTGCCCAGCAGAGCGTGCTGCACATAGGTCAGCGTCAGGTCAACGCCGCTATCAAGATCAATCACAACATCGGTCAGCGTCGCGTTCGCCACGCTGCTGTCAGCCGTGACTTGCAGCGTCACCGTGCCAGCCGTGCCGTCGATCGCTCCCGTCAGGGATGCAAAATCGTTGCTGTCGATCGTCACCGTGCCGCCACTCGTCGTCACGTTCTGAGCAGCAGTACCCAGCGTGAACGTCTGCGTGCCAGACGCCAGAACGTAGCTCTCAATCGACGTATTGCCGGTCAGGTCCTGCACCGTGCCGCTCAGGGTCACGATGTTGGTATTCGTGCCCGTGCCCAGCAGAGCGTGCTGCACATAGGTCAGCGTCAGGTCAACGCCGCTATCAAGATCAATCACAACATCGGTCAGCGTCGCGTTCGCCACGCTGCTGTCAGCCGTGACTTGCAGCGTCACCGTGCCAGCCGTGCCGTCGATCGCTCCCGTCAGGGATGCAAAATCGTTGCTGTCGATCGTCACCGTGCCGCCACTCGTCGTCACGTTCTGAGCAGCAGTACCCAGCGTGAACGTCTGCGTGCCAGACGCCAGAACGTAGCTCTCAATCGACGTATTGCCGGTCAGGTCCTGCACCGTGCCGCTCAGGGTCACGATGTTGGTATTCGTGCCCGTGCCCAGCAGAGCGTGCTGCACATAGGTCAGCGTCAGGTCAACGCCGCTATCAAGATCAATCACAACATCGGTCAGCGTCGCGTTCGCCACGCTGCTGTCAGCCGTGACTTGCAGCGTCACCGTGCCAGCCGTGCCGTCGATCGCTCCCGTCAGGGATGCAAAATCGTTGCTGTCGATCGTCACCGTGCCGCCACTCGTCGTCACGTTCTGAGCAGCAGTACCCAGCGTGAACGTCTGCGTGCCAGACGCCAGAACGTAGCTCTCAATCGACGTATTGCCGGTCAGGTCCTGCACCGTGCCGCTCAGGGTCACGATGTTGGTATTCGTGCCCGTGCCCAGCAGAGCGTGCTGCACATAGGTCAGCGTCAGGTCAACGCCGCTATCAAGATCAATCACAACATCGGTCAGCGTCGCGTTCGCCACGCTGCTGTCAGCCGTGACTTGCAGCGTCACCGTGCCAGCCGTGCCGTCGATCGCTCCCGTCAGGGATGCAAAATCGTTGCTGTCGATCGTCACCGTGCCGCCACTCGTCGTCACGTTCTGAGCAGCAGTACCCAGCGTGAACGTCTGCGTGCCAGACGCCAGAACGTAGCTCTCAATCGACGTATTGCCGGTCAGGTCCTGCACCGTGCCGCTCAGGGTCACGATGTTGGTATCCGTGCCCGTGCCCAGCAGAGCGTGCTGCACATAGGTCAGCGTCAGGTCAACGCCGCTATCAAGATCAATCACAACATCGGTCAGCGTCGCGTTCGCCACGCTGCTGTCAGCCGTGACTTGCAGCGTCACCGTGCCAGCCGTGCCGTCGATCGCTCCCGTCAGGGATGCAAAATCGTTGCTGTCGATCGTCACCGTGCCGCCACTCGTCGTCACGTTCTGAGCAGCAGTACCCAGCGTGAACGTCTGCGTGCCAGACGCCAGAACGTAGCTCTCAATCGACGTATTGCCGGTCAGGTCCTGCACCGTGCCGCTCAGGGTCACGATGTTGGTATTCGTGCCCGTGCCCAGCAGAGCGTGCTGCACATAGGTCAGCGTCAGGTCAACGCCGCTATCAAGATCAATCACAACATCGGTCAGCGTCGCGTTCGCCACGCTGCTGTCAGCCGTGACTTGCAGCGTCACCGTGCCAGCCGTGCCGTCGATCGCTCCCGTCAGGGATGCAAAATCGTTGCTGTCGATCGTCACCGTGCCGCCACTCGTCGTCACGTTCTGAGCAGCAGTACCCAGCGTGAACGTCTGCGTGCCAGACGCCAGAACGTAGCTCTCAATCGACGTATTGCCGGTCAGGTCCTGCACCGTGCCGCTCAGGGTCACGATGTTGGTATTCGTGCCCGTGCCCAGCAGAGCGTGCTGCACATAGGTCAGCGTCAGGTCAACGCCGCTATCAAGATCAATCACAACATCGGTCAGCGTCGCGTTCGCCACGCTGCTGTCAGCCGTGACTTGCAGCGTCACCGTGCCAGCCGTGCCGTCGATCGCTCCCGTCAGGGATGCAAAATCGTTGCTGTCGATCGTCACCGTGCCGCCACTCGTCGTCACGTTCTGAGCAGCAGTACCCAGCGTGAACGTCTGCGTGCCAGACGCCAGAACGTAGCTCTCAATCGACGTATTGCCGGTCAGGTCCTGCACCGTGCCGCTCAGGGTCACGATGTTGGTATTCGTGCCCGTGCCCAGCAGAGCGTGCTGCACATAGGTCAGCGTCAGGTCAACGCCGCTATCAAGATCAATCACAACATCGGTCAGCGTCGCGTTCGCCACGCTGCTGTCAGCCGTGACTTGCAGCGTCACCGTGCCAGCCGTGCCGTCGATCGCTCCCGTCAGGGATGCAAAATCGTTGCTGTCGATCGTCACCGTGCCGCCACTCGTCGTCACGTTCTGAGCAGCAGTACCCAGCGTGAACGTCTGCGTGCCAGACGCCAGAACGTAGCTCTCAATCGACGTATTGCCGGTCAGGTCCTGCACCGTGCCGCTCAGGGTCACGATGTTGGTATCCGTGCCCGTGCCCAGCAGAGCGTGCTGCACATAGGTCAGCGTCAGGTCAACGCCGCTATCAAGATCAATCACAACATCGGTCAGCGTCGCGTTCGCCACGCTGCTGTCAGCCGTGACTTGCAGCGTCACCGTGCCAGCCGTGCCGTCGATCGCTCCCGTCAGGGATGCAAAATCGTTGCTGTCGATCGTCACCGTGCCGCCACTCGTCGTCACGTTCTGAGCAGCAGTACCCAGCGTGAACGTCTGCGTGCCAGACGCCAGAACGTAGCTCTCAATCGACGTATTGCCGGTCAGGTCCTGCACCGTGCCGCTCAGGGTCACGATGTTGGTATTCGTGCCCGTGCCCAGCAGAGCGTGCTGCACATAGGTCAGCGTCAGGTCAACGCCGCTATCAAGATCAATCACAACATCGGTCAGCGTCGCGTTCGCCACGCTGCTGTCAGCCGTGACTTGCAGCGTCACCGTGCCAGCCGTGCCGTCGATCGCTCCCGTCAGGGATGCAAAATCGTTGCTGTCGATCGTCACCGTGCCGCCACTCGTCGTCACGTTCTGAGCAGCAGTACCCAGCGTGAACGTCTGCGTGCCAGACGCCAGAACGTAGCTCTCAATCGACGTATTGCCGGTCAGGTCCTGCACCGTGCCGCTCAGGGTCACGATGTTGGTATTCGTGCCCGTGCCCAGCAGAGCGTGCTGCACATAGGTCAGCGTCAGGTCAACGCCGCTATCAAGATCAATCACAACATCGGTCAGCGTCGCGTTCGCCACGCTGCTGTCAGCCGTGACCAGCAGCGTCACCGTGCCAGCCGTGCCGTCGATCGCTCCCGTCAGGGATGCAAAATCGTTGCTGTCGATCGTCACCGTGCCGCCACTCGTCGTCACGTTCTGGGCATCATGTACCCAGCGTGAACGTCTGCGTGCCAGACGCCAGAACGTAGCTCTCAATCGACGTATTGCCGGTCAGGTTCTGCGCCGTGCCGCTCAGGGTCACGACGTTGGTACCCGTGCCCGTGCCCAGCAGAGCGTGCTGCACATAGGTCAGCGTCAGGTCCACGCCGCTCTCAAGATCAATCACAACATCGGTCAGCGTCGCGCTCGCCACGCTGCTGTCAGCCGTGACCAGCAGCGTCACCGTGCCAGCCGTGCCGTCGATCGCTCCCGTCAGGGATGCAAGATCGTTGCTGTCGATCGTCACCGTGCCGCCACTCGTCGTCACGTTCTGGGCATCATGACCCAGCGTGAACGTCTGCGTGCCAGACGCCAGAACGTAGCTCTCAATCGACGTATTGCCGGTCAGGTTCTGCGCCGTGCCGCTCAGGGTCACGACGTTGGTACCCGTGCCCGTGCCCAGCAGAGCGTGCTGCCCATAGGTCAGCGTCAGGTCCACGCCGCTCTCAAGATCAATCACAACATCGGTCAGCGTCGCGCTCGCCACGCTGCTGTCAGCCGTGACCAGCAGCGTCACCGTGCCAGCCGTGCCGTCGATCGCTCCCGTCAGGGATGCAAGATCGTTGCTGTCGATCGTCACCGTGCCGCCACTCGTCGTCACGTTCTGGGCATCATGTACCCAGCGTGAACGTCTGCGTGCCAGACGCCAGAACGTAGCTCTCAATCGACGTATTGCCGGTCAGGTTCTGCGCCGTGCCGCTCAGGGTCACGATGTTGGTATCCGTGCCCGTGCCCAGCAGAGCGTGCTGCACATAGGTCAGCGTCAGGTCCACGCCGCTCTCAAGATCAATCACAACATCGGTCAGCGTCGCGCTCGCCACGCTGCTGTCAGCCGTGACCAGCAGCGTCACCGTGCCAGCCGTGCCGTCGATCGCTCCCGTCAGGGATGCAAGATCGTTGCTGTCGATCGTCACCGTGCCGCCACTCGTCGTCACGTTCTGGGCATCATGTACCCAGCGTGAACGTCTGCGTGCCAGACGCCAGAACGTAGCTCTCAATCGACGTATTGCCGGTCAGGTTCTGCGCCGTGCCGCTCAGGGTCACGACGTTGGTACCCGTGCCCGTGCCCAGCAGAGCGTGCTGCACATAGGTCAGCGTCAGGTCCACGCCGCTCTCAAGATCAATCACAACATCGGTCAGCGTCGCGCTCGCCACGCTGCTGTCAGCCGTGACCAGCAGCGTCACCGTGCCAGCCGTGCCGTCGATCGCTCCCGTCAGGGATGCAAAATCGTTGCTGTCGATCGTCACCGTGCCGCCACTCGTCGTCACGTTCTGGGCATCATGTACCCAGCGTGAACGTCTGCGTGCCAGACGCCAGAACGTAGCTCTCAATCGACGTATTGCCGGTCAGGTTCTGCGCCGTGCCGCTCAGGGTCACGATGTTGGTATTCGTGCCCGTGCCCAGCAGAGCGTGCTGCACATAGGTCAGCGTCAGGTCCACGCCGCTATCAAGATCAATCACAACATCGGTCAGCGTCGCGTTCGCCACGCTGCTGTCAGCCGTGACCAGCAGCGTCACCGTGCCAGCCGTGCCGTCGATCGCTCCCGTCAGGGATGCAAAATCGTTGCTGTCGATCGTCACCGTGCCGCCACTCGTCGTCACGTTCTGGGCAGCATTACCCAGCGTGAACGTCTGCGTGCCAGACGCCAGAACGTAGCTCTCAATCGACGTATTGCCGGTCAGGTTCTGCACCGTGCCGCTCAGGGTCACGATGTTGGTATCCGTGCCCGTGCCCAGCAGAGCGTGCTGCACATAGGTCAGCGTCAGGTCAACGCCGCTATCAAGATCAATCACAACATCGGTCAGCGTCGCGTTCGCCACGCTGCTGTCAGCCGTGACTTGCAGCGTCACCGTGCCAGCCGTGCCGTCGATCGCTCCCGTCAGGGATGCAAAATCGTTGCTGTCGATCGTCACCGTGCCGCCACTCGTCGTCACGTTCTGAGCAGCAGTACCCAGCGTGAACGTCTGCGTGCCAGACGCCAGAACGTAGCTCTCAATCGACGTATTGCCGGTCAGGTCCTGCACCGTGCCGCTCAGGGTCACGATGTTGGTATTCGTGCCCGTGCCCAGCAGAGCGTGCTGCACATAGGTCAGCGTCAGGTCAACGCCGCTATCAAGATCAATCACAACATCGGTCAGCGTCGCGTTCGCCACGCTGCTGTCAGCCGTGACTTGCAGCGTCACCGTGCCAGCCGTGCCGTCGATCGCTCCCGTCAGGGATGCAAAATCGTTGCTGTCGATCGTCACCGTGCCGCCACTCGTCGTCACGTTCTGAGCAGCAGTACCCAGCGTGAACGTCTGCGTGCCAGACGCCAGAACGTAGCTCTCAATCGACGTATTGCCGGTCAGGTCCTGCACCGTGCCGCTCAGGGTCACGATGTTGGTATTCGTGCCCGTGCCCAGCAGAGCGTGCTGCACATAGGTCAGCGTCAGGTCAACGCCGCTATCAAGATCAATCACAACATCGGTCAGCGTCGCGTTCGCCACGCTGCTGTCAGCCGTGACTTGCAGCGTCACCGTGCCAGCCGTGCCGTCGATCGCTCCCGTCAGGGATGCAAAATCGTTGCTGTCGATCGTCACCGTGCCGCCACTCGTCGTCACGTTCTGAGCAGCAGTACCCAGCGTGAACGTCTGCGTGCCAGACGCCAGAACGTAGCTCTCAATCGACGTATTGCCGGTCAGGTCCTGCACCGTGCCGCTCAGGGTCACGATGTTGGTATTCGTGCCCGTGCCCAGCAGAGCGTGCTGCACATAGGTCAGCGTCAGGTCAACGCCGCTATCAAGATCAATCACAACATCGGTCAGCGTCGCGTTCGCCACGCTGCTGTCAGCCGTGACTTGCAGCGTCACCGTGCCAGCCGTGCCGTCGATCGCTCCCGTCAGGGATGCAAAATCGTTGCTGTCGATCGTCACCGTGCCGCCACTCGTCGTCACGTTCTGACCAGCAGCACCCAGCGTGAACGTCTGGTTGCCATCAGCCAGAACGTAAGTCTCAATCGACGTATTGCCGGTAACACTCCCGGAATCCACGAACACAACGGTTTCACCAGGTCCGCCGGCCGTGATGACACCCGCCCCATTGTGCTGCGCCACACTCATCGACACGGACGCACTATCCGCGATGCTCAGGTCATACCGAGCTGGCACCAACACATTCAACGCACCCGCGCTGATGTTGTCCGCGGTCTCCAGCTCAATCACGAACTTGTTCGCGCCAGTCACGCCCGTCGTCGTGAGCGTCTTACCGCCAACCTGCTGGGCAGCCACCACCAAGGTTACGGCAGCCTCAGCGGTCAGGGCGGTTGCGTCCATGTCGCCGCCAGTGCCCGTCAAATCCAATGTTGCCGCACCGCCGGTACTAATGACGGTCAAGCCGGTCGCACCGATCTTGCCCGCCCCCATCGTCAGGGATGTTGCAGCCAAGTCGATCGACACGCCACCGCTCACCGTCACGCCGGACAGGTCGGTGGTGGCGCCCAGCGCGGTCACCGTCACGCTACCAGGCCCATTGACCGTCTTGCCTGTCAGCACAGAGGCTGCCGCCGTCAGCGTCAGGCCGGTGTCCACCGTGGTGGCCACCGCATCGTCAAGCGTGCCAGTAAAGGTCACGTTGTCCGTGACCGTGACGCTATCCAGCGCATTGCCTGCGATGCTGCTCACGTTGGCTGTCGCATCGCCCGCGCCGATGGTGACGGCCAGCTTACCGGTAGCGATTTTGTTGATCGTCTCGCTCGCCACCCTGCTGGCGGCCGCGGTCATCGTGAATCCATCACCCACGGTGACCACCGCACCATCCAGCGTGCCGATGAACGTGCCGTTCCCGTTAAAGGCTGCCGTCGTCGTCGTGGCGTCCAAACCGCTCAGATCAGCACCAAGCGTGGCATGCAGATCCGTCACTGCCACCGTGCCGGCGCCCGTCGCGACCTTACCCGTAAGCTTCGCCGCGGTGCCCTGCAGCACAGCGTTCGCAGTCACAGTGAACGTCGCTGTGCCCAAGTTGGCGGCATCGATGTTAAAGATGTCCAGCGCGCCGCCCGCAGTGCCAAGAATAAAGACCTGCGCCTTCCCGAGATTCCCCGTGAAGTTGACAGTCTGGTTCGTCAACTGGGCCGTAGCGGTCAGCCCGCCCGTGTCAATCGACGCCAAATCCGCATTAAGCGTGGCATGCAGTTCCCTCACCGCCACCGTGCCCGCACCCGTAGCGTCTTTGCCCGTGATCTGAGCCGCCGTGATAGTCAGTGTGCGGGCGGAATCCACCTCATATGTATCGACGTTGCCGAGATTGGCGTTACCAGTGACGTTGATATCACTGCTGACCGTAGCAGTGACGCCCGTATCCGGGTTCACGTTGGCCAAATTCGTATTGGCTTCCAGCGCCTTGACGGAAATAGCGCCGAGGCCGTCCACCGTTCGTCCCGTGACCTGCGCAGCGTTCGCAGTCAGGGTGAACCCACCGTCAACTGTGTACGTATCGACGTTGCTCAGGTTGTTGTTCGCAGTGATGTCGATGCTCGTGGACACCCACGCCGTTACCCCTCCCGAGGGGTTCACGTTGGCCAAATTCGTATTGGCTTCCAGCGCCTTGACCGAAACAGCGCCGAGGCCTTCCACCACTCGTCCCGTGACCTGCGCAGCGTTCGCAGTCAGGGTGAACCCACCGCCAACGGTGTACGTGTCGACGTTGCTCAGGTTGACGTTCGCAGTGACGTCGATGTTCGCGGTCACCGACGCCGTTACCCCTCCTGCAGGGTTCACGTTGCTGAGGTTAGTATCTGCCTGAAGCGAGGTCACAGAAACCGCGCCACTGCCCGTAACCGTTTGCCCCGTCAGCTGGGCGGCTGTGGCGGTCAAGGTTGCGCCGGTACTGATCGTGATCGTCCCGAGGTTTGTCAGGTTCACGCCAACCAAGCTGACCGGACCTGCAACCGTGATTTGGTGCGATTGAGCATTGATCGAATCGGGCTGCTCAGCCGTCTCGTCTGGCAAGGTGGTTGCCCCTGTCAGCGTGAGCGATACCTTATCGAGATTCTGCGACATAAGGTTGCCCGAAGCCGAGACGGCAACAGAGCCAGTACCGTTCAACGTAATACCGCCAGCATTGTTGAAACTGGTGGCCTGATTGGCCGTCATCGCCAGTGTGACGCCGGTATTGACTGTGAGAGCGCCGACATTCGCCAGGGTGACTGCGGCAAGAGTAACGCCTGTGTCTGCCGCGGTCAGGCGGTAACCCCTGGCATCAATCGCTAGCGGCAAGAATGCGGTGCTGCTGGGCAAAATGGCATCGGCGTTCAAATCGAGCCTGGTGAGACCCGACAAATCAGACACGGACAGTGCACGAAGGTCACCCCCGGCCACCAAGGTGTTGACCACCTCGATCAATCGTTTCGTTTCTGCGCTGATGTTGCCTGCTGCATCCGTCTGCGTCACGGTGATGAGCTCGTCGCCGTTCTTGAAGAACGTGCCTGCCTCACGGCTGGCAACGGCGAAGGACCAAACGCCGCCAGTGACCGTGGTGGTGTTGCCCGCCGTCAGCGTGCGGCCGCTCGAGAGCGAGAGCGTGATCGTCGCACCGTTCTCACCGGTCCCAGCGATCGTGAAACCAGAGACGTTCTCAAGAACATCAACAATGTCGTCGTTGGCCACGATGTTGATGCCGGGGGCGGTCGGCACCACGCTGTCGATGACCACACCGGTTTGGGTGGTGGCCGCGCTGGTCAAGCCGGCGGCGTCGGTTGCCGTAACGCTGATTGTGTAGGTGCCATCGGCCGGCAAAGTGACGGAAGAATACGGCAGAGACCAATTGCCGAACTCGTCAGCCCTGACGGAACGCGTCGAAACCACGGCGCTGCTTGCATTTTCATCCAAGAAGCGAATGGTGACTCGCGCGTTAGCCTCAGCCGTGCCTGTCAACCAGGTTGTGCCATCATGCTCAACCTTATTGATCAGATTGTTCGAGGCCACTGGATCCAGCACGGGCGCATCCGGCCCGTTGATATCTGCTGGATGAAGAGTAAAGAACAGTCCAGGGCTTGCGTTGCTGGTGACTGCACCGGACACAATTTTGGCGGTGAGTGCTTTAAGACCATCTACGCCGAGATCAGCCCTGGTTACCGTGAAATCAACATAGCCATTCCCGACTTCGGTGCCATCGAGCGTGTTTGTCTTGGGGGTACCGAACGGCTGGCCACCCAGGAACAATTGAACCACATCGGTCGTCGCCACCACAGACGGCAAGCTAACGCGCACGACCAAGTCGCCCTCATGGGTCTCGAGGACGCTGTCGATAAGATCAGTGCCGACGATCGAGAGTGTCGGAGTCAGAGAGACGGCTTTGAGATCAGCGTCCAGGCGCGTCGCAAGGGCGGTGATCAGACCTTCCACAGCCGTCTTGGCCGTCAGCACCTGCTCCTTCACAGAACCAGGCACAGTGGCAAGGCCGTCGAGACGCGTGACCGCCGTCTCCAGCGTCGTCACGCGACCGGTCAGCGCAGCAATATCAGTCGTGTTCGACGCAACATCCGCCTGCAGGTCCGCAATATCAGCGTCCAGGCGCGTCGCAAGGGCGGTGATCAGACCCTCCACAGCCGTCTTGGCCGTCAGCACCTGCTCCTTCACAGAACCAGGCACAGTGGCAAGGCCGTCGAGACGCGTGACAGCCGTCTCCAGCGTCGTCACACGACCGGTCAGCGCAGCAATATCAGTCGTGTTCGACGCAACATCCGCCTGCAGGTCCGCAATATCAGCGTCCAGACGCGTCGCAAGGGCGGTGATCAGACCTTCCACAGCCGTCTTGGCCGTCAGCACCTGCTCCTTCACAGAACCAGGCACAGTGGCAAGGCCGTCGAGACGCGTGACCGCCGTCTCCAGCGTCGTCACGCGACCGGTCAGCGCAGCAATATCAGTCGTGTTCGACGCAACATCCGCCTGCAGGTCCGCAATATCAGCGTCCAGGCGCGTCGCAAGGGCGGTGATCAGACCTTCCACAGCCGTCTTGGCCGTCAGCACCTGCTCCTTCACAGAACCAGGCACAGTGGCAAGGCCGTCGAGACGCGTGACCGCCGTCTCCAGCGTCGTCACGCGACCGGTCAGCGCAGCAATATCAGTCGTGTTCGACGCAACATCCGCCTGCAGGTCCGCAATATCAGCGTCCAGGCGCGTCGCAAGGGCGGTGATCAGACCTTCCACAGCCGTCTTGGCCGTCAGCACCTGCTCCTTCACAGAACCAGGCACAGTGGCAAGGCCGTCGAGACGCGTGACCGCCGTCTCCAGCGTCGTCACGCGACCGGTCAGCGCAGCAATATCAGTCGTGTTCGACGCAACATCCGCCTGCAGGTCCGCAATATCAGCGTCCAGGCGCGTCGCAAGGGCGGTGATCAGACCTTCCACAGCCGTCTTGGCCGTCAGCACCTGCTCCTTCACAGAACCAGGCACAGTGGCAAGGCCGTCGAGACGCGTGACCGCCGTCTCCAGCGTCGTCACGCGACCGGTCAGCGCAGCAATATCAGTCGTGTTCGACGCAACATCCGCCTGCAGGTCCGCAATATCAGCGTCCAGGCGCGTCGCAAGGGCGGTGATCAGACCTTCCACAGCCGTCTTGGCCGTCAGCACCTGCTCCTTCACAGAACCAGGCACAGTGGCAAGGCCGTCGAGACGCGTGACCGCCGTCTCCAGCGTCGTCACGCGACCGGTCAGCGCAGCAATATCAGTCGTGTTCGACGCAACATCCGCCTGCAGGTCCGCAATATCAGCGTCCAGGCGCGTCGCAAGGGCGGTGATCAGACCTTCCAAAGCCGTCTTGGCCGTCAGCACCTGCTCCTTCACAGAACCAGGCACAGTGGCAAGGCCGTCGAGACGCGTGACCGCCGTCTCCAGCGTCGTCACGCGACCGGTCAGCGCAGCAATATCAGTCGTGTTCGACGCAACATCCGCCTGCAGGTCCGCAATATCAGCGTCCAGGCGCGTCGCAAGGGCGGTGATCAGACCCTCCACAGCCGTCTTGGCCGTCAGCACCTGCTCCTTCACAGAACCAGGCACAGTGGCAAGGCCGTCGAGACGCGTGACCGCCGTCTCCAGCGTCGTCACGCGACCGGTCAGCGCAGCAATATCAGTCGTGTTCGACGCAACATCCGCCTGCAGGTCCGCAATATCAGCGTCCAGGCGCGTCGCAAGGGCGGTGATCAGACCTTCCACAGCCGTCTTGGCCGTCAGCACCTGCTCCTTCACAGAACCAGGCACAGTGGCAAGGCCGTCGAGACGCGTGACCGCCGTCTCCAGCGTCGTCACGCGACCGGTCAGCGCAGCAATATCAGTCGTGTTCGACGCAACATCCGCCTGCAGGTCCGCAATATCAGCGTCCAGGCGCGTCGCAAGGGCGGTGATCAGACCTTCCACAGCCGTCTTGGCCGTCAGCACCTGCTCCTTCACAGAACCAGGCACAGTGGCAAGGCCGTCGAGACGCGTGACCGCCGTCTCCAGCGTCGTCACGCGACCGGTCAGCGCAGCAATATCAGTCGTGTTCGACGCAACATCCGCCTGCAGGTCCGCAATATCAGCGTCCAGGCGCGTCGCAAGGGCGGTGATCAGACCCTCCACAGCCGTCTTGGCCGTCAGCACCTGCTCCTTCACAGAACCAGGCACAGTGGCAAGGCCGTCGAGACGCGTGACAGCCGTCTCCAGCGTCGTCACACGACCGGTCAGCGCAGCAATATCAGTCGTGTTCGACGCAACATCCGCCTGCAGGTCCGCAATATCAGCGTCCAGACGCGTCGCAAGGGCGGTGATCAGACCTTCCACAGCCGTCTTGGCCGTCAGCACCTGCTCCTTCACAGAACCAGGCACAGTGGCAAGGCCGTCGAGACGCGTGACCGCCGTCTCCAGCGTCGTCACGCGACCGGTCAGCGCAGCAATATCAGTCGTGTTCGACGCAACATCCGCCTGCAGGTCCGCAATATCAGCGTCCAGGCGCGTCGCAAGGGCGGTGATCAGACCTTCCACAGCCGTCTTGGCCGTCAGCACCTGCTCCTTCACAGAACCAGGCACAGTGGCAAGGCCGTCGAGACGCGTGACCGCCGTCTCCAGCGTCGTCACGCGACCGGTCAGCGCAGCAATATCAGTCGTGTTCGACGCAACATCCGCCTGCAGATCCGCAATATCAGCGTCCAGGCGCGTCGCAAGGGCGGTGATCAGACCCTCCACAGCCGTCTTGGCCGTCAGCACCTGCTCCTTCACAGAACCAGGCACAGTGGCAAGGCCGTCGAGACGCGTGACAGCCGTCTCCAGCGTCGTCACACGACCGGTCAGCGCAGCAATATCAGTCGTGTTCGACGCAACATCCGCCTGCAGGTCCGCAATATCAGCGTCCAGACGCGTCGCAAGGGCGGTGATCAGACCTTCCACAGCCGTCTTGGCCGTCAGCACCTGCTCCTTCACAGAACCAGGCACAGTGGCAAGGCCGTCGAGACGCGTGACCGCCGTCTCCAGCGTCGTCACGCGACCGGTCAGCGCAGCAATATCAGTCGTGTTCGACGCAACATCCGCCTGCAGGTCCGCAATATCAGCGTCCAGGCGCGTCGCAAGGGCGGTGATCAGACCCTCCACAGCCGTCTTGGCCGTCAGCACCTGCTCCTTCACAGAACCAGGCACAGTGGCAAGGCCGTCGAGACGCGTGACCGCCGTCTCCAGCGTCGTCACGCGACCGGTCAGCGCAGCAATATCAGTCGTGTTCGACGCAACATCCGCCTGCAGATCCGCAATATCAGCGTCCAGGCGCGTCGCAAGGGCGGTGATCAGACCCTCCACAGCCGTCTTGGCCGTCAGCACCTGCTCCTTCACAGAACCAGGCACAGTGGCAAGGCCGTCGAGACGCGTGACCGCCGTCTCCAGCGTCGTCACGCGACCGGTCAGCGCAGCAATATCAGTCGTGTTCGACGCAACATCCGCCTGCAGGTCCGCAATATCAGCGTCCAGGCGCGTCGCAAGGGCGGTGATCAGACCTTCCACAGCCGTCTTGGCCGTCAGCACCTGCTCCTTCACAGAACCAGGCACAGTGGCAAGGCCGTCGAGACGCGTGACCGCCGTCTCCAGCGTCGTCACGCGACCGGTCAGCGCAGCAATATCAGTCGTGTTCGACGCAACATCCGCCTGCAGGTCCGCAATATCAGCGTCCAGGCGCGTCGCAAGGGCGGTGATCAGACCTTCCACAGCCGTCTTGGCCGTCAGCACCTGCTCCTTCACAGAACCAGGCACAGTGGCAAGGCCGTCGAGACGCGTGACCGCCGTCTCCAGCGTCGTCACGCGACCGGTCAGCGCAGCAATATCAGTCGTGTTCGACGCAACATCCGCCTGCAGGTCCGCAATATCAGCGTCCAGGCGCGTCGCAAGGGCGGTGATCAGACCTTCCACAGCCGTCTTGGCCGTCAGCACCTGCTCCTTCACAGAACCAGGCACAGTGGCAAGGCCGTCGAGACGCGTGACCGCCGTCTCCAGCGTCGTCACGCGACCGGTCAGCGCAGCAATATCAGTCGTGTTCGACGCAACATCCGCCTGCAGATCCGCAATATCAGCGTCCAGGCGCGTCGCAAGGGCGGTGATCAGACCCTCCACAGCCGTCTTGGCCGTCAGCACCTGCTCCTTGACCGAGCCGGTCACAGAGGCCGTGTTGTTGAGCAGCGTGACCGCCGTCTCCAGCGTCGTCGCACGACCGGCCAGCGCGGCAATGTCGGTGCCATTCGTCGCGACCTGCGTCTGCAGAGCATCAATCTCGGCCTGCAGGCCCGGGATACCCGGATAAGAGACACCCGCAATGCCCGCAAAAGCGCCCTGCAGCGCCGCAAAATTCGCGTCAGCGTTGGTCACCGGCACATAGGAGATGTTGCCGCCATTGATGACGAGCTGAGAAATCTGCCCGCCCTCGACCTGGTAGATCGTCCCACCGACACTGAGGCCCACCGTCATGCCGATCAGCGTGAAGCTGGCCGGCGCCGTGGCGAGGAAGCTCGTCAGGCTGGTCAGCTCCGCGGCCGTCAGATTGATCAGAAGCGAGCCGGTGTCGTTAATGCTGAGGAACGAGTTGGAGGCAATGAACTGGCTGTAGCTCAGCACGACCGTCGATTGGACATCGAAGGCGATGCCGGCGGGGATGGTCGCCAAGGACGCATCGAGCGAGCCGGTGCGCACCTTGATGGTCGTGAAGCTGTTGGAGATGACGCTGTCGCTGGTGAGCTTCACCGCGTCATTGTCAAAGGGATTGACGGTATTGGCTGCGGTCGAATCAAAGATGAAGCTGATGATCTCGCCGCCCGTCACAGCGGATGTGTCGACCTTGAGGTTACGGACGTTGTAGCCGGCCACGGTGTCCCGCACCCGGACGGCCAGCTCATCACTGCCCGTACCCAGGGCGCCTGAGAACGAAATCGCGCCAGCATTGGGCGCATTGATCGTGAACACATCATCGCCGGTCGTACCCTGAACCGCCACGGACAGCACGGATGCAGGGTCAACATCGAGGCGCTTCGTGCCGAAGCTTGCTACGCTCCCGCTTGCGGAAACCCCTTCGCGAACGAAGGTGGCAGCCCCCGAGGAATTGATGCTGATGGAAATGTCACCTGTGGCATTGCCGCCAAGTGTGACCACGCCGGCGGCTTCGCTCAGCGTGAAGACCGGGGTCGATGCCGCCTCGACAGCGGCGTTCAGCTGCTGAAGCTGGCTCCCACTGGGCGTATAGCCGTTCGAACCGGTAAAGCTGACCTCAGAGCCCAGGAAGAAATCGGCCGGCTGCGTCGCCAGGAAAGAGAGGAAGGCGGACAGCTCAGCGTCGGAACCAATGCTGACCGAGACGGAACCCAGCCCCGTCGCGCTCTGAACGGACGACACATTCGAAATCTGGGAAACCGAGAGAACGACGGAGGAATTGATCTCCAACGCCAAACCGGTCGGCAAACTGGCTTGGGTTGTGTCAACGGTCCCGCGCTTGATCTCAAGCGTATTGAACGCGGAAGAGATGACACTCCCGCTGCTCAAGACAACCAGATCGAGCGTGTCGGCAAAGTCGAATACCAGACGGTCAGCCGTGCTGGTCATGGCACTGGTGACGACCTTCAAGGTCCGCGTATCGGCGGTATTTGCCGAAACGTCGTTCACGACGATCACGAAACTGTCGACGCCGGCGCCCAGGCTGCCCTGCAGCACCAGCTCCGCGGCCTTCGGCGCGTTGAGGGTGAAGGTCTCGGCCGTGCCCGTTCCCTGCAAATCAACGACGAAGGCAGTCCCTGCCGCAACGTCAATCAGCTTCCCACCAACACCGGCCACGGTGCCGGTCGCATTGACACCCTGACGCGCGAAGGTGGCCGAACCATCAGCGGCGATCGTTACGGTGATGGCGCCCGTCGCCGTTCCGCCGAAAGTAACGGTACCTGCCGCTTCCGCAAAAGTGAACGTAACAGGCGGGACGATCTGAATTTGGTTCAGGAATGCCGCATTGGCACTCACATTACCGGCGGCATCCGTCTGCCGCACAAGCACGGCACCGGCGGCATAAGTCCCCACAGGGACCGAGAAACTGGTCCCCGAACCCGAAGTCCAGTTGTTTCCGCTATCGAGGCTGTACTGCCAGGTTGCGAGCGCTTCGAGACTCCCGACATTGACCGAACCGTCCGTCGTGATGTTGTCCCCCGCGACGCCGGTATCATTCGCCAGGGCCACCGTCGGCTTGGCCACAGTGGCATCGATGGTCGTGCTGACAACATTGCTCGTCGAAGAATTGCCGGCGGCATCGGTCACCACCGCGCGGAACTGGTAGCTCCCGTCAGCGATGCTCGACTGTTGCGCCGTGGTCGTCGACCAATTTGCACCACCATCCGTCGAACGCTGCCAGACGACGGTCGCGCCAGCCTCCTGACCCGCCAGGGACAGGGTGAAGGTGCTGTCGTTGGACAGGAAATCGCTGCTGGAGGTGCCGGAATCCGTGAAACCCGAGAGCGACAAAACGCCAGCCGCAGGAGCGGCCGTGTCGATGGTCGCGCTGACAACATTGCTCGTCGAAGAATTGCCGGCGCCATCCGTCACCACCGCGCGGAACTGGTAGCTCCCGTCAGCGATGTTCGACTGTTGCGCCGTCGTCGTCGACCAGTTCGCGCCACCATCCGTCGAACGCTGCCAGACGACGGTCGCGCCAGCCTCCTGACCCGCCAGGGACAGGGTAAAGGTGCTGTCGTTGGACAGGAAATCGCTGCTCGAGGTTCCGGAATCCGTGAAATTCGAGAGCGACAAAACGCCAGATGCGGGCGCACTCGCAGTCACAGTCATGCTGATGACATTGGTGGTGGTGACGTTGCCGGCCGCATCACTCACCAATGCGCGGAACTGGTAGCTCCCGGCCGCAATCGCCGACTGCGCCTGGGTCGTGGTCGACCAATTTACGCCACCATCCGTCGAACGCTGCCAAACGATGGTCGCGCCGGCCTCCTGGCCAGCGAGGGCCAGAGAAAATGTATTGTCGCTCGACACAAAGTCAGATGCCGAAGCCCCCGTGTCCGTGTAGCCCGAGAGCGACAGAACGCCGGATGCCGGCCCAGTCAGGTCGACGACAGTGACGCCGGCCAGCGCCGTTGTGACGCTCGTATTGCCAGCCAGATCCGTTTGCCGGACCAAAACCCTGCCGGCGGCATAGGTCCCCTCCGGCAGCGCGAAGGATGAACCCGAACCCGTCGTCCAGGTCGAACCGGCATTGGTGCTGTACTGCCAGGTAGCGCCCTGCTGCAGGCCACCAACATTCACCTGAGCAATGTTGGTGATCCGATCCGTAGACGACGCGCCGGTGTCACTTGCCAGCGTAACCTGGGTAGCGGGCGCGGCGACCCGATCCAACGTCATGGTGACAACATTCGATGTTGCCACGTTTCCAGCACCATCCGTCACTCGCGCGCGGTACAAATAGGTACCGTCAGCCGTCAGAGACTGCGCGGCCGTCGTATTGGTCCACGTTGCGCCACCATTGGCCGACCGCTGCCAAACCACCGTGGCACCAGCCTCCTGGCCGGCCAATGACAGGGAGAAGACATTATCAGTGCTGACGAAATCTGCCGCACTCGCGCCGGTATCCGAGAACCCCGCCAGGGAGAGCGTGCCAGCCGTGGCCGCCGTATCGACCGTAAGACGAAACGAGTTGCTGAGAAGACTCGGGAGCCCATTGTTGACGACGGCGGCCGAGATGAGATGAACGCCATCGGCGAGCAAGGGAGACGTCCAGGACCAATTTCCCTGAGCGTTCGCCGCCGTCGTACCAATCAGAACACCGCCGTCAAAAATCCGCACCGTGGCGTTCGCTGCCGCGGACCCGGTGATGGAGAGGGTTCCATCATTGGTCACATCGCCCGAGGCGAGAACACCAAACTTCCCACCAACGACATTGTCGCGCACGGACGCGATTGTCGGCGCCCCTGGCAAGACCACGCTGCTCGCGACCGTCGCCATGAAAGGATCGCTGTTGGCGCTTACACCCGCGGGGATAGATACCGTCGCGGAAAGCGAATGAGCCCCCAACACCAGCGCGGGCGTGTTGAACGACCAGGCCCCTGACGCGTTGGCTGTGGCAGTGCCCAGCACCACCACCCCGTCGAATATCGTCACCACCCCGCCTGGGACTGCCTCACCCACCAAGCTCAGGGTGGCATCGTCCGTCGTCGCACCGTTCGCCAGGAAACCTCTTTGCGCGCCGACACCATCCTGGACGGACAAAATGCGCGGGGGACGAACGAGAGCCATATAGAGCAGCCTTATGTCTGAATGGGCGGTTAAGGGCACGACATCAGACTGAGTTGCGAGGGAAATTGCCAACCGCTTTTTGAGTGCTTTTGTTGACTTAAAGCGCTGTTTCTACTCCCTTCTCGTGACAGCTTTCTGACAGCTTGCGGCTCTGCCATTTTTGTTGATGCCCCGTTCCAGGGCATGAGCGCGTCGATGCGGCTCTCCATCCGGCCATTCACCGGGCGCTTCATTATCTCAGTGAAATACCGCTGCGGATCGAGACCGGTCAGCTTGCAGGTTTCCATCAGCGCGGCGGTGCAGGCCCAGCCCTCGCCGCCATCGCCGCCCGAGGGGAATAAGGCGTGCCTCGGGCTGAGGCAGCTCGACCTGATGGCCCTCTCCACCACGCTGGGGTCCATGTCGAGCCTGCCATCGTCGAGGAGCCGCTCGAGACCCGCGCGATGGTCCAGCGCGTGGCGAATCTTCTCCGCCTTCGAGGCGCCTCTTGGCGGGCGCGGCAGCTGTTCTTCGAGCCAGGCGAACAACGCCTCGACGCGCGGCAGATGCGCACGCAGGTTGCCGCACGCTTTCCTCGGCTGCTCCATGCCTTTGGTGCGCAATGGCGGGGATGTCTTCCCCGCCTCACCGTCACCAACGTCAATGAGGGGCCCAGCGTCAGCTCCAGCGCGACGGCGAGCTTCGCGGAGAATGGCAGCGGCACCGTCTACACCGCCACCGGGACCGACCCTGAGAACAACGCCCTGACCTGGGTGCTGGGCGGGGACGATGCCGCGCTGTTCAACATCGACGCCGACACCGGCGTGGTGACCTTCATGACGGCGCCGAACTTCGAAGCCCAGGCCGATGCCGGCGCTGACAATGCGTACGACATCACCGACACCGCCTCCGATGGCAGCAACTCCAGCGCAGCCCAGCCCGCTGCCATCACGGTGACGAACGTGAATGCTGCCACCTCAGTCAACGCCCTATCCGCCTCAAACTCCGAGGGGCAGGCTGGGGCGTCCTGGCGTAAGTCAGGTTCAGTGGGTCGACAGCAGTGGCGCCCCGGGCTGGACCGGCGTGACCATGCGCGCCGACCTTGATGGGAACGGTGCCATCAACAGGTCTGGCACCTGGACGGGCCTGACGCGCGCGCAACTCCCAACGCCGCTGCAGTTTGATGGTCTGCTCGGGTTCGCGTGAGTTGCGCCTGACCGGCCATGCGCGCTTTGCCGATTTGACCGGGCAAAGCGGGCAAGCGCCGCAAAGAAGCAGCTTAACATGACGGCAGGGCCAGGAGACTGTTCGGTAACGGCCCCTTTCCCACGCCATCTTCCCTACACAATCGGTGCAGCGAACGGCGCATGGGCCGGGTGGCCGCGCTGTGCCCAGCGCAGCCCCAGGCGTTCAGCGCGCGGCTTCGGGTGCCGCGTCTTCCGCCGGCGGCGCCACATGGCGCGGCTGCGGCATAGGCAGGGTCTCCGCCTCGCCGGCCAATTCGGCCTCCAGGCTCGCCGTGATGTTGCTCTCCGCCGGCTCGGGCCCCTCGGCGGGCTGCGTCTCGCCCTGGTAGCCCTCGGCATTCTGCTCGCGGTAGCGGCGTTCCTGCTGCGGCTGGTTCTGCTGCTGCACGGCGGCCATGGCGCCCAGGATGCGGAAGTAGTGCTCGGCGTGTTGGAAATAGCCCTCGGCCCCCACGCGGTCGCCGCTGCTGGTCGCGTCGCGGCCGAGCTGGAGGTATTTCTCGAAGAGCTGCTGGGCGGTGCCGCGCAGCCGCACATCGGGGCCGCTCGAATCGAAGACGTGGTTGCGGTTCAGCGGCTGGTTGCCGTTCCCGCCGCCGCCGCCGCCGCCGCCCGCCGAGCGAAACTGCCCGCCACTGCCACCACCGCCGCCATGGCGATGGCCACGGCGCATGCGCTTCATGTTCATTCGTGTCTGTGCTTCTGCTGTCTGTGCTGCCGCGGAGGTTTCAACTGGCGCCGCTGGCTGGGTGTCGTCCGGGGCAATGCCCTTGCGGGTGGTGCCCATCGGCGGGCCAGGGGCCTGCGCTGACGAGTATCACCTTAGACACAACGCGCCGCCCCGCCAACCGGTTTCTCAGAGAATTTCAGGATCAAGGCGCGATCAATGCCACCGAGATCGGCCTTCAGGCCCGCAACGGGCAAGCCTTGCTCATCGGCCAGCGCCGAGACGGCCGGTCCCTGCCCCTCGCCCAGCTCCAGCACGGCCAGGCCGCCCGGTGCGAGGAGGCGCGGCAGGTCACGGATGATCCGCCGGTAGGCGTCGAGGCCGTCCGGGCCGCCATCCAGCGCGCTCGGCGGCTCGTGCTCGGCCACTTCGGGCATGAGGCCCGGGATCACGGCGCTTTCGATATAGGGCGGGTTGGAGAGGATGAGGTCGAAACGGCCGTTGAGCGCCGAGGCCCAATCGCCCGCCGCGAAGGCGGCCCGCCCCGCCAGGCCGTTCCGCGCCGCATTACGCGCGGCGAGCGCAGCCGCATCGGGCCGAAGGTCGAGCCCCAGGCCCCAGGCGGCCGGGAATTCGCTCAGCGCCGCCAGCAGCAGGCACCCCGTCCCGGTGCCGAGGTCCAGGATTCGGCGGGGGGTGATGCCGGAGGCCAGCGCCGCCTCGATCAGAGTCTCGGAATCGGCGCGGGGGATCAGCGTCTCGGGGCCTACTTCCAGCTCGAGCGTCCAGAAGCAGGCCTCGCCCAGGATGCGCGCCATGGGCAGGCGCGCGAGCCGCTGGCCGAGGGCGGCGCGGAAGCGCCGAATGGCCTCAGGCGGGACGGGGGCGCGCGGGTCGCGCAGCAAAGCCTCGGTGCTGCTGGACATGGCATGGGCCAGCAGCAGCCGCGCCTCCAGCCGCGGATTTTCGATGGCGGCGGCGCGCAGCATCTGGCCGGCCTGGCAGAGAAAGGCGCCGACGCTCTCCCCCGGCTCGCAGGTCACGACCCGAACCCAAACCGCGCCACGAGGATCCGGCCGCAAAGCGGCCGGCGCGCCCAGACAGACTTGACCGTCCGCGCACCCGCCACAGCGCGAAGCCGAGCGCGCGCCCGGCGCTTGAGGGCGTTCAATTATCCTCCGCCAGGCGCTGGGCTTCGTCCTCGCTGATCAACGCGTCGAAGATCTCGCCCATTTCGCCCATCATCACGCGATCCACCTTGTGCAGCGTGAGGCCGATTCGGTGATCCGTCACGCGGCCCTGCGGAAAGTTGTAGGTGCGGATTCGCTCGCTGCGGTCGCCCGTGCCGACCTGGCCCTTGCGGTCCGCCGCGCGCGCGGAATCGAGCGCCTGGCGCTGCGCGTCATAGATCTTGGCGCGCAGCATCTTCATGGCCTTGGCCTTGTTCTTGTGCTGGCTCTTCTCTTCCTGCATCGCGACCACGGTGCCGGTCGGGATGTGGGTGATGCGGACCGCGCTGTCGGTCTTGTTCACATGCTGCCCGCCCGCACCCTGGGCGCGGTAGGTGTCGATGCGCAGATCCTTCTCGTCGATGCGCACATCCACCTCCTCGGCTTCCGCCAGCACGGCGACGGTCACGGTGGAGGTGTGGATGCGGCCCTGGGTTTCCGTCGCCGGCACGCGCTGCACGCGGTGCACGCCACTCTCGAACTTGAGCCGGGCAAAGACCCCCTGCCCCTCGATCTCGCCCGAGGCGCCCTTGATGCCGCCCAGCTCGTTCTCGTCATATTCGAGCACGGTGAAGCGCCAGCCCACGCTCTCCGCGTATTTCTGGTAGGCACGGAACAGCTCGGCGGCGAAGAGACCCGCTTCGTCGCCGCCCGCCGCGGGCCGGATTTCCAGGATGGCGCTGCGCTCATCCGCCGCGTCCTTGGGCAGCAGCATGAGGCGGATCTCGCGCTCCAGCCTGGGCAGGCGGTGCTTGGCGTCCAGCAGCTCGGCCTCGGCCAGCTCGCGCATCTCCGGGTCGTCGAGCAGCGCCTGCGCCTCGGCCTCGGCGGCTTCCAGCGCGCGATATTCGCGCACCTTCTCGACCAACGGATCGAGGCCGGAGAGCTCCTTGGAGATGGCGCCGATCTGTGAGCCATCAGCAGTCTCGAGCTGCGCGCGCAGCTCCTCCGCCCGCAGCATCACGCGCTCCAGCGAGGCGGGGAGACTCACTTTTTCAGCCGCTCCGTGAGCGCGGCGAAGGGCACCTGCTCCTGCGTGCCGGCATCGAGGTCACGGAGTTGCGCGACTCCTTGCGCGGCCTCCGTCTCACCGATGATGAGCGCCACGCGGGCACCCTGCTTGTTGGCGCGCTCCATCCGGCGCTTGAGGTTGCCGCGGTAGCCCATCTCGGCGCCGATCCCGGCCGCGCGGAGCGATTGCAGGAGGTTCAGCGCCACGCCCTCCTCCGCCTCGCTGACAGGGATGACGGTGACCAGCCGCGGCGCGGGCGGCGTCAGGCCGGCCTTCTCCATGAGCATCGCCAGCCGCTCCACGCCCGCCGCCCAGCCGACCGACGGCGTGGGCGGGCCGCCCATCTCCTCCACCAGGCCGTCATAGCGGCCGCCGCCCATGACCGTGCCTTGCGCGCCCAGTCGCTCGGTCACGAACTCGAAGGCGGTGTGGCTGTAGTAGTCGAGGCCGCGGACGATGCGCGGATTCTCGCGGAAGGGCACGGCGAAGGTCGTCAGGTGCCGGCGCAGCGCGTCCCAATGGGCGCGGGCGGCCTCCGTCAGGAAGGGCTCGATGGTCGGCGCATCCGCGACGAGCGCCCGATCCTGCGCCTCCTTGCTGTCGATGATGCGCAGCGGGTTCTTTTCCAGGCGCCGCTGGCTGTCCTCGCTGAGCTGCTCGCGATGGGCGGTGAAATGGGCGATGAGCGCCGCGCGATAGGCGTCACGGCTTGCGGCATCGCCCAGCGTGTTCACCTCCAGGATCACGCCCTCATCCAGGCCGAGTTCGCGGATGATGTGGTAGCCGCAGGCGATCACCTCGGCATCGGCCAGCGGCTCGGCGGCCCCCAGGATTTCCGCGCCGATCTGGTGGAACTGGCGGTAGCGGCCGGCCTGCGGGCGCTCGTAGCGGAACATGGGCCCGGCGTAGAAGACCTTGCGCGGCAGGGATTGCGTGAGGCCGTTGGAGACCAGGGCGCGGCAGACGCCGGCCGTGTTCTCGGGGCGGAGTGTCACGCTCTCGCCGCCGCGATCCTTGAACTCGTACATCTCCTTGCTGACCACATCCGAGGTCTCGCCCAGGCCGCGGGCGAAGACGCGCGTGTCCTCGAAGATGGGCGTCGCCCATTCCTCGAAGCCGTAGAGCGCCGAGATGCGGCGCGCGGTCTTGATGACGCGGTGGTGACGGCGGAATTCCTCGCCGACGAGGTCACGCGTGCCGCGCGGGGGCTGGAGCTTGATCTGGGACATGATGGGGATGGCGGGTAACGCCTGACGCGCGGCCCCGCAAGGGCAGGCTAATGCGCCTTGCGGGCGGTCCAGGCGTCCAGCGTCGCCCGCGCCTTGTTGCGCGTGGGGTCCATCTCCGCCGCGTGGCGATCGGTCTTGGCCGCCAGCTCGACGACATAGCCGTTCGGGTCGCGCAGGTAGATGGAGCGGATGATGCCGTGATCGGCGGGGCCGCGCGCCTCGATGCCGGCCTCCCGCGCCTTGGCGAGCACCGCCGCCAGCTCCTCGGGCGAGGTCTCCATGGCGACATGCAGGTCGAAATCATGCTGCTGCTTGAAGTCGAAATCGCTGCCCGGCACCTCGAAGAAGGCGAGGAAGCTGCCATCGCCGAGCTTGTAGAAGCTGTGCAGGACGGAGGCGTCATGCCCCGTGGCGGTGCGCTCGATCACGAAGGCCTGGGCCAGCTCCATGCCGAGGAAATCCTCGTAGAAGGCGCGCGTGGCCTCGGAATCGCGGCAGCGATAGGCGACATGATGGAACATGTGGGCGGGGTTCGCGGCCATCAGGCGGCCCCCCGCAGCATGCCGCGCCAGGCGTTGAAGCCGCCAATGGCCGCATCCCAGCCCGGCCGCGCCTTCATCGCCGCGATCCAGCGCCGCACGCGGGGCCAGGGCGAGAGGTCGAAGCCGATCAGCTCGCCCAGCGTCACATAGGCGGCGCCCAGATGGTCGGAGAGGTCGGGCTCGGCGCCGCCCAGGAAGGGCGCGGCGTCGCTCAGCATGTGGTCGTTCAGCACGGTCAGCAGGGCGCGGGACTTGGCTGCGCCCTGTTCCAGGGCGGCGGCCTGCATCGCCGGATCGGACCAGATGTAGTCGGGCAGGATCTGCCCATAGACCAGGCCATAGCCGAAGACGCGGTAGAAGCCGGTGTTGAACCAATCCATCCGCGCATTCACCGCCGCACGCGCCCGCTTGTCGGCCGGCCAGGCGGGATGATCGGCGAGATCGGCCAGATATGTCAGGATGGCCGAGCATTCGATCAGCCGATGACCATCCGCCTCCTCCAGTACGGGGACGAGCTGGTTGGGATTGATGCTGGTATAGGCCTCGCCCTTGTGCTCGCCGGTGAAGAGGTTCACCGGCACGAGTTCCAGGGGCAGCCCGGCCTCATGCGCGAACATGACGATGGGCCGGCAGGTGGTGGAGCCGTCGAAGTAATGCAGCTTCAAAGCCTTGGCTCCTTGCCGGTGCCTTATTCCGCGGCGATCTTGGCCTTCGCTTCCTCGGCTTTCTTGGCATCCGCCTCGGCCTGGAGCAGGGCGGCGCGCGCCTCGACCATCTCGACCAGGTGGTCGATCATGGCCTCCGTGTCGGTGGTGTGGTCCTGCTTGCCGGTGGAATAGACCATGTGCCGCCCGGCGCCGCCCCCGGTCAGGCCGATATCGGTCATCAGCGCCTCGCCCGGGCCGTTCACCACGCAGCCGATGATGGAGAGGCTGACCGGCTGGGTCACATGGGCCAGGCGCTCCTCCAGCTTCTCCACCGTGCGGATCACGTCGAAGCCCTGCCGCGCGCAGGAGGGGCAGGAGATGATCTTCACCCCGCGATGGCGCAGATGGAGCGACTTCAGGATGTCCCACGCGACGGCCACCTCCTCCTCAGGCTCGGCGCTGAGGGAGACGCGCATCGTGTCGCCGATGCCGGCCCAGAGCAGGTTGCCGAGGCCGATCGCGCTCTTCACCGTGCCCGCGCGCTTGCCGCCGGCTTCCGTGATGCCGATATGCAGCGGGTGGTCGCACTGCTCGGCGAGCTGCGTGTAGGCGGCGACGGCCATGAAGACGTCGCTCGCCTTCACGCTGATCTTGAACTCGTGGAAGTCGTTCTGCAGCAGGTGGTCGGCGTGCCAGAGCGCGCTCTCGACCAGCGCTTCCGGGTTGGGCTCTCCGTATTTCTCCAGCAGGTGCTTCTCGAGGCTGCCGGCGTTCACGCCAATGCGGATGGCGCAGCCATGGTCGCGCGCGGCCTTCACCACTTCCTTCACGCGCTCGGGCGAGCCGATATTGCCGGGGTTGATGCGCAGGCAGGCGGCCCCCGCCTCGGCCGCCTCGATGGCGCGGCGGTAGTGGAAATGGATGTCGGCCACGATGGGGACATTCACCTCGCGCACGATCTCGGCGAGTGCAGCGGTGCTCTCCTCATCGGGGCAGGAGACGCGGACGATGTCCACGCCGGCCAGTTCGGACTTGCGGATCTGCGCGATGGTGGCGGCGGCGTCCGAGGTCAGCGTATTGGTCATGGTCTGCACGCTGATGGGGGCATCCCCGCCCACCAGGACCTTGCCCACGCGGATCTGGCGCGACTTGCGGCGCGCGATGTGCTGATAAGGCCGGTAGCTCATGCATTCCCTCGGAAACGGCGTTCGGCCCGCAATATAGGCGCGGCCGCGGGAATGCCCAAGCTTGCTGTTGGCGCGGGACGGGCGCTCGTTACTGCCGTTGGGGCGGGTTCGGCCGGGCAGGCGCGGAGGGTGCGGCTGGGGCCGCCGGGGGCTGCGCGCTGGGGGCCGGGCGCGGGCGCAGCTGGTCCGGCACAAGTGGCACGTCGCGGCGGACGCCGGGGGTGTTGCCGAAGAGGGGCGAAGGCTGCCCATCCACCAGGACCTCGATCACCGCCGCATTCCCGACGGAGAGCAGCAGCCCCTCACGGTTGGGCACCACGAAGGTCTCACCAGGGCGCATGTTGCGGGAGATGAGGGTCTGGTTCGCACGCGTGTCGCGCACCTGGGTCCAGATCTCAGCCTTGGCGCGCAGCGTGATTCGCGGCTGGTCGGCGGGCGGCGCGGCGGCGACGGGCGGCGCGGGCGTGGGCACCTGGACCGGCACAGGGGTGGGCACCGGCAAGGCGGGGACGATCACGGCGGCGCCGGGTGGCGTGGCGGCGGCTGGCGCGCTGGGTGCGGGGGCGGTGCCAGCCGGGGCCGGCGCCGGTGTCGCGGTGGGCGTCGCGGGGCGAAGCGCCTCGCCCGTGCGGGCCGCGGGTTCGAGACGGGCGGGTACGGGTGGCACGGCATCCACCGTGCGATTGCCGGTCCCGGCCCAATTGTACCAGGCGACATAGGCGCCGATCGCGACCACCGCGCCGGCCAGCACCAGAACGCCAGCGGGGAAGCCGCGCTCAGGCACCGGCTCGGGGAAGACGAGGTCGGTCTTGCGGGGGCCGGCCGCCACCGCATCCCGCAGGCGGCGGACCATCTCGCTGGGGTCGAGGCCGAGGGCGCCGGAATAATTCCGCACGAAACCAACCGCATAGGCCGGCGAAGGGAGGTCCTTCAGGCGGCCTTCCTCCAGGGCGATCAGGTAGACGCGCCGGATGCGCAGCTCGGCTGCCACGTCCTCGATGGAGAGGCCGAGGGCAAGCCGCGCGTCACGCAGTTCCTCGCCGAGGCGGGCTGCATCCACGGGTTGGGCCTCCTGGGGGCGGAAGCGTTTCATGTCGTCGAACACGCACCCATGGTTAGCGCCTTCCGGGCGGGGGCGCAAAGCCCCCTTCCCCGATTCTTCAAGCGAGGCCGCGCCGCGCCGCCACCGCGGCCGCCGCCTGGCCGATCAATTCCGCCACGATTTCAACGGCCGGCTGCTCGCGCGAGACCATGCCGACCGACTGGCCGGCCATCAGCGAGCCCTGCTCCACATCGCCATCCACCACGGCCCGGCGGAGCGCGCCGGCCCAGAAGTGCTCGATGTCGAGCTGCGCCTCTTCCTTGCCCAGTTCCCCGGCCTGGAAGCGCTTCAGGACCGCCGCCTGGTGCTCCATGAAGCGCTTGGTGCCCTCGTTCTGCAGGGCGCGGACCGGGATCACCGGGAAGCGCTCATCCAGCTGGACGGTGGGCAGCGCGTCGCGCGCATTGCCGCGGATGAAGGCGCGCTTGAAGTTGGGGTGCGCCACGCATTCGGTGGCGCAGACGAAGCGCGTGCCGAGCTGGGCGCCCGCCGCGCCCATCTCCAGGTAGGACAGGATCGCCTCGCCCCGTCCGATGCCGCCGGCGACGAAGACGGGAACCTCGGTGATGTGGGGCAGGATTTCCTGCGCCAGCACGTTGAGGCTGACCGGGCCGATATGCCCGCCTGCCTCGCTGCCCTCGATCACCAGGGCATCGGCGCCGGAGCGGATCAGCTTCTTGGCAAGCGCCAGGGCCGGCGCGAAGCAGACGATCTTCGCCCCGCCCTCCTTGGCGCGCTTGATCGCGGCCGTGGGCGGGATGCCACCCGCGAAGACGATGTGGCTGACACCATGCGCGAGGCAGGTGTCCACCAGCTGCTCGAGCCGCGGATGCATGGTGATCAGGTTCACGCCGAAGGGCTTGCTGGTCAGCGCCTTGGTGCCCGCGATCTCGGCATCCAGGTGGTGCGGCTCCATGGCGCCGCAGGCGATGACGCCGAAGGCGCCGGCATTGGAGAGCGCCGCCACCAGGTTGCGCTCGCTCACCCAGGACATGGCGCCGCCCAGCAGCGCGTAGCGCGAGCCGAAGAAGGCGGCGCCGCGCGCCATCAGACGATCCACCTCGGCGAAGGCGGCGGGCGGCGGAGCGGCAACAGCGTCCATCAGGCGGCGTCCAGCCCGTAGGCCGTGTGCAGCGCGCGCACCGCGAGTTCGGTGTAGTCGGCCGCGACCAGCACGCTCACCTTGATCTCGGAGGTCGAGATCACCTGGATGTTGATGCCCTTGTCGGCCAGCGTCTTGAACATGGTGGAGGCGACACCCGCATGGGTGCGCATGCCGATGCCGACCACGCTGATCTTGGCCACGTCGGGGTCCGCGATCAGCGCCTCGTAGCCCAGCTCGGCCTTGGCCTTCTCCAGGATGTCGGTGGCGCGCGGCAGGTCGGAGCGGCCGACGGTGAAGGTCATGTCCGTGCCGCCATCGGCGCCGATGTTCTGGACGATCATGTCCACGTTCACATTGGCGGCCGAGAGCGGGCCGAACACGCGGGCGGCGACACCCGGGCGGTCGGGCACGCGGCGCAGGGTGACCTTCGCCTCGTCGCGCGAATAGGCAATGCCGGAAACGATCGGCTTCTCCATGATCTCGTCCTCATCCACGACCAGGGAGCCTGGCTTGTCTTCAAAACTGGAAAGCACCTGCACGCGAACCCGCGCCTTCATGGCGAGTTCGACAGAGCGGGTCTGCAACACCTTGGCGCCCACCGACGCCAGTTCCAGCATCTCCTCGTAGGAGATGCGCTCGAGCTTTTTCGCGCGCGGCACGATCCTGGGGTCGGTCGTGTAGATGCCGTCCACGTCGGTGTAGATGTCGCAGCGATCGGCCTTCAGCGCCGCGGCCAGCGCGACCGCCGAGAGGTCGGAGCCGCCGCGGCCGAGGGTCGTCACGCGGTTGCGCGTGGGCTCCAGCCCCTGGAAGCCGGCGACGACGGGGACCTGGCCCTGCTCCATCCGGCGGATCAGCTCATCGCCCTCGATGCGGTCCACGCGGGCCTTGCCATGGGCGTTGTCGGTCAGGATGGGCACCTGCCAACCCTGCCAGGAGCGGGCCTCCACGCCGATCGCCTGCAGCGCGATGGCGGTGAGGCCGATCGTCACCTGCTCGCCGGTTGCGACCACGGTGTCATATTCGCGGGCGTCATGCAGGGGCGAGAGGTCCTGGCACCATTTCACCAGCTGGTTGGTGGCGCCCGACATGGCGGAGACGACGACGGCGACCTGATGGCCGGCATCCACCTCGCGCTTCACGCGGGCGGCGACGTTTCTGATGCGGTCGAGATCGGCGACGGACGTGCCGCCGAACTTCATCACGATACGGGACATGCGAGTTCCTGGCCTGCCACTCCGGAGGGGGCAGGCCTTGCGGTGGGCCTGAGGGCGGGTCAGATACCGTTCATGACGCGGATGGGCAACATGTCGGGCAGCGCAGACCTCCAGGAAGTGGCGAAGTTCGACGCCCTGGCTCAGGATTGGTGGAAGCCGACGGGCCCCATGGCGCCGCTACACGCCATGAACCCGGCCCGGATGGGCTGGATCGCCGAGCGGCTGGGGCCTTTGGAGGGCCTGCGCATCCTGGATGTGGGGTGTGGCGCGGGCCTGGCCTCGGAATGGCTGGCGCGACGCGGCGCCATCGTCACCGGGCTGGATGCCGCGGGCGGCGCGCTGGAGGCGGCGCGCGCCCATGCCGCCGCCCAAGGCGTGCAGGTGGATTACCGCGAGGGCACGCCCGAGGATTTCGAAGCTGGCGGCTTCGACGCCGTGATCTCGCTGGAGGTGATCGAGCATGTGCCTCCGGCCGAGCGCCCGGCCTTCTGCGCGGCGCTGGCGCGGCTGGTGCGGCCGGGCGGGCAGGTCTTCCTCTCCACGCTGAACCGCACCCGCCGCTCCTACCTCTTCGCCATCCTGGGTGCCGAGCAGATCCTGCGCTGGCTGCCGCGCGGCACGCATGACTGGAAGCAGTTCGTCACACCCGAGGAGCTGGGCCGGCTGCTGCGCGCTTCGGGCCTCGCGGTCACCGACGTGGCCGGCATGGTGCCCAGCCTGCGCACGGGCTTCCGCATCGCCCGTGACACGGGCGTGAACTACCTGATGGCGGCACGAAAGGTCTGAGGATGGTCAAGCATTGGGTCCGCTTCCGCACGCCGGACGGCGCGGAGGGCTTCGGCACGCTGGCGGGCGAGCGCGTCACGCAGCATGACGGTGACATGTTCGGCGCCAATGCGGCCTCGGGTGCGGCCCTGCCGCTCGCTTCCTTGACGCTGCTGGCGCCGGTGCGGCCGCTGCGCTTCGTCGGGCTCTGGAACAACTATCATGAGCTGGCGACCAAGCAGGGCAATGCCATCCCCGAGACGCCGCTCTGGTTCCTGAAATCGCCGGGCAGCGTGATCGGGCCGGGTGCCGCGATCCGCCCGCCCGCGGGCTATGCCGGCAAGACGTTGTATGAGGGCGAGCTGGGGCTGGTGATCGGCCGCCGGGTCTCGGGCGCCGACGAGGCGGAGGCCGAGGCCGCCATCTTCGGCCTGACCTGCGTGAACGACGTGACGGCGCTGGACATCCTGACCGCCGACCCCTCCTTCCCCCAATGGGCGCGCGCCAAGTCGCCAGACGGCTTCGGGCCGATCGGGCCCTGCATCGCCCAAGGCCTGGATTGGCGCGAGCTGCGCGTGCAGGTGGCGCTGAACGGCCGCGTCCGGCAGGACTACCCTTGCGCGGACATGATCCTGGCGCCCGCGCGCATCGTCTCGCTGCTCTCGCAGGAGATGACGCTGGAGCCGGGCGATGTGATCGCCTGCGGCACCTCGGTGGGCGCCCTGCCCATGCGGCCGGGCATGGAAGTGGCGGTGACGATCGCGGGAATCGGCACGCTGACCAATCCGTTCGCGCCGGAGTGACCTTCTGGGCGGATGATTCACCGCTTCGGCGTGACGCCGCAGCGGATCATGCGCCTGGCTAACCCCGGCTGGCGCCGAGATGCGCCACGCCTTCGATCTCGACCAGGATGCTGGGCTCGGCGAGCGCCGAGACCTCGACCAGCGAGCAGGCCGGGAAATCGCCGGTGAAGAATTCGCGCCGGGCCTTCCAGACGGCCTCGCGCTGGGTGATATCGGTCACGAAGATCGTCAATTTCACCATATCGGCCATGCATCCACCGGCGGCCTCCAGCAGGGCCTGCATCTTGCCGAAGATGATGCGGGCCTGCGCCTCCATGCTGGCGCCCTCCGGCGCGCGCAGCGCCTGATCCCGTGCCGTGAAGCCGGAAAGATAGGCGATGCCGTCCACCACGCGGCAATTGGACCAGAGGCCGGGCGGCGGCTCGGGCACGGCGGGGCTGGTGACGCGGCGGATTCGGGACATGGCGGGCTCCTCCTGTTGCGCGGAAGGCTGCCAGCTTGGCGCGGATTGTCACCCCCGCCGGGAGCGCGAGGTGGCGGTTGCGACTTGACGCGCGGCCCCGCCCCGCACTACACGCCCTTCTCCCGGGCGGCGCATGCGTGTCGCCCGTGGTCGTTCATGGGGCGCCCCCCGGCGCTCCGGCCAGCGGCCATAACCATTCAGTATCACGGGCAGCGTCGCCTCGCGCGGCAGCCCGAAGGGCGCGTGTGATGAGCTTCGCAGTGATCCGCACTGGCGGAAAACAATACCGGGTGACGCCGAACGCCGTCGTCATCGTCGAGCGCCTGGAGGCTGAGCCTGGCGCGACCGTCACCTTCCACGAGGTGCTGGCCCTGAGCAACGATGCCGGCCTGCAGCTTGGCGCGCCGACCGTGCCGGGTGCGACGGTCACCGCCACGGTGGTGGACCAGAATCGCGGCGACAAGGTGCTGATCCTGAAGAAGCGCCGCCGCAAGAACAGCCGCCGCAAGCGTGGCCACCGCCAGGAACAGACGGTCCTGCGCATCGCCAGCATCGCGGCGTAAGAAGGAGCAAGACAGATGGCACACAAAAAGGCAGGCGGCTCCTCTCGCAACGGGCGTGACAGTCCCGGCCAGCGGCTTGGCGTGAAGAAGTTCGGCGGCGAGCACGTGCTGGCCGGCAACATCCTCGTCAAGCAGCGCGGCACCAAGATGAAGGCCGGCACCAATGTCGGCGTGGGCCGCGACCACACGCTCTTCGCGCTGGTCGAAGGCCATGTGAAGTTCGCTCGCAAGGCCGAGGACCGCGTCCATGTCTCGGTCGAACCGACCAAGCTCGCGGCCGAGTGATTTGACGCCCTCGATGGCGTGACCAGCGGGGGCCCTCGTGGCCCCCGTTTTTGTTTCAGACAGCCCTCACCCCCAAACGCTCCCCTCACGAAAAGGGGGGGTCTAGGGGGGGCCCTGCCCCCCCTTGCCGCCATGCGAGTAGGGTTGGTGTCGCGGCTACTCGCATGGCGGCACAGATATGAAATTCCTCGACGAAGCCAAGGTGTTCATCAAATCGGGCGATGGCGGCAATGGCGTCATCGCGTTCCGGCGTGAGCGCTTCATCGAATATGGCGGCCCCGATGGCGGCAATGGCGGCCGCGGCGGCCATGTCTATGTCGAGGCGGTGGAGGGGCTGAACACCCTGATCGACTACCGCTACGCCCAGCATTTCAAGGCACGCAAAGGCGGCAATGGCGCGGGCAGCGACCGCACGGGTGCGGCCGCCCCCGACGTGACGCTGAAGGTGCCGGTCGGCACCCAGATCATGGACGAGGACCGCGAGACGGTGATCGCCGACCTCGATGTGGTGGGCAAGCGCGTGCTGCTGGCCAAGGGCGGCGATGGCGGCTTCGGCAACGCGAACTACAAGACCAGCACCAACCGCGCGCCACGCCGGGCCGATCCGGGCTGGCCGGGCGAGGAGAAATGGGTCTGGCTGCGCCTCAAGCTCATCGCCGATGCCGGGCTGGTGGGGCTGCCGAACGCGGGGAAATCCACCTTCCTGGCGGCGGCCAGCGCGGCGCGCCCGAAGATCGCCGACTACCCCTTCACCACGCTGCACCCGCAGCTCGGCGTCGTGCGCCTGAACGCGACGGAGGAATTCGTCCTCGCCGACATCCCGGGCCTGATCGAGGGCGCCAGCGAGGGGGCCGGGCTTGGGACGCGCTTCCTGGGGCATGTGGAGCGCTGCCGCGTGCTGCTGCACCTGATTGACGGCAGCCAGGCGGACCCCGCGGGCGCCTGGCGGATGATTCGGGGCGAACTGGAGGAATATGGCGGCGGCCTCGCGGATAAGCCCGAGATCGTCGTCCTCAACAAGCTCGATGCGATGACGCCGCAGGCCCGCGCCTCCCGAGTGAAGGCGCTGGAGCGCGCGACGGGCCGGCCGGTGATGCTGGCCGCCGGGGCGACGGGCGAGGGCGTGCCCGAGGTGCTGCGCGCCGTGATGGACGTGGTGCGCGCGAAGTAAGCCGGCGGAGCAGGCTCAGATGCGAGGCCGGTTCACGCCTTTGGTGAAGAGACCAAAGGCGATCGGGCTCAGCGCCGCTCCTGCCAGGGCTCTCGGCGCGGGCCGCGCTCGAAGGCCACGATGCTGTCGAAGAAGGAGATGGCCCGCGTGGTGCGGGTGAATTCCGGCACCTGCGCTTCCGGCCCCACCCGCTCGCTCGGATGCGTATGGTAGCGGCGGAAATTGGCGTGGATGCCGCTCCAGGCGTGCAGGTCCTTCACGCGCTCGGCCGCGTAGTCGAGGAAGGTCATGCCGGGCCGGTCATCCCATTGGCCGCCCCAAAGGGCGGTGTGGGTGTCCTCCACGATATAGACGCCGTCGGGCGTCATCGCCGGGTAGAAGACCTCGAAGCTCTCGATCTGCTGGTTGCTGGTGTGGCCGCCGTCATCCACCACGATGTCCGGCGTGCCGATCTCGGCCAGCACCTGGCGCAGGAAGGCCGGGTCCGCCTGGTCGCCGATGAAGACCTTCACGCCGGGCGGCGCGAGTTCCGCCGATTTCGGGTTGATGTCCATCCCGAAGATGCGCGCACCCGGGCCGAGCCACTCGCGCCAGATCTCGAGCGAGCCGCATTCGTCCACGCCGATCTCCAGCAGCGTGGGCGATTGCCCGCGATAGCGCGCCAGGAAGGCGTCGTAGATGTCAAAATAGTGATGCCATTTCGCCGTCTTGTGGGCGCGCGATCCGCGCTCCAGGAACAGGCGATAGAGCTCGTTCGCGGGGTCCGACTGCAGGAGGCTGTCGGGGGTGGCCGGCTTGCGGCGGCGGAAGGGCCAGATCATGCCGCACACCTAGCGAGGGCGCGGCCGTGGCGCAATCGGCCTCAGGCCAGGCCCAGCACCTCCGGCCTCAGGTCGGGCCAAGCACTTCTTCCACCGTGCCGTCCTGGAGGATGACGCCGCCCTCGATGCGGATGGCGCGCGTGCACCAGCGGCGCACCACGGCCATGTCATGTGTGGCGAGCATCAGGATGTCGGCCCCGGTGACGAGCTGCTTCAGGCGTTCCTCCGCGCGGGCCATGAACTCCGCATCGCCGGCCAGGAACCATTCATCCATGAGCAGGATCTCGGGCATCATGGCGGTGGCGAGCGCGAAGGCGAGGCGCACCTGCATGCCGGCGGAATAGCCGCGGATCTGCACGTCGATGAACTCGCCGAGATCGGCGAAGGCGACCACCTCCTCCGCCATCGCCTCGGCCTCGGATTCCGACATGCCGCGATAGAGGCCGCGCAGGACGATGTTCTCCCGCCCCGTGGCCAGCGCCTCCATGCCCGCGCCCGGGTCGATGAGGGAGCCGATCTCGCCCTCCACGCGCAGCCGGCCCGCGACGGGCTCATAGATGCCGGCCACGGTGCGCAGCAGGGTGGACTTGCCAGCGCCATTGGGGCCGACGAGAGCCACGCGCTCGCCGCGCTCGATGGTGAAGGTCAGGTTCCGCAGCGCGGCCACGACGACGCGGTGCGAGGGGTCCTCCTTCAGGCGGCGCGGGGTCGCGCCCATCAGCCGCCGCTTCAGCGAGCGCGCATTGTGGTGGTAGAGCGGATATTCGATCGCCAGGCCCTCGGCCTCGATGCGTGCCATGTCGGTCAGACCCAGAAAGCGACGCGGTTGCGGAACCGCGTGAAGAAGGCCTGGGACACGGCCCAGACGATGCCGGTGTAGAGGATCGCCGCGATCCAGACGGTGGCCGAGGCGCCGGTGCCCATGAGCGGCGCGCGCATGGTTTCCATGACGGCGAAGAAGGGGTTGAGCGGCAGGTAGACCTGCGCCCCCTCGATCAGCTCCGGCTTCCAGATGACGGGCGTCAGGAAGAAGGCGATCTGCATGACGGAGGCCACGATGGGCGGGATGTCGCGGAAGCGCGCGCAGAGCAGGCCGAGCAGGAGCGAGCCCCAGAAGACGTTGATGGCGAGCAGGGCCAGGCCCGGAAGCGCCCAGAGCGCGCCCCAGCCCGGCTGCACCCCGAAGATCAGGAAGACGACGAGGATGAGCGGCAGGTTGTGCGCGGCCACCACCGCGTTGCGGAACACCGTCCTCAGCGCATGCACCGAATAGGGCAAGGGCATCTGGCGGACGATGCCCTCGGCCGAGGTGATGGTGGTGCAGGCCTCGGTCACGGCCTGGCCGATCATGGCCCAGATGATCAGGCTGACAGCGAGCCAGGGCAGGTAGACCCCGACCTCGAGCTGGAAGAGCTTGGCATAGAGGAAGCCGAGCGCGATCAGCATCACCGCCGTCGAGATCGTCACCCAGAGCGGGCCCAGCACCGAGCCGCGGTAGCGGTGGGTGATGTCCGTCCGGGCCAGCACCCAGGCGAGGCGCCACCGCTGGAAGCCCTCCAGCAGGTCGGCGCGGGCACGGGCGCCGCGCTCGGGGTGGGCGGCGTCATGTTCGAAGGAGCGGGGCGAAAGGCTGGCCATGCGGGCGGCTATACACGCAGGGCCCCCGGGCTGAAAGCCGAGGAAGGCTTCCGTTCGTCATCGCTGCCATCGTATTGACAGGCCCCGGTCCTGTGTTAGGGCCCCTCGGTTTTCCAGGAGACGCGGTACCTTGCTCTTCCTCATCACCGGCGGATACGGCTTCATCGGCTCGGCCGTCGTCCGCCGCCTTCTGACGACCACCGGCGCCACGGTCGTCAACGTGGACAAGATGACCTATGCGGCGAGCCCGGCCGCGCTCGGCATGCATGCGGGCGAGGCGAGGCACATCCATGTGCAGGCCGATATCTGCGACGTGGAGGCGATGCGCGCCGCCTTCGCCACGCACAAGCCGACGGCCGTGATGCATCTGGCGGCCGAGAGCCATGTGGACCGCTCGATTGACGGGCCGGCCGAGTTCATCCGCACCAATGTGGTCGGCACGCAGGTGCTGCTGGAGGCGGCACGGGAATATTGGAACGGGCTGGAAGGCGCCGCGAAGGCCGCGTTCCGTTTCCACCACGTCTCGACCGACGAGGTCTTCGGCAGCCTCTATCCCGGCGATCCGCCCTTCACGCCCGAGACGCCCTATGACCCGCGCAGCCCCTACAGCGCGAGCAAGGCGGCCTCCGATCACCTGGTGCGGGCCTGGAACCACACCTATGGCTTCCCCTCCTTCGTCTCGAACACGACGAACAATTACGGGCCCTGGCAATTCCCGGAGAAGCTGATCCCGCTCGTCACGCTCAATGCGCTCGAGGGCAAGCCGCTGCCGGTCTATGGCGAGGGCGCCAATATCCGCGACTGGCTGCATGTCGAGGACCATGCCGAGGCGCTGGTGCTGGCGCTGATGCACGGCCAGCCAGGGGCGACCTATTGCATCGGGCCCCGGCAGGAGCGCACGAACCTGGAGGTGGTGAAGGCGATCTGCGCGACGCTGGATCGGCTGCGGCCTGACCCCGCCGGCCCGCGCGAGCGGCTGATCACCTTCGTGCGCGACCGGCCCGGCCATGACTTCCGCTACGCGATGGATCCCTCGGGCGCCGAGGCGGCGCTCGGCTGGAAGCCGCGCTACGACTTCGAGGCGGGCCTGGAGCAGACCATCCGCTGGTACCTGGACCACGAGGCCTGGTGGCGGCCGATCCGCGAGAAGGCCTATGCCGGCCAGCGGCTTGGGACCGACGCCGCTCCGCGGCTTGGGACCGACGCCGCTCCGCGGCTGGGCGGCGTGAAGTCGTGACGCCGCCGGCTGCCCGCGCAGCCATCGAGACCATGGCATCCTCCCTCCGAGGATGCGAGACGAACAGCCGAGCCGAAACGCTTCAGCGTTTCGAGCCAAGCGCGCGGAGCGCGCGCCCGGCGCATGAGGGCATGAAGACATGAAGGGCATCATCCTGGCCGGGGGTTCCGGCACGCGGCTGCATCCGATGACGCTGGCGGCGTCCAAGCAATTGCTGCCGGTCTATGACAAGCCGATGGTCTATTACCCGCTCGGCACGCTCATGCTGGCGGGGATCCGGGACATCCTGGTGATCTCGACCCCGCAGGACCTGCCGGCCTTCCGGCGCCTGCTGGGCGACGGTTCGGCCTTCGGGATCAAGCTTTCCTATGCGGAGCAGCCCTCGCCCGATGGTCTCGCCCAGGCCTTCCTGATCGGCGAGACGTTCATCCAGGGCCAGCCCTGCGCGCTGGCGCTCGGCGACAACATCATCTACGGCGAGGGCCTGTCCGAGCGGCTCCGCGCGGCGAAGGGCCGCGCCGAGGCGGGTGGCGCGACCGTCTTCGGCTATCGCGTGGCGGACCCCGAGCGCTATGGCGTGGCGGAGTTCGACGGCGCGGGCCGCGTCATCTCCATCGAGGAGAAGCCGGTCAAGCCGAAATCGGACTGGGCCGTCATCGGCGTCTATTTCTACGACAGTCGCGTGGTGGAGATGGCCAAGCGCGTCACGCCCTCGGCCCGCGGCGAGCTGGAGATCACCGACCTCAACCTGCTCTACATGCAGGCGGGCGACCTCTCCTGCGAGCAGCTGGGCCGCGGCTGCGCCTGGCTCGATGCGGGCACGCCGGCCAGCCTGCTCCAGGCGGCGACCTTCGTGCAGACGGTGCAGGAGCGGCAGGGCCTGGTGGTGGGCTGCCCGGAGGAGATCGGCTTCCGCCGAGGTTTCCTGACGGCCGATGAGCTGCGCGCCCGTGGCAAGGCGCTGGGCAAGACCGCCTATGGGCAATATCTCGTGCAGCTCGCAGATGGCGTCCACGCATGAAGATCACGCCGCAATCCATCCCCGATGTGCTGCTGATCGAGCCCAATCGCTTCGGCGACGCGCGCGGCTTCTTCAGCGAGGTGTGGAAGCGCAGCGCGCTGGCCGCCGCGGGGCTGACGGCCGATTTCGTGCAGGACAACCACTCGCTCTCGCGCGAGGCGGGGGTGGTGCGCGGCCTGCATTTCCAGCGGCCGCCCACGGCGCAGGGCAAGCTCGTGCGCGTGGTGCGCGGGCGCATCCTCGACATCGCGGTGGATATCCGCCAGGACAGCGCGACCTATGGCCAGCATGTGGCCTGCGAGCTCTCGGCCGAGAACTGGCAGCAGCTCTGGGTGCCGCGCGGCTTCGCGCATGGCTTCATGACCCTCGAGCCCGACACCGAGGTGCTCTACAAGGTGGATGCCGAGTATGACCGGGCGACGGATGCGGGCATCCTCTGGGACGATCCGGCGCTGGGGATCAAATGGCCGGTGCTGCCGGGCGGCGTGATCCTCTCCGACAAGGACCGCAACGCGCCGCGCCTGGCCGAGATACCGCCCCCCTTCCCCGCGGGTTCGGTCTGATGCGGCGCATCCTCGTCACCGGCCAGGGCGGGCAGCTGGCGACGGGCCTGGCGGACAGCCTGCCCGCCCAGGGCTTCGAGGCACTGCTGGTCGGCCAGCCGGATTTCGAGTTCGACAAGCCCGAGACGGTGGTCGCTGCCTTCGCGGCGCTGAAGCCGGAGGCGGTGGTGAACTGCGCCGCCTGGACGGCGGTGGACGCGGCCGAGGAGGACGAGGCCGGCGCCTTCCGCGCCAATGCGCTGGGCCCCGCGCTGCTCGCGAAGCTCTGCGCCGAGGCCGGCGTCCCGCTGATCCAGATCAGCACCGACTACGTCTATGACGGGATGAAGGGTGCACCCTATCTGGAGAGCGACCGGCCCAACCCGCTTGGCGCCTATGGCCGCACCAAGCTGGCCGGCGAATGGGCGGCGCTCGCCGGCAACCCGATGACGAGCGTGCTGCGCACCGCCTGGGTGTTCAGCCCGGTGGGCAAGAACTTCGTCCGCACCATGCTGACCGTGGGCGCCACGCGGCCCGAGCTGCGCGTGGTGGCGGACCAGCATGGCCACCCGACGGCCGCCCCCGACCTGGCGGACGCCATCGCCGCCATTCTGGCGCGCATCCGGCAGACCGGCTGGCGGCCGGAGTATCGTGGCGTGTTCCACGCGCGGGCGGAGCAGGCCACGCATTGGCACGCCTTCGCCGAGGCGATCTTCGCCGGCGCCGCCCCCCATGGCGGCCCGCAGCCGCGCGTCGTCCCGATCGCCACCCACGAATACCCGGTGAAGGCGGTGCGCCCGGCCGATGGGCGGATGGACGGCACGAAGCTGGCCGAGACCTTCGGCGTGACCCTGCCCAGCTGGCAGGCCGGCCTGGACCGCGTGCTGCGCGCCCTGCACGCGGGCGGCTGATGCCGCCCGCACATCCCGAACAGGGGGGCGGCTGATGCCCCCCTACACGCTCAGCGAGCTTGCGCACCCGGAGGGTGGCGCGCCGCGCATCCTGCACGGCCTCGCCGCCCGCGCGCCGCTCACCTTCCTGCGCCGCGCGGCCGAAGTGGCCTTCGAGATCGCCCAGGCCGCCGTGCTGGACCGCATCGCCCCCCTCAAGGCCGGCCTGCGCGAGGTCTCGGCCGGGGAGGCGCCGCGCCAGGGGCGCTCGCTGGCGCTCTACCTGCATTGGTCGCCCGATGGGCGGGTCTCGCCGATGGTCTTGCGGCAATTGGCGCTCTGGCGGGAGGCGGGCTTCGACCTCGTCTTCGTGACCAACGCGCCGAACCGGCCGCCGGAAGCCGACTGGGCCGCGGTCGGTGCGCGATGCTGGCGGCGCATCCATCGCGAGAATGTCGGGCGCGACTTCGGCGGCTGGCGCGATGCGGCCGCGGTCGCGCTCGCCGAGTTCGGCACGCCCGAGGAGCTGCTGCTGGCCAATGACAGCGTGCTCGGCCCTTTCCTGCCGCTGGCGCCTTTGGTGGAGGCCTGGCGGGCGGGGGGCCATGGCCTGTTCGGCATGACCGAGAGCGAGGGCGGCGGGCCGCACCTGCAATCCTATGCCCTGCTCGCGCGCGGCGAGGCCGCCGTCACCCTGCTCGCCGCCCATCTCGCCGCCTTCCGGGACAGCCGGAGCAAATGGCGCGTGGTGCAGCAGGGCGAGATCGGCCTCTCGCGCCGCGCGCGCGCGGCTGGGCTGCGCTGCGCCGCCCTCTTCGGCTATGCGCGCCTGACCGCCCTGGTGGATGACGCGACGCGCGCGAGCCTCGGCCCACGCTTCGAGAACGCCGAGGCTTTCGCCCGCTATCCGCTCAACCCCTGCCATCACCTCTGGCGCGTGCTGGTGGCGCGCATGGGTTTCCCCTACCTCAAGACCGAACTCATCCGGCGCAATCCGGGCCGCCTGCCCGGGGTGGAGGAATGGCCCGCGCTGATGCCGGCCGAGGAAGCCGCGCTGATCCGCGAGCACCTCGCCATGATGGGCCCCTGATCGCGACGCTCGCGGCTCGATTGACAGGGCCCATGCGGAACGGCAGAGGTTCCGCGCCCTGCAGGCCCCACCTTTTGCCGAAAGTCGCAGCCCTCCATGGCCTCGCCTGATCAGGAACCCCGCATTCACCCGCTGCGCCGTGCCGTCCGCCGGCTGCCGGCGGTCCGCAAGGCCCTGCTCAAGGCGCTCAAGCCCATCATGCCGCAGGTCGGTCAGTTCGTGCGCTGGCTGGAGGCGGCCGAATACACCACCTGGTTCAGGCGCTGGCAGGCCAGCACGCCCGCCGATGACGCCGCCATCCTGGCACTGCTCGGCCCCGCCCCCGCGTCCTTCCTGGTGACGCTGCCCCGCGCCGAGGCCGAAACGCGCGCCAGCATCGCGGCCCAGCTCGGCGTGCCGGTCGAGGTCCTGGAGGGCGGCGCGCTGACGCCGGCCCAGGCGCTGCGCAGCCGCTTCGTCCTGCATCTCGAGCCGGGGGACCTGCTGCCGCGCCACGCCCTGGCGGAGTTCGCCATCGCCGCCGAGGCCGCGCCCGCGCCCCTGATCATCTTCGGCGATGAGGACACGCAGGTGATCGGCGGCCGGCGCCGCGCGCCCTGGCTGAAGACCGCCTTCGACCCCGACCTGCTGCTGCAGCAGCCCGCCCTGGGGCGGGCCGTCGCCTATGACACGGGGCTGCTCGCGCGGCATGGGCTGCTCGACCTGCGCGGCCATGCGCTGATGGTGGCGGCAACGCGCGCCGCGCTGGCCGAGGCCGGGCCGGCGGCGATCCGGCACATCCCCGCCATCCTGCTGCACCGCGCCGCGGGGCGCATGCCCGCCTGGCGCGAGGGGCTGGACCTGCCCGGGGTGTCGTTGATCCTCGCCGAGGCGGGCGAACGCGTCACGCTGGAGCCGCCGGGCGGCGGCCGCCCCGTGCCGCGCGCCACCTGGCCTCTGCCAGACCCCGCGCCGCAGGTCACCATCATCATCCCGACGCGGAACGGGCTGCCGCTGATGGAGGCCTGCCTCGACGGCCTCCTGAAGCGCACCGACTACCCGGCCTTCGACATCATCGTCTGCGACAATGACAGCGACGACCCGGCGCTGCTGCGCCGCTTCGAGGAATGGTCGCGCGATCCGCGCTTTTCCGTGCTGCCCTGCCCGGGGCCCTTCAACTACTCGGTGATCAACAACCGCGCCGCGCGCGCGGCGAAGGGCGAGATCCTGCTCCTCCTCAACAACGACACCGAGGTGCGCCACGACGGCTGGCTGCGCGAGATGGTGAGCCATGCGGTGCGGCCGGAGATCGGCGCCGTCGGCGCGCGCCTCCTCTTCCCGAGCCTGCGCGTGCAGCATTCGGGAACGGTGCTGGGCCTCGCCGGCATCGCGGGGCACGACATGCTGCACACGCCGGAGAAGAGCCACGGCCCCTATGACCTGCTGCGCCTGACGCGGCGCGTCTCGGCGGTGACCGCCGCCTGCCTCGCCGTCCGGCGCGAGGCCTTCCTGGCGGTGGGCGGCTTCGACGAGGAGGGGTTGCGCGTCGCGTATAACGACGTGGATCTCTGCCTGAAGCTGCGCGCCTCGGGCCTGCAGAACCTCGTCACGCCCCAGGCGGAGCTGCTGCACAAGGAGAGCGCCACGCGCGGCGACGACATGTCGCCCACGCACAAGGCGCGCTGGCTGACCGAGCGCGCCACCATGCGCGCCCGCTGGGGGGAGCAGCTGGTGAACGACCCCTATTACAGCCCGCTTCTCTCCCTCGATCCGCCGACCCGCATCCTCACGGCCGCGCCGCGGCGCCTCGCCCCCTGGCGCCCCCCCGCCGAGCAACCGCCGCTGCCGGAGTGAACCAGGACGACGGGGATGTCCCGATTGATTTGAGTTTTTCCAACATGACTCGGACCTGAATTCACTTGCGGCGACCGGCAGTCGCATCCGAACCTTCCTGCCGCCGCCCAGGGCCGCGCCGCGACATGACCGACGCGGTTCCCGGGCGCGGCCTCAGGGAGGTGCCCCGCCGTGATCCACGGCCTGAGCGACGTTGCAGTGCAGGAAGCCGAGGATTTCGAAGGCTTCTACGAATTCGCCTGGCAGGTGCCCGCTGATCACGCGCGCGAGGTGGCGCAGGAGACGGCCGGTCCCTCCCCCTTCAGCACCTTCGGCACGAAATGGGGCGCTTCCCAGGCTGCCGGCACGCCGGGCGGCACCGTCACCTGGAGCCTCGTGGGCGCCGGGGTCTCCACCACCGCCTTCGGCTTCTACTACGGGGCGAGCGTGGCGCTCGGCAGCTTCCTCGGCTTCGACTACGCCACAACGCTGAGCCGCGCCTTCAACGTCTGGTCGGCGGTCGCCAACATCAACTTCGTGCAGGTCTTCGACGGCGGCGGCGCCGTCGGGCGCGGCACGGTCGGAACCATCCGCATCGCCGCTGGCTATATCGACGGGGATTCCGACACGCTGGCCCAGGCCTATTCCCCCGGTTTCAGCGCGCTGGGCGGCGACATCGTGTTCGACAGCTCCGAGCGGGACTTCTGGAATCCGAACAGCTTCCTCGCGGTCGCGACGCATGAGATCGGCCACGCGATCGGGCTGAACCACACGACCACCCCCAACCAGTTGATGAACGCCGCCTACAACCCGGCCATCTCGACCCCGCAATGGGACGACATCGCCGGCGCGCGCCACATCTACGGCTACGCCGACGTATCGCTGCGCATCAATGACGTGACCCTCACCGAGGGCGATTTCGGCGTCACCATCCTGGGCTTCACGGTGAGCCGGGTCTCGACGGCGCTCGCGGTCTCGGTGGATTACCGCAGCCACGACGGGAATGCCTTGGCCGGGCTGGACTACGGCGCCGTGGCGGGGACGCTCTTCTTCGGGATCGGCGAGGCGTCCCGGCGCATCGAAGTGCCGGTGTTCAACGACACCAGCCACGAGCGCACCGAATGGCTCACCATCGAACTGTTCAATGTGACCGGCGGCGCCACCCTGGGCGATGCGGTCGGCATCGGCATCATCGCGGACAATGACCCGCCCTTCACATCCGCCAATCTCTGGCTGGCCGGCTTCGGCACGCAGGGGAGCTGGGCCAGCAACGAGCTGACGCCGCGCCGCCTGGCCGATGTGAATGGCGACGGCATGGCCGACATCTTGGGCTTCGCCCATGGCGGCGTCGTCGTCTCGCTCGCCACCGGCGGGGGCACCTTCGGGCCGGCGCGGCTGGCGGTGGAGGGCTTCGGGGTGAATGGCGGCTGGCTGAATAATTCGCTGACCCCGCGGCAACTGGCCGATGTGGACGGCGACGGGCGGGCCGATATCGTGGGCTTCGCCCATGGCGGCGTCGTCGTCTCGCTGGCGGATGGCGCGGGGGGCTTTGGCGCCGCGCGCCTCGCCGTCACGGGCTTCGGCGTGAATGGCGGCTGGGCCAATGACAACCTCACGCCGCGCCACCTGGCGGACGTGAATGGCGACGGCATGGCCGACATCCTCGGTTTCGGCAGTGCGGGCGTCTATGTCTCGCTGGCGACCGGCGGCGGCGCCTTCGGCGCGGCGCGGCTGGCGGTCGGGGGCTTCGGTCTCAATGGCGGCTGGCTCAGCGACCATGCGGCGCCGCGCCGCCTCGCCGATGTGAATGGCGATGGCATGGCCGATATCGTCGGCTTCGGCGGGGCCGGCGCCTATGTCTCGCTCGCGCTGGGCGGCGGGAGTTTCGGCGCGGCGGCGCTGCGCCTCGGCGCCTTCGGCTCCAACCCCTCGGCCGGCGGCTGGACGCAGGATGACGCGACGCCGCGCCGGCTGGGCGATGTGAATGGGGATGGCCGGGCCGACATCGTGGGCTTCGGCGGGGCCGGCGCCTTCGTGGCGCTGGCCAGCGGCGGCGGCGGCTTCGAGGCGGCGGAGTTGCGCCTGGCCGCGCTCGGCTCCGCGCCGGCGGCGGGCGGCTGGCGCAGTGACGACATCTTTCCGCGCCACGTGGCCGACACCAATGGCGACGGCAATGCGGACCTGCACGGCTTCGGCCATCTCGGCCTCTACAGCGCCTTTTCGAACTACCCGCTCTGAGCCGCGCCTGGGGTATGATGCGTTGAGGCGTAATCGCCGAAACGCTGAATCATCCACTCAGCAACGGCTGGAACGCGCGGCGTGAACGCATGTGAACACAGCGCGGTCTAGACGCCCAGCGCCGCCAGCGGGATCACGTCCACCACGCCGCCCTTGGGCAGCGGCGGCGCGAAGGGTGCGCGCAGGATCAGGCCGTCGGCCGAGGCGAGCACGGCCAGCATGGAGCTGTCCTGCCGGCTGGCGGGGGTCGCCACCATCATGCCTTCCGGGCCGGGGGTGAGGCTTGCGCGCAGGTGGTCGGCGCGCTTGTCATTCTCCGCCAGGTCCAGCCCCGCGAGGGCCTGGATGGTCCGCGGCCCGGCATCGGGCAGGCCCTGCATGCGGGCCAGCCCGGGCAGCAGGAAGACCACGGCGCAGACCAGCGCCGAGACCGGATTGCCCGGCAGGCCCAGCACCGGCATCGCACCCAGCCGCCCCCAGATCAGCGGCTTGCCCGGCCGCATGGCGATCTTCCAGAAGTCGAGCGCGAAGCCGTCCTGGCCGAGCGCCTTCTGCACCAGGTCATGCTCGCCCACGCTGGCGCCGCCCGTCGTCACCAGCAGGTCATAGCCGCCGGAGCCCGCAAGTGCGGCGATGCTGCCCGCGTCATCCGGCGCGATCGGCAGGATGCAGCCCTCGCCCCCGGCCGAGGCGATCACGGCGGCCAGGGCATGCGCGTTGGAACTGACGATGCCGCCCGCCGGCAAGGGCTCGCCCGGGAGCGCGATCTCATCGCCGGTCGCGAGGATGGCGATGCGCGGACGGCGATGCACGGTGAGCCAGGGATGGTTGGCCGCGGCGGCGAGGCCGATGTCGCGCGCCGTCAGCCGGCGGCCGGCGGGCAGCAATTCGCCGCCCTCGGCGAAGTCGAGGCCACGGCGGCGGATCCAGCGGCCGGCGGCGACCCCCTCGGTCACGGTCAGGCGCGGCCCTTCGGCCTTGGCGTCCTCCTGGATCAGGATGGCGTCGGCGCCGGCCGGCACGAAGCCGCCGGTGAAGATGCGGACCGCCTCGCCGGGCCCCACCTCGCCCGCGAAGGGGTGGCCCGCGGGCGCGGCGCCGGTCACGGTGAGCGTGGCGCCCGTCACCGCATCGGCCGCGCGCACCGCATAGCCGTCCATGGCCGAGACATCGGCGGGCGGCTGTGTGAGGCGCGCCACTACGGGCCGCGCCAGCACGCGGTTCCAGCCGGCGGCGAGCGGCACCGTCTCCGGCCCCGTGGGCCGGATGGCCGAGAGGATGCGCTGGCGGGCTTCCTCGAGCGGGATCACGGCGCTGCTTCGAAGCGGCCCGACTTGCCGCCCTCCTTCAGCGCCAGGTGGATGCCCTCGATCCGCATGCCGCGATCCACCGCCTTCACCATGTCATAGACGGTGAGTGCGGCGACGCTGACGGCGGTCAGCGCCTCCATCTCCACGCCGGTGCGGCCGGTGACGCTGACCTGCGCCTCGATCTCGACCGTGTCCGGCCCGGCGATGGTCAGGTCCACGCGGACCTTGGTGAGCATGAGCGGGTGGCACAGCGGGATCAGGTCGCTGGTCTTCTTCGCCGCCATGATGCCGGCCAGCCGCGCGACGCCCAGCACGTCACCCTTGCCCGCCTTGCCCTCGGCGATCAGCGCCAGCGTCTCGGGCGCCATGACGATGCGGCCGCGCGCGATGGCGAGGCGCTCCGTCTCCGGCTTTCCGGCCACATCCACCATGGCGGCGCGGCCGGCTTCGTCGAAATGGGTTAACGAAGACATTTTTATGCCCTCAAACGGCGGGCGGCGGCCCTGCCGCCTTGCCTTCGCCGCGCGGCGCTTGCGCCAGGTTGAAAGGTCGGTCGGGCGGCGCCGGCCGCCGTCGCGGCCGGATTCTCCGGGCGAGCGTGCGTGTTGCGGGTCACGGCCCGAGCAAGGCGCGCGTCGCTTCCGCCACGTCCGGCTGGCGCATCAGGTGCTCACCCACCAGCACGCAATAGGCGCCGGCGGCGGCCATGCGGCGGAGATCGGCCGGCGTACGCAGGCCGCTCTCGGCGACCGGGATGCGGTCGGCCGGGACCATGGGGATGAGCGCCTCGCTGGTCGCGAGGTCGGTCACCAGGGTCTTCAGGTTGCGGTTGTTCACGCCGATCAGGCGCGTCTGCAGGCCGAGCGCGCGCTCCATCTCGCGCGCGTCATGGACTTCCGCCAGCACCGCCATGTCGAGGCTGCGGGCGATGTCCTCCAGCTCATGCGCCTGGTCGTCGCTCAGCGCCGCCATGATGAGGAGGATCGCATCCGCGCCCATGGCCCGGGCCTCGAAGACCTGGAAGGGATGGATCATGAAATCCTTGCGCAGCACGGGCAGCTGGCAGGCGGCGCGCGCCGCGATCAGGTCCTCCGGGCGGCCCTGGAACCACTTGGCATCCGTCAGCACGGACAGGCAGGCGGCACCCGCGCTCTCATAGGCCTGGGCGAGCGCCGCGGGCTCGAAGGGGTCGCGGATCAGGCCGCCGGAGGGGGAGGCGCGCTTGATCTCGGCGATCAGGCCGGTGCGGCCCTCGCCGATGCGGGCGCAGAGCGCGCCGGTGAAGTCGCGCGGGCGCGGCTGGTCGAGCGCGCGCTTCTCCATCTCGGCGAGCGAGGTCGTGGCCATGCTGGCCGCGACCTCCTCCGCCTTGTCGCGCAGGATGCGCGCCAGGGTATCGGAGAGCCCCGCATCGGGGATCACATCAACAGTCATTCGGGAAGAGCCTCGGAGGTCGCACGGCGGAGACGGAGGAGAACATCCAGAGCGCGCCCGCTGTCAATGCTCTCGGCGGCGAGCGCGGCGCCGGAGCGCAGATCATGCGCGCGGCCGGCCACCACCAGCGCGGCGGCGGCATTGAGCAGCACCATGTCCCGGTAGGCGCCGCGCTGGCCCTCCAGCAATGCCACCAGCGCGGCCGCGTTCTCCGCCGGCTCGCCGCCCTTGATCGCCTCGATCGGCCAGTCGGGCAGGCCGGCATCCTCGGGGGTAACGGTGAAGCGGCGCGTCTTGCCGCCCGAGAGCTCCACCACCTCCGAGGGGCCGGAAATCGCCAGCTCATCCATGCCCTGGCCATGCACCACCCAGGCCACCTCGGTGCCCAGGCGGCCCAGCGCATCGGCCATCGGCTGCAGCCACTCGGCCGAGAAGGCGCCGGTCATCTGCCGCTTCACCCGCCCCGGATTCGCCAGCGGCCCCAGCAGGTTGAAGATGGTGCGCGTGCCGAGCTCGACGCGGGCGCCGCCCGCATGGCGCAGCGCGGCGTGATGGCGCGGCGCCAGCAGGAAGACCATGCCGGCGTCGCGGATCACCTCCGGCAGGCGCTCCAGCGGCACATCCAGGTTCACGCCCAGCGCGCCCAACGCATCGGCCGCGCCCGATTTCGAGGAGAGCGCGCGGTTGCCATGCTTCGCCACCGGCACGCCCGCGCCCGCCACCACCATGGCGGCCGTGGTCGAGATGTTCAGGCTGCCGGAGGAATCGCCCCCGGTGCCGACCACATCCATGGCGTCGTCGGGCACCTCCACCGGGATCATCCGGGCGCGCATGGCGCGCACAGCGCCGGTCATCTCGGCCACCGTCTCGCCGCGCACGCGCATGGCCATGAGCATGCCCGCGATCTGCGCGGGGGTCGCCTCGCCCGCCATGATGATGCCGAAGGCGGCCTCGGCCTCGCTCTCGGCCAGGCGTTCCCCCGCGGCGAGGCGGGCCAATACGGGTTTGAGGCCGTTCATCCGGACTGTGTGACCTTTGCTTCCTGGCGCGACGCGCCTCCCCTTATAGGGCGCATGGTCGCCCGTCCCAAAATGCGCCATAGAAGGGCATGGCGTCGAATCCGCTCCCTGATGCGACGGGCAGCCCCCGTTCGCGTGGCGGCGGCACATGCCCTGCTCCGCGCCGCTCGGCGATTCCCTCGCCTCGCCCTTTGCTGTAGGTTGGCCGCGTGCGGAAACTTATTCTGATCGGGCTGGGCGTCGTGGTGGCCGCGGGCGTGGGCGGCGGCGCCTATTGGATGCGCGAACCCGCGCCGCAGCCCGTGGGCGCCGGCCCGGCCGCCACGCTCACCCTGCCCGACAACCTGCCCCTGCCGCCCGAAATGCCGCGCCTGGCCGACGGCGCGGATTACGACCGCTGCCTCTCCCTCCTGCGCGATGACCCGGAGGAGGCGATGCGCTTCGCCCAGGCCTGGGACGCGACGGGCGGCGGCGATGGCGCGCGGCATTGCATCGCCCTCGCCCTGCTCGGCCTGGGTGAGCCCGACCGCGCGGCCGAACGGCTGGAGCGGCTGGGGGCGGCGAGCCGCGCGGGCGGCCTCGCGCGCGCGGCGGTGTTCGGCCAGGCCTCGCAGGCCTGGATGATGGCGGGCGACCCGAACCGCGCCTTCGCCGCCGTCACCATCGCGCTGACGCTGGCGCCGCAGGATGTGGAACTGCTGGTGGACCGCTCCGTCGTGCTGGCCTCGATGCAGCGCTACCGCGAATCCATCGAGGATCTCGATTCCGCCCTGGCGCTGGAGCCCGAGCGCGCCGAGGCCTGGGTGCTGCGCGCGGCGGCCCTGCGCCACCTGGAGCGCGTGGACCAGGCCTTCGTGGCAGTGGAGCGCGCCCTGGTGCTGACGCCCGACAACCCCGAGGCGCTGCTGGAGCGCGGCATCCTGCGCCAGCTGCGCGGCGACGTGACGGGGGCCCGCAACGACTGGCAACGCGCCATCCAGATCGCGCCGGACAGCATGGCGGCCGACCTGGCCGCGCAGAACATCCAGCTGAACGAATTGGGCCCGCAGCGGCGGTAGAATGCATCTGCGAGACCGATTCACGCCCCAGCGCAGGCGCCAGGGCGATCGGGCTCGGACTACTTCTCCATCAGCCGCGGCATGAGTTCGACCAGATTGCACGGACGGTGCCGCGCATCGAGCTGCCAGATCAGGATGTCGTCCCAGGCGTCCTTGCAGGCGCCGGTGCTGCCCGGCAGGGCGAACATGTAGGTGCCGTGCGCCACGCCACCCAGCGCGCGGGACTGCATCGTGGAGGTACCGATCTTCTGGTAGCTCAGCATGCGGAACAGCTCGCCGAAGCCCTCGATCTCCTTCTCCATGACGCGCTTGAAGGCCTCCGGCGTCACGTCGCGGCCGGTGATGCCGGTCCCACCCGTCGTGATCACGCAATCCACCATCGGGTCGGCGATCCAGGCGCGCAGCTGCGCCTCGATCAGGTCGGCCTCGTCGCGCAGGATCTCGCGCGCGATGCAGCGATGGCCCGCAGCCTCGATGCGCGATTGCAGGGTCTCGCCCGAACGGTCGGTGCTCAGGTCGCGCGTGTCGCTCACCGTCAGCACGGCGATGTTCACGGGCAGGAAGGTGCGGTTTGGGTCGATCGGCATGCCGATCAATTGGACCGGGCGGAGGTCATGCGCAACATGGCCGTGACCTCCTCCACGCTCGCGAAGGCCGGGAAGCCGCCGCCCGCGATCTGGTCGAGCGAGGGAGTCGGCAGGCCCAGGCGGTGGGCGTAGATCCAGCTGAAGGTCAGGACGCGGGTGACGAAGCTGCGGGTTTCGTGAACCGGGATGCTCTCGATGAAGAGCAGCGGGTCGGCCCGGCGCTGCGCGGCCGGCAGCCAGCGGTTGAGATTGCCCGGCCCCGCATTGTAGGCGGCGAGCAGCCGGATCAGATCGCCCCGCACCGCCTCGTGCCGGGCCAGGTAATGCATATAGCGCTGGCCGAGCTCGAGGCTCAGGCCCGGATCATGCAGGCGCTCCACCGCCTCGCCCCGGAGCGAGGGATCGTTGGCCACATAGCTGGCCGTGGCGGGCATGAGCTGCATGATGCCGCGCGCCCCGGCCCGGCTGACGGCGCTGGAATCGAAGCGGCTTTCCTGCAGCGCCAACGCGTAGAGCAGTGAGGGGTCCATGCGGAACCCGCCATTGGGCAGCAGGACGGGCAGAGGAAAGCGGGCGCCATCCCGCGCCCGGCCATCCTCAAGCTGCGCCGCCGTCGCCACCTGGGCCGCCGGGCCCGGCATATTGGCCTGCTGCGCGACGGCGAGGATGCCCTGCGTCACCGCCGGGTTGTTGCGGGTGCGGCGCTGCAACAGGCGCAGTTCCGCCTCGGCGCGGTCGCGCTGCCCGATCTGCAGCAGCGCCAGCGCGCGCCAGCCGCCGGCCGTCTCGGCCAAGCCCTGGGCGCGGGCCTCGTTGGCCACGTCGCGCTCCCAGACCAGGCCGGGCGGCAGGCCCAGGCTGCGGCGGGCGATCATGCCATGGAAGGTGCGCGGCTCCTGCGCCGCCTGGAGCATCCAGGGCACGTACTGGGCGGGCCGGCGGGCACGGACGGCGGCGCGGGCGGTCCAGAAGGCGGCCGCGGCGCGCAGGGTGGGCGGCGCCTGCTCGTTGCGGGCCGCGCGCTCGAAGGCGTGGTAGGCGCTCTCGTAATTCTGCATGCCCCAGGCCGAGAGCCCGGCCTGATAGGCCACCAGCGCATTCTGGGGCGCGAGGCGCATCCCCTCCTGCGCGATGGTCCAGGCCTCGGCGTCGCGACCCTGGCGGAAGAGGGATTGCGCCATCTCGGCCTTGAGTTGGCCGAGATAGGTGTTGGAAAGGCCGCGCCGGGCATGGATCAGGGCCAGCGCCGCATCAAGGTTGCCGTCATTGATGCGCGCCTGGACGGCACGTTCCAGGGCGGCATCGCGGGTAAAGCTGGTTTCGGCCGGGGCGCGATCCTCGGGGAGGAGATCCGCCATGGTGTCGGGCTGGCTGGGCGGGGGCGGGGCGGCGGCGCCGCGCGGGAGGAGGCGGAGCAGCGCCTCATGCAACAGCGGAGCGTCGGGCAGGTCGGCGAAATCGGCGAGCCAGGCCTGGAGTTCGTTGAGGCCGGGCTCGCCGCGATGATAGCGGTCGGCCAGCAGATGGCCCATCAGGCGGCGGTCATCCAGGCCCTCCGCCTCGCGGATGGCGGTGGCGATGTCGCCACTCGCCTGTGCCTCGAAGGCGCGGCGCATCCGCGCGGCATCGGCCTGCCCCATGGGCTGGGGCAGGCCCGGAGCCACGGCTGGGCCGGGGGGCGTTCGTGTCCGCACCTGGAAAGGGGCGGTCTGGTCTTGGGCCCGCTGGGCGGTGGCCGGGCTGAACCCGGCGCCGAGGCAGAGAAGGCCGGCAATAACGCCGGGCAAGGTGCGGGCCATGGGGCGCAGCGCTCGCATGACGCGGCTCCCCTAACCCAGGCTTCGCTGGCAAAGCAAGTGTTGATTTTCCGAGCCGTCCTTAATCGGTCACGCGGGTGGCAATCCTGACGTTAAGGTTTTTCCTGTGCCCCAATGCCGCCATCATTCATGGCGCGCCGCAACATCAGCAGATCGGCCCAGGCATCACGCTTGGCGATAGGGTTGCGAAGGAGATAGGCGGGATGGAGGGTTGGCAATGCCATCAATACTTCGCCGCCAAGTATTGATACTTGGTGCCAGCGACCGCGCAGGCGGGTGATCCCCTCCCGCGATTGAAGAACGCCCTTCGCCGCGACGCCGCCCGCCAGCACGAGGAGGCGCGGCTTCGCGAGCGCCACATGACGCAGCACGAAGGGCAGGAAGAGCGCGATTTCCGCATCCGTCGGCGTGCGGTTTCCGGGCGGGCGGAAAGGCAGGATGTTGGTGATGTAGAGGCTCTCGGCACGGCTGAGGCCGACGCTCGCGAACATGCGATCCAGCAGCTGGCCCGAGGCGCCGACGAAGGGCTTGCCCTGCCGGTCCTCCTCCGCGCCCGGCGCCTCGCCGATCACCATGACCGGCGCTCCCGGCACGCCATCGCTGAAGACCAGGTTCGTCGCGGTCTCGCGGAGCGGGCTGCCGGTGAAGCCGGCCATCGCCTCGCGCAGTTCCTCGAGCGTGTTGGCCGTCCCGGCCAGCGCGGCCGCGGCTTCGCCATGCGGGGTCGCCTTGCGGGGCGCGGCGGCGCGCGGCGTTGCCTCCGGGGCGGCCGCGGGCCGTTCCGGCTGGAGCGCGGCCGGCTTGCGCGCGCGGGGGGCCGCCGTCTCCAGGATCGCCTCGTCGGCGCCCATGGCGATCTGCCACCGCAGGGCGGCCAGCAGCGCGAGATGCTCGGAAGGGTTCGCCATGGCCTCCTTCTACCGTGTCATGCGGGTTCCGCGAAACCGGCGGTTCGTCTAGGTTCGCCCCCCACGGAATTTGCCGCGAAGGGTGGTCGGGATGAGCGAAGAACGCGAAGCGATGGAATTCGATGTGCTGATCATCGGCGCGGGTCCGGCGGGCCTCGCCGCCGCGATCCGCCTGAAGCAGCTCAACCCCGAGATGAGCGTCTGCGTGGTCGAGAAGGGCGGCGAGGTCGGCGCGCATATCCTCTCGGGCGCCGTGCTCGAACCCCGCGCGCTGGACGAGCTCCTGCCCGACTGGCGCGAGGACCCGCCGGCGCTGGCCACGCCCGCCGGCGAGGACCGCTTCATGCTGCTGACGGAGACCAAGGCCTTCAAGCTGCCGACGCCCCCGCAGATGCACAATGAGGGCAACTACATCGTCTCCCTCGGCAATGTGGCCCGCTGGCTGGGTGCCAAGGCCGAGGCGCTGGGCGTCGAGATCTATCCGGGCTTCGCGGCGTCGGAGACCATCATCGAGGATGGGGTGGTGAAGGGCGTCGTCGCCGGCGTCATGGGCATCGTGAAGGATGGCACCAAGGGTGCCGACTACCAGCCTGGGATGGAGCTGCGCGCCACCACCACGCTCTTCGCCGAGGGCTGCCGCGGCAGCCTGACCAAGAAGCTCTTCGACACCTTCAACCTCCGCGCCGAATGCGATCCGCAGACCTACGCGATCGGCATCAAGGAGCTGTGGGAAATCCCGAAGGAGAACCACAAGCCCGGCCTGATCTGGCACAGCGCCGGCTGGCCGCTGTCCACCGACACCTATGGCGGCTCCTGGCTCTACATGTTCGGCGAGAACCTGGTGAGCGTGGGCTTCGTCGTGGGCCTCGACTACCCCAACCCCTGGCTCTCCCCCTTCGAGGAGTTCCAGCGCTTCAAGCACCATCCGGCGGTCGCCCCCATGCTGGCCGGCGGCAAGCGCATCTCCTACGGCGCGCGCGCGCTGAACGAGGGCGGCTTCCAGTCCATCCCGAAGCTCACCTTCCCGGGCGGCGCGCTGATCGGCGACACGGCGGGCTTCCTCAACGTGCCCAAGATCAAGGGCACACACCTCGCCATGAAGTCCGGCATGGTGGCGGCGGAGGCCATCGCGGGCGAGGGGATCGAGGCCTATCCGGGCCTGCTGCGGCAATCCTGGCTCTGGTCCGAGCTGGAGGGGGTGCGGAACATCCGCCCGGGCTTCGCCAAGTTCGGCTTCTGGGGCGGCATGGTGAATGCGGCGCTCGACACCTACGTCTTCAAGGGCAAGGCGCCCTGGACCATGGGCCACCATCATGACCACAGCCAGCTCAAGGCCGCGGCTGATGCGCCGCGCATCGCCTACCCCAAGCCCGATGGGGTGCTGAGCTTCGACCGCCTCTCCTCGGTGTTCCTCTCGAACACGAACCACGAGGAGAACCAGCCCGCGCATCTCGTGCTGCGCGACCCGTCCAAGTGGCTGGGCGAGAACTGGGAACGCTATGCGAGCCCGGAGAGCCGCTACTGCCCGGCCGGCGTCTATGAGGCGGTCGGCATCGAGGAGGGCAAGCCCGCGCTTGTCATCAACGCGCAGAATTGCGTCCATTGCAAAACCTGCGACATCAAGGACCCGTCGCAGAACATCGACTGGAAGACGCCCGAGGGGGGTGGCGGCCCCAATTATCCCGGAGGGATGTAGCGCATGGCCGATGCCAAGACCGACGCACGCAGCGACGCGGAGAAGATCAACGCCTTCCTGCCCAAGCGCGGCGCGCAGGGGCCTTGCTCCGCCTGCGGGCAGAATGCCTGGACGCTGGTGGGCGGGCCGGGCTGGTCGGTCACGCTGCCGATGATCGACGAGGCCGGCACCATCCCCTCCGCGCCGCCGCATGTCCCGGTCTATGCGCTGGTCTGCAACAATTGCGGCAATCTCCGCCTGCATGCGCAGCGGGTGGTGGATGCCGAGGAGACGCCGTGATGCTCGACCGTTTCACCCCCTACATGCTGAGCATCCTGCGGATCGTGGCGGGGCTGCTCTTCTTCCTGCACGGGCCGCAGAAGCTGATCGGCTTCCCGCCCTCCCCCCGCCCCGCGCCCGAGCTCTTCTCCATGCTGGGGGCGGCCGCGACGCTCGAGGTGATCGGCGGCGCGCTGCTCATCATCGGCCTCTTCACGCGGCCGGTCGCCTTCGTGATGTCGGGGCTGATGGCCTTCGCCTATTTCATCGCCCATGCGCCGCGCAGCTTCTGGCCGACCAGCAATGGCGGCGATGCGGCGATCCTCTTCTGCTTCCTCTTCCTCTATCTCGTCTTCGCCGGCCCCGGCCCCTGGAGCCTGGACGCGCGCCGCAAGTCATGAAGCTCCGCGCATGAGCCTCATTTCCCTCCTGCGGCAGGGCATGGTGCTCTCGCTCGGCTGGGTGGTCTGCGCCGCCATGGCGCTGACGCATTACGGCTTCCTCTGGGGGCTGCTGCTGCTCATCATCTGGGCGGCGCTGCTGGTGCGCTTCCAGCGCAGCACCGTCGAACACGCCAAATCCATCGCCGCCAAACTGCAAGGTTCGAAGTCATGATCCGCATCCATGGCACGCCCAAGTCGCGCGCCTTCCGCTGCATCTGGGCCGCCGAGGAGGCGGGCCTCGCCTATGAGATCCTCCCCATCGGCTTCGGCCCCGGCATCAAATCGCCCGAGCATCTCAAGGTGAACCCGAACGGCAAGATCCCGGCGATGGAGGATGGCGCGCTCGTGCTCTTCGAGAGCCTGGCCATCAACCTGCACCTGGCCGCCAAGGCCGGCGCGCCGCTCATGCCCAAGGGCGACGATGCGAGCCGCGCCCTGCAATGGACGCTCTGGGCCGCGACCGAGGCCGAGCCGGCGGCGATGCAATGGGCCTACAACACCTATATCCGCCCGCCCGAGGAGCGCGACCCGGGCCAGGCCGCGGCCGGCGCCGCCGGGCTCAACGCGCGGCTCGACGTGCTGGAAGGCCAGCTCGGCGCCCATCCCTGGCTGCTGGGCGAGACCTTCACCATCGCCGACTGCAACCTGGCCGGCGTGCTCTACGGCGCCTGGGCGAACAGGTTCGACCTGGGCGGGCACACCCGCGTGAAGGCCTGGCTCGACCGCTGCTTCAACCGGCCCGCCGCACTTGCCGCGCGCGCCCTGCGCGAGGCGCCGTGACCATCATCGAGACGGCCCGGCGCCTCGACGCGCTGGGCTTCATGCCGAGCAAGTCCGGCAATGTCTCGACACGCATCGAAGGCGGCTTCCGCATCACCCCCTCGGGCCTGCCCTATGCGGCACTGGCCGAGGACGACCTCGTGGATGTGGCGCTGGATGGCGGCGTGCTGGCGGGCATGCGCCGCCCCTCCTCCGAATGGCGCCTGCATGCCGAGATCTACGGGGCGCGGCCCGAAGCCCAGGCCATCGTCCACACGCACAGCCCGCGCGCCACCGCGCTCTCCTGCGCGCGGCGCGGCCTGCCGCCCTTCCACTACATGATCGCGCTGGCCGGCGGCGAGGACATCCGCTGCGCCGCCTATGCCACCTTCGGCACGGCGGAGCTGGCGCTCTCCGCGATTCCCGCGCTGGAGGGGCGCCGCGCCTGCCTGCTGGCCAATCACGGCGTGGTGGCGCTGGGCAGCTCGCTGGCCGCGGCCGAGACCCTGGCGCGCGAAGTGGAGAACATGGCCGGCGAATACCTGGACCTGCTGGCGGCACGGCTGGAGCCCGTGCTGCTGACGCCCGCCGAGATGGCGGCGGTCACGGCCCAGTTCGGGGGTTATGGGCGGCTGCGCTGAGTTGCGGTTACATTCATTCAATAAATCGTAAATTCCGTTGACCTACCGCTTCACGCACTGAGAATTCGGGCTGTTTTCACGTCCACAACAACGGAAAAGAACATGGCCCTGCGTCGCTTCCTTCTCGCCGCCCTCCTCACCTCAGGCTTCGCCGGCGCGGCCAGCGCCCAATGCGACACCAGCTTCACCCTGGTGAACCGCTCGGGCGCGACGGTGCAGGAATTCTACTTCGGCAGCAGCGCCCAGCGCAGCTGGGGCGTGGACCAGCTCGGCAGCAACGTCCTGGTCAACGGGCAGAGCATGCGCTTCCGCGCGCGCAACGCCGGCGCCAATGACTTCAAGATCGTCTGGGCCAATGGCGACACGGCGGAGCTGATGCGCATCGACATCTGCGTGACGAGCGAGATCGTCGCCACGCGGCGCGGCATGGAAGCACGCTGAACCCGGCGCGGGCGCGCGACGAGACCGCCGCGCGCCCCCGCTCTCAATAGCCTTCCTTCAGCAGCGGGAAGGCGCTGTGCACATTCGGGAAGACCACCGGCGGCGCGCCCAGATGCACATGGCCGCGCGTGAGCTGGCCGAAATTGTTCACGCCCGTCAGGCCGAGCGCCTTGATCACCTCATCCTCCAGGATCTCGAGCAGGCGCTCGATCCCATCGGCGCCTTCGGCGGCCAGGCCATAGAGATAGAGGCGGCCGAGGCCGACCCAGTCGGCCCCCAGCGCCACCGCCTTCACGATATCCGTGCCGCGGCTGAAGCTGCCATCCACCATGATCTTCGCGCGGCCGGCAACGGCCTCCACCACCTCGGGCAGCACGTCGAGCGAGCCACGCCCGCCATCGAGCTGCCGCCCGCCATGGTTGGAGACATAGATCACATCCACCCCATGCTCGCAGGCGATGGCCGCATCCTCGCCCGTGCCGATGCCCTTCAGGATCAGCGGGATCTTGTGCTTCTCCTTGAAGCGCGCGACCTCGCGCCAGGAGAGCGCCGCCTGATGGTCCATGCCGGTGTTCGCGGCACGCCAGGTCTTCACGAAGCGCTTGGCGATGTCGCGCTCGCGGCGCGAGTAATGCGCCGTGTCCACCGTCATGCAGAAGGCGTCATAGCCGCTGTCCACCACGCGGCGGACATAGTCATCCACGAAGGCGTCGTCGCCGCGCACGTAAAGCTGGAACACCTTGGGGCCCTTCGACGCCTCGGCGCAGGCTTCCAGCCCCGGCTGACTCACGCTCGACAGCATGTAGGGAATGCCGAAGGCGCCGGCGCCCTTCGCGACGGAAACGCCGCCGCCCGGCTCGAAGCTCTCCAGCGAACCGACCGGCGCGCAGAAGACCGGCAGGCGGATGCGGTGGCCGAAGAAATCCACGCCGGCATCCACCTTCGACACGTCGTTCAGCACGCGCGGCCGCAGCGCCGCCGTGTCGATCGCCATGCGGTTGCGCGCGAGCGTGGTTTCCGTCTCGGTGCCGCCCACCAGATAGTCCCAGACATTGTGGTTCAGCTTGATCTTCGCGGCCTTCACGAATTCGTGCAGGACCTGATAGCGTTCCTCGAAATTGCGCATGGTTTTGCTCTCCGCCTTTGGCGCAAACCTAGCTTGTGCGGATGAATTCGGAACCCCCCCTCTCCCGCTTCGGCGCATCCGGCGCGACAATCCGCGCAACAGAGGGAAGTCCTGATGAACGCCACCGAACGCCGCCTCCGCGCCCGCGCCATTCTTGAGGGCGCGGCCTGCATCCATCCCGCCTCCGTGCATGATCCGCTTTCGGCCCGCATCGCCGAGGAGCTGGGCTTCGAGCTCGGCATGTTCGCGGGCTCCACCGCCTCGCTCGCCATCCTGGGCGCGCCGGACCACATCCTGATCACGCTGACGGAATTCGCGACCCAGGCGCGGCGCATCACCCGCGCCGGCACCCTGCCGCTGGTCGTGGATGCCGACCATGGCTACGGCAATGCGCTCAACGTGCAGCGCACGGTGGAGGAGCTGGAGGTGGCCGGCATCGCCGCCATGTCCATCGAGGACACGGAACTGCCCCGCCCCTTCGGCGCGCCCCAGCCGCGGCTCATCCCGATCGAGGAAGGCGTGGGCAAGATGCGCGCCGCCGTCGCCGCCCGCGTGGATGCGAGCCTCTGCATCTTCGCCCGCACGGGGGCGATGAACGTCACCAGCCGCGACGACTGCCTCGCCCGCATCAAGGCCTATAATGACTGCGGCACCGACGGCATCTTCCTGACGGGCGTGACCACCCGCGCCGAACTGGATGCGGCGGCCGAGGTGGTGAAGCAGCCCCTCATCCTCGGCACGCTCAGCCCCGAGATCACCGACAAGGATTATCTCGCCAGCCGCGGCGTGCGGATCGCGCTGCAAGGCCATGCGCCGAGCCAGGCGGCGGCCCAGGCGATCCATGCGACGCTGAAGGCGCTGCGGGAGGGGGTGCAGCCAGGCCAACTCACCGGCCTGCCGGAGAAGGGCGCCATGGCCCGCTGGACGCGCGAAGCGCCCTACAGCGAGGCCATGAAGCGGTTTCTGGACTAATTCGAAGAAGGCGGCGGCACCCGGCGTCAGGGCCGGGTGCCGCCCCACACTCATGCGCGCCGGATGTTCCAGAAGAGCGGCGGCTGGCCCTTCAGCAGGCCGGTCAGGTTCCGGCGGATCGCCGTCGGCTGGTAGTACATGCCGGTCGGCACATAGGGCACCTCGTCGAAGGCGATGCGCTGCATCTCGGCCGTGGCCGCCTTCTCCGCCGCCTCGTTCGGCGCGTTGAACCAGGCGTCGCGCTGCGCCTCGATCGCGGGGATCGTCGGCCAGCCGGGCCAGGCATTCTCGCCATTGCCGCGGATCGAGGCGTGGTTCGCCGGGTTCCAGTGGTCCACGCCCGACCAGAAGGTGAAGAAGCCCGACCAGCCGCCCTGCTCCAGCGGGTTGCGGCTGGCGCGGCGGGCCACCAGCGTGCCCCAATCCGTGCTCACCAGATCCACGTTGAAGCCCATCCGGCGGAACAGGTCCGCCCCCACCAGCGTCGCCGCGTTGATGGAGGAGAGGTCGGTCGCGTTCAGCAGCACGAGGCGCTGGCCGATCGCGCCCGCCGCCTGGAGTTCCGCGCGCGCCGCATCCACGCTCTTGCGCATGCGCTCCATGCTGACATTGCTGGCCGACGGGCTTTCCGGCGCGAAATAGCCGATGCCCTCGCGCCGCAGATCAGGCCGCCCCTCGATGCCCGAGGTGCCGATCACCGCCGTCATGAAGTCGGTCTGGTTGATCGCGGTCAGCACCGCGCGGCGCACCGCCGGGTTGTTGAAGGGCGCCGTCAGGTGGTTCGGGCGGAAGATGCCGATCAGCCCCGTGCCATTGATGATGTCCACACGCACGTTGCGCGCGGCGGCGCCGCGCAGGAAGAGCGGGAAGAGGTCCGCCGTCGGCTGCTCCCACCAGTCGATCTCGCCCGATTGCAGCGCGGCGGAGGCGGTCGCCGGGTCGGGCATGATGTGCCACTCGACGCGGTCGAAATGCGCGACCTTGCCGCCCGCCGTCATCGAGGCATTGCCCTGGCGCGGCACGTAGTCGGCGTTGCGCGAATAGGCGAGGCGCGAGCCCGGCACCCACTCGTTCTGGATGAAGCGATAGGGGCCGCTGCCCACGGCTTCGGTGATGTTGGTGAAGGGGTCCACATTCGCCAGCCGCTCGGGCATGATGAAGAGGCAGGACGTCGTGACCTTGCTGATGCATTCCAGCATCTTCGGGAAGGGCTGGTTCAGCCGGATGGTGAAGACGCGGTCGCTCACCTCGGTCATGTCGGCCACGCGGGCCATCAGCACCTGGCCGAAGGCGTCGCGCCGGCCCCAGCGGCGGATGGAGGCGATGCAGTCCCGGCCGCGCACCGGCGTGCCGTCATGGAACTTCAGGTTCTCGCGCAGCGTGAAGCGCCAGAGCAGCCCGTCATTCTCCACCACATGGCCCTCGGCCATCTGCGGCTGCGGGCGGAAATTCTCATCCATGCCGTAGAGCTGGTCATAGACCAGGAAGGCGTGGTCACGCGCCACGAAGGCGGTGTTGGTGAAGGGGTCGATATTCGGCAGGTTGGCATGCGGCACATAGCGCAGCACGCGGTTCTGCGCCGGCTGCGCCATGGCGGGCGCGGCGAGGCTCGCGGCGGGCAGCGCGGCCGCGCCGGCCAGGATCTGGCGACGTTGGATCATGGAGTGTCTCCCGAAGGTTTGTGACCGAAGCCTAGCAGGGGTTCGGGGCGTGTCTCCACCCAGACCGCCTTCATCTGCACGTATTCCAGCAGCCCCTCGATCCCCGAGGAACGCCCATGGCCCGAGGCGCCAAAGCCGCCGAAGGGAACCGAGACATGGATGGTGCGATAGCCGTTCACCCAGACAGTGCCGGCGCGCAGCCCGGCCGCCACGCGATGGGCGCGGGCACCATCCCGCGTCCAGACCGCGCCGGCCAGGCCGAAGCGCGTGGCGTTCGCCAGGCGCAGCGCCTCCGCCTCGTCGCGGAAGCGCTGGACGACGACGACGGGGCCAAACACCTCCTCCTGCACCGCGGTCGCGCCCTCGCCCAGGCCGTCCAGGATGGTGGGGGCCACGAAGCAGGCCGCGCCCCCGCCCGGCGCCGCGATGACGCGGGCGCCTTCGGATGCCGCGCCCGCCACCATGCCGCGCACATGCGCGCATTGCCGGGCATTGGCGATGGGGCCGAGCTCCGTCGCCTCATCCAGCGGGTCGCCCATGCGGATGCGGCCCATGGCTTCCGTCAGCGCCGCCACGAAGCGATCGGCGATGCCCTCCTCCACCAGCAGGCGCGAGCCGGCGACGCAGGATTGCCCCGCGCCCGCGAAGATCGCCTGCTGCGCGCCCTGCACGGCCGCGGCGAAATCCGCATCGGCGAAGACGATGTTGGCACTCTTGCCGCCGAGCTCCAGCACATGCGGCAGGCAGCGGGCGGCGCAGAGGGCGGCGACGCGCGCGCCCGTCGCCGGCCCGCCCACGAAGGTGAGCTTCCGCACCGCATCGGCCGCGATCAGCGCCTCCGCCTCCGCGGCGCCGCCGGCCACCACGTTCAGCGGCAGGCCGAGCCCATGGGCGAGCTGCGCGAGGCGCAGCGAGGTGACGGGCGTGTATTCCGAGGGCTTGAGCACCACCGCATTGCCGGCCGCCAAGGCCGGGAAGGCGTTCCAGCCCGCGGTGAAGAGCGGCGCATTCCAGGGCGTGATGGCGAGGATCAGGCCATAGGGCTCGGGCCGGAGATAGACGAGGTGCCCCGATGGGACCGGCGTGGTGCGGCCTTCGATCTTGTCCGCCCAGCCCGCGTAATACTCCGCCATCTCGGCCACGCGCGCGACCTCGGCCCGCGCATCCCGGATGGGTTTTCCCGAATTGGCGCATTCCGCCTGGGCCAGCGCCTCGGCCTCGGCGCGGATGGCGGCCCCCAGCGCCCAGAGGCGGCGCCCGCGCTCGGCGGCCGGCAGCGCGGCCCAGTCCGGGGCGGGCCTGGCGGCCTGAACCGCCAGATCGGCCCCGGCCAGGCGGTACTCGGCGAGAGGGCCACCGGTTGCGGGGTCGGCCAGGGCCATGGCGGCGCCGGCGCCTGGATGGGCCGCGCCCGCGATCACGGCGCCGGGGATGGCGCCGCCGAACCAGGCGTCGAGCCGGGCCTGGAGCGCGTCACGCGCGCGGCTCATGGCAGGCTCCGGAAGGGAAGATGGCGCAAGCTTGGGCCCCAGTCCCGCGCAAGGGCGGGGAAATCATGGTGGCGGGCCGATTCCCGCCGATTCAGCTTTTCGGACAAATGCCATGCGGGCAATGGGCGGCCGTGCCCGGGCTGGGCTGGGCCGGGCTGCGGTCGTTCCGCGAGGCCCATGATGCGCGAAACCCGGGCCGGGTGGTCATCAAAGGCGACAGGGGCGAGGCGTTCCATCATTCCCGGAAAATAGTCCTAATTCCCATGAAAATCAACCAAAACAGTGCCATCGCCCCAGGAAGGAGGGGGCGCGGGGGAACCGGTTCCCCCGCCTGCTTCATTCACCCCCCGAAGATTCCCGCCGCCACCCGGTTGAACTCCGCCACATCCGGCACGTCGGACCCTTCCCAGGCCGCCGCCGCCGCGCCGCAGACGGAAAGCCCCGCGCCGACCTCCTCCGCCAGCGCCAGCGCGAGCCGCACATCCTTGCGCATCAGCCCCGCCGTGAAGCCGGAATCGAAGCTCCCGCTCGAAATCCAGCGCGGCCAGTTCACCTCGGTCGCGGCCGAGCGGCCGGAGGCGGCGTTGATCACGGGCAGGATCGCCTCGGGCGACACGCCGGCGCGGTCCGCCATCCGCAGCGCCTCGGCGGCGGCCGCGAGATGCGTCGCCACCAGCAGGTTATTGGCGAGCTTCGCCACCTGCCCCGCCCCGCTTTCGCCCACATGGACGATGCGCGCGGCCAGCAGCAGCAGCAGGGGCCGCGCGCGCTCCAGCGCCGCGGCCGAGCCGCCGACCATGATGGCGAGTTGCCCCGCCGCCGCCCCGGCCGGCCCGCCCGAGACCGGCGTGTCGAGATAGGCCACACCCGCCGCGTCGCATCGCGCCGCGAAGCCGCGCGCCTGCCCCGGCTCGATGGTCGAGGTGTCGGCGATCACCGCGCCCTGCGGCATGTGCGGCAGCAGCGCGGCCAGCACCGCCCCCACCGCGCCGGCATGCGGCAGGGAGAGGATGACCAGCGGCGCGGCCACGCCCGCCGGCGTCGCGCAGGCGATGGCGCCTGCCGCGCGCGCCGCCTCGCGCAGCGCCGGGTCCAGGTCGAAGCCCTGCACCCCCTGCCCCTCTGCGCGCAGGCGCCGCAGCATGGCGCCCCCCATCTGCCCGAGCCCCACAATCCCGATCATCGCCACCTCACACCGAAAGCGCCGAGCTTAATCCGCCGCCGCAATTGCGCCATGCGGGGGCGCGAGAAGCGCCGGGATGCGCGCGATGATCGAACAATTCCTCCGCTTCGGCGTGGTGGGCACGGTGGGCTTCGTGGTGGATTCCGCGGTGCTGCTGGGCATGATGGCGCTGGGCGCCGGCCCCTATGGCGGGCGCGTCGTCTCCTACCTTGTCGCCGCCAGCACCACCTTCGCGCTGAACCGCGCCTGGACCTTCCGGAGCGCGCGGCGCGATGCCCCGGTGGCCGCGCAATGGGGCCGCTTCGTCCTGCTGAACCTGGCCGGCTTCGCCGCCAATTACGGCACCTATGCCGCACTCGTGGCGGGCCTGCCGCTGGTCGCCGCCAACCCGGTGCTGGGCGTGGCCGCGGGCTCGCTGGCGGGGATGTTCATCAATTTCGGCCTGTCGCGCCGCTTCGTCTTCCAGGGCGGCTAGAGCATGATCCGCTGAGGTGGGAGCACCGAAGCGATGGATCATCCTCTCAAGCGGGCTCGAACACGCCTGCAAGCCGGGCGACATCGCTCCCTGACCTGGAAAAGCATGGGAAAACAGATGGCTGGCGTCCCTCCAACCCATCCGCCGACGGTGAGGGCCGCGAAGCCACGCCGCGCGGCCTGGCTTTCCAGGAGGATCCTTCGCCAGGTCCGCAACTCCGCCCTGCCGCGCCACGCCCGTGCGCAAGGGCAAGCGCGCCGGAGGTGGCGGAACGCGATCTAGGGTTTGGCTTACGCTGCATACAGGCGTATCCTTCCCACGCCGACGGATCGGGCTATCTGCCGGAACGACCCGTCGCAAGGAGAGGAGTGCCGTGACCACGCCGACCAGCCGACGTGCCCTGGCCGGGTTCGCCCTCGCCGGAGCCCCCTTGGGGATGGCCGCGGCGCAGCCCGCGCCGCTTCAGTTCGGCGTCATGCCGAATGTCAGCGCGCGGATCCTGCTCGGCCAATACCAGCCCTTCCGCAGCTTCCTCGAGCAGGAGCTGGCCCGCCCGGTCGAGGTGGTGACCGCCCCGGGCCTTGCGGCCTTCCAGGAGCGCAGCGTGGCGGGCGCCTTCGGCCTCGTCGTCACCGCCGCCAATCTGGGCCGCGTGGCGCAGCTCGATGCCGGGCTCACGCCCATCGCCATCTATGAGCCGCGCATCCCGGGCACCATCGTCACCCTGCGCAACCGCCCGCTCGCCGCCGCGGCCGAGCTGCGCGGCACCACCATCGCGATGACCAACCCGCAATCGCTGGTGGCGCTGAAGTTCATCCATTGGGCACGCGCCCAGGGCATCGAGATCGGCCGCGACGCGCGCGCCACCCATGCCCGCAACGAGGACAGCCTGGCCCAGCTGCTCAACGGCGTGGAGACGCGGGCCGCGGTCATGAGCCAGGGCGAGTTCAACGCCATCCGGGCCGACATCCGCGAGAACCTCGTGGTCTGGCAGGTCTTCATCCGCGTGCCGGGCTTCTTCGTGCTGCTCGGCCCCCGCACGCCCGAAGCCGAGGCCGCGCGCATCACGGCCGCCCTCGCCCGCTTCCCCGGCAGCGCCCAGGGCCGCGAATTCTTCGCCGCCACCGGCTTCAACGGCATCCGCCCCATCACCCCGGCCGACCTGGCCGAGCTGGATGACGTGGTGGAGGAGACGCGCGCCTTCCTGCGCGGCGCCTGAGTGCGTGCCTGGTCCGGATTGATGCGCATCTCCCTCCGGATCAAGCTCTTCGCGCTCGCCGCCTCGGCGCTGCTGCTGCTGGCCGGCGTGCTCACCTTCATGCAGGACCGCCTGGTGCTGCGCGCGCTGGAGGCGGAGCTGCATGCCCGCGCCATCGCCGTCTGCCCGATCCTGGAGACCGCGCTCGCGACCCCGCTGGCCGAACGCGACTACGCCACCGCCCAGGCCGTGCTGCGGGAGGGCGTGGCCTCGGGCAGCTTCGCCCACATGGTGCTGCTGGATGCGCGGGGGCAACTGATCTCGAGCGAGGGCTGGTCCTTCGGCGACGGCATGCCCCAACCCGGCCGCTTCCTCATGGCCAATGGCGAGGAGCGGCAGCTCTACACCGTGCCGCTCTCGCTGGCGGGCCAGCCGCTCGGCACGCTGCATTTCGGCCTCTCGCGCGAGCCGTTGCAGGCGGCGCACCGGGCGCTGCTGCTGGGCGCGGTGGTGGTGGGCCTGATCTCGCTGGCCTTGCTCGTTCCGCTGGTCGAGCTCGGCAACCGCATGCTGTTCCAGCCCATGCGGCGGCTGGAGGCGGCGGCCGCGCGCATCCGGGACGGCGACTACGACATCACGCTGAAGCCCCAGGGCCAGGACGAGGTGGCGCGCCTCACCCTGGCGTTCAGCCAGATGGCGGAGGCGATGCGCGCCCGCCTGCGCGCCCTGATGGCGAGCGAGGCCGCCCAGGCCGTGCTGCTGGAAAACGCCCGCATCCGCGAGATCGACCTGCGCGAGGCGCGCGACAAGGCGGAAGTCGCCAACCGCGCGAAGAGCGAGTTCCTGGCCAATATGAGCCATGAGCTGCGAACGCCGCTCAACGGCATCCTCGGCATGGCGCAGGTGCTGGACGACCCCGCTCGCCCCGCGGCGGATCGCGAGGCGATCGCCGCCATCCTCGAATCGGGGCAGCAACTGCTCCGCCTCATCAACGACGTGCTGGAACTTTCGCTCTTCGAAACGGGCGGCACCGTGCTGCGCCCCGTCCTGGTGCCCGCCCGCGGCCTCTTCGCCCCGGCGCTGGCGCCGGCCGCCGCCGCCGCCCGCCGCAAGGGCCTGGCCTGGAGCCTCACCATCACGCCCGAGCTGCCGCAGACGCTCAGGGCCGATCCCGCGCGCATCACGCAGCTGCTCGGCCACCTCGCGGATAACGCGGTGAAATTCACCGAGCAGGGCGAGATCGCCGTCCATGTCACCTGGACGCAGCGCGACGCCACGCGGGGGGTGCTGCGCGTCGAGCTGCGGGATACGGGGATCGGCATCCCGCCCGCGCTCCGCCCGCGCCTTTTCCTGCGCTTCAGCCAGGCGGAAAGCAGCACCACGCGGCGCTATGGCGGCATCGGCCTCGGGCTGGCCATCTGCCGGCATCTGACGGAACTGATGGATGGCGTGATCGGCTTCGACAGCACGGCCGGCCAGGGCAGCGTCTTCTGGTTCGAGATCCCGCTCGCGACGGCCTAGGGCGGATATGTCAACGAGGGGGAGAATGGTCGGAGTGAGAGGATTCGAACCTCCGGCCCCCGCGTCCCGAACACGGTGCTCTACCAGGCTGAGCTACACTCCGACGCCTGTGCAGCGCGTCATAGCGGCAGGACGCGCCCTCGGCAAGCCAGGGTCTTGCAGAAGGCGTGAAACAGGAATCTGATGATTTTCCATTCCTCAGGAGATTTCGCATGAAGCACTGGTTGGCCGGTCTTGGAGCCGTGGCGCTGATGGGCGGCGCCCCCGTGCTGGAGGCGATGGCGCAGCCCAGCCCCGCCGCCGTGGTCACGGAGCGCCGCGAGGGCTTCAAGGCCGCGGGCGACAACATGACCGCCGTCGCCGCCGTCGCCCGCGCGGGCGGCGATCCGCGCGGCACGGTGGAGCGCATCGCCGCCATCCAGGCCTGGTTCGCCACGGCCGGCACGCTCTTCCCGGCCGGGACGCAGCAGGGCGCCGCCGGCCTCGACACCCGCGCCCTGCCCGCGATCTGGACGGACCGCGCGGGCTTCGACGCCGCGATGGCCGCGGTGCAGCCGCGCCTCGCCGCCCTGCGCGAGGCCGCGGCCTCGGGCAATGTCGCCAATTTCCAGGCCGCCGTGCAGGCGACGGGTGCGGCCTGCGGCGATTGCCACCGCCCCTACCGGGCGCGCTGAAGCTGTTCCGAGAGCCTGCCGGCCGACTCGGCCGGCAGGAAGAAGAAGCTGAAGACATAGGGGTCCGACGCCGCGAAGACCGCGGGGTCGGGGCTCGCCACCTGCATCGTCGCGGCGTCGAATTCGGCCATCGGCCGCAGCGCCGCCGCGTGCCAGAAGAACCCGGCATAGCCGAGCCCGGCCAGCAGCGCCGGCACATCCCGCGTGCTGCCCGCCCTGTGCCGCTCCTCGATCTCGATGGAGAGCACGGGGCGTGAGCGCGTCAGCGTCCGCCTGGCACCCTCCAGCACCTCCTGCTCCGCCCCTTCGGCATCGAGCTTGATCGCCGTCACATCCTGCAGCCCGAGGCTGTCCAGCGTCGCCACGCGCACGCGATGCGACTCGGTGGTGACGCTCGCATGCCCGGCGTAGTCCTTGCTGATGCTGGCCCATTGCTCCTGCGCCACGCCATCCAGCACGGGCAGCGTCAGCACCGCCTCGCCCGCCGCGGCGCCGAGGGCCACGTCATGCAGCGTCACATGCGGCGGCACGGCGCCGAACGCCCCCGCCAGCGCTGCCCGCAGCCGGCCCATCGCGGAGGGCAGTGGCTCGAAGGCATGCACGCGGCTCCCGGGAAGCTTCGCGAAGGGGATCGTCAGCAGCCCGTCATGCGCGCCGATATCCAGCAGCACCCCTGGCCGATGGAGCGCGCGATGGAAATCGAGCTCCTCCATCAGAGGCTCATCACGCCCCGCGAGACGGGAACCACGCCGCCGCCGACCCGCACGCGGATGCCGCCATCCAGCTCGCGCCGCGCGGCCAGCACGAGAAGGCTCGGCCGGCCAAGATCGGCGCCCTGCTCCACCTCCAGCGCGAGCGAGGAGCCGCCCGCCAGATGCAGCAGCAGGCCGGCGAGCGCGACATTGGCGCTGCCCGTCGCCGGGTCCTCCACCACGCCGTTCAGCGGCGCGAACATCCGCGCGCGCCTGCGCCCGATGCCGAGCGGCGTGTGCAGCAGCAGACCCACCGGCGGGCTCGCCATCGGGCCGAAGCATTGGCGCATGGCGAGGATGTCGGGTGTCGCGGCGGCGAGCAGCTCCACATCCTCGATCTCGGCGATGACGAAGGGCGCGCCGCAGCCGGCCATGAGCGGCGGATGCGCGTTCACATGGATCGCCTCCACCGGCAGGGCGCAGCAGGCCGCGATCGCCGCGCGATCGAAGGAAACGCCGAGCGTGAGCGGCAGCGGCGCCTCGATCTCGGCCGCGACCGGCCCGCCCGCGGTTCCCCCATTGGGGCCGCGCGTGAGCCAGGCCGTGACATGCCCGGCCGGCTGTTCGAGCACGAGTTGCTCCCCCTCATGGCCGATGCGCCGCGCGATCATCACGGCCGCGCCCACATTGGGGTGGCCGGCGAAGGGCAGCTCCATGCCGGGCGTGAAGATGCGCAGCCGCACATCGGCGGGCTCGCGCTCGGGCGGCAGGACGAAGACGGTCTCGGAGAGGTTGAATTCGCGCGCGATGGCCTGCAGCGCCGTATCCTCCAGCCCATCCGCGCCATAGACCAGGGCCAGCGGATTGCCGCCGAAGCGGGCGCTCGTGAAGACGTCGCAAGTTTCGAATTCAACGTCCATCGAGCGCCTCGCTGATCGCCTGGTTCATGCGCCGCACGCCGGCGGCCGCCCCCTCGGGATGGTTCCACACCGCGCCCACCACCGCCAGGAAATCCGCCCCCGCGCGCACCAGCGGCGCGCAATTCGCGGCCGTGATCCCGCCGATGGCGACGGAGGGGATCTCCATCAGCTCGCTCCACCATTCGAGCAGCCCGGTCTCGGCCACATGCTGCGTCTCCTTCGTCGAGGTCGGGAAGAAGGCGCCGAAGGCGACGTAATCCGCGCCCATCTCGCCGGCATTCATCGCGAGATGGCGCGAGGCATGGCAGGTGATTCCCAGGATCTTGCCGTTGAGCAGCATGCGCGCCCCGGCATGGTCGCCATCGGACTGCCCCAGATGCGCGCCGTCGCAGCCCAGCTCGGCGGCCAGATGCGCGTCGTCATTCAGCAGGAAGGCCACGTCGCGCTTCTGCGCGATCGGCATCAGGCGCTGGACGGCGCGTCTGACGTCGTCGCGCGGCGCATCCTTCAGGCGCAGTTGCAGGCAGGCGACATCGCCCGCATCCAAGGCGGCGGCGAGGTGATCCTCGAAGCCGGGCGGCAGCACGGGGGGCGTGATGAGGTAGAGGCGGCAGCGGTCATCCATTGCTCCTGTGTCGCCCGTGGGCGCAGCTTTGGGAAGCCATGTGGCAGTCGCGGCGCCGCCCGCGCGTTCCCCCGGCTCAGGCCAGGGAGGGCGCGCATGGATTGGCAGGGGATCATCAGGGAGCTTCTGGGCCCCGGCGCGGTGCCGCAGACCGGCACGCCATTGCCGGGCCGCCAGGGCCAGGGCGGCGGCCTCGCGGAATTGCTGGGCGGGGCGGCGGGCGGCGGCGGCACGCTCGGCGAGCTGCTGCAACGCATCCGCCCGCCCATGGGCCATGCCGCCGGGGCGGCCGCGGCGGGCGGGCTGCTCGGCTCCCTGCTGGGCGGGGGCCGCGGCGGGCTGCTGCGCGTGGGCGGCATGGCCGTGGTGGGGCTGCTGGCGCATCGCGCCTATGAGCAATGGAAGGCGCAGCAGGGCGGCGGCGGGGCGCCGGGGGTGGAGGAATTCGCCCGGCCTGAGGCCGAGGCCACCGGCGGCCGCCCCTTCGGCCTCGCCCTGGTGCAGGCGATGATGGCCGCCGCCCGCGCCGACGGCACGATGGACGCCGCCGAGCGGGAGCGCATCTTCGCCGAGGCGGAGCGCCTGAACCTCGACCCCGGCGAGAAGGCCGAGATGTTCCGCATCCTGGAGGTGAGCGCCGATCCCGAAACCGTCGCCCGGCTGGCCGAGACCGACGCGCAGAAGGCCGAGCTCTACACCGCATCCGCGCTGATCATCGGCGAGGCCGGGGCGGCCGAGCGCGCCTATCTCCAGGCGCTGGCGGGCGCGCTCGACCTGCCGCCCGGCCTGGTCCAGCGGCTGGAGGCGGAGCTGCGCGAGGCGGCGGCCCTGCCCGGGGCGGCGTGATCCGCTACTCCGGGAGCCAGGGCCCGAAATCCTGCCGCAGGGCCTCCATCACGCGCGGCGGCAGCGCGGGCCCGCCCTGGCGGGCCGCGAGCAGCGCCACCAGCGCCCGCGCGCGCGGATCGTCCGGCGCGCGGCGCAGCGCCTCGGCCAGATCGGCCGAGGCATCCTGCCCCGCCAGCAGCGCGAGGCCCGCCCGCGCCGTGAAGGGCGCGGCGTCGCGCAGGCCGGCGGCGGCGATGGCGCGGGCCAGTTCGGCCTCGGCGCGCCGCAATTCACCGATGCGGTGCAGCACCAGCGCGCGCTCGGCCATCAGGCGTGCATCGCCCGGCGCCTCGCGAAGGCCCGCCTCATAGGCGGTGAGGGCGGCGCCGAATTCATCCAGCGCGCGCCAGGCATTGCCGGCGGCAAGTTGCGCGGACGGGTCGGCCAGCGCGGGGCCGGCGCACAGCAAGGCGGCACAGAAGATGCGGCGCATCAAACCCTCCCTGGCCCGGCATCCTGCCGAACCGCCCCTCAACCACGCAAGGCGATGCCGGTGCCCAGCAGCAGCAGCCCCGCGAAGAAGACGCGCTTGAACATCGCCTCGGACAGCCGCCCGCGCAGCGCCGCTCCCAGCGCCTGGCCCGCCAGCGCCGGCAGCAGGGCGAGGGCCGAGGTGAGGAGCTGTGGCCCCGCCAGCGCGCCGCTGCCGCCCAGCAGCACCCCCAGCGCCAGCGTCGAGACCAGGAAGGCCAGCCCCAGGGCGCGCACCAGTTCATCCCGCGCGAGGCCGATGCCCTGCAGCCAGGGCACGGCCGGGATGACGAAGACGCCCGTCGCCGCCGTCAGCGCGCCGGTCAGCGTGCCCACCAGCCCGCCCACGCGCTCCGGCCAGCGCGGCCGCCACGCGAAGAGGCCAAGCGCGCCATAAGCCGCGAGCGCGACACCCAGCAGCGTGGCTCCGTAGCGCCCGCCGAAGCCGCCCCAGGCGAGGCCGCCCAGCGCGGTGCCCAGCACGACGCCGGCCAGCATGGGCCAGAGCCGGCGCGCGAGGCGCCAGGCCTGCCGCAGGGGCGCGATCTGCACGAGGTTCGTCACGAAGGAGGGCAGCAGCAGCAGCGCGGCCGCCTGCGCCGGGGGGACCAGCAGGCTCAGGAGCGCCATGGCGATGGTCGGCAGGCCGAGCCCGATCAGCCCCTTGCTGAAGCCGGCCAGAAGAAAGACGCCCGCGATGGCGATGAGATGAAGTGCGGAATCGAACATGGCCCGAGGCTAGCGCCCCGGGCCATGCGAAGCTTCGGCGACGGCCGAAGAAATCAGGGCCTGGTTCAGCCCTTGCTCTTGTAGATGTCGATGATGTCGGAGAGCAGCTTCAGCGCCTCGTCCTTCGGGCGCTGGAAGGCGTTGCGGCCGACGATGGAGCCATTGCCGCCACCGGCATGGATGGCGCGCACCTCGTTCAGCAGCGCATCGGCGCCCTTGGCCTCACCGCCCGAGAACACCACCAGGCGACGGCCGGCGAAGCAGGCCTGCACGATGTGGGCAATGCGCGCGGCCGCGTCCTTCACATCCACGGGATGCGACTGGTAGGTCTTCTTCGCCGCATCCAGGAAGATCGCATCCGTCGGCGGCTTCACCTTGATGATGTGCGCGCCGGTCAGGGCCGCGATGTGCGCCGCATAAGCCGCGATGTCCAGCGCCGTCTCGCCCACCTTGTCCAGCATCGGGCCGCGCGGATAGGACCACGTCACCACGGCGAGGCCGACCGCCTTCGCCTCGGCGGAGAGCTCGCGCAGCTCCTCCATCATCTCGAACTGGTATTCCGAGCCCGGATAGATGGTGAAGCCGATGGCCGAGCAACCGAGGCGCAGCGCGTCCTGCACCGTCGCCGTCACGGCCTGGTCCTTCGTCGTGGAGAGGCTGTTGCTGCTGTTGACCTTGAGGATGGTCGGGATGCAGCCGGCATAGGAACCGGCGGCCGCCTCCAGCGCGCCGAGCGGCGCCGCATAGGCGTTCAGCCCGGCCTCGATCGCCAGCTCGAAATGGTAGCGCGGGTCATAGGCGGGCGGGTTGGGCGCGAAGCTGCGGGCCGGGCCGTGCTCGAAGCCCTGGTCCACCGGGAGGATGACCATGCGGCCCGTGCCGGCGAGCTTGCCGGTCATCAGGATGCGGGCGATGTTGCCCTTCGTCCCGGGGTTGTCGCTCTCGTACCACGAGAGGATTTCCTTGACCTTGCGCGTGAGCCGCATCGGGCGCTTCCTTTCCAAAGGGTCGAAATTTGAATGTGATCTAGGGCAGATCGAGCCAGCGTGCCAGATGGACCCGGCCCCGTGGCGCCTCGAAATCAACCCGCGCCAGATCGAGCGCGGGCGGTGCGGTGGCGAGCAGCGTCGCCCCCATCCCCTCCGCGAGCGCGGCCATCGCGGCCCAGGCCGGGACATGGGGGGCCAGCACCACGCGGGGAAGCCCCGCGCGCAACGCGGCCAGCGCATGACCGGGCGCCGCACCCGCATCGAGGATTCCCTGGGCCAGCGCGCCATGCGGCGCGAGCAGCGCGAGGAACCCCGCGACACCGAGATACCCCGCCGCCCCGGGCGCCGAAAGCAGGGCGAGAGGCCGGCCCGCCGCCACCTCCAGCGCGAAGGCCACGTCCCGCGCACCGTGGATGATGACGGCCGGCACTTCCCTTGGTTGACCCTGAACCGGCTGCATGCCAACGCTTTCCCATGCAGAGCGCTGGCAGGTCCAGCACCCGGGAGCAGGCCTTGGACGCGAACGACATCACCCTTCTTGCCGCGGACCGGCTGGAAGCGGCCCTGGAGCGGTTGGCCGAAGCCCTGGAAGCCCGTGAACGCCGGCACCTCGAAGCCCGCGAAGCCGCCGTGGAGGCCGCCGTGCGGGCCGCGCGCGAGTCCGCGCTCGCCGAAGCGCGCGCCGGTCTTCCCGCCCCCGGCGACATGGTCTCCCGCGCCGATATCGAACGGCTTTCCGGCCGCCTGGATGAGGCGCTGGGCAAGCTGCGCGCCCTGGTCGGCGACGAATCCGCCGCCGAGATCTGAGGAGGACGCCCATGGGCCAGGTGAATATCCGCGTGAACGGCTACAGCCACACCATCGGCTGCAAGGATGGCGAGGAGCAGCACGTCCAGGACCTCGTCGGCCAGATCGAGGAGAAGGTGCGCGTCATCCGATCCATGGGCGGACAGTTCAGCGAATCGCGCATGCTGCTGCATGTCGCGCTCCTTTTCGCGGACGAGGCGAACGACCTGCGGATCGACCTCGCGCGCCTGCGCAGCCAGGGCGGCGCGGCCCCCGTCGTCGCCGCCACGACCGACCCGCGCCTCGCCGAACGCCTCTCGCGCATCGCCGAGCGGATCGAGGGCATCGCGAACGCGATCGAGAAGCCGTAGCGCCGTCAGGCCAGGCGGAGGCGGAACCGCAGCGTCGCCATCAGGTCCCGCAGGGCGGCCGTCGCCGCCGCGGCCTCGCCCAGGCCGCTCAGGCCGCGGCGGATCACCTGCTCCGGCACCTGGCCGGCATGCACCATGGACCAGCGCGGAAAGACGCGCCGCGCCGCGGGGTGCAGCGCCAGCAGCGTCACGTCCCGGTGGCGCGGGTCCCGGGCGATGCGGGCATAGAGCGCCTCCAGCGCGCCGCGCTCCCCTTCCAGCACCTGGGCGAACCAGCGGCGGCTGTGCAGCAGCGCCCCGGTCAGCCCGGCCTCGGCATTGTGTCGCCGCGCCACCTCCAGGATGGCCGCCAGATGCCGGGCGGATTCCGCCCCGCTCGCCGCCGTCGCGCGGCTGACATAGGCGAGGCGGTGCAGGCCGGCGGTGGAGGGCGGCAGGATGCGGTCCTCGGCGATCAGCGCCTCGCCCGCCGCGCGCAGCAGCAGCGCGGCCCGCGCCTGGCCGGAGGCCGAGGCCGCCGCCGCCATGCCGAGAAAGGAGGCACCAAGCGGCGCCCCGCCCGCGGGGCGGGGCGATGGATCAGCGATCGTGTGGGTCTCCGGGCCGGACATCCGTTCTGGACTCGTTTTGGTCGGATCAGCTTGCGCCCTTCGGCGAAGCGGCGCCAGCACGATCTCGCTTTCCTTGCCTTTCGCCGCCCCAGGGCCTACCTCTGGGTGGCGAGGCTGCCCGGTGCGTCAGGTACAGACATCCCCAGGGCCAATACGCAACTCCCGGGAACTGGCGCTGGCTGGGCCGTGGTCCGGCTATCTGGTGCCCACCTGCTTATGGCAGGCCTTGGGAGGATGCAGACGCCAACGGCCAGGGCGGCTTCGCACACTCACCGCCCCAGGGGGGGCTCGCTTTGCGAGCCCCCCCTGGGGCGGTGAGTGTGAATTTTTTGTCGCCCTCAGACGCCGGGCGCGGCCTCCGGCCGCTGGGCTTCGGATCGCTGAAGCGATCCGCCGGCCGCACGTGCGGCCGGATACTCATCTGTCGTGCCCTCAGACGCCGGGCGCGGCCTCCGGCCGCTGGGCTTCGGATCGCTGAAGCGATCCGCCGGCCGCACGTGCGGCCGGATACTCATCTGTCGTGCCCTCAGACACCGGGCGCGGCCTCCGGCCGCTGGGCTTCGGATCGCTGAAGCGATCCGCCGGGCCTGTTCGGCCCGGATTCTCGGTGCGCATCGCAGAGGCTCCACAGCCGCCGCCCCCGGACTCGCCATCGTTCCGGCTTGCGCTACATCTTCCCCGATGACCGAAGCCCCCCTCCTCGCCGCCAAGGCCGAAGCCCGCCGGACGGCCCTCGCGGCCCGGTGCGCCTGGCCCGGGGCGGGCGACATGCTGCGTGACCTCATCCTGCGCGAGGCCCCGCCGCCACCCGGCGCCGTCATCGGCGGCTTCTGGTCAATGGGCAACGAAATCCCGACGCGCCCCCTGCTTGAGGCCCTCCACGCACGCGGCCATGTCGTGGCACTCCCGGTCACGCCGCCGCGCGGCAACCCGCTCTTCTTCCGCCCCTGGTCCCCCGGCACCGCCATGACGCCCGGCCCGATGGGCACGCAGCACCCGGCCGGGGGCGATGCCGTGACACCCGACTGGCTCATCGTCCCGCTCCTCGCCTTCGACCGCAGCGGCGCCCGGCTCGGCTATGGCGGGGGGTATTACGACCGGACGCTCACCCTGCTACGCGCCAGCAATCCCAGCCTTACCGCCATCGGCGTCGCCTATGCCGCGCAGGAGATCACCCAGGTGCCCACCGGCCCGCATGACGCGCCCCTCACCGCCATCGCCACCGAGCGGGGCGTGATCCGCCCGTGAAGATCCTCTTCCTCGGCGACATCGTCGGCCGCTCGGGCCGCGACGCCCTGACCCAGCGCCTGCCCGCGCTGCGCGCGCAGCTCGACCTCGACCTCGTCGTGGTGAATGGCGAGAATGCGAGCCACGGCTTCGGCCTCGCCCCCGACATGGCGCGCGCCTTCCTGGCCGCGGGCACCGACGTCATCACGTTGGGCAATCACGCTTGGGACCGGCGGGAGATCATCCCCTTCCTGGAAGAGGAGAAGCGCGTCATCCGCCCCGCCAACTTCCCCCCCGGCACGCCCGGCGCGGGTGCGGTGGTGGTGGAGGTCCGCGGCGGCCGGCGCGCGCTGGTGATGAACGTGATGGGCCGCCTCTTCATGGACCCGCTGGATGACCCGTTCCGCGCCGTCCAGGCCGAGTTGCAACGGCATACGCTGGGCCGCACCATCCAGGCCGCCATCCTCGACGTGCATGCCGAGGCGAGCAGCGAGAAGCAGGCCTTCGGCCACAGCTTCGACGGGATGCTCAGCCTGGTGATCGGCACCCACACCCATGTGCCGACCGCCGACCACCAGATCCTCCCCGGCGGCACCGCCTACCAGACCGATGCCGGCATGTGCGGCGATTACGACAGCGTGATCGGCATGCAGAAGGGCGGCGCGGCGCTCCGCTTCTGGAAGAAGATGCCCGGCGAGAAGCTGGCGCCGGCCGAGGGGGAGGCCACGCTCTGCGGCCTCTACCTCGAAACCGACGACGCGACGGGCCTCGCCACCCGCGTGGCGCCGCTGCGCCAGGGCGGCCGGCTGAGCCAGATCGTGCCATAGAGCCTGATCGTCCCTGGCGGCATCGCCAGGGACGTGAATCAGCCTCGCAACCAAGTCCCCCAAGGTTGACGCCGCCGCCCCCTCCTCCCTATACACCCGCACGTCCGGGCTGGAGCTTCCTTCGCCGGCCCATGCCTTTTGACCTTTGCTTTCCCTTTCGTTGAGATTCTCAGGAGCCTGCCGTGAAGCGCACCTATCAGCCCTCCAAGCTCGTCCGGAAGCGCCGGCACGGTTTCCGCGCCCGCACCGCCACCGTGGGTGGCCGCAAGGTGCTGGCCAACCGCCGCTCCAAGGGCCGCGCCAAGCTCTCCGCCTGATCCATTGAGCCCCGCGGCGCGAGAGGGAGGGCCAGCCATGCTCGGTCGCCTCAAGCGCCGCGCGGAATTTGTTCGGGCGGCCAAGGCCGGGCGCAAAGCGGCGCGGGATTCCCTGGTGCTCCAGGCCCTGCCCCGCACGGATGACGAAACCCGGCTCGGCTTCACCGCCACCAAGAAGATCGGCAATGCGGTCGCCCGCAACCGCGCCAAGCGCCGCCTGCGCGCCGCCGCCCGGCTGCATTTCGCGGCCCATCCAGCGCCCGGTCATGACCTGGTGCTGATCGCCCGCGACAGCACCGGCTCCTGCCCCTTCCCGTCGCTCCTGGCCGACCTGCAATCCGCGCTCCGCAAGGCCGGCGTGACACCGCCGCGATGAATCCCGGAACCGCCGTGCTCAAGGGCGCCGTCATCGCCTATCAATGGACCCTGCGGCCCATCCTCGGCTGCAATTGCCGCTTCCATCCCTCCTGCTCCAGCTTCGCTGTCGAGGCGCTGACCGAGCATGGCGCGCTGCGCGGCTCCTGGCTCTCCGCCCGGCGCGTGCTGCGCTGCAACCCCTGGCATCCGGGTGGCTACGACCCGGTCCCGCCCTCCCTGAATCGGCTGGCCGCGCGCGGCCCCGAAACCTGATCGAGACCCATGGACCAGAAGCGCCTCCTCGCCGCGATCGCCCTTTCGATCGGCATCCTGCTGACCTTCGAGGTCTATAACCGCTCGCAGAATCCGGCCCCGGTCACGCCGCCGCCGGCCGCCAGCACGGCCGCCGTGCCGCTGCCGAGCACGCCCGCGACGCCGGGCGGCGCCGCGGCGCCGGGGGCCGCCAGCGTCACCGCCGCACCCGCCGTGACGCCGGCGCAGATGATCGCGGTCGAGAATCCGCGCGTGCAGGGCCGCATCTCGGCCCGCGGCCTGATGTTGGAATCGCTGATCCTCAAGGACTATCGCGAGACGATCGAGCGCAACTCGCCCCTCGTCACCCTGCTGGCGCCCCGCACCACGCCCGAGGGCTATTTCGGCCAATGGGGCTGGACGGCCGCCGATGGCCGCACCCGCGTGCCCGACAACGACACCGACTGGACCGTGACCGGCGGACCGCTGACGGCCACCAACCCCGTCACCTTCACCTGGGACAATGGCCAGGGCCAGGTCTTCCAGGCGCTGCTCAGCCTCGACGCCAACTACATGTTCCACATGCAGCAGCGCGTGGTGAACAACGCGGCCGAGCCCGTGCAGCTCCTCCCCTGGGCCCGCATCCGCCGCGAGCGCACCCCGCAGGTGGCCGGCTTCTTCATCCTGCATGAGGGCTTCATCGCCGTGCAGGATGGCCGCCTGACCGAGATCACCTACAGCGACGGCAAGAAGGAACAGACCGGCCCCCGCCGCGCCCAGGGCTCCGCCTGGGACAATGAGGCGGCCGAGGGCTGGGCCGGCCTTTCCGACAAGTACTGGCTGACGGCGCTGACCCGCGCCGATGACGGCACGCGCCTGCGCTCCGCCTTCCGCCACATCCAGGATGGCCCGATCGATCGCTGGCAGGTGGATGTGGCGCCGCCGGCACCCGTCACCATCGCCCCCGGTGCGACCGATGCGCTCGCCACCCGCCTCTTCGCCGGCGCCAAGGAAGTCCGCCTGCTGGATGACTACGCGACGCGCCTGCGGATCCAGGACTTCGACAAGGCGATCGACTTCGGCTGGTTCTATTTCATCACCAAGCCCTTCTTCTACGGGCTGGACTGGCTCTTCGTGCTCACCGGCAACATGGGCATCGCCATCCTGCTCTTCACGCTCGGCCTGAAGATCGCCTTCTTCCCGCTGGCGAACAAGGCGTACAAGAGCATGAGCCGGATGCGCCTGCTCGCGCCGAAGATGACCGAGATCCGCGAGCGGTATAAGGAAGAACCGCAGAAGATGCAGGCCGAGATGATGAGCCTGTACAAGACCGAGAAGATCAATCCGGCCTCGGGCTGCCTGCCCATCCTGATCCAGATCCCGGTCTTCTTCGCGCTCTACAAGGTGCTCTTCGTCACCATCGAGATGCGGCACGCGCCCTTCTTCGGCTGGATCCGCGACCTCTCGGCGCCCGACCCGACGAACTTCTTCAACCTCTTCGGCCTGATCCCCTTCGATCCGCCGAGCTTCCTGCATCTGCCGGCCTGGGCCATCGCCATGGGCCTGACCATGTACTTCCAGCAGAAGCTGAACCCCCAACCGCCTGATCCGATCCAGCAGAAGATCTTCCAGTGGATGCCGGTGATCTTCACCTTCATGCTGGCGAGCTTCCCGGCGGGCCTGGTCATCTACTGGACCTGGAACAACCTGCTCTCCATCGGCCAGCAGTGGTACATCATGCGCCTCGACGCCAAGGCGCAGGCCGCCAAGCCGCCGAGCCAGGGCGGCACCGGGGGCGGCGCGATCGCCGCCGCCAAGAAGTGACCCTTCCTGCCGGCGGTCTGATCGAGGCGAAGGACGAGGAGCAGCGCGCGGCCCTGATCGAGGCCGGGCGCCTGCTCTTCGCACGTCCCTGCACCTTCTTCACCGCCGCCCAGGGCCTCGACCACCTGCCGCCGCCGGAGGGGATCGAGGTCGCACTCGCCGGTCGTTCCAACGTGGGCAAGTCCTCGCTGATGAACGCGCTGACGGGCCAGAAGGCGCTGGCCCGCGTCTCGGTGACACCCGGCCGCACCAAGCAGCTCAACTTCTTCCACCTGGATGAAGGCCGCCTCACCCTCGTGGACATGCCGGGCTATGGCTACGCCAAGGCCTCCAAATCGGTGAAGGAGGATTGGCAGGGCCTGATGTTCGACTATCTCCGCGGCCGCCCCAACCTCCGCCGTGTGCTGCTGCTGATGGACAGCCGCATCGAGACCAAGGCGTCGGACACCGCGGTGATGGACCTGCTGGACCGCGCCGCCGTCCCCTTCCAGCTCGTGCTGACCAAGGCCGACAGCGTGAAGCCCGCGCAGCTCAAGGCGCGCGAGGCCGAGATCCAGGCGCTGGCCCGCAAGCACCCCGCCGGCCATCCGCTGGTGCTCACCACCAGCAGCGAGACCGGGCTCGGCATGCCCGAATTGCGGGCCGAGCTTGCGGCGCTGGCGGCTTGACGCACTCCTGAACGCGGCCGATTAGCGCAGGCAAATCTTCGAGGAACAGCCCCATGGACGACGCCATCGCGCAGATGCAGACGCTGATCGGCGCCCTGCCCTACCTCAAGCGCTATGACGACCAGATCGTCGTGGTGAAATACGGTGGCCACGCCATGGGCGAGGAGGAAACCGCGCTGCGCTTCGGCCGCGACATCGCGCTGCTGGAGCAGGTCGGCGTGAACCCCGTCGTGGTGCATGGCGGCGGCCCGCAGATCAACGCCATGCTGAGCCGCCTCGGCGTGAAATCCACCTTCGTGCAGGGCCTGCGCGTGACCGACCAGCAGATGGTCGAGGTGGTCGAGATGGTCCTCTGCGGCACCGTCAACAAGCAGGTGGCGGAGAGCATCACCCGCGCCGGCGCGCTCGCCGTCGGCATCTCGGGCAAGGATGGCGGCCTCGTCACCGCCCGGCGCGCGACCCGCGTGGTGAAGAACCCCGAGACGAACCAGGAGGAGGTGCTGGACCTCGGCCTGGTGGGTGAGCCCGAGAGCGTGGACACCCGCGTGCTCGAATTGCTGATGGGCGCCGACATCGTCCCCGTCATCGCGCCGCTCGGCGTGGGCCGCGACGGGCAGACCTACAACATCAACGCCGATACCGTCTCGGGCGCCATCGCCGGCGCGCTGAAGGCCGAGCGCATGCTGATGCTGACCGACGTGGCCGGCGTGATGGACGCGAACAAGACATTCATCCCCGAGATGACGGTGGCGGAAGCCCGCGCCGGCATCGCCGCGGGCTGGATCGCGGGCGGCATGATCCCCAAGGTCGAGACCTGCATCTACGCCGTGGAACGCGGCGTGAAGGGCGCGGTCATCCTCGATGGCCGCGTGCCGCATGCGGTGCTGCGCGAGCTCTTCACCGATGGCGGCGCGGGGACGCTCATCAAGCCCTGACCGCAGCACCGGGGCGGGTTTCACCCAGGGGCTGCAACATCCGCTGCGCTGTGTTAGACATTTTCCCGCATAGGTAGCATGGCCGGGCATGGCCATGCGCCGCACGGGATCGGACAGCGCGTGACAACCGGGCGCGAGGACAGCACAGGGTCGGGCCGCGCGGCGCCACCGGACCGCGGGCGCCGCTGGTGGATCCTTCCACAGCGCGCCGTGCCGGCCCTCATTCTTGCCGCCAGCTTCATCATCCTCATGTCGCTCGCCATCAGCACGGCGCGCAACCTCTCGCGCGGCGAGGCGCTGGCCGTCTCGGGCGCCGAAGCCGCGATCTCGCGCGCCGTCGCCGTCGCGCAATCCGTGCTGGATCGCCATTTCCTCCAGGTGGATGGCCAGGTCTCGGGCCTCGCCGAGTGGCTGGAACACGGCTTCATCTCGCCGGCCGATCCGCAGCGCGCGAGCCTGGCGCTCGAACAGCTCGCCGCGCACAGCTACACCCATCGCAACCTGATGCTGGCCGATGCGCGGGGCGAGGTCTGGGCCTCGGCCATCGCCGCGCGCATCGGCCAGTCCCTGCCCCTGCCGCGCGGCGTGCTGGATGCGGCGACGCAGTCCGGCCCGGCCGTGCTGCACGGCCCGCTGCGCAACATGGAGACCGGGCTCTCCATGCTGCTGCTGCTGCGCCGCGTCGGCCAGGATGCCGAAGCGCGGCCCATCCTCGCCGTCGCCGAGATCCCGACCGCCATGATCAGCGGCGTCCTGGCACCCATGGTCAACCCGCCCGAGATGCGCGTCCGCCTGGAGAACCGGGAGGGGCTGGTGCTGGCCGCCGGCCCCGGCCAGACCTTCCTGGTGGGCCAGGTGCTGCGCGCGCCGGAAACCGAACGCCGCGACGGCGAGGTAAGCCGCCGGGAGGCCCGCCAGGGCCAGGGGCAGGTCTTCGCCGCCGCCCGGCCCATCATGCTGCCCGGCCTCTATGCCGTGGTGAGCCTGCCAGAGGGAGTGGCGCTGGCCGGCTGGCCCCGGCTGCGGCTCAGCATCCTGGTGGGGTCGGGCATCGCGGCGCTGCTCGTCATCGCCCTCGCCGCCGCCCTCTTCTTCGCCAGCTGGAACAGTCAGCGCGCCGCGCGCGAGCGCGAGATGGCCGATGCCCGGCTGCGCGCGGCGATCGACAGCCTGCCCGACGGCTTCGTCCTCTGGGACGCCGAGGATCGCCTCGTCGTCTGCAACTCCCGCTACCGCGACATCCATGGCCCCGTGGCCCATCTGCTGCTGCCCGGCCTGCCCTTCATCGAGCTGGCCCGCGCCTGGGTGACGCAGGGCCTGCTGGTCCCGCATGGCCGCTCGCCCGAGGCGTTCATGGAGGAGCTGCTCACCCGCCACCGCACCGCGACCGGCCAGCCCGAGCGCGAATTGCGGGATGGCCGCTGGATGCGGATCGCGACGCGCCGCATGTCCGATGGCGGCCTTGTCGTCGTCGTTACCGAGATCACGGAGCTGAAGCAGGCCATGGGCGCGCTCGCCGCCGCGCGCGACGCGGCCGACCAGGCGACGACGGCCAAGTCCAACCTCCTCGCCCATGTCAGCCATGAGCTGCGGACGCCGCTCGCGAGCCTGCTGCGCCTGGCCGATGCGCTCCAGCGCCAGGCGGGCCTCTCCGCCACCAACCGCCACCAGGCGGGCCTGGTCGGCGCCACGGCGCGGCATCTCCTGGCGCTGGCCAACGAGGTGCTGGACCTCGCCGCGATGGAGGCGCAGAGCCTGACCCTGCACCCCGAGGTCGCGGCCACGCAGGAGATCTTCCTCGACGCCGTCGCCATGGTGCGCCCGCTGGCCGAGGCGAAGGGGGTGGCACTGCGCTTCACCTCGGACGGCCTGCCCTCCCACATGCGGGTGGACGCGACGCGGCTGCGCCAGATGGTGCTGAACCTGCTCTCCAATGCCGTGAAGTTCACGCCCGAAGGAAGCGAGGTGCGGCTCGCGGCCCGCGCCGAATCGGGGCGGCTCGTCTTTGAGGTGTCGGACCAGGGGGCGGGCGTGCCGGAAGCCGAGCGCGGGCGCCTCTTCCGCGACTTCACGCGGCTCGCCTCCAGCCTGCCGGAGGGCACCGGCCTCGGCCTGTCCATCACGGCGCGGCTGGCCACGCTGATGGGCGGGCGGATCGGCTGCGCCGATGCCGAGCCCGGTCCCGGCGCCCGCTTCTGGATCGAGCTGCCGCTGCAGCCCGCCGCCGCCCCCGAGCCCGAGGCGGTGGCCGACCCCGCGCCCCCCCGCCGCCTGCGCGTGCTGGCGGTGGATGACGCCCCCTCCAACCTTTCGGTGCTGCGCGCCCTGCTGGCGCAGAGCGACCTCGAGCTCGAGACCGTGACCGAGGGCCGCGCGGCGCTGGAGGCGGTGGAGGTGGCGGCACGCGAGGGCCGGCCCTTCGACGTGGTGCTGATGGACGTGATGATGCCCGAGATGGACGGGAAGGAGACGACGCGCCGCCTGCGCGCCCTGCCCGGCACCATGGGCCGCATGCCCATCATCGCCGTCACCGCCAGCGCCTTCCCCGAGGATATCGCCGAGACGCGGGCGGCCGGCATGGACAGCCATGTCATCAAGCCGGTGGACCGCACGCTGCTGCTCAAGGCGCTCTTCGCCGCCACAACGCCGCCCCCGCCCGCCGACCCCGCGCCCGAGGCGCTGGAGGCGCTGCGCCCCATGCTCCTGGCCGAGCTGAACCTGCGCCTCACCCAGCTCGACATCGCGCTGCGCGAGGGCGCGCCCGCCATTCCCATCGTCCATGCGCTGGCCGGCACCATCGGCCATCTCGGCGCGCCGCAGCAGGTGACGCGCACGCGCCGCGTGCTGCAGGCGCTGCGCGAGGAGGACCCGGCGGCGCTGAAGCTGGCCCGCGCCCTGCTGGACGAGCTGCGCTTCAGCTTCCCCGAGGCGACGGCCGCCGCCTGACACGACAAGGGCGGCCCGCAGGCCGCCCCCCTCGAACCATCGCCTTGGGGCAGCCTCACCCCTGGACCGTGCTGCGTGCACATGCGTTCACTCCGCGCGGTCCAGCCTTTCACGGAGAGGATGATTCAGCGTTTCGGCGATTCCGCCTCAACGCATCATGCTCTCGCCGCGGCACTGCACCGCGGCGATGCGGCAGGTGGCGTGGCCCTCGCGCGAGCGGCACTCGGACAGCGCATCGCGCTCCGCCGCCTCGCGCGTCTCGCCACTGCCGGCGGCGGTCGCCAGCACGTCGAAGGTCGAAGCGTCGGAGGTCATCAGGAAGGCCGAGCGATGGCGGCGCACCGCCTGGGCCACCGCGCCGCAGGCCGCCGTGAACTCGGCGACGACGCGGCAGCCCGGGCCCGCCTGGGTGCAGCGCGCCTCGGCATGGCGGAAGGCGGCCAGGCGGTCGCGCTCGCCCACCACCAGGCCGAAGGCGGCCGAGGGGCTGCGGGCGGCGAAGATCACGCCATGGCTCACAGCGGGCATCTGGTGTGCCACGAGCTGGCCGCGGCCCGCGGAGGGGTTCTGCACCTGCTGCTGGGCATGGGCCTGGCCCGCGCCGCACCGCACGCGGCAGGCCTGGGCCGCGGCCGGATGCGCGCCCGGCCGCGCGGCCTGCTGCAGGCAATCCGCCCGGCAGGCGGCGGCGAGGTCGGCCTGCATGCGGCTCATGCGCTCCTGCTGGGCGCGGCTCGCGGCACCCGAGGCGGCGTTGGGCGCGGCGGCGGCGGTGCCGATCGTGACGAGGCAGATCAGGGCGGTGAGGAGCAGGCGGCGCATCGGCGTGGTCTCCGGGAAGCGGGGCGTTTCGATGGGCCGAACCTGCCCGCCCTCTGTCGCGCCCGGATCGCGCGGCGGGGCCCGCTTCGTCGCGTCTGTCGCGCGCGGGGCGGGGCAGGCGGGCGCCGCGCGACACACGCGACAGAACCCGCGACGAAAGCATGACATAACCGCCGCATGCCCGATGATGCCGTCTCCCTGGGCGCGCCCGGCCATGACGCCGCGCTGCTCGATGCCCTCTTTGCGCTGCCCGATGCCGCCTATCTCGACCTCGACGGCGAGGGGCGCATCCGTCGCCTGGCGCCCGGCTTCGCGCGCATGCTCCGGGCTGGTGCCCCCGCCCCCGGCGCGCTGCTCCTGGACTGGCTGGAGGCGCTGCTGGAGGCCGAGATCTTCGCCATGCCCTCGGCCCTGCCGCACCTGCTGGCCCCCTTCCAGGCCCCCGCCGGCGGTACGGCGCGCTGGGCGCGGGCCGATGGCCGCGCGCTGCACCTCACGGTGCAGGTGCTGCCGGGGGGCGGCCGCCTCGCGCTCCTCGCGCAGATCCGCGCGGATGAGGAATCGGCGCAGCAGCTGCTGCGCAGCGCCTATCTGCTGGAGAACGTGACCGACGCCGTCGTGCTGATGGACCCGGGCGGCACCATCCTCGACAACTCCACCGGCCGCGGCGACCTGCTCGGCCTGCCGGATGAGCTGGTGAAGCCGGGCCGCACCCACCAGGACATCCTGCGCTTCATGTACCGCCGCGGCGATTACGGCTTCGACCAGCCGGAGGAGGAGTTCGTGGCGCAGCGCCGCGCCATGATCCTCGGCGCCGGCCGCTTCACCCTGCCGAGCCGCATGCCCGACGGGCGCTGGGCCGAATATAACTTCCGCCCGCTGCCCAATGGCGACCTGCTGATCCTCGTGCGCGACGTGACCGAGCTGCGGAACGCGCTCGCCGCACTCGAGGCCGAGCGCGCCGAGCGCGAGGAGGAACGCCGCCGCGCCGCCCTGCTGCTGGAAAGCACCGAGGATGCCATCCTGCTCTTCGACGCCCGCGGCGTGCTGCTCGAGACCTCGCGCAACGTGGATGACCTCTACGACCTGCCGCCCGCGCTCTTCGCGCGCGGCGCCACGCATGAGGGGCTGCTGCGCGCCGTCCATCGCCGCGGCGACCATGGGTTCGCGGAGACGGAGGAGCAGTTCGTCGGCCGCATCCGGCACGTCGTCTCCAAGCCCGGGCGCCGCCAGGTGGTGCGCGTGCTGCCCAATGGCCGCTGGGTCGAGGTCACGATGGACACGCGGCCCGACCTGTCGCTGCTGATCAATGTCCGCGACATCACCGGCCTCAAGAAGGTCCAGCTCGCGCTCGAATCCGAGCAGCAGAAGCTGCGCCGCGTCATGGACAACATGCGCGACGGCGTGATGCTCTTCGACGATGAGCTGCGCTGGACCATCGTCAGCGAGCCCATCAAGCGCTTCTTCGACCTGCCGGACCATTTCGGCCTGGGCACCAGCCTGCGCGAGGTGACGCGCTTCCAGACGCTGCGCGGCGATTTCGGCCCCGTGCCGGCGACGGAGGCGGCGCTGGCGGAGGCCATCGAGGCGCGCATCCAGGGCCTCATGGAGGCGGGCGGCCGGCGCTATGTCCGCAAGACGGCCAATGGCTACTGGCTCGACATCCGCATGCAGCCGCTGCCCGATGGCGGGCTGCTCGGCTTCTATCGCGACGTGACCCTGCTGAAGCAGCAGGAGGAGCAGGTGGAGGCCGAGCGCCACCTCCTGCTCGAGCTGCTGAACGGCCTCGATGAGGCGGTGGTGCTGCTGGGGCCCGACCAATCCATCCTCGCCAGCAATGCGCGCGGCACGGATTTCCTGCCCGAGCGGCCGGAGTTGCTGGCCCCGGGCGGCAGCATGCGGGAGGTGCTGCGCCACCTCTACCGGCGCGGCGAATACGGCACGGAGCTGGAGGAGGAGGCGCGCATCGCCGAGCGGCTCGCCTTCATCACCGCGCCCTCCGGCCAGCGCTACACCCGCCCCGCGCAGGATGGCCGCTGGGTCGAGTTCCAGTACACGCCGCTCTCGGGCGGGCGCACGCTGATGCAGGCGCGCGACGTCACCCCGCTGAAGCGCGGCGAAGCCGAGGTGGAGGAGCAGCGCGCCCTGCTGGCCGAGGTGCTGAACTCCATGGACGCCATGGTCGTCCTGCTCGATTCCGACAGCCGCGTCGTCATGTCGAACGGGCGCGGCCGCAACCTGCTGAACATTCCGGCCGAGCTGGTGGATGAGGGCGGCAGCCTCCGCGAATCCATGCGCTACATGTACCGGCGCGGCGATTTCGGCTTCGACCAGCCGGAGGAGCATTGGGTGGATGGCCGCGTGAACGCGGTGCTCGCGGGCAAGCCCGTGCGGTTCACCAGGCCCGCGCCCGGCGATCGCTGGCTGGAGTTCAGCTACAGCCCGATCGGCAAGGGCCGCATCATCGCCCAGGGCCGCGACGTGACCGCGCTCAAGGCCAGCGAGCAGGCCGCCATCGCGGCGAAGGAGGCGGCGGAGGCCGCTGCACTCGCCAAATCCAGCTTCCTCGCCGCCATGAGCCATGAGATCCGCACGCCGATGAACGGCGTGCTCGGCATGCTCGAAGTGCTGGGCCGCTCCGAACTCAGGCCCGAACAGGCGCGCAGCGTCTCGGTGATGCGCGAGAGCGCCCACTCCCTGCTGCGCATCATTGATGACGTGCTGGACTTCTCGAAGATCGAGGCCGGCCGCCTCGATGTGGAGAGCATGCCCTTCAGCCTGCGCGCCATGGTGGAAGGCACGATCGAGACGCTGACGCCGGAGGCGAAGCGCCGCGGCCTCGCCCTCTTCGCGGATGCCCAGGGCCCCGGGCCGGACTGGCTGGAGGGCGACCCGACGCGCGTGCGGCAGATCCTCTTCAACCTCGTCGGCAATGCGCTGAAATTCACCGAGCGCGGCTTCGTGCGCATCTCCGCCCAGGCCGAGGCCCAGGCCCAGGCGAAGGACAGCCGCGCGCTGCTGACGCTGACGGTGGAAGACAGCGGCCTCGGCATGGACGAAGCCACGCTGGCGCGCCTCTTCCAGCCCTTCACCCAGGCCGACAGCTCCACCACGCGGCGCTTCGGCGGCACCGGCCTTGGCCTCTCGATCGTCCGGCGCCTCGCCGAACTCATGGGCGGCGAGGTGCGGGCCGAGAGCCAGCCCGGCCGCGGCAGCCGCTTCACCGTCACGCTGCGCCTCGGCATCGCGGCCGCGCCGGAGGTGCTGAGCGCCATCGCCCGTGGCGCCGCCCCCGCCCCGGCCCCGGCACCCGATGCGGCCGGCGGCGTGCTTGTGGTGGATGACCACCCGGTGAACCGCGAGGTGATGCTGCGCCAGCTCGAGATCCTCGGCATCACCGCGCAGACGGCGGTGGACGGCGCGGATGCCCTGGCCCGCTGGCGGGAGGAGCGGCAATCCATCCTCCTGCTCGACATACACATGCCGGTGATGGACGGCTTCGAACTGGCGCGCGCCATCCGCGCCGAGGAACAGCGGCTGGGCCTCGCGCGCACCACGCTCATCGCCGTCACCGCCAATGCGCTGAAGGGCGAGGCGGAGCGCTGCTATGCCGCCGGGATGGACGGTTTCCTCGCCAAGCCGCTGCACATCGAAGGCCTGTCCCGCGCGCTGGCGCGTTTTCTGCCCTCGCTCACGACGGAAGGTGCCGCGCAGGGCGGCGCGCTCTTCGACCCCGAGGCGCTGCGCGGCCTTTTCGGCCAGGATCGCGCGCGGCTCTCCAGCATCCTGGAGAGCTTCGCCGAGCAGGCGCGGCACGACATCGCGGCGATGCAGGCGGCGGAGACCGCTTCCCTCGGCCAGGCGGCGCATCGCCTGAAGGGGGCGTCGCGCATGGTGGGCGCCCGCCTGCTGGCCGAGCAGGCCCAGGTGGTGGAAAGCGCGGTGAAGGAAGGCCAGGAAGAGACGGCCCGCACCGCCGCCGCGACGCTGGACCGCCTGCTGGGTGAGACGCTGGAGGTGGCGCGGCCGCTGCTCGACAGCGCCTGAGCCGCCAGGGTCAGAGCGCCGCCGCCGCTTCCATCACCTGCGCCGCATGCGCCTCGGGCTTCACCTTGCGCCAGATCGCCTTGATCTTGCCGTCGGCGCCGACCAGGAAGCTCGTGCGCTCCATCCCCATGTACTTCTTGCCGTACATGCTCTTCTCTACCCAGGTGCCATAGGCGGTAGCCACCTTCTGGTCGGCGTCGCTCGCCAGCGGGAAGGTCAGGTTGTACTTGGCCGCGAATTTCTCGATGGGCGGCAGGGCGTCGGGGCTGATGCCGATCACCTCGAGGCCGATCTTGCCGAGCTGCGGCAGCGCTTCCTGGATGCCGCAGGCCTGCTTGGTGCAGCCGGGCGTGTCCGCCTTCGGGTAGAAATAGAGCAGGTAGGGCTTGCCCTTCAGCTCCTTGGAGCTGACGGTGCGCCCGCCCGAGGCCGGCATGCTGAAGGCCGGCGCCTTGGCGCCGACGGCGAGTTCGCTCATGCGATCATTCCCTTGCTGCAACTGCCCTGGAAGATGCGTGCGGCGCGCGCCGGTTCAACCACCCGGCGACGCAAACGCGATTCAGCCGCCCAGCATCCGGCGCAGCTTCCGCACCGCGCTGCCGGGCGTGGAGAACACCGGCCTGCCTGTCGCCTGCTCCACCATCGGCGCCACATGCGCGAGGCTGAACTGGCCGAGCGCGATGGCGTCGCAATCCGCCAGCCGGCGGGAGGCCTCGACGGCCAGGCGGTCATGCTCCGCCACGTCGCCGGCATCGAGTGCCGCCAGCGCGCCCTCGGCGAGGCAGGGCACCACCTCGATGCCGGCCGGGAATTCCGGCGGCATCGAGGTCAGCGTGCCGGGGAAGGTGGCCAGCAGGCCGACGCGCTTCGCCCCCGAGGCGATGATCTCCTCGATCATCGCCTCATTGGGCTTGAGCACGGGCATGCCCGCATGGTCCGCCGCCACCGCCTCGATGCAGGGGCCGAAGGCCGAGCAGGTGAAGAGGATGGCCTGCGACCCCGTGCCGGCGGCATAGCGGCCGAGGGTGCGGAAGCGCTCGGTCATCCCCGGCGTCAGCTTCCCCTCGCGCGCGAGGTCGGCCGAGAGGCTGTCATCCATCAGGTTCATCAGCGTCTGGCCGGGCCAGAGCGCGGCAAAGGCGGCCTCGATGGGCGGCGGCGAATGCCGGAGCGCATGGATCAGGGTGATGCGGGCCATGGGTCAGCTCGTCTTGCAGCGGCGCAGCGCGCCCGGGAATTCCACGCAGCCCGGCAGCAGCACCTCATCCGGCCCACGGCGGGAGACGCGCAGCAGGTTCGGGTTGCCGTCGCAGCCGAAGCCGATCTCCGGCATGGGCCGGCCCTGGACCGGGATCAGGCGGAACTCCAGCCCGTCCGGCGTCACCGCGACCGATTCGATGGCGCGCTGCCGATAGGCGTAGTCGAGGCTGGAGACGCGCATGATCAGGTCCCGCATCACGATGAGCGCGACATTGCCGAAGCAGCCCGGGCCTTCCGTGTCCACCGCGGGGAAGATGCCGCCGGTCCAGCTGCCGAACATCCATTCATGCGGCGGGCCCTGGTGCGGCTGCGCCAGCGCCGGCGCGGCGAGGATGGCGGGCGTGGCCAGAAGGCCGGACAGGGCCGGCAGGAAGGAACGGCGGCGCAGCATGGGGGCTCCCGGGGAAATGCCTCAACCCGTTGTAGCGGCTCGCGGCGGCGGCGTCATTCCCGGTGCTTTCGGACCCGGATCAACGGCCTTGGGGCCATCCTTCACCGGAATATGCATGAGGGCGGCGAAGGCGGCGGCCGCGATGCAGAGGCTCCACATCAGGTCATAGCTGCCGGTGCGGTCGAAGATGAAGCCGCCCAGGAAGGCGCCCGCGAAGCCGCCCAGCTGGTGGCCCACGAAGACCAGGCCGAACATGGTGGCGAGCCAGCGCGTGCCGAAATTCCGCGCCATCAGCGCCACCGTGGGCGGGATGGTGGAGAGCCAGAGCAGGCCCATCACGGCCGAGAAGATCAGCACATTCGTCGTCGTCTTGTCGGCCAGGAGGAAGATCGTCATCAGCACGCCGCGCCCGGCATAGATGATGATCAGCAGTTCCCGCCGCTTCCAGCGCTGCGACAGCTCACCCGAGATGAGCGAACCCGCCACGTTGAACAGCCCGATCAGCGCGATGGCGGCCGCGCCCACGCTGGCCGGCAGGTGGCAGCTCGCCACGAAGCCCGGCAGATGGACGGCGAGGAAGCTCACATGCAGCCCGCAGACCGAGAAACCGAAGAAGATGTACCAGAAGGTCGGCGTGGTGAGGCCGAGCTTGAGCGCCTGCATCGCCGTCTGGTCATCCTGCCCGGGCTTGGGCGGCGCCGGGCGGCCATCCAGCGGCATGGCCAGCGGGATCATCAGCAGCGCCGCGCCGGCCAGCAGGTAGAGCGCCCCCTCCCAGCCGGCCAGGTTGATGCCGAGCTGCGCCAGCGGCACCACCGCGAATTGCCCGAAGCTCGACCCCGCCGTGCCGAGGCCGACCGCGCGCCCCCGCAGATGCTCGGGCAGCAGGCGCGTCAGGCTGGCGTTGATGACGGGCATGCCGGCGGCCGAGACGGCGATGCCCATGACGATGCCGGCGAAGAAGGTGAACATCGGCAGGCCCTGGCTCAGCGCCATGCCGAGGATGCCGATGGCATAGAGCGCGGCACCCCCGATCACCACCGTCCGCCCGCCGATCCGGTCCGCCACCTGGCCCACCAGGGGCTGGGCGAAACCGTTCAGCAGCACCTGCAGCGCGATGGCGAAGGCGAAGCCGGAGCTGGACCAGCCGAGCGTGGTCGTCATCGGCGCCAGGAAGAGCCCGAAGCTCTGGCGCAGCCCGGTCGCCAGCGCGGCGCAGAGCACGGCCCCCGCGATGAGCAGGGTGGCGCTTCGCGGATGGGCGAGCATGGGCGTGACCTCCTTGACGGAGTGGCAGTGTTTCACGCCCCTACGGACCGCCACAAACGCGCCTGACGCATGGCCAGACGATTAGTCATGCAATTTATGCGGCCCGACGGCTATAGGCCGCGTCCATCATGACATCGGCCAGCACGGCGAAGGCCTCGGCCCAGGCATCCTCCACCTCGGGGGTGAAAGCCTCGCCCATGCCCTGGCGCAGCGTCCAGAGCAGGGCGGCGCCCACACTCGCGTAGTGGTGCCGCTCCACCCCGTAATCCACATGGCGGCGGGCCATCTCCCGCAGCTTGGGCACCAGCACATCCGGCCGCTCGAGCGAGGCGACGGCCATGGCCAGCGCCTGCATGAGCTTGGCCCCCTGCGCCGCCATGTCGGTCCGGGCAAAGAGCGGGCGGGTGCTCGGATCGATCTCCATCAGCCGCTGGTAGAAGAGTGCCGCGGCCGGCCCGGCCATGGGGAGCACGCGGTCGAAGCTGCCGCGCAGCAGGGCTATGCGGTGCATGTCCATGTTGTCGTTCTCCTGTCCGAACAAGGACAGGCTAGGAGCGCTTCGTGTCACGAAGATCGTGCGAAGGGGGCGAAATTGTCGCGTCTGTCGCGCGCCCGGCGTTGCGTGGGGGCGACGCCCGCGCTACCGCCCCCGCCTATGTCCCTTTCCACTGCCGATTTCGACTATGCGCTGCCCGAGGAGCTGGTGGCGCAAAGCCCGATCCGCCCGCGTGACGCGGCGCGGCTGCTCGTCGTGCGCCCGGACGCGCTGGAGGATCGCGGCGTGCGCGACCTGCCCGGGCTGCTCCAGCCCGGCGACGTGATGGTGGTGAACGACACCCAGGTCATCCCCGCACGCCTGCATGCCAGGCGCGGCGAGGCGCGCATTGAGGTGATGCTGAACCGCGCCGAGGGGGATGGCACCTGGCATGCCCTGATCCGCAACGCGCGCCGCATCCGCCCGGGCGACACGCTGACCATCGAGGGCAGCGAGCTGACGGCCCGCGTCGTCGAGAAATTCGAGGGCGGTTCCGCCCGCCTCGATTTCGGCAGCGACCCGGACAAGCTCGCCGCGGCGCTCGACCAGGCGGGCGAGATGCCCCTGCCCCCCTACATCCACCGCGAGAGCCCGCGCGGCGAGGACCGCGCCGACTACCAGACCATCTTCGCCGCCCGCCCCGGCGCCGTGGCCGCGCCCACCGCCAGCCTGCACTTCACCCCCGCGATCCTGGCCGCCCTCGAAGCCCGCGGCGTGCAACGCGCGACCGTCACGCTGCATGTGGGTGCGGGCACCTTCCTGCCGGTGCGCGACGGCGACCCGCGCGCGCACAAGCTGCACCATGAATGGTGCGAGCTCTCGCCCGAAGCGGCCGCCATCATCAACGCGGCGCGCGCCGAGGGCCGGCGCATCCTCTGCTGCGGCACCACCGCGCTGCGCCTGCTGGAGACGGCGGCCATGGGCATCACCGACCGCAGCAGCCCGATCCCGCCCTTCCGGGGCCTCACCGACCTCTACATCCTGCCCGGCTTCGAATTCCGGGCGGCGGACATGCTCATGACCAATTTCCACCTGCCCAAATCCACGCTGCTCATGCTCGTCTCCGCCTTCGCCGGCCAGGCGCGGATGAAGGCCGCCTATGAGCACGCGGTGCGCGAGCGCTATCGCTTCTTCTCCTACGGAGACGCCTCCTTGCTGTATCGCGCGCCATGACGCTGCACTGGACCCACGCCGCCACCGATGGCCGCGCCCGCGCGGGCGTGCTGCACACCGCCCATGGCGAGGTGCCGACACCCGTCTTCATGCCCGTCGGCACCGCCGGCACGGTGAAGGCGATGACGGCGGATGCGGTGCGCTCCACCGGCGCGCGCATGGTGCTGGGCAACACCTATCACCTGATGCTGCGCCCCACGGCCGAGCGCGTGGCGCGCCTCGGCGGGCTGCACCGCTTCATGGACTGGCACGGCCCGATCCTGACCGATTCCGGCGGCTTCCAGGTGATGAGCCTCGCGGGCCTTCGGAAGATGGACGAGGACGGCGTCACCTTCCAATCCCATGTGGACGGCTCGAAGCATCGCCTCACACCCGAGCGCAGCATCGAGATCCAGCATCTGCTGGGGGCCGATGTCACCATGTCCTTCGACGAATGCACGCCCTTCCCGGCCACGCATGAGCAGGCGGCTTCCTCCATGCGGCTGTCCATGCGCTGGGCCGCGCGGGGGCGCAAAGCCTTCGTGGAACGCCCGGGCCATGGCCTCTTCGGCATCGTCCAGGGCAGCACCTTCGAGGATCTGCGCGCCGAGAGCGTGGCGGCGCTGACCGGGATCGGCTTCGAGGGCTACGCCATCGGCGGCCTCGCGGTCGGCGAGGGCCAGGAGGCGATGTTCGCCACCCTCGATTTCACCACGCCCATGCTGCCCACGACCCATGCGCGCTACCTGATGGGCGTGGGCAAGCCCGCCGACCTGCTCGGTGCCGTGCGCCGCGGCGTGGACATGTTCGATTGCGTGATCCCCACGCGCTCCGGCCGGATGGGCCGCGCCTACACCTCGCGCGGGCAGCTCAACCTCCGCAACGCGAGATATGCCGAAGATGACCGCCCGCTCGACCCCGACTGCTCTTGCCCGGCTTGCCGCAACCACAGCCGCGCCTACATCCACCACTTGTTGAAGTGCGAGGAGATGCTGGGGCCGATGCTCCTCTCCTGGCACAACATCCACTACTACCAGGCGCTGATGGCCCGCATGCGCGAAGCCATCCTGGCCGGCCGCTTCGAGGCGGAGGCGGCGCTCATCGAACATGATTGGACGAAGGACGGCGAGGAATGACCGCCAAGACCGAGACCGCCGGCCTCACCATGCTGGGCGCACACACGCCGATGCCCAGCAACCCCGATGAGGCGGTGCTGGAGCGCGTGCCCAATCCGCACCGTGACATGGCCTATTGCATCCGCTTCACGGCGCCCGAATTCACCTCGCTCTGCCCGCTGACGGGCCAGCCGGACTTCGCGCATCTCGTGCTGGACTATGTGCCGCGCGACTGGATCGTGGAGAGCAAGTCGCTGAAGCTCTTCCTCGCCAGCTTCCGCAACCACGGCGCCTTCCATGAGGCCTGCACGCTCGACATCGCGCGGCGCCTGATCACGCTGCTGGAGCCGGTGTGGCTGCGGATCGGCGGCTATTGGTATCCGCGTGGCGGCATCCCGATCGACGTCTTCCACCAGACCGGCACGCCGCCCGAGGGGGTATGGATTCCGGCGCAGGACGTGCCGGGCTATCGCGGCCGGGGGTGATCGGCCGGGCCGATCGGCCTGATCGCGGCCGGCATCTTGCCCGCCGGCAGGCAGGGCGGCGAAGCTGGCCCCGCCCCCGAAGGAACAGCCCCATGCGCCACCTCTGCGTCCTGGCCCTCCTCGCCCTCGCCGCGCCGGCCGCGGCGCAGCCCAGCTTCTCGCCCGCCCCGGGGCCGGCCTACCCGAACACGATCTGCGTGGTGAACACGGTCCAGGATGAGTTCTGGGCGGTCTTCGATACCCTCGCCCCCGGCCAGAACTGGGCGATGGCCGTGGGCCTCAGGATCATCGGCCCGATGGCGCCGCAGTGCATGTCCTTCGCCCCGGGGATCGCCGTCCGCGTGCGGGTGACGATGCCGGTGCGGTCGGGCTCCGGCGGCACCACATCGAACCTGGTCTGCACACAGCTGCTGCAGCCGGTCCGCAGCGCGACGGTGAACATCACCGGCGCCCCGCAGGCCCCGGTCTGCTCCTTGTCCTAGGGGGCGTTGGCCTGGCCGCCGGCGGCCTTGCGGTAGCTCGTCTCCACCTCGGTGATCAGCGGCTGGGGCTGGGGCAGCGCCAGGCCTTCGGGGCCGGGCACCGCCAGCCCCTCGCGCGTGAGCGCGCCCAGGATCCGCGTCACCACCTCCCGCCGCGTGCCGATCCGCGCCGCCAGCTCGTGATGCGGGCGGGCGGGCGCCACCACCATGGCCCCGCCCCCGGCCGGGCGGCTCATCCGCAACAGCAGCGCGATCAGCCGGGGCCGTACCGGCAGCAGCATCAGCTCCATCAGCCGCGCCTCCCGCTCGCGCAGCTGCACCGCCAGCATCCGCATCACCTGGTGCGAGGCCTCGGGCGTGGACAGCGCGGCCTCGAGAAAGGGTGCCGCCGGCACGATGCAGACCCGCGCCGGCGTCAGCGCCACGAGGCCGAGCGCCGCGGGCCCGCCATCCAGGGCCGCCGCCTCGCCGAAGAACTCGCCGTGGTTCAGCTCGCCCAGGATGATCTCGCGCCCCGCGGCGCCGCGCAGGACGATCCGCAACTGGCCCTCGGCGATGAAGAAGACCTCCCGCGCGGCCGTACCCGGCTCCAGAAGGACCTCCCCTGCCTCGGCATCCTGCCAGCGGGCGGCGGCGCCAAGGGTCGCCAGGGCCTCGGCGGCGAAGAGGCGGAAGAAGGGAAAGCGGGCAAGGTCATCCACGCGGCGGCCCTCATCGAACGGATTCGTCGCCGCACTCTCGCACGGCGCCGGCGGGGCGTCGCGTGCGACGTGATGGATCAGGCCGCGCCCACGGTTGCGCGGGACTCCGCCGCCCCTGTATGGTCCGGCTTCAGGGACAGCGAACACATCATGAACGACCTCTTCGCGGGGCGTGGCGGGAAAGCCGCCGCCTCCAGCTACAATGCCGCCGACATCGAGGTTCTGGAGGGGCTGGAGCCCGTCCGGCGCCGGCCCGGCATGTATATCGGCGGCACGGACGAGAACGCGCTGCACCACCTGGCGGCCGAGATCATCGACAACGCCATGGACGAGGCGGTGGCCGGCCATGCCGACCGCATCGAGGTGGTGCTGGAGACGGGCAACTGGATCTCGGTGCGCGACAATGGGCGCGGCATCCCGGTGGACCCGCACCCGAAATTCCCGAAGCTGTCCGCCCTGGAAGTCATCCTGACCACGTTGCACTCCGGGGGAAAATTCTCGGGCAAATCCTACGAGACCTCGGGCGGCCTGCATGGCGTGGGCAGTTCGGTCGTGAACGCGCTGGCCGAGGGGCTGGAGGTCGAGGTCGCGCGCGGCGGTGAGCTGTTCCGCCAGACCTATGCGCGCGGCAAGCCCACCAGCAAGCTCAAGCGCGAGGGCGAGGTCCGCAACCGCCGCGGCACCATGATCCGCTTCAAGCCCGACCCCGAGATCTTCGGCGGGCTGATGTTCAAGGCGGAGCGGCTGTTCCGCCTCTGCCGCTCCAAGGCCTATCTCTATCGCGGCGTCGAGATCCGCTGGAAATGCGACCCCACGCTGATCACGGGCGAGACGCCCGCGGAATCCGTGCTGCATTTCCCGGGCGGCCTGTCGGACTTCCTGGCGACCGCGATCGAGGGCCGCAGCGCCGTCGTCCCCACCCCCTTCGCCGACACGGCCGAATTCCCGGATGGCGCGGGCCGCTGCGAATACGCCATCACCTGGCTCGAACAGGGCGATGGCTTCCTCTCGACCTACGCCAACACCATCCCCACGCCCCAGGGCGGCACGCATGAGGCGGGGCTGCGCGCCGCCCTGCTGAAGGGCCTGCGCGCCTATGGCGAGATGAAGAAGGAGAAGCGCGCGGCCAGCATCACGGCGGAGGATTTGCTGACGGGCCTCGCCGGCATGCTCAGCGTCTTCATCCGCGACCCGCATTTCCAGGGGCAGACCAAGGACAAGCTGACCAATGCCGACGCCCAGCGCCTGACCGAGAACGCGCTGCGCGACCGCTTCGACCATTGGCTGGCGGCCGACCCCGCGAGTGCCGACAACCTCCTCGCCTTCGCCATCGAGCGCGCGGAGGAACGCCTGCGCCGCCGCGCCGAGAAGGAGACGCCGCGCAAGAGTGCCACGCGCAAGCTGCGCCTGCCCGGCAAGCTCACCGACTGCTCGCGCGAGACGCCGGAGGGCACCGAGATCTTCCTCGTGGAAGGCGACAGCGCCGGCGGCTCCGCCAAGCAGGCGCGCGACCGCGAGACCCAGGCCGTGCTGCCCCTGCGCGGCAAGATCCTGAACGTCGCCAGCGCGAGCGCCGAGAAGCTGCGCGGCAACCAGGAGCTGAAGGATCTGATCGAGGCGCTGGGCTGCGGCGTCGGCGAGAAATTCGACATCAATCGCCTGCGCTATGGCCGCGTCATCATCATGACCGACGCCGATGTGGATGGCGCGCATATCGCGGCGCTGCTGATGACCTTCTTCTACAAGGAGACGCCGGAGCTGGTGCGCCAGGGCCGCCTGTATCTCGCGCAGCCGCCGCTCTTCCGGCTCCAGGCCGGGGGCAGGAGCGTCTATGCGATGGATGACCGAGACCGCGAGCGCCAGCTGAAGAAGCATTTCAAGGCCAACCAGAAGGTTGAGGTCAGCCGCTTCAAGGGCCTGGGCGAGATGCCCGCCCAGGTGCTGAAGGAGACCACCATGGGCGCCAAGAACCGTGTCCTGCTCAAGGTGGTGCTGCCGCCCGAGGAGCGCGCGAAGACGGCCGAACTCATGGAGGCGCTGATGGGCCGCAAGCCCGAGCTGCGCTTCAAGTTCATCCAGGACAATGCCGCGAGCCTGGATGAGGAGGCGGTGGACGCCTGAAGGCTCCGCGCGACTGATTCACGCCCTTGGCGATGCCGCCAAGGACGATCAGGCGCCCAAGCCGAGCGGCTGATTCACGCCCTTGGCGATGCCGCCAAGGACGATCAGGCGCGGAGCCGCGTGAGCCGCGCGGCCCAGGAATTCGCCACCACCCGCAGGAAGACGCCCGGCGCCGCGCGCATCAGCCAGGCGCCGGCGCCCGCCACGCGCATCTGCCGCGCCGTGCGCCGCGCCCAGGCGTCGTGCCATGCCGCCGCGCCCTCCCCCGCCATGATCGCCCGCGCCGCCGCCTCGCCGGAAGCGAGCGCCATCGCCATGCCATCGCCCAGGAAGCTCGGAATGACCGAGACCTGGTCCCCGGCGCGATAGACACAAGGCGCGCCGCCCTTCTGCGCGAAGCCATAGGGCACACCCGCCACGGCGAGCGGGCGCAGCCAGGCCGGCCGCGCCCCGCTCAGCAGCCGGGCGGCAAGGTCCGAGCCCGCCGCGATGCGCGCGATCATCGTGGCCGCATCGCGCGGGATGGAGCCCACCAGCGCGGCGCAGAGATTGGCCCGCCCCTCCGGCCCGGGCTGGAGGCCGGCATAGCCGCCCGCAAAGCGCAGCAGCGCCACCTCGGGCGGCAGGTCGAGCCCTTCCAGATGCAGCTTGATCCCGACCGCGCCGATCGGCGCCGCGCGCGGATGGCCGCGCAGCGCATGCTTGCCGGTGGCCAGCACCACATGCCGCGCCCTGAGCCCCGGCACGCCCTCGATGGTCCAGCCCTCGCCCCGCGGGCGCGCGCCCTGGATGGTGACGCCGGTCACGAGCGGCACGCCCGCCGCCCGCGCCGCCTCGCGCAGCGCGCCGTCCAGGCGCAGGCGCGAAAGCCCATGCGCCGCGAAGGGCAGGTCGGCCGCCGCCTCGCGCGCGCCGATGCCCACGCGCACGCCGCTGATCGGCACCGCCCCCAGATCGGCCAGCTCGACGCCGAGGCCGGACAAGAGTGCAGCCGCATCCGCGCCCAGGAACTCGCCGCAGACTGTCTCGCGCGGCTCCGCGTGGCGCTCCAGCAGCACCACATCCCGCCCGGCGCGGGCGAGCGTGATGGCGGCGGCGCAGCCGGCGGGACCAGCCCCGATGACGGCCACTTCCCTCATGCGGAATCACGTGGCGAGGATGATCCAGCGCCTCGCCGATGTCGCCTCGCCGCATCATGCGCGATGCGCCCCACCTGCCAGCGGAAGGGGAAGGCCCAGCGGATCTCGGCGGCCACGCCCGCCTGGTCCAGCAGCCTGCGCCAATCGGCCCGCGTGAAGCCGCGCGCGACGGAGATCGGGCCGTCATGCACCACCATGGGCGGCATGCGCAGCAGCCGCACGCCCCACCAGACCACGCCCCAGGGCAGCCAGTGCCGGTGCAGGTCGGAAATGAGCCAACCCAGCCGCGCCCGCGCCGCGATCCAGCGCAGGAAACGCTCCAGTTCGGCATCGCGCAGGTGATGCGCGAAGAGGCTGCAGATCACCACGTCATGCGTCTCCTCATGCGCGAAGAGATCGGCCGTGATCCAGCGGGCCGGCACGCCCCGCGCAAGGGCATGCACGGCGGCCTGTGGGCTCTGGTCGAGCCCGGTGAGTTGCACCGTGACACCGCGCCGCGCCGCCCATCGCGCGATGCGCGCCAGCATGTCGCCGCCGCCCGCGCCCACATCGAGAATGGAAAGCGGGCCCGGATGCCGCCGCGCGACACGCTCCAGGAACGCCAGCACGGGCGCCGCCGCGAAGCTGATCCGGTTGATGCGCGCGAGGCCATGCAGTGCCGCGTCGAAGCCCGGTGCCCCCGGCGCATCCATCCACTCCGCCGCTTCGGAGCGCTGGCGCAGCATCACGCGGCCGTGAAGCGCATGGTCTCGGCCGAGAGCCCCGGGCCGAAGGCCAGCGCGCAACCGCGTGCTCCCGGCGCCATGCCGCGCATCATCCGCTGCAGCACGAACATCACGGTGGCCGAGGACATGTTGCCGAAGTCGCGCAGAACGGCGCGGCTCACATCCAGCGCGCGCGGCGGCAGTTCCAGCCCATGCGCCACCGCATCCAGCACCGAACGCCCGCCCGGATGCACCGCCCAATGCGCGACGTCGCCCACCGGCATGCCGGCCAGGATCGCCTCGGCCTCATCGGGCAGCGCGCGCGCCAGCGTGAGGGGCACGAGGCCCGAGAGCGTCATGTCGAAGCCGCTGTCGCCGATGCGCCAGGTGATGTGCCCCGCGGCTTCCGGCACCAGCGCCGCGTGGAAGCCCTCCATGCGCAGGCCTTCGGGCTCCTGGCTCACCAGCGCGGCGGAGCAGCCATCGCCGAAGAGCAGCGCGCACATCAGCGCCTCGACATCCCGCGCCGGCTGCATGTGCAGGCTGCACAGCTCGAGATTCACCACCAGCACCCGCGCCCGCGCATCCCCGCGCGCGATGTGCCAGGCGACCTTCAGCGCATTGATCGCCGCCTGGCAGCCCATGAAGCCCAGGATGCTGCGTTCCACATGGCCCGGCAGGCCGAAGCGGCGGATCAGCCAGTGATCGAGGCCGGGTGCGGCGAAGCCCGTGCAGGTGGCGAGGATGAGGTGCGTCACGGAGGCGCCCTCCACCTCCAGCCCCAACGCCACGCAGGCGCGTTCGGCGAGCGCCGGCGCCTCCGCCTCGTAGCGCGCCATGCGCTCGCCGGTGCCGGGGAAATGATCGAGCCGGTAGAAGCCGCAGGCGGTGCCGGTGCCATCCTGCAAGGGCTCCAGCACCGAGCGCCGGCCCTGGATCTGCGACTTCTCGGCCAGCCGCGCGAAGATCTGGATGAGCCGCGCCTCATCCAGCTGATGCCCCGCGAAGGCGCGGAAGGCGCCATGCACCTCATGCGGCGGCACCGCGGTGGCGATGCGGTTGATGTGCGGCAGGCTCATCGCGGGCGGCGGCGCTCCGGGGCGGTTGCCCCTGTTCAGCGTTCCGCGCGGCCCGTGGTTGCAGCCTCGGCTGCGCCTTTGTGGCGCGTCAGAGCGGCTTCTGCGCGCGCTCCAGCAGGCGCGTGAAAAAGCCGGGCTTCTTCGGCGGCTCGGGCGCGGCCACCTTCGCCGCCTCGGCCTCGGCCTTGGCGCGCTTCTCCTTCTCGCGCAGCCAGGCCTCCAGCGTCATGCCGGCCTTGGCGGCCCGCTTCGCCTCATAGGCCCGCTGGCCTTCGGTGAGCTGCTTCGCGTCCATGGTTCCGCTCCGGGAGAAAACTCTTCACCCCTATGTGCCCAGGCGCGGGGCTTGCGGCAAGGGACCGCCAGCGCGTAACGCAACGCCCATGGATGCGAAGGTGAAGGCGCATATCTGGGTCGCGATGGCGGTCCGGATGTCGGACATGGCGGGCCGCCCGGCGGCGGTGCTGCGGCGGGGCGATCCGGATTCGGGCGGCCTGCTCTGCGTGCTGAACGGGCGCGAGGGCCAGGTGGTGCTGGCCCAGGCGCGCGACAGCGAAAGCCGCCCAGCCTGGGTGCGCGGCACCGGTGCGGGCCCGGTGCCCGCCGAGGTGGCGGATGCCTATGTGGAGCGCCAGGTGAAGCGCGACCCCGACCTCTGGGTGATCGAGTTCGAGGCGCCGGACTACCTCCCGCCCTTCGAGGCGAGGATGATTTAGCCGCCCTCAGGCGCTGGGCGCGGCCTCCGGCCGCCTGGCTTCGCCGCGCCACGGGTGCGCTGGGGCATGCGCCCGGTTGGGCGGCGCCGGCCGCCATGCGGCCGGATGGGTTTGGGAGCGGTGTTCGCGCCCTCAATCGGGCCGGATGTCGTTCTCCCGGATCACCCGCCCCCAGATCTCGATCTGCCGGTCGAGGAAGGCGCCAAACGCGGCCCCGCCCTCGTTCCGCAGTTCGATCCCCATGATGTTCACCAGCCGCTCGCGCACCTCCGGCACCTCGGTCGCGCGGCGGGCGGCGGCCTCCATGCGGGCGCGGACCGCGGGCGGCGTTCCAGCCGGCGCGAGGATGCCCCAGAAAGCCTCCGCCTCCACCCCCGGCAGCCCGGCCTCGGCCATGGTCGGCACGTCCGGCAGCCCCTGGCGGCGGCGCGGGCCCAGCACGGCCAGCGGCCGCAGCACGCCCTGGCGCAGATGCTCGACGAAGATCGTCCCCGTCGCCGCCGCCAGATCCGTCTCGCCCGCCATGGCCGACGTCGCGAGCGGGCCACCGCCGCGATAGGGCACATGGGTCAGCTGGATGTTCGCCGCGCGCTGCAGCAGCACCATGCCGAGATGCGCGAGCGAGCCATTGCCGATCGTGCCGTAGCTGATGGCATCCGGCCGCGCGCGGGCGGCGGCGATCAGCTCCGCCATGTTCTGCCAGGGCCGGCTGCGATGGACGAGCAGCATGTTGGGCGCGGTGCCGATCAGCAGCACCGGCGCCAGGTCCCGCCGCGTGTCGAAGCCCATGTTGGGGATCAGCGTCGGGTTCGTCGCATGCGTGTCGAAGACCAGCACGAAGGTCTGCCCATCCGGCGCGGCCCGCGCCACCTGCGCCGTGCCGAGCGAGCCCGAGGCGCCGCCACGATTCTCGACCACCACCGGCACGCCCAGTTCGGCCGAGAGATGGGGCTGCAAAAGGCGCGAGACGGTGTCCACGCTGCCGCCCGGCGGGAAGGGCGCCACGATGCGCACCGGCCCATTGGGCCAGGCGGGTTGCGCGATGGCGGGCGCGGCCAAGGGGGCGGCCAGCAAGGGCAAGGCGCCCAGCGCGCGGCGGGTGATCATGCGGTTTCCTCCAGGTTTTCCGGCTTCTACCGCAAAGCTCGCGCCGCACGCCAGCCAGAGGCTCGGTTCCGCGCCACTCCCCTCAGCCGCAAAAACCCCGCCCCGAGCCAAGAAAGGGGTCCAGGGAGCCCTGCTCCCTGGCGGGTCAAGGGCAGAGCCCTTGCCTTCTACCGCGCGACCGGCGCCGCCGCCCGCGCCATCACACCCCGCCAGCGCTCCATCTCGGCCTGGATATGGGCACGGAACTCCAAGGGCGAGGATCCGATGGGCGGCGCGCCCATCTCCGAGATCCGGCGCGTCACCATGGGCTCCGCCAGGGCTGCGGTCGCGGCCAGGTGATAGGCGCGGATCGCCTCTTCCGGCACGCCGGCGGGCGTCAGCAGCCCGTACCAGCCGCCGGCCGAAAAGCCGGCGAAGCCCTGTTCGGCGAGCGTCGGCACATCGGGCATCAGGGGCGCGCGGGTGAGGCTCGTCACCCCCAGCGCGCGCAAGCTGCCCGCCTGCACATGGGGCGCGACGAGGACGAGGTTCTCGATGGTGAAGGGAAATTCGCCCGCGATCACCGCCAGCACGGCGGGCGCGCTGCCCTGGTAATGCACGGGTGCGGCCGGGAAGCCCGCCGCCTGGCGGAAGGCCTCCTGCGCCAGCAATTGCGGCGAGCCGACGCCCGGCGTGGGATACAGAACCTCCCTGCCTTCGCGCTTCAGGGCCGTGACCAGCCCCGCCGCATCCCGGTGCGGCGAGGCCTGACGCACCACCAGCACAAGCGGCGTCGCATTCAGCAGGGTGATGGGGATGAGGTCCGTCAGCGGATCATAGCCCAGCTGCGCCTCGGTGATGGGCGAGACGGCCAGCGGCCCCGTGCTGCCCACCAGGATCACATGCGCATCGCCGCGCGCGCGGGCCGCCATGGCGGTCCCGACATTGCCCCCGGCGCCCGGCCGGTTCTCCACGATGATAGGCTGGCCCAGGCGCTGGCCCATGGGCTCGGCCAGCAGCCGCGCCAGCTGGTCCAGGATGCCGGCGGGCGCGAAGGGGACGATCATTCGGATCGGCCGCTGCGGCACCCAGGACGGCGTGCCCGATTGGGCCTGCGCCAGGGCGGGCGCGGCCAGAGGGACGGCGAGGAAGGAACGCCGCCCGATCATGCGGGTTCCAGCGTGAAGCGCAGCACCGTGTCCTTCACGACGATGCCGCCGCGGCTGCCCACGGTGATGTCGCCGTAGCGCTGCGCATAGACGGGCGGCAGCACCCGCGCCTCGCGCGGCGCCAGCCAGAGGCGCAGCAGGTGGCGGCGCTTCTCGGGCTCAGGCCAATCCTCGAAATCGGTGCGGCTGTGCAGGATCTGGTGGTTGTGGATGAACTGCATGTCGCCCGGGCGGAATTCCATCTCGACCGACATTTCGGCCGCCAGTTCATCCAGCCGGTCGATCGCGGCACGCTCATCGGCCGTCAGGCGCCGCGCCTCGGGGAAATTCGCCTGGGCGGAGCGGATATACTGTCCCGAATAGATGGTGCTCAGCTCGCCCTGGAACCAGTTGAACACCGGGATTTCGAACCAGGGCAGCATGCCCGGCGGAATTTCACCGCGGCGGTCGGTCGGCATCGGATTGAACAGCGCGCGCCACAGATCGGGCGTCTCGCGCATCATCCGGTCATGAATGGCGACCGAGGAGACGATCCTGGAGCCACCGCCGGATTTCGCCGTCTTCAGGCAGATCAACCCCACGATGTCACAGGAATCCGTATGGAATTCCAATTCCTTGTTGGTCTGGTAGTAGCGGACCTTGGGGTTCTGGATATCGAGGCCGAGATCCTTCACATGGCCCAGCAGATGCCCCTTGGCGTTCTGCGACCGGAAGCCGCCGAGATGCGCGCCGATGCCCAGATAGGCGATGGCGCTTTCCTCGATGTCACGGCCCGCCACATCGAAGCCGCGCAGCAGCACGAAGCCGCGCCCGTGCTGGATGTCGTGCAGGATGCGCGCGAGGCGCGGCGCGAGAATGGGCAGGCGGAAGGTCTGGGGCGTGATCTCGCCCATGGCGCGGCCGGACTTCAGATGTTCCGCCACCGCGGCATCAATCTCGATCAGCTCGGCCGGGGCAAGGGTCTCCACCCAGTCGGTGCGCCGTGCCATGTCCGCGCCCAGCCAGGCGGCCGGGCCCCCGATCGGCGCCTTCGGATACTCCATCATGTCCTCCCCTGTCCTTGTTGAAGGGAAGCTTTCGCCGATTGTCCGGACCTGTCCAGCCAAATCCGATGGCGGCCGATGCCACGGGCCTTGCCTCCCCGGGCGACAGGCTCCCGGGGCTGGGGGTCGTGACGGGGGCGGCGGGCCTTGGCACGGATCTGGCGCGCGGCCTCAGGCTGAGGCAGCGGCCAGCATGCCGCCATCGGCCCCCTGCACCAGCACGGCTACGCGCTCGCCCGCGCCACGGGGCATGCTCTGGCGCATCCGGCCGGCCTGGGTGAGCGGCAGCCAGGTGATGCTCCGCACGACATTCCCATGGGCCAGCCGCCGCCCGCCATTCTCGCCGCTGCGGATCTCCGTCTCGTGCCGCGGGTCGAAGCCGACCAGCCAGGCGGTGGCGCCACCGGGGCCGATCTCCACCATCGCCTCGCCCGTATTCGCCTCCAGCGCGACATCCACGCCCGAAGCGGCGGGGGCGGCGCGCAATTCCGCCAGCACCGCCGCACGCTCGGAGCCCACGGCGTCCCGCCGGCCCTGGATCACCATCTGCGGCGTATAGACCTGCCCGGGATAGCGCCCCTCGCGCAGCTGGGCCGCATAGCGCCGCTGCCGCTCGGTCGCGGCGCGGAGCGAGAAGCGGTCCTTCCAGCCGAGGCGATCCCAACAGGTGACGTGGAAGGAGAGCGCCAGCACCTCAGGCCGGTCGCGGATCAGCTCGATCAGCAGCGCATCGGCCGGCGGGCAGGAGTTGCAGGATTGCGAGGTGAAGAGCTCCGCCACCACAGGATGCGAACGGGCGCGGGCGGCGCGGCTTCGCAGGATCGTGGCGGCCGGCAGGCCGGCGAGGAGGAGGCGGCGTTGCATCAGGGCATTCTCCAGCGAAGGGCGCTGCATACCCTTCGCCGGAGCGCCGCCGCCGGTTAGCTCAGGCCTCCATCGCCGGCACGGCGCGCGCGAGCCCGCCATGCAGGTCGAGAAGCCGCTCGCGCCAGGCGAAGACCACGTCATCGGGCGCCAGCAGCGCCAGCGGGCTCACGATCCGCGCCCACATGAAGCTGCCGAAGACGATGTAGTCGGCATAGTCGGGCGCGGCGCCCCCCAGGAAGGGCTGCTGCGTGAGCGTGCGCCGGAGCGGGCCGAGCGAGGCGCGGAACTCGGGCAGCCGCGCCTCCCGCCCCGCCGTCACCTGCGCGAGCGGCATGCCGAAGCGCTTCTCCCGGCTCTCGGTGAAATAGGCGGCCTCCTTCGGCCCCAGCAGCGCCACGATGTCCGAGACGATGAGGCGCGCCACGCCCGCGCTCAGCACCGTGTCGGTCCAGGCGGCGATGAAGCGGTAGGTCTCGGGCGCCCCCTGGAAGAGCGCGGGCGCATCCGGATAGGCGCGCTCGAGGTGCAGGGCGATGTCCCAGCTGTCGGTCAGCGTGGCATCGCCATCGAGCAGGATCGGCACGGTCTTGCCGCCATGCGCGACGAGGCGTTCATTCTCGGTGAAGCGCCAGGGGATGATCTCGGCCTCCAGCCCCTTGTGCGCGAGGGCCATGCGGCTGCGCCAGCAAAAGGGGCTGAAGCGGCGGGCGGGATCGGTGCCGGTGAGTTCGAAGAGCTGGCGGGTCATGCGGCGTGCCTCCTGTGCGGCGGCCAGCCTGGGCGGATTTGCGCGCGATGGAAACCCGTCAGGCGCGCCGCGCCGGTTCCCGGCTCAGGCCCTTCAGCGCCAGCGCGCGTTCATACTCGGCCCAGCGCTCGGCGTATTCGCGGCCGAGCCGGTGCAGCACCTCCCAGGAGTAGATGCCGCTGTCATGCAGATCGTCGAAGGCGATGCGCACGGCGTAATGGCCCACCGGCTCGATCCGCATGATGCCCACATGCCGCCGCCCGGCGACGATCACCTTCTGCCCCGGCCCATGCCCCTGCACCTCGGCCGAGGGCGACTCGACGCGCAGATACTCCGCCGGCAGGGCGAAGCGGCTGCCATCGTCGAAGGCGATGTCGAGGGTCTTCTCGGCCGAGCGGTAGCGCAGCTCGGTGACGGCCAGGGCCGGCCCGCTGCGGTCGCCATGACGCGCTTCAGTCATGGCGTGAATCGCCGGCGCATGTTTCCGTCAATCCAGCTTGCGCGCCTGATCCGGCAGCATGATAGGGATGCCGTCGCGCACCGGATAGGCGAGGCCCGCGGCCTCGCTGACCAGCTCACCCTTTTCGCGGTCATAGCGCAGCGGCTGCTTGGTCACCGGGCAGACCAGGATCTCCAGCAATTGCGGGTCCAGGGCGGCGGGCGGGTTTGGTGCTTCTGTCATGACGTTTTTTAGCTCGGCCGCCCCCCGGGCGGAAGCTCCCCACCGCCATGCGCGGCCATGCGCAGCAGGGCGACGAGGCTGGTCGCGCGATGCGCCAAGGTCGGCGCCTCCAGCAGCGCCTGCTTTTCCACCACGTCGAAGGGGCAGACCATGGCGAGCGTCGTCACCAGCGCGGGGCCGGCCATCTCGGTGATGGCGTCCCAATTGGCCTCGATGCCCTTGGCCGCGAAATACGGGCGCAGCGCCTCCAGGATCGCCTCGCGCGGCACATCCTCGGGCGCGGGCGGGTCGAAATCCTCGGTGTAGGGCGTGTAGTCGGCCCGGACGCGGCGATAGCCGCGGCGCATGGCGATCTCCTCCACCACGCGGAAGCGGGTGACGCCCGTCAGCGTGATGAGCAAACGCCCATCCTCCGTCTCCGCGAAGGAGGAGAGGCGCCCCAGGCAGCCCACCTGGTAGATGCTGGAACCGCGCTCGCCGCGCGGCTGCGAGGGGTCGCCCTGGATCATGCCGAACATCCGCCCCTCGGCCAGGCTGTCCAGCGTCATCGCCAAATACCGCGGCTCGAAGATGTTGAGCGGCAGCTTGCCGCCCGGCAGCAGCAGTGCGCCGCCGAGCGGGAAGATGGCGATCTCGGCCGGAAGCTGTTCCGGGCCGGGCTGGAAGGGGTCCTGCATGCTCAGCGGAACAGCAGGGCGGAAAGGCCGCGGCGCGCCTTCAGCGTCACGGGGTCGGTCAGGCCCCAGGCCTCGAAGAACTTCAGGAGCTGCTTCTGCGCCGCCTTGTCGTTCCATTCGCGGTCGCGCTTGATGGATTCCAGCAGGGCATCCGCGGCCTCGGTGCGCTTGTCCATGCTGTTCAGCGCGATGGCGAGCTCGATCCGCGCCTCATGGTCATCCGGGTTGGCGGCGAGGCGCTGCTCGAAGGCGCCGAGCTGCGACTGCGCGGCACGGCCGGCCACCGCCAGCTCGATCTGCGCGCGCACGGCGCTGATCTCGGGGTGGGACTTCAGCTTCTCATCCAGCCCGTCCAGCATGTCGCGGGCCTGCTCCTCCTCCTCCAGCGCGATGAGGCAGCGCGCGAGGCCGGCCAGAGCCTCGGCGTTCTCCGGCTCCTGCTGGGCGAGGGCCGCGTAGATCTCGAGGGCCGCGGCCGCATCGCCCGCCTCCAGAAGCTGCTTGGCTTCCGCCAGGAGCTCGGCCGAGGGCATCTGGCCGCCCGCCATCTTGAGGAGGTTCTCGATGAACTTCTTCAGCTCGCCCTCGGGCAGCGCGCCCTGGAACAGGTCCGCGATCTGGCCCTGCCAGAAGGCGGCCACCGTCGGCACCGATTGCAGCGGCAGGCCCATCTGCGTCAGCTGCTGGACGAGCTGGCGGTTCTTGTCGATGTCGATCTTGACCAGCCGCACGCGCCCGCCGGCCGCGCGCACCACCTTCTCCAGCGTGGGCGTCAGCGTCTTGCAGGGGCCGCACCAGGTGGCCCAGAAATCCACGAGGACGGGAACCTCGCGCGAGGCCTCCACCACATCCTTCATGAAATTCCGCTGGTCCCCGTCCATCACCGGATCGGGGCCGTTCGATTTGCTGGGGTCGAGAATCACGTCCATCGGGGTCGGTCCTGGCGAGGGGCTAGAGATGTTGCGGCGACGGCATAAGGCAAGCCGAGAAAAATGTCTCCCGCCACGGGACGGGCGATCAACCGGACAGGCGCAGAACCTTCACCTCATGGCCAAGGCTGGCCAGGAAAGCCAGGAGATCCGCGGGCCTGATGCCGGTGGAGGCGGTGTTCACCAGCGGGTGGAACCAGGCGAGCCCCTCGCTTTCCGCGAGGGCAGCATCCAGCGCCACGCGCACCTCGCCGGGCCGCGCATTCACCAGGCCGAAGGGGGTGACGCTGCCCGGCTCCACGCCCAGCGTGGCGCGCAGCGCCTGCGCATCGGCCATGCTGACCTTGCCCCAGCCCGCCTCCCGCGCCAGCGCATTGACCGAAACCCGCCGCGCCTCCTCCAGCACGGCGAGGCAGAGCTGGCCGGTCTTCGCCTCGCGCAGGAAGAGGTTCTTCGAATGCGCGCCGGGCAACTCGCCCCGCAGCGCCTGGGATTCGGCGACCGTGAAGACCGCCGCGTGCTCCACCGTGCGCGTGGCGATCCCCGCCGCCGCGAGGCGGGCGAGCAGCCCCTCGGGCGTCTCCATCAGTCGAGCTTGATGTTGTTGGCGCGCACCACGCGGCCCCAGGCCTCGGTCTCGCCCGCGAGCCACTGCCGGAAGGGCGCGGGACCCATGGCGCGCACCTCGGCGCCGATCTCGGCCATGCGGCGCGCCACGTCGGGGACGGCCAGCGCCTGGCGGAAAGCCTCATCGAGGCGCGCCACGATGGGCGCGGGCGTCGCCCCCTGTACGAGCACGCCCTGCCAGGTGCCGGATTCCTGCGCCGGCCAGCCGAGTTCCGCGAAGGTGGGGAGGTTCGGGAAATCCGGCAGGCGACGCGGGCCCGAGACGGCGAGGCCGCGCAGACGCCCATCCTTCACGAAGGGCGCGGTCGCGGTCGCGCCATTGATGATCATCTGCGCCTCGCCGCCGGTCACGGCCGCGAGCGCCGCCGCACCCCCGCGATAGGGCACCTGCGTCAGCTCCGCCCCCCAGGCCTGGGTGAGCATCAGCGCCGTCAGGTGGTTGGCCGCCCCCACGCCCGAATGGGCCACGTTGATGGTGTTCGGCGCGCGCTTCGCCAAGGCCACGAATTCCGCCGCGTTCGCCGCGGGCACGGAAGGGTGCACCGCCAGGATGTAGGGCGCGTAGATCAGGAGGTTCACGGGTGCCAGGTCACGCATCGGCTCGAAGGGCAGGCGCGTGAAGAGTGCCGGGGCCGTCGCCAGCACGCCCGTGTCGATCAGCAGGATCGTCTGGCCATCCGGCGCGCTGCGCGCCACCAGTTCGGCGCCCAGATTGCCGGCCGCACCGCTGCGGTTCTCCACCACCACGTTCTGGCCCAGCAGGCGGGTGAGTTCGGGCGCCAGGATGCGGCCCAGGATGTCGCTCGTGCCGCCCGGCGCGAAGGGCACGACGAGGCGGAAGGGCCGGTCGAAGACCTGGGCGCGCAACGTGGCCGGCGCGGCCAGGGCAAGCGCGGGAAGGGCCAGGACGGAGCGGCGGTTCATGGTGTTTCCTCCTTTGTTTCCGGCCCATCATGGACCGCATCGGAAAGGTTATGCTACCCGGACCGGGACCGGCCCAGCGATGCCATGCTCGCCCAGGACGGGGTGCGAGCAGCGATGGCCCATTGCGGCGAAGGAGTGCGGATGCCGCCGGCGTTCAGGATCGTCAACGTGGCCGAGGTGGCGGCCGAACCGCCGCTGGTCAGCCGTTTCTCCAAGGCCGTCGAGGAGCCCCATCTGCGCTTCTTCGGCGGGCGGAGCAGCCTCGCCCTGCCCGACCTGCGCGAGCCCTTCGCGCCGCCCATCGGCCCCAGCATCACCGAGCCCGGCATCGCCGAGCGCTGGCGCAGCTATGACCGCGCCTACCGCTCCGAGGCGCGGCTCTCGCGCTTTTGGCTCGCCGATATCCGCGAGGCGACGGTGTATCCCCCCTTCGGCATCGTGGCGCAGGGCGAGCGGCTGGTGCGCGACACCATCCGCAACAGCAACATGCTGACCAGCATCTTCCCCGGCGAGACGGAGGCGGCGCTGCGCCAGGCGATGTCCTCGCCGCAGGGCGAGATCACCGCCCCGGCGGAGCCGGCCGCGCGGCACCTGCCCGGCCACAGCTTCCTGCTGGGCTTTGGCATGTTCGCCAACTACTTCAACTGGACGCTGCGCTACACCTCGCGCATCGCCCTCTTCCAGGCCGTGCCGGCGGATTGCCGCCTCGTCGCCCCCGCGCCGATCAGGCCCTATGTGCGCGAGACGCTGGCCTTCATGGGCGTCCCGGAAGAGCGCGTGGACTTCCTGGAGGCGCCCACGCGCTTCGAACGGCTGACGGTGGCGGCCCCCTCCGCGCTTGGCCGCTATGAGCTCTCGCCCCTCATCACCACGACGCTGCGCGAGCACCCTGCGGTCACGGCGCTGCCGCGCACCGGGCGGCGGCGCCTCTACATCCCGCGCCGCAATGTCCGCATGCGCCGCGTGGTGAACGAGGCCGCGGTGGAGGAGGCGCTCACGGCGCTGGGCTTCGAGGTCTTCGACAACGCGGCCCACAGCGTGCGGGACCAGGCAGCCGCCTTCCGCGACGCGGAGATCGTGGTGGCGCCGCATGGCGCGGGCCTTTCCAACATCGTCTTCTGCGATGCGGGCACGCCGGTGATCGAGATCGTGCCCGAAGGCTATGACCAGGGCGTGACCTCCTATCGCAGCCTCTCCGACCTGTTCGGCCTGCGCTACGCCCAGCTCTTCGCGCGCGAGGCGGCGCCCGACCGCAAGGGCAACCGCTGCAACGCCGACATCGAGCTGGACCTGGAGGAACTCGTCGGCGCGACGCGCGCCCTGCTGGGCTGACCGGGCGCTTCAGCCCTGATCGAGAGGCTGGTTCAGCGTTTCGGCGATGCCGCCTCGGCGCATCATGCCCTGGCGGCGCCGGGCCGCTGGAACTCGAAGCAGATATGCCCGGCATATTGCAGCTTCATCGCGTTCACCTCCCGCACGCCCACGCCCGCGCGCGGCACATAGTCCCGCATCAGCTCCGCGGCGGGGAAGCGGTCGGAGAGGAAGCCGCGCAACCGCTCCAGTTCCGCCGCATCCGCCGCATCCAGCCCCTCCTTCGCAAGCAGGTGGCCGATCAGCAGGTTGAGCGGGGAATCCCGGTCGAAATAGCGGCGGAAGCTCCGGCTGCGCGTGCGCAGGCCCCGCAGCAGCAGGTTGCGCAGCGTCAGCGTCACGCCATCCATGCCCGGCCGCATCTCGACCAGCGCAAGGCCCGCTTCCGTCGCGATGGTGGCGAAGCCGAACCAGGTGAAGTTCCAGTAGCTGTTGGAATGGAAGGGCTCGAGCTGCGAGACCGAGCCGATGAAGCGCCCGCCCGGCTTCAGCACGCGATGGATCTCGCGCATCAGCGCCTCGGGGTGGCGCACATGCTCGAAGACCTGGCGGGAATAGACCACGTCGAAGCGGCCATCCTCGAAGGGGATGGTCACGCCGTCATAGGTGACGAACCGGCAATCGGTCCGGGTGCGGGCGCGCACCTCGTCGCTGTCGGCGATGTCGAGGCCGACCCACTCCGCATCCGGGTGGCGCGCCCGCACAAGGTCGAAGGAGCTGCCATCGCCCGCGCCGAGGTCGAGGAATTGCAGCGGCGCCGCGGCGGGCGGGATGCGGGCCAGGTAGTATTCGGCATCCACCTGCCGCGCATGGTCGGCCGGGATCGCCTGCTGGACCTCCCGCGGGGAGAGCGGCTTGCGCGGCGGCGCCACCACCCCCGCCAGCCGGAACAGGCCCCGCGCCTCCAGATGGGCGATGAGCCGGCCCCAGGCCGCGTCGTTCTCCCGCAGATTGCCGTGGATCAAGGCTTCGTCGCTGCCATCGGCCGGTGTCAGGCGCGGCGCGAAGGGGCCGCGCTGCAGGTCCCGGTCCACCGGCACGGTCGGGATGCCGGCGGCCAGGGCCGCGGCCTTGAAGGCCAGGTCATCCTGCCGGGGCGCCAGCGCGCGCAATTCCTCGATCAGGCCGAGGTCCGGGAAGAAGCGGGTGTTGTAGAGGATGCCGCGAAAGCCGGTCGCGATGGTGAAGAGGCCGCGCTGGCCCTCCGGCACCTCGCCGAAGATGTCCGGCCCGGCGGTGAGCAGTTCCCAGTCGGCATAGGGCAGGAAGCGGCCGCCCTGGACAGGGATGGCGCGGCACCGATGCCCCACCACGCAGCGATGCCGCCGGTAGGTCTCGACCAGGCAGGCCAGCCAGCCCTCCGGATAGACCATGTCGTCATCCGCGGTGACGATCAGGCGCTCCTCGCCGGCATGGCGGCGCAGCGCCGGCAGCAGTTTGCGGTAGGGGCCGGTGTTCTCGGCATAGACCAGCTCGAATCGCCCCTCGGCCCAGAGCTGGCGCAGGCCCGGCGGCAAGGCTTCCGGCGGGACGCCCTCATCCAGCAGGTAGGGCTCCTGCGAGAGCACGAGCATGACGTGGTCCGGCGCGGGCGACTGCGCGAGGAGGGAGCGGATCACGCGGTCCACATGCCCGATGCGCGAACGGATGGACGTCAGCGAGATGGTGAGCGGCGGGAGATCCTGGGTGGCGCGCGCCGCGATGACCGCGTCCCCGCTCACCCGTCCGAAGCCGGCGCGGCGAAGATGTGGAAATCGGAGAAGGAGGTCTCCGCCCGCTCGTCGGGATTCCAGGGATAGGGATTCGGAATGTGCAGCACGCGGCGCCAGCCCGGCATCCGCGCCGCGACGAAGTCGGTGAAGCGGCGGTGGCGGATGTGCGAGCCGTCGTAGGGCTCCTCGTGATTGCTCGAATAGATCACGACGAAGCGGCGCGCATGGCCGAAAAGGTCCTCCATATGCGCCTCGAAGACCGCATCCTCGACCAGATGGTAGATGACATCGGCCGAGACGGTGATGTCGCAGCGCAGGTCGCCCGGCAGGTCGTCGGGGTGGAGGAAGCGGAAAAGCGGCTGGCCGGCGAAGCGCTCGCGCAGCGTGGCCAGCATGGTGCGGGAGACATCCAGGCCGACATAGGGCAAGGGCGTCATGAGGCTGAGCTGATGGCCGTCGCCGCAGCCGAAATCCATGAGGGAGGTGGCCTTGGTCTCGGCGATCACGCGGTTGATCACCTCGGCCTTGAAGCGCGCCAGCCGCCCGTAGCTGCCGCTGCCGGAATTCTTGCCGCGCTTGTATCGCTTCTCCCAGTAGTTGGCAGAATTGATCATCCGCGGTTCCTTTCCGGGGGACAGGCTTTCGGCGCGAGGATGGTGGGTCGGGAGGGGATCGAACCCTCGGCCGCGAGATTAAAAGTCCCGTGCTCTACCGCTGAGCTACCGACCCGGATTGGTCACCCCGCGCGGCGCGAAACACACCGCGCGGGGCCCCTTGTCAAGCCAGCCTCGGAGGATGGTCCGCGACGGTGGACGCACCGCCGCGGTGGATCATCCTCCCGGCCGGGCTCAGGTATCGGCCAGCACGCGCATGCGGATGAGGCGGTCGGCCGGCGCGGGCACCTGGCCGCTGCCGCCCACGCCGCGCTTGATGCGGTCCACGAATTCCATGCCGGCCGTGACCTGGCCCCAGATGGTGTACTGGCCATCGAGGCTCGGCGTCGGCGCGAACATGATGAAGAACTGGCTGTTCGCGCTGTTCGGGTCCTGCGCGCGGGCCATGCCGCAGGTGCCGCGCAGGAAGCGCGCGCGGGACGGCGGGCTGAACTCGGCGCGCAGATCGGCGAAGCCGCGGTCGCGGAAGCCGCCCATGCCGGTGCCGGTCGGGTCGCCGCCCTGCGCCATGAAGCCCTCGATCACGCGGTGGAAGGGCGTGTTGTCATAGAGGCCCTGGCGGGTCAGCGTCTTGATGCGCTCGACATGCTGCGGCGCCAGGTCGGGGCGGAGCTGGATGACCACGCGGCCATTGTCCTTCAGCTCCATGATGAGGGTGTTCTCGCGGTCCGGGGCGGCTTGCGCCTCGGCTTCGTTGGTCTCGGACATCATCGCTCCTGCTGCGATCAGGGTTGTGGTCATGAGTGCGCGGCGGTTCATGGGTGATCCCTCCGTGGTTGGACTTACTTGCGGACTTTCGCCAGCGTGCGTTCCAGCGTCAGCGCCGGCACGAAGCTGGAAACATCTCCCCCAAGCTGCGCGATCTCCTTCACGAAGCGCGAGGAGATGAAGTGGTTTCTCTCGCTCGCCATGAGGAAGACGGTCTCGATCTCGGGATCGAGCCGGGCATTCATCCCGCACATCTGGAACTCATAGTCGAAATCCGAGACGGCGCGCAGCCCGCGCACGATCATTTGCGCGCCCACCTCCCGCGCGAAGCCGACGAGGAGGCCGGTGAAGGGCCGCACCTCGATCACGCAGCCGGTGCGGGCCGCGATGGCGGCGGTCTCGGCGGCCACCAGCTCGGCGCGTTCCTCCAGCGCGAAGAGCGGCCCCTTGCCGATGTTCATCGCAACACCGATGACAAGGCGATCCACTAGCCGCGCGGCGCGGCCGATGACATCGAGATGCCCATTGGTCACCGGATCGAAGGTGCCCGGATAGAGGGCGATACGCTCAGTCATTCGGGTTGAGCATCCTGTTCTTGTTCCTCCGCTTCGTCTTCCAGCACGGGGAAGCAGCTCGTCACGCGCTCCGCCTCCTCCAGCCGTTGCAGCATGACGCCCTGGGACTGGCGCCCGGTCTTGCGGACCTGCTCCGCCTCGAAGCGGATGGCCTGGCCGCCATCGGTCATCAGCATGATGTGGTCGCCCACCTGCACGGTGAAGCAGGCGACGACCGCGCTGCCCGTGCGGCGGCTCAGGCTGATGCCGTTGATGCCCTGCCCGCCGCGCCCGGTGACGCGATACTCATAGGCGCTGCTGCGCTTGCCGAAGCCACGATCCGTGACCGTCAGTAGGAACTGCTCCGCCGCCTCCAGCTCCGCGATGCGCTCGGGGGTCAGCGTGATCTCCTGCGCCGTCTCCTCGCCCTCCTCGGGCGTGGGCGCCGCCTCGGCCGTCTCCTCCGTCCCGTCGGTGCGGCGCTTGTGCTTGAGGTAGGCGGCACGCTCCTCGACCGTCGCGTTCACATGGCCGAGGACCGCGAGCGCGATCACCTCATCGCCCTTCGCGAGCCGGATGCCGCGCACGCCCGTCGAATCGCGCCCGGCGAAGACGCGCAGCGTGTCCGCATCGGCGACGAAGCGGATCGCCTTGCCCTGGCGGGTGGCGAGCAGCACGTCATCGCCCTCGCGGCAGGTGGCGACACCCACCAGCGAGTCGCCCTCCTCCAGCTTCATCGCGATGAGGCCGGAGGAGCGGACGTTGCGGAAGTCACTCAGGCGGTTGCGCCGGACATCACCGCTCTGGGTCGCGAAGACCAGGTGCAGATGCTCCCACAGGCTCTCATCCTGCGGCAGCGGCAGCACGGCGGTCACGCTCTCGCCCTCCTGCAGCTGCAGCACCTGGCGCAGCGAGCGGCCCTTGCCGTTGGTGCCGCCCTCGGGCAGCTGCCAGACCTTCTCGCGGAAGGCGATGCCGCGGCTGGTGAAGAACAGCACCCATTGATGCGTGTGGCCGACGAAGCTGCGCACCACCACGTCATCCGCGCGGGTGGAGGCCGCACTCCGCCCCTTGCCGCCGCGATTCTGTGCGCGGAAGACGTCGAGCGGCGTGCGCTTCACATAGCCGTCGCGCGTCAGCGTCACGATCATCGAGGCCGGCGCGATCAGGCTTTCGTCATCAATATCCGCCGCGTGGTCCACGATGCGCGTCAGGCGCGGCTGGTTGAGCGTGGCGCGGGTCGCCAGCAGCTCCTCGGTCATTACCTCCATGCGGCGCGGCCGGCTGGAGAGGATCTCCAGCAGCTCGACGATGCGCGCCCCCACTTCCTTGAGCTCGGCATCGATCTTCTCACGCTCGAGGCCAGTCAGGCGCTGCAGGCGCAGCTCCAGGATGCCGCGCGCCTGCGCTTCCGTGAGGCGCATCGTGCCGGCGGGCGAGAGCTCATTGCCCTCGTCCTGCACGAGGGCCACCAGCGGCGCCACATCGGCGGCCGGCCAGTCGCGCGCCATCAGCGCCACGCGGGCGGCGGCGGCGTCCGGGCTTTCGCGGATCAGGCGGATCACCTCATCAATATTCGCCACCGCGATGGCGAGGCCGATGAGGTTGTGCGCCCGCTCCCGCGCCTTCATCAGGCGATGGCGCGAACGGCGGAGGATCACCTCCTCGCGGAAGGCGATGAAGGCCAGCAGCGCGTCGCGGATGCCCATCTGCTGCGGGCGGCCGCCATTCAGCGCGAGGAAGTTCACCGGGAAGCTCACCTGCAGCGAGGTCATCCGGTAGAGCTGGTTCAGCACCACCTCCGCCACCGCCTCGCGCTTCAGCTCGATTACGATGCGCAGGCCGGACCTGTCGGATTCATCACGCAGGTCGCTGATGCCCTCGATGAGCTTCGAGCGCACCAGCTCGGCGATGCGCTCGATCAGCACCGCCTTGTTCACCTGGTAGGGGATCTCGTTCACGACGATGGCCTGGCGGCCGCCCTTCATGTCCTCGATCACGCAATCGGCGCGCAGCGGGATGGAGCCGCGCCCCGTCTCGAAGGCCGAGCGGATGCCCGAGCGGCCCAGGATCAGGCCCCCCGTCGGGAAATCCGGGCCGGGGATGATCTCCATGAGTTCGGCGAGCGAGGTCTCGGGCTCGGCGATCAGCTTGAGCGTCGCGTTGATCACCTCGGTCGGGTTGTGCGGCGGAATGTTGGTCGCCATGCCGACGGCGATGCCGCCCGCGCCGTTCACCAGCAAGTTCGGGAAGGCGGCGGGAAGGACGCGCGGCTCCTCGGCGCTTTCATCATAGTTCGGGATGAAATCGACCGTGTCCTCGTCGATGCCCTCCAGCAGGGCGGCGGCGGACTTGGCGAGGCGCACCTCCGTGTAGCGCATGGCCGCCGGGGGGTCGCCATCCATCGAGCCGAAATTGCCCTGCCCATCAATCAGCGGCACGCGCATGGAAAAAGGCTGCGCCATGCGGACCATGGCGTCATAGATCGCAGAGTCGCCATGCGGGTGATACTTGCCCATCACGTCGCCGACGACGCGGGCCGATTTGCGGTGCGGCTTGTCCGCCGTGTAGCCCGCCTCGTGCATGGCGAAGAGGATGCGCCGGTGCACCGGCTTCAGCCCGTCCCGCACATCGGGCAGCGCGCGGCTGACGATGACGGACATCGCGTAGTCGAGATAGGAGCGGCGCATCTCCTCCTCGAGGGCGATGGGGGCCACGTCCAGGGGCTTGGGATCGTCTTCGCTCAAACTGGGTGATCCTGGTTGGTGGAGACCCAGGGGCTCCGCCCCTGGACCCCGGCAGGAAACTTAGTTTCCTGCACCTTCAACAAATCGTGGTGCAGGAGGCTGGCCTCCTGCTGGGGAGCGCGAGGGGCAAAGCCCCTCGCATCATTCAGAACGGAATATCATCATCCATGTCGGGCTTCTTCCCCGCGTCCCAGCCGCCCGAGCGCGGCGCGCCGCCCCGGGCCGGGGCCGAGCTGCGCTCGCCGGAATAGCCGCCACCGCCGCCACTCCGGCCGGAGGAATAGCCCCCCTCCTCGCCCATGTCGCCGCCACCGCCCGAGGAGCGGCCGCCCACCAGCGCCAGCTCGCCGCGATACTGCCGCAGCACGATCTCGGTCGTGTACTTGTCCTGGCCCGAGGAATCCTGCCACTTCCGGGTCTCCAGCTGGCCCTCGATATAGACCTCGCTGCCCTTCTTCAGATACCGCTCGGCGATCTCGCCCAGCTTCTCGTTGAAGATGGCGACGGCATGCCACTCCGTCCGCTCCTGCTGGTTGCCCTCGCGGTCCTTGTAGCGCTCGCTGGTCGCGATCCGCAGGTTCACGACCTTGCCGCCATTCTGGAAGTTGCGCACCTCCGGATCCTTGCCGAGGCGGCCCAGGATGATCACCTTGTTCACACCGGCCATGCGCGGCGACTCCTTGCAATTTGGTCCCGGAACCTAGCTTTTCCGGAATGCCCGGGCCAGCCCCGGACAAAGGCTTGGCACCAGCCCCCATTATGGTGCAAAAGCCGCGTGAACACAATGCGAACATTCGGATCAGGAGTTCCCCCATGCCGCGCGACACGCCCCCACTGCCGGCAGCCAAGACTGACCTGATCCGCATCCGCGGCGCCCGCCAGCACAACCTGAAATCGGTGGATCTCGACCTGCCGCGCGGCAAGCTCGTGGTCCTCACCGGCCTCTCGGGCTCCGGCAAGTCCTCGCTCGCCTTCGACACCATCTATGCCGAGGGCCAGCGCCGCTACGTCGAATCGCTGAGCGCCTATGCGCGGCAATTCCTCCAGCTCATGCAGAAGCCCGATGTGGACAGCATCGAGGGCCTCTCGCCCGCCATTTCCATCGAGCAGAAGACGACGAGCCACAACCCGCGCTCCACCGTCGGTACGGTGACCGAGATCCACGACTATATGCGCCTGCTCTGGGCGCGCGTCGGCGTGCCCTATTCGCCCGCCACCGGCCTGCCGATCGAGGCGCAGACCGTCTCCCAGATGGTGGACCGGGTGATGGCCATGCCCGAGGGCACGCGGCTGCTCATCCTCGCCCCCGTCATCCGTGGCAAGAAGGGCGAGTACCGGAAGGAGCTGGCCGAATACCAGCGCCGCGGCTTCGAACGCGTGAAGATCAACGGCACGCTGACGCTCATCAGCGAGGCCCCCAAGCTCGACAAGAAGCTGAAGCACGACATCGAAGTGGTGGTGGACCGCGTCGTGGTGCGCGACGGCCTGGCCCAGCGCCTGGCCGACAGCTTCGAGACGGCGCTCGCACTCGCCGACGGCATCGCCTATGCCGAGAACGCCGATGGCGGCGAGCGGACGGTATTTTCGCAAAAATTCGCCTGCCCGGTCTCCGGCTTCTCCATCGAGGAGATCGAGCCGCGCCTCTTCAGCTTCAACTCGCCGCAAGGCGCATGCCCCACCTGCGACGGGCTGGGGACGGAAAGCTTCTTCGACCCGGCCCTGGTCATCCCCAACCCGGCGCTGAGCCTGAAGGAGGGCGCCATCGTCCCCTGGGCCGGCAATGCCAGCAGCCCCTATTATGACCAGACGCTGGTCAGCCTCGCCAAGCACCTGAAGATCGGCATGGAGAAGCCCTGGGAAGAGCTGCCGGCCGAAGCCCAGCACGCCATCCTGCACGGCACCGGCAGCGAGCCCGTCACGCTGCGCTACAAGGACGGGTTGCGCGCCTATGAGGTCCAGAAGCCCTTCGAAGGCGTGATCCGCAACCTCGAGCGCCGCTTTCGCGAGAGCGACAACCCCTGGGTGCGCGAGGATATGGCGCGCTATCAGGCGGACAAGCCCTGCCACGCCTGCGGCGGCCATCGCCTGAAGCCGCAATCCCTCGCCGTGAAGGTCGCCGGCTGCCATATCGGCGAGGCGTCCGCGCTCTCCATCCGCCGCGCGAAGGACTGGTTCGCGGGCGTGATGCAGACGCTCACGCCGCAGCGCCAGGACATCGCCCGCCGCATCCTGCGCGAGATCGAGGACCGGCTGCAGTTCCTGAACGATGTGGGCCTCGACTACCTCTCGCTGGCGCGCAGCAGCGCGACGCTCTCCGGCGGCGAGAGCCAGCGCATCCGCCTGGCCTCGCAGATCGGCTCGGGCCTGACCGGCGTGCTCTATGTGCTGGACGAGCCCTCGATCGGCCTGCACCAGCGCGACAATGAGCGCCTGCTCGGCACGCTGCGCCGCCTGCGTGACCTCGGTAATTCCGTCATCGTCGTCGAGCATGACGAGGATGCGATCCGCACCGCCGATTACCTGGTGGATATCGGCCCAGGTGCGGGCAAGGCGGGCGGCACGGTCGTCAGCCAGGGCACGCCCGAGCAGGTGGCCGCCGACCCCGCCAGCCTGACCGGCGCCTATCTGGCCGGGCGGCGTGAGATCCCGATGCCGGAGCAGCGCCGCGCCATTGACCGCAAGCGCATGCTCCGCGTCGTCGGCGCCACGGGCAACAACCTGAAGGACGTGACGGCCGAGTTCCCGCTCGGCACCTTCACCGCCATCGCTGGCGTCTCGGGCGGCGGCAAGTCCACGCTGGTGATCGAGACGCTGTTCAACGGCCTGTCGCGCAAGCTGATGGGCGCCTCCGTCGTGCCGGCGCCGCATCAGCGGATCGAGGGGATCGAGCTGATCGACAAGGTCATCGACATCGACCAGTCGCCCATCGGCCGCACGCCGCGCTCCAACCCCGCCACCTATACGGGCCTCTTCGCCCCCATCCGCGACTGGTTCGCCGAACTGCCCGACTCACGCAGCCGCGGCTACAAGCCCGGCCGCTTCAGCTTCAACGTGAAGGGCGGCCGCTGCGAGGCCTGCCAGGGCGATGGCGTCATCAAGATCGAGATGCACTTCCTGCCCGATGTCTACGTCACCTGCGACACCTGCAAGGGCAAGCGCTACAACCGCGAAACCCTCGAAGTGAAGTTCCGCGGAAAGTCCATCGCCGATGTGCTGGACATGACGGTGACCGAGGGGCGCGAGTTCTTCTCGGCCGTCCCCAGCATCCATGAGAAGCTGAAGACGCTGGAGGAGGTGGGCCTCGGCTACATCCATCTCGGCCAGCAGGCGACGACGCTGTCGGGCGGCGAGGCGCAGCGCATCAAGCTGGCGAAGGAGCTCTCCCGCCGCGCCACGGGCCGCACCCTCTACATCCTGGACGAGCCCACCACCGGCCTGCATTTCGAGGATGTGCGCAAGCTGCTCGACGTGCTGCATGCGCTGGTCGCCAGCGGCAACACGGTCGTGGTGATCGAGCACAATCTGGAGGTCATCAAGACCGCCGACTGGGTGCTCGACCTTGGCCCCGAGGGGGGCGAGGGCGGCGGGCGGATCGTGGCGCATGGCACGCCGGAGGAGATCGCGGCCAATCCCGAGAGCCATACGGGCCGCTTCCTGGCGCCCATCCTGGCGCGGCATGCGCCCATGGCCACGCCCAAGGCCAGGCGCGCGCGCAAGGCGTAACCGGCGGAGGTCGGGGGGCGAAACGTCCCTGATGCCCCGCACCCTCCGCGCCGCCCTGCTCCTCCTCGCCCTCGCCGCGCCTGCCCGGGCGGAGATGCTGCATATGATGGAAGCGAGCCCGGCGCCGCGCAGCGTGATGCAGGGCCCGGCGCAGGAATTCTTCGTGCGCTTCGATGGCCCGGTGGATCATCACGCGTCACGCCTGATGATCCAACGCGGCGACATGGTTCTCCGCACCCTGCGTCCGCGCCTCGGCGCCTCGCCCAACACGCTCCATGCGGTCGCCGGCGGCCTGCCGCCGGGCGACTACGTGTTGCGCTGGGTGGTGGCGCCGCGCGCCGGCGGGGTGCCCAGCATGGGCGGGCTGGATTTCAGCATCCGCTGAGGGCGCCTCAATGCCAGCGGCGCGGCGGGCCGCCCTGCCATCCGGGGTTGTAGCCGCCGCGATAGGCCGGCTGGTGGTAGGCATAGCCGCGCCCATAGCCGCCGCCGTAGTGGCGCGGATGCGGGGCGACGCAGGCGGCGAGCCCCACCAGGAGGGAGAGCCCCCCCAAAGCACGGGCGATGCGGTGGAAGACGATCCTGGCCATCACGGCCTCCGAAAGCGACGGGGTTGCATCTGTCGCTGACGGGATCAAAGCGCCGCCGCATGGCGGCTGCACGCCGGAATCACGGCGGAATTACAGCGCCATCTTCGCCAGCATGATGTCGGGATCCTCCGGGCTGCGGCTGATGGTGAAACCCAGCTTCCGCACGAAGGCCAGCATGGGCGCGTTGTCCGCCAGCACATGGCCCACGATCTCGGTGACACCTTCGTGCCGCGCCCATTCCATCGCGCGCACCATCAGATGGCGCGCGAGCCCCGTGCCCTTGGCCGCCGGGCTCACCACCACCGCGAATTCGGCCGCGCTGCCCGCGCCCTCGCGGATGATGCGCGCGGTCCCGTAGTTCCGCCCCTCGCGCATGGCGATGAAGGCCATTTCACGCCCGTAATCGATCTGCGTGAGGCGCGCGAGCATGGCCGGCGGCAGCTCCTTCATCGCCGCGAAGAAGCGGAAGCGAACATCCTCGGGCGGCAATTCGAGGAAGAAGGCGCCCTGCGCCGCCGCATCCTCCGGACGGATCGGCCGCACCTCGAAGAGGCTGCCATCGCGCCCGGTGAACGGCGCCACCCACTCGACCGGATAGGGCGGGATGGCAAACAGCGCCGCGGCGCCCGGAGGACGCAGGCGCAGCGAGGCATCGGCCGCCACCACGCCCGAAGCATCGGCAAAGATCGGGTTGGCGCCGAGGGCCATGATCTCCGGGAAATCCACCTGGAGCTGGCTGATCCGCACCAGCGCATCGGCGATGGCGGTCTCGTTCACGGCGGGCCGGTCACGGAAGCCCGGCAGCAGGCGGGAAAGCCGTGTGCGCGCGATCAGCCCATGCGCCAGCGGCAGGTTCAGCGGTGGCAGCTCCAGCGCCTCGTCGGCCGCGATGTCGGCGGTGGTGCCGCCCTGGCCGAAGCCGATCCAGGGGCCGAACATCGCATCCTCGCCGAGGCGCAGGCGCAGCTCCATGCCGCCCCGCCGCGCCATGGGCTGCACGAGGAAGCCGCTGATGGTGGCCTCCGGCGCGCGGCGGGGCACTTCCTCGGCCATCTGCTCGGCGGCGGCGCGCACGCTGTCGAAATTCCGCAGGTTCAGCACCACCCCGCCCACCTCGCTCTTGTGGCGCAGCAAGGCGCGGATCTTGAGCGCGATGGGCGGCCCCAAGGCCACCGCCGCCACCGCGGCCTCCGTCGCGGTCGCCACACGGCGGGGGGCGAGCACGGGAATGCCATAGGCGGCCAGCACGGCCAGCGCTTCATCCTCGAAGAGGTCGCGCCGGCCTTCCGCGCGGGCGGTGGCGAAGATCGCGCGCACCGTGGCGCGGTCCGGCGTCAGCTCCAGCACGTCCGAGGCCGGAAGCTCCGCCGCCGTCGCCCGGTTGCGCTTTTCCTCCGCCAGGTGGGCCGCGCCGCGCACCACCGCTTCCGGCGTGTGGAAGACGGGCAGCCCCGCCTCGGTCAGTGCGGCCCGCTCGGCCCTGGCGCTCGCCTCGCCGGTCCAGCCAAGCAGGATGGGGGCGCCGCGATTGCCGCGCGCGGCCGTCGCGAAGGCCTCTGTGGGCGCGGCCTCCTGCTCGGGCGCGTGGAGTGCGATCACCACATCGACCTCGGCGGCGCCAGCCAGGATGCGCGCGGCCTGGGCGAGGCCCGCGCCCGCCCGGCTGCCGAGCGAGAGCGGGTTGCGCGCCTCCCACCCCGCCGGGATCAGCGGCGCCAGCAGGGCCTCGGTGGCCGGGCTGAAGCGGGCCAGCCGCAGCCCCTGCGCCAACGCCTCATCGGCCGCGAGGCGCGCGACACCCAGCCCATTGGCGATGATGGCGATGCGGTCCGCCTGGCCCGCGCCGCCGCGCGGCTTGGTGCGCGCCAGCGTCTCGGCCGCCGCCAGCCAATCCTCGAAACCCTCGGCGCGCAGCACGCCGGCGCGGCGCAGCACGGCTGCCATCACGCCATCCGCGATGCCGCTCGGGTCATCCATCCGCCCGCCCGCGCGCAAGGCCAGCACAGGCCGCGTCCGCGCCACCGCGCGCGCGGCGGAGACGAAGAGCCGCCGCTGCTTGATGCGCCGGATGTCGAGCATCACGCAGGCGGTGCCCGTGTCCCGCGCCAGCCAGTCGAGCCCCGAGGCGAAGCCCAGGCCATCATTGGAGCCCACGCCGATGATGTGGCTGAAGCCCAGCCCCTCCGCCGTCGCCCAATCGATCACCGCGCGCGCGATGGCCGAGGATTGCGCCATGAGCGCGAGCCGCCCGGGCTTGAGCGGCAGATGCGAGAGCGTCGCGTTCAGACCGATGCCGGGCAGCGCGAGCCCGAAGCTGCGCTCGCCCATCGCATGCACGCCCGCCGCCGCCGCCTTCGCCGCGAGGCCCGGGGCCGCCGTCGGCACCACCACCGCGAAGCAGCCGCGCGCGGCGATGCGCGCCATCTCCCGCGCCTGGGCTTCGGGCGGCACGCAAAGGATGGCGAGGTCCGGCGCGCCTTCCACGGTGGCGAAGCCATCGCCCATCAGTGCGCCGCGAAACCCGCCCTCGGTCAGGTTGCGCGTGAGGATGGCGGTTTCCGGCAATGCCGGGTCGGCCCGCAGCCAGACCGAGCGCGGCTGGAAGAAGGCGGTCTCGCGGAAGCCGCGGCCCGGCCGCCCGGTGAGGAGAAGCGACATAAAATAAGCATAGCAACAGGGGCGGGCTCTGGGGGAGGTTCCCCCGCGCGCCTCCCCTGCTCTAGGCTCATGCCGGAGCGGCCCCGCAGAGGACCGCCGAACAGGGAAGGAACGACCATGCGAAGCCTCTTCGCGCGGCTGGCCGCGCTTGCCATCCTCGCTTTGCCCGGTGCGGCATATGCCCAGGCGCCCATCACCGTCGTCGTGAACTTCGTGGCCGGCGGCCCGTCGGACCTGATGGGACGCCTGCTGGCGCCCGAGCTTTCGGCGGCGCTGGGCACCCAGGTGGTGATCAAGAACAGCGTCGGCGCCGCCGGCGGCATCGGCGCGGCGGAAGTGGCGCGCGCCCGGCCGGACGGCGCCACGCTGCTGCTCTCGCCCATCGGCGCCATGGCGATCCAGCCGCATTTCCGCGCGGACCTGCCCTACAGGCCCGCTGATTTCGCGCCGATCTGCCAAGTGGCCGATACGCCCGTGGTGGTGATGTCAGCCCCCGGCAGCCCGCTGCGGAGTCTCGCCGAGGTCGTCTCCCGCGCGCGGGAGGCGAATGGAAGCTTCAACTTCGGCTCCACCGGCCCGGGCTCGCTGCCGCATATCGCGACCGTGGCCCTGGCGCGCGCGGCCGGCGTGCCGATGACGCACATCCCCTATCGCGGCAATGCGGAGGCGGTGACGGCGCTGCTGCGCGGCGATGTCAGCATCTTCGCCGACCAGCCGGGCACGCTGCGCGCCAACAACCTCCAGGCCGTGGCCCTGCTGGCCGAGCGCCGCACCGCGGAATTCCCCAACACGCCGACGGCGCGCGAGCAGGGCGCGGACCTGGTCTATTCCATCTGGTCCGGCCTGTTTGCCCCGGCCGGCACGCCGCCGGAATTCCTGGCCCGCGTCGAGGCCGCCTGTCAGCGCGCGCTGCAGGCGCCCGCCGTGATCGAGGGGTTCCAGCGCCTCGCCACCCCCATCGTCTTCCGCAACCAGCGTGACTTCGCGGCCTTCTGGGCCTCCGAGCTTGAGAAGTTCCGCGGCATCGTCCAGGCGGCGGGGATTCGCCCGGGCGACTAAGCAGGGTTAGGCTCCTTCTCCGCGCAGAGAAGGAGCTTCCCCCGCATGTCCGATTGGCCCCGCCCGCTGGATGGCATCAGCATCCCCCGCTACGCCGGCCCCTGCACCTTCATGCGGCTGCCGGTGCGCGAGGACGCGACGGGCCTCGACATCGCGCTGATCGGCATCCCCTTCGACGGCGGCACCACCAACCGCCCCGGCACCCGCCACGGCCCACGCCAACTGCGCGAGGCGTCCGGTCTCATGCGCCGCGTGCATCCGATCAGCCTGACCGAGCCCTATACCCTCTGCCGCGTGGCGGATGTCGGCGACCTTCCCACCAACCCGACCGACCTCATGCAGACGCTCGACCTCGTGACCGAGGCGGTGGCGAAGATCCGGCGCGCCGGCGCCTGGGCGCTGGCGGCGGGCGGCGACCACCTGCTCTCCCTGCCCCTGCTGCGCGGCATCGCCCGCGCCGAGCCCGCCCTCGGCCCACTCGGCATGGTGCATTTCGACAGCCACTCGGACACGAACGACACCTATTTCGGCGGCACGCGCTACACCCATGGCACGCCCTTCCGCCGCGCCATCGAAGAAGGCCTGCTGGACCCGAAGCGGGTGGTGCAGATCGGCATCCGTGGCTCGCTCTATTCGGCTGAGGACATGGATTGGGCGCGCGAGGTGGGCATCCGCATCATGACGATCGAGGAATGCGTGGATCTCGGCCCCGACGCCGTGGCGGCCGAGGCCCGGCGCGTGGCCGGCCCCGGCCCCGCCTACCTCACCTTCGACATCGACAGCATCGACCCCGCCTTCGCGCCCGGCACCGGCACGCCCGAGGTGGGCGGCTTCACGCCCCGCGAGGCGATGCGGATTCTCCGTGGCCTGCGCGGCCTGGACGTCATCGCGGCCGACCTGGTCGAGGTCTCGCCGCCCTATGACCCCTCGGGCAATACGGCGATGGTGGGTGCGACCATGATGTTCGAGATCCTGTGCCTGATGGCTGAAACACGGGCACGTTTGCGCCCTCTCTGAGGCAGATCGGGGCTGGGGGCGCGAAATTCCGCCCCCGCCCCGCCTGTCACGCGCGGCGCGGGCGCGCGAGCCTCTGGCGTCCAATTGGGAGAGCCCCGATGCGCCGCGCCCTTCTGCTTCTTGCCTGCCTTGCCCTGCCGCTCGCGGCGGCGAGGGCCCAGACGCCCATCACCATCGTCGTGAATTTCGGCGCCGGCGGCTCGGCCGATCGGATGGCCCGCCTCATGGCGCCCGAGATGAGCGAGATGCTGGGCACCCAGGTCATCGTGAAGAACACGACCGGCGCAGGGGGCGCCATCGGCGCGGCGGAAGTCGCGCGCGCCCGGGCGGATGGCAACACGCTGTTGCTCTCCACCACCGGGCCCATGGCGATCCAGCCCTTCTTCCGCAACGACCTGCCCTATCGCGTCACCGATTTCGCGCCGCTCTGCCAGGTTGGCGACGCGCCGGTGATGATGATGGCTGCCCCCACCGGCCCGGTGCGCGACGCGGCCTCGCTCGTCGCCACCGCGCGCGCCGCGCGGGGTGGCTTCACCTATGGGTCGGCCGGCCAGGGCTCGATCCCGCACATCGTCATGGTGGCACTCGCCCGCCAGGCCAATGTCGAGATGGTGCACGTCCCCTTCCGCGGCAGCGCCGAGGCGGTGATCGCGCTGCTGCGCGGCGATGTCATGGTCTATGCCGACCTTCCGGGGCCGCTCCAGGCCAACAACCTCACCGCGGTCGGCGTGATGGCCGAGGCGCGCACGGCCGAATTCCCCCATGTGCCCACGCTGCGCGAACAGGGCTTCGACCTGGTGCATTCCATCTGGGCCGGCCTCTTCGCGCCGGCCGGCACGCCGCCCCCCGTGCTCGACCGCCTGCAATCCGCCTGCGAGCGCGCCTTGCAGCGCCCGGCCGTGATCGAGGGCTTCCAGCGGATCGCCACCCCCATCACCTATCGCGGGCAGCCGGAGTTCGCGGCCTATTGGCGGGCCGAGCTTGAAAAGTTCCGCGCCATCGTCCAGGCCGCCGGCATCCGCCCCGGAGACTGACATATGTCGACGGAACTTCAGCGCCCCGAGATCGAGCGCATCCTGCCGCGAATCCTGGCCCGCTATACCCCGCTGCGCGAGGGCGCGCTCGCCGACTACATCCCCGAGCTGGCCCGCGTGGAGCCGGACAGCTTCGGCATCGCCATCGCGACCGCCGAGGGCCATGAGTTCAGCGTGGGCGAGGCTGAGCGTCCCTTCACCATCCAGTCCATCTCCAAGGCGCTGACCTTCTGCCTGGCGCTCGAGCTGGCCGGGCCCCAGGCGGTGCGCGCGCGCGTCGGCGTGGAGCCGAGCGGCGACGCCTTCAACGCCATCGAGTTCGATCCGGTGACCCGCCGGCCCTACAACCCCATGGTGAATGCCGGGGCCATCGCCATTTCAGGCCTGCTGTATGGGGTGCTGGGCGAGGCCGCCTTCGAGACGGTGCTGGACCGCCTCTCCCAGGCGGCGGGCCGGCGCCTGGCACTGGACGAGGCGGTCTATCGCTCCGAGGCGGAGACCGGGCACCGCAACCGCGCCATCGCGCATCTCCTGCTTTCGGCCGGCGCGCTCGCGGGCCCGGTGGAGCCCGTGCTGGAGCTGTATTTCAAGCAATGCTCCATCCTGGCGACCGCGACCGACCTCGCGCGGATCGGCGCCACGCTGGGCCATCTGGGCGAACAGCCCTGGACCGGCCGGCAGGTCTTCGAGGTCGGGGCGGTGCGGGACACGCTCTCCGTCATGTTCAGCTGCGGCGTCTATGACTATTCGGGCAATTGGGCGCATGACGTGGGCATTCCGGCCAAGAGCGGCGTGGGCGGGGGCATCCTGGGCATCGTCAGCCGGCAGTTGGGGCTGGCCACCTTCTCACCGCGCCTCGATGCGCGGGGCAATTCGGTCCGGGGGGTCGCCGTGTTCAAGAGCCTGGCGGCCGAGCTCGGCCTGCATGTCTTCGACGCCACGAACCGCGGATCGGCGCTGATTCCCACCTATTTCAAGGTGCCGGACTGAGCTGCCCGGGTTGCAACGGCGACGCCGAGACGCAAATATCGGGGCTTGCAAAGCAGAACCCGACGCCCGCAATTCTTCTACACGACCACCCCCCTCCCCTGCCCCTATCTGCCGGGCCGGACGGAGCGGAAGATCGTGACCGAATTGACCGGCCCGGATGCCGAGGCGCTGCACGACCGCCTCTCCCGCGCGGGGTTCCGCCGCAGCCATAACATCGCCTATTCGCCGGTCTGCCCCGGCTGCCGCGCCTGCGTGCCGATCCGCGTGCGCGCGGCCGACTTCATGCCCAACCGCACCCAGCGCAAGATCATCGCCCGCAACGCCGACCTCGAGGTGCGGCCCGTGCCCGCCCGCGCCACGGCCGAGCAATTCGCCCTCTTCCAGCACTACCAGCAGACGCGCCACCCGGGCGGCGACATGGCGGCGATGGGCTTCTACGACTATCGCGCCATGGTGGAGGACACGCCCATCACCACGGGCCTGGTCGAGTTCCGCGACGGCACGGGCCGGCTGCTCGGCGCCTGCCTGACCGACTGGCTCTCGGACGGGCTCTCCGCCGTCTACAGCTTCTTCGCCCCCGAGGAGGATCGCCGCAGCCTCGGCGCCTATGCCGTGATGTGGCTGCTGGGCGAGGCGGTGCGCGGGGGTCAGCCCTATGTCTATCTCGGCTATTGGGTCGCGGAGAGCCGGAAGATGGCCTACAAGGCCGGCTACCGGCCGGCCGAGGTGCTGGTCCAGGGGCAATGGACGCCGCTCGGCGAGGATGCGCCGGTCTCGGGCGAGAGCGTCATCGCGGGCTGACGGCCCGGAGCCAGACCCAGAAGTTCAACGCGCCCGAAACACATCCGGCCGCACCGCGGCCGGCGCCGCCCCACAGACCTTATGGCGCGGCGAAGCCAAGCGCGCGGAGCGGGCGCCCGGCGTCTGAGGGCATCATCTAACTCTTGTGGACACCCGGCGCAGGTCATAGACCATCTGGCAGCGGCGGCCGGGATGGCTGCCGGTGAAGCGGCGCGCATTGTTCGCGCCCTCGAAGATCTGCCCCGTGCCCGCGCCGAACAGGCCGAAGGGCGGCAGCGTCACCGCGCCATTGGCGCCCACCGTCGCCTCCAGCGGCGGGTCGCCCGGCAGGGCGTCAATCTCGAAGCGGTTGCCGCGCAGCCGCGCCGTCACCCGAGCCTGCCCCGAGCGGCCGGTCGCCTGGCATTCCTGGACGCGCGTGCCCTCATAGGTGCCGTCATGCGGGCTGGTGCGCTGTTGCGCCTGGGCCGGCAGGGCCAGGGTGAGGAAAAGACCGGCGAGAAGAATACGGCGCATCATTCAGCTCCCGAAGCGGTTGCCGCGGGGGAAACCATTGGGCGGGGCCTTGCCCGCCCCGGCGCGGTTGCCCCGCCAGGTGGTGAGGTCGGTCTCGACGCGCATGCGCTCGCCCAGGCGCCAGCTCAAGCCCTCCGCGCGGGTGAAGACCTTGGCATCCGCGAGCCCGCCATCCTTGTAGGATTGCAACTGCACGCCACGGCCTCGCGTCATCACGGGCAATTGCTCGATCGGGAAGACCAGCAGCTTGCGGTTCTCGCCCAGCACGGCCACGTGGTCGCCCTCGGCCGGCACGCAGAGGGCGGCGCGGGTCATGCCCTCCAGCACCAGCACCTGCTTGCCCGTGCGCTTCTCGGCCAGCAGTTCGGCGCCCTCCACCAGGAAGCCCTTGCCGTCCCCGGCGGCGACGAGGTAGCGGGCACCCTCCGTGGGCAGGAACATCGCCAGCACGCCATCCTCGTTGGGCAGATCAATCATCAGGCGCAGCGGCTGGCCATCGCCGCGACCGCGCGGCAGCGTATCGGCGCGCAAGGTATAGGCCTTGCCGTTGCTGGCGAAGATGACGAGGCGGTCGGTGCTCTGCGCGTGCAGGCGGAAGCCGAGCTGGTCGCCCTCCTTGAAGCGCAGCTCGGCATCCTCGGCGAGGTGCCCTTTCAGCGCGCGGATCCAGCCCTTCTCCGACAGCACCACGGTCAGCGGCTCGCGCTCGATGAAGGCGCTCTCATCCACGGCGACGGCGGGCAGGCCGGAGCCGATGGCGGTGCGGCGGTTGCCCAGCGCGCCATCGCCGAACTTCTTCCGCGTCTCCTCGATCTCCTTGCCGATCGCCGCCCATTGCCTGGCCGTGCTGGCAAGCAGGGCCTGCAGCCCCTTCTGTTCCTTGCTGAGCTTCTCGTGCTCGCGCCTGATCTCCATCTCCTCCAGGCGGCGCAGCGCGCGCAGCCGCATGTTGAGGATGGCTTCCGCCTGCACGTCGGTCAGGCTGAAGGCGGCCATCAGCTTGGGCTTCGGCTCATCCTCCGTGCGGATGATGCGGATCACCTCGTCGAGGTTCAGATAGGCGATGAGGTAGCCGTCCAGCACCTCCAGCCGCCGCGCGATGGCGGCGAGGCGATGGTTGGTCCGGCGCAGCAGCACCACATGGCGGTGGTCGAGCCAGGCGCGCAGCGCCTCGCGCAGCGACATGACGCGCGGCGTGCGGTCGGCATCGAGGACGTTCATGTTCAGGCTGAAGCGGCTTTCCAGCTGCGTCGCGCGGAACAGCGTCTCCATCAGCACGGCGGGCTCCACCGTGCGGTTGCGCGGCTCCAGCACCAGGCGCACCTGATCCGTGCTCTCGTCGCGGATATCGGCCAGCAGCGGGAGCTTCTTCTCCTCCAGCAGCAGCGCCACCTGCTCGATCAGCTTGGACTTCTGGACCTGATACGGGATCTCGGTGACGACGATGCTCCAGGCACCACCCTTCGCGCGCTCGACATCCCATTTCGCGCGCAGGCGGAAGCCGCCGCGGCCGGTGGCATAGGCTTCGGCGATGTTCTCCGCACTCTCCACCAGCACGCCGCCGGTCGGGAAATCCGGGCCGGGCACATGGGTCAGCAGCTCGGCATGGCTGATCTGGGGGTTGGCGATGAGCGCGAGTGCGGCGCTGCACAGCTCGCCCGCATTGTGCGGCGGGATGCTGGTCGCCATGCCGACGGCGATGCCCGTCGCGCCATTGGCCAGCAGATTGGGGAAGGCGGCGGGCAGGACGACGGGCTCTCGATCCTCGCCATCATAGGTGGCGCGGAAATCTACCGTGTCCTCGTCAATGCCGGAGAGCAGCGCCTGCGCCACCTCGGTCAGCCGCGCCTCGGTGTAGCGCATGGCGGCCGCGTTATCGCCGTCGATATTGCCGAAATTCCCCTGCCCCTCGACGAGGGTGTAGCGCGCGGCGAATTCCTGCGCCTGGCGCACCAGCGCGTCATAGATCGAGGCATCGCCATGCGGGTGGTACTTGCCCATCACGTCGCCCACGATGCGCGCGCATTTCTTGAAGCCGGCATCGGGGTCGAGCTTGAGCTGGTGCATGGCCCAGAGCAGGCGGCGATGCACCGGCTTCAGCCCATCCCGCACATCCGGCAGGGAGCGCGCCATGATGGTGGACATGGCATAGGCGAGGTAACGCCCGCTCAGCGCCTCGCCGAGCCGCGTCTCGCGGATCTCCCCGCCCTCTTTCACCACATCATCGGCCATCGCTGGCTCCCGTCATCAAGGTCAAGCGGTCCTGCAGGGCCTCCCGCGCGGGGGGGAGCGGGCGGTGCTGCAGGCCGAAGGCATCGCGGGTGAGGAAAAAGCCTGTCACGCGGAGTCCCGCAAGCCATTCCTGCACATCGGAGGGCTGCGTGGGGTCGCGCAGGAAGGCCGGCAGGGGGAGAAGGCGGTCGGCATAGGGTGCGCCGGCCTCGGCCGAGACCGCGCGGCCGGACTTGGGGGAGACGAAGACGAGGTTTTCCGTGGTGCCGGTGGCGGCGCAGGCCGTGAGGTCGAGGCCGTAGCCGAGTTCGGCGAGCAGCGTCGCCTCCCAATGGACGAGGCGCGGCAGGGCGTGTTCCGGGCCGCGGGCGAGCGCCGCGATCACGCCGACCAGGCCGTGGAAGCAGCCCGGATGCGCCTCGCGCTCGGGGAGCGCGCCCTCGGCCACGGCGCAGGCGGCGGTGAGGACGGAGAGCGCCAGCGGGTCGTCCAGCGCCAGGGAGGCGGCGGCATGCACCATCTCGCCCGAGAGGCTGCCGAGCTGATCCGCCAGCCGCGCCACCCAGCGCGCCTCGACCAGGTTGCCCGGCTGCCAGAGCGCGGCCTGGGCGCGCGAGGCGCCGCCCTTGGCAAGGCCGGCGTGGCGGCCATGGGCTTCGGTGAGCACGGTGACGACCGCGGCCCCCTCGCCATGCGGGCGGGCGGCCAGGACCACGGCGGGGGCGTGCCATTCAAGGGACATAGAGAGGGATTAGCGGGAATTGGGCACGGAGTCGTGGGTTGGCCGAAAGCGGACAGACGGTTGCGGCGCAGCCGGCATACTCAGCGAACCCTCTTGAGCCGCGCCACGTTAGGTAGTTGTCGATCCCTACAAGCTTTACCTCGAAGATCCGACACGCCCACCAGCGAGTCCTGCTTGCCGCAGCCGGACGGAGTTGGCACACACGCCCTGGAAAGTCGTGAGTAAGCCCACTCCCGTCACAAGTTGACCTGGCGGCATAACAGGAACGCGGCATGCTGCCTTCGACTCACTCAGACGATGCAGTCTTCGAGGAATTACTTGAAGGCTTCCAGACAGACGTTGCGACAGCCGCGCGATGTTTCTACGCGATAGCGGCGATAAATCACCTCGCGGGGAACGACGCTGGCCTCCTCGCAAAGTTGAACGAGGCTCCAGACTTTTGGAATCTTGTGCAGCGAGCGAACCAGACAACGTTGTTCATCGCGCTCGGCCGAACCTTTGACCAAGGTAAAGACGCGCGCCACAGCCTCGATAAGCTGGTCACTGCTGCGCAGGCCAACAACCGCGAACTGTTTACCGCGCAGCGCCTCGCTGACCGCAAACGCAGGACCAGCGACAATGCCGACAGCTGGCTCCCCGATTACCTGAAGGGCACCTACGTCCCAACGGCGCGCGATTTTCGGGCCGTTCGGACCGCCCGTGATCGCTATCGGAAGGTTTTTGAAGCGTCGTATCGTCCCATCCGGACCGAAATCTACGCACACCCTATGGCTTCCAAAAGCGAGGCGGTGGACCTCTTCTCAGCAACGCGGGTGTCGGAACTACAGCGCATCATCCGCTTCCTGCAGCGCCTCGGCGACGGCCTTTGGGCGCTGTACTGGAACGGCGACAACCCCATGAAGCGTCGGCCATTTCCACCTATTCACATCGAACGGCTCGTCGCCAGTGCCTTTCAGGGCGGGTTCAGTTCCGACCAGCAGATCATCGTGGATGCGACCCGCCGGGTGATGGAGCAGCTGAGAAAACTCTGATCTACCTCACGCTTCTACCCGCCGTACCCGGCAGATCCGGCTTGTTCCAGGATGTACGCTTTGAGGGATTAGCCAGTCAGCCGGGCGCACCCGACATGGGCGCGAGGCAGCTAAACAAGCGCAAGCACACTCCCCTCACCCCTCATCCTCCAGCCCCAGCGCCCTGATCCGCCCCGTCTCCTCATCCCAGCCCGGCCGTTCCTTCACATTGAGGAACAGGTGGATCGGCCGCTCCAGCAGCGCCGTCAGCTCCAGCCGCGCCCGCCGGCCGATCTCCTTGATGCGCGCCCCGCCATCGCCGATCAGGATCGCCTTCTGCGAGGCGCGGCCGACATAGATGGTGCAATCCACCCGCGCGCTGCCATCCGGCCGCTCGGTCCATTGCTCCGTCTCGACGCTCGCGTGATGCGGCACTTCCTCATGCGTCTGGCGGAGGATCTGCTCGCGCACCACCTCGGCGGCCAACATGCGGTTCGGCAGGTCGGAAAGCTCATCCTCCGGGAACATCCAGGGGCCGGGCTGCATGGCTTCCGCCAGCTTGGCGCGCAGCCGGTCGAGGCCCTTGTTCTTCTCGGCCGAGATCATGAAGGTCTCGGCGAAGGGCAGCATCTCGTGCAGCTTCGCCGCCAGCGGCAGCAACTGCTCGCGCTCGATCAGGTCCACCTTGTTCAGCGCGAGCCAGACGGTGCGCTTCTGCTCGGCGAGCCGCTCGATGATGCCGCGCACCGTCTCGGTGATGCCGGTCTTCGCATCCACCAGCAGCAGCGCGAAATCGGCGTCCTTCGCCCCACCCCAGGCAGCCGAGACCATGGCCCGATCCAACCTGCGGCGCGGGGCAAAAATCCCGGGCGTGTCGACCAGCACGATCTGCGCCTCGCCCTCGATCAGCACGGCCCGCACGCGGAAGCGCGTGGTCTGCGGCTTGGGCGAGACGATGGTCACCTTGGTGCCCGCCATCGCGTTCACCAGCGTGGACTTGCCCGCATTGGGCGCGCCCAGGATGGCCACGAAGCCGCAACGCTGGGCCGATACATCACTCATGTCGAAATCCCTGATAGCCAGGCCTCGGCCGCCGCCTGTTCCGCCGCGCGCTTGCTCTCGCCCATGCCCTCGGCCGAGCGGCCGGCCGCCGTCACCTGCACGACAAACACCGGCGCATGCGAGGGGCCGCTGGTCGAGAGCATCGCATATTCAGGCAGGCCGAGCCCCCGCCCGAGCGTCCATTCCTGCAGCCGGTTCTTGGCGCTGACCGGCGGCTTGGCGTCCATCGCCATGGCCTCGGCCCATTCGCGCCGCACCACGGCGCGCGCCACTTCGAGCCCGCCATCCAGATACAGAGCCCCCAGCACCGCCTCCAGCGCATCGGCCAGCACGGTGGCACGCGCACGCAGCCCTGTCCGCCCCTCGGAGGGCGGCACGCGCAGCGCGGCGGCGAGCCCCATGCGCTCGGCGATGGGGGCGATCACCTCCTGCGAGCAGAGCGTGGCGAGCCGCTTGCCGAGGTCCCCCTCGCGCTCCTGCGGGAAGCGTTCGGCCAGCCATTCGGCCATGCAGAGCCCCAGCACGCGGTCACCCAGGAATTCCAGGCGCTCGTTCGAATCGAGCATGCGCCGGCGCGGGTCAGCCGCCGAGCGATGGGTCAGCGCATGCTCCAGCAGGCCCGGATCGCGGAAACGGTGCCCCAGGCGCTCCTGCAGCCCGGCGGTCATCGGCGGCCGTCTATCGGACGGCGCTCAGCAGGCGGGAGTAGCGGATGGCGAAGGGCCAGCCCCAGACCTCCCACCAGCGCGCGCTGCCATCCACCGAGAAGAAGATGAACTCCGCCCGGCCCACCAGATTCTCGATGGGGATCATCCCCACGGCACTCGGCACGCGGCTGTCCAGGCTGTTGTCCCGGTTGTCGCCCATGGCGAAGACGTGGCCATCGGGCACGCGGAACTCCGGCGTATTGTCGAGCGGCCCGTCATCCGATTGCTCGATGATGAGGAAGCTGCGCCCACCCGGCAGGAATTCGCGGTACTGCTGCACCGTCATGCGCGGCCCGTCGCCCTCCGCCACGAAGGGGCCGAGCGATTCGCGGCGCAGCGGCTGGCCGTTCAGGTGCAGGATGCCGCGCCGCACCTGCACGATGTCCCCCGGCAGGCCGATGATGCGCTTGATGTAGTCCTGGCTCGTGTCGCGCGGCAGCTTGAACACCGCGACATCGCCCCGCTCGGGCGTCGTCCCCCAGATGCGGCCCGAAAACAGGTTCGGGCTGAAGGGCATGGAATGCCGCGAATAGCCGTAGGAATACTTGGAGACGAAGAGGTAGTCGCCCACCAGCAGCGTCGGGATCATCGAGCCCGAGGGGATGTTGAACGGCTCGAAGGCGACCGTGCGGATGCCGATGGCGATCAGCGCGGCATAGACGATCGTCTTGACGCTCTCGAGCCAGCCGCCCGTCTTCTTCTTCGACATCAAGGAGGAGCTTTTCGCCATGGAAAGGGGGGGACCACCGGGGGAACTGCAGGGTTGAGCGCACGGGGTTGCGGGTGTCAAGGAAGGCCGCTCCCTTCCGCCGAAAAGAGCGGCCCTGGCGCCCGTGCCTTCAGGTGCCGAGCGGCACCGCGCTGATGATCACGATGGCGCTGGCGTAAGGGTACTCATCCGTCATCGTCAGCTGGATCTCGGCCCGGTGGCCGGGCGGCGTCATCGCCTTCAGCCGCTCCGCCGCCCCGCCCGTCAGGCGCAGCGTGGGCTTGCCCGAAGGCAGGTTCACCACGCCCAGATCCTGCATGAAGACGCCGGCGCGGAAGCCCGTGCCCAGCGCCTTGCTCGCCGCCTCCTTGGCCGCGAAGCGCTTGGCATAGGTGCCGGCCCGGATGCGCTCCGTCCGCCGCTCCGCCTTCGCGCGCTCCAGGGGGGTGAAGACGCGCTCCAGGAAGCGCTGGCCATGCCGTTCCATCACCTGCTCGATCCGGCGGATGTCGCACACATCGTTTCCTATCCCGAGGATCATCGAGGCCCCATCAAAAGCTGTTACGCGCTCCGAGAATCCGGCCGCGAAGCGGCCGGAGGGAGCGCCCGGCGCTACTGGGCACAAGAAAAGGGCGCGCGACCAGTCCGCGCGGCGATGGACGTCATCCGCGCGCCCGATCCACCCGCACCACGCCTTCGCAGGCGCGCAGCGTGCCCATCACCTCGGCCAGGTGCTTCGTGTCCCGCACTTCCACGTCCAGCGCCAATTCGCACTCGTCATCCTCGCGGCGGGAGAGGCGCAGGTTGGTCAGCGTGCCCTTCTGCTTGCTGATGGCATTGGCCACGCCCGAAAGCAGTTGCGGCCCGTTCACCGCCGAGACCGACAGCCGCACCACATGCGCGGCCGGGCCCAGCGCCTCCTGCTCCCAGTCCACGTCGAGGAAACGCTCCGGCGTCGCCACGAAATTCTCCAGCATGTGGCAATCCTGGGTATGGACCGTGACCCCCTTGCCCGTGGTGACGATGCCGACGATGCGGTCGCCCGGGATGGGGTGGCAGCACTGGGCGAAATGCAGCTGCATGCCCGCCACCACGCCGGTGATGGGGGCCGCGGGCACCGCCGTCTGGCTCTTGCCGTTGCGCCCGCCCAGCCGCCCGCGCGGCCCCACCAGCCCCATCGGCTCCAGGCCGCGCGCCGGCGTGCGGAGCTCCGGAAAGGCCGCGTTCACCACGTCGCGCGCCGAGATGCTGCCGGCGGCCACCGCGTGGAACATCTCCTCGATGCCCGATTGCCTGAGCGCCTTCACCGCCGGCTCCAGCAGCTTCTCCTGGAACTCGAGGCCGTTCTGGCGGAAGGCCTTGACGATGGCGGTGCGCCCCTCGTCGCGCTGCCGCTGCTTCTCCTCGGCCTGGGCGAAGCGGCGGATGCGCGCTTGTGCCTTGCCCGACTTCACGAACTTCATCCAGGCCGGGTTGGGCTGCCCGCCCTTGGCCGTGATGATCTCGACCTGGTCGCCGTTCAGCAGCTTGTGATCGAGGCGCACGATGCGCCCATTCACCTTGGCGCCGACGCAGGTGTCGCCCACCTGGCTGTGCACGTGATAGGCGAAGTCCACGGGCGTGGCGCCCTGCGGCAGCTCGATCAGGTCGCCCTTGGGCGAGAAGCAGAAGACCAGCTCCCGATGGAGTTCGAGCTTCGTCGCCTCCATCGCGTCCTGGACCTCGGGCTCGGTCTCCAGGATGTCGATCAGCGCGCGGACCCAGGGGTAGCTTTTCGCCGCCGCCGCCTGGCCGCCCTGCTTGTAGACCCAATGCGCGGCGAGACCGTATTCGGCGATGTGGTGCATCTCCCGCGTGCGGATCTGCACCTCGATCTTCGCCTCGTCCCGCCGCCCCGGCAGCAGCACGCCCGTATGCAGCGACTGGTAGCCATTGGTCTTGGGCGTGGAGATGTAGTCCTTGAAGCGGCCCGCGATCACCTTGAAGGCATCATGGATGGCGCCGAGCGCCATGTAGCAATGCGCGCGCTCGGGCACGATGATGCGGAAGGCCATCACATCCGAGAGGCCCTCGAACGCCACGTTCTTCGCCTGCATCTTGCGCCAGATGGAATAGGGCGATTTCTCGCGGCCCGAGACCTCCTCGACCGGCACGTTGTTGATCTCGAGCGCCTCGCGCAGCTCGGCCTCGATCTCGGGGATGATGTCGGCCGAGCGGCCGCGCAGATAGGTCAGGCGCTGGGCGATGGTGGCCCAGGCATCGGGGTTCAGTTCGCGGAAGCCCAGCGTCTCCAGCTCGGTCTTCAGCGCCTCCATGCCGATGCGCTCGGCGAGAGGCGCGTAGATGTCGAGCGTCTCGCGCGCCGTGCGCAGCCGGCTCTCGGGCTTCGTCACGAAGCCGATGGTCCGCATGTTGTGCAGCCGGTCGGCCAGCTTCACGAGCAGGACGCGCAGATCCTCGCTCATCGCCAGCAGCAGCTTGCGGAGATTCTCGGCCTGCTTGGTGCGCTCGCTCTGCACCTCGATGCGGGAGAGCTTGGTCACCCCATCCACGAGGCGCGCGATCTCGGCGCCGAAGCGCTTCTCGATCTCGGCGAGGCTGTGGGGCGTGTCCTCCACCACGTCATGCAGCAGCGCGGTGGCGATGGTGGCGCTGTCAAGGTGGTAGCTCGCCAGGATCTCGGCGACGGCCACGGGATGGATGATGTAGGGCTCGCCATTCTGGCGGGCTTGGGCCGCATGGGCTTCGGCCGCGAAGCGCCCGGCGCGCAGGATCAGGTCGGCGTCGAGGCGGGGGTCGGCGGCGGTGACGCGGCCGCAGAATTCGAGGACGGCATCCAGGCCCGGGACTGGCGCCGCGCCACCCGAGACGCCATCCGGCGCGCGCGCCACCACCGGCTCATCCGGGGTGGCGCCAGGTTTCACCGGGGGGCGCTCAGTCGCCTCGGCCGCCGAGCTCGGCGGCCAGCTGGGCTTCCAGGTCGTCGGGCGAGAAGTCGTCGCCGCCCATATCGGCCGGCAGCTCCTCGTTCACGTCCATCACGCCGAAGATGTTCTCGTTCGTGTCGATCAGGTCCATCACCTCGTCCTCGACGGGCTCCGGCTCCGGCGCGCGGCTGAGCGACTTGATGAGGTCCTGCTCCAGGGCGGGCAGTTCGACCGTCTGCTCGGCGATCTCGCGCAGGGCGACGACGGGGTTCTTGTCATTGTCGCGGTCGAGGGTCAGGCTCTCGCCCCGGCTGATGTTGCGGGCGCGCTGGGCCGCGAGCAGGACGAGCTCGAAGCGGTTGGGAACCTGGAGGACGCAGTCTTCGACGGTAACGCGCGCCATGGGGCACCTCGGGGGCAGCAAGTGACAGGGGCGGGCGCGAGATGTTGCGCCGCGGCGAAACTTCCAGATAAGCGTTGCGGCCCGACTCCGCAAGCGCTCAGGGCCCGAGCGGCGCGATCTCCTGCGGGGGCAGGCGTGCGATCAGCGCATCCACCCCCGCCCCCGCGCGCGGATGCCGCCAGCGGGGCGCCACCTCGGCCAGCGGGCGCAGGACGAAGGCGCGCTCATGCAGGCGCGGGTGGGGCAGGATGAGGCCCGGGCCGTCCCGCAGCGCGCCGTCGCAATCCAGCAGGTCGAGATCGAGCGTGCGCGGCGCATTGGGATAGGGCCGGGCGCGGTGATGCGCCGCCTCGATCGCATGGAGTGCCGCCAGCAGCGCCTCGGGATCGGCCTCGCCCTCCAGCCGCGCCACGCCGTTCACGAACCAGGGGGCGCCCGGCATGGGCGGGATGGGCGCGCTCTCCCACCAGCGGGAGAGCGCCCGCAGCCGCAAACCGGGCAGCGCGTCCAGCGCCGCCGCCGCCGCGCGGCAGGTTGCGCGCGGCAGTGTGCCATCGGGCGTGGGCAGGCTGGCGCCGATGCCGATCAGGATCAGCGCATCAGCCCCTTCGACTGGATCCAGGCCTGGATGCGGGCGGCGACCTCATCGCTGTTCGTGTCCATCATCATCATGTGGGAGGAGCCGGCGATCCCGGAAGCCGGCAGGTCCAACGTCTCGGCGACGCCGCCCGCGGCGCGGATCTGCTCCTGCCAGCGGGTCACATTGGTTCGGACGCCGCGCCAGAAGGCATTGCCCTCGATATGGTCGCCCCAGACGACCAAGTGCGGAATGCCCCGCACCCGCGCCGCATCGGCGGTCGCGGGCGGCGCACCCGACGGTTCGATCGCGATGATGGCGCGCACCTTGTCGGGCGCGGTCAGCGCCGCGTTGAAGGCGAAATTGCCGCCCTGGCTGTGCACGACGATCACGCAGGGGCAGGCGGCCTGGACATAGGCGTCATAGGCCGCCTGGATCTGCCGGTCCGTCGTCGCCCAGCGCGGCACGGCCTGTGCCATGAACTGGTCCCAGGCGGGAACGGGGAAGCGCGTGTTGTCGAAGGCGCGGCGCTGGGCCGGATTGGCGTTCCAGCCCTCCTGCGGGCCCACGCGGAAGAGGCCCCAGCCCTCGCCCATGGTGCGGAAGACCGGCTCGCCCGGGAGGATTTCGGGGAAGCGCGCCCAGCCGCTCCGGCCGCGCTCCATGGCGTCGGATGTGAAGACGTCATGGCCCTGGCGGAGGAAGAACATCTGCCAACCCGGCCGCCCATCGGGCGTGGTCTCAAAGGTCACGCCGGTCAGGCCGCCGCCATGCCAGAGCAGCAGCGGATAGCGGGCGCGCGGGTTTTGCAACCGGACGTATTGGGCATACATCTGCTCGACGCGGAATTGCCCGTTCGGATTGAGCCGCATGGGCGGCGCGCCCGGGGAGAAGACGATCTCGCGCGTCTCCAGCCCCTCGATGGTGGCGATGCGGCCGCCGATGTGCAGGCTGCCGATCTCGCGCACCGCCAGCGGCTCCTGCGCGAGGGCCGGGAATGCGGCGAGCAGTGCCGCCGCGATGAGTTTCTTCATGGGTTTCCTCCGCCTTCATGGGCGGGGCGAAGGCTAGACCTGGGGCCTTCGGGGGAACAAGGGCACGCACATGAATTGGGGCTCAATCCTCGTGCGGGCTGTCCTGCCGGGGCGCCGGCCGGCGGCGGCGGACGAAGTCCGTGACCGGGCGCAGCAGGATGTTCACCGCCAGCACCATGGCGGCCAGCAGCAAGGCGCCGATCGTCTCGGCAGCGCCCGCCAGCAGGCCGATCGCGGCCACGCACCACATGGTGGCCGCGGTGGAGAGGCCGCGCACCGTCGTCCCGTCGCGCATGATCATGCCCGCGCCGAGGAAACCCACGCCCGTCATCACCGCGCCATAGCCGGCGCCGAGATTGGCGGGCGTCACCTGGGCCAGCATCAGGTCGGCCACCGCCGCGCTGGCGAGTGCGACCAGCGCGCAGGTGCGAAGCCCGCCCGGCTTGTGCCGCCATTCCCGTTCGGCGCCCACCGCCGCCCCCAGCAGGAAGGCGAGCGGCAGGCCATAGAAGGTGGCATCCGCCGGCAGGAACTCCATCAGGCCGAGGGCGGCGCCGCCAGCGCCGCCTCGATGGCGCGGAGCATGGGAGGCGAGTCCGGCGCGGTCTGCGTGGAAAAGCCCTGCACGCGGCGCCCGTCGCGGCTCACCAGGTATTTGTGGAAATTCCAGCGCACCGGCCCCGCCTCGCGCGCCGCCCAGGCGAAGAAGGGGTGGGCGCGCTCACCCCGCACATGGTTCAGCGCCGTCATCGGGAAGGTGATGCCGAACATCCCGTCGCAGAAGTCGCGAATCTTCCGGGCGTCGTTGCTTTCCTGGTTGAAGTCGTTCGACGGCACGCCCACCACCGTCAGCCCGCGCGCCTCATGCGCGTCATGCAGGCGTTGCAGCGCGGCGTATTGCGGGGTGAAGCCGCAGAAGCTCGCCGTGTTCACCACCAGCAGCACGCGGCCGCGATACTGCGCGAGCGGCATGGGCCCGCCCTCCAGCGCCTGGAAGGTGAAGTCGAAGGCATTGGGCGTGCTGGCGAGCGCCGGTGTGCTCAGGGCCAACCCCGCCAGAAGCGCGCGGCGATCAACCATAGCGTTCCTCCAGCCAGGGGTCGGCGTTGTTGTGATAGCCGCGCACCTCCCAGAAGCCGGGCTGGTCCTCGGCGCGGAGCTCGATGCGCGTCACCCATTTCGCGCTCTTCCAGAAGTAGTAGCGCGGGATGACGACGCGCGCCGGGCCGCCATGCACGCGCTCCAGCGGCGCGTTGTTCCAGCTGTGCGCCACCAGCGCATCCTCGGCCGCGAAGACTTCGAGCGGCACGTTCGTCGTGTAGCCGTCATAGGAATGGAAGACGATGAAGCGCGCCTCGGGCCTGGGCCGCGCCAGTGCGAGCAGCTCCCGCGCGGCGACGCCGTGCCAGATGTTGTCGTAGCGGCTCCAGGCCGTCACGCAGTGGATGTCGTTCTTCCATTCGCGCTGCGGCAGCGCCTGGAAGGCGTCCCAATCCAAGGCGAGCTTATTCTCGACCAGCCCCTCCACGCGCAGGCGCCAGCGGTCGAGCTTCACCTCCGGCTGCACGCCGAGGTCGAGCACGGGGAAATCGGTGACGAGGCGCTGTCCGGGCGGCAGGCGGTCCTGCCCGGCCATGCCGGTCAGCAGCCGGCCCTCGCGCGCCCATTTCTCCTTGCTGCTGATCAGCTTGTCCTTCACCGCGCCGGTGAGGGTGACGTCGTCTTCGGCCATGGGTCGGTTCCTTCGCGTGCGCCATAGGTGCCACTTCGTGCCCGCGATGCAAGATGAACGGCAACGCGACCCCTGTTCCCTGCCGGGTGATTGCATTATGTCCACCCCGGGACGAAATGCCGGTGCGCCTGTTGCAACCGGAGATGACCATGACCAACCGCCGCCAGCTTTTGGCCGCCCTCGCCGCAACCCCCGTGCTGGCGGCGCCCGCGCTGGCACAGACGCGCTGGGCGCCGAGCCGTTCCGTCCGCCTCGTCGTTCCCTTTCCCGCGGGCGGCAGCCCGGATGTGCTGACCCGCCTCATGGCGCCGCATGCCCAGGCGGCGCTGGGCCAATCCGTGCTGGTCGAGAACCGCACCGGCGCCGGCGCCACCGTCGGCTCGGGCTTCGTGGCGCGCGAGGCGCCGGATGGCCACACCGTGCTGGCGGCCACCATCTCCTCCCTGACGGCGCCTTTCATGATGAACCCCGCGCCCTATGACCCGGTGCGGGATTTCCGGGCGCTCAGCCTGCTCGCCATCACGCCGACCGTCCTCGTCGTCCGCCCCGACTTCCCGGCGCGGACCGTGCAGGAGTGGCACCAGGTCATCCAGCGCAATCCGGGCCGCTTCACCTTCGCCTCGGGCGGCGTGGGCAATCCCGCGCATCTGGCGGGCGAGCTCTACCGCTCGATGACGGGCGCGAACATCACCCATGTCGCCTTCCGCGGCAGCGCGCCCGCGCTGGTGGAGCTGCGCGCCGGCCGGGTGGATTTCTCCATCCTCGACCTGCCCTCGGCCGCCGCCATGATCGCCGATCGCAGCATCCCCGCACTCGCCGTCGGCACCGCCGAACGCCTGCCCACCCTGCCCGACCTGCCCACGCTCAGCGAGACCGTGGTGCCCGGCTTCGAGGCCTATTCCTGGGTGATGTGGTGGCTGGCCGCCGCCACGCCCGACCCCATCGCCGCCCGCCTGCAGGAGGTGGCGAACGAGGCGCTGCGCCAGCCCGATGTCCAGGCCCGCGGCGCCCAGGCGGGCTTCCTGCTGCGCGGCACGGATGCCGCCGCCGCCCGCGCCCATGTGACGGCCGAGAGCGAGAAATGGGGCCGCATCATCCGCGAGCGGAACATCGTCTTCGACGGCTGATCCGTCGAATCGTGATGGACAAATCGTTGCACGCCCGCCATATGCGCCCCGTCCCGGAACGGCGGGGCGCATTCCGGGAGTGAACCGCATGTCCGACATCACCCTTGGCCGCCGCGCCCTCGCCGGGCTGCTCGCCGCCCCTGCCCTGGCCCCCGGCCTGGCGGCCGCGCAGGAGGCCTACCCGAGCCGCCCCATGCGCTTCATCGTCCCGGTCGCCGCCGGCGGCTCGGCCGATGCCCAGGCGCGCCGCGTGGCGCAACGCCTGGCCGAGCGCTGGGGCCAGCCGGTGGTGGTGGAGAACCGGCCCGGCGCCAACGGCATCGTCGCCGTGCAGAACTTCCTGCAGGCGCCGCCCGATGGGCACACGGTCTTCGCCACGCCCTCCGGGCCCATCGCGATCAACCCGAGCCTCTACCGCAACCTCCCCTACGACCCCTTCCGGGATTTCAGCTTCGCCTCGCTGATCAGCGTGATCCCGCTGGTGCTGGCGGTGCATCCCTCCGTGCCCGCCAACAACCTGGCCGAACTGGTGGCACTGACGCGGCGCCAGGGTTCGGGCTTCGCCTTCGCCAATGCGGGCGTGGGCACGCCCTCGCACCTCTCCATCGCCATGTTCCGCAGCATGGCGGGCGGCGGCGACGTGACCTCGGTGCCCTTCGGCGGCTCGGCGCCGGGACTGACCTCCATCGTGGCCGGCCAGACCCAGGCGATGTTCGACGCGGCGGTCTCCATCGCGCCCTTCATCCGCGACGGGCGGCTCAAGGCCATCGGCGTGGCGCATGGCGAGCGCCTTTCCATGCTGCCCGAGGTGCCGACGCTGATCGAGCAGGGCGCGCCCAATTTCCTCTCCGCCACCTGGATGAGCCTCTGCACCCATGCGGCGACGCCGCGCGAGCGCACCGCGCGCCTCGCCGCCGAGGTGGATTCCATCCTGGCCGAGCCCGCGCTGCGCGAGCTGCTGACCAACCAGGGCGCCTTCGTGCAGGGCGGCACGCCCGAGCAATTCGCGGCCTTCGCCCGCGCCGAGGCAGAGAAGTGGGGCCGCCTCGTGCGCGAGACGGGCGCCAGCGTGGACGCGTGAGGCCAACGCGCAGCTGGGTTACTTTGTAACGTATTGCATGCAATAAGGCGCTGCGCCAGAAGCGGCGCATGGCCGGCCATCCCACCCGCATCGCCCAGGCGCTGCGCGCCCGTATCTTCGCGGGCGAGCACCCGCCCGGCAGCCGCCTCGCCGAGATCCCGCTCGCCGAGGCGCTCGGCGTCTCCCGCACGCCGATCCGCCTCGCGCTGGCTCAGCTGGAGGCGGAGGGCCTGGTCCAGGCCTCGCCCGGCGGCGGATTCCTGGTGCGCCGCTTCACCCTGCCCGAAATCGAGGACGCCATCGCCGTGCGCGGCCAGCTCGAAGGCATGGCCGCCCGCCTCGTCGCCGAGCAGGGCCTGGCCCCGGCCGCGCGCCAGGCGCTGGAGGCCTGCCTCGCCGCCGGCGACGCGGCGCTGGAAGCGCCCGCCCTCGATGCCGTGGCGCTCGACGCCTATGGCGACATGAACACCCGACTGCATGCAATCCTGCTGGAGGCGGCCGGCAATGCCGCGCTGAACCGCGCGCTGGCCGCCATCACCGCCCTGCCCTTCGCCGCCGCCTCCGCCCTCGTCCCGCATGAAGGCAGTGCGGCCGCGCGCCATGCGCTGCTGCGCCACGCGCACCACCAGCACCACCTGCTGGTCGAGGCGCTGGCCGCCGGCCAGGGCAGCCGCGCCGAGGGGCTGATGCGCGAACACGCCGAGAATGCTCGCCGCAACCTCCGCCTGATCCTCGCCACCGGCGAGCCGGGGGTGACCCCGCTCATCATGCAAGCCTGAAGAAGGAAACACCATGTCCAAGCCGCCCTTCCGCGCCGACCATGTCGGCAGCCTGCTCCGCCCCATCCCGCTGCGCGAGGCGCGCGCCGCCCGCGCCGCCGGGACGCTCAGCCCCGAGGCGCTGCGCGCCGCCGAGGACGCCGCGATCACCACGGTCATCGCCGAACAGAAGGCCATCGGCCTCAAGGCCGTCACCGATGGCGAGTTCCGCCGCGCCTTCTGGCATTTCGACTTCCTGGCGGGCCTGGGCGGCGTGGAGATGTACGAGGCCGACCAGGGTATCCAGTTCCAGGGCGGCCAGACCAAGGCCTATGGCCTCAAGGTCACGGGCCCCATCCGCTATGAGGGCCACCCCTTCGTGCGCGACTACGGCTTCGTGGCGGCGAATGCCGGCGGCGCGGCGCCCAAGATCACCATCCCCTCCCCCTCCGTGCTGCATTTCCGCGGCGGGCGCCGCGCGGTGGATGCCCACACCTACCCGGACATGGCGGGCTTCTTCGCCGATCTGGGCGAAGCCTATGCCGCGGCCGTGGCCGATTTCGCCGCCGCCGGCTGCCGCTACCTCCAGCTCGATGAGGTGAACATCGCCTATCTCTGCGACCCCGAGCAGATCGCGCAGCTCAAGGCGCGCGGCGAGGAGACGGAGGGGCTGCTCGGCAAATACGCCGAGCTCATCAACCGCGCCATCGCCGGCCGGCCGGAGGACATGTTCGTCTCCATGCATCTCTGCCGCGGCAATTTCCGCTCCATGCACATCGCCCAGGGCGGCTACGACCCGGTGGCCGAGGTGCTGTTCAACGGCATCAACGTCAACGCCTACTTCATGGAGTATGACGATGAGCGCTCCGGCTCCTTCGCGCCGCTGCGCTTCCTGCCGAAGGGCAAGACGGTCGTGCTCGGCCTCGTCACCTCCAAGCGCGGCGCGCTGGAATCGAAGGAGCTGCTGAAGCGTCGCATCGAGGCGGCGGCGAAATACGCGCCGCTCGAGCAGCTCGCCATCAGCCCGCAATGCGGCTTCGCCTCGACGGAGGAGGGCAATGTGCTCACCGTCGAGGAGCAATGGGCGAAGCTGCGCCTCTGCGTCGAGGTGGCCGAGGAGGTCTGGGGCGGCGTGTGAGCCTGATCGTCCCTGGCGATGTCGCCAGGGGCGTCAGTCAGCCTCACGGCAGGGCGCGTCAGCGCCGCGTCTGACCCGTCAGCCGGCCTTGCGCATCGTAGTGACGGATCGTGTCGCCGCTCACTTCCGAGCGGCCGGTGCTGCGGCCCTGCGCGTCGTAATGGCGCGTGGTGTCGCCCCGCACCTCGCTGCGGCCCGTGCTGCGCCCCTGGGCGTCATATTGCCGGAGCGTATCGCCGCTGCGCTCCACACGACCCACGCTGCGGCCCTGCGCGTCATAGTCGCGCCGCGTGTCGCCGCGGAACTCGCTGCGCCCCGTCGAACGCCCCTGGGCGTCGTATTGCCGCAGCGTGTCGCCATTGCGTTCGGTGCGCCCGATGTTGCGCCCCTGCGCGTCATAGTCGCGCTTGGTCTGGGCGCCGGCAGGCGGGATGGTGAGCAGCAGGGCTGCGAGGAAGGCGGGCCACATGCAGGGAAATCTCCCAGCCGCTCATGGCGTCAATTAGGCAGCAATCGGGCGATGGTGACCCGTTTCTCCATGCCGTCCTCCAGCTCCAGCGTGGTCGGCACGGCGTGGGTGGAGAGCGCGAGAAGCCCCTCGCGCGGCAAGTAGGCGCGGCCGGGATCGGCCACCAGCACCTCGGCGCCCGCCGCCGCCATGGCGCGCAGCCAGGGCAGGATATGCGCCGTCATCGGCGCCTCGTAGCAGACATCGCCGCAGAGGATCACGTCCCAGCGGCAGGGGCTGCCCACCACATCCTCCGCCAGCGTCGCCACCGTCACGCCGTTCAGCGCGGCGTTCATCCGGATGGCGGCGATGGCGAGCGGATCAATCTCCGCCGCTTCCACCAGCGCCGCCCCCGACTGCGCGGCCACGATGGCGGCGATGCCGCAGCCGGCGGCGAAATCCAGCACGCGCCGGCCCCGCACCATCGCGGGCGCGTCGCGGATGGCACGCGCCAGCGCCTGCCCACCCGGCCAGGCGAAGGCCCAGAAGGGCGGCTCGATGCCGGCCTCGCGCAGGAATTCCTCGCTCGCCTGCCAGATGGGCGTGATCTCGCTCGCCAGATGCAGGCGCAGGCCCGGCAGCAGCGGCGTCTCGGCGATGGCGGTCTGGGCGCGGATGAAGGCTTCCACGTCCCGCGCCGTCTCCGGCGCCGCGCTCACAGGCGCCCGATCAGGATGGCGAGGCCCCCCAGCAGCCCCACCTCGCGGTTCAGCTTGAACAGTGTCAGGCAATGGCCGGGATTGTGGATATCGAGGTCCCACACCTGATAGGCGAGCACCGCGGCCGGCATGGCGAGGGCCAGGTAGAACCAGGCATTCAGGCCGGATATCCAGCCGGTCAGCGCCAGCAGGGCCAGCGTCATCGCGTAGCAGGCGGCGAGGAAGGGCCGCGTCCTGGCGCCGAACTTGAGCGCGGTGCTGCGGATGCCCACCATCGCGTCATCCTCGCGGTCCTGGTGGGCGTAGACCGTGTCATAGCCCAGGATCCAGAAGATCGTGGCCGCATAGAGGACCAGCATGGCGAGGCTGAGCCCGCCGCTCGCCGCCACCGGCCCCATCAGGGCACCCCAGCCGAAGGTGAAGCCCAGCACGAGCTGCGGATAATCCGTGACGCGCTTGGCAAGCGGATAAATCAGGATGGGCAGCAGCGAGAGGACGCCGAGCCAGATCGCCGCGCTGTTGAGCTGCAGCAGCACCGCGAGGCCGATGACGCAGAGCAGCGCGAGGAAGGCCACCGCCTGGCGCGGCGAGACCGCGCCCGAGGCGAGCGGCCGGCCGCGCGTGCGCTCCACCTGGCGATCGATGTCGCGGTCCCAGAGGTCATTCACCACGCAGCCCGCGCCGCGCATGACGATGGCGCCGACGAAGAAGAGGGCGGTGAGCCAGATGCCTTGCAGCCAGCCCGTCGCCTGGAGCGTGATGCCCCAGAAGCCGGGCAGGAAGAGCAGCCAGGAGCCGATGGGCCGGTCGGCCCGCATCAGCAGCGCATAGGGGCGCCAGCCGGGCGGCAGGTTCGCGACCAGCCCGCCGGTGCGGATATCCGTATAGCCGCGCGTCTCTTGCATGCTTTGTTGCAGCACGTCAGATCAGCGCATGTCCATCCCCCGTCTGCACGCCGAAGGCCCCCTCGCCCCGGGAGTCGAGCTCGCCCTCACCCCGGCCCAGGCGCACCATATCGGCCATGTGCTGCGCCGCGCGCCCGGGGCCGCGCTGGTGGCCTTCAACGCGACGGATGGCGAATTCACGGCCGAGCTGACCGCGCTGCGCAAGGATCGCGGCGCGCTGCGCCTGGGCGAGCGGCTGCGGGCTCCCGCGCCCGAGCCCGAACTCGTGGCGCTCATCGCCGCCCTGAAGCGCGAGGCGATGGACTGGGCGGTGGAAAAGGCGACGGAGCTGGGGGCCACGCGCATCCAGCCCGTGCTGACGCGCCGCTGCGTCGCCGGCCACAGCAACACCGAGCGCCTCTCGGCCATCGCCCGCGCGGCGGCCGAGCAATGCGAGCGCCTCTCCGTGCCCCTGCTGGGCGAGGCGCGGCCGCTGCACGCGGTGCTCGACGGCTGGGCCAACGGCCCGCTGATCGTCGCGGCGGAGCGGCGCGAGGCGCGGCCCCTGCATGACATTTTGGAAACACTCACGGCGCCCTGCGGCTTTCTCGTTGGCCCCGAGGGCGGCTTTGAGCGCCCTGAGCTTGACGATCTGGCCCGGCGCCCCTTTGTATCGCTCGCAACACTGGGGCCGCGCATCCTCCGCGCGGAGACGGCGCTGGTGGCGGGACTGGGTGCCATCTCCCTGGCACTTGATGCCCGGCGCTGATCTGACAGGAACGAAAGCAACCGCATGTCCAATCCCGGCCAGGCTGACCCCACGCCGATCACCTCCGCGCGCCAATTGGCCGAATGGTTCGCCGCCGGCTGCAAGCCGAAATCCGACTGGCGCATCGGCACGGAGCACGAGAAGTTCGGCTTCCGCCGCAGCGACTTCACGCCGCCCGACTACGAGAACCAAGGCATCCGCGCGATGCTCGAAGGCATCCAGGCCAAAGGCTGGGAGCCGATCCGCGACGGCGCGAACGTCATCGGCCTGACGCGGGCCTCGGCGTCCGTCAGCCTGGAGCCGGGCGGGCAGTTCGAGCTCTCCGGCGGGCCGATGGAGGATCTCCATGCCGCGCGCCTCGAACTCGCCTCCCATCTGCGCGATGTGCACGAGGTGGCGGGGCCGCTCGGCCTCGGCTTCGCGGGGCTCGGCTTCCATCCGGTGGCACGGCGCGACGACATGCCCTGGATGCCCAAGAGCCGCTACGCGATCATGCGGCGCTACATGCCCACGCGCGGCAGCCTGGGCCTCGACATGATGCTCCGCACCTCGACGGTGCAGGTGAACCTCGATTTCGGCGACGAGGCCGACATGGTGGAGAAGCTGCGCGTCTCGCTGGCACTTCAGCCGCTCGCCACCGCGCTCTTCGCCTCCTCGCCGCTGCGCGAGGGCAAGCCCTCGGGCTACAAGTCGCTGCGCGGCCATGTCTGGTCCGACACGGACCCGGACCGCACGGGCATTCCGGGCCTCGTCTTCGAGGAGGGCTTCGGCTTCGAGCGCTTCGCGGAATACGTGCTGGACGTGCCGATGTATTTCGTGGCGCGCGACGGCAAGCTGCTGGACGCGACGGGCCAGAGCTTCCGGCGGTTCATGACGACGGGCCTCGAGAGCCTGCCCGGCATCCCGGCCACGATGGGCGATGTGGCGGATCATGTGACCACCGTCTTCACCGAGGTGCGCCTCAAGAAGTTCCTGGAGATGCGCGGCTCCGATTCCGGTTCGGCCGCGATGATCCAGGCGCAGCCCGCCTTCTGGGTCGGCCTGATCTATGACGACGCGGCACAGAAGGCGGCGCGCGCGCTGACGAAGGGCTGGACCGTCGCGCAGATGCACCAGCTGCGCGACGATGCACCGCGCCTGGCGCTCGAGGCCGAGATCGCCGGCCGTTCGCTGCGCGACGTGGCGCGCGATGCGCTCACCATCAGCGAGGGCGGGCTGAAGGCGCGCGGCCTGGGCGAGGAGATCTATCTCGCCCCCCTCTGGGAGATCGTGGAGAGCGGGATGACCCAGGCGGACCGCATCCTGCAGATGTTCCACGGCCCCTGGCAGGGAGATGCCCGCCAGGCCCTGCCCTTCGCGGAGCTTTGAGGCGGCGCAAGGCCTGGCGCGCCCGCCCGGCCTAGCCTCGGCGCGAACCGCCGAGGAGAGCCCATGTCCACTCTTTCCGTCGCCGATCTCTTCGCCGCCAAGGCGGCCGCCCAGGCGCGCCGCCGTGCCGAGGAGGAGGCCGCGCGCGAAGCCCACCAGGCCGAGCTCAAGGCCTTCGCCGATAAGCTGATGACCTACCGGATCACGGAAGAGGACAAGCAGCGCGCGCTGACCAAGATCCGCCGTGCCTTCGAGAATGGGGAGAAGGAAGCGATGCTCATCCGCTTCCCCTCCGACCTCTGCGAGGACCAGGGGCGGCGCATCAACAACCGGCTGGACGGCTGGCAGGAGACGCTGCCCGGCGTGCTGAAGCACGTGCATGAATGGTGGGAGAAGGAACTCGCCCCGGGCGGCTTCACCTTCGGCGCCCGGGTGCTGGACTACCCGGGCGGGATGCCGGGCGATATCGGCCTCTTCATCGGCTGGCCCGACCAGCTTGGCTGATCGGGCCTTGGCCGGCTGACCTATTGCAGTTCGGCGCAGCCATTGGGCGCCGCGGTGCCCGCCAGGCGATCAGCCATCCAGCTGAGATACATGGGCTCCGCCGAGCCGGGCGTGGTGAAATGGCTCTGCGCGCCGGGCAGTTGCACGCGCGAGACATTGCCGCCCATCCCGCACATCTGCCGCTGATAGGCGGCCCCCATGGCGGGCGGGACGGTCGTGTCATGCGTGCCCCAGTAGATCACCACCGGCGCCACCGGCCGCACCGGCGCGACGCTGCCGGCGACGAAGGCGCGCGCCCAGTTCAGCAGGTTGGTCGGCTGGTCGCTGAGCAGGGAGCGGTAGGTCGTGCCATAGGCGAAGTTCAGCGTGTCGCTCAGCACATGCATGCACTTGCGCCGCATCAGCCCATCCAGCGCGCGGGCGCCATCGGCGGTGAAGATGTCCGTCATCTGCACGTTCGGAAAGGCGTTGGCCGCGCCCCAGATGCTCATGGACATGTGCGCGAAGTCGAAGATGTTGGAGGAGAAGCCGCTCACCAGCCCCTGGACGAAGGCGGCGGCGCTGGCCTCGGTCAGCTCGCCCGGCGGCATGGCGGCCGAGACGACCTCGGGCGCCATGGCCACGAAGCCGCGCATCTGGATGCCGTCGAAGGCCGTCCCGCGCCGCGCGATGTAGTCGCCCAGGCTCGCCGCCGCGACCGCGGCGCCGCCACCCTGCGACCAGCCATAGATGATCGCGCGCCGGTCCGACCCGGCAAGGCCCATGGCGCCCGCCGCGCGGATCGCGTTGATCGCATCCCGCCCATTGGTGGCGGCCACGGCGTATTGGTGCGCCCCCGGCCCGCCCTGCCCCTGATAGTCGGTCGCGACCACGACGTAGCCGCGCTGGATCATCGTCTCGATGCCGGGCACGCCGTAGTCATTCCAGGAATTGCCCGAGGGCATGAAATACTGATTCAGCCCCTGCGCGGGGTCCCACATCTGGGACGGGCCGCAATTGGCCGCCGTGCCGGTCGTGCCATGCGCCCAGGAGATGATGGGCCGCCCGCGCGCCGGCACCTCGCCGCGTGGCGCGATGACGAGAGCGGTGGAGATCGTCGGCCGGTCCTGCACGTCGGAGGAGACATAGGCGATGCGCCAGGCCTGGGCATTGGGGATGGCGGTCGCCACCTGTTCACGCTGCAGCACCTCGCCCAGCTTGCCGCGCGGCGTCAGGCCCTGGGCGCGCTGGTAGAAGGGCGGCAGGGCGACAGGCAGGGGCGCCGCGGCGGGGCGCGCGGCCTGCTGGGCCGGGCGCTGGCTCGGGGCGGGCGCCTGGCCCTGGGCCAGGGCCAGGCCAGGGACAAGGACAAAAAGCCCGGCCGTGAGCAGGCGGGCGAGCGAGGGGGACATGCGGGACTTCCTTCCGGTGACGCGGCGCGGGCCTCCCTTCGAGGGGCGGCCTCGGCCACATCTTGCACGGAAGGCACGAAAAAATGCGTTGCGATTGATCAATCCACGCAACGGGAAACCCGCGCCGCCCGAAGCGGCGCGGGGCGCGGGGCTTCAGTTCCCGATGCGGACCGAGCGCAGCGGGAAGCCGTTATCGGCCTGCTGGACCAGCGTCACATTGTTCCGCGCCGCCCAGACCACCTGCTGCTGGTGCAGCGGGATATAGGCCACGTCCGACTGCAGCAGGCGCGTGGCCTGGGTGATCAGCTCCTGCCGGCGGGCGGGCACGGTCTCGACGGCGATCTGGTCCACCAGCGCGTCGAAGGCCGGGTTGGAATAGCCGCCATTGTTGAAGACGCCGCGCGTGCCATCCCGCGTGCCGGCCAGGTTGAACAGCGCGTTGTGCGCGTCATAGGTGTTGGGCGTCCAACCCAGCAGGTAGAAGCTCGTGTTGTAGCGCGGCGCATTCACCTCGGCGAAGAAGCGGGCGCGGGTCTGCGCCGCCAGCGTCACGCGCACGCCGATGCGCGCCAGCATGGCGACGACGGCCGTGCAGATCGCCTCGTCATTCACGTAGCGGTCATTCGGGCAATCGAGTGTCACGCCGAAGCCGTTGGGATAGCCCGCTTCCGCCAGCAGGCGCCGCGAGGCCTCGAGGTCGAGCGGCAGGCGCGTGTCATTGGCCTCCAGGAAGCCGTTCACGCCCGGGCCGAAGATCTGCCCCGCCGGCCGCGCCTGGCCGCGCATCACGCGCGTCGTGATCGCCTGCACGTCGATCGCCTGATACAGGGCGCGGCGCACGCGGGCATCCTGGAAGGGGTTGCGGCCGCGCACGTCGCTCTTCAGCAGCTCGGCGCGATTCTGGTCCATGCCGAGATAGATGGTGCGCAGTTCCGGCCCCTGGATGATGCGCATGTTCGGCGTGCGGCCGATGCGGTCCATGTCCTGCGGCGGCACGGTGTAGACCATGTCCACCTCGCCGCTCAGCAGCGCGGCGACGCGCGTCGCGTCATTGGCGATGACGTTGAACTCCACGCGCGTCAGGTTGTGCGTCGGCGTGTCCCACCAGAGCGGGTTGGGGGCGAGGACGGTGCGGCGATCGGGCTCGCGGCTCACGAGCACGAAGGGGCCGGTGCCCATGGCGTTGCGGGTGGCGTAGTTCTCCTCGCGCGAGGTGAGGTCGGCCACGCGCTGCGCGCCGTGGCGCTCCAGCCAGGCCTTGCTCATGATGCCGAAGCTGGTGAGCTCCTCCGGCAGGATGGGGCTCGGCACGCGGGTGACGAGGTCCACCGTGAAGTCATCCACCTTCCGCACCTCGGCGACGGCGGCGAAGTAGGAGGTGATGTTGGAGCCCGGCCCACGCGCGCGGGCGATGGAGAAGATCACGTCATCCGCCGTGAAGGGCGAGCCGTCGGAGAAGCGGACATTGCGGCGCAGGTGAAAGCGCCAGACGGTGGGCTCGGCCTGCTCCCAGCGTTCGGCGAGTGCCGCTTCCAACCGCAGGTTGCGGTCGCGCCGGATCAGCGGCTCGTAGATGTTGGCGTTGAAGGTGAGGAGGAAGGTCTCGGACCGGGTGTAGGGGTCCATCGAGTTGACGTCGCCATCATTGGCCCAGCGGAACAGGTTGGCCTGCGCGGGCGCGCCGCCGAGGGCGACGGCGAGCGCCGCCGCGGCCAGGAAGGGACGGAACATGGAACTCTCCCGAAAACGAAAAATGCCGACAGAGGCTAGCCCCGTGCCGGCATCGTGACGAGTGGGAGTCTTGCCGAAATCAGGCGGCGCGGAAGGCCACCGGCAGGCTGGCGACGGCGCTGTCGATCAGCGCGGCATCGGCCGTGGCGTCGTGGCGGGCCACGATGATGTCGCGCACGGCGGCGGTCGCGATCTCGGCGGCGGCGTTGCGGACCTCGGTCACGGCGCTGGCCTCGGCGGCGGCGATCCGGTCCATCGCCATGCGCTCGCGGCGCTTGGCGGCGGCCTCGGCCTCCGCGGCGGCGGCGATGGCGAGGCGCTGCGCCTCGGCCTGCGCGCGCTCGATCATGGCGGCGGCTTCGGCGGTCGCGGCCTCACGCTCGGCCTGGGCCTGGGCCAGCATGGCCTCGGCCTCATGGCGCAGGCGGCTCGCCTCCTCCAGCTCGGCACGGATGCGCTCGCCCCGGGCGTCGAGCATCGCCGTCGCGCGGCTCCAGGCCATCTTGCCGAAGAGGACGATGAAGATGACGAAGCTGGCGGCAACCCAGAACTTGGGATCCTGCAACATCTCAGCGGCCTCCTTGCGTCGCGGCGCGGTCCACGGCGGCGGTCACGTCATTCGCCGGGGCAGAGATGGCGAGGCGGTCCAGCATGGCCGTCGCCGTCTCGCCGGCGACGCCGCGCAGCGCGCCCATCGCCTGGTCCCGCGCGGCGCGGACCTGTTGTTCGGCCTTCGCCACCTGGGCGGCGAGGCGGGCATTGATCTCGGCGGCCTGGGCGGCCGACTTGGTCTGCGCCTCAAGCATGGCGGCCGCGATGGCGGCCTGCGCCTCGGCGCGGGCGGCGGCGGTCGCCGCCCGGATCTCGGCAAGGGCGGCCTCGCCCGCCGCCTGCGCGTCGCGCGCGGCGTCGAGATCGGCCGCGATGCGCGCAGCACGCTCATCCAGAACCGACGCCACCTGCGGCAGCGCGTAGTTCTTCAGGATGAAATAGAGAAAGCCAAAGATGATCAGCAGCCAGACCAGCTTGCTCATCATCAATGGGTTGGCAAAGTCGAGCTGCGGCATGGTGATGTCCTGGGGCTCAGGATCCTGAAAGTCAGGGCCCGATGCAGAGAAACGTGGGCGGAGCGCTCAGCGCCCCGCCCGACGAACTCAGGCGAACAGGATGAGGAAGGCGATCAGCAGCGCGAAGAGCGCCACCGCTTCCGTCAGCGCGAAGCCCAGAATGCCGATCGGGAAGACGGCGTCGCGGGCGGAGGGGTTCCGGGCCACGCTGGTGATCAGCGAGGAGAAGATGTTCCCGATGCCGAGGCCCACGCCGAACAGCGCGATGACGGCGATGCCAGCCCCGAGGGCCTTGGCGGCAGCAACTTCCATGTTCTCAATCCTTCTGTTTGCTGAGAAGCAGGTGGGGACGGCCCGTGCTCAGTGCAGGTGCACGGCGTCGTGGAGGTAGATGCAGGTGAGGATCGCGAACACGTAAGCCTGCAGGAACGCGACCAGCACTTCGAAGCCGACCAGCGCGACATTGATCGCGAGCGGCATGACGGCGATGAACGGACCCACCGCGCCCAGGCCCGCCAGCATCACCACGAAGGTGGCGAAGACCTTCAGCATCACGTGCCCCGCCACCATGTTGGCGAAGAGACGGATGGACAGGCTGATCGGGCGCGAGAGGTAGGACACGATCTCGACCGGGATGATGATGGGCGCCAGCCAGATCGGCGCGCCCTCGGGGAAGAAATAGCCCAGGAACTTCTTGCCATGCAGCGAGATGGCGACCGCCGTGATCAGCACGAAGACGATCATCGCCATGACGAAGGTCATGCTGATGTGGCTGGTGTAGGTGAAGGCGTAGGGGAAGAGGCCCAGCATGTTCCCGAAGAGGATGAACATGAAGAGCGTGAAGACGAAGGGGAAGAAGCGCCGGCCTTCCTCGCCGATCTGCGCCAGCACCATGTCGTCGATGAAGCCGTAGGCGCTTTCCGCCAGGCTCTGCATGCGGCCGGGCACCACGGCGCGGTGACGCATGCCCCAGGCCATCAGCGCCACGATGAGCGCGCCCGAGATGAGCATGTAGAGGTTGGACTGCGTGAAGCCGACCGAACGGCCGACGGCGCCGAGCGCCGGCGCCAGATCGAACTGGCTGAGCGCGTCAATCGCTTTCCCCTCAACGGCCACCGCGCACCTCCAGCAAAAAATCCGTCAATCCTTGCGAGCACCCGACCGGGGATTGAACAGCCGATAGACGTTCAACACCCCCGCGGCGGCCCCCAGCACGAAAAACACCAGGAAGAGCCAGGGCCAGGTGCCGAGCCACCGGTCCAGCGCGAAGCCAAGCCCCACGCCGACCACCAGCGCGGAGAAGACCTCCACACCGGCCCGGAGACCAAACCCCCAGGGGGATGTCGGGCCCCCGCCTTGTCCCGCCTGCGGCCTGTCGAGACCTTGGCGGTCCCGTGCGGCCTTGAGGCGCTGCTTCAGCGAATCCCGGTTTTCCACCATGGCTCCTTCCCTTAAGTTTCCGTTCGGAAGGCGAGGCTGCCTCTATGGCGGCGCAGCATGACTGTCAAGCGCGCGGCCCGCCGAAAAGCGTGCCCGAAGCTACCCTTCCGCCATCGCCACAGCCTCGCCCAGATCCACCGAAAGCAGGCGGGATACGCCACGTTCCTGCATGGTGACGCCGAACAGCCGATGCATCCGCGCCATGGTCAGCGCGTGGTGCGTGACGATGAGAAAACGCGTCCCCGTCTCCGCCATGCTGTCGAGCAGGTCGCACAGGCGCTCGACATTCGCGTCGTCCAGCGGCGCATCCACCTCGTCCAACACGCAAACGGGTGCGGGGTGACAGCGAAAGACAGCGAAAATCAACGAAAGCGCGGTCAGCGCCTGCTCGCCGCCCGACAGCAGAGACAGGGCTGAGAGCTTCTTGCCCGGCGGCTCGGCATAGATCTCGAGGCCGGCCTCCAGCGGGTCCTCGCTGCCCACAAGCGCCAAGTGCGCCCGCCCGCCACCGAAGAGCTTGCTGAACAGGGCCCGGAACTCGCGGTCCACCTGGTCGAAGATGGCGCGCAGCCGCTCCCGCGCCTCGCGGTTCAGATGTCCGATGGAGCCGCGCAGCTTCGCGATGGCCGAACCCACCTCCTCGCGGTCCCGGTTGATGCCGGCGATGCGGGCCTCCAGCTCCTCCAGCTCCGTCTCGGCGCGGAGATTCACGGGGCCGACCTCCTCGCGCTCGCGGATCAGGCGCTCGGCCCGCCTGCGGGCGCGGTCCTCGGCGGCGTCGGAGATGTCGGCGGGGGCGGCGGGCAGTTCGGCCGATTCGCCCAGGCGCTCCAGGATGCGGGCAGCCAGCGCCTCGCCGGCCTGCACCGCCGAGTCCCGCGCGGCCTCGGCGCGTAGCGCCGCTTCCCGCGCCTGGACGAGGGCGGCCTCGGCCATGCGGCGGACCTCCTCGCGCTCGCGGGCGCGGGCCTCGGCGGCGTCGAGCTTCCCGCGGGCCTCCGCATGGGCGGCCTCGGCCGCTTCCAGACGGCGGGCGGCGTCGGCGGCGGCCCCGGCCACGCGCTCGGGGAGCGCCTTCGCGGCCTCGCGCCGGGCGAAGGCCTCGGCGCGGCGCGATTCGAGGCCGGCGAGGCGCGTGGTGGCATCCTGCAGGCGCTGGGCCCAGGCGGCGCGCTCGGCCAATGCCGCCTCGCGGCGTGTCGCGAGGCCCTCGCGCTCGGCCTTCAGCGCCAGAGCCCGGCCGCGCATCTCGGCGGCCTTGCCGCGAATCCCGGAGAGTGCCAACCGCGCCTGGTCCACCTGCGCGCGGGCCTCCCCCAGATCCGGCAGGGCCTGGCGGGCGGCGCGGGCGGCGGCCAGCGCGGCATCCGCCTCGGCCGATTCGGCGGCGATCCGCTCCTGCTGCGGGATGAGAGCGGCGAGTTGCGCCTGGGCGGCATTGTGCCGGCTGCGCAGGCCCGCCTGTTCGGAACGGGCGCGGGCCAGCGCGGCCTCGGCCTGGCGGCGGGCTTCGCGGGCGGCAGATTCGGCGGCCTGGGCCAGCCGCGCCGCCTCGGCCTCGGCCGCGAAGCCGGTGACGGCGGGGCTGGCGGCCAGCAGGGCCTCGGCCTCGGTCAGCGCGGCCTGGGCCTCGGCCGCCTCCTCCGCGAGGCGCTGGGTCTGCGCGGTGTATTCGGCGAGGCGCCGTTCGGCGGCGGCGAATTGGGCGGCGAGTTCGGTGGCGCGGGCCTGGGCGCGGGAATGGGCGGGCTCGGCCGCGTTGCGGGCGCTGCGGGCCTGTTCCTCGGCCGCCTGGGCGCGGGTCTCGGCGGCGGCGGCGGCGGCGCGGGCCTGTTCGGCCGCGCGGGCGGCGGGCGCGGCCTCGGCCAGCCGCGCCTCGGCCTGGCGCAGCCGCGCGAGATTCTGCAGCCGCGCGGCGCCGGCCTTCGAGGCGCCGGGCGCCAGCACATAGCCATCCCAACGCCACAGCGCGCCGGAGCGCGCCACCAGCGCCTGGCCGGGACGCAAGGCCGCCTGAAGCGCCGCGCCATCCTCGACGAGGCCGATCTGCGAGAGGGCCCGCGCCAGTTCGGTCGGCGCGCCGACCAGCCCGGCCAGGGCTTGAGCGCCCTCCGGCAGGGGCGGCGCGGCCTCCAAAGGCGGCAGGGCGCGCCAGAAACGGTTGGCGCCGGAGCCGCGCCCGCCCTCCAGCCCCTCGCCCAGGGCGGCACCCAGCGCCGCCTCCAGCCCATCGGGGATGGTGAGCGTGCGCGCGATGGGCTCCGCCTCGCCGGTGGCATCGCCGGCGGCGGCGCGCAGACCGCCCAGCTCGGCCTTCAGGCGGGATTCGGCGGATTGGGCCGCGGCCTCGGCGGCGCGGGCGGCGGCGGCCTCGCGCGCGGCTTCCTCGCGGGCGGTGCGGGCGGCGGCGAGGCGCGTCTCGGCCTCGCGGAGTGCCGCTTCGGCGGCGGCGGCGGCCTCGCGCGCGGCGGGCAGGAGGTTCGCGTCCGGCATGGGCGGGGCCGCGCGGCGGGCCGCCTCCTCGCGCTGGCGGGCGGATTGCAGGCGCTGGCTGGCAGCGTTGCGGGCGCGTTCGGCGGCCCCGCGCTCGATCTCGGCGGCGCGGGCGGCGTCACGCGCGGCATTGGCGCGACGCTCGGCCTCGGCGCGGGCGCGCTCGGCGGTCTCGAAGCCGGTGCGGGCCTCCTCCAGCGCGGCCTCGGCGGCGGTGAGCGCCGCATCCGCCGCATCCAGCGCCGATTGCGGCACGGATTGCGCCTCGGCGGTGGCACGTTGGCTGACCATCTGGGCGAGCTGCTCGGACAGGCGCCGCGCCCGCTGGTCGCTGAAGGCGAGTTCCGCCGCCAACTGATTGGCCCGCGCGGCGAGCGAGGCGGCCGCCTCCGTCGCAGCCTCATTGGCGGCCTCCGCGGCGGCGAGTTCGCCCTCCAGCCCGGCCGCCTCGGCCTCCGCCGCCTCGATCCGGGCGGGAAGCTGCGCCTCGGCCGAGGCAAGGCCCGCCGCCTCGCGCTGGGCGCGGGTCTCGGCGGCGCGGGCATCGCGCTCCACGCCCGTGGCGTCCTCCAGATCGGCGAGCAACTGGGCGAGTGCGGCCTCGGCCTCCGCCAGCGCCTCGGCGGCGCGGCCGGCTTCGGCGGCGATGTTCTCGGCCTCGACGCGGCGGCGTTCCAGCAGCGTGCGGGCCACGCCCTCCTCGGCGCGGGGCGTCTCGATGGCGGAGAGGGCCGCGGCATGCAGGCGCACCGCCTCCTCCGCCGCGGCCTCGGCATGTTGCAGCGCCTGGGCGCGGCCCGACTGATTCTCACGCGCCGCCTCGATCGCGGCCTCGGCCCGCGCCACGAGGATGGCGAACCAATCGCCCTCCGCCTCGCGCACAAGCCCTGACAAATTCCGGTAGCGGTTGGCCTGCCGCGCCTGCTTGCGCAAAGCCTCCTGCTGGATGTTGAGCTGCGCCAGCAGGTCCTCGCTGCGCGCGAGATTGGTCTCGGCCTGGCGCAGCTTGAGCTCCGCCTCGTGCCGGCGGGCGCGCAGCCCGGCGATGCCGGCCGCCTCCTCCAGCACCGAGCGGCGTTCCTCGGGCTTGGCGCCGATCAGGGTCGCGACGCGCCCCTGGCTCACCATGCCCGAGGCGCGCGGGCCGCTGGCGAGGTCGGCGAACATGGTCTGCACGTCGCGCGCGCGCACCTCGCGCCCATTGATCCGGTAATGGCTGCCCGAGCCGCGCTCGATCCGGCGGATGACTTCCAGTTCCGCCGCCTGGTCCATCGGCGCGGGGGCCACGCCTTCCGCATCCTCCAGGCTCAGCACCACCTCGGCCAGGTTGCGGGCCGGGCGGGTCGCGGTACCGGCGAAGATGATGTCATCCATCTCGCCGCCGCGCAGGGACCGGGCCGAGCTTTCGCCCATCGCCCAGCGCAGCGCCTCGACGACGTTGGACTTGCCGCAGCCATTGGGGCCCACGATGCCTGTGAGCCCGGGCAGGACGGGGACCTGCACGGGCTCGGCGAAGCTCTTGAAGCCGGCCACCCGCAACCCGGTCAGGGTGGCGGACAACCGGCGGGGCGCGGGAAGTTCGCCGGAGGGCTCCGGCGTATCCTCCGTCACGTCTTCGGCGCGTCCTGCACCAGACGGGCGAATTGCTCGAAGGGCAGGTTGCCGCTGTGCAGGCGGCCGTTGAAGGCGAAGGAGGGCGTGGCGCGGATCTGGAATTCGCGCTCGGCCGCCATGCGCTGCTCCAGGATCCCCCGCCGCAGCGCCTCATCGGCCAGCACGGCGTCGAAGCGGGCGCGGTCCATGCCGGCGAGTGCTGCGATGCGGGCCAATTCGTCGATCTGGCGCCCCTGGGCGAAGGCCCAGCGATCCTGCGTCTGGAAGAGCGTGCCGATGAAGGCCTCGTAACGGTCCTCGGGCAGGGCGCGGGCGATGGCGGCGGCGGCGAGTGCCACGCCGTCCAGCGGGAAATCGCGCCAGACCATGCGCATGCGCCCGGTATTCACCAGCTCGGTCTTCACGCGCGGCCAGACCTGGTTGTGGAAGGCCGCGCAATGGCCGCAGGTGAGCGAGAAGAACTCGATGACCGTGACCGGCGCCGTCGCCTGGCCGGTGCTGCGGACGCCGAGGCGCGCATCGGCCGGCGCGGCCGGCCCCTGGGCCAGCGCGAGGCCCGGTGCGCCGAGGGTGATCCCGAAACCCATCAATCCGACGTTGCGGCGGGTGATCTGCATGGCCTGCCTCCGGCTCTGTTCCATGCCCCTAGAGATGGCGCAGGGGGGGCGGGATGTCCACCTTCAGGGCTTGCGGGCGAAGACCCCCTGGGCGAGGCGCTCCAGCGCCATCCGCAATTCCTCCCCCGGCACCGCGTCCAGGCTCTTCTCGACACGCGGCGGCAGGGGGCCGGGCGGGGGGCGCTTCGGCCGGGCGGCCTCCACCCGCGGCGCACGCTGCACGAAGGCGAGCTTGCGGACCGCGATCCGTCCCAGATGCGCGTTGATCCGCTGGATCAGCGCCGGCGCCCCCATGCCGAGTTCCATCGCGGCCGGCCCGGTGCAGGCCAGCGTCAGCGTGCCGGCCGAGATCCGCACGGGCTCGGCCATGCGGGCGATCTCGGGGCCCACCACCTGGGGCCAATCCGCCAGGATCTGCGCCGCGTCCGGGCTGCGCTTGCGGAAGGCGGGGCGCGTCAGGCGCGGTACCAGCGCCCCCAGCTCCTGGAGGCCCCCCCTGGACACGAACGGGGTCGGCGTCTCTGACTTGGCCAATGATGCATCCCTCCGCCGCCGAACTGCTCGCCTGGTATGACCGCGCGGCCCGTCGCCTCGCCTGGCGCGAGACGGCGCCCGATCCTTACCGCATCTGGGTGAGCGAGGTCATGCTCCAACAGACGACGGTCGCGGCCGTCGGCCCGCGCTATGATCGCTTCCTGGCCCGCTTCCCCGATGTGGCGGCGCTGGCGGCGGCGGATTGGTCCGAACTTGCCGAGGAATGGGCGGGCCTCGGCTACTACGCCCGCGCCCGGAACCTGCATGCGGCGGCGCGCGCCATCGTGGCGGCGGGCGGCTTCCCGGCGGATTCCGCCGGCTGGCGCGCCCTGCCGGGCATCGGACCCTATACGGCGTCGGCCATCGGCGCCATCGCGCTGGGCGAGCCGCTGGTGCCGCTGGACGGCAATGTGGAGCGGGTGGTGGCGCGCCTCTTCGCCATCGAGACCCCCCTGCCCTCGGCCAAGCCCGAACTGGGGCGCCTTGCCGACGGCTTCACCGCCCAGCCCGAGATGCGCGCCCGCCCCGGCGATTTCGCCCAGGCGCTGTTCGACCTCGGGGCCACCATCTGCACGCCGCGCAGCCCGGCCTGCGTGCTCTGCCCCTGGCGGGCGGATTGCCGGGCGGCGGCGCGCGGCATCGCGGCGGAACTGCCGCGCAAATCGCCGAAAGCCGCACGCACCGCGCTGCATGGCGTGCATTTCGCCCTGCTCGATGCCAAGGGCCGCATCCTGCTGGAACGGAGGCCGGAGAGCGGGCTGCTTGGCGGCATGCTGGCCCTGCCCGGCACGCCCTGGCGCGCCGAACCCTGGGGCGAGGCCGAGGCCCTGGCCCATGCCCCCCGCCCTGGCCTCGCCTGGGAGGCGCGGCCGGGTGTCGCGCAGCATGGCTTCACCCATCGCGAGCTGACCATGCGGGTGATGCTGGCGCGCGTGCCGGCGCTGCCCGAGGGCGTGCCGATGGAGCAGGCAGCACGCAGCCTGCCGAGTGCGATGAAGAAGCTGCTGCCGCTGCTGTGAGCCGCCGCCTCAGGCGGCCCGCAGGGCATTCAGGAAGCCGTCCACATTGCTCCGCAGCGTGGCCGCCTCCCGGTTCAGCCCGGCCGCGGCCTGGCTCAGCTCGGTGGCGGCGGAGCTGGTCTGCTCCGCGCCCGCGCGGAGGCCAGCGACGTGGCCGCTCGCTTCCGAATTGCCGATCGCGGCATCGCTGACCGCACGGCCGATCTCCCGCGTCGCGGCCGCCTGCTGCTCCGCCGCCGCCGCGACCTGGGTGGAGATGGTGTTGATCTGGTCCACCGTCCGCGCGATCCCGCGGATCGCCTCCACCGCCGAGGTGGTGTCGGACTGCATGGCGCCGATCTGCGTGGCGATCTGCTCGGTCGCCTTGCTGGTCTGCGCGGCCAGGGCCTTCACCTCGCTCGCCACCACGGCGAAGCCCTTTCCGGCATCGCCCGCCCGCGCCGCCTCGATCGTGGCGTTGAGCGCGAGCAGGTTGGTCTGGCCCGCGATGTCACCGATGAGGCGCACGACCTCGCTGATGCGATCCGCGCCGGCGGCGAGGTTGCCGACCGCGGCATCGGTCTGGCGGGCTTCGGCGGCGGCGGCGGAGACCATGCGCGCGCTCTCGCTCACCTGGCGCGCCACCTCGGCGATGGAGGCGGACAATTCCTCGACGGAGGCCGCGATGGCCTGCACATTGACGCTCGCCTGCTCGGACGCCGCGGCGGCCTGGCCGGCGAGGGTGACGCCCTCGGTCGCCGCCCCGCCCATCCGGAGCGCCGTCTGGTCCAGACGGCCGGCGGAGAGGGACACCGCCTCGAGCGCGCCCATCGCCTCCCGCTCAAAGCCCTTCACCATGTCATCCACGGCGGCCTTGCGCAGCGCGGCGCGCTCGGCATCGGCCGCCTCGCGGGCGCGCCGCGCCTCGGCCAGGCCATCGCGCAGCCGGGCCAGCGTGGCCGCCATGCCGCCCAGCTCGTCCCGCCGGCCCGCGCCGGGGACCGGGCTGACATCATCGCCATCGCCCAGCGCGGCCATGCGCGCCTGCAGGGCGAAAAGCGGGCGCACCACGGTCCGCTGCAGGAAGAGGAAGGCGCCCAGGCCGATCATCACCACCATCGCCAGCACGCCGAGCGCCGTCATCCAGGTCTCGCGGAGGATGGCGGCCGAGAGCGCGATCCCGGTGCCCTGGGCGTTGCGGGTCATCTCGTCGCTGAAGCGGGAGACGCGGCCCTGCAGCTCGACCACCAACGCGCGCCCATCGGGCTGCCCCCAGGAACTGCGGGTCGCGTCATCATGATCCGCCGCGCCGGCCGCCTTGATCGCGATGGTGCGCATCGCGCTCTGGCGGAGGCGGGATACCGTCTCCTCCGCATAGCTCTGCATCGGCCCCGCCTCGGGAAGGCCGATCGCCTTCATCTGCGCGAGCGTCTGGTCGAGATTGCCGAGGATCTCGCGGATGGAGGTGTCGAGCGCGCCGATGCGGCCGGGATCGCGCAGGAGCTGGACATTGTTCAGCTGCCGCCCGAGATCGGCGACATCGCCGCGCAGCCGCAGCGAGAGATTGGCCACCACCATCTCGCGCTGGATCAGGCTGGAGAGGGTGCGGTCCGCCGCGAGCATCCGGCTACTCAGGAGTGCGGTCACGCCCAGCGCCAGCAGCGCCAGGAGCGACACGATGGCAAGGACTTTCGTTCCGAGGGAGGCTTCGGTCATTCGTTGCATGAGGTGCTTCTCCGACAGGGAGCGGGTGATGATGCCCGGGCACCTGAATGACAGGAATTCAATAACGCGGGCTTAAGCCCGAGGCTTGCTCGGAGCCCTACCGCAGCGCCCCCCGCAGCTTATCGATCAGCGCCGCGCGGCTTGCCTCGTCGCCCGCCTTCTCGATCGCCTCCTCGATGCCGAGCAGCAGGGCCGCGCGCGCATTGTGCCAATCCGGCCGGCCGACGCTCTCCGGATGCGCCCGCCGCCCGGGCCGCGCCGGCAGGCGCTCCGGGATGGCATGCGGGGCGAGGCGGAAGCCCTCATCCAGCACCGGGCGGAGGATGCGCGCCGGGCTGATCCCCGGGATCACGCCCGCCATCACCTCCATCGCCTCCGGCTCGCCATGCACCAGGAAGAGCCCGCCCTTCACCGGCCCGCGCGCCGCGATCCAGCGCAGCAGTTCCGGCTGGTCGGCATGGCCGGAGTAGCCTTCCACCATCGCGATGCGCGCCGCCACCTGGATGGTCTCGCCCTGGATGCGCACCCGGCGCGCGCCATCCTGCAGCAGGCGCCCCAGCGTGCCCTCCGCCTGGAAGCCCACCAGCGCCACCGTGGCGCGCGGGTCCCAGAGGCGCGCCTTCAGGTGGTGCCGGATGCGCCCCGCCTCGCACATGCCCGAGCCCGCCAGGATGATCTGGAATCCCTCCTGCCGGGCCAGCCTCCGGCTCGCCTCGCCATCCACAACATGCTCCAGCCGGCGCGAGGTGAGTGCCGCGCGCAGGGCATGCCCCGCCTCCGTGTCCAGCGCGTGCCGGGCAAACACCTTGGTGGCGCGCGTCGCCAGCGGGCTGTCGAGATAGATCGTCGCCTCCGGGATCGCGCCCGACTGCATGAGGGCGACGAGATCCATCACTACCTCCTGCGCGCGCTCCACCGCGAAGGTCGGGATCAGCAGCGGCCCGCCGCGGCGCGCGGCGTCGCGGACGATTTCGGTGATGGCGGCGCGGCGGGCGGCCTCGTCCACCGGGGGGCGGTCCTCGTCGCCATAGGTGCTCTCGCAGATCAGGTGGTCCACGCCGCCGGAGGGGCCATCGGGGTCAGGCTGCATGGCGCTGATGTCGGGGCCGATATCGCCCGAGACCAGCACGCGCATCTCGCGCTCGAATTCCAGCTCGATGGAGGCGGAGCCCAGCATGTGCCCGGCATTCCACCAGCGCGCGCGCAGCCCGGCCACCGGCGTCACCCATTGCCCGTAGCTGACGGGGGTGAAGGCGGCGAGCGCGTCCTCCGCATCGGCGGCGGTGTAGATGGGCTCCACCTCATCCTGGCCGCGATGGCGGTTGCGGCGGTTGAGCATCCGCACCTCGCTTTCCTGGATGTGCCCGGAATCGGGCAGCATGCAGGAGCAGAGTTCGATCGTCGCCGCCGTCGCGTGGATCTGCCCCGTGAAGCCCTGCTTCACGAGGCGCGGCAGCAGGCCGGAATGGTCGATGTGCGCGTGGGTGAGCAGCACGGCGTCCACCTCGCGCGGATCGAAGGGGAAGGGCTCGTGGTTCAGCGCCTTCAGCGTCTTCGGGCCCTGGAACATGCCGCAATCCACCAGCACCTTCTGCCGGCCCCATTCAAAGAGCAGGCAGAGCCCCGTGACGGTGCGCGCGGCCCCGCAGAAGGTGAGTGTCACGGCCATGGCGTTTCCCCTGTGCGCTGCGCTTGGATGGCAGCGTTGAGGGGCGCATCATGCGCTCCATCCGGCACATTCTCCAGCCGGGCAGGATGCGCCCATGACCGAAGACGCGACCCACTCCCCCGCCTATCGCCTGGCGCTCTTCGACCGCGATTTCCTGCTCAGCCCCGCCATGCGCGGCGTGCGGCTGCAGGTGGAATTCACCAAGGCGGATGACGCGCTGCGCTCGGCCGGCATCCGCTCCACCATCGTGGTCTTCGGCAGCTCCCGCGTGCGGGAGGATGGGCCGGGCCGGCAGGCGCGCTGGTATGAGCAGGCGCGGCATTTCGGCCGCATCGCCTCCGAGCGCGGCGGCGCGCTGCACCCGGTGGCAGGCGCGCGGGACCATGTGATCGCGACCGGCGGCGGCCCCGGCATCATGGAGGCCGCCAATCGCGGCGCGCATGACGTGGGCGCCCCCAGCATCGGCTTCAACATCCGACTGCCGCATGAGCAGGTGCCCAACCGCTATACGACGCCCGACTTCACCTTCCAGTTCCATTATTTCGCGCTGCGCAAGATGCACCTCGCCATCCGCGCCCGCGCGCTGGTGGTCTTCCCCGGTGGCTTCGGCACGCTGGACGAGCTGTTCGAGCTTTTGACGCTCAGGCAGAGCGAGCGCCTGGGCCATGTCCCCATCGTGCTGGTGGACGAGGCCTATTGGCGCCGCATCGTGAACTGGGAGGCGCTGGCCGAGGAGGGGATGATCGCGCATGGCGAACTGGAGCTGCTGCGCTTCGCCGAGGATGCCGAAGGCGCCTGGGCCGAGCTCGACATCCGGCCGCCGCGGTAGAGCTGATCCAGCTGGCGGCCCGCAGGGCCGGGAGCGCGAATGCGCGCGCCCGGCGCCCGAGGGGCGCGAAGGCTCTGCCTTCGTGCGGTTCAATCAGGCCCAGAGGCGCTCGCGCTGCAGGTTGGTATAGAGCCCCGCCACGAACTCGCCATAGCCGTTGAAAAGCCGCGTCGGCACGCGCTCGCCGGAGCCGAGGAGACGTTCGGTGGCCTGCGACCAGCGGGGATGCGCGACCTCGGGGTTCACATTGGCCCAGAAGCCGTATTCCGAGGGCTGGATCTTGAACCAGAAATTCTCGGGCCGCCGGTCGGTCAAGGTGACCCGCACCACCGACTTGCCCGACTTGAAGCCGTATTTCCACGGAAAGACCACGCGGAAGGGCCCGCCATTCTGCGCCAGCAGCGGCTTGCCATACATGCCGACGGGCATGAAGGTCAGCTCGTTCATCGCCTCCGCGATGGTGCAGCCCTCCACATGCGGCCAGGGATACCAGCTCTGCCGCAGGCCCGGCATCACGGCCGGCAATTGCGCCGTGGTGAAGGAGACGTAGCGCGCGCCGGCGGTGGGCTCGACCAGCTTCAGAAGTTCCGAGAGCTGGAAGCCGGTCCAGGGCACGGTCATCGCCCAGGCCTCGACGCAGCGCAGCCGATAGATGCGCTCCTCGATCGGCAGCATGCGGATCAGGTCGTCCACGCCATAGGTGGCGGGCTTGGCCACCATGCCGTCCACCTGGATGGTCCAGGGGCGCAGGGGCATGCGGCTCGCCTCGCGGACGATGTTCTTGCTCGTGCCGAATTCGTAGAAGTTGTTGTAGGTGGTCGCCTCGCGCTCGGGCGTGATCTCGCGCTCTGGGCGGTAGCGCAGGTTGCGCTGGTGGGCGGGCAAGGGCGGCACGGGGCCGGAGGCCTGCTGGGCGAAAGCCGTGGCGGGCAGCAGGGCGGCGCCAGCGCCCATCAGCGCGCGCCGGTTCAGCACGAGATGCTCGGGTGTCACCTGGCTCTCGGGGATTTCATAGCCTCGGCGGCGGCGGATCAGCATGGGGATGGCTCCTGGCGCTTGTTCCACGCCCAAGGGTGGGGATCAGACCTTCTTCGTCAAGGCGCGCCCGAAGGTAACGCCCGCCTCACCAATCGGGAGCCAGCACGTACAGCCCGTTCGCCTCGACGATGCGGTCCCGCCCCGGCCGCAGCCCAGCGCGCGCCAGCGCCAGGCTTTCCGCGTCGCGCAGCACATACATGACGCCGGGCTCGGGCCGGCCCTCGGCGAGGCGCGCGGCCATCTCGGCGCGCAGGGCCGCCACGCGGCGCCAGTCGCTGCGCGCCAGGTAGATCGCATCCGTCGCCATCCGGTTCGTCGCGGCGAAGACCGCGATCTCCTCCCAGGCGGCCCCCTGGTTGGCGGCGGGCACGGCGCGGATGGCGCGGTAGCGCGTCGCCGCCTCGGCCCAGAACGGATCGGAGAGGCGCAGCGGCAGCTGGGCCGGCATCGGCTGAAAAAAATAGGCGAGCCGGGCCACGCCAGGCCGCAGGTCCGCCGCCTGGACGGTGAGCAGCGCCGCCAGCACGAGGCCCGACCAGCGCGGCCCGAACAGCCGCAGCAGCCCCGCGATGCCGCCCAGCATGGCCGCATAGGCGACGGGCCAGAAGAAGCGCTCCGAGGCGCGCAGCGCCCCCATCCACTCCACCACCCGCGCCGGCAGCGGCAGCAGCGTGATCTGTGAGCCGCCGATGGAAGGCCGGTGGGTGATGGCGAAGGCCAGCATGGCCAGCAGCACCGCCAGCAGCGGCGCGTGCCGCCAGCCCGGCCGCAGCCAGGCGAGGAAGGGCAGCAGCAGGAGCGCACCCAGCCCTGGATAGCTGCTCGCGACCTCCAGATGCGCCGGATCGGGCAGGTCGGGCAGGAAGCGCCCCCAATAGGCCGGGTCGAAGGGCGCCAGCAGATCGAGCTGCATGGCCCCGTACATCTGGCCGCCATGCCCCGTGCGCAGCAGGAAGAAGCCCGCCGCCCAGAGGCCCGCCACCCCGGCCGCCGGCACCATCGCGGCCTCGGTACAGTTGCGCCGGCGCCACCAATCGGCGGCCCAGAGGCCAAGCACCATGGGGAGCAGGTAGGAATGGATGAGCGAGGCGGCCAGCACGAGCGCCGTCCAGCGCCAGCGCCCCGCGCCCTCCAGCACGAGCCAGAGCCCCCAGAGCAGCAGGAAATGCGCGCCCAGCGCGAAATGCCCGCCGAGGCGGTTCAGCAGCATGGGCTGCAGCACGAAGAGCATGGCCCCCGCGAGGCGCGGCAGCGGCGCCTCCGTCCAGCGCCCGATCAGCCGCCAGGCGAGCCAGCCCTGCAGCGCACCGCAGGCCAGCAGCCACATGCCCCAGTACTGGCCGATCTCGACCACGCCCCGCAGCGCCTTGAAGAGGAAGGCCAGCAGCGGGATCGCATCGGCGTAGAAGACGGAGGAGGAGAGCTCCATCCCGAAATCCGGGCTGATGCCGGGCGGCACCCCCCAGGGCGCGTCGCGGAAGAAGGTCCAGCCCAGCCAATACTGCACCGGATCGGGTCCGATGCGGCCCGACAGCATCCAGCCCGTCGCCCCGGGCGGGACGATGCCCGGCCCGAAGACGCCGAGGATGACGCCCGCGCCCAGCAGGGCGGCGGCCGTGGCGCCGATGGCGGCATGGAGTGATGGAGCGCGCAGCGGCTGCCCTTTCCCGGTGTGGAGGCCGGGAAGAAGCCCGCATCATGCGGCCAGATGATGGCGAAGTCATCGGCCCGCCATGCGGGCCGGGGTTCAACCGGAGCGGATCAGCCCGGCCCCTCCGCCTTCAGGATGTCGCCCAACGGGATCACATCGGACTCGCCCAGCACCTTGAAGGCGACGCTGCCCTCATCCTCGCCGTTCCAGGCGCGGCTCAGCACCGCGCCGATCACCGGCAGCCAGGAGGATTCGGCCAGCGCCTTGCTGACATGCGCGACCAGCGTGCCGCGGTCATCATGCATGGCGGTGACGTGCCGCACCCAGACGCCCTCGCCCAGGCTGGATTCATCATCGGGCGCCTCGCGCGTCAGGATGCGGAGCAATTCGCGCACGCGGCCATCGGTCCGGGCCAGGCGGTCCAGCCGCCAGGGTTCGTCGCTCGCATTATGGGCGGTCATCGTCGGATAGACTGGGCGCAACGCGGTGTTCCTCATCCCGGAGCGGCGGCGCGCATCACGGGCGGGCCTGTCGCACGCCCGGAGGGTTATCCTCCCAGGCATGTAACAATCCTGCATGAGGTTGACGCAACGGCAAGAAGAATCTTGGAGGCGACAGAGCGGGCCCGCCGCGCGGAACGTTCCAAATCAGGAACTTCTGAGACAGCCTCTCACGGCGCACCCGGTCTCACACAAGGTGAGGCCTGGCATCAGCCCTTGGGATGCGGCCGGTCCCGGAAATAGGGGAGCACCTCGCCCTGCATCTTCATGGTGAGCGGCAGCCCGTTGCGCCCCACCTGCTTGCCCATGATGAGGCGCACCCAGCCCTCGCTCACGCAATACTCGTCCACATTGGTGCGCTCGACGCCCTTGAAGATCACGCCCACGCCGCGCTCCAGCGCGCGGGCGTCGTGGAAGGGGCTCTTCGGGTCGGCCGCCAGGCGGTCGGGAGGGGTGTCGGGGAGTTCTGCGTCGGACATGCGCGTGTCCTACCCCCGTTTCGGGCAAATTGGCCAGCGGCGCGCCTTCCGATTATGTCTGGCGGCTCAACCTGAACCGGTGCCGTCATGACCCGTTTCCGCAAGGCTCAACTCAACTCCCCTGGCATCCGCAGCCCCCGCGGCCTCGACATCACCTGCCGCCAATGGACCACCGAGGCAGCGATGCGGATGCTGATGAACAACCTCGATGACGAGGTGGCGGAGCGCCCGGGCGAACTCGTCGTCTATGGCGGCATCGGGCGCGCGGCGCGCGACTGGGACAGCTATGAGCGCATCGTCGCCGCCCTGAAGAAGCTGGAAGGCGACCAGACGCTATGCGTGCAGTCCGGCAAGCCGGTCGGCGTCTTCCGCACGCACCCGGATGCGCCGCGCGTGCTCATCGCCAATTCCAACCTCGTCCCCGCCTGGGCGAACTGGCAGCACTTCAACGAGCTCGATCGCAAGGGGCTCATGATGTACGGCCAGATGACGGCCGGCTCCTGGATCTACATCGGCAGCCAGGGAATCGTGCAGGGCACCTACGAGACCTTCGTGGAGGCCGGGCGCCAGCATTTCGGCGGCTCGCTGGCCGGCCGCTGGATCCTCACGGGCGGCCTGGGCGGCATGGGCGGCGCGCAGCCGCTGGCCGGCGTCTTCGCCGGCGCCTCGGTGCTCGCCGTGGAATGCCAGCCCTCCAGCATCGAGAAGCGGCTTGAGACCAGGTACCTCGATCACCGCGCCGAGGACCTCGACACGGCACTCGCCATGATCCGGACCGCCTGCGCGGAGAAGCGCGCCATCAGCGTGGGCCTGCTCGGCAATGCCGCCGAGATCTTCCCCGAACTCGTCCGCCGCGGCGTGGTGCCCGACATCGTCACCGACCAGACATCCGCGCATGATCCCGGCAATGGCTACCTGCCGGCCGGCTGGACGCTCGCCGAATGGCAGCAGAAGCGCGAGAGCGACCCCGCTGGCGTCGCCGCCGCGGCCAAGCGCAGCATGGTGCAGCATGTGCAGGCCATGCTCGACTTCCAGAAGATGGGCGCGGCCGTGCTCGACTACGGCAACAATATCCGCCAGATGGCGAAGGATGAGGGCCTCGCCAATGCCTTCGACTTCCCGGGCTTCGTGCCGGCCTATATCCGCCCGCTCTTCTGCCGCGGCATCGGCCCCTTCCGCTGGGCCGCCCTCTCCGGCAACCCCGACGACATCGCCAAGACCGACGCCAAGGTGCGCGAGCTGATGCCGCATGACACGCACCTGCATCAGTGGCTCGACATGGCGAAGCAGCGCATCGCCTTCCAGGGCCTGCCGGCCCGCATCTGCTGGGTCGGCCTCGGCGATCGCGACCGCATCGGCCTCGCCTTCAACGAGATGGTCGCGAAGGGCGAGATCGGCCCCGTCGTCATCGGCCGCGACCACCTCGATTCCGGCTCCGTCGCCAGCCCCAACCGCGAGACGGAGGCGATGATGGACGGCTCGGATGCCGTCTCCGACTGGCCGCTGCTGAACGCGCTGCTCAACACCGCCTCGGGCGCCACCTGGGTCTCGCTGCACCATGGCGGCGGTGTCGGCATGGGCTATTCGCAGCATTCCGGCATGGTCGTCGTCTGCGACGGCACGCCGGATGCCGCGCGCCGCCTCTCCCGCGTGTTGTGGAACGATCCGGCGACGGGCGTGATGCGCCACGCCGATGCGGGCTACGAGATTGCGCGCGATTGGGCACGCCAGAAAGGGCTCGACCTGCCCGGCATCCTGAAGTAGCCCGCGCGGTGCAGATCCTCTTCCTGCATCAGAACTTCCCCGGGCAGTATCGCCACCTCGCGGTGGCGATGGCCAAGCGGAAGGGCGTCAAGGTCATCGGCCTCGGCCAGACCGACACGACCGCCCTGCCCGGCATCACGCAGCTCCGCTACAAGCCGCCCGAGCCCGGCAAGACGACGCCCCACCCCTATCTGGTCCGCACCGAGGGCCACATCCGGCACGGCCAGGCGGCCGCTCGCGCCGCCGTCGAGTTGCACAAGAAGGGCTTCCGGCCGGACCTCATCTGCGCCCATCCCGGCTGGGGCGAGGGCCTCTTCCTGAAGGACGTCTTCCCCGAGGCGAAGATGGTCCTCTACTGGGAGTACTTCTTCCGCTCATCCGGGCGGCGATATCGGCTTCGACCCGCCCGGCGTGCCCGTGGGCCTGGACGAGGCCGCGCGCACGCGCGTGCAGAACACCATCCAGCTCATCCAGCTCGACGCCGCCGACTGGGGCGTCTCGCCCACGCGCTGGCAATGGTCGCGCTATCCGGAATGGGCGCAGAGCCGCATCTCCGTCATCCATGAGGGAATCGACACCGCCATCGCCTCGCCGCACGGGCCGGCCGACTTCACGCCTGCCCGATGGACGCACGCTGACGCCGGCGGACGAGGTCGCAGCTTCGTCGCGCGCAACCTCGAACCCTATCGCGGCTTCCCGCAATTCATGCGCGCCCTGCCCGCCTTCCAGAAGCTGCGGCCCCAAGGCGCATGTCGTGGTCGTCGGCGGCGACGGCGTCTCCTACGGCCGCGCGCCCGCCGAAGGCGGCAGCTGGCGCGAGGTGATGCTGCGCGAACTGGACGGCCGCCTCGATCTCAGCCGCATCCACTTCACGGGCCGCGTGCACCTACGCCGACCTGCTCAGCCTGTTCCGGCTGACGCGCGCGCACCTCTATCTCACCTATCCCTTCGTCCTCTCCTGGTCGATGCTCGACGCCATGGCCTGCGGCGCGCCATCCTGGGCTCCGCCACACCGCCCCGTGCAGGAAGTGATCCAGGACGGCGTGAATGGCCGCCTCACCGACTTCTTCAACCCCGAGGCCATCGCCGAAAACCTGGCAGCCATGCTGGCCGACCCGGAGGCCCAGGCGCCCCTCAAGGCCGCCGCGCGCCGCCACGTCGAAACGCATTACGACCTGCACAAGATCTGCCTGCCCCGGCAGATGGCGCTGCTCGACGCCATCGCGAACGGCCAACCGGCACCGAGTTTCCACGGCTGAGCGCGACAGCGCCCAGGTGCCGCATGTGAGGCTGGGAAGGGCGCCGCCCTTCCCAGACCCATCCCGCCAAGGGCCGAAAGGCCCTTGGAACCCAGGACAGGGCTTGTCGAGGGAGGGGGCAAGAGCACGCGCGTGCATCACGCGCGCGCCCTTGAGCCCCCTCCCTCAACAAGCCCAATTCTTGAAGGGGTCCACGGGGCCCTGGCCCCTGGCGGGGAGAGGTTTGGAGAGGGGCGGAGCCCCTCTCCAACTCACGCGCGCACGCGGATGCTGCCGCGTTCAGCCCGCGAATTCGGCGCGGATGGCGGCGTCGTGTTGGCCGAGGCTTGGGACCGGGCCGTATTCGCGCGCGCCGTCGCTGAATCGGGCGGCGGGGGCGACGATGGGGATGGGGCCTTTTTCGGTCTCGACGGTGATGCGGCGCAGCGCCTTGTGGCTCGCGAGGCCGGCGACGTTGTTGACGAAGCCGTAGGCGGTGTTGGCGCGCGTCAGGCGTTCGACGCAGGTGTCGCGATCATAGGATTTGAAGACCGAGGCGATGTGCGCATCCACCATCGGCCGCTGCGCGACGCGTTCGAGGTTGATGCGGAAGCCCTCGCGTTCGGTGAGGGATTTGTCGCCCAGGAAGTGCTCGGCGAATTGCGCCCATTCGCGCTCGTTCTGGATGGAGATGAGGATGAGGGCGCCGTCCTTGGTCTCGAAGGCGCCATAGGGGCAGAGCGAGGGGTGCGCGAGGCCGATGCGCTGCGGCTCCTTGCCCGTGCCTTCGAGGTAGAGGAGCGGCACGTTCATCCAGTCCGCCATGCCGTCGAAGAGCGAGACGGCGATGCCCTTGCCGCGGCCGGTGATGCCGCGCTCGATGATCGCCTCCAGCACGGCGGCGTGGGCGTTCATGCCGCAGGCGATGTCGCAGGCCGAGACGCCGACGCGGCCCGGGCCTTCCGGGCGGCCGGTGACGGAGGTGAGGCCGCTTTCCGCCTGCACCAGCAGGTCATAGGCCTTCATGCCGGCATAGGGACCGTCCTCGCCATAGCCGCTGATGTCCACGGTGATGAGGCGCGGATGCTTCGCGCGCAGTTCAGCGGAGCCGAAACCGGCACGCGCCATGGCGCCGGGGGCGAGGTTCTGGATGAAGACATCGGCCTTCGCCAGCAGGCGCGCGAGCAGCGCCTTGTCCTCCGGCTGCTTGATGTCGAGGCGCAGGCTTTCCTTGCCCCGGTTCAGCCAGACGAAATAGGTGGACAGGCCCTTGCAGGCCGCGTCATAGCCGCGGGCGAAATCGCCTTCCGCGCGTTCGATCTTGATGACCCGCGCGCCGGCATCGGCCAGCTTCATCGAGCAGGTGGGCGCCGCCACCGCCTGTTCCATCGAGACCACCAGCAGGCCGGCCAAAGGTTTGCCGCTCACGTTTCCTAACCCTCTCGTTCCATGCGTGCGGCGCGGATGAAGGCGCCCCACCGGGCGTGTTCGCCTCGGATCAATGCCGCCGCAGCCACCGGGCCGTGCTGCACACCCAGGGGCGTGATGACGGAATTCGGCGGCCAGGCTGCGCGCCAGCATCTCATCCCCCAGCGCGCCCTCCAAGGCCCGGGCCAGGCTTTGGATCATCGGCGCCGGCGTGCCCGCGCGCACCGTCAGCACATTCCAGATGGCGAGCTGCGGCATGGCGAGGCCGGCTTCCGCCGCCGTGGGCACGGTCGCGAGCTCGGGCAGGCGGTGCGGATGCAGGACGACGATGGCGCGCGCCCCCAGATGGGTGGCGGGAATGGCAGTAATGGTCTGGTCCACCATCACGTCGAGCAGCCCGGCCTGGAGGTCCTCCAGTGCCGGCCCGCCGCCCGGGTAGGTGACGATCTCCCCGCCATCCCCCAGCGCGCGCATGAGCATCATGCCGCCCATGAAGAGCGCGCTGCCCCGCCCGGCGCTGCCGATGGAGAGATGCCCCTGCTGCGCCCGCTGCCGCAGGCTCGCGACGTCGGTGATGCCCGAGGCGACGCTGGCCAGCAGGACCATCGGGTTGGTGCCGATCAGGCCGATGGGGGCCAGATCGGTCAGCGGGTCGTAGGGGAGGCGTGCGAAAAGATGCGGGTTGAAGGCGAAGAGGCCCGGATTGCCGATGAGGAGGGTGCGGCCATCCGCGGGCCGCGCCATGAGGTGGCGCAGGGCGCGCTGGGCGCTCTCGCCCGGCATGGCCTCCACCCGCACCGCCTCGCCCAGCTGCCGGGCCAGGACGGGGGCGAGGAGTTCCGCCAGGCGGTCGGTCGCGCCACCCTGGGCGAAGGGGACCAGCAGCGTGATGGGTTCAGCCGCCGCGGCCGCGGGAATGGATGCGAGGGCCGCGAGCGTGGCGCGGCGTGTGAAACCTGGCATGCTGGTCCTTCCAGCTATCCGGCGCCGCCGGATCGCACCATACTGCGGTGAGACTGCCATCGCCGGGCCAAAAGGTTAAGCGTTCCGCCAGACCGCGCCACCCGGCGCGGCGGGCGGTGATCAGGGAACCATGCCCATGTCGCAGCACGCCACGCCATGACCACCAGCTGGGGAGAGAAGTATCGCGCGGCGAAGCCCGCCCGCGTGACCGAGCTGGAAAAGCCCTTCGCCGGAATTCCGGCCGGCGCGCAGCTTTTCATCGCCTCGCCCAAGGTGATCGACGCCTATCTGCGGGGCATCCCGCCCGGCCGCACCAAGGATGTGGCGGCGATGCGGGAGGCCTTGGCGAAGAAGCACAAGGCGGACGCCACCTGCCCGACCTCGACCGCGATCTTCCTGCGCATCGTGGCGGAATCGGCACTGGAGCGCGTGGCGGCGGGCGAGGCGCCGAGCGCCGTCTCGCCCTTCTGGCGCGTGGTGGAGCCGGGCGGCGCGCTGGCGCAGAAACTCTCCTGCGGGCCGGATTTCATCGCGCGGCAGCGCGCGCTGGAAGCGGCCGCGAAACCCTCCCGCAAGAAGGCCGACACCGCATGATCACCCGTATTCCCGGCAAGGTGGCGAGCCGCAGCCGCGCCGTGATCCACAATGGCATCGTGACGACGGTCGCGACGTCGCCGGTGAAATCGGCCTCGATGCTGGAACAGGCGCGGCTCGCGCTGGCGGCGATCGACCAGAACCTGGCGGATGCGGGCACCAGCAAGGCGCGGATCATCACGGCGATGGTCTATCTGGCCGACATGTCCCGGAAGGGAGAGCTGAACCAGGCCTGGGACGAGTGGGTGGACATGGGCAACCCGCCGCAGCGGGCGTGTTTGGGCGTGGCGCTGGAGGGGGCGGATCTGGTGGAGATCGTGGTGACGGCGGCGGTCTAGGCCGCCCAGCGGCGACGGCCACCCAAGAGCGGCACCGCCCACCGAGGATGCGGCCGCAAAGCGGCCGCCGCGCCCAGACTACCCTTGCCCCCCGCGCACGCTACGCGGCGCGAAGCCAAGCGCGCGGAGCGCGCGCCCGGCGCCTGAGGGCATCACAAACTAATAACTTCTCGGCATGCCGAGCACGTGCTCGCCCAGATAGCTCAGCACGAGGTTCGTGCTGATCGGCGCCACCTGATAGAGCCGCGCCTCGCGGAACTTGCGCTCCACATCGTATTCCTCGGCGAAGCCGAAGCCGCCATGGGTCTGCACGCAGGCTTCCGCCGCGGCCCAGGCGGCGTCGGCGGCCAGCATCTTGGCGGTGTTCGCCTCCTCGCCGCAGGGCAGCCCGGCCTCGAACTTCTCCAGGCCCTTGTGCAGCAGGGCTTCCGCCGCGCGCATCTGCGCATAGGCCTTCGCGATGGGGAACTGCACGCCCTGGTTCTGGCCGATCGGCCGGCCGAACAGGATGCGCTCCTTCGCGTAGGCGACGGACTTCTGCGTGAACCACTTCGCGTCGCCGATGCTCTCGCTCGCGATCAGCAGGCGCTCGGCGTTCATGCCGTCCAGGATGTAGCGGAAACCCTTGCCCTCGACGCCGACCAGGTTCTCGGCCGGAACCTCCATGTTGTCGAAGAAGACCTCGCAGGAATTGTGGTTCATCATCGTGCGGATGGGGCGGATGGTCAGGCCGTTGCCGAGCGCCGCGCGCATGTCCACGATGAAGGTGGACAGGCCCTCGGTCTTCTTCGCCACCTGGTCCTTGGGCGTGGTGCGGGCCAGCAGCAGCATCAGGTCGCTGTGCTCCGCGCGGCTGGTCCAGATCTTCTGGCCGTTCACGATGTACTTGTCGCCCTGCTTCACGGCGGTGGTGCGCAGGTTGGTGGTGTCCGTGCCGCTGGTGGGCTCGGTCACGCCGAAGGCCTGCAGGCGCAGCGTGCCCTCCGCGATGCCGGGCAGGTAGCGCTGCTTCTGCTCCGGGCTGCCATGCTTGAGGATGGTGCCCATGATGTACATCTGCGCGTGGCAGGCGGCACCGTTGCAGCCTTCCGCGTGGATGGTCTCGAGGATGGCGGCGGCGGCCGAGAGCGGCAGGCCCGCGCCGCCGAACTCCTCGGGGATCAGCGCGCCGAGATAGCCGGCCTCGGTCAGCGCGCGGACGAATTCGGTGGGATAGCCGCGACGGGCATCGAGTTCGCGCCAATACTCGCCGGGGAAGCGGGCGCAGAGCTTGCGCACCTCCTCGCGGATCTCGGCATGGGGGTCGGCGGAAATCAGGGCTTGGTCCATGGGGCGTCTCCTTGCCCGATGGATTAGGCCCCGATCCCCGCCAGGGCAAGGCTGCCAGCCCGCGTCGCCCCGCGCCTTTCGCACGCGCCACAATTGCGGAAAACGCAGAGAGGTCACGCGTGACCATGGGTGTGCGCCATCCGGTGTCGTTGAACGCACCGGGACCGGAGAAATCGAGGTGATGGAAGCAGCTGCCGGTGGTCGGCACGAGCCGCCAGGCTTGCGATGGCATGGCGCAGGGGGCGGTAACCGCGGGCCGTGGGTCGGGCTTTGTGCCCGTCAGGGGCCGGCGCGCCCAGGGACAGGCGACCAAGCTGAAGCGCGGATGAGCGTCAGTCGGCCGTCGCACCCGAAAGCCGCACCACCTCGGTCCAGCGCGCCATGTCCTCGCGCAGGAAGGCGGCGTATTCCGCACGGCTCATCGGCGAGGGATCCGCGCCGGCCGAGCGGATGCGCTCCACGATCACCGGGTCGCGCAGCATCTCCTGCGTCATGCGGTTCAGCGCCTCCAGCACCGGCTCGGGCGTGCGGGCCGGCGCCACGAAGCCGAACCAGGCGCGCACGTCGAAGCCGGGCAGCACCGTCTCGGCCAGCGTCGGCACATCGGGCGTGAAGGGCCAGCGCTGCGGCGTGGTCACCGCGAGCAGCCTGATCCGCCCCTCCCGCACATGCGGCAGGTAGAGCGGCACATTGTCGATGACCACACCCACCTGCCCGCCCAGGAAATCCACGACGAGCGGCGCCGAACCGCGGAAGGGCACATGCACCATGTCGATGCCCGCGCGCAGCTTGAAATACTCCTGCGTGACATGGCCCGAGGTGCCATTGCCGGGCGAACCGCAATTGAGCCGGCCGGGCTGCGCCTTGGCGAGCGCGATCAGCTCCGCGATGCTGTTCACCGGCACAGAAGGGTGCACGAAGATGCCATTGGCGACGACGGAGATGGCGCTGATCGGCGCGAAGTCGCGCAGCACGTCATAGTTCAGCCGCCCCGCGCGCAGCGCGGCGCCCGCCGTCATCGAGATGGAGGTGGAGAGGAAGGTGTGCGCGTCATCCGCGCGCGCCGTCTGCTCATTGGCCAGCGTGCCGCCGCCGCCCAGGCGGTTCTCGACGACCACCGGCTGGCCCAGCAGGGGTGAGAGCCGGTCGGCCAGCATGCGGGCGTAGATGTCGGGCAGGCCACCCGGCGGGAAGCCCACCAGCATGCGGATGGGCCGCGTGGGCCAGCCCGGCACGCCGGAACCCTGCGCCCGCGCGGCAGCAGGAAGAAGCGCGGGGGCCGCCAGCACATGGCGTCGCGTGAGGCCTCATGGTCCATCTCCCGAAAGACAGGGCGATCGGACCATGATGCGGAGACAGCGGAAAAGCGGAATCCAAATCCCCGCCGCGGGGTCCCGCGGCGGGAATGCCTGTTCCTCAGTCAGCCTGGATGCGGAATTCGCGCACCAGGCCGCCCCATTGGGCGATCTGACGGTCGAGGAAGGGGCCGAGCACCGACTTGTCGCCCAGCACCACGCGGGCCTGCTGGGTTTCCGTCATGGTGCGGTTCACGCGCTCCTCCTGGAAGGATTCCTTCAGCGCCGCGTACATGCGCGCCTGGATGGCGTCGGGCGTGCCATGCGGGGCGAAGACGCCCCACCAGGCCTCGGCCTCCAGGCCCTGGAAGCCGCCTTCGACCGCGGTCGGCACCTGGGCCAGCGCGGGCAGGCGCTCGGGGCCGAACTGCACCACGGGGCGCAGCGTGCCGCCGGCGATATGCGGGGCGACGACGGCCGCGCTGCCGATCATCATCTCCACATGGCCGGCGACGGTGTCATTCACCGCAAGCCCGCCGCCGCGATAGGGCACATGCGCCATGCGCACATTGGCGCGCGAACCCAGCAGGATCATCGTCAGATGGCCGATTGTGCCATTGCCCGTGCTGCCATAGCTGATCGCCTCGGGCCGCGCGCGCGCGGCCGTCACGATGTCGGCCAGCGTCTGATAGGGCTTGTCCGGGCGCGTCGCGATCACGTAGGGCGCGCCGCCGATCAGCATGACGGGATCGAGGTCCCGCGTGATGTTGAAGGGCAGGTTGGGCAGCAGGGCGGGCAGCGTCGCGTGGCTGTCGAAGGTGAGCAGCCAGGTCTGGCCATCAGGCCGTGCCGTCGCCACCACCTGCGTGCCGAGCGAGCCGGCCGCGCCGCTGCGGTTCTCCACCACCACCGGCACGCCCAGGCGCTGCGAGAGGCCGGGCGCGGCCAGGCGCGCCACCGCATCCGTGCTGCCGCCGGGCGCGAAGGGCACGACGATGCGGATGCTGCCGGAGGGCCAGGACTGCGCGCTGGCGATGGCGGGTGCGGCGAGGATCGCGCCCAGCGTGGCGCGGCGTGTGATGCGGATCATGGTTCCCCCGGTTCTATTCCAGCCTGGCACCCGTGGCCGCCACGATGGGCCGCCACTTCGCCTGTTCGGCCGCGATGTAGGCCCCGCTCTGGTCGGGCGACAAGCGCCCCCCCACCTCGAAGCCCGCCGCCTCCAGCTCGGTGCGGAATTCCTGTACCGCGAGGGTCGCGGTGATGGCGGCCGAGAGCCGCGTGCGGATCGCCTCCGGCGTGCCCATCGGCAGCATGACGGCGAGCCAGACCGCGGCCTCGAAGCCCGCAAGCCCCAGCGCCTCGGCCACCGTCGGCACCTCGGGCACCAGCGGGCTGCGGGCCGTGGAGGCAACGGCCAGCATGCGGGCGCGGCCCGAGCGGTGCTGCTCCAGCGTGGTGGCCACCGTATCGGTCAGCGCATCCAGGTGGCCGCCCAGCAGGTCCGCCATGGCGGGCGCGCTGCCGCGATAGGGCACGTGCTCGATGTTCACCTGGGCCTCGCGCTTGAACAGCTCGAAGGACATGTGGAGGTAGCTGCCGGTGCCGGGCGAGCCATAGCGCAGCTGCCCCGGCCGCGCGCGCGCGGCGGCGACGAGGGCGGGCAGGCTGTCCGCCACGCCGGGCCGCACCACGAAGGCGACGGTGGCGGCACCGGGGATGGCGACGGGCAGGAAATCCCGCAGCGGGTCGAATTGCGGACGCTCGGCGAGCAACGGATAGAGGCCGAGCGTGCTCGCCGTGCCGAAGAACAGCGTCTGCCCATCGGGCCTGGCGCGCGCCGCCTCCAGCGTGCCGATGGCGCCGGCGGCCCCCGTGCGGTTCTCGATCACCACGGTCTGGCCAAGCTCCGCCGGCAGCCGCGCGGCGAGGCGGCGGGCGAAGACGTCGGTCGCCCCGCCCGGCGGGAAGGGCACGATCATGCGCAGCGGCCGGTCGGGCCAGGTCTGCGCGATGGCGGGTGTCGCGAGGCTCGCGAGGAGAAGGGCGCGGCGCTTCACAGCCCGGCCTCCCGCCAGCCGGGCGCCGGCTCGTCCGGATGCGCGCCGAGGCCGGCCGCGCGGATGCCCATGATCGCCGCATATTCGTCGCGGTCCGAGGCATCGCCCGAGACGCCGACGGCGCCGATCGCCTCGCCCGCCGCGTTCAGGATGAGCACGCCGCCGGGAACCGGGATGAAACGCCCGTCACTCGCCGCCGCGATGGAGGCCTGGAAGGCCACGCGCTCCTTCAGCCGGTCGCGCACCACGCGGCTGCCGATGCCCATGCCGAGTGCCGCCTGCGCCTTGCCGCGCGCGATCTCGAAGCGCAGCACGCCGCAGCCATCCTCGCGCCGGAAGGCGACGAGCTGCGCCCCAGCATCGAGCACGACGACGGCAAGCGGCAGGAGATCGGCCTCGCGCGCCGCTTTCAGCGTGCCATCCAGCACGGCCTCGGCCTGCGCGAGGCGCAGCGCCGAAGCGACCGGGACCAGGAAATAGCCTTCGCCCATGCGGACGCATCCTCCCAACTCTTGTTGTCACGAGACTATCGCATCGCGGGCGCATCCGGGAGGGCGCGACTTGATCCGGCGCAAGGCGGCGGGGCACGGTTTAACCTAAACGGATTGCAACGCGCCGGAATTTGGCGCGGATCGCCGGAAGGAACGCAGACGCATGAAATCCAAGGACCTGATGACCACGAACCCCGTGGTCGTCTCCCCCGACACGCCCGTCGCGGCGGTGGCCGAGCTGCTGGCCGCGCGCGGCATTTCCGCCGTGCCTGTGGTGGATGCGGAAGGCGTGCCCCAGGGCATCGTCACCGAGGGCGACCTGATCCGCCGACTGGCCGAGCGCCCGCCCGGCCCGCTCAGCTGGTCCTGCAGCTCTTTGAAAGCTCCGAGCCGCTGGTGGAGCGCTTCTCCAAGGCGCATGGCAAGACCGCCGCGGATGTGATGACCAAGGCGCTGGTGACCGTCAGCGAGACGGAATCGGCCGAGCGCGTGGCGCAGCTGATGGAGCAGAACCACATCCGCCGCGTGCTGGTGGTGAAGGGCAACCACCTGGTCGGCATCGTCAGCCGCGCCGACCTGCTGCGCGCCGTGCTGCGCGGCAACGTCACGCCGCAGGAGATCCATGACGACCACGGCATCCAGCTGGCGCTGGTGAAGGCCATGCGCGACCAGCCCTGGTGGAGATCCTAATCGGTCTATCCTTCGGTGAAGGCCGGCACCGTCACCTTCCACGGCTTCGCCCGCAACGACACGATGCGCCAGGGCCTGGCCATCATGGCGCGTGAGATCCCGGGCGTGGTGGGCGTGGAGGACAAGATGGCGCCCATGCCGCTGATCCTGCGGGCCAGCTTCTAATCGGCACGCGCCGCCCCATATCGTGCAGACCGCGATATGGGGCGAGACATGCAGGACGAGAGCAATCCGCAGCGCGAAGTGACGATCGCCGGGAAGTTCCTGGGCCTCGGCATCGTCGGCTGCACGGTCATCTACTGCATCTTCGTGGAAAAATTCGGCGCGCCGGAAGCCCAGGCGAGGCTGCTCTGGGTCTTCCTGGGTTCGGTCGCAGCGGGCGTGATCATCCCGCTGCTCTTCTGCCGGCGGCCGATACGCTGATCGACGTTCGCGCCCTCGATCACATTGCCGAAGCGCACCCAGCCCGAGCCATCCCAGCGCTGCAGCTGCATCTGCCGGATCACGTTGAAGTTGGTGGGCTGGCTCTGCACCTTCACGCCAGGCAGCAGGGTCGCCACGTCCATCGGCGCGATGTTCGTGGCCTGGCGCATGATGTTCTCGCGGCTGAAGTCGTTGCCGCATTGCCGGAGCACCTGGATCATGGTGGTGCCGACGCCATAGCCATAGGTGAAGTTGTTGTCCGCCAGGTCCCCATTGGGGATGAAGCGCTGCATGAAGCCGCGCCATTCGGTCATGCCGGGATCATTGGCCCAGGCCGGGTCGCTCTGGTCCTTGCGGTAATCCGAGGTGATGAGGCCGACGCCCCGCTCCTTCCCCGCCGGCTCCATCACCGCGCCGACCGAGACCGAGACGTTCGTCATGAACATCATCGGCCGCCAGCCGATGTCGTGCACGCGGCGGATGGCCTGGGCCGCGAAGCGCGGGATGACGCCGCAGATGAGCACATCGGCGCCGCTCGCCTGGAGCTGGACGATCTGGCTGTCCACCGTCGGGTCCGTCGCCTCGTTGGTGGCGACGCGCACCATGGAATCGAAGCGGTTGCCCAGCACGTCGCGCACCCCGTTCAGATAGTCACGGCCGAAGTCGTCATTCTGGTGCAGCAGCGCGATGCGGGCGTTGGGGCGCGTTTCCAGCACATGCTTGGCGTAGATCTGCGCCTCGGTCCGGTAGCTGGGCTGCCAGCCGATCGTGCAGGGGAATTCGCGCGGATTGGCCCATTTGTCGGCGCCGGTCGCGAGGAAGAGGTGGGGCACGCGGCGCTGGTTCATGTAGCGGTGCACGGCATTGTTGGTGGGCGTGCCGAGCTGGTTGAAGGTGAAGGCCACGCGATCCTGCTCGACCAGGCGGCGGGTCTGTTCCAGCGTGCGCGGCGGCGAATAGGCATCGTCATAGACGGTGAAGTTCACGCGCCGGCCGGCGATGCCGCCCTCCTCGTTCAGGCGGCGGAACATGGCGGTGAGGCAGGTGGAGATCACCGAATAGGCCGAGGCGGGCCCCGACAGCGAATTGGTGCTGCCGATGCGGATCTCATTGGCGGTCACACCCGGCGCTTCCTGCGCGGGGGCGATGTTGGGCGCGGCCAAGCTGGCGCCGGAAGCGATGAACAGCGTGCGACGGGTGGTGGTCATGAGGGTTCCCTCCCAGGAATGACGCGTTTCTTGGTGGTGAGGCGGCGGACCAGCCCGGCCACGCCGTCCGGCAGGACAAACAGGAAGAGGATGAGGATGGCGCCATAGATCACGCCGGGCGCCGAGCGGCTGATGGATTCCGCGAGATTGGGCACGAAGAGCACGAAGAGCCCGCCAAAAACCAGACCAGGATGGAGCCCACACCGCCCACCCCCACCATGCCCACGAAGAGGCTGATGGAGAGGATGAAGGTGAAGCTGTCAGGCGCCACGAACTCCACCACCGCGGCGGAGAGCGAGCCCGCCATGCCGGTGATGATCGCACTCACGGCAAAGGTGCGCGTCTTGATGCTGGCGAGGTCCATGCCCATCGCCTCGGCGGCGGTCGGGTTGTCGCGCACCGCCATCATGGCGAGGCCGATGCGGCCATGCAGAAGGTTGGCGGTGAGGAGGTAGCAGACGCCCGCCACCAGAAGCGCCACCAGATACATGTACTGGTCCGGGTTGAGCTTCAGCCAATCCGGCGCCTCGGGCTTGAGCAGGAAGAGCCCCTGCACGCCCCCGGTCCAGGCCTCGACAGCCTTGTGCTTCAGGATCTGCGGCACGGCGACGGCGAGCGCGAAGGTGGTGAGCGCGAGATAGAGTCCGCCCAGGCGCAGTGCCGGAAAGCCCACGCCCCAGCCCACCACGCCGCAAACGAAGGCCGAGACGGGCAGCGTCGCCCAGAAGGACCAGTCGAGCAGCGACATGGGGATCGCCGTCGCATAGGCACCGACGGCGAAGAAGGCGCCATGGCCGAGCGAGATCTGGCCGTTATAGCCGGTCACGATGTTCAGCCCGAGCACGGCCAGCGCCATGATGACGGCCTGCGTCAGCTGGAAGAGGTGAAACCCCTCCAGCAGCCAGAGTGGCAGCAGAGCCGCCAAGCCGGCGATGAGGAGAAGCGGCCGCATCCGCTCAGACCCAGCTGAAGACGACGCGGCCGAAGAGGCAGGAGGGCCTGACGACCAGCACGCCGATGATGATGATGAGTGCCACCGTGAGCTTGAGTTCCGTGCCCACCACATAGGCGCCGGCCAGGTTCTCCAGCACGCCCACCAGGAAACCGCCCGCCACCGCGCCGCCCGGATTGTCGATGCCGCCCAGCAGGGCGCCGGCGAAGGCATAGAGCAGGATGCCCAGCATCATGTTCGGGTCGAGGAAGACGGCCGGTGCGACCATCATCCCCGCCACCGAGCCGATGGCCGCCGCCAGTCCCCAGCCCAGCGCCAGCATCCAGCCGACACGAATGCCCACCAGCCGCGCCGAGCGCGGATTGTAGGCGGCGGCGCGCATGGCGAGGCCGAGCGAGGTGTGCGCGAAGAAGAGATAGACCAGCAGCAGCACTGCCAGCGTCACCACCGTGCTGCCCAGCTCATGCGCGGAGACCAGGCCGCCGAAGAGCAGGCCCTGGCTTTCGAAGGGCGTCGGGAAGGCCTTGGTGGTGTGGCCGAAGATCCAGCCCGTGGCATTGCTGATGATGAGCAGCATGCCGATGAAGACGCCCACATGCGTCAGCACCGGCGCGTTCTGCACCGGCCGCATCAGGATGCGCTCCACCGCGGCCCCCATCACGAAGGAGACGACAAGGGTCGCGAAGAAGGCCGCCCAATAGGGCAGCCCGGCCTGGATCATGGTGAGCGCGATGAAGGTGGAGAGGGTCGCCATCTCCCCCTGCGCGAAATTCACGTGATGCGTCGCCTGGTAGATCATGACGAGCGCCAGCGCGACCGAGGCATAGATGCCCCCCGTCGCGATGCCGGCGATGAGCTGATGCGCGAAGCCGTCCATGCTCAGTACCCCAGATAGGCGCGGCGGATGGCCTCATCCTGCCGGATCTCGGCGGCGGGGCCCGAGGTCACGATGTGCCCCGTCTCGATCAGATAGGCGCGGTCGGCGAGTTCCAGCGCGAAATTGGCGTTCTGCTCGACGAGCAGGATGCCCACGCCGCTTTCCTCACGGATGCGGCGCATGATGCCGAAGATCTCCTGCACGATGAGCGGCGCGAGGCCGAAGGAGGGCTCGTCCAGCAGCAGCAGCTTCGGCCGCATCAGCAGCGCGCGGGCGATGGCGAGCATCTGCTGCTCGCCGCCCGAAAGCGTGCCGGCCTGCTGCTTCCAGCGCTGTTTCAGGCGCGGAAACCACTCCCACATGCGCCCGAAATCCGCCTGCACCTGCGCGTCGCGCCGCGTATAGGCGCCGAGGCGGAAATTCTCCTCCACGGTGAGTTCCATGACCCATGGTTCAGCCCGCCCGCGGGCTCATCCAGCAGCAGCAGTTTCGGTTGCGAGATCAGCGCGCGCGCCATCTCGACGCGCTTCTGCGTGCCGAAGGGCAGGTCCGCCACCGGCACATCCGCCACATTCTCCAGCGCGAGCAGGCCGAGCAATTCGTCGGCGCGGCGCGCCGCCACGCGGTCCTCCTCGCGCGCGCCAGGCAGGCGCAGCGCAAGCGCCAGAAACCCAGCACGGCCCTGCGAATGTGCGCCCGACAGCACGTTCTCGCGCACCGACATGCTGCGGAACAGGGCCAGGTTCTGGAAGGTGCGGCCGAGGCCCAACGGCGCCATCGCGTGGCGCGGCAGGCCGGTGGTGTTGGTGCCGGCGAAGGTGACGCTGCCCTCGCTCGGCCGGTAGATGCCGCTGATGATGTTGAAGAGCGTGGTCTTGCCCGCGCCATTAGGCCCGATCAGCCCGCAGATCTGGCGCTCCTCGACGGCAAAGGACACGCCGCCGACCGCCGTGACGCCGCCGAAGCGCATCACGACATCGCGCACCTCAAGCAGCGCCAAGCGCCGCCCTCCAGGTGGTGGGACGCATCGCTTCCTCCCTCGGCCGCTTCGCGGTCGGTTGTTTTCAGAGCCTGAATGCAGCCTGAAAACGCGGAGCCCCGCAAGGAAAATTCACATGGCGCGCGCGCCCTCCGGCAGCACGCCGCCCATGGCCTCTGTCAGCGCCGCCGCCGCCGCCCGCACGCGCGGGCCCATGCAGGCCACCTTCGCATCATCCATCCGCACCGTGGGGCCGGAGATGGACACACCGCCCACCGGCTCGCCGAATTCATTGAACACGGCCGCCGCCACGCAACGCATGCCGAGGTTGCGCTCCTCGTCATCCACCGAGAAGCCGCGCGCGCGGATGCCGATCAGATCCGCCACCAGGCTCGCGCGCGTCGCATGCGTCTTGGGCGTGAAAACCTCGAGCGGCAGGCGCTTGAAGAGCGCGTCGCGCTGGCGCGGTTCGGTGAAGGCGAGGATGGCCTTGCCGATGCCCGAGGCATGCAGCGGGCTGCGCGTACCGGGGCGGAAGAAGGCACGGATGGCCTCATGCGTCTCCACCTGGCTCACGAAGACCACGCAATCCTCATCGGCCAGCGCGAGATTCGCCGTCTCGCCCGATTCCAGCATCAGATCCTGGATGATGGCGCGCCCCTGCTCGGCCAGCTTTCGGCGACGCAGGAAGCCCGCGCCCATGCGGAAGGTCTCGATGCCGATGAACCAGAGCTGGTCGGCCTCGTTGAACTCCACCATTCCGTGCGCCTGCAGCGTGGTGAGCATGCGATAGGCGGTGGAGGCCGCGATGCCCGATTGCTGCGAAATCTCCGTCAGCGAGAGGCCATTGCCGGCCGAGAGCAGCTTCATCAGCACGATGGCGCGATCAAGCGACTGGACCGAGGCGGCCTCGCTCGGCTGGGCCGTGCCGCGGGGCCGCCCGCGGGAGCGCTTTTCGGTGACGGGCCTCGCCGAAACGCCGGAAATATTTTTTGCCATCCGGAAAACCCCCAGCGCGATGGAAAACCTTAATCGCCGTCCGAGCAACAGGTTAGACCTATTTTTCCGCATTGCAAAATAATATTCTGGAAAAATTGCACCAAAACGCGGCAGCTGTCATTCATCCCCCGTCACAATGACCTCGGAGGAATGAACTCATGGCCAAGATGCGCGCAGTGGATGCAGCGGTTCTCGTGCTGGAAAAGGAGGGCATGGACTGCGCCTTCGGCGTCCCCGGGGCCGCGATCAACCCCTTCTATTCCGCGCTGAAGAAGCGCGGCTCCATCCGCCACATCCTGGCGCGGCACGTGGAGGGCGCCTCGCACATGGCCGAGGGCTATACCCGCGCCAAGGCCGGCAATATCGGCCTGTGCATCGGCACCTCCGGCCCCGCCGGCACCGACATGATCACCGGCCTCTACTCCGCCCAGGCCGACAGCATCCCCATCCTCTGCGTCACCGGCCAGGCGCCGCGCGCCAAGCTGCAGAAGGAGGATTTCCAGGCGGTGGACATCGCCTCCATCGCCGGCCCCGTGACCAAATGGGCGGTGACGGTGATGGAGCCCTACCTCGTTCCCATGGCCTTCCAGAAGGCCTTCCATCTGATGCGCAGCGGTCGCCCCGGCCCGGTGCTGATCGATCTTCCGGTGGACGTGCAGGTGGCCGAGATCGAGTTCGACATCGAGACCTACACGGCGCTCCCGGTCTACAAGCCCGCCGCCAGCCGCGCCCAGATCGAGAAGGCGCTCTCCATGCTGAACGAGGCGGAGCGTCCGCTCATCGTCGCCGGCGGCGGCATCATCAACGCCGATGCGAGTGCCGAGCTGGTCGAATTCGCGGAGATCACCGGCATCCCCGTGATCCCGACGCTGATGGGCTGGGGCACCATTCCCGACGATCATGACCTGATGGCCGGCATGTGCGGGCTGCAGACCAGCCACCGCTATGGCAATGCCAATATGCTCGCCGCCGACTTCGTGCTGGGCATCGGCAATCGCTGGGCCAATCGCCACACCGGCAGCGTGGAGAAATACACCGCAGGCAAGAAGTTCATGCATGTGGACATCGAGGGCACGCAGATCGGCCGCGTCTTCGCGCCCGACTACGGCATCGTCTCCGACGCGCTCGCCGCCCTCGACCTCTTCGTGAAGGTGGCGATCGAGTGGAAGACGGCTGGCAAGCTGCGCGACCGCAGCGCCTGGGCCGCCGAATGCCTCGCGCGCAAGCGCTCCATGCTGCGCGAGACGCATTACGACCAGGTGCCGCTCAAGCCGCAGCGCGTCTACCAGGAGATGAACGAGGCCTTCGGGCGGGACACCTGCTACGTCACCACCATCGGGATCTCGCAGATCGCAGGCGCGCAGCACCTGCGCGTCTACAACCCGCGCAACTGGATCAATTGCGGCCAGGCGGGCCCGCTCGGCTGGACGCTGCCGGCGGCACTCGGCGTCCGCGCCGCCGATCCGGATCGCGAGATCGTGGCCCTCTCGGGCGACTATGACTTCCAGTTCCTCATCGAGGAGCTGGCCGTCGGGGCCCAGCACAAGCTGCCCTACCTGCATGTGGTGGTGAACAACTCCTATCTCGGCCTCATCCGCCAGGCGCAGCGCGGCTTCGAGATGGATTTCGAGGTCTCGCTCTCCTTCGAGAACATCAACATGGAGCATGACGAGGCCCTCTCGGGCTATGGCGTGGACCATGTGGCGGTGGCGGAAGGCCTGGGCTGCAAGGCCATCCGCGTCCGCAGCCCGAACGAGTTCAAGCAGGCCTTCGCCGATGCCAGGGCGCTGATGACAGAGCACCAGGTGCCGGTGGTGATCGAGTTCATCCTGGAGAAGGTGACCAACATCCCGATGGGCACCGAGCTCGACAACATCAACGAGTTCGGCGGCGCGCTGGACATGGCGCCGGCGGCGCGGGAGATGGCGCCGGCGAAGTGAGGCAGAAGGGCCTCCGGCGGCTGGGGCCGGGAGGCCCCAGACCCCAGGACGTCAGGGGGCATCAATGACTGAGGCGTCACACCTTGTCCGGCGGTTCCACCATGAGGTGTGGAACCGGGCGGATGAGGATACCGGACGGGAAATCCCGGCGCCCGACTTCCGCTTCCGCGGCTCGCTCGGGGCGGACGGCTTCACCGCCTCCCTGCGGCTGATCCACGCCGCGTGTGCCGATTACCACTGCGAGATGCAGGCCCCCATCGAGGACGGGCCGCGCCCGGCGGCCCGCATGCGCTTCTCCGGCCGGCATCGCGGCCCGCGCTTCGGCATCGCCGTGACCGGGCCCCATCGCCTGGTCGGGCGCTGCCTTCTTCGAGACCGACGACAGGCAGATCACCGCCCTCCGGGTGTCGGCCGGCGTGGATGCCGTGAAGCGCCAGCCCGGCATTGAGGACGGCCTCAACGCCCCTGATCGCTATTGGGGCCTGACACCCATGGCGATGGTCCGCTCATCCATGCGCGGGTCATGGCGCAACCCGCGCCGCACCGCCCAGGTGTTGAGATACTGCACCAGCTGGATCACCGGCCGCTCCTCGGCGAACATGGCCACCGCCTCCTGCCACATCGCCTCGCGCCGCTCGTCATCCATGGTGGCGGAGGCCTCCGCCGTGAAGGCGTCGAAGCGCGGGTTGGAATAGCGGGCGTTGTTGTTCGCACCCGTCAGGCGCTGGCGGTCATGCGTCGCGACGATGTTCACCAGGAAGTTCGACGCCTCGCCCGTCGAACTCCCCCAGGCGCCGATCTGCATGCCGAACTCGATGCGCGCGCGGCGCGGCACGAAGCCTGTCCAGGGCAGCGCATCCACCTGGGTGCGCACGCCGATGCGCGTCCACATCTGCGCCACGGCCTGGGCGAGGCGCGCATCATTGGGCCAGCGGTCATTGGGCGTGGAGAGCGTCAGGCGGAACCCGTCCGGGAAGCCCGCCTCGGCCAGCAGGCGGCGGGCGCCATCGGGGTCGAACGGGTCGGGGCGGACCTGCGGATTGTAGCCGAAGGCGCCGGGCGGCAGCCATTGCGCGGTGGATTGCGCGGCCCCTTCCATCACGCGCTCCACCAGCGCGTCGCGGTTGATGGCGAGGCTCAGCGCGCGCCGCACCCGCGCATCCTTGAACGGGTTGGCGGCGAGGGGCTGGCCGGCATTGTCGGTCACGCCCGGCGGCGCCGTGTCACGCGAGTAGTCGGGCGCCATGTAGACGGTGCGCAGGCTCGGGATCTCCGTCACCGTGATGCGCGGATCGCGGCGCAGGCGGGCGAGGTCGCTCGTCGGGATCTGCTCGATGATGTCCACATCGCCCGCCAGCAGCGCCGCGGTCCGCGAGGCGTCGTTCAGCAGCATGCGGTAGCTGACGCGCGCCCAGGGCTCGGCCCCGCCGAAATAGGCGTCGTTGCGCGTCATCTCCACGCGGTCGCCCGCGCGGAAGCTGACGAAGCGGTAGGGCCCGGTGCCGATGGCGGCGCGGCCGCTGTTGAAATCCTCCGTCGCCGCTCCTTCCGCCGCATGGCGCGCGATGATGGAGACCGAGGCGAGGTCGAGCGGCATGAGCGGGTGCGGCGCGCGGGTGTGCAGCCGGATGAGGTGGGGGTTCACCACCTCCACGCGCTCGATGGCGCGGAGGAAGCCGCCGAAGCCGCCCGGGCTGTTGGGCACATTGGGAACGCGGGCGAAGGTGAAGACCACGTCGTCGGCCGTGAAGGGCTTTCCGTCATGCCAGGTCACGCCCTGGCGCAGCTCCAGCTCCCACACCCGGTCGCCCACGGGGCGCCAGGCGGTGGCGAGCGAGGGGTGCGGGCGCGCCCTTCCGTCGCGCTCGATCAGCCGGTCGAAGATGTGCATGGTCAGCGCGTTGTTCGGGCCGACATTGTGGAAATGCGGGTCGATCGTCGTGACCGGCGCGCCGGACCCCACGCCGAGCGTTTGCGCCTGCGCCGAGACGCTGATCGCCGCCGCGACAACCGCCGTGAACCACTTGCCCATGATCACCTCCCGCCGTTTCTCAGGAAGGCTAACATCACGGCAAAGCGGGCGGCTACTCCTCCTCGCGCCGGAAGCGGCTTTGCACCACGGGGCGGCTCGGCCCCGCGCCCTGGCGGCTGATCGGGATGGAGCGGACCTTCACCTCCGGCATGGGGCGCTGGAGGTCGATATGCAGCAGCCCGTTGTCCAGGAAGGCGCCCTCCACCTCGATCCCCTCGGCCAGCACGAAGGCGCGCTGGAACTGCCGGGCCGCGATGCCGCGATGGATGAAGATGCGCCCCTCCGTGTCGTCCCGCTGGCGGCCGCGGATGACGAGCTGGTTGTCCTCCTGCGTGATGGCCAGGTCATCCATGGAGAAGCCGGCGACGGCCAGCGTGATGCGCAGCCGCGCCTCGCCCGTCTGCTCGATATTGTAGGGGGGATAGCCCTCGGCGTTCTTCTGGACGCGGTCGAGCATCTGTTCGAGGTGGTCGAAGCCGAGAAACAGCGGCGAACCGAACACCGAGGATCGAGACATGCAGCCTCCTGCCGGGAGCGAGGACATCCCGGGCGCCCCGTTCTGGCGGCGCCCAGCCAGCCAAGACTTGGCCCGGCCAGCCCCCGCTTGCAAGGTCCGTTGCCAGGGTGGGGGCCAGGCGCTACCTCACGGCCATCATGAGCGACGAAAAACTCCCCATCCTGCTGGTGCCCGATGCGCGGCTCCGCCTGAAATGCCGCCCGGTGGGCGAGGGCGATGGCGATGCGGTCCGCGCCCTGGCCCCGCGCATGCTGGCGACGATGTATGCCGCGCCCGGTATCGGCCTCGCGGCGCCCCAGGTGGGCTCCGACCTGCGGCTCTTCGTGCTGGATTGCGGGCCGAAGGACGCGCCCGAGCCCATGGTGCTGGTGAACCCCGAGATCATCGCCGAAAGCCAGGAGCGCGGCCTCCGCGAGGAGGGCTGCCTCTCGCTGCCCGGCCTCTATGCCGATGTGGAGCGCCCGCAGCGCATCAAGATCCGCTGGCGCGAGCTGGACGGCACGCGCCGCGAGATGGAGGCGGACGGGCTGCTCGGCGTCTGCATGCAGCATGAGATGGATCACCTGAACGGCGTCCTCTTCGTGGACCATCTCTCGGCGCTGAAGCGCAACATGATGCTGCGCAAGCTCGCCAAGGAGCTGAAGAACAAGGCGCGGGACGCTGAGGGTGGGTGACACCGCTGCGATCGCGGAGCACCGCAGCCGCATAGCGGCGAGGAGCGGCGCGTGAATCGCAGCGGCAAGCCCCGCGCGATCGCGGAGCACCGCAGCCGCATAGCGGCGGGGAGCGGCGCGTGAATCGCAGCGGCAACGCCCTCCGCATCGCCTTCATGGGCAGCCCGGACTTCGCCGTGCCCGCCCTCCAGGCCTTGCACGCGGCGGGGCATGACATCCGCGCCGTCTATACCCAGCCGCCCAAGCCCGCCGGGCGCGGCCAGCAGGAGACCCCCTGCCCCGTGCATCGCGCGGCCCTCGCCCTCGGCCTTGAGGTGCGCACGCCCGCGCGGGTGAAGCGGGACGCGGCGGCGCATGAGGCCTTCGCGGCGCTCGATCTCGATGTGGCGGTGGTGGCCGCCTATGGGCTGATCCTGCCGCCGGCCATGCTGGAGGCCCCGCGCCGCGGCTGCCTGAACATCCATGCCTCGCTGCTGCCGCGCTGGCGCGGCGCGGCCCCCATCCATGCCGCCATCCTGCATGGCGATGCCGAGAGCGGCGTCACCATCATGCGGATGGAGGAGGGGCTGGACACCGGCCCCATGCTGCTGCGCGAGGCCGTGCCGCTGACCGCCCGCAGCACCACGCCCGATCTGCATGACGCACTCGCCGCGATGGGCGCGCGGCTGATCCTGCGCGCGCTGGACGAGGCCCCGCCCGAGACGCCGCAGCCCGAGGAAGGCGTCACCTATGCCGCCAAGCTCAACAAGGCGGATGGGCTGCTGGACTGGGCGCAGCCGGCGGCCGCGTTGGATGCCCGGGTGCGGGCGATGAACCCCTGGCCCGGCGCCTATTTCCCCCATGCGGGCGAGGTGCTGCGCGTGCTGGCGGCCGAGCCCGCCGAAGGCGCGGGCACGCCGGGCACGGTGCTGCCGGGGCCGGGCCTCGTCGTCGCCTGCGGCAGCGGCGCGCTGCGCCTCACGCGCCTGCAACGCCCGGGCCGCGCCGCGATGGAGGCGGAGGCCCTGCTGCGCGGCTATGCGCTGCCCGCCGGCACCAAGCTCGGCTGATGCCGAGCTATGCCCTCCTCGTCGAATATGACGGCACGGGCCTGGTCGGCTGGCAGCGCCAGCCCAACGGCCTGTCCGTGCAGCAGGTGATCGAGGAAGCGGCAGCACGCCTCAATGGCGGCGTGCCGGCGCTCGCCACCGCCTCGGGCCGCACCGATGCCGGCGTGCATGCGGAAGGCCAGGTCGTGCAGCTCGCGGTCAGCGCCGATCTGCCGCCCGCCCGGCTGCGCGCGGCGCTCGACTTCCACACGCGCCCGCACCGCATCGCCATCCGCGGCGCGGCCTTCGCGGCCGAAGGCTGGTCCCCGCGCTTCTCCGCCATCCAGCGCCACTATCGCTATCGCATCCTGAACCGCCCGGCGAAGCCCGCGCTGGAGGAAGGGCGTGTCTGGCACGTGCCGCTGAAGCTGGATGCGGAGGCCATGCATGCGGCGGCGCAGCAGCTTCTCGGCCGGCACGATTTCTCGGCCTATCGCGCCGCCTCCTGCCAGGCGGAATCGCCGCTGCGCACGCTGGACCGGCTGGACGTGATCCGCATGGGCGAGGAGGTGCATCTGCTCGCCGCCGCCCGCAGCTTCCTGCACCACCAGGTCCGCAACCTGGTCGGCACGCTGCATGAGGTGGGGCTGCATCGCCGCCCGGTGGCTTGGCCGCGCGCGGTGCTGGACGGGTGCGACCGCCGCGCGGGCGGCCAGACCGCGCCGCCCCAGGGCCTCACCTTCCTGCGCGTGGATTTCGCGGAGCCGGTGGACTGGTCCTGATCAGTTGCCGGAAATCCGGCCCGTCACACCGCCGATGAACAGCCCCAGCGCGAGGTCCAGCACCACGAACATCACCGCCGTCATGCTTTGCACGCCGAGTGCCGTGCGCGCCACGAACCATTCGAGCCACACGGCGTAGCCGACGGCGGCGAGGCCCAGCGCATTGCCCACCCAGGCGGGCAGACCCAGCGCCGGCGGCACCAGCAGCAGCACCAGCAGCAGGTACTGGACGATGTTGGACCAGTTCCACGCGGCGATGAATTGCGGCCATTGCGCGGCGCGGCCCGCCTGCTCGGCCAGCATGCGCGAGGCGAGCGCGAAGGCGACCCAGCCCAGCACATAGCCCACCAGTTCCCCGGCCAGCGCCACCATCACCCCGGCCGGCGGCGGCGCCTGCATCCACCAGGCGATGAGGCGGAGCGCGATGAAGAGCGGCAGGCAAAGCAGCGCGGCGGTGAAGGAATGGCGCGCGGAGTCCATGCCCGGCGGGATGAGGAGCAGCCCCTCCGCCCGCCCGCGCGCGAAAAGCCAGGCCGAGGCGAGGCCGTTGACGATGCCGGGGGCGTTCAGCGGAGGCACTCCTCAAGGACGGCGCGGTAGACGCCCGCCAGCGCGCGCAACTCCTCCACTGGCGCGCATTCGTCGCGCTGGTGCAGCGTGGCGCCGACCGCGCCCAGTTCCGCCACCGGGCAGTAATGCGTGATGAAGCGCGCATCCGAGGTGCCGCCGCCCGTGTCGAGCTTCGGTGTCACGCCGGTGCTGCGCTCGACGGCGCGGGTCAGCGCCTCGACGAAGGGGCCGGGCTCGGTCAGGAAGCTCTCGCCCGAGACCTGCGCGCGCATCTCGTGATCCGGCGCGTGCTCGGCCAGCACGGCGCGCAGATGCTCCGTCAGCGCCGCGGAATTGTGCCGGTCGTTGAAGCGGATGTTCAGGAAGGCGCGTGCTTCGGCCGGGATCACGTTGGTGGCTGTGTTGTCCACCTGAATGCCCGTGACCTGCAGCGTGGACGCCTCGAACCAGTCGCTGCCCTGATCGAGCGGCGTGCTGGTGAGCGCGTGCAGCACGCGCGTCAGGCGGTGCACCGGGTTGTCGGCCTTCTGCGGATAGGCGCTGTGGCCCTGCTTGCCGCGCACCGTGATCCAGGCATTCATGCTGCCGCGCCGGCCGATCTTGATCGTATCGCCCAGCACCTGCTGCGAGGTCGGCTCGCCCACCACGCAGACATCGGGCGTGTGGCCATGCTCGGCCATCCATTCCAGCACGCGCCGCGTGCCATCCACCGAGGGCCCTTCCTCATCGCCCGTGATGAGCAACGAGATGGAGCCGGGATGGCCCGGGTTAGCGTTGAGATAATCCGTCAGCCCGGCGACGAAGGCGGCGATGCCGCCCTTCATGTCGCAGGCGCCGCGGCCATAGAGCATGCCGTCGCGAATCACGGCGGCGAAGGGATTGTCGGCCCAGGCGGCCTCGTCGCCCGGCGGGACCACGTCGGTGTGGCCCGCATAGCAAAGATGCGGCCCTTCCGTGCCGCGGCGCACGAAGAGGTTGTCCACTTCGTTGAAGCGCAGCCGTGTGCAGGTGAAGCCGAGCGGCCGGAGTGCGGCCTCCATCACGTCCAGCGCGCCGTCATCCGCCGGCGTCACGCTGCGGCAGCGGATGAGGGCCTGGGCGAGGGGGATCGGGTCGGCCGCAGCGTTGGTCACTGGGGCCGCTCCGCGGCGGGGCGGCAGCGGATCAGCGCCCGCGCGAGCGGGATCGGGTCCGTGGGCTGGTTGCTCTGCGTCACGCCTCAGTCACGCAGCAGGTCGTTGATGCTGGTCTTGGCGCGGGTCTGCGCGTCCACGCGCTTCACGATCACCGCGCAATACAGCGAGGGGCCGGGCGAGCCATCGGGCAGCGGCTTGCCGGGCAGGCTGCCGGGCACCACCACCGAATAGGCCGGCACGCGGCCCACGAAGATCTCGCCCGTCGCGCGGTCGATGATCTTCGTCGTGGCCGAGAGAAACACGCCCATGGAGAGCACCGAGCCCTGCTCGACGATGACCCCCTCCACCACCTCGGAGCGCGCGCCGATGAAGCAGTCATCCTCGATGATGACGGGGTTGGCCTGCAGCGGCTCCAGCACGCCGCCGATGCCGACACCGCCCGAGAGATGCACGTTCTTGCCGATCTGCGCGCAGGAACCGACGGTGGCCCAGGTGTCCACCATGGTGTTGGCGCCGACATGCGCGCCGAGATTCACGAAGCTCGGCATCAGCACCACGTTCGGCGCGATATAGGCGGAGTGCCGGGCCACGGCGCCGGGCACGGCGCGGAAGCCCGCTTCCTTCCAGCGGTTCGGGCCCCAGCCGGCCCACTTCAGCGGCACCTTGTCATAGGCGCCGGCGGCGGTGTCCATCGGCGCCGAATCGCTGAGCCGGAAGGAGAGCAGCACGGCCTGCTTCAGCCACTGGTTCACCTGCCAGCCATTGGCGCCCTTCTCGGCCACGCGGGCCTCGCCACGGTCCAGCATCTCGAGCGCGGCCATCACGTCCTCGCGGGGCGCGCCCTGCGTCGTGGCGGAGAGCGTGTCGCGCTTCTCCCAAAGGGCTTCGATGCGGGCTTGCAGGGTCATGGCGTGCGGCCTCCTCCGGATGTCGGGCAGAGGCTTCGCAGCGAGGGGGCGGGGTGTCAATCTCGCCCGGCTCTTCCGGCGCGCGGCGGGGCTTTGGTAAACGCGCAAAGGCCCTCCGCAGGACACACCGCATGGCATCGCTCCCCTGGACCGCCCTTCCCGCCCTGGCGCTGGCACTCGGCCTTTCGGGGGCCGCCCTGGCGCAGCAGCGGCCACAGGCACCCGCACCCGCGGCGGCGCCCGCGGCCCCGCCCCCGCCGGCCGACCTGCCGGACCGCACCCAGGCCAATTTCGGCGACTGGCTCATGCGCTGCGAGACCCAGCGCCCGCAGGGCCAGCCGGTGGTCCGCGTCTGCGAGACCGCGATCGCGATGAACGACCAGCGCGGCCAGCCCATCGCGCAGATCGTGCTGGGGCGGATCGGCCGCACCGACGCCTATCGCATGCTGGTGCAGCTGCCGCTCGAACTCCGCGTGGACCAGGCGGCGCGCCTGTTGCTGGACCCGGCGGCCACGCCGCCCGAGGCGATCACCCTGCCTTTCCGCCTGTGCAGCGCCTCACGCGGCGGCTGCTTCGGCGAGGTGGAGGCGCTGGCGCCGGCGGTGATCGCCCGGCTGCGCGCGCGCGGCGAGGGCCAGGGCCGGCTCGACTTCCGGGACAGCGCGGGGCGCGAGCTGCAGATCCTCTTCAGCTTCCGCGGCTTCGGCCAGGCGATGGATGCCCTGGCAAGGGAGACCGGCGGCTGAGGCCGCATTGACGCGAAACGCGCGCATGCCAAGCTCCCCGCCTGCTTCCGGGGAACACGACACTTGGCCGATGCCGATCTGAACAGCGCCGCCTGGCGCGTCCCGCCCAGCGCCTACTGGGCCTCCCGCCCGGCGGAGTTCACGCTGCCGGAGAAGCCCATCTCCCGCTACGTCACCATGCGCGATGGCTGCCGCCTCGCGGTGGATGTCTGGCTGCCGCAAGGTGCCGCCGGCCCCGTCCCGGCCATCCTGATCCACACCCCCTATTACCGCCGCTTCGCCATGCGCCCCGGCGGCCAGGGCGAGTCCTGCCCGAATGCGGCGAAGTTCCGCGACGCCTTCGTCCCCCGCGGCTATGCGCTGGTGGTGGTGGACATCCGCGGCACGGGCGCGAGCTTCGGCACGCGCGACAGCTTCCGCTCGCCGCGCGAGCGCGAGGATGCGCGCGAGATCAGCGACTGGATCGTCTCGCAGCCCTGGTCCGACGGACGCATCGGCGCGACGGGCATCTCCTATCCCGGCGCGGCGTCGGATTTCCTCGCCAGCACCGGCCATCCAGCGGTGCGCGCCATCATCCCCCTCTTCGCCGTCTGGGACACCTGGGCGGACCACTACTATCCGGGCGGCGTGTTCCTGAACCGCCTCGCGCAGGTCTATGACGAGCTGATGGTCGCGATGGACCATGACCGGCGCGATCTTCTCGGCAAGGTGAGCTACTTCGCCAACCCCGACCTCGCCGGCCCCGCGCCGGTGGATGAGGACCCGGATGGCAGCCTGGTGCGGGAGGCGGTGGCGCAGCATCTCGGCAATTTCCGCATGCCGGATTTCATCACCGACCTCGCCTTCCGCGAGGAGGCGCTGCCGTATGATCCGAACTTCTCCTCCGCGCAGATCAGCCCTTACGCCGTCAGCCATGAGATCCCGAAGGATGTGGCGATCTATGCCGTCTCCGGCTGGCTGGACGGCGTGGGCTACGCCAATTCGGCCATCGCGCGCTACCTGACCATGCGGGGCAACCCGACGCACCTCCTGCTCGGCCCCTGGGATCATGGCGCGCGCTGCAACGTCTCGCCCTGGCGCGGGCGGATCGAGCCGGAATTCGCGCTGCTGGGCGAGATGCTGCGCTTCTTCGACGAATACCTGATGGGCCGCAGCACGGGCCTGCGCGACGAGGCGCCGATCCACTACTTCTCCATGCATGGCGAGACCTGGAACGCGGCTGAGCAATGGCCGCCCATCCCGGCGACGACGCGGCTGCATTTCAGCGGGGCCGCGCTCGGCACCGCACCCGCCGGCAACGAGGTCGCGCATCACCCGAGCGACTTCGCCTGGGGCTCGGGCGAGGGCACGCGCTATGAGCGCATCGCCGCCATCAACGCGCTCGACTACCACACCGACTGGACCGAGCGCGTCGCCGCACTCCCTGCCTACGACACCGCGCCCTTCGAGCGCGACATGGTGCTGAGCGGGCATGTCATCGCCGACCTCATGATCGCCTCCAGCGAGGCCGACGCCTCCATCCTCTGCTACATCTCGGAGATCGAGGCGGACGGCACGGCGCGCTACGTCACCGAGGGCCTGCTGCGCGCGCTGCACCGCAAGGAAGCGTCCAATCCGCCGCATTACCAATCCACCTGGCCCTACCGGAGCTTCCATCGCGCGGACGCGAAGCCGCTGACGCCGGGCGTTGCCGAGCGCATGCGCATCCCTCTCCTGCCCACCTCATGGGTGTTCAAGGCGGGCTCGCGCCTGCGCTTCTCGCTGGCGGGGACCGACGCGCATCACATCAAGCAGATCCCGCATGGACGCCCGCCCGTGCTGAGCCTGCATCTCGGCGCCTCCGCGCTCGACCTCCCCCTCAAGCCGTATCAGGAGTGACCCGCATGCGTGCCACCCGCCGCGCCCTGCTCACCTTGCCTCTCCTTGGGCCCCTCCTTGGGCCGCTCGCCACCCCCGCGCTGGCGCAGCTTCCCGCGCGCACCTTCCGCATGATCCTGCCGCAGCCGCCCGGCTCGGCGAATGACACGGTGGCGCGCATCATCGCCGAACCCATGGGCCGCGTGCTGGGCCAGCCCGTGGTCGTGGAGAACCGACCGGGCGCGAACGGGATGGTCGCGATCAACCTGTTGAAGCAGCAGGCGCCGGATGGCTCGGCCATGCTGCTCTCGGGCGTCTCGCAGCTGTCCTTCAACCCGCATCTCTACCCGAACCTGCCCTATGACCCGGTGCGCGACTTCACCTATGTCGCCCCCGTCACCGATGCGCCCTTCATCCTGATCGCGAGCAAGCGCTCGGGCCTCACCAATGTCGCGCAGTTGCTGGACCGCGCGCGGGCGGAGCCGGGCAAGCTCACCTATGCCAGCGCGGGTATCGGCAATTCCACGCATCTCTCGGTCGAGATGATCGCCGATCGCGCGAATGTGCGCTTCACCCATGTGCCCTATTCCGGCACGGGCCAGGCGCTGACCAGCGTCATCTCGGGCGAGACGGATTTCATGATCATCGTCCTCGCCGTGGCGCTGGGCCAGGTGCGCGCCGGCGCGGTTTCGCCACTCGCGCTCGTGGCGCCGAGGCGCCTGCCCTTCCTGCCGGACCTTGTGACCCAGGCCGAGGCCGGCATCACCGCGCCGCTCATGCCCGGGTGGTTCGGCCTGGTGGGCCCGGCCGGCGTGCCGGAGCCGGTGGTGAATCAGGTCAACGCCGCGGTGCGCGCCGCCCTCGCCGATGAGGGCGTGCAGCGGCGCCTCGTGGATGTCGTGCTCGTGCCCATCCCAGGCTCGCCGGCCGATCTGCTGGCACGCATGCGGCAGGACAGCGAGGTCTGGGGGGCCTTCATCCGGGCGCGGGGGCTGCGGCCGGAGTAAAACAAGAAGGGCCTCCGGCGGCTGGGGCCGAGAGGCCCCAGACCCCAGGACTTGAGGCCATCTTGCGTTATGGGCGGGGGCGGCGTGTCATTCAGACGTAAAGAGGAAACGACGCATGAAACTCGCCTATTCGCCCGCCAGCCCTTACGTCCGCAAATGCTTGGCCAGCGCCATCGCGCGCGGCATCGAAGGACAGGTCGAGCTCTGGACCATCCCCACCGCGGACCCCGCGCTGGTGCCGGTGAACCCGCTCTCCAAGGTGCCCTCCCTCGTCACGCCCGAGGGGCAGTGCCTCTATGACAGCCCGGTGATCTGCGAATATCTCGACAGCGTGGGCAGCGCCGCGCCGCTCTTCCCCGCCCCCGGCCCCGCGCGCTGGAACGCGCTGCGCCAGCAGGCGCTGGGCGATGGCATCATGGACGCGACACAGCCGCGCCGGCGCGAGGTGGCGCTGCCGCAGGATGAAGGCCGCATCACCTACATCCAGGGCCAGCAGCTCAAGGTCGCCCGCGCGCTGGACGCGCTGGAGGCGGAGGCCGACACCTTGGGCATGCTCACCACCATCGGCGAGATCACCATTGCATGCGCCTTGGGCTATCTCGATTTCCGCTATGCGCATGAGCCCTGGCGCCCCGGCCATCCGAAGCTCGAGGCCTGGTACGCCAAGGTCGTCGCGCTGCCGCCCATGGCGCGGACCATGCCCCCGGCTGGATGACATTTTCGCGACGGGGGTTCGCCGCAACCCCCGTCGCGCTTAACATGGAGGGCGTTTCCGGAGACCGCCCGCATGTCCCACACCGACCCGCGCCTCGCCCAGATCGCCGCGCTCATCGAGCTGAAGGCCGATGGCCAATACGGGCTTGCCGACATCAACCAGCGCCAGCACGCGCTGCAATCCGCCTGGCTCGCCGAGCGCGCCGGCTGCACCGCCTCGCTGATCGCCGCCGCCCTGCTGCACGACATCGGCCACATGGTCCACAACCTCGGCGAGAACCCGGCCGAGCATGGCGTGGATGACGAGCATGAGCGCCTGGGCTACGAGTTCCTCGCTTCCATGTTCGGCCCCGAGGTGACCGAGCCGGTGCGCCTGCATGTCGCCGCCAAGCGCTATCTCTGCGCGACGGAGGCCGATTACTTCGGCAAGCTCTCCAAGGATTCCATCCTCAGCCTCAGCCTGCAGGGCGGGCCCATGTCGCCCGAGGAGGTCGCCGAGTTCGAAGCCGTGCCGGAATACAAGGATGCCGTGCAGCTCCGCCGCTTCGACGAGCAGGCCAAGGTGAAGGGGCTGCAGACGCCGCCCGCCGCGCACTTCATGCAGTATGTGGAGCGGGTGATCCGCCCCGCCTGAGGCGCGCTATTCCCGCTCGATCCCCGCGCGGCGCACCACCTCCGCCCAGCGCGCGCGCTCGGCGGTGAGCATGGCGTCCATCTCCTCCGGCGTGCCGCCGACGGGCTCGGCGCCCCAGCCGGCCAGCCGCTCGCGCACCTCGGGGATGCGGAGGATGGCGTCAATCTCACGCGCGAGGTGCCGCCGGATCTCGATCGGCGTGCCGGCGGGGGCGGCATAGCCCAGCCAGGCGTTCGCCTCGTAGCCCGCGATGCCCGCCTCCTGCAGCGTCGGCACATCGGGCAGCAGGGAGAAGCGGCGCGCGCCGCCGACCGCGAGCGGCTTCAACCGCCCGGCGCGGAAATCCTCGAGGAAGGAGGGCGCCTGCTCGATGACGAGCTGGATGCGCCCGGCCAGAAGATCGGTCCGCGCCGGCGCGCCGCCGCGATACTGCACCATCTCCATCTCCACGCCGCCGGCCAGCGCGCGGAACATCTCGACCGTGAGCCGGGACGCCATGCCGGAGGTCGCGAAGTTGATGGAGCCGGGGCGGGAGCGCGCCAGCGCCAGGAATTCCGCCACCGTGCCGACGCCGAGCGAGGCCGGCACCACCATCACATAGGGGATGAGCGCCACCATGGAGACGCCCACGAGATCCCGCGCCGGGTCATAGGGCAGCGTGCGATAGACGAAGGGATTCACCGCCATGGGCCCAGGGCTGCCGGCAAGCAGCGTGTAGCCATCGGGGGCGGATTTCGCCACCGCATCGGCGCCCAATATGCCGAAGGCGCCGGCGCGGTTTTCCACCGCCATCTGCTGGCCGAGCGGGCGGGCCAGGTTCTCGGCGATCAGCCGCGCGATGAGGTCGGTGGCACCCCCCGGCGCGAAGGGGACGACCACGCGCAAGGGTCGCGCGGGCCAGGCTTGCGCCCGTGCGAGCGAGGGTGCGGCAAGGGCGGCGAAGGTGGCGCGGCGCGTGAGGCTCATTCGGCGGCCCTCTGCGCGAAGAAGCGGTTCTCCGGCCGCGCCAGGCCCAGATTGTCGCGCAGCGTGCGCCCCGAATACTCGGTGCGGAACAACCCGCGCCGCTGCAATTCCGGCACCACCAGCCGGATGAAGCGCTCCAGCCCCGTCGGCACCACGGGGGCCGCGATCATGAAGCCGTCGCAGGCCTTCTCCAGGAACCAGCGCTCCATCAGGTCGGCCACCTGCGTCGCGCTGCCCTTGAAGAAATTGCCCGCCATCTGCGGCAGGATGGCGCGATAGGTCTCACGCACCGTCAGCTTCTGCTCCAGCGCCTTGGCCACGATCGCCTTGCCGATGCCGGTCGGGCCGATGTGTTCGAAATCCAGCGCCGGAAAGGGCCCGTCCAGCGGATAGGCCGACATCTTCACCCCCACCATCTTCGAGAGGTAGTCGAGGCCGACGGCGGGCGGCACCAGGTCATCCAGCTCGCGCGCCAGTTGCTCGGCCTCCTCTGCCGTCTCGGCGGCGATGATGGTCACGCCGCTCAGGATCTTCAGGCTGTCCGCGTTGCGGCCGTATTTCGGCAGGCGGCCCTTGAGGTCGGCATAGAGTTTCTGCGCGCGCTCGATGGTGCCTTCGATGGCGAAGACGCAATCGGCGGTGGCCGCCGAGAGCTCTTTGCCCGTTTCCGACTGCCCGGCCGAGAAGATCACGGGGTGCCCCTGCGGCGGCCGCGGCGCGTTGAGCGGGCCGGCCACCTGGAAATGCTTGCCCTTGAAATTCAGCGCATGAACCTTGGACGGGTCGAGGAAACGCCCACTCGCCTTGTCCTGAGGAAAGGCGTCATCCGCCCAGGAATCCCACAACCCCTTCACGATCTGCGCGAATTCCCCCGCGCGCTCATAGCGGTCATCGCGCGGGACGTGTTCCTCGTGGGAGAAATTCAGCGCATCGCCGGGGTTGGAGGTGGTGACGAGATTCCACCCCGCCCGCCCCTTGCTGATGTGATCCAGCGAGGCGAAGCGCCGCGCGACCGAGAAGGGCTCGTCATAGGTCGTCGTCGTGGTGGCGACGAGGCCGACATGCTGGGTCACCATGGCCAGCGCCGAGAGCAGCGTCACCGGCTCGAAGACGCCGGGCCGATCGGAAGGGCTGGTCGCCGCAAACAGATCCGGCTTGTCGAGGTTGCGGACGCCATTGCCATCGGCGAGGAAGAGCAGGTCGAACTTGCCGCCTTCGGCGATGCGCGCGAGGCGGATGGCGTTCTCGAGGTTGCTGGCGGGCTTGTCCCAGGCGGTCGGGTGGCGCCACTCGCCCACGTGCGAGCCCTGGGCATTGGCATTGGCGGCGAGGATCATGTGCTTCGGCATTGGCGCACTCCTGGAATGACCAAGCTTCGCGCCGGAGGCGCGCCGCATGCAAGCGTGGCTTGACGCTTTCCACGCGGGGCGGCGCAATGCGCGGATGAACCGCCGCAGCATCCTCGCCTCCGCCCTCGCCCTGCCCCTCGCCACGCCCACGCTGGCCCAGACGGCAGGCACTGGCTTCCCGAGCCGCCCCATCCGCATCCTGGTCGGCTTCGCCGCCGGCGGCTCCACCGACGTCTTCGCCCGCAGCATGGCGCCGCGGCTGCAGACGCTGCTGGGCCAGCCCGTGGTGGTGGAGAACCGCCCCGGCGCCGGCGGCAACATCGCCACCGAGGCGACGGCCCGCAGCGCGCCGGACGGCTATACGCTGCTGCTCGGCACCATCGGGCCGCTCGCCATCAACCCGACGCTCTATGGCAACCTGCCCTTCGATCCGCTGACCGACCTGACCGCCATCACCCTGGTGGGCGAGGTGCCGAATGTGCTGGCCGTGCCGGCGGACCGGCCCTGGCGCAGCGTGGCCGAGATCATCGCCGCCGCCCGCGCGCGGCCGGGGACGCTGAATTTCGGCTCCTCCGGCGTGGGTTCCGCGGGGCATGTGGCGGGCGAGCAGCTCAACCTGATGGCGAACATCCAGACGACGCATGTTCCCTTCCGCGGCGGCGGCGCGCTGATGCCCGAGCTGCTGGCCGGCCGCGTGGATTTCGCCTTCACCACCGCACTCAACGCCATGCCCCAGGCCGAGTCCGGCCGCCTGCGCGTGCTGGCCGTGCCCAATGCGACGCGCGTCTCGCTCATCCCACAGGTGCCGACGGTGGCCGAAAGCGGCCTGCCCGGCTTCGACGGCATGGACTGGGCGGCCCTGATGGGCCCGCGCAACCTGCCCGCGCCCATCCTCGCGCAGCTCAACCAGGCCGCCACCACCGTGCTGCGCGACCCGGAGCTGGTGCAGAACATGGCCGGCCGTCGCCTGGTGCTGATGCCCGGCACGCCCGAGGAAGCCAGCGCCTTCCTGCGCGCCGAGACCGCCCGCTGGGCGCCGGTGATCCGCGCCTCCGGCGCGCGGCCGGACTGAGCGCGTGCGGGTCTATCTCAGCCACGGCACCCTCTCCTTCCCCGGCTATTTCGGCGAGCGCGCGCTGGAGGCGCTGAGCCGGCACGCGGAGGTCGTCCGCAACATGGGCGAGGCCGAATTGCGCGACGAGGCGCTGGCCGAGGCGGCGCAGGGTTGCGACGCCATCATCGCCTATCGCGGCAGCCCAGGCACGGAAGCGACCTTCGCGAACAGCCCGGACCTCAAGGCCTTCCTGCGCTGCGCGGTGGATATCAGCACGGTGGATGTCACCGCCGCCTCGCGCCACGGCATCCTCGTGACGCAGGCGACGCCGGGCTTCGTGGATGCGGTGGTGGAGCTGGGCATCGGCTTCATGGTGGACCTGGCGCGCGGCGTCAGCCGCTCGGTGCAGGATTACCGCGCGGGGCGCATTCCGGAGGTGCGCGCCGGGCTGCAATTGCGCGGCGCGACACTGGGGCTGGTGGGCTATGGCCGCATCGCGCGGCGCATGGCCGAGGTCGCGACGGCCATGGGGATGCGCGTGCTGGCCCATGACCCCTCGACGGGCACGCACTCGCTGGCCGAGGTGCTGGGCGAGGCCGACATCGTCGTCTGCCTCGCGCTCTCCACGCCCGAGACGCGGCACATGATGAACGCGGCGGCCTTCGCCGCCATGCGGCGCGGGGCCTGTTTCATCAACCTCTCGCGCGGCGAATTGGTGGATGAGGCGGCGCTGGAGGCGGCGCTCGATTCCGGCCATCTCGCCGGCGCGGCGATGGATGTCGGCAGCTTCCCGGACCAGATGCCCAATCCGCGCCTCGCCGCGCGCGCCGATGTGATCGCGACACCCCATGTGGGCGGCCTGACGCCCGCCGCGGCCGAGCACCAGGCGATGGACACGGTGCGGCAGATCGCGGCGCTGGCCGCCGGGCGAATGCCCGAGGGCGCGGTGAATGCGGCGCAGGCCACGCGGCTTGGCTTCGCCTGAGGCGGCCCGCGTTCACGTCACGCGCGTACATCCACCTCTGATCACACCGGCGCCTGCGACGCTGGAAACACCATGCTTGCCGATACGAACAGACAGGCAATAGGCAGACGCCTCAACGGCGGAGCCCTGCATCTTGACGATGCCACGATGGTTGCCGGCTGGCGTCTTCGTCGCGGCCATCCTCGCCTTGGCCGCGCGCCCCGCCTGGGAGATTCTCGCCATCCTTCTCCACGATCCCCTATCGGACCACGGGGCTGCGGTGTTCTCGTTCGTGAATGAGCGACCCGATGACGTCCGGGTCGTCGGCCTTCGCCTGGGAGGTGACGTGCGTTTGGACGAGGGCACCTCGGGCCGCGGGTTCACCATGCCGGGTCCGGCGGGACGCGGGACCATGTCACCGGCCATGCTCTCGGAACGCCAGGGCCGACAGACCGCCGAAATCCAATACCGCCTGGGCGACAGCGAGCAGGTGTCGGTTTTCCGCTTCGACGTCGAACTCATCGCGCAGAGCCAGTGCGATGTGATCACGCGGTTTGACGCGGACGGGCCCCGTGTGAATGGCTGTCACAACCATCGCCCTGCCTCCTACGGGGGCACCTGGCGGCACTGAAGGGCGGAAACCCGCTAACCCCGCTTCCGCCGGTGCCGCCACCAATCCTGCACCGGTCCCAGAACCAGCAATGGCGAGGCGGCCAGCGTCATCAGCGCCAGCACCGCGGCCCAGCCACGCGCGCCCGAGGCGAAGGCCGCGATCGTCGCCCCCGCCAGCGCCCCCACCACGATGCCGCCCAGCGCGAAGAGCCCGATGATCAGGCGGTGCCGGCGGGAGAGCCATTCGGGCGGCGGCACCTCCGGCGCCATCGGCTTGCCGTCGCGCCCCACATCGGTCACGCGCGCCGGGTCCAGCCCGAAGGGCCGTTCCTCCGCCATGCCGCCCTACTTGCCGCCCTTGAGCAGGTGGCCCCAGCCGAGCCCCAGCAATTCCCCCACCAGCGCGGAAATCTCCGCCTGGAAGCCCGCGAAGCCCGGCGCGCGCTCCACCCGCGCCTCATCCATGTAGAGGTGGCGCGCCATCTCGATCTGGATCGCGTGGATATTCTCGCGCGGGCGGCCGTAATGGCGGGTGATGTAGCCGCCGGCATAGGGATCGTTGCGCCGCACCCGCCGGCCGCGCGCCTGCAGCAGCGCCTCGATCGCGCGCGTGGCCCGCGGCGCGCAGGCCGAGCCATGCGCGTCGCCCAGCACGAATTCGGGCGCTTCCCCATTGGACGCCACGCCGCTCGGCATGGAATGGCAATCCACCAACAGGCAGGTGCCGAAGCGTTCGCGCGTCTCCGCCACCAACGCCGCCAGCGTGGCGTGGAACGGCTCCCAGGACAGCCGCACGCGCCGCTCCGCCTCCTGGAAGGAAAGCCGCCGCCGGTATATCGCCTCGCCATTCGCCACCACGCGCGCGATGGTGCCGAGGCCCGCGCCCACGCGCGGGCTCGCGCTGTTCACCCAATCGGGCAGCGGCTCGTCGAACATGCCGGGATCGAGTTCCCAGGCCTCGCGATTCGCATCGCACCAGGCGCGCGGGAAACGGGCGGCCAGCAGCGGCGCGCCCAGCGCGGGGGCCGCGGCGAAGAGCTCCTCCACGAAGGCGTCCTCGCTCTTGCGCAGCGCCGTGGCATCGAGCCGCGCGGCGGCCAGGAACTCCTCCGGATAGTCGCGCCCCGAATGCGCGGACACAAAGACCAGCGGCGCCACGTGATGCACGGGGCGCGTCAGGTCGAAGGCGCGCGGGCGCAATTCGGCCGGGGCGATCATGTCAGGCGCCAGCACGCGTCATCCGCGCGGCGCATCCGGGCGATGGCCCAGCCCGCCCTCGTATTTCTCCTGCGCCTCGGGCGGCAGATAGGCCTGCTCCAGCGCGCGGATCTCATCGAAGCCCGAGAATTTGTGCAGGTTGCCGAGGCGATGGTTCGACAGCCGCTCCGTCATCCGCGCCTCCGCCATCGGCCCGTCGCGGCGCAGCTCGGCCGCCAGATCCCCCATCGCCATGATGGATTGGCGCAGCAGCGCGCCGGGCAGGATGCAGGTGGCGATGCCCAGCTCGCCCATGCGCTCGGCGCTCATGCGCGGCGAGATGCCGGTCATGTTGTAGAAGACCGGACCCTTCACCTCGCGCGTGATGCGCTCCACCTCCGCCTCGCTCGCCGGGCCTTCGACAAAGGCCTGGTCGGCGCCGGCATCGAGGAAGGCATTCGCCCGCCAGATCGCCTCCTCCAGCGAGCCGCCATGCGCGCCGCGGCTGTCGGTGCGCGCGATGATCAGGAAGCTCGGATCAATCGCGCTGCGCGTATCGGCGGCCGCGCGAATCTTCGCCACCGCCTCGGTGCGGCCGATCACCTCGCGCCCCGCGACATGCCCGCAGCGCTTGGGCGCCACCTGGTCCTCCAGATGAATGCCCGCCACACCCGCGCGGATGAATTCCTCCACGCAGCGCACCACGTTGATCGCATTGCCATGGCCCGTATCGCCATCCGCGATCACCGGCACGCTGACGGCGCTCGCGATCATCTTCGCGTTCAGCGCCATCTCGGAGAGCGTGGCCAGTCCCGCATCCGGCAGGCCCAGGAGCCCGATCGAAGTGCCGTAGCCGGACATGTAGACCGCCTCGAACCCCGCCTCCTCCAGGATCAGCGCCGAGAGCGCGTTGTAGCAGCCCGGCACCACCAGCGGCTTGTGCTGGGCCAGCAAGGCCCTGAACCGTTCCCCCGGGCGTCCCGTCTGCGCCTGACCCAACCGCATGCCGCTCTCCAGTCTTCCGCCGGGCAAGGCCCCGTGCCACGCTGCCGACAATAACAGGAGAAAACCGCCATGCCAGATGGATCGCCCGAAGCGCCGCTCAACGCCGCCGCCATCGCCGAACAGGCCCATGCCCTGACCGATCTGCTCCGCCTGCGGACCCTGCCCATCGGCATGAAGCTCTTCCGCGACGCGGAGGAGATGGCCGCCGTCCAGGGTCTGCGCCGCCCCACGCCGGGCAAGCGTTTCTCCACCTGCCAGCTCGTCACGCAAGCCCGCCTCGCCGGCTTCACCCTCGGCGTCACGCACGAGAACGTCCCCGAATTCAGCAATTGCGGCGGTGTAATCGGCCTGAACACGCCCTCCGAGCTCTACCTTTCCGGCCGCAAGATGGAGGGCGTCTGGTTCGAGAACATCGAGGCCTCCGCCGCGCACCAGGCGCAGATGCCGCGCGTGCCCGCCGAATATCACGGCCTCGTCATCTCGCCGCTGCGCTCGGCGCGGCTCGATCCGCCGGACATCTGCCTCTTCTACGGCAACCCGGCGCAGATGATCCTCTTCATCAACGGGCTGCAGTGGCGCAACTACCAGCGCTACGACTTCTCCATCACCGGCGAGAGCGCCTGCGCCGACAGCTGGGGCCGCGCCCTGCGTGACCGCACCGTCTGCCTTTCGCTCCCCTGCTACGCCGAACGCCGCTATGGCGGTGTCGCGGATGACGAGATGCTGATGGCATGTCCCCCGGCCGATCTTGCACGCGCCGTGACGGGGCTGCGCGGGCTGTCGAAGGCCGGGCTGCGCTATCCGATCATGCCCTATGGGCCGCAGGCCGATCCCGCCGAGGGGATGGGGAAGAGCTACGCGAATAAAAGCTAAGCGCGGGCTCCGCCCGAACCCGCCGGGGCCGCCCTGTAATTAATTGGCTGCCCCGGACCCCACCACCGCAACGCCCATCCAGGGCCGGAGCACTTCGGGGACCAGAATGGTCCCATCCGGTTGCTGGTGCGTTTCCATCACCGCGATGAGCGCGCGGCCGACCGCGACGCCCGAGCCGTTCAGCGTGTGCGGCAAAACCATCTCCTTGCCACGCTTGAACCTGGCCTTCATCCGCCGCGCCTGGAAATCCCGGCAATTCGAGCAGGAGGAAATCTCCCGCCAGGCCTTCTGCCCGGGCAGCCAGACCTCCAGATCATAGGTCCGCGCCGCGCCGAAACCCGTATCCCCCGCACACAGAAACACCCGCCGCCAGGTCAGGCCGAGCGCCGTCAGCACCGCCTCGGCACAGCGCGTCATGCGCTCATGCTCGGCATCGCTGTCCTCGGGCCGCGTGATGGAGACCATCTCCACCTTGCTGAACTGGTGCTGGCGCAGCATGCCGCGCGTATCGCGCCCGGCCGAACCGGCCTCGGAGCGGAAGCAGGGCGTGAGCGCGGTGAAACGCAGCGGGTCCATGGGCTCGGCGATCACCTGGTCGGCGACGAGATTCGTCAGCGGCACCTCGGCCGTCGGGATCAGGTAGTGGTCGCCCGTCTTGAACAGGTCTTCCTCGAACTTCGGCAGCTGGTTCGTGCCGTAGAGCGTGGTGGCGTTGACCAGCAGCGGCGGGTTCACCTCCATGTAGCCGTGCGTGTCCACATGGAGGCCCAGCATCCATTGGCCGAGCGCCCGCTCCAGCCGCGCGAGCTGGCCCTTCAGCACCACGAAGCGGCTGCCGGAGAGACGCGTCGCCGCGGTGAAATCCATCAGGCCCAGCGCCTCGCCCAGCTCGAAATGCTGCTTGGCGTCGGGCAGTTCGGCGGGCGTGCCATGGGTGTGCAGCACCACATTGGCCGTCTCGTCGCGGCCCTCGGGCACCTCGGCGTCGAGGATGTTGGGCAGCACCTCCAGCCCCGCGGTCAATTCACGCTCGCGGATCGCCGGCAGGTCGGACGCCGCATGCGCCTGGATCGCCGCGACCTCGGCCTTCAGCCGCTCCGCCTCGGACGTGTCGCCGCGCTTCATGGCGGCGCCGATCTCGCGGCTGAGTTCGTTGCGGCGGCTCTGCGCCGCCTCGGTGCCGCGGATCGCCTCGCGCCGCGCATCGTCCAGCGCGATCAGCATGGCCGATTGCGGGGCGAGCCCCCGCCGCGCCATCGCCGCGTCGAATGCGGCCGCGTCGGCGCGCACCGCCCTGATGTCATGCATGGTCAGTTCACCGTGAAGAGAGAGACTACGCCGTTTCTTCCGGCGGCGGCTTTGGCGTCGTCCAGGCCGCGAAGAGGATCGAGATCTCGTAGAGCAGGATCAGCGGAATCGCGAGGCCGACCTGGCTGATCACGTCGGGCGGCGTGATGATGGCCGCCACCACGAACATGCCCACGATCGCGTAGCGCCGCCCCTTGCGCAGGCTCTGCACATTCAGGATTCCCACCTTGCACAGCAGGACAAGGCCGACCGGCATCTGGAAGGCCAGGCCGAAGGCCAGGATCATGTGCATGACGAGCGAGAGATACTCGCTCACCTTCGCCTCCAGCTGGATCGGCACCGTGCCCGCGCCGGCCGGCGTCTCGAAGCTGATGAAGAAGTGCCAGGCCAGCGGGAAGATGAAGTAGTAGGCGAGCGCGGCACCCAGCAGGAACAGGATGGGCGAGGCGATCAGGAAGGGCATGATCGTCCGCTTCTCGGAGCGGTAGAGCCCCGGCGCGATGAACAGCCAGAGCTGCGTCGCCCAGATCGGGAAGGAGAAGAAGATCGCGCCGAAGAAGGCCACCTTCAGGTAGGTGAAGAAGGCCTCATAGAGCGCGGTGAAGATCATCCGCCGGTCGCCGCCGCCCTGCTCATACAGCACGTTGGCCAGGGGCTGCGCCAGGAAGCCATAGATGTTCGTGCTGAAATAATAGCAGAGCGCGAAGGCGATGAAGAAGGCGCCGACCGACCAGAGGAGCCGCTGGCGCAGCTCCATCAGGTGCTCGATGAGCGGCATCGGCTTGTCGTTGATGGGATCGTCGTCTTGCGCGGTATTGGACAAGGCGGCCTCAGGCGGTCTTGGCGGCGGCTTCCGCCGCGGGCGTGGCAGGGGTCGCAGTCGGGGTCGCGGGCGCAGGCATGGCGGCGGGTGCCGGCTCCGGCGGCGGGGCCACGTTCAGCGGCGCGGGCGTGGACGGCGGCACGAAGGAGGGCATGTCGGGCGCGGGCGGCGGCGGCACCGGGTCGGGTGCCTTGTAGGGCGCCATGGTCTGCGGCGGGATCATCGCCGGCGCGTCGGGCGTGTCGCGTGCGGTCGGCGGCGGCGTCCAGGCCGGCGTGCTGCTGCCGCCCAGCGGATTCTCCGAGAAGGTCTTGGTCAGCGTGCCGTCCGAATCCACGGCCTTGGTGATCTCGCCCTTCAGGTCGAAGCTGCGGATCTCGTTCAGCGCGCCCTTCACATCGGCGATCTGGTTGCGGACCTCGTCCAGCTTCGCCTCGCGCACCAGCTCATCCGCCTGCTGCTGGAAGCTGGCGAGCTTCTTCTTGCCCGTCTTGATCAAATCCGCGATTCCGCGAATGGCGCCGGGCAGGTCCTTGGGCCCGATCACCACCAGCGCCACGACGGCGATCAACAAAATCTCGGACCAGGCGAGGTCGAGCATCCCATCCCCAATACGGTTTCAGCAGTCCTGGATACCAGCAGGCCGGGCTGTCGCCAATGCGGCATGGGCTATCTAGGCGTTCAGGGCCTCGGTTGCACCAGGGACACCCCCGCCCGAGCGGGGAAAAGCGAAAGCGCGGCCGGGATCGAGCGCCACGCCCACCATCTGCCCCCGCGCCAGGACGGCGCCGGGCGGCAGCCGCGCATGCAGGTGCAGCACGCCCCCCTCGCCATCCGGCACCGCCATATGGACCAGGGTGGTGGCACCCAGCAGGCGGCAGGCCTCGACCTCGGCCAGGGTGCTGCCCGCCTGCCCGGCCGGCACCACGCGCAGGCCTTCGGGGCGCAGCAGGAGTTCGGCCGGGCTGCCCTCGGCCAGGCCCCCCGCCGGCGCGCAGCCGATCACGCTCCAGGCCTGGCCCTCGCGAATCCGGGCCGGCAGGCGGTTCACCTCGCCCAGGAAGGTGGCGACGAAGGGGTCCACCGGCTTGAGATACAGCTCCTCCGGCGTGCCGAGCTGGACCACCCGCCCCTCCCGCATCAGCGCGATACGGTCGGCCATGAACATCGCCTCCTCGGCGTCATGGGTGACGATCAGCGCCGGAATCCCGGCCTCCTGCAGCACATGCAGCGTGTCATCGCGCACCTGTTCGCGCAGGCGGGCATCGAGGCTGGCGAAGGCCTCGTCCAGCAGGAGCACGGCCGGGCGGGGCGCCAGAGCGCGGGCCAGCGCGACCCGCTGCTGCTGCCCGCCCGAGAGCTGGTGCGGCCAGGCGCTGGCATAGGCTTCCAGGCCCACCCGGGCCAGCGCCTCGGCCACGCGCCAGACGCGGTCCCCCTTCGGCATGCCGCGCAGGCCGAAGGCGACATTCTCCTGCACGGTCAAATGCGGGAACAGCGCGTAATCCTGGAAGACGAAGCCGACATGGCGCTGTTCGGGCGGGATTTCCTGCCCCGGCTCGGCCAGCACCCGCCCATCGAGCAGGATGCGGCCCTGTTGCAGGTGTTCCAGCCCTGCGACGAGGCGCAGCAGCGTCGTCTTGCCATCGCCCGAGGGGCCGAGCAGGCAGACGATCTCGCCGCGCGCCACCTCGATGGTGATGCCGCGCAGCACCTCGCGCTCGCCATAGCTGTGGCGGATCTCGGAGAGGATGAGGCTCATGCCGCCTTGTGGGCGGGTCGGCGCGCCCTGTCCATAAGCCTCAGGCCGCGCGGGTGCCCTCGGCGATGAGCGGCGGCGCGCCCGTGGGTGGCGGCGCCAGCTCCATGGCCGCGATGTCGTTGGAGACCAGCTCCTCCTTCCGGGGCAGCTCGTTCAGGGATTTCAGGCCGAACTGGTCGAGGAATCGCGCGGTGGTGGCCCAGAGGGTCGGCCGGCCCGGGGCCTCCTTGCGGCCGCGCGGCGCGATCAGCCCCGCATCCAGCAGCGCGTCCAGGCTGGCCTGGGCCAGCGCCGCGCCGCGGATCTCCTCGATTTCAGCCCGCGTCACGGGCTGATGGTAGGCGATGATGGACAGCGCCTCCATCGCCACGCGCGGCAGCCGGCGCGGCACCTCGACCACGCGGGTGATGGCGGGTGCCAGATCCTGCGCGGTGCGGAAGGCATAGCCGCCGCCCACCTCCACCAGCTCCACCGCGCGGCCGGCGGTGCGGGCCAGGAGCGCGGTCAGCACGCTCTGCGCATCAATGCCGGGCGGCAGCGCGAGCTGCACGCGGGCGGCCGGGACAGGGCGCTCGGAGGCGAAGATCAGGGCCTCGGCCACGCGGAGCGCATGCTCGAAATCGGCCGGGGTGGCGACGCTGGGCGCCGCGGCTTCCGCATCAGCTGGCATGATAGAGTTCCCCCTCATGACGGCGCAGCAGGATGGGACCGAAGGCCTCCTCCTGGCGCAATTCGACGCCGCCGCCCCGCGCGGCCTCCAGGGCGGCGATCAGCGTGCTGGCCACCGCCGCCTTGCGATCCAGCGGCGAGAGCAGGCCCTCGGGCAGGAAGCTCGCGAGCGTATTCCAGCCGGGCGTGCTGCCGATCAGCCATTGCAGCCGGGCCAGCGCCTCGGCCACCGACCAGAGCTTGCGCGGCTTGGGCGTGAAGGGCCGGTCCGCGGCACCCCGCCGCCGCGCCGTGGCATAGGCGCGCAGCAGCGAGGCGAGGTCGGCCACGATGCCGGAGCGGTCCTCGATGCGCAGCGATTCCGGAGCGCCGCGGGCGAAGACCTCGCGCCCCAGCTGGGCGCGGCTCTGCAGCCAGGCGGCGGCGGCGCGCATGCGGTCCAGCTCGGCCAGGCGCTCGGTCAGGCGATGGGCGGCGAGGATGGGGTCCTCCTCCTCCGGCCCGCGCTCCTCCTCGGGCAGCAGCAGGCGGGATTTCAGCCAGGCGAGCCAGGCGGCCATCACCAGCCAGTCGGCGGCGAGCTCCAGCCGCACCCGGCGGGCGCCCTCCACGATGGCGAGGAACTGGTCCACCAGCGCCAGGATGGAGATCTGCCGGATATCAACCTTCTGCGCGCGCGCCAGCTCCAGCAGCACATCCAGCGGGCCCTGGTAGCCCTCCAGCTCGAGCTGGAGCGATTCCTGGACGCCGCTCACGGCGTCACCCCGGCGGCGCGCAGCGTGAAATCGAAGGCAGGGCGGATGATTTCGCGAACGAAGACATCCATCGGCTGGAAGGCCGGGATCAGGGCCGGCAGAAGGAACAGCACGCCGATGACGATGAACAACCCCGCGGGCTCCAGCCGCGCATAGGCCATGGCCGCCCGGATCGGCAGGATGCCGACCATGATGCGGCCGCCATCGAGCGGCGGAATGGGGAAGAGGTTGAACAGGCCAAGCACCAGGTTCGCGAGGATGGAAAGGGCCAGGAAGCGATAGACCAGCGCCATCGAGTCGGCCGAGAGAGTTCCCTCCAGCCAGGAGGCGGGGTGGATCAGCAAGGCCGCGATCAGGGCGAGGGCGAAGTTCATGGCGGGCCCCGCGATCGCCACCCACATCATGCCCACGCGCGGATTGGCGAAGTTGCGCACATCCACCGGCACCGGCTTGGCCCAGCCGAACATGACATCCACCCGCCCCGTCGCCAGCAATTGCGAGACGAGCAGGATGCCCGGGACCAGCAGCGTCCCCACCGGGTCCACATGGCGGATCGGGTTCAGCGAGATGCGGCCCATCCACTTGGCGGTGGGGTCGCCCAAGGACAGCGCCGCATAGCCATGCGCCGCCTCATGCAGGGTGATGGCGATGACGCTCGCCAGCACCGCCACCGCGAGCTCGGGCAGCATGTCGAACACGCGGTCAGGCCGCCCGGCTTTGCCCGCGCGAGGCCGCGAGACGGGCCAGGGCGCGCTCGGTGAGCGGCGGGCAGGCCTCCAGCACGGAGGCGGTCTCGGCGAAGCGGCCCGAGCAGTGCAGCACCGCGTCGCAGCCCGCACCCAGCGCGGCGAGTGTGAGGTCCGGCAGCGTGCCGGCCAGGGCCTTCATCCCCAGATCGTCCGAAAGGAGGAAGCCCTCGAAGCCGATCTCACCGCGGATCACCTCGGCGATGACGCTGGGCGAAAGGGTGGCGCAGCGCCCCTCATCCAGCGCGGTGTAGAGGATATGCGCCGTCATGCCCCAGAGATCCGGCGTGCCGAGCGCCCGGAAGGGGGCGAAATCGGCGGCGAGCTCCGCGCGGCTGGCGGTCACCACGGGCAGCGCCTCATGGCTGTCGAGCTTGGCGCGGCCATGGCCGGGGATGTGCTTGAGGACGGGCTGCACGCCCGATTGCCGCAGCCCCGCGATCCAGGCGCCGGCGAGGCGCGTGACCTCGGCCGGCTCGGCCGAGAAGGCGCGGTCGCCGATCACCTGGTGCATGCCGGGCAGCCGCAGGTCGAGCACCGGGGCGCAGACCACGTCGAGGCCGACGGCGCGGCATTCGGCGCCGATCGCCGCCGCCGTCGCCTGGGCGGCGGCCTGGGGGCCGTTCTCGAAGGTGGCGGCGGGGGGATGGGCGCGCCAATGCGGCGGCTTGAGCCGGGCCACGCGCCCGCCCTCCTGGTCCACCAGGATGGGCGCCTCGCGGCCCAGGCATTCGCGGATTTCGGCGGTCAGCGCCCGCAGCTGGGCGGGGTCCGCCACATTGCGGGCGAAGAGGATGGCGCCGAGCGGCCGGTGCCGGCGCAGCAGCGCCGCCTCCTCCGCCGTGAGGCGGAGGCCGGAGACCCCGATGATGGCGGCTTTCATCTCAGCCGCCCGCGGTGATGCAGGCGATATCCCGCGCGCGGATCGGCTCGCAGAAGGCGCGGGCGGCGGCGGCATCGGCGAAGCCGCCGGTGCGGACGCGCCAGAGCGTGGGCTGCCCCTCCCGCTCCAGCCGGGTGATGATGGGCTGGCGGCCGGCGAGTTCGGGGATGCGGCGCTGCAGCCGCTCCCACTCGCTGCGCGCGGCCTCCTCGCTGCGGGTCGCGGCGAATTGCACCATGAAGCGGCCGCCGGTGGCGGGCGCCGGGCGGGCGGCCTGCTGGGCGGGCGCGGGTGCCGCGGCCGGGCGCGCGGGCGGCTGGGCCGCGGCCGGCGCCGGCGTGGCGGGTGCCGCGGCAGCGGGCGCCGGCTGGCTTTGCGCGCGCAGCGCCTCGGGGCGCGGCGCCTCGGGCCCGGGGCCCAGGCGCGCCTCGCCCGGCCGGTCCGCCCGGTTGTTGCGCTCGAAGATCAGTTCCTGCTGGTGCGGCACCACGGCGCCGCCGGGCGTGTCGGGCCTGACCTTGAAGGGCCGGCCATCCGTCTCGATCAGGGGCACGCCGCGCGGCCCCATCTTGGACATGCCCCAGATGATGCCGCCCGCCAGCAGGATGGATCCCGCGAGGCCGGCGCCGATCATCCAGACTTTCGGCGGGATCCCCCATCCCGACGACTCCCTCTCGGGCGGGCGGACCCGCCAGGAGGGCTGCATCACATCGCTCATCTCATCTCCTCGACCGGCATGACCCCCATCACGCGCAATCCGGACCTGACAACAGCCGCCGTGGCGGCCACCAAGGCGAGCCGCGCCTGCGTCGCCGCCGGCTGGTCCGCCTGGATGAAGCGCAAGGTGGTGTCCTCCTTGCCCTTGTTCCAGAGTAGATGAAAGTCGCTCGCCAAGTCATTCAAAAAGAACGCCACGCGATGCGGCTCCCGGGCGGCCGCCGCGGCCTCCACCACGCGCGGCCAGGCGGCGATGCGGCGGATCAGGCCAAGCTCGGCCGGGTCGGTCAGGCTGTCGAGCGGGGCATCGGCCAGGCTTTCCAGCGAGGGGTCGCCCGCGCCGCGCAGCACGGAGCGGCAGCGGGCATGGGCGTATTGCACGTAGAAGACGGGATTGTCCCGCGATTGCTGGAGGACGAGGTCCAGGTCGAACTCCATCTGCGCGTCGGACTTGCGGGTCAGCATGGTGAAGCGCACCGCGTCGCGGCCGACCTCATCGATCAGGTCCCGCAGGGTGATGTAGCTGCCCGCGCGCTTGGACATCCGCACCGGCTGGCCGTCCTTCACCACATGGACGATCTGCGTCAGCACCACATCGAGGCTCACGCGCTTGCCGCTCAGCGCCGCCACCGCCGCCTGCATGCGCTTCACATAGCCGCCATGATCCGCGCCCCAGACATGCACCAGCGCATCGAAGCCGCGCTCGATCTTGTGCAGGTGATTGGCGATGTCGTTGGCGAAATAGGTGCCCGAGCCGTCCGATTTCCGCAGCGGGCGGTCCGTGTCGTCGCCGAACTGCTCGGAGCGGAAGAGCGTCTGCTCGCGCTCCTCCCAATCCTCGGGCAGCTTGCCCTTGGGCGGCGGCAGCGTGCCGCGATAGATCAGGCCCTGGCTGTCCAGCAGCGCCTCGGCCTTCTCGAGCAGCCCGTCGCGCACCAGCGCGGCCTCGCTGATGAAGACGTCATGCTGGACGCCCAAGGCCGCCAGATCCTCGCGGATCTCGGCCATCATCGCCTCGACGGTGAAGGCGCGCACCGGGGCCAGCCAGAGATCGGGGCCGGACATGCCCCAGCCATGCACCGGGTCCTCCACCGCGAGCGAACTGCCATGGCTCGCCATCAGCGCCTGGCCGACCGGGATCAGGTATTCGCCCCGATATTGCAGCCCGCCGGGGATGAGCTGGGCGTACTCCTCCTCGGTCATCCGCGTGCCGAGCGCCTGGAGGTAACGCCAATAGGCCGCATAGGCGAGCGCCTGCACCTGCGCGCCGGCATCGTTGATGTAGTACTCGCGCGTGACGCTGTACCCTGCCTTGGCCAGCAGCCCGGCCAGCGCATCGCCCACCACCGCGCCGCGGCAATGGCCCACATGCATCGGCCCGGTCGGATTGGCCGAGACATATTCCACATTCACCGAACCGGGCTTGGTGGCACCCTGGCCATAGGCCTCGCCCTCGCGCAGCACCACCGCCACCTGGCCGCGCACATAATCCTCGCGCAGGCGCAGATTGACGAAGCCCGGGCCCGCCGGCGCGGCCTCCTCGACCTCGGGGAAGTCGCGCATCGCCGCGGCCAGCTCGGCCGCCAGCTTGGGCGGGGCCATCTTCGCCAGCTTGCCCACCACCAGCGCCGCATTGGTCGCCATGTCGCCATGCGACGCATCGCGCGGCGGCTCCATGATGACGCGCCCAAGCGCCTCCTCCGGCACCTCCGGCAGAAGGGCGCGCAGCGCCGTGATGGTCCGATCCCGCAAATGGGCGAAAATGTCGTGGCTCATGATGCCCCGCTTGTGACGCCGCCGGGCCGTTTCGCGCAAGGGGGCGAGGCATGCCCCGGGGAGGATGCCGTCCTCCCCAAACCCCTCCTGCCAAGGGCCGAGAGGCCCTTGGAACCCAGGGCTGGGCCTTGGGAGGGAGGGGGCATCGCGGGCTCGCCCGTGGTCAGGGGCACGCCATGCCCCCTCGCTCCCAAGGCCAACTCACCGCGGGTCCGGGAGGGCAGCGCCCTCCCGGGGGACGCGCGCCCCCTTACGAGAACGCGTTCTGCAGGAGTCCCAACTGGGCCTCAGCTTCGGCGACCAGGCGGCGGACCACTTCGCCGGCGGGCGGGAGGTCTTCGATGAGGCCGGCGCATTGGCCGGCCCAGGCGAATCCTTCGTCCATGCGGCCTTCGTCGGTGGCGATGGCGTTCACCGTGCCGGCGATCATCGGGATGAGCTCTTCGGGCGGGGCGCCGGCGTTTTCCCGGGCGAGGAGAGCTTGCGCATAGGCGCTGACCAGGGCGCGGCCCGGCTGGCCCAGGCTGCGCTTGATGATCATGGTGCCCGAGGGCTCGGCGGCGAGGATGGCGGCCTTATAGTTCGCATGGGCCTGCGCTTCCTGCGTGGCCACGAAGCGCGTGCCCATCTCGACGCCCTCGGCGCCCAGCGCGAGGGCGGCCAGCAGCCCCTGGCCGGTGGCGATGCCGCCCGAGGCGAGGACGGGAATCGAGACGGCGCGGACGACGCGCGGCACCATGATCATGGTGGTCTCGTCCGAGCGGCCGAGATGGCCGCCGCCCTCGTAGCCGACGGTCGCCACCATGTCGGCGCCCGCGGCCTCGGCCTTCTTCGCGAGTTCGGGGCCGGCGATGAGGACGAGGGTCTTGGCCGCGCCGTTGATGCGCTTGATCCAGGGCGCGGGGTTGCCGGCGGTGAGCGCGATGACGGGCACGCGCTCTTCCAGCGCCACCTCCAGCATGGCCGTGATGTCCATGCGGCCGAGCGGGAAGTTCACGCCGAAGGGTTTTCGCGTGAGCGCGCGGCATCGCCGGATTTCCGCGCGCAGCGAAGCGGCACCCGCATCGCTCGCGAGATCGAGGCCCGCGGTGGCGATCTGGCCGAGGCCGCCGGCTTCCGAGACGGCGGCGCAAAGCTCCGCCTTGGCGACGCGCGCGAGCCCGCCCTGCACGATCGGATAGGCGATGCCGAGCATCTCGGTGACGCGGGTCTTCATTCGGCGGTGGCTCCGGAGAGACGGACGGCTTCCGCCCATTTGGTGATTTCGGTCTGCAGGAAGGCGGGGAAGCGGTCGGGGCCGATGCCGCCGGGCTCGATCCCCATGCCGCGCAGCCGGGCGGCCTGGGCTTCGGTGGCGGCGAGGACCACCTGCGCCACGCGCTCCACCAGCGGCATGGGCGTGCCGGCGGGCGCCATCAGCGCCTGCCAGGCGACGGCCTCGAAGCCCGGCCAGGTCTCGGCGACGGCGGGGACGTCGGGCCAGTCCGGCAGGCGGTTCGCGGTGGACATGGCGATGGCGCGGATGCCGCCGGCGCGGATCTGCGGCGCGCTGGGCGGCAGGTTCTCGAAGGTCGCCTGGATGCGGCCGGAGAGAAGTTCGGTGATGGCGGGCGCCGAGCCGCGGAAGGGCACATGCACCGCCTGGAAGCCGGCGCGGTGGCGCACAAGCTCCATCGCGAGATGCGGCAGCGTGCCGATGCCCGCACTGCCATAGGTGACGCCCTGCGGCTGAGCCCGCGCCCAGGTGATGAATTCGGGGAAGCTCCGGGCGGGCACCGAGGGGTGCACGGCCAGCACATTGGGCACGAGGCCGACGACGCAGACGGGCACGAAATCCCGCACCACGTCGAAGGGCAGGCGGCGGTAGAGGGTCACGTTGGCCGCGTGGGCGGCCGCGATGGTGAGCCAGGTGCTGCCGTCATTCGGCGCGCGCGCCACGAATTCCGCACCCAGATTGCCGCCCGCGCCGGGCCGGTTCTCGACGACGACGGGAACACCCATCGCCTCGGTGATCGCCTGCGCCGCGAAACGCGAGAGCGTGTCCGAGGCGCCGCCCGGCGTATAGGGGCTGACGATCCGCATCTGGGCGGGTTGGGCCTGGGCCAGCGCCGGGAGCGCGAGGCCCGCCAACAGCGTGCGGCGCTTCATGCTCACGCTCCCCCCATGGATGATTTGATCATGTCCTTCGCGATGAGCAGGCGCTGTACGTCCGACGCCCCCTCGAAGATGCGGAAGAGCCGCACGTCGCGGTAGAACTGCTCCACCACCGTGCCGCGCATCCAGCCCGCGCCGCCATGGATCTGCACCGCATGGTCCGCCACGCGGCCCACCATCTCGGAGGCGAACAGTTTGCAGCAGGCGATATCGGCGATGATCGGGCCCTGCGCTTCGCCCGCCGCGTCGAAGGCACGGGCGGTTTCCAGGATCATGCTGCGCGCCGCCTGGGTCTCGGCCCGCATGTCGGCGAGCTTGGCCTGGACGAGCTGGAATTCGGCGAGCGGCTGGCCGAACTGGCGGCGGTTCATCGCATGGAACAGCGCCTCCTCGATCAGGCGCTGCGCCTGGCCCACGCAGGTGACGGCCACATGCAGCCGCGCATGGTTGATGCCGCGCATGGCGGTCTTGAAGCCGCCGCCCTCGCGCCCGCCGATCAGGTTCTCGGCCGGCACGCGCGCATCGTTGAAGAAGACCTCGCTCGTGGCGCTGCCATCCTGGCCCATCTTGCGGTCGGCCGGGCCGAAGCTGACGCCCGGCGTCTTCGCCGGCACGATGAAGGCGGAGATGCCGGCGGCATCGCGCGTGCCGGCGGCGGTGCGCGCCATGACGATGAGCACGTCGGCCTGGCGCGCATTGGTGATGTAGCGCTTGCTGCCGTTGAGCACGTAGTCCGCGCCGTCCGGTACGGCCATGGTGCGGACGCCGCCGGCATCGCTGCCGGCCTCGGGCTCGGTCAGGCAGAAGGCGGCCGTCACCTCGCCGCTCGCCATGCGCGGCAGCCATTCGGCGCGCTGCGCATCCGTGCCGTTGTAGAGGATGGGCTGGGAGCCGAGGCCGATGGTGGTGGAGAAGCGCGCGCGGAAGACGCTGCTGGCGCGCGTCACCTCGAACATCACGCGCACCTGCTGCTCCATGGTCAGCCCGAGGCCGCCCCAGCGCGTCGGCATCGAGATGCCGAAGAGGCCCGCCTGCCGCAGCAGCTGCGTCAGGTCTTCCGGGAGCGTCTCCTGGCCTTCCAGGCGAGGTTCGGCCGGGATCAGCCTCTCCCGCACCAGGCGTTCGATGCCATCCAGATAGGATGCGAATTCGGCCGGTGTGGCGACCTCCGCCATGGGCAGGGCGTCGTTCATGGGTTCCTCCATTTTGCCGGCAGCATCCGGCCACGCGGGCGGGCGAGTCAAACACCGCGAGGCGGAGGTATTCAGCGCGGCCGCAAACCCGGTATGGTGCGGGGGAAAGCATCCGAGGAAGGCCAAGCTTGCAAACGCCGCCTTTTCACCTGCGCCTGCCGGCGAGCCTGGACAGCGTGAGCACCCTGCTCGACGCGCTGGAAGCCTATGCGGAGGAGGCCGAGCTGTCGCCCGGCATCGCCGCCCGCCTCAACCTGGTGGCGGAGGAGATCGCGGCCAATGTCGCCATGCACGCGACCGGCGCCAGCTTCTTCGAGTTGCGCGTGACGCCCGGCGCCGGCGCGCTGGCCATCGCCATCGAGGATGACGGCCCGGAATACGACCCGCTCGCCCGCGCCGCGCCCGATACCGGCGCCTCCGTCGAGGACCGCGACATCGGCGGGCTTGGCGTGCACCTGGTGCGCGAGATGACGCAGGATGCGCGCTATGAGCGCGAGGCCGGGCTGAACCGCCTCTCCTGCGCGCTGCCGCTGGGCTGAACGGCCCCGCTTTGGGCTTTGCCGCATTCTCGGCTAGCCTTCCCACTATGGGCCGCGCCGACGCGCGGCAGGTTCACTTCAAGGAGACTGCGCTGATGGAGATCACCGAAACCCAGGAAGGCGGCAAGGCCGTGGCCATCCTCGACGGCCGGCTGGACACCGCCACGGCCGGTCTGACCGAGACGCGCCTGCTCGCCATGCTGGAGAAGGGCAGCGTGATCGCCGACCTCTCCGAGGTGCGCTACGTCTCCTCCGCCGGGCTGCGCGTGCTGCTGAAGGCGGCGAAGCAGGCCAAGGCCACGGGGGCGAACTTCGCCGTGGTGGGCCTGCAGGCGCCGGTGCGCGAGGTGTTCGAGATCAGCGGTTTCGACAAGATCATCCCGGCCTTCGCCACCCGCGCGGAAGCCGCCGCCGGCTGAAGATGGCGCGCGGCACCGCCGCCGTCGCGACAGGGACCGGCCAGCAGGAGGCCGTGCTGGCGGCGCTCGGGGAATTGGCGGGCCTCGCCCCCTCCCCCGTGCTCACGGCGCGGTTGCAGCGCGCGGCCCCCCTCGTCGCCGCCTGCGACCCGCGCGCCGCGCATCCGGAAGACCCCGCCTGGGCCGCGCTGCTCGATGCGGTGACGGTGCAGGAGACGCGGCTCTACCGCCACCCGCCCCAGGCCGATCTGGTGGGCGCGCTGCTGCCCGCGAATCTGACCCGCGCCCGGGCCGAGGACCGGCCGCTGCGCATGCTCTCGGCCGGTTGTGCCACGGGGGAGGAGGCCTTCACCCTGGCCGCCCAGGCGCATCACGCCATGGCCGATGCACCGGGCACGGGGCTTGAGATCCAGGGCCTCGATCTCTGCCGCCCGGCGCTGGAGAGCGCCTCGGCCGGCGTGATCGCGCCGGGCCTGGGCGACCCCCTGGGGCTGGTACCGGAGGCGCTGCGTCCCTGGCTCGCGGGGGCCGATGGCGCGCCCCGCCTTCATCCCGCGCTGCGCCGCAGCCTCGCCTTCCACCGCGCCAACCTGCTGGACGGCTTCGGCACGGCGCCGGGCTTCGACGTGATCTTCTGCCGCAATGTGCTGATCTACCTGACCGATGCGGCGCGCGCCCGGGTCACGGCCGCGCTGGCGACCGCGCTGCGGCCGGGCGGCGTGCTCGCGCTGGGCCCGACCGACCGCGCGCCACCCGGCCTGCTGGCCCAGGGCGAATCCGTCTGGATCAAGCCGGCATGAGCCGCCATCCGCTCCCTGGCGGCGGCTGGTTCACCATGGCCGAGGGCGAGGCCCGGCGGGATGATGCGCCGCCGCGTCCGCCCACCCCCGCCCCGCCGCGCCTCGCCGCCGCCGCCCCCATGCCGCCGCCCCGGCGGGCGATGGGCCTCGCCGCGCTGCATCTCTCGCTGGGCGGCGTGGCGCTTGCCATCCCCTCGGCGCTGGCCGAGCACATCAACGCCATGCCGCCGCTCCGCCCGCTGCCCGGCGCGGCACCCGGCGTCGCGGGCCTCGCCGAGGCCGATGGCGCGCCGGTGCTGGTGCTGGAGACGGGCTTCGTCGCCGGCCAGCCCGCCCCGGTGGAGGAAGCGCCCGGCCTGCTGCTGGTGCTGCGCGAGGGCGGGCGGCGCTTCGGCCTGCCCGCCGCGCGGATCGAGGCCGGGCCCGCCATCGCCGCCGCGCGCGCCTTCCAGGCCTGGCTCGCCTCGCCCGAGGCGGCGGCGGCCCTGGCCTTCGCGCCCGCCGCCGTGGAAGCGGAGGCGCAGCCGCCCGTGCCGCAACGGCGCCTCGTCATGTTCCAGGCGGCGGGAATGGAGCTGGCCCTGCCGGCGGAATCCGTGGTGGCGGTGCTGCCGGCCACGCAACCCCTGCCCACGCCGCGCCAGGGGCTCGCCGGTCTCGTCGCGCATCGCGGCGCGGTGCTGCCGGTTCTGGATGGCGGGCTGGTGCTGGGCGGCCGCCCGGCGCTGGCATCCGGGGCCGCGCCGCTGATCCGCCTCGCCCTCTGGCCCGAGGTGCTGGTGGCGGTGGAGCAGATCGGCGGCGTGCGCGCCCTGCCGGCGGCCGACGTCGCGCCGCTCGCCCAGCGCGACGGGCTGGTCGCGGCCTTCGCGCGGCTGGGCGGCGTGCCCGTGCCCATCCTCGCCCCGCACCGGTTCGGCGCGCTGTGAGCCCGCCCATCCCTGTGCTGGTGGTGGATGACAGCGCCTTCATGCGGATGGCGCTGCGCCGCATCATCGAGGCCGATGGCGACCTCCGCGTGGTGGCCGAGGCGGCGGATGGCGAGGCCGCCATCGCCGCCGTGCGCCAACACAACCCGGCCGTGGTGGCGATGGATGTGGAGATGCCCGTGCTGGGCGGCATCGAGGCGACGCGGCGCATCATGGCCCTGCCCCACCCGCCCGCCATCATCATGGTGAGCCAGCACACGCAGGATGACAGCCCGGCCGCCATCGCGGCCCTGGCGGCGGGTGCCTCCGACTACATCAGCAAGGAGGCGGGGCTGGGCGGGCTCGACCTCGGCCATCTCGACCAGGCGCTGCGCGGGCGCCTGCGCCACTGGGCCGGGCAGCGGCGCGCGCCCGCCGAAGCCGCCCTGCGCCCCGCGTGCCCCGCGGCGCCGGAAGCGCCGCCGCCGCTCGTGCTCATCGCGGCCTCCACCGGCGGGCCCGATGCGCTGGCGGCACTTCTGGCGGCAAGCGGGCCCCTGCCCGTGCCGGTTCTGATCGCCCAGCACATGCCCGATGGGCTGGCCCCCGAACTCGCCACGCTGCTCACGCGCCGTGCCGGCTGGCCCGTGGTGGTCGCCACCAGCGGCGCGCCGGTCGCACCGGGCCAGGCCACGCTGCTGCCGACCGATGGCGTGCTGCTGCGGGCCGGCGGCGGCATCGCGCTGCGCCTGGCCCCCACCGGCGCGCCGGTCCATCCCTCGGCCGACCTGCTGTTCCGCTCGGCCGCCCTGCTCGCCCTGCCCGCCTGCGGCGTGGTGCTGACCGGCATGGGCCAGGACGGCGCGGCGGGGGCGGCGGCGCTCGCCGAGGAAGGCGGGCGCATCCTGGTGCAGAGCAGCGAGACTTCGGTTGTCGCCGGCATGCCGGAGGCGGCAAGCTCGCGCCTGGGCGGGGCCGAGGCGCATTCGCCCGAGGGGCTGGGCCTCAGGCTGCGGGGGATGTGGAGGGCGTGATGGACGAGGAGCTGCTGGCCGCCTTCCGCGAGGAATTCGCCCCCCTCTGCGCCGCGCTGGCGGCGGCGGCGGATCTGCCCGCCGCGCAGCGCCTCCTCGCGCAGATGCAGGCCATGGCGGATGGCATGGAGATCGCCCCCCTCCAGGCCCGGCTGCGGGCGCTCGGCGAGAGCGAGGCGCTGGCCGAGCTGACCGCCGCCGCGCCCGCGCTCGCGGCCTTCGGCAGCGCCCCCCCGGAGGCCGGGGAGCCCGTGCCGGAAGCCCCGGCGCCACCGGCCGAGCGCGGCCCCGTGCGCACCCTCATCGTGGATGACAGCGCCATGATGCGCCGCTTGCTCCGCGGCATCCTCGCGGGTGATCCGCGCTTCCATGTGGTGGGCGAGGCGGGCGACGGCGCGGCCGGCCTGATCGCCCAGGCCGAATTGCAGCCGGAGCTGACCCTGCTCGACCTCGAAATGCCGGGGCTGGACGGCCTGGGCTTCCTCGCCGAATGGACGCTCTCCGGCCATGGGCAGGTGGTGGTGGTCTCCTCCGCCGCGCATCCGGGCAGCCCGGCGGCGCTGGAGGTGCTGCGGCGCGGCGCCTGGGCGGCGGTCGCCAAGCCCTCCGGCGCGCTCTCGCCCGATCTCGCCGAGCGCAGCGGCGCCGAGCTCCTGGCCACGCTGCGCGAAGCGACCGGATTGGCGGCCTGAGGCGATGGAAGCCGACGATCCCCTCTGGGAAGAATTCGCGGCCGAGACGGCCGAGCACCTGGATTCGCTGGAAACCGGCCTGGCCGGCGACGGCCAGGTGGATGTGCTGTTCCGCGCCATGCACAGCCTGAAGGGCATGTCGTCGGCCATCGGCGCGCATGGCATCGGCACGCTGGCGCACAAGGCGGAGGATGTGCTGGGCCTGGCCCGCGCCGGGCGGCTCGCGCTCGGCCCGCCGGTGCGGGCGGCGCTGCTGGCCGCCGTGGATGCGCTGCGCGGCCAGCGCCTGGCGCTGCTGGAGCGCCGGCAGGACCAGCCGCCGCCGGCAGAATTGCTGGCCCGCCTCGGCGCGCTCGCCGAGGGGCGGCCCGCGCCCGCCGCCCCCAGCGCCGCCCCTGCCGCGGGCGAGGACCCGCTGCGGGCCACCCTCGCCTCCCGCCTCGTGGATGAATTGCCGCGCCTGCAGGCGGAGCCGCAGCGCGCCACGCGCCTGGCCACCCTGGCGCGGGAGGGCTCCCTGCCGCGCCTCGCCGCGCTGCTGGAGGCCATTCCCGGCGCGGCGGACCCGCTCGCCGCCCTCGGCCGGCTGCGCCGCGCGCTGATGCTGCTCCAGCCCGGCGAGGCGGTGCCGCGCCTGATGGGCGACCTGCGCGCCCAGGCCGAGGCGACGCGGCTGGCCCTCTCCGGCCCGCGCCGCGCCCTGGCGGAAGCGGCCGGCACCCTGGCCGCCGCCGCCGATGCCCTGGGCGAGGAGCAGGCCGAGCTGCTGGCCCGGCAGATCCAGGACCTCGCCGCCCGGCCGGGCGAGGCGCCGGCGCAGCGCCTCGCGGAATCGCGCGCCGCCTTCGCCACGCTCCTGGCCGCGCCCAGCCTCGCGCCGCTCGCCGAGACGCTGCGCCCCGCGCCGCCCCCACTGACGCCGAGCCTCGCCGCCGCCCTGCCGCCCTCGGCCCATGCCCGCGCCGCCGCCGCCATGGCGGCGGGCCGGCGCATCTGGCGCCTGCGCCTTGGGCCCCTGCCCACCGCCGAGTCGATCGCCGAGCCCTTCCTGGCCCGCGTCGGCGAGGTGCTGGGCAGCTCCGGCCCGCCCGAGGCGCTGGACATCTTCCTGGCGAGCGACCTGCCGCCCGGCGAACTCGCGGCGCTGCGTGCCGAGGCCGACCCCGATGGCGGCGCGCTCACCGACCTCGCCGCCGCCGATGCGCCGCCACCCGCCCCCACCATGCGCGTCCGGCAGGACCGCATTGACGCGGTGATCGCGCTGGAGGCCGAGCTGCGCGCCGCGGCCCTCTCGCTGGGCGAGGCGATCGCCGCCCCCCAGGCCCGCGCCGCCTTCGAGGAGCTGGCGGCCCTCCAGGCCACGCTGCCGCCCGCCACCGCCGCGCGGCTGGCCGGCGCGGTGGAACGGCTGCGCGCGGCGACGGGCGCCGCCGAACGCGCGCAAGGCCGGCTTTCCATCGCGCTCGGTCAGCTCGACGAGGCGGTGCTCGAATTGCGCGTCACCCCCTTCGCGACGCTCGCCATGCGCCTGCCCCGCGTGCTGCGCGCGACGGCCGAGGCGCAGAGCAAGCAGGTGGCGCTCGAGGTGGTGGGCGAGGAGGTCCAGATGGACCGCTCGCTGTCCGACCTGCTGGCCGATCCGCTGCTGCATCTGGTCCGCAACGCGGTGGACCACGGCATCGAGACGGCGGAGGAGCGCATCGCGCTGGGCAAGCCGGCCACCGCGCGGCTGCTGCTGGTGGCCGAGCGCCTGCCCGGGCGCCTCGTGCTCAGCTTCTCCGACGATGGGCGCGGCATTGACGAGAAGGCGGTGCTGGCGCGCGCCCTCTCGCGCGGGCTGATCACGCCCGAGGCCGCCGCCCGGATGGGACAGGAGGAGATCCACGCCCTGCTCTTCCTGCCCGGCTTCTCGACGCGCGAGGCGATCAGCGAGACCTCGGGCCGCGGCGTCGGCCTCGATGTGGTGCAGGATGCGGCGCGGCGCGCGGGGGGGTCGGTGCGCGTGGAAAGCCGGCCCGGCCAGGGCACGCGCTTCGTGCTGGACCTGCCGCTGACGGCGGCGATGCAGCCGGTGCTGCTGGTGGAGGCGGGCGGCCAGCCCTATGCGCTGCCGGCCGGCCGCGTGGAATCCGTGATCCGGCCCGAGCAGGTCTCGCCCGGCCAGGCCATCACCACGCTGGAGGCCGTGCTGCACCTGCCGCCCGCCGAGAGCAGCGCCATCGTGCTGGTGCGCCGCCCGGTGGGGCCGCTGGCGCTGGCGGTGGAGCGCGTGGGGCGCCGGACGGACCTGCTGCTGAAGCCGCTGCATCCGGCGCTGGCCGGCACCCCGGGCGTGGGCGGCGTCGGCGTGCTGGGCAATGGCGAGCCGGTGCTGCTGCTGGAGCCCGACAGCCTGGAGGGCACCCTGCCCGCCGCCTATCCGGCGTAGCGCACCGCCAGCACCGTCACGTCATCGGCGGGCGGCGCGTCCCGCACGAAACCCGCCACCTCCCGCAGCAGGGCCGCGATGGCGGCGGCGGGCTCGGCCTCCTGGCCCAGGGCCGCCAGCACCCGCTCCTTGCCGAAGAGCGCCTTGTCGGGGTCATGCGCCTCGGTCACGCCATCGCTCAGCAGCAGCATCGCCTCGCCGGGGGCGAGGGTGAAGGGCGCGCTGGCATAGGGCAGGTCCTCCATGATGCCGAGCGGCGGCTGGATCTTGAAGCCGTCCATCACCGTGACACCCTGCGTCGAGAGCCGCAGCGCGGGCTCATGCCCGGCCACGCAGATGCGCCCCTCGCCCGTCTCGGCATCCAGGATGGCCAGCGCCGCCGTCACGAAGGTCATCTCCGGGTTGTTGGCGGCCAGGTCCCCATTGGCGAGCGCCATCAGGTCGGCCGGGTCGGGCACCTCGCCCCGGCTGGCCGCCATCTGCATGCCGGCGCGGATGAGGCCCAGGCTGCGCGCCATGGTCAGGCCGGCGGAAGCGCCCTTCCCCGCCACATCGGCCACCACGAACATGAGGTGCCGGGGCCCGATCCACTGCATGTCGTAGAGGTCACCCCCCACCTCGCGCGCCGGCTCCATATGGGCGGCGACGGTGATCCGGCCACGCGAGATCGCCTTGAAATCGCTGGGCACGAGGGAGAGCTGGGCGCGCCTGGCACTCTCCAGCTCCGTCTCAAGCGCGTGCAGCCGCTCGGCGGCGAGGTCACGCAGGCGCTTCTTCTCCAGCACCGCCTGCAGGCGCGCGCGCAGCAGCGGCGGGTCGAAGGATTTGGGCAGGTAGTCCTCGGCCCCCAGCTCGATGCAGCGGATCACGCCCGACATCTCGGTCTGCGCGGAGATGACGATGACCGGCGGCGCATTGCCCCGGCCGTGCAGCCGCTCCAGCACGCCGATGCCGTCCAGCTCGGGCATTTCGAGGTCGAGCAGGACCACGTCGAAGGGCTGCGCCGCGATGGCGGCCAGCGCCTCCACGCCATTGGTGGCCATCGCGGGCTCGGGATAGCCGAGTTCGGCGAGGCGGCGCTTCAGCAGCAGCCGGTTGAAGCTGCTGTCATCCACCACGAGGATCTGGGGCGCCACCGGGATCGCGGCGCTCATGCCGGGCGGACCGCCATGCTCTCCACGGCGCGCCGGGATTCCGCCGCGAGGCGGGAGAGATCGATCATGGTCACGGTGATTTCCTCGGCGGCGGTGGCGTTGGACTGGCCGATGCGGGTCAGCGTCGCCACACGCTCATCGAGCGAGGCGACGGTGGTCTGCTGCTCTTCCATCGCCACCGCGATGGCGGCGGCGAGACGCGCGCTCTCGCCCGTCAGCTGCTCGAAGCCGTCCATCGCCACGCCCACGGCGGCGGCGGTGCCCGCCCCCTCGCGCGTGCGGCGGCCGGCGGCGAGCACGACATCGGCGATCTCCTGCGCCAGCGCCTCGGTGTTGGCGGCGAGTGCCCGGACTTCCTCGGCCACCACGGCCAGGCCGCGGCCGTGCTCGCCCGCGCGCGCCGCCTCGATCGCGGCGTTGATCGCGAGGATGTTCGTCTGGGTGGCGATCTTCGCGATGGTGCCGGCGATGCGGGTCACGCGCTCCGTGTCGTCGCCCACCGCATCCACCGTCTCGATCAGCTGGCGCACCTTCTCCAGGCTCTCGCCCAGCAGGCTCTGCGCGCGGCTCGCCGTGTCACGCGCCTGCTGCGTGCTGCGGCCGACATCGGCGACCGCATCCGCGGTGTGGGAGAGCGCGTCCGAGACCTCGCGCAGCTCGGCGAGCTGGGTCATGGCGCCCTCGCTCACCTGGCCGATCGCCTGGCTCGCCTGGTTGGTGACGACGGCGGTGCGGCGCGCGCCTTCCAGCGCCTGCTCCATGAGGCGGTTGGAGTTGGCGAGATTCGTCTTGAACACTTCCACGGCGCGCGCCATCTCGCCCACCTGGTCGGAGCGGCCGCCGCCCGGGATCTCCACCTCCGCATCGCCGCGCGCGAGGCGCTGCATGGAGACGGCCAGGCGCGAGAGCGGCCGCGCCGTCAGCAGCACCAGCACGAACCAGACGAAGCCAAGGCCGAGCAGGCCGATGCCGGCGGCGATGTAGGTGTATTTCCGCCCCTCCTCCTGTAGCGCGCGCGCGGTGGCGAGGTTGGCGTCCGCATCGGCCTTGGTAATGGCGCGCGCGCGGCTGGCGAGGTTGTTGAAGGCCACCACCATGTCCAGCCACTCCTCCTGGAGCGGCGCGTACTGGTCCCGCGCGCGGCGGGCGAAGGCGTCGCGCACGCGCTCGCCGAGGTCGGGCAGGCGGGCGGCCATGTCCTGCGCGGCGGCGGCGACCACGCTGTCCATCCTGTCGCCCACGATGCCGAAGAGGAGGTTGAAGCTCTCGGTGATGCCGGCCGCGTTGCGGACCATGCGCGGCGCGGTGACGGTGGGCGGCAGCACGCCGGCGAGCACTGCGGCGAAGGCCTGGGCGAAATCGGCCACGTCGTTCGAGAAATCGTCCACCGCCTCGATCGCGGCGCGGTCGCGCACGCCCATCTGCTCGATGATGGCGCCCTGGCGCGTCAGCATGAAGAGCGAATTGGCGGCGAGGAAGGCCAGGACCGAGAACATCAGCGCCAGGATGAGCGCCGCGCGCGTGCCGATGCGGCCGAGCAGCTTCACGCGCGCCTGGGGGCGCGGCGCGGGCGGATCGCTCGCGGTCTGGGTCATGCCGGGGGCCTGGGTGTCGGGAGCCATCGGGGGCTAGGATAACCGCATTTCTCGCACCTCGGCCACCACTGGATCAGGACCTCCGCATGACCTGCCGCATCCTCGTCGTGAACAGCAACACCACGGATTCCGTCACGGCGCGCATCGCCCGCGCGGCGGAGGCCGCCCTGCCCCCCGGCTGCAGCGTCGAGTCGGTGAGCGCCCCCTTCGGCCTGCCGCTGATCGTGACGCGCGCGGATTGGTCGGTGGCGGGGCCGGCGACGGTGGCGGCGCTGGCCGCGCGGCGCGGGGAGTTCGATGCCGCCGTCGTCGCCTGCTTCGGTGACCCGGGCGTGGAGGCAGCGCGGGAATTGTTCGACGTGCCGGTGGTGGGGATCAGCGAGGCCGCCTTCCACGCCGCCTGCATGCTGGGGCGACGCTTCGGCATCGTGAGCTTCACGGCCGCACTCAAGCCCATGTTCGTGGATTGCCTGGAGCATGCGGGCCTGGCCCATCGCTGCGCCGGCTTCCGCATGGGCCCGGCCTTCGCGGGCGATCCGGGGCGGGTGGCGGAGGAGCGGCGGGACATGATCCTCGAGCTCTGCCGCGCCAGCATCGAGCAGGACGGGGCGGAGGTGGTGATCCTGGCCGGCGGGCCGCTCGCCGGTCTCGCGCCGGAACTGGCGGCGGATGTGCCAGTGCCGCTGGTGGATGGCACGGCGGCTGGCGTGCGGCTGGCGGCGGCGCTGGCCGGCCTGGCACCCACGCGCCGGCAACACCGGGCGCGCGGGCTGACCGGCTACGAGCCGGGGCTGACGACGCTCTATGCCGAGGGCGCCCGCTGATGCCCCGCACGCTGCGCCTGCAACCGCTGACGGCCGAGGCCTTCCGCCCCTTCGGCGACGTGATGGACCCGCCCGCCCTCGGCGCCCGGCCGGCGCTGGGCGAGACGCTGGTGGCGCGCGATGGGGCCACACTTCCGGGCCTCGCCTTCAACCATGCGGAGCCCGTGGCGCTGCCGCTGCTGGCGACGCAGATGGAGCGGCACAACCGCTCCTCCCAATGTTTCGTGCCGATGGATGTGGCGCGCTGGGTGGTGATGGTGGCGCCCGACCGCGACGGCGCGCCGGACATGGCTGGGCTGCGTGCCTTCCTCGCGCGCGGCGACCAGGCGGTGAACTACCACCTGGGCAGCTGGCACCACCCGCTGCGCGTGCTGGACCGCCCGGGCCGCTTCGCCATCCTCATGTGGAGCACGGGGGAGAAGGCGCGGGACGAGGAATGGGCGACGCTGCCGGAGCCGGTGCTGCTGGTGGAGTAGCGCGCGGGCGGCGTCTGAGGGCGAGTGAACCTCCCAGAACCTTCCGGCCGCAAGGCGGCCGGCGCCGCCCAACTGACCTCATGGCCCACCGCACCCGTCGCGCGGCGAAGCCAAGCGTGCGGAGCGCGCGCGTCGTGCCGAATGCACGCCTCCGGCGTGACGCGTCTGAGGGCGGAAAAAATTACGGAGGCGGCTCGGCGCCGACCTGCTCGACGATGCGCCGATAATGCTCGGGCCGCCGATGCTGGGCGAAGTTGAACATCTTCTCCTTGCCCTGCAGGCAGTCATCCAGATCCGCCTCGGCCAGGATCACCTCGTCGCCCAGCGTCTTCGCCTGGGCCACGATGATGCCGTTCGGGCTGACGATGCAGGAACCGCCGATCAGGCCCGAGCCATCCTCATTGCCCGCCTTGGCGACGGCGACCGCCCAGGTCGCGTTCATGTAGGCATTGGCCTGGACCGACATGGTGGAATGCTGGGTGCGCAGTTCGGCGCTCTCGCTCTCGCCGCCATTGGGGTCATAGGCGGCGGAGTTGTAGCCCATCACCATGACCTCCACGCCCTGCAGCCCGTAGCAGCGCCAGCCCTCGGGCCAGCGGCGGTCATTGCAGATCAGCATGCCCATGATGGCGCGGTGCCACTCGGCGGGGCCGCGGAAGGCGGGGAAGCCGAGGTCGCCATATTCGAAATAGCGCTTTTCCAATTGCTGGAAGCGCGCGCCGGGGCGCGGCTCGACGGAGCCCGGCAGGTGCACCTTGCGATACTTGCCGAGGATCTGCCCGTCCGGCCCCACCGTGATGGCGGAGTTGAAGCGCTGCCCTTCCGGCGTGAGCTCGGCATAGCCCAGGTGGAAGCCCACGCGCAGCTCGCGCGCGCGGTCGAAGAGGCGCTGGCAATTGGGGTTGGGCATCGCCCGCTCGAAATAGGTGTCGAGCTCCTGCGTGCTCTCGATGAACCAGCGCGGGAAGAAGGTGGTGAGCGGCAGCTCGGGGAAGACCACGAGCTGGGCGCCCTGCTTCGCCGCGGATTCGAGCAGCGCGATCAGGCGGTCGAGCGTGTGGGCGCGGCTGTCGGCGCGCTGGATGGGGCCGGTCTGCGCACCGGCGAGCGTGAGAATGCGAGGCATCCCCGCACTTCATGTCCGAAGGGACGGGGCGTCAATGCCCCGCCCCTGTCGGCATGCAATCACCGCATCGGGGTGATTTCGATGGCCAGCGCCTCTTCATAGGTCATGTCCACCTGCTCGCCCACGCGGAGCTGGCTGATGAAGCGCCGGATATCCGGGTTGGTGGCGGTCACCGTGCGGTTCAGGCCGCCGGGGCCGGTGAAGCTGACCGTGCTGGTCGCGTTGTCCACCGCCGTGATGGTCACGCGGCCGCTGCGCACGCGCGTCACCTCGCCACCCGGGCGGGCGGCGTCACGCTCGGCGGTGAAGCTCGCGGTGGCGGGCGGCGCGCTGGAGAGCGGGCGGGCGGCGCGGGCCACGAGGGCCTGGAAATACACGACCGTGACGTTGTCGCCCGCGCGGAGCTGGTTGAAGCGGGTCACGCCCCGGCCGGCGATCATGGTCAGCAGGCCGCCGGACTGCGCGCCGGCATTGCCGCGGACCAGCACCTCGCGCGAGGTCTGGTCCACCGTCTCGATCACGCCGCGCAGGATGGTCGTCTGCTCGGCATCCACCGAGGCGCAGGCCGAAAGCAGGGGCAGGCCCATGGGAAGGGCAAGGAGGGTGCGGCGCTTCATCTTCTTCTCCGTTGTGTCGGGCGGGATTCTCCCCGCCTTCGCGATCACGTTGCAGGCGGCTGTCGCATGCGGCCTGAGCGGGCGCGGCATGATCCAGTGCATGCTGAACAAAGCATGCCACATGACGCGCAACAACGGGCGAATGCCTGCGATCGACGGAAGGAAAAATTTGTAACCCGCCTGTCAGCGCTTGAAAAAATGCGTCGCCGTCATTTCGATGACCATGATGTCATCGGCGAGGCGCGTGCCGATGTGGCGGAACACCGCCACCCCCAGCTCCGGGCGCGAGCGGGAGGGCTTGAGGCTGGCCACGATGCTCTCTACCGCCACCGACTCGTCCGGGCGGAGCGGCGCGGGCCATTTGGTGGTGATCTCGCTGCCGCCCAGGCTCACCTCGCGGAAGATGCCGCTGCCCAGGATGAGGCCGAAGCAGGCGCCCATGGTGTGCAGGCCGCTCGCCACCAGCCCGCCGAAGAGAGGGGCGGATTTCGCGGCGACGGGGTCGGTGTGGAAGGGCTGGGGGTCGAATTTCTCGGCATAGGCGATGATCTCGGCCTCGCTGAGCGAGAATTGCCCGAAGGCGAAGCGTTGCCCGACGGTGAGCTCGTCGAAGGATTTCAGCGGTTTCAATGGATCACCCGTCCCCCCGTGAGCCAGGAGATGAGCAGATAAAGACCACCCCCGGCCAGGGCCCCCACCAGCGTGCCGTTCACGCGCACGAATTGCAGGTCGCGGCCCACGCGCAGCTCGATCTTCTCGGTCACTTCCTTCGTGTCCCACCCCTTCACCACGCCGGCGATGAAATCGGACAGACGCTGCTGCGCCGAGGGCAGGAGCGTGGCGAGCGTGCCCTCCACCGCCGCGTTCAGCTTGCGCCGCGCCGCCGCATCCTCGGCCAGGAACTGCCCGGCATTGGCGAGCGCCCCTTCCAGGATGGCCACGGTGCGGCCATTGGGGTTCACCGCATCGGCCGCCAGCGCGCCGCGCAAGCGGGCCCAGGCATCGCCCAGCCAGTCCGTCACGGTGGGGTGGGACAACGCGCGGCGGATGGCCGCACCCAGGGCCGCGGCGCGCTCGGGCTCGGTCTCCAGGCGGGTGATCTCGGCGTCGATCCAGGCCTCGAAGGCCTGGCGCAGCTCGCTGTCGCCCGGCTCCTGCTTGTCGAGCTCGGCGTTCAGCACGGCCAGGACGCGATCCGCCACATAGGCGCCGGCCGCCCAGCCGACGACGGCGCCGCCCGTCTCGCGCACGCGGCGCTTGATGGCCTCGCGCAGCTCCTCCTGCTTGGCGAGCAGGATGGTCTTGAGCTGGGCGAGAGCGACATCGAACACCGCCTGGTGCTGGCCGCCGGCGATGAGGCTGCGCAGCGCGCGGGCGACGACGGGCGCGGCCCCCGGCCCGCCCGCCACGCGCGGCAACAGGCGGGAGAGGAGGCGCCGGGCCCGGCCATCCTCCAGCGTGACGAGCAGCCGCGGCAGGGCGGCGGCCAGCGCCTGGGCGGCGGGGCGCGACGCCTCGCGGTCGGCCAGGAAGCCGGCCAGGATGCCGGCGACGTCGAGCCGGGCGATGGTGCGCTTCACCTCCGCCTCGGTGAAGACGTGGTTGGCCACGAAGCGGCCGAGGCCCTGGCCCAGCCGCTCCTTCTGGCGCGGGATGATGGCGGTGTGCGGGATGGGCAGGCCGAGCGGGCGGCGGAACAGCGCCGTCACCGCGAACCAGTCGGCGAGGCCGCCGACCACGCCCGCCTTGGCGGAGGCGGCCAGCAGATCGGCCCCGAAGCTGGGCGGAAGCTGATAGGCCAGCCAGACCAGGCCCCCCATCAGGACCAGGAGGAAGGTGGCGAAGGCGCGATGCCGCGCGAGGGCGCGGCGCAGATCATCGTCGGTATGGGCCATGCGGGTGTTCATAGGGGGGGATGGCGCGCAGGGGAATCAGCAAAGCCCGCAGGCGGGACCCAGCCATGCGCGGGCGCGAATGCATTGGCGCGGCGGGGCGCTCATGTTATGGGATAACATCATGCCCGACTGGACCCACCCCCTCGATCTCGCGGCTTCGGCCCGGCTGCGCCTTGGCTGGGCGGCGGGGATCGTCACGGGCCTCTGGTTGGCCATCGCCTGGGCCCTCACCGCATGAGCCGCCCCGCGCTCCAGGTCGAGAACCTCACCGTCACGCATGGGCGGCACCCCGCCGTGCATCATGTCAGTTTCGCCCTGAAGCCGGGCGGCCTGATGGCCGTGGTCGGGCCCAATGGCGCCGGCAAGTCGAGCCTGCTGCGCGCCATCGCCGGCCTGCACAAGCCGGCCGAGGGCCGCGTCGCGGGCTTCGCGCCCGGTGAGGTCGCGCTGCTGCCGCAGCAGGCCATGCTGGACCGCGCCTTTCCGTTGACCTGCCGGGATGCCGTGCTCTTCGGCCTCTGGGGCGAAAGCGGCGCCTTCGCGGCGACGCCGAGACCCGAGCGGATCGAGGCGGCGCTGGATGCGGTGGGGCTGCATGGCTTCGCGCGCCGGCCGGTGGGTTCGCTCTCGGCCGGGCAGTTCCAACGCGTGCTCTTCGCCCGGCTGCTGCTGCAGGACGCGCCGGTGATCCTGCTGGACGAGCCCTTCAACGCGCTGGATGCCCGCACCGCGGCCGACCTTCTGGGCGTGATGCGCCGCTGGCATGGCGAGGGGCGGACCATCCTCGCCGTGCTGCACGACCTCGACCTCGTCCGCCGTGAATTCCCCGAGACGCTGCTGCTGGCGCGCGAGGCCGTGGCCGTGGGCGCCACCGAGACGGTGCTTTCGGCCGAGAACCGGCTGCGCGCGCGCATGATGTCCGAGGCCTGGGCCGAGGATGCCGCCCTCTGCGAGCGCGAAGCCGCCTGAGCCATGGTTTATGAGGCGCTGATCGCGCCCTTCGCCGAATTCGGCTTCCTGCGCCGCGCTTTGGTGGGGTGCCTGGCCATCAGCCTCTCGGCGCCGCCACTCGGCGTCTTCCTCATGCTGCGGCGGATGAGCCTGACCGGCGACGTGCTGGCGCATGGCATCCTGCCCGGCGTGGCGCTGGGCTTCGTGGTGGCGGGGCTCTGGCTGCCGGCGCTGGCCCTGGGCGGGCTGCTGGCGGGGCTGGTGGTGGCCCTCGGCGCGGGGGCGCTGGCGCGGGCCACGGGCGGGCGCGAGGATGCGGCGCTGACCGGGCTCTATCTCACGGCGCTGGCCGCCGGTGTGACACTGATCTCCTGGCGCGGCTCGGCCGTCGAACTCACGCAGTTGCTCTTCGGCTCGGTGCTGGGGGTGGATGACGCGGCGCTGCTGCTGATGGGCGGGGCGGCGACCGCCACCCTCGCCTTCCTCGCGATCGCCTGGCGGCCGCTCATCCTGGAATGCTTCGACCCGAGCTTCGCCCAGGCGGTCGGGCTGCGCGGCAGCGTCTGGCACCTGGGGCTGCTGGCACTCGCCGTGCTGAACCTGGTCGCGGCCCTTCAGGCGGTGGGCAGCCTGATGGCGGTGGGGCTGATGATGCTGCCGGCCATCGCGGCGCGGCACCTGGCGCGGGAGCTCGGGGGCATGGTGCTGGCGGCGGTGGGCATCGCGGTGGCGGCGACGCTGGTGGGGCTGCTCGCCTCCTACCACCTCGATGTGCCGAGCGGGCCGACCATCGTGCTGGTCGCCTCGGCCTTCTGGGTCATCGCCCTGGTGGCAGGCCCGGTGGACGGGCTCTTGGCGCGGCACCGGCCGCGCCGCCATCTGGAAGGCTGATCACACCGTCGCGCGTTCGACCAGCGGGCCGGGCGGGGGCGCGACCGCCACCTCGCGGATGATCTTGCGGCGCACCGCCTGCTCGAAGCTCTCGAAGCCGTCGGCCACCATGAGGAAGGCGCCCGGGCCGCCGATCACGCGCTCGCGGTAATATTCATCGAGCGGCTGCATGGCGCCCAGGCCCGGCGGCGGCGGCGTGCGGTCGAGCACGGCGAGGCCGTTCAGGACGATGCCCTGGTTCAGCGCCTCCTCGCGCGCCGCCCCCACCTCGCGGCCGGAATTGTTGATGCCGTCGCCCGAGATATCCACCACGCGGCGCGTGCCCTCATAGCCCTGGCCGAACAGCTTCGCCGCATAGTCCATGGCGCCGGAGATGGAGGTGTAGAGATGCGTGCGGCGCGGCGCGGCGTCGATCGCCTGGGCGAAGCGCTCGGCGGCCTGGGGGCCGTCCAGCTTCATCCAGGGCACCAGATGCTCCTGGATGTTCCAGTCGGACCAGGTGAAGAGGGTGCAGGCAATGGAGCCGATGGGCCCGCGCGACATCGCCTCGACGAGCCGGCGGTCGCGGAAGGCGGCGGCATAGCCGCGCATCTGCATCTCCTGCTCCTCATTGTCCACGGAGCGCGAGACATCCACGGCGAGGACCAGTTCCACATCCACGGGTTCGGTCGCCCGCGCGGCATGGGTGCGAAGCACCACCGGCGCGGCCAGGGCGGCGGTGATGAAGTGACGACGAAGCATGCGAGCCCCTCTTGGTCTGATGGAGCCGTGCTTGCGGTTCTTCCCGTTACGAAATCGTATCTACGCGGGTTCGGTCAGAGTTCAAGACCCAATTTGTGCAGTGCAGCACAAGTTTGCCCGCCCGTCCCGTGACGGTTGCGTCATTCCGCTTAATAAACAATTAATCCGGCTGAAAAAATTCGCCGGGCGGCCTCACCCCTTGAAGGCGGTCCCGCCGATCCGGGGGTCGGCGTTCAGCCGCGCGGCCAGGGCCGAAAGGCGCGGGAATCGGCCGGTGATGAGGTCCGGCATCACGCGCGCCGCGAAATCATGGCCGCAGAGCGCGGTCACATCCGCCTGGGTCAGGCGGCCGAGGCAGAGGTGATCGCCGGTCAGCATGGCTTCCAACGCGGCGAAACCGCCCAGGAACTGGCCCTCCAGATTGGCCAGCCCTTCTGACCAGGTCAGCCCCTCGGGCCGGCGCTGGCCTTCGTAATAGGCGGCGACGGCCTTCTCGGCGGCCCCCAGGGCGATCTGCACCACGCGCATCACCTGCCGCCGCTCGGCCCCCGCGCTGGGGATGAGGGCGCCGGCGCCGGCCAGCTCGTCCAGGTGGTCGATGATGGCGCTCGAGTCGATCAGCACCTCGCCATCATCCAGAATCAGCGAGGGGACGCGGCCGACCGGGTTGTAGCCCTTGATCGCCGCGCCATCGGTCACGGTGGAGAGCGCCAGGCTCTCATAGGGCAGGCCATAGACGGCGAGCGTCACCGCGACGCGGCGGACGAAGGGGGAGAGGGTGCGGCCGACGAGCTTCATGGCGTTGTCCTGGACGTTGTGCGGCCGCATTGAACCCGGTCCGGCGGCGCGGTCAAACCCTGCCTCAGAACCCCGCGCCGGGCTGGGCCAGATAGGCCTGCTCGGCCGGTGTGCTTTCGCGGCCCAGGATGCCGTTGCGATGCGGGAAGCGGCCGAAGCGCGCGATGACGGCGCGATGCGCCCAGGCATAGGCGATGGTGCCGCCGGGGGCCGCATGCGCCGGCCAGTCGCGCAGCCCCTCGAAGAGCGCGACGGAGAGGTCCTGCGCATCGAGCGATTCGGCGTGCTCGAAGGGCAGGTAGAGGAAGACGCGCTGCGTGGGCGTGAGCCGGAGGTCCAGCCGCTGCTCCAGCACCACGCGGCGCGCGAGGGCCAGCGCATGCGGATCGCTCGCGAAAGCCTCGGGCGCACCACGGAAGAGGTTGCGCGGGAACTGGTCCAGCAGGATCAGAAGCGCAAGCGCGCCCTCCGGCGTCGCGGCCCAGTCATCCAGCGTGCCCTCCCGCGCGGGCGCCACCAGCGTGCCGAAGCGGCGCGCGATCTCGGCATCGAAGGCGGCGTCCTTGGTGAACCAGGCCTGGCGGAACTGGTCCGGGCCATCGGCGAACCAGAAGTCGAGGATCTCCCTCACAGCGAGCGGTCCAGCACGCGTATGGAGTGCAGCGCCTCCCGCCCGCTCAGATCCGCGATCTGGTGGCGGCAGGAAGTGCCGTCGGCCACGATCACCTCGCCGGGCGCGGCGGCGCGCACAGCGGGCAGCAGCGAGAGTTCGGCCATGGCCTTCGACGTCTCCAGGTTCTTCGCCTCATAGCCGAAGGCGCCGGCCATGCCGCAGCAGGAGGAGGCGATGGGCTTCACCTCCATGCCCGGCACGCGCTTGAGCGCCTTCACCGCGGCAGGGAACGCGCCAAAGGCCTTCTGGTGACAATGGCCATGGATATGGGCCACGGGCGCGCCGGGCTTGAGCGCGGGCAGCGTGCCTTCCTTCTCCAGGAACTCGGTCACGAGGAAGGCGCGCCTGGAGAGCGCCTCGGTCTCCGGGCCCGGGAGCAGCGCCTGGAATTCGTCGCGCAGCGTCATCAGGCAGGAGGGTTCGAGGCCGATCACCGGCGCGTCGGATTGCGCCAGCACGGCGAGCGTCCGCCGCGCCTCGGCCCGCGCCTCCTCCACCATGCCCGCCGCCAGATAGGTGCGGCCGCAGCAGAGCGGCCGGCCGCCGGCACTCGCCACCTGCGCCGAATAGCCGGCGGCGTTCAGCACGCGCACGGCGGCGTGCAGGTTCTCGGGCTCGAAGTAGCGGTTGAAGGTGTCGGCGAAGAGCAGCACCTCGCGCGCCTCGCCCTCCTTGCGGCAACCATCGCGGTCGAGGAAGGGGGGCGCGGCGAATTCCGGCAGCTTGCGATCGGCCGCGATGCCGGTGACGCGCTCCATCAGCTTCGCCAGCAGCGGCACGCGGTTCCGGAGGTTGGCGAGCCAGGGCAGGCTGGCCGCCCAGGGCGCGTAGTGCGGCAGCGCGGCCACCAGGCGGTCCTTCAGCGGCACGCCCTGCTTCGCGTTGCGCGCGGCCAGCACCTCGATCTTCATGCGCGCCATGTCCACGCCCGTGGGGCATTCGCGCTTGCAGCCCTTGCAGGAGACGCAGAGCGACATCGCCTCCTGCACCTCGGGGCTCGCGATGCCGCCCGGAATCTGCCCGGTCAGCGCCAAGCGCAGCGTGTTCGCGCGGCCGCGCGTCAGGTGCTGCTCGTCGCGCGTCACGCGATAGCTCGGGCACATCACGTTGGCGTCGAACTTCCGGCAGGTGCCGTTGTTGTTGCACATCTCGACCGCGCCCAGCAGGCCGGCCTGCGGCCCGGGATGCGCCGACCAGTCGAGCACGGGCTTCACGTCGGAGAGCGGCGTGTAGTCGGGCGGGTAGCGGAAGAGGCTGCGGTCATCCATGCGCGGCGGGCGCACCACGCGGCCAGGGTTGAGCAGCGCGTTCGTGTCGAACTCGTCCTTCACCGCCTCGAAGGCGCGGACGATGCGCGGGCCGAACATGCTCTCATGAAATTCGGAGCGGACGATGCCATCGCCATGCTCGCCCGAATGGCTGCCCTTGTATTCACGGACCAGCTCGAAGCAGCGCTCAGCGATCTCGCGCATCTTCCGGACGTCGCCGCCCTCCTTCATGTTCAGCACGGGACGGACATGCAGGCAGCCGACGCTGGCATGGGCATACCAGGTGCCCTTCACGCCGTATTCGTCGAAGACGGCGGTGAGGCGCTCGGTGTAGTCGGGCAGGTCCTCCAGGCTGACCGCCGCATCCTCGATGAAGGAGACCGGCTTCGCATCCTGCTTCTGGCTCATCATGATGTTGAGCCCGGCCTCGCGCACCTCGGCGATGGCGGCCTGGAAGCCGGCATCCACCGCATGCACCACCTGCCCCGGCAGGCCGAGATCGCCCATCATCTCATCGAGCATCGCCAGCTGGCGCATCAGCTTCGCGTCGTCATCGCCGTGGAACTCGACGATGAGCAGGCTGTCCGGCTCGCCGATCACCATCTGGTCGATCGTCGCGCGATAGATCGGGATGGAGCGGCCGAGGTCGATCATCGTCCGGTCCACCAGCTCCACCGCCTCGGGGTCGAGCGTGACCAGATGCTTCGACGCCTCCATGGCGCGGCGGAAGGTGGGGAACTGGCAGATGCCCACCACCTTGCGCGGCTTGATGGGCCAGAGCTTGAGGTCGAGCGCGGCCGAAAACGCCAGCGTGCCTTCCGAACCGACCAGCAGCCGCGCGAGGTTGCCGCGGCCATTGGCGCGCGCATCCGGCGTCAGCGCATCCAGGTTATAGCCGCCGACGCGGCGGAGCTGCGCGGGGAATTTCTCCGCGATTTCGGCCGCCTCGCGCTCGCCCAGCGCGTGCAGGCGGGCGACGAGGTCGGTGTTGGGCGCGTTCTCGCCGAAGACATGGCGCGAGCCATCGGCGAGGATGGCATCGATGGCGCGCACATTGTCGGCCATCAGCCCGTAGCGGATGGATTTCGAGCCGCAGGAATTGTTCCCCGCCATGCCGCCGATGGTGCAGCGCTGCCAGGTGCTGGGGTCCACCGGGAAGAACTGCTTCGTGCTCTTCAGCGCCTCGTTCAGCGCGCCCAGCGTGATCCCCGGCTCCACGCGCGCCGTGTCGCCCTCCACGCTCAGCACGCGGCGCAGATGCTTGGTGCAGTCCAGCACCAGCGCGCGGTTCACCGTCTGCCCGCATTGGCTGGTGCCGCCGCCGCGCGGCAGGACGGGCACGCCCTCCTCCCGGCAGATCGCCATGGCCGCTTCCACATCGGCGGTGGTCCTGGGCACCAGAACCCCGATGGGCTCGACCTGGTAGATGCTGGCATCGGTCGCATAGCGGCCGCGATCGGCGGGGGCGAAGAGCACGCTCCCTTCCGTCTCGCGCTGCAGCCTGCGGGCCAGGCGGGAATCTCCGATTTGGGGTGCGATGGCGTTCATGGCGCCGTTTTAGCCCCGCTTCGGCGCGGCGCCAGATGGATAATCCTCATGCCGTGCACAAGCCGAACTCATTGGCAGGCAGGGCCGGTTCGGGGCATGAGGGGGCAACCCAGGAGGACCCCATGGCCTATTTCCAGACCCGCACCAGCCCCGGCCGCCATTTCCTGCAGATCCCCGGCCCCTCCAACGTGCCGGACCGCGTCCTGCGCGCCCTCGACAACCCGACGATGGACCATCGCGGCCCGGATTTCGGCGTGATGGGCAAGCAGGTGCTGGGCAAGGTCAAGAAGATCTTCCAGACCGAGAGCCACGTCATCATCTTCCCGGCCTCGGGCACCGGCGCCTGGGAAGCGGCGCTGGTGAACACGCTGAGCCCCAATGACCGCGTGCTGATGTGCGAGACGGGCCATTTCGCCAGCCTCTGGCGCGAGATGGCCGAGCGGCTCGGCATCCGCCCGGAATTCCTCAAGGGCGACTGGCGCCGCGCCGCCGAGCCGGAGGCGATCGAGGCCTATCTGCGCGCCGACAAGGGGCATGAGATCAAGGCCGTCTGCGTCGTCCACAATGAGACGAGCACGGGCTGCACCAGCCGCATCGCGGAAGTGCGCGCCGCCATCGATGCCGCCGGCCACCCCGCGCTGCTGCTGGTGGACACGATCAGCGGCCTCGGCTCCATGGAGTTCAAGCACGACACATGGGGCGTGGACGTCACCGTCTCCGGCTCGCAGAAGGGCTTGATGCTGCCGCCCGGCCTCTCCTTCAACGCCGTCTCGGCCAAGGCGATCGCGGCCAGCAAGAACGCCAAGCTCGTGCGCAGCTTCTGGGACTGGGGGCCGATGATCGCCTCCAACGCCACCGGCTATTTCCCCTACACGCCGGCGACGAACATGCTCTACGCGCTCGACACCGCGCTCGACATGATCTTCGAGGAAGGGCTGGACAATGTCTTCGCGCGCCACGACCGCATGGCGGAAGCGACGCGCCGCGCCGTGCGCGCCTGGGGCCTGGAGATCCAGTGCGCCGAGCCCCGCCACTATTCCTCGGTGCTGACGGCGGTGCGCCTGCCGGAGGGCCACAGCGCCAATGCGCTGCGCGCCACCATCGGCGAGCGGTTCAACATGTCGCTCGGCAATGGCCTGGGGCAACTGAATGACCGCGTCTTCCGCATCGGCCATCTGGGCGATATCGGCGAGCTGCACCTGATGGGTACGCTGAGCGGCATCGAGATGGGGCTGCGCATCGCGGGCGTGCCGCACAAGCCCGACGGCGTGCGGGCGGCGATGGATTATCTGAGCGGGAACGCCTAAAGGGTTTCCCCACGAAATCGCTTCGCGCTTTCGCGGGGGCCCCGACAGGGCGCCGGTTTGGCACGGGCGGTTCTTCCTCGTGAGGCCAAGCCTCACGAGGGTGCCGGGGGGCGGAGCCTTCTGGTGGTTCGTCAACAATCACTCAGGAACGTCCATGCCCAAGTTTGCTGCGAACATCTCCATGATGTTCAACGAACTCCCCTTCCTCGACCGCTTCGCCGCCGCGCGGTCCGCGGGCTTCGAGGCTGTGGAATTCCTCTTCCCCTATGAGTTCCCGGCGGCCGAGATCGCGAAGCGCCTGGAGGGCAACGGCCTCACCCAGGCGCTGTTCAACGCGCCCCCGGGCGACTGGAACGCCGGCGAGCGCGGCATGGCCTGCCTGCCCGAGCGCCGCGCCGAATTCCGCGAGAGCATCAAGCGTGCCCTCGAATACAGCGTGGCCCTGAAATGCCCGCGCCTGCACGTGATGGCGGGGCTGACGCCGGCCGGTGCTGCGCGCGACACGCTGCTCTCCTGCTACGCCGCGAACCTCGACTTCGCGGCGGAGGAATGCGCCAAGGCCGGCGTGAAGCCGGTGATCGAGCCGATCAACCATCGCGACATCCCGGGCTTCTTCCTCAACACGACGAAGGAGGCGACGCGCATCATCGACGCGCTGGGCATGGACCGCGTCGGCCTGCAATTCGACCTCTATCACTGCCAGATCACCGAGGGCGACGTGGCGCGCCGCGCGGCCGAACTCCTGCCCTACATCGCCCATATGCAGGTGGCCGATAACCCGGGACGCCACGAGCCCGGCACGGGCGAGGTGAACTGGGATTTCGTCTTCAACGCGATCGACGCCAGCGGCTTCCGCGGCTGGATCGGCTGCGAATATCGCCCGAAGGGCGAGACGGTGGCAGGCCTGGGTTGGTTCGCGAAGTATCGCGGATAGAGCAGTGCGGGACCTGCTGTCTCAACCGTTTCTGGCATCCCTGTCCGGCAGTTTGATTAGTGCTGCCGTGACCATCGCCGGGGCTCTTTGGCTCTGGCGCTTCCAGGTCAGGGGTAAGCGCCGAGCGGAAGTAGCGGAAGAAGCTCTTATCGCATTTCAAGAAATTGTTGACCAGCTAAACTACTGCCGCCTTGGTACTCGCCACTTACAAATTGAGCATGAAATTCCTGACGATGTTTCGGAACGCTGGGGAGAGCATGGGAGGGATTTCAAGCTCGTATTAGAAAGAATCGCCTCCCAGGCGCATCTATTTGCAACAATCCGAAAACATCAGCTCCTCTGCGAGGTACACTTCGGGCACGTACCCGCGGGAGCCTTTGCCGATCTCAGCGAAATAATTGTGGAAATCCGGCGCAAGGCAACCCTTGGTGCGAGGTTATCCGAGGTCCTGGCGCGGGATAAGCCGGTACTGGAGGCATCGGGAGAAAACGGCCCGCATAGTGCCAACCTGCGGGATGCCACCGAAGCGCAGGGATTTGTCTTTGGTATCCCAGAGGACAAGGTAGGAGATCGTTTAGCTACCGCCAACGCGAACCTACTCAGGCACCTCAAGCCTGCCATCAACTAGCATCGTCAACTCATTCGACAGGACACGTCCCACATGAACATCGGTTTCATCGGCCTCGGCATCATGGGCCTGCCCATGGCGCAGAACCTCGCCAAGGCGGGCCACACCATCATCGCGCCCGAGCGCGCCTCGCTGAAGGCCGAGACGCGCGCGGCCTTCACCATCGTGGCCGATGCCACGGCGGTGGCGAAGGCGGCCGAGATCATCATCCTCATGGTGCCGGACACGCCCGATGTGGAGCGCGTGCTGTTCGGCGCGAATGGCGTGGCGGCGGGCCTCTCCGCCGGCAAGCTCGTCATCGACATGTCCTCGATCAGCCCGACGGCGACGAAGGACTTCGCCGCGAAGATCAACGCGCTGGGCTGCGACTACATCGACGCGCCCGTCTCGGGCGGCGAGATCGGCGCGAAGAACGCGGCGCTCACCATCATGGTCGGCGCCTCGGAAGCCGCCTTCGCGCGCGCCCTGCCGCTGTTCGAGCTGATGGGCAAGAACATCACCCGCGTGGGTGAGAACGGCGCGGGCCAGGTGACCAAGGTCGCCAACCAGATCATCGTGGCGCTGAACATCGAGGCGGTGTCCGAGGCGCTGGTCTTCGCCAGCAAGGCGGGCGCCGACCCGGCCAAGGTCCGCCAGGCGCTGATGGGCGGCTTCGCCAACAGCCGCATCCTGGAGGTGCATGCCGAGCGCATGATCAACCGCACCTTCAACCCGGGCTTCCGGATCGAGCTGCACCAGAAGGACCTGAACCTGGCGCTGCAATCGGCGAAGGAGCTGGGTGTGGCGCTGCCCAACACGGCCTCCGCGCAGCAGCTCTTCTCGGCCTGCGCCGCCATGGGCGGGAGCCAGTGGGACCATTCGGGCATGGTCCAGGCGCTGGAGAAGATGGCCGACCACAAGATCGGCTGAGGCGCGCCGGCTTCAGTGGATGCGCGGGCCGGGCGGAAAGCGCGGCCCGCCCTCCGGCGGCGGCGTGCCGCGCGGCAGGCCTGGCGTCTCGTCCGGCACATCGGCCTGCGGCATGGGCGGCATGGCCGGCGGCACGATCACGCCGCCGCGCGGGACGCCAGGCGGCACGATCACGCCATCGGGCCGAAGCGGTGGCCGCTCCAGCCGCTCGGGCGGCGTGACGCCCGGCGCCGGCGCCGGGCCTGGCAGGTCCCGCGGCACCGGCGCGGGCACCGCCTGCGCCATCAGCAACAGACCGGCCAGCGGCAGAAGGATCATGCGGGGCATGGGCGGCACTCCAACCGAAGAAGGTTGAAACGGCCGAGCCGCCCCGCCGGTTGCGCGTCAGCTCGGTTCCAGCCCCACCTCGCGCGCCAGCCGCGTCATGCTGGTGATCTGGTTCTGCAGATAGTCGCGCCACTGCTCGGGCTGCATGGCGCGCGGCGCGAAGCCAAGGCGGCCCAGGCGCTCGCGCACATCGGCCTGGGCCAGCACCTTTTCCAGCGCCGCGTTGAAGCGGCCCACCACCGGCGCGGGCGTGCCCGCAGGTGCCGCGAGGCCGAACCACACCGTCAGCTCGTAGCCCGGCAGCGTCGCCGAAATGGGCGGGATCTCGGGCGCCAGCGGGAAGACGCCGGGCGTGGTGACACCCAGCGCGCGCACGCGGCCCTCGCGCACCTGGGCGAGGCCCGAGGCGAAGTCGGTCAGCGTGGAATCGATGCGGCCGGCCAGCACTTCGGTCAGCGCCTCCGGCCCGCCGCGCGAGGGCACGGCCAGCATGCGCACACCCCCCATGCGGTTCATCAGCTGGCTGCCGATGAGCGCACTCGCATTGCCGTGGCTGAAGGTCAGCTCGCCCGGGCGGCGGCGCGCCAGTTCCAGCAATTCCGCCACGTTCCGCGCCGGCGAGGAATTGGGCACCACCAGCAGATAGGGCGCCTCGGCGAGAAAACCCATCTGCGTGAAGTCGCGGATCGGGTCATAGGCGAGGTTGCGGACAAGGTAGGTGTTCAGCGCGCCGTTGGTCACGCTCAGCACCGCCATGGTGTAGCCGTCCGGTGCCGCACCCTTCACCGCCATGGTGCCGACCACGCCATTGCCGCCGGGCCGGTTGTCGATGATCACGGTCTGGCCGAGTTCGCGCGAAAGCGGCTCGACCAGGTTGCGCACCAGGCTGTCGGTCACGCTGCCGGCGGGGAAGGCGACGACGATGCGGATCTGCCGCTCGGGCCAGGACTGCGCGTTGGCGGCGAGGGGCGCGAGCAGCGCGGGCGCGGCGAGGACCGCGCGGCGAGAAAGGGTCATGACTTGGCGTTTCCCGTGATGTAGCGATGGATTTCCGTGTTGTCCGCGCGCGGCCCCAGCACGCCCAGCGCCTCCGTCCAGCGGGCGCGCAGGAGGGCCAGCAGCGGCGCTTCCGCCCCCGTGGCGGCCGCGATGCCGCCCGCCGTCTCCAGGTCCTTGCGCATGAGGCCGAGCTGGAAGCCGCCGGCATAGCGGCGCGACGTGATCTCCTGCGCGAGCTTGGTCTCGGAGGCGATGTTGCGGCCGGAGCTGGCGTTGAGCACGGCCGCGAAGATGCCGAGGTCCAGCCCCTGCGCCTCGGCCATCTGCGCCGCCTCGCTGACGGCCAGCAGGCCGGCGGCATAGACGTAGTTGTTCAGCGCCTTCATCGCATGCGCGCTGCCGATGGCACCGGTGCGGATGATCGCCTCGCCCATCGCGCGCAGCACCGGCTCGGCGCGGGTGAAGTCCGCATCCGCACCGCCCACCATGATGGCGAGCGTGCCGGCGCGCGCCTTCGGCACGGAGCCCGAGACCGGCGCGTCCAGCATGGCGCAGCCCTTCTCCGCCAGCGCCTCGGCCCAGCGCCGCGTCTCGCCCGGCTCGCTGCTGCCCATGTCGATGACGAGGGAGCCCGGTTGCAGCGCGGGCAGCAGGCCGCCCATCACGCTGGCCACCGCCTTGCTGTCGGGCAGCATGAGGATGATGAGGCGGCATGCGCCGGCCAGCGCCGAGGCGTCGGCCACCGCCGGCACGCCCTCCAGCGTGACACCCGCGGCGTCGAATGTGGTGAGCGGCACCTGCTTCGCCGCCAGATTCATCGCCATCGGGCGGCCCATCATGCCGAGCCCGACGAAGCCCACATGTTCCATGCGGCCCCCCTCCCTTTTTCTGTGCAGCCATGTTCCGATGCACGTCTGAGATTGTCCAGGACGCCCCCATGCGCACGCTCCACTTCACCTCCCCCACCGGCCCGGTCCATGCCGAGATCACCGACCTCGTCATCGCCGGCTGGACCGGACGCGACGCGCACAAGCTGCAGGAGCACATCGACGAACTCGCCGCCCTCGGCGTGGCGCCGCCGGCCACCGTGCCCTGCTACTACCGCGCGGGGCTGGAGACGCTGACGCAGGCGCCACTCGTGGATGTGCTGGGCCATGACAGCAGCGGCGAGGGCGAATGGGTGCTGATCGAGACCGCCGGCGGCCGCTTCATCAGCTGCGGGTCGGACCACACGGACCGCAAGGTCGAGGCCTATTCGATCATGGTGTCGAAGCAGATGTGCCCGAAGCCCATCAGCCACGCCGTCTGGCCCTGGGAGGAGGTGGCGCCGCATTGGGACAGCCTCGAGATCCACAGCGAGATCCGCGAAGGCGGCCAGTGGGTGACCTATCAGCGCGGCGGCGTGGCCGCGATGCGCCACCCCGATGACCTGATCGAGAAGGCGCGCGCGCTGGGCGTACCGAAGGGGCCGGGCCTGCTGATGTTCGGCGGCACGCTCGCCGTGCAGGGCGGCATCCGCCCCGCCGCCGATTTCCGCGTGACGCTGCACGACCCGGTGCTGGGCCGCAGCCTCAGCCACGGCTACACGGCGCGGACCGTCTGAGGCGGGGCGCTCAGCCGGTTTCGATGGGCAGGGATTCGTCGCGCGCCCATTCGTTCATCGAGGCGTCGTAGACGGCCAGGTCGGTATGGCCGAGCTGGTGCAGCAGGAAGGCATCGAGCGTCGCCGCGATGCCGCCGCCGCAATAGAGCAGCTTGCGCCTGGCGGGCTCCGCACCCACCGCCGCGAAGATCGCGGCCACCTCGTGGGCCGGGCGGAAGGTCATGCTGGCGGGGTCCACCAGCGAGGCCACGGGCACGTTCACGCTGCCCGGAATCCGGCCCGGGCGGCCATAGCGCGGGTTCTCGCCGCTGTGCAGGTCGGGCGCCAGCGCGTTGATGGTGCAGGTCGCGGCATCGCCGATCGCGCCCTGCATCTCCTCCTTGCCGACGAAGAGGCCGGGGCGCGGGCGGGCCGTGAGCCGGGCGCCGGGATAGTGCCGCGCGCCGGCCTCGACCGGGCGGCCCTCGGCGGCCCATTTGTCGAAGCCGCCATTGAGCACCGCCGCATCATCGAAGCCGATGGCGCGCAGCATCCACCACACACGCGTCGCCCATTGCATGTTCTTGCGTGAATACAGCACCACGCGCCGCCCCTCGCCCACGCCCCTGGCCGCGAAGCGCGCCGCCAGCAGCTCAGGTGCGGGCATGGTGAAGTTGAAAGGGCTGGTGGTGTCGGACAGCTCGCCTTGCAGGTCGAGGAAGGCCGAGCCCGGGATATGCGCCGCCTCGTAATCCGGCCGGCCGCTGCCGATCCGATAGGGCCGCCCGGTGCCGGTCTCATAGAGCAGGTAGGTGGTGCAGTCGAAGACCCGCAGCTTCGGGTCCGCGAGATTCTCCGCCAGCCATGCGGTCTCGACGATGGCTTCGGGATGGGCGTAGCGCGCCTCGTTCGGCATGGGTGTTCCTCCGGCGTTGATCGGCCGCCTTCAAGCCTAGCCAAGCCGTCCAGGGCGGGCCAGCCCGCGCTCACGCCCCGGCGCGATCTTGGCGCGCGCCTTCCGGCGGGACCATACTGCCGCACAGCAGCGAAAGTCCGAGGCCATGAAGGTCACCGCCCTCCGCATCCATCGCACGCTGGCCCGGCCGAGGCGCATCCTCGCCACCCTCACCCTGCTGCTCGTGCTGCCCCTGGCCGCGCTGGCGAACGGCGCCTGGACGGGCGAATGGATCACCAGCTGGCGCGATGATGGCGACCACCTGGTGCTCCAGCAGGAGGGGAACCGCGTCACCGGCAGCTACCCGCTCTATGGCGGACGGATCGAGGCGGTGGCGGATGGCCGCAGGCTGGAAGGCAGCTGGAGGCAAGGCCAGGAGGCCGGCCGCTTCGTCTTCGTGATGGACCGCGACGGCCACAGCTTCACCGGCCGCTATGACGAGGGCGAGTGGTGGACCGGCGCACGGACGGAGGCCCGCCCGGCCGTCACCGGGCTGAACCAGGCGACGCCGCGCGACGCCTTCCGGCAATTCATCGTCAGCGCCAACCTGGCCCGCGGCGGCCGCGCCGACGCCTGGGCGACGGTGATCAGCACCATGGATTTCTCCGCGCTGGAGGGCGATCTGGGGCGGCAGGAGCATCTGCGCCTGGTGCAGGAACTCTTCACGCTGATCGACCTCACGACCTTCCGGATCAGCGCCATTCCGCTCGCCACCGATGCGACCGAGGTTCCCGTCACGCTGCACCAGTCGGGCAGCGATGCGCGGCTGCAGCTCACGCTGATCCGCGGCCAGGACGGGTTGTGGCGGCTCGTCATGCCCGATGCCGCGGCGCGGGATTCGGCGCGGCGGCGCCTGCTGGCGCTGACCGGCGGCCGCTTCCCGTCGGCGGATGCCTACCGGCAGATGCGCAACCCGCGCGATGCCATGCGCAGCTTCCTGGAGGGCATGGCCGATTGGCAGGGCGAGGGCCGCGCGCTGGCCCTCTCGGCGCTCGACCTCTCGGCCGTGCCCGAGGTGCTGCGCGAGGGCGAGGGCGCGATGACCGCGCAATTCCTCCGCCGCGCGCTGAATCACATCGGCCTGGTCGGGCTGCAATCCATCCCGAATGACGGCGCCGATCGCGCGCCCTATGTCCATTTCAGCCACCCGGCGGGCAGCATCGTGATCGCGCCCCTGGGGCAGGAGGCGAACGCGCCCTGGCGCTTCACCGCGCAGACCGTGCGCGACGCGGCCCGGATCTTCAACGCGGTGGAGAGCCTGCCGCCACCGCTCGCGACACCCCCCGGCCTGATCCCGCCCGCCCGTTTCTTCGAGTTGCGTGAACTGGCGAAGATGCATGCCCCGGTCCTGCTGGGGCGGATCGGCCAGACGGAATACTGGCAGATCCTCATGGGATTGCTGGTGATGACGAGCGCCGTGCTGACCGGCACCTTCGGGGCGCGGCTCGCGCGGCGCGGCATGGACTGGATGGTGGGCGGCGAGGAGAGCGGCGCCAGCTTCACCTGGGCGCTCGGCATCGTCATCGGCCTCAGCCTCGCCGCCTTCTTCCCCGACCTGATCGGCATGCCGGAGCATTTCCGTCGCTACTCCCTGCCCTTCTTCGGCATCTGCCTCACCATCGCGGCCTGCGTCGTCGCCTGGCGCGTCTTCGGCGCGGCGGGTATCATCCTCGCGCGCATCTCCAGCCGCTCCGCCAGCGCGACCGACGACATCCTCTTCACCCTGCTGCTGGCGACGGCGCGGCTGCTGGTGGTGGTGGCGGGCTTCCTCAGCGCCGCGCATTTCCTCTCCATCCCGACGGGCGGGATCGTCGCGGGCCTCGGCATCGGCGGCCTCGCCTTCGCCTTCGCCTCGCGCGAGACGCTCTCCAACGTCTTCGGCGCCGGCATCCTGGTGACGGACCGGCCCTTCCAGCGCGGCGACTGGATCAGCAGCGGCGAGATCGAGGGCGCCGTCGAACATGTGGGCATCCGCTCGACGCGCGTGCGCACGGCGCAGGACAGCGTGATGGTGATCCCGAACGGCAAGCTCTCGGATTCCACCATCAACAATCTTGGCTCGCGCCGGCTGCGCCTGCTCAAGACGACGCTGCCAGTGACGGCGGGCGCCAATCCACAGGCGCTGGAGGCCTTCATCCAGGCGCTGCGCCAGCGCATCCGCGAGGATGAGGTCTTCGTCGCCGAGCGCACCGATATCGGCCTCTCGGGCATCACCGAGGGCGGCATCGGCGTGGACGTCATCACCTACATGAAGGTGGCGAGTGCCGCGGCCGAGCGCGAGACGAAGCACGAATTCCTGCTGGATGCGGTGCACATCGCCCAGGCCTGCGGCCTGACGCGGGGGCAGGGCATGCTGGCCCCGGAGGGGCCGGCGGCTTGAATTTTTGATGCCCTCAAACGCCGGGCGCGCGCTCCGCGCGCCTGGCTTCGCCTCGCCAGGGATGCGCCGGGCCAAGCGCCCGGTTGGGCGGCGCTGGCGGCTTACGCCGCCTTCTCGCCCAGGTCCCACCACATGCCGGCGAAGGCCAGCAGGCCCTCGCGCGCGGGGGCGGGGAGCAGGTGCTCGTCCGGGCCGTGCTGCTTGCAGCCATTGTAGCTGTGCGGCACCCAGACCAGCGGCACGCCCAGGTGATCCACGAAGACATCGCCCGGCAGCCCGCCCGAGGAATTCGGGATCACCTGCACATGCTTGCCGAGCGAACGCTCCATGCTTTCGCGCGCCCAGCGCACCCAGGGATGGTCGGGCGAGGTGCGGGAGGCGGGCATGCGGATGCCCGCATTCTCGATCGCGACGTTCTGGAAGCCGTTGGCGTCCAGATGGCGGCGCAGGCTCGCCTCGAAGGTCGCGGGGTCCGTGTCCACCGTGTAGCGGATCTGGCAATGGGCGCGGGCGTCCGGCGCCACCGCGTTCACGGGGGAGTGCGGCTGGCCGCTGGTCATCGCCAGGATGATCAGGCTGTTCCAGCCATAGATCTTCTCGGCGGCCGTCAGGCCGGGCTCGCCCCAACCCGGATCAATCGTCGCCGCCTCGCCGCCGCCGCCGACCTCGCAGCCGGCCAGCACGCCGCGCACCTCGGCCGGCACGCCGTTTTGCGGCAGCCAGTCGCGCACCAGGATCTTGCCGTTGCGGTCCATCATGCAGCCCAGCGCGTGGGAGAGCATGATCGCGGGGTCGGTGGTCAGCCCGCCCCAATGGCCGGAATGCACGCCGCCCTCGCGCAGCTTCACCACGAGATCGAAGTGGAAGGTGCCGCGCGTGCCCACCGCGATGGTGGGAATCTCCGGCATCACGCGCGGGCCATCGCTCGCGATCAGCGCGTCGGAGGCCAGCAGCTTCGCGTTCTGCGCCACGAATTCGCGCAGGCCCTTGCTGCCACGCTCCTCGGCCATCTCCAGCACCAGCTTCACATTGCCGCCGAGCTTGCCGCCGCGCGCTTCCAGCACAGCTTCGAGCGCCATCAGGTTGATGATGTGCTGGCCCTTGTTGTCCGCCGTGCCGCGCCCGTACCAGAGGCCATCGCGCTCCGTCACGGTCCAGGGCGTGAGGCCCGGGCTCCATTGCTCATCCATGCCGCGCACCGTGTCGCCATGGCCGTAGAGCAGCACGGTCGGGCGTGCCGGGTCCTCGATGCGCTCGGCGGTCAGGATGGGGCCGAAGCCCGTGACCGGGTTCGGGTGGATGGTGACGGTGAAGCCGAGGCGCTCGACCCAGGGGCGGATCGCCTGGTCCAGATACTGGTGCAGCGCGGCCTCATAGGCCGGGTCCTGCGCGGTGGAGGGGATGGCGACGAACTCGGTCAGCCGGGCCTTCAAGGCGCCGGTATCGAACATCTCCGCCGCGCGGGCGAGCGCGGCCGCACGGGTCTGGGTCTCGGTCATTCTGCGTCACTCTCAGGGTTCAGGAAGAAGTGCGGTGAAGCCTGCCCCGGCCGGGGCGCGGCGTCCACGGGGCGGCCCGCTCAGGGTGGGTTGGCCGCCCGCCAGGCGCGCCAGGGGGCGAGGTCGGCCTCGCGCTTCGGGTCGAGGCTCGGCCCGGTCACCTCCAAAGCCACGGGCGGCGCGCCCTCCGGCACGGGCAGGGTGAGGCGCAGCGCCACGCGGTCCTGCGGCAGGTCGACCGTGCCGGAGAGGCCGAGCGCGAGGCCCGCCTCGGCCCCCAGCGCCACCTCGGTGAGGGTGAGCTTTCCCTCGGCCAGGGTGAAGGCGGCGCGGCCGCGCTCGATGGGGGTGGCGCCGGCATGCAGCGCGGCGGCGAGCGCGGTGCCCGGATCGGCCCATCCCAGCGCGGCGGCGGCGGCGGGCGCGTCGAAGCCCTGCACAACGCCGTCGCGGAGCGTGAGGCTCCCCTCGCCCGTGGCACTGCGGAGCCAGGCCCCGGGCGTGGCGCCGGTCGCCTCCAGCTTCAGCTCGCCCGAGAGCCGCCCCGCGGCGATGTCGAGCGGCCGGCCGGTGAGCGGCGCGGCGAGCACGATGTCGGCCATGCCGCCTTCCAGGGTCAGGCGGGGCCCGGCGCGCTCCAGCCGCAGCGCGGCGGTGATGCTGCCCCCGGCCATGCTCGCCCGCCCTTCCTCCAGGCGCAGCGCGGTCGCATCGGCGCGCAGCCTTCCGCTCGCCGCCTCCAGCACCGGCAGGCCCCGCGGCACGATGCGATCCGCCGTGACGGCGAGATCGAGATCGAGGCCCGGCCAGGTGGCGAGGTCGAGGCCGCGCCAGTCGGGCAGCGGCAGGCGCTCGAGCGCGAGGCGGCCGCTCAGCGCCGGCCGCTCGCCCGCGAGCGCGAACTGGCCGCGGCCGCGCAATTCGCCCGCCACCACCTCCAAGCTTTCCGCGTTCCACGAACCCGGCCGCCAGCCGAGATTGGCGATGAGGGAGAAGGAGCCCTCGCCGATCCAGCCGGGGGCGGGGATGGCCAGGGCCTGGCTGAGAATGCGGGCCGCGCCGGGGTGGCGCGCGGTCAGCCGCGCCTGCACGCGCTCCTGCGGCCAATCCACGGTGAGCTGCGCCTCCAGCCGCGCCTCGGCGAGGTCGCTCTCCAGCCGCAGCGCCAGCGCGTCGAGCGGCCCCGCGCCGGAAAGGCGCAGGCGCAGCGGCGCGGCGGCGAGGTCGGGTCGCGCCACGCCGAGGCGGCCGAGCAGCGGGCCCGCGGGCCCCTCGGCCTCCAGCGTCATCTCGCTGAGGCGCGCGGCGGCGCCGTTGCCGGAGAGCGTGCCGGCGAGCACGACATCCAGGCCGAGATGCCGCCCCGCCAGGCGGCGCAGCACGATGCGGCCGTTTTCCGTGGCGCCATCCAGCGCCAGCCGCTCCCACAGATCGCCGCCGAGGGTCAGCCGGGCGAAGGAGAGGCGCAGTTGCAGATCGGCCTCGCCCGCCGCCTCGCGCAGGGCGGAGGCGAGTTCCGCCTGGGATTGCGGCAGGGTGAGCTCGTCGAATTCCAGGCCGAGGGCGAGGTTGGGCCGAGCCCCGGGCCGCCAGACGAAGCCGCCGCCGATGCGCGTGGGCCCGAGCTGCGCCACGAGTTCCGTCACCGAGAAGGCGCCCCCCTCCCAGGAGAGGCGCAGGCTGCCGAGCGCCGGGCCCTCGGGCGGGGCCAGGCGCGGCGCGAGGCCCGCCGCCGCCAGCCACTCCGCGGGCCGCGCCGAACGCCAGCGCAGGCCGAGCTCCAGCCGCGTGGCGCCGCCGCCGCCGGACAGCTCGAGCATCGTCTCGCCCGGCATCACGGCGCTGATGCGGCCCAGCGTGAGTTGCTCGTTCCGCAGATGGGCGGTGGCGCGCAGCTCGCTCATCCGCAGCGGGCCGAATTGCGCGGCCTCGGCCGAGAGGTCGAGCGAGAGGGGAATGGCCTGCGCGCCCGCGCCCCGCAGTGCGGCGAGCCAGGGCTCCAGGTCCAGGCTGGGGGCGGTGATGGTGAGTTCGAAGCGCGGCTCGGGCACCAGGCGCAGCAGCGCGCCGCCGCGCACCGCATCGCTGCCGAGGGTGAGTTCGAGCTGGTTGGCGACGATCAGCTCGGCGCCGGCGGCGAGGTTGGCGGTGGCGCGGAAGGCGCCGGCGGGCGCGGGGATCAGCGCGGAGAGGTCGGGGCCGGATGCCTCCAGCCGTCCCGCGAAGCCCCCCTCGGTCAGCAGCACGCCGCGCGCGCGCAGATTGGCGCCGCCGGCCGAGGCGGTGACATCGAGCGGCGCGACCCCCGCATCCCCGGCGCGGCCCAGCACGGCCTGGAAGCGCATGGGCCGCCCGCGCCAGGCGAGGCTGCCCTCCGCCGTCAGTGCCTCGCCGATGGTACCTGCCATCAGGCGCGCATTCACGCCCTCCACCACCGCGCCCCCGATCTGGATGCGGCTTTCCTCCAGCCGCGCGTCGAGCGCCGTGAGCCAGGGCGGCGGTGTCAGGCCGGGGAGCGCGGTGGGCGGCCAGGGCAGCCGGATATCGGCGCCGACCAGGGCCAGCTCGCGCACCTCAAGCCGGCCCATGAGCAGCGCCCAGAGGTCGAGCCGGAGGCGCAGCGCGCGGGCCGACATCTGGATCTCATCCGCCGCCTCGCCGATGACGATGCGCGAGGCCTCCAGCAGGGGCTGGGGCAGCAGGACCAGGCCCACCTGACCTTCGAGGGCGACGGGCCGGCCCAGCCGTTCGGAGGCGATCTCGGCCAGCGCGCCGCGGTGCCGGTCCCAGTCGAGCCAGCGGGGCAGAAGCCATGCGGAAGCGGCGGCCAGCAACAGCAGGCCGGCCGTGAGCGTGAGGAGGAGAAGCCGCCTCACCCTTCTCCCCAGGCGCCGCCGCCGGGCGTTTCCACCACCAGCACGTCACCGGGTGCCAGATCGGCCTTGCCGGCATTGCCGGGGATGGGTGTGACCGAGCCATCGGCGCGCTCCACCCATTGCCGTCCCGGTGCGCCATCGCCGCCGCCATGCAGGCCATGGGGGGCGACATTGCGGCGGGAGGCGACGACCACCGCCTGCATGGGGCGCAGGAAGCGGATGCGCCGGCGCGAGCCATCGCCGCCGTTCCACCGTCCCTTGCCGCCCGAGCCGCGCCGGATGGCGAATTCCTCGAGCCGCACCGGGTAGCGCATCTCAAGGATCTCGGGATCGGTCATGCGGGTGTTGGTCATGTGGGTCTGCACGGCGGAGGTACCGTGGAAACCGGGGCCCGCGCCGGTGCCGCCGCAGGTGGTCTCGTAATACTGGTAGGTCGCGTCGCCGAAGAGCGTGTTGTTCATCGTGGCCTGGGCGCTGGCGCAGGCGTCGAGGGCCGCCAGCAGCGCGTTGCAGGTCATCTGGCTGACCTCGGTGTTGCCGGCGACGACCGCCCGGCCCGGCGTGGGCGAGAGGAAGGAGGCGGGCGGGACGATGATCTCGATGGGCTTCAGGCAGCCATCATTGAGCGGGATGTCCTCGCCCACCAGCGAGCGGAAGCAGTAGAGCACCACGGCGCGGCAGACGGCGGCGGGCGCGTTGAAATTGTCCGGCCGCTCGGGGCCCGTGCCGGTGAAGTCGATCACGGCGCGGCGGTTCGCGCGATCCACGCGGACGCTGACCACAAGCGGCGTGCCGTCATCCGTGGTGGTGGCGAAGCTGCCATCCTTCAGCGTGGAGAGCACGCGGCGCACGCTCTCCTCCGCATTGTCCATCACGTGGCGCATATAGGCCTGGACGGTGGCCAGGCCGAATTCGCGCACGGCGCGGCGCAGTTCCTGCACGCCCATCTCATTGGCCGCGATCTGCGCCTTGATGTCGGCCACGTTCACATCGGGGCTGCGGGCGGGATACTTGGCACCCGAGAGCAGCGCGCGGAACTCGGCCTCGCGGAAATGGCCGCCATCCACCAGCAGGAAATCGTCGATGACGACGCCCTCCTCCTCCAGCGTGGCGGAGCCGGGGGGCGTGGAGCCGGGCGTCAGGCCGCCGATATCGGCATGGTGGCCGCGGCTGCCCACGAAGAAGAGGATGTCCTTGCCCGCTTCATCAAACACGGGCGTGATGACCGTGACATCCGGCAGATGCGTGCCGCCATTATAGGGGTTGTTCAGCGCCACCACGTCGCCCGGGCGCAGCGTCTCGGCGCGGGAGCGGATGACGGTGCGGACACTCTCGCCCATCGCGCCGAGATGCACCGGCACATGCGGCGCATTCGCCACGAGCTGGCCCTCGCGGTCGAAGATGGCGCAGGAGAAGTCCAGCCGCTCCTTGATGTTCACGCTGAGGCTGGTGTTCTGCAGCACCACGCCGGTCTGCTCGGCGATGGACATGAAGAGGCTGTTGAACAGCTCCAGCATCACCGGGTCCACGCGGCCGGTCTCGGCGGTGCGGGCGGCGGCGCGGGCCTCGATGCGATGGAGCACCAGGTGGTTGAGCGGCGTGACGCGCGCCTCCCAGCCCGGCTCGACCACGGTGGTGGCGATCGCCTCGCGGATCAGGGCGGGGCCGCGGATGGCATCGCCCGCGCGCAGCGCCTCGCGGTCATGCACGGGCGCGTCATGCGCGGCCCCCTGCGCGAAGAGGGTGACGCGGCCGAGCTGGGGCACCGCCTCGCCCGGCGCGCGGGCGGCGAGCTTCTGCTCCTCCACGGCCTCGCCCGGCATGGTGATTTCGGCCAGCGCGGCCTCCACGATCACCTGGCGTTCGGGTGTCGCGAAGCCGAAGCGGGCGCGGTGCGCCTCGGTGAATTCGTGCAGCACATCGGCATGGGCGCCGAACCCCACGGGGAGGAAGGCATCGGTCCCGGCATAGCGCAGGTGCAGGCGATGCGCGGCCTGGAGGCGCGCGGCATCGGCGCCCTGGCGCACCAGCTCGGCGCGCCCGGCGGCTTCCAGCTCGGCGAGCCTGGCTTCAAGTGCCGCCATGCCCTCGGCCGAGAGCGGCTTCTCGATCGCGGCCTCGCGGATCACGGACTGGTCGGCGAGCCCCATGCCATAGGCGCTGAGCACGCCGGCGAAGGGGTGGATGAAGACCGTCTCCATGCCGAGCTCGTCAGCCACCAGGCAGGCATGCTGCCCACCCGCGCCGCCGAAGCAGGTCAGCGCGTATTTCGTCACGTCATAGCCGCGCTGGAGCGAGACCTGCTTGATGGCATGCGCCATGTTGGAGACGGCGATGCGCAGGAAGCCCTCGGCCACGTCCTCCGGGCGGGGCGTGGTGCCCGTGGCGGCCGCGATCTCGGCGGCCAGCGCCGAAAACTTCTCGCGCACCACGGCGGCGTCCAGCGGCTGGTCGCCATCGGGGCCGAAGATCGCGGGAAAATAGGCGGGCTGGACCTTGCCGACCATGACGTTGGCGTCGGTCACGGTCAGCGGCCCGCCGCGGCGGTAGCAGGCGGGGCCGGGCACCGCACCCGCGCTCTCGGGGCCCACGCGATAGCGCGCGCCATCGAATTTCAGGATGGAGCCGCCACCGGCCGCGACCGTGTTGATCGCCATCATCGGCGCGCGCATCCGCACGCCGGCCACCACCGTCTCGAAGGCGCGCTCATACTGGCCGGCATAGAGCGCGACATCGGTGGAGGTGCCGCCCATGTCGAAGCCGATGATCTTCTCGAAACCAGCCATGGCGGCGGTGCGGGCCGCGCCCACGATGCCACCGGCGGGGCCCGAGAGGATGGCGTCCTTGCCCTGGAAGCTTGAGGCTTCCGCCAGCCCACCGCTGGACTGCATGAAATACAGCTTGATGCGTTGCTGCCCGGCCGATTCACGCCCGGCTTCGCCGGACGATCGGACGGGGCCACCCAGCTCATCCGCCACCTGCGCCACATAGCGCCGCAGGATCGGGGACAGGTACGCATCCACCACCGCCGTATCGCCGCGCGGCACGATGCGCGGCAGCGGGCTCGCCTGGTGCGAGAGGCTGATCTGGGTGAACCCCTCCTCCGCCGCGATCTGCCCCACGCGCAGCTCATGCGCCGGATGCGCCCAGGCATGCATGAGCACGACCGCCACGGCGCGGACCCCTTCCGCATAGGCGGCCTTCAGCGCGGCCCGCGCCGCGGCTTCGTCGAGCGGCGCGATCTCGGTCCCGTCCACCGTGATGCGGCCGCCGATCTCGGCGACGCGCTCATGCAGCAATTCGGGCAGCCTGATGTTGAGGTCGAAGAGGCGCGGGCGGGCCTGGTTGCCGATGCGCAGCATGTCCGCGAAGCCCCGGGGCACCAGCAGCAGCACGCGCTCGCCCTTGCGCTCCAGCAACGCGTTGGTGGCGACGGTGGTGCCCATCTTCACCGCCTCGACCACGCCTTCGGGCAGGGGGGCGCCCGCCGGCAGGCCCAGGATCTGGCGGATGCCGGCCACGGCCGCGTCCTTGTAGCGCTCCGGGTTCTCGGAGAGCAGCTTGGCGGTGGAGAGGCTTCCATCCGGATGGCGGGCGACGATGTCGGTGAAGGTGCCGCCGCGATCAATCCAGAACTGCCACTTGCCCACCGACATGCCCGAACTCCTATGGCCTTGCCTTCCGTTTGCAAGGCGGGCGCGGGGCGCGCAAGGGGATTGCGGCCGGTTTCCCGCAATGCCACTGCCATTTTCGCCGCGCCGTGCTATCTGCCACAGGCTGGAGAGGGATCGGCTTGGGCTTCTGGGGCAAGATCATTGGCGGGGTGACCGGTTTCATGACCGGCGGGCCGGTCGGCGGGCTTCTGGGCGCGCTGGCGGGGCACGCCGCGGATGGCCGCCCGCGCCTCGGCCCCAATGCGGCCAACCTCGCCGCCATGCTGGGCTCGAAGGAGCAGCTCTTCGCCATTTCGGTGGTGGTGCTCTCGGCCAAGCTCGCCAAATCCGACGGGCCGGTGGTGCGGGCCGAGATCGACGCCTTCAAGCGGATGTTCCGCATCCCGCCCGAGAACATGCGCGACGTCGCCGCCCTCTTCGACGAGGCGCGCGAGACGGCCGAGGATTTCGAGCCCTTCGCCGACCGCATGGGCGAGGCCTTCGCCCATGACAAGGCGATGCTGGAGGATGTGCTGGGCGCGCTCTTCACCATCGCCCGCGCCGATGGCCCGCTGACCCGCGGCGAGGTGCGCTTCCTGCAGCGCGTCCAGCTCGGCTTCAAGCTGGAGGCCCGCGAATGGGAGCGCGCGCGGGACGGCCAGGCCCGGCCGGGCGGGGGGGCGAGCCAGCCGCCCGGCATTGACGCCTATGCCGTGCTCGGCCTGCCGCCCAATGCGAGCGACGAGGAGGTGCGCGCCACCTGGCGCCGCCTGATGCGCGAGAACCACCCGGATGCGCTGGCCGCGCGCGGCGTGCCCAAGGAGCTCATCGACCGCGCCACCGGCAAGGTGGCCGAGATCAACAGCGCCTGGGACCGGATCAAGCGCGAGCGGAAACTTTAGGCTCGCTCCGGCCGGCCCCAGGCCCTGTCGCAACCCGCTTCGCCAGCGAAGCGGTGGGGACCGGATCAAGCGGGAACGCAAAGTTTAGGCCCAACCCCGCCTTTCGGCGGTTTCACGCCTTCCGCTGTTCCCCCCCTGGCCCCTCATGCTCTAGCCTCGGGGCCCAGAGGAACCCAACGGCCGCCACGAGCCGGAACCGGAAAGCGCGCCATGCCCGACACCCTGCTCCAGCCCGAAACCGACACCCGCACCGAGCATTTCGACGTGCTCATCGTCGGCGCCGGCATTTCCGGCGTGGGGGGCGCCTATCACCTCACCACCCAGCGGCCCGCCACCCGCTTCGTGGTGCTGGAAAGCCAGGCGGGCTTCGGCGGCACCTGGCGGACGCACAAATATCCAGGCATCCGCTCCGACAGCGACCTCTACACCTTCGGCTACCGCTTCAAGCCCTGGGTCGGCCCGCCCATCGCGGCGGCCGAGGAAATCCTGCGCTACATGGGCGAGGTGATCGAGGAGAACGGGCTCGCCCCGCATATCCGCTACAACCACCTGATCCACAGCGCCGCCTGGGACGGCACGACGAAGCTCTGGACGCTCATCGCCACCAACACGGCGACCGGCGAACGCCGGCGCTTCACCACGAACTTCCTGTGGATGTGCCAGGGCTATTACCGCCACGCCGAGGGCTATACGCCCGGATGGCCCGGCATGGCGGAGTACAAGGGCCGCATCGTCCATCCGCAGACCTGGCCGGAAGACCTCGACTACACGGGCCAGCGCGTGCTGGTCATCGGCTCGGGCGCCACGGCGGCGACCGTGGTGCCTGCCATGGCGGGCAAGGCCGCGCATGTGACGATGCTGCAGCGCTCGCCCACCTGGTTCCGCATCGGCCGCAACGGCATCGACATCGCCGACCAGCTGCGCGAGCTGAAGGTGGATGAAACCTGGGTCCATGAGATCGTCCGCCGCAAGATCCTCTTCGAGCAGGCGAAGTTCACAGCGCGCAGCTTCAGCGAGCCCGACCGCGTGGCGGAAGAGCTGCTGCGCGAGGTGAAGCGGATCGTGGGCCCCGACTACGATGTCGGCACGCATTTCACCCCGCGCTACCGCCCCTGGCATCAGCGCCTGGCCTATGTGCCGGATGGGGACCTGTTCCAGGCGGTGGCCGATGGCAAGGCCAGCGTCGTCACCGATGAGATCGAGCGCTTCACCGAGAAGGGCGTGCTGACGAAATCGGGCCAGGAGCTGGAGGCGGACATCATCGTCACCGCCACGGGCTTCCACCTGAACGTGCTGGGCGACATCGCCTTCACCATTGACGGCAAGCCGCTCGATTTCCACGAGACGGTGACCTATCGCGGCATGATGTTCACAGGGCTGCCGAACCTCGTCTGGGTGTTCGGCTATTTCCGCGCGAGCTGGACGCTGCGCGCCGACCTCGTGGCCGATTTCGTCTGCCGCCTGCTGGCCGAGATGGAGGAGCGCGGCGCGCGGCAGGTGGAAGTGGCACTCCGCCCCGAGGATCACAACATGCCCCTGCTGCCCTGGATCGATCCCGCCAACTTCAATCCGGGCTACCTGATGCGCGGCATGCACCTGCTGCCGAAGCGCGGCGACAAGCCCGAATGGCAGCACAACCAGGATTACTGGAGCGAGAAGGACCAGTTCCCGGCCATCGACCTGAAGGATGCCGCCTTCGTCTACAGCCGATGAGCCTTCGCATCATCGAGCACCCCTCGCCCAACCACGAGCCGCGGCCGGAGGGCGCCGTCGTGGATGTGCTGATGCTGCACTACACCGGCATGAAGAGCGGCGCGGAGGCCATCGCGCGGCTCTGTGACCCGGCGGCCGTGGTCTCCTCGCATTACGTGGTGGAGGAGGATGGGCGGGTGTTCCGCCTGGTGCCGGAGGGGCTGAAGGCACGGCATGCGGGCGTCTCGCATTGGCGCGGGCAATCGGCGCTGAACGCGACCTCCATCGGCATCGAGATCGTGAACCCCGGGCATGAATGGGGCTACCGCCACTTCCCCGCCTTGCAGATGGCGGCCGTCGCCGACCTCTGCCTGGAGATCCTGGAGCGGCACCCCATCCCGCCGCGCAATGTGGTCGGCCACAGCGACGTGGCACCCGACCGCAAGCAGGACCCGGGCGAGTTGTTCGATTGGCAGGAGCTGGCGGCGAACGGCATCGGCCTCTGGCCAGGCGCGGACGGGCCGGCCGAGGGGGATGCGCTGACGCTGCTCGACCGCATCGGCTACCGGACGGACCTGCCGCTGGACGTTCTGGTGACGGCCTTCCAGCGCCATTGGCGGCCGGAATGCGTGGATGGGCGGGTGGATGCCGGCACGCTGGCCAGGCTCAATGCCGTGGCGGCGCTCGTCGAGGCTTGACCCGGCACGGGCTTGGGGCGCAACAAGGCCGGGATACCGGATGGCTGGGCGACCGCTGGCGCCGCGAGAGATCGCGGTTCTGGAGGAAAGTCCGGGCTCCACGGAAATACGGTGCTGGTTAACGACCAGCAGGCGAAAGCCTAGGGAAAGTGCCACAGAAAACAAACCGCCAGCCCGGTTTCGGCCCGTCTGGCAAGGGTGAAACGGTGGGGTAAGAGCCCACCGCGCTTCCAGCAATGGCGGCGGCACGGCAAACCCCACCGGGAGCAAGGCCGAATAGGGAGGGCCGTCACGGCGTTTCGGCGCTGGTGGCAGGGGCATTTCCGCCCCGTCCTCCGGGTTGGCCGCGCGAAGCCTGCGGCGACGCAGGCTCCAGAGGAATGGTCGCACATGGCCCGAAAGGGCCAGGACAGAACCCGGCTTACAGGCCATCCGGTATCACCTTGCGGGACTCCGGGCGGATGGCGGCGCAAGGCCGCGACCAAGCTTCCCACAGCTTCAGCTTGGCATTGTTGCGCGATTGCCACACCGCCCCGGCAAACATGGCGCAATGTTTCGCCGAGTCCAGGTCAAACCCATGCAACCGTCTGTCTTAAAACAAAAAACACCGATTCATCACCTCTGGGTGATTTTGTGATATCCCTTGATCACCCATCCGAGACCATCTAAACCCACATCAGCCCAATACGGATGCCGCAAGCTCGGGGGGGCGAGCGCATCAGGAAAAGGGCTGGTCGGGCGAGCCGACGGGGTTCCGGGGGGGACCTCGTCGGCCGCTGCCCGAGACCTCTGAGAAGCACCCCCCAAGCAGGCGACATCAGCTCAGAAACGGGGGGCATCCAGCGGCACGATGACCCAATTCCGAGGCAAGTTCATCAACGGTCTGGACAAGAAGGGGCGCTGCAGCGTGCCGGCCTCCTTCCGCGCCCGTCTCGCCGGTGATGGCCTGGTTCTGCGCCGCTCGACCAACCCCGATCACCGCTACATCGAAGCCTGGCCCATCGCGCAGTTCGACGCCGCGAGCCGCGACGCCAGCCCGCTGAACCCCCTCTCCCCCGACCAGGATGCCGAGGACTACGCCTTCGTGGTGGATGTGGCGGAAGTGACGCCCGACCCCGAGGGCCGCGTCATCCTGCCGCGCGACCTCATCGAATATGCCGGGCTGACCGATGGCGTGGCCTTCCTCGGCCGCCTCAACTGGTTCGAGATGTGGGAACCGGCGGCCGCCGAGCGCCGGATCGAGGAGGCGCGCCGGGCCATCGCTGCCCGCAGCGCGGCCGCCGCGCCATGAGCCATATCCCTGTCCTCCTCGACGAGGTGCTGGAGCACCTGGCCCCCCAGGCCGGCGCGGTGATCCTGGACGGCACCTTCGGCGGTGGGGGCTATAGCCGCGCCATCCTGGAGGCCGCCCCCTGCACCCTCTGGGCGCTGGACCGCGACCCGGAGGCGATCGCGCGCGGCGCGGCGCTGGCCGCCGCCCATCAGGGCCGCCTGCACCTGATCGAGGGCCGCTTCGGCGACATGCTGGCGCTGCTGGCCGCGCGCGGCGTGACGCAGCTGGACGGCGTGGTGCTGGACCTCGGCGTCTCCTCCTTCCAGCTCGACACGCCGGAGCGCGGCTTCTCCTTCCGCTTCGACGGGCCGCTCGACATGCGCATGGGGCGCAGCGGGCCGACCGCGGCCGACCTCGTGAACACGCTGCCCGAGGCGGAGCTGGCCGACCTCATCTGGGAATTCGGCGAGGAGCGGCATTCGCGCCGCGTGGCGCGCGCCATCGTGAAGGCGCGCGGCGAGGCGCCGTTCACCACCACGCTGCAGCTGGCCGAGGTGATCCGCCGCGCCGTCCCGCGCGACCCCTCCGGCATCCATGGTGCCACGCGCAGCTTCCAGGCGCTGCGCATCCGCGTGAATGACGAGCTGGGCGAGATCGAGCGCGCGCTGGAGCAGGCCATGCGCCTGCTGGCGCCGGGCGGGCGGCTCGTCATTGTCTCTTTTCATTCTTTGGAAGATCGGCTGGTGAAGAAGGCTTTCCAGCGGGCCGCGGGCCGCAGCCCCGGCGCTTCCCGCCATAATCCCGCGATGCTGCTGGCGCCACGCGGCCCAGCTCCGTTTAAGTTGCTGACGCCACGCTCGATTCGCCCGGGCGAGGCCGAAACAGCCACCAATCCCCGCGCCCGCTCCGCCCATCTCCGTGCCCTGCAGCGTTCGCCCGAAAGTCACGCCGCATGATCCACCCGCTCACGCTCGTCACCTTCGCCGCCTTCCTGGGCTCGGGCCTCTACGTGTTCCAGACCAAGGAGCAGGTCCGCAAGCTCGACCAGGAACTGCGGACGATCCGGATGGAGACCGAATCCCAGCGCGCACAGACCCAGACGCTCTCCGCCGAATGGGCGCGGCTGAACGACCAGGACCGGCTGCGCCAGATGGCCGCCGCCCATCTGCGCCACATGCAGCCGATGGAGCCCGTGCAGTTCCAGCGGATCGAGGACGCCCAGCGCCGCATGCCCCAGGCGGTCGCCTTCGCGCCCGTGCCCTCGGGCTTCCAGCGCCGCGCTGATGCGCCCTCCGCCCCGGGCGAGGTGCTGGTCTTCACGGTGGCGAGCCAGCGCCGCGAGGCCGAGCCCGCGATCGCGCGGGCGACACCGCCCGCGCCGGCTCCGGTCGCCGCCGCGCCTGTGGTGGCGGCGCCGCCCGCGCCCGTGGTGGCCAGCCCGGCGCCCGCGCCCGCCATGGCGCCCATCCCGGTCGCCCTCGCCCAGCCCGCGCGCCCAGCCGAGGCTCCCCGTCCGGCCCCGCGCCCGCGGCCCGAGGTCGCGGCCCTGCCGCCCATCGCAGGCCCCGCCAACCCCCGCGCGCCGGCGGCCCAGGCGCAGGCGCAGGCGCGCCCCGCGCCCGCCGCCCCGCCCGTCCGCACCGCGCTGCATGTCCAGCCCGCCTCCACCGGCTCCTTGCTCGGCGTGGGCGCCGGCAGCCTTCCGCCCCCGGTACCCTTCAATCGATGAGCGACCTTCCCCCCCCCTCCCCCCACTCGATCCCGCATCACCGGGCCGAACCCGTGCGCCCGGCCGAAAGCCCGTCCCGCGCCATGGTGCGCGTCACCGGCAGCGCGGCCACGCATCAGCGGCGCATGCCGGGGCGGCTGCTCTTCGCCTCCATCGGCTTCGGCGTGCTCTTCGTCGCGATCGGCGTGAAGCTGACGGACGCCACCATCCTCTCGCCCGCGCCGTCGCGCATCGCGCAGGCGCCGCGCGTCCCGGCGCCCGAGCCGCCGGTGAGCCGCGCGGCCATCACCGACCGCAATGGCGAGGTGCTGGCCGTGACAGTCCGCGGCACCGCGCTCTATGCGCGGCCGGCGGAGATCGACAACCCCGCCCGCGTGGCCGACCAGCTGGTCCGGATCCTGCCGCATCTGGAGCGTGACCGCGTGCTGGCGCGCATCAGCCCGCCGCGGCAATTCGCCTATCTCGACCGCTTCATCACGCCGCGCCAGCAGCAGGCGATCAATGACCTCGGCATCCTCGGCCTCTACTTCGAGACGGCCGAGCGCCGCACCTATCCGCGCGGCCGCGACGCGGCGCATGTGCTGGGCGCGGTGGACGTGGATGGCGAGGGCATCGCCGGCGTCGAGAAATGGTATGACGAGCGTCTGCGCACGCTGCGCGAGCCGCTGCGCCTCGCCCTCGACATCCGCATCCAGCGCGAGCTGCGCGAGGCGCTGGAATGGTCCATCGAGCGCTTCAACGCGATCGGCGGCTCGGCCATCCTGATGGATGTCAACACGGCGGAAGTTCTGGGCATGGTCAGCCTGCCCGATTTCGCCGCCGCCAACCTCGCGACCGCACCTGCCGAGCAGCGCTTCAACCGCGCGGTGACCGGCGTCTATGAGCCGGGCTCCACCTTCAAGCTCTTCACGGCGGCGATGGCGCTGGAGGAAGGGCGCGTGACACTCTCGGGCGGCTTCGACGCCTCGCGCCCCATCCGCATCGGGCGGCACGAGATCAACGACTTCAAGGGCAAGAACCGCTGGCTCTCGCTGCCCGAGATCATCGCCTATTCCTCCAACCTCGCCAGCGCGCATATGGCGATGGCGGTGGGGCCGACGCGGCATCGCGAATTCATGGGCCGCATCGGCATGCTGAGCCGCAGCGGCGTCGAGCTGCCGGAATCGGCGGCGACGCTTCACCCCTCGCAGCGCAACTGGCGCGACATCAACACCATGACCATCGGCTTCGGCCACGGCATCTCGGTGACGCCGCTGCACATCGTGAACGGCGTTTCGGCGCTGGCCAATGGCGGCACGCTGCGAAGCCCCACCATCCTCGCCGTGCCGCCGGGCGTGGAGCGCGAGGGCACGCGCGTGATCAGCGAGCGCACCTCGGAGCAGCTGCGCCGGCTGATGCGCGTCGCCGTCACCGATGGCTCCGGTCGCCAGGCGGACAGCCCGGGCTATTTCGTCGGCGGCAAGACCGGCACGGCGCAGAAGACCAATGAGCGCGGGCAATACCAGGAGAACCGGCGCATCTCCTCCTTCGTGGGCGCCTTCCCGATGAACGCGCCGCGCTATGCGCTGCATGTGCTGGTGGATGAGCCCAAGCCCCGCGCCGACACCGGCGGCTATGCCACGGCGGGCGTCGTCGCCGCCCCCACCGCGCGGCGCGTGGTGGAACGGGTAGCGCCGCTGCTCGGCATGGTGCCCGAGACGGACCGCATCCCGCAGATCCAGGCCAGCATCGCCCTGCCGCTGAGCGGCACGCGCGCGCGCAGCGGGACGGCGGCCGCCCCCACGCCGCGCCCGGCCGCACCCACCACGCCCACCCCCGCCATGCTGCCGCGCACCCCCGCGCCGACGCTGGACCAGCCCGCTCCCCCCATCCGCCGCACCGATGCGCATGATGGCATTGCCATGCCGCGCCTCGTCCTCGCGCCCATCTCCCCCGAGACAGGCCGTGCGGCGCGATGAGCTCCCTGCCCTGTTCCCGGGGCTGAGCGCCGAGGCGCTTCAGGGCATCACGGCGGATAGCCGCACCGTTAAACCAGGGTTTCTCTTCGCGGCGCTGCCGGGCAGCAAGGCCGATGGCACGCGCTTCATCGCCGATGCGGTGGCCGCGGGTGCCGCGGCCGTGCTGGCGCCCGAGGGCACGACCTGGCCCGCGGATGTGCCGCCGCGCCCTTTTCTGGCGAGCCCCGACCCGCGCCGCGCGCTGGCGCTGATCGCGGCCGCCTTCCATGGCGCGCAGCCCGAGCGCGTCATCGCCATCACCGGCACCAACGGCAAGACCAGCACAGCGGATTTCCTGCGGCAGCTGCTGGGCGCGCAGGCGGCCTCGCTCGGCACGCTCGGCCTCATCGCGCCGGGCTTCCCGCCGGGCGAGAGCCTGACGACGCCCGACCCGGTGAAGCTGCATGCGACCCTCGCCGCCCTCGAGCGCGCGGGCATCACCGACCTCGCGATCGAGGCGAGCTCGCACGGGCTCGATCAGCGGCGGCTGGATGGAGTGCGGCTGGCCGCGGCGGGCTTCACCAACCTGACGCGCGACCACCTGGACTACCACGGCAGCATGGAGGCCTATCGCGCCGCCAAGCTGCGCCTCTTCGACACGCTGCTGCCGGCGGGCGCGCCGGCCGTGCTGCACACGGAGATGGATGGCGCGACGCTGGCCGCGTTGCGTTCGGTGATCGCGGCACGGGGCCTGCGCGGGCTGGAAGTGGGCGAGGCGGGGGGTGACCTGCGGCTTGTCGCGCAGCGCGCCCTGCCCGGCGGGCAGGTGCTCCTGCTCGAAGGCTTCGGCGAACGGGCGGAGGTGACGCTCGCCGTGCCCGGCCGCTTCCAGGCCGATAATGCGATGGTCGCCGCGGCACTCGCCATCGGGCTGGGGCACGCAGCGTCGCGGGTGATCGCCGGTCTCACGCGGCTGGCGCCCGTGCGCGGGCGGATGGAGCTGGCGGCGACGCTGCCGAACGGCGCGGCCGTCTATGTGGACTATGCGCATACGCCCGATGCGCTGACCCGCCTTCTGGCGGCGCTGCGGCCGCATCTGGGCACGGGCGGCCGGCTGCATGTGCTGTTCGGCGCGGGCGGCGATCGCGATCCGGGCAAGCGGCCGCTGATGGGTGCGGCGGCCTCCGCCGGCGCCGATGTGGTCTGGGTGACCGATGACAATCCGCGCAGCGAGGACCCGGCCCTGATCCGCGCCGCCATCCTGGCCGCAGCCCCCGGCGCGCGCGATGCGGGCGAGCGGGAGGCGGCCATCGCCCGCGCTCTGGATGCGCTGCGTCCCGGCGATGTGCTGGCGGTCGCCGGCAAGGGGCATGAGAGCGGGCAGACCATCGCGGGTGTGACCACGCCCTTCGACGATGCCGAGGTGGTGCGCCGCCTGGCGGGCGGGCGCGCATGAGGCCGCTCTGGACCGCCGCGGAACTTCGCGAGGCGACGGGGGGGGCCTGCGCCGATGACCTCGCCGTCACGGGTGTTTCCATTGACACGCGGACCATCCAGCCGGGCGAGCTCTTCGTGGCCCTGCGTGATGCGCGCGACGGGCATGACTTCGTGGACCAGGCCTTCGCGCGCGGCGCTGCCGCCATGGTGGACCGCGACATCGCGGGCCCCAAGGGAGCGCAGATGCTCCGCGTGGCGGATACGCTGGCCGGGCTGACGGCGCTGGGCGCGGCCGGCCGCGCACGGATGGCCGGGCGCGTCATCGCCGTCACCGGCAGCGTGGGCAAGACGACGACGAAGGAGATGCTGAAGCGCGCCCTCGGCGCCCTCGGCCCCGCGCATGCTTCGGTCGCGAGCTACAACAACCAATGGGGCGTGCCGATCACGCTCGCCCGCATGCCGTGCGGCACGGAATGGGCGGCCATCGAGATCGGCATGAACCACCGGCATGAGATCGCGCCGCTCTCGCGCCTCACGCGGCCTCATGTGGTGATCGTGACCGCCATCGGCACCGCGCATATCGGCCATCTGGGCAGCCAGGAGGCGATCGCGGATGAGAAGGCGGAGATCGCGGCGGGCATCGAGCCCGGGGGCATCGCCATCCTGCCGCAGGACAGCCCCTTCTTCGGACGGATGGCGGCCGTGGCGGAGAGTTGCGGCGCCGCCGTGGTGGGCTTCGGCGAAAGCCCCGAGGCCTCGGCGCGGATGCTGCACTGGCGCGGGACGGACAGCGCGAGCGAGGCGGAATTCGCCCTCGCCGGCCGGCATGTGACCGTGCGACTCGAACAGCCCGGCAAACACATGGCGCTGAACGCGCTGGCGGCACTCGCCGCGATCCAGGCCGCCGGCGGCGATACGGGCCTCGCGGCGGCCGCCCTTTCGGGCTTCGGGGCCGGGGCGGGGCGCGGCGAGATGCGGCGGATCGCCACGCCCGACAATGGCACCGCGCTGCTGCTGGATGAGAGCTACAACGCATCGGACAGCGCGATTCGCGCCGCACTGGCCGTGCTTTCGGCGCAGAAGGCGAAGCGGCGCATCGCCGTGCTGGGCGACATGCGGGAACTCGGCGAATTCGGCCCAGACCTGCACCGCGCGCTGGCCCCCGATGCGGCCCGCGCGGCCGACCTGGTCTTTGCATGCGGCCCCCTGATGCGGCATCTGTTCGACGCGCTGCCGGCCTCGGCCCAGGGAATCCATACCGAGGATGCGGCGAGCCTCGCGCCGCTCGTGGCGGCGGCGCTGCGTGATGGCGATGCCGTCCTGGTGAAGGGCTCGCTCGGCATGCGCATGGTCCAGATCATCGGCGCCCTGACGGCGTCCCAGAGGAACGACGAATGATTCCGCTGCTGCTCTCTCCGCTCGCGGATGAGTTCATCCTCTTCAACCTCGCGCGCTACCTGACCTTCCGCGCGGGGGCGGCCTGCATGACGGCGCTCTTCGTGGCGCTGGTCTTCGGCAAGAGCGTGATCGAATGGCTGCGCAGCTTCCAGCGCGGCGGCCAGCCCATCCGCGAGGACGGTCCGCAGAGCCACCTGCTGACGAAGAAGGGCACGCCCACCATGGGCGGCGTGCTGATCCTGCTCTCGCTCTCGGTCTCGGTGCTGCTCTGGGCCGATCTGCGCAACGGCTTCGTCTGGGCGGTGCTCTTCGTCACGCTCGGCTATGGCGCGCTGGGCTTCGTGGATGACTGGCTGAAGGTGACCAAGCGCAACACGAAGGGTGTCTCGGGCCGCGCCAAGCTGGTGGCGCAGGGCGGCATCGCCTTCATCGCGGCGCTGTGGTTCATGTGGCTGCTGCCGCCGGGGCTGTCGGACAACCTCGCCGTGCCCTTCCTGAAGGAGGTGCTGATCCCGCTCAGCATCGTCTTCCCCTTCGTGGCGGCCTTCGTGATGATGGGCTCCTCCAACGCGGTGAACCTGACGGACGGGCTGGACGGGCTGGCCATCGTGCCGGTCATGATCGCCGCGGCGGTCTTCGCGCTGATCGCCTATCTCGTCGGCAACCGCATCTTCGCCGATTACCTGCAGCTGCATGGCGTGCCGGGCGCGGGTGAGCTGGCGGTCTTCTGCTCGGCGCTGATCGGCGCCTCGCTCGGCTTCCTCTGGTTCAATGCGCCGCCGGCGGCGGTGTTCATGGGCGATACGGGGTCGCTCGCCCTCGGCGGGGCGCTGGGCTCGATTGCGGTCGCCACCAAGCATGAGATCGTGCTGGCCATCGTGGGCGGGCTCTTCGTCGTGGAGACGCTCTCCGTCATCATCCAGGTCTTCTGGTTCAAGCGGACCGGGCGGCGCGTCTTCCTGATGGCGCCACTGCATCACCATTTCGAGAAGAAGGGCTGGGCCGAGCCCACCATCGTGATCCGCTTCTGGATCATCGCGATGGTGCTTGGGCTGATCGGCCTCTCGACCTTGAAGATCCGATGACGCCCTTCGCAGGCCAGCGCGTCGCCGTCGTGGGGCTCGGCAAGGCCGGGCTTCCGGCCGCGCGCCGCCTGCGCGACTGGGGTGCCGATGTGACCTGCTGGGATGATGGCGAGGCCGCGCGGGCCGAGGCGGCCGCGCTGGGGCTGCGCGTGGCGGACCCGGCGCTGCGTTTCGACTTCGACGCGTTGCTGCTCTCGCCCGGCATCCCTCACATCCTGCCGCGCGTGCATCCGGCGGCTGCGGCGGCGCGGGCGGCGGGCAAGCCCATCCTCGCCGATGTGGAGTTCCTGTTCCGCGCCGTGCGCGCGGCCGGCAGCCGGGCCCGCTTCGTTGGCATCACCGGGACCAATGGCAAGAGCACGACGACGGCGCTGCTGGGCCATCTGCTGGGCCGCGCGGGGGTTCCGGTCGAGATCGGCGGCAATCTCGGGCCGGCCGCGCTCGACATGCGACTTTTGGGTGATAAAGGCGTCTATGTGCTCGAAATGTCGAGTTATATGCTGGAACGAATCGCTGATCTTCGATTCAATGCCGCAGCGATGCTCAACCTCTCGCCGGATCATCTGGACCGCCATGGCGACATGGCCGGCTACCGCGCCGCGAAGGCGCGAATCTTCGCGCGCCAGACGCGCGAGGATGTGGCCGTGCTCGGCCAGGATGATGTGGAGACGGCAAGCCTGCGCGGCGCGCTGACGGCACGTTGCGTGCCCATCTCGGCCCATGCGCCGCAGCCGGGCGGCATCTGGGCCGAGGGCGCGCTGCTGCGTGACGATCGGGGCGTGATCGCGGAGCTTGCCGCCTGCCCCACCCTGCCCGGCGCGCATAACGCCCAGAACGCGGCGGCCGCCTCGGCGCTGGCGCTCGCCTTGGGCCTGCCGCGCGACGGGCTGGCCGCGGGCCTTGCGAGCTATCCCGGCCTGCCGCATCGGCAGGAGCTGGTGGGGCGGATCGGGGCTGTCCGCTTCGTGAACGACAGCAAGGCCACCAATGCCGACAGCGCGGCGCGCGCGCTGGCGAGCTATGGCCGCATCCTCTGGATCGCGGGCGGCATGGGCAAGGAGGGCGGCATCGCGCCGCTCGCCGCATATTTCCCGCGCATCGCGGAGGCCTTCCTGATCGGCCGCGACGCGCCCGAATTCGCCGCCACACTCGCCGCCCATGGCGTGGCGCACCGGATGTGCGGGACGCTCGCCGAGGCTGTGCCCATCGCCGCGCAAGCCGCGGCGTCCGGCGCGGCCGATGTGGTGCTGCTCTCGCCCGCCGCCGCCTCCTGGGACCAGTTCACCGGCTTCGATGCGCGCGGCGACGCCTTCCGCACCCTGGTCCGCGCCCTGCCCGGAGTGGAATTCTGATGGCCGTCTCCCGCACCGACACCTCGACGCTGGGCCGCTGGTGGTGGAGCGTGGACCGCTGGACGCTGGGCGCGCTGCTGGCGCTGATCGCCATCGGCTATGTGATGATGCTGGCGGCCTCGCCCGCCGTCGCGCAGCGCATCGGCGCCTCCTCGCGCCACATGTTCCTGGAGCGGCAGGTCTTCTACTCCACGCTCGCCATCATCGTGATGGTGGGCTGTTCGCTGCTCGATACGCGCTGGGTGCGCCGGCTCGCCATCCTGGGCGCGATCGGCGCGCTGGGGCTGACGGCGCTGACGCTGGTGGCGGGCACCGAGATCAAGGGCGCGCGCCGCTGGCTCTCCCTGCCCGGCATGTCCTTGCAGCCCTCGGAATTCCTCAAGCCCTGCCTCGCGGTCGTCTGCGCCTGGCTGATGGCGGAGGGCAAGCGCTCGCGCCGCTTCCCCGGGCTGATCCTGGCCTTCCTGCTGATCGGCATCGTCGCCGTACTGCTCAAGCAGCAGCCCGATATCGGCATGCTCGCCGTCATCGTCGCCGTCTTTCTCGCGCAGGTCTTCGTCTCGGGCATCAACCTGATGTGGGTGGTGGCGGGCGGGGGCTGCGTGGCCGCCCTTGCCGTGCTGGCCTTCACGCTGCACGGGCATGTGCGTTCCCGCGTGCAGCGCTTCCTCGACCCCGAGGCGGGGGACAATTTCCAGATCCGCATGTCGCTCGAGGCCTTCGGCAATGGCGGCCTCTTCGGCCGCGGCCCGGGCGAGGGCCGGGTGAAGGACGCGCTGCCGGACGCGCATGCGGACTTCGTCTTCCCCGTGGCGGCGGAGGAATTCGGGCTGATCGCCTGCCTCATCATCCTCGCCATCTTCGCCTTCGTGGTGATCCGCGGCCTGCTGCGGCTGATGCATGAGCGCGACATCTTCGTGGCGCTGGCCGCGACCGGGCTGCTCGTGCAGTTCGGGCTGCAGGCCTTCATCAACATGGGCTCCTCGCTCCACCTGATCCCGACCAAGGGGATGACGCTGCCCTTCGTGAGCTATGGCGGCTCCTCCTCCATCGCGCTGGCCATCGGCATGGGCTTCCTGCTGGCGCTGACGCGCCGGCGCAGCGCCAGGGCGGAAGAGGCGCCGCCCTACGCCCAGCCCGTGACGACATGAGGGCGCCGGCCATGCGCGCCATCGCCATCGCCGCCGGGGGCACCGGCGGCCATCTGTTTCCGGCGGAGGCGCTGGCCGCCGAGCTTTCCGCGCGCGGCGAGCGCATCGTGCTCTTCACCGATGCGCGCTCCGCCGCCTTCGACAGCCCGGCCTTCGCCAATGCCGAACGCTTCGTGCTGAAGGGCGAGGGCATCGCGGGCCGCAGCCCGCTGCGCGCGGCGAAGGGGGCGGCGCTGCTGGCATCCGGCATGCTCACGGCGCGCAAGCTGCTGAAGCGGCTGGATGCCGCCGCGGTGGTTGGCTTCGGCGGCTATCCGGCCATCCCGCCCGCGCTGGCCGCGCTCAGCCTCGGCAAGAGGCGTCCCGCGCTGATCCTGCATGAGCAGAATGCCGTGCTGGGCCGTGCCAATCGCGCGCTCGCCACGCGGGCCGAGCTGCTGGCGCTGGCCTATGAGGAGACGACGCGCGTGCCCGAGGGGGCGCGGACGCGCTGGGTGGGCAATCCGGTGCGGCCGGCGCTGGCCGCGCTGGCCGGTGGCGGCTATCCGCCGGCGGATGGGCCGCTGCGGCTGCTGGTGACCGGCGGTTCGCTTGGCGCGCGCGTGTTTGCCGATCTCGTACCAGCCGCGATCGCGGCCCTGCCCGAGGCCATTCGCGGGCGGCTGCTCATCGCGCAGCAATGCCGCGTGGAGGATCTGGAGCGCGTCCGCGCCGCCTATTCCGAGACGGGCATCCCGGTGGAGCTCTCGCCCTTCTTCCCCGACATCGCGGGGCGGCTGGCGGGCGCGCATCTCGTCATCGCGCGCGCCGGCGCCTCGACCGTGGCGGAGATCGCCTGCGCGGGCCGGCCCTCGCTGCTGGTGCCGCTGCCATCGGCCATCGACAACCACCAGGTGGCCAATGCGCGCGCGCTGGAGGCGGCCGGGGCGGCCCTGGTGCTGCCCCAGGCGACCACGAATCCGGAGCGCCTGACCCAATTGCTGGCGGAATGGCTGGGCTCGCCCGAGAGGCTTGCCGAAGCGGCCCGGCATGCGGCATCCCTCGCCCGCCCCCAGGCGGCGCGGGAACTGGCGGACCTCGTCCTCGCCCACGCCGCCCGAACCCAAGCCACCCAGGAATCCCGCTGATGCGCGCGCTGCCACTCTCCATCGGGACCATCCATTTCGTCGGGATCGGCGGCATCGGCATGTCGGGCATCGCCGAGGTGCTGCACAATCTGGGTTACGCCGTGCAGGGCAGCGACATCGCCGAGGGCTACAATGTGGCCCGGCTGCGCGAGGCCGGCATTCCGGTGATGATCGGGCACGCCGCCGAGAATTTGCGCAACGCGCAGGTCGTCGTCGTCAGCACGGCGGTGAAGAAGGACAATCCGGAGGTTCAGGCCGCGCGCCGCCGCCTGCTTCCCGTCGTGCGCCGGGCCGAGATGCTGGCGGAGCTCATGCGTCTGAAATGGGGCATCGCCGTCGGCGGCACGCATGGCAAGACGACCACCACCAGCCTGATCGCCGCCGTGCTGGAGCAGGCGCGGCTCGACCCCACCGTCATCAATGGCGGCATCATCAACGCCTATGGCACCAACACCCGCATGGGCACGGGCGAATGGATGGTGGTCGAGGCCGATGAGAGCGATGGCAGCTTCCTTCGCCTGCCCAGCACCGTCGCCGTCGTCACCAACATGGATGCCGAGCATCTCGACCATTGGGGCACTGAGGACGCGATGCGCGAGGGCTACGCGCAATTCGTCGGCAACATCCCCTTCTATGGCTTCGCCGTGCTCTGCGCCGATCATCCGGCGGTGCAGGCGATGATCCCCAAGCTCGACCGTCGCCTCGTCACCTATGGCTTCTCGCCCCAGGCGGATGTGCGGGCCGAGAAGGTGCTGACCAACCGCATGGGTGCCAGCTTCGAGGTCACGGTGCAGGACCGCATGACCGGCCGCGCGCGCACGATGCAGCCCTTCCGCCTGCCCATGCTGGGGCAGCACAACGTCCAGAACGCACTCGCCGCCATCGCCATCGGCGTCGAGATGGATGTGCCGGAGGATGTGATCCGCGCGGCACTCGCCGGCTTCAAGGGCGTGAAGCGCCGCTTCACCCGCGTGGGCGAGACGGGCGGAATCACCGTGATCGACGATTACGGCCACCATCCGGTGGAGATCGCGGCCGTGCTGAAGGCGGCGCGCCAGGCCGGCGCGCGGGACGTGATCGCGGTGGTGCAGCCGCATCGCTATTCGCGCCTGAACCAGCTCTTCACCGAATTCTGCACCTGCATGAATGATGCGGGCAGCGTCATCGTGGCCGATGTCTATGCCGCCGGCGAAGCGCCCATCGAGGGGGCCGACAAGGATGCGCTGGTGGAAGGGCTGCGCGCGGCCGGCCATCGCAGCGTGGTGCCGCTCCCCGAGCCCGCGAGCCTGCCCGAGATGATCAACGCCATGGCCAAGCCGGGCGACTACGTGATCTGCCTCGGCGCGGGCACCATCACCAACTGGGCGCATGCGCTGCCGGCACAGCTGGCCGAGTTGCAATCCCAGGCGGGGGCGCGCGTCTCGCCGCTCAAGCGCGCATGAAGAAGATGGCCGCCACCCGCGCCATGCCGGTGATCCGCGGCCGCGTGGAGGCGGGCGCGCCGCTCGCCCCCTTCACATGGTTCCGCGTGGGCGGCCCGGCCGAGTGGCTCGCGCGCCCGGCGGATGCGGAGGATCTGCTGGGGCTGCTGGCGGCGCTCGACCCGGCGATGGAGCTGACGGTGCTCGGCGCGGCGTCGAACCTCATCATTCGCGATGGCGGCGTGCCCGGCGTGGTGCTGCGGCTGCCGGCGCGCGGCTTCGGCGCGATCCAGGTCGAAGCGGATGGCGTGGTGGCGGGGGCCGCCGCGCTGGATGCGACGGTGGCGGAGCATGCGGCGGCGGCGGGGCTGGCGGGCCTGGAATTCCTCAGCGGCATTCCGGGCAGCATCGGCGGCGCCATCGCGATGAATGCCGGCGCCTATGGGCGCGAGATCCTGGATGTCCTGGACTGGGCGGAGATCGTCACGCCGGGGGGCCTGGTCCGGCTGGATGCCGCCGGCCTCGCTCTGGCCTATCGGCATGCGACGCTGCCCCCGCGCGGCGTGGTGGTGCGGGCGCGGCTGCGCGCGACGCCGGGGGATGCCAGCGCCATCGCGGCCCGCATGGCCGAGATCCGCCATGCCCGCGAGGCCACGCAGCCCGTGCGCGCGCGCACGGGCGGCAGCACCTTCCGCAACCCCGAGGGGCACAAGGCCTGGGCGCTGATTGACGCCGCCGGCTGCCGCGGCCTCACGCGCGGGGCCGCGCAGGTGAGCGAGAAGCATTGCAACTTCCTGCTCAACACGGGCGGCGCGACCGCCGCCGATCTGGAAGGCCTGGGCGAGGAAGTCCGCGCGCGCGTGCTGGCGCAGTCGGGCGTGGATCTGCATTGGGAAATCAAGCGTATTGGCCAAATGGGGAAAACCACGGCATGAACGCGATCACGCCCATGCCAAACGCCGCCCGCACGCATGTCGCGGTCCTCTATGGCGGCATCTCGGCGGAGCGGGAGGTCAGCCTCTCCACCGGCCAGCAGGTGATCGCGGCCCTGCGCGAGGCGGGGTTCGAGGTCTCGCCCATCGAGGTGACGCAGGATCTGCCGGCCACCATCGGCGCGCTGGCGGCGGCCAGGCCGGATGCCGTGTTCAACGCGCTGCATGGCCGCTTCGGCGAGGATGGCTGCATCCAGGGCGTGCTGGACTGGATGGGCCTGCCCTACACGCATTCGGGCGTCCGCGCCTCCTCCGTCGCCATGGACAAGTCGGCGGCCAAGGCGGTGTTTTCGGCCCATGGGCTGCCGGTGGCGGCGCATCGCGTCGTCTCGCCCGAGGAGCTGGCCGAGGCCGATCCGCTGCCGCTGCCTTACGTCGTGAAGCCGGTGGATGAAGGGAGCAGCGTGGGTGTCACCATCCTGCGCGAGGGCGACAACCGGCGCGAGGAGATCGCCCGCGGCTGGCGCTTCGGCAAGCGCATCATGGCGGAGAGCTTCATCCCCGGGCGTGAACTCACCGTGGCCGTGATGGGCGAGGAGGCGTTGGCCGTGACCGAGATCGCGACCGGCAACGCCTTCTACGATTACGAGGCGAAGTATGCCGATGGCGGCAGCCATCACGTGCTGCCCGCGCCCATCCACCCGGATGTGACGGCGGAGGCCATGCGGATCGCCGTCGCCGCGCATCGCGCACTCGGCTGCCGCGGCGTCTCGCGCTCCGACTTCCGTTATGACGACACGGCGGGCGAGCCAGGGCGGCTCTATCTGCTGGAAGTGAACACCCAGCCCGGCATGACGCGCACCTCGCTGCTGCCTGAGCAGGCGGCGCATCGCGGCATCGCCTTCTCGGAGCTCTGCGCCTGGATGATCGGGGAGGCGCGCCATGGCCCGTAAGCCCAGTGAATCCGCGGGCCGCACGCGCACCGCGCCGCCGCCCAAGCGGCCCTCGGCCACGCGGCTCTGGTTCAAGAAGCGCCGCGCCTGGCTGCGCGGCATCGGCATGGTGACGCTGGCGGGCGTGGCGGTGGGTGCGGGCGTGCTCGGCGTCATCGCGCTCGATCCCATGGCGCGCGTGCGGGAGACGACCTCCTGGCTCGCCGAACTCGGCCGGGGCCCGGGGCTCTCCGTGCAGGAGATCCGCATCGAGGGCCGCGAATTCGCGCCGCGCGAGGCGCTGCTGGCCGCCATCGGCATCACGCCGGGCGACGCCATCCTGGATTTCGACCCGGGTGCGGCCAAGCAGCGGCTGGAGCAGATCGCCTGGGTGGAAGACGCGCATGTGGAGCGGCGCCTGCCGGGCACCATCCTGATCCGCATCAATGAACGCCGCGCCTTCGCCGTCTGGCAGCGCGAGGGCCGCTTCTCCGTCATTGACCGCGAAGGCCGCGTGATGGCGACCGAGCGGCTGGAAGCCTTCGGGCCGCTGCCGCTGGTCGTCGGCGTCGGTGCCGAGCGCGTGGCCGCACCCATGATCGACCTGCTGCGCAGCGCCCCCGAGATCGCCGACCGCGTGCAGGCCATCATCCGCGTCTCCGAGCGGCGCTGGAACCTGCGCCTGCAGAACGGCGCGGACATCATGCTGCCCGAGGGCCATGAGGAGGCGGCGATCACGCGCCTGGCCGAGCTCCAGGCGCGCGACAAGCTGCTTGATCGCCCGCTGGCGGCGGTGGATATGCGCCTGCCCGACCGCCTCGTGGTCCGCATGCAGACGCCCGTCACGCCGCCGCCGGCATCTACGCCCGCCCGGAGCCAACGCGGATGAACGAGATCGTTCGCTACCAGCCGCCCCATGGCGATGTGCCGACGCGCGGCATCAAGCTCGGCCGCGCGCGCCCCGGCGTCTTCGGCGTGCTGGACATCGGCTCCACCAAGGTGGTCTGCCTCATCGCGCGCATCGAGAGCGACGGCACCCCGCGCGCGCTCGGCTTCGGCTGGCAGAAATCGCGCGGCGTGAAGGCCGGCTCCATCGTGGACATGGAGGAGGCCGAGCGCAGCATCCGCGCCGCGGTCGCCAGCGCCGAGGAGATGGCGGACACGCTGCTCAAGGGCGTCATCGTCAACCTCTCCTGCGGGCAGCCGGAGAGCCGGACGCACAACATCCTCTGGCAGGTGGGCGGGCGGGCCGCCACCATGGCCGATCTCAACGGCATCATGACCGAGGGCGTGCGCCGCACCCAGGCCGAGGGGCGCGAGGCGGTGCACAGCTTCCCGCTCGGCTTCACCGTGGATGCGACGGGCGGCGTGGATGACCCGCGCGGCATGGTCTGCGACACGCTGGGTGCCCGCCTGCACGTGCTGGACGCGGCGAGCCACGCGCTGTTCAACCTCGGCCAGTGCCTGCACCGCTGCGAACTCGAGGTGGAGGAGATGGTCTCCTCCCCCTTCGCGGCCGGGCTTGCCACGCTGGTGGATGACGAGCGCGAGCTGGGCGCGGTCTGCGTGGACATGGGCGGCGGCACCACCAGCATCGCCGCCTTCGCCGACGGCCGGCTGATGCACACGGCGCAGCTGCCGGTGGGCGGCTGGCAGGTGACGAATGACCTGGCGCGCGTGCTCTCCACGCCGATCAGCCATGCCGAGCGGCTGAAGACCATGCATGGCAGCGTGCTGGAAGCGACCGAGGATCGCGGCGAGATGCTGCCCGTGCCCATGGTGGGCGAGGATGACGACCAGATCGCCCGCGTCCCGCGCGAGATGGTGGTGAAGATCATCCGCCCGCGCCTGGAGGAGAGCTTCGAGCTGCTGCGCGACCGGCTGGAGGGCAGCGGGCTGCCGGCCGAGATGCGCCGGCGCATCGTGCTGACGGGCGGCGCTTCCCAGCTGATCGGCGTGCGGGAGCTGGCGGGCCGGGTGCTGGGGCGCGATGTGACGGTGCGCCTGGGCCGTCCCCGCCTGGTGCGCGGCCTGCCCGAGACGGCCTCCGGCCCCGGCTTCGCGTCCGCGATCGGCCTGCTGGCCTGGGCGGCGGGCGAGGGCAAGCCGATCCTGGAGCTGGTGCCCGCCCCCTCCCATGCGCCGGGGCTGCTGCGCCGCGGGCTGGCCTGGCTGCGGGAACGTTTATGAAGGATTCCCGAGCAGCCTCCTGTGGAAAACGGGGACAAATAGGCTGTCTTGGGCAGACACGAATCGAAACCGGTGGTCTAACCTAGGCTGAGGAGAACCTGCCCCATGACCCTGAACCTGACCCTGCCGGTGACCCAACACACGGATTTCTCGCCGCGCATCGCCGTCATCGGCGTGGGCGGGGGCGGCACCAATGCCGTCAACAACATGATTCATCTGGGGCTCGACGGCGTCGAGTTCATCGTGGCCAACACCGATGCCCAGGCGCTGGTGAACAGCCGCGCCGAGCGCCGCGTGCAGCTGGGGCCCCACCTGACGCAGGGCCTGGGCGCGGGTGCCAAGCCCGAGATCGGCCGCGCGGCGGCGGAAGAGGCCACCGATGAGCTGGCCCGCCATCTGGAAGGCTGCCACATGGTCTTCGTGACCGCCGGCATGGGCGGCGGCACGGGCACGGGCGCGGCCCCCGTCATCGCGCGCATGGCGCGCGAGCGCGGCATCCTCACCGTCGGCGTCGTCACCAAGCCCTTCGACTTCGAGGGACCGAAGCGCCGCAAATCAGCCGATGCGGGCCTGGAAGAGCTCCAGCAGTTCGTGGATACCCTGATCGTCATCCCGAACCAGAACCTGTTCAAGCTGGCGAATGACCGCACCACCTTCGCCGAAGCCTTCAAGATGGCCGACAACGTCCTCTACATGGGCGTGCGCGGCGTGACCGACCTGATGGTCAATCCCGGCCTCGTGAACCTGGACTTCGCCGATATCCGCACCGTCATGGCCGAGATGGGCAAGGCGATGATGGGCACGGGCGAGGCCGAGGGCGATGGTCGCGCCACCCAGGCCGCGGATGCCGCCATCAACAACCCGCTGCTGGAGGATACCTCCATGCGCGGCGCCAAGGGCGTGCTGATCAACATCACCGGCGGCCTCGACATGACGCTCTTCGAGGTGGACGAGGCGATGGCCCGCATCCGCCGCGAGGTGGATGAGGATGTGAACATCATCTTCGGCTCGGCCATTGACGAGACGATGAATGGCCGCGTGCGCGTCTCCGTCGTCGCCACCGGCATTGACGTGGCCTCCATGGGGGCCGCGATGAACCCGGCCGGCCCGCGCCTGGCCGTGGTGAACCAGCCCGCCGCCGCCCCGGCCCCCGCGCCGGCCGCGACGCGCGCCCCCTCCGGCCCGCTGGGCGCCCCCGTGGTGCCCGCGCCGCGCCGCCCCGTCACGGTGGGTGGCGCCGGCCTGCTGCGCCAGCCGGCCGCCGCCGCGGGTGCCGCCACCGCCATGGCCCCTGCCGCCGCCCCGGTGGCGCAGGAGCAGGCCTATGTGGAACCGATGCCGCAGCCGGAGGTGGTGCAGCCCGCCCCCGCCCCGCAGCCCGTCGCCTACCAGCCGCCCATGCAGCAGCCCTCGCTGCCGGAAGTCGCCCCGGCGCCGCAAGGCCAGGGTGCCGGCTGGCGCGGCCTGTTCCGCAACGCGACCGGGCTGATGCGCCGCAATGTGGAGGAGGCGCCCGGCGCCCCCGCCGCGCGGATGGAGCCGGCGGCGAGCCAGCAGCCCAAGGCGCCGCAGCCGATGCGCGCCGCCCAGCCGCAGCCGGACGAGATGGGCCTCGACATCCCGACCTTCCTGCGCCGGCAGAGCAATTAGTCTCCGCCCTCAAGCGCCGGGCGAGAGTTTTTCTCGCCCTCAAGCGCCGGGCGCGCGCTCCGCGCGCTTGGCTTCGGAATGCTGAAGCATTCCGCCGCGCCTATTCGGCGCGGACCCTCTGTTGTTGTGCCATCAGACGCCGGGCGGCGGCTCCGCCGCCTGGGCTTCGGGATGCTGGAGCATCCCGCCGGGCCCGTTCGGCCCGGATTCTCGCGGCGCGCGCCCTGATCCATCGGCGCGGGCGTTCACCCCGGCGCCTTCACCTTGTCCTTGTAGTTGCAATGCTGGGCGGCCACGCAGCGCCAGCATTCGGGGGCGCGCGCCTTGCAGATGTAGCGCCCGTGCAGGATCAGCCAGTGGTGCGCGTCGCGCAGCAATTCGGGCGGGATGCGCTTCACCAGCCCATCCTCCACCGCGCGCGTAGTCTTGCCGGGCGCCAGGCCCGTGCGGTTGCCCAGGCGGAAGATGTGCGTGTCCACCGCCATCGTCGCCTCGCCGAACATCACGTTCAGCACGACATTGGCGGTCTTGCGGCCGACGCCGGGCAGCGCCTCCAGGGCCGCGCGGTCGCGCGGCACCTCGCCGGCATGGCGCTCCACCAGCATGGCCGACAGCGCCGCCACATTCTTCGCCTTGGCCTGCCAGAGCCCGATGCGCCGGATGAGCTGGCCGATGCCCTCCGCACCGAGGGCCGCCATGGCCGCCGGCGTGGGCGCGGCGGCGAAGAGGCCGGGCGTCACCTTGTTCACCATCGCATCCGTGGTCTGCGCGGACATGACGACGGCGACGAGCAGCGAGAAGGCGTCGGTGTAGAGCAGCTCCGTCTCGGGGGCGGGATTGTCCTGCGCGATGGCGCGGATGAACAGGCCCGCCTGCTCGCGCGACATGAGGCGCGCGCGGCGGGGCGCGGTGGCGGTGCCGTGCGGGGCACTGGTCTTTTTGGGGGTTCTCACGCGGGAATTCATCCTATCTGATGAGGACATGCCAGAAACCCCGGTGATTTTCGAGGCCCGCTCCGCGCCGCTGAACAGCATGGGCGAGCAGGGATTCCGCATCGTCGCCGGCATCCTGCTGGCCGGCTTCACCTTCACCGGCACGGTCTTCACCATCCTGGGCGCCTGGCCCGTGCTGGTCTTCGCGGGGGCCGAGACCTTCATGGTGATCGGCATGCTGGCGCTCTATCGCCGCCACGCGCGGGCCAGCGCGGAGGTCATCACGCTGTCCTCGGGCGAACTCGTGATCCGCCGGCGCGAGGGGCGGCGGAGCGAGGAAGCGCGCTTCGACCCTTTCTGGGCGCGGCTCTCCTGGGAGGAGACGCGACTCTTCATCGGCCATCGCGGCAGCGCCATGGAGATCGGCCGCTTTCTCACAGCGGAGGAGCGCGAGGACTTGGCGCGCAGCCTGGGCGAGAGCCTGCGCCGCTACCGCGAGCCGGTCTTCGACAATCCGCAGCTCCGCTAGCCGGCTCAAGCGCGGCGCGGTAAACCGCGAGGCATGACGACCGCGCCCCGCCCCGTGATGCCCCGTCCTGTGATGCTGGTGATCCTCGATGGCTGGGGGCACCGCGAAGACCCCGCCGACAATGCCGTGGCCCAGGCCCGCACACCGCGCTTCGACGCGCTCTGGGCGAGCTGCCCGCATGGCTTCCTGCGCACCTCCGGCCTCGATGTCGGCCTGCCGGAGGGGCAGATGGGCAATAGCGAGGTGGGGCATCTGAACATCGGCGCCGGCCGCGTGGTGATGCAGGATCTGCCGCGCATCGACGCCACCATCACCGATGGCTCGATGGCGACCATGCCCGCGCTGCGCGACTTCGTGGCGAAGATGAAAGCCTCCGGCGGCACGGCGCATCTGGTGGGGCTGGTCTCGCCAGGGGGCGTGCACAGCCATCAGCGCCATGCGGCGGCCCTTGCGAAGATCCTGATGGCCGAGGGCGTGCCGGTGGTGATCCACGCGCTGACCGATGGGCGCGACACGCCACCGCGCTCGGCAGGCGAGGCGCTGGCCAGCCTGCCGCCCGAGGCCACGATCGGCACCGTCATCGGCCGCTACTGGGCGATGGACCGCGACAATCGCTGGGAACGCGTGCGCAAGGCCTGGGCCGCCATGGTGCTGGCCCAGGGCGAGGCGACGGCGCCGGACGCGCAAACCGCCGTGGCCCAGGCCCATGCGCAGGATGTGACGGACGAGTTCATCCCCGCCACCGTCCTGCCGGGCTATGCGGGCATGAAGGATGGCGACGGGCTGCTCAGCTTCAACTTCCGCTCCGACCGCGCGCGCGAAATCCTGACCGCGCTGCTGGACCCTGGCTTCACCGGCTTCCCGCGTGAGCGTTTGCCGCGCTTCGCGGCCGCGCTCGGCATGGTGGAATACGCGGCCGAGCTGAACCCCTTCATCGCCACGCTCTTCGCGCCGCAATCCATGTCGGACATCCTGGCCGAGGTGGTGAGTGCGGCCGGCCGCACCCAGCTGCACATGGCGGAGACGGAGAAGTATCCCCACGTCACCTACTTCCTGAATGGCGGCGAGGAGAAGGCCTATCCGGGCGAGACGCGCATCATGGTCCCCTCCCCCAAGGTCGCCACCTATGACCTCCAGCCGGAGATGAGCGCGCCGGAGCTGACCGAGCGCGCGGTGGCGGCGATCCACGAGGGGAAGCAGGACCTGATCGTGCTGAACTTCGCCAATGCGGACATGGTGGGCCATACCGGCAGGCTGGAAGCGGCCACCAAGGCCGTGGAGGCGGTGGATGCCGGCCTCGGCGCCATCACGGACGCGGTGCGGGCGGCGGGCGGCGCGCTGCTCGTCACGGCCGATCACGGCAATGCCGAATTGATGCGCGACCCCGCGACGGGCGGGCCGCACACGGCGCATACCACCAACCCGGTGCCGGTCTTCCTCATGGGCGGCCCGGCCGGCGCGCGCCTGCGCGATGGCCGCCTGGCCGACCTCGCCCCCACCCTGCTGGCGCTGATGGGCCTGCCGCAACCCGCGGCCATGACCGGCCAGAACCTGATCGAAGGAGCCTGAACATGGCGCTGCGCGTCGCGGTCCAGATGGACCCCATGGAGAGCATCGGCATTGATGGCGACAGCAGCTTCGCCCTGATGCTGGAAGCCCAGGCGCGCGGGCATGCGCTCTGGCACTACCATGTGAAGCATCTCTCGATGCAGGCCGGGCGCGTCATCGCGCATGGGCACCCGGTGACGGTGCGCCGCGAGAAGGGGAACCACTTCACCTTCGGCGCCCCGGTGGAGCTCGACCTCGCGAAGGATGTGGATGTGGTGCTGATGCGCCAGGACCCGCCCTTCGACATGGCCTATATCACGGCCACCCACCTGCTGGAGCATATCCACCCGAAGACGCTGGTGGTGAATGACCCGGCCAGCGTGCGCAACGCGCCGGAAAAGCTCTTCGTGCTGAATTTTCCTGAATTGATGCCGGAGACGCTGGTGTCGTCCGACACGCGGGAGATCAACAAGTTCCGCATGAAGCATGGCGACATCATCGTGAAGCCGCTCTTCGGCAATGGCGGTGCGGGCGTCTTCCACCTGCAGCCCAATGACCCGAACCTGAACTCGCTGATCGAGATGTTCACCGAACGCTCGCGCGAGCCCTTGATGGTGCAGCAATACCTGCCGGCCGTGCGCCAGGGCGACAAGCGCATCATCCTGGTGGATGGGGTCGCGATGGGTGGCATCAATCGCGTGCCGGCGGCCGGCGAGGCGCGCAGCAACATGCATGTGGGCGGCCGCCCGGAACCCACCAAGCTCACCGACCGCGAGAAGGAGATCTGCGCCGTGATCGGGCCGGAGTTGAAGAAGCGCGGCCTGATCTTCGTGGGCATCGACGTGATCGGCGGCTACCTCACCGAGATCAACGTCACCTCGCCCACCGGCCTGCAGGAGCTGGCGCGCTTCGACGGCATCCATCTGGAGCGCGCGATCTGGGATGTGATCGAGGAGAAGCGGCGCGGCTGAGATGCGCGCCGCCTCGCCCGCGCTGCGCCTCACGCTCAGCGTCCGCGAGGCCATGTCGCCGCCGCCGCCGGGTTTCGCGGCCGAGACACCGCTTGGCGCCGTCCTCGCCGGGCTGCGCGAGGCGCGGGATTCCGCGGCGCTGGCGCTGGATGATGCGGGCCGGCCCATCGGCATCCTCACCGAGCAGGACATCGCGCGCCGCGTCACCTTCCGCCTGCCGGAGGGCGCACCGCTCTCGGCCGCGATGTCGGCGCCGCTCATCACCTGCACGCCCGATGCCGGGCTCTGGCGCGCGGTGGCTCTGCTGCGCGCGCACCGGCTGCGGCACCTGCCGGTGGTGGATGGATCGGGGCGCTGCATCGGCCTGCTGCACCGCGCGGCCGTGCTCGCCGCCGTCTCGGGCCGCATGCTCCAGCACCTGGACGCGCTGGCGGGCGATGACGCGGCGGTGAAGGCGGCACAGGCGGGGCTTGCCACCGCGCTGCTGGCCGAAGGCATCCCCGCCCCCGCTTTGGTGCGGCTCGTCAGCGGCATCAACCTCGAGCTGCATCGCCGCGTGCTGGACCGCGCCCTGGCGGAGGGCCCGCCGCCGCCCTTGGGCTTCACCCTGCTCGTCATGGGCAGCGCCGGCCGGGGCGAAAGCCTGCTGCGGCCCGACCAGGACAATGGCCTGATCCTGGAACCCTATCCCGACGCCGCCCATGCCGAGGTGGATGCCTGGTTCCGCCCGATGACGGAGCGGTTCAATGCCGGGCTGGCGGCGGCGGGCTTCCCGCTCTGCCCGGGCGGGATCATGGCGCGCAACCCGCTCTGGCGGAAAACGCGGGCGCAATGGGAGGCGCAATTCGCGCTCTGGGCGCGGCGGCGCAGCGGGGCGGCGCTGCTCTTTGCCGACATCGCCTTCGATTTTCGCGGCATCGCCACGATCGGGCCGGTCACGGGGGATCCGGCGGGCGAGCTGCGCGCGGCCATCGCGCCCATCCTCGCCGCACAACCCGCCCTGCTGGGCGCGCTCGCCGCACAGGACCAGCGGCTGCGCGTGGGCCTGACCCTCTGGGGCGGCTTCGCGGATGACGAGCCCGGCCCGGGCGCGCGCACCGACCTCAAGCTGCATGGGCTGATGCCGCTGGTGGCGGCGACGCGGCTGCTCGCCCTCCAGCAGGGCGTGGCGGAGACGGGCACGCCTGAGCGGCTCGCCGCACTCGCCGCGCGCGGCGTGATCGCCGAGGGGGAGGCCCTCCAGGCCGCCTTCGCGCTGCTGCTGGAGGCGCTGCTGCGCCAGCAGCTCACCGATCACGCGGTGGGCCAGCCGCCCGGGAACCTGGTGGACACGGCGGCCCTGCCGAAGCCCGAGCGCGCCGCGCTGCGGGAGGCGCTGCGCGCCATCCGCAGCTTCGCCAAGTCCAGCTTCGCGGGCTTCACGGGGGAGCTCTGGTAGGGCTCAGAAATGCGCGGCCGAGGCCGCCATCTGCGCTTCCATCCGGGTGCGGCGGGCGAGGTCGCTCAGATCCGCCACGCCGCGGGCGCCGGCGCGGGCCAGCAGCCGCACCCAGAGCTCGGCCGTGGCGCGCGCATCGCCCAGCGCCTCGTGCCGGCCGGCGATGACGATGCCCTCGCGCCCGCAAAGCCCGTCGAGGGAATGATCCGCCTCCTGCGGGTCGAGCCAGCGGGAGACGATGAGGCTGCACAGGAAGGGCTGGGCGAGCGGGGGCGCGCCGCGATGCTCCTCCATGAAGAGCAGGCTGCGGTCGAAGGCGGCGCTGTGCGCCACCAGAACGGCGCCCTCGGCGAAGTCGCGGAAGCGGGCGATGGCCTCGGGCGCGCGGGGGGCGCCGGCCAGGATCTCGGCCGTCAGCCCGTGATAGCGGGTGGATTCCGCCGGGATGTCGCGGCCCGGCTCCACCAGCGTCTGGAATTCCGCGACGGGGGCGGCGTCATGCAGGCGGACGGCGCCGATGGAGAGCAGCGCATCGCCACGGCTGGGCTTCAGGCCGGTCGATTCCAGGTCGAAGACGACATAGGGCTGGGCGGCGACGGGGCCCGTAGGCCAGGGGGCGTGGAAATGCGCGCGGGCTTGGAGGAAGGCCTGGCCATCGGGGGTCAGGGCGCGCCGCAGCCAGTCCCCGATGCCCTTTGCCATCGGCTTGGCCTCAGCCGCGCCGGAACACGCCGCGCACGCGCTCGATCTGCCGGTCGCCCCATTCCATGGCCTTCACCTCCCGCGCCTCGATCCCTGGGATGAGGTGCGGCCAGCGGCGGTCGATCACGCTGACGCCGCGATAGGCCCAGACATACTGATCCCGCAGGATGAAGGTGCCGAGGCCCACGAAGATGAAACCGGGCAGGATCGGCAGGATCAGCCCCACGGGCCCCAGGCAGAGGCAGCCGATTCCGATGGCCTTGCGGCGGCGTGAGGGACGAAGCTCGATCATTTCCTTGCACTTGGCATCGTGGACCCCGCCAGACAAGCGGAAATGACACGAAGGTCAGGTTAACGCCTCATCGCGCCGGGTGGATGGGCACGAAGACCGGGCGCAGCAGCCAGCGACGCGCGATCTGAAAATAGCCGCGGAAGACGAAATGCCCGTTATGGGTCAGCAGCTTCTCGCGGTTGCGGCGCCAGAAGCCCGGGATCTCGAACCAGGGCATGGTGGGATAGAGGTGGTGCACGATGTGCAGGTTGTTCCAGAGGAACAGCAGGCCGAAGATCCAGTTGCTCTCGACGGAGGCGGTGCGCTCGCCCGGCCGGTCGCCCCAGCGATGCTCGATGAAGGCGCGCAGAAGGCCGAGCGAGATGCCGGGCAGCACCCAGACCAGGTAGTAGTGCCCGATGGACATGTGCGCGACCTGCGTCACGAACCAGAGCACGGCCGCGAGCCCGACGGCGAAGCCGAGCCAGGCCGGCACATCGGAGACATCGCCGCGCCGGAGCTTGCCGGTCTCGACGATCACGAGCTTGCGCAGCCTGAGGATGGGACCCACGGTCAGCCGGCCCAGCAGCGTCTGGTTGAAGAGGAGCACGGCGCGGAAGGCCGGCGTATAGCCGCTCCAGTCCTCGCGCTTGTGATACTGCGTCTCCGTGTCCTCGCCGGGATAGGTGAGCCAGGTGTTGCGGTGGTGCCTGCTGTGGCTGCGCTTGTAGAGCTCGAAGGGCCACCAGCCGCCGATGGGCGGCCAGACGATGGCGGTGCGCAGCCAGTTGGGCAGGCTGCGCCAGCCATGGATGGCCTCATGCTGCAGCGAGAAATGCCAGGCGAGGATATAGGCGGCGAGCAGCGCCTCGATCGGCCAGGGCACATATTCATGGTAGATCAGCAGCGTCGCCCAGCTCGCATAGATGGCGATGGCCACCCCCCAGGTCGGCAGTTCCCAGCGGCGCCAGAAGGCGCGGGGTTCGGCGGCGTCGGGCAGGGTCGCGGGCTTGGCCATGCCTGCGATGCTGCCATATCGCGCCGCAGTGCAGCAATCGCGTTGCGCAACGGACTCTCCCTGCCTAGGCTCACGCCATGCCCGCACCCAAGACCCTCGCCGAACTCGAAGCCGATGTGGCGCGGGACCTCGACATGACGGGCCATCCCCGGGCGCCCTGGCTGGCGGCGAAGCGCGTGGCGGGCGCGCCGGCGCTGGATGTGCTGATCATCGGCGGCGGGCAATGCGGCGTGGCCGTGGCCCATGCGCTGAAGCGCGACAAGGTGGACAATATCCTGGTGCTGGACCGCGCGGGCCAGGGCCAGGAAGGCCCCTGGACCACCTATGGCCGCATGCGCACGCTGCGCAGCCTGAAGGACATGACGGGGCCGGATCTCCGCCTGCCCAGCCTCACCTACCAGGCCTGGCACGAGGCGAATTTCGGCACGGCGGATTGGGAGGCGATGCGCTTCATCCCGAAGGAGCTGTGGAACGACTACCTGCTCTGGTTCCGCCGCGTGACCGGCGTGCCGGTGAGGAACGGCGTGGAGGCCGGGCTGATCTCCCCCGCCACCACCGAGGACGGCCTGCCCGCCTTCCGCGTCGAGACGAGCGATGGCCCCATGCATGCGCGCAAGGTGGTCCTCGCCACGGGCCAGGAGGGCATCGGCGGCTGGTGGATGCCGCCGCACATCGCGGCCCTGCCGCGAGAGTTCCGCGCGCACACCAACGAGATGATCGATTTCGCGGCCCTGCGCGGCAAGGTGGTGGCGGTGCTGGGCGCGGGCGCCTCGGCCTTCGACAATGCGGCGGTGGCGCTGGAGGAAGGTGCCGCCGAGGCGCATATCTTCTGCCGCCGGGCGGAGCTGATGGTGGTGCAGCCCTATCGCTGGCTGACCTTCGCGGGCTTCCTGCGCCACATGGGCGAGATGACGGATGAATGGCGCTGGCGCTTCATGTCCCATGTGCTCGGCATGCGCGAGGGCTTCGCGCAGGATCACTACGACCGCGTGAAGCGCTTCGCGAATTTCCGCCTGCACACCGGCGCCGAATGGCAGACGGCGCGCATCGAGGATGGCCGCGTGGTGCTGACCACGCCGCAGGGCGAATTCACCGCCGATTACTGCATCACCGGCACCGGCGTGCGCATGGATGCGAGCCTGCGCCCCGAGCTGGCCCTCTGCGCCGACAATATCGCGACCTGGGGGGACCGCTACACGCCGCCGCCCTCCGAGGCCAATCCGCGCCTTTCGGGCTATCCCTACCTGAATGCCGACAGCGCCTTCGAGGAGAAGCGCCCGGGCGAGACGCCCTGGATCTCGGGCATCCACTTCTTCGGCATCGGCACCACGATGAGCTTCGGCCCGGCCGGCAGTTCGATCAACGCCATGGCCATCTCGGCGCCGCGCGTGGCCGCCGGCATCACGCGCAACCTCTTCGCCGAGGACATGCCGCGCCTCTACGCCGAGCTCTGCGCCTATGACGAGAAGCAGGTGCATGTGGACGCGGCCCGCCTGGCCGCGGAGTAGGCGCGCTGGCCCCCGACAACCGCAAAGGGCTGCTGCTGATGGTGGCGGCCATGTTCGTCTTCGGCTGCCAGGACGCGATCTCGCGCTACCTCGCCGAGGTCTATTCCGTGCTGGGCATCCTGCTCATCCGCTACTGGTTCTTCGCGGGCTTCGTGGTGCTGCGGGCGGCCCGCGCGCCGGGCGGGCTTGGCCGCGTGATGCAGAGCAAGCGGCCCGTCGTGCAATGCCTGCGCGGCGTGATGCTGGTGGTGCAGGTCTGGATGATCGTGAACGCCTTCAAGCTGCTGGGCCTCGTCGAGACGCACGCCATCTTCGCCTGCTATCCGCTGATCATCACGGCCCTCGCCGGGCCGGTGCTGGGCGAGCGTGTCTCGCTGATGCGCTGGCTGACGATCCTGGCGGGCGCGCTCGGCGTGCTGCTGATCCTGCGCCCCGGGCCCAACATGTTCACGCCGGCCGCGCTTCTGGTGCTGGTGGCCGCACTGAACTTCGCGGCCTATGGGCTGATCACGCGCCTCGTCGCGCGCCATGACCCGCCGGATACGAGCTTTTTCTACACCGGCCTCGCGGGGGCCGTGGCCATCACACTGCTGACGCCCTGGATCTGGACGCCGATCGCCTTCGCCGATTGGGGCTGGATGGGGCTGCTCTGCGTCTCCGGCACGCTCGGCCACTACTTCCTGATCCGCGCGCTGGATCTGGCGGAGGCGAGCCGGCTGCAGCCGCTGGCCTACCTCCAGCTCGTCTTTGCCGCCGCACTCGGCGTGCTGGTCTTTGCCGAGCCCCTGCCCTGGACCACGGTGCTGGGCGGGGCCGTGGTGGTGGTGGCCGGCCTCGTGAACCTGCGCCTGACGCGGCTGGGGCGTTAGCCCTTCAGCAGCGCGGCCAGCTCGGGCGAAAGCCCGATGCTGTTGCGCCCGCGCGGGGCTGCGAAGCTGCCCGCGCTGGGCTTGGGCAGCTTCAGCGTGACCAGCATCTCGGCGAGCTTCACGCCGCAGGCCATGCCGTCCAGCAGCGGCACCGCCGCTTCCGCCTGCATGCGCGCGGCATAGCCGGCCAGTGCCGCGCCCCCCAGGATCACGCTCTCGGCACCCTCGGCCACCGCGCGTGCGATGCCCGCCGCCACCTTGCGCTGCACGCCCTCGGGGTCGCGCACGCTTTCCTGCGGCGTCGCCTCCACGCCCACCAGCGAAGCGCAGCGTGAAGCCAGGCCATGCTGCGCGATGCGCTCGCGATAGGTGTCCACGCCGCCGAAGGTGACCAGGCCGAAGCGCCCGCCCAGGAGGCAGGCGGTGAAGCAGGCGGCTTCCGTCATCCCCACCACCGGGCAGGGCATGAGCTGGCGCGCGGCCTCCAGCGCCGTGTCATGGCTGACGGCCAGCACCACGCCATCCACCTGCCCCGCATGCTCGGCGAGAAGCGCCAGCAGCGCATGACCGGCGATGATGTTCTCGGCGCGCGTGCTGATCACCTCGGGGCCGAAGCGCGGCGTGGCGGCGATGATCTCCGTCCCCGGGCTCGCGGCGCTGCGCGCGGCCTCGGCGCACATCCGCGTGATGGCCTCGGTGGTGTTGGCATTGGCGATCAGCAGACGCATCCTGTGTTCCTTGTTCCCATTTCGCGCGGCGATCCCGCCATGCGACACGAAAAGAGGACACCATGGAAGCCAAGCTCGACCTGCCCTTCGACAATGAGGCCATGCTGGCCGGCCTCCGCACCTGGGTCGAATGCGAAAGCCCGACGCATGACGCCGCCGCCGTGAACCGCATGATGGCACTCGCCGCGCGGCATCTCGCGCTGATGGGTGCCACCGTCGAGACCATCCCCGGCCGCATGGGCTTCGGCGATTGCGTGCGCGCGCGCTTCCCGCACACGTCGAACGAGCCGGGCATCCTCGTGCTGGCGCATCTGGATACGGTGCATCCCGTCGGCACGCTGGCGAATGGCCTGCCCTTCCGGCGCGAGGGCGACAAGGCCTATGGCCCCGGCATCCAGGACATGAAGGGCGGCACCTATCTCGCCATCGAGGCGATCCGCCAGCTCGCCATCGCCGGCATCGCCACCTCCAAGCCCGTCACCGTGCTGCTGACGCCCGATGAGGAAGTGGGCAGCCCCTCGACGCGGGACCTGATCGAAGCCGAGGCCGCGCGCCATTCCGTCGTGCTGGTGCCTGAGCCCGCGCGGCCCGATGGCGGCGTCGTCACCGGCCGCTACGCCATCGCGCGCTTCAACCTGCGCACCACGGGCCGCCCCTCCCATGCCGGGGCGCGGTTGGGCGAGGGCCGCAGCGCGATCCGCGAAATGTGCAAGCAGATCATCGCCATCGAGGAGATGACGACCGAGGCCTGCACCTTCTCGGTCGGCGTCATCCATGCGGGCCAATGGGTGAATTGCGTGGCCACCTATTGCGACGCCGAGGCGCTCTCCATGGCCAAGCGCCAGGAGGACCTGGATGCGGCGGTCGAGCTGATGCTGAAGCGCAAGCCCTCGGGCAATGACGTCTCGCTCGAGGTCACGCGCGGCGTCACCCGCCCGGTCTGGGAGCCGGACGCCAAGGTGCTCGCGCTGCATGCCAAGGCGGAGGCGATCGCGAAGCGCCTCGGCTTCGCGCTGCCGCACCAATCCTCGGGCGGCGGTTCGGACGGCAATTTCACCGGCGCCATGGGCATCCCGACGCTGGATGGCCTCGGCATCATCGGCGCCCAGGCGCACACGCTGGAGGAGCATGTGATCGTCAGCAGCATGGCGCCGCGCGCGAAGCTGTTCGCGGGGCTGCTGCAGAGCGTGTAGATCGGTATTTTCTATCGGAAATATCGGATTTCCGGTCTCACGCCTATCAAGGGCCGGGCGTTAATCCTTCTCTCACCGGCGGGGGGCATCCTCCCGCGCCTGAGAGAGAGGGACCACCGCCATGCGCCGCATCGCCATCGCCACCGCCCTGCTGATCGCCGGCCTGGCGGGGGCCGACGCCTCGGCGCAGGGCGTCGCCCCCAATGGCGTGGTGTATGGCCAGTCCTGGAACCTGCCGCAGGACCTGTCCAAGGCGCAGAAGATGCAGGCGGCCCAGGGCTCCGGCTCCGCCGCCGACCGCGCGGCCCGCGCCGCCCGCCAGGCGCAGTTCAACCGCAACTACCCCGGCACGCCCAGCCGCCGACCGGCGACGCGCTGAGCGGGAAAGGCGGAGCGGAAGGGAGGACGCGCCGCGCAACAGGAGGAGACATCGCCGCATGAAACGCCTCTCCCTCACCGCCCTGCTGCTGCTGGCGCCCGTGGCGGCGCCGATGGCGCAGGGGGTCGCGCCCAATGGGGTGATCTTCGGCGATGGCCGCGATCCGGGCCAGGATTTCATCCGCCCCGGCGAGGCGCAGGGCCGGCCGGCCACGGCCCCCTCCGAGCGCGAGCGCCGGGCCGAGCGGCAGCGGCAGATGAACCAGAATTTCCCCGGAACGGGCCGGCCGGTGGCGGCCGCTCCGGCGCCGCCCCGCACAGCCGCGCCCGCGCCCCCGCCCCCGCCCCGCGTCAGCGCGCCGCCCGCCCCTGCCCCGGCGGCGCCCCCGCGGCCGCCCGCGGCCACGGGCCCGGCCGAGACGCGCACCGGCACGGCCGCGCCGCCGCCTGGGCCGCGGGCCGCGCCCGTCGTGATCCAGCCGGGTCAGTCCACCGGGGCGGCCAGGGGGGCGGCCAGCGGCACGCCGGCCTCGCGGTAGTAGCGCAGCGCCCCCGCATGGAAGGGCAGGACGCGGTTATGCGCCGCGTTCGCCGCCCGTGTCGTCGCCGCCACCGGGCCGATGTCCCGCGCCGGATCGGCCACGGAGAGCACCGCGCGGGTGATGGCATAGGCGGTGGCCTCGCTCAGCGCGCGATTGGCCACGATGAAGTTCCAGGCGGCGAAGCTCTCGATCGGCGCCGTCTGGCCGGGATAGGTGCCGGGCGGCAGGGTGGTGGGCGCCAGCATGGACAGGCGCTGCGTGACCCGCGCCACCACCTCCGCGCCGGGGCCGAAGACCACGCCCGGGGCCCGCGCCAGGGCCGCGAGGATGGAGGGGATGGGCACGATCGCCCCCTGCCAGAGCGCATCCATGCGCCCGGCCAGCAGCCCCTCGGTCATCTCCGCCGGGCTGCCGCTGACGATCTGGATGCGGATGCCGGCCGCTTCCGCCGCCGCCTGGAGGAAGGTCTCGGCCGGGCCGCGCGCGGGGCCGGCGCCCACGCGCTTGCCATCGAGTTGCGCGAAGCGGGTCAGGCCGCTGGTGGCGAGGGCCGCCACCTGGAAGCTCGTCTCATACATGGGCCAGAGCGCGCGCACGCGCGTGTGCCGCCGCCCGCCCGCCGCCGGCGTGCCCTGCAGCGCATCCCAGGCCGAGCCCAGGAAGGCGGTGCCCAGCGCGTTCGGGTTGTCCTCCACCGCCGTCAGGTTCTGCAGGGAGCCGGTGCTGGCGGCGACCGTGGCCGTGACGCCGTTGCGCCCGAGCAGGGCGGCGATCGCCTCGCCATAGGTGACGAAGGGGCTGCCCTGCCCCGCCGTGTGGATCACCAGCGCGGGGGGCGCCGGTTGCGCGGAAGCCCCGCCGGCCATGGCGAAGGCGGCGGGAGAGGCGATCAGCGAGCGGCGCATCATCCGGTTGATCCTCGGTCGTTTCGGGGCGATGAAAGCACGGTCCGCCCCGATGGAGCCATCGGCGTAAATATTCATTTTTTGAAATTTCTTTCCCGCCAAGGATCGCATGCCCCAGATCGCCGCCGCCCGCCTCTGGTTCGAGGGCAACAGCTTCGCGCCCGAGCCCACGCCGCTCTCCGCCTTCCAGGGGCGCGAATGGCTCTCGGGGGCCGAGGCGCTCTCCCGCTATGCCGGGACGGCGACGGAACTTGGCGCGCTCGCCGCCTTCGTCGCCGAACGGCCGGACTGGCAGCTCGCCATGCTGCGCTGCGCCGCCGCCCAGCCCGGCGGCCCGATGAGCGACCTCGCCTTCGAGGCCTGGATGAGCGAGGTGGAGGAAGGGCTTTCGCGCGGCCATTGGGACGGCGTCTATCTCTCGCTGCATGGCGCCTGCGTGACGGAGAGCGACCCGGAGGCGGACCTCACCATCATCCGCCGCGTGCGGGCGCTGGTGGGGCCCCGCGTGAAGCTGGTGGCGAGCTTCGATTTCCACGGCAATGTCTCGCCGCAGATGGTGGGGCTGCTGGATGGCGCCTCCGTCTACCGGACCTATCCGCATGTGGACATGGCGGAGACGGCGCTGCGCGCGCTGCGGCTTCTGGAACGCGCGCTCCAGGGCAAGACCAACCACGGCGCGCTGATGAAGCTGCCCATGGTGCTGCACAGTTTTCACATGCGCGACGCGGAAGGGCCGATGGCCGAGGTCTGGGCCGAAGCCCGCGCCGCCGAGCACGCGCCCATCCTCGACGCCTCGCTCTTCGGCGGCTTCGCCTGGGGGGACAGCCCGCATGCCGGGCCTTCGGCCATGGTCTGGGCGGAGGAGCATGGCGCGGCGCGCGCGCTGGCCAAGCGGCTGGTGGCGGAAATCGAGACGCGGCGCGCGCGCTTCGCGGTGAGCCTGCCCACGCCGGAAGAGGCGCTGGCCACCGCGCTCGCGGCCCCGCCGGGCCTGGTCGCGCTGCTCGATCCGGCGGACAACCCGCTCTCGGGCGGGGTCGCCGACACGCCGGGATTGCTGCGCGTGCTGATGCAGGCGCCGCCCGAGGTGGAGACGCTCTTCTGCTTCCTGCATGACGCCGACGCCGTGGCCGCCGCCCGCGCGGCGGGTGTGGGCGGCGCCTTCGCGCGCGATCTGGGCGCGCGCACCACGCGGCAATTCGGCCCGCCCGTGCCGTTTTCGGGCGTGGTGGAGGCGCTGACCCATGGGCGCTTCCTCAACACCGGGCCCATGGAGCATGGCGCGCCGGTGGATCTGGGCCCGACCGCCATGGTGCGGGCCGGGAAGCTCCGGATCATCCTCACCAGCCGGAAGGAAGCGGCGGTGGACCCGGCCTTCTTCGCGCTGCACGGCGTGGACCTCGCCGGCGTGCGGCTCCTGGCGAACAAGGCGAAGAACCATTTCCGCGCCGCCTTCGCCCCGCTGTGCAGCGCCATCGTGGAATGCGACGTGCCGGGGCCCGCCGCGCTGGATCTCGCTTCCCTGCCGTTCCGGCATGTGCCGCCGGGGTGGCGGAACGGCTGACGCCCCTCAGCTCACCAGCTCGTCGGTGAAGACCTTGAAGCCGGCCAGCGTGCAGGCGCCGAAGGTGGTGGCGATCGCCACATCGGTCGCGTCGCGGCCGCGCGCCATGAGGATGCGGCCGATCCGCGGCGTGTTGTTGCGCGGGTCGAAGGCGTGCCAGCGGTCGTCGAGAAAGACCTCGAACCAGGCGGCGAAATCCATCGGGTCCGGGTTGTCGGGCACGCCGATGTCGCCGAGGTAGCCGGTGCAGTAGCGCGCGGGCAGGTTCACGCAGCGGCAGAGCGCCACGGCCAGATGCGCATAGTCGCGGCAGACGCCGCGCCGCTCCTGATACGCCTCGGAGGCGGAGCGCGTGGCGCTCGCATGCTGGTAGCCGAAGGTGATGTGCGCATGCACCCAGTCGCAGATGGCCTGCACGCGGTTCCATCCCCTGAGGTGCCCGAAGAGCGACCAGGCGATCTCGCCGAGCTTGTCCGTGTCGCAATAGCGGCTGCCCAGCAGGTAGATGATCTTGTCGTCGGGCAGTTCCTCGATCGGGCGCTGCCAGGCGGCGGGCGACACCTCGTCCGCGCGGCCGGAATCCTGGATGACGAAGCGCGTGCCGATGGTGATCCGGCCGGCCGGCGCCGTGATGCGGGTGCAGGTGTTGCCGAAGCTGTCGCGGTAGTTCCGGTGCGGGATGGGCGGGTCGAACCGCATCTCGTGCGGGCCCCGCAGGTCGGGCAGGCGCGAGGGATGCGGGCTGATCATCAGCAGCATGGGGGTGGGCTGGGGGCAATCATAGATGATTTCGCAGCCGGCGCTGATCCGCATGGAACCTCCGTTCAGCCCCGATAAACGCCGAACGGAGCCTGGGTTGCGTCAGGCCTCGCTTTCGAGGCGCCGCTTGCGCAGCCTGAGCCAGACGATGGCCGCGACCAGCGGCACCAGGATCGCGATGATGGTCTCGACCTTGGTGCCGTAGCTCTCCCAGGGGAGCGGCTTCAGCAGGTAGCCCACCACGGTCAGCAGGTAATAGGTGATGCCGGCGACGGAGAGGCCCTCCACCGTCTGCTGCAGGCGGAGCTGGGCGCGGCCGGTGCCGGCGAGTGTGGCCAGCTGCTGCTCGGCCTGGGCCTCCTGCGTCACGGCCACGCGGGCGCGCAGCAGGTCCACCAGGCGCGCGGTGCGGACCGAGAGGGCCGAGATGCGCGCGCCGGTCGCCGAGACGGTCGCCATGGCGGGCTCCATCCGGCGGTCGAGGAAGCGGGTCAGCGTGGGCAGGCCGACCAGCGGCGTCTCGCCCAACTCCGAGAGGCGGCGCAGCACCAGCCGGTGATAGGCGGCACTGGCCGAGAAGCGCTCGGCCGTCGCGGCATTGGCGCGCTCGATCTCGCCGCCGATCTGGGTGAGTTCTTCCAGCGCCTCGCGCTCGGATTCGAGCGTCTCGAGCGAGGCGAGGCGCTCGGAGAGGCGGGTCAGCTGCTCGGAGGCGGAAGCGAGGCCGGGGCCGACCGCGCGCGCGGCCGGCAGCGCCAGCAGGGCCAGCGCCCGATAGGTCTCGATCTCCCAGAGGGTCTGGGCGAGGCGGCCGGCGACGAGGGGCGAGGGGTGCTCGGCCACCAGGATATGCGTCGTGCCATCGGCATGCAGGCGGAAATCGGTGAAGACCATGGCCTCGCCGCCCGCGACGGCGGCGCCTGAGAGGCTGTCGCCCGCGAAGCCGCAAAGCTCGGGCGCGGTGTCCACCAGCGTGATGTGCATGGCCGCGATGGCCTGGCCCGGCAGGGTGGCGAGCCATTCGGGCGGCAGGGCGGCCAGCGCCGGATTCTCGAAGGGCTTGGAGGGGTCCGCGCCATCGGCCACGAAGTTCCAGCCGGTGAATTCCGTGTGCCGCTCGAAGCGCAGGCGGAAGGCGCCGAAATCGGCCAGGAACCAGGTGGCGCCCGGCGCGGGCGGCTGCACGCCGTGCCGCGCGCAGAGGGCGGCCAGATGCGCCTCCTCCGCCGCGCGGTCGGGGGCGAGCATCGCAAGCCGCGACAGGCGCGCGGGGCCATGGATCGGGATGGCCGGGCGGGCGTGGAGCTCGCCCACGAGGGATTCGCGGGCGGGATGGGTGGGGAAATTCATGCCAGCTCTCACTAGAGCAGATCGCACAGGGCTGGAATCAGCCATTGCGTGAATCTGCCCCGAATCATGCGGCCAGGGCGGCTGCGGCTCCTGCGGCGGCCGCCCCGGCGTGTGGAGGCCCCGGGCGTCACCCTCGTCAGTGCGGGAAACTCGTGCCAATCATGGGGCCATGGAGATCCGGAACATCACGGCGGCCGACATGCCGGCCCTGCTCGCCCTCAACAATGCCGAGGCGGAGCGGGTGAACGCGCTGACCCCGGCCGCGCTGGAGGGGTTGCTGAGCCATGCCTTCGCGGCGCGGATGACGACGGACGGCCAGGCCTTCCTCATCGCCTTCGACCACGCGAGCCCGCCGCAGGGGCCGAACCACGCCTGGTTCACCGCGCGGGAGAGCTACTTCGCCTATGTGGACCGCGTGGTGGTGGCGCCGGGGGCGCGGGGCAAGGGTGTCGCGCGCGCGCTGTATGACGACCTCACGCGCATCGCGAAGAGCGAGATGACCAACCTGCTGGTCTGCGAGGTGAACCTCGATCCGCCCAACCCGGAGAGCCTGGCCTTCCACGAGAAGCTCGGCTTCACCGCCTGCGGCGAGGCGGTGGACCGGCGGAACGGCAAGCGCGTGCAATACATGCGCAAGCCGATCTGAACCCGAACCGATGAGACCGTGACCCGCCATCGCTGGATCACGGTCTCGCCGTGTGGGCAGGGTGATTCACCGCTTCGGTGACTCCACCCCAGCGGATCATGCGCTAGAGCGTCATCCGGTCTGACTGAATCGTGGGGATTCCCGGAACGGCTGTTTTCTGATTCACGCTGTCTTCCGGAGCGTGGAGGCCGGGCTGGATGTCGAAGGCGCTCTCACTGGATCTACGGCAGCGCACGCTGGCTGCGGTGTTGGAAGAAGGCCTCACGCACCGCCAGGCGGCCGAGCGGTTCAAGGTCAGCGCAGCCAGCGTCAGCCGCTGGCGTACCCTTGCCGCCGAGGGTGCGGTGCCGATGCACGGTCCGCTTGGTGGTGATCGGCGCAGCCATGTTGTGGAGGCCGAGGCTGAGACGATCCTCGAAGTGTTTCACGCGCAGCGCGACATGACGCTGCTGGAACTGCGCGTAGCCCTTGCCGAACGGGGCCTGCGCTTCGGCTACGGCACGCTTTGGCGCTTCTTCGACCGTCGCGGCTACACGCGCAAAAAAAGACCGCGCACGCAGCCGAGCAGCAACGCCCCGACGTCCTGAGCCGGCGCGAAGCCTGGTTCGAGGCGCAGCTCGACCTCGATCCTGAGCGCCTGATCTTCGTCGACGAGAGCTGGGCCAGCACCAACATGGCCCGACGCCATGGCCGCTGCCCGCGTGGCGAGCGCCTGCGCATGGCAATCCCCCACGGCCATTGGAAAACCACCACGCTGATCGCCGGGATGCGCAGCAGCGGCGTGGTCGCGCCCTTCGTGATCGACAGCCCAGTCAACCGGCTCATCTTCGAAGCCTGGGTGGAGCAAGCGCTCGTGCCGGAACTGCGGGCCGGCGACATCGTGGTGATGGACAACCTCAGCAGCCACAAAGGCCCGGCCGTGCGGGCCCTCATCGAGGCCAAGGGTGCGCATCTGCTCTACCTGCCGCCCTACAGCCCGGACTTCAATCCAATCGAGAACCTGTTCGCCAAGCTGAAGGCGCTGCTGCGCCGCGAGGCTGCGCGGACCATCGACACCCTGTGGAACGCCATCGGGCGCATTCTCGACCGCGTCACCCCGCGCGAGTGTCAGCGCATGTTCGCCGCAGCAGGGTATGATCCAGATGGATGGGATTAAGCTCTAACGGATCAGCCGGTTGATCAGCGCCTCCGGCTCTTCCGCGCCGGGAATGGCGCGGTCGAGCATGAGGTGGGCGAGGCCATGCACCATGCCCCAGCTCCGGATCGCCGAATCCCGGTCTGCCGCATTCGCCTGGAGCGCCCCGAAGGCGGCCTTTGAGGCGGCGAGCAGCGCGGGATGGTCGCCGGCGCGGGCCAGCAGCGGGCCGAACATCAGGCGGAAGCGGCCCGGGCGCGCGAGGGCGAAGCGCAGATAAGCGCGGCCGCGGGCGACGTAGGGCGAGGCATCACCCGCCGCGACGGCTTCCTGCATGGCCGCGCCGAAGGCCTCAAACCCGCGCAGCGCGACCGCCGCCAGCAACGCCTCCTTGTCCGCGAAATGGCGATAGGCGGCGGTGGCGGAGACGCCGGCCCTCCGCGCGGCTTCGCGCAGGCTGACGGCACCGTCGCCACCCTCGTCCAGCAGCGCATCGGCGGCGTCCAGCAGGGCGGCGCGCAGGTCGCCGTGGTGATAGGGTTTCTCTGATGTTGACATCGCTTACATTCGCCTTATGTTGACGATGCTAACATACGAAAGGCGATCCCGCCATGCTCTTCCTCCATCTCGGTTTCTCCCTGCTGGCGCTGGCCGCCATCCTCGCGATCATGCTGCTGCCCAAGGGGCGGCTCGCGCATCGCTGGCTGGGGCGCGTCGCGGCCGGGGCGCTGGTGCTGAGCGCCCTCTCCTCCTTCGGCATCCAGGCGCGCGGCCATCTCTCCTGGCTGCACATCCTCTCGGTCGTGACGCTGGTGAATGTCGCCTGGGCGGTCTGGGCCATCCGGCATGGGCGGGTGGCCAGCCACAGGCGGGCGATGATGGGGGGCGCCGGCGCGCTCTTCATCGCCGGGCTCTTCGCCACCTTCGCGCCGGGGCGATACCTCTACGGCGTGTTCTTCGGCTGAGCGCGGAGTTCGGCGACCTCGGCGCGCAGCGCGCGGACCTCCTGCACCAGGGCGCGGATGTCCGTGCGGTCCGCGCTCCTCTCGGCCGCCTCCGCCGCCGCCGCGCCGGCGCCGCGATCGTCCCGCAGCGTCTGGATGCTCTCGACGATGACGCCGATGAAGAGGTTCAGCACCACGAAGGTCGAGATCACGATGAAGGGCATGAAGAAGAACAGCGCCAGTGGCTCGGCCTCCATCGCGGGCTTCACGATGTTCGCCCAGTCATCCAGCGTCATGAGCTGGAACAGGGTGAAGAGGCTGGCGCCCATCGTGCCGAACTCCTCCTCCATCGCGGAACCGAAGAGCTTCGTCGCCATCACCGCGAAGACGTAGAAGAGGAGCGCCATGAGCAGCACGATGCTGCCCATGCCGGGCAGCGCGCCCAGCATCGCCTCCACCACGTTGCGCAGGCTCGGCACCACCGAGATCAGGCGCAGGACGCGCAGCACCCGCAGGGCGCGCAGCACGGCGAGCGGGCCGCTGGCCGGCATCCAGGCGATGGCGACGACGATGAGGTCGAAGATGCCCCAGGGGTCGCGGAAGAAGCGGCCGCGGAAGGCGTAGATCCGGAGCGCCAGCTCGGCCGTGAAAAGCCAGAGGAGGACCGCATCCACCGCCAGCAGCAGCGTGCCATGGGCCTCCATGATGCTGTCGCTGGTCTCGAGGCCCAGCGTGACGGCGTTCAGCAGGATCAGCCCGATCACCACCCGCTGGAAGAGCGGCGCCAGCACCAGCCGCGCCACGCGGGCGCGCGCGTCATTCCCGGCGTCGAGGGCGGTCAGGGCTTCCTGCATGTCCGAATCTCCATGTTCCGGCCATGCAATGGCGGCGCGCGCGCCCGGGATCAAGCCCCGCCCGGTCGTATCAGAACGGCAGCGCCGGGTAGCCGAAGAGCCAGGGATGCGCCACCAGCAGCCCGATCCAGGCGAGCCCGCCGATGATCCAGACCAGGCGCGGGATTTCCGCCAGTACCAGCCTGTTCCGCCCCGCCAGGATGGCGAGGAAGGGCAGGATGGAGGTGGCGGGCGCGAGGCGCGCCCACATCGCCGGGTCCCGCGCCGCGAGCTTGCGGTCGATCGAGGGCATGCCCACCAGCGCCGTCACCAGGAAGGCCCCGAAGAACAACACGCCCGAGAGGCTGCCCTTGGCGATGAGGTGCAGCGCCGCCCAGCCCGCGAAGGACCAGAGCATGGGGTGGCGGGTGATGCGCTGAATGCCGCGCGGGCCCTCCTCCCCCAGCTTGCCGGCGACGGCGGTGGGATTGGGGGTGGCGACCGAGGCGACGAAGAGGATCATGACCGGCAGCATGAGCAGCGCCATCAGCCAGCGATACCAGTCCGGCGCGGTCCAGAGGGGAATATAGGGCGCGGCCTGCCAGGCCATGACGAGCAGGGTGATGCTCACCACCGAGACCAGCGAATAGGCGATGCGGAACCCCGCCTCGCCGAGCCGCTGCGCGAGGTGCGCGCGCACCGCCGTGCCCGCGATGCCGACATGCACGCCGACCCAGAGCATGGCGGCGGCGAGGAGGAGAGCCATCATGCGGCCCAGCATAGCGGGGCCGGAGCGCGCCCCGCCATGGCGAAAATCGCCTCAGCCGGCGGCGAGGCCCGCGATATCCGCCCGCACCATCTCGGCCACCATCGCCTCCAGGCTGGTGCTGGGCCGCCAGCCGAACTTCTCCCGCGCCTTGCTGGCGTCGCCGATCAGGAGGTCCACCTCGGCGGGGCGGAAGAAGGCGGGGTCCACGCGGACCAGCACGCGGCCGGTGGCGCGGCAGCGGCCGATCTCCTCCGGGCCCGTGCCCTCCCAGTCCAGTTCCACGCCCACCTCGCGGAAGGCGAGGCGCGCGAAGTCCCGCACGCGATGCGTCTCGCCGGTGGCCAGCACATAGTCATCGGCCACGGGCTGCTGGACCATGCGCCACATGCCCTCGACATAGTCGCGCGCATGGCCCCAGTCGCGCTGGGCCTCGAGATTGCCCAGCGCCACGTGATCCTGCCGGCCGAGATGGATGGCGGCGACGGCGCGGGTGATCTTGCGGCTGACGAACCCCTCGCCGCGGCGAGGGCTCTCATGGTTGAACAGGATGCCGTTGGAGGCATGCATCCCGTAGCCCTCGCGGTAATTCACCGTGATCCAGAAGCCGTAGAGCTTGGCCACGCCATAGGGCGAGCGCGGATGGAAGGGCGTCAGCTCGTTCTGCGGCACGGCGCGGACCTTGCCGTAGAGCTCGCTGGTCGAGGCCTGGTAGAAGCGCGTCGTCTTCTCCAGGCCGACCAGGCGGATCGCCTCCAACAGGCGCAACGTGCCGAGGCCATCGGCATCGGCGGTGTATTCCGGCACTTCGAAGCTGACGGCGACATCGCTCTGGGCGGCGAGGTTGTAGAGCTCGTCCGGCTGGCAGTCCTGGACGACGCGGATCAGGTTGCCGCCATCGGTCAGGTCGCCCTCGTGCAGGATCAGGCGGCCCTCATTCGCGGGCGTGATGAGGTGCGCGATGCGGGCGCGCGCGGCTGCGCCGCCCCGGCGCACCAGGCCGTGCACCGTGTAGCCCTTCTCCAGCAGGAGTTCGGCGAGGTAGGAGCCATCCTGTCCGGTGATGCCGGTGATGAGAGCCGAGGGCATGCGGGGCCTTGTCGCGGTTTGCGCCCCAGCCATAGCGCAAGCGCGGCCGGGCACCAATCAGTCCGCATGCCCCAAGAAAAAGGCGCCGGAGGTTGCCCCCCGGCGCCCGTCATCCCCGCGGGGGATGTGGGATCAGTGCTTGAAGTTCGCGGCGCTGGCAGAGCCGTCCGCGTTCTCGGCGAAGATGTCCCGCTTGTAGGTCTCGGGCACCATGAAGATGCCGATGACCACCGTCGCGAGCGCGATGACGATCGGGTACCAGAGGCCGGCATAGACGTCGCCGGTCTGGGCGATGATCGCGAACGCCGTCGCCGGCATCAGGCCACCGAACCAGCCATTGCCGATGTGATAGGGCAGCGACATGGAGGTGTAGCGGATGCGGGTGGGGAAGAGTTCCACCAGCGCCGCCGCGATCGGGCCGTAGACCATGGTCACGTAGATCACCAGCAGCGTGAGCATCAGGATCAGCACGGCCGGCTGCTCGCGGAAGACGTCGAAGGGACCCGACATCTTCACCACGGTCGGGTTGGCCGCCGTCGGGTAGTTCACCGCGTTCAGCGCCGCGGTGAGCTGGGCCTGGAACTGCGGGTTGATGCGCGCCTGGCCGTTCTCCACCACGGTGGCGTTCACCACCGGCTGGTTGGCCACCTGCACCGTCACGGCCTGCTGGCCCGGGGTGTTCTGGACGCGGTAGTTCACCGAGGCGCGGGCGAGCGCGGCCTTGGTCACGTCGCAGGGCTGGGTGAAGCGGGCCGTGCCCGTCGGGTTGAACTGGAAGGAGCAGCCCGCCGTATCGGCCGAGACCACGACCGAGATGTTGGCATGCGCGGCCGAGAGGGCGGGATTCGCCTCATGGCTGATCAGCTTGAACATCGGGAAGTAGGTGAGCGCGGCGATGAGGCAGCCGCCCAGGATGATCGGCTTGCGGCCGATCTTGTCGGACAGCCAGCCGAAGAACACGAAGCCGCCCGAACCCAGCACCAGCGACCAGGCGATGAGCATGTTGGTCGTGAAGCCATCCACCTTCAGCACGGAGCCGATGAAGAACAGCGCGTAGAACTGGCCGGTGTACCAGACGACGGCCTGGCCCATGACGAGGCCGAGCAGCGCGAAGAGCGCGATCTTGGCGTTCTTCCACTGGCCGAAGGCCTCGCCCAGCGGCGCCTTGGAGACCTTGCCCTCGTCCTTCATCTTCTGGAAGGCCGGGCTTTCCTGCATCTGCATGCGGATCCAGACCGAGATGGCGAGCAGCGCGAGAGAGAGCAGGAAGGGAACGCGCCAGCCCCAATCGGCGAAGGCGGCCTCGCCCAGGATGGAGCGGGTGCCCAGGATCACCAGCAGCGAGAGGAAGAGGCCCGCCGTCGCCGTGATCTGGATGAAGCTGGTGTAGAAGCCGCGGCGCCCATTGGGGGCGTGCTCGGCCACATAGGTCGCGGCCCCGCCATACTCGCCGCCCAGCGCCAGCCCCTGGAGCATGCGCAGGATGATGAGGCCGATGGGCGCGAGAATGCCGATCTGGTCCGAGGTGGGCATGATGCCGACGATGAAGGTCGATGCACCCATGATCACGATGGTGACGAGGAAGGTGTATTTGCGGCCGACAAGGTCACCCAGGCGGCCGAAGACCAGCGCGCCGAAGGGCCGGACGAGGAAGCCCGCGGCGAAGGCGAGCAGCGCGAAGACGTTGCGCGTCGTCTCGTCATACATGGAGAAGAACTTCACGCCGATGACGGCGGCGAGCGAACCGTAGAGGTAGAAGTCATACCACTCGAACACGGTGCCGAGGGAGGAGGCCAGGATGACCTTCTTCTCCTCGGGCGTCATCGGCTTCGGGCCCGATGCCGCGACTGCTGCTGATGCCATTCCCAACCCTTTCTTTTTTCAGACGAAAACGTCCATGCGAACACGGGCTGGAGGCGCGGGGCGACCAGCGAGGCAGTGTCAGCAACAGAACAGGTTGGTTGTGGCCGAGACCTTGCGCCGGATCAAATTAAGGGTGCATGCCGAAGGTGTAATTCATTACATTGCTGCACCGCAAAAATTAACGTGAATTCAAAAGACTACGAATGGTTTCTGCGGCATCGAAACGACGCTCCAGCTCCTGCTGCGTGCTCACGATCTGGAAGCGCAGCGCGCCCTTGATGGCGAGGCTTTCGCCCCGCCGCTGATCGGCATGAATGGGCAGGGTGGCGAAGAGCACCGGCTCGGCCAGGAGCGGCAGCCGGTGCGCCGGCAGGGCGGGCTCGGCCTGCAGCCCGGCCAGGTGGTGGGACAGCGTGTCACGCGCCGCCTCGGCGCTGGCCAGTTCCTCCGCGGGCGGCGGTTCGGCGAGAAGGGCGGCGGCATGCAGCGGGGCCAGCGCCGCCGCCAGCTCCCCTTCCCGGCCCGGGGCGTGGGGGCGCAGATGGGCTTCGATGAGCGCCGTCACATCGGTCAGCGCCGAGAAGAAGACCTGCCAGCGGCAATGCGCCAGCGCCACCTGGAAATCCGGGTCTCCGAAGAGCTGCTTTTCGCTCCTCCCCGCCTTGACGCGGCAGTAATCCAGCACGGTCTTCTGCGCGACATAAGCGGCCTGGGCATGCAGGAAGCGGCCCAGCGCCTCGGGCGAGGCCTCGGGGCGGCGGCGGAAAAAATCGAGAAGGGCCAAGGGCTGCACTCCGGAGGGGGCGGGTATGGCGCGAAAGCCACGACCTTTCCATGGGATTAAAGGTTAACCATTCTTAACTAAACGGGCCGATCTGCCTTCGTTAGATGACAAATTGGAGGGCGTGGGTCGGAAACCCGCGCCGGGAGGAGAGAGAGCATGCCCTTAGTTGAGTCCGGTCCCGAGCCGGAATCCGCAACCACCGCGGCCGTGGACCCGGCCACCGCGCAAGCCTATTGGAAGAAGACCTCCGGCCTGATGTGGACGGTCCTCGCCATCTGGTTCGCGGCTGGCTTCGGCGTGCATTTCTTCGCGCAGACGCTGAACCCCATCCATATCTTCGGCTTCCCGCTGGGCTTCTACATGGCCGCCCAGGGCAGCCTGATCATCTTCGTCGTCGGCCTCTTCTGGTTCGCCAAGCGCCAGAACGAGATCGACGAGGAGTTCGGCGTGCAGGAGGACGCGTAAATGGCTGACGCCACCGGGGCGAAAGACCCCTTCATCGCCAATCTGAACAAGATCTATGTCGGCTACACGGGCGGCTTCGCCTTCTTCGTGGTGCTGCTGGGCATCCTCGAGCAGATGGGCGTGCCCGACCGCATCATCGGCTACCTCTTCGTCTTCCTGACGATCGGCGTCTATGCCTATATCGGCATCATCAGCCGCACCCAGGTCGCTTCCGAATACTACGTCGCGGGCCGACGTGTTCCCGCGATATATAACGGCATGGCCACCGGCTCCGACTGGATGTCGGCCGCGAGCTTCATCGGCATGGCCGGCAGCCTCTATGCGCTGGGCTATGGGGGCCTCGCCTTCATCCTGGGCTGGACCGGCGGCTACATGCTCGTCGCCATCCTGCTCGCGCCCTATCTGCGCAAGTTCGGCCAGTACACCGTGCCGGACTTCCTGGGCGCCCGATTCGGCGGCAACTGGGCGCGCTCCATCGGCGTCATCGTCCTGATCACCGCCTCCTTCGTGTACGTCGTGGCGCAGATCGTGGGCGTGGGCATCATCACCCAGCGCTTCCTGGAGGTCTCGTTCCTCACGGCGGTGTTCCTGGGCCTGGCCGGCATCCTGGTCTGCTCCATGCTGGGCGGCATGCGCGCCGTCACCTGGACCCAGGTGGCGCAGTACATCATCCTCATCATCGCCTACCTGATCCCGGCGATCCTGATGTCGGTGAAGATCTCGGGCGTGCCCATCCCGCAGCTCATGTACGGGCTGGCGCTGGAGCGCATCGAGGTGCTGGAGCAGGGCTTCCGCGCGGCCGGCATGACGCCGCCCCCGGGCGTGGTCGGCTGGCACACCGCCCCCTTCATCGGCGCGAACGGCCAGTTCAGCATGAACGCGGCGGTCAACTTCTTCGCGCTGATCTTCTGCCTCATGGTCGGCACCGCGGCCCTGCCGCACGTGCTGATGCGCTACTTCACGACGCCGTCGGTGCGTGAAGCCCGCGCCTCGGTCGCCTGGTCGCTGTTCTTCATCTTCCTGCTGTACTTCACGGCGCCGGCCTATGCGGCCTTCGGCAAGCTGGAAATCTACCAGACCGTGATCGGCCAGCCGATCGCGAACCTGCCGGAGTGGATCAAGAACTGGCAGATCATCTCGCCCTACGGCACGCCCTGGGTGAACATCGTGGACGTGAACCGGGACGGCATCGTCCAGTGGGGTGACTTCCGCATCCATCCGGACGTGGTCGTGCTCGCCACCCCGGAAATCGCGGGCCTGCCCTACGTCATCGCGGGCCTGGTGGCGGCCGGTGGCCTCGCCGCCGCGCTCTCGACGGCGGATGGCCTGCTGCTGGCGCTGGCCAATGCGCTCAGCCACGACGTCTACTACAAGATGATCAACCGCGACGCGCCGACCGCCAAGCGCCTGATCATCTCCCGCGTGCTGCTCCTGATCGTGGCGGTTGCCGCGGCCTGGACGGCGGGCTCCATGGGCGCGGACATCCTGTTCCTCGTCGCCTGGGCCTTCTCCATCGCCGCCGCCGGCCTGTTTGCCGCGCTGGTGATGGGCGTCTGGTACAAGAAGACCACCAATGCCGCCGCCTGCTGGGGCATGGCCGTGGGTTACCTCGTGACCTTCTTCTACCTGATCTGGTCCGAGTTCTTCGGCCTGCACTTCATGCAGACCTTCGGCACCAAGGAGGCGATCCTGCGCGCCGCCACCGCCACGGCCGCGCTGCCGATGGCCTCGGCGGAGCTCAAGGCCTATGCCGCCGGCCTCGTCGCCAATGCCTCGGCGATCCAGGACGGCACCCTGGCCTGGTTCGGCTCCATCTGGGCCGGCAGCGGGCTGCCGACGGACCATGTGGTGCTGCGTGGCCGCGTGGTCGGGCGCCTCTGGGGCCTGAACAACATCTCGGGCGGCGTCTTCGGCGTGCCGCTCTCCTTCCTGACCATCTACCTGGTCTCGAAGTTCACCACCGCCCCGTCTCAGGCGATGCAGAACTTCGTGGAAGACATCCGCATCCCGCGCGGTGGGGTTCGCCTGGCCGACCGTCGCGAGGCGGTGGACTGAACAACACCCCGGCTTTCGGGTAACAGGGGCGGCCGTGGCAACGCGGCCGCCCCATCTTTTTTTGAGGGGAGCATGATGCGTCGAGGCGGCATCGCCGAGGCGCTGAATCATCCTCCCGAGGAATCTTTCGCAGCGCCAGGACCCATGGAACAGCCGCATTTCGTCTTCGGGCACCTGCCCTTCTGGCTCATCACCTACACGCTGGCGCTGACGGCCTGGGCCTGCATCGGCCGCTTCATGATGAGCTTCTTCCTGCCTTACGACAGCCCGAACTACATCTGGCGCGGCTTCCGCGTGCTGAGCGACTGGGCGGTCTGGAGCGCGGCGCGCCTGGTGCCGAGCTACATCTCGCCCATGTACCTGCCACTGGTGGCCATGTGCTGGCTCTTCGGGCTCCGGCTCGTCTTCGGCATCTTCATGATTTCCGCCGGCTGGGCGCCCCGCCTGGCGCCGGCCGCGACGGGGGGCTGAGCCATGACGCCGCAGGGCCTCTTCGTCACCATCGTCGCCGTCTGCCTGATCAACGGCTTCATCTCGCCCATGCTGGCCGTGGTCTGGCACCTCCATCCGGTCTGGATGCCCGAGATGATGCCCGCCACGCGGGAGACCATCTTCTACGGCGCGAGCCTGATGGTCTCGACCGGCACGCTGCTCCTCTCCGCCGTGCCGGGCGCCATCGCCGAGCGGCTGGGGATGTCGCTCACCAACGCCATGTGGGTCTGGCTCGGCAGCGCCGTGCTGCTGGTGATGTTCGGCTTGCGCTGACGACAACCCCTGCGTGTAGGATCAGGCTCTCCCGGGCTGGAGAACCGCATGGATCGCCTCGACGCCTTCGCCGACATCTCCATCCGCCGCGCCTGCGCCTTCGTGGGGCTTGGCGCCGTCACGGTCATGCTCTCCCTCTCCTTCGACCTGGTGCTGGCCTTCCGGACCGGGGCGGAGATCGCGGCGATGCTGGCCGCGGGCCTCGCCTTCGCCGCCTGGCGCGCGCCGCGCCGCAACATCCGCCACAGCGAGGTCTATGCCATGCTGCGCGGCGCGGGCGTGCCGGCGAACTGGCTCAGCGCCGAGGTGAACCGCGCGCAGATCGTCTCCGTGCTGCGCGCGCGCCTCGCCTGGCATGCCGAGCGTGTGGCGGTGACCGCCGTCTCGCTCTGGGCGCTGGCGCTGCTGTTCTGGCTGCTCAAGCCCGGCTGATCTGGCGGGGCCGGGGCGCCCATGGCATGAAGCCCGCATGACGCAGATCGGCATTGCCGGCATCGCCGGCCGCATGGGCAAGCTCCTGGCCGAGGAGGTGGCGGCCGCCGGCTGCACCCTCACCGGCGGCACCGGGCGGGCGGACGACCCCCGCGCCCTCTTCGAGAAGAGCGAGGTGGTGATCGATTTCACCCACGCGCACAGCGCGCCGCGCCACGCGGCGCTGGCGGCCGAGCTGGGGCGCGGCCTCGTTCTGGGCTCCTCCGGCCTCTCGGCCGAGGAGGAGGCGGCGGTGGCCGAGGCAGCGAAGCGCGCGCCCATCGTCTATGCGGCGAATTTCGCGACGGGCGTGAACCTCGTCATCGCCATGGCCGAGAAGCTGGCCGCCGCCCTGCCCGGCAGCCAGTACGACGCCGAGATCGTGGAAATGCATCACCGGCAGAAGGTGGATGCGCCCTCGGGCACCGCAATCGCGATGGGCCGCGCGGTGGCACGCGGGCGCGGCACCACGCTGGAGGAAGCCGGCCGCGAGTCGGGGCGCGACGGCCATACCGGCGCGCGCGGCACCGGCACCATCGGCTTCGCGGCGCTGCGCGGCGGGCAGGTGGTGGGCGAGCACACGCTGCTTTTCGCCGCGGGCTCGGAGCATATCGCGCTGACCCATCGCAGCTTCGACCGCCGCGCCTATGCGACCGGCGCGGTGCGCGCCGCGCAATGGCTGAAGGGCAGGCCGCCCGGCCTCTATTCGATGAATGACGTGCTCGGCCTCGGGTGAGCCGCTTCGTCTTCCCCCTGGCCGAGGCCATGGCCGCGCCGCCGGAACCGGGGCGGATCTCGGCCCGCATCTTCGGCCATGGCAGCCTGCAATTGCGCTGGTACGCGCCGCGCGGCGAGGACCCGCAGGGGCCGCATGAGCAGGACGAGGTCTATGTGGTCGTCACCGGCCAGGGCTGGTTCCGGCGCGGCGAAGAGCGCCTGCCCTTCGGGCCGGGCGATGCGATCTTCGTGCCCGCCCATGTGCCGCATCGCTTCGAGGATTTCTCGCCCGACCTCGGCGTCTGGGTGATGTTCACCGGGCCACCCGGCGGAGAGGCCGCCTAACGCGCCACGCGCGGCGGGTGGTTGCCCAGCGTCGCCCATTCCGGCCAGCCGATGAGGCGCTCCACCAGGACCAGCGCGGCGCAGAAGGCGAGCACCGCCACCATGATCCGCACATGCTGGCGCGAGGGCGGGTTGCGGAACCATTGGGCGAGGCGGATGCCCCAGCGGATCATCGGATCCATCAGCGGGCTTCTCCGGGTGTGATTCCGAAGGCCGCGCGGAAGGCGGCGCCGAAGGCGGGCGCGCTGGCATAGCCCACCGCCGCCGCCGCCTGGGCGGGCGTGGCCCCCTGGGCCAGCAGGGCGGCGGCCTCGGTCAGGCGCAGCGCCTGGCGCCAGCGGGCGAAGCCCATGCCGGTCTCGGCCTGGAAGAGGCGCGCCAGGGTGCGCGCGCTGGCGCCGCAGCGCGCCGCCCATTCCTCCAGGCTGAGGTCGCTCGCCGGCTCCGCCGCCAGCGCCTCGGCGAGGCGCCTGAGCCGCGCATCGCGCAGCGCGGGCACGCCGAAGGGCAGGCGCGGGGCGCGCGCCACCTCCTCCGCGATCAGCGCGGCCAGGTGCCCGCCGCGCCCGGCCTCGTCCCATTCCAGCGGCTCGGCGCAGGCGGCCAGGATCAATTCGCGCAGCAGGGCCGAGACGCCGAGCACGGCGGGCGCCGCCTCCCCCACCCGCGCCGCATCGGCGCGGAAGAAGAGGGCGCGCATGGCGACCCGCCCCTCGGTGCGGACCTCATGCTCCATCCCCGCCGGCACCCAGAGGGCGCGGCCGGGCGGCACCACGAAGCCCGCGCCGGGCGTGGCCACGCGCATCACGCCCTGTGTGGCGTAGAGCAGCTGCGCGCGGGCATGGGCGTGCCACCCCGTCGCCTCGCCCTCCGCATAGTCGCGCGCGAAGGCGGCGAGCGGGCGGTCCACCCGCTCATGGGCGATGGTTCTCAGGTTTTGGCCGATCAGCGACATAGATCGTCCTGGCGTTGCTGGACAGACAGGCTAGCCTGCCCACCCTGGAAAGGAAACTCCCATGACTCCCGCCACGCGCCAGGTCTGCTTCATCAACGCCGCCCATAGCTTCACCCATTACGGCCTTCTGGTTCTCGCCACCGCCGTGCTCGCCATGGTGCAGCAGGAGGAGGCCTTCGGCGGCGATTACGGGCCGATCCTGGCGCTGGGCACCGCCATGTTCGTGCTCTACGGGCTGGGCGCGCTGCCGATGGGCTGGCTCGCGGACCGCTTCGGTCGCAAGGCGATGATGTCGGCCTTCTTCCTGGGCTCGGGCGGCGGCATGGCGCTGGCGGGGCTGGTGGCCGGGCCCTGGGGGCTGGCGATCGCGCTCGCCATGATGGGGGCGTTTTCGGCCATCTATCACCCGATCGGCACGGCCATCATCGCCGAAGCGGGCGGGGATCGCGTGGGCCGCGCCATGGGAATCAACGGCGTCTTCGGCAATCTCGGCGTGGCGCTGGCGCCGGTCGTCACCGCCTTCCTCGCCGCGGAATTCGGCTGGCGCTATGCCTTCGTCCTGCCGGGCCTGGTCTGCATGGCCATCGGCCTGCTCTATCTGCGCGAGCCCCCCTTCGACGCACGGAAGGCCGGCGTGCAGACGCGCCCCTTCCCGACCATCCCGGCCGATGTGGTGCGCCGCGCCGTGATCTCGCTCCTCGCCATCGCGACCGTCTCGGGCCTCGTGTTCAACGCCTATACGCTGCTGCTGCCGAAGCTGATGCAGGAGCGGCTGGCGGGCAGCCCGGACCTGCTGCCGGTGGTAGGGCTGCTCGCCTTCCTCGCCACCATCTGCGGCGGTGTGACGCAATACACGGTGGGGCAGATGATTGATCGCCGCACGCTGAAGAGCGTCTTCATGCCGCTCGCCATCGTGCAGGTGCCGGGGCTGCTGGCGCTCTCCTTCCTCGATGGCTGGGCGGTGCTGCCGATCTCGGCGATGGTCGCCGCCGCCATCTTCGGCCAGGTGACGGTGAACGAGACGATGACGGCGCGCTACGTGGCGCCAGAGCTGCGCGCGAAGCTCTACTCCATCCGCTTCACCGTGGGCTTCCTGGGCGCGGCCCTGGCCTCGCCGCTGGTGGGCCTCCTGCATGAGGCGACGGGTGACATGGCGCTGGCCATGGTGGTGCTGGCGGGTGTGGCCTCGGTCACGCTGGCCTGCGCGCTCTGGTTCCCGAACCGGCCGGAGGAGCTGAAGCCCGAGATGTGGAACCAGGCTGCGCCCAGCCCGCCCCGCGCGCCCGCGCCGGCGGAGTGAACCGTCAGGCCCGCGCCGTCACATAGGCGCGGCGGGAGGGGTATTCGACCTCCGGGTAGGGCTCGCGCACCAGGGATTCCGTGACGGTGAAGCCCGCCGCCCGGAGCGCGTCATCCAGCGCGCCCTCGGCGAAGAGGCGGAAGCCGAGGCGGACCGGCACGCCCCACATCGCCTCCGGCCGCAGCACGCCCTCGCCCAGATGCACCGCCGCGCGGAACACCCCGCCCGGGATCAGGGCCCGGTGGCAGGCACGGAGCGCGGCCGGCAGCTCCGCTTCCTCCAGATGGATCAGGGAATACATGGCGACGGCGCCGGCGAAGCGGCCGGGCCGCTGGCCGAGGGCACGCAGGTCGCCCACCTCCCAGGCCAGGGTGGGGTGGGCGGCGCGGGCCAGCGCGACCATGGCGGGCGAGATGTCCAGGCCCAGCGTCTCGGCGCCCTCAGCGGCGAGGAAGGCCGCGAAGTGGCCCGGCCCGCAGCCGAGATCGGCCACCAGGCCGCGGCCCGCCATTCCGCGCGCGAAGCCCTGCAACCAGGCGCGGTCCATCGGCTTGTGCGCGAGTTCGCCCGCCACATGGCGGGCATATTCGGCGGCGAGGGCGTCATAGTCGCGGGCGGTGGGGTCCATCCGCCGAGCCTGGCACAGCGCGATGCGCTTGACCCGCGCCGCCTCCGGGCACCAAGGAAGAGCTCGCATGACCTTCCCATCGCCCCAGCAGCTCCGCTACCTCGCAGCCCTGGCGGAGCATGGGCATTTCGGCCGCGCGGCGCAGGCCTGCGCGGTGACGCAATCCACGCTCTCGGCCGGCATCCAGGCGCTGGAACGGCAATTGGGCGCGACCCTGATCGAGCGCGGCACCACCAGGCGGCCGGTCTTCACCTCCCTCGGCCTCGAGGTGCTGGAACAGGCGCGGGTGGCGCTCGCCGCGCTGGAAGCGGTGAGCGAAGCGGTGACCGCCTCGCGCGATCCGCTCTCGGGCACGCTGCGCCTCGGGCTGATCCCGACCATCGCGCCCTTCCTGCTGCCGCGCCTCACCCCCGCGCTGCGCGGCGCCTTCCCCCGCCTGCAGCTCATCCTGCGCGAGGAGATGACCGAGCGCCTGATGGCGCAGCTCACCGAGGCGCGGCTCGACCTGCTGCTGCTGGCCCTGCCCTGCGACTGCGCCGCGGCCGAGATCCAGCCCATCGCGACCGATCCCTTCCTGCTCGCCTTGCCGCCCGATCACCGGCTGGCCGCCCTTCACGAGGTGCCGCTGGGCGCGCTGGCGGGCGAGCGCATGCTGCTGATGGAGGATGGGCATTGCCTGCGCGCCCAGGCGCAGGAGGCCTGCGGCCTGCCGCGCGGCATGTCCTCCGGCGGTTTCGCCGCCACCTCGCTGCACACGCTGGTGCACATGGTGGCGGGGGGCTTCGGCGTGACGGTGCTGCCGCGGCTGGCCATCGAGGGCGGCGTGCTGGGGGGCACGGATCTTGTGGTGCGGCCCATGCTGGCGGATATGCCGCCGGCGCGGACGCTCGCGCTGGCCTGGCGCCCGCGCAGCCCGCGCGCGGCGGAATTCCGCGCCCTCGCGCAGGCCATCGCGGCCGGATTGGAGTGAAGGAATGGACCTCGGACGGATCTTCGGCGCGGTTCTGGGCGGGGCCGCGCAACCGCCAAGGCGGCGGGCCGGCGGCACCACGCGGCGTGCCACCGGCGGCAGCGGCCTGTTCGGCATGACCCAGGCCGAGACGCGGCAGGTGGGCCGGGCGCTGGGCGCGCTCGCCACCATCGCGGCCGAGGCGCTGGCCAAGTCCGGGCAGCAGCCCGCGCCCGCGCCGCAGAAGGCGCCGGCCCCCGCGCCTGCACAGCGCGCTCCGGCACCCCAGGCGCCGCCCGCACGTCGCCTGCCGGAGGTGACGGCGAAGGCCCCGCCGCCGCCCCCCTCCCCTTCCGCCGAGCATGCCGAGGCGCGCCTCCTGCTGCGCGCCATGATCGCCGCCGCCCGCGCCGATGGCGTGGTGGACCGCGCCGAGCGCCAGGCCATCGCGGCGCAGCTCGACGCCGCCGGGCTGAGTGCGGCCGAGCGCGACCAGGTGCTGGCGGATTTCGACCGCCCCGCGACCGTGGAGGAGTTGTCCAATGCCGCGCGGGACCCCATCCTGCGCGCGCAACTTTACGCGGCCGCCTTCGCCGCGGCGGGCGAGATCAGCGCGGAAGAACGCGCCTGGCTCGACCGGCTCGGCGAGGGGCTGAAACTGCAACCGGCGGCCCGCCAGGCCATCGAGGACAGATTGGGGAAATGACCATGTTCACGCTCACCCCGGCCCAGGTCCGGATTCGCGATGCCGCCCGGGAATTGGCGCAGGAGGCCTTCGCGCAGGCGGCGGAGACCGACCGCAGCACGCAATACCCCTGGCCGATGGTCCAGAAGATGACGCAGGCCGGCTTCATGGGCATGACCGTGCCGCGCGAATGGGGCGGCCAGGGCGCGTCCTACCTCGATGCCGTCCTCGTCGTGGAGGAGATGGCCAAGGGCTGCGCCGTCTGCGGGCGCATCGCGGTCGAGGCGAACATGGGCGCGATCGGCGCCATCATGGCCTATGGCACGCCGGCCCAGAAGCGCATCGCGGCCGACCTGGTGCTCGCCGGCGACAAGCCCGCCATCTGCATCACCGAGCCCGAGGCCGGCTCCGCCGCCTCCGAGATGACCACCACGGCCGTGAAGCGCGGGGACAAGTGGGTCATCAATGGCGTGAAGCACTGGATCACGGGCGGCGGTGTCTCGAAGCTGCACCTGATCTTCGCCCGCGCCATCGAGAACGGGGTCGAGCAGGGGATCGGCGGCTTCCTCGTCGTCCGCAACGGCGCGAATGATCCGGCGAACCTGGTGGTGCACAAGCGCATCCCCTCCATGGGCCTCTGCGGCATGCCCGAGGCGGAGCTGCATTTCCGCGACCTGGAGGTGGCGGATGACATGGTCCTGCGCGCGCCGGGCGGCTTCAAGCGCGGCTTCGGCAAGCTGATGGACGCCTATAACGGCCAGCGCGTGGGCGCGGCCACGGCGGCACTCGGCATCGCCGCCGGCGCCTATGACCGCGCGCTCGATTTCGTGCAGCAGCGGCGCCAGTTCGGCCGCCCCATCGCGGAATTCCAGGGCCTGGGCTGGATGCTGGCCGACATGTCCATCAAGCTCGAAGCCAGCCGCGCGCTGATCTGGCAGGCGGCCGCCTCGGCCGGGCCGAACGGCTTCCCGGACCGGCTGATGGCCGCCCGCGCCAAGGTGCTGGCCGCCGACAGCGCCGTCGAGGTCACCAACATGGCGCTGCAGCTCTGGGGGGCGGCCGGCTATTCGCGCGAGAACCCGATGGAGCGCGCGGTGCGCGATGCGCGGATGTTCCCGATCGCAGGCGGCACGGCGCAGATCCTGCGCAACCAGGTGGCGGAACAGCTGCTCGGCCGCAAGCTGCCGCAGACGCGCGACGGCCTGCTGAAGATCGCCATGGAGGAGGCCGCGAAGGTCGCCGCCGAATGAGACCGAGCCTGGAGCAGCAGGTCACCTTCCTCTACGCCGAGAACCCCGAGGAATGCTGGCGCTTCTATGAGGAGGTGCTGGAGCTGCCCCTGGTGCAGGACCAGGGCAGCGTGCGGATCTATGGCATTGACGGCACGCGCGCCTTCGTGGGCATCTGCCGCGCGCGGGCGCCGCGCGCCTCGGACAATCCGCGCGTGGTGGGCGGCGTGGTCTTCACGCTGGTGACGCCGGATGTGGAGGGCTGGCATGCCTTCCTCACCGCCAAGGGCGTGACGCTGCCGATGCAGCCCACCTATTCCGAGGCCTACCGGATCACGCATTTCTTCTTCAACGATCCGGCCGGCTACACGATCGAGGTGCAGCGCTTCGAGCGGCCGGATTGGCCGGCGATCTGATCAGCCGGGCGAGAGGCGGCGCAGCAGGGTGACGAGTTGGGCGCGTTCGCCCTCGGAGAGGCCGGCCATCAGAGCGTCATTGGCGCGCATCCCCGCCTGGCGGCCTTCCTGCACCACCGCCTCGCCCTCGGCGGTGATGGTCAGCACGCGCAGCCGCCGGTCCAGCGGGTCGCTCGCGGTGCGCATGAGGCCGCGGGCGATCAGGCGGCGCACCACGCCCTGGATCGTCGCGGAGTCCATGCCCGCCAGGCGCCCCAGGTGGTTCTGCGTCGCGCGGCCCATCTGGGAGAGGCGCACGAGGGTCGCGAATTGCGGGCCGGTGAGGCCGAGACCCTGGGCCCTTTCCTGGAACATCGCCTGGTAGCGCTGATGCGCGAGGCGCAGCAGATGCCCGGCCGAGGCGTCGAGACAATATTCGGGCGGCGAGGGCGCGCGGCGGGGCCGGCGCCCGGCAAGGCTCACGGGTTCAAGGATTTCGCTCATCGGACCCCGGCATTTGGCCGTCTTCGTTGCGATGTCCCTGGGCAAGAGTCAAGAAGGAAGGGCGAACAACTCCGCCATTGCACAACTGTTTCCCATTGTTTAAGGCGACGCCACAGCGCGGCACAAGCAGCGCCTCGCATGGGAGCGAAATGATGACCGAAACCGAAAATGCCGGCCGTCGCGGCCTGTTGAAGGCCTCCGCCGTCGCCGCCGTGGGCGCCGCCGTGCTGGCCACCCCGCAGGTCAGCCGCGCGCAGACCGTCACCCTGCGCTTCCAGTCCACCTGGCCGCAGCGCGATATCTTCCACGAATTCGCCGGCGACTATGTCAGCCGCGTCAACGCCATGGGCGGCGGCCGCCTGCGCCTCGAGCTGCTGGCCGCGGGCGCCGTCGTCGGCGCCTTCCAGCTGCTCGACGCCGTGCATGCCGGCACCTTGGATGGCGGCCATGGCGTCTCGGCCTATTGGTTCGGCCGCAACCGCGCCTTCAGCCTCTTCGGCACCACGCCGCCCTGGTTCGGCGACGCCAACCAGCTGCTCGGCTGGTTCTATTATGGCGGCGGTGAGGCCCTGTACCGCGAACTGATGCACGACACGCTGCGGATGAACGCGGTGGGCTTCCTGAGCGGCCCGATGCCGACGCAGCCGCTGGGCTGGTTCCGCAACCCGATCGAGCGCGCCGAGCAGATCCGCGGCCTGCGCTACCGCACCGTGGGCCTCGCCACCGACCTCTTCCAGGAGATGGGCGCGGCCGTCGTGGCGCTGCCGGGCGGCGAGATCGTGCCCGCGCTGGAGCGCGGCGTCATCGACGCGGCGGAGTTCAACAACCCCTCCTCCGACCGCGTCCTCGGCTTCCCCGACGTGGCCAAGAACTACTACATCCAGTCCTACCATCAGGCGGTGGAGGCCTTCGAGATCCTGTTCAACCGCCAGCGCTTCGACGCGCTCCCGGCGGAGAACCAGGCCCTGCTGCGCCACTGCGCGGAAGCCGCCTCGGCCGACATGTCCTGGAAGCTGCAGGACCGCTACTCGCGCGACCTGCTCGCCATGTCGCAGACCCAGGGCGTCAATGTCCGCCCGACCCCGCGCCCCATCCTGGACGCCCAGCTCCAGGCCTGGAACCGCGTGATCGAGCGCCAGGAGGCCGACAACAGCAACCCCGCCGCCGGGCCCTTCTTCAAGAAGGTGTGCGACAGCCAGCGCGACTGGTGCCGCCGCGTGGGCAACTTCATGCTGCGCTACCAGGTGAGCCCGGTGGTCTCCTACAACCACTTCTTCGCCCGCGGCTGAGCGGACGGAGCGTCACTTCCCGGCCCGGTGAGCATCCCTCACCGGGCCGGTTTCGTATCAGGGACACTGAACATGACCGACAGTTTAGTGACAGGCGGCCTCGCGGGCCTCGTCGTCGTCGCCCTCATCATCGGCATCGCCTTCTCCACCAATGAGGTGGTGAGCCGCGCGCTGCTGGCGGTGGACCGGTTCTCGACCCTGATCGGCCAGACCTTCTCCTGGACCATCCTGCTGCTGACGGCGGCCATCACCTACGAGGTGATCGCGCGGCGCTTCTTCTCGGCCCCCACCAACTGGGGCTACGACGTGCAGTACATGCTCTACGGCACGCTCTTCATGTTCGCGGGCGCCTATGCGCTCAGCCGGAACGGCCATGTGCGCGGCGACTTCCTCTACCGCATGATGCCCGCGCGCCGGCAGGCCATGCTCGACCTGCTGCTCTACATCCTGTTCTTCTTCCCCGCGATCTTCGCCTTCATGGTGGCCGGCTGGCACTTCTTCGAGCTGAGCTGGATCCAGAACGAGCGCAGCATGTTCTCGCCCTCCGGCCCCATCATCTGGCCCTTCAAGGGCATCATCCCCGTCGTCGGCTTCATCATGCTGCTGCAGGGGCTGGTGGAAGTCGTGCGCTGCGTGCGCTGCATCCGCTCGGGCGAATGGCCGCAGCGCCTCTCCGACGTGGAGGAGCTGGACCAGATCATCCTCGCCAAGGCGGCCGAGAAGTCGCCCGAGGAGCTCGCCCGCGAACTGGCGGAAAACGCCGACGCCGCCCTCTCCGCCAAGGGACAGTAAGCCACCATGATCTCCGACGCCGGCCTTGGCCTGACGCAGCTCCTGCTGTTCCTCTTCTTCATCCTGCTGGGCTTCCCCATCGCCTTCACGCTGATGGCGATGGGCCTGTTCTTCGGCTATCTCGGCATGGGCGAGCGCGTCTTCGATCTGCTGATCCAGCGCACCTATGCGGTGATGTCGAGCGACGTGCTGATCTCCGTGCCGCTCTTCGTGCTGATGGGCTACATCATCGAGCGCGCGAACATCCTGGACCGGCTGTTCCGCGCGCTGCAGATGGCCTCGGGCAACATCCCGGGATCGCTGGCCGTCGCCACACTCGCCACCTGCGCGCTGTTCGCCACCGCCACCGGCATCGTGGGCGCGGTGGTGACGCTGATGGGCCTGCTGGCCTTCCCGGCCATGCTCCGCGCGGGCTATGACGTGAAGCTCGCGGCCGGCGTGGTCTGCGCGGGCGGGTGCCTCGGCATCCTCATCCCGCCCTCCATCATGCTGATCCTCTATGGCGCGACGGCCGGCGTCTCGGTCGTGCAGCTCTACGCCGCGGCCTTCATCCCGGGCATCACGCTGGCCGGTCTCTACATCGCCTACGCGATCGGCATCGCCATCGTGAAGCCGGAAGTGGCCCCCCGCCTGCCGCCCGATGCGGTGCAGGTGCCCTTCGGCAAGCTGCTCTGGGCGCTGCTGACCAGCTTCTTCCCGCTGGCGCTGCTCATCGCCATGGTGCTGGGCGCGATCCTGATGGGCCTCGCCACCCCCTCCGAGGCGGCCGCCATGGGCTCGCTCGGCTCCATCCTCCTCGCCGTCGCCTATCGCTCCTTCTCCTTCCAGAAGCTGAAGGAAAGCGTGTTCCTGACGGCGCGCACGAGTGCCATGGTCTGCTGGCTCTTCGTCGGCTCCTACATCTTCTCCTCGGTCTTCGGCTATCTCGGCGGCCAGGGCGTGGTGGAGGAGTTCGTGAAGAGCCTGCCGCTCAACACCTTCACCTTCATGCTGCTGGCGCAGGCCATCATCTTCGTCCTCGGCTGGCCGCTGGAATGGACCGAGATCATCGTGATCTTCGTGCCGATCTTCCTGCCGCTGCTGGATGATTTCGGCGTGGACCCGCTGTTCTTCGGCATCCTGATCGCGCTGAACCTGCAGACGAGCTTCCTCTCGCCGCCGGTCGCCATGGCCGCCTTCTACCTGAAGGGCGTCGCACCCAAGCACGTGAAGATCGAGGACATCTTCAAGGGCTGCATGCCCTTCATCTACATCGTCGTCTTCACCATGCTGATGGTCTACGCCTTCCCGGGCCTGGTCACCTGGCTGCCCGAGCAGCTCTATGGCGGTGACGCCGGCCCGCCCGCCGTCTCCATGGAATCCCCGCCCGAGGGCGGCTTCCAGGAGGAGGAGATGCCCGAACTCCCGCCGCTGCGATGAGTGCGGCCGAAGCGGCGAAGTTCCTGGGCGAGGCCTGGGAGACGGGGCATTCGCTGGCCCCCTTCCCCGATGACCTCCGGCCCGCCGATGTCGCGGCGGGCGAGGCGATCGCGGCCGAGCTGGTGGAGGCGCTGGGCCTGCCGGTCTGCGGCGTGCGCCTCGCGCCCGGCCCGGATGGGCTGACCCTGCTCTCCGCGCCGCTGCTGGCACCCCGCATGCTGCGCGTGGGCACGCCGGTGGCCCTCTCCGCGCTGCGCAGCCCACGCATCTCCGTGGGCGTGCTGGGCGTGCTGGGCGAGGCCTTCGAGGGCGGCGAGCCGGTCTTCTCCGCCTTCCATCCCGTGCTCGACATCGCGGCCACGCGCTACACGGCGGGGGCCGCGGATGCGGCGCATCAGGTGGCGGATCTGGGCGGGCTCGGCCTCGTGCTGGTGGGCAAGCGCTGGATCGGCACGCTGCCGGAGGATGGCGAGGCGCGGATCGGCCTCACCGGCGCCCGGCCGCGCCCGCTGCGCGCGCCGCTGGCGGCCCTCATGCGCCAGGCGGGCGAGGAGGCATTGCGCTGGGGCGGGCTGCCGGCGGGGGCGGCGCTGGTGGTGACCGGCCTCGCCACGGGATCGCCGCCGGTCGCGGGGCAGAAATGGGCGGGCGCGGTCTCGCCCGTGGGCCGGATTTCGGCGGTGCTGGGCTGAGCCGCGAAAGGCTTGCGTTAACATTCCAGGCGTAGCGTTGTCGCTCCGCAAGGCCGGAGAGTGACGTGACGACCCAGACGAGCTGCCGGGGATGCCGCGACGGCGCCGGCTTCCCGCACGCCATCACCATGGCGTTCCAGCCCATCCTGAACATCCGCACCGGCGAGGTCTTCGCGCAGGAGGCGCTGGTGCGTGGCGCGGATGGCGCGGGCGCGGGGGAGGTGCTTTCCCTCGTCACGGAGGAGAACCGCTACGCCTTCGACCAGCTCTGCCGCACCACGGCGATCGAGCTGGCGGCGGGGCTCGGCCTGGCGGAAAGCGGGGCCGCGCTCTCGCTCAATTTCCTGCCCAATGCGGTGTATGAGCCCAAGGCCTGCATCCGCCTGACGCTCGCCACCGGCATGCGGCACGGCCTGCCGCTCGACCGCATCATCTTCGAATTCACCGAATCAGAGAGCGTGGACACGGCGCATCTGCTGAACATCCTGCGCGCCTACAAGGCGATGGGGTTCAGGACCGCGATCGATGATTTCGGCGCGGGCTATGCAGGGCTCAGCCTGCTGGCGAGTTTCCAGCCGGACATCGTCAAGCTCGACATGGCGCTGGTGCGCGGCCTCGATGAGGATCGCGCGCGCCGCGTCATCCTGGCGGGCACGCTGCGCATCCTGGCCGAGCTGGAGATCACCGCGATCTGCGAGGGCGTGGAGACGGCGGGCGAATATGCCGTGCTGCGGGACATGGGGGTGGAGCTGATGCAGGGCTACCTGATCGGCCGGCCGGCGCTGCGGGCGCTGACCCTCCCGGCCTGCCCCGCGCCGCCGCCGCCCGGCTGGGGGCGGGGCGGGATGCGCGTGGCGGCGCGCGCCTGACGCGCTGACCCTCAGGCCGCGCGGCGGAAGGCGGCCAGGCCGCCGCTGCGGAGCAGGTTGGAGGGCAGGCGGTGGCCCACGATGCGCTCGGCCAGCTTCGCGGCCTCGATCAGCGCGTCGAGATCAATCCCCGTGGCGATGCCCATTTCCTCGCAGAGGAAGACCAGCTCCTCCGTCGCGATATTGCCCGGCGCGCCCGGATGGCCGGCGAAGGGGCAGCCGCCCAGGCCCGCCACGGCCGCGTCGAAGGCCGCCACACCCAGGCGAAGGCCGGCCGCGGCACAGGCGATGCCGAGGCCGCGCGTGTCATGCAGGTGCAGCGAGAGCTTGGGGCCCGGAAACCTCTCCCGCACGGCGGCCACCAGGCGCTCGACCAGCAGCGGATTGGCCCAGCCCATGCTGTCGGCCAGCGAGATCTTTTGGATGTCGCAGCCGGTCTCCTCGGCGATCCGCATGGCGTCGGTCAGTGCCGCCATGGCCTGGGCGGTGGAGACGGCGCCGGAAAAATTGCAGCCGAAGGCGGCCTGGAGCGAGACGCGCGTGATGGGCACGCCGGCCGCCTGGTGCTCGGCCACGTGCCGGCGCTGGGCCAGCAGCTGCTCGGCATGGCTGCGGTTGAGGTTGCGCTTCGTGAAGGCCTCGGAGCCGGTGACGGTGATGGAGCCCTCGATCGTCAGCCGGTCGGCGAAGGACTGGACGCGCGCCAGACCCTTCGCGTTGAACCAGAGCGCGGTGTAGGCGACGCCCGCGCGAGGGGTGAAGCCGGCGACGACCTGTTCCGCATCGGCCCAGCCCGGGACGATCTTGGGGCTCACGAAGCTCGCGACCTGCAACCGCGTGACACCGGTGGCCGAGAGCGCGTCGATCAGCGCGATCTTGTCGGCCGTGGCGATCGGGCCGGGTTCGATCTGGAAGCCCTCGCGCGGGCCTTCCTCGGTGATCTCCACGCGCGCGGGCAGGTCGCTCATCGGTCAGCGCACCGCGTAGACGTCGTAGCGCGGGCCGGAGGGCGGGCGCTGGCCGGTGCCGACGGCCAGCGTGCGGTTCATCCAGGCGAGGTCGGCGGCACCCGTCTGGAAGCGCATGGTGGTGCGGAAGTAGTACTCGGCGGGGTCCACCGCCTCGCCGGCGGCGAGGCGCGCCAGCACCTCGGGCTTGCCGGTGCGGATGCCGGAATACTGCACATAGACCAGGCTGCCGGAGGCCGCCTTGATGGTGAGGCGGACGTCGATATGGGCGGTGCCGTCGGCCTCGACGCGCAGCCAGTCGGCCGCGGTGCCGCCCAGGATCTCGCCCTGGAGCGCCGGGCCGGTGACGGTGCCGCCGGTGACGGCGACGACGCGCAGGTCATGCCCGTCCGGGCCCTTGCCCACCATCTGGGGCGCGCCCACGGTGAGGTCCATCGAGAAGAGATATTCGGTGACGAGCGGCAGCGGCATGGGGCTTCCTCCTGGGGTTTGGGGCAGCATGCCCGGACCGGACCGTTCCGCAAGAGGCTTGCGGCGCGCGGGGTGGTGGCCCAATTTCATCTGAAGCTTTTTCTCATTTCTCTCAGGGACCGACCATGAACGCCATGGACCCGCAAAGCGCGACGCGCGCGCGCATCGCCGATGCGGCCGAGGCGCTGTTCCGCCAGATCGGCTACCAGAAGACCTCGGTGGCGGACATCGCCAAGGCCTGCGCCATGTCGCCGGCCAATGTCTATCGCTTCTTCCCCTCGAAAAGCGCGATCAACGAGGCGATCACGCAGCGGCTGCTGAACACGATCGGCAATGAGCTGGAGGCGATCGCGGCGGGCAAGGGCGGCGCGGGCGAGCGGCTGCGGGCCACGGCCGCGCATCTCTACCGCCGCGATGTCGAGCTCTTCTTCGCCGAGAAGCGCATGCACGACATGGTGGGTGCGGCCATGACCGAGCATTGGGGCGTGATCGAGGGCTTCATCGCCCGTGTTCTCGCCATCTGGGAGGGGCTGCTGCGCGAGGGGATGGCGGCGGGCGAGTTCCGCTCCCTCGACCCCACGGGGATCGCGATGACCTTCAAGCAGTGCCTGCTGCTCTGGACTCACCCGATCCTGCTGGCGGATTGCCTGGGCCGTGGCCAGACGCCGGAGGAGCTGGGCACGCAGCAGCAGGCGGCGCTGGACCTGATGCTGGCGGGGATTGCCAAAAACTGATCTCTGATGATTATTGATTTTCGTCAGTGAATAGTCATTATGGCTCCGATCACGGAGCCCTGCCATGCGTCCCTCGCCCCTCCTCCTGCTGCTGCTGACCGCCTGCCTGCCCGAGGCGAAGACCGCCGCACCCCCGCCCGAAGACGCCCCCCGCCCCGTCCAGGTCGCGGAAATCCGCCATCTCCCGGCCGATGCCGGCCCGAGCTTCACCGGCGTGGTGCGCGCCCGCCGCGAGGCGGATGTGGCGCTGCGCGCCGGCGGGCGGATCGCCGAGCGGCTGGTGGATCTGGGTGCCGAGGTCAGCGCCGGGCAGGTGCTGTTCCGGCTCGACCCGCGCGACCTGGAACTGGCCCTGCGCGCGGCCGAGGCCGATGTGCTCTCGGCCGAGGCCACCGCCGCCCAGGCGGTGAATGACGCCGCACGCTCGCGCGCGCTGGTCGCGGCCGGTCATGTCGCCGCCGCCTTCCATGAGCAGCGCGAGGCGACGGCGCGGGCAGCGACGCAGCGTCTCGCCGCCGCCCGGGCCCAGCGGGATCTGGCGCGCAACCGCCTGGATTACGCCGAACTCCGCGCGCCGGCTGCGGGCCGCGTCACCGCCATCCTGGCCGAATCCGGACAGGTGGTGGCGGAAGGCGCGCCCGTGCTGCGCCTGGCCGACCCCTCGGAGCGCGAGGTGCTGGTGCAACTGCCCGAGACCGCGATCGGCGCGATGGAGGCCACGGCCCGCTTCTGGGCGCGGCCCGAGGTGGCGCTGCCCGTGCGCCTGCGCGAGGTGGCGGCCCAGGCCGACCCCAACATGCGCACCTATGCCGCGCGCTTCGCGATCCCCGATGCGCCGGACTGGGCGCGGCTCGGCATGACGGCGACCATCCGGATCGCGGCCGAGGCGGCCGCACCCAGTGCCCGCATCCCGCTCTCGGCGCTGCATGATCGCGGCCAGGGGCCGATGGTCTGGCGGCTCTCGGCCGGGGGCGCGGTCGAGGCGGCGCCGGTCACGGTGCTGGGCCTGTCGGAAAGCATGGCCACCATCCGCACGGGCCTGCCCGAGGGCACGCGCATCGTGGCGATGGGCGCGCAGCTGCTCGACCCGGACAGCCGCGTGCGGCCGGTGGAGCAGCGCCTGGCGGGGGCGATGCGATGATGGGCCGCTTCAACCCCTCCGAGGGGGCGATCCGCCAGGGGCAGCTTACCCTCTTCGCCATGATCCTGCTGCTGCTGGCCGGCGCCTGGGGGTGGGGAAAGCTCGGCCGTGCCGAGGACCCGGCCTTCACCGTGAAGGTGATGATCGTCTCCGCCGCCTGGCCCGGCGCCACGGCGGAGGAGATGCAGAACCAGGTGGCGGACCGCATCGAGGCGAAGCTCTCCGAACTGCCCTGGCTCGATGTCCTGCAGACCTTCTCGCGCCCCGGCGTCTCCACCATCACGGTCACGCTACGCGACGACACGCCGCCCGCCGCCGTGGCCGGGCTCTGGTACCAGGTGCGCAAGCGCGTGGGCGACATGCGGCAGACCCTGCCCGCCGGCGTGCAGGGACCCTTCTTCGACGACGAATATTCGGACGTGTTCTCCGCCGTGCTCGCGCTGCGCGGCGCGGACAATGCCGAGCTGGTGCGCCAGGCCGAACGCCTGCGTGACCGGCTGCGCCGCCTGCCGGGCATCGAGAAGGTGACGCTCTTCGGCGAGCAGCCGCAGCGCATCCAGGTCGAGATCAGCCATGCGCGGCTGGCGACACTCGGCATCACCCCGCAATCGGTGCTGGACGCACTCGCCCGGCACAATCCGGTGACACCCGCCGGTACCGTGGAGACGGGCAGCACGCGGGTGAATCTCCGCCTGCCCGAGGGGCTGGACGGGGTGGACAGCATCGCGGCGCTGCCGCTGGCGGCCGAGGGGCGCACCATCCGGCTGGGCGATGTGGCGCGCATCACGCGCGGCCTCGCGGACCCGCCGGAGCGCGCGATCCGGCATCTGGGCGAACCGGCCGTGCTGATCGGCCTCACCAAGCAGCCGGGGCAGGATGTGCTGCGCGTCGGCGCCACGCTGCGGGCGGAGCTCACGCGCATCCGCGGCGAATTGCCGCTGGGCCTCAGCCTCGATGCCGTGGCGGACCAGCCGCATATCGTGCGCGAGAGCGTGGACGAGTTCCTCGTGAAGCTGGCCGCCGCGCTGGGGGTGGTGCTGCTCGTCTCCTTCCTCTCGCTGGGCTTTCGCGCGGGCGTCATCGTCGCACTCGCCGTGCCGCTCACGCTCAGCTTCGTCTTTCTCTTCATGGTCTGGCGCGGCACGGAGCTGGAGCGCATCTCGCTCGGCGCGCTGATCCTGGCCTTGGGCCTGCTGGTGGATGACGCGATCATCGCGATCGAGGCCATGGCGGTGAAGCTGGAGCAGGGCTGGGAGCGCACGCGCGCCGCGGGCTTCGCCTGGACCAGCACGGCGGGGCCGATGCTGACGGGCACGCTCGTCACGGTGGCCGGCTTCATCCCGGTGGGCTTCGCCGCCTCCACCTCGGGCGAATATGCGGGCGGGATCTTCTGGGTGGTGGGGGCTGCGCTGGTGGCGAGCTGGCTCGTCGCCGTCACCTTCACGCCCTGGCTGGGGGCGAAGCTGCTCAAGGCCGCGCCGCACAACCCCGCGCATGACGCGCATGACACGCGCGGCTACCGCGCGCTGCGCCGCGGCGTGGAGTGGTGCGTGGATCATCGCGTGACACTGCTGGTGGTGATGCTGGCGGGGCTCGCCGCCGGCATGGTGGGGATGGCGAAGACCAAGAAGCAGTTCTTCCCGGCCTCACAGCGCCTCGAATTGCTGGTGGACATCAACCTCCGCCAGGGGGCGAGCTTCGCGGCCACGGATGAGGTGGCGAAGCGCATCGAGGCGGTGCTGCGCGATGATTTCGACGTGGCGCATTTCACCACCTATCTCGGCGCGGGCGCGCCGCGCTTCTTCCTCGCGCTGAACCCCGACCTGCCGAACGAGGCCTTCGCCAAGATCGTCATCGAAAGCCGCGACGTGCCGGCGCGCGAGGCGCTGCGCGAGCGGCTGATCGCCATGGAGGAAGCGGGCGCCTTCCCCGAGGCGCGCGTGCGCGTCTCGCGCCTGGATTTCGGCCCGCCCGTGCCATTCCCCGTGCAGTTCCGCCTGGTCGGCCCCGATCCGATGGAGCTGCGGCGGCTGGCCGACCAGGCGGTGCCGCTGCTGCGCGGCGTCGCCGGCACGCGCAATGTGCAGACGGACTGGAGCGAACTGGCACCCGCGCTGCGCCTGGAGTTGGACCGCGAGCGCATCGCGCAGATCGGGCTCTCGCCCCAGGCGGTCGCGACCTCGATGGGCACGCTGCTCTCGGGCGTCACCGCCACCACCATCCGCGAGGGCACGCGCGGCGTGGAGGTGCGGCTGCGCGCCGTGCCGGAGGAGCGCGCGGCACTCGACCGGCTGGGCGATCTCTCGCTCGCGACACCGGGCGGGCCGGTGCCGCTCAGCCAGGTCGCCCGCCTGGTGCCGGTGATGGAGGAGCCCATCCTCTGGCGCCGCAACCGGGAGCCGTTCATCACGGTCCGCTCCGACATCCAGCCCGGCTTGCAGGCGCCGGATGTGACGGCGGCCGCCATGCCGGTGCTGGCGCCCTTCATCGCGGGGTTGCCGCCGGGCTACCGGCTGGAGGTGGGCGGGGCGACGGAGCAATCGGGCAAGGCGAATGCGAGCCTGTTTGCGCTGTTTCCCGTCATGGTCGCGGTGATGATGGCGCTGCTCATGCTGCAATTGCGGCATCTCGGCCGGATGGCGCTGGTGATGGCCACGGCACCCCTCGGCATTCCGGGGGCGGCGGCGGCGCTGCTGCTGATGGATGCGCCCTTCGGCTTCGTGGCACTTCTGGGCGTCATCGCGCTGGCGGGGATGATCATGCGCAACACGCTCATCCTGGTGGACCAGGTGCAGCAGGATCTGGAAGCGGGGATCGAGCTGCGCGAGGCGATCATCGGCAGCACGGTGCGCCGCGCGCGGCCGGTGATCCTGACGGCGCTGGCCGCCATCCTCGCCTTCATCCCGCTCACGCAATCGGTCTTCTGGGGGCCGATGGCGATCGCGATGATCGGCGGCCTGAGCGTGGCCACGCTGGCCACGCTGCTGCTGGTGCCGGCGCTGCATGCCCTCGCCCTGCCCTGGCGGAAGCCGCGCGCGGCGACGCCCGCGCCGCTCAGGCCGGAAGCCATCCAGGGGCCGGTGCCGGCGGAATGAGCGCCGCGGGCCTCCTTGCGCCGGGCGGCCGGTGGCCCATACTGCCGGGAAACGCCCGTCATCCGGCCCGCCGCCACGCTCCGGAGTTGAACATGATCCCCTCGATCGCCATCCGCCCGCTGGAGGCGAGCTTCGGCGCGGAATTGTCCGGCCTTCGCATCGCCGGCGACGTGCCGGAGGCGGATTTCCAGGCCTTCCTCGACGCCTTCCACCGCCACCATGTGCTGCTGATCCGCGACGTGCCGAACGACCCGGCGGCGCAGGTGGCCTTCAGCCGGCGCATGGGGCCGCTGGAGCATCACGCCGCCGCTTCCGCCGTGCATCCGCGCTACCCGGAGGTGTTCTGCGTCGGCAATTACGCCGCCGATGGCATCACGGCCAATTTCGCGCGCGGCGTGGAGCAATGGCACGCCGACAGCAGCTTCCGCGAAGTGCCGAGTGCGGCCTCGCTCTTCTACGGCGCGATCTGCCCGCCCGAGGGCGGCGAGACCTGGTTCCTCGACGCCGTCGCCGCACATGAGACCCTGCCCGATGCCACGAAGGCGCGGATCGCGGGGCTGAGGGGCGTGCATTGCCTCTACACGCTCTCCGAATGGAACCGCCGCCACACGCCGGGCCGCCCGCCGATGGAGGAGGCCAGGCGCCGCGCCTTCCCGCCCGTGGCGCATCCGCTGGTCCGCACCCATCCGGTGAGCGGCGTGCGTTCGCTGTTCCTCTGCCCGGCCGTGACCAGCCACATCGAGGGGATGGGCGTGGAAGAGAGCGCCGCGCTGATCGAGGAACTGATGGCGCATGCGACGCAGGAGCGCTTCGTCTATCGCCACCGCTGGCGCGCGGGCGACCTCGTCATCTGGGACAATCGCTGCACGCTGCACACGGCGAGCCTCTTCGACCATGAGCGCTACCAGCGGCTGATGTTCCGCACGACGGTGGCGGGCACGGCCTGAGCGGCCGGCGGCATGCGGCGTGAAACCGGCGCGCCCCAGAGCGTGCGGCGTTCACATGCGTTCACTTCGCTCGCTCCAGGTTTTGCCGAGAGGATGATCCGGCGTTTCGGCGATTCCGCCTCAACGCATCATGCTCTACCGGGCCAGCAGCCCGTAGAGCGTCGCCGCCACCTCGATGAAGATGAAGCTGGCGACGGCCAGTTCCAGCAGCAGCGAACGCTGGCCCTGGATGACGGAGAGCAGCGTCTGCATGATCTCGCCCACCATGACGAGCTTGCGCTCCAGCGCGGCGCAGCGCTCGGGCAGTTCGAACTCGTCGCTGAGGCGCTGATGCAGGCGCTCCAGCTCCGGGTGTTCCCAGAGCTGGTCGGGCTTGTCGGCGGCCTGGATGCGGGCATTCGCGCGGCCGCGCGCGGAGAGCGCGGCACCGATCGCGCGCATCAGCCCGCGTGAGAGGAAGCCGAGGCGCCCCCGCTCGCGCAGCCGCGCCACCACCGGCTCCATGCCGTCCAGCGTGCGGTCCAGCGCCATTTCCTGATGGCTGAGGGCGGCGCTCTTCGCCAGGGCATCGGCCAGCAGGCCGAGGCGCGGCAGGCCGAGATCCATGAGGCGGATCTCGCCCGTCTCGCTCACCTCGTCGCGCTCGGCGCCGCCCGAGACCTGGGCGGTCTCGATCAGCGGCTGGGCGAGGGGCGCCGTGATGCGGCCCGAAAGCCGGGCCACCAGCGCGGCGCGCTCCGCCTCGCCGGCACCGAAGGTGACGAGCGCGCCCCAGCGGAAGGCGAAGGCCGGATGCGCGCCACCGGTCAGGATCACCGGCTCCGCGCCGCCGCCCGCGCCGCGGGAGAGGCCGCGCAGGTCCAGGCGCTCGCCCAGCAGCAGGGCGGTGGCGGTGAGGGGCGGGGTTGGCGTCAGCGCTGCCGCCAGGGCAGCTTGTCGGCCTTCCAGCCGGCGACGGTGCCGCGATGGCCCTCATGGTCCACCGGGCCTTCGAAGCCATCGGCCACGTTATAGGCGTGCGGGAAGCCGCCATGCTGGGCCGCCTGGCCGGCGGCGAGGCTGCGCGCGCCGGAGCGGCAGATGTAGAAGACGTGGCTCTCGGCGGTCACGCCCGCCTTGCGGAGATGCTCCACGAAATGGCCGTTCACCTGCATCCCCGGGAAGACCTGCCAGGGGATCAGCACCACCTGCTTGCCCAGGGCCGAGAGGTCCGGCACGCCCACGAAATTCCATTCCGCATCGGTCCGCACATCCACCAGCAGCGCGTTGGGGTCCTTTTCCAGCGCGGCCCAGGTGTCGGTGGGCGAGATGTCGGGCACTCCGGTCATGGTGTTCTCCTCATGGTTGTCCTCACAATGGGGAGTTGCGCGCGCCGCAGCAATGAGGGGGATGCGAGGTCGCGGGGCTCCTGCTAGAGGGGCGCCTCGCCTTCAGGGGAAAACGCCATGACGCCGCGCCGCCATCTGCTCCTCGCCACCGGAACCGCCGCCCTCGCCGCCCCCTTGGCCGCGCCCTCCGTGCTGCGCGCCCAGGCGCCGACCCGCCTGCGCCTGACGCTCGACTGGGCCTTCCAGTCGCCCAACGCCTTCGCCCTGGTGGCCCGCGAGCGCGGCTATTTCCGCGAGGCGGGCATTGATGCGCAGATCGATCGCGGCCAGGGCTCGGGCGGTGTGCCGCCGGCGCTGGCGGCGGGCAGCCATGACATGGGCTATGCCGACATCAACCCCGCCATCCGCTTCCTCGCGCAGAATCCCGACAGCGGGCTGATCTGCGTGGCGGTGCTGCATGACCGCGCGCCGCTCTGCGTCATCACCCGCGCCGATGGGCCGATCCGCACGCCGAAGGACCTGGAGGGACGGCGTCTGGCCGCGCCCGATTTCGATTCCGGCCGCCAGCTCTTCCCCGCCTTCGCCCGGGCCGCCGGGGTGGATGCCTCGCGCGTCACCTTCCTCTCGGTCGCGCCGGCGCTGCGCGAGCCCATGCTGGTGCGGCGCGAGGTGGAGGGCGTGACGGGTTTCGTCACCACCTCGGCCCTCGCGCTCAAGGGCATCGGCCTGCAGATCCCGCAGCAGCGGATCATGATGTATTACGACCACGGGCTGGACCTCTATGGGGGCGCGCTGCTCACCACCCGCGCCTTCGCCGAGCGGAACCCCCAGGTGCTGCGCGGCGCGGTCGCCGCCCTGATCCGCGGCTTCCGCGACACGCTGAGCAACCCCGCCGGGATGATCCAGGTGCTGCGCCAGGTGGAGCCGCTGACCGATGCGGCGCTCGAGATGGAGCGGCATCAGCTCAATGTCGAGCGCGTGATCATGACCGACAATGTCCGCGCCCATGGGCTTTCCGCCGTGGACATGGGCCGGATGCAGACGGGCATCGCGGCCGTGGAGGGCGCCTTCAACCTGACGCCGCGCCTCCAGGCGGCGCAGTTCTACGTCCCGGACTTCCTGCCGCCCGCGGAACAACGCCGCATCTGAATGCTTCCCGGGCGGTGGCGGGAGGCTGCCGCCCGATTCCGAGGCAGGCCGGGTGCGGCGGACGCATCGCCGCACATGCATGCGGTGGGAAGCGCCGCCCCGGGCTGCTAGCTGAACATGCCAGGACAGCCCGGAGGCCCGCATGACCCGCCCCTTCGTCGAGATCGATCGCGTCGCCATGCGCTATGGCGGGGTCGAGGGCACGCTCGCGCTCCAGGATTGCAGCCTGAACGTCGCGAAGGGCGAGTTCATCGCCGTCGTCGGCCCCTCGGGCTGCGGGAAATCCACGCTGATGCGCCTCGTCTCCGGCCTCTGGCCCGCGACCGACGGCAATGTGGTGGTGGCGGGCGAGGAGGTGGACCGGCCGCTCAGCCTCGTCGGCATGGCCTTCCAGAACCCGACGCTGCTGCCCTGGCGCACCATCCTCGACAATGTGATGCTGCCGCTGGAAGTGGTGCCCGAGCACCGCAAGCGCCTGCGCGCCGAGCGCGCGAAATACGAGCAGAAGGCGCTGGACCTGCTGAAGCTGGTTGGGCTGGAAGGCTTTGGCGCGAAATATCCCTACCAGCTCTCGGGCGGCATGCAGCAGCGCACCAGCCTCTGCCGCGCGCTGATCCATGAGCCGCCCCTGCTGATGCTGGACGAGCCGTTTTCGGCCCTCGACGTCTTCACGCGCGAGGATCTGTGGGACGTGCTGCAGCAGGTCTGGATGGCGCGCCGCCCCACCGTGGTGCTGGTGACGCATGACCTGCGGGAGGCGTGTTACCTCGCCGACCGCGTGCTGGTGATGTCCGCCCGCCCGGGGCGCATCATCGCCGAGCGCACCGTGCCCTTCGCGCGGCCGCGCACGCAGGAGACGATGGTGGAACCGGAATTCACGAAGCTGGTGGCCGAATTGCGCGGCTTCATCGCGCTGGCCCGCAAGGGCGAGGAGGTCACCTGATGGCGAGCAAGGCGCAATCCCGCATCGAGGCGCTGGCCGCCTCGGCCCGCCGCCGCCGCACCCTGCAGGCCTGGCTGCCCTGGCTGGTCATCGCCGGCACCTTCATCCTCTGGGAGCTGGCGACCGACCTGTTCGGCATCTCCACCTTCATCCTGCCGGCACCCTCCGACGTCTTCGCGGCGGCCGTGAAGTGGTGGAAGCCGCTGCTGGATGACAGCCTGCACACGCTGCTCTCCACGCTGGCGGGCTTCGGGCTCGCCGTGGTGGCGGGGCTGCTGCTGGGGGTGGCGATCGGCTCCTCCACCCTGGTCTACAAGGGGCTCTACCCGCTGCTGATCGCCTTCAACTCCATCCCCAAGGTGGCGGTGGTGCCGGTGCTGATCATCTGGTTCGGCATCGGCGTCTGGCCGGCCATCATCACGGCCTTCCTGATCAGCTTCTTCCCCATCGTGGTGAATGTGGCGACCGGCATCGCCACCGTGGAGCCCGAGTTGCGGGACGTGCTGCGCGCGCTGGGGGCCAAGCCGTCGGACATCATCCGCAAGGTGGGGCTGCCGCGGGCGATGCCCTATTTCTTCGCCTCGCTGAAGATCGCGATCACGGTCGCCTTCGTCGGCTCGATCATCGCGGAGAGTGTCGCGCCCAATGCGGGCATCGGGCGGCTGATGATGGTGGCCTCCTCGCGCTTCGACGTGCCCCTGGTGTTTGCCGGGCTGATCGTGACGGGGATGATGGGCATCATGCTCTACTGGATCGCGGAGTTCATCGAGCGGCGGACCACCGGCTGGGCGACGCGCGGGCAGGACGCGCAGAACTTCACGCCCGGTGGTTGAGACGGGGGGGCTAAACGGTTAACGGGGCGCATGCGCCTCGGATTCCTCACCCCCTCCTCCAACACCGTCCTCGAGCCGGCCATGGCCTGGCTGCTGCGGGACAGCCCCGGCATCACCGCGCATTTCGCGCGGTTCCGCGTGCTGGCCATCAATCTGGGCCAGGCGGCGAACCAGCAATTCGACCCCGGCCCGGTGCTGGCGGCGGCCGAGATGCTGGCCGATGCGAAGGTGGATTCCATCTGCTGGGCCGGCACCTCGGGCTCCTGGCTCGGCTTCGCGCAGGATGAGGCGCTCTGCGCCGCCATCACGGCCCGCACCGGCATCCCGGCGACGACGGCGACGCTGGCGCTCCGGGATGCGCTGCGTCTGGCGGGGATGACGCGCCTCGCGCTGGTGACCCCCTATCTCGCCGATGTGCAGGCGGCGATCCTGGCCAATCTGGCGCGGGAGGGCTTCACCGTGACGGCCGAGCGCCACCTGGAAGACCCCGGCAACTACAGCTTCGCGCTGCATGACTCGGCGAAGGTGGGGGCGCTGATGGAATCCGCCGTGGCCGAGGCGCCGACCCAGGCGGTGGCGATCCATTGCACGAATTTCCGCGGCCTGCCGGCGGCGCGGGAGATCGAGGATCGGCATGGCGTCATGGTTGTGGATTCGGTCGCCGCCTCGCTCTGGGGTGGCGTCCGCGCGGCGGGCGGGGCGCAACCGACACGCGAGGATCGGCTGTTTCGACTCGGATAACGTGAATAATCTCTTTTTTGGTTAAAAATTGGTTGCGGAATGCAGGCCCGGGTTGTATCCAGGGCCATGCTTTTCGCCCAGACCCCTCGCCTCGCCTGGTCCTTCGGTGCGCCGCAGGACCTCTCCTTTCTCTGGGCCACGCCGGAGCCCGCGCCCGTCCCGGCGACCCCGGCCTTCACGCCGCCCGCCTTGGCCATGCCCGGGCTGATCGCCCCCCTGCCCCCGGCAGGGCAGGAGGCCCTGCCGCCGTTGGCACCCGTCACCCTCGCGCCGCCGCCGGTCGAGCGTCCCGCCCTGCCAGAGCCGCCCGCCGCGCCGGAGCCGGCCCTCACGCTCCCCCTGCCCCCCGCCGACACGCTGGCGGCGCCGCCCCCCGCGCTGGAGCCGCCCATCACGCCCCCCGTCATCCCCCCCATCACACCCCCGGGCCCCAATCCCCTGGCGCCCGATCCGGCCGCCTGGCTGGACGCGCTCTGGGCCGCGCGGCCGGACCTGCCGGACATCCCCGCACCGCCGCCGCCACCCCCCTTGGCGTGGTTTATGTAATAACATAACGTTTCGGGCGACCACCAAAGTGAGCCCGCCCGATGCGCCCTGCCCTCCGCCTCTCCGCCGCCGCCCTCGGCGCCGCCCTCCCCCTGGGCGCCAGCCTTCTCCCCGCCCGCGCGGAGGAGCCACAGGAGGTGCCGGATACGGTGGTGCAGGCGCGGCGGCTGGATGCGGCGCGCAACACCATCTCCCCCACGCTCGGCGCCACCGTCTCGACGCTCGACCGCAACGCCATCGAGGGCCTGCCCCAGGGCGTGCAGGCGCCGATCAACGAATTGCTGCTCACCTTCCCCGGCGTGGTGCAGGACAGCTTCGGCGAGATCCACATCCGCGGCGAGCACCGCAACCTGCAATACCGCATCAATGGCGTGACCATCCCGGAGGGCATCCAGGGCTTCGGCGCCTTCCTGGATGCGCGGGGCGTGCGCTCCCTCTCGCTGCTGACCGGCTCGCTGCCCGCGCAATTCGGCTATCGCACGGGCGGCGTGGTGGATGTGAACCTCATCTCCGGCACCTCCAATCCGGGCGGCTGGGCCAGCGTCTATGGCGGCAGCTTCCGCACCTTCCAGCCCTCCATCGGCTATGCCGGCGTGTTCAATGGCTGGGACGTCTTCGCCATGGGGACGACGAAGCAGAGCCTGCAGGGGATCGAGCCGCCCACCGGCTCCTATGATTCCATCCACAACCGGACGAACCAATATCGCGGTCTGCTCTCCGTCTCACGGCCCGTGACCGATTCCACGCGCATCAGCGTCATCGGCGGCGCCTCGGCCAACCGCTTCCAGATGCCGAACAATCCGGGCCAGCCGCAGGAATATCCGGTGAACGGCCTCACGGATTTCAACAGCGCCCGGCTCAACGCGCATCAATGGGAGCGCAACCAGTTCGGCATCGTGGCGCTGCAGGGCAGCGAGGCCGCGCTGGACTGGCAGGTGGCGGGCTTCGCGCGCCGCTCCTCCACCAAATACATCCCCGATGTGCAGGGCGAGCTCGCCTTCAATGGCGTCGCCACCGGGCTGCAGCGCCTCTCCCAGGCGGCGGGGGTACAGGCCGATGCCTCCTACCGCCTCAATGCCGAGCACACGCTGCGCTTCGGCCTGATGACCATGGCCGAGCGCGTGCGCGCCTGGAACACGAGCTACGTCTTCCCCGTGGACGCGGATGGCGAGGTGTTCGACGCGGCCTTCCCCGTCATCAACAACAACAGCCGCACCTCCTGGCTCTACGGCATCTACCTCCAGGATGAGTGGCGCATCACCGACCGCTTCACGCTGAATTTCGGCCTGCGCGGCGACTATGCCGACCAGGCGGTCCAGGCGGGCCAGGTCTCGCCGCGCATCAACGCCGTCTGGCGGCCCTGGGACGGGACGACGCTGACGCTCGGCTATGCGCGCTACTTCACGCCGCCCGCGCAGGACCTGATCACGCCCTTCACCGTCAGCCAGTTCGCGGACACCACCGGCGCGCCGCCCGGCACATACGGCGCGACACCGCGGCCCGAGCGCAGCAACTACTTCTCGGCCGGCATCTCGCAGCGCGTGACACCGCAGCTCACGCTCGGCAGCAACGCCTGGTACAAGCAGGCGACCGACATGCTCGATCTCGGCCAGTTCGGCCGCGCGCTGGTCTTCACGCCCTTCAACTACGCGCGCGGGCAGAGCTACGGCATCGAGTTCACCGGGCAATGGACGACGGAGCGGCTGAGCGTCTTCGCCAACCTCACCCTCTCGCGCGCGGTCGGCACCAATATCCGCAGCAGCCAGTTCAACTTCGACCCGGAGGAGCTGAGCTACATCGCGGGCAAATATGTCCGCACCGACCATGACCAGCTCATCACCGCCTCGGCGGGTGCCAGCTATCGTCCGTGGGAGGGGGCGCGCGCCTCGGCCACGGCCTACTATGGCAATGGGCTCCGGCGCGGCTTCGCGAACAGCGAGAAGCAGCCGGCCTATGCCACGATGAATCTCGGCTTCGCGCAGGAATTCCGCGCCTTTGACGGCGGCGCCTGGACCGCGCGGGTGGACCTGATCAACGTGACGGACCAGGTGGTGCAGCTGCGCGACGGCTCGGGCATCGGGGTCGGCGCGCCGCAATTCCTGCCGCGGCGCGCCATCTATGCGGGGCTGTCGCGGGCCTTCTGAGGCGCGCCCCCTTGCCGCCCGGCCGGCATCGCGCGAGCCTTCGCGCATGAGCGATTGGCAGGCCCGCGCGGGCACCGTCTTCACCCCCCGCAAGCAGCCGGCCACCGGCGCGCGCGGCATGGTCGTCACCAACCACCCGGCGGCGAGTGCCGCCGGCGCGCAGATGCTGGCCGAGGGCGGCAATGCCGTGGATGCCGCCGTCGCCGCCATCCTGGCGCTCTCGGTCTGCGAGCCGATGATGGTGGGCCTCTTCGGCGGCGGCCTGATGCATCTGGCGCATCCGGACGGGACGCATGAGGTGCTGGACGGCATGGCCTGCGCGCCCTTCTCGGCCCGGCCCGAAATGTTCGAGGGGCGCGAGCCGCATCGCCAGTTGCGCGGCGGGCAGTCGGTCGCGGTGCCGGCGAACCTGCTGGCCTGGGAGGCGGCGCTGACACGGCATGGGCGGTTTTCCATGGCCGATGTGGTGGCGCCCGCGATCCGGCTGGCCGAGCGCGGCTTCACCGTCTCGGGCTATCTGAACGAGTGCATCCAGGAGACGGCGGCGGATCTGGCGCTCGATTCCGGGATGGCGCGGCTGTTCCTGCCGGATGGCGCGCCGCTGGCGGTGGGCGCGCGCCTCGTGAACGGCGCGCTGGGCGAGACGCTGCGGACCATCGCGGCGGAGGGCGCGGATGCGCTGCACCAGGGCGACCTCGGCACCTCGGCCAGCCATGACCTGGCGCGCAAGGGCGGCATCATCACGACGGATGACCTGGCCGCCGCCCGCGTGATCCGGCGCGAGGCGGTGCGCGGCACCTATCGCGGCATCGAGGTCTATGGCCCCCCGCCGCCCTCGGCCGGGGGCGTGCATGTGCTGCAGATGCTGAACCTGCTGGAGGCCTATGACATCGCGGCCAGCGGCTTCGGCACGCCGGCCACGCTGCACCTGATCGCCGAGGCGCTCAGGATGGCCTTCGCAGACCGCGCGGTGGCCACGGCCGATCCGGCCTTCCTCAAGGTGCCGGTGGCGAAGCTGATCAGCAAGGAATACGCGGCCGAGCGGCGCGGCTTCCTCGACCTCGCGCGAGCGCAGGTCTGGACGGCGGGGCTGACCAACCGGGAGAGCGCGAACACCACCCACATCACGGTGGCTGATGGCGAGGGGCGGATCGCCTGCTGCACGCACACCATCAACAGCCTGTTCGGCGCCAAGATCCTGCTGCGCGAGAGCGGGCTGATCCCGAACAACTACATGGCGCTCTTCGACCCGCGCCCGGGCCTCGCGCAGTCCATCGAGCCGGGCAAGCGCGTCACCACCTCCATGTCGCCGCTGATCCTGCGGCGCGACGGGGCGCCTTACGCGGCGCTGGGGCTGCCGGGGGGCCTGCGCATCTTCGCCTCGACCTTCCAGGCGGTGATGAACCTGGTGGATCACGGCATGTCGGTGCAGGAGGCGGTGGAGGCGCCGCGCGCCTGGACCATGGGCGGCCCGCTGGAGATGGAGCCCGCCTTCGGCGCCGCGACGCGCGAGGCGCTGGCCGCGATGGGGCATGAGCCGCTCGCCGTGCCGCATGTGGCGGGCGGCATGGGGGCGATCCGCTTCCACGCGGATGGGATGATGGAGGGCGCCTCCTGCTGGCGGGCGGATGGCGCGCCGGTGGGGATTGGCGGCGGGCCGGCGGCGAGTGGGGTGCGCTTTTTTCCCGACGTGACGCGGTAGACGTTTTTGATGCCCTCAGGCGCCGGGCGCGCGCTCCGCGCGCTTGGCTTCGCCGCGCCACGGGCGCACTGGGCGACACGGGCTCGTGGGCGGCGCCGGCCGCCATGCGGCCGGGTGATTCCGGCGAGGCGGGCATGCGCGCCGCCCGTTGGAGATCGCGGCGCGCGGCGCTAGAAGCCCCGCATGACCAAGCCGCTCAGCTTCCAGGACATGATCCTCACCCTGCACCGCAGCTGGGCGGCGCAGGGCTGCCTCATCCTCCAGCCCTATGACATGGAGATGGGCGCGGGCACCTTCCATCCGGCCACCACGCTGCGCGCGCTGGGGCCCAAGCCCTGGTCGGCCGCCTATGTGCAGCCCTCGCGCCGGCCCTCGGATGGCCGCTATGGCGAGAATCCGAACCGGCTGCAGCACTATTACCAGTACCAGGTCATCATGAAGCCCTCGCCGCGCGACCCGCAGGCCCTGCTGCTGGAGAGCTACAAGGCGCTCGGCCTCGACCCCGCGCTGCATGACATCCGCTTCGTGGAGGATGACTGGGAAAGCCCGACGCTGGGCGCCTGGGGCCTGGGCTGGGAGGTCTGGTGCGACGGGATGGAGGTGACGCAGTTCACCTATTTCCAGCAGGTGGGCGGCATCCCCTGCGAGGTGCCGAGCTGCGAGCTGACCTACGGGTTGGAACGCCTGGCCATGTACATCCAGGGCGTCGAGAACGTGTACGACCTCGACTTCAACGGCCGCGGCGTGACCTATGGCGATGTCTTCCACCGCGCCGAGGTGGAATACAGCGCGCATAATTTCGAGCACGCCGACGTGGCGCTGCTGAAGCGGCAATTCGAGGAGGCCGAGCAGGAATGCCATGCGCTGGTGGCGCGGCACCTGGCCCTGCCCGCCTATGACCACTGCATCAAGGCGTCCCACCGCTTCAACCTGCTGGATGCGCGGGGTGCGATCAGCGTGACCGAGCGCGCGGCCTATATCGGGCGCGTGCGGGCGCTGGCGAAGGCCTGCTGCGAAAGCTGGCTTCGGGAACCGGTCTAGGGTAGAATTTCATCGGAGATTCTACCATGGGGCAGCTGAACATCAAGGACGAGGCGCTGATCGAGAGGCTTCGCCGCATCGCGGCGCGGCGCCAGACCAGCGTCACCGATGCGCTGCGCCAATTGGTGGACGCGGCCGAGGCGCAGGAGGAGGAGCGGGTGGCCGAGCGGCTGGCCGCGATCCGGGAGATCACGCGCAACGCCTCGCGCCTGTTTCCGCCGGGCACGACGAGCGATCATTCCGACCTCTATGACGAGAACGGCCTGCCGAAGTGATCATCGACACCTCGGCCCTCTGCGCCATGCTCTACGAGGAGGAGGATGCGCCCGACATGGAGCGCGCCCTGGCCTTGCGCGGCGAGTGCGGGATCTCGGCGGCCACGCTGGTGGAGGCCTACATGGTCTGCGAGGGCCGCGGCGGGGCGGATGCGGCGGCGCGGCTGGATGCCCTGTTGGGGCGTATCTCGGCCAGGGTCATCCCCTTCACGGCCGAACACGCGGCCCTGGCGCGCGAGGGGTTTCGCCGCTTCGGCAAGGGGCGCCACCCGGCCGGCCTGAATTTCGGCGATTGCTTCGCCTATGCGCTCGCGCGCGCCCGCCACGAACCCCTCCTCTTCAAGGGCGATGATTTCGCCCAAACCGATGTGAAAGCCGCCCTCTAGTGCCCGAATTGCTGATCGAACTCCTCACCGAGGAAATCCCCGCGCGCATGCAGGCGCGGGCCGCCGAAGATCTTTCGCGCCTCATCAAGCCGGCGCTGGCGCCGCTCTTGCAAGGCGAGGCGCGGGGCTTCTACGGCCCGCGCCGCATCGGCCTGGTCGCCGAGATGGCGCTCTCCGCCGAGACGGCGGCGAAGGAGGAACGCGGGCCGCGCGTGGGCGCGCCCGAACAGGCGCTGGCGGGCTTCCTCAAGAAGCACAGCGCGACGGCGGATATGCTGGTGGAGCAGAACGGCTTCCTGGTGCTGGTGAAGCCGGGCGAGACCATCACGGCCGAGGCGCTGCTGACGCGCGCCCTGCCCGAGCTGCTCTGGGCCTTCCCCTGGCCCAAATCCATGCGCTGGGGCGTCAGCCAGTTCAACTGGGTGCGGCCCTTGCAGCGCATCCTCTGCCTGCTGGATGGGCGCGTGGTGCCGGTACGCCTCGCGCGCGGCGAGGATGCGGCGCATGGGCTGGTGGCGGCCGACGTGACCGAGGGCCATCGCGTGCATGCGCCCGGCGCCGTGGCCGTGACGGGCCATGCCGATTACCTGGCCAAGCTGCGCGCGCATTACGTGATCGCCGATGTGGCGGAGCGGATGTCGCTGATCCGCGATGGCGTGGCGAAACTCGCCGCCGAGAAGGGCCTGGAGGTGGTGCCCGATGAGGGGCTGCTGGCCGAGGTCGCGGGGCTGGTGGAATGGCCGGTGCCGCTGCTCGGCCGCATCGACGACGCCTTCATGGACCTGCCGGCCGAGGTGATGCGGACCTCGATGCGCGTGAACCAGCGCTACTTTTCCCTGTGCCATCCGGATGGGCGGGCGGCGCCGTTCTTCGGGATCGTGTCCAACATCGCCGCTTCCGATGGCGGCGCCGCCCTGGTGGCGGGGAATGAGCGCGTGCTGCGCGCGCGGCTCTCGGATGCGCGCTTCTTCTGGGACCAGGACCGCAAGCAGAAGCTGGAGGAGTTCCTGCCGAAGCTCACGGGCGTGGTGTTCCACGCCAAGCTCGGCACCCAGGCGCAGCGGGTGGAGCGGATCGCGAAGCTCGCCGCGCATCTGGCGCCGATGGTGGGGGCGGATGCCCAGCTCGCCGAGCGCGCGGCGCGGCTGGCCAAGGCGGACCTCGCCTCCGGCATGGTGGGCGAGTTCCCGGAATTGCAGGGCATCATGGGCGGCTACTACGCGCGGCTGCAGGGCGAGGATGCGCGCGTCGCGGACGCCATCGCCCAGCATTACCGGCCACTCGGGCCCACCGATGAGGTCCCGCGCGAGCCGGTGGCGGTGGCCGTGGCGCTGGCGGACAAGATCGACCAGCTGGCCGGCTTCTTCATCATCGGCGAGAAGCCGAGCGGCAGTGGCGACCCCTATGCGCTGCGGCGCGCGGCCCTCGGCCTCATCCGCATCATCCGCGAGGCGCGGCTCCGGCTGCCGCTGCGCGTGCCCTTCCTGGAGCACAGCGCGGCCGTGATCGGCCAGATCTACAACACGCACGTCTCCGCCGCGCAGCATGAGCTGGACCGGCTGGACGAGGCCTTCCCATGGCTGGGGCTCAAGGCCCTATCCGTGGGCGACAAGGCCGTCGCGGAGGAAGAGGGGCACGGCCCGCTCTACCGCTACGCGGAGTATCGCGATGCGACCAGCGGCGCGCTGCGCGAATTCATCGCCGAGCGCCTGCGCGTCCAGCTCCGCGCCGAGGGCGCGCGGCACGATATCATCGCCGCCAGCCTCATCGGGGATGACGACATCCTGCGCATCCTCGCCCGCGCGGATGCGCTCCGGGCCCTGGTCGAGTCGGAGGACGGCACCAACCTTCTCGCCGCCTACAAGCGCGCCCAGAACATCCTGCGCATCGAGGAGAAGAAGGACGGCCCGCATGACGGCCCGGTGGACGAGGCCCTGCTGGCCCTGCCGCAGGAGCAGGCGCTGAACGCCGCGCTCACCACCGCCGAGGGGGCCGTCACCCAGGCGCTCGCGGCCGAGGACTTCCCCGCCGCCATGGCCAGCCTCGCCGCCCTCCGGACCCCGGTGGATGCCTTCTTCGAGGGCGTGATGGTCAATGACCCCTCGTTACGCCAGAACCGTTTGCGGCTATTGTCACGCCTCAGGCGCGCCATGGATCAGGTGGCGGACCTGTCAAAGATCGAATCCTGAAGGAACCTCGCATGACCCAGTGGGTGTACAGCTTCGGCGCCGGGCACAATGAAGGCCGCGCCGACATGCGCAACCTGTTGGGCGGCAAGGGCGCCAACCTGGCCGAGATGGCCAGCATCGGCCTGCCCGTCCCCCCCGGCTTCACCATCACGACCGAGGTCTGCACCTACTACTACGACCATGGCCAGCAATACCCGGCCGACCTGAAGGCCGCCGTGAACGCGGCGCTGGCCCGCGTCGAGGCCGCGGTCGGCCTGAAGTTCGGCGACACCGAGAAGCCGCTGCTGGTCTCCGTCCGCTCCGGCGCGCGCGTCTCCATGCCGGGCATGATGGACACGGTGCTGAACCTCGGCCTGAACGACCAGACCGTCGAAGGGCTCGCCCGCGCCTCGGGCGATGCGCGCTTCGCCTGGGACAGCTACCGCCGCTTCATCCAGATGTTCGGCGCGGTCGTCCTCAACGTGGACCACCACCAGTTCGAGGACATCATCGAGGGCGTGAAGCTCGACCGCGGCGTGGCGGAGGACACCGCACTCACCGCCGAGGACTGGAAGATCGTGGCGGCCGGCTACAAGGACGTGGTGGCGGAAGCGACCGGCAAGCCCTTCCCGCAGGACCCGCATGACCAGCTCTGGGGCGCCATCGGCGCCGTCTTCGGCTCCTGGATGAATGCGCGGGCCAACACCTATCGCCGCCTGCACGACATCCCCGCGAGCTGGGGCACGGCGGTGAACGTCCAGGCCATGGTCTTCGGCAATATGGGCGAGGATTGCGCGACGGGCGTCTGCTTCACGCGCGACCCCTCCACCGGCGAGAACATGTTCTACGGCGAATACCTGGTGAACGCCCAGGGCGAGGATGTGGTGGCCGGCATCCGCACGCCGCAGCCCATGTCGTCGCTCCGCGCCAAGCCCGGCGAGAAGCCGATGGAAGAGGTGATGCCCGCCGCCTACCAGGAACTCGTCCGCGTCCGCGACGTGCTGGAAAAGCACTACAAGGACATGCAGGACATCGAGTTCACGGTGCAGCAGAACAAGCTCTACATGCTGCAGACGCGCAACGGGAAGCGCACCGCCGCCGCCTCGCTCAAGATCGCGGTGGACATGTGCGCCGAGGGGCTGATCGACCAGAAGGAGGCGATCAAGCGCGTCGCCCCCGGCTCGCTCGACCAGCTGCTGCACCCCACGCTGGACCCCAAGGCGCCGCGCAAGCTGCTCTCCAAGGGCCTGCCCGCCTCGCCGGGTGCAGCCTGCGGCGTCGTCGTCTTCTCCTCCGACGAGGCCGAGATGCGCTCGCAGAAGGGCGAGAGCGTCATCCTGGTCCGCATCGAGACGAGCCCCGAGGATATCCATGGCATGCACGCGGCGCGCGGCATCCTCACCACGCGCGGCGGCATGACCAGCCACGCTGCCGTGGTCGCGCGCGGCATGGGCCGGCCCTGCGTGGCCGGCGCCGGCGGCATCGCGGTGGATTACGCGGCGCAGGCGCTATCGGCCGGCGGGCATGTGGTCCGCGCGGGCGACACCATCACGCTGGATGGTGCGACGGGCGAGATCTTCCTCGGCTCCGTGCCGATGATCGAGCCCAAGCTCTCGGGCGATTTCGCCAAGCTCATGGAATGGGCCGATGGCGTGCGCCGCATGAAGGTGCGCGCCAATGCCGAAACCCCGCTCGATGCGGAGACGGCGCGCAAGTTCGGCGCCGAGGGCATCGGCCTCTGCCGCACCGAGCACATGTTCTTCGACCCCGCGCGCATCGGCGCGGTGCGCCAGATGATCATGGCCGAGCATGAGGAAGGCCGGCGCGCGGCGCTCGCCAAGCTGCTGCCCTTCCAGCGCAGCGACTTCACCGAGCTGTTCCGCATTATGGCGGGCCTGCCGGTGACCATCCGCCTGCTCGACCCGCCGCTGCACGAATTCCTGCCGCACACGGAGGAGGAGATCGCGGAAGTGGCGGTCGGCCTCGGCGTGGAGGCGAGCGCCATGCAGCGCCGCGCGGCGGATCTCTCGGAAGCCAACCCGATGCTCGGCCATCGCGGCTGCCGCCTCGGCATCTCCTTCCCCGAGATCTACGAGATGCAGGCCCGCGCCATCTTCGAGGCGGCCATCGCGGTCGCCAAGGAGACCGGCACGGCCCCCATCCCGGAGATCATGATCCCGCTCGTCATGTCCAAGCGCGAGTTGGACATCACCCGCGCGCAGGTCGAGGGCATCGCCGCCAAGGTCTTCGCCGAGGCGGGCACGACGATCGAGTACATGATCGGCACCATGATCGAGCTGCCGCGCGCCTGCCTCACCGCCGATTCCATCGCGGAATCGGCCGATTTCTTCTCCTTCGGCACCAACGACCTGACGCAGACCACCTTCGGCCTCTCGCGCGACGATGCCGGCAAGTTCCTGCCGGCCTATGTCGAGAAGAACATCATCCCGAAGGACCCCTTCGTCTCGATCGACCCGGAAGGTGTCGGCGCGCTGGTGAAGATCGCGGCCAAGAAGGGGCGGCGCGTGAAGAACGGCCTCAAGCTCGGCATCTGCGGCGAGCATGGCGGCGACCCGGCCTCGATCCAGTTCTGCGAGACCGTGCAGCTCGACTACGTCTCCTGCTCGCCCTACCGCGTGCCGGTGGCCCGCCTGGCGGCGGCGCAGGCGGCGCTGGACAGCGCGGGCCGGACCGACCGGACCGCCTGAGGGACGAAGCGCGCGGCCCTACCCCTCGCCGCCTGGAACGGTCGGGGGGGCCGCGGCCGCGAGCGCGAGTCGCGCCAATTCCGGCAGCGACCGCACGCCCGCCCTGCGCATGATCGTCGCCCGGTGCGTCTCCACCGTGCGCTGGCTGATGCCGAGATGGGCCGCGATGTTCTTGTTCGCCTGGCCGGCCAGGATGCGGTCCATGATCTCACGCTGGCGCGGCGTCAGCGCGGCGATGCGCTCGGCCGCCGCGCGCTGCCACTCCGTTAGCTCCACGGCATCGCGTGACCGTTCGATCGCCCGCTCCACGCATTCCAGCAAGGCGGCCGCCTGCACCGGCTTCTCCAGGAAATCCGAGGCGCCGGCGCGCATCGCCTCCACCGCCGCTCCCACATCGCCGAAGCCGGTGATCACGATGGCGGGCGTCGCATCGCCGGCCAGGCGGAGCCGCCGCAGCAGATCGAAGCCGCTCATCCCCGGCAGTTGCGCGTCGAGCACGATGCAGCCGCCCGGCGCCGGACGGTAGGCGGCGAGGAAGGCCTCGGCGCTCGCGTGATCGGCGACGGGCCGCCCCGGCCCTTCCAGGATGCGGCGCAGCGCGACGCGGATCTGCCCGTCGTCATCCACCACATGCAGCCCCCCAGCGACCACGGGGCCGGCCGGGAGGTCGGGGGCGGGTTCCTGCTCCAGCAACGTCCGCACCGCGCCGATCAGCTCCGTCGGCAGGATGGGCTTGCGCAGCCGGGTCCATGGCGCCGTCCCCGCGTCCGGTTCCCCCTCGACGGCGGTCAGCAGGAGCACCGGGAGGGCGCCTCCCAGTTGCGTCCGAAGGCGCAGCGCCAGGGCCGGGCCATCCAGCCCGCCGGGCAGCGCATGGTCGGTCAGGAGGAGGTCGGGCCGGATCGCCCCGCGGGAGACCAGGCTCAGCGCCTCCGGCCCAGTGGCCACGGACAGCACCTGGTGCCCCTCCGCCCGCAGCAGGCTGACGAGGAGGTCGCGGAGGTCGGGGTCGTCCTCCACCACGAGGATGGCCGCCCGGGGGCCCGGACGTTCGGGGGCGGTGGTCACGTCGGCCCCGTCCGACCCGGCCACCATCGGGACTTCGATGGAAAAGACCGAGCCGCGCCCCGGCTCGCTCCGCACGCGCAGCCGGTGGCCGAGCAGGTCCGCCAGGCGACGGACGATGGCGAGGCCGAGGCCGAGGCCCTTCGCGCGCTCACGCGCCGCGTTGTCGAGCTGGCGGTACTCCTCGAACACGGCCGGAAGATCCTCGGCCGGGATGCCGATGCCGGTGTCCCACACCTCGATGGCGAGCGCATCGCCGCGCCGCCGGCAGCCCACCAGCACCCGCCCCGCCCGCGTGTATTTCAGCGCGTTGGAGAGGAGGTTGCGGAGGATCTGCCCGAGAAGCCGCGGATCGCTCCGGACGAAGCGACTGCAGGGCACCGAGCGCAGCATGAGGTCCCGGCCCGCCGCGAGATAGCCGAACTCGGCGACGAGGCCCTCCAGCAGCGGCCCCACCTCGAACTCGGCGGGCTGCGGGATGAGCGCGCCCGCCTCGATCTGGTTGAGGTCCAGCAGGCCATCCAGCATGCCCGCCATAGCCGACACCGTGGACCCCATCAGGACCACCAGCCGCCGCTGCTCCTCGCCCTGGACCATGCGGGCCTGGAGCGCCTGCAGCAGCGTCAGGGTCTGCAGCGGCTGGCGCAGGTCGTGGCTCGCGGCGCTCAGGAAGCGCGACTTCGCCGCATTCGCCTCTTCCGCGCGCCGGGTCGCCGCCGCCAGCGCCTCGAGCGCGGCGCGCCGGGCGGTGATGTCGGAATAGGTGATGACGACGCCGTCCACCCCGTCCGCACGGCCGCGATAGGGCAGGGCCCGGCGGCTGAACCAGACGTTCCCCGGGGCCTCCACCTCCTGCGGCGGGGGAGCATCGCCCCGCAGGACGGCCGCGGCGTCCTCCAGCAGCGCGGGGTCGGACGCCAGGGGCCGAAGGTCGGCCAGGGGGCGGCCGACATCCCCGGGCAGGACGCCGAACACCGCCCGCGTGGCGGGCGTGAAGAACCGGATGCGGAGCTGACGGTCGAGGAAGAGGGTCGCGACGTCGGTGCTGTAGAGCACGTTCTGCAGGTCATCCGAGGTGGTGCGGCTGGCCTCGAGCGTCTCCTGCAGCTGCCCGTTCAGCACGGTCAGCTCCTCGTTGAGCGATTGCAGCTCCTCCTTCGAGGTCAGCAGCTCCTCGTTGGTGGATTGGTACTCCTCGCTGACGGACAGCGCCTCGTCGCGCGCGGTGCGCTGTTCCTCGCCGGCCGCTTCCAGCTCCTGGATCGCGCCGCGCAGCTCGGCGCGCGTGACCTCCAGTTCGCGTTCCAGCGCGGCGATCTGGGATTCGGGATGCGCCGGGCGGCCCTTCGGGACCGGCGCCACCTCCGTCGCATCGAGGAAGCTGACGAGGAGCATCGCCTCGCCCTCATCCGTCACGGCGCGCACCTCGATGACCGGCGCCGCCGTGGCATCCCGCGTGAGGCCGTCCCCCTTGCCGCGCATCAGCTCCATCGCCGCGCGCAGCCGGCCGCGCAGCGCCGGGCGGACGAGAGTGATGATGTCCTGCGTCGCCGGCCCGCGCGCATGGATCAGGTGCCGCTCGATCGGGCCCAGCGCATGGAGGCAGCGCCCCGCCACATCCACGAGGACGCAGGCGGGGGCGTGGTGGAGCACGACGAGGCGCCGGCACAGCTCGGCCAGCCGGCCTCGCGATGCGCGGCGGCCGGGCGGGGCGCGGGCCGGACGCCATCCGCCGCGCGGGCGAGCAGCCCGGGCGGCGGCAGGGGCGCGGGGCCGGTGCGCCGCCACAGGCGCTCGCCGGCCGCGGCCACTTCGAAGCCGGCCGCCTCGGCGATCGTCTCCGCCGCGCCGAGCAGCAGGAGGCCGCCCGGGCGCAGCGCGAAGCGGAAGAGCCCGATGACGCGCGCCTGCGATTCCGGCCTCAGATAGATGAGGAGGTTGCGGCAGGAGACGAAATCAATGCGCGAGAAGGGCGGATCGGTGATCGCGTCCTGCACGCTGAACACCACCTGCGACCGCAGCGCGGTCGTGATGCAGAAGCCATTCTCCTCCGGCACGAAGAACGCCTTGAGCCGCTCGGCCGAGACCTCGCCCGCGATGCTGGCGGGGTAGAGGGCCTGGCGCGCCTGCGCCACCGCGTCCGCATCCTTGTCGGAGGCGAAGATCTGCAGCTGGATGCCACGCCCATCGGCCGCGATCGCTTCCTGGAACAGCATGGCCAGGGACCAGGCTTCCTCACCCGTGCTGCAGGCGACGACCCAGACCCGCAAGGGGCGCGCCGGCGCATGCGCGGCGACCAGATCGGGGATGGCGCGGGCCGCCAGGACCTCGAACACCTCGGGGTCGCGGAAGAAGCTGGTGACGTGGATCAGCAGATCCTTGACGAGTTGCGTCTGTTCCGCGGGGTCCTCCCGCAGGCGCGCGGTATAGGCCGCGCGCGTCGCGCAGCCGACGAGGGCCATGCGGCGCTCGACGCGCCGCATCAATGTGCCGGGCTTGTAGGGCGTGAAATCCTGCCCCGTCCGCTCGCGCAGCAATGCGACGATCGGCGTGAGGTCATCCTCCGCGGGCTGCGGCGCCTCGCGCAGGCGCCGCAGCAGCGCCTCCGCCATGGCGGCGACGGGGAGGACGGCGTCAACCGCCCCGGCCGCGATCACGGCGCGCGGCATGCCATCGAAATCCGCCTCGGCCGGGTCCTGCGCCAGCACGAAGCCGCCGCGCGTCCTGAGCGCGAGCGCGCCTTCCTTCCCGTCCTCGCCGGAGCCGGAGAGCACGACGGCCATCGCACGCTCGGGCGCCGGCCCCTGCGCGAGCGAGCGCAGCAGGAAGTCGAAGGGCAGGCGGGCGCCGTGGCGTTCGGCGGGCGCGGAGAGGCTCAGCATTCCCCCGCGCACCGCCAGAGCGGCCCCCGGGGGGATGATGTAGAGATGCCCCGCCTCCACCCGCATGCCGTCGGCCGCCGTGTGCACGACGAGCGAGGTGTGGGGTGCCAGCAGTTCCGCGAGGAGGCTGTGGTGATCGGGATCGAGATGCTGGACGAGGACGGCGGCGAATTCCACCTCGGCGGGCAGCGCCTCCAGGAAACCGCGATAGGCCGCGAGGCCGCCGGCAGAGGCGCCGATCGCCAGGATCGGCGGGGCGGCTGACGCGGGATGGGGCGATGATGCAGGCACGGCACACTCCCGCTGCATCGCACCGGGGGCGCGAGAATTGCCAGGGTGAAATATAACATGGGTCATGCGTGGTGTCATCCATCCGGTGACGATCCGGCCCCGGGGAGAAGGTTGGACCACGCTGCGTTCACATGCGTTCACGCCGCGCGGTCCAGCCTTTGCTGAGAGGATGATTCAGCGTCTCGGCGAAAACGCCTCAACGCATCATGCCCTAGGTGTATTCCGAGGGGATACCGATGCCTCCGCTGCCCTAAGCTGCGCACCGGGCAGGTGACGCCCAGGGCTGGACCGGCGGAGATGTTTCGGTGCTGAACGTGCTCATCATCGAGGATGAACCTGTGATCGGCCTCCTGCTGCGGCACCTCCTCGCCGAGATGGGGCATGTCTGCGTCGGCGTCGAGGGCACCGAGGCGGGCGCGGTGGCGGCCGCGGCGCGGCTGCGGCCCACGCTGCTGCTGGTGGATTCGAAGCTGCGGCAAGGCACGGGCGGCGGCGCCCTTCGCCAGATCCTGGCGACCGGCTTCGTCCCGCATATCCTGATGAGCGGCGACAGTCAGGCCGCGGCGACGCCCGCGGAACCGGCTAAGGTCCGGATGCGAAAGCCGTTTACCGACCGGGACCTGGAGCGCGCGGTCGCCCAGGCGACCGGCGTCAGCTCAGCCGCCCGCGCATGAAGGCGGGGCGCATGGCGTAACGCCCTTCACGCGCGGGGCCGGGTGCCTTTCGGCGTGCCCGAATGGTCCATCATCGGCCGGCCCCGGCGCGGTCCGGTCAAACGCGCCGCACGTTCCAGAAGACGGGGATGCCGCCCGGCTGCATCACGCCCGTCAGGTTGCGCCGATGCGCCAGCGGCTGGAAGAACTGGCCGAGCGGGATATAGGGCACGTCCTCCAGCATCTGGCGCTGCATGTCGGCGGCGATGCGCTGCTGGGCCGGCAGGTCGGGCGCTTCGAACCAGGCGTCGCGGAGCGACTCCAGGCGGGCGCTTTCGGGCCAGCCGATGAAGCCCGCGCGCCCCTGGCCGCGCAGCATGAGGTGGCCGGCGGGGTTGAGGTGATCGAGGCCGCCCCAATTGGTGCAGAAAGCGCTCCAGCCGCCCTGGTCGATCGGGTTCTGCTGGGCGCGACGCTGGACGACGGTGCCCCAGTCCATGGACTGGAAGTCGATGTTGACGCCCAGGCGCCGGAACATGTCGGCGGCGACCTGCGACCAGGCGGCGAGGCTCGCGATGTCGGTGGTACCGAGCAGCACGATGCGCTCATTGGCATAACCGCTTTCGCGGATCATGCGGCGCGCCACGTCCATGTTGCGCTCGAACACCTCGAGGCCGACGGTGCTGGCGAGCGGCGTGCCGGGGGTGAAGGCGCCCACGCCCGACTTGAAGCCGGCGGGGTCGGTGCCCATGAAGGCGGTCATGTAGCTTGCCTGGTCCACCGCGCGCAGCAGGGCGCGGCGGAAGGCCGGGTTGTTCATCGGCGCGTGCAGGTGGTTGGGGCGCATCACCGCGATGGAGCCGAGCGGATCGGGCTGCACCACGGCGACGTTGCGGTTGCGGCCGAGCATGGGGGCGAGGTCGGGCGTGACCGTCTCCCACCAGTCCATCTCGCCCGAGGAGAGCGCGGCGGCGGCGGTCGCGAAGTCGGGCATGATGTGCCACTCGACGCGGTCGAAATGCACCACCTTGGGGCCGGCCGTGCCGGAGGGCGTGCCGCCCTGGCGCGGGCGATAGCCGGCGAAGCGCTCATAGACGACGCGGCTGCCGGAGACGAGCTCATCGCGCTTGAAGCTGAAGGGCCCGCTGCCGATCACCTGATCGGGGCGGATCTGGGTGAAGGCGTCGGTGGCCGCGATGCTGGCCGGCATGATGAAGGGCGCGTTGCTGGTGGGCTTGGCCAGGCTGTCCAGCATCAGGCCGAAGGGGCGGCTCAGGCGGATGGTGAAGCGGCGGTCGTCCAGCGCCACCATCTCCTCGGTGAGTGCGGCGAGGCGCGCGCCCATGGCGTCGCGCTTGCCCCAGCGCGCCAGCGAGGCGACGCAGTCGGCGGCGCGGACGGGTTCGCCATTGTGGAAGCGCAGGCCCTCGCGCAGGGTGAAGGTCCAGAGCTTGCCGTCATTCTCGACGGTGTGGCCTTCGACCATCTGCGGCTGCGGGCGGTATTCGGCGTCCAGGCCGTAGAGCGTGTCCCACACCATGAAGCCGTGGTTGCGGGTGATGTAGGCCGTGGTCCAGACCGGGTCCATCACGGTGAGGTTCGCGTGCGGCACCATCTTGAGGGTGCGCGCGGATTGCGACTGCGCGATGGAAGGGGCGGCGGCGATGGCGGCGCTGGCGCCCAGGAACTGACGACGATCCATGCTTGGTTTCCCGACATGCTGTGGTGTGCGGCCGCAGCATGGCGAGAAGGTTAACCGCCTGTCCACCAAAAATGGGACAGGCGGACAGGCGCCGGATCAACCCTGGCGGGCGACCATCATGGACTTGATCTTGCCGATCGCCTCGGCCGGGTTCAGCCCCTTCGGGCAGGTCCGCGTGCAGTTCATGATGGTGTGGCAGCGATAGAGCCGGAAGGGGTCTTCCAGATTGTCCAGCCGCTCGCCCGTCGCCTCGTCGCGGCTGTCGGCGATCCAGCGATAGGCGGCCAGCAGGATGGCGGGGCCCAGGTAGCGGTCGCCATTCCACCAGTAGCTGGGGCAGGAGGTGGAGCAGCAGAAGCACAGGATGCATTCCCACATCCCGTCCATCTTCGCGCGCTCCTCCTTGGACTGGCGGCGCTCCTCATCGGGCGGCGGCGGCGTGTCGCTCTTCAGCCAGGGCTCGATGCTGCGATACTGCGCGTAGAGCTGCGACAGGTCGGGCACCAGATCCTTCACCACCGGCAAATGCGGCAGCGGGCTGATGCGGACATCGCCCTTCACCTCGTCGATGGGCTTGAGGCAGGCGAGCGTGTTCAGCCCATCGATGTTCATCGAGCAGGAGCCGCAGATGCCCTCGCGGCAGGAACGCCGGAAGGTGAGCGTGCTGTCCACCTCGTTCTTGATCTTGATGAGCGCGTCCAGGACCATCGGGCCGCACTTGTCCATGTCCACCTCGAAGGTGTCGGTGCGGGGGTTGGCCCCGTCATCCGGATCCCAGCGGTAGATCTTGAACGCCTTGACGTTGGTGGCGCCTTCCGGCGCCTTGTGCGTCTTGCCGCCCTGGACGGTCGAGTTCTTGGGGAGGGTGAAGGTCGCCATCGTTAATAAACTCGCGCCTTGGGCGGGAAGACCTGCACCTCGTTGGTGAGGGTGCGCATCTTCACGCCGCGGTAATCGAGGCTCACCTCGCCCTTCTCGTTCATCCAGGCCAGGGTGTGCTTCATCCAGTTCTCGTCGTCGCGGTCGGGGTAGTCCTCCTGCGCGTGGGCGCCGCGGCTTTCCTTGCGGGCCTCGCCACCGACGATGGTGGTCAGCGCATTGCCGACGAGGTTGTCGAGCTCCAGCGCCTCCACGAGGTCGCTGTTCCAGATCAGGCTGCGGTCGGCCACCTTGAGGTCGCTCATGCCGGCATGCACGCCCTGCATCTTCTCCACACCCTCCTTCAGCGAGGCGGAGGTGCGGAAGACGGCGGCATGCGTCTGCATGGTGCGCTGCATGGCCAGCCGCAGCTCGGCCGTGTTGGTGCTGCCCTTGGCGTGGCGCACGCGGTCGAAGCGATCCAGGCTGCTCTCGCCCGCGCGCGGCGGCAGCGGCGGCTGGGAGGCCCCGGGCTTCACCGTCTCGGCGGCGCGATGCGCGGCGGCGCGGCCGAAGACCACGAGGTCGAGCAGGGAGTTGGTGCCGAGGCGGTTCGCGCCATGCACCGAGACGCAGGCCGCCTCGCCCACCGCCATCAGGCCGGGGACGATCGCGTCCTCATCCGCGCGCGTGGGGCGCAGCACCTCGGTGTGGATGTTCGTGGGGATGCCGCCCATGTTGTAGTGGACGGTGGGGAGCATCGGGATCGGCTCCTTCGTCACATCCACGCCGGCGAAGATGCGCGCCGTCTCGGAGATGCCGGGCAGGCGCTCATGCAGGATGTCCGCCCCCAGATGCTCCAGGTGCAGGTGGATGTGATCCTTCAGCGGGCCGACGCCGCGGCCCTCACGGATCTCGATCGACATGGCGCGGGAGACGACGTCGCGGGAGGCGAGGTCCTTCGCGGTGGGCGCGTAGCGCTCCATGAAGCGCTCGCCCTCGGAGTTGGTGAGGTAGCCGCCCTCGCCGCGCGCGCCCTCGGTGACGAGGCAGCCGGCGCCGTAGATCCCCGTGGGGTGGAACTGCACGAATTCCTGGTCCTGCAGGGGCAGGCCGGCGCGCAGCACCATGCCGCCGCCATCGCCGGTGCAGGTGTGGGCGGAAGTGCAGGAGAACCAGGCGCGGCCATAGCCGCCGGTGGCGAGGACCACCTTCTGCGCGCGGAAGCGATGGATCGAGCCATCCTCCAGGCACCAGGCGGTCACGCCACGGCAGACGCCCTCGTCATCCATGATGAGGTCGAGCGCGAAATACTCCACGAAGAACTCGCAGCCATGCTTGAGCGACTGCTGATACAGGGTGTGCAGGATGGCGTGGCCGGTGCGGTCGGCCGCGGCACAGGCGCGCATGGCGGGCGTCTTGCCGTAATCCTGCATGTGGCCGCCGAAGGGGCGCTGATAGATGCGGCCATCCTCGGTGCGGCTGAAGGGCACGCCGTAATGCTCGAGCTCGATGACGGCCGGGATCGCCTCGCGGCACATGTATTCGATGGCATCCTGGTCGCCCAGCCAGTCCGACCCCTTCACGGTGTCGTACATGTGCCAGCGCCAGTCATCCTCGCCCATGTTGCCGAGCGCCGCACCCACGCCGCCCTGGGCCGCGACCGTGTGGGAGCGCGTGGGGAAGACCTTGGTGATGCAGGCGGTCTTCAGCCCCGCCGCCCCCATGCCGAAGGTGGCGCGCAGGCCGGCGCCGCCGGCGCCGACCACGACCACGTCATAGGTGTGGTCCACGACCCGATAGGCCCCGAAGGATGGCTTGCTGATGGCGTTCATGCGACCCGGTCCGCTCCGCTCAGGCCCGGGGCATGGTGCCCGGGCGGAATGTCATGCCGGGCATTCGTCCCGGCTTCTTTGGTGGAGCTTGGTGGTTCCGGTAGAACCGCAAGCCCCGGATGGCGCGCTAAAGCGCGAAGGCGATCCGCAGCACGGAGAAGGCGCTGGCCAGCGCCATCAGCAGCGCCGCCGCCTTGATCAACAGGACGTAAAGGAGGCGCCGGAACTCATCCCGCACGTAATCCTCGACCACGACCTGCAGGCCGGCCGCCATGTGGTGGAAGGTGAGGCCGATCAGCACCAGCAGCAGCACGGCGTTGAGCGGCTGCGCGATCCAGAGCAGCGTCTCGAGATAGGAGGCGCCGGCCAGGCCGATCATGCTCACGACGAACCACAGCGTGAGCGGCAGGAGCGCCACGGAGGTGACGCGCTGCATCCACCAGTGATGCGTGCCCGACTTGGCCGAGCCCAGGCCGCGCACGCGGCCCAGCGGCGAGCGCAGGGAGGTTTGGGTGATGCCGTCCTTTGCCATGCGCGTCAGCCCCAGAACATCAAGGCGAGGATCCAGGTGAGGATCGTGAGCACGGCGGTCCCGATCAGGACGAGGCGGCCACTGCGATACATCGAAGGCAGGTCGAAGCCGCGGCCGGCATCCCACACCAGGTGCCGGATCCCGGCCAGGGTGTGGTACCAGGCGGCGATGGTGAGGCCGAAGAGCACGAGGAGGCCGAGGAAGGAGCCCATGAACCACTGCACCTTGGCGAAGGCGGCCTCGCCCGTGGCGGCGGCCATCAGCCACCAGACCAGCAGCACGGTGCCCACCGACCAGGCGGCCCCGGTGATGCGATGCATGATGGAAAGCGCGCTCGTCATCTGCATCATGTCATAGGCTTGCAGATGGGGCGAAAGCGGCCGGCGGATGATGGTGCCGTCGGAACGGCGGGCGATCATCCCGGCTTCGCGCGGATCGCTCATGCGCTGCGCGCCTTCACGGCTTCGCGCATCGTCACGGCTTCAACATCCATGAGACTTGACCCCAACCTCTGGCCTTGCGGCCTGAATTCTTGCGGGATGTTCTAGGCGTCTCTTCGCAGTTGCGTCAATCCGAGTAACGGCGCCGGGACCGCCCGTGATCATCACGGTTTCGCATCGACCGGCCCGCCGCGCAAAAAGTGGATTGACCCGCTTGGTCTCTGCCGCGACTGTGGCGCGTTTTCTGGCCATACGGCCCCGATGAGCGGGCCGGGGGAAGCGCCGGCAGGGCAGGAATTACGCGTGATCTCAATTCAGCGCCTGTTGCATTGGGGTGGCCGCCTGGGCGCGGCCTGTCTCGCCACGGGCCTGCTCCTGGCCGGGCCGGCGCAGGCGATCGCCCAGACGCCGGGCCCCTCGCCCGCGGAGCAGGATGGACGCGAGCCCATCCGCGTGCTGATCGGCCTGCCGCCCGGCAGCGGGGTGGACCAGGTCTCCCGCCTTTTCGCGGAGGCGCTGAGCCAGCGCCTGTATCGCCCCGTGCTGGTGGAGAACCGCACCGGCGCCCGCGGCAATGTGGCGGGCGAGGAGGTGGCGCGCGCCACGCCCAACGGCAATACGCTCGGAATCGTGACGGCCACGACGCTGCTGCTGAACCGGCATTTGTCCCGACAAATGGGCTATGATCCACAAGCAGACCTGACCCCCATCAGCCGCTTTGCAGCCCTGCCCTTCCTGGTGCTGGGCGCGCCGGGGCAAGGGGTCAGGACGATCGGTGACCTCGTTGAGCTTTTGAAAGCGCGTCCAAGCACTTGCGGGACGCCGGGCGCCGGGACGGCGCAGCATCTGGCGCTGGAATTGCTGATCCGCTCGGTCGGCGCGCGCTGCGATTTCGTGCATTTCCGGGGCCTGTCCGGTGCGCTTCCGGAATTGCTTAACGGGGGGGTCCAGGTCTATGTGGAGTCCGCTGTCATTGGATTGCCATTGGTCCGGGAAGGCAGGGTTCGCCTGCTTGCCGTGACCTCGCGGAACCGCTCTGCGCTGTTTCCCGAGACCCCGACAGTCGCCGAGACGGTCTCCGGCTTCGAAGCCGAGACCTGGCTGGCGCTGATGGGGCCTCGTGGACTGCCGGATTCCGTGCTGGCGAAGCTGGAGACGGCGGCCATGGCCGTGGCTCGTGACGCGGCCCTGGTCCATCGGTTGCGGGCTCTGGCGGCGGAACCCATCGTGGGTTCGCGGACGGAGCTGGCGGCCACCATTCGCGCGCAGGATTCCATTTGGGGGCCGGTGGCTCGCGCCGCCGGGTTGACCACTGATTGACGTTGCCATTCAAGCCACCATTCCCCGCAAGCTCGGCTTCAAGCCCGGGATGGTGTGCGCCGTGCTGGAACCGCCGCCGGGCCTGAAGCACGGCCTGCCCGCGACCTCGGCCTCCGAGCCGGAACTCATCCTGGCCTTCGCGCCGGACCGCGCCTCGTTGAGCCGCGTCGCCGCCCGCGCGCTGGATCTCTACGGCGTCGGTGGCCGGCTGTGGTTCGCCTATCCGAAGAAGACCGGCCCCGTGCGCTCCGACCTGGACCGCGACCATGGCTGGGAACCGCTGACCCAGGCGGGCCTCCTGCCGGTGACGCAGGTGGCGCTGGATGCCACATGGTCCGCGCTGCGCTTCCGCCTGCGCGAGGAAATCCCCACCCTCACCCGCAAGGCCTGAGCGCGGCGCAAGCCCCGCGCCGGCAAAGGCGGCGGGGCCTTCCCGATGCGGCGGGCCACGCCCCGTCGCGCGCCCGGCGCGGCTGGGTCCCGATCCGGGCCATGCGCGGGGTTGGTTCACCGCTCCACTGATGCCACCCCGGCGGATCGCCCGCGCCCGATGGGGCGGTGCCGGGCAGGCGCCGTCAGGGCGCGTCGCAGCCGGTGGGGGGAAGCTTGCCCTTGGCGGCCGCCAGGCTGCCGCGCCAGGCCAGGACCAGGGCGCTGTCCTGCCAGCCCTTCAGGCTCCCCATCCAATCCCGCGAAACGGCCATGGGGCTCTCCTGCCGCGCCAGGCAGGGGGCGCCGCGCTCACGCGCCCCCGCCACCACGGGGGCGGCGGGGGCGAGGAGCGGCAGAAGCGCAAGGGAGCCACCGGCGATGAGAAGGGGAAGCGCGCTACGCATGGCACCTGCCCGCCCGCGCGCGGCGCTGGGCGAAGGGGGTGCCCCCATCCCGCGGGGGCGCGATCTGGACTGAGAAGCCGGGCATCCACTCTCTCTTTTTGAGATCCGATCATCGCTTTTTCAGCGTTCACGGCCATTCGCTCGCAGATTGATACATCATCCCGCGATCACCCTCAAGAGAAATCATCAAATCTCGGTATTTTCTCTTTTTTAGGATGCTTCCATCGCAACCGGGCGGCGCGCGAGCGCAACCGCCGGACGCGAAGGCGCGCCGGGGGCGTGATCTCAGGCCTGAAGGGGAGCGTGAGAGGCGGGGCCCCTCGCCGGCCGGTCAGCGGCTGGCGATGAGTTCCGTGGGCGCGATGCTCAGCGTCGGCGTCGTGCAGACATCCATGGCCGGCATCTCGGCGGCGCGGCCATTGGCGAAGACGATCCGCACCGCGTTGCGGCCGGGGGTCGCCATCACCGCGCGGTCGCCGCCGGGCGGGATGTCGCCGGCGGTCAGCAGATCCGGCCCCCAATTGCCGGGGCCGGCGGCGCTGAAGAAGGCCTGCTCCACCGCCATGTTGCCGACATTGCGCAGCCGCACCTCACCCGAGCATCCCAGCGTGGCCGCGGGGCTTCCCGCATCGCGCCCCGCGCAGGCGGCCGCGAGCAGGGGCAGCAGGAGGAAAAGGCGATGCGTCACCATGTCGGGTCCACCGGGCTCGGGGGTGTGCCGGCGGCGGCGATGGCCTCGCCCGCCGCCAGGAGAAGATCCTCGCGATAGCGGCCCGCCACCAGCTGCACGCCGACCGGCGCGGTGCCGACCATGCCGGTCGAGACGGCCAGGCCCGGCAGGCCCATCAGCGGCAGGCCGACCTGGGTGAGCTGCGCCTCGATGATGGCGGTGAAGGCCGCCTCGCCCTGCTGGTCGGCATGGTCGGCGAAGGGCAGTTCACCCGAGACGGGCATGAGCACCACCGGGTAGCGCTCGAAGAAGAGGTTCCAGGCGCGCAGGAAGCCGAGGCGCGCGGTCAGCGCATCCTGGTATTCGGCGAGGTCAGGGGGCGCGGTCAGCTTCTGCATATGGCCATAGACGGCGAGCGAGCGCGCCTCGGCCTCGCGCTCGGCGGCGGCGAGCCCGCCGCGCGGCAGCATGGAGAGCCAGAGCTGCGCCTGCAGGCGGGCGGGTTCGCGCAGCGGCGGCAGGCTCGCCATCTCCTCCACCTCCCAGCCGGCCGCGCGCAGGCGCCCCGCCGCATCCCGCAGCGCGGCGGCGACTTCGGGGGCGACCGTCATGCCATCGGGTGCCACGCAGAGGGCGGCGCGCTTGGGGGCGGGCGGGCCTTCCAGCGGCGCCGGCACATACCAGGGGTCGCGCGGATCGGGCGCGCTCATGGCGGCGAGCGAGAGGCGCAGATCCCGGATGCTGCGCGCCAGCGGGCCGCTGACGGCCATGAGCTGCGCGCCGATGTCACGCTCGGGCAGGCAGGGATTCCAGGCGGGGATGCGGCCGAGCGTGGGGCGCAGCCCGTGGATGCCGCAGGCATAGGCCGGGTAGCGGATGGAGCCGCCGATATCCGTCCCATGGCCGATGGCGCCGATGCCGGCCGCCGTCGCCGAGGCCGCGCCGCCGGAGGAGCCGCCGGGCGTCAGCCCCTTGTCGCGCGGATTGTAGGTCTCGCCATGCAGGTCGTTGGCGGTGAACCAGCGCAGCGAGAAGGCGGGCGTGTTGGTGCGGCCGATGATGACCGCGCCCGACTTGCGGAAATTGGAGACGACGGGGTTGTCCTCCGTCGCCACCGCATTCGCCTGGATCTTGAGACCGTTGGTGGTGGGAAAGCCCACCTGGTCGAGGTTCACCTTGATGGTGACGGGCACGCCGGCCAGCAGGCCCGGCTCCTCGCCCCGGGCGATCTGCGCATCCACCGCATCGGCCGCTTCCAGCGCCTGTTCCGGCATGAACTGGATGACGGCGTTGAGCTTGGGATTCACCGCATCGAGCCGCGCCAGCGCCGAAAGGGCGACCTCGCGCGCCGAGACCTCCTTCGCATGGACGCGGCGCGCCACTTCCGTCGCGTCCAGTCGCCAGAGATCGGTCATCGCGCGCTCCTTGCTTGCCGTGGGATTCTTTCGCCTGGGCGCGCGGAGGTCAACCGCGGCGGCGCTCGATTCCGGTGGGGAGCGTGGCGAGACGCGCCATCTCGCCGCGCGTGAAGAGGGTGGGGTCGGCGAGGAAGGCCTCGGCCATGGGCATCGCATCGGCGCCCCAGAAGAGCTCCCCGCCCACGGCGAGCGTGGGGACGCCGAAGATGCCCGCCGCGATGGCGGATTCGGTGGCGGCGCGGAGTTCGGCCTTGGCGGATTCCAGGGCTTCGTCGCTCACCGGGGAGAGGCGTTCGCGAAGGGCGGCGAAGTCTTCATGCGGGTCCCTCCCCTCGCTCCAGACGAAGGCGAAGGCGGCCCGCACCGCGTCGCGATCACCCCGCAGCGCCGTCAGCAGGCGGAGCGCGTCGAGCGAGCGGAAGGGATGGCGCGGCGGGTAGCGCATCGGGATGCCGGCGCGCTCCGCTTCGAATTGCGTCTGGCGATAGGTCTGCAGGCGCTTGGGTTCGATCTCGGCGGGACCGAGCTGGCCCCAATGGGACAGCACGGCGCCGAAGACGATGGGCTTCAGCTCCACCTCGCCCATCCGCAGCACCCGCGGGAGCGCGAGGTGGGCGAAGGGCGAGACGAGGTCGAAATACCAGGTGAGCTTCAACCAGGCAGGTCCAGCACGTTCTTCGAGATGATGTTGCGCTGGATCTCGTTGGTGCCGCCATAGATCGAGGTCGGCCGCGCCTGGATGTAGAGCGCGCCGGGGTTGAGGTTCCGGTTGCCCTCCATCGGGCCGAAGAGGCCGGCATTCTCGCCCGCGACTTCCAGCATCGTCTCGGTGATGCGCTGGAAGAGCTCGGACTGGATGACCTTGAGCTGGCTGACATCGGCGCCGAGCGGGCGGCCCTGCTTGAGCACCTCGACATAGCGGCCATAGAGCGCCTTCAGATCCTCCAGGTCGCAGCGGTGGCGCGCGTAGCGCTCGGCGAAGAGGGGCTCGTCGGCCACACCCATCCGCTCAGCGAGCTGCTTCAGGCGCGTGAGCGCATAGGCCGACTGGCGCGGGGAGCCGAGATAGATGCGCTCGAAGCTGAGCAGCGCCTTGGCCATGTCCCAGCCCTTGTTGAGCTGGCCGACCAGGTTCTCCTTCGGCACCTTCACATTGTCGAAGAAGACCTCGCAGAACTCGTCATGCATCTCGAGGTTGATGATGGGACGCACGGTGATGCCGGGCGTGTTCATGTCCACCAGCAGGAAGCTGATCCCCTCCTGCTTCTTGGCAGCCTTGTCGGTGCGGACGAGCAGGAAGATCCAGTTCGCATCCTGCGCCAGCGTGGTCCAGATCTTCTGGCCGTTCACGACGTAATGGTCGCCCGCATCCACCGCCTCGGTGCGCAGGCTCGCGAGGTCGGAGCCGCTGTTGGGCTCGGAATAGCCCTGGCACCAGATGTGCTCGCCGCTCAGGATCTTCGGCAGGAAATGCTGCTTCTGCGCCTCGGTGCCATAGCGGATCACCAAGGGCCCCAGCATGATGATGCCGTGGTCGTTGCAGCGGGCGCAGCCATGGCGCTCCAGCTCCTCGGTGAAGATGATCTGCTTCGCGGGCGCGAGGCCGAGGCCGCCATATTCCCGCGGCCAGCCGGGGCAGAGCCAGCCCTTCTCGGCCAGCTTGAAGTACCAGACCTTGTTCTCCTCCCAATGGAGGCGCTTCTCCGGATTGCGGATCTCGGCCGGGTAGTTCGCCTCGATCCAGGCGCGGATGTGCAGCCGGAACACCTCGTCCGGCAGCAGGTTCAGATCCTCAGGCTCACGGCCGGTGATGGCGTTCATGCCAATCCTCCATGGGATGGTTGTGATCCGGGCTGGCGATGCTTGGGGAAGGCCCTGCCTTCCCCAAACCCCATCCGCCAGGGGCCTTGGTCCCTGGACCCGGGCTTGTGGTCGGGTTGGGAGGGAGGGGCGTGGCGTGCCCTGGATCGAGGGAACGCCCGTAACGCCCCTCCCACCCAACCCAACAAAATTCTCGAGGGGTCCGGGGACCCAAACTCCCCGGCGGGAGGGTTCGGGAGGGCATCGCCCTCCCGAGGACCGCCACCCCGCATCTCACCGCCCTTGGAAGACCGGCTTGCGCTTGCCGAGGAAGGCGGCCTTGCCTTCCTTGTGGTCTTCCGTGACGAAGAGGGCGGCCTGGAAATCCGCCTCGCGGGCGAGGGCGCGTTCCAGGTCGTCGGCGAACCATTGCTTGGTGTAGGCGACGGGCAGCGGGGCTTCCATGGCCAGCGCCTGGGCCTTTTCGAGGGCCGCTTCCAGCGCCTTCCCCTTGGCGACGACGTAGTCCACCAGGCCGATCTTCAGCGCATCGGGGCCAAGATATTGCGTGTGGTGCAGCAGCATGTCGCGCGCGCGGCCGACGCCGATGCGGGCGGGCAGCGTGGCCGGCATGCCCATGTCGCTCATCAGGCCGATCTTGTGGAAGCCCGCCATGAAGCGCGCATCATCGGCGGCCACGATGGTGTCGCAGAGCAGCGCCATGGAGAGGCCGGCGCCCACGGCCCAGCCCTCGACGGCGGCGACGATGGGGATGTTGCCCCGCGCCATGAGGCGGACGAGGCGATGCGTGCGGCGCATGCGGTCGCGCCCGTCATAGGCGGTCTCGATGTTCATGCCGGAGATGTCGCCGCCGGCGGAGAAGACGCCGCCGCTGCCGGTCAGCACGATGGCGCGGGTCTGCCCATCCACGCTGGCGCGTTCGAGGGCGTGCTCCAGCTTCTCGCGCAGCGGCACGGCCAGCGCGTTGCGGCGCGCGGGGTAGTCGATGGTGAGCACCAGGACGGCGCCGTGGCGCTCCTCCAGGATGTTCATCTGCGGCGTGTCGCTCATGCGTCTTCCAGCTCCGGCGAGAGGTCCATGAAGCGGCGGCGATGGAGGGCCGCGCCGCCGAAGGCGGGCACCAGCACCATGGCGCGGCGCATATGCAGGCCGACATCGTAGTCGTCGGTGTAGCCGATGCCGCCATGCAGCTGCACGCAGGCCTGCTGCACGAGCATCGCGGCCTCGGAAGCACGGGCCTTGGCGCGGCTGACGAGGTGCGAGGGCGCGCCCTCATCCAGCGCGGCGGCGGCCTGTTCGACGGCGGCGCGGGTCAGCGCGATCTGCATCTTGGCGTCGGCCGCCTTGTGCTGCAGCGCCTGGAAGGTGCCGATGATCTTGCCGAATTGCTGCCGCGTGCGGAGGTAGTCGAGCGTCATGGCGAAGGCCGCCTCCATGCCGCCGAGCAGGGCGGCGGCGGTGGCGAGTGCGGCTCGGTCCAGCCCCTCGGTCAGCGCGGCGCCGATGTCGTCGGCGATGTGGCGCCCCGGGCCGTGGCCCGTGTAGGGGAGCGGGCGGACGGTGCCGAGATGGCCGCCATCCTGCGTGGCTTCCGTGGTGATCTCCACCTGCTCGCGCGTCAGCACATGGAGCGCCACGCGGCCATTCTCGGCCACGGGCCAGAGGATATGCGTCGCCCCCCCGGCGGCGAGGACGAAGCCGCGCGCGCCATCGGCCGTGCTGGCGAGGTGGAGCGTATTCGCGCGGTCCTGCCAGGCGGTGAGCACCACGGCGTCACCGGCCAGGAGCTGACCGAGCAGTTCGGATTCCCCCGCGGCGGCCAGCAGATGCGCGGAAAGCGCGCAGCCGATCAGCGGCTCGGGCGCGCTGGCGCGGCCGATCTCCTCGGCCAGGGCCACCATCTCGGCCATGCCGAGGCCCGTGCCACCCGCATCCTCGCTGACGGCGAGGCCGATCCAGCCCGCTTCGGCCATCTGGCGCAGCAGCGCGGCATCGAAGCCCGGCTCGGTGAAGCGCAGCTTGCGAATGCGGGCCATGTCGGCGCCCAGCAATCCGCGCGCTGAATCGCGGATCATCTCGATGCTCTCGGCGCGGTCGCCCGTGAAGGGGGCGACGCCGGCGGCGGTGGCGCTCACGACTGCGTGTGCAGCTTGGCGCCGCTCTTGGCCTGGAGCTCTTCCAGGCTCATCCCCGGCACGATGTCGCGCACGACGAAACCCAGGCCCTGGACCACGTCCAGCACGGCCAGGTTGGTGTAGACGCGGCTGACGGAGCCCAGCGAGGTCAGCGGATAGCCGCAGCGCTCGACGATCTTGGGGCGGCCATCCTTGGTGGTGTGGTCCATCACCACCCAGAGGCGCTTGGCGCCGGCGCCGAGATCCATGGCGCCGCCCACGGCGGGCGCCGTGTCGTTCTCGCTGGTCGCCCAGTTCGCGAGGTCGCCATTCTCCGCCACCTCGAAGCCGCCGAGGACGCAGAGATCAATGTGGCCGCCGCGGATCATGGCGAAGCTGTCGGCATGATGGCAGATCGAGCCGCCCGGGCGCAGCGTCACCATCTGCTTGCCGGCATTGATCAGCCAGGGGTTTTCGCGGCCCTTCTCAGGCGCCGGGCCCATGCCCAGCACGCCGTTCTCGGACTGGAAGATCACCTCGCGCGAGAGGGGGACCTGGTCGGCGATCAGGGTCGGCATGCCGATGCCGAGGTTGACCACCCAGCCCTCGGGAATGTCGGCGGCGGCCTTGGCGGCCATGTCAGTGCGGCTGAAGCTCGGCATGACGTTTCTCCTTTGCAGAGAGGCTAGAAGGATGAAGGGGCGAGGTCCAGAACGAGGGCGGGCCGCTGCCATGCGGAAAGCGCGGCCCGTAGCCAATCCGGACCGCCCCCAAAGAATGCGGCCGCAACGCGGCCGCCGCGCCCAGGCTGCGCGTGCGGCCAGCGCGCCACCGGCGGCGCGAAGCCGAGCGGCCGGAGGCCGCGCGTCGTGCGGACAGCACGCCTCCGGCGTGACACGTCTGAGGGCATCAAACCCAAGGCTCGCCGCGGTCCACACGGACGACGCGGTTCACGAAGATGCCGGGCGTCGCGACACGCTCGGGGTCGATCGCGCCCAGATCCACGATGTGCTGCACCTGCGCGATGGTCAGGTCCGCCGCCATCGCCATCACCGGATTGAAGTTCCGGCCCGAGAGATTGTAGGTGAGGTTGCCCCAGCGATCGGCCTCCCAGGCCTCGATCAGCGCGACATCGGCCTTGAGCGCGTGTTCCATCACGTATTTCCGGCCGTTGAATTCGCGCTCCTCCTTGCCCTTGGCCAGCAGCGTGCCGTGCGAGGTCGCGGTGTAGAAGGCGGGGATGCCCGCACCCGCGGCGCGCATGCGCTCGGCCATGGTGCCCTGGGGGACGATCTCCAGCTCGATCTTGCCCTCGCGATACAGCTCCTCGAACACCACGCTGCCGGCGCTGCGCGGGAAGGAACAGATGATCTTCCGCACACGGCCGAGTTCCATGAGGCGCGCCAGGCCCACGCGGCCGGTGCCGGCATTGTTGGCGACGCAGGTGAGGTCGGTCGCCCCCTGCTCGATCAGCGCCTCGATCAGCGCATCCGGCTGGCCCACGCTGCCGAAGCCGCCGATGAGGACGGTGCTGCCATCCTTCACGCCCGAGAGCGCCTCGGCCAGCGTGTTGACGATCTTGTTGATCATGAGTGTTTTCCGCCCTCAAGCGCCGGGCGCCGCCTCCGGCGGCTTGGCTTGCGCGCCGCAGGGCTGGTGTTCCCGGCATTGCGGTTGCGCACCGCGCGCCGCCGCTCTTCGCGGCGGATACTGCGTTGTCGGCGCGGGTTCTGGAAGGGGGGTGCGGGACGGTGACAGGGTTCCGGGATGCGCGCGACGCTCACCCCCGATGACGCGCTGGTGGCCCGGGCGCGCGCTGACCGGCATCGGCGGGACGTCCGCGCTCGTCCGGGCGGCGCTGACGGCGCTGGTCGCGCGCGGGACCGAGCCCGATCTGGCGCGCACCCCGCGTCGGCCTGCGCCCAGAGCATGATGCGTTGAGGCGGAATCGCCGAAACGCTGAATCATCCTCTCAGCAAAACCCAGAGCGAGCGAAGTGAACGCATGTGAACGCAGCACGCTCTAGCGCGGCAGCAGCGCGGTGATTTCGGCGCTGCTCGGCGCGGCCCCCATGATGTCGAAATCGCCGACCTTGAGCCGCCGCGCGGCGGAAACCAGGCTGCCCATCGCCTGGCGGTAGAGCGCGCCGCCCAGCGAGACGCGCTTCACCCCGGCCGCCTCCAGCCTTGCCAGCGGCACCGGGCCGGTGCGGGGGCCGAAGACGACGTTGACCGGCCTGGGTGCCACGGCGCGCACCACCGCCTCGATGCTCGCCATGTCGGGCAGGCCGGGGGCGTAGAGGACATCGGCGCCGACCTCGGCGAAGGCCACGAGGCGGCGGATCGTGTCGTCCAGGTCCGGGCGGCCATGCAGGAAATTGTCGGTCCGCGCGGTGAGGAGGATGCGGCCCTTCGCGGCCTTGGCGGCGGCGGCGATGCGGGCCACGGCGTGGTCGAAATCATGGATGGGGCTGGCGGGGTCGGCCGTCGTGTCCTCGATGCCGAGGCCCGCGAGGCCGGCCGCGATGGAGGCCTCGACCGTCGCCACCACATCCTCGGGCGCGGGGCCGAAGCCATCCTCCAGATCGCCATTCACCGGCAGGCCGGAGAGACGGGCGATCATCGCCGCGTGCTGCACCGAAAGGTCACGCCCCAGGGCGGCGGCGGCGTCCGGCAGCCCCAGGCCGAAGGCGAGGCCGGCGGAGGTGGAGGCCAGCGCGGGAAAGCCCTCGCGCTTCAGCAGCAGGGTGGAGGCGCCGTCCCAGGGGTTGGGCATGACGAAGATGCTGGCGATGCAGGTCGCGGAAGGTCTCGTAGGCGGCGGACATGGGCGCGGCTCCGTGGGGGTGGACGAGCCTAGGCGCGAAACGGCGGCGGATGCTTCGGCGAATTGCGAAGGGCTGGGTTGCCGCAGGGGTTCGGGGAGCCCGTGGCTCCCCGATTTCCTTGACTTTTGCGGGCATTTAGGACTATTTTCCCTGTTTTTCGGAGTGTGGCCATGAAGCAGCGCGTCCCCTTCACCGCCCTCTCCGACCGCCAATGGGAGGCGCTGCGCCCCTATGTGCTGGCGCAGAAGACCAGCCCCGCCGGGCGAAAGCTCCCGGACCTGCGCGAGCGCATGAACGCCATCCTCTTCCTGCTCTCCACCGACGCGCCCTGGCGGGAATTGCCGGAACGCTATGGCCCGTCCGTGCACCGTCTCGCGCCATTTCCGGCGGCTGTGCCATGGCGGGCTCTGGGAACATCTTCTGGAAGCGCTGCACGACCTCGGGCCGCGCCATCCCCTCCAGCAGCTCCGCCGCGTGATTTTCCGGGGGGCCAGACGGGCCGCGAAACTCGTCGGACTTGCGCATCATTGTGCTGGCGCGACGGTTGCAGCTTCTCGAAGCCCTGCCTGGGCCGCCCTGGCTGCTGCCCGATCCGGATTTGTCCAAAACCCTGGCGGGCATCTTCCAACGCGAATTCGAAGATCCGGACCCCAACCGTTTCCGCCGCTGGTGGCGGCGCATGGGCCGCACCTACATCAAGCTCTTCGCCAATGCGGGCGGCCGGCGCAGCATCCCGCGCTCCGTCCGCCTCGCCATGGCATGAAAAACCCCTCAGTCCGTCTCCTCGGCGTAGGGGTTTTCCGTGCCCCGCAGCTGCAGGCGGATGGGCACGCCCGGCATGTCGAATTCCTCGCGGAAGCCGTTGAACAGATAGCGCTGGTAGTCGAGCGGCAATTGCTCGGCGCGCGTGCCGAAGATCACGATGGTGGGCGGTCGTGCCTTCGGCATGGTGGCGTAGCGCAGCTTGAGGCGCTTGCCGTCCACCAAAGGCAGCTGGTGCCGCTCCAGCATCTGCGCGAACCAGCGATTCAGCGCGCCGGTGCCGATGCGGCGGTTCCAGCGCTCATGCGTGCGGCGGACGGCGGGCATGAGCTTGTCCACGCCCGCGCCGGTGGCGGCCGAGATGGTCACCACCTCGATGCCCCGCAGCTGGTTGAGCGAGGTTTCCAGCGTATCGGCCACGCGGTTGCGGGCGGCGGCGCGATCCTCCACCGAATCCCACTTGTTGAGTGCGATCACCACCGCGCGGCCCTCGCGCTCGGCCAGGCGGGCGATGCGGATATCCTGCTCCTCGAGGCCGAGATTCGCGTCCAGCACCAGGATCACCACCTCCGCCTCGCGCAGGGCGGAGATGGAGGAGGCGACGGACATCTCCTCCAGCCGGTGCGTGATGCGCGCGCGCTTGCGCATGCCGGCCGTGTCCACGATGCGGATGGGGCCCACCTCGTCCTGGAAGACGGCGGCGATGGCGTCGCGCGTCAGGCCCGGCTCGGGGCCGGTGATCATGCGCTCCTCGCCCAGCAGCGTGTTCAGCAGGGTGGACTTGCCCGCGTTCGGGCGGCCGAGGATGGCGAGGCGCAAGAGCTTGGCCTCGCCCTCCTCCGGCTCGGGCACCTCTTCGGGCAGGTGTTCGCCGATGGCCTCCATCAGGCCCGCGATGCCCTCATTATGCTCGGCCGAGACGGCGATGGGGTCGCCCAGGCCCAGCTCATACGCTTCCATCGCGGCCTGGGCGCCGCCCCTTCCCTCGGCCTTGTTGGCGACGAGGATGACGGGCCGGCGCGCGCGGCGCAGCCAATTGGCGAAGGCGCGGTCCGACGCCGTGATGCCGGATTTCGCATCCACGACGAAGACCGCGACATCGGCCTGTTCGAGGGCCGCCTCGGAGCTCGCGCGCATGCGGCCGAACAGCGTCTCGGGGGCCGCCTCCTCGAGGCCGGCGGTGTCCACCAGCAACAGGTTGCGGCCGGCGATCTGCGTCTCGGCTTCCTTGCGGTCGCGCGTCACACCCGGCGTGTCGTCCACGATGGCGATGCGCCGCCCCACCAGCCGGTTGAACAGCGAGGACTTGCCGACATTGGGCCGGCCGAGGATGGCGACGACGGGCAGGCCGGAGGTGTCGCGGTGCCGGGCCGGGTTCTCGGGGTCACGCGCCATGGTTGAAGCGGCCCATCAGCCGACCCCGCGCAGGGCCACGGCGTTGCCGCCATCGGTGATGAGATACACGCTGTTGTTCACCACGACCGGCTGCAGGCTGCTGCCATCGGGGATGCGCGAGCGGGCGAGGATCTCGCCATTCTCGGCATTCACCTCGAAGAGCTGCGCGTGGCTGCCGGTGATGAGCAGGCGCCCGCCCGCCACCACGGGCGGCCCCCAGGAGATCGGGTCGCGGTTGCGCGCCTCATTGGCGAAGGCGGGCAGCGGCGTGATCCAGCGCACCAGGCCCTCGTCGCGCGTCATGCAGATGAGCGAGCCCGCGCGCGTCAGCAGGAACACCCAGTCGCCCGCGACGGCGGGGGTCTGGGTGCCGCCCACCTCGCGCTCCCAGACGCGGCGGCCGGAGCGGAGGTCGAGCGAGGTGGAGGCGCCGGCCATGCCAACGGCGAAGACGCGGCCGCGGTCAATGACGGGCAGCGCCGTGATGGCGCCGATATCGGCGATGGAGACGCCGCCGCGGCTGGTGCCCAGGCTCTCGCTCCAGAGCACGCGGCCATCGGCGACGCGGAAGCAGACCACCTCCCCCGAGGGGAAGCCGCCGACGGCGACATCGCCCTCGACCGCCGGGCTCGGCAGGCCGAGCGGCAGGGCCTGCACGGGTGTGGCGCGGAAGGTCCAGGCGCGGGCACCGTCCTCGGCGTTGAGGCCGAGGAGCTGGTTCTCGATGGTCGGCACCAGGATGCGGTTGCCGGCGACGGCGAGGCCGCCGCGCGCCGGCGCGGGCAGGGACGCGCGCCAGCGGATCTCGCCCGAGGCCGGGTCGAGCGCCATGATCTCGGCGAGGCCGGTCGCGCAGTACAGCGTGTCATTGGCATAGGCGATGGCGCCGCCCACCGCGCCGTCGCGGTCGCGCCGGGGGCGGGTGTCGGTCTGCCAGCGGCGGCCGCCGCGCGCGACATCCACCGCCGTCACCCAGCCGAAGGCATCCACGGCGAAGAGCGTGTCACCCACCACGCGGGCGGAGGCGGTGAGGCGCTGGCGATACCCGGTGCCGGAGCCGATGGAGGTGTTCCACACCTGGCCGATCGGGCTGGGCAGGGAGAGGTGGCCCGGCGCATGGCCCGCATTGCCGCCGGCGGTGGTCCACTCGGTGTTGAGCGTGGGCGCGGGCAGGGCGAAGGGCCGGTTCACGGCCGAGGCGTCCACCGAGAGGCCGCGTTCCACCGCCATGACGGGCACGCGCTCGCCGGGCAGCGGCGTCTTGCTCTGGCCAAGGGCGGAGTCGAACCAGTCGCGCATCGTGTCGCAGCCGGCGAGCAGCGTGGCGCTGCCGAGGAGGGCGGCGCGGCGGCCCAGGGCGCCACGGGAGGGGGTGCGGTCTTGCATCTAGCTTCCCAATCCTTGCAGCAGGCGGCTCGCGCGGTCGCGCAGGCCCTGCGGCGTGGTCGCATCGGCCAGCACCGCCTGCAACGCGCGGCGGGCCTGTTCGGTGTTGCCGCGCTTCAGCGCCGCCAGCGCCAGCACCTCCTGCGCGGAGGCGCGCCAGGGGGCGCCGGGCGCGGCGAGCGGGCCCATGCGGGCCTCGATCACCGCCGCATCGCCCGCGTCCAGCGCGTGCAGGCCCCAGAGCACGGTCGCGAGATCGCGGTAGAGCGGGTCGGTTTCGTTGTCTCGGGAGATCGCCTCCCAGGCGGCGAGGGCCGCGTCGAGCTGGCCGGTCTCGGCCAGCAGGGCGGCGGCGCGCAGGCGGGCGAGCGTGCGGTAGCCGGCGGGGGCGGCCTGGGCGAGGCCGGCGAAGCGCTCGGCGGCGGCGCGCAGGTCGGCGCCCTCGGCCGCCGCGTCGCGCGTGGCGGTCAGGAAGGCCTGGCCGGCCTGCGCCGCCTCGCGCCGCTCATACCAGCGCCAGCCCTCCCAGCCGCCGACGCCGGCGATGGCGAGCAGCAGCGCGCCCGTGGCGAGGCCGCCGTAACGCTGGGCGAGCTTCTTCGCCCGCTCGGCGCGAAGCTCCTCATCCACTTCATCGATCAAGTCCGGCAAGGTCACGCGCCTTCTGGTTCAGGGCCCCAGGGTATCGGGCCCCAGCATTCTGGGCCCTGGGGTATAGAGCATGATCGCCGCGCCGTGAAATCTCGGGCGGCCCCTCCCCTTCACCAACGGTCAACCCGCGCGGGCGATGCTGGCCGCGATGCGTGCCGCCCTGCCCCCGCCCCTGACGCTGATCGCCTTGCTGGCCGCACCGCTGCCGCTGGCGGGCTGCGACACCGCGAGCCTGGCGATCGCGGGTGCCGCGAGCGTTGCCTCCATCACCCTCACCGGGCGCGGCGTGCCGGACATCCTGGTCTCCGGGCTGAGCGGGCGGGATTGCTCGATCGTGCGGCTGGACCGTGGCCTCTCCTATTGCGCGCCCGTGCCGCCGCCGCCCGGGCCACCGCCCTATTGCACGCCGAGCCTGGGCCGCGTGGATTGCTGGGTGACGCCACCGCCCAGCGTCCCCATGCAGCGCGGCGTGGTGGATGGGCCGGTCTATCTGACGCCCGCTCAGGAGGCGAACCGCACGGCCTGGTGGCCCGGCATCCCGGCCGACCTGCTGCCGCGCATCGAGCCGATGGCGCAGGCTTCGCCCTAACCCTCGAGGAACCTCGCGATCCAGGCGCGCATCCGCGCCGCGTCATCCGGCCTGCGCAGCGATTCCATCGCCGCCTCGCCCGCCGCGCCATGCATCTCGCGCCGGCCCTCGAGGAGGGCGATGGAGAATTCGGGCGTGAATTCGGGGTGGCATTGGAAGGAGATGGCATCGCCATGGTCGAGGCCGGCGAAGGGCGTGAAGTCGCTGGCGAGGCAGACCCGCGCGCCGGGCGGCGGCGCCACCACCTGGTCCTGGTGGGAGGCCGCGATGCGGATGGGCGCCGGGCCATCCATCCAGGCGGCGCCGGCCGTGACGTCGTAGCGGTGCAGGCCGATGCCCCAGCCCTTGTCGGACTTCACCACCCGGCCGCCCAGCGCCTCGGCCAGGATCTGGTGGCCGAAGCAGATGCCGACGAGCTTCGCCCTGCCGCGCGCCGCGACGAGGAAATCCTTGAGCGGCGCGATCCAGGGCAGGTCGTCATAGACCCCGGCCGCCGAGCCGGTGATGAGCCAGGCGTCGCAGGCGGTGGGGCTCTCCGGCATGCGGCCGGTGGTCACGTCATGCGGCACGGCTTCGTGCCCTGGCGGGACCAGGCGGCGGATCATGTCGGCCATGCCGCCATGTTCGGGGATCAGGGCCTCGGGGATTTCCCCGCATTGCAGGATGCCGATTCGCATGGGGCGAGGAGACCAGCGGCGACGCGGCCTGTCCATGACGGCAACCCCAGGGCGGATCGGCGGTTTGAAAGGGCGAGTGATCCTGAAGGAGGATGCCATGAAGCTTCCGCACATCGCCGCCGCCGCGCTGCTCGCGACCCTCGGCGCGGCCCAGGCCCAGCCGGCCAGCGAAACGCCCGGAATGTCGCGCGACGCCGCCCGGCCGAACATGCCGCCCGCCCCCGGCACGAACACGCCGGCCGGCGTGGTGCAGGGCACGGTGCCGCCGATGACCGGCCAGGGTGGGCAGCAGGGCACGGTGCCCATCGCGCCCTCGCCCGGCGTTCCGCCGCAGGGCGAGGCCCGGGGCACGCGCCAGTCGGCGCAGAGCGGGCTCGCGCCCGGGGACAGGGCGCGCGACGCGCAGGGGATGGGCGCGGGCAAGCCCGCCACCTCCATGCCGCAGGGCTCGGTCGCGGGTCAGGCACCGGGCATGGGCTCGACCGGCGCGGCCAGTGGCGGCACGCCGGGGAGCATGCAGCCGGGCCTCACGGGCCAGGGCCGGATGGCGCCGGGGAGCACCGGCACGCCGCCGTCACGATCCGGCGCCACGCCGGGCGGAACGACGCCGGGAACCGCGCCGACCCGCTGAAGCGTCTACCGGAACTTCACCGGGCGGCCGACCGGGCCGCCCAGCACCTCATCCTCGCGCATGGCCACATGCCCGCGGATGATGGTGCCGACCGGCCAACCCTGGCAGCGATAGCCGTCGAAGGGCGTCCAGCCGCAGGGGCTCGCGATCCAGTCATTGGTGATCTCGCGGGCCTTCGCCATGTCCACCAGCGTGAAGTCGGCGTCGTAGCCCACCGCGAGGCGGCCCTTGTTCACCGCGCCATAGATGCGCGCGGGGCCGGCGCACATCAGGTCCACCAGGCGCATCAGGCTGAGGCGCCCGGCGCTGACATGGTCCAGCATCACAGGCACGATGGTCTGGATGCCGGTCAGCCCCGCCGCCGTATCGGGCCAGGGGCGCTCCTTCGCCGCGCGGGAATGCGGCGCGTGGTCGCTGCCCACCACGTCCACCGTGCCGTTGCGCACCGCGGCCCAGGCGGCCTCGAGGTGGCGCTGGTCGCGGATGGGCGGGTTCATCACGGCATAGCCGCCGAGGCGGTCATAGGCCTCGTCCGTCTGGGTGAGGTGGTTCATCAGCACCTCGACCGAGCAGATGTCCTTGTAGTCGGCGAGGTAGGCGAGTTCCTCGGCCGTGCTCACATGCAGGATATGCGCGGGGCGGCCGGTCTTGCGGGCGATCGCCATCAGGCGCTTCGTGCCGAGCATCGCGCATTCCACATCGCGCCACTCCATGTGGTTCCGGTGCGGCATGCCCGACGTGTAGTTGGGCTTGCGCGCCTGCAGGCGATACTCGTCCTCCGAGTGGTAGCAGATGCGACGGCGGCCGGAGCGCATCACGGCCTCCAGGCTCGCATCATCCTCGATCAGCAGGTCCCCGGTGGAGGAGCCGGCGAAGACCTTCACCGCGCAGACATTCTCCTCCGCCTCCAGCGCCGCGAGGTCGGGGATGTTCTTCTTGGAGGCGCCGACATAGAGGCCGACATCGCAATAGGCGACCTCGCTCACATATTTCCGCTTCCAGGCGAGCTGCGCGGAATCCGTGATGGAGGGCGCGGTGTTCGGCATGTCGAAGACGGCGGCGAGGCCGCCCAGGATCGCGGCCTTCGTGCCGGTCGCGATGGTCTCCACCGCCGCGTCACCCGGCTCGCGCAGATGGACATGGGCGTCGATCAGGCCGGGCAGCACGTGCAGGTGGCGGCAATCCACCTCCTGCGTGGCTTCGGCGGTGCGCAGGTTGCCCATGGCGGCAATGCGGCCATCGCGCACGCCGATGTCCAGCGGCTCGATGCCCCAGGGGAGCACGGCCTGGCCGCCGCGCAGGATGAGATCGTAATGGGGCATGGACATCTCCGTCGAACAGGGCGCCAATCTGACGCGTCCGCCTTGAGAAGCAAGACGGGGGGCAAGACGGGTACTGGACGCGGGGCCCCGGCCTGGGGAAGGATGGGCGCAAAGCGGCCCAAGGCCGCGGCCGCCGGGTGGTTCCTCTGGAGTTGCCCCATGCGCGATGCCCCACCCTCCCCCTGCCGCAATCTCTGCCGCCTGGAGGCGCATGTCTGCGCCGGCTGCGGCCGCACCGGGGCCGAGATCGCGCAATGGCCGGCCGCCACGGCGCCCGACAAGCGCGCCATCCTGCAACGCAGCGCGGCGCGCTTGGCGGCGCGATCGGATAGGGTGGAGATTTGTCTTGACGCGACATGACATAAGGATATGTTGATGACGTGTTGGTCCGGCGCGAGCCGGTGAAAAGGGAACGCCGTGCGGCCCCCTCCCCTCCAAGGGAGGTCAGGCCAAGTCGGCGGCTGCCCCCGCAACTGTCAGCGGCGAGCTGACCCTGCTTCGCCCCGTTTCGGGGCGCGCCACTGGGGATTCCTCCCTGGGAAGGCGGCAGGGCCGGCATTGACCCGTGAGCCAGGAGACCTGCCAGCGCATCGACCCACCCAATCCCGGCGCGGGGTGCCGCCGGACAGGAGACATGACCATGCGCCTTCACCGCGCCCGACTGCCCATCCCCAGACCCGGCCGAAGCCGGCGGAGCTGTCCCGGCCGCGCGCCGGGCTGACCGCCATGCCAGCCCTTCCCGACCAAGCCGAGGCGCCCGCCTCGCCCTGCGTGCAGATCTGCGCGCTGGATTCCGCGGGCATCTGCATCGGCTGCGGCCGCAGCCGCGATGAGATCACCCGCTGGATGCGCGCCTCGGCCGCGGAACGCCTGGTGATCTGCCGCGCGGCGCGGGAGCGGCTGGCGCTTCGACACCTTCCGCCAACCCCAGGGCGCTGACGCGGCCCCCGCCATCGCGCGGGGCCCGATCCGGCTGCACGCCCCCCGCCCCGCCACGGGGGCGAAGGGCGAAGGCCGCGCCACGCCCGGACCTTGTCTCAGGGATGACATCACATGACAGCCTATAATCTCGGCTTTCCGCGCATGGGCCTCCGGCGCGAACTCAAGACCGCGCTCGAGGCCCATTGGTCGGGACAGGCCGATGAGGCCGCGCTGCTCGCCACCGCCGCCGAGCTGCGCGCCCGTCATTGGGCCCTGCAACGTGCGGCCGGCATCGCCGTGCCGCCCAGCAACGACTTCGCGCTCTATGACCATGTGCTCGACCACGCCTGCGCCTTCGGTGCGATTCCCGAAGGCTATGGCTGGTGCCGGGGCCAGTCGGTCTCGCTCGCCACGCGCTTTGCCCTCGCCCGCGGCGCGCGCGGCACGGCGGGCGAGCGCCTGGCCGGCATCGCCCCGGGCGCGCCGGCCCTGGAAATGACCAAGTGGTTCGACACGAACTACCACTACCTGGTCCCCGTCTTCCGCGCCGGCCAGGAGTTCGTGGCGACCGGCTTCCCGGCGGTGGAGGCCTTCGAGGAGGCGAAGGCGCAGGGCGTCCAGACGCGGCCCGTGCTGCTGGGGCCCGTCTCCTTCCTGCTGCTGGGCAAGATGGCCGATGGCAAGGGCGACCCGCTGGCGCTGCTGCCCGGCCTGCTGCCGCTCTATGCCGAGACGCTGCGCCGGCTCGCCGCCGCCGGCGCGCGCGAGGTGCAGATGGACGAGCCCTGCCTGGCGCTCGACCTGACACCCGCCGCCCGCACCGCGCTGCGCGCCGCCTATCTGGTGCTGGCAGGTGCGGCGCCGCGCCTCTCGATCATGCTTGCCGCCTATTTCGGCGACCTGCGCGAGAATCTGGAGACGGCGCTCACCCTGCCCGTCGCCGGCCTGCATCTCGACCTGGTGCGGGCGCCGCGCATGCTGGATGTGGCGCTGCGCCACGCGCCGCCGCGCATGATGCTCTCGCTCGGCGTGGTGGATGGGCGCAATGTCTGGGCGACGGATCTCTCCCGCGCCTTCCGGCTGGTGCGCGCCGCCGCCGCCGCGCGGCGCTTCGAGCTGCTGCAGGTCGCCCCTTCCTGCTCGCTGTTGCACAGCCCGATGGACCTTACGGCTGAGACCGGCCTCGACCCCGAGCTGCGCGGCTGGATGGCCTTCGCGCGGCAGAAGCTGGAGGAGGTGGCGATCCTCGCGCGCGGCCTCACCGCCGGTCGCGGCGCCATCGCGGAAGAGCTGGCGGCGAGCGATGCGCGCCAGGCGGCGCGGCGCGGCTCGCCCCGGCTGCATGATCCGGCCGTGGCGGCGCGCCTCGCCGCCGGCCGCGCCGAGGATGCGGCGCGCGCGCCCTTCGATGAGCGGCGCCTCGCGCAGCAGGCGCGGCTCCGGCTGCCGCCCTTCCCCACCACCACCATCGGCAGCTTCCCGCAGACCGCCGAGATCCGCGCCGCCCGCGCCGCCCGCAAGCGCGGCGAGGTGACGGCGGCGGGCTATGACGCCTTCCTCACCGAACGCATGGCGGAGGCGATCCGCTGGCAGGAGGAGATCGGCCTCGATGTGCTCGTGCATGGCGAGTTCGAACGCAACGACATGGTGGAGCACTTCGCCGATTTCCTCGTGGGCTTCGCCGTGACGAAGAATGGCTGGGTGCAGAGCTATGGCTCGCGCTGCGTGAAGCCGCCGGTCATCTTCGGCGACGTCTCCCGCCCCGCGCCGATGACGGTGGAATGGGCGCGCCGCGCACAGGCGCTGACCGCGCGGCCGATGAAGGGCATGCTCACCGGCCCGGTCACCATGCTGCAATGGTCCTTCGTGCGGGACGACATTCCGCGCGCGGTGGTGCGGCGGCAGCTGGCCTATGCGATCCGCGACGAGGTGACGGATCTGGAGGCCGCCGGCATCCCCATCGTGCAGATCGACGAACCCGCCTTCCGCGAGGGGCTGCCGCTCCGGCGCGACGAATGGGACGCCTACCTGACGGATGCGGTGCAGTGCTTCCGCATCTCGGCCAGCGGCGTGCAGGCCGAGACGCAGATCCACACCCACATGTGCTACTCCGAGTTCAACGACATCATGGACCGCATCGCGGAGATGGATGCCGACGTGATCTCGATCGAGACGGCGCGCAGCCGGATGGAGCTGCTCGCCGCCTTCGTGGATTTCGCCTATCCGAACGAGATCGGGCCGGGCGTCTATGACATCCACGCGCCGCGCGTGCCCGAGGCGGCGGAGATGGAGCGCCTGCTGCGCATCGCGGCGCAGCGGGTGCCGGCGGAGCGCATCTGGGTCAATCCCGATTGCGGGCTGAAGACCCGGCGATGGGAGGAGGTTCGCCCCGCGCTGCAACGCATGGTGGAGGCCGCGCGCAGCCTGCGCGGCTGAACGGCACCGCCGCGCCGGGGAGGCTTACCCGGCGCGGCGGGCCACGCCCGAGCCGCGGATCGCTGCCTCCACGCCCGGCCGCACCTGCTGGATGAGGGCCGCGGTCTGCGCCCCATCCAGCACGCGCGAGGCGATGCTGGCGTTGTTCTGCCGGGCCTGGACCTCCGGGTCGCGCGCCGCGGCCAGCAGGGCGCCGGCCAGGCGTTCGCGGATGGGTGGCGGCAGGCCGGCGGGGCCGGCCCAGATGATGGGCTGGCGCGTCGCCGTCTCGAAGCCCTGCTCGATCAGCGTCGGCACCTCGGGGAATTCGGGCCAGCGATCCACGCTGGCGCTGGCCAGCATCCGCAGATTGCCGGCGCGCACCAGGCCGATCATCTCCGGCGTGCCGGTGTAGGTGTCGATATGGCCGCCCGCCACCTGCGCCGCCGCATCGGTGATGCTGCCGAACTGGATGTAGTTCATCTCGAAGCGCGCGAGGCGCTGGAACTCGAACATCGCCACCGCCGAGCCCGGGTTGGTGCTGGCGAAGGTGACGGGGCGGCGCCGCGCCTCGGCCACGAAATCGGCGATGCTGCGGACATTGGGCATGGAGGGGCCGACGGGGAAGCCGATGCGAAGCTCGGAGGTGGTGCCCAGGATGTCGAAGCTCTCGAAGGGCCGGTAGGGCACCTCCATCGTCAGCGGCGCCACCACCAGCGCGGAGAGGCCGACGAGGCCGAAGGTGTAGCCATCCGGCCGCGAGGCCGCGATGCGCGCGGGGCCGAGCGTGCCACCCGCGCCCGGCGTGTTGCGGACGATGACGCTCACCCCCAGCGCGCGTTCCATGTGGGCGGCGATGGAGCGCGCCACCACATCCGTGCCGCCGCCCGGGCCGAAGCCGGTGACGAGCTGGACCTCCCGCGTGGGCCAGGCTTGCGCGCTGGCCTGCAGGGCGGGAATGGCGAGGCTGGCGCCCGCGAGCAGGCTGCGGCGATGCATGGCGTGTCTCTCCCCGGGGTCGCGGCCCTTCATGGGGCGGCGATCCCTCGCGCAAGCCTCCCTGGCGGGGCGGCGTGCTGTCAACGAAAACCATGGAGGGGGTGACGATGCGCCCCGGGGGCCGCATATGCGCGATGTGACCCAGGCCCTGATCGTCGAGAATCTCGTGAAATCCTATGCGCCCGACCGTCCCCCGGCGGTGGATGGGCTGAACTTCACCCTCGCCCGGGGCGCGACGATGGGGCTGCTGGGCGGCAATGGCGCGGGTAAGACCACGACCATCGCCATGCTGCTGGGCCTGCTGGTGCCGACATCGGGGCGCATCACCGCCCTCGGCCATGACATGGCGACGGACCGCTTCGCCGCGCTGGCGCGGATGAATTTTTCGTCCCCCTACATCTCGCTGCCGCATCGCATATCGGTGCGCGAGAACCTGACCGTCTATGGCCATCTCTACAACGTCGCCGGCCTCAAGCGCCGCATCGCGGAACTGGCCGAGGAACTGCAGCTCACCGATTTCATCGACCGCCCGGCGGGCGAGCTTTCGGCCGGGCAGAAGACGCGCGTCGCGCTCGCCAAGGCGCTGATCAACACGCCCGAGCTGCTGCTGCTGGACGAGCCCACCGCGAGCCTCGACCCCGATACGGGCGACTGGGTGCGGAGCAGCATCGAGCGCTACCGCGAGGCGACCGGCTGCGCGATCCTGCTGGCCAGCCACAATATGGGCGAGGTGGAGCGGCTTTGCGGCCATGTGCTCATGCTCAAGCAGGGGCGCGTGGTGGATCAGGGCGCGCCCGCCGATCTCGTCGCGCGCTATGGGCGCGAGGATCTGGAGCAGGTGTTCCTCGACATCGCGCGGGGCACGCGGGCGGAGGCGCTGTCTTGACGCCGTCTCTTCGCCGCGTCTGGGGCCTCGTCTATCGCCACCTCGCGCTCTACCGCCGCTCGCCGCCGCGCGTGATCGAGCTGATGTACTGGCCCATCCTGCAGATGATCGTCTGGGGCTTCATGACGACCTATCTCACGGGGCTTCAGAACAACGTCGCGAGTGCCGCCGCCGGCGTGCTCCTGGGCGGCGTGCTGCTGTGGGAGGCGGCTTTGCGCAGCCAGATGGGCTTCTCCATCTCCTTCCTGGAGGAGATCTGGTCCCGCAACCTCGGCCACATCTTCGTCTCGCCGCTGCGCCCGGGCGAGCTGGTCGCGGGGCTCATGGCGATGTCGGTGCTGCGCACATTGATCGGCGTGGTGCCGGCGATCCTGCTCGCCTGGCTGCTCTATGCCTTCAACGTCTTCGACATGGGGCCGGCCATGGTGCTGTTCTTCACCGCCCTCATCCTGATGGGATGGGCGGTGGCGCTGGGCTGCACCTCGCTCATCCTGCGCTACGGCGCGGGCGCCGAGAGCCTCGCCTGGTCGGTGCTGTTCGGCATCGCGCCTTTCGCCGCCGTCTTCTATCCGGTGAGCACCCTGCCCGTCTGGCTGCAGCCTGTGGCCCTCGCCCTGCCGGCGGCGCATGTCTTCGAGGGGATGCGCGCGGCGCTGATGGAAGGGCACGTCGCCTGGGGGCATCTGGCCGCCGCCTACGCGCTGAACGCGCTCTGGCTCGCGGGCACGGGGTGGCTGTTCATGCGGCAATTGCGCGCGGCGCGGGTGCGCGGCGCGCTCTTGAACATCGGCGAGTGAGTTAGGCCAGGACGTCGAACACGTCGCCCTCGGCGGCGAGCCCCTCGATGTGGCGGCGGTGCCAGAGCGCGTAGAAGAGCAGGTGCCAGGCCGCCGCCCCTGGCTTCTTTTCGCCCGCGCGGCGGAAGATCTGCTCGACGCGGCCGGGCTTGCAGATCTCGGCGATGCCGGGCTGGCTCGCGACGAGAGGCCCCAGCACATCGGCCCGGCGTTCGATCCAGGCGCCGACGGGCACGGTGAAGCCCTGCTTCGGGCGGAAGGGCTCGCTCGCAGGGAAGTGCCTGGCGAGCCAGGCGCGCAGCAGATACTTGCCCTGGTTGTCACGCACCTTCAGCGCATCCGGCAGGCGGAAGGCGGCCTCGGCCACGCCGGAATCGAGGAAGGGCGTGCGGCCCTCCACGCCATGCGCCATCAGGCAGCGGTCGAGTTTGGTCAGCAGGTCATTGGGCAGCCAATCCGCCACGTCCAGCGCCTGCGCCGCCTGCAGCCGCGTGCGCCCGCCGCGCGCGGCCTCGCTCTCGGCCGCCGCGATGCCGTCACGCCAGAAGCGCGGTTCGTTCCGCAGGACGTCCATGCGGTCGAAGGTGCCGCGCGCACGCATCGCACGCCCCCAGCGCCACCAGGGCCGCATGGCCGAGCGGTAGCGGCCATAGCCGCCGAAGATCTCGTCACCGCCCTCGCCCGAGAGCACGACCTTCACCTCCTCCCGCGCGCGGCGCGCGAGGAACCAGGTGGGGATGATGGCGTAGTCGGCCGCCGGGTCATCCATGCAGGCCACGATCTCCGGCAGATGCCGCCAGACCATCGCCTCATCCACCATCACCTCGACATGGCGCGCACCCGCGGCCTCGGCCGCGCGGCGCGCGGCGGCGCGTTCATCGGCGGCCCCCTTCACATCGAAGCCCGCGGTGAAGGCCATCACCGGCTTCTCGTTCAGGCGGGCCATCATGGCGAGGATGGCCGCGCTGTCCGTGCCGCCTGAGAGGAACAGACCATAGGGCACGTCGCTGCGCTGATGCAGCGTGACGCTTTCCTCCAGCGCGGCGTCGAGGCGGGCCAGCGCCGCTTCCTCCGTGATGGCTTCCGGCGGGCCCTCGGGCAGGGCCATGCGGCGGTGGCGCTCGACGATCTTGCCATCGGCGATGGTCAGGCTCTCGCCGGGCAGCAGGCGGCGGATGCCCTGGAAGATGGTCTCCGCCCCCGTGGTGAATTGCAGCTGCAGCAGCTCATCCCGCGCCTCGGGGCGGATGCGGGCCTGGGCGAAACCGCCCGCGATCAGCGCCTGCGGCTCGGAAGCGAAGGCGATGCCCGCCTCGGTCTCGGCGATGTAGAGCGGCTTGATGCCGAAGGGGTCGCGGGCGAGGACCAGGCGCCGCGCCGGGCGGTCATGCAGCGCGATGGCATACATGCCGCGCAGCGTCTCCACGAAGCCAAGCCCATCGCGGCGATAGAGATGCAGCGGCGGCTCGCAATCGGATTGCGTGGCGCAGAGGAGCTGGTTGACCTCGCGCAGCTCGCGGTAATTGTAGATCTCGCCATTGGCGACGAGCGCAGCGCCGCCGGCGAAGAGCGGCTGGTCCCCGGTGACGAGATCAATGATCGAGAGGCGGGTGTGCGCGAGGGCGACGGCACCCGCCACATGCTGGCCCGAGCCATCCGGCCCGCGATGGGCGAGGGCGGCGACCATCGCATCCAGCGCGCCCTCGGGCGCCTGGGCGCCGGGGCGCAGCGCGAGGCCCGCGAGGCCGCACATCTATCGATTCCTCATCGCTGCACCTTGTGCAGGAAATCGCGCCACTGTGCGAGGACTGTCGCCTCCGCGAAGTCGCGCTCGAAGGCGTCGCGGCCGGCGGCGGCGAGGCGCGCGGCGCGTTGAGGGTCCGCCAGCAGCGCACGGATGGCCTCGGCCATGGGCTCCGGCGCGTCCACCGGCACCAGCAGGCCGGTCTCGCCATCCTCGATGAGCTCGGAGGGGCCTTGCGCGGCGGCGGCGATGACGGGCCGCGCGGCGGACCACGCCTCCAGCACCACATTGCCCAGGGGTTCGTGGCGCGAGGGGCAGAGGAAGAGGTCGCTGCCCGCCAGCAGCGCGCCGGTATCCTCGCGCCAGCCCAGCAGCGCCACACGGTCCGCCACGCCGCATTCCCGCGCCAGGGCTTCGAGGGCCGCGCGTTCCGGCCCCTCGCCGGCGATGCTGAGATGGGCACCCGGCACCAGGGCCATGGCGCGGATCAGCGTGTCGAAGCCCTTGTTCGTGTGAAGGCGGCCCATGGCGAGCAGCTGCACGCCGGGCGCCGGCGGGACACCCGCGAAATCGGTGACGAAGTTGGGCAGGAAATGGACGCGCTCCTCTGGCCAGCCCTGGCTGATGATCCAGCGGCGCAGATCGCGCGTGTTGCCCACCAGGTGGTCGCAGTGGCGGTAATATTTCAGGTCGTAATAGCCGCCGAGCCGTCCCACCAGCGTCCAGTCGCCACGTGGCGTCATGCCCGCCGCGCGGTTCATCCAGGCCATCGCCACACGCGGCCGCCAGTCGCTGAGGATGCGGTTCAGGCGCATCGGCGTGAGGATGTCGAGCGCGCCGCCGAAGCGCAGCTGCACCGGCTGCGTCGCGGCGAGGCGCGCCGCACGGCCGGGATCACGGCGGATCACGGGCAGCACCGCCTCGCCCGCGCCATGCAGAGCCAGCGTCAGCCGTTCATAGAAGGCCTCGGCCCCGCCCTGCGGCGCGCCGGCCATGATGTTGGCGAGACGAATCATGCGAGCGCCTCGAAGGCCTGCGCCACATCGGTCCAGTTGGGCCCGGGGCCGCGCGCCAGCGCCGCGCGATGCATGCGCAGCCAGAGCGCGTCATCCTGCAGCAGCGCCTGCGCGGCGGCGACGAACTCCGCCTCGTTGCGCGCCACCATGCCGGTCAGCCCATCCTCGATGCGCTCGGCGACGGCACCGCGGTCCATCACCACGCAGGGCAGGCCCGCCGCCTGTGCTTCCGCGACGGCCAGGCAGAAGGTCTCGCCCGGGTCGCCGAGGTAGAGCATGCAGCGCGCGCTCATCAGGCGCGCGAGCAATTCGGGGCGCGCCACCGGGTCAAAGAGCGTGATGCCCGGCACCGCGCCCGCACGCGCCAGGATGGGCGCGGCGCGGGCAGCCAGGCGCGGGTCATGGCCATAGGTCGCTGCCCCCGAATAGGCGTGCAGCTCGCCCAACCCGATGCGCGGCCAGAGCCGCGCCAGCTCATCCAGGCCGCGCAGCGGGTTGGAGGTGAAGATCGCAACCGGCGGCGGGGCCGCGCGCTCGGGCGGCGAGGCGTCGAAGGGCGGGGCGACGGCCAGCGGGATGTCCACGCGCAGCCCGGGCAGCCAGCGCGGCAGTGTGGCCATGTGGTGCGGACCCAGCGTCACCAGCGCCGGGCGCGCCAGCAGCAGCGGCCAGGCGTGGCGTGGCTTGTTCAGGTAGCGCGCCGGATTGTGCAGCCAGAGCACGCGCCGCCCCGGCGGCAATTCGCGGAACAGGCGCGGCACGCGCGTCGCGATGACCAGATCCGCGCGATCGGGCAGCGTCCCGCGCTCGTCCTCGAAATGCAGCGTCAGCTCATGCCCGCGCCGCGCGAAGGACTGCGCGAGCAGCGCCACCGCCGTCTCCACGCCGCCCAGGGGCCGCTCTCCGATCGCGTCCGCCTCGATGCGCGGCCCCTCATTGGCCAGCACGATCTTCACGGCCGGTGCCGCTCCGGCTCCAGCTTGGCCTTGAGGTAGGAGAGCAGCGGAAACAGCCCGGCGCAGAGCGCGATGAGCAGGCCCCATCCGCCCTCCTTGTAGCCCTTGCGCCCGATCAGGCATTTGAAGGTGCGCGAGATGAAGCGCCGGACGTTGTTGCCCAGCGTGCCGATGTCGCCCTCAGCCAGCAGATCCGACGCCTTGGCGCTGCTGTAGCGGTCGAGCCGGCGCAGCATGTCGGAGATGTCGCGGTCCAGCTCATGGCGGATGCCGTGCGCGGTCAGCCGCTCGCCTTCGGAACCGGTCCAGTCGAGCCCCGGATGCACGCGCTGCGCCCGCCAATGCTTGGCGCCGCGGCGGAAGAGGATGGGCTTCAGCGTGGTGCCGAAGCTGCCGCCCCAGCCGTGGAGGATCAGCCGCTCGCCCACGTAGTTGTCGATGCGCACGCGGTGGAAGGCGGCGCTGCTCCGTTCGATCAGCGCGCGGATCTCGGCCCCCAGTTCCGGCGGCACGCGCTCATCGGCATCCACCTCCAGGATCCAGTCGCCCGAACACGCCGCGATGCCGGCATTGCGGCGATCCCCCTCCAGCGCCCAGCCGCCCTCCAGCAGCACCGCACCGGCGGCGCGGGCGATCTCCGCACTCGCATCCGTGCTGCGGTCCAGCACCACCACGATCTCATCGGCGAAGCCGAGGGTGGCGAGGCAGGCGGGCAGCCGCGCCGCCTCATTGCGCGCGACGACGAGGGCGGAGAGCTTCATGCCGGCACCGGCAGCGCCAGCACGCGCTCCGTCGCCTCCACCACCTGCTCCACCGCCAGGCGCTGCATGGGCGTATTGGCCGGCGGCCCCTTGGCCAGCACGGCCTGGGCGCGGGCGCCGATGGGCGCGTATTCGCTGGCCGGCGTCGGGCCGAACAGCCCCAGCGTCGGCGCGCCGGTCGCGGCGGAGAGATGCATCAGCCCGGAATCATTGCCGATGAAGAGGGCGCCGCGCGCCAGCACCGCCGCCGCCTCGGGCAGGGACAGCTGGCCCACGAGATCGAGCGCCTCCGGCAGCGCGGCCAGCACGGGTTCGGCCATCTGCCGCTCCGCCGCCCCCGGCCCGCCCAGGATGGCGAGCCGCGCGCCGGGCAGCAGCCCCTCGGGCGCGGTCAGCTTCTGCGCGAGCGCGATGAAACGCTCCGCCGGCCACATCTTCACCCGCCAATTCGCCGTGGGCCCCAGGATCAGCCAGGGCCCGCCCGGCAACAGGGCCTCGGCCTTCGCCGCCTCCGCTTCGCCGAACCAGGCGACGGGGCGCGGCGCAGGGGTGACGCCCAAGGTTTCCGCGATGTGCAGCAGCCGGTGGCCCGAGCGCCGGCCGCCCTTCATGACCGCGCGCTTCCGCGTCAGCAGCGTCCAGGCGATGGCCGAGCCGCGCAGATCCACCACCAGGTCCCAGCGGCGGAACGCCACCTGGCGCCACAGCTCCAGCCAATGCAGCGACCAGCGGCGCTTGGTGACGGGGATGATGCGCTCCAGCCCCGGCATGCGGGCGAAGACGCCCTCGGCCACCGTGCCACAGGCGATGGTGACGCGCGCGCCCGGATTCTCGCGCAGCAGGTGGTCGAGCAGGCCCGTGGACAGCACGGCATCGCCGATGCGGGTGGAGGTGATGAACAGGATGCGCACGGGAGGCGTCTAGCAGAAACGACGCGGCTTGAACCCCCTCGGCGAAACCGCCACATCCCCCCCATGCCGATCGCCACCTTGACCGACCGCGCCGTCCTCGAAGTGACGGGCGAGGACCGCCTCGCCTTCCTCCAGGGCCTGGTGTCCAATGATGTGACGGAGGCCGCGCCAGGCCGCGCCGTCTGGACCGCGCTGCTGACGCCGCAGGGCAAGTGGCTGGCCGATTTCTTCCTGACCGCCGACGGGGACCGCCTGCTGCTGGATGCTGAGGCGGCGCAGGCCGACATGCTCATGCAGAAGCTGCTGCGCTTCCGCCTGCGCTCCAGGGTGGCGATGGCGCCGCTCGCCGGCTGGGCGGTGCAGGCCGGCTGGGGCGGGGCCGCGATGCCGGATGGCGCGACCCCCGACCCCCGCCTGCCCGAGGCCGGCTGGCGCCGGATGACACCCAGGCCCGCGACGCCCGACGCCACGGAAGATGACTACGACGCGCATCGCCTGGGCCTCGGCCTGCCCGACGGCTCGCGCGACATGCAGGCCGAGCATTCCGTGCTGCTGGAAGCGGGCTTCGACGAGTTGCACGGCGTCTCCTGGTCCAAGGGCTGCTACATGGGCCAGGAACTCACGGCGCGGACCAAGTATCGCGGCCTGGTGAAGCGCCGCCTCGTGCCCGTCGTCGTGGAGGGCCCCCTGCCCGCGCGCGGCACGCCCGTCATGCAAGGCGCCGCGGAGGTCGGCGAGATGCGCTCCGGCCGCGAAGGCCGGGGCCTGGCGCTGCTGCGGCTCTCGGCGCTGGGGGCCGGCCCGCTCGAATGCGGCGGCGCGCGGCTCCTGCCGCTGTTTCCCAGCTGGATGAAGCTGCCGGAGGCGAGCGATGCCTGAGACGGATCACGGCCCCGGCGTGCGCATCCCGCCGCCGGTGATGGTGGCGGTCGCGCTGGGCTTCGCCTGGGGCCTGCAGAAGCTGCTGCCCGTCCAGCTTGGCCCGCCCGCGGTCGCGCTGGGGGGCATGGTGATCTTCCTCGCCATGGGCTGGGTGGGCTGGGCGCTGCTCGTGCTGGTCCGCGCCGGCAATGACCCCCGGCCGGACAAGCCGGACACCGCCTTCGTGGCCGCCGGCCCCTACCGCTTCGGCCGCAACCCGATCTATTTCGGCTTCCTGCTCTTCCTCGCCGGTGTCGCGCTGAGCTGGGGCACGCTCTGGGCCTGGCTCGCCGTGGGGGCGACCTTCATCGCCCTCGACGTGCTGGTGGTGCGGAAGGAGGAGGCCTATCTCCGCACCCGCTTCCCCGAGAGCTACCCGGCCTACCTCGCCCGGACGCGGCGCTGGCTTTAGGCTCCAAACCCAATCAGGTCTGGCTTCGACACGTTGCGATGTGATTCGCTGCCTTCGTTCAGGGGGGCGACGCGGATGGCGCATGGGTTTTGGCTGACGGATCGGCAGTGGGAAGCGATCGCGCCGCTCCTGCCGCAGAACCAGCCCGGGGCACGTCGGGTGGACGACCGGCGTGTGCTCAGCGGGATCGTGCACATGCTCAAGCATGGCGGCCGCTGGCAGGATTGCCCTCGGATCTATGGCCCGCCCACCACGATCTACAATCGCTATCACCGCTGGTCGCAGCGCGGCATCTGGACGCAGATGTTGACCGCGCTGGTACAGGCGACGCCAGGTGGTCTGCAGTTGATCGACAGCACGACAGCCAAGGCACAGCGCGCGGCGGCGGGCGGAAAAGGGGGGCCGAGTTCCAGGCCATTGGCCGCTCCCGCGGCGGTCGCGGGACCAAGATCCACCTCGTAACCGATGGCACGGGCCGCGTTCTCACCTTCGTCGTGACGCCCGGCCAGATGGGCGACATGCGCCCCGCTCACGACCTACTCGCCCGCCTGCCCCCGTCAGCCAAGCTCCTGGCCGACGCGGCCTATGACAGCAACGGCCTGCGTGCGTTTCTCGCCGAGCGGGGCACCCTGCCGGTCATCCCGAACAACCCCACCCGCAGGCGGTTCCATCCCTTCGACAAGACTGCCTACCGAGCGCGAAACGCCATCGAGCGAACCTTTAGCCGGCTGAAGGACTGGCGCCGCATCCACACCAGATACAACAAGCTCGCCAACAACTTCGCCTCGGCCGTCGCCATCGCAGCCGCAATCATCTGCTGGTGCTGAATGAGTCTCGAGCCTAGAGCATGATGCGTTGAGGCGGAATCGCCGCAGCGGTGAATCATCCTCTCAACAAGGCGAGACCGTGATCCAGCGATAGCGGATCACGGTCTAGCCCGGTAGCGTCTTCTCGGCCGCGGCCTTCGGCTTGCGCTTCCGCTCCTCCCAGCGCTGCAGAACGGTGAAGAAGGCCGGCACGAAGAGCACCGCGAGCCCGGTATTCGCCAGCATGCCCGACATGACCGCGATGCCGATGGAGTTGCGCGCCGAGGCGCCCGCGCCCGTCGCCATCGCCAGCGGCAGAACGCCGAGGATGAAGGCGATGGAGGTCATGATGATGGGCCGGAAGCGGACCCGCGCCGCCTCGATCGCCGCTTCCTCGATCTCCATGCCCTTGGCCCGCAATTCGCGCGCGACCTCGACGATGAGGATGGCGTTCTTGGAGCCCAGCGCCACCAGCAGCACCAGGCCGATCTGCGTGTAGAGATTGTTGGCGATGCCAAGCCCGATCAGCGCGCCAGCCGTCCCCAGCAGCGCCAGCGGCACCGCCAGGATGACGCCGATCGGCGCCAGCCAGCTCTCATACTGCCCGGCCAGCACCATGTAGACGAGCAAGAGCGCCAGCGCGAAGACCAGGTACATCTGGCTGCCGACCTGCGCCTCCTGGTAGGAGAGCGCGGTCCAGTCGAAGCCCGTCCCGCGCGGCAGCACATGCCCGCCGATCTGCTCCATCAGCCCCATCACCTCGCCCGAGCTGAAGCCCTGCGCCGGGATGCCGCTGATCATGGCCGCCGGATAGAGGTTGTAGAGGTTGATGAGCGAGGGGCCGAGCTCCATCCGCCAGGAGGCGAGCGCGCCCACCGGCACCATCTGGCCCTGGCGGTTGCGCACATGCAGCTGGCCGATGTCGTCCGGGTTCACCCGCGCCTCGCCATCCGCCTGGACATAGACCTGGAAGGTGCGGCCGAAGCGGTTGAACTGGTTGACGTAGGTGGAGCCCAGATAGCTCTGGATGGTCGAGAAGACATCGGCCACGCCCACCTGCAGGGCCTCGGCCTGCACGCGGTCCACCTCCACCCGCAGCTGCGGCACCTCGGCGCGGAAGGTGGTGAAGGCGCGGTTGATCGCCGATTGCGAGGAGGCGTTCTCGACGATCGTGTCGGTCAGCCGCTGCAGCTTGGTCCAGTCGAAGACGCCGTCCCGCAGCTCGACCATCATGGAGAAGCCCGAGGCATTGCCGATGCCCTGGATGGGCGGCGGCGGCAGGACGCTGATCGCCGCATCCTGGTAGGTGCTGAAGCGCCGCAGCATCGTCGCGTAGAGGCCGCGCAGATCCCTCCCGCTGCTGGGCGGCCTGAGCGACCAGTCATCCAGGATCACGTAGATCACGCCCGCATTCACCAGCGTGGCGTTGTTGTCCAGCACGGAGACGCCGGTGATGACGATGGTCTGCGCGACGCCGGGGATGGCGCGCACCTCGGCCTCCACATCGCTCAGCACGCGGTGCGAGCGTTCGAGCGAGGCGCCGTCGGGCAGCTGCACGCTGAGCAGCAGGTAGCCCTGGTCCTCGGTCGGGATGAAGGCCGTGGGAATCCGCGTCAGCCCCCAGCCGGCAAGCCCGATCATGCCCAGCGCCAGCACGACCGAGACGCGCGCATGCCGCACGATGACGGAGACGACGCGCGTATAGCCCCCCTCCACCACGCCGAAGCCGCGGTTGAAGACCCGGCAGAAGATGTTGCGCTGCTCGGGCGGCTTGGCGGGCTTGAGCCACATGGCGCATTGCGTGGGCTTCAGCGTCGCCGCGTTGATGGCGCTGATGAGCGCGGTGGCGGCGATGACGAGGGCGAACTGGCGATACATCTGCCCGGTCAGCCCGGGCAGGAAGGCGGCCGGCAGGAAGACCGCCATCAGCACCAGCGTGATGCCGATGATGGGGCCGAAGAGCTCGTCCATCGCCTTGCCCGCGGCGACGTGCGGTTCCTCGCCCTTGTCGATGTGATGGGCGGCCGATTCCACCACCACGATCGCGTCATCCACCACGATGCCGATGGCCAGCACGATGGCGAAGAGCGTCGAGAGGTTGATGGTGAAGCCGAGTGCGGCCATGGCGGCGAAGGCGCCGATGATCGTCACCGGCACCGTCGTCGCCGGCACCAGCGTGGCGCGCCAGTCCTGCAGGAAGACGAGGATGACGGCCAGCACCAGCACGCCCGCGATGATGAGCGTCACATAGACCTCATGGATCGAGGCCTGCACGAAGACGGTCGTGTCGAAGGGAACGGCCCAGGTCATGCCCTCGGGGAAATCGCGCGAGAGGCGTTCCATCGTCGCCTTCACCTGCGCCGCCACCTCGAGCGCATTGGCGCCGGGCAGCTGGAAGATGCCGAGGCCGGTGGAGGCCTTGCCGTTCCAGTTGAAGATCTGGCTGTAGGTCTGCGCCCCCAGCTCGACGCGGCCCACATCGCGCACGCGGATGAAGCGCCCGCCCGGCTCGGCCTTGATGACGATGTCCTCGAATTGCGAGACATCCTCGAGGCGGCCCAGGATGTTCAGCGTGATCTGGAAGGCCTGGCCCGAGGGGGCCGGCTGCATGCCGAGCTGCCCCGCCGCCACCTGCTGGTTCTGCTGCTGCAGCGCCGTGATCACATCCGCCGGCACCAGGCCGCGCGCCTGCATCTGGTCGGGGTCGAGCCAGACGCGCATGGCGTATTGCGCGGCGCCGAAGACGCGCACCTGGCCCACGCCGGGCAGGCGCGCCAGCTCCTGCATCAGGTTGATCGTCGCGTAGTTCGCCAGGAACAGCCCGTCATGCCGCGGGTTGCTGGAGGCGAGGGTGACGATCTCCAGGATCGAGCTCGCATGGATCTGCGTGGTGACGCCCTGCGCCGCCACCGGCGCGGGCAGCTGCGCCAGCGCGGCCGAGACGCGGTTCTGCACCAGCACCTGCGCCATGTTCGGATCGGTGCCGATCTCGAAGGAGACGGTCAGCGTGTAGGAGCCGTCCGCCGCCGACTGGGACTGCATGTAGATCATGCCGGCCACGCCGTTGACCTGCTGCTCGATCGGCAGCGCCACCGTATCCACGATGGTCTGCGCCGAGGCGCCCGGATAGCTGGTGGTGACGGTCACCGTGGGCGGCACGACGTTCGGATACTGCGCGACCGGCAGGTTGAAGACCGAGACGGCGCCGATCAGCACGAAGAGCATCGCGATGACGTTGGCGAGGATCGGCCTCGCGATGAAGAAGCGTGAGATCATCGGGCGGGCGCCGCCGCGGGGGCAGGAGCGGCGGTGGGCGCCGGATTGGCCACCGTGCCAGTGACGGGCTCGGCCGGGGGCGGCGCGATGGTGCCGCGCTGCACCGTGACGCGCGCTCCAGGGATGGCGCGCTGCAGGCCGGAGATCACCACCTGGTCATCCGGCTTCAGCCCCCCCTCGATCACGCGCAGCGTGCCGATGCGCTGACCCAGCACCACCGGCCGCTGCTCGATGGTGGAATTGGCGCCGACCACGAGCAGATAGGAGCCGAGCTGGTTGGAGCCCAGCGCCGCCTCCGGCACCATCAGCGCATCGGGCCGCGTGCGGATCGGCACGCGCACCCGCACGAAGAGGCCGGGCAGCAGCGTCTGGTCGGCATTGGCGAAGAGGCCGCGCAGCTGCAGCGTGCCGGTTGCGGCGTCGAGCTGCGGCGCGATGTAGTCGAGCCGCCCGGCGATGCGGAACTGCGAATCCCCGGCCAGCGCGATCTGCACCGGCGGCGCGTTCTCGCCCAGCTGGTCCGGCCGGCGGATGCCGCGTCCGTCCAGCTCGCGCCGGATGCGCAGCAGGTCGCGCTCATTGACCGAGAAGTTCACATGGATGGGCGAAAGCTGGACCAGTGTGGCGAGCCGCGTCGGCGTCGAGGCGCCGACCATGGCGCCCACATCCACCATATGCGCGCCGGCCACGCCATCGAAGGGCGCCGTGACATCCGTGTAGCCGAGGTTGATGCGGGCCAGCGCCAGATTGGCCTGCGCCTCCGCCAGCGTCGCCTGCGCCTGGTCGCGCTGGGACTGCCAGCGCTCCAGATCGGCCTGGGCGGTGGCGTTCTGGCTGATCAGGCGCTGCTGGCGCGAGAGCTCGGCATTGGCGCGGTCGAGCAGCGCCTGGTTCTGCTGCACCTGCGCCTCGGATTGCTGGACCTTGGCGCGATACTGGTCCGGCTCGATCTGGAACAGCCGCTGGCCGCTGCGCACCACCGCGCCGTCGGCATAGTCGATCGAGCGCAGGAAGCCCGGCACGCGGGCGACGAGGTCGATCACGCTGACCGCGACGGCGCTGCCCGTGGCCTCCAGATATTCGGTCGCCGGCGCCACCGCGGGCGTCGCCGCCGTCACGGGCGGCGGGGGCGGCGGCACGAAGGTGTTGTCCTCCTTGCAGCCGAGCAGCACGCCCGTGATCAGCAGCAGGCTGGCATGACGTCGGATCATCGGGATGCTCACGCTAGAAGGTGGGTTGGGGCAGCAGACCCTGGGTCCGCGGCGGGGTCAGGCGGCCATCATCGTAATCCAGCAGCGGGCCCCAATCGGTGCGCAGCGCCATCTGCCGCCGCGTCGCCTCGGTGACGAGCGGCCGGCCCTCGCGGATCTCCCAGCCGCCGCCCAGCGCGCGATAGACGGAAATCAGCCCCTGCGGGATGTCGGTCTCCGCGATGGCGAGCTGGTCCTCGTATTCCAGCAGGATGCGCTGGCTGAGCAGCACGGTCGTGTAGTCCGTCTGGCCCTGCTCATACTGCGTGAGGGAGACGGCGGCCGCGCGGCGCGAGGCGGCGACGGCGCGCCGCAGGGAGACGGCGGCCTGCTGCGCGCCGGCAAAGGAGACGAGCCCGTCCTCCACCTCGCGCTGCGCCTGGAGCACGGCCTGCTGGTAGGTGAGCAGCGCCTGCTGCAGCACCGCATCCTGCGCGCGCACCTGGTTGGTGATCTGCCCCCAGTTCAGGATGTTCCACACCACCGAGGGGCCGGCGGTGAAGCTCGTGGAATTGCGCCAGGCGCCGCCGGAGTTGAGGCGCAGGCTGCCCGCATCCGTCGCCAGGAAGCCGAAGCTGCCGCTGATCGAGAAGGCGGGAAACAGATCAGCCCGCGCCACGCCGATCCGCGCGCTCTGCGCCGCCGCATTGGCGATGGTGAGGCGCAGGTCCGGCCGGCGGCGCAGCAGGTCGGCCGGCACGCCGGTCGCCACCATCAGCCGGGGGCGCGGGATCGGGCCCGGCTGGAGCATGGGCCGGATCTCGGCGGGCGTCACACCCAGCAGCACGGCCAGCGCGTTGCGCGCGCGCTCGATCTGCGCCTCGAGGCCGGGCACCAGCGCCTCGGTGCCCGAGAGCTGCGACTGCGCCTGGTCGGGATCGCGCTCGCTCGTGGCACCCTCGCGGAAGCGGACGCGCGCGATGCGCAGCGATTGCCGCTGGAGGTTGATGTTGGCCTTGGTGATGGCCAGCCGCGCCTCCAGCCCGCGCAGGTTCACATAGGTCGCCGCCACGTCGCTCAGCAGGCTTACCATCGCGTTGTCGTAATCGGCGATGGAGGCGACGAGGTCGGAGTCGGAGGCCTCGATGGCGCGGCGGAACCGGCCCCAGAAATCAATCTCCCAAGCCGCGGTGATGCCGGCGCGGCCCAGGTTGTAGGCGCGCGTGCCGCCCGCGCTGGTGCCCGCATTGTTGCTGTTGGCGCGCTCGGTGAGCAGGAGGCCATAAGCCTGCTGCTGCTGCGGGTAATAGGCGCCGACGGTGGCCGCCAGCACCGCGCGGGCCTGCAGCACACGCACGCCGGCGCGTTGCAGCGTGAGGTTCTGCGCCGCCGCCGTCTCGATCAGGCGGTTCAGCGTGGGATCGTTCAGGCTGCGCCACCAGGCGGTGTCGGCGGGCGGGCAGGTGGTGGTGGCGCTCGGCACGCAGGCGGCGACGGGCAGGTTGGGGGCCGCGGCCCAGCTTGTGTCCAGCGGCGCGGGCGGGCGGGAGAAATCCGGCCCCACCATGGTGCAACCACCCAGCAGCGGCAGGGCCAGGGCCAGCACGGCCCGGCGGCCCGGCGCTTCGGCTCGGATGGTCTCGCCGGGCCCCGCGGGACGCCGCGGCATTGTTTCATCAGACGGCACGGGCACCCATCCTCGTTCGATTCATTCAATTCGGGTTTGAACGATATGGACCAAGCGCCCGGCTGAGAAGGGCTATCACGCGGCGCGCGCCTTCATCGCGCGTTAATCCTCCATGGCAATGATCGGAGCGTGGAACCACTTGCCGCCCTCCCTCCCATTCCCGCCCAGCATCCCGCTCAGGCGCCCCGCGCGCGCCAGCCTTTGCCGGGCGGCTTTGCCGTCGCGCTGGCCACCGCGCAGGAGGCGACGCCCCGCGTGCGGGGCGTCGCCCTCTCCGGCACCGGCCCGCGTCCCTGGGAGGCCGCGCCCAATCCCGAATTCCGCCAGCGCATTGCCCAGGCCGAGCGCAGCGCCGAGCATGCGCGGGACGGCTATGGCGTGCGCAACCCCCGCTCTGGCGCGTTGGGGCGCTATCAGTTCCTGCCCGGCAGCCTGCTCGACCTCGGCTGGAAGAACGCCCAAGGCCAGTGGACCCCCCTCGCCGAGCGCCACGGCGTCCGCAGCGAGGCCGATTTCCTGGCCAGCCCGGCGGCGCAGGAGGCCGCGATGTCCCACTTCCTCCGCCGCGTCGAGGTGCAGCTGGAGCGCAACGGCGTGATGTCGCGCCAGGGCGGCAGCGTGCGCGGGCTGAACGGACAGGAGGTCACCCTCACCGAGGGCGGCATGGTCGCCGCCGCGCATCGCCGCGGTTCCGGCATGCTGGCGCGCTACCTGGCCCACCGGACCACCACGCCGGATGCGCCGCTCTCGGCACGGGAGCGTTCGGCCTTCCAGGCGGTGGAGCGGCGGCTGCAGGATTTCGGCCCGGTCGCCTATGCCAGCCTGCGCCCGCAGGCGAACCGCGCGCTGGCGGCCGCGCCGGGCGCCTCGGCGCCGCCCTCATAAGCTCCCCGCTTGCCCGACTCCGGTCCGGGGCCACATGCAGGGGCGATGCTGCATATGCTGAAGCTTTCCGTCGGCCCCAAGGATGTGGCGCAGCTGCGCGCCATCCAGAAGCTGCGCGCCGTGGCCGACCCGCCCCTGCGCCACCAGACCCGGATGATGCCCAAGCGGCGCGAGGAGATCCTCGATGGCGGCAGCATCTACTGGGTGGTGTCGGGCTTCCTGCAGGTGCGCCAGCGCATCCTGGACATCATCGAGGATGACTGGGGCGACGGCACGCCCTGCTGCGGCCTGGTGCTGGACCCGAAGCTGGTGATGGTGGAGGCGAGGGCGACGAAGGCCTTCCAGGGCTGGCGCTACCTGTCGCCGGAAGACGCGCCGCCGGATGTGGTGGAGGGTGTTGCGGCGTCCGGGATGGAGGCGCTTCCTCCGGCGCTGAAGGCCGCGCTCCGGGAAGCGCGGCTCATCTGATCGGGGACCGGGGCCTTTCGGCCCCGGCGGGTCCGGGCCAAGGGCGCGGGGGGAGCCCCGGCCTCAAAACTCCCGGCGCGGCGGCCTACGGTCGCGCGGCGGCGGCGCCGGCTGGGCCAGATCCGCCTCGAGTTCCTTGATCTTCGCCTTCACGGAATCGCGCAGCGCGGGGGTGGCGTGCGCCTTCATCCCCGCCAGCACTTCCTTCAGGTCGCGCAACTGCTTTTCCTTCTCCGGCCGCGTGCGGGAGATGGGGCGATTGTCGCTGAGCTGGCCTTCGCGCGAACGCATGGCTCAGACCCCCAGCATCAGGCGGCGCGGGTCCTCAAGGGCCTCCTTGACGCGCACCAGGAAGGAGACGGCCTCCTTCCCGTCCACGATGCGGTGATCATAGGACAGGGCGAGGTACATCATCGGCCGGATCTCGACCTTGCCGCCGACCGCCATCGGCCGGTCCTGGATCTTGTGCATGCCCAGGATGCCCGACTGCGGCGGGTTCAGGATCGGCGTGGACATGAGCGAACCGTAGATGCCGCCATTGGTGATGGTGAAGCTGCCGCCCGCCATCTCCTCCAGCTTGAGCTGGCCGTCGCGCACGCGCTTGCCGAAATCGGCGATGCGCTTCTCGATCTCGGCGAAGCCCATGCCATCCGCGTTGCGCAGCACCGGCACGACGAGGCCCGAGGGCCCGCCCACCGCGATGCCCATATGCACGAAGTTGCGGTAGATGACCTCGTCACCCTCGATCTCGGCATTGACGGCCGGGAATTCCTTCAGCGCGGCGACGCAGGCGGTCACGAAGAAGGACATGAAGCCGAGCTTCACGCCGTGGCGCTTCTCGAAATGGTCCTTGTACTCGCCGCGCATCGCCATGACGGCGCCCATATCCACCTCGTTGAAGGTGGTGAGCATGGCGGCGGTGTTCTGCGCCTCCTTCAGGCGGCGCGCGATGGTGGCGCGCAGGCGCGTCATCTTCACCCGCTCCTCGCCGGCTTCGAGCGAGCGCGCGGGCTTCGCGGAAGCGGCCGGGGCGGAAGCCGCGGCGGGGCGGCTCAGGAAGTCCAGCACGTCGCCCTTGGCGATCCGGCCATCCTTGGCAGAACCGGCGCCGATCTGCGCGGCGGAGACGTTGTTCTCCGCCATCAGCTTGGCGGCGGCGGGCAGCGGCCCGGGCGCGGCGGCCGGCGCATGGCCGCCCGGGGCCGTGCCGTGCTGTTCGGCCGAGGCGACGGAACCGCCCCCGGTGCCGACCGGCTTGGCCGCGGCGGTGGAGGGCGCGGCGGGCTTGCCCGCGCCGGCGGCGATGCTGCCGAGCACGGCGCCCGGCTCGACCTCGGCGCCGGTCTGGGCGGCGATGGCCTCCAGCACGCCGGCGGCGGGGGCATTCACCTCGACCGTGACCTTGTCGGTTTCCAGTTCCACCAGCGGCTCATCGGCGGCCACCGCCTCACCGGCCTGCTTGAGCCACCGCGCGACGGTCGCGGTGCTGACGCTTTCACCCAGGGTGGGCACGAGAATGTCGGTTGCCATGGTTTTCCGCTTTTTCCTGGAACTCGTCTTAATCCATTTGGGCCCGGAGCGTCACGCGGTGACACCCCGGGATTCACATCAGAGGCCGAGGGCCTGGCGCACCAGCGCATCCTGCTGGGTCTGGTGCACCTTGGCGAGGCCGGTGGCGGGGCTCGCCGCCGCCTCGCGGCCGACGAAGACCGGGCGACGGCCGGGCGCGCCCAGGTCGCTCAGCACCTTCTCGATCCGGCGGTCCACGAAATGCCAGGCGCCCATGTTCTCGGGCTCCTCCTGGCACCAGACGATCTCGGCGTTCTTGTAGGGGGCGAGCGCCATGGCCAGGCTGTTCGCCGGGAAGGGATAGAGCTGCTCCAGGCGGATCAGCGCCACATCGTTCACGCCCTTGTCGCGCCGCTCCTGCAGCAGGTCGTAATAGACCTTGCCGGTGCAGAGGACGACGCGCTTCACGCGCTCCTCCGGCGCGATCGCGTCCACCTCGGGGATCACGTAGCGGAAGGCCGAACCCGGGCCGAACTCGGCCAGGCTGCTGACACAGAGCTTGTGGCGCAGCAGGGACTTCGGCGTCATCACCACCAGCGGCTTGCGGTAGTTCGCCTTGAGCTGGCGGCGCAGCGCATGGAAGTAGTTGGCAGGCGTGGTGAAGTTGCAGACGCGCATGTTGCGCTCGGCGCAGAGCTGCAGGTAGCGCTCAGGCCGTGCGGAGGAGTGTTCCGGCCCCTGCCCCTCATGCCCGTGCGGCAGCAGCATGACGAGGCCCGACATGCGCAGCCACTTCGTCTCGCCCGAGGCGATGAACTGGTCGATGATGACCTGCGCGCCGTTCGCGAAGTCGCCGAACTGCGCCTCCCACAGCACCAGCGTCTTCGGGTCGGCCAGCGAATAGCCGTAGTCGAAGCCGAGCACGCCGGCCTCGGACAGCAGGGAGTTGAAGGCCTCGAAGCGGGCCTGGCCCTCACGGATGTGGTTCAGCGGCGCGTATTCGCGCTGGTCGTTCTGGTCCACCAGCACGCAATGGCGATGGCTGAAGGTGCCGCGCTGCACATCCTCGCCCGAGAGACGGACGCGATGGCCTTCCAGCAGCAGCGTGCCGAAGGCCAGCGCCTCGCCGGTCGCCCAGTCGATGCCCTCGCCCGTCTCCACCGCGGTCTTCTTGGCTTCGAGCTGGCGGACGATCTTGGAATTGGCGTTGAAGCCCTCCGGCACGCGGCAGAGTGCCCCGCCCACCTCGCGCAGCGTATCGAGGTTCACCGCCGTGTCGTGCAGCTGCTCCACCTGGTCGGTGCTGCCCACGGCCTTGAGGCCGGTCCAGTGCCCTTCCAGCCAATCCGCCTTGTTCGGCTTGAAGCTGGCCGCGGCCTCGAAGGCCTCCTCCAGCTTGGCGTTGAAGGCGTCCTGGATGGATTGCGCGTCCTCGGCCGTGACGGAGCCCTCGGCGGCGAGGCGCTCGGCATAGAGGGTGCGCGTGGTCTTCATCTGCCGGATGCGGCTGTACATGGTGGGCTGCGTGAAGGCCGGCTCGTCGCTCTCATTATGGCCGTGGCGGCGATAGCAGACGATGTCGAGCACGATATCCGCCTGGAAGCGCATGCGGAACTCGGCGCAGAGCTGCGCGCACCAGACCACCGCCTCCGGGTCGTCGCCGTTCACATGCAGGATCGGCGCCTGGATCGCCTTGGCGACATCCGTGCAGTAGAGGCCCGAATAGGCGTGGGCCGGCACGGTGGTGAAGCCGATCTGGTTGTTGGTCACGATGTGGATGGTGCCGCCCGTGCGGTAGCCGATGAGCTGGCTCATCGCGAGCGTCTCATAGACCAGGCCCTGGCCGGCGAAGGCGGCGTCGCCATGCAGCAGGATGCCCATGACGCTGGACCGCATCTTCACATCACCCGCCATGTCCTGCCGCGCGCGCACCTTGCCGGCGACGACGGGGTTCACGGCCTCGAGGTGCGAAGGGTTGGGCTGCAGCGAGAGATGGACGCGCCGGCCCTCGATCTCGACATCGGTCGAGGTGCCCAGGTGATACTTCACATCGCCCGAGCCCTGCACGTCATCCGGCTTGAAGGACGAACCCTTGAACTCGGAGAAGACCTGCATGTAGGGCTTCTTCACGACGTTCACGAGCACGTTGAGGCGCCCGCGATGCGCCATGCCGATGGCGATCTCCTTCACGCCCTCGCGCGCCGCGGTCTCGATCACGGTCTGCACGGCGGGGATGGTGCTCTCGCCGCCCTCCAGGCCGAAGCGCTTGGTGCCGACATACTTCTTGGCGCAGAAGGCCTCGAAGCCCTCGGCCTCGGTGAGCTGGAGCAGGATCTGGCGCTTCTGGGCGGGGGTGTAGCCGTTCACCCAGGGCGCGCCCTCGACGCGCTGCTGGATCCAGGACTTCTGGTCCGGATCCTGGATGTGCATGAACTCCACGCCGATCGGCCCGCAATAGGTGGCGCGGACGCGCTGCATGATCTCCCGCACCGTGGCGGTCTCAAGCCCCAGCACATTGTCGATGAAGATGCGGCGGTCGAGATCGGCCTCGGAGAAGCCCCAGAAGGCGGCGGAGAGCTCAGGATGGGCTGGCGGCACCTGCAGGCCGAGCGGATCGAGCTTCGCTTCCAGATGGCCGCGCACGCGGTAGGAGCGGATGAGCATCAGCGCGCGGATGCTGTCCAGCACGGCGCGGCGGGTTTCCTCGGGGTCGGTCGCGCGGTTCTGGGCGGCGGCACCGCCCTTGGGCGTGGGCTTGGCATCCTCGGCCGGCGCGAAGCCACCGCGCGGGCGCGGCGCCCAGGAGGCGCCCATCGCGTCGGTCAGGACGGCGCGGGCATCATCGTTCAGCGCGGCGAAAAGCTCGGCGAAGGAGGCGTCCACGGAACCGGGATTCTCGACCCAGCGGGCGTAGGTGTCGGCGAGATAGGCGGCGTTCGCGCCATTCATCGCACTCGCGAGGATGTCCACTCCGGCCATTCTTTTTCCACGGGCGCGTCTTGCGGCGGCCCGGCCCTTCCTTGTTCACGGCATTCCAGCACCAGCCTGAAGCTGGGCGGATTCCAGTGAACATAGACCTAAGGATGGGACAGGGGCAGCCCCTCTCCGCATGGGAGCGTTGAGGAAAATGGCGTTCTGAAAATGCAACAATAACAACGCAAAAGGGCCGGACGAATCCGGCCCTTTCCTTACTCCTGATGTCAGGAATTCAACCCTTCAGCGCGCGCACCATGGTCGAGCCCAGGCTCGCCGGCGTGTCGGCGATGTGGATGCCCGCCTCGGCCATCGCGGCCATCTTCGCCTCGGCCGTGTCGCGGCCGCCGGAGATCACGGCGCCGGCATGGCCCATGCGGCGGCCCGGAGGGGCCGTGGCGCCGGCGATGAAGCCCACCACCGGCTTGTTCGGCTTGCCCGGCCCGAAATTCTCGGACTTCAGGAACTCGGCCGCCTGGATCTCGGACTGGCCGCCGATCTCGCCGATCATGATGATGGACTTGGTCTCGTCATCCGCCAGGAAGAGTTCCAGCACATCGATGAAGTCCATGCCCTTCACCGGGTCGCCGCCGATGCCGACGCAGGAGGACTGGCCAAGCCCGGCCGCCGTCGTCTGCGCCACCGCCTCATAGGTCAGCGTGCCGGACCGGCTGACGATGCCCACGGAGCCGCGGCGATGGATGTGCCCCGGCATGATGCCGATCTTGCACGCATCCGGCGTGATGACACCCGGGCAGTTCGGCCCGATGAGCAGCGAGGAGGAGCCATCCAGCGCGCGCTTCACCTTCACCATGTCGAGCACGGGAATGCCCTCGGTAATGCAGATGATCAGCGGCATCTCGGCATCGATGGCCTCCAGGATGCTATCCGCCGCGAAGGCCGCCGGCACGTAGATGACCGAGGCATTGGCGCCGGTCGCTTCCTTGCACTCGGCCACCGTGTTGAAGACCGGCAGGTTGAGCGTCGGGTGCATGGTGCCGCCCTTGCCCGGCGTCACGCCGCCCACATAGGTGCTGCCATAGGCGATGCCCTGGCTGGCGTGGAAGGTGCCCTGCGCGCCGGTGAAGCCCTGCGTCATCACGCGCGTGTTCTTGTCGACGAGAATGGCCATGGACTTAAGCCCCCTTCACGGCGGCGACGGCCTTCTGGGCGGCGTCGGCAAGGTTGTCGGCCGCGATGATCGCAAGCCCGGATTCCGCCAGGATCTTCTTGCCCAGCTCCACATTCGTGCCCTCGAGGCGCACGACCAGCGGCACCTTGAGCGAGAGGTTCTTCGACGCCTCGACGATGCCGGTCGCGATCATGTCGCACTTGGCGATGCCGCCGAAGATGTTGACCAGGATGGCCTTCACATTCACGTCCGAGGTGATGATGCGGAAGGCCTGCGTCACGCGCGCGCTGTCCGCCGTGCCGCCGACATCGAGGAAGTTCGCCGGCGAGGAACCGTAGAGCTTGATGATGTCCATGGTCGCCATGGCCAGGCCGGCGCCATTCACCATGCAGCCGATCTCGCCGTCGAGCGCCACATAGTTCAGGTCATTGTTGGTGGCGTCGAGTTCCTTCGGGTCCATCTCGCTGTCATCGCGCAGCGCTTCCAGATCCTTGTGGCGGAACAGCGCGCTGTCATCGAAGGAGACCTTGGCGTCCAGCGCCACCACATCGCCGCCCTTGGTGACGACCAGCGGGTTGATCTCGACGATGGCGCAATCGAGCTCCAGGAAGGCCTTGTACATGGCGTCCACGAACTTCACGAAGCTGCCGACCTGCTTGCCCTCAAGGCCCAGGCCGAAGGCCAGCTTGCGGCCATGGAAGCCCGAAATGCCCGAGGCCGGGTCGATCGCGACCTTCATGATCTTCTCGGGGTGGTGCTCCGCCACCTCCTCGATCTCCATGCCGCCCTCGGTGGAGGCCATGATGACGACGCGCGAGCTGTCGCGGTCCACCAGCAGCGAGAGATACAGCTCACGCGCGATGTCGCAGCCCGCTTCCACATAGACGCGGCTCACCACCTTGCCCTCGGGCCCGGTCTGCTTCGTCACCAGCGTGGAGCCGATCATCGCGGCGGCGGCCGCCTTGGCCTCTTCCGGCGACTTGGCGAGGCGCACGCCGCCCTTGCCGTTCGGATCATTGGTGAAGCGGCCGGCGCCGCGGCCACCCGCATGGATCTGGCTCTTCACGACATAGATCGGGCCCGGCAGCTTCTTCGCCGCCGCCTCCGCCTCGTCGGCGTTCCAGGCCACATGGCCTTCCAGGACGGCCACGCCGTAGCGGCGCAGCAGCTCCTTCGCCTGGTATTCGTGGATGTTCATGCTCGGGTGGTCCTTCGGGTCAGCTCAGATTTCCTGTGGCGAGCGCGCGCGACCAGTCATCCCGGCCGTGGCGCGCCGCCTCGGACGCGGCGGCGTCCCAGTCATACTCGATCGCGTGGAAGTTGACACGCCACGCATTTCCGCGCTGCTCCAGCAGAGCCCAGCGGGCATGGGGCGTGCCGGCCTGCATCACATGCGGAAAGGGCGTGCTGTCGGTATAGGCCGGCTGGCCGACGGAGCCTGGGTTCACCACAAGGCGCCCGTCCCGCAACCGCACCGCATGCGCACGGTGCGTGTGCGCCGTCAGCACCAGGCTCTCGCCCGCCGGCTTCGGCAGCAGCGCCTCCACCTCGCCCGGCACGCGCTCGCGGATGCCATGGCGGGTGGATTCATGCATCACATAGGTCAGGTCATCATCCGGCAGGCTATGCATGGCGAGGATGCCCTCGCCGCGCCAGCTCATCGGCCGCGCGCCCAGCGCCGCGCGCTGGGCTTCCGAGAGGCGCGCCTGGGTGAAGCGGTCGGTGGCGCCCAAGGTCTCGGGCGCGTCCAAGGCGACCCAGCGGTCGTGGTTACCCCGCACCGCGACGGCGCAGGTCGCCGCCAGCATCTCATGGGTCTCGGCTGGCCAGAGCGGCCCCGAGACCGCGTCGCCCAGCTCGATCAGCAGATCGGGCCGGGCGGCGGCGACGGATTCCAGAACCGCCGCCAGGGCCAGGCGGTTGCCGTGCACATCGGCGATCACGGCAACCCGCATGGGGTGCTCAGACGCCCAGCGCCTTGAAGTCCTCGACCAGCTTCTTCACAGCGTCGCAGGACTTCACGAAGGCGGCCTTCTCCTCCGGCAGGAACTCGACCTCGACGATCTTCTCCACGCCGCCCGCGCCGATCACCACCGGCACGCCGACATAGAAGTCGCTCATGCCGTATTCGCCGTTCAGCATCACGGCGCAGGGCAGGACGCGCTTCTTGTCCTTCAGGTAGCTCTCCGCCATCGCCACGGCCGAGGCCGCCGGCGCGTAGAAGGCCGAGCCGCGCTCCAGCAGCTTCACGATCTCGCCGCCGCCATTGGCCGTGCGGTGCACGATGGCGTCGATCTTCTCCTGCGTGGTCCAGCCCATCTTGATGAGGTCGGGAACCGGGATGCCGGCGACGGTGGAATAGCGGGTCAGCGGCACCATGGTGTCGCCATGGCCGCCCAGCACGAAGGCCGTCACATCCTCGACCGAGACCTTGAACTCCTCGGCCAGGAAGAGGCGGAAGCGGGCGCTGTCCAGCACGCCGGCCATGCCCACCACCATGTGCGGCGGCAGGCCCGACTTCTGCTGCAGCGCCCAGACCATGACGTCGAGCGGGTTGGTGATGCAGATCACGAAGGCATTGGGCGCGTAGGTCTTGATGCCCTCGGCCACCTGCGCCATCACGCCGGCATTCTTGGTCAGCAGGTCGTCGCGGCTCATGCCGGGCATGCGCGGGAAGCCGGCGGTGACGATGATCACGTCCGCCCCCGCGATCGCCGCATAGTCGCTGCCGCCGCTCAGCGCCGCGTCAAAGCCGTCCACCGGGCTCGACTGCGCGATGTCCAGTGCCTTGCCGGCCGCGACGCCGCCGAAGACGTCGAACATCACGACGTCACCGAGCTCCTTCAGGCCGATGAGGTGGGCGAGCGTACCGCCGATGTTGCCGGCGCCGATGAGGGCGATCTTGTTGCGGGCCATGGGGATTCCCTGTTCTTTGGCCACACCCGTGCGGCCTTCCTCGATGCTGTGCCCCGGCTTGCTTCCCGGTTCAGCCAGGAAGGTTTCCGCCTTGGAGCGCGGCAGAGTTACCGCGTTGCAGGAGGCCTGGAAAGACCCGCCATCGGCCGCAACGATCACCCCCATCGCCACTGGCCGATTGCTGGGCACCCCGCTCTCGCGCCAAAAACCCGACGTCGCGGGGCCTCCCCGGACGTCCCGCACCAGCCCGATGAGCGGCCCCGCCGCTGAGACCGAGACCACAGATGCCGCGCCTCTCCGCCCTCGCGCCCCTCGCCCTCCTCGCCCTGACCGCCGCGGCCTCCCCCCACGGATCCGCGGGAAGCGCATGGGGGGCCTGCCTGCCGCACCGCAACAACGAGGTGCGGTGCGCGGTGCGCCTCGACGTCCCGCCGAGCGGCCACCGCTACACGGTCCGGATCCAAGGCTTCGACATCAGCCACGCCTCGGCCACGATGACGACCGACACCTATGTCAGCATGTGCGGCGCGCCCGGGCGGATGGTGAGCCGGCAAGTCGGTCCCGTGCAGGGCGTGCGTCAGATCGCGTCCTTCACCAATGAACCGGGCTCGATCACCGCCGAAATGAGTGTCGGTGCCGGCCTCTGCGTCGAGACCTTCATCTACAACTGCACCGCCAATGCGCGTCCCTCTGGCTGCCAGGCGGTGATGAATCTCGTTCTCAGCCAGATCGAGGTGAGGTGAGCCCCGGGGCCAGGCCCCGGCCCGCTTGCCCGCCCGATTCCTCCACCTCCAACCCCAGGAAGAAAGACCCTGATGCTTCGTCCCGCCGCCCTGACCTTGCTGGCCCTGATGGCCGCCGCCCCCGCCTCCGCCCAGACGGTCGGCCGCGGCGATTGCCAGCCCCACCGCAATGGCGAGGTGCGCTGCGCCGTGCGCGTGGACATCCCGGGCGGCAATCGCCCCTACAGCGTGTTCATCACCGCCACCCGTGCGGGCAATACCGAGGCGCGGATCGTCGCGGATACCTACATCAGCACCTGCGGCACGGCCGGGCAGCTGGTCGGGCGCAGCAACATCGCCAATTCGGGAACCAGCCATGTGGCGGGCTTCACCAATGAGCGCAGCCAGGCGGGCGCCGTCACGCAGGGCGTCCTCGGCTTCTGCGTCGAGACCTTCCTGACCACCTGCAGCAGCGGCGGCCAGGCGGCGAATTGCCAGCAGGTGCTCAACCTCGGCGCGACGAAGATCGAGGTGCGCTGAGGGCTCAGCCTTGGCGCCGCCGCGTTGGGCTGATGCGCGGCAGGCCCCTCCCCAACACATCATCAGACGCGAAACGCAGCTTCAGGAGTTGCCCATGTTCCGAACCCCCATTGCCTGCATGCTCACCCTCCTGGCGGCCTCCCCCGCCTCGGCACAGCTCGCCACCAATGCCTGCTGGCCGCATCGCAATGACGAGGTGCGCTGCGCCGCTCGGGTGGATATTCCCGCCGGCACCCGGTTCGACGTCACCATCAATGCGACGCGCGCCGGTGCGGAGGCGCGCATGCAGGCCGACACCTATGTCAGCATCTGCGGCAGCAGGGGGCGGATGGTCGGTCGCACCAATATTCCGAACTCAGGCACCAGCCGCGTGGCGACCTTCACCCATGAGCCGAACCCGGTCGAACACTCGGTGCAGAGCGTGGTGGGCTTCTGTGTGGAGGTTTTCCTGGTGAACTGCACCGTGGCCGGCCGACCCGAGAGCTGCACGAATGCCCTGCGTATCGGCCCAAGCCGCGTCGAGCTGAACTGGGCGAATTAGCCATAGCGTCGCAGCGCCGGGCTGATGCGCGGCGGGCCTGGACGGGCCCGCCATCGGCCGGGCCGATCATCACCATCGCGCGCGCCCGGTTGATGCGCCGCGAGCCCCTCCCCTCCACATCATCAAACGCGAAACGAAGCTTCAGGAGATCCGCATGTTCCGAACCGCGATCGCTTTCATGCTCACCCTCCTGGCGGCCGCCCCCGCCTCGGCACAGTTCACCGCCGGCACCGCCTGCCGGGAACATAACAACGGCGAGGTCCGCTGCGCCGTCCGGTTGGACAATGCCGCCTACATCTCGTTCAACGTCCTGATCAATGCCACGAGTGTTCGTGGCGATGCGCGGGTGCAGGCTGACACCTATGTCAGCACCTGCGGCAGCCCGGGGCGGATGATCGCTCGCACCAACATCGCCAATTCCGGCACCAGCCTCGTGGCCAGCTTCACCCATTCGCCCAACACGGTGGAGTTTGGGGCGCAACTCTTGGCGGGCGCCTGCGTGGAGGTCTTCCTGCTGAACTGCATCGAGGCCGGCCGACCCACGCCCTGCAAGAATGCCGTGCAAGCCTTCGCGTCTCGCGTCGAGGTTCACATGAGGTAGCGGCGCTGCGCCTCCCGCACATGGCCCGAGGGCAGCGCCTCCAGCCCCGGATCGGGTGGCAGCTCCACGCCGAAGTGGCGGCCCAGCACCTCCTGGATCAGCTCATAGCAGCTGCCGATCCGCACCACCTCCATGGTCGAGAAGTCGATCATGGTGGAGGAGCGCTTGTACTGGTGGAATTTCTGCAGCCCGTAATCCACCACGATCTCGGCGCAGGCGCGGATCTCGGGCTGGATGTCCACGGCACGGAACTTGGTTCCCGTCCCCGTCAGATTGGCGGAGGAGCCGAACAGCGGCTGCCCCTCCTCGGCCGCAAGTGTGGCCATGCGGTGCTCCAGCGCGCCCACATTCATCAGGATGGCGACGGTGCCGCCCTCGGTGCTGGCGGAGAGCGCGGGCTCGCCCAGCTTGCGCAGCAGGGGGTGATCCGCGCGGAACGGCCCGATGGCCGAGATCGGCAGGTCGTAATCCTCCACCAGGCAGCGGATCATGGTGTTGGCGCGCGCGGAGAGGGTGTGGACGTCCTCATGGATGGCAAGGCTGCCCAGCATGGCGTTGCGCTTGTGGGCGCCGCGGCCCTTGGCCAGGAAGAAGCGCATCAGCGCCGCCTCGCAGCCCGCCGCCCCGGCATAGCCGACATCGGTGGGGAAGACGGCGACGCCGCCCGCCTTCACCACATCCACGATCCGCCGGGCGTCGCCGGCAATGTCCAGTCGTTCCATGGGTTCAATCCAGTCGGAGGTTGAGGCCGGGCAGGATGGGCGCCCAGCGCTGGAATTCGGCGCGGAGCATGGCGGCCGCCTGCTCCGGCGTCGTGGTCATGATGTCGAAGCCCGCCCGCGTCAGCTGCTCGCGCAGGCCGGGTTCGGCCAGCGTCTCCACCGTCGCGGCATGCAGCGCCTCGATGACCGGGCGGGGCGTGCCGGCGGGCGCAAACAGCAGGAAGCGCAGCGCGTTCACCACCAGCGGGAAGCCCTCCTCCGCCGTGGTCGGAATATCGGGGGCGGCGGCCGAACGCTCGGGCGAGAGCAGCGCGAGCGGCCTGAGCGTGCCGGCCGCGAAGTGGGAGCTGACAGCGCCCAGGCTGAAGACGCCAAGCTGCACATGGCCGGCCAGCACGTCGTTGAGCGCCGGCCCGCCGCCGCGATATTCGGCCTGGATCATCCGGATGCCGGCCTCGCGCGCCAGCAGCTCATAGCCCAGGTGATGCGGCGAACCGATGGAGGGGTTGGCGAAGGAGTACCTCTCCGGCTGGCGTCGCAGCAGCGCCACGAATTCCCGCAGGTTCCGCGCCGGCACATTCGGGTTGATGCCGAGCACCAGCGGCGACTGCGCGAGGTAGGTGACGGGCGCGAAATCCCGGAACAGGTCGTAGCTCAGGCGCTGATAGAGATGCGGGAAAAGCGCCACATTGTCCGCGTTGATGATCAGCGTCTGGCCATCCGGCGTGGCGCGGGCGGCCATCTCCATGCCGATATTGGTCGCCGCCCCGCCCCGGTTCTCGATGACCAGCGGCTGGCCGAGCCGGTGCCGCATCCGCTCGGCCCAGGGCCGCGCCAACGCATCCGTCCCGCCACCGGGCGGATAGGGAATGATCAGGCGGATGGGGCGACTGGGGTAGGCCTGCGCCCGGGCGAGCCCGGGCAGAAGCGTCAATGCCGTGAGTGCGGTCCTGCGGCGCATCCTGCTTCCTCCCCCAAGACCCCGAACCGGGGTTCATGGCAGGAGGCTAGATCGCCTTGTCCGGACAATCTAGTCCGGGTGGCGCGTTCCTCAGAGCGGAACGCAGCGGGTGATGTCATTGTGGCCGATCGCCATGGTGGCGATGGTGCCATCCGGGCAGCCCGTCTGGCTGAAGGCGGCCGGGGCGAGGCCACCGGTCCAGCTCATGCCGCTGGTGCGGGTGGCGCCGGGCGTGCAGGTCCGGCGACCATTGCGCGTCGTGCAGTTCGCCATCGCCGTCTGGCGCAGACCGCGCGCGTTGCTGGCGGCCGGCTGGCGGGCATAGGGCACCGCCGCCTGGCGGGTATTGCCCGAACGCGCCGCACTCCGGCTGGACGCCGTGCCGAGCGGCGCCAGCGCCTGGCGCTGCGTCGTCGTCGTGGCGTGGCCTGCCGTCGTGCTGCGGCTCGCGGTCGTCGTGCGCGTCACGCCGGGGCGCGGCGTGGCCGGCCGGCTCGCGGCCGCGCTGCGGCTGGACTGGGAAGATTGCGCGGAAGTCCGGGAATCGGTCCGGGCCGAAGCATCTTGCGGCAGAAGGGCAAGCCCGAGGCAAAGGCCCAGAAGGCCCCCGATGAAAGAGCGCATGAAACCCCCGTTTTCCGTCTCTCCTGTTACGGCGTATTACGTCAAGGGAGATGAGGCAAGCCCAAATACTCCTGGCTCTGCATTTCCATGAGCCGTGAGGCGGTTCGCTCGAACATCGCGGCGTTGTCGCCGCGCTCGTAAAGCTCGTCCGGGCCGGTCTCGGCCGAGGCGACCAGCTTGCAGCGATGCTCGTAGAGCGCGTCCACCAGGGTGATGAAACGCCGGGCGCGGTCGAAATTCTCGGGCCCCAGGCGCGGGATGCCATCCAGCACCAGCGTGTGGAAATGGGTCGCGATCGCCAGGTAATCCGCCGGCCCCAGCGCCTGGCCGCAGACGGCATCGAAATCCAGTCGCGCCACGCCCCGCGCGGCTTCCGCGATCGGCACCGGCCGGCCCAGGACCTGGAGGCTCATGGCCGTGCCGCGCGCGGTGCCGGTGAGTTCCAGGAAGGCCGCGTCCAGCGCGCGCTCGGATCGTCCATCCAGCGGGTGGTGCCAGGTGGGCATGCCGCGGATGCGCTCGCGCCGGTAATCCTGCGCGGATTCGAGGTGCAGCACCTCCACGCGGGACTGGATGAGGGCGATGAAGGGCAGGAAGGCATCCCGCCCCGGCTTGCCCTTGAAGAGGTCCTGCGGGGCCGTGTTGCTGGTGGCCACCACCACCACGCCGCGGGCGAAGAGCGCCTCGAAGAGGCGGCCCAGGATCATCGCATCCGTGATGTCATGCACCTGGAACTCGTCGAAGCAGAGCAGCGCCGCCTCGCTGGCGATGGCATCCGCCAGCGGCGGGATCGGGTCGTCCGAGCCGGGATGCGTCTGCTTCCAGCGATGGATGCGCTGGTGCGCCTCCTGCATGAAGGCGTGGAAATGGATGCGCCGCTTGCGCGCGACCTCGGCCGTGTCGAAGAAGAGGTCCATCAGCATGGACTTGCCGCGCCCGACCGCGCCGACGAGGTAGAGCCCCTCCGGCGTCCCCGGGGGTGCGGCGAGATCGCCCGAACCGCGCTTGGCCCCGAAGAGCCGGCCGAACAGGCCGCGCGGCGCGCTCAGCGTGGGCTGCGGGTCATAGCCGCGCAGGATGCGCCAGAGGTTCTGCAGGGTCTCGGCGGCGTGGGCCTGGGCGGGATCGGCATGCAGCAGGCCCTCGGCCACGCGCGCGCGATAGGCCGGAAGCGGGCCCTGGTTGAGGGGCGACAGCGAATTCATGGACGAAACCGATAGACCCGAAGGCCGCGCGGCTCAACCGGCGATCCCGCTGAATTCGCGGTAGCGGAAGGCGCTCTCCCCCGCCTCGGCCAGGGCATCCGCCAGCATCCCGTGATGCGGCGAAAGGGCGCAGGCCGGGTCGGTCGCGGCCGCGTCGCCCGTCAGCGCGAAGGCCTGGCAGCGGCAGCCGCCCCAGTCGCGCTCGGCATGTTCGCAACCCCGGCAGGGCTTGGGCATCCAGCCGGTGCCGCGGAAGGCATTGAAGGCCGGGCTGTCAGCCCAGGCCGCGGCGAGCGAGGTTTCGCGCACATTGGGGAAGACCATGCCCGCTATGGATTCCGCCGCGTGGCAGGGCAGGATGTTCCCGGCCGGCGAGACGCCCAGGAAGCGCCGCCCCCAGCCGCCCATGCAGGCCTTGGGCCGCGCCGCATGGTAATCCGGCACGACATAGTCGATGACGAGCCGCCCGCGATGCGCCGCCCGCGCCGCCTCCACGATGCGCGTCGCCTCATCGAGCTGCGCGCGCGTCGGCAGCAGGGCCGCGCGATTGGCCAGCGCCCAGCCGTAATACTGCACATGTGCGACTTCGAGCCGCCCTGCCCCCCATTCCAGCGCGATCTCGATCAGGCGCGGCAGGTTGTGCAGGTTCTGCCGATGCACCACGGCGTTGAGCGTGAGCGGCAGCCCCGCCGCCGTCACCAGCGCCGCCGCCGCGCGCTTCTTCGCCTGCGCGCCCTTGAGGCCGCCGATGCGCTCCGCCCCCGCTTCCTCGGCGTCCTGCACGGAGAGCTGCACGTGATCCAGCCCCGCATCGACCAGCCGCCCCATCAGGCCCGCATCCAGCAGCACGCCCGCCGTGATGAGGTTGGTGTAGAGCCCCGCCGCCCGCGCCGCCGCCACGATCTCCACGATGTCCCGCCGCGCGGTCGGCTCGCCGCCCGAGAGATGCACCTGGAGGCAGCCCAATGCCGCCGCTTCGTTGAACACCCGCGCCCATTCGGCGGTGGTGAGCTCGCCCGCCGCGCGGGTGAGTTCCGTGGGATTGGAACAGTAGGGGCAGCGCAGCGGGCAGCGATGCGTCAGCTCGGCCAGCAGCGCGAGCGGCAGGTCAGCCCCGCCGCGGAGCGGCAGATCAACCGCGGCCCCGCCGCGGAGCGGCAAATCAACCACGGCGAAGCGCACCCCGGGCGATCAGGTCATCCAGCATCGCCGCCACATCGGCGCCGATCACCTCTTCCGGCGCGTTGAATTTCTCGACCAGCGCGGCCACGATCGCCGCCTCGTCCCGCACGCCATCCACCAGGCGCAGCACCTCGAGCGCGATCTCGTCCGGGATGAACATCAGCTCCGGCGCCATGATGATCCAGCGCCCGCGCGCCTTGTCCTCCTGCAGGCGGACGCCGGGGGCGAAGCGGATGGTCATGCCGCCTCCGATCGCCGGAGGGCGCATGCCCGAAGGCGTGAATCGGAGGCGCAGCGATCAGCTTCCTCCGATCGCCGGAGGGCGCATGCCCGAAGGCGCGAATCGGCGGCGCAGCGATCCGCTTCCTCCGATCGCCGGAGGGCGCATGCCCGAAGGCGTGAATCGGCGGCGCGGATCATGGCCGGAACGCTCCCGGCGGCACGAGGCGCGGCTCCACATAGGCCAGGTGCAGCGCATCGAGCTGCGCCCAGAGCAGGTCGCATTTGAAGCGCAGCGCGGCCAGGCATTGCTCCTGCTTCTCGCGCGTATCGGCGTGTTGCTTCACATAGCCGAGTGCGAAATCCACATCCTGCGGCGCCTGGGTCAGGCGCGGCTTGAAGTAGGACAGCGTCTCCTCGCTCACGAAATCATAGTTCCGCAGCATGCCCGAGACGCGCTGCTGGATGATGTTGGGCGAGAACATCTCGGTGAGCGAGGAGGCGATGGCCTCCAGCAGGCTCATCTCGCGCACGAAGCGCACATAGGCATCCACGGCGAAGCGCGTCGCCGGCAGCAGGCCGCGCAGCGACGTCACGTAGTCCCGGTCCAGGCCCAGCCCGTCCGTCAGCTTCAGCCAGCGCTCCACGCCGCCCGGCTTCACGCCGTCGCCATCATGATCCTCGAGGCGGCGGCGCCATTCGCGGCGCAGCTCCGGCGTGGGCAGGCGGGCGAGAAGCGATGCATCCTTCGCGGGGATGCTCGCCTGGTAGTAGTAGCGGTTCAGCGCCCAGGCCTGCACCTGGCCACGGTCCAGCTTGCCGTTGTGCAGCAGGTGATGGAACGGGTGATGGATGTGGTACCGTTCATCACCGATGGCGCGCAGCGCGGCCTCGAATTCCCCAGGCGTCATCAGGCTCACAGCGAAATCTCCATCCCGTCCTCCGCGACCTCCCAGCCGGCGGCGGCGAGTTGCGCGCGCTCCGGGCTGTCGTCCAGCAAGGCGGGGTTGGTATTGTTGATATGGATGAAGACGCGTCGCGCGACACCCAGCGCCGCGAATTCCTGCACCGTGTCGCGCATGGACATGTGACCCATGCGCCGCCCGGTCTTCGGCCCGGCGCCGGCCAGGATCATCTCGTCATCGGTGAAGAGCGTGCCGTCGAACATGACGCAGGCGGCACCCATGAGGCGCGCCCGCAGCGCATCCGTCATCATCGCGCAGCCCGGGATGTAGTGCAGCGCGGCCTCACCCGCCGAAATGGCAAGGCCCAGCGCCTCCCCATCCTCGGCGAGGCCCGGATCACCCGCGCCCTCGGCGAAGAGCGGCACCTTGCCGGGCACCGGATAGGCCTCGATGGTGAACCCCAGGGGCGCGCCCGCGCCATCGCATGGCGCGAAGCGCGTGCCGAGCGGCATCGCCTCGCGCGTCACGAAGTCCGGATTGAGCGCGCGGAAGATGGGATTGGCGTCCAGCACGGCGAGGCTCTGCGGCGCGCCATAAAGCCGGAAGGCCTGGCGCTCCCGCAGGTTCAGCAGCCCCGCGATGGTGTCCACCTCTGCCCCGGTCAGCGCGACTGCCGCGATGGGCGAGTTGCGCAAGGGTTCGGTTCGGGGATGCAGGGCGGGTGTGGCGGCGATCTGCGCCCGAAGATCGGGCGAGGCATTCACCAGCAGCCAACGTTCGCCATCGGCGCTGACGGCCAGCGAGGCCTGGCTGCGCGGCTTGGCGCGTGGGTCACCGGCCCGCGCGCGCTGGCAACCAGGGCCGGCGGAATTCCATTGCGGAAAGCCGCCACCGGCCCCCGCGCCCAAAACGATGACGCGCAGCATGGGAAAGGCCTGGGCTGAACCAGCCCAGGCGAATGCTTCAGCCGATCTCGGCGCAGGCGTAGCTGTTGATTTCGAGCGCGAGCGAGACGACGGTCACGCGAGGGGTCTTCCAGGCCATTTGGATCTTCCTTCCCGAATTGGACCGGCCCAGCGCCGGCTCCCGTAACATGGCGGCGGAACGAGCATCCATCAAGCGGGGGTTTCTCCGTGCTTTGCTGGACGCGGCCCCCCCCAGCGCCTACATCCCCAGGCCAGAGTGGAGAGAGCATTCCCATGGCCTATAAAATCGCCGTCGTGGGCGCCACCGGCGCCGTCGGGCGCGAAATCCTGAAGATCCTGGCCGAACGGAACTTCCCGGTCAGCGAGGCCTTCGCGCTCGCCTCCCCCCGCTCGGCCGGGCAAAGCGTCAGCTTCGGGGAGAACCAGGTGCTGAAGGTCAGGAACCTCGAGACCTTCGATTTCTCAGGCCTGGACCTCGCCCTCTTCAGCCCGGGTGCGGCGGTGTCGGCCATCCACGCCCCCCGCGCCGCGGCCCAGGGCTGCATCGTCATCGACAACACCAGCCAGTTCCGCATGGACCATGACGTGCCGCTGGTGGTGCCGGAGGTGAACCCCCAGGCGCTGGCCCGCTTCAGGAAGCGCCGCATCATCGCCAACCCCAATTGCAGCACCATCCAGATGGTGGTCGCGCTCAAGCCGCTGCACGAGATCGCCCGCATCAGGCGCGTCGTCGTCTCCACCTACCAATCCGTCTCGGGCGCGGGGAAGGAGGGCATGGATGAGCTGTTCAACCAGACCAAGGGCAGCTTCGTGAACGACCTGCCGACGGTGGAGCAGTTCACCAAGCCCATCGCCTTCAACGCCATCCCCCACATCGACAAGTTCATGGAGGATGGCGCCACGAAGGAGGAGTGGAAGATGTCGGTCGAGACGCGGAAGATCCTCGACCCGGACATCCAGGTCATCGCCACCTGCGTGCGCGTGCCCGTCTTCATCGGCCATGCCGAGGCGGTGCATGTGGAGTTCGAGAGCCCGATCACCGTCGCCGAGGCCCGCGCCGCGCTCAACAAGGCGCCGGGCGTGCAGCTTTTCGACAAGCGCGAGGACGCGGGCTACATCACGCCCATCGACGCCGCCGGCGAGGACGAGGTCTTCATCTCCCGCCTCCGGCGCGACCCCACCGTGCCGCATGGCCTGGCCTTCTGGTGCGTGGCCGACAATCTCCGCAAGGGCGCGGCGCTCAACGCCGTGCAGATCGCGGAGGAACTGCACCGCCAGGGCCTGCTGGTGCGTCAGGCGGCCTGACCGGGAGGGTGAAGCTGCGCGGAACCCCTTGACTGCTGGTCGCTGCCGGCCTGCTGCTCGCGCCCGGCGCGGCCAAGGCGGCGCCAGAGGCCTGCCCGCCCGGCGAGGCCGCGCGTCACCGAATAGCCGCTGCCACGCCCGGGAAGCCTCCGCGCCGAGGCCGATCTGCGGGAGGGGCCGGCCATGGATCGCCCCATCCTCGCGCGGACCGGGGAGGAAGCGACGGTCACCCTGCTCGGCGAATTCGGCCCGTGGCGGCTGGTCCGCACGGGCGCGGGCCAGAAAGACTGGACGCACAGCGCCATGCTGCGGGTGCGCCAACCCGGCTGATTTTCCTGCGATTTTGACAGGGTATTAGGACCATGGTCCTTTTTTGCTTGCAAATAAGAACAAAATAAGAACATATGAGGGACCATGCTCGGAGGTCCCCCGCCTTGCCCAGCTTCCTCATCCCCCCCATCGCCATCCTCCTCAGCGGCCTCGCGGCCGTCGCCGTGCTGTTCGCGGCGCGGATGGCGGGCATCACACCGCTCGCCGCCGCGCCCGCCAGCCTGGCCGCCCTGCTCGTTTTCCTGGTCGGCCTCGGCTTCGCCGGCTTCCTGTGGTGGCTGGCGTCGCGCTGCTTCACCCTGCTGCGCGATCCCGCCACCACGCCCGAGCAGCTCTCCGCCCTGCGCGACCTGCCACTGGCCCTCCCCGAGGGCACGGTGCGCGCGCTGCTGGCCCTCATCGTCGGCGTCATCGGCCTGCCGCTGCTGCTCTTCAGCCAGAGCCTCGCGCTCAATGACGCCATCGCCGGCTATGTGAACGGCATCATCGCCGGCGTCTTCGGCTATTATTTCGGCGCGCGCTCCACCGGCCCCGAGGCCCAGGCCGCCCGCCGGCTGGGCGAGGCGCTGGAGGGCCAGACCCGCGCCAACCAGGCGCTGCGCGAAAGCGAGGCCGCCGCGCGCGAGGCCGCCGCCCAGGCCGCGCAGCCCGCGCTCGCCAGTGATGCCATCGCGCGTCTGGAAGCCCAGCTCAACATCGCCCGCGTCCTGGTCCAGCGCCTCGGTCCCGCGCTGCCCGCCGGCCTCATTCCGCCGCAGGCGGGAGGGCTGATCGCCCAGGCCGAGCAGGCGCTGGCCGCCGCCCGGACCCTGCCCGATCTCGGCGCCCTCCAGGCCGCGACCGCGGCACTGACCGGCCGCGACGGCCCGCTGCCCGCCCTGCTGCGCGCCGCCGCCCCCCTGCTGCCCGCCGCCGTCGGTGGGCCGCTCGCCGGGGTCGCGCTCCTGCTCGGCCTCGGCTGGAACCTGGGTGCGGCCGCCTGGCGCCGCTTCCGCGCCCGCCTGCTCGACGCACCGCATGACCCGGCGCTCTTCGACCCCGGCGCCATCACCCCCGCCTCGGCGGAGCTGCGCCTGGCCGAGGCGCCGATCTTCGCGCGCATCTTCACGCCGCGCCTGGCCGAGCCCGGCTTCCTCGCCACCCTGCTCGACACCTGCCTGCGGCCCGATGCGCCTGCCCTGCTCTGGGCTCGCTTCCCCGGCTTCACCAGCCCGGCCGAGGCGGAGGCCGGCCTCGCGGAATTCCGCCAGGCCCTGCTGGAGGATCGCGTCCAGGCCGATCTCCCGCCCGAACTCATCGGCCGAATCGCCGCCGGTCTCGGCCAGCCCGTCACCACGCCCATCCTGCCGCAGGACGGGCCGGAGGAGGCCAAGGCGGCGCTGCAAGCCCTCACCCTCCTGCTGGCCGAGCTGCGCGAGGCCCGCACCGACCCCGTCCCCCTGCTGCGGGAGGTCGCGCCATGAGGCTCGCCCTGCTGCTCCTGCTGGCCGGCTGCACGCCGGTCGCTTCCCTGCTCGACCCGCCTTTGGCGCAGCTCGCCCGCTGGGAACAGGCCACGCCCGCCGAGATCGCCGCCGAGCCCGTGGCCTGCCCGCCCGGCCACCCGGCCTGCGCGCGGCTCCATGCCCGGCGCGCCGAGGCCTGCCTGGGCCTCGCCATGGCCAGCCGCGCGCCCGGCGCGGCCTGCCCCGGAACCGCCGGGCCTCTGCCCTGCGCGGCGGAGTCCTACGCCGCCGCCCGCGCGCTGACCCCGAGCCCCGCACTCGCCGCGGGCGAGGCGCAGGCCCGCCTTTGCCTGGCCGAATTCCTCGCCCCCGCCGAGGCCGCGGCCGAGGTCGCGCGCGCCGCGCCGGCCATCGCGGCCAGCCCCGCCTCCCGCGCCACGCTGCTCGGCGCCCGGGCCGCGCTCATCGCCGCGCGCCCCGGCGCCGGCAGCGACGCCCAGCGCTGCGCCGCCACCCGCGCCGGTCTCGCCGTCGCACCGCCCGCCTCGCGCGAGGCGCGGGACCTCGCCCTGCGCCTCACGACCCTCCCCGCCTGCGGAGCCACGCCATGATCCTCGCCCGCCCCCTCGCCTTCCGCCTGCCGCTCGCGACCGGCCCCGAGATCCGCGCCGCGCAGCTCGCCCTCATTCGCCAGGGCGCGCTGCGCGGCGAGGCGGATGGCGTCTTCGGCCCCGTGACGCGCGACGCCGTGCTCGCCTTCCAGCGGCGCGAGGGCCTGGCCGCCGATGGGATCATCGGCCCCGAGACCTGGGCGCGCCTCACCGCGCAACCCGCCCTGGGCCGCCCGCGCCCCTGGGCCGAGGCGCTGCGCCCCTACCTGCCACCGCTGCGCGAATGGCACGGCCACCGCGGCACGCGCCGCTGGCGGCTCACGCCGCAGGGCATCGCCATCGAGGGCGAGCCCATGCCCGGCAACACGCCCGCCCGCCTCGCCGCCACCTGCTGGGCGCGGCACCAGGCGCCGCTCGAGGCCGCCGCCCGCCGCTTCGCCGTGCCGGTGGAACTCCTGCTCGCCACCACCTGCACCGAAAGCGGCGGCCGGGCCGAGGCGGTGCGCGAGGAACCGGGCTTCACCTCCGACGCCGCGACCCCCCACCGCGTCTCGCCCGGCCTGATGCAGACGCTGATCTCCTCCGCGCGCGAGGCGCTGGGCGACCCCCGGCTGGACCGTGCGGCGCTGCTCGATCCCGGCGTCTCGGCCGCCGCGGGGGCGGCCTTCATCGCCCGCCAGGCGCGCATCACGGGCTTCGACCCGCCACTCGTCGCCATCGCCTACAATGCCGGCAGCCTGCGCCCCGCCTCCAACCCTTGGGGCCTGGTGCAGACCCAGCGCGGCCAGGGCCATTTCCACGCCGACAGCTTCTGCGCCTTCTTCAACGACGCGCTGGCCGTCATCCCTGCCCCCGCCGCGGACGTGCCGAATTTCCGGGCGCTGCTGTCATGAGCGCCTGCGCCCTGGCGCTGGTGCTCCTGCTGGACGCCAGCGCCTCCATCTTCCCCGCCGAATGGCAGCTCCAGGCGGAAGGCCACGCGGCCGCCTTCGAGGATGCCGCCGTGCAGCGCGCCATCACGCGCGGCCCCGGGGTTGCCGTCATCGCCCTCTCCTTCAGCGACGAGGCGCGGGAGATGGTGCCCTGGCGCATCCTGCGCGGCGCGGCGGATGCGGAAGCCTTCGCCACGGCCCTGCGCGAGGCCCCGCGCGGCGCGGTGGCCGGCACCGATATCGGCGGCGCGATCTTCGCCGCGCTCGACGCCCTCGCCAGCGCCCCCTGCGCACCGGAGGAGGAGGTGATCGACCTCGTCACCGATGGCGAATCCGCCGAGGCCCGCACCCACCAGGCTCGCGCCTATGCCGAGGCGCAGGGCGTGCGCGTGAATGCGCTCGGCGCGGGCACGGAGGATGCCGGCGACTGGCTGCGCGAACACGCCATCACGCCGGGCGGCTTCGCCATGGCGGCGCCCGATTGGGCGAGTTTCGCCGCCGCCATCCGGCGCAAGGTGACGCTGGAACTGGCGCAGGCGGGGCTTCGATGATCCAATGCGGGCTGCAAGGAGACCCGCATGCTGACCATCCGTCCCATCCGGCGCGAGGACCACGCCGCCTGGCTGCCGCTCTGGGCGGGCTACAACGCCTTCTACGAGCGCGTGGGCCCGACGGCGCTCGACCCAGCCATCACGGCGATGACCTGGGCGCGGTTCTTCGACCCCTATGAGCCGGTGTTCGCGCTCGTCGCCGAGCGCGAGGGCCGCATGCTGGGCCTGACGCATTTCGTCTATCACCGGACGACGACGGCCATCGCGCCCAATTGCTACCTGCATGATCTGTTCACCGTGCCGGAAGCGCGCGGCCAGGGCATCGGCCGCGCCCTGATCGAGGCGGTCTGCGCGCGGGCGAAGGAGGATGGCGCGGCGCGCGTCTATTGGCAGACGCAGACGACGAACACGGCCGGCCGCCTGCTCTACGACAAGGTGGCGAAGCATCTGGGCTTCATCGTCTACACGCGGTTTCTCTGATGCATCCCGTCGTCACGCAGCTCCGCGCCGCGCGAATCATCCCGGTGATCCGCACCAGCACGGCCGCCCTGGCCGCCACCGCGGTGGACTGGCTGCGCGAGGTGGGCATCACCACCATCGAGATCACGCTGACCACGCCCGATGCGGTGGCGCTGATCCGCGACCTCGCGGCCGATCCCGCGCTGTTGGTGGGTGCGGGCACCGTGCCCGATGCGGCCGCGGCGCAAGCCTGCCTGGAGGCGGGTGCCAAATTCCTCGTGACCCCCTGGGTGGACCCGGAGGTCTGCGCCGTCGCGCGCGCGGCGGGGGCGGCCATGCTGCCCGGCGCCTTCACGCCGACCGAGGTGCGCGCGGCCCTCCAGGCCGGCGCCGATGCGGTGAAGATCTTCCCCGCCTCCAGCGGCGACCCCGCGCATCTCAAGGCGCTGCGCTCCGTCTTCCCCGGCGTCTCCTTCTGCCCGACCGGCGGCGTGGATCCGCGCAACACCGCCGAATGGTTCGCCGCCGGCGCGGCCTTTGTCGGCATGGGCGGCAAGCTCGCCGATGAGGCGCTGATCGCGGCCGGCGACAAGGCGGCGCTCCAGGCCGCGGCCCGGGCCGCGCTCGCGTGACGCCCGAGCTTCTCTGCCTCGGCGAACCCATGCTGGAGCTGAACCGCCAGCCGCCCGACGCGGCGGGCCGGTCGCTCTATCTGGAGGGCTTCGGCGGCGACACCTCCAACGCCGCCATCGCCGCCGCACGCCAGGGGGCGAGCGTCGGCTACATCTCGGCGCTGGGCGATGACCCGGCGGGCCGCGCCTTCCGCGCGCTCTGGAGCGAGGAGGGCGTGGACCATCGCTGCGTCCGCACCGACCCGGCCGCGCCCACCGGCCTCTACCTCGTCACGCATGACGCGTCAGGCCACCACTTCGCCTTCTTCCGCAGCGGCTCGGCCGCCAGCCGGATGGGCCCTGACGACGTGCCGGCCGAAGCGATCGCGGGGGCCCGCATCCTGCACCTCTCCGGCATCAGCCAGGCCATCTCCAACACGGCCTGCGACGCCGGCTTCCGCGCCATCGAACTGGCCCGCGCGGCGGGTGTGCGCGTCTCCTACGACACCAATCTGCGCCTGCGCCTCTGGCCCGCCGCGCGCGCCGCCGCCGTGATCCATGCGGCCATCGCCAGCGCCGATATCGCACTGCCCTCGCTGGAAGACGCGACGGCGCTGACCGGCCTGACTGACCCCGACGCGGTCGTGGATTTCTACCTCCGCCTCTGCCCGCTGGTGCTGCTGAAATGCGGCGCGGCCGGCGCGGTGGTGGCGACGCGGGAGGCCCGCCATCGCATCCCGGCGCATCGCGTGGAGAGCGTGGACGCGACCGGCGCGGGCGACACCTTCTGCGGCGCCTTCCTGGCCCGCACGCTCGCCGGCGACGATCCCCTCACCGCGGCGACCTACGCGAACGCCGCAGCCGCCCTGGCCACAACCGGCTATGGCGCCGTGGCGCCCATCCCGAGGCCGGACGCCGTGCGCGCCCTGCTCCTCAGCCATTCGCCTCGATGAGGGCGAGCAGCCCTTCCAGGATCTGCTCCGGCGCGGGCGGGCATCCCGGAATCACAAGGTCCACCGGCAGCGCGGCCTCCACGCCGCCCAGCACGGCATAGCTGCCGCGGAACACGCCGCCATCCGCGGCGCAATCGCCCAGCGCCACCACCCAGCACGGGTCGGGCGTCGCGGCGCGGGCCTTCAGCAACGCCTCGGCCATGTTGCGCGTGAGCGGGCCGGTGACGAGCAGGATGTCGGCATGGCGGGGGCTCGCCACGAAGCGCAGCCCGAAACGCTCCAGGTCATGTGCCACATTCTGCAGCGCATTCACCTCCAGCTCGCAGCCATTGCAGCTGCCCGCATCCACCTGCCGGATGGCGAGCGAACGGCCGAGCCGCGCCTCGGAGACTTCGGCCAGGCGCGCGCGCAATTCCTCCACGACCTCGGGCGGTGTGGGCGCCGGCGCCGCATCGGTGAGCGGGCGGGAGACGAGGTTGCGCAGCAGTCGGGGGATCAGCATCAGGCGCCCTCCATCGCTTCCGTGAAGACCAGGCGATTGCCGAAGGGGTCCGCCACCTCCATGTCGCGCCAGCCCCAGGGCTGCGCGACGAGGCCAGGGCGCGCGTGACGGTAGTGCTTCGCCGTCAGTTCCGCATGCAGGGCATCGAGCCCCGTCATGCGCAGCAGCAGCTTCGTCCCCGGCGTGCCGTCGCCGAAATGCTCGCTCAGGAAGAGCAGCAGCGCGCCGCGCGAGACCTGCGCGAAGACCGGCGCCTCCGGGTCGAAGCGATGTTCCCAGTCCCAGCTCATGCCGAGGAAATCCACGTAGAACTCCCGCGCCTTCGCCAGGTCGAAGATGCGGAGCACGGGGATGGTGGCGTCGAAGCGCGGCGTCACAGATCCACCCCGCTATAGCTGCCATTGATGCTTTTGTTGATCAGCGGAAAGTCGGCCACGATATTGCCGATCACGGCGGCCTCCAGCAGCGGCCAATGCAGCCAGGAGGGGTCGCGCAGCATGCAGGCCTCGATGCCGCCTGCGCCATCGAGGCGCAGCCAGGCCAGGCATTCGCCGCGGAAGCCCTCCACCAGCGCGATGCCCTCGCCGCCGCGCGGCGGGAGTTGCACCGTCAGTTCCCCCTCCGGCAGGCGCGGCAGGATGTCGCGCAGGAAGGCCAGGGATTGCAGCGCCTCGGCGTAGCGCTGCCGCCAGCGCGCATCCACATCGGCGCCCGGTTGCGTGGCCACCGCCCCGGGTGCGAGCTCACCCGTCAGCAGCCGCGCATCGAAGGCGCGGCCCGCGGCGCGCCCCACCACGCCACCCGGCGCGAAACCCGCCACCAGCCAGGGCTCCATGATGCCGGTGCCGAGCACGCGGTCCTGCAGGCTCGCATGGCCTTCGTAGAGCGCGAGGATCGCGGGCAGTTCCGCCTCGATGGCGCCCAGTGCCGCCAGCAGCGCGGCGACTCCCTCCGGTGTCAGATCGTGGGAGATGCCGCCGGGCAGGACGCGGTCCATCATCAGCCGGTGGCCGAAGGCATCGCGCTGCGCCCGCAGCAGCCCCTCGCGCAGCCAGCCGCAGCGCGCATGGATCGCGGCGAAGGCCGCGTCATTCGCGATGAAGCCGAGGTCGTTCAGGTGATTGTGCAGCCGCTCCAGTTCCAGCATGGCGGCACGCAGCACGAGCGCGCGCGGCGGCGCCTCCACCCCCAGCGCCGCCTCGGCCGCGCGGGCGAAGGCCAGCGAATGCGCGACGGTGGTGTCGCCCGAGAGGCGCGCCGCGAAGCGCGCGGCGGCGCGCGGCGGCTTGCCCTGCATGAGCGAGAGCGTGCCCTTGTGCACATAGCCCAGCCGCGCTTCCAGCCGGACGATGATCTCGCCCTGCACATGGAAGCGGAAATGCCCGGGCTCGATCACGCCCGCATGGATGGGGCCGACCGGGATGACGTGAATCCCCTCGCCCGCCACCGGCAGGAACTCCATGGGCAGGGCGTCCGGCGCCTGCGCGGCAGGGCGTGCCGAAAGCGGCGCCAGCAACGGCCAGCGGCCATGATCCAGGAAGGGGCGCTGATCCGTGCCGCCCTCGGCCGCGATGCCCCAGAGGTCCGTCAGCGTCCGCTCGAACAGCGCGGCGGAGGGCCAGAGCGGCGAGAGGGCCGGGATCCGCCCCTCCTCCGAGGGCACGGAGGCGAGCAGCACCTCCAGCCGCGCCTCATCCAGGACGGCCGCATGGGCGAAGCCGGGCTCGCCCCAGAGGCCCAGCAGCGCATAGCCCGGCGCGGGCGCCAGGGCGGACCAGCGCCGCGCATCCAGCAGGTAACGCGGCCAGGGCGTGCAGCCGATCCGCTGACCGGCTTCGATGGTGGCGCGCAGCGTCATGTGAGCGCCCTCGCCGCTTCCAGCAGCATGGCGGAGAGCGGCGCCGGCAGCGCCACACCCAGCACCATCGCCAGCAGCAGATGCCCCCAGACCGGCAACAGGGTGGGCAGCCCCGCCGCCATCGGCGCCGGCTGCGGGGTGGGCAGGCCAAAGCAGAGGCGCTGCATCGCATGCAGCAGCGCCGTGCCCGCCACCAGCAGGCCCAGGATCAGCAGGGGCAGCAGCCAGGGCGCCTCACGCCCCATGGCGGTGGCCAGCAGCAATTCGGAGGCAAACAGGCTGAAGGGCGGCAGCCCCGCCAGCGCCGCCATGGCCAGCGCCAGGCCCCAGCCCAGCGGCGGATGCGAGGTGGCCAGCCCGCCGATCGCCGCCATGTGCTGCGCGCCCTTGATCCTGACCGCGCGGCCGATGGCGAAGAAGGCCGCCGACTTCACCAGCGAATGGCCCCAGAGATGCAGCAGCCCCGCCATGTGCCCGGCCACACCGCCCACCCCGAAGGCGATGGCGGTGATGCCCATATGCTCGATGCTGCTCCAGCCAAACAGCCGCTTCGCATCGCGCCGCCGCCAGAGCGAGAAGCCCGCCAGCAGCAGCGTGACCAAGCCCATCACGATGAGAAAAGGCCCGGGCGGAATGGCGTCGGGATGCGCCGCCACGATGGTCTTGCCGCGCAGGATGCCGAGCATGGCCGCATTCAGCAGCAGGCCCGAGAGCACGGCGGCGATCGGCGTCGGCCCCTCGGCATGCGCGTCGGGCAGCCAGGAATGCAGCGGCGCGAGGCCCGCCTTGGTGCCGAAGCCCACCAGCAGGAAGATGAAGGCGAGGTTCAGCAACCCCGCATCGGCCCGCGGCGCCAGCGCCCGCAGCGCGCTGTAGGAGAGCTGCCCCTCCGCATGCCCCGTCACCGGCTGCGCCGCCAGCGCCAGCACGATCAGCCCGAACAACGCCAGCGCGATGCCCACACCGCAGAGGATGAAAAACTTCCACGCGGCCTCGATCGCGGCCGGCGTGCGGTGCAGCGCCACCATCAGCACGCAGGCCAGGGTGCCCGCCTCGATCGCCACCCACATCACGCCGAGGTTGTCGGCCAGAAGGGCGAGGAGATGCGCCGCCATGAAGCCCTGGAAGGCGGCGTGATAGGCGCGGTTCTGCCCCGTATCGAAGCCCTCGCCCGCGATGTCCTGCGCCGAGAAGACGGCCGTGCCGAAGCCCACGATGGCGGCGATCAGCACGAAGGGCGTGTTCAGCGCATCGGCGCGCAGCCAGCCCGTGCCCGTGGGCTCGCCCAGCAGCAGCAGCGCCAGCAGCAGGGTGACGCCGGACGCCAGGATGTTCAGCCGCGCCGCCTGCGCCGGCAGCGCGGCGCACAGGCCGGCGGCCAAGGCCGGGACCAGGATGAGCCAGAGCGTCATGCGCCCTCGCCCCGATGCGGGTCGAGCACGGAAGTGTCCAGGCTGTCGAAGCGCTCATGCAGCACGCGCGCGAAGACGCCGGCGATGACGGCGATGACCAGCACGAGGCCGGCGGTGGAAAGCTCCACCACCAGCGGCATGCCGGCCACGCCCACGGCCGCCAGCACCAGCCCGTTCTCCAGCGTCATCAACCCCGCGATCTGTGCCAGCGCCGTGCGCCGCGTGACCATCATCAGCAGCCCCAGCAGCACGACGGAGAGCGCGATGGCCAGGTCCTCGCGCGCCAAGGCCCGCGCCCCCGCCGTGACCGGCAGGACGACCAGGATGCTGAGCCCCACCAGCAGGAAGCCCGCGATCATGCTGGTGCCGATGCCCGAGGCGGGCTCCGCCCGCCGCGCCGGCGGCAATTGCAGCACGAGGCGCCGCAGGTAGATCGGAATGAGCACGCCCTTGGCGGCCAGCGCGATAGCGGCGGTCAGGTAGAGCTGCGGCGCGCCCTGCACATGCCCCTGCCAGGCCGCCGCGAGCGCCAGCACCAGGCCCTGCAGCGCCAGCGCATTCACCAGCGCGAAGATCCGCCGCTGATAGAGCAGCACGAAGGAGATGAGCAGCATCGCGCCGCCCAGCACATGCGCCACGTCGTAGGAGGTATCGCCGAAGCCCATCAGGCCAAACCCGTCGAGACGAAGATCAGCGCCGCCGCCAGCAGGGCGAGCATCAGCGCCCCGCCCAGGAATTCCGGCACACGGAACACGCGCATCTTGGCGATGGCGCTCTCGAACACCGCCAGCGCCAGCGCCAGCAAGCCGATCTTCGCCACCCACAGCAGCAGCCCCATGCCCCAGGCGAAGGGCCCGCTGCCGGGCGCGGCCGTGCCATAGGGAACGAACAGCGTGGCCAGCAGCCCGAGCCAGACCAGCAGCTTCAGCGCCGCCTGCATCTCCCAGAGTGCCAGATGCCGGCCGGACGCCTCCAGCAGCATCGCCTCATGCACCATCGTCAGTTCCAGGTGCGTCGCCGGGTTGTCCACCGGCACCCGCGCATTCTCGGCCAAAGCCACCGCGGCCAGCGCCACGGCGGCGAAGAGCAGCGAGACGCGCAGGCCCAACTGCCCGTCCGCGAGGCCGAAGCCGATGGCGTTCAGGTTGGTGCTGCTGATCAGCACCGCGAAGACCATGACGCAGACCATCAGCGCCGGTTCGGCGAAGACGGCGAAGGTCATCTCCCGCGCCGCGCCCAGGCCTCCGAAGGGCGTGCCCGCGTCATGCCCGTTGAGGGCGAGGGCCACGCGGGCGAGGGCCAGCAGGCCGCCGATCAGCAGCAGGTCCGCCATGGGCGCCAGCGTCATGCCGAAGGCGAAGCTCGGCACCAGCGCCGCCGCCAGCACCGTCGCGCCCAGCGCCACATAGGGTGCGACGCGTGAAACGAGGCTCGCTCCATCCGCCAGCACCGGTCGCTTGCGGAGCAGCTTCAGGAGGTCGCGCCAGGGCTGCATCGGATGCGGCCCGCGCCGGCCCAGCAGGCGCGATTTCAGCCAGCGCACCACCCCCACCAGCAGGGGGGCGGCCGCCAGCATCAGCGCGATGTGCAGCACTTGCGTGAGGAACCCGCCCAGCGCCGCCATCACCCGTGCTCCAGGATGGCGACCAGCGCCAGCAGCGCGACCAGGGTGCCGAAGGTCAGGCCCAGATAGAAGCGCAGGCTCAGGCCGCGCAGCTTCTCCGCCTCGCGCGAGAGCGCCCGCCGCGCCCGCGCCAGCGGATGGAGCAGCCGCGTGAAGCCGCGATCCCGCCCCTCGACGCGCAGCATGGCCGGGGCGGGCGAGCCGGGCGGCTGGTTCGCCAGCCACTCGCGCGGCGCGATGGCAAGGTCGCCCAGGCTGCGCCGGATCGGCTGGCCCAGGCCCATGGCACTCACCTGGCTCAGCGGGTCACCGAAGGGCATGTGCGGCGGCGGCGGGAGGAAGCCGCAATCCCAGGCGGGCCCGCGCGTGGGCTCCCGCGGCGAGCGCAGGCGCACCGCCAGCACCAGCCCGCCCACCGCCAGCGCGAGCAGCAGTGCCGCCAGGCCGGGCAGGTAGCGCGATCCACCATCGCCCAGGGCGAGTTCCAGCCCGAAGCGCGGCGCCGCCGCCTGGGGGCCCAGCACCTGCCCGATCGGCGCGTCCAGCAGGCCGAGCGCCACCGCGGCCAGCGGGCCGAGCGCCAGCGTCAGCAGGCTCGGCACCACCAGCGCCACGCGCATCAGCCCGCTGGCATCGGGCGCGCCCGCCACGCGCGGCGTGCGCGGCCGGCCGAGGAAGACCAGGCCGAAGAGCCGCACCATCGCCGCCGCCGCCAGCCCCACCGCCATGCCGACCGCGGCCAGCGACACGGCCGCGATGAGCTGCACCGACATGTCGGCGGCGCGGAACCCCTGGATCAGCGCCTGCAGCAGCAGCCATTCGCTGGCAAAGCCCGAGAGCGGCGGCAGGGCGGCGGCGGAGAGCGCGCCCAGCAGGGCGCAGCCCGCCACCCAGGGCATGCGGTGGATCAAGCCGCCCAGCCGGTCCGGATCGCGGCTCCCGGCCAGGCTGTAGACGGCGCCGAGGGCGAGGAAGAGTTGCGTCTTGAAGGCCGCGTGGTTCAGCGCGTGCAGCAGCGCCGCCGCCAGCGCCACGGAGGCGAGCGGCAGAAGGTCCGCCCCGCGATAGGCGAGCGCCAGCCCCAGCCCCGCCACCATCAGCCCCATATTCTCCAGCGTGGAGCAGGCGAGGATGGCCTTGGTGTCGCGCTCCAGATTGGCCCGGAGGGCGCCGATCAACGCGGTGGCCACCCCGAGGCCCACCAGCGGCAGCCCCCACCAGGCGGGCTGCGCCGGGCCCGAAAGGTCGAAGATCAGGCGGATCATCACATAAAGCGCGATCTTCACCATGGCGCCCGACATCAGTGCCGAGACCGGGCTCGCCGCGGCCGGATGGGCGAGCGGCAGCCAGACATGGAAGGGCACGAGCCCCGCCTTGGAGCCGGCGCCGACCAGCACCAGCGCCAGCACGGCCGCAGCCCGCCAGCCCTCCGGCGGGGCCGCGCGCATGGCGCCGAAACCAAGCCCTCCGCCGGCCGCCAGCAGGCCCACGGCGCCGATCAGGCAGAGCCCCGAGAAGGCGGCGAAGGCAAGGTAGAGCCGCGCCGCCCGCCGCCCCGCCCCCGTCGCATGCCGCGCCGCGACCAGGGCCCAGGAGGCGAGCGACATCAGCTCGAAGCCGAGCACCAGGGTGAAGCCATCCGCCGCGATCAGCGTCAGCGCCATGCCGGCCAGGAAAAGCGGGAAGGCGGCGCCCTCGGCCCGTGGCGGCGGCGGCGAGGCGGCGGCGAAGAGGCAGGCCGGCACCGCGGCCACCGCCAGGATCACCAGGAACCAGCCGGCCAGCGCGTCCACCGCCACCTGCGCCGCCCCCCAGGGCGGCCCGAAGGCGAGCGCGGTGGCGGGCAGCCCCACCAGCCCCACCAGGCCGAGCCCCGCGCCGGCCAGCGCGCTGCCCAGGAAGACCCCGCGCGGCGCCCGGCCCGAGGCGCCCAGCGCGGACAGCGCCAGCAAGGCCAGGAAGCAGGCGCCGAGCAGCGTCAGCACGGCCGGCCCCAGGGCACCCGGTTTTCGATTCGCCTTGCCATCCGGCAGAGCTTAACAGTCCGGGCGGGGAGGGCGAGGGGCGAAACGAGCCGGCCTCCAGGCTGGACAAGCCAAAACTTATCTTTAGGGAGCGTCCATCAAGCGTGCGGGGCGCTTTTCCAGCGGGGAGGTCGCGATGGGTGTGCTCCTGGCCTTCAGCCGGGGCGTGGACTGGATGAACGAGAAGTTCGGCCGCCTGGCCGACTGGTGCATCCTCCTCGCCTGCGCCATCAGCGCCGGCAACGCGATGAGCCGCTACGGCTTCAACTTCTCCTCCAACGCCTGGCTCGAGGTGCAATGGTATCTCTTCGCCGCCGTGGTCATGCTGGGCGCCAGCTACACCCTGTTCCGCAACGAGCACGTCCGGGTTGACCTCTTCTACGGCTGGATGAGCGAGCGCAGCCGCCTCTACGTGGACATCTTCGGCATCATCGTCTTCCTCCTGCCGGGGATGATCCTGCTGACCTGGATGACCTGGCCCTTCTTCCTTGACAGCCTGATGCGCCATGAGATCTCGGCGAGCCCGGGCGGCCTGGTCCGCTGGCCGGCCAAGATCCTGCTGCCGCTCGGCTTCTTCCTGCTGGTCCTGCAGGGCCTGTCCGAGCTGATCAAGCGCATCGCGCTGCTGCGCGGCCCGGTGCAGGGCGTGGATGTCGTCACCGAATACCAGCGGCCCGAACAATAATGACCCTCGACCTCATGCCCCCGCTGATGTTCGGCGGGCTCGTCCTCTTCCTGCTGCTGGGCTTCCCGGTGGCCTTCTCGCTCTGCGCGGTGGGGCTGTTCTTCGGCTTCCTCTCGATCGAGCTCGGCTTCTTCACCGCCGCCTATCTGGGCAACCTGCCGTTGCGCGTCTTCGGCATCCTGTCCAACGACCTTCTGCTGGCCATCCCCTTCTTCACGCTGATGGGGGCCATCCTGGAGCGCTGCGGCCTGGCGGAGGACCTGCTGGAGGGGACCGGCCAGCTCTTCGGCAAGATCCCGGGCGGCCTCGCCTATGCCGTCATCATCGTGGGCGCCGTGCTGGGCGCCATCACCGGCACGGTCGCGGCCTCGGTCATCGCCATGGGCATGATCTCGCTGCCGATCATGATCCGCTACGGCTACGACATGCGGATCGCGACCGGCGTGATCGCGGCCTCGGGCACCATCACCCAGCTCATCCCGCCCTCGCTCGTGCTGATCGTGCTGGGCGACCAGCTCGGCAAGAGCGTGGGCGACATGTATGCCGGCGCCATCGGCCCCTCCATCCTGCAGATCCTGCTCTTCATCGCCTTCATCGCGGTGGTGGCGATCGTCGCCCCGCACAAGGTGCCGCCTCTCCCGCCCGAGGCGCTGATGCCGCGCGGCTGGCCGCTTTATCGTCGGGTCCTGAAGGGCATGGTGCCCTCCATCGCGCTGATCTTCCTCGTGCTCGGCACCATCTTCATGGGCCTCGCCACGCCGACGGAAGCCGGCGCCATGGGGGCCGTGGGCGCCGTGGCGCTGGCGATGATGAATGGCCGCTTCACCTGGAAGCTGCTGCGCGAGGCGATGGGCAACACGATGCGGATCACCTCCATGGTGATCTTCATCCTGATCGGCGCCACGGTGTTCAGCCTGGTCTTCCAGGGCGTGGACGGCTCGCACTGGGTCGAGCACCTGCTCAGCCACCTGCCCGGCGGGCAGACGGGCTTCCTGATCTTCGTCAACATCTTCATCTTCTTCCTGGCCTTCTTCCTCGATTTCTTCGAGATCGCCTTCATCGTGGTGCCGCTGCTGGCCCCCGTCGCCGCCAAGCTCGACATCGACCTGATCTGGTTCGGCGTGCTGCTCTGCATCAACCTGCAGACCAGCTTCATGCACCCGCCCTTCGGCTTCGCGCTGTTCTACCTGCGCTCCATCGCGCCCAAGTCGGTGCTGACGAAGGATATCTACCTCGGTGCCATCCCCTGGCTCTGCCTGCAGCTCATCCTGGTCGCCATCGTCATCTTCTGGCCGGAAAGCGTGACCTACTTCATCCATGGCGGCACCGGCGTGGACCCCGCCTCGGTCACGATCGAGGTGCCACCGCTGCCACCCGTGGATGACGACGCGGTGCCCGTCTTCAGGTAGACGGTGTTCAGGTAGCGGGTCAGCTCCGCCAGTCGGGGTTGCGGATACGGCCCCAGAGACCCAAAAGCGCCCGCCGGAAATCGCCCGTGCCGGCGATGTTCTCCGGCGCCTGGGAAAACAGCGCGGCGATCAATCGCCGCCGCTCGCCCTCGTCGAGCTCCCAGCGCAGCCCAAGCATGCCGCCCGCCGTCACCCGCACCACCCGGGCGCGGAGTGGGTCGAGTTCGGGGAAATCGCACCAGATCAACCCGCCCACCGCGGGGGCGGCCAGCCCCTCCGGCAGCGCGATGCGCGCCCCCCCGGCGGAGATGTCGCACAGTGTCGCGCCCTCCCAATGCTTCCCCTGCGGCCCCTCCAGCCAGAGCCGTGTCGGCCAGTGCAGGTCGAAGCGTTCATCCTGCCGCGGGCGCGGCAATTCGCAGCAGACGAGCAGGCAGACGATGGCGAGGATGATGGCGATGGAGGCCCAGACGATGTTCATCACATCCTCCGCCGGCACCTCCACCGGCTGATCCGGCCCCAGGAGCGACCAGGCGATGCCCCCCAGATTGGCGAGGATGATGGCGCCGAAGCCGAAGGCGAAGTTGCGGTTGAAGCGCATCGCGGTGCGGGAACTGCCCTTGGCCGTCACCTTGAAGGGCCGGCCGAAGGGGCGCAGCAGCCCCGAGGCGAGCGCGATGGAGACCGGCAGCGCCGCCACCGCATGCGCCGCCTCGGTGAAGATGGGCAGGGAGCGCCCGCGCGAGATCCAGGCGCTGTGCAGCCAGAAGCAGATCAGCGCGGGCAGGCCGTAGCGCACGAAATCCACATGGTCCGTCTGGAAGGCCGGCACGCCGAAGACCCAGTAGATGGCGGGCCCGATCAGCAGCAGCGGCAGGAAGGGCTTGGAGAGCCAGTGCAGCAGCCCATGCAGGTAATGCAGCCGCTGGTTCAGCGTATAGCCGCGCCCGCGCATCGGCCCGTCCGGCAGCATCGCCACCTGGATGGTGCCCAGGCACCAGCGCGCCCTCTGCGTGCAGTATTCCGCGATATCCTCGGCCGAGAGCCCGATGGAGAGCCGCTCGTTCAGCCAGCGCGTCTCATAGCCGTGCCGCATCAGGCCGTAGGTGAGGTAGATGTCCTCGCTCACCGCGCCTTCCGGGAAGCCGCCCAGCCGGTCCAGCAGGTCCCGACGCACCATGAAGCCCGTGCCCACGCAGAAGGCGCAGCCCCAGGCATCCTTCGCCGGCTGGAACAGGTCGAAGAACATGCGCTGGTCATCCACCCAGGCGCTGGTGACGCCCAGATTGTGCTGGATCGGATCGGGGTTGTAGTAGAACTGGGGGGTCTGGACGACGCCCACGCGCGCATCGCGGAACAGCCCCACCATCCGCCGCAGCATGCGCCGCTGCGGCGCGAAATCGGCGTCCAGCACCAGCAGCAGCGGCGCATTGGTCTCGCCCGCCGTCACCCGCCAGCCATTGTTGAGGTTGCCCGCCTTGGCGGCGCGGTTGTCGGCCCGCGTGATGTAGCGGGCGCCGACCTCGGCGCAGTAGTCGCGCAGCCAGGCCCGACGCGTGTCGTCCAGCACCCAGATGGTCACGCGGTCCTTCGGATAATCGAGCGAGAGCGCGGCGAGGATGGATTTCTCCAGCACCGGCAGCGGCTCGTTATAGGTGCAGATCATGACATCCACGGCGGGCCATTCGCCGCTCGCGGTCAGCGCCGCCTCCGCCGCATCGGCCTCGGCCTTCACCCGCGCTTCGGAATTGCGGAGCGTGATGAGCACCGCCCCCAGCGAATAGAGGATGGACAGCGCCTCGAAGGTGAAGAAGAGCCGCGCCCAGATCGGCTCGAAGGCGAAGTCATAGGCCGGCAGCGTCTGGGTGTAGCGCCAATGCAGGTAGATCAGGATGGGCGGCGTGGTGACAAGCGCCATCAGCCCCCGGTCGAAGGCGCGCCGGGGCGTGAGCAGCAAGGCCAGGAGTGCCACGGCGATGAAGACGCCAAGGCCCGCCCGCAAGGCCTCCAGCAGGTCGGGCGGGCCGGGCATGGCGGGTTCAGCCGCCCTGGGTGGCGCGGGCCTGGCCGAGCATCATGGCCAGCGCATTACGGGAGAAGCGCAGCGCGGCGCTGGCCATGCCGGCCAGCACTCCGCCCTCGATCTCGACGCTGACCCAGCGGCCGATGTCGCAGGGCACGGCGGGGCGGCCGCCACGCGCGGCGCGCGCGGGCAGGGCGGGCTCCAGGTCGATCAGCACATACATCTCGCGCCGCTCCATCGGCGGGAAGGGCACGGCGTAGTTGGTGTCCACGCGGTCGGTCGTGCGCGGCAGCACCTGGCGCACGCGACCATAGCGCGCCTCGGACCAGCCCTCCGCCTCCACCACCACCGGCGCGCCGACGGCCAGCCGGTGCGCCTGCCGCACCGAGAAGATGCCGACGACGAAGGCGTTGCGGCACTCCACCATGCCCGCGATGGTGTCGCCCGCGCTGAGCCGCTGCCCCGGGCTCGCGAAGGCGCGCAGCACATGGCTGTTGCTGGGCGAGGGCACATCGGCATCCAGCAGCCGGGCAAGCCGGGCCGTCTCGCTCGCCGTCTGCGCCGAGAGCGCGGTGAGATTGTTGTTGAGCTGCGCCTCATCCACCCTCAGGCGCGAGAGTTCCAGCGCCGCATCCCGCCGCCTCTCGATCAGCGCGCCCAGCGCGCTTTGCGATTCCCCCGCATAGCTCCCCATCTCGATCGAGCGCCGCTCCGCCTCCCGCCGCGCGAGCGAGGCCTGGGCGGCCAGCAGGTCCTCCTGCGCCGCGCGCTCGCGATGCAGCGCGATGATCAGCACCTCGCGGCTCACCACGCCCGCCTCCAGCAGGCGGCGCTGCCGGGCGACGAGGGTGCTCTGCTCGGCCAGCGTCGCGGCGGCGCTGGCGGCCTTGGCCCTCGCCTCGCGCTCCACCTCCTGCGCCACGCTCAGCGCCACGTCGCGCTGCTCGCGGATCGAGGCGTCCAGCGTCTCGAGCCAGTTGGCCAGCACGCCAATGCGCTCGCGCAGGCCGTTGAGGCTGATGCGCGTGCCCTGGGTCTGGTTCTCGAGGCCGATCAGCGTGGAGCGGTCCAGCCGGTCATTGCGCATGCGCGCCAGCACCTCGCCGCCGCCGACCGGATCGCCCGGCTCGGCCAGCAGCTTGTCCAGTTCGCCATCAATCGGCGCGGTGACCAGCACGACGGGCGCGTTCACCACGGCGCGCGTGCTGGTATCGGCCAGGATGGGCGGCAGGCTGGCCAGCAACAGGCTGCCGGCGAGCAGGATGGCGCCGCCATAGGTCACGCCCCGCAAGGCATTGCCGGCCCAATCCGGCCCGCCCAGCCCATGCCGGCGCCAGGCCTCGCGCCAGGCGCCGGCGCGGAGCGTGGCATCACGCAGGCGGGGCATGGCCTGCTGCCACAACCGCCCCCGGAACCAGGGCTCGCCCGCGGAGGATGCCTCCGCCTCGTGGGACGTGGGGCCGAGGCGCGGCGCAGCCATCGGGGGCACGGGACCAGGTGGAGCCAGCGGTGCCAAGCGCGGCGAACTACCAGCCGAAGCCTGGGCGGCGGCCAAAGGCGCGGGCCTCGCCACATCAGCCGGGGCCACCGAAGGCGGCTTCGTGGGGGCGGCGGGAGCCGGCGCCGGTGCCGCTCCGCCGGTGGCGGCTGCGGCCAAGGGCGCCGGCATCGCCGCGTCCTCCGGGGCGGCCACCGCCGGCGTCGCGGAGGCTATCGGAGGCGGCGACGTCGCCCCGCCCGTCGCGGCTACGGCCAAGGGCGCCGGCATCGCCGCATCCTTTGGGGCGGCCACCGGCGGCATCGCGGAAGCCATGGGAGGCGGCGATGTCACCCCGCCCGTCGCGACTGCGGCCAAGGGCGCCGGCGTCGCCCCGTCCGCCGGGGTAGCCAAAGGCAGCCGTGAGGCTGCGCTGGGCGCGGACACGGCCGGGAGCGGCGCCGGAAGCGCCCCGCCTGGCGCGAGAGGCGGAAGCGCGGGCGGCTGCGGCTCCTGCCGCACCGCCGGCGGAACGGGGCGCGGCATCGGGGCGGGCGGGACCGGCGACGACCGAACCGGGGCGGCCGGCACCGGGACGGCGGGCGGGGGCGCCGTGCGGGCGCGACCGAAGAGTGGCAGCCGCACCGGCCGTGAGGGTGGCGGCATGGGTCGGCCATCCTCCCCCCGGGGTGGGGGAGGCGCGGGCCCGGCCTTTTGCCTCGATCCCTCGCCTTCGGAGGCCATGTCTCGCAACCCTGAACCCAACCGCCCTGCAACTCCACGGGCGAATGCCAGCGAATGACGGGAAGATGCGTTTTTGAGACAATTTTAGGGGAAAGTGAAGTTTAAATTAACGCCCGGCGCTTCTCAGCCCCCTCGGCGCGCAAGCCCCCACCCGATCGGGCCGCCGCGACAGGCCCCTACTGACTGGCCCAGAGAATGCGGTGCAGCCAGGCGATGTCGGGCAGGTCGAAGCTGTAATCCGGATGGGCAGGGTTGAGGCTGCCCAGCTCGATCCGTTTGGCGCTCTGCCGCTTCAGCTCCTTGGCCATCACCTCGCCCAGCCGGGTACGGACCACCACGCGGTCCCCTCGCCGCACCGGCGAGGCCGGCGAGACGATCACCACATCCCCGTCACGGAACACCGGTTCCATGGAATCGCCCGAGATTTCCAGCGCGTAGGCGTTGGGGTCGCTGATCTCCGGCAGGCTGATCTCATCCCAGCTGCCACCCACCGGGAAACCCGCATCGTCGAAGAACCCCTCGCCCCCTGCCTGCGCGAGCCCGATCAGGGGGATACGACGCGTCGGCCGTGGCCCGCGCGACAGGCTCGGCAGGGCCGCCTGGCCCGAAACCAGGGCGGCGAAGGCCTCGATTCCGGCGCCGGTCGCGCCCAGCACCTTGGCCACGCTCTCGGTCGAGGGCCAGCGCGCACGGCCATCCGGCCCGATGCGCTTCGAGGGATTGAAGGCCGTCGCGTCCAGGCCGGCCTTGCGGGCAAGTCCGGAAGCGGAAAGGCCGTTTTCGGCAGCGAGCGAATCAATCGCGCGCCAGATGTCGTCATGTCGCATGGCGGGAGGACCATCATAGGTGTCACGTCATCGTGCAATAGGAAAATGTTGCTCAAGATCCTTGCGTCGGGGAGAAGCTTCGCCTTATGTTCACTAAATGTTCTCATTCGCCTCTCCCAGCCTGCCCCCGAAAGGAAGCGTCTCGATGTCCCCTGCCCCCCGGTCCAGCCACGCCCCCCGCTTCGCCAGCCCCGCCAGGACAGAACCCTTCACCTCGGCCGAGGATGCCTGGTTCTGGACCATGGCGGCCCTCGTCGCCCGGCGCGACGGTGCGCGCATCTCCGCCGGCAAGGGCCTCACCCCCCGCCCCTGCGAGCCGGATGACGTGATCAAGTGCCTGGACCGCCTCTACCGCCAGCGCCGCATCGAGCTCGCCCACGCCCGCATCATGCGCCTCTGGGGCGAGCGCGGGACGGCGCCCGACCCGCGTCACCTGCCGGAGCGCGGCGATCACCGCCTCTGGCGCGAGGCGATGAGCCGCCTGGAATGGCCGCTCAGGGTCAAGGGCATCGTCGCCGGCGCGCCCGGCCTGGGTGTGCATGAGGCGGACATCATTCCATTTTCCGGGCCCGCCGAATGAGCACGGGGTACCCGCCCCCGCGGCCCGCCCATCGCCGCCACCACCCGCCCCAGCGCGCCTGGATCATCTTCTCCGGCCGCGCCGACCATGGCTGGCAGCGCTGGCTGCGCCCCGGCTTCCGGCACTGCTTCGCCGCGCTGGAGGATGCCGCCGGCTGGCTGGTGCTGGACCCGCTCTCGGGCCGCCTCCTCCTCGCCCGCCTGGCCGTCCCCGCCGGCTATGACCTGCCCGGCTTCTACCGCCGCGCGGGGCTGCTGCCGCTCGGCCCCTACGCGCTGGAGGAACACGCGCTGGGCGCCCCCCTGCGCGGCGTGCCGCTCAACTGCGTCTCGCTCTGCCGCGCCGTGCTGGGCCCGCACGCGCCCTTCGCCCTCACCCCCGCCGGCCTGCACCGGGCCCTGATTCGGCGCCAGGAACTGCGGATTCACGAATCTAGGAAAAAAAACTTGACACTCCGCAAGGAATAGGCGTAAAAGACTTCTGCCAAGGGGCGAATTGCGTCCAGCCCGGATCGCCCACCCCTTCGGCCCCCTTTCCTCCACCGGCCGCTTCCAGGGCCGGCTCCTCCACCCTTCGGGGCGGAAGGGGCCGGCCCTTTCGGCGTTCCGCCCCCCGCACACAAGGAGATCGCCGCGCATGGCAGGCCTGTTCCGCGCCCCGAAGCCCGTGGTGGTCCCACCCCAGGCCCCCGCTCCCGCGCCCGAACCCGCCGCGCCCCCCGCGGCCCAGGTGGCCGAGGCCACGCGGACCGAAGCCCGCGCCACGGCCCGCCAGGGCACCATCGCCACCTCGGCCCGCGGCGTCCTGGCGCCCTTGCCCGTGGCGCTGACCCGCAAATCCCTGCTGGGCGAGTGACGGCCATGACCCCGCAGCAGATCCTGGCCCGGCACGACGCCGCCATCAGCCGCCGCCGCCCGCACGAGTCCAACTGGCGCGACGCCTATGCCCATGTCCTCCCCGCCCCGCACGAGGCGGCGACGCTCTATGACGCCACCGCCGCCGACGCGGCCGAGCAGCTCGCCGCCTCCCTCCTGGCCGAGCTGACGCCCCCCTGGTCCCGCTGGTTCGGCCTCGCCCCCGCCCATGGCCAGGCGGACCCCGCCGAGGCCGCCGCGCTGGAAGAGACGGCCCAGACGCTGCAGGCGCATCTCGACCGCTCCAACTTCGCGGTCGAGATGCACCAGGCCTTCCTCGACCTCGTCATCACAGGCACCGGCATCATGCTGGTGGAGGAGGCGCCCCCGGGCGAGGCCACGGCGCTGCGCTTCACGGCCGTGCCGGTCCGCACCGCCGTGCTGGAGGAGGGCGCCACGGGCCGGCTCGACACCGTCTTCCGTGAGGCGCGCCTCTCCACCGGCGAGATGCTCCGCCGCTTCCCCTTCGCCGAGATCCCGGCCGCCATGCAGCGCGAGGCGGCGGCCGAGGCGGATGAAGCCGAACCCGCGAAGCACCGCCTGATCGAGGCGGTCTGGCCCGACGGCCAGGGCCATCGCTACGCCGCCGTCTTCGACGCCCCCGGCCTGAAGACGCCGATCTTCGTGGCGCAGGGCCGCTTCGCCGACGCGCCTTTCATCGCCTTCCGCTGGCTCAAGGCGCCGGGCGAGGTCTATGGCCGCGGCCCCGTCATCAAGGCCCTGCCCGACATCCGCACCGCCAACCGCGTGGTGGAACTCGTCCTCAAGAACGCCTCCATCGCCGTCACCGGCATCTGGCAGGCCGAGGATGACGGCGTGCTGAACCCGGCCACCGTGCAGCTCACCCCCGGCGCCATCATCCCCAAGGCCCCGGGCAGCGCCGGCCTCACGCCACTCGCGGCCCCCGGTGACTTCGATGTCTCGCAGCTGGTGCTGAACGATCTGCGCGCGCGCATCCGCACGGCCCTGCTGGCCGACCGTCTCGGCACGCTGCGGGACCAGCGCATGACGGCGACCGAGGTGCTGGAGCGCAGCGCCGAGACGGCCCGCCTGCTCGGCGCCACCTATGGCCGGCTGCAATCGGAGCTGCTGACGCCGCTCATCGCCCGCAGCCTGGCCATCCTCGCCCGCCGCGGCGAGGTGCCGCCGGTGCTGCTGGAGCAAGGCCGCGTGGCGCTGCGCTACGAAAGCCCGCTGGCCCGGGTGCAGGGCCGCGCCGATGCGGCGAACACGCTGCTCTTCCTCGACGCCGTCTCGAAGATGGGGGCGGCCGCGGTGGCCGAGGTGGATGCCGCCGCCGCCGCCCGCTGGCTTGCGCGCACCCTCGGTGCGCCCGCCGAAATCCTCGCCCCCTCGGTCCAACCGGAGTGACACAGCCCATGCCCGACAACCTGCTCGACACCGCCCTCACCCCCGCGGCCCCCGCCAACGGCACGCGCCCCGCCGAGGTGCCCGAGAAATTCTGGGATGCCGAGCGCGGCGAGCTGCGCGTGGACGCCCTGCTGAAAAGCTACCGCGAGCTGGAGCGCCGCCTCTCGCAGCGCATGGCCCCCCCCGCGCCGGATTCCGATGAGGAAGAGCGCCGCCGCTGGCGCGAGATGATGGGGATCCCCGACAGCCCCGAGGGCTATGCGGTGACGCCGAAGCACGAGCTTTGCGGCCCTGATCCCGAGATCAACCAGCGCCTGCACGAGGCAGGCTTCTCCTGCGCCCAGGTGCAGCTTCTCTATGACCTCGCCGCCGAACGCCTGCTGCCGCTGGTGGCCGAGGCCGCGCAGCAATTCGAGGCGGACCGCCAGGCCGAGAAGCTGCGCGCCCATTTCGGCGGCGAGGAGCGCTTCCGCCGCGTCGCCGCCCAGCTCAAGGCCTGGGGCCAGGCCAACCTGCCGCCCGGCGTGCTCGACGCGCTCTCCACCACGGAAGAGGGCGTGCTGGCGCTGGAGCGCATGATGCGCGGCAACGAGCCCAGCCTGGAGCGCGACACCGCGCCGCCCGAGGCGCTGGATGAGGGCGAGTTGCGCCGCCTGATGCGCGACCCGCGCTACTGGCGCGCGCGTGAACCGGAATTCGTGAAGCGCGTGACCGAGGGCTTCCGCCGCCTCGTCGGCGGCTGACGCTCCCGACAAAGGCGTGGCATGGACGCCGGGAGTCCGTGCCGGACAGGCCCGGCGGATCGCTGCGCGATCCGAAGCGTGGAGCATGATCCGCTGAACTGGAATCAGCGAAGCGGTGAAGCATCCTCTCAACAAGGCTGGATCGTGATCCAGCGATAGCGGATCACGATCCAGGGCCGCCGAGGCGGCCCGCCCGGCCTTTGATGGCACCCGAAATTCCGACGCAGGGCGTGCGGCGCGCCGACGCGATGACGTCGCGCGCCCGCCCTGCCTGGCCGCCGATCCACCCCCTCCTCTCCGGATCGGTGGCCGCGCCCGCCGCTGGCCGCAACCCTTGCGCCGCGGCGGGCGCCCCCATTCATCCGCGCAAAACCCGGCCCTCCGGGCGCGCGAATGCGGCGCGTGCGCGCGGCCCCACCCGGCCAACCGCGCGGCGCGCCTTCCCCGAAACCCTCCTCTCGGAGACCCCCCATGTCCGGTTCCATCGACCAGGCCTTCGTCACCCAGTTCCAGGCCGAGGTGCACGAGGCCTATCAGCGCCAGGGCAGCAAGCTGCGCCCGGCCATCCGCAGCAAGTCCAACGTGAAGGGCGCGACGACGATCTTCCAGCGCGTCGGCCGCGGCACCGCCAGCTCCAAGGCGCGCAACAACGCCGTCCCCGTGATGAACCTCGAATACTCCGCCGTGTCCTGCTTCCTGCAGGACCACTACGCGGGCGACTGGATCGACAAGCTCGACGAGCTGAAGACCAATGCGGACGAGATCGGCGTCCTCGCCTCCGCCGGTGCGCATGCGCTCGGCCGCAAGACGGATGAGCTGATCATCGCGGCCCTCGACCTCGGCACCCGCGAGGCGGTGGGCACGCAATCGGGCCAGACGGACAATGACGGGTTGACCCGCGCCAAGGTGCTGCTCGCCTTCGAGATGCTGGGCGCGATGGACGTGCCCGATGACGGCAACCGCTACGCCGTGATCGGCTGGAAGCAGTGGAGCGAGCTGCTGACGCTGCCCGAATTCTCCAACGCGGATTACGTCGGCGACGCCAACCTGCCCTGGCGCGGGATGCAGGCGAAGCAGTGGCTCGGCGCCACCTGGATCCCGCATTCCGGCCTGACCAAGACCGGCACGATCCGCTCCTGCTACTTCTTCCACAAGACCGCGATCGGCCATGCCTCCGCCGCGGAGATCGCCACCGACGTGACGTGGCATGGCGACCGCGCGGCGCATTTCGTCAACAGCATGATGAGCCAGGGCGCGTGTTTGATCGACGACGCCGGCGTCGTGCGCATGCGCTGCAAGGAATAACGCCCTCAAGCGCCGGGCGCACGCTCCGCGCGCTTGGCTTCGCCGCAGGACTGTCGCGGCGGGCCATGCGCGCGGTTGGGCGGCGCCGGCCGCGTTGCGGCCGCATTCTCGCAGCGCGCCTCTCATGCCCTGAGGGGCGGCGCTCGCCGTCGCCGCCTTCACCCCGCTCTCCCCTCCCCCTCACCCGGAGACCTCGCCATGGCGCTCACCGCGCTCGAACTCTGCTCGCGCGCCCTGCTGCGCATCGGCGCCCAGGCCATCGCCTCCATGGATGAGGGCACGGCCGAGGCGGAGATCGCCTCGGGCCTCTATGACGGCATCCGCGACGCGCTGCTCTCCGCCCATCCCTGGAGCTTCGCCACGGGGCAGGAAAGCCTGCCGCGCCTGGCCGCCGAGCCCGGCGCCGACCACGCCCACGCCTTCCAGCTCCCGCCCCATTTCCTGCGCGCCCTCTCCGCCGGCAGCCTCGGCGCCGGGCGCGGCCTCAGCTACCGGCTGCTGGAGGACCGCCTGCATTGCGACGCGGAGCAGGTGACGCTCACCTACATCTTCCGCCCGCAGGAAAGCAGCTTCCCGCCCTTCTTCGCCGCGGCCCTCGTCGCGCGCCTCTCGGCCGAATTCTGCATCCCGCTCACCGAGAGCAGCAGCCGCGCGCAGCTCCTCTTCAACCAGGCCGAGGCCGAGCTGCGCGCGGCCCGCCGCGCCGACAGCCAGCAGGCCACGACGCGGGCGCTGGACGGCTTCCCCCTGATCCGCGCGCGAGGCTGAGCCATGGCCGCATCCCGCCAGACCAAATCCAGCTTCGCCGCCGGCGAGCTGGCGCCCGAGCTGCTCGGCCGCGCCGACCTGCGCGCCTATGCCAATGGCGCCCGCCGCCTGCGCAATGTCTTCATCCAGCCGACCGGCGGCGTCACGCGCCGCCCGGGCCTGCGCCATATCGCGATGCTGCCCGGCGCCGCGCGCCTGCTGGCCTTCGAGTTCAACACCGAGCAGGCCTATCTCCTTGTCTTCACCGACGGCCATTTCCGCGTCTACCTGCAGGACGCGCTGGTGGCGCAGGGTGCCGCGCCCTGGAGCACCGAACAGCTCCCGCAGCTCGCCTTCACGCAGAGCGCCGATACGCTGCTGATCTGCCATCCCGACGTTCCGCCGCAACGCCTCACGCGCAGCAGCCATACCAGCTGGACGATGAGCGACTGGTCCTTCGCGCGGCTGCCCACCTACCGCTTCCTCGATGCCGGCATCGCGCTGACGCCGGGCGGCACCACGGGCAACATCACCCTCACCGCGCCCGGCGCCGTCTTCCAGCCCGGCCAGGCCGGCATGCCCTTCCGTTTCCGCGGCCGCCTCGGCGCGCTCACCGCCATCGCCTCGCCCATGCAGGCCACGTTCAGCACCGGCGAGACGCTGCCCGATACGGCGGCCAGCACGGACTGGGAGGAAGCGGCCTTCAGCCCGGTGCGCGGCTGGCCCACCAGCGCCTGCTTCCACCAGGACCGCCTCGTCATCGGCGGCACGCGGGACCTGCCCAACCGCCTCTGGCTCTCGCGCTCCGGTGATCTCTTCAACTTCGACAAGGGCAGCGGCCTCGATGACCAGGGCATCGAGTTCGGCCTGCTCTCCGACCAGGTGAACGCCATCCGCGGCGTCTTCTCCGGCCGGCATCTCCAGGTCTTCACCACGGGCGGCGAATGGATGGTGAGCGGCGAGCCGCTGACACCCTCCTCCATCCAGCTCAACCGGCAGACGCGCATCGGCAGCAGCGCCGCGCGCATGATCGCGCCGGTGGATGTGGATGGCAGCACCATCTTCGCCGCCCGCAGCGGAAGGGCGATCCACGAATTCGCCTACACGGATGTCCAGCAGGCCTATCAGTCGAACGACCTCGGTCTCGTCGCGCAGCACCTGATCCGCAACCCCACCTCGATGGCCTATGACCAGTCGCGCCGCCTGCTCCACGTGACGATGGAGGATGGCGGCCTCGCCACCCTCACCCTCTTCCGCGCCGAGCAGGTCACGGCCTGGACGCGGCAGGAGACGGCGGGCGCCTTCACCAACGTGGCCGAGGTGGATGGCCGCGTCTTCGTGGCCGTGCTGCGCCAGGGCACGCACCGGCTGGAGCGTTTCGAACCCGGCTTCGGCCTGGACGCCGCGCTGGATGGGGCGAGCGCCACGCCGAAGGATCGCTGGACCGGCCTCGCGCATCTCGAGGGCCGCAGCGTCGGCGTGCTGGCCGATGGCGCCCCGCGCCAGGCCACGATGGTCAGCCAGGGTGGCGTGACGCTCGATCCGCCCGCCTTCACGGCGCAGATCGGCCTCAGCTTCGCGCATGAGATCGAACCCCTGCCGCCCGAACTCTCGGGTGTGGCGGGCAGCCGGGCCGCGCCGCTGCGCCTCGTCTCCGTCAGCTTCCGGCTGCTGGAGACGGCGGCTCTCGACGTGGATCTCGGCCGTGGCGCCGCGCCCGTCGCGTTCCGTCGGCTGGACACGCCACTGCTCGACGCCGCGCCACCGCGCTTCAGCGGCGATGTGCGCCTCGCGGCCCTCGGCTGGCGGCGGGATGCGATGCGCCCGCTCTGGCGGATCGCGGGCGATGCGCCGCTGCCGCTCACCCTGCTCTCCGTCACCACCGACATGAGGACGACCGACTGATGGCCGCTTTGTCTTCCCTCGCCACGCTGGCCTCCACCGGCGTCGGCCTCTACGCGCAGAGCCGCAACGTGCAGCAGCAGCAGGCCACCCAGCGCGCGCAGGCCGAGATCACGCGCCAGCAGGAGGCGGCGCGCCAGCAGCAGCTCACTCTGCAGCAGCAGGCCGAGGCGCGGGCGCGGGGCGAGCAGGTGGCGCGCACCGTCGCCTCCGCCCGCGCGCGCCTCGCCGGCGGCGGCCTCTCGGTGAATGATGGCTCGGCCGCGAGCGTGACCCAGGGCCTGCGCGCCGATGCGGCGGCCGGCCAGGCCGACAGCGACGCGCTGTTCCGCCTGCGCCTCTCCTCCGGCCGTGCCTCCCTGCTCAATCCCGACGCCACGCTCACCAGCGTGCTGCGCGCCGTGCCGAGCTTCGGCAACGCGGTCCGCAACCTGCTCGACTGAGCCCCCTCCCGCCCCCCAGATCCCGGAGCCTCTGATGTCCGAGCACATCCGCATCGGCGATATCGCGCCGCGCGTGCACTACGTCGCCGACGGCGTGCAGACCGCCTTCACCTATCCCTTCCCGATCTTCGAGACCGGCGACATCGAGGTGCTGCGCGACAACGCGCCCGCCAATTACGGCTTCACGATCGAGGGCGCGGGAGACTCCGCCGGCGGCACGCTGCGCTATGCCGAGGCGCCGCTGCCGGGCACGCGCATCACCATCCTCCGCCGCCTCGCCATCGAACGCGTCACGGATTTCCAGTCCAACGGCGTGCTGCGCGCCAATACCCTGAATGACGAGCTGGACCGCCAGGTGGCGGCACTCCAGGAGGTGCGCGACGACGTGCGGGGCGCGATCCGCCTCTCGCCGGCCGAAGCGCCCTCCGGCATGGTGCTGCCGCTGCGCGCGGCGCGCGCCGAGAAGCTGCTCGGCTTCGACGCGACCGGCGATGTGACGGTGCATGACCGCACCGGCACCATCGCCGCCCCCTTCCCAGGCGCCGTGCCGCGCAGCGTCGAGGACAAGCTCGCCGAGACGCTGACGGCGCGCGACTTCGGCGCGACGGGCGACGGCGTGACGGATGACGGCCCCGCGCTCCAGGCCGCGATGAACGCGGCGGGGGCGTCCGGCAAGCACCTCGTCATCGGCGAGGGCACCTTCCGCACCACCATGCCGCTGCTGCTGCCCGGCGGCGCCGTGGGCCTGACCATGCTCGGCAGCATCCTCTACGCCGGCCCGGGCGGCCAGCCAGCGCTGACCATCGGCGATGGCGGCGCCGTGCGGAATGCCGCCAAGCTCTACCAGGGCCTGCGCGTGATCCGCGCCACCATCAGCGACTGGACGAATTTCGGCGATATCGGAATCGTGCTGCGCAACCTCGATTCCAGCCATGTCGAGATCCGCCAGGTGGAGGGCTTCACCATCGGCGCGCAGACGCTCGGTGTGGAGCGCGGCTTCGAGGACAGCAACGTCCATCTCGGGCGCATGGTGAACAACCATATCGGCCTCGACATCCACACCCAGACGGCCGCCGCCTGGAACACCTCCGTGCGCTACTATGGCGGCCATTTCGCCATCGCGAGCGCCCTTTATCCGACGCTCAACCGCTATGGCATCCGCTTCTCGGCGGAACCGGGCGCCTATGTGGCGCATAACCGCCACGTCTTCTTCGGCCCCGCCTTCGAGCTCCAGGCGCGCGACCGGCCCGCGATCCTCGGCACGCCCTTTCTCTGCCTTGTGAACAGCCGCGCCATCATCGCCTATGGCATGCGGATGGAGGGCTGCTCGCCCCATCCGGCCTATCACGTCGGCAACGCGCAGGACCATGTCTATGAGGTCGCCTGGGCGAGCCAGGGCTATCAGCTCGATGTGCTCTATGACGACGCCTCGGCGCGCGTCGGCGCCGTGGTACGCGGCATGCACCAGGCCGCCGCGCATCGCGAGTTCAGCCGCGAGGTTGGCGCGGTGCCCAGCCTGCGCGCCGCCGCCTTCCGCTGGAACGCGTCCCAGACCGGCTTCGACCAGCTGGCCTGCCTTTCCACCAATGTGGGCGGCAGCCCGAGCACGCTGGCCGATTTCGCCTTCCCCGGCCTGGAGGACTACGTGCTCACCAATCGCGGCGTGGTGCTGCCGGGCGGGCGCGGCCTCGGCTTCGTCGTGGACGCGACGCGGGCGCGGGAATTCGCCCTCGCCGTGGATGCCGACAATCCGCGCCTCATCGTCCAGTGCTTCGATGCGGGCATGGGCCTGCTGACCGATGGCGCGGGCCAGCTCGTCCGCGCCTCCGGCATGTCCATGACCTGGAACGCCGCGGCGCGCTGGTGGCAGGGCTCGGCCGACATGACCGATGCCGATCTCACGCGCCTTCAGGTGGTGCGCCTCCAGCCCGGCGTCGCCTATGCCATCATCGGCGTCGCACGCATCGGCACGGATTACGAGGTGCGCGCCATGCGCCTCTGCTGCGACCCCGCCGTCTCGCCGCCGCTGCTCTACGGCCTGCCTGACCTGCGGCACGGCGCGCGCGAATTGCGCGCGGAACTCGCCTGGGACCCGCCCTCCATCGCGGCCGGCGGCACGGCGCAGCTCAACGTGCCGCTCCCCGGCGCGCGGCCGGGCGATTTCGTGCAGGCGGCCTTCACCCTCGCCACCTCCGGCATCGTCTTCCTCGCGCAGATCGGCGCGCAGGATGTGGTGACGGTGACGGCCTGGAACCGTGCCGGCGCCGCGGTGGATCTTGGCGCCGGCACGGTCAGGGTGCGCCTGGTGAAGTCGTGAGGCGGCGCCAGCCGCGCGGCTGGGCGAAGGATCTCGAGATCGCCCTGCCGCTGGTCGCGCGCCACTACCTCCGCTTCGTGCAGGACACGGAGCACGAGGCTGACAGCAAGGCCTTCATCGCCCGCCAGACCGCGGCGAAGACCGCGCTCTCGCACCTGGAGCTGCTCAGCAGGATGGCCGGCGGCGAGGCCGCGCCGAGCGTGGATTCCGCCCTCCAGGCGCTGGATGCGGCACGGCACGAAATGGACGCAGAGGAGACGCCCGCGGATGACCCCGGAGAGCCTGGCTGACCTGGTCGAATTCGCCTGGGTGTGGAACCGCCAGCAGCGGCAGGGCACGCCGCAGCTGCATCGCCGCATCCTGCGCTGGCTGGAGGCCGAGCAACCCGCCCGCCGCCTGCTGCTCATGGCCTTCCGTGGCTGCGGCAAGTCCACGCTCGTCGGCCTGTTCTGCGCCTGGTCGCTCTATCGCAACCCGGAGCTGCGCATCCTCGTCGTCGCGGCCGACCAGATGCTGGCGGGCAAGATGGTGGGGCATGTGCGCCGCATCATCGAGCGCCACCCGCTCTGCGCCGCGCTCATCCCCGAGGGCAAGGAGGCCTGGGCGGCGGACCGCTTCACCGTGCAGCGTCCGGGCGCGCTGCGCGACCCCTCGATGCTGGCGCAGGGCCTGCTCGGCAACATCACCGGCGCGCGGGCGGACATCATCATCTGCGACGATGTGGAGGTCGCCGGCAATTGCGACACGCCGGGCAAGCGCGCCGAACTGCGCGAACGCCTGGCCGAGACGGAGTTCATCCTGACGCCCGGCGGCCTCATCCTCTATGTCGGCACGCCGCATACGGAGGAGAGCCTGTATCGGCCGGGCGACGGCTTCCTGGACGGCTATCGCCGGCTGGAGGTGCCGATCCTGGACGCCGCCGGCCACAGCGCCTGGCCCGAGCGCTTCAAGGACGGCGCGATCGAGGCGCTGCGCGGCCGCGTCGGCGCGCTGCATTTCGCGCGCCAGATGCTGCTGCAACCCGTGGCCATGAGTGCCGCGCGGCTCGATCCCGCGCTGCTGCTGCGCTACGCGGAGGAAACCGAATACCGCGAGGCGAATGGCCGCGCGCAGCTCTGGCTGCTCGGCCGGCGCATGGCCTCGGGCGGCGGCTATTGGGACCCCGCCTTCGGCCGCGCCGAGGGTGGTGGCGATGGCTCGGTGCTGGCCGCCACCTACACGGATGATGAGGGGCGCCACTTCCTGCACCGCCTCGCCTGGATCACCCAGCGCGCCGATGCGCCGGAGGACCCCGCCACGCAGCAATGCCGCCAGGTGGCGGAACTGGCGCGCGAGCTGATCCTGCCCGTGCTGCGCGTGGAGACGAACGGCCTCGGCCGCTTCCTGCCCGCGCTGCTGCGCCGGGAGATGGCGCGGGCGGGCGTGGCCTGCACCGTGCTGGAGCACAGCAACCGTCGCCCCAAGGCGGAGCGCATCCTGGCCGCCTTCGACCCGCTTCTCGCCGCCCGCCGGCTGCACGCGCATGAGAGCGTGTTCCGCACCGGCTTCCCGCGCGAGATGGCGGAATGGCGGCCCGATGCGCGGGGTGCCAGGGATGACGGGCTGGATGCGGTGGCGGGCTGCATCCTGGCCGAGCCGGTGCGCCTGCCGGCCCTGCCGCCGCGCCCCGCGGCGCCCAGTTGGCGCGGCGGTTGACGAACAAGAGGAGTGCGGCAAGGGTTTGGCGCCACCGCCGGAGATTTCCCCCTGTGTCAGCCCAAGCCGACACGCCTGGCCGCCTGCCTCGCTTCCTCCGCTTCTTGCGGCGCTGGTCCCTGCGAAGCCTCATCATCATCGCGCTGGCGAACCTCGCCTAGGACCTCAGGTCCTGGCAGGATCGCAGCTTTGCGGAGGGCGACCGGCGGTATTTCCGCGATGCCGAGCGGGGCGACGAGATAGACTACGGGCTGGCCGAAATCCGGATCATCAATGAGACGAACCGCGCGTTTCTGATTGACAGCTTTGTGCTGGATGGTTGGGGGGGTCCGTATACACACCAGGCGCCTCGGCGCGAACACTGGCACCCGTCGGCCAACCAGGCGCAGCTACGCGATGAGAGGCGCTATCTGGACCACCTTGTGAGCTAGTGGCCGCCCCCTTTTGCGGGAAGCTGCCGACGGCCCGCCAGCGCCTTGTCTCATTCCAGGTGGACCGCAGACGCCCGGTATCGTGTCAATTGGACCTGTATATCCGCGAGGACGGCGAAACGCTTTCCGATTGCAAGCCGCTGCGGCGCATCCGCCATGATTACCGCTGGCTGTTCGGTCCGCCGAACTATTGACCGCTTCCGCGTCTGACGCGGACCTATACCTCAACCGCTTGATGGAGCCCGTATGCCCGATCCCGGCCGTGCCGCCGAGGACCGCCGGCGTCTTCGCGCGGCAGTCATGGCTTAGAATCCTGCCTTGAATGCCTTCGCGATCCCGGTGGCCACGAACGAAGCGATCGCGTCCTTCCTTCCGGGACGGGTCAACGGACCTGCGGATGCGTATCGGCACATCGTTGGGTCGCCGAGATGACCCGTCGCATGGGGCCAGACACGGCCGGGAGCCTCGCCGAGCTACATGAAATCCAGGGACAGATGAGCGCGGTGCGGCGAGATATGTTGGGGCAGGGCAGCGACGTTATCAATCACGTCGCCGCGACAGCGATGGACCGGCGGAACAACCTGCTGGGAATCAGTATTGGCTTGCAGGCGACAAGCTTCGAGGATGTGCTGCGATTGTCACGCGAAGCGATAAACCGCAGTCCTCGCAATGGATCCGGTGGCATAGTCGGCGCCATGTGGCTTCCAAGAGACGATTGGAGGGCCAACCCTTCGCCTGACGAATCGCGATGGAACTGGCCCAACCCGGATTGGAGCCGCGTGCCCCGGCAGCATGTAACGGAATATCTGATGGGCGGCGAGGAATACCGCCGCGGTGCCGATCACCGTCAATTGGCCGCCGATCGCCGGGCTGCGCTGGACGCCGAGAAGCGCGAAGCATGGAGACGGATGCTGGAAGAGGATGATGCGGCCGGCGGCCCCGTCCATGTCCAGGGCTACCAGCGCGATGGACATCCGGTCCGCGCCCATACCCGCTCTCGCCCCTGACACCGAAGGGGGGTGCAGGGGACAAGTCGCCTGCCGGGGTCGAGGGGCAGCGCGCTCTAGCCTCAGGCTGACTTTTTCAGGATCTCGCTCGCATGCCGCGCCCGCCCGGGCGCGGTGATGGCAAAGCGCCCATCCGGCCGTTCCTCGGCCAGGCCCATGCCTTGCAGCCGCAGCAGGCAGGGCTGGTCCGCCAGGCCCGGCGGGCGGCCATGCGGCCCCACCAGCGTCAGCCGGTGCAGGGCCGAGCGGCAGCAGCTTTCCAGATACGGCTCATTCCACATTCACGATTTCTCCGCGCGCCCCGTTTGTGGCGATGCGCGCGCCCGCCCGCAAGGAGGCCCCCCATGGATCCCATGACCCCATCGCTCTGGTGGATGGATGCCGCCCAGGCGCCCGTCATCGCCGGGCTCTACTGGCTGCTGCTCGGCATCAAGCGCGACCTGGATCGCCGGATCGAGAAGGGCACCTCCCGCCATGATGACGGCCTCTCCCGCACGCGGGACGAACTGGCCGCCTTCAAGCTCGAAGTGGCGCGGACCTATGTGCCGCTCTCGCTGATCCGCGACGTGGATCGGCGCCTCTCCGAGCAGCTGCTGCGCATCGAAAACAAGATCGAGAACGTCCGTCGCGACCAGGAGAACGACAAGTGAGCACGCATTCCGACCCGGGCCCCTCCCCAGCCCGCCTCGCCGCCCAGGCCGCCGCCGAGGAGCTGCTGGCCCGCATCCTCTATGCCGAGGCCGGCCAGCGCCCGGTCCGCGCCATCGAGGCGCTGGCCTGCCTCACGCTGAACCGCGCCCGCGCCGCGCTGGCGAGTGCCGAGGCGCGCACGCGCTTCGCCGCCGATGCGGCGCCCGAGACGCTGCCGCGCGCCGTCATCGCCGTGCTGCGCGCGCCCTTCCAGTTCCCGGTGCGCCACCCGCGGCATGAGCGCCACGCGCTCTTCACCGCGCCCATCGAGGGCGATGCCGCGCTCAGCGTCTGCCGGCGCATCGCCGGCCGCGCGCTGCGCGGCGCCCTGCCGGATGCGACGCGCGGTGCGCTGCTCTGGCATGACCTGCTGCGCCAGCCCGCCTGGTCGCTCGGCCGCATCCCGACGCTGGAGGCGGGCGGCCTCGCCTTCTACCGGCTCGACGGGGCGTGATACAGGGCGGGAATGGAAACCCTGATCTACACCCTGGTGCGCGAGGCCGATTGGCGCGCGGCCGAAGCCGCCCGAGCCTATCACGGCAGCGCCGATGACCGGCGCGACGGCTTCCTGCACTTCTCGACCGCCGCGCAGCTGCGCGCCAGCGCCGCCAAGCACCGCGCGGGTGTCACCGACCTCTGGATGATCGAGGCCGAGGCGGCGGCCCTGGGCGCGGCGCTGAAATGGGAACCGGCCTCGGGCGGCAGCCGCCCGGGCCTCTTCCCGCATCTCTACGCGCCCCTGCCGCTCTCCGCGATCCGCCGCGCCATCCCCGCGCCGCTCGGCGCCGATGGCCGTCACGCCTTCCCGGCGGACATCCCCTGACGCGCGCGTGAGACGGCGCGCTCGCTCATCACGCAGGCCGCCACCACGACGAGTCCGCCCAGGATGACCTCGATCCCCGGCGCATTGCCGAAGACCAGCAGGTCGAGCGAGACCGAGAGCGGCAGCGCGATGAACTCGAAGGGCGCCAGCCGCGCCGGGCTGCTGTGCCGCAAGGCGAGTGCCAGCAGGATGGTGGCGCCGCCCGCCAGCAGCCCGTTCAGCAGCAGCTGCGCCCATTCCACCGCGTCGGGCGGCGCCCAGTAGGCCACGGCGAAGGGCCCCGTCGCCACCACGCCGAAGAGCGAGGGCCAGAAAACCAGCCGCGCGATTCCGGGCTCCACCCGCAGGCTCCGGTTCAGCGTGATGTTCGCCGCATAGGCGATGGTGCCCAGAAGCGCGCAGGCGAAGCCGTAGAGGCTGCCGCCCTCGCCCAGTTGCGGGGCGAGGGCGATCATCACGCCGCCGAAGCCCACGCCGCACCACAGCCAGGCCGCGCGTGGCACCTGCTCCTTCAGGAAGACCCGCGCCAGGATCAGCGTCATGAAAGGCGCCGTGAAGAAGATCAGATAGGCATCGGCCAGGCTGAGGTAGCGCACCGCGACATAGAAGGTGAGGCCGGCCGTCAGCATGGTGCAGGCGCGCAAGCCGTGCAGCCAGGGATGCGCCGTCAGCAGTGGGCCGCCCGGCCAGCCGAAGGCGCCACGAAAGGCCAGCAGAAGCCCGAGCAGCACCGCATGCCGCAGGAAGATGGCCTGCGCCGCCGCGAAATCGCCCGCCAGCAGCTTGCTGTTGGCATCGAGCAGCCCGAACAGGCCGATGCCTGCCATGAGCAGGAGCGGGCCGCGCACCATCTTGTCCTTTGCCGTGTGTGGTATCCCGTGTCGCGTTCCGGGGCCGGGCTGTCAACGCAAGGCCGATTTCGTTTCGCGGCGATTTGGCTTTATGCAGCGCGGCATGACGCCCTCCCTTGCCTCCGCCCTCATGCCCCTGATGCGTGGCCTCGACGCCGAAACCGCGCATGGAATAGCCCTCAAGGCGCTGGCCATGGGCCTCGCGGGCCGGGACGAGGCGGCCGATGCGCCGAGCCTCGCCACCCGCGCCTTCGGCCTGGATTTCCGCAATCCGATCGGCCTCGCCGCCGGCTTCGACAAGGATGCGGTGGCCATCCTGCCCCTGCTGCGCCTGGGCTTCGGCTTCGTCGAGGCGGGCACCGTCACCCCCCGCCCCCAGGAAGGCAACCCGCGCCCGCGCCTCTTCCGCCTGACCGAGGACGCGGCGGTGATCAACCGCATGGGCTTCAACAATGCCGGGCTCGACTCCTACCTCGCCCGCCTCCGTGACTTGCCGCGGCCGCTGCCCGGCGTCCTGGGTGCCAATGTCGGCGTGAACAAGGAAGGCGCCGACCCCGAGCGGGACTACCCCGCCCTCTGCCGCGCCGTCGCGCCGCTGGCGGACTATGTCACCATCAACATCTCCTCGCCCAACACGCCCGGCCTGCGCGATTTGCAGGGCGAGGCGCGGCTCGCCTCCATCCTGGACGCCGTCGCGCCCCCCGCCCTCGACAAGCCCGTGCTGGTGAAGCTGGCCCCCGATCTCGCGGAGGACGCGCTGGCGCCGATCATCGAGGTCTGCGTCACGCGCGGCGTGGCCGGCCTCATCATCAGCAACACCACCATCGCCCGGCCGGAGACGCTGCGCTCCCCGCACAAGGGTGAGGCGGGCGGGCTCTCAGGCGCGCCCCTCTTCGAACGCTCCACGGAAATGCTGGCCCGCGCCCACAAGATCGCCGCCGGCCGCCTCGTCCTGATCGGCGCGGGCGGGATCTCCAACGGCGCGCAGGCCTACGCCAAGATTCGCGCCGGCGCCTCGCTGGTGCAGCTCTACAGCGGCTTCGCCTATGGCGGGCCGGCGCTGATCGGCCGCATCAGGCGCGAACTGGCCGCCCTGCTGGCCCGGGACGGTTTCGCCCATGTCGCCGATGCGGTAGGCACCGGCGCATGACCATCCACATCTACGAAAACCTCGCCCCCCTCGCCGACCGCTATGACGGCTACGTGCTGGACCTCTGGGGCGTGGTGCATGACGGGCGCCAGCCCTATCCCGGCGTGCTCGACTGCCTGGCCGAGCTGAAGGCGCGCGGCAAGCGCGTCGTCTTCCTCACCAATGCGCCCCGCCGCGGCTGGTTCATCCAGAAGATGCTGGACGGCATGGGCGTCGGCCGGGACCTTTACGCGGGCATCATGTCCTCGGGCGAGGTCTCCTGGCTCTGGCTCAAGCAGCGCGACCTGCCCTGGTTCGCCAAGCTCGGCCGCCGCGCCTATCACATCGGGCCGGAGCGCGACCTCTCGGTTGTCGAGGATGGCGCGGCCGAACTCGTCTCCCGCCCCGAGGATGCCGATTTCCTGCTGAACACCGGCCCTGACCCGGAGCGGAGATCCATCTCCGTCGAGCCCTATCGCGACGAACTGCGCGCCTGCTTCGAGGCGGGCCTGCCCATGCTCTGCGTGAACCCGGACCGCGCCGTGATGGTGGCGGGCGAGCGCCTGCTCTGCGCCGGGGCGCTGGCCGATGTCTATCTGGAATGGGGCGGCGACGTCTTCGAGGCCGGCAAGCCCGACCCCGCCGTCTATGGCCCCGTGCTGGACCTGCTCGGCATCGCCGACAAGAGCCGCGTGGTGGCCGTGGGCGACACGCCGCACACCGACCTCGCCGGCGCGCGCAATGCCGGCATCGACAGCCTCTGGGCGCTGACCGGCCTCACCGCCGACGCGCATGGCCATGATCCCTCGCCCGGCCTGCTCGCCCATGTGCTGGCGGAGGAGGGCGAGGCGCCCATCGCCGCGCTCAGGACGCTGCGCTGGTAGCGGCGCGGGCCTGGTGGCAGGCTCGCTTCCATGACCTTCCGCACCGCCTGCCGCGAGGCGCTGGGCGCGCCCGCGCTCGCCATGGCGGCCACCTTCCTGGCCTTCGGCGCGGCCGTGCAGGCGGCGGGGCTCGGCCTCGGCTGGGGGCTGGCCGCGGCGCTCCTGGTCTATGGCATGCCCGGGCAGATGGTGCTGGTGGCGGCCGTGAACCTGCCCGGCGGCGCGCTGCCGGCGGTGCTGGGCGCCGCCACCGCCAATGCGCGCTTCCTGCCCATGGCGGTCGCCCTTTCGCCCTGGCTCGGCGGCGGGCCACGACGCTGGTGGGCGCTGCCCTTCATCGCCGTGACACCGTGGGCCATGGCGATGCGGCGGCTGCCCGGCCTGGCGGAAGGCCAGCGCCTCGCCTGGTTCCTGGGCTTCGGCCTCACCTCCTGGCTGGTGGCCGGCTGCGCCACCATCCTCGGCCATGCCATCGCGCCCCTGCTGCAAGGGCCGGTGCTGGCGCTGATGCTGCTGGTGAACCCGCTCTACTTCACGCTGATCCTGGCGCATGAGGTGCGCGTGCCGCCCGGCCGCCGCGCGGTGATCGCGGGGTGCTGCGCGGCACCCCTCGCCCTGCTGCTGCCCGCCGCCTGGGGGCTCCTGGCGGCGGGCCTCCTGGGTGGAACGCTGGCCTTCCTCTGGGGGGAGCGGCGTGGCCGGCGCTGACCTCGCGCTCATCCTGCTGATCCTGGCCTGCGCGCTGCTGCGCGCGGCGGGGCTGCTGGTGGCGGGCCGGCTGCGCCCCGATCATCCCTTCGTGCGGTGGGCGGCCTCCGTCGCGCTCGCCACGCTGGCCGCCTTCATCATGCTGGCCATCCTGGCGCCGGGGGGCGCGCTCGCCGGCATTCCCTGGTGGGCGCGCGCCGCGGGCGTGCTGGGCGCGCTCGCTTGGATGCGGTTCCAGGGCGGGATGCTCGGGCCGCTCCTGGCGGGGCTGGCCGTCACCGCGGGGGGCTGGGCGATCTCGGCCGCCTGAGGCGCGGGTCAGCCGGCGAATTGCGCCTGCAGCCAGCCTGCCAGCGCCTGCACATCCGGGTTGCCGGCATGGCGCGACTCATATTGCAACGTGAAGTGCCGCCGCGTCGGCCGCCGCAGCGGGTGCGCCGGCACCACCGCACCGCGCTCCAGATCCGGGCCCAGCAGCGCCTCGATCGCGATCACCGCGCCCATGCCTTGCGCCGCCGCCTCGATGGCGACGTTCATGCTCTCGAAGGTGCTGCCGCCGCGCAGCGGCAGCTTCGCCTGCCCCGCATGGTTCAGCCAGCGCCGCCAGTCATCCGGCCGGCAGCGCGAATGCAACAGGGGGATGCGCGCGAAGTCCGGCGCGCCGCCCTCCAGCCATTGCGGCGCGCAGACCGGCAGCGTCGTGATCGGCACCAGCGGCACCACGGCCAGGCCCGGCATGCCCTGCGGCTCGCTCACCGCGATCACCGCATCGAAGCGCGCGGGCAGCAGGTCGAGCGGGCTGGAGCTGCTGTGCCATTCGACGACGAGGTCCGGCAGTTCCTGCTGCAGGGCGCGCAGGCGCGGGAACAGCAGGCGGGAGGCGAAATAGCCATAGACGCCGACCGCGATGGGCCGCCCCCGCCCGAGCCGCGCGCGGCCGGTGGCGAGGGCCAGACGATCCAGCGCCTCACCCGCGCCAGCGGAGAGCGTCCCGCCCGCCGTGGTCAGCACCAGGCCCTGCGGCTGGCGCAGGAAGAGCGTGACACCCAGGCTCTGCTCCAACTCACGGATCTGGCGGCTGACGGCGCCCGGCGTCACCGCCAGTTCACGCGCCGCGCCGGTCATGGAGAGGTGCCGCGCCGCCGCCTCGAAGGCGCGGATGGCGGTCAGCGGGGGCAGCGCGCGATGGGCCATGGCTTGAGCCTAACTCAACGCAAGCGCCCGAGAAATCGTTTGAGCCTCGCTTTGGGCAACCCTAGCCTTCGGGGAGGTCAGGACAGGAAACGCCCCATGAACATGCAGCCCATCGGCACCCCCGCGGGCCCGGAAGCCGTGCCCGACGCGGCCGGCCAGAACCTCTGGCGCGCCGACCCGGCCTTCGGCCGGCTGCTGCCGCTCTACCTGCCGGCGGAGCTTCTCGCCGTGCTGCTGCCACAGCTCGACCGGCTGGGCGCGCTGGCGGGCGGCGAGCTGGACGCGCTGGCTGGCACGGCGGACCGCAACCCGCCCGAGCTGGTGCACCGCACGCGGCGCGGCGAGGACCAGCAGAGCATCCTCTACCACCCCGCCTATCGCGAGATGGAGCGCCTGGCCTTCGGCGAATTCGGCCTGACCAGCATGAGCCACCGCCCCGGCGTCTTCGGCTGGCCCGCGCCCCTGCCGCCGGCGGCGAAATACGCGCTGACCTTCCTCTTCGCCCAGGCGGAATTCGGCCTGCTCTGCCCGGTCAACATGACCGACAGTCTGGCCCGCACGCTGCGCCGCTTCGGCAGCCCGGAGCTGGTGGACCGCTACCTGCCCCTGCTCGCGAGCCAGGACATGGATGCGCTGCACCAGGGCGCGATGTTCATGACGGAACAGGGCGCTGGCTCCGACATCGCCGCCACCGCCGTGACGGCCGAGCCCGCCAATGACGGCACGCATCTGCTCTATGGCGACAAGTGGTTCTGCTCGAACCCCGATGCGGAACTGGCTTTGGTGCTGGCGCGGCGCGGCGGCGGTGCGGCGGGCCTCAAGGGCGTCGGCCTCTTCCTGCTGCCGCGCACCCTGCCGGATGGCACGCCGAACGCCTATCGGATCGTCCGGCTGAAGGACAAGCTCGGCACCCGCTCCATGGCGAGCGGCGAGATCCGGCTGGAGGGCGCGCGCGCCTGGCTGATCGGCGACCCCGAGGCGGGCTTCAAGCAGATGGCCGACATGGTGAATTCCTCGCGCCTCTCCAACGCGGTGCGCGCGGCGGGGATGATGCGCCGCGCGCTGACCGAGGCGCTCTTCGTCGCCCGGAACCGCCGCGCCTTCGGCAAGCGCCTCATCGAGATGCCGCTGATGCGCCGCCAGCTCGCCAAGATGCTGCTGCGCGCCGAGCAGGCCCGCGCCATGGTCTTCACCACCGCCGAGGCGCTGCGCCGCTCCGACGCCGGCGAGGAGGGTGCCTATGCGCTGCTGCGCATCCTGACACCGCTCGTGAAGTTCCGCGCCTGCCGCGACGCGCGCCAGGTGACGGGCGATGCGATGGAGGTGCGCGGCGGCTGCGGCTACATCGAGGAATGGCCCGAGGCGCGGCTGCTGCGCGATGCGCATCTGGGCAGCATCTGGGAGGGGACGAGCAACATCATCGCCCTCGACGTGCTGCGCGCGGCCGAGCGCGAGCGCGGCTTCGAAGCACTGCAAGCCCTGATCACACGCCTCCAGGCCGAGGCGCCGCTCCCGGGCCTGCCCGAGGCGCTGGCGCGCGCCGCGACCTTGCTGGACCGCGCCCAGGCCGACCCCGCCCTGGCCCGCGCCGCCGCCAGTGCGCTCTATCACCTGACCAGCGCGGCCGCCCTGGCCTGGGAGGCAGCCCAGACGGACGATGCGAGCCGCGCGGCGCTGGCGCGGATGGTGCTGACGCATCGCGTGCTGCCACGCGATCCGCTCGCCGTGGAGGATCCGGACGCGGCGGAGCTGGGCGGCCTGCTCGAGGCCGCCTGACCACCTTCAATCCACCCGGATGTTGCGGGCGCGGATCACCTGGCCCCAGCGATCGAATTCCTGGGCCGCGAACTGCGTCATCTCGGCCTGCGTATTGCCGACCGCGACCAGGCCCGCCGCCGCCATGCGGCTGATGACGCCGGGGTTGGACACCGCCTCGCGCACCGCCGCCGAAAGGCGCTCCTGTGCCGCCTGCGGCGTGCCGGTGGGCACCGCGATGCTGCCCCAGCTCTGCACCGTGGCCTCGCCGAAACCGGCCTCCCGGAAGGTCGGCAGGTCGGGCAGCACCGCGATGCGCTCCGGCCCGCTGGTGGCGAGTGCCCGGATCATGCGCTGCCGCACCTGGCCGATGGAGGAGGCCGGCTGGTCCAGCATCACCTGCACCGTGCCGTTCACGAGGTCGGCCATCGCCTGGCCCGAGCCGCGATAGGGCACATGCACCATCTGCGTGCCGGTCACCGCCATGAAGAGCTCGGTAAAGATATGCGTCCCCGACCCGACGCCCGAGGTCGCGAAGCTGAGCTGCCCCGGCCGCGCCCGCACATAGGCCACGAAGTCCTGGAGCGTCTGCGCCGGGATGGAGGGATGCACCACCACGATTACATCGGTGGTGAAGATCTTGGAGAGATAGACCAGCTCGCGCCGAACATCCACGGCGCGCATCACGCCCAGATGCGGCGCCTGGGTCATCACGCCATTGGTGGCGACCAGCATGGTGTAGCCATCGGCCGGGCTGCGCGCCGCGGCCTCCACGCCCACGCCGCCGCCGGCGCCGGTGCGGTTCTCCACCACCACGGGCTGGCCCAGCGTCTCGGTCAGGCGCTCGGCGATGACGCGCCCGCCCACATCCGTGCTGCCGCCCGGCGAGAAGGGCACGATGAGCCGCAGCTGCCGGTTGGGCTGCCACGGGGTTTGCGCGCCGGTCTGGGCTTGGGCCGCCAGCGGCAGCAGGGCTGGCGCGGCGAGGAGGGAACGGCGGTTCAGCAGCATGCGCGATGGGCCTTTCAGGCGCTGGCGAAGGCTTCCGCCTCCACCTCGACGACGAAGCGGGGATGGGCGAGCGCGGCCACGATCAGCAGCGTGCTGGTCGGCGCATGTCCTTCCATCGCGGCATCACGGGCCTTGCGCCAGGGCGCGATCAGCGCCGTGTCTGTCAGGAAGACGGTGAGCTTCACGATGTGAGCCGGGCCCATGCCATGCGCCGCGAGCAGCGTGCGGAGATTGGCGAGCGCGAGGGCGATCTGCGCCTCGCCATCCTCGGGGATGGTCCCGTCGGGGGCGATGCCCACCTGACCCGAGAGCACCAGGCGCCGGCCCGGCCCCTCGACCAGCGCCGCATGCGAGTAGCGCGAGGCGGGCGGCGCGACGCCATCCGGGTTGGAGAAGGTGATCATGTGCGGGGCAGCTCCTCACGGGCGACGGGCGCGGGCGGGGCCGCGGCGGCATTGTCCACCAGATAGGGACGCAGCGCGCGGCGAATCTGGAACTCGAACTCGGTGTTCAGCTCGAACATGGTCTGGCGCAGCAGGCTCTCGGCCCCGGCGCGGCGCGCGGCCGCCGTGCTCTCGATGCTGCGCGACCGCTCCGCCGACGCCTCGGCGAAGCCCAGGCGCCGGTCATTCTCGCCCAGGATGTCCACACGCGCGGTGAGCTGGCAGAGCAGGCGCTCGCCCGGGTCGCTTGAGAAGACGCCGCCGCCGCCCTGGTTGCGGGTGCGGATGATCTGCGCGCGGGTCACGCTGAAGCGCGCGTGATGCTCGGTGCCGAAGGCGGCCAGCCGGTCCTGCCCCATGATGCGCACCGCCTGGGCCGGCGTGGGGTTCATGTCCCGGCCGGCATCGTTCGGGCCCGGCGCCGGCATGCGGTCCTCGATGTCGATGCGCGCGACATCGAGGCGGATCTGCGTCAGGTGGCGATAGGTGATGGGCGGCCCGTCCTCACGCGGCGCCGGCGGCGTCGAGGCGCAGGCCGCGAGCGTCGCGGGCAGCAGGATCAGGGCGCGCCGAGGATGCGGCATGGCGGAACCTCCCGGGGGTCTCAGGCCTCTTTCCCGCGAATCGCCTCGCGGTCGAAGCGGAAGCCATAGTTGCAGAATTCGCAGGTCATGGTGATGACGCCGGCTTCGGCCATGTGGTCGAGGTCGGGCACGGGGAAGCCCTCCAGCACCTGCGCGAGGCGCGAGCGCGAGCAGCGGCAGCCATAGGCCAGCGCGCGGGCCTGGCCGAGCTCCAGCCCCTCCAGCGAAAACAGGCGGTGCAGCAGCGTCTCGGGCGGCAGGGCGTCATCCAGCAATTCGGCATCGGTCAGCGTGCCGGCCAGCACGATCGCGGTGCGCCAGGCCTCCTCCTGCGCCTCCGCGTCCAGCGGCTCGGCCGTGCCGCCCTCGGTCGCGATGCGCTCCATGATGAAGGCGCTCGCCCGCCAGCCCTGTTCGGTGCGGGCGCAGGCGAGGCGCACATGGCTGCGCAGCTGCTCGGAACTGGCGAAGTAGTTGCCCGTCATCTCGGCGAGGTCCGCGCCCTCGATGCCGACGATGCCCTGGTAGCGCTCCATCTCCTCGCCCTGGTCGCAGGTGAAGGCGAGGTAGCCGCGGCCCAGCAGCGCGCGCGCCGAGACATTCTTGCCGTAATGCGCGACGCGCTCGGCATCGGCGCGGGCATAGCCGCGCAATTCGCCCTGGTCGGTGCAGTCGGCCAGCAGCATGGAGACGGGGCCATCGCTCTTGGCCTGCAACGAGAAGCTGCCGCGATACTTGAGCGCGGCGGCGAGGCCGGCCGTCAGCGCCATCGCCTCGCCGAGGAGGCGCGTGACCGCATCGGGCGTGGCGTGGCGCGACAGCAGCGCATCGGCGAGCGGCCCGAGGCGTACCAGCCGGCCGCGCACCGGCTTGTTGTCGAGGTGGAAGGGCATGACGCCGCGCGGGACCACGAGGTCGGGCACGGGCGGGCGGTCATGGTCGAGGAAATCGGGGGTCGGCTGGGTCACAGTCTGGAATTAGACCAGACCGGGGCCGCTTGCGAGGCTCACCCCGTCACCAGCACCAGGATTTGCACAAGCGCCGAGACGACGAGCAGGATCAGGACGATCCCGCCCAGCCGGTCCGGCGAGGGCAGCCTCACGCCGCCATCGCGCTGCGCCGCACCTTGGGCGGCTTGGTCATCATGGCGCGCAGCAATTGCTTGAGCTGCATGCGGTCAATGGCCGGGAAGCGGGCCAGCACCTCGGCCTCGTGCGCCTTGGCGGCGACCAGCAGGCTCTTCACCATCTGCTCGCCCCGCGGCAGCATCTGGATGCGGACGACGCGGCGGTCGCGCGCATCGGGCATGCGCTTGACGATGCCGTCGCGCACCATGCGGTCCAGCAGCTTGGTCATGGTGGGCTGCTGCAGCAGGCAGGCCTCGGCCAGGCCCGTCACCGTCTCGCCCGGGCTGCCGGAGAGCGTCGCCAGGACGCGCCAGACCGGCACGGAGACGCCCTCCTTTCGCAATTTCGTGTGAAATTCCGAGGAGATGGCGTGTGAAGCACGCGCCATCAGATAGAGCAGATAGTCGTCAACGAAACGTTCCGTCCCAGGCGCGTCCATGTCTTCCTCGGGGTCATACAGTTTCCGAAACATGTCATCCCGTTTCGCGGGCATGCAATTACGGGGAAATACGGATGCCTGACATATGAAAATTCATGTGTTACCCTCTCCCAAAATGGGAGACCCGGATGTTCCTTCCGACCCTCGAACCCGCCTGGATCTCAGCCTTTGAGGCCGTGTTCCGCCGCTGCAAGCTCGCCCCGGGCGATCTCGCCTGCCTGCTCACCGAGAGCCGTTCCCGGCCGCTGAACATCGCGCTGGCCGAGGCCGCGCTGGCACGAATCGGTGCCCGATTCATCCGGATATCTCTCCCGACCCCGCCTCAGACCGCGCCGGTCCCGATCCGATCCACCGGCGCTTCGCGCGCCATCGCGGGCCATCCCGCGGCGCTGGCCGCCCTTGCCGCCTGCCCCTTCATCGTGGACCTGACCGTCGAAGGGCTGCTGCATGCCCCCGAGCTCAAGCAGATCCTGGGCGCGGGCAGCCGTGTGCTCATGGTCAGCAACGAGCACCCGGACGCCCTCGAACGCCTGGTGCCACAGGATGCGGACGAGGCCCAGGCCAAGGCGGCGGTGAAGCGCACCCGGGCGGCGAAGCGCATGCATGTCACCTCCGCCGCCGGCACGGACCTGCAGGTGAACATGGAGGGCGCGCCCAGCGTGGGCGTCTGGGGCTGGACCGACCGGCCGGGCACCATTGCCCATTGGCCGGGCGGCATCCTCGTCGCCTTCCCGCGCGCGGGCTCGGTCGAGGGGCGGCTCGTGCTCGATGCGGGCGACGTGAACCTCACCTTCAAGCGCTACATCGAGCGCCCGGTCACGCTGACCATCGAGGACGACCACATCACCCGCATCGAGGGCAAGGGCGCCGATGCGGAGATGATGCGCCGCTACCTCGAAGCCTGGGGCGACCGGGCGGCCTATGCGGTGAGCCATGTCGGCTGGGGCCTGAACCGCGCCGCGCGCTACGAGGCGCTCACCTTCTACGACCGGGAGGACACGAACGGCACCGAGCTGCGCGCCGTGGCCGGCAATTTCCTGTTCAGCACGGGCGCCAATGAATTCGCCGGCCGCTTCACCGAGGGGCATTTCGACATCCCTGTCTTCAACACCACCATCTCGCTCGATGGCGAGGATGTGGTGCGCGAAGGCGTGCTGCTGTGACGCCGGCCCTTCTGCTGCATGGCATCGGCGGCCGCGCCTCCCTCTGGGCGCCGACGGTCGCGGCCCTCGCGCCCCGCCCGGTCATCGCCATGGACATGCCGGGCTATGACGGCACGCGCCCGGCGTTGACGCGCTTCCCGGAACTGGCCGATGCGGCGGCGGCGCTGCTGGACGGGCCCACCGATGTGGTGGGCCATTCGCTGGGCGGCATGATCGCCCTCGAACTCGCGCTCCGGCATCCCAGCCGCGTACGGCGGCTCGTCATCGTGGCGAGCTCACCCGCCTTCGGCAGCCGCGACCCCGCCTTCCGCGAGGCCTTCCTCGCCGCGCGGCAGAAGCCGCTGGATGAGGGCCTTGGCATGGCGGGCGTGGCGGCGGCGCTGGTGCCGACCATGCTGGGCCCCGCGGCGGATCCCAGCGCGGCGCCCGCCGCCATCGCCGCCATGGCCAGCGTGGACGAGGCCGCCTATCGGATCACGCTCGCCACGCTGACCGGCTTCGACCGCCGCGCCGATCTGCCGCAGGTGACGCAGCCCGCCCTGCTCATCGCCGGCGAGGCCGACCAGACCGCGCCACCCCGCGGCATGGCCCGGATGGCCGAGGCGATGCCCGATGCCCGCTTCACCGTGATCCCCGGCGCCGGCCACCTCCTGCCGCTGGAGGCGCCCGACGCCTTCCATGCGGCGCTCCTCGATTTCCTGCGCTGAGAAGGGAAGCCCCCATGGACATGCCGCTGCCCGTGACCGCCGATGCGCCGATCTTCGATCCGCGCGGCTTCCGCCTCTCGCCCTTCGAGGCGGAGCTCACCACCCGCGCCCGCGAATTCGGCGCGCGCGTCCTGGCGCCGCGCGCCGCCCGCTGGGACCGCGAGGCGCGCTTCCCCACCGACAATTACGACGACATGCGCCGCGACGGCTGGCTCGGCATCTGCATCCCCACCGAGGATGGCGGGATGGGCGCCGATTTCCGCGCCTATTGCCTGGCCGCCGCCGAATTCGGCCGCTATTGCGGCGCGACGGCGCTCACCTGGAACATGCATGTCTGCAGCACGCTCTGGACCGGCCTGCTGACCGACGATCTGCAGATGGATGAGGCGACGCGCGCCCTGCATCACGCCCGCCGGAAGCTGCATTACGCGCACATCCTGGAGCGCGGCGCGGTCTTCTCGCAGCCCTTCTCGGAGGGCGGAGCCGCGGCCGCCGGCACCGTCGCTTTCGGCACCACGGCCACGCCGGTCGAGGGCGGCTTCCGCATCAACGGCAAGAAGATCTTCGCCTCCCTCTCCGGCCATGCGGATTGCTACGGCATCCTCTGCACCGAGATGCATGGCGAGGAAAAGCTCTCCCGCCGCGACACGCTCTACCTCGCCATCCCGAAGGACGCGCCGGGTGTTTCCGTCGAGGGCGAATGGGACCCCTTGGGCATGCGCGGCACGGTCAGCCGCAACCTCATCTTCAAGGATGTCTTCGTGCCCGAAAGCGCGGCTCTCATGCCGCCCGGCCTCTACTTCCAGGCCGCCTCCCGCTGGCCGCACATGTTCATGACCCTCACCCCCACCTATATGGGCCTCGCCCAGGCCGCCTATGACTTCACCGTGCGCTACCTGCGCGGCGAGCAGCCCGGCACGCCACCCGTGAAGCGGCGCATGTATCCGACGAAGCAGATCGCCGTTGCCGAGATGCGCATCATGCTGGAACAGACGAAGGCGCTCTGGTTCCAGGCGATCAGCGAAGCCGGGCCCGACCCCTCGAAGGAGCAGATGCTGCGCGCGCTGGCCGCGCAGAACACGGTGATGGAGAATGCCAATGCGCTCGCCGCCAAGGCCGTCCGCACCTGCGGCGGCCAGGCCATGCTGAAGACCCTGCCGCTGGAGCGCATCTACCGCGACAGCCGCTGCGGCAGCCTCATGCTGCCCTGGACGGCCGAGCTCTGCGTGGACCGCATCGGCCGCGAAGCGCTCTACGAGAAGGGCGAGACGGATTGATGGAGGGCTTCGACCTCCAGGCCCTCACGCCGCTCATCGAGGCCGAGGCGGCGCTGCTGCGCGGCGAGGGCATCCGGGCGGGCGACCGCATCGGCTGGATCGGCCTCAATGATCCCGGCATGCTCGCCTGCCTCTTTGCCTGCGAGCGCATCGGCGCGGTTCTGGTGCCGCTGAACTGGCGCCTCGCCGCCGAGGAGCTGCAATGGATCGCGGGCGATGCCGGCCTCGCCTTGCTGCGCGAGGGCCCGGCATCGGGCGCGGTCACCCCGCATGCCATGCCCTCGGCCACGCCCTGCGACGCGCTGCTGATCGGCTATACCTCCGGCACCACGGGCCGGCCCAAGGGCGCGATGCTGAGCCGCGCGGCACTCCATGCCAATACCGAGAACGCGCGCCGCATCTTCGACCTGGCGCCGACCGATCATGTGCTGACGGTGCTGCCGCTTTTCCATGTGGGCGGCCTCAACATCCAGACCGTGCCGGCCCTGCTGGCCGGCGCGCGCGTGACGGTTTTGCCGAAATTCGATCCCGACGCCTTCTTCGACGCGGTGGAGCGCCTGCGCCCCACCCTGACGCTGCTGGTACCCGCGGTGATGACGGCGCTGATCCGCCACCCGCGATGGGCCGCGGCCGACCTCTCCTCGCTGCGCGCCATCGGCGCCGGCTCCTCCGAGGTGCCGCTCGCGCTCATCGAGGCCTTTCACGCGCGCGGCATCCCGGTCCAGCAGGTCTATGGCATGACGGAGACGAGCCCCATCGCCATCGCGCAGACGCGCGAGGAGGCATGGGCCGCGCCCGGCTCCATCGGCCGCGCCGCGCCGCTCTGCGACGCCCGGATCATGCTGGGCGATGGGACGGAGGCCCCGCACGGCACGCCGGGCGAGATCGAGATCCGCGGCGCCAACGTCATGGCCGGCTATTGGGCGCGCCCGGACGCCACGGATGAGGCGCTGCATGAGGGCTGGTTCCGCACCGGCGATGTCGGAATCCAGGACGCGGCCGGCCGCTTCTGGTTCACCGATCGCCTGAAGCGCGTGATCATCTCGGGCGGCGAGAACATCTATCCGGCCGAGCTGGAGCGCGTGCTGGCCGAGGTTCCCGGCCTCACCGAATACGCCATCATCGGCCGGCCCGATCCGCGCTGGGGTGAGGTGCCCGTCGCCGTCATCGTGGCGGAGCCCGGCTTCAACGAGGCCGCCATCGCGGCGCGCTTCGAGGCGACGCTGGCGCGCTTCAAACACCCGCGCGCCATCCTGCGCGTGCCGGCCCTGCCGCGCACCGCGCTCGGCAAGGTGCAGGTCGAGGCGCTGCGCGCGCTTACGGCAGGCGGTTAGCCGCGCGCCTCTGCTCATAGGCGCGGGCGTTCAGCGCCGCCGCGTCATGGATCGCGGTCTCGATGCCGGCGCGCTTCGCGGCCTCGGCCATGAAGCCCAGGATGTGTTCGCCCTCGATGCGGTTCCCCGCCTCGATGTCGCGCAGCATCGAAGTGGCGTAGGCGCTGCCCGCCTCGCTGAACAGCGCGCGGTATTCTGCCATGAAGGCGTCGGGCATCGGGTGGCCATGATGGGCGGCGATGGCCGCGTTGCGCGCCAGGATCTCCCGCAGCCAGGCCGCACCGCCACCGCGGACGATCTCACCCACATTCGCGCGCATCAGCACCGTGCCCACCGCGCTGGTGCCGAGATGCACCAGCTTCTCCCACATCCGCTGGGCGATGTTCGGCACCGCCTTCGCCTCCATGCCGCGCGCTTGCGCGAAGGCCGCTTCCAGCGCCGTCACGCGTTCGCTCAGGCCCCCCGCGACCTCGCCGAAAGTGAGCCAGCGCCAATCGTTCAACTGCTTCACCACGCCATCCGGCGTCAGCGTCGCCTGGATCTTGCAAAGGCCGCCCAGCACGCGTTCAGCGCCGAAGCGCGCCTGCAGCGTCTCGACATGGGAGAGGCCGTTCAGCACGGGCAGGATGGCCGTGCGCGCATCCATGGCGGGCGCGATGCTGGCCATCGCATCCTCCAGGTCGTAGGCCTTGCAGGTGAGCAGGATCACATCCCAGCCCGGCTGCAGCGCATCGGCCGTCACCGTCTTCACGGGCAGCCGCGCATCGCCGAAGGGGCTTTCGATCACCAGGCCCCGCTCGGCCAGCTGCGCCGCGCGGCGCGGGCGCACCAGGAACGTCACATCGCCGCCCGCCTCGGCCAGGCGTCCGCCGAAATAGCCGCCCAGCGCCCCAGCCCCCAGCACCAGAACCCGCATGCGACAATCCTTTCCAATCCCGACATAACCGCGTTACACCCGGGCCTTAGCTTCGAGAAGACATGCTTCGCAAACTCGCCCTTCTTGTCTCGGTCGGCGCGCTGCTCGGCGCGGGTTACCTCTATGGCCAGCCGGCCATGGCGGCATTCGGGCTGAGCTGGCCGGGCACGACACAGGCCAGCGGGCCGCGCCTCAGGCTCGCCAGCGTGGATCGCGGACCCATCACCGCCGTCGTCTCCGCCACCGGGACCGTGAACCCGCTGGTGACGGTCATCGTCGGCAGTCAGCTCTCCGGCCTGATCCGCGAGCTGCCGGGCGATTTCAACCAGCGCGTGACCACCGGCCAGGTGCTGGCGCGACTCGACACGCAGCAGCTCGAAGCCACCCGCGCCGCGGCGGCGGCCGATGCGCTTTCCGCCCAGGCCGCCGTCGCCGTCGCCCGGGCCCAGGCCGAGCGCGCGCAGGCCGATGCCGAGCAGGCCCGCGCCGCGGTGGAGGCCGCGCGCGGCGAGGCCGGCCGCGCGGAGGCACAGCTGCGCGACGCGGAGTTCGAGGCGCGCCGGACGGAGGAATTGCGCCGCACCGCCGTGGGCACCACGCGCGACGCCGCGCGCGCCGGCTTCACCGCCGATGGCGCGCGCGCCAATGTCGCGATCCAGCAGGCGCAGATCCTCCGCGCCGAGGCCAACCTGATCTCGGCCGAGGCCGCCGCGCGCACCGCCCTCGCCCAGGTCGAGGCGGCGATGGCGACGGCGGAGCAGCGCGCGGCGCAGCTGCGCCAGGTGGAGGTCAATCTCGGCTTCGCCACCATCCGCAGCCCCATTGATGGCGTCATCGTCTCGCGCAGCGTGGATCTGGGACAGACCGTCGCCGCCTCGCTGCAATCGCCGACCCTCTTCACCATCGCCGCCAACCTGAACGAGATGGAAGTCTGGGCGACGGTGGATGAGAGCGACATCGGCCGCATCCGTCCGGGGCAGAACGTCGCCTTCACGGTGGCCGCGCATCCGAGCGTGAACCTGCGCGGCACGGTGAAGGACATCCGTCTCAGCCCCACCACGGTGAACAACGTGGTCACCTACACCGTCGTCGTCAGCGCCGCGAACACCGAGGGCCGCATGCTGCCCGGCATGACGGCGACGCTGCGCATCATCACCGATGAGCGGACCGACGCGCTGCGCGTGCCCAACGCCGCGCTGCGCTGGCGCCCGCCGGGCCAGGGCGCCGCGCCAGGCCAGGCCACCACACCCGCGAACCCGATGGAAGCGGCCCTGCGCGAGATGACGGACCTCACCCCCGCCCAGCGCCAGGAGGTGGAGGCCGCGGGCCGTGAGATGCGCGAGCGCATGGCCGCCCTGCCCGCCGAGCCCGAGGCGCGGCGCCAGCAGGCCCAGGCCGCCCGGCAGCGCCTGCAATCCCGCCTGAACGCCGTGCTCACGCCCGAGCAGCGCGCCCGCCTCGCCGCCGCGCGTGGGACGCGCCAGGCCGGCGGCGCCGCCGGCACCGTCTACGTCGTGGAGAGCGACGGCGCGCCCCGCGCCATCTCGATCCGCACCGGCCTCACCGACGGCAACGTCACCGAGGTGCTGAGCGGCGACCTCCAGCCCGACATGCAGGTCGTCATCGGCACCGAGCGCGCCGGCGCCGCCCCCGCCCGCGCCCCCACCGCCAGGCCGCTGTTTTGAGCGCGCTGATCGAGACGCGGGACCTCACGCGCCACTATCCGTCGGGCGAAGGCGTGGTGGCGGCGCTGGAGGGGCTCGACCTCGAGATCGGGCCCGGCGAATTCGTCGCCGCGATGGGCCCCTCCGGCTCGGGCAAATCCACCTTCCTCAACCTGATCGGCTGCCTGGACCAGCCCACGCGCGGGCTTTACCGCCTGGCGGGCGAGGATGTGGCGTCCCTCCCGCCCGATCGCGTGGCGGCGCTGCGCGGCGAGCAGATCGGCTTCGTCTTCCAGAGCTTCAACCTGCTGCCGCGCTCGGACGCGCTCGCCAATGTCGAGATGCCGATGCTCTATCGCGGCCTTCCGCGCCGCATCCGGCGCGAGCGCGCGGCCATCGCGCTGGAGCGCGTGGGCCTCGGAAGCCGCATGCACCACACGCCCTCCCAGCTGTCGGGCGGGCAGCAGCAGCGCGTCGCCATCGCCCGCGCGCTGGTGAATGGCCCGGGCCTGCTGCTGGCGGACGAGCCGACCGGCGCGCTGGACAGCCGCACCGGGCTGGAGATCATGGCGCTGTTCCAGGCGCTGAACCGCGCGGGTGTGGCCATCCTCTGCGTGACGCATGATGCCGATGTGGCCGCCTTCGCCAGCCGCACGCTGCGCTTCCGCGACGGCCGCATGATCGAGGACAGCCGCTACCAGCCGGTGGATGCCGAGGCCATGCTGCGGCAGAAATTCCAATGAACGCGCCGCACCCCGCGCCCGAGCCCGCGGCACGCTCCGTCGCCCCCCTGCCGCCGCTGCCGCCTGGCCGCCGCGCCGGGCTTTCGATGGCCGAGGCGCTGCTGGCCGCGCTCGCCGCACTCGCCGCGAACAAGCTGCGCGCGGCGCTCACCGCGCTCGGCATCTTCATCGGGGTGGCCGCCGTCATCGTCACCGTGGCCGTGGGGGCCGGCGCGCGGCAGCAGGTGCTGGCGCAGATCCAGTCGCTCGGCGCCAACCTGCTCGTCGTCTGGGGCGCCAATGTGCGGCTGGGCGGCGTCTCCATGGGCGCCGGACAGCGACCCAATCTGAGCTGGGACGATGCGCAGGAGATCCCGCGCCAGATCGCCGCCGTGCAGGTCGCGGCCGGCACCATCCGCCAGCAGCAGCAGATCGTCGCCGGCAACCAGAACTGGTCCACCACCGTCGTCGCCACCGACCCCGACTATGTCGTGGCGCATGACTGGACCACGCAGGAAGGCCGCTTCTTCACGAATGAGGAGGCGATGTCCGGCCGCAAGGTCGTGCTGCTCGGCGCCACCGTCGCCGAAAACCTCTTTGGCGACGAAGACCCCGTGGGGCGCGAAGTCCGCATCCGCGCCACCCCCTTCGAGGTGATCGGCGTGCTCGGCCGCAAGGGCCAGAACCCGATGGGCCAGGACCAGGACGACGTGGTCATCATGCCCTACTGGACCGCGCGGCGCAGCGTGATGGGGGCGTCGCGCGCCTTCGCCCGCGCGGTGGCCACCATCAGCGTCAAGGTGCATGAGGGCGAGAGCATGAGCGACGTGGAGGAGGAACTGCGCCAGTTCTTCCGCCAGCGCCACCGCGTCGCGGCCAATGAGCCGGACACCGTCTCCATCCGCAACCTGAGCGAGATCGCCGCCACGCGCGATGCCTCGGCGCGCACCCTCTCGCTGCTGCTGGCCGCGGTCGCCGCCGTCTCGCTGCTGGTGGGCGGCATCGGTGTCATGAACATCATGCTGGTGAGCGTCACGGAGCGCACGCGCGAGATCGGCCTCAGGCTCGCCGTCGGCGCGCGGCGGCGGGACATCCTGCGGCAATTCCTGCTGGAGGCGGTGCTGCTGGCCCTTCTGGGCGGCGCGGTGGGCGTGCTGGTGGGCATCGGCCTCGCGCATACGCTGGCGGGAGTCGCGGGCTGGCCGGTCCTGATCCAGTGGGATGCGGTGGCGCTGGCCGTCACCGTCTCGGCGCTGACCGGCCTCTTCTTCGGCTACTACCCGGCGCGGCGCGCGGCGAGCCTCGACCCCATCACCGCACTCCGGCACGAATGATCAGGGCAGCTTTTCCACCCGCGTGAGCCAGCAGCCCGGCCGCGCCGTGTGGATGTTCACATAGGCGACGCGCGGATCCGCCAGCCGCTCGCGCAGAGGGCCTTCCACCGCATCGCCGGCGCCGACCATGCCGAGGTCGTAGAGGCACATCCCCGCCGCGTCGTAATGCCGGAGCGAGACGATCATGTTCGCCGTCACCGTCTCCGGCAGCGCATCCTCCGCCACCGCCGCCTCGCAGTCGCGCGCATGGAGGAATACCGGCGAGGGCGTCCAGTAGGGGCCCTGCGGCAGCGGCAGATCCCAGCTCACCAGCAGCATCTCCTCACCCGGCTTGCCCAGCTTCAGGCAATGGCGGCAGGGAAAGCCCGGCCCATCCACGATGCGTGAATGGGCGGGCCCGCCGCGGTCATCCACGCGCGTGGCGCGGAAGCGTTGGGCGGAGGGGGTGTCCATGGGGACGCAGCGGAAATGGGTCATGCCCTGGCTTTAGCCGGTGGGCCGGCTCCAAGCCTTCCGGTCGTTGCGTTGGCACGCGTGGGGCCGATAGGCTCGCGCATCACCGCCCGGAGGAGTTCCCATGTGCGATGCATGCGTCATGCAACGGATCGGCGCGCGGCTGGGGCGCCGCGGCATCCTCGCCGCCATGGCGCTGGCAGCCGCGGCACCCGCCGCCAATGCCCTGGCACAGCAACCCGCCCGCGCCAGCCGCGTGGTCGAGATGACGCATGTCCTCGCCCCCGATTTCCCCACCTTCGGCGGCGACCCCGCGATCCAGGTGGAGCGCGTGATGAACATCGCGCGCGACGGCTACAACCTGAACCGCATCACCCATGGCGAGCATGTCGGCACACATTTCGACGCGCCGCTGCATTTCTCGGCGCAAGGCGCGGATGCCGCCGCCCTTCCCGCCGCCTCGCTGGTCTGCCCGCTGGTGGTGCTGGATGTGCGCGCAAAGGCCGCCGCCCATGCCGACTACGCCGCGACACCCGAGGATGTGGCGGCGCATGAGCGCGCCCATGGCCGCATCCCCGCTGGCGCCTGCGTGGCGCTGAATTCCGGCTGGGCCGCGCATGTGGCGACGCCCCGCTTCCGCAACGCGCAGCCGGGCGGCGCCCTCGCCTTCCCCGGCTTCCGGCCCGATGTCGCGCCCCTGCTGCTGGAGCGGGGAGTGGCGGGTGTGGCGGTGGACAGCCTCTCGCTCGACCATGGCGGCTCGCGCGATTTCGCCTTCCATGTCGCCTGGCTCGGCGCCGGGCGCTGGGGCATCGAATGCGTGGCGGGCCTCGCTGAATTGCCGCCGACCGGCGCCACCCTGGTGGGCGGGCTGCCGCGCATCGCAGGTGGCACGGGCGGCCCGGCGCGCGTGCTCGCGCTGCTGTGAAGCGGCAGCCGCCGCCCCGCTGGGGAGGGGCGGCGGCGCCTTCTTCCGCACCCGGGAAAAGGGGGTGGGGTGCGGCAGCCGGATCAGGTGCTCAGCGCAGCACCGCGATGTCGATCACTTCCATCACCGGCAGGCCGGTGACGGCGCCGCGCGGCGACACCGCGCCATCGGCCAGGTTCAGCGTGTGCAGCGTGCCGCCCGCCAGCAGGAAGGCCGTGTTGCTCGTCCCCTCCGTCAGGATGTCGAAGGCCACGCCCGTGGGCAGCGGCGTCGAGAGCGGCGCGCGCGGCGCCTGCACGCCGTCATTGGGTGGCGCCTGCACGTTCAGCGCGTTCTGCAGCGTGTCCAGCGTGTAGAGCGTCGTCGCCGTCGCCCCGGCCACGCTGTTGATATAGGCGCCGGCCACGATGCGCGGCGTGGTGCCGGAGAGCGGCCCCTCCGCATGCTTCAGCGTGCCGTCCCGCGCCACCTCGCCCGTCTCGACATTCACGCGGAAATTGGTGCCGTTCATGCCCATCAGCCGCAGCCGGTCCGGCACCGGATTGAAATCCGCCACCGCGCGCCCCCCGAAATCGAAGGGCATGTCGAGGCGGCTCACCGGCGTCGCGCGGCCCGTGGCCGGATCGAGCGTCACGATCTGCCCGCGTTCCGTCACGCCGTAGAGGCGGCCATTGGCGGGGCGCTGGTCAATGGCGATGACGCGCCCATCCGTGCCGGTGATGCGCCGCGCGGGCTCGGCGCGCCGCGTCTCACTGTCCATCCGCACCAGCATGTTGTCGGCGGTGAGGCCCACCAGCGTCGTCGCCTGCGCGCCGCCGGCGGCGATGAGGGCGGCGCCGGCCAGCAGCGCGGTGCGAAGGGGTTTCGTCATGGTCTTGGCTCCGTATCGGGGCAAGGCGCCATCGCCTTGCTGGTTCCGTTACGGGCCGGCGGTGCGGCCAGATGCAGCGCCGCCGGCAAAAATTCCGATCAGGAGGACCGCGCCGCAGCCAGGCGCCCGATGAAGAGGATCGGCCCCGTCGGCCGCCCGGTGGGCGAGCCGCCCGGCGGTTCCAGCGTGATCTCGATCAGCATGCCCGGCTCCGGTCGGATGCCGCGCGGTGTCACGCTGAGCCGCCCGCTCTCCGGCACGAGTCCGAGCGAGGTCGGCGCCGTCGCCCCCTGCGGCAGGGCCCAGAGCTGCATGACGCGCCCCGCCTCCACGCCACGCGGATTGACGGCGGCGAGGCGGATCTCCCCGCGCTCCGCCTCGACCAGGAAGGCGGACTGGTCCTGGCTCGTCAGCAGCACGGTCATCAGCGGCGCAGGCGCGGGCGGGCGCAGGATGATGAAGGCCGCGAGCCCCGCCGCGACGGCACTGGCGCCGATGCCGAAGGCGGGCCAGGCGAAGCGCCAGCGGCGCGAGGGGGCCGTGCCGTCCAGCGTCGCCTCGATCCGCGCCCAGAGGCCGGGCGGCGGCGCTTCGGGCACGGCCAGCCCTTGCAGGGGCGCCAGCCGCCGCTCCCAATCCGCGACCAGCGCGGCGAAACCGGCATCGCGTTCCATCAGCGCACGGGCGGCGTCCACCTCATGCGCCTCCAGCGTGCCGAGCACATACTCGGCGGCGAATTCCTCGCGGGCCTCGGGGCTCATGCCAGGCACTCCCTGAGCGCCAGCAACCCGCGCCGGATCCAGGCCTTCACCGTGCCGAGCGGCAGTTCCAGCCGCGCGGCCACCTGCGGATGCGAAAGCCCATGCACGAAGGCCAGCACGATGCCCTGGCGATTCTTCTCCGGCAGCTGCGCCAGGCAGTCGCGCAGCCGCGCCGTGTCCTCGACACTGGCCAGCGTGTCGAGCTGCGCGGCCTCCACCGGCGTGTCTCCCAGGGCCGCGTCATCGGTGGGAATCTCGCGTCCGCGCCGGCGCGCGATGTCGAGCGCCGCGTGGCGGATCACGGCGCCGAGCCAGGCCTCCGCCACGCCGCGCGCGGGGTCGAATTGCGAGGCGTTGCGCGCGATCTTCACGAAGCCGTCATGCAGCGCATCCGCCGCCGCGTCCCGGTCCCGCAGGACGGCCATGGCCACGCCGAAGAGCCGCACCGACTGCGCCTGATACAGCGCCTGCAAGGCGGCACGTTCGCCACGCGCGATGCGATCCAGGAGCGCGGCGGCCTCGCTCATCGGATCAGCTGCTGCAACCGTCCCAGCATGCCACCCAGATCAAGGCCCGGATCGGCCGGCGCGGCCGCGCTGCCCTGGGGCTGGCGGCGGCGGAGCTGTTCGATGGCCCTTGCGGTGTCGGCGAGGCGCAGCTCCGTGGGCTCGGTCGCGGCATTGGTGTTGCTGCCCATCCCCGCCATGCGCACCAGCGCGCGCTCGGCCGTGGTCAGTTCCTGCGCGGCCCGGGCGGCGTCGGCGCTGCGCGGCGCGCAGATCAGGCTCCGCCCTTCCAGGCTGCAAGGCATCTCCATCATCGCATTGCTGCCGAAGCGCAGCTGCGCCGAACCGGCCACCGCCAGCAGCCCGCGCGAGACGCTGTCCAGCGAAAGGTCCCGCGCCGTCACCGCCGGCACCGCCCGGCCACCGCGGTCCAGGATCTCGAAACCGAGGCCCACGCCGACCGCGGGCCGTTCCACCCAGTCGCGATGGCGCAGGATGCAGGCAGTGCGGTCGGTCATGCGGTCCGTCACGCAGGAGAGCTGCCAGGGGCCGATCGCCTCGGGCGCGGGCTGCGCCGGGGCGGGCTGCGCGGCGGCGGCCAGCGGGGCCAGCAGGAGGGCGATGGCAAGGCGGATCATGGGGGCTAACCTGTGCGATGGATGAAGGAGGACGGCATGCGAAGCATCACCCTGCCCGATGGCAGCAGCGTGGCGGCGTTGGGCCAGGGCACCTGGCATATGGGGGAGCGCGCCCAGAACCGGAAGGCCGAGGTCACGGCCTTGCGCGCGGGGCTCGACCTCGGCCTCACCCTCATCGACACGGCCGAGATGTATGGCGAGGGCGGCGCCGAGGAGGTGGTGGGCGAGGCCATCGCCGGCCGGCGGTCCGAGGTCTTCCTCGTCTCCAAGGTCTATCCGCACAACGCCTCCCGCCGCGCCCTGCCCCAGGCCTGCGAGCGGAGCCTGAAGCGGCTCGGCGTGGATTGCATCGACCTCTACCTTCTGCATTGGCGCGGCTCCGTGCCTCTGGAGGATACGGTGGAGGCGATGGAACGGATGCGCGCCAGCGGAAAGATCGCGCGCTGGGGTGTCTCCAATCTCGACGTGGACGATCTGGAGGAGCTGGGCCCGGCGCTGGCCGATTGCGCGACGGACCAGGTGCTGCTGAACCTGGAGCATCGCGGCCCGGAATATGACCTGCTGCCCTTCTGCGCCGCACGCGGCATGCCGGTCATGGCCTATTCGCCGGTGGGCCAGGGGGGCGCGCTGCTGCGCCATCCGGGGCTCGTCGCCGTCGCCCGCGCGCGAGGCGCCACGCCCGCGCAGGTGGCGCTGGCCTGGACGCTGTCACGGCCGGGCGTGATCAGCATCCCCAAGGCGACCTCGCTCGCGCATGTGAAGGAGAACGCGGCGGCGCGGGACATCACGCTGACGGCCGAGGAGCATGCGGCGCTGGATGCCGCCTTCCCGCCGCCGCGCCGCAAGCGGTCGCTCGCGATGCTGTGATCCCGCTCAGAAGCGCGATTGCAGCCGGATGAAGACCCGCGTCTCGTCCCAGTCGGCCGCCTTGTCGTAGCGGAAGCCCGCGCCGAGGTTGACGCGCGGCGTGATGGCATAGTCGAGGTCGGCGCGCACGCCGCCGACGAAATTCTGCTGGTTCTGCGCGGGGAAGACCGTCAGCAGCGGCGCCGCGCCGCCGATCGTCGCCGCGCGCTGCACGAGTTGCGCCTGCAGGGCCGCATTGTTGGCGAAGACCGGCGTCGCCTCCTGCCGGAAGACGGCGTAGCCGGCGGTCGCCCCCAGCCGATAGCTGAAATCACCGGAGCGGCCGCGGTAATCCACCGGCACGTTGAAGGCCGTATAGGCCTGCGGGCTGAAATAGCCGCCGCTGCCATAGGTGAAGTGGCTCTGGTTCCGGTCATAGGCGAAATAGACGAGGTCGCTGCCGATGCTGAGCTCGCCATTCGGCCCCTGGATGACCGGGTAGGAAAAGCCGGCGCCGGCCTCGATGCGGTTGTTGGAGGCGACGTTCTGCCCCTCGAACACCGAATAGCCGCCGCCCGCATAGACATAGCCGGGCCCGAGCGGCAGCTCGAGCTGCCCGCGCCCACCGGTGCGGATCACATTGCCCCAGTTGCGCCCCGTGAAGGGATCGCGCTGGCCCACCCAGGAGAGCATGCTGTCCTCGACCGAGCGCCGCTCGCCGGTCAGCCGCACGCGCGCCACGCCGATCTGCGGCGCGATCTCGAGACCGCCCAGCATGGTGGATGTCGGGAAGCCGATGGGCGAGGAGCCGATATCGAAGCGGAAGGAATCGCCGCGCCGATAGGTCATGCCCAGCGCGACACCCGCCGCCGTGGTGCGCGAATTGATCAGCTGGTTGGCGAGCGCGCCGGTGCCGAAGCGCCGCTGCGTGTTGGTGTCGCTGCCCAGGCTGCCGGAATCGAGCGAGACGGCGGTGACATTGGCGGTCACGCGCCCGCCGATGACGGGCGGCGTGAACTCCGCCTCCACCGGGGCACGCAGGTCGAGCAGGCGGTCGATGCCGGAGCTGCCGGAGCGCTGCCGCAGCGTGCCGGCGAGGCTGGCGCGCGGCGCCGTGCGGTCCTCCAGCTCGGCCATCTGCTGGTTGATCTCGCGCGTCAGCCGGTCGCTCGGCTGGGGCGCGGCGCCGGGGATGGCGGGCAGCGGCACGGCCGCACCCGGGCGGAGGAAGGGGTTGGGCTGGCCCGGCGTGCCCTGGCCCTGCGCGACGGCGGTGGGCATGCCGGCGGAGGTGCCGAGCTCGGCCCGGCGCTGCGCGGCAGCGATCTCCAGCGCGCGGCGGGCGCGATCCTCCTGGTTGAAGGCGATGGCGACGCGCGCCTCCAGCAGGCTCATCCGGCTTTCGCGCGGGAAGATCTCCTGCCCCTCGGCCAGCAGCGCCTCGGCCCGCGCGCGCTGCCGCAGCGCGATGGCGGCGTCGATCGCGCCCTGGCGCGCATCGAAATTGCGCGGGTTGCGGGCCAGCATGGCTTCAGCGATGCGCTGCGCCTCGCGCGGGTCGCGCGCGCCCTGGTAGAGGCGGGCGAGGGCGAGGTTGGCCTCGGTGTTCTCCGGGTCGCGCTCCAGCGTCGGCCGCAGGCGCTCGAAGGCCTGGGCCTGGTTGCCCTCGGCGTTCAGGCGGTCGGAGGCGCGGACCGCGATGCCCGCGCGCAGCGATGCGATGTCGCGCCGCTGCTCGCCCGTCAGGTTCGGCAGGGCGTCAACCTGGTCCGCGAGGGCGGCGGCCTCGCCATCCAGGCCCGCGCCGAGCAGCGCGCCCGCGATGGCAAGCCGCGCCTGGGTGCCCGCATTGCGGTTCGCCGCCTCGCCCACGCGGGCGGCCTCGGCGGCGCCGAAGCGGTCATTGGCGTCGCCGAAGGCACGGATCACGGCGGCAGCGGTGGCCCCCGTCGGGTCGGGCCGGGCGGCGATGGTGAGCAGCTGCACGCGCGCATCGGCGGTGCTGCGGCCCAGCCCCTGCGCCGCGCGCTGCACATCCCGCTGCGTGCGGATGCGCGCCTGCAGCCGCGCCATGTCGGCGTTGCGCGATGCGGGCGGGATGCGGTTCAGGTAGTTCTCGGCATCGGCGATGCGCCCGCCCTCATCGGCGAAGAGTGCGGCGGCGTAGAAGCTGTCCGGCCGCGGGTCGCGGATGACCAGCTCCTCCAGCACGGCGCGGGCGGGGACGAGCTGCCCCTGGCGGCGCAGCGCGCGCGCGAGGTCGAGGGTGATCCAGGGGTCATTGGGCGCCTGGCTCAGCGCCTGGCGCAGCAGCGCCTCGGCCACGAAGGGGTCGGTCGTGCGCGCCGCATCCGCCCGCAACTGGTTGGCCATCGGGTTGCCGGCGACGGCACCGCGCTCGCCCGGGCGGGGCTGGGCATCGGCGATGCGCGGCAACTCGGAAAGCCGGCCCTGCGCGCGTAGCGCCTGGGCCAGGCCCTCGCGCGCCGGCGCGAAGCCGGGGCGGCGGGCGAGTGCGGTGCGGAAGCGCTGCTCGGCCGCCGGCGCATCGCCGCGCCGCAGCGCGATCTGGCCCAGGATCACCTCGATGTCGGTGCGGTCCTCCACCTGCCGGCGGGCGGCGCTGCGGGCGATGGTGTCGGCCGCGTCCAGGTCGTTGCGGCGCAAGGCCGCGCGCGCCTCGGCCAGTTCCAGGCCATAGGACGCGCCATCCAGCGCGCCCTGCCATTGCGCGGCGCGGGCAGGGTCGGCCGCCACGGCGCGCTCCAGCAATTCCCGCGCCTCGGTCGGGCGGTTTTCGCGCAGGCGGACGATGCCCAGGCCGCCCAGCGCGTCCGCGTCGCGCGGATTGGCGGCGAGTGCGGCCTCGAATTGCCGGGCACTGTCGCGCAGGGCGGCGGCGCCGCCCGCCTCCAGCCGCTCGAAGCCCTCCTGCCGGGCGGTGGCGCCGGGGTCGGGGCGCGGGGCGGCGGCGAGTGCGGCCTGCTGCGCCTGGCGCAGCTCCGCGTCATTCGGAAAGCGCTGCAGATAGGCCTGGATCAGCGGCGCATAGGCGGGGTCGGACGCGCTCCAGGTGAGCGCCTGGCGCCAGGCGCGCCGCGCCTCCTCGCCCACCTCGGGGTCGTTCGCCAAAGCGCTCAGGCGGCGGATGCCCTCCTGGCGCGTGGCCGGCTGGAAGGTCTGGGTCTGCGCGAAGCTGAGGCGCGCGCGCGGCGTGGCCGTCGGGCTCTCGGCAAGGCGCGCCAGGCCACGCCGCCCCTCATCGCCGCCCGACTGCGTGCCGGCGAGGACGGAGAAATATTCCTGCTGGAAGGCGGGCGGCGGGGTGCCGCCACCAAAGGCCTGGCGGTAGCGCGCGGCCGCCTCCTCGCTGCGCCCCTCACGGGCGAGGCGCCGCGCCTCCTCGATCGCGTTGCGGTCCACGCTCGCCTCGCGCAGCGCGCCCTCGGCCACGCTGCGCTGTTCCTCCGTGCCGCCCGCCTCGCGCAGGCGGGTGGCGAGGCCGGCCGCGCCCGCGCGATTGCCGCGCGCCGCCTCGATGCGGGCGGCGACGGCCAGCGCCTGGGTGTTGCGCGGATCAGCGGCGAGCGCGCGTTCGATGGAGGAGGCGGCGAGGTCGAGCCGATCCATGCCGAGCCAGCGCTCGGCCTGGCGCACCAGGATGTCCACCGGGCTCGCGGTCGCCATGGAGGAGAAGGATGCCGGCGTCGCCTGCGGCTGCGCGGCGGCAGCCACAGGGAGCAGCGCCGCCCCCCCGAGCAGCCAGGCCACAGACCCACAACGCATGCTTCAAGTCCCCCAGAGGATAGAATCTCATAAATTGGTCCGTGCGCGCAACCGCGAAAGTGCCCGGCGCCGGAGGACCCAGTAGAGCGAGACGCCGACCAGCGCCGCCGCCCCCAGCATCAGCAGCAGCATCCGCTCCGGCCGCTCGCCCAGCCAGATCTGCGGCAGCATCCACCAGGGCAGGCTGCCGACGGCATAGGAGCCCTGGGTGCGGAAACTCTCGACGCGCCCGCCGGTCAGAACGGCCAGGTCGCCCTGGATGCGCGGCGCAAGCGTCGGGTCGGTCAGCGCTGCCACCATCTGCGTGATCGCGGCCGGCGTCACGCCAGTGATAGCGACGACGGAGCGGCCGGATTGCAGCGGGCTCTCGCCCCCCATCAGCGCGGCCAGCCCCTCGCCAGAGGCCTCGTTCAGCACGGTGGAGGCGCGCCCGCGCTCGGCCCTGCCGGGCGCGTCGGTCAGGAGGGCACGGACATCCTGCAGGGCGCCGGGGGCGGAGAGCGTCAGCCGCTCGCCCTCGATCCTGAGCGGGGAATCCCGGAAGAGCGTGCCCAGTGCCGGCTGGCGGCCGAGTGTGCCGATCACCAGCAGGTCCCGCTGCGAGGCGGAGGGAAGGCCGCCCGGCGTCACCACCTGCAGGCCGGTGGAGGCGACGCCCACCGTCGCGGCCAACTGCCCGACCACGTCGAGGAAGGCGCCGAGTTCCAACGGGTTCGCGCGCTCGGGCAGCACCACGGCCATGCCCGAGAGATCGGCCATGCGGGTGAAGGGAAATCCGGAGGAGGCGAAGAAGCCGAGATTGGGCATGCGCGCATGGCGATAGCCGCGGCGGAGGTCCACCGTGCTGCCGGGTTCGATCGCGGCCCGCACATCGGCCGGCACCGCCACGCAATCGCCGCGCGCCATGGGGCGCATGTCGAAGCGCAATTGCAGCTCATCCCGGCCCAGCACGAGGTAGTGCGGGATGTCGAAGCGGCCCGAGCGCGTGGCCGAGGAGAAGCCCAGCAGCTCCGCGAACCAGTCGGCGGCGGCGGTGAGTGGCGGAATCCACTCGGGATCGGCCAGCCGGAAGGAGCGCAGATAGGCGCCCGAGAAGGCGGCATCGAGGCGCGAGGCGGAGACGTCGATCACCGGCCCGCCGGGCGAGCGGTATTCGACATGAACCGGGAAGCCCCGGTTGCGCCAGGTGACGAGGTCGGGCGCGGTGCGGACGGGAATGCGCACGGGGCCCGGCGAATAGCCGGCCGATTGCAGCTCCTCCCGCCCGATGAGGCTGCCGAAGGTGACGGGCTGGTCGGTCCGGATCCAGCGCGGCGAATCATAGGGCTGGCGCGGCGGGATGGTGGGCGGCACCACGCGCGCGATCTCGCCCGAGAGCGTGGCGCGGCCGGCCACCATGGCCTGGGCGGCGGCGACGAGATCCGCCTCGCTGCGCCCGGCGATGACCAGCAGCGTGCCGAAGGCGTCGGTCGGGTTGGGCAGCAGCGCCAGCGTCGGCCCGTCCACGCGCGGCATGGTGAGGCCGGGGACGGCATCCACCCCCATGGCCAGCACCACCGCATCCCCGCGCTCGGGCAGGCCGCGCGAGACGGGGAAGTTCGCCCCGCGGTAATCGGCCTGGACCGCGAACCAGGAGGCGGCGATGGCGGCGGCGCGCAGCCCGGAGGGGCCCAGCGTCTCGGGCAGCACCATCGGCACGGTGACAAGGCCCGAGAGGATGCGCCGGTCGAAGATCGGCTCCGGCAGGCGGGAAAGATCGCGGGAGGGCGGCAGCCGCTCGATCCGCATCTGCACGGTCGAGAGGTCGGAGATGGTGGCCCAGAGCAGGCCGGAGAGCGGGTCGTTGCACTCGGTGGTGTAGCGGCCGGCGAAGCGGAAATTCAGCCGGTTCACCTCGCTGAAATAGAGGGGGTCGAGCGGGAATTCGAGCGGCCCGAAGCTCTGCCGCGCGGCGTCCATCGGGATGGTGCCGACGAACTGGTCGTTCAGCGTGATGGCGATCTGGCTGAGCGAGGGGATGAGCGCGGGCGAGCCACCGCCTGCCACGGTCACGCGCGCCTGGGTCACCACCTCATCCGCGCGCAGGCCGAAGAGCACGCCCTGCAGGTCATTCGTGCCGCGCAGCTGCATGGGGCCGGAGAGGCCCAGTTCGCGCAGGCTGCGCGTGACGAGACGGGCGCCCGGCGGCAGGGCGTCCCGATCCAATGGCGGCAGGGCGACGGGCAGGCCGGATGCGCCCGGGATCACGCCGGAGGCCGCCTGCGCGGGCGTCAGGGCGGGCTGCACCAGCGGCGGCGGGGCGGCGGGCGATTGCGCCAGCGCCGGGCCGGCGCCCAGCAGGGCCAGCGCCAGCAGCGCGGCGGTGCTGGCCGGCGCGGGCGTGGGCGTATTGGCCGGCGGCGCGGGGGGCGGGCCGCGTCGGGGCGCCAGCACGTCGGAGACGCGCGGCGCCTGGGGCTTGGCCGGGGCCGCCACCGACTTGGAGGGGCGGAGGATGCCGAAGCGGTATTTGCGGAACACGGCATCCGCCGAGGCGAGCACGACGGTCCAGAGCGAGCGCAGGGGTTTGTCCTCGGGCCAATGGTCCCAGTAGAGCCAGGCGTCGGGGCGGCCGAAGAAGGCCCGCACCACGCCGGCCTCGTCGGCCAGGGTTTCGATGATGAATTCCAGATAGACCTCGTTGCCGTCCCAGCGGATCACCTTCGCGCGCAGCTCGATGATCTCGCCGCCCGTCTGGAAGGCCACCTTCACCTCGTCCCCCTCGGCGACGCCCAGCGCGCGATCAATGATCAGCCGCGCGCCGGAGAGGGAGAGGTTGGCGCTGTGCGTCGGCAGCCGCTCGCCGGAGGGCAGGATGAGCTCGCCCGGCAGGTCCGCCTCGACGCGGGCGCGCACGCGGGACTGCTCGCGCTCCCGCCCCACCGCGACCGAACCGGCGAGGGGAATGAGGCAGAGCCCGGCCCAGATGGTGTTCAGCAGATAGGCGCGGCCTTCCAGGCTGCCGAGGTCATGCGTGAAGCTGCCCCAGATGCCGATGCCGAAGCCGATGGTGAGCAGCGCGAGCATGATCAGGTTGGGTGCCACGGCGCGGAAATCGAGATAGCCCGCCTCCAGGATGCCGCCCTTGTCCGTCACGTTGAACTTGCCCTTCGACGGATCCCACAGGGTCAGCAGCGTCACCGGCAGCAGCGGCACGGCGAGCGAGGCCTCGTAGATCTCGGACCAGAAGGAATGGCGATGCTTGCCGTTCAGCCGCGCCGTGGTGGCCACCGCATGGAACATGTGGCTGCCCGCATAGGCGATGATGGCGACGGGACTGGCCGCGATCACGCTCTCGCCGAAGAACAGGAAGGCCAGCGGCGATGTCAGGAAGATCACGCGCGGCAGGGCGAAGAGGAAGCCGAAACCCGCGATGAAGTAGCAGAAGCGCTGCATCCATCTCAGGCCGGGCGCGAAGAGCGTGTTCTCCGTCCGCATGATCTGCAGCATGCCGCGCGCCCAGCGCAGCCGCTGGCCGATATGCAGCGCGAGGCGCTCGGTGGCCAGACCGGCGGCGAGCGGGATGCGGATATAGGCGGTGTGCCAGCCCTTCTGCTGCATCTTCAGCGCGCAGTGGCAATCCTCCGTCACCGTGACATGGGGCACGCCCCCCACCTCCTCCAGCGCGGTGCGGCGGATGACGGCGCAGGAGCCGCAGAAGAAGGCGGCGTTCCAGAGGTCCGAGCCCGGCTGGATCGCGCCGTAGAAGAGCAGCCCCTCATTCGGCACCAGGCGCTGGCGCACCAGGTTCCGCTCGAAGGGATCGGGCGAGTAGAAATGGTGCGGCGTCTGGACGAGCGCGATGCGCTTGTCGCGGATCAGCCAGCCCAGCGTGAGCTGGAGGAAGGCGCGCGTCGGCGCGTGGTCGCAATCGAAGATCGCGATGTATTCGCCCGTGGTGTGGCGCATCGCGTGGTTCAGGTTGCCGGCCTTGGCGCCCTTGTTGTCGGGGCGGATGATGTAGCCGCAGCCGCATTCCTCGGCGAAGGCGCGGAATTCGGGGCGGCGCCCGTCATCCAGGATCCAGACGTTCAGCTTGTCCCGCGGGTAGTCCATGTTCATCGCGGCCAGGACCGTCGGGCGGACGAGATCGAGGCTCTCATTGTAGCTGGGGACGTAGATGTCCACCGTCGGCCAGTCGTCCGGGTTGGGCGGCATGGGCACGGGCTTGCGATCCAGCGGGTAGCTCGTCTGGATGTAGGAGAGCGTCATCAGCGCGCCGGCGAAGAGCTCCGCGCCGAAGAGCAGCATGCCCAGGATGGATTGCAGCCAGGTCTCGAATTCCAGTGTCTCGGTCGCGCGCCAGAAGAGGTAGCGCGAGGTGACCATGACCGAGAGGACGACGAGGATGAGCCCGACCTTGCGGGACTTGTTGCGGTTGAGCACGAGGAAGGCGGCGATGCCGCCGATGGTCAGCCAGACCTGCCCCTCCTCCTCCATCGGCACGGTGATGAAGAAGAAGGCGCCAAGCAAGCCGAGCAGGATGGCGGCGGTGCGGAGCAGGCGCGCATTGCGCGGCGCCGGCCCCGGGAAGGTCTGCACGTATTCGGAGAAACGCTCCCCGCTCACTGGCTGCCCCATTCGCTGAGCGCGGAGAAGCCGCCGGCCCGGCCGCCCGAGGGCCCGCCGGGGCGCGAGAGCTTGAGGCGCTTCACGATCGCCTCGGTCAGCAATTCCAGGTCCTCGCCGGCGCCCGCCTCGCCATTCAGCAGCATCCGCTTGTCGGCCAGCGCCTCGGCGAGTGCGGGGTCGCGGCAGATGGCGCCGATCATGCGGTTGCCCATGGCGTTGCGCGCCATGTCGAAGACGGCGTCCGAGAGCGGCTCGGTGTCGTCCACCTGGTTCAGCACCAGCACCGCGCGATCCGCCGCGCGCGCGCCGAGCGTGCCGCGCCCCAGCACGCGGTTGTTGGCAATCTGCGGGATGATGGCGGCACTGCCCGCATCGGCCAGCAGCAGGATGACCATCAGGTCGAGCCGGGGCATGAGCGCGGCCAGCGCGGCATTGGGCCCGGGCGGCGTGTCGAGCACGATGATCACGTCGGGCAGGGCCATCATCTCGCGCACCGGCTCGGCCAGGTGCTGCGGCTCGTTGGCCAGGAGCTGCGCGACCTCGAGCGCGCGCAGAGGGTCGGCCGGGCCATAGGGCAGCACGCGCACGCCGCATTCCGTCTCGACCAGCGCCTCCCGCCAGGAGGGAGGGCTGCCCAGGCAGCTCAGGAAGCAACGCTCCTCGCGCAGCGAGACGCCGAGATGCAGGCGGAGCGCGTTCTGTGGGTCGAGGTCGATGGCGATGACCTTGTGGCCGCGCCGCGCCAGCAGCGCGGCCACATGGGCAGCCACTGTCGTTTTGCCGACACCCCCCTTTGGCGAAGCGAAGGCGATCAGGCTCATGCCCGCTTCCCGGAGCGCGCGCGGACCCGGCGCGGGCGCAGCTCGCCGGCAATGTCCCGCAGCAACGCGTATTGGCGCAGCGGCACCACGCCGGGCGGCGTCTCGGAGGGGGGGGCGGGCGGCATATGCGGGACCAGCTTGGCCGGCCGCCGGGCCTCGGCCAGTTCGGCGGCGAATTCGGCGAGGCGGCGCATGCCGGGGCGCGGGGCGTGATGAGGCGCCGGGCTGGCGGGGGACGGGACCGCCGCGGCCTCGGCCATCACGGGCTGGACGACCGGGATGGTCGCCACGGACACCTCGGCGAAGCCGGGCGAGACGATGGGTGCCGCCACGACAACCGGCTCGACCGCCGGCGGGGCGGGCGCCTCGGCGGGCGGCACCGGCACTTCCGCAGCCAAGGGCACCGGCGCGCACGCCAGCTCCATCACCTCGGGCGCGGCCTCCGGCACCACCGGCGCGGCTTCGGCCTCGGGCAACAGCTCGGGCGCGGGCGTCGCGAAGACGACCGGCGGGAAGGTGACGTAGCGGATGTTGCGCAATCCGCAGGCCGCCATCACGGATGCGATTTCTCGCTGCAAGCTCGCCTGTTCCCTTCCGCCGGGCGGGGCATCCGCAAAAATGCACAGATCTCGACAATGGCCTAACCACCAGTTTGCAGCACGCGCAACAGATTCGCGCCAGTTACGCCCGTGACGCATGCATCAGGACGCGCCATCCTGAACTTCCTGATCCGGAGTCCCGCGCTTGCGTTTCATTCTCATCGTGCTGGACGGGCTCCGGCCCGACATGGTCACGCCCGCCGCCATGCCGGCGCTCTCGGCGCTGATCGCCCGCGGCACGCGCTTCGCCAATGCCCGCAGCGTCTTCCCCAGCGAGACGAGGGTGGCGACACCCTCGCTCGTCACCGGCTGCCGCCCGGCGGGGCATGGCATGGTGGGCAACACCCTCTTCGACCGCGCGCTCGCGCCCGACCGCCTGCTGCGTACCAAGGACGCCGAGGATTACCGCATCCTTTCGGACGGCGCGGAATCGCCCCTGCAACGGCCCGGAATCGGCGAGCACCTGGCCGCGGCCGGCCTCAGCTTCGCCGTCGTCTCCGCCGGCACGCCGGGGCAGACGCTGGTGGCGAGCCCGGCGGCGCGGCGCCTCGGCCAGTTCCGCTGGAATGCGGCCGACACCGACACGGAGGAGGCACGGGCGGTGGCGGAACAACTCGGCCCGACACCGCCGGCTGGCGTGCCCAACCTGGCGCGCAGCCGCCACGCCGCCCGCGTGCTGACCGAGCATGTCCTGCCCCACCACCGGCCGGATGTGGCGCTCTTCTGGTGCCCGGAGCCCGATATCAGCTTCCACTACCGCGGCCTCGGCCACCCCGAGGCGGCGCTGGCGCTCGCCGAGGCAGATGCCTGCGTGGCCCGCATCCGCGACTGGCGCGACGCCCAGCCGGACGCCAAGGCCATCGGACTGATCGTGCTCTCCGACCACGGGCATGTGACGGGCGATCGCAAGATCGCGCTCGCGGAACTGATGGCGCGGGACGGGTTGCCGGCCGGCGCGGGCGGCACCGCCATCACCGTGGCCCCGGCCGGCGCGCCCGGGATCTGGCTGAACGACCCGGCCCTCGCGCCGCAGGTGGCGGATTGGCTGGCCCGCCAGCCCTGGGCCGGGCCGCTGCTGGCCAATGACCCGGCGCTGCTGCCCGGCCGGGCCGCGCCACTCTCGCTGCTGGAGGCGAATCACCCCCGCGCGGCCGATCTCGTCCTGCTCTTCGCCGGCGAGGAGGGGCCGGATGCCTTCGGCTTGCCCGGCCAGGCGCCCTTCGACGCGCCGGACGTGCCCGAGGGCGGCGGCATGCATGGCGGGCTGCACCGGCGCGAACTGGCGACCGTGCTGGCCTTCGAGGGCGGGCCCTTCACCCCCGGCCTCACGATGAAAGGCATGGCGGACCTGACCGATGTGGCGCCGACCCTCCTGCATGTGCTGGGGCTGCGCCCCAAGGGGATGCAGGGCCGCATCCTGCATCAGGCCTGGGACCCTTGGGCCGATGCGGCCCCTGAGCCGGTGAGCCTCCCCCTGCCCGGCGGCTTCCGGCTGGAAGGCGCGCGCCAGGGCGGCCGCTTCTACCCGGACGCCCTGCTGCGCGGCTGAGGCGTCAGCCCAGGCCGCGCAGGAAGTCCTGGATCAGCCGCACCGTCTCGGCCGGCTGTTCCTGCTGCACCCAGTGCCCGGCGCCAGGGATGAGGTGCAGCCCGCGCAGATCGCGGCAGCCCTGACCCTGCATCAGTTCGAACTCGCCCGGCTTCTGGTGGATGCCCCAGTCGCTGGCGCCCGCGATGAAGCAGGACGGCACCTCGATGCCACGCCCGGCAAACAGGCGCATCTCGGCCGCCGCCTGGCCGCTCGTCGTGCAGCGGTAGGATTGCAGCCCGCCCTGGAAGCCGGTGCGGCCATATTCCTCGGCATAGACGACGAGCGCGGCCTCGGGCAGCCAGCGATTGGCGGCGATGGCGGCGGCATCGGGCATCTCGGCCGCCACCGTCTCGGCCATGCCGATCCCGGCGGGCATGACATAGTAAGTGGGCAGCACGGCCAGCGCCTCGGCGGTGAAGGCGCCGAGCGGATAGGGCTTGTTGGCCGGCCAGTCGGCGCTCTTGTGGTGGTAATAGGCGCGCAGGAAGGCGTGCAGCCCCTGCTTCGCGTGGCGCATGTCGGCATCGGCCTCGCGCGTCGAATAGAACCACTGGTAGTGCTGGCGCGGCGGGTCGAGCCGGGCCAGCCCCTCATGCAGTTCGGGCGCGGCGAGGCCGGACAGGCCCTCGGGCTTGCCCTGCTCGCCCAGCGGCCAGGCGCGCGGGCCGCCATAGGGCGCGCTCATCATCACCACGGCGCGGAAGACATCGGGCCGCGTCAGCGCGGCATTGCCGGCGACAGGCGCGCCGAAATCATGGCCGATGACGCAGGCGACATGCGTGTGGCCGAGGGCCGCCACCAGGGCCAGCGCGTCGCGCACATAGCCCAGTGGGCGGTAGGCGGTCAGGTCCTCGTCAAAGACCGGGGTCGGCCCCTCGGTGCGGCCATAGCCGCGCTGGTCGGGGGCGACGACGTGGTACCCGGCCTCGGCCAGCGGGACCATGATGTTGCGCCAGGAATAGGCCAGTTCGGGAAAGCCGTGCAGGAGCAGCAACAGTGGCCGCCCGGCCTCGCCCGCCTCCAGCACATGCATGCGCAGGCCGTTCACATGGTTGATGTGGCGGGCGCGGATGCCTGCGGGCAGATGCGCCGCGGCGAGCGGTTCGAGCATGGCGGTTCCTCCGGTTTGGCCGCGAGGCTAGCCCGGGGCTTCGGCGCCGGGAACCGGTGGCCGGGTTTTCAGGCGCTTCCAGGGGCATGCGCCCGGTTTTCATGCATCGCCGGTCCCGCCGGATGCCAAGGGCGTTCGATACGCCTTGCGTTCGACACGATCCGCGGGCATGACCCTCCTGCCTGTGCATCGCGCGCGGGAGAGAATCCGAGCCCTCCAGCGGGCGAGGATCGCCGAAGGCGCAACCGGCCCCCGGAAACGCTCAGGCAAAAGGGCCGCGCGCGGGTGGGCACTCTGGAAAGCTCGCCTCCCGAAAGGGGGGCGGCACCGACGGAGTAAGGTGGTTGCATCCGATCGCCGAAGGGCCGCATGGCCTGGAGGCGTGAATCGGCTGCACCGCTCGCATCCGATCGCCGAAGGGTCGCATGGCCCGGAGGCGTGAATCGGCTGCGCAGCAAACCGCTGAATCTCTCAGGTCTCTCGGACAGAGGGGGGTCACGAAACTCAGATGCCGCCAAGCGGCAGGGGGATGCGTGACCGAGTCCGAATCACTGCGCACGACGCCTTTGGATGCGCTGAACCGCGAATTGGGCGGCCGCATGGTGCCCTTCGCGGGCTATTCCATGCCCGTGCAATACACCGCCGGCATCATGGCCGAGCACCTGCATTGCCGCGCCCAGGCGGGGCTTTTCGACGTCTCCCACATGGGGCAGGCGGAACTGATCGATGCCAATGGCGTGGAAACTGCGGCCGCCGCGCTGGAACAGCTGACGCCGGCCGATGTCCAGGGCCTCAAGCCCGGCCGCCAGCGCTACGGGCTCCTGCTGAACGAGGCGGGCGGCATCGTGGACGACTTCATGTTCGCGAATATGGGCGACCGGCTGTTTCTCGTGGTCAACGCCTCGCGCAAGGACATCGACCTCCCGCTGATCGAGAGCGTGCTGCCGACCGGCGTGAAGCTCCGCCCCCTGCCCGACCGCGCGCTGCTGGCGCTGCAGGGCCCCGCCGTCGCCACCCTGATCCCGACGCCGATGAGCTTCATGGGCATCATGGAGATGGAGATCGCGGGCATTCCCGTCATCGCCTCGCGCTCCGGCTATACGGGCGAGGACGGGCTGGAGATTTCCGTGGCCGCCGAGCAGGCCGAGAAGCTCGCCCGCGCGCTGCTCGCCATGCCGGGCGTCATGCCGATCGGCCTGGGCGCGCGCGACAGCCTGCGGCTGGAGGCTGGCCTCTGCCTCTACGGCAATGACCTGGACGAGACCACGAGCCCGGTCGAGGCGAACCTGACCTGGTCCATGGGCAAGCGCCGCCGCATGGAGTGGAATTTCCGCGGCGCCGATGTGGTGCGCGACCATCTCGACCATGGCGTGAAGCGCCTGCGCGTCGGCATCCGCCCCGAGGGGCGCCAGCCCGCGCGCGGCCATACGCCGATCCAGCAGGGCGGCGCCGTCATTGGCGAAGTCACCTCTGGCGGCTTCGGCCCCTCCGTGGGGGCACCCGTTGCCATGGGCTATGTGGCGCGCGACGCCGCTGCCGATGGCACCTCGCTCGACCTGATTGTCCGCGACAAGCCACTGCCGGCGCGCGTCGCCGCCATGCCCTTCCAACCCCACCGCTACGCACGCTGAGGCCGAACCCATGAGCGACATCAAATACACCAAGGATCATGAGTGGATCCGCTTCGAGGGCGAGATCGCGGTGATCGGCATCACCGACCACGCGCAGAACGCGCTGGGCGACGTGGTCTTCGTGGACCTGCCCGAAGCCGGCCGCGAGGTGACGGCGGGCGAGGCCGTCGCGGTCGTGGAATCCGTGAAGGCCGCCTCCGACGTCTATGCCCCCATCGCCGGCCGCGTGACGGAAGTGAACAGCGGCCTTGTGGATGAACCCGCGCTGATCAACAGCGAGCCCACCGGCGCGGGCTGGTTCTTCAAGATCGCCCCCGCCGGCGCGCTGCCGGACGATCTCATGGATGCCAACGCCTATGCGGCCTATGTGGAGAGCCTTGCATGAGCATCCTGTCCGAACTCACGGCGCTAGAGGATTCAGGCGAATTCATCCGCCGCCACATCGGGCCGACGCCCGGTGAAGTGGCCTCCATGCTGGCCACCATCGGCTGCACCGACCTTGAGGAGATGACGGCGCGCACCGTGCCCGCCGCCATCCGCGGCATGGATTTCTCCGGCCTGCCGAGCCCGGTGAACGAAGCCGCCGCCATCGCGGAACTGCGCGCGCTGTCCGAGCGCAACATCCGCAAGCGGTCCTTGATCGGCATGGGCTATCACGGCACGCACACGCCGCCCGTGATCCTTCGCAACATCCTGGAAAATCCGGGCTGGTACACGGCCTACACCCCGTATCAGGCCGAGATCGCCCAGGGCCGCCTGGAAGCGCTGGTGAATTTCCAGACGCTCATCACCGATCTGACGGGCCTGCCCGTCGCCGGCGCCTCGCTGCTCGATGAGGGCACGGCGGCGGCGGAAGCCGTCACGCTCGCCCACTCCACCCACAAGGGGAAGAGCGACGTGCTGGTGGTGGCGGCCGATTGCCACCCGCAGACCATCGCCGTCGTGCAGGTGCGCGCCGAGCCCGTGGGCATCCGCATCGTTCTCGCCGAGCCCGCTCAGCTCGCCGCCACCGTGGCCGCCGAGAAGCCCTTCGCCGTGCTGACGCAGTATCCGGGCACCACCGGCGCGCTGCGCGACATCACCTCCGAGATCGAGGCGGCGCATGCCGCCGGCGCGCTCGCCATCGTGGCCGCCGACCTGCTGGCGCTGACGCTGGTCACGCCCCCGGGCGAGATGGGCGCCGACATCGTCGTCGGTTCCTCGCAGCGCTTCGGCGTGCCGCTCGGCTATGGCGGCCCGCATGCCGGCTACATGGCGGTGCGCGATGCGCTGAAGCGCAGCATGCCGGGCCGCCTTGTCGGCGTCTCGATTGACGCGGCCGGCGCGCCGGCCATGCGCCTGGCACTCCAGACGCGCGAGCAGCATATCCGCCGCGAGAAGGCCACCTCCAACATCTGCACCGCGCAGGTGCTGCTGGCCGTGATGGCCTCGATGTACGCCGTCTGGCACGGCCCCGAAGGCCTGAAGCGCATCGCCCGCCGCGTAGCCCTTCAGGCCCGCGTTCTGGCCGGCGCCTCGCGCTTCCCGGTGCGGGACACGGCCTTCTTCGACACGATCTGCCTGGAGACCGGCGCCGAGACCGACGCGGTGATGCAGACGGCACTCGACGCCGGCTTCAACCTGCGCCGCGTGGGCGGCAATGCCATCGCCATCGCGCTCGATGAGACGGTGACGCGCGGCGAGCTCGCCACGCTCGCCGGCCTCCTCGGCCAGGGCGACCTCGCCGCCGTGACGCCCAGGGGCGGCATCCCTGCGACGCTGGCGCGCACCACCGCCTTCCTGAAGGCCGAGGTGTTCAACTCGCACCACGCCGAGCACTCCATGCTGCGCTACATGAAGCGGCTGGAGGACAAGGATGTGGCGCTGAACCGCTCCATGATCCCGCTCGGCTCCTGCACCATGAAGCTGAACGCGACGGCGGAGATGATCCCCGTCACCTTCCCGGGCTTCGCCGATATCCATCCCTTCGCGCCGGTGGATCAGGCGCAGGGCTATATCGCGATGATCCGGCAGCTGGAGGAATGGCTCTGCCGCGTCACCGGCTTCGCCGCCGTCTCGCTGCAGCCCAACGCCGGCAGCCAGGGCGAATATGCCGGCCTGCTCGCCATCCGCGCCTATCACCAGGCGCGCGGCGAGGGGCATCGCAACATCTGCCTCATCCCGAGCTCCGCGCATGGCACCAACCCGGCCTCGGCCGTGATGGCGGGCATGAAGGTCGTCGTCACCGGCTGCGACCGCGACGGCAATGTGGATGTCGAGGACCTGCGGGCCAAGGCCAGGCAGCACGGCCCGAACCTGGCCGCGCTCATGGTCACCTACCCTTCGACCCATGGCGTCTTTGAGGAGGCGATCCGCGAGATCTGCGCGATCATCCATGCCGAGGGCGGGCAGGTCTACATGGACGGCGCCAACATGAACGCGCAGGTGGGCCTGACGTCGCCCGCCTCGATCGGTGCCGATGTCTGCCACCTGAACCTGCACAAGACATTCTGCATCCCGCATGGCGGCGGCGGGCCGGGCGTGGGGCCGATCGGCGTGGCCGCACACCTCGCCCCGCATCTGCCGAACCACCCGCTGGTGGCGGAAGCGGGCCCGGCCACGGGTTTCGGCCCTGTCTCCGCCGCGCCCTTCGGCTCGGCGGCCATCCTGCCCATCAGCTACGCGTATATCCGCATGATGGGCGGCGAGGGCCTGACGCGCGCGACGCAGATCGCCATCCTCAACGCCAACTACATGGCCGCCCGCCTGCGCGACCACTTCCCCATCCTCTACCGCGGCGGGCAGGGCATGGTGGCGCATGAGTGCATCCTGGATTGCCGGGGCTTCCAGCAGAATGGCGGCGTCCTCGTCGAGGATATCGCCAAACGGCTGCAGGATTACGGCTTCCACGCCCCCACCATGTCCTGGCCGGTGACTGGCACGCTCATGGTGGAGCCGACGGAGAGCGAGACGAAATCCGAGCTCGACCGCTTCTGCGACGCGATGATCAGCATCCGCGCCGAAATCCGCGCCGTCGAACAAGGCCGGATGGACCGCGCCGACAACCCGCTGAAGAACGCGCCGCACACCATGGCGGAAGTCATGGCGAGCGAATGGGCACACCCCTACTCGCGCGAACAGGCCGCCTTCCCGCTGCCCTATGTGCGGATGAACAAGTACTGGCCGCCGGTGAAGCGCGTGGACAATGTCCATGGCGACCGGAACCTGGTCTGCACTTGCGCGCCGCTCGAAGCCTATGCGGAGACGGCCACTTTGCAGGCGGCAGAGTAACCAACTGGGGAGAGCTCTGCTCTCCCCAGACCCCTCTCGCCGAGGGGCTCGCCCCTCGGAACCCGGGACTAGGCCTGCGGCCGCGTGAACGCCTGGCGCGCGTAGAGCTTCCAGGCGCCGCCCTGCTTCTTCCACACCTGCAAAATACCGATGTTCACGGGCGTGATGCGCCCGCCACCCGTGGTGTGGCCGGTGAAGACATGGCGCACGATCGCGTCATCCCCATTCACCTGGATGGTCTGGTTGGTGATGTTGATCTCGCCGAAGGGGTTGTTGCGCTCGACGATGTTGCCCACGAACTGCGCCCGGTTCTCGATGCGCCCGGCCGAGTGGCCATAGCTCAGCCCCTCATGCGTCAGCGCCTCCAGCCCGGCGCGATCGGCCGCCAGCATGGCGCGCGTGAGTGCCGCGACGGCCTGGGCGATGGCCTGCTCATCGGCGGATTGAGCGTTCGCGAGAACGGGGGCAAGCGTGGCGGCCAGAATGGCGGCCCCGCCCAGATGGCGACGATTGATTGGCATGATGTCCTCCCTGGCCGGTCTGATGCCGGCTGCGGGAAGGCTAGGCCCGGCGCGCGCGCCCGTCCATCAGGTTCGCAACACCGGCTCCGGCGCCGGCCCCACCAGCCGGCGGATCGCCGCCACGAAGGGCGCCGTGTCCCAGGCCGCATCGCCCTCCAGCCGCGCCCGCTCCTGCCCCTGGCGATCCACGATCACCGTCGTCGGCAGGCCGCGCGCCCCCAGCGCCCGGGCCGCCGCGCCGCGCGGGTCGAGCCAGATGCCAAGCCCCGTCAGCCCGATGCGCTGGTAGAAGGCCTCCACCACCGCCCGCCCGCCGCGGTCGGAGGAGAGCGGCAGCACCGGGATGCGGTCCCCCGCCAGCGTCCGCGCCAGCCGCTCCAACGCCGGCATCTCGGCCACGCAAGGCGGGCACCAGGTGGCCCAGAGGTTGATCACCAGCCCCTGCCCCGGGAAATCCGCGAGGCTCTTCTCCGCCCCCTCGGCATCCTGGAAGGTGATGGCGGGCATGGGGCGCGTGCCCTCGCGCAGCCGCTCGATGCCCGCCGCCGCCCGCGCGGCTTGCGTGCCGAGCAATGCGGGCGCTAGGACCATGCCAGCCAGAGCGCGGCGCGACGTCAAAACGGAAGCCATATCCTCGTGTCCATCCCGAACGAAACCAACACCAACCAGCAATGGGGCGGCCGCTTCGCCGAAGGCCCCTGGGCGATCATGCAGGCCATCAACGCCTCGATCGGCTTCGATGCCAAGATGTGGCGCCAGGACATCCGCGGCAGCCTCGCCCACGCCGCCATGCTGGCCCATGTAGGGATCATCAGCGCGGATGACGAGGCCGCCATCAAGCGGGGCCTCGCCGAAATCGCCGCCGAGATCGAGGCCGGCCGCTTCGAATGGTCCGAGGCGCTGGAAGACGTCCACATGAACATCGAGGCGCGGCTGACGGAGCGCATCGGCGAGGCCGGCAAGCGCCTGCACACCGCGCGCAGCCGCAACGACCAGGTGGCCACCGATTTCCGCCTCTGGACGCGCGACGCGATGGATGGCCTGGCCGCCCAGATGCTGGACCTGGTGCGCGCGCTCGTCGCCCGCGCGGAGGAGCATGCCGGCACCATCATGCCGGGCTACACCCACCTCCAGCCCGCGCAGCCCACCACCTTCGGCCACCATATGCTGGCCTATGCGGAGATGATCTGGCGCGACCGCGGCCGCATGCTGGATGCCCGCGCGCGCCTCAATGAATGCCCGCTGGGTTCGGCCGCCATGTGCGGCACCGGCTTCCCCATTGATCGCCACGCCACGGCCGCCGCGCTGGGCTTCGACCGGCCGACGCGCAACAGCCTGGACGCCGTCGGCAGCCGCGACTTCGCCATGGAGTTCCTCGCCGCCTGCGCCATCTGCGCCACGCATCTCTCGCGCCTCGCCGAGGAGATCGTGATCTGGACCAACCCCTCCTTCGGCTTCGTGAAGCTCTCGGACGGGCTGACCACCGGCAGCTCCATCATGCCGCAGAAGCGCAACCCCGACGCGGCCGAGCTGGTGCGCGGCAAGACGGGGCGCATCAACGGCAACCTGGTCGGCCTGCTGACGGTGGTGAAGGGCCTCGCGCTCACCTATGCGAAGGACCTGCAGGAGGACAAGGAAGGCGTCTTCGACTCGGCCGAGAACCTGACGCTCTGCCTCGCCGCCAGTGCCGCGATGGTGCGCGACATGCAGCCCAACATCGCCCGCATGGCCGCCGCCGCCGGCGATGGCTTCTCGACGGCGACCGACCTGGCCGACTGGCTGGTGCGCGAGCTGAAGCTGCCCTTCCGCGACGCGCATCACGTCACCGGCAGGCTGGTGGCGAAGGCGGAGAGCATGGGCGTGGACCTCTCCGGCCTCACCATCGCCGAGATGCGCGAGGTGGAGCCCCGCATCAACGACAGCGTCTTCGGCGTGCTGACGCCCTCCGCCTCCGTCGCCTCGCGCCGCTCCTATGGCGGCACGGCGCCGGACAATGTGCGCGCCATGGTGGCCGAATGGCAGGAGCGCCTCGCATGAGGCGCCTCACCGCCCTGGCTCTGGCCGGCCTGGCGCTCGCCGCCTGCGGCCGCGTCGGCCCCCCGCGCCCGCCGGGGCCGCAGGAGGCGATCACCTATCCGCGCTCCTACCCCGCGCTGACGGCCGAGGAACGCGCCGAGCTCAACGCCCGCCGCGCCGCCCAGGGCCTGCCGCCCCTGCCCGCACCCCGGTAGAGCGCCGCGGTGAGGTTGACTCCCCCGCCGAGCCCGCCTATTTCGCGTGCTCCCCGGGGTCGGCATCGCTTTCCCCGCAACCTTTTTCGTGTTTCGTGAGTTCGCGCCATGAAGATCCGCAACAGCCTGAAATCCGCCAAGTTGCGGGACAAGAACTGCGTCGTGGTGCGCCGCCGCGGCCGTCTCTACGTCCTCAACAAGAAGAACCCGCGCTTCAAGGCCCGCCAGGGCTGAACCGCTTCCGGTTCGACGGATGATGACGGGGGGCCTGGCCCCCCGTTTTCATGTCCGGTGCCTAGACATCCAGGGCGAGTTGCCGCCGCGCCTTGGCCTCACGCCGCGCCGCCCTGGCGCGCTCGCCCATGGGGTCGTCCTGCGCGAATCGCCGCTGCCGGCTGCCATGCTTCTGGAAGACGCGCCGCGCCTCCGCCTCGAAGCCCGCCACCCGGCGAATCCCGCTGATCCGATCGCGCGCCGCCTGCAACGCGGCTGACAGCTCCACCACCGGCGCGGGATAGCCCGCGGGCGGCACGTCCAGCCGCCAGGGCATGTGGCGCAGGCCGGACGGCAGCGCCGCAACCTCCGGCACCCAGCGCGCGATGAAGACGGCGTCGGGGTCCTGGTCCAGCCCCTGCTTCACCGGGTTGTAGAGGCGCGGCGTGTTGATGCCGGTGGCGCCCGATTGCATCTGCACCTGCGGCCAATGGATGCCCGGCTCGTAATCCACGAAGAGGCGGGCCAGATGCGCCCCGCTCGCCGCCCAGTCGAGCCCCAGATGATGGCTCGCGAAGCTTTGCAGCATCGCCCGCATGCGGAAATTGATCCAACCGGTCGCGATGAGCGAGCGCATGCAGGCATCGAGGAAGGGATAGCCCGTCCGCCCCTCGGCCCAGGCGCGCAACAGAGGGTCATCCGGCGCGGTGGGCCGCCGCGCCGCCTCGGCGGCCGGATGCGCGGCGCGGCGTTCCAGTTCGGGCTCGCTCTCCAGCTTCTGGATGAAGTGGCAATGCCAGTGCAGCCGCGAGGCGAGCGATTGCACCGCCCCCACCGGCACTGGCCGCTGCCCGGGCGGCAGCGCCGCGAGCTCGCGCGCCGCGCGGTCCACGCGCTGCACCACCTCCCGCATGGAGAGGCTGCCCATGGCCAGATGCGGTGAGAGGCGGGAGCAGGCCATGGGCGCGCTGAGCGGCGAGGACATCCCACGCCGGTAATCCGCGCCACGCCCGGCAAAGAAGCTCTCCAGCAAATCAAGCGCCACCGCGCGCCCGGCCGGCTGCGCGTCAACCAACCCGTCCTCGGGGTTCCAGTCGAACGGTTCCGCCGGAATCGCGCCCTCGATCACCTCGGGCGCAACCAGCCCCTGCGGTGCCGCCAGAACCGGCGCGCCCATGAAGCCCGCCCAGCGCCGCGCCCAGCCATCGCGCGAGCCAAGCCGTCGCACCACGCCGAATTGCGGGTATTCCTGCCAGGGCACGCCCGCCTCCCGGCAAAAGCGTGCCACCGCCCGGTCCCGCGCATAGGTCCAGAGGTTACCCGTCTCCTCGTGGCTGTGCAGCGCGCGGATGCCCCGCTCGGCATGCAGCCGGGCCAGCAGCGTCACCGCATCGCCCTTGCGCACCACCAGCGGCAGGCCGAGCGCGGCAAGCTTTGCCCGCAGATCCTCCAGCGCCGCGCGGAGAAAACACCATTGGCGCGGCGCGGCATCCGCGCCGCGCCAATAGGCCGGCTCCACGATGTAGAGCGGCAGCACGGGCGCGCGCGCCGCCGCCAATGCCGCATGGTCGGCCACGCGCAGATCCCGCTTGAACCAGACCACGTCGAGCATGCCCCTGATCTGCCCGCTTGCGCGCATCCGGCAAGGGGGAGAGGCTGCGGGAAAGCAGGGAGATCATCATGGACGTGCGTTGGGAGAGACTGACCGGCCCCGAACTCAAGGCGCTGGCCGCGCGCGGCGCCTTGCCCGTGCTGCCCATCGGCAGCCTGGAGCAGCACGGCCCGCACCTTCCCGTCTGGACCGACAGCTTCATCGCCCATGCGCTGAGCGTGGAGGCCGCGAAGCTGGCCACCGACATCCCGGCCATCGTCCTGCCGCCGCTCTGGACCGGCCTCTCCGAGCATCATCTGCCCTTCGGAGGCACCATCACGCTGGATCACGCGACGCTGCACGCCGTGCTGCGCTGCGTGGTGCGCAGCCTGCAGGCGCAGGGCTTCACGCGGCTGCTCATCGTCAACGGGCATGGCGGCAACATCGATCCGCTGAACGTCTCGGTGCGCGAGCTGGCGCATGAATTCGGGATGCCCGTCGTCACCACCACTTGGCCGAACGTGGCACCGGTCGAGATCGCGAAGGCGCTCACCACCCAGCCCGGCATCATGCATGCCTGCGAGGGCGAGACGGCGCTCTGGCTGGCGCTGGACCCCAGCCAGGTGCGACAGGACAAGATCGAGGAGGCGGCCGGCGGCAATGCCGGCGTACAGGCGCCGGCCGGATTCTCGCGCTTCTACAGCTTCGCCGAGCGGGCGCCCCGCACCGGGGTGAAGGGCGACCCGCGCGCCGCCACCGCCGAGAAGGGGCAGGCGATGATCACCGCCATCGCCACCAACCTCGCGCGCGCCATGCGGGACCCGGTGCTCTGGAGCAGGCCGGAGAAGGTCTGGGAGGCGTGAGGGCCGGTCGCTACCCCACCTTCTGCTTCAGCCGCTCCAGCAGCGCCGCGCGCTGCACCGGCTTGCCGAGGTAGTCGTCCATCCCCGCCGCGCGGCACTGCGCCTCGAAGACCGGGCCGACGGCGGCCGTCAGGCCGATGATGCGGGTGCGGCGATTGGGGCCGGGGGCCGCGCGGATCTGCCGCGTGGCCTCCAGCCCGTCCATCACCGGCATCTGCAGGTCCATCAGGATCACGTCATAAGGGCTGGCATGGGCCATCCGCACCGCCTCGCCGCCATCACCCGCCACATCCACATGGCAATGCGCCTTGCCGAGGATGGTCTTCATGACGAGCTGGTTGGTGGCATTGTCCTCCACCAGCAGCACGCGCTGCAGGGGGGCCTCCTCCGTGGCGGCGGGGGCGGGCTCCATCGCCGGGGGCGCATCCGCCTCGGCGCGGGGCGCCAGCGCCGCCAGCAGGCTGTCGCGCAGCCGGGCCGGCAGGGCGGGCTTGAGCAGCATGCCCTCGACCAGCCCCTCCTCCGGCTGGTCCTTGCCGAGCGAGGCGCCGGAGGAACAGAGCAGGATGGCCGGGCGCGGCAGGCCGGGCTCCGCGCGGATCTGCCGCGCCACGTCCAGGCCGCGCGCATGCTCCAGCTGCCCATCCAGCACCACGGCGCGGATCGAGCGGTCGCGCGCCGCGGCCTCGCGCAGCAGGGTCAGCGCCTCGGCCCCGTCGCGCGCCAGGACGGGCTCGGCCCCCATGCTGACGAGCTGGCGCGCCATGATGTCGCGGTTGAGCGCCAGGTCATCCACCACCATGACCTTCACGCCGGCGAGCGCCGTGGCCGGCGTGGCCTCGACGGGGCCGGGCGGCTGGCCGAGCTTGGCCGAGAAGGTGAAGCGGCTGCCCGCGCCGCGCGGCTTGGTCGGATCGCGCGGGCCGGCCTCGATGCCCCCGCCCATCTCCTCCGCCAGGCGCCGGCAGATGGCGAGGCCGAGGCCCGTGCCGCCATATTTCCGGCGGATCGAGGCATCGGCCTGGGTGAAGCGTTCAAAGAGGTGCGGCACCTGGGCGGGGTCGAGGCCGATGCCGGTGTCCAGCACCGCGCATTGCATCAGCCAGCCGCGGCGCTGGCCGAGCGGCTCCAGCGTCACGTCGAGCTGGATCCAGCCCTTGTCCGTGAATTTCACGGCATTGCCGACCAGGTTGAACAGCACCTGCCGCACGCGCCCCGGATCGCCCACCATGATGCGCGGCATGTCGCCCGGCAGCGCCACCAGGAGCTCCACCCCCTTGCTCGCCGCCTTGGGCGCGAAGAGCTCGACGATGGTGGCGAGTTCCTTCTCCAGCTCGAAGGGCACGCGCTCCAGCTCGACCGCGCCGGCCTCCAGCTTGGAGAAGTCGAGGATGTCGTTCAGCACCATCAGCAGGTGCTCGGCCGAGTTCTGGATGGTCTCGGCGTAGCGTCGCTGCAGGTCATCCAGGCGGGTGTCCAGCAACAGGCCGGTCATGCCGATGACGCCGTTCATCGGCGTGCGGATCTCATGGCTCATCGAGGCCAGGAAATCCTCCTTGGCGCGGGAGCCGGCGCGGGCCGCGGCCTCGCTCTCGGCCAGCTTGTCGCCCTGGGCGCGCAGGCGCTGCGCCTGGCGCACCATGAGGCCGAGCGCCATGAGGATGAAGGCGCCGGCGCCGGCGACACCGAGGCCCAGCAGCAGGCCGAGCGCGCGGTTGGCCGCCATCGCATCGGAGCGCGCGCGCACCACCTCGACCACGAAGAGGCCCTGGCGCGTGACGGCGAAGCTGGCCATCACGTTCTCGCCATCCTGGTCCACGCCGACGAAGCTGCCGCGCTCAAGGCGCGGCAGGAAGCTGCGGAAGGGCCAGGCGCCCGGATGGATCTGCCCGATCCCCGCCCGGCTGCCATCCGACCGCGCCAGCAGGGCGCCGTTGAAGGAGTGCAGCCGCACCGTGACGCCGAAGCCCTCGGCATATTGGCGCGCGATGCTGCTGAGGTATTCCGGGTTGATCAGGGCGATGACCGTGCCCTCGAACTCGCCGCGCGCATTGCGGACGGCGCGCACCAGCGGGATGGACCAGAGGCCGGTCTCGCTGATCGGCCGTGCATTGGGCGCGGCGATGAAGCGCCCCGCCTCGGGCGCGCCGAGGCGGACCGTCTGCCCGCTCAGCCGCAGCACGCGGAACCATTCGCGATCGCCCAGGCTCTGGCCGACCAGGCCCTCGACGGTGGAATGGATGATCAGGCCGTTGCCATCGGTCACCACCAGGGCACGCAATTGGGACACGTCCCGCAGCAGGCTGGTGCGCTGGCCGGGGATGGTGTCCAGCCCCTGCCCGCTGCGCTCGGCCTGGTCGAGCATGACGATGTCCACCGTCTGCATCGCCCGCGTCAACTGATCGGCAAGGGCTTCGGCGACAGATTGCGTCAGTCGTTCCGCCTCGATCACCGCCTCCTGCTGGCCGCGATACATGACGATGCCATAGACGGTCATGAGGCATAGGATGACGAGACCTGCGACAAGCGCGTAGAGTCGGCTGGGTCGGGGGGCGACAACGGAGGCATCCGACGCCTCGCCACCCGGGGAGCCGCCCGAAGAGGCGCCCGAAGAGCCGAAGGAGAGGCGAATGCTGTTGCGGAGTGCTTTCAGGCCCATGATCCTTGCGATTATTGCAGGATTATTCCCGCTTTGCGAGGCATGGTCCCAGACGGGGATACAAAGCCCATCCCAGGCCACGCCCCCCTCCGCGCCCGCCGCGGCCCCGCCCGCCGCCGCTTCCGCGCCGGCCCAGACCTCGCGCCTGGAGTTGATCCGGGCACGGGGCGAGTTGAAAGTTTGCATCTGGCCTGATTATTTCGCCATCTCTTTCCGAAATCCTCGCAACAGCGAGCTGGAAGGGATCGACATCGACCTCGCCCGGGCGCTCGCCGCGCGGCTCTCGGTGCGGCTCACCTTCGTCGAGACCAATTTCGCCGTCTTCATGGACCGCATCGAGGCGGGCGACTGCGACATCGCCATGATGGGCGTGGGCATCACGCCGGCGCGCGCCCAGCGCGTCGCCTTCAGCCGCCCCTACCTGGCCAGCCCCATGTATGCCGTGACCACGCGGAACAATGCCCGCATCCGCAACTGGTCCGACATCGACACGACCGGCACCGTGGTCGCCGTCGCGGCCGGGACCATCATGGAACCGCTGATGAGCCGCACGCTGCGCCGCGCCGAATTGCTGGTCGTGGTCCCGCCCCGCTCGCGCGAGGCGGAGATCCAGGCGGGCCGGGCGGATGTCTTCATGAGCGACTTCCCCTACACCCGCCGCATGCTGCTGATGCATGACTGGGCGCGCGTGATCGATCCGCCCGACCGCTTCGGCGAGACGCTCTACGCCTGGGCGCTGCCCATGCATGACGCGCCCTGGCTGGCCGAGGTCAACAGCTTCGTGGGTCAGGCGCGGGCCGATGGCACGCTGGCCCGCGCCGCCGCCCGGCACGGGCTGACACCCATCCTGATCCGATAAACTACGCCACCAGGCCCGGATCGGTGTTGGCGCCGCAGACCAGCACCCCGACCCGGGCGCCCGGCGGCGGCGTCCAGGCGCCGCTGAGGAGCGCGGCGAGCGCCGCAGCGCCGCCCGGCTCGGCCACCAGCCGGGCATTTTCCCACAAGGCCCGCTGCGCGGCGCGGATCGCGTCATCGGCGACCAGCACGGAGGCGAGGCGTCCCTGGGCCGCAAGGCCGGCCACGAGGGGAAACATCAGCCCACCCACCTGCCGCGCGCCCAGGCTGTCCGCCGCCAACCCACCGACCGGCGCGGGCACGGGCCGCCCCGCCGCCAGCGCCGCATGCAGGCCCGGGCAGCCCTCCGGCTCGACAGCGACGAGGCTCACCCCCGTCGCCGCGTGCCAGGCGGCGATGCCGCCCAGCAGCCCGCCGCCGCCCACCGCGATCAGCAGATGCGTGAGGTCCGGCGCCTGCTCCTGCCATTCCAGGGCCACCGTCCCCTGCCCGGCCAGGACCTCGGGCTGGTCATAGGCATGGACCATCAGGGCGCCCGTTTCGGCCGCTCGCGCCTCGCTCGCCTGGCGCGCCTCGTCATAGGTGGCGCCGCCCACCACGAGGCGGGCGCCGAAGCCGCGAATGCGGGCGCGCTTCGCCTCGGCCGCGATCTCGGGGACGTAGATCTCGGCCGGCACGCCGAGGCTCTGGGCGGCGGCCGCCACCGCCGCGCCGTGATTGCCGCCCGAGGCCGCGATGACGCCGGCCTTCGGCACGCCCAGCGCCCGCATCCGGTTGAAGGCGCCGCGCGGCTTGAAGCTGCCGGCCACCTGCAGCAGCTCGAGCTTCAGGCAGCCCCAGCCGGGCATCTCCAGCAGGGGCGTGCGGCGGATGTCGCCGGCGATGCGACCAGCGGCGGCGGCGATGGCGGGCTGGGTGATGGCGTCGGAATCAAGGGCTTGGGACATGCGCCGAGGTGGCCCGAGGACGCCCTTCCGCACAAGCCCCGATCCTGCCATAAACTGCCCGGGTGGAACCTTGTGGACGCCGGGAATGCTCCTGCACGGTAGCTGCGCGGCCCTGGCAGGCGAAGGCGTCCTCCTTCTCTCCCCCCCGGGCGGCGGCAAGTCGGACCTGCTGCTGCGCCTCCTCGGACAAGGCTGGATCCTGGTAGCGGATGACCAAGTGATGCTCGAGGCGGATCAAGGCCTGTTGCGCGCTTCCCCGCCCGCCCCACTGGCCGGGCGGATGGAGGTGTTCGGCCTTGGCCTGCTGGAGCGCCTGCCCTGGCAGGCCGCGCCGCTGCGCCTCGTCGCCCATCTGGCCCCGCAGGCCGAAGTGCCGCGCCTGCCCGAACCCGCCGCCTGGTCCGCGCTCGGCGTGGAACTCCCCGCGCTGCGCCTGAACGGCGCCGCCGCCGCCGCCCCCGACCTGCTGCGCCGCGCGCTCGATGTGCTTTCCGGCCGCCTCGGCATGACCGCTGGCGCCTTCGCCGCATGAGCGAGGAACCACGCCCCTTCGTCCTGGTCACGGGCCTCTCCGGCGCGGGCAAGGCCTCCATCCTGCGCGTGCTGGAGGATCTCGGCTTCGAGACGGTGGACAACCCGCCGCTCGCCATCCTCGACGCGCTGGTGCAGGAGGGCGCCGGCCCGATCGCCGCCGGCATCGACACCCGCACCCGCGGTTTCGATCCGGCCCGCGCGCTGGCCGCCATCGCGCGCCTGCGCCAGCGTCCCGACATCGCCGCCACCCTGGTCTACGCGACGGCCGAGGAGGAGGTGCTGCTGCGCCGCTACACCGAGACGCGGCGCCGCCACCCGCTCGCTCCCGGAGGCCCGCTCGGCAGCCGCGTACAGGACGGCATCGCGCGCGAGGCGGCGCTGCTCGCCCCCCTCCGCGAGGCGGCGGATCTCATCCTCGACACCTCCACCCTGCCGCTCCCCGAGCTGCGCCGCCTGATCGAGGCGCGCTTCAAGCCCGAGGGCGCGCCGGGGCTGAACATCAACATCAAGTCCTTCGGCTTCCCGAAAGGGCTGCCGCGCGAGGCCGACCTCGTCTTCGACATGCGCTTCCTCGCCAACCCGCATTACGATGCGCTGCTGCGGCCGATGACGGGCCGGGATGCGGCGGTGGCGGAATATGTGGCGGCCGATCCGGACTTCCCGGGTTTCTGGACGCGCCTTGTCGGCTTCATCGAGCCCCTGCTGCCGCGCTACGTGGCCGAGGGCAAGAAATACCTCACCATCGCCATCGGCTGCACGGGCGGGCGCCATCGTTCCGTCTTCGTGTCCGAAAAACTGGCAGCCCATCTCCGCCAGCAGGGCTGGCGTGTGGATGTCGCGCATCGGGAACTGGGTCAGCTGCCCGATATGGTGTTATCAACCCCCGTCCCCCCCGCATCGCCCCCCATGCCCATTTCCGCGAATACCGAAACATGATTGGTCTTGTGCTCGTCACCCATGGGCGGCTCGCGCTCGAATTGCGCCACGCCATGGAGCACGTGGTGGGGCCCCAGGCCGCCGTCGCCACGGTCTGCATCGGCCCGGAGGACGACATGGAGGGCCGCCGCGCGGATATCCGCGCCCGCATCGCCGATGTGGACCAGGGCGATGGCGTGATCGTGCTGACCGACATCGCGGGGGGCACACCCTCCAACCTCGCCTTCTCGCTGGCGGATCACAAGACGATCGAGGTGATCGCGGGGGTGAACCTGCCGCTGCTGGTCAAGCTGGCCAAGATCCGCGGCAGCGAGCCCCTGGCCGAGGCGGTGGACCATGCCGCCAAGGCGGGCCGAAAATACATCACGGCGGCGAGCGACCTCGCAAACGGTAAGGCCACGCCCCAAATGGCGGGCAAGAACGGGAATGGAAGCGCTCAATGAACGAGTGGCCCACGGAAGAGGGCGGCACGCCGCATCTGGCCTCCGCCGCCGAGAGCCCGGCCCCGCCGCTGGATTGCGGCTGCCCGGGCGGGGACGGCATGGTGCTCAAGCGCACCCTCAAGATCATCAACAGCCGCGGCCTGCATGCGCGCGCCGCGGCGAAGCTGGTCGCCGTGGCCGAGCGCTACTCCGCCTGCCTGAACGTGACGCGCGCCGGCCAGACCGTGCCCGCCTGCTCCATCATGGGGCTGATGATGCTGGGCGCCGGCCAGGGCAGCGAGGTGACGCTCGAGGCCGAGGGCTGGGACGCGCGCGAAGCGCTGGACGCGGTGGCCGGGCTGATCGAAGCCGGCTTCCATGAAGACTGAGGCGGGCAAGAGCGAAGCGGAGCCCCGGCCGGAGAAGCCGGAGGCCAAGCCCGCGCGCCGCGGCGCGAAGCCGGCCGAGCAGCGCCTCTCGGGCATTCCCGTCTCGCCCGGCATCGTCATCGGCACCATCTACGACACCACCGAAGCGCCCGCCGAGGCGCCGCGCCGCGAAATCACCGCCAATGCGGTGGAGCTGGAGCGCACCAAGCTCCAGGACGCCGCCGCCCTCTCCCGCAAGCAGGTCGGCAAGCTCAAGACCCGCCTCACCGTCCTGCCCGAGGAAGCGCAGGAGGAACTCGAGCCGCTGCTCGACGCCTATATCCTCATGCTCGGCAATTCGCGGCTGCTGCGCGGCGCGCGCAAGCGCATCGGCGAGGAGCTGCTCTCGGCCGAGACGGCCGTGCAGGACGAAGCGGAAGCCATCGCCCAGGCCATCCTCGCCGCCAAGGGCGATGACAAGGCCGGGCTGAACCGCCGCGCCGGCGAGGTGCGCGAGATCGCCCGCCGCCTCACGCGCAACCTGACCGCCACGCCCTTCCGCAGCCTGAAGGGCGTGCCAGCGGGCGCGATCGTGGTGGCGGATGAACTCACGCCGGCCGATGCCGCGCTGCTGGAGCCGGGCAAGATCGCCGCCGTCGCCACCGAAGAAGGCGGCGCGGATGGCCACACCGCCATCATGCTGCGCGCGCTGGGCATCCCGGCCGTTCTCGGCTGCCACGGGCTGACCGCGGCCGCCCGGCGTGGCGACATGGCGATGCTGGATGGCGGCGCGGGCATCGTCGCGCTCCATCCGGATGCCGCGACCCTCACCCGCGCCAAGGCCGGCCTCGCGGCCCAGGCGAAGGAGCGCGCGCGCCTCGGCAAGCTCAAGACCCTGCCGGCCGAGACGTTGGACGGCCAGGCGGTGGAGCTGCAGGCCAATCTGGAAATCCCGGCGGAACTCCCGCTCATCGCCGAGGCCGGCGCGCAGGGCATCGGCCTGCTGCGGACCGAGTTCCTCTTCATGAACCGCGACGACCTGCCCGACGAGGACGCGCAGGTGGAGGCCTATCGCGGCATCCTGGAGGCGATGGGCCAGGACCCCGTGACCATCCGCGTGCTCGACTGGGGCGGCGAGAAGGACATGGAAGCGCTCGCCGAGGGCGTGCCGGTGCCGACCGGGCCCAACCCGGCACTCGGCCTGCGCGGCCTGCGCCTGCTGCTGAAGCGCCCCGCTTTGCTGGAGGAGCAGTTCGCCGCCATCCTGCGCGTGGCGCATCTGGGCCAGGTGCGCATCCTGCTGCCCATGGTGACCGTGCCCTCCGAGGTCGCGCAGGCGCGCGAGATCTATGAGCGCGTGGCGCGCCGCCTGCGCCGCCGCGGCGAGGCCCTGCCCGAGAAGTTGCCGCCGCTGGGCGCCATGATCGAGACGCCCGGCGCCGCACTCGCCGCCGATGCCATCGCGCTGGAGGCGGATTTCTTCGCCATCGGCACCAATGACCTGACCATGTACACGCTGGCGGTGGACCGCGCCGAGATTGATGTGGCGCACCTCTATGATCCGCTGCACCCCGCCGTCCTGCGCCTCATGCAGTTCGCGACCGAGGCCGCGCTGCGCCTGCGCATGCCGGTCAGCGTCTGCGGCGAGATGGGCGGCAACCCCAAGCTGGTCCCGCTGCTGCTGGGGCTCGGCCTGCGCAGCCTCTCGATGAATGCGAGCTCCATCCCCCGCGTGAAGCAGGCGGTGCGGTCGCTCGACATTGACGACTGCGCCCGCTTCGCCCGCCGCGTGATGGAGCAGAGCGACCCGAAGCGGATCGCGGAGCTGGTCGAGGAATTCGCGGCGCGGACGAGCGAGAAGTAAGCGCCGCGCCGGCTCAGATCAGCCCGCCATTCACGTGCCAGACCTGGCCCGTGACATAACCGGCCTCGACCGAGGCCAGGAAATTCACCGCCGCCGCCACGTCATCCGGCGTGCCGAGGCGCCCGAGCGGCACGCTGCGCTTCACCATCTCCCATTGCGCGGGCGAATAGGCGGCGTGCGCGCCGGGGTCCTTCTGGGTGAAGCCGGGCGCCACCACATTCACCGTGACACCGCGCGGCGCGTATTCGATGGCGAGGCCGCGCGCCAATGCCTCCACCGCCGCCTTCGCCGCGGACGTCGCGGGGAAGACCGTCACGTCGTTGCGAAACGTGTGCGCGACGAAGGAGGAGATGGCGATCAGGCGAGGATCGCGGCCTTCCGCCAGCACCGGGAGCGCGGCGCGCGCGAGCCGGATGAAGGCCCAGAGCACCGTGTCCAGCGTGCGCGCGATCTGCGCGTCATCGGTTTGCAGCAGTGGCGTCTTGTCGGCGAAGCCGGCATTGGCGACGACGACGTCGAGCCGGCCGAAGCGTTCGCGCGCGGCCTCCACCAGCGCGGCGGGCGTGGCCGGGTCGGCGATGTCACCCAGCACGATATGGGCGAGGCCACCCTTGGCGCGCACGGCCTCCGCGGTGCGTTCCGCGCCCTCCGCATTCTTGCGCGTGTGCACGAGGATGGCGGTGCCCGGACCCGCCATTCGCCGGCAGCAAGCGGCCCCGATTCCCGTCGCCGCCCCAGTGACAAGAACAACCCGATCCATCTCTTCTCACTCCTGGGGTCCGGGGAAGTGATCCGCCCCTTTGGCGGCCCCGGCGGGTGCAGGGCGCAGCCCCGCGATCTATCGGATTCCGACCAGCTGCCGGATGAGCTTTTTTGCAAACCCAGTCTGCGGCCGATCGAAGAGCCGCGCTAGCGCCCAGCCGCCGTTGCGCATGCGCGCGCGGGGGTTGCTGAATTCGCGGAACCCGGCCTCGCCATTGCGCCGCCCGAAGCCCGAGGCGCCGACGCCGCCGAAGCCCAAGCCCGGCAGGGCCGCGTATTCCACCGCGCGGCCGGTCACCAGCGCGCCGGACTTGGTCTGGGCGGCGACCTGCGCTTCCTCGCTCGCATTGGCGCCGAAGAGGTAGATGGCGAGCGGATGCGGCCGCGCCCGCACCCAGGCCAGCGCATCCTCCAGCGAGGCGCTTTCCTCCATGGCGAGGATGGGCCCGAAGATTTCCTCCTCCGCCAGCTGCCCGGTGGCGAGTGCCAGGCCCACCGAATGCGGCCCCGGCCCCATCCAGGCGATGGTGGCCCCCTCGCTGATGCGATCGAGCCGCGCCTGTTGGCGGGCGTTGATCACGGCGGTGCCGGTCTCGGTCACGCCGCTCTCCCGTGCCGCACGCGCGAAATCGGCCGCGCTGTGGCCGATGAGGAGCACGGTGTCGGGCGCGATGCAGGTCTGGCCCGCATTCACCGCCTTGGCGACGAGGATGTGCCGCGCGGCGCGCTTGAGGTCCGCGCCGGGCAGCACCAGCGCGGGGCATTTGCCGCCGAGTTCCAGCGTGAGCGGCGTCAGGTTCGGCGCGGCGGCGGCCATCACCTTGCGGCCGATCTCGGTGCCGCCGGTGAAGACCAGATGATCCCAGGGCTGCCCCGCGAAATCCTGCGCCACTTCCGGCCCGCCCTGCACGACCAGCGCGACGCGCGGCCCCCAGGCCTCGGCCAGGATGGTTTCGATCAGCGCCGCCACGCGCGGCGCGGCCTCGGAGGGCTTGATCACCACGCGGTTGCCGGCGGCGATGGCATCCAGCGCCGGCATCAGCGCCAATTGCACCGGATAGTTCCAGGGCGCCATGATGCCGATGACGCCCTTGGGCACCTGCTCCACCCAGGCGCGGGCGGGGAAGAAGGGCATGGGCACGGCGGCGCGGCGGGGCCTGGCCCAGCCGCGCAGCTTGCGGCGGGAATAGCTGCAAGCATCGGCGATGAGCAGCACATCGGCCAGCAGCGTGTCCTCGGCGCTGCGCGCGCCGTAATCGGCGGCCGCGGCCTCGGCGATGGCGGCCGCGTGCTTCAGCACCACGCGGCGCAGTTCGGCCAGCAGGGCGCGGCGCGTATCGAGGCTGGGCGCGCCCTCTCCCGCTTCGACGGCACGCAGGGCGGTCAGCGCATCGGCCGGCGTCATCGCAGGATCTCCCGCGCGGCGGCCTGACCCGAGCAGATGGCGGCCTCTATGGTCGCGGGCAGATCGGGCCAGGTCCAGTCTCCGGCGAGCGCCAGGTTTGCGAGCGGCCGGCGCGGCGGCGCCGGGATGGGGCCGGGGCGCTGGCGCGGCGTGGCGCGGCGTTCCTTGATGACGCGGCAGGGCGGTGGTGCCACCGGCCAGTCGCCCGGCACATGAAAAGCGCGCACGGCGGCGAGGATCTCGGCCCAGGCGCGCGGCGCCAGTTCCTCCACATCCTGCTCGGCCTCGGCATCGCCGGCGCTGACGGTGACAGCCACGCCGCCGGGGCGGATCAGCACCCATTGGCAGAGCGCGCCAAGCAGGCCGAGGAAGCGCACTTCGCCACCGGGCTGGAAGGCGAAATGCAGGTTCACGATGGGCGCGAAGCTGTCGGGCGCGGGCAGGCCGGGCAGCATGCGCGTCGCCTCCCAGGGCGGCAGGGCGAGGATCACGCGGTCCGTTTCGCCCAGCATCACGTCCTGGTCCTGGAAGGTGAGGCTGGTGGCGCGGCCCTCCTTCACCTGGATCGCGCGCAGCCGGCTGCCGGGGCGGTATTCCGCGCCGGCCGTGGCGAGCACGGCGAGCGCGGGGTCCACCAGATCCGGCCCCAGGCCACGGCTCGCCACGAAAAGGCGTGCGGCCCCCGGTGCGCCCAGCTTGCGCAGCACCTGGCCCAGGCGGCGCGTCGAGGCCTCGGCCGAGGGCGTGTTGAGGGCAGCGATGACCAGCGGGTCCACGAAGCCGCGCAGGAAGGCGGGATGCGCCGCCATGGCCTCCGCGATGGTGCGGTCCTTCAGCGGCAGCGCCATCGCCATCAGCGCCAGCACGCCGCCCCAGGAGACGCCGGCCGGCCGCCGCGCGCCATTCCACCACCCCGCGGGCGAGAGGGCCACGAGCCGCGAGGAGCCATCGGCGCAATCATGCACCGGCAGGCCGCCCGGCTGGGGCTGCACCCAGTATTGCCGCGCGCCGATGGCATCGAGGAAGCCGAGGGCCGCCATGTTGCAGCCGATCAGCGCATGCGTGCCGTTATCCGTGCCATCCGGCAGCGCGCGCGCGCGGCCACCCGCGCCGGGCGTGGCTTCGTGCAGCGTGACGGCATGGCCCTCGGTGGCCAGCGCATGCGCGGCGGCGAGGCCGGCCATGCCGGCGCCGATCACATGGATGGTCATCGGCCGGTCACCGCGAAGACGGCCATGCGGAATTTCTCGGCGCGCGTCATCCGCGCCCGTGGGCGCGCGCCGGACCAGCCACGCCGCAGCATGTGATCGAGGATGCGGCGATAGCCCCACATCATCACGCGCGCGGGGCGCAGCGCCTCGATGTCATAGCGCGGCAACTCCGCCTCGGCACGGAAGAAGCCCGCCACGGCGCGGCCCGCGAGTTCCTTGCAGATGGCGGGAAAGGCCGGATGCGTGACGATGGAGCGCGCCGGGCCATCGGGGATGCCCGCCTTCTCCAGCACGGAGAGCGGGATGTAGACGCGATCGCGCGTCGCATCCTCATCCACGTCCCGCAGGATGTTCGTCAACTGGAAGGTGTGGCCGAGCGCCAGCCCCCAGGCCTCGGCGCGCGGCTCGCCGAAGATGCGGACGGACATCGCCCCCACGCTGCCGGCCACGCGGCGGCAATAGAGATCGAGCGCCGCTTCGTCCGGCAGGCGGAGATGGTCGGAGGCGTCGGTCTCCATGCCCGCCACCATCGCCTCGCATTCTTCGAGCGGGATCTCGAAGGCCTCGCGCGCCAGCAGCAGCTCGCGGGAAAGGGCGCAATCGGGCGTGGTCATCTTCGTGCGCCAGATTCCCAACAGGCGGCGCTTCTCGCCCTCCGGCATGGCGCCATCGGCGATGTCGTCCACCACGCGACAGAAGCCATAGACGGCCCAGAGCGCGCGGCGGCGCTCGCCCTTCAGCGTCGCCATGCCGCGCGCGAAGGAGGAGCCGGCGCGGCTGACGCGATCGGCGACCAGCACCGGATCATGCGGGCCGAGCAGGGGGGCCGCCAGCAGTTCCGCCGCGAAATCGAGCTTGCCGAGCGCGACGCGCCCCAGCACCGGATCGGCCGCGCGCAGCTTGGCGAGCAGCCGCCGCGCAAGCCCGATGGTCATGGCCGACTGGATGGCGAGCCGCCGCGCGGTGCAGAGCCGCGGCAGCGCGCTCGCGCGGTCCAGCAGATCCTCCACGCGGTCGAGCGCGGCATCGAGGATCTCGCGCCGCTTCGGGTTGCCGGGTTCGAAGAAGGCGGCCTCGCCGCCCGCCAGGGACAGCCAGGATTGCGGGAGATAGACGCGGTCCAGCTTCTCGCGGTCCGGCACCAGGTCCTGCAGGTGGTTCAGAATCTGCAGCGCGGTGCAGAGGCCGTCGGCGGCCTGCTTCGCGGCCTCGGCCGTCGTGCCGTGCAGGCGCAGCAGCATGCGGCCCACCGGGTCCGCGCTGCGGCGGCAGTAATCCTCGAGGTCCGGCCATTCGGCATAGCGCGCCTGCTCGGAATCCTGCCGGAAGGCCGAAAGCATGAGGCGCGCTTCCTCGACGCCCACGCCTTCCGCCTGCATCCGCGCGCCCTCCGCGATGGGCGTGCCCGGATCGTCCAGCGAGGCCTCCATGGCATCGAGGCGCGCCAGCTTCTCGGCCGGGCTCAGGCTCTCGCTGTCGGCGATGTCGTCGGCCATGCGGACGAAGCGGTAGAAGGCCATGACCTTCGCCCGCACCGGCTTCGCCAGGATCAGCGAGGCGGTCGGGAAGTTCTCCGTGTCATGGGTGCGGTTGGGCGCACCGGGCGCGGTCACATCATTCATGGAGCCTTTGTGGCTTGTGTCGCGCGCGCTTTCCAGCCCGGGCATGACGATTGGCGCCGCCGATCCGCGCGAGAGGTGCCATTGCGTTGTCACCCCGCCCGGGTTTCGGCGACGTTCGGCGCAGCACGGAGACCCACAATGAGACCGCTGATCCTCGCTGCCGTCGCCAGCACGCTGGCGCTGCCCGCCACCGCCCAGGGGTTCTTCACCTGGCCCTCCAACCGCATCACCGTCACGCAGCGGGCGGGGAATGCCTGCCAGCCTTCCATCCTCTCGGTCTCGGGCGCACCGGGCGCGCGCTACCTCCAGATCCAGGTCAATGCGCCGGTGGATGGCAGCTTCACCGCGACGCTGGAGGTGAACTGGCGCCAGGGCAATGAGGTGCTGAGCTATCGCGGCGGGCAGAACCTGCCGCGCGGCACCGGCAGCATGAGCGTCTCCGGCCCCGCACTGCCGGCCAACCTCGCGGGCAGCACGATCGAGGTGTCGGTGGTGTATTGCGCCGTCTATCCGCGCGGCGCCCCGCCCCCGGGCGGGATCATGTAGGGCTCAGCCCTCGGCCTTGGCCGCCGCATAGGCCCGGCCCTTCCAACCCGCCTTGAGCCCGAGGGCCGAGCGCACCAGCGCCGTCCACTGGATGGCGAGCGCCACCAGCACGGTGAAGGGGTGCAGCGGCACGGTCCACCAGGGCTCGCCCGTGCGCCAGGTGACGGCGGCGCGCAGCGCGAACATCAGGCAGATGGTCAGCGCTGCCTCGATGTCGGGCAGCAGGGCCCAGGGCCAGAGATGCGCGCCCGCCAGCAGCACGGTCCAGATCGGCAGGCCGACCGGCGTGGCCATCCCCTCGCGCGCATTCTTGATGAAGCCGCCCCAGGCATGGCCGAAATTGTCATACATGCGGCAGGTGGCGAGCGGCGCGCCGTCCACGATCTCCGTGTCATGCCCCAGGTCGCGGAAGCGACGGGCCAGCGCGATGCCATCATGCAGCACGCCCTTGATCGCGGTGTGCCCGCCGATCGCCTCATAGGCCCGGCGCTCGACAAGGATGAGCTGGCCGCAGGCGGCGGCAAGGCTCGCCTTGCGCTGCACGGCGCGCCCGCCGAAGGGCAGGTAGCAGATCAGCAGGAAGTTGATGAAGGGAACGGTCAGCCCTTCGCCCAGGCTTCGGATGATCTGGCGCGGCACGCCGCTGACCATCGCGATGGACTTGCTGGCGCTGTGCGCGGCCATGGCGGCGGCCGCATGCGGCGCGAGGCGCACATCGGCGTCGATGAACAGCAGATGCGTGCCCGTCGCGGCCTCGGCGAGGCGCGCGCAAGCATGGACCTTGCCGGTCCAGCCCGGCGGCAGGCTCGGCGCCTGCACCAGGCGCACCCGCGCATCCCGCGCGGCATAGCTCTGCACGATGGCGGCCGTCGCGTCCGTGCTGCCGTCATCCATCACCACCACCTCGACCTCGCAGCCGGTGGAGGCCAGCGCCGCATCGAGGCAGGCGGCGATGTTGGCCGCCTCGTTGCGGGCGGGAATCAGGATGGAGACGCAGGTGCCGGCAGGGGGCGTGCCGCGCAGGCGCGGCATGCGGCGAAGGTTGATGATGCCGAAGATGATCGGCATGAGCGCAAGGGCCAGGGCGATATGGGCGAATTCCATCCTAGTCCCGCTGCTCCGGTCGCCGCCCACGCGTGTCGTGGCGCGGGTCATGCCGCTCTCCGCGCATGACCGATCTGATATACTGCCATGCGCCGTAGATTCCACCCATGCCGGCGCGACCATCGAGGACGATCCGGAAGCGTTCCGGATCCCGGCTGATCGCATCCTGCGCCAGGCGGTCCATGGTTTCGGTCATGGCGGCACGGATCGTCTCGGTCCGTGTGTCCCGGTCCTCCGCCAGCAGCGCGCGGGCGTCGAGCGGCGGTCCGAAGGCCATCAGCGCCTCGCCACGCTTTTCCGTCCAATGCACATATTCGAAGGCGAGCGGCACCAGCACCGCATCGGGCGCGATCTCGGGCAGGCGCGTCACCCCCGGGGCCAGCGGCACGGGCCGCTCCCGCACATCGGCGAAGCGGCCGGGCGCGTTCATCCAGAGCATGTGGCGCGGGTCCTCCAGCGCCTGCTTCGCCGTCTGGAGGAAGCGAACCGCGCCGCGCGCCGAATTCTGCTCGACGCCAAAGACGCCGAGCCGCTTCATGAAGGGGTATTTCTCCAGCGCCGCGGCGTCCATCGGCGTGAAGCCGGGGCGCTCCAGGAAGAAGCGGCGCATGAGCAGCATGAACATCACGCCGTCCCACCAGCCGGGGTGGTTGGCCAGCATGATCGCGGGCCGCCCCTCGGGCAGCGCGGGCTCACCCCAATGGGCGACGCGCAGCGCCGAGAAATGCCCCGCGAAGGTGCGGCTGAAGGCGATGTTGAAGAACGCCATCATCCGCTCGGAACGGAGCGCGACAGGGGAAGGCGGCGTCTCCGTCGCCATCGGCGTCAGGCGCCGATGAGTTCGGACTCGCGCCGCCCGGCCAGCTCCGCCTCGGGGCTCATGCCGCGGCCGCCCAGATCCTGATCGAGGCTGTCGGCCGCGATCCAGCCGGACATCATCACCATCGGCATGCCCGGGCCGGGATGCGCGGCACCACCGGCGAGGTAGAGGCCCTTCACCTGGCGCGAGCGGTTGCCCGGCTTGAAGGCGCCGAGGAAGGAACCGTGCGAGGCGAGGCCATAGATGGCGCCCTCCAGCACGCGGTAGCGGTTGTGGATGTCCACCGGCGTGAGGCGCTGCTCGACGACGATGTTCTCCTCGATGTCGTCGAGGCCCGCGGTGCGCTTCAGCTTGTCCAGGATCTTCTGGCGATAGCCGGGGAAAATCTGGTTCCAGTCGTGATGCGGGCGGAGGTGCGGCGTGTGCACCAGGGCATAGAGCGCCTCGCCGCCCGGGGGCGCGCTGGTCGGGTCGGTCTCGGCGGTGGCGGCGAGATAGACTGTCGGGTCCGGCGCGGGCTCGCCCTTCTTGTAGATCGCGTCGAACTCCTCCTCCGCATCGCGGGAGAAGACGAAGCAGTGATGGGCGAGGTGCGGGTAGCGCTTCTTCAGGCCCATATAGAGCACGACGCCGGAGCAGGCGGGCTCGAAGCCCTTCTTCTCATAGGTCTCGCCCGCCGCACCACCGACCAGCTCCTTGTAGGTGCGGATCGCGTCCATGTTGGAGATCACCGCGTCGCAGGCGATGCGCTCGCCGGTCGCGAGCTTCACGGCGACGACCTTGCCGTTCTCGATGTCGAAGCCGGTCACGTCGCTGCTGGGGCGCAGATCGGCGCCAAGCTCGCCCGCCAGCTTGGCCAGGCCCTCGGCCACGGCGCGCGTGCCGCCCACCGGATACCACACGCCCTCGCTCGCCTGCATGTCGCCGATGGAGGCGAGCACGGCCGGCGCGAGATAGGGGTTGGAGCCGACATACTGGCAGTAATGGTCCAGCATCTGCGCCAGGCGCTCATCCGGCACATTGCCGCGGATGACCTTGGCGACGGTCTGGCCCATGCGCAGGCTCAGCACATCCTTCAGCGTGTTGGGGTTGAGGTTGGCGCGCATGTTCAGCGTGTCGCCGATGCCCTCGACCGACTTCCAGAAGAAGAATTTTTCCGAGACGCCGTGCAGGTGCTTGGCCAGGCGCTGGAACTTGCGATAGCCCTCACCGAGGCCCTTGCCCGGCGCGAATTCCTCCATGGCCTTCGCCATCACGTCCACATCGGCCATCAGGTCGATGCGGCTGCCATCCTCGAAGAAGCAGCGCCACTGCGGATCCAGGCGGATCAGCGGCAGTTCCTTCGCCTGGTCGCGCCCCGCCTCGGCATAGATGCGGCGCAGGACGCGCGGCACGGTGAGGATGGTGGGGCCCATGTCGAAGCGGAATTTCCCGCTGCCATCGGGCGCGTCCAGGAACAGCTGGGCCGCCTTGCCGCCGAGCCAGTGGTTCTTGTCCAGCAGCGTGACCTTGTGGCCGCGCGCGGCCGCGGTGCAGGCGGCGGCAAGGCCGCCGAGGCCGGCGCCGACAACAACGACATGGGACATGTTCAAGCCTCCGTGGCGGGCGCGAGGGCGGGTTCGGCCGTCAGCGCCAAGTCTTGCTGGATGAGGCGCGAGGTGATGCGCGCGCCCTCATAGATCACCGGCAGACCGGAGCCCGGATGCGTGCCGCCGCCCACGAGGTAGAAGCCCTGCGTGTCGTTGAAGCGGTTGCGTGGCCGGAAGCTCAGCATCTGCATCAGGTCATGGCTGAGATTGAAGGTGGCGCCGAAACCCACCGAGAACTCATCCTGCCAATCCTGCGGTGAGACCATGCGCTCGTAGCGGATGCGGGATTCGAGGTCGGTGAGGCCCAGCACCTTCAGCCGCTGGATCGCGATGTCACGGTAGCGCGGCCCTTCCACGCTCCAATCCGCACCGTGGCGCAGATTGGGCACGGGCACCAGCACATAGAGCGCGGCATGGCCGGGAGGGGCGAGGCTCGGATCCGTCACGCAGGGGTTCTGGATGTAGAGGCTCGGCACATCCGGCAGCTCGCCATTCTCGATCTGGTGGATGTTGCGCTGATATTCCTCGGCCAGCAGCACATTGTGGTGCGACAGCTCGGGATAGGTGCCCTCGACGCCGAGATAGAGCATGAAGGTCGAGCAGGAATAGCGCGACTTCTCGATCTTCTGGTCGGACCAGGCCTTGCGGATGGCATTGGGCACAAGCTTCGGCACCGCATGCGCGAAATCGCCATTGAGCACCACCGCGTCGGCCGCGATGTGCTGCCCGCCCACCTCGACGCCCACGGCGCGGCGGCCGGCGAAGGTCACCTGATCCACCGGCGTGTCCAGGCGGATTTCCACGCCCAGGCGTTCGGCCACGCGGGCCATGGCATTGCTCACCGCGCCGCAGCCGCCCACCGGGTGGTACACGCCGTATTCGTATTCGAGGAAGCTCAGGATCGTGAAGAGCGAGGGGCACTTGAAGGGCGACATGCCCAGGTATTTGGTCTGGAAGCTGAAGGCGAGCCGCGTGCGCGGATCCTTGAAGTAGCGCTTCAGATCCTGGTCCACCTGCTTGTGCGGGCGCAGCTGCGGCAGGCTCTTCAGGATATCCGGGCTCACCATGTCGGTGTTCGAGAGGAAGGGCCGCTCCAGGAAGGGACGGAACACCGCCAGCTTCTCGCGGTTCTCTTCCATGAAACGGCGGATGCCAGGCACATCGCCCGGGGCGAAGCTGCCGATATTGCGCTCCATCTGCGCCAGGTCGCCCGTCGCATCGATGCTGATGTTCGGCTTGCCCTCGAAGATCAGGCGGTATTGCGGGTCGAGGCGGATCATCTCCACCTCCTCCTGCAGCTTGGCGCCGCAGGCCGCGAAGATCTCCTCCAGGATGCGGGGGTAGAGGAAGAAGGTCGGCCCCAGGTCGAACTTGTAGCTCTCGGGCGAGGTCAGGGTGCGGGTGCGGCCACCCACCACGCCGTCCTTCTCGAAGAGGGTCACGCGCGCGCCGGAGGCGGCCAGTTGCATCGCCACGGCCAGGCCCCCGGGGCCGGCGCCGATGACAGCGACATGCGGGCGCGGGCGGCGGACCGAAGGGGAGGAGAGAGGTGCGTTCATGCCTGATGGATATCTCGTGACCCGTGCAAGATGCTGCGTTGCGTCATTCGCGCAAGTCCCCGTGCCTTGGAAGGTCGGGCGCTTGCCGCCCGATTGTGGCGTTTTAGCGACACGACGCCCGCCTCACGCCGGGATCAGCGCCAGCACCTCCGCCGCGCCGGTCACCTCCGCCGCATGCGCCTCCGCCCGCGGCAGCAGGCGGGCGGCGTAGAAGGCCGCGATGGGGGCATAGCGCCCATCCAGCCGCGCGGCCCGGGCCAGCAGCGCCCCGCCCAGGACCCAGCCGCAGGCCTCCAGATAGGCGGTGGCGCTCGCCGCCACTTCCTCCGGCGCGGCGGAGAGGATCCAGCTCGTCGCCCGTTCCAGCGCCTCCACGGCGGGGGCGAGGCGCGGATCGGCGGCCTTGGCCTCGGCCAGCATGCGGCGCAGCAGCGCCCCCTGGTCCCGCGGCAGCTTGCGGGTGACGAGGTCCAGCGCCTGGATGCCGTTGGTGCCCTCATAGATCGGCGTGATGCGGGCATCGCGCAGCACCTGGGCGGCGCCGCTGCCCTCCACGAAGCCCATGCCGCCATGCACCTGGATGCCGAGGCTCGCCGCCTCCACGCCGCGATCGGTGCACCAGGCCTTCACGATGGGCGTCAGCAGCGCGAGCTTCGCCTCCGCCTCGGCATCGCCGGCCCGCGCATGGTCGGCCGCGATCACCGCCTCATAGGCCAGGAAGCGGCCGGCCAGGGTGGTGGCGCGGATCTCGGCCAGCATGCGGGCCACATCCGGATGGAGGGCGATGGGCTTGCCACCCTGCACGCGATCCGCCGCATAGGCCTCGGCCAGCTTCCCGGCGCGGGCGCCGATGGCCACCCCCTGCACGCCCACCTGGAGCCGCGCATTGTTCATCAGCGCGAACATCGCCTGCAGCCCGCGATGCGGCTCATGGATCAGCTCCGCCACCGCGCCCTCGAAGAGCATGGTGCAGGTGGGCGAGGCATGGATGCCGAGCTTGTGCTCAATGCCGCCGCAGCGCAGCGCATTGGGCGTACCATCGGGCAGGAGGGTCGGCGTGGCGAAGAGGCTGATGCCGCGCGAGCCGGGCGGCGCATCCGGCAGCCGGGCAAGGACGAAATGCAGCGTGTTCGCCGCGATGTCGTTGGCGCCATAGGTGATGTAGATCTTCTGCCCGTGCAGCGCGTAGCGGCCGTCGCCCAGCGGCTCGGCACGGGTGCGCACCGTCGAGAGATCGCTGCCCGCCTGCGGCTCGGTCAGGCACATGGTGCCGTTCCAGCGGCCGCTGTTCAGCTCCGGCAGCCATTTCTCGCATTGCGCGGGCGTGCCGTATTTCTCCAGCACCTCGATCGTGCCGGTGGTGAGCAGCGGGCCGAGCGAGAAGGCCATGTCGGCCGTCGCCAGCAATTCGGACATCGCGGTCCAGAGCGCCAGCGGCAGCCCCTGCCCGCCATGCTCCTCGCCGGCGGCCAGCCCCTGCCAGCCGCCCTCGACCCAGGCGCAATAGGCGTCCTTGTAGGCGGGCGGGCAGGTGACGACGCCATCCGCGAAGCGCGCGCCGATGCGGTCGGCCTCGATGCAATTGGGCTCGATCCGCCCTTCGGTGAATTTCCGCATCTCCTCCAGGAGGGCGGCGATGTCATCCGCCTCCAGCCCGCAATCGGGGAGCCGGTGCAGCTTCGTCAGCGCGAAGAGGATGTCATCTGTCTGGCTCATGCGGGGATCACCTCGTCGCCGGCGGCCCAGGCGGGCAGCGCGGCGGCTGTTGCGGGTTGCGCGATGGCGAGGGCGAGACGCTCGCCCAGCACCGCGCCGAACTTGAAGCCATGGCCGGAGAAGCCGGACATCACCCAGGCGCGGGGGCCCAGTGGTTCGATCACGAAGCGCTCATCCGGCTCCACATCATAGAAGCAGGTGGCGGAGCCGAGGCGCGCGAAACCCTCGATGCCGGGGATGCGCTTGCGGGCCAGGGCCAGGATGCGCTCCACCTCCCGCGGGTCGGGCGTGCGGTCGTCATCCGGGTGTCCCTCGCGGGAGAAGCTGTGGTCGCCGATCTTGATCGGCGTGCCCGCGACGGGCGGCACCAGGTAGAAACCGCCCTCGACCGCAAGGTCGAGCAGCATGGGGGCCTGGGCCCAGGCGGCGCTGGGTGCCTCCAGCCGAACCACCACCTGGCGCGAGGGGGTGACGCGCGTGGCGATCTCCGGCAGCAGGCGCGGAATCCAGGGGCCGGCGGCGACCACCAGCACATCCGCGCCGCGCGTGGCGCCACCTCCCAATGTCACGCTGGCGCGCGCGGCATCAAGGGCGGTGGCGCGCGCCACCTCGATCACCGCACCTTGCGCCTGCACATGCCGCGCCAGCCCCGCCACGATCCGCTCGGCCAGCAGCACGCCGCCGGCCGGGCAGAACAGCGCATCGCGGATGCCGGCGCCGGAAAGATAGGAGAAGCGCGCCTCGACCGCGGCGGCCGTCATGTCCTCATGCGCGCGGCCATCGGCGCGGAGGGCAGCGCGCGTCTCACGCAGCCAGGCGCCCTCCGCCTCATCCAGCGCCAGCACGCCGGTCGGCACATGCAGCACCTCGCCGAGATCCGCCCAGAGCCGGTCCCAGGCGGCATAGGCTTCATCCACCATCCGCATGTAGCCGCGCTGCGCGCCATAGGCGTGGCGGATCAGCCGGTGATGGTCCACCGAGGAACCGGCGGGGTTGGGCGGCGCCACCTGGTCCAGCACATGCACGGCGAAGCCCTGGCGCAGCAGCGCCCAGGCGGTGCAGAGCCCCATGATGCCGGCGCCGAGGATGAGGGCGGTCGGGCGTTTCTCCATGGCCCCATCCTGCCCGTTTCGCCCGATGCCGGGAAGCGGTTGCGGGGGGATGCAACGCATGCCAGCCTCCATCCAGCGGAACATTCCGCGATGGGAGACCCGAATGCATCGTCGTGACCTCCTGGCGGCGGGTGCCGCCCTCGCCGCCGCCGGCCCTATGGCCGCCCCCACCGCCGCCTCGGCCCAGGCCCAGACCACGCTGCGCGTCGGCATGACGGTGGCCGACATCCCCTTCACCACCGGCCAGCCGAGCCAGGGCGCGGAGGGCAACCGCTTCCTCGGCTATACGCTCTATGATCCGCTCATCGCCTGGGACCTGACCCGCGCCGACCGCGCGGCTTCCCTGCGACCCAGCCTCGCCGAATCCTGGACGGTGGACGGCGAGAACAAGAAGCTCTGGATCTTCCGCATCCGCCCCGGCGTGCGCTTCCATGACGGCTCGCCCTTCAATGCCGAGGCCGTGGCCTGGAACCTCGGCAAGCTGCTGGACCGCGACGCGCCGCAATTCGACCGCGCCCAGGCCGCGCAGGGCAGCCTCTATTCGGGCAACATCGAGCGCTGGCGCGTGCGCGACCCCATGACCATCGAGATCGAGACCAAGGTGGTGGACGCCGTCTTCCCCTATCTCATGGCCAACATCTTCTACTCCTCGCCGGCGCGGTGGGAGGAGGTGGGGCGCAACTGGGAACGCTTCGCCCAGCGCCCCTCCGGCACCGGCCCCTACATCGCGGACCGCTTCGTGCCCCGCGAGCGGCTCGAGATGGTGCGCAACTCCGGCCATTTCGACCGGACGCGCATCCCCCAGCATGACCGGCTGGCGCTGATCCCCATGCCGGACTCACTCACGCGCGTGGCGGCGCTGCTCTCCAACCAGGTGGATTTCATCGAGGCGCCGCCGCCCGATGCGGTGCCGCGCATCCGTGCCGCCGGGCATCAGGTGGTCACCAATGCCTATCCGCATATCTGGTGCCACCAGCTCTCCTTCGTGGAGGGTTCCCCGTTCCGGGACGTACGCATCCGCCAGGCGGCGAACCTCGCGATTGATCGCGCGGCGCTGGTGCAGCTGCTGGGCGGCCTCGCGCTGCCGGCCAAGGGCATGATCACCGAGGGGCATCCCTGGTTCGGCAACCCCAGCTTCCAGATCGGCTACGACCCGGATCGCGCCCGCCGCCTCCTGGCGGATGCCGGCTTCAGCCGCGCCAATCCGGTGCGCACGAAGTTCATCGTGGCCCCCACCGGCTCGGGCCAGATGCAGCCCATGCCGATGAACGAGGCGATCCAGCAGAATTTCCGCGCCGTCGGCATCGAGCTCGAATTCGAAGTGATGGATTGGGAGGCGCTGCGCGGCCGCCGCCGCCTGGGTGCCGAGGCGCCGGAGAATCGCGGCCTGCACGCCAACAACAATTCCTGGGCCTTCTGGGACCCGGATATCGGCCTGCTCGGCCCCAGCTACGGTGCGGGCCGCGTGCGTGGCGGCTTCAACTGGGGCAACTACCAGGATCCGGTGGCGGACGCGCTCGTGGTGGAGGCGCGCAACACCTTCGAGATCGAGGCGCAGAACCGCGTGCTGGCGCGGCTCCATTCGCGGCTGGTGGATCAGGCCATGTGGATCTGGGTGGTGCATGACACCAACCCGCGCGGCCTCTCCCGCCGGGTGCAGAACTTCACGCAGGCACAGAGCTGGATGCAGGATCTGACACCGATCCGGATGCAGGGCTGAACCGCAGCTCCGCATAGCCCCCCGCGGCAATCGCCTCGCCGCGGGCGCGATAGGCCGGCGCGCTGCCGCTGTAGCGCGAGAGGGTGCGGACCTGCCGCCCCTCGACATTCTTGTTCACGCCGGTGAACCAGGAATCCACCTCGTTGGAGAGCAGGCCGATGGAGCACTCCAATACGTGCTGCATCCAAGCCTCCACCGCCTCGGGCCGCGCCTCGGCCATCGTCAGGTGTTGCGCCTGCATGTGGCGCAGCAGCGCCGTCACCCATTCCACATTGTATTCGATGCTGCGCGGAATGTTGCCCAGCGCCGTATGCGGCCCCAGCAGCATGCACATGTTGGGGTAGCCCTCCGCCAGCATGCCCACCAGCGTGCGCGCGCCGCTGGCCCAGTCCTGGCGCAGCGAGCGGCCATCGCGGCCGCGGATGTCGATGCGGTCGAAGGCGCCGGTCAGGCCGTCGAAGCCGGTGGCGTAGATGATGATGTCGAATTCGAAGTCGCGCTCGATGGTGGAGAGGCCCTGGGGCGTGATGCGCGTGATGGGTGTCGCCTTGCTGTCCACCAGCTCGACATTGGGCTGGTTGTAGACCTCGTAGTAGCGAGTCTCCATCGGCACGCGGCGGGTGCCGAAGCCGTGGTTCTTCGGGATCAGCATCTCCGCCACCTTGGGGTCCTTCACCCGCTCGCGGATCTTGCGGGCGATGAAGGCGGAGAGTTCGGCATTGGCGGCGGGGTCGGTGTAGCTGTCCTTGAAATTGCCGACCCAGATGCCGAAGCCGGGCGAGGCGTAGAGCTTCTCCCAGAAGGCCTCGCGCTCCTCCTTCGGGACATCGAAGGTGTTGCGCGGGTCGGCCGTGTGCAGGAAGCAGGCATAGGTCTCGGCGCAGCGGGCGAAGATCTCGGGGTAGCCCTGCTTGATGCGGGCCTGCTCCTCCTCGGTGATGCGGCTGTTGTGCAGCGGCGTGCACCAGTTGGGCGTGCGCTGGAAGACGGTGAGGTGGCCGGCCGTCTTCGCCACCTCCTGGATGGTCTGCACGCCCGTGGCGCCGGTGCCGATGACGGCGACGCGCTTGCCCACGAAATCCACGCCCTCCTTCGGCCAGCGGGCCGTGTGGAAGGAGGGGCCCCGGAAGCTCTCGATCCCCTCGATGCGCGGCAGGGTATGGGCCGAGAGCGCGCCGATGGCGGTGATCAGGAAGCGCGCCTCATGCATGGACCCATCGGCCAGCGTCACGCGCCATCCATCGCCGATGAAATCCGCGGACTTCACCTCGGCGTTGAACTGGATGTCGCGCTGGAGGTCGTATTTCTCGGCCACGCGGTTCAGGTAGCGCAGCGTCTCCGGCTGGGGCGCGAAATGCTCGGACCAGCTCCATTCCTGCAGCAGCTCGGGGTCGAAGGAGAAGCCGTAGGAATAGCTCTCGGAATCGAAGCGCGCGCCGGGGTAGCGGTTCCAGTACCAGGTGCCGCCGACGCCCGTGCCCGCCTCGAAGACGCGGACGCTCATGCCGAGTTCGCGCAGGCGGATGAGCTGGAACATGCCGGACATGCCGGCGCCGATGATGATGGCGTCGAAGCGGGCCATCACGCGGCCCGCTTGATGAAGTCGGCGCAGCGCTCGCCGATCATGATGCAGCCCGCATTTGTGTTGCCGCTCACCACCGTGGGCATGATGCTCGCATCCGCCACGCGCAGCCCCTCCACGCCCTTCACCCGCAGCTGCGTGTCCACGACCGCGCCCGCATCCTCGCCCATGCGGCAGGTGCTGGTGGGGTGGTAGATGGTGCCGCTGTTGCGGCGCACGAAATCCAGCAGCGTCGCGTCATCGCGGCCCGCGCCGGCCGGGGGCGCATAGGGCGCCTCGACGAAGCGGCCGAGCGCCTTGGTCTCGGCCAGGCGATGGGCCAGCTTCACGCCCTCGACCATGCATTGCTTGTCCGTCTCGCTGGTCAGATAGCGCGCATGGATATGCGGCTTGGCCATGGGGTCGGGGCTCGCCAGCCTGATCTCGCCGCGGCTTTCGGGGCGCAGCTGGCAGACGCTGATGGTGAAGCCCGGGAATTTGTGCAGCCCCTCCTTCACGCTGTCGGCGCTCCAGGGGATGAAGTGGAATTGCACGTCGGGCGTGGCGCTCTGCGGCAGCACACGGGCGAAGAGGCCGGAGGTGCCGGCGGCGAAGCTGAGCGGCCCGCCGCGCGTCAGCGCGAATTCGATGCCCATCTTCGCCATGCCGATCCAGGAATTCACGCGCTCATTCATCGTGACGTTCTGGTTGGCGCGGTACATCAGCCGCGCCTGCAGGTGGTCCTGCAGGTTCTGGCCGACCTGCGGGATGTCCCGCTGCACGGCGATGCCCATCTCGGCGAGATGCTGCGCCGGGCCGAGGCCCGAGAGCATCATCACCTGGGGCGAGTTGATGGCGCCCGCGCTCAGCACCACCTCGCGCGTCACCTTGATGGTGCGTTCCTCGCCGCCCACGCGATAGACCACGCCGGTCACGCGCCCGCCCTCGATCACCAGGCGCTGCACCTGCGCATCGGTGATGAGGCGCAGGTTCGGGCGCTTCAGATTGGGCTTGAGATAGGCGGTGGCGGCCGAGCAGCGGAAGCCGTTGCGCACCGTCACCTGGTACCAGCCCGCACCCTCCTGGTCCGCGCCGTTGAAGTCGTCATTGCGGGGGAAGCCCAGTTCCAGCGCGGCATCAATGAAGGCCTGGGGCAGCACGCCCTTGTCGCGCAGGTCGCTCGTCGTCAGCGGGCCGCCCTGGCCGTGGAATTCGTCGCCGCCGCGCTCCTGGTTCTGCGAGCGCTTGAAATAGGGCAGGCAATCCTCATAGGCCCAGCCGGTGCAGCCGAGCTGCCGCCAATGGTCGTAATCCGCCGCCTGGCCGCGGATGTAGATCAGGCCGTTGATGGCGGAAGATCCGCCCAGCACCCGGCCGCGCGGCCAGGGGACGGAGCGGCCATGCAGCTCGGCCTCCGCCTCGGTCTGGTAGTTCCAGCTGATGGTCGGGTGGTACATGGTCTTGGCGTAGCCGATCGGCACGTGCAGCCAGGGATTCGTGTCGCGGGCGCCGGCCTCCAGCACCGTCACGCGGATGCGCGGATCCTCGCTGAGCCGCCCCGCCAGCGCGCTGCCGGCCGAGCCGCTGCCCACCACCACCACATCCGTCTCGTCCATGCCGCGATCCTCCCGGGTTGCATGGGATGGTCCATGCGGCTTGCGCTCGGGTCAACTCCTTGACGTGGGCGCCTCCCGGGTCTGCGATACGGCCATGTCCCCGCTCGATGCCCTGACCCAGTCCCTCGGCCCCGCCGCCTGCCTGCGCGCGGAGGCCGACATCGCCCCCTATGCGGTGGATTGGCGGGGCGTCTATCACGGGCAGCCCGTCGCCGTGCTGCGCCCGGCCGATACGGGCCAGGTCAGCGCGGCCCTCAGGCTCTGCGCCGAGCTCGACCTCTGCGTGGTTCCGGCCGGCGGCCGCACCTCGCTGGCCGGCGCGGTGGTGCCGATCGCCCAGGGTCCGGCCAGCGTGGTGCTGAGCCTGGAGCGCATGAACCGCCTGCGCGAGGTGGACCCGCTCGACAATTCCATCACCGCCGAAGCCGGCTGCACCATCGAGGCAGTGCAGAACGCGGCCACCGAGGCGGGGCGGTTCTTCCCACTGCATTTCGGCGCCCAGGGCTCGGCCATGGTGGGCGGCGCGCTCTCCACCAATGCGGGCGGCATCCGCACGCTGCGCTACGGCAATGCGCGCGACCTGGTGCTGGGGCTGGAGGTCGTGCTGCCCGATGGCCGCGTGCTGGATGATCTCCGCCGCGTGCGGAAGGACAATACGGGTTACGCGCTGCGGCACCTCTTCATCGGTGCGGAGGGCACGCTCGGCGTCATCACCGCGGCCTCGCTCAAGCTCTTCCCGCAGCTCGCCAAGCGCGAGACCGCGATGGTCGCGGTCCGTTCCCCGCGCGAGGCGCTGAAACTTCTCGCCCGCTGCCAGGAAAGCGGCGCGGAACTCGTGGCCTTCGAGCTGATCCGCAAGATCTGCATCGACATCACGCTGCGCCACGGCACCAATATCCGCCAGCCGATGGAGCTCTCCACCGACTGGTACTGCCTGATCGAGGCCGCCAGCACGCATGCCGCCATCCCGGTGCGGGAGGCGCTGGAATCGGCGCTGATGGAAGCGATCGAGGCGGGCGAGGCCGAGGATGTCGTGATCTGCGAGAGCGAGGCGCAGCGCCAGAACCTCTGGAATATCCGCGAGACCTTCCCGACCTGCTCCCGCATGGAGGGCCCGGGCCTGTCCACCGACACCTCGGTCCCGGTCTCGCGCATCCCGGATTTCCTGGAGCGCAGCCAGGCGCTGATCGACGGGAACTGGCCCGAGGGGCGGATGATCGCCCTCGGCCATATGGGCGATGGCAACATCCATCTCTCGCTGCAGGCGCCGGCCGGCATGGGCCATGCCGAATGGCAGGCTCGGGCCCCGGAATTCGAGGGGCTGATCGGCGAGATCGCGGTGGAACTGGGCGGCAGCTTCTCGGCCGAGCATGGCATCGGGCAATCCAAGCGCGCCGCCATGGCCAAGCTGAAATCGCCCGTGGCGCTCGATCTGATGCGCGCCATCAAGGCGACGCTGGACCCCGGGGGCCGGATGAATCCCGGCAAGGTTCTGCCGCCCGCTTGAAGCGCTGCCCGCGCGCGCCTAAACAGCCGCGTGACGGGGCGTAGCACAGCCTGGTAGTGCGCCTGCTTTGGGAGCAGGAGGTCGGAGGTTCGAATCCTCTCGCCCCGATATCCTCCCTACTCGATCCGGATATCCGCCCGGCGCACGATCTCCGCATGGCGCGCGATTTCGCTCGCCAGGAAGCGCTCCGCATCGGCGGGCGTGCCGCCGGCCGCCCCCTCCTCCAGCTCCAGGCCCAGTTGCGCCAGCGTCTCCCGCCCTGGCCCGGCCAGCGCCTCGTTCGCGGCCGCGTTCAGCGCCTGGATGATGCGCGGCGGCGTGCCCTTAGGCGCCAGCAGCATGAACCAGGTGCCCATCACAACGCCGGGCAGCCCCTGCTCGATCGCCGTCGGCACCTCGGGCATCACGCGGGCGCGGCGCTCGGCCAGCACGGCCAGCGCACGGATCTGCCCGCCGCGCAGCAGCGGCACCGTGCCCGGCGCGCCCAGGAACATGGAATCGAGCCGCCCGGCGATCAGATCCGTCGTCGCCGCTGCGGGCGAGCTGTAGGGGATATGGTTCAGCTCCAGCCCCGCCGCCTCGGAGAGCAGCGCGCCCGCCAGGTGCATGGAGCTGCCGCTGCCGGTCGAGCCATAGGCCAGCGAGCCCGGCCGCGCCTTCGCCCGCGCCACGAAATCGGCCAGGTTCTGGATCGGCGAGCCCTGCCCCACCACCAGCACATTGGGCACGCCGCCCATCCGCACGATCGCGTCGAAATTGCGCTGTGTCTGGAACGGCAGGTCGCGATAGAGGGCGAGGTTGGTGGCCAGGGGGCCGGCGAAGGCAAACAGCAGCGTGTGGCCATCCGGCGCGGCGCGGGCGGCCGCCGTCATCCCGACATTGCCGGCGGCACCCGGCCGGTTCTCCACCACGAATGCCTGGCCGAAACGTGCCGCATAGGCCTGCGCCAGGAGCCGCGCGATCGGGTCGCTGCTGCCGCCACCGGCGGCCGGCACGATGATCCGCACCGGGCGCTGTGGCCATTCCTCCTGCGCAAAGACCGAGGGGGCCAGGGCCGGCGTGGCCAGCGCCGAAAGGGCGAGGACGTGGCGGCGTTTCATGGCGTTCCCCCTTGGGCCAGCAAGCGTTCGGCGAGGCGCAGATGCGGCCGGTCCAGCATCTTGCCATCCATCCGCGTCGCCCCTGCGCCCCCATCGGCGAAGGCGGCGATCACACGCCGCGCCCAGTCGAGTTCCTCCGGCGCCGGCGTGAAGGCGGCGTTGGTGGCGGCGACATGGCTCGGGTGGATGATCATCTTGCCCGCGAAGCCGTCGCGCCGCGCCGTGCGCGCATCGGCAGCCAGGCCGTCCAGGTCGTTGATCTCGACATGCACGGTGTCGATGGCCGGCACGCCGGCCGCCGCCGCACCCGCCAGGCACATCTCCCGCGCCAGGCGATACACGCCGAGCCAGGCGCCTTCCGCGCGATTGGCGAGGCCGCCGATATCGGCGGAGAGGTCCTCCGCCCCCCAGGTCAGCGCGGCGAGGCGCGGCCCCGCCTGCCCGTAGCTGCCGAGACCGAAGAGCGAGCCCGCCGTCTCCGTCGCGATGGCCAGGATGCGCGTGGAGCCCGCCGCCAGCCCATGCGCCGCCTCGAAGGCATCGAGCCAGTGGCCGAGCTGCCGCACCTGCCCCGCCTCGGCGCATTTCGGCAGGACGATCCCATCCGGCCGCGCCGGCATGACGGCGGCGAGGTCCGCCAGCGTCAGCCCGGTGTCGAGCGCATTCACGCGCACCCAGCGCTGCTGCCGGCCGCGCTGGGCCTGCAGCATCGCGTGCGTCATGCCACGCGCAGCCACCTTGTTCGCGGGCAGCACGCTGTCCTCGAGGTCGAGGATCAGCGCATCCGCCTCGCCTTCCGCGGCGCGGGCGAACTTCCGCTCGCTGTCGCCGGGGACGAAGAGCCAGCTGCGCATCACGCGGGTTCCCCCTTGGGCACCGGCCGCTTGCGCATGAAGGCCATGCGCCGGCAGGTGGCGACGATCTCGCCGCGCTGGTTCAGGCATTCATGCTCGAACTCGACCAGGCCCGCGTCGCTGCGGGAGCGGCTTTCGCGCTTGGCGACGACGCGCGTGCGCGAGCGCAGCGTGTCGCCATGGAAGACGGGCTTGGGGAAGCGCACCTCCGTCATGCCGAGATTGCCGATGGTGGTGCCGAGCGTGGTGTCGCTCACCGACATGCCGATCATGATGCCCAGCGTCATCAGGCTGTTGAACAGCGGCTGGCCCCATTCGGTGGATTCCGCGAAGTGGCGATCGATGTGCAACGGCTGCGGGTTCAGCGTCATCAGGCTGAAGGTCATGTTGTCGGCCTCGGTCACGGTGCGCGAGAGCGCGTGCTCGAAGACCTGGCCTTCGGTGAATTCCTCGTAGTGCAGACCGGGCATGGGGGTTCCTTCAGGTGGGACGATGGCCGAGGCGGCGGGAGATCTGCGTCGCCGCCTCGCGTACGCGGCGGGAGAGCAGGGCGAGGCGCGGCTCGACCCGCGCGATGGGGCCGGCGAGAACGATGGCCGCCACCACCTCGCCCCGCGCGTCGAAGATGGGGGCCGCCAGCCCTGCAACGCCCTCCGTCGCTTCGCCCAGCGTGACGGCGAAGCCCTGCTCGCGCGTTTCGGCGACGATGCGTCGCAGCGCGCGGCGATCGGTCACGCTGGCCGGGCTATGGGCGGTGAGGCGCGCGGTGCGGAGGAATTCGGCCGGCCAGGGCGGTGGCAGAAAGGCCAGCATGACGCGGCCGGAGGCGGTGCAATGGATCGGCCGCGCATCGCCCACCGTGGCCGCGAAGCGCAGCGCGGTGCGGCTTTCCACCTTGTCGGCATAGACCATGGCGCGGCGATCCGGCGCGAGGACGGCCAGCATCGCCGTCTCGCCCACCGCGCTGGCCAGCGCTTCCAGCGTGGGGCGCGCGGCGTTGACCAGATCGCCATCGCCGGCGGCCGAAAGTATCGCGCGCGCGAGGCCCACCGCCTCCGGCCCCAGGCGCCAACGCGCTTCCTGCTGGATGGCATAGCCCTCGGCCGCCAGGCCACGCAGCAGGCCGAGCAGGCTGGTCTTGGGCGCGCCCATGGCGCTGGCGAGCGCGGCGAGCGTCACCCCCTCCGGCACGGCGGCGAGGCGGGCGACCAGATCCAGCACGCGCGCGACGGAGCGCGGTCCGGCACGCGTGAACCCGCCATCCACTATTGCGGCTCGACGCCTGCAATGCGGACCAGTTCGCCCCAGCTCGCGAGTTGCGTGCGGATGTAATCGCTGAACTGCTCCGGCGTCTGGGTGAAGGGCAGGAAACCCAACTGCCGCAGGCGGCCCACCACGGCCTCATCGCGCAGCGCGCCGTTCAGCGCCTCGTTCCAGCGGCGGACCATGGGTTCGGGTGTGCCGGCGGGTGCGGAGAGGCCGAACCAGACATTGATGTCATAGCCCGGCACCACCTGCGCGACCGGCGGCACCTCGGGCGCGAGCGGCGTGGGCTGCCCGGCGGATTGCGCGATGCCGCGCACGCGGCCGCCCTGCGCCTGGGCCAGGCCGTTGGCGAAATCCGTGAAGGTGCAGTCGATGCGTCCTGCGGCAACATCGGTCAGCGCCTCCGCCCCGCCGCGATAGGGCACGGCGTTGAGGCGCACGCCGGCGCGGCGGGCCATCACCTCGGTCATGATGAGCGCGCTCGCATTGCCGTGACTGAAGGTGAGCTCCCCAGGCCGCGCCCTGGCGCGATCGACCAGCTGTGCGAGGCTCGTATCCGGGCTCGATGCGGGCACGACGAGCAGATAGGGCGCCTCGGCGATGGCGCCGATATGCGTGAAGTCCCGCACCGGGTCGAAGGGCAGGCGGCGGATGATGTGCGGATTCACCGAGGCCGCGCTGGTGCTGATGATCAGCACCGTGTTGCCGTCGGGCGGCGCCTGCTGCACCGCGATGGTGCCGACCGTCCCGTTCCCGCCCGCGCGGTTGTCCACCACCACGGGCTGGCCCAGGCGCTGGCCGAGCGGCTCGGCCAGCAGGCGCGCCAGCACATCGGTGAGGCTGCCGGCGGGGAAGGCGACGACGAGCCGCAAGGGGCGGTCGGGCCAGGATTGCGCCAGTGCCGGGGCCGCGAGCGACAGGGCGGGTGCGGCCAGCAGCGCGCGGCGCCGGATCGGCGTCAGAAGCACCATGTTTCCTCCAGCGCCTGCCCTCAGGCGTTCGTTTATGCGAACATGCTATGGTTTTGCGAATGCATGCGTCAAGCGCCGCGTTGACGCGCGCGCCGCCGCGCCGCATGCTTGGCGCACTGGGAAGGAAACGCCATGGACTTCACCCTCTCGGCCGAGCAGGCCGCGATCCGCGAACAGATCAGCCGCATCTGCGCCGATTTCCCCGACGAATACTGGCTGGCGAAGGACCGCGAGGGCGTCTTCCCGCATGATTTCCACGCTGCCATGGCGCAGGGCGGCTGGCTCGGCATCGCCATGCCCACCGAATATGGCGGCGGCGGATTGGGCATTTTCGAGGCGGCGCTGATGATGGAGGCCATCGCGGCCTCCGGCGCCTGCATGTCCGGCGCATCGGCCCTGCACATGAACATCTTCGGCCTCAACCCCGTCGTCATCTTCGGCAGCGAGGAACAGAAGCAGCGCTTCCTGCCGCCGCTCATCGCGGGGCGCGACAAGCCCTGCTTCGCCGTGACCGAGCCCGATGTCGGCCTCAACACCACGCAGCTCAAGACGCGGGCCGAAAGGCACAATGACCGCTACGTGGTGCATGGGCAGAAGATGTGGATCTCCACCGCGCAGGTGGCGAACAAGATGCTGCTGCTGGCCCGCACCACGCCGCTCGACCAGGTGCGGCGCAAGACGGACGGCCTCACGCTGTTCTACACGGAGATCGATCGCAGCAAGGTGGAGATCCGGCTCATCGAGAAGATGGGCCGGCATGCCGTGGACTCGAACATGGTCTTCTTCGACGGCTTCGAAATCCCGATGGAGGACCGCATCGGCGAGGAAGGCCGCGGCTTCCAGGCCATCCTGCACGGCATGAACCCCGAGCGCATCCTGATCGCCGCCGAGGCCGTGGGCATCGGCCGCGCCGCGCTGCGCAAGGCGTCCAACTATGCGAAAGAGCGCCGCGTCTTCGGCCGCCCGATCGGCCAGAACCAGGCGATTCAGCACCCGCTCGCGCGCAACTGGGCGGAGCTGGAGGCGGCCGAGCTCATGGTCTGGAAGGCCGCCAGCCTCTACGATGCGGGCCAGGAATGCGGCGCCGAGAGCAATGCGGCCAAGTATCTCGCCGCCGAGGCGGGCTTCCGCGCCTGCGAGACGGCGGTGATGACACATGGCGGCATGGGCTATGCGCAGGAATACCATGTGGAGCGCTACCTGCGGGAAAGCCTGATCCCGCGCATCGCCCCCGTCTCGCGCGAGCTGATTCTCTCGCACATCGCCGAGCGCGTGCTCGGCCAGCCCAAATCCTATTGAGCCTGGACCTCGCACGACATATCCGCACAGGGGATCACATCCTCTGGGGCCAGGTGACGGGCGAGCCGCCTTCGCTGGTGGAGGCGCTGGTGGAACAACGCGCCGCCTTGGGCGGCGTCAGCGTCTTCCTCGGCACGGGCCTCGCGCGCGTTCTCCGGCCTGCGCATGCGGATCACATCGCCATGCGCGGACTGGGCGGCCTCGGCACGTTTCGCGCGTTGGCGAGTGCCGGCGTGCTGGAGGTGCTGCCGGTCCATGGCGGCCAGGTGCATCGGATGATCGCAACGGGGCAGATCCGCTGCGACGTCGCGCTGCTGCTGCTGCCGCCAGCCGATGCGGCCGGCACGCATAGCCTTGGGCCCTGTGTGGACTACATGGATGCGGCGGTGGCGCGCGCGCGCACCGTGATCGCCGAGGTCAGCCCGCATGTGCCTGACACGGGCGGGCATGCGCGCATCCCCACCGCGCGGCTGGATGCCGTTTGGCAGAGCGACCGCACGCCCTGTCTGCTGCCGCGCGCGGCGCCCAATGCCGTGGAACGCGCCATCGGTGCGCATGTGGCCGCCCTCATCCCCGATGGCGCCACGATCCAGACCGGGCTCGGCGCCCTGCCCGAGGCAGTGCTGGCGGCGCTGCTGCATCACCGCGACCTCGGCCTGCATTCCGGCATCCTGGGCGATGGCGCGATGGCGCTGATGCAAGCGGGGGTCATGACCAATGCGCTGAAGCCGCTCGATCCAGGCATCTCCGTCACCACCACGCTGGTCGGCAGCGCGGAACTGCTCCGCTTCGCGCATCGCAACCCGGCCATCGCGCTCAAGCCCTCCCGTCATACGCATAACGAGGTGGTGCTGGCGCAATTGCCGTGCCTCTTCGCCATCAATGCGGCGGCGGAGGTGGACCTGACCGGCCAGGTGAATGCCGAACGCATCGGCGCGAATGTCATCGGCGGCGTCGGCGGCCAGGCGGATTTCGCCCGCGCCGCCGCCCGCTCCCCAGGCGGCGCCTCCATCATCGCGCTGCCGGCCACCGCCTCGGATGGATCGAGCCGCATCGTGGCGCGGCTTTCCGGCCCCGTGACCACGCCGCGCTCGGATGTGGATGTCGTCGTCACCGAGCATGGCGTGGCCGATCTGCGCGGCGCCAGTGAGCGCGAGCGCACCCGCCGTATCCTCGCCATCGCTGCACCGTCCGCACGCGAAGTCCTGGAACGTGCCCTGCAGGAGAACCCGCCATGACCACGCAACCCGGGCGCGGCTTCGGCGCGCTGGCAGGCCTGAAGGTCCTGGACCTCACGGCCGTGCTGATGGGCCCCTTCTGCACGCAGATCCTCGCCGATCACGGAGCCGAAGTGATCAAGGTGGAAGGGCCCGAGGGCGACACGACGCGCGAAGTGCCGGTGATGAAGGCGCCGCGCGAGGGTGCCATGTTCCTCAACCTCAACCGCGGCAAGCGCGGCCTCGCGCTCGATCTCAAGAAGCCCACCGCGCGCGCGGCACTGCTGCGGCTCGCGGCCTCGGCCGATGTCTTCGTGCATGCGATGCGCGCCGATGCGATCGCGCGGCTTGGCCTCACCTATGCCGATGTCGCTGCGGTCAATCCGCGCATCGTCTATGCCAATGTCTATGGCTTCTCGCGCCGCGGGCCCTATGCGCCCAATGCGGCCTATGATGACATCATCCAGGCGATCAGCGGCATGGCGGGCATCCAGCAGCGCATGCAGGGCACGCCCAGCTATTCCGGCACGCTGGTGGCGGACAAGGTCTCCGGCCTCACCGTGCTCTACGCCATCCTCATGGCACTGCTGCATCGCGCCCGTACCGGCGAGGGGCAGGAGATCGAGGTCGGCATGTTCGAGACCATGGCGAATTTCGTGCTGACCGATCACATCAACGGCGCCCTCTTCGAGCCGCCCATGGGCCCGCCCGTCTATCCCCGCGCCGCCTCCCCCGAGCGGCGGCCCTACCGCACGAAGGATGGCTGGATCGCCGCACTGGTCTACACCGACAAGCAATGGCGCGCCTTCTTCGCGCTGATCGGCCACCCCGACTGGTCGAAGGATCCGCGCTTCCAGAGCTTCAAGGGCCGCTCGCAGAACATCGACGCGTGTTACGGACATGTGGCCGCCACGCTGGCCACCCGCACCACCGCCGAGTGGCTGGAGGGCTTCGCGGAAGCCGGCATCCCCGCCGCCCCCGTGAACAGCACCGAGGATGTGCTGCGTGACCCGCACCTCGCCGCCACCGGCTTCTTCATCGAGCAGGAGACGCGGCACGGAACCATGCGTTTTCCAGGAATGCCCGCCTGGTTCTCGGCCACGCCGGGCCGCGTGGACGGCCCCGCCCCCGCGCATGGCGAGCATGGCCACGCCGTGCTGGAAGAGGGTGGCTTCACGGCGGAGGAGATCGCGGCGCTGGCCGCCGAGGGCGCGCTGATCCTGCCGGAATGATCGCTTGACTTGTCCGGTCCTTTACACCGAGGATTGACTAACAATCTTCGGATCAGGGGCCATTCCCACCGCCAAGCCCTTCGCCCGCCCCGAAAGCCTGCCGCACCGCCTGGCTGATTGGCTGCGGGAGGAGATCCTGGAGGGCCGCATCGCACCCGGCGCCCGCCTGGTCGAGGCCGAACTCGTCCTGCGCTCCGGCACCAGCCGCGTCACCCTGCGCGAGGCGCTGCGCATCCTGGCGCAGGAAGGCCTGCTCGATCTCTCGCCGCATCGCGGCGCCTCGGTCCGGCCGCTCTCGGACCAAGAGCTGCGCGAGCTGTTCGGCGTGCGCGCCGCGATCGAGGCCTTTGCCGCGGGCGCCGCCGCGCGCCGGCGCGACCCCGTGGTGATGGAGCGCCTCCAGGCGCTGGCGGGGCGCATGCGAAAGGCGGTGGTGAAGGGTGACATGGCGGGCTACGGCCGCCTCGCCGCCGAATTCCACGAGGCGCTGGTGGCGGCGGGCGACAACGCCATCCTCGCCGGCATGTATGCGCAGATTCGCGCGCGCCTGCGCCGCTATCAGGCCGCGATGAGCCGCGTGCCGAAGCTGCCGCAGACCTCCATCGCCGAGCATGACGCCATCCTCGCCGCCATCGCCAAGGGCGACGCGGCGGCCGCGATGGCGCTGAGCAACGCGCATCTGGACAGCCTGGTGGGGCAGTTCGCCGCCCCGCCCAAGACCGAAATCACCGAGGGAAGGACCACCGCATGACAGGCTTCGGCCTCGCCTATATCGCGCTCGCCACCAGGGATGTCGCAGCCGCCTCGCGCGTGCTGGGCGAGTTGCTGGAACTGCCACGCCAGGATCTGCGCTTCGCGGGCCACACGGCACCCTGCTTCGCCATCGGCGAGACGGCGCTGGCACTCTTCGCCCCGGAGGATCCCTTCCTCGGCGCGGGCACGCAGCCGGGCGTGCACCACATCGCCTTCGCGACGGAGGATCCGGCCGCGGCAAGCGCGGCGCTGGCGCAGGCGGGCTTCGCCACCCACGCGGCCCCGGGCGGCGCCGTGGCGCTGGACCCGGCGCAGTGCTCGGGCGTGCGCGTGCGGCTTTCGCCCGCGCTGCGCATGGGCGTCGGGCGATCCGGCTGGGTGGACCGGATTGACCACATCGGCATCGCCAGCGCCGACAACCAGGCCGCCATCGCCACCTTCTGCCAGCGCCTGGGCTGCCCGCTGGAAAGCCAGCAGACCGACATGGAGGTGCAGATCGCCGTCGAGAGCTTCACCTCCGACCGCTACGGCGTGGTCTATCACACGCGCCCGCCCGTGCCGGTGGGCGGCCTGCGCGTCGCCTTCATCACGACCGGCGATTGCGAACTGGAGTTCCTGCAGAACTTCGACCCCGCGCAATCGGGGCAGGTCTCGCACGGCACGTCGGGCAATACGCGGCAGGACCAGGGCGCCATCGCGCGCTTCGTCGCGAGCCGGGGCGCGGGGCTGCACCACATCGCCTTCAAGTCGCGCGATATTGACCGGACCCTCGCGCATCTGCACGCGGCCGGCCTGCCGATGATCGACCTCAAGGGCCGCCCCGGCTCGCGCCGCGCGAGGATCGGGTTCTGCCACCCACAGGCGATGGGCGGGGTTCTGATCCATGTCGTCGAGCGTGACTGAACCCGGCTTGCGGGAGGAGCGCGCGGGCGGCGCCCTGCTGCTGACGCTCGACCGGCCCGCCGCCGGCAATGCGCTGGACGAGGCGACCATCCTGGCCTTGCGCGCGCGGCTCGACCACGCGGTGCGGGACGAGACGCTGAACTGCGTCATCCTTTGCGGGACCGGCCGCTTCTTCTGCGCGGGAGGAGACCTCAAGGCCTATCGCGCGCTGGAGGACGCGGCCGCGCTGGAGCGCGTCTTCGGCGCCGCACGCGCGCTGCTGGACGCGATCGAGGCGCACCCGCTGCCGGTCATCGCCGCGATTGACGGCTATGCGCTGGGCGGCGGCGCCGAGCTCGCTCTCGCCTGTGACCTGCGCGTGGCCGGCGCCGGTGCCGTGCTGGGCTTCCCGCAGCTGCGCCTTGGCATCATTCCCGGCTGGGACGGCACGGAGCGCCTCGCGGCCCGGGTCGGCCGCGGCACCGCCATGCGCCTCCTGCTGACGGGCGAGCGCCTGACCGCCGAGGCCGCGCAGGCCATGGGCCTGGTCGAGCTGGTGGCCGGGAATGCGCGCGAGGCCGCGCTTCGCCTCGCCGCCGGCCTCGAAGCCGCGGCCCCCCTCGCCATCCGCGGCGCTAAGCAGGCGCTCTCCGCGCTCGACCTGCCGCGCGCCGAAGCGCGCAAGCTGGCCGCCGAGGTCTTCGCGCGCCTATGGTTCACCGAAGATCACCGCGAGGCCGAGCGGGCCTTCGCCGAAAAGCGGGAGGCTGTCTTCCATGGCCGATGAGAAGCTCCGCATTCTTGGGCGCCCCAATTCCTTCAATGTCCGCAAGCTGCTCTGGCTCTGCGACGAGATCGCCCTGCCCTACACCCGTGAGGATTGGGGGCGCGGCTTCACGCCCACCCACACGCCCGAATTCCTGCGCCTCAATCCCGTCGCGCAGATCCCCGTGGTGCTGGATGGCGATCTCGTGCTGCGCGAGTCCAACGCCATCATGCGCTATCTGTGCCTGAAGCATGGTGCCGAGTGGATCTATCCCTCGCCGCCCGAAAAGCGCGTGCGCGTCGAGCAATGGATGGACTGGGTCGCCTATGACCTGACGCATGCCATGCGCGGCGCCTTCCTGGGTGGGCAATTGCAGGAAGCGCCCTGGAACAACCCCTGGTTCGTCGAACAGGGGCGGAAGGATTTCACGCATGCGATCGGCCTGCTGGATGGCGAGCTGGCCGATGGCCGGCCCTTCCTCTGCGGGGAGGGCTTCACGCTGGCCGACATTCCGATGGGCCTCGTCGTCAACCGCTGGTTCGCGGTGAAGGGCTTCGACAAGCCCGACTATCCGCATGTCAGCGCCTATTTCGAGCGGCTTTCCGAGCGGCCGCCTTATCTGAAGCACGGCCGCAACGGACTGCCCTGACCACGCACGACAACGACAACAACAACTGGGAGGAAACAACAGATGAGACGGACATTCCTGAAGGGCGTCGCCACCCTCGCCACGCTTGGCACGCTCGCGGCACCCGCCCTCGCCCAGGCGCCCTTCCCCGACCGGCCGATCCGCCTGATCATCCCCTATGCGCCGGGCGGCGGCACGGACGCCACGATGCGCGTGCTGACGGGACCGATGGGCGAGATCCTGGGCCAGCCCTTCGTCATCGAGAACCGCACCGGCGGCGCCGGCACCATCGGCGCGGCCATGGTCGCGCAGGCGCGGCCCGATGGTTACACGCTGCTGGCGGACCCGTCCGCGCATGCGCTGAACCACATGCTGATCCGCAACCTGCCCTTCAATTATGAGCGCGACTTCGCGCCCATCGCGCGCATGTCGGTCATGCCGCTCATCATGATCGTGCCGGCGAATGAGCGCGCTTCGGACCTCCGCACCTACATCGCGCGGCAGCGCGAGCAGGGCGGCCGCGTCTCCTGGGCCAGTGCCGGCATCGGCACGGCCTCGCATCTCTCGGGCTTCCTTTTCGTGCAGCGCGCGGGGATCGAGTCCACCCATGTGCCCTATCGCGGCGGCAGCCAGGGCGCGCAGGCGGTGCTGGCGGGCGACACGCAGTTCAACTTCGCGACGGCGCCCTCTGCCGTCGGCCTGGTGCAAGGCGGGCAGTTGCGGGCGCTGGCCGTCTCCTCCGCCGCGCGCATGTCCGTGCTGCCCGATGTGCCGACGGTGGCCGAGGCGGCCCTGCCCGGCTTCGAGCTGGTCGAGTGGATCGGCCTCTGGGCACCCACCGGCACGCCGCCCGCCATCCTGGATCGCATCCAGGATGCGGCGCAGCGGACGTTGGCCATGCCCGAGATCCGCACGCGCCTCGCGGCCCTCGGCATGGAGGCCGCCTTCCAGTCCCGACCGGACTTCACGCGCTTTGTCAGCGACCAGCGCGCCCTGCTCACGCGCATCGCGACGGATGCCGGGCTCCGCCCCGAATGAGCGGCGCGCTCGATGGCCTGCTGGTGCTGGACCTGACGACCTTCCTGTCAGGTCCCTACTGCACGATGATGCTGGGCGACCTCGGCGCCGAGGTGATCAAGGTGGAGCGGCCCGAGGGCGACGAGGCGCGGCGCATGCCGCCCTTCGTGGAGGGCCGCAGCCAGCCCTTCGCGCTGTGGAACCGCAACAAGCGCAGCATCGCGCTTGACCTCAAGTCGCGCGCGGATGCCGAGGTGCTGTGGCAGCTCGTCAAGCGGGCCGACGTGCTGGTGGAGAATTTCCGGCCTGGCGCACTGGCCCGCGCCGGCTTCGGGTGGGAGGCGCTGCATGCCGCCAATCCGCGGCTCGTCGTCGCTTCCATCTCCGGCTTCGGGCAGACGGGGCCCTGGGCGCAGCATGGCGGCTTCGACATGATGGCGCAGGGCATGTCGGGCCTCATGGCCGGCAATGGCCCGCCCGATGGCGAGCCCTATCGCCTGCCCGTCGCCATCACCGACCTCACGGCCGGGATGTTCACCACCAGCGCCATCCTGGCGGCGCTGATGGCGCGACACCGCACGGGACTGGGCCAGCATATCGACCAGTCGCTCTTCGAGGCGGGGCTCGCGCTCGGCGTCTATGAGGCGGCGCATGTCTTCAGCCAGGGCACGCGGCCTGAGCGCATGGGGCAGCTGCATCGCGGCAATTCGCCCTATCGCGTGTTCCGGACGCGCGATGGCTGGATCACCATCGGTGCGAACAAGGACGCCTTCTGGCGCAGCCTCTGCGACCTGTTGGACCTGCCCGATCTGCCCGCCGATCCGCGCTTCGCCACCAATGCCGACCGCGTGCGGAACAATGACGCGCTGGTGCCGCTGCTGCAGGACGCGTTCATGACAGGCGACAGCGCGCATTGGCTGGACGCACTGGGCGGCGCCGGCATCCCGGCCGAGCCGGTGCTCGCCTATGATGAGGCGCTGGCGCATCCGCAGGCGGTGGCGCGCGGTGTTTCGGCGGAGATCAACGACCCCGAGCGGGGCGCGATCCGCACCCTCTCCTCGCCGCTCAAGCTGCGCGGCACGCCCGCCACGTTGCGCAGCCGCACGCCCGACCTCGACGAGCACGGCGCGGAGATCCGCGCCTGGCTCGCCGGGTCGAACTGACGCGCGCTACCGCGCGAAGACCCAGTCATAGCTGCCGCCGGCGCGCCTCAGTCGGCCGGCGGTGGGCGTCGGGAAATGGATCGGCAGCAGCAGCGTGTCGGTCTCGGCCACCTCCTCGAAGACGCGCTTGCGGCTCTCGGCCGCCGCATGCGGGTCCCAGCAGAAGATGGTGGACATGGTGGGGTCCAGGCATTGCAGCTGGTGGTGCATCATGTCGCCCGCGATGATCGCGGTCTGGCCCTTGCTGCTGATCTTCACGCAGACATGGCCGGGCGAATGGCCGGGCGTCAGGATGAGGCTGATGCAGTCATCCAGCGTGAAGCTTTCATCCACCAGCAGCGCCTGGCCGGCCTTCACGATGGGCTCGCAATTCATCCGCCAGACGCCGCCCGCGCCACCCATGCGCTCCTTGCCCTCGCGCTCCAGCGCCTCCCAGGCGGCGTATTCGCCCTTGTGGAAGATGTACTTGGCGTTGGGGAAGGTCGGCACCCACTCACCGTTCACGAGCTTCGTGTTCCAGCCGCTGTGGTCGATGTGCAGGTGGGTGCAGAAGACGTAGTCGATATCGGCCGGCGTCAGCCCCTCGGCAGCCATCGCGTCCAGCCAGGGCTGCTTCGGGAAGTCCATGGGCGGGCCATAGCCCTTGTCCTCGCCGGTGCAGGTGTCCACCAGGATGGTGTGGCGGCCGGTGCGGACCACGAAGGTCTGGTAGGTGATGACCATCTTGCCCGAGGCGCGGTCGAAGACCTCCGGCGCCAGCTTCGCCACATCGGCGGCCTTGGCCGCGCTGTCATAGTTGAGGAAGAAATCCTCAGGCCGCCGCCAGGGACCGTCGCGCTCGATGAGGCTGGTGATGGCGACGTCGCCGATCTGCAGGCGCTTCATGTGTGTTCCTCCGGAATCTTGGACCCGCGCATCCTGAATCGGATCGCGCGGCGGCGCCAGGGAGGGTCAGGTGCCCCGCGCCAGCACCGCGCGGGCGAGTGCATCAAAGGCGCTGACGGGCAGTTCCTCGGCACGGCGTTCGCCCGCGATGCCGCATTGCTCCAGCAGCGCCTCCGCGCCGCCAAGCGATTTCAGCGCGCCGCGCAGCATCTTGCGGCGCTGGCCGAAGGCGGCGGCCGTCACGCGCTCCATCGCGCGGAACAGTTCGGGCGGCGGCTGCTCGGCATGGGGCGTGATCACCACCACGGCCGAATGCACGCGCGGCGGCGGGCGGAAGGCGCCGGGCGGAAGGCGCAGGCCGATCATGCACTGCGCCACCCATTGCGAAAGCACGGCGAGCCGCCCGTAATGCTCGGTCTGGGGGGCGGCGGTGATGCGGAAGGCCACCTCCTCCTGGAACATCAGCGTCAGCCGCTCCCAGGACGCGGCCTCGCGCAGCCAGCCGATCAGGAGCGGCGTGCCGACATTGTAGGGCAGGTTCGCCACCACCTGGCGGGGCGCGGGCAGCGCCGCCACGCCGTCGAATGTCATCGCATCCTGGCGCAGCACGGTGAGGCGGTCCGGATGCGCCGCCACCACCTCTTCCAGCGCGGCGATGGCGCGTTCATCGAGCTCGACGGCGGTGAGATGCGCGAGGGGCTTGCCCAGCAGCGCGCGGGTCAGCCCGCCTGGGCCGGGCCCCACCTCCAGCACATGCCGCCCCGTGAGGTCGCCGGGCAACAGCGCGATGCGGGCGCAGAGCGTCTCGTCCAGCAGAAAGTGCTGGCCCAGCGCCTTGCGGGCATCCAGGCCGTACTTGCCGACGACGCCGGCGAGGGGCGTCAGCTCAGACACGCATCTCGATCACGGCACGGCGGCGCAGGTCGCGCTGCAGCTGGCGCGAGAGCAGTTCCACGCGATCACGCAGGATCTGCTGGCGCGCGGCGTCGGGCGTGAACTCGTTCAAGTTCCGCTGCTCGCGCGAGCAGACCATGAGGAGCAGCACGCCATCGGGTGCGATCACCGGCTGGCTCGGCCGGCCGATGGCGAGGCTGCCCAGCATGCTGCGAAGCGCGGGGGGGTTCAGGCCCTCGAGGCGGATCGGCCCTGGATCGGTCGGCCGGTCGCTCGAACGGGGGAGCGCGTCCACCTGCTCGCAGCCGCGCAGGGTCTGCGAAAGGCGCTGCGCGCGCTCCACCGCCGCGCGCTGCTGCTCCGTCGGCGCCGTCGGGTCGAGCGGGCGGTCGAAGGGCGTGAAGATCTGGCGGATGGTCAGCATGGTCGAGAGCTGCGCCGCCGTCCCGCCCTCGCGCCGGGCCCGCAGCGTCATGATCTGGAAGCCGCCCGCCACGCGGATCGGATTGCTGACCGCGCCGGGCGGCATGCGGGTGACGATGCCCGCCACTTCCGGGTCAAGCTGGCTGATACCCACCCAGCCGACATCGCCGCCGCCCAGCGCCGTCTGCGCCTGACTGAACTGCGAGGCCACCACCGGGAAGGGCGAGCCACGGCGGATCTGGCCGATCACCTCATCCGCGAAGCGGCGCACCTCGGCCTCGTTCGCGGGGTCGTCCACCGGCAGGTAGATTTCGCTCACCAGGTATTCGGCCTGCGCCTCCTGCGCGCGGCGGGAGGCGATGGCATCGGCCACCTCCTGCTCGCTGATCTCGCCGAGCGGGCCCAGCGCCTGGCGCAGCAGCCGGCCCCAGCCGATCTGCGCGCGGATCTGGTCGAAGAGCACGCGCGGCTGGATGCCGGCATTGCGCAGCTGGTTCCGCATGGAGCCGGGGGGCAGGTTGTTGCGCCGCTCGATGTCGGCGATGGCCTCGGCGATGTCGGTGTCGGTGACGCCGATGCGCCGGCGCTGGATCTCCTGGATGCGCAGGCGCTCATCCACGGCGAGGCGGAGCACCTGGGGCTGCAGCCGGGTGAGGATCTCCGGTGCCACGCCCATGCCCACGTTCAGCGCGAAGAGGCGCGAGCGTGAGTTGACCTCGGCCTGGGTGATGGGGTCCCCGTTCACGACGGCGAGGATGCGGTTGCCGGTCGGCGGCGCCGCCGCCCCCTCGGGCGCGGCGCCCGGGCGCGGCTGGGCGGCGGCCATGGGCACCACGGCCACGGCGAGGAGGAGCGCCGTACCGAGCGGGAGCAGCCTGGAGGCGATTCGGGGACGGGTGCGGGTCATGATCCCTGTGTCTTAAAGCAGAACCGCCCGGGCCGGAAACCGGGCCTCAGATGGCCCGGAAGAAGTAGTCGCCCACCGTCTTGAAACCGAGCCGGACCAGGAAGACGGTGTTGCCGATGAACGGCTCGCCCGTCACCGAGTTGCGGGCATAGCGTTTCAGGAAGCGGCCCTCCAGGATGAAGCATTCGTCCTCATAGCCGAAATTCGCGACGATCATCGCCGGCGTATCGGCCACCACGTCGTAGCGGAGGGAGCCCGCGGCGCGCCAGACGCCGCCCGCCGCCGTGCGGTATTGCAGCGCGGCGCCGACCAGGACCTCGTTGCGGCCGGTGCTGGTCGGGAACTGCGGCAGCCGGTTGTTGAACAGGTAGCCGCCGCTGAGCGACACATTGCTCAGCGCCCCCACCCGGCCCAGGTTGAAATTGGCCACCGCATCCGTCGCGCGGTGCTGGAAGCTCTCGCTGTCGAAGCGGTTGCGGGCGATCAGGTCCACCCAGGAGACGGGCGTCCAGGTGGAGCGGGTCACCCAGTCCGAGGCGGGCAGGTTCAGGCCGGTGTTCAGCGGGAAGGTGGTGGATTGCGTGGCGCGGATGGAGCGGCCGATCACGGCCTCCGCGCGCCCGCCATTCACGAAATCCCAGCTGCCGCGCAGCGCCATGTCGGCGCGCGTCGTGCCTTCCATGCGGTCCCGGCCGGTGTAGCGGCTGAGCTGGAAGAGGTTCGCCTCGGTAAACTCGAAATCCAGCGCGTCCTCGTTCGGGAAGCGCAGCTGCCGGCCGAGATTGGGGCCGGTGACGAGCTGCACGCGCGGCTCGATCATCTGCGTGCCCCATTCGCCGGCGGAGCGGATGAAGGGCATGCGCCAGTCGGCCGCGATGCGGACATTGCCGTTGGCGTGGATGCCGTTCGCCTCGGGCAGCGGGTTGAAGCCGTTGTTCTGCTGGTTGCCGGCGTAATAGCCGGTGCCGTCGAACTGCCCGCGGAGGGTGATCTGGTCGCCGAAGAGGCCCTGCCGCGGGTTCTCGTAGACGACGCGGCTGGCGAGGCGCTGGCTGAAGGTGCCGGTCGGGCGCGTCAGGCCCAACACGCCGACATCGGCCGTGACATAGCCGCCCAGGATCTGCTTGCGCGGCGCGTGCTCATAGATGCCGTAGGGGCCGACGAAGGGGATGGACGAGAGATTGTCCTGCGTGTTGAGGCCCTGGTAGTAGCGGACATCCAGGCGCGCATAGGCCTCGGTGCCCCAGAAGCCCTCCACATAGGCGGTGCTGGTCAGGACGCGGCGGTATTCGAACTTGTAGGTGCGCAGATAGGCGTCGCTCGACGCGTAGTTGCCGTCGAAGCCGATGCGCCAGTTCTCGTTGATGGCGAAGCGCCCGCGCGAGAAGAAATGGCCGTTGATGCCGGGTGAGCCGGTGCCGCCGGCCGCCGCGCGCTCGGCCTGCTCCTGGTTCAGGTAGCCGATCGAGCCCTGCATCGTCAGCTCGCCGTTGTTGAAGCGGCGGCGGTAGTCGAGGGCCAGGTTGGGCGGCGCCAGCGTGCCGATGGTCGGCGTGATCAGCAGGTCCTGCGTCTCGTCGATCGCCCAGAAATATGGTGTCTGGGTGAAGGCGCCCAGGAAGCGCGTGTAGCCGTTGGTCGGGAAGAGGAAGCCCGAGGCGCGCGGCGTCTGCGGATCGGGATGGGAGAAGAAGGGCGTGTAGAAGAGCGGAATGCCGCCGATCTGCACCGTGGCGTCACGGTAGGAGATGCGTTGCGATTCACGATCCTGCGTCGCCGTGCGGGCGCGCATCTGCCACAGTGGCGGGCGCGTCGGGTCGGCCTCGCAGAGGTTGCAGGAGGAATAGACCGGGCGCGCGATCTCGGTGACCGTGCCGTCGGTCCGCCGCGCGCCATTGCCTGCGAGCCGCGCATTCTGCGCGAGGCGGGCGCGGATCTCGGTCAGCACGCCGTCGCGGAAGCCGTCGCCGAGTTCGGCCTCCTCCGCGTAGAAGACCTGCCCGTCCGCCTCGATGATCTGGACATTGCCCTGCAGCAGCGCCACGCGCGTGTTGCGGTCATAGGTGAAGCTGTCGGCGCGGAGGAAGCGTCCGCCCTGCCAGGCCTCGACGCGGCCGCGCGCCACCACGCGCTCCCGCTCGCGGTCATATTCCACCTCCTCGGCCGAGAAGGTGACGGGGCCGTCGGTGCCGCCGCCCCCCGGCTGGGGGGTGGCGCCGGCCGGGCCGGTGGGCGCGGCGGCGGCGGGCGCGCCGACCAGGCTGGGCAGCGTCTCCCGCGCCATCTGCGAGTCCACGAAGCCCGTGGGCGCGAAGGTCTGCGAGACCGGGTCGAAGGAGGGCGCGATCTGCGCGCTGGCGGGCAGCAGCAGTTCGGCCGGTGCCAGCAGGAGGGCGAGGGCCAGGGTGCGCCACAGGCGCGGGCCGGGCCGCAGGCCGAGGCGGCGCGCCTGGGCGCGCCGGATCAGGCGGCGCGCGAAGCGCGGCAGGGGCTGCGGCGGGCGCAAGCGGGGGATCAGCGGCGTGGGGGGCAAGGCGTTCACCCATCCTCCAGATGCAGCAAGAGGGCGAGGGCCAGCAGCAGCCCTGTCGCCGTGGGGGCCCAGGCGGCGAGCCAGACGGGCAGCGTGCCCGACTCCCCGAACTCGCCGGTGATGCGGTCCAGCACGAAAAGGCCGAAGCCGGCGGCGACGCCGGCCGCGATGGTCTGCGCCACGCCGCCGCGGCGGCTGTTGCGCATGGAGAAGCCGGCCGCCAGCAGCGCCATCGTCATGGCGAGGATCGGCGTGCTGAGCATGGACTGGAATTGCAGCCGGTGCCGCAGCGCCGAGAAACCCGCCTGCTCCAGGATCGCGATGAAATCGGGCAGCGCCCAGAAGGAGAGCGTGTCGGGCGAGGCGAAGCTGTTCTCGATGCGGTCGGGCGTCAGGTCGGTGGGCAGCGTCAGGCGCGCGGGCGGGCGCGGCAGGCGGTCGGCGCCGAAGACCGTCGCCTCCTCCACCTCCCAGCGGCCGGGGCGCAGCGTGGCGCGCGGCGCCTCGATCCGCGCGAGCGCGGCGCCGCCCGCCGAGATGCGCCAGATGGTCACGTCCGCCAGGCTGAAATCGGCCGAGCGATCGGTGCCCAAAAGCCGCGCCGGCCGGCCCGAGATCACGGCCACCCCCCCCGGCTCCAGCCCGGAATCGCCCTGCCGCAGCCAGAGCCGCCCGCCGGCCAGCGCGGTCACGCCGCCACCCGCGCGCAGATAGGAGGCCTCAAGCCGCTCGGCCCGCCCCAGCATGGCGGAGGAAATGGGCGAGACGGCCATGATGGCGAGCAGCCCGAAGCCCAGCGCCACCGCCAACGGGCCGGAGAGGAAGCCCCAGGCGGAAATGCCGGCCGCGCGCGCCACGATCAGCTCGGAGGAGCGCGTGAGCCGCCAAAAGGCGAGCAGCCCGCCCAGCAGGATGGCGAAGGGCATGATCTGCAGCCCGACGAAGGGCATGCGCAGCCCGGCGATGGAGGCCACCAGGGCGAAGCCCGCATCCGGCCGGGTCGCGGCGCGGCGCAGCAGCTCGATGAAGTCGAACATCGAGACGAGCAGCGTCAGCGCCAGCAGCATGCCGGCTGTGGCCGCGAGGAAGCGGCGCGCCACGTAGAAGGTCAGCGTCCTGGCCACGATCATCGGGCGAAGCCGCGCAGCTGGTCGGGCAGGCCGGGCAGGCCGGAGATCACCCAGGCCGAGGCGAATCCCGGCAGCAGCGCATGCAGCCAGATCAGCGGGATCAGCGCCGTCTGCCGTGCGGCGAGATTGCCGATGGACAGGCCAACCGCCAGCAGCGCCACCATCAGCAGGCTGCCGATGAAGAGGTTGATGCCGCCGCCGAAGCGCCGGAACTGGCCGGAGAGCGCCACCGCCAGCGCCAGCAGCGCGAAGGTGACGGCGGTGAGCGGCCCGGTGAGCCGCTGATGCGCCTCGGCCAGGAAGCGCCCGCGGTCCCGCACCGAAACCCCTTCCTCGGGATAGAGCAATTCGCCCAGCGTGCGCTCCTGCGCGTTGCGGAAGCGCTGCCCCTCGCTGCGATTGGCGCGGGCGAGGTCGAGGCTGTTCTCCTGGAAGGTGAGCACCGTGAGGCGCAGGGTGCTGGTGCCGTCGGGCTGCACCACGCGCTCCACCTGCTGGCGCTGGCCGTTGAACAGCGTGACGCGCGGCCCCTGCGGCGTGGAGATGATGCGCCCGCTTTCCGCCAGAATGGTCACCGGCGCGCCGCGCTCACGCGAGTCATGCACCAGGATGCCGGAGAGCGTGCCGCTCGCGTCGCGGTCCCGCGCATAGACGGTCAATTCCTCGCCCACCGAGCTGAACACGCCCTCCTGCAACAACAGGCCCGCCATCTGGTTGCGGATCTCGAACTGCCATTCGCGGAAGGCCTGGTGCGAGGCGGGCGTTATCCAGAGGTTCAGGAGGAAGCAGACCCCCATCGCGCCCATCGCCACCAGGAGCGCGGGGCGCGAAAGCTGCCATTGGCTGAGGCCGGCCGCGCGCATCACCACCAGCTCCCGGTCCGAGGCGAGACGGACATAGGTGAAGAGCGTCACCACGAAGGTGGTGATGGGCAGGATCACGCCGAAGAAGCTGGGCAGCAGCAGGCCCGTCAGTTCCAGGAAGACCCAGATGGAAAGCCCGCGGTCCAGCACCAGCTCGATGAAGCGCAGCGACTGGGTGAGCCAGACCAGCGCCGCCAGCCCCACCGTCACCGCCAGCAGCGACAGACCGAGCTGCCGCATGATGTAGAGGTCAATGCGCTTCATAGGGGCCCGGTCTTACCAGCCCATGGCCGGAAGGTCACGCATCGGGAAGCAGCTTGCCGGGGTTCATGATCCCCTGCGGGTCCAGCGCCGCCTTGATCCGGCGCATCGCGTCCAATTCGGCGCCACCGCGCCAGGATTCCATCATGTCGGTCTTGAGGCGCCCGATGCCGTGCTCGGCGCTGAAGCTGCCGCCGAGGTCGCGCACCACCTCATTCACCGTGTCCATAATGTCATGGCTGCGGGCCAGGAAATCCGCCGCCGCCATGCCTTCGGGCTGGGCCAGGTTCATGTGGATGTTGCCGTCGCCCATATGGCCGAAGGGCACCGGGCGGCTGCCGGGAATGAGGGCGCGGCAGGCGGCCGACGCCCGGCGGATCAGCTCCGGCACGGCCGAGACGGGGACGGAGACATCATTCTTCACGCTGGCGCCGGCGCGCTTCTGCGCCTCCGGGTGCTCCTCGCGCAGGCGCCAGATGGCGGCGCGCTGCCCCTCGGATTCCGCGAGTGCGGCGTCCTCGACCTCGCCGGCCTCCATGGCGGCTTCCAGCACGCCCTCCATCAGGCCGCGCAGCCCGGCGCCCTCGCGCGAGGCGGAGAGGTCCACCAGGACATAATGCTCGGCGGGGGCCGAGAGGGGGAGCGTGGCGCCCTCGATCGTGGCCTGCACCATGCCCATGCCGATGCCGGACATGTATTCGAAGGCACGGACCGCGCCCTCATCGGCCGCGCGGAAGCGGCGGAACAGCGCGAGGGCCGCATCCTCCGACGGCACGGCGCACAGGGCCGTCGCCGTCTCACGTGCGGCGGGAAACAGACGCAGCACGGCGGCGGTGATGATGCCGAGCGTACCCTCGGCGCCGACGAAGAGGTGGCGCAGGGCGTAGCCGGTGTTGTCCTTGCGCAGGCGGCGCAGGCCGTTGATGACGCTGCCATCGGGCAGCACGACCTCAAGCCCCAGCATGAGCTCGCGCGCATTGCCGTAGCGCACCGTTGTGTTGCCGCCGGCATTGGTGGAGAGAAGGCCGCCGATCATCGCCGTGCCCTCCGCGCCCAGGCTGAGCGGAAACATCACGCCATGCTCCGCCGCCACCTGCTGCGCCCGGGCGAGGACGAGGCCGGCCTCCACCGTCATGGTCATGTCGGCCGTGTCCACCTCCCGCACGCGGTTCATGCGGGCGAGACTCAGCACCACCTGGCGCGGCCGCGCCTCGGGTGTCGCGCCCCCCACCATGGAGGTGTTTCCGCCCTGCGGGATGATGGCGATGCCCTGCGCGGCGCAGAGCTTCACGCAGGCGGCGACCTCCTCCGTGCTGGCCGGGCGCAGCACGGCCATGGCCTGGCCCTTGTAGAGGCCCCGCCAGTCGCTGAGGTGCGGCGCGATGTCATCGGGCTCGGCCAGCAGGCCGGTGGGGCCCAGAATGTCCCGGAAGGCCGAGAGCAGGGAGGGGTCCGCGGGAGGGGGGGCGTGGTCGGGCATGCGGGTTTATAGCGGGGCCGCCGGGCATCTCCAGAGACCCGGGCGAGCCGCCACCCATCTTTTCCGACGGCATGCCGTCTCCGCCCAAAAAAGGGAACGATTGTTATTTTGCATACGCGACGAGGCTGCTATATTGCCTCGGCAAGCGTTTCATTTATGGAATTTCTCTCATGGCGCCCGGAAAATTCCTGTCCAGCCTCCTGGTGATCGTGGTCTGCTCGGCCGGCGGCTTCGGACTGATGCACTGGCTGCAAGGCGCGCCGGCGCCGGTGACGGTCGCCACCAGCACGGCGGGCCCGGTCATCAACCGCCTGAGCGGCTGCCAGGGCTTCAACCAGTCCATCGACGAGGAGATCGCCCGGCAGAACCGGATCGGCCACAACCACAATTCGGTCCGGCTGGCCGCCCTGAAGCGCGACTGCACGGCCGACGACCAGGAGCATTACCGGGTGATGCCGCGCTGACCAGCAAACGATACGCAAAATTTCAACCTCGCGGCTCCGCCGCGGAGCGTTATTCCCGCGGCTCCGCCGCGCGGCGCTATTCCCGCGGCTCCGCCGCGCGGGCCAACCGGTCGCGAATGGCGGGCCCCAGCCCCTCCCCCGGCACCTCCATGGCGGCGATGCCCCTGAGCCCCGGCCGGTCCAGCGCGCGCAGCCCGGCGAAGAGCCGCGCAGCCGCCTCGCGCAGGTCACGCGCTTCGGAGAGCTGGTAGGTCAGCGCCGCCCCCGGCAAAGGCGGGCCGAAGGCGAGCAGCGCCTCATCAGCCGCCACATCCCGCGCCTCCAGGCGCAGCGGCAGTGTGGGCGCGTAGTGCGAAAGCATCATGCCCGGGCTGCGCAGCGTGGGCGCGGGGCCCGCATGGCGCGGCAAGGGGCGCCCCACGGGGCCGATCACCGCCTCGATCGCCTCCACCGGCACGCCGCCCGGCCGCAGCAATGCGGCGCCGCCCGCGGCCAGGTCCAGCACCGTGGATTCCACGCCGACCTTGCATTCCCCCCCCTCCAGCACGGCCGCGATCCGGCCGGACAATTCCTCCATCACATGCGCGGAGGTGGTCGGGCTCACCCGTCCCGAGCGGTTGGCGGAAGGTGCCGCTATGGGTGTGGCCGCGGCCCGCAGCAGGGCCAGCGCCCCCTCATGCGCCGGCACGCGCACCGCCAGCGTGTCGAGCCCCGCGCCGGCCAGGAGGTCAATCCGGCAATCGGCCCGGCGCGGCAGCACAAGCGTGAGCGGCCCCGGCCAGAAGGCGGCGGCCAGCGCGCGGGCGCGGTCATCGGCCCGCACCTCGGCCCAGGCGGCCTCGGCTTCGGGGAAGTGGCAGATCAGCGGGTTGAAATGCGGGCGGCCCTTCGCCTCGAAGATGCCGGCCACGGCCTGGCCGTTCCGCGCATCGGCGCCGAGCCCATAGACCGTCTCGGTCGCGAAGGCGACGAGCGCGCCCGCGCGCAGCAGCGCCGCCGCGTCCAGCGGGTCGTCCAGGAGGGCGGTCATGCCCTGGCACACATCGCGTGGACCGGCGGCGTCATGCCGCCCCCCAAGCCACGAAACCGGGATTGCGGAAGCCCGGCTTGCCGTAGCGCAGCGGCTGGCCCGCCGCGTCCACGACGCGCCCGCCCGCCGCCTCCAGCACCGCCTGCCCCGCCGCCGTGTCCCATTCCATGATGCCGGAGGCGAGGCGCGGCATCAGGTCGGCGCGGCCCTCGGCGATCCAGGCGAACTTCAGCGCGGAACCCAGGCGCGTCGTCTCGCGCACCGGCCAGTCGCGGCAGAAGGCCGCCGTCGCGTCGGCGTCGCGGTGTGAGCGGCTGTCCAGCACATGCAGGCCCTCCGCCGGCGGGCGGCGGGCCCGGATCGGGCGGCGCGCGCCGCCCTCCTCCATCCAGGCGCCCTGCCCCACGATTCCGGCATAGAGGCTGCCCCGGCCCGGTGCGCCCAACACGCCCAGGACCGGGCGCCCGGCCTCGATCAGCGCGATGCAGGTGACGTATTCATCACGGCCGGCGGCGAATTCGCGTGTCCCGTCCAGCGGGTCCACCAGCCAGAAGCGCTGGCCCACCTCGGGCAGGTCGCCGGCCGCGCAGGCCTCCTCCGCCACCACCGGGATGCCCGGGGCGGCGTCCAGCAGCCCCTCGGTGATGATGCCCTCGGCCAGGCGGTCGGCCGCGGTAACGGGGCTGGCATCGCCCTTGCGCTCGATGGCGAAGCCCGCCCGCCGCACCGCCTCGATCGCATCGCCCGCCTGGCGCGCGAGGCGCACGGCAAGCTCCAGGAGTTCGGCGTGGGTCATCCCATCGGTCTATCCACCCGGCCGGGATGACGCAATGCGAGGCAGCCCCTATCCTATGGGGAAGCCTCACACCGGAACGGACCCTCCATGCTCGACATCGCCTTCGCCAAGCCTGCGCTGCCGAAAGCCGGCGCGCTCGTCCTCCTCATCAGCGAGGGCGCGGCACTCGCCGGCCTCGCCGCCGCGCTGGATGCGGCGATGGAAGGCGGCCTCGCCCGCGCGCTGGAAGCCGCCGGCTTCAAGGGCAAGACGGGGCAGTCGGCCACGCTCTGGGCGCCGCAGGGTGGCATCACCAAGCTGGTGGTCCTCGGTACGGGCGAGACCCCGGATGCCGAGAAGCTGGGCGGCAGCCTCATCCCCATGATCGCGGGCGAGGCGGCGGCCATGGTCGCGGCCGATGGCCTCACGGCGGAGCAGGCGGCGAGCCTTGCCATGGGGGCCGCGCTGCGCGCCTATCGCTTCGACCGTTACCGCACGACCGAAAAGGCCGAGGAGAAGCCCAAGCTCGCGAAGCTCACCATCGGCACGGGCGAGGCCGCCGCCGCGAAGTCGGCCTTCGCGCCGATGAAGGCCGTGGTGGAGGGCGTCTTCCTCACGCGCGACCTCGTCTCCGAGCCCGCCAATATCCTGACGCCGGCCGAATTCGCCGATCGCCTGAAGGGACTCGAAAAGCTCGGCCTCGGCGTCGAGGTGCTGGGGCCGAAGGAGATGAAGAAGCTCGGCTTCGGCGCGCTGCTGGGCGTGGCGCAGGGCTCGATCAACGAGCCGCGCATGGTGGTGATGAAGTGGAACGGGTCCGGCAAGAAGAAGATGGACAAGCCGCTCTGCTTCATCGGCAAGGGCGTGACCTTCGACACGGGCGGCATCTCCATCAAGCCGGCCGGCGGCATGGAGGACATGAAGTGGGACATGGCCGGCGCCGGCACGGTGGCCGGCCTGATGGCGGCGCTGGCCGGCCGCAAGGCGAAGGCTGACGTGATCGGCATCGTGGGTCTCGTCGAGAACATGCCGGGCCACAATGCGCAGCGCCCCGGTGACGTGGTGACCAGCGCCTCGGGCCAGACCATCGAGGTGATCAACACCGACGCCGAAGGGCGCCTGGTGCTGGCCGACGTCATCCACTACGCGATCCAGAAGTTCGACCCGGCCTTCATGGTGGACCTGGCCACGCTGACGGGTGCGATCATCGTGGCGCTGGGCCATGAGCATGCGGGCCTGTTTGCCAATGACGAGGAACTGGCCGCGCGCATCATCGCGGCCGGCAACGCGGTGGGCGAAGCCGCCTGGCGCATGCCGCTGGGCGAGGCCTATGACAAGCAGATCAAGTCCGACATCGCCGACATGAAGAATGTGGGCGGCGGCCGGGCCGGCGGCTCGATCACGGCGGCCTGCTTCATCCAGCGCTTCGTGCAGGGCAAGCCCTGGGCGCATCTCGACATCGCCGGCACCGCCTGGGCGACGAAGGACAGCGCGACGATCCCGAAGGGCGCCTCGGCCTATGGCGTGCGCATGCTCGACCGGCTTGTGGCGGAGCATTACGAAGGCTGAGCGGTGCTGAAGATCCGGCGCGCGCCCTCACGCGGCGCGCTCAGGCTGCGGCCCATGACGGAAGGGGCGCACCCTTCAGGATTCCGCGGCCGGCCGGGCGAAGTGCTGGAACTCTCCCCCGGCGAACGCTGGGTGGGGGCCGAGGGCGCCTCCTCCCCGCATGACTGGGAGCGTGTGGGGGCGGCCTGCATCGCGGCGGCGGGGGATGCGGGGCGGGTCGCGCTGGATGCGCGCGGGTTGCCCGTTGCATGCGGCGTGGCGCTGGCGACGGGCGGCGTGCTGCGCGCCTGGCGCTTCGAGCGATTGAAGGCGAAGAAACAACCGCGGCGGATCGAACTGCTGGTGGATGAGCCTGCGCTGCTGGAAGCGCCATGGAAGCGGGCCGCGGCCGCGCTGGCCGGCGCCGCCTTCGCGCGCGAGCTGGTGGCGGAGCCGGGCAATCACCTGACACCAGGCGTCTTCGCGGACCGGCTGAAGGCGCTGCGGAAGGATGGCATCGAGGTCACGGTGCTGGGTCGCAAGGATTTGCGCCGGCTGGGCGCGGGTGGGCTGCTGGCGGTGGGCCAGGGCAGCGCCCATCCGCCACGCCTCCTCGTGCTGCGCTGGAAGGGCGGCTTCAAGGCGCCGCCCGTCGCCTTCATCGGCAAGGGCATCTGCTTCGATACGGGCGGCATCTCCATCAAGGGCGCCACGGGCATGGAGGCGATGCGCGCCGACATGGCGGGAGCCGCCGCCTGCGCGGGGGCCATGCTGGCGCTGGCCCGCCGGCGCTCCCCCTGCCCTGCCGTCGCCGTGCTCGCCATCGCCGAGAATGCGACGAGCGGCATGGCCTATCGCCCGGGCGACGTGCTGCGAATGATGAATGGCCGCAGCGTGGAAGTGGTGGACACCGACGCCGAGGGCCGCCTGGTGCTGGCCGACGCGCTGCATTTCGCCGCGCGCCGCTTCCGCCCGCAGGCGCTGCTCGACCTCGCGACGCTGACCGGCAGCGTGGTGACCGCGCTCGGCCATCACCGCGCGGGGCTCTTCGGCAATGACGCCGCACTGGGCACAGCGGTGGCTGCGGCGGGCGAGGTGGTGGGCGAGCGGCTCTGGCCCCTGCCCATCGGCGAGCGGCACCGCGAGGATCTGAAGAGCGACATCGCCGATCTCAGGCAATGCCTGCCGGCCGGGCGCGGGCCACAGCCCGACGCCTCGCATGCCGCGGCCTTCCTGCGCGAATTCGCGGGGGCGCTGCCCTGGGCGCATCTGGACATCGCGGGCGTGGACAGCGCCGAGACGGAGGATTTCCTGGCCGCGAAAGGCACGCCCAGCGGCTTCGGCGTGCGGCTGCTGGACGCGCTGGTGGAGCGCCATTTCGAGGACCCGCATCGGCTATGATGCCGCATGCCCACTGGAGATCATGATGATGAAAGCCGTCTGGTACGAGGCGACCGGCGCCGCGCGCGATGTGCTGGTGCATGGCGAGATGCCCACCCCCGAGGCAGGGCCGGGCGAGGTGCTGGTCCGCCTCCACGCTTCCGGCGTGAATCCCTCGGATTGCAAGGCGCGCGGCGGCTCCCGCCCCATGTCGGCGCCGCGCGTCATCCCGCACAGTGACGGTGCGGGCGTGATCGCGGGCGTCGGCGCTGGCGTGGATGCGGCGCGCATCGGAAGCCGCGTCTGGATCTGGAACGGGCAATGGAAGCGGCCCTTCGGCACGGCGGCTGAATACATCGCGCTCCCCGCGGCCCAGGCCGTGCCGCTGCCGGAGAATGTGAGCTTCGAAGAGGGCGCCTGCCTCGGCATTCCGGCGCTGACGGCGCTGCGCGCGGTGATGGTGGATGGCGGCGTGATCGGTCATTCCGTGCTGGTGGCGGGCGGTGCGGGCGCCGTCGGCCACTACGCCATCCAGTTCGCGAAGCGGCTGGGTGCGAAGCAGGTGATCGCGACCGTGAGCTCGGAGGCCAAGGCCACGCATGCGCGCGCGGCCGGGGCCGATGCCTTGATCAACTACCGCGCCGAGGATGTGGCGGCGCGCGTGCAGGAATTGACCGGCGGGCGCGGTGTGGACCGCGTGATCGAGGTGGACCTCGCCGCCAATGCCGCGCTGCTGCCGCGCATCGTGAAGCAGGACGGGCTCTGCGTGACCTATGGCTCGGGGGCGGCCGAGATCACGCTGGGCTTCTTCCCGATGATCCTCTCCGGCACGGCGATCCGCTTCTTCATCGTCTATGAACTGAGCGCCGAAGCGCGCGAAGAGTGCGAGATGGTGCTGGACAAGCTGCTCCGCGAAGGGCGGCTGCAGCATGCCATCGCCGCCACGCTGCCCCTCGCGGAATGCGCCGCGGCGCATGAGCGGGTGATGGATGGCACGGCGATGGGCAATGTGGTGCTCACCCTTGGCTGATCACGCGGCCGGGAGGGTTGGTGTGGCGGCTGCCGGCGGCGTGGGGAAGATATGACGGAGATCGGCTTCTACCACCTCACGCGCAGCACGCTGGAACAGGCACTGCCGCGCCTGCTGGGCCGTGTGCTCGCCTTGCAGCAGCGCGCGCTGGTGCTCTGCGCGAGCGAGGAGCGGATAAAGTCGCTGGATGACACGCTCTGGACCTGTGCCGAGCCCGACTGGCTGCCGCATGGCACGCGGGACGGCGCGGTGCAGCCCATCTTCCTCACGCTGGCCGATGCGCCGCCGCCCAATGGCGCGCAGCACCTGTTTCTCACGGAGGGCACGGAGAGCGCGCATCTGCCGCTCTATGCCCGCGCCTTCGATCTCTTCGATGGCGGCGATGAGAATGCCGTCGCCGCCGCGCGCCGTCGCTGGAGTGCCGCCAAGGCGGCGGGGCACACGCTCACCTATTGGCAGCAGGGCGAGCGCGGCTGGGAGAAGAAGGCCTGAGCCTCAGAGCTTCAGCGCCATCTCGCCGGTCTCGCTGAAGCCGAGGCGGGCATAGAGCGGCAAGGAGCGCGGCCCGGCATGCAGCAGCGCGCGGCCGCAGCCTTGCGCCGCCAGATGTGCGAGGCAGGCCTCAACGAGGCGCCGGCCCAAGCCCTGCCCGCGCTCCGCTGGCTCCACATAGAGGCCCCAGATATAGCCGACGCGAACGGCATCCACGTCGCGGAAGGCCGGATAGGCGGCGGGCATGGGGCGGGCGCAGGCGCTGCCGAGGGCGATTCCGTCACGCCGGACGACGAAGCCCGCGAAGCCACCCGCCTGCCGCGCCTCGGTGAGGAAGGCCAGCGCCAGCTCCCGCCAATCCGCGCGCGTCTCGGCGGGGCCCACGCCCATCTCCAGCCAGTGGCGCCGGTAGAACTCGATCAGCAGCGCGTCATCGGCCGAGGGCGCGATGAGGGGCGCCGCCATCTCAGCTCTCCATCATGATCCCGGTCAGCGTCGCCATCTCCTGCCAGCGGCGCACCTCCGCCTGCTGGAACGCGGCGAAATCCGCCGGGCCCATCGGTGCCGCGTTCAGCCCGGCCTGCGTCGCGCGCTCGGCCGTCTCGGGCTGGGCGAGGGCGCCCAGGAAGGCCTCCGAGAGGCGCGTCACCCGCGCCGCATCCACCCCGCGCGGGGCGAAGAGGCCGAACCAGGCATCCACCGCCATGAAGGGCACGCCGGCCTCGGCCGTCGTCGGCAGGTCGGGGAAGCCCGGCACGCGCTGCGCCGCGCCGATGGAGAGCGCGCGCAGGCGCCCCTCGCGCACCAGCGCGACCACGCCGGGCCAGGTGGAGACGTAGAAATCCACGACACCCGCCACCGTGTCCTGCGTGGCGGGGCCGCCGCCGCGATAGGGCACATGCACCGCATCCATGCCCGAGCGCCGCACGAAGGTCTCCGCGATCACATGGCTGGCCGAGCCCGCCTGGGAGGAGGCGTAGGAAACGCGCCGGCCGCCGCGGCCCATCTCGATCAGCCCCGCCATGTTCCGCGCGGATGAATTGGCCGGCACCACCGTCGCGTGATGCACGGTGGCCAGCCGCGCCACGGGCGTGAAGCTCTCGATCACGTTGTAGGGCAGGTTGCGCGCCATCCATTGGTTGGAGGCATGCGTCTGGTTGTGGCCGAGGATGATGCTGTTGCCATCCGCCGCCGCGCGCGCCGCCGCTTCCGTGCCGATGATGCCGCCCGCCCCGCCACGATTATCAACCACCACCGGCTGGCCCAGCGTGGCGCCGGCGCGCTCGACCAGGATGCGGGCCAGGATATCCGTGCTGCCGCCGGGCGGGGCGGGGACGATCAGGCGCAGCGGCTGGGTCTGGCCGCGCGCGATGGCGGGGGTGGCCAGGATGCTGGCGATCAGGAGACGGCGCTGCATGATGTTTCCTCCGGCGATGGCCGGGTTCTAGCGCAAGCGCGCGCTCAGGCGAAGGCGGCTTCGGTGCGGGCCGGAAGCGCGCCATGCGCCACCGCCTCGCCCAGCAGCAGCAGCACGGGCCCATCGCCGGCCCAGCCGGGGGCGAAGGCCGCGATCTCGGTCAGCGTGCCACGCAATTCGCGCTGCCGGGGTGAGCCGCCGCGCTCGATCAGGGCGGCGGGGGTATTCATGTCGAAGCCCTCCCGCGCCAGGCCCTCACGCAACTGGGGCAGCGTGGTGAGGCCCATATAGATGGCGAGCGTCTGCCCGGGCCGGGCGAGCGCGGCGAAGTCCAGATCGAGCCGCCCCTCGCGCGTGTGGCCGGTGACGAAGGTGAGCATGCGCGCGGCATCGCGATGCGTCAGCGGGATGCCGGCCTGGGCGGCGCAGCCGAGTGCGGCGGTGACGCCGGGGACCACCTCGAAGGGAATGCCGGCCTCGGCGAGCGCCTCGGCTTCCTCGCCGCCGCGGCCAAAGATGAAGGGATCGCCGCCCTTGAGGCGCACCACGCGGTGCCCCTCCCGCGCGAGCTCGATGAGCAGCGTGTTGATTCCCTCCTGCGGGACGCAATGCAGCGCGCGCTTCTTGCCCACGAAGATGCGCCGCGCATCGCGCCGCGCGAGGTCCAGCACCTCCGCGCTTACCAGGCGGTCATGCACGATGACATCGGCCTCGCCCAACGCGCGCAGGGCGCGCAGCGTCAGCAGATCGGCGGCGCCCGGCCCGGCACCGACGAGTTGCACGAAGCCGCGCGGCGCAGCTTCGGCATGGTCCAACAGGCGTGCGAAGGCGGCCTCGGCCTCGGCCTGGCGGCCGGCGAGCGCGAGGTCGGCCGGCGTGCCGGTCAGGGCGCGCTCCAGGAAGGCGCGGCGCGCGGGCAGGCTCGGCAGGCGCGCGCGGACAGCCGCCTGGAACCTCGCCCCCAGCGCCGCGACGCGGCCGAGCAGCGGCGGCAGCACCGCCTCGATCTTCTGGCGGATCAGCCGCGCCAGCACGGGTGCGGCGCCGCCGGTGGAGACGCCGATGGTGATGCCGTCCCGCGTGATGATGGCGGGCGTGATGAAGGAGCAGAATTCCGGCCGGTCCACCACGTTCACCGGGATGCCGCGGGCCGTGCAGGCGGTGTGCAGCGCAGCCAGATCCTCCTCCGGCGCGCCGGCCGCAACAGCCATGGCGCAGCCTTCGAGCAGCGCCGCATCGAAGCGTGGCGCCTCGCGCAGCTCGGCCCCGGCGGCGCGCAGCAGCGCGGCCTTGGCCTCCAGCGCCTCACCCGTGCCGAGCAGCAGCACGCTGCGGCCTTGCAGATCGAGGAAGGCGGGGAAGTGGCGCATCAGGCCGGCGCCATCGCCAGCAGCGCGGCAAGCTCCGGCTTGCAGCTGCCGCAACCCGTGCCGGCGCAGGTGGCCGCGCCGATGGCGGCCACATCCCCTGCCCCGGCCTCGATCGCGGCGCGGATGGTGGCCGCACTCACGCCATGGCAGGCGCAGAGCGTGGGTGATGGCGCCGGGCCATCCGGCAGCATGCCCGCCAGCAGCGCGTGGCGGGCTGCGCTGCCGATGCGCGCCTCGGCGAAGAGGGTGATGAGCCACTCACGCGGCGGCAGGGCATGGTCGGCCCCCAGGAAGACGACCGCGATGAGCTGCCCGTCACGCAGCCAGGCGGCACGGTGCTCCCCTGTCGCTTCGGCATGGAGGGCGATGGTGGCCGGGCCTTCGCCAAGGGCTTCGACGAGACGCCCGAAGGGTGCCGCATCGCTGCCGGCGAGTTCGTGGCGCATCATGCCCTCGGCGGCGGGCGCGATGGCGCACCAGTCGGCAAGCTGCGCGCCCAGGGAGCGGCGGGCAAGGATGAAGCCGTGCCAGCTGGCCGCGAAAGGGGCCAGCGTGACGGGCGTATGCTTCAGCTCGGGCTGACCGCTGACAGGGTCCGTGGCGGGCGTCACCGCCGCGTTGATGCGCGCGCGTGGGGCAAGCTGGTCCGTCCAGTGCATGGGCGCGAAGCAGGCGCCGCGCGGTGTTGCGGCATCAAGCGCGAGGCGCAGCACCGCCTCGCCCCATGCGCTCGTCACGCGCACAAGGCCGCCCTCGGTGAGGTCCGCGGCGTCGGCCGGGTTCAGCGTGAGCACGGGCTCATGGGCGTGCTGCATCAGGCGCGGCACGCGGCCGGTGCGGGTCATGGTGTGCCATTGGTCGCGCAGGCGGCCGGTGAGCAGGATCATCCGGCCCTCATGCGCCGGCGGGCGGAAGGGCGTGGGAATCAGCCGCTGCACGGGCGGCGTGATGCGCCCACCGCGCGGGCCATGCCGGGGCACCGGCCATTGCGTGGGCGGCAGGGCCTCGTATTCGGCATCGCTGAGGTCGGCGAGGCCGCCCAGATCGAAGACGCGCGGCGCGGGGCGGGCGAGTTCCGTGACCGCCGCATGCTCGCGGAAGATGGCGGCGGCGTTCGGCCAGGCGAAGTGCTCGCCCCAACCGAGGCGCGAGGCCACCTGCGCGATGATCCACCAATCAGGCCGCGCCTCGCCGGGTGCGGGCAGGAACCCGCGCTGGCGGCTGATCACGCGCTCGCTGTTGGTGACGGTGCCGTCCTTCTCGCCCCAGCCCAGCGCGGGCAGCAGGATCCGAGCGTGTGCCGCCGTGTCGCTGCCCGCATGGCAGTCAGAGAGGATGAGCGTGGGGATGCGCGCCAGCGCGCGGCGCACCTGCGCGGAATCCGGCAGCGAGACGGCGGGATTCGTCGCCATCACCCACATGGCGCCGATGCGCCCCGCCTCCGCCGCGCGGAACAGCTCCACCGCCTTCAGGCCGGGCTTCGTCGCGAGGTTCGGCGCCTGCCAGAAAGCGCGCAGCGCGGCCACCTCCTCCGGCTGATCGGCGTCGAGATGGCCGGCCAGCATATTGGCCAAGGCCCCCACCTCGCGCCCGCCCATCGCATTGGGTTGGCCGGTGACGCTGAAGGGTCCCATGCCGGGGCGGCCGATGCGGCCCGTGGCAAGGTGGCAGTTGATGATGGCGTTCGCCTTGTCGGTGCCGCTGCTCGACTGGTTGGTGCCCTGGCTCCAGAGCGTCACCACGCGCTCCGTGCTGGTGAACCATTGGTGGAAGGCCGCGATCTGGGCGGGATCAAGGCCAGTGAGTGCGGGCACGTCCAGCGCCTGCCGCAGGCCGTCGGGGATGGGGAAGCCGGCGCGGCCGAGATGGACGAGCAGCCCGGCGAAGAGCGCGACATCGCTGCCCGGGCGCAGCGCCAGATGCAGATCGGCCGCCTCGCAGCTCGCGGTGCGGCGCGGGTCCACCACGACGAGGCGCATCATCGGTCGGACCGCCTTGGCGGCAAGGATGCGCTGATGCAGCACCGGGTGGCACCAGGCGAGATTGCTGCCGACGAGGATGACGAGATCCGCCTGCTCCAGGTCGGCATAGACGCCCGGCACCAGATCCTCGCCGAAGGCCCGCCTGTGGCCGGCGACGGCACTCGCCATGCAGAGGCGGGAATTGCTGTCGATATTGCCCGTGCCGAGGAAGCCTTTCGTGAGCTTGTTGGCGGCGTAATAGTCCTCCGTCAGCAATTGGCCGGAGACGTAGAGGGCCACGCCCTCCGGCCCGTGCTCGGCGAGGGCGCGGCGGAAGCCCTCGGCGGCCGCGTCCAACGCCGCGTCCCAGCTTGCGCGCTTGCCGTCCACCATCGGATGGAGAAGGCGGCCTTCCAGGCCGGTCGTCTCACCCAGCGCGGCGCCCTTGCTGCACAGGCGCCCCTGGTTGGCGGGATGCGCGGGATCGCCGCGGACGGCGCTGCCGGGAGCGGCCAGCACGCCGCAGCCCACGCCGCAATAGGGGCAGGTGGTGCGAGTCGTGGGCGGCAGGGAGCCGTCCATCATCGGTCCGATCGCGGAGCGGCGAAGCTGCGGAGCATGAATCGGCCCGGCGGCATCAATACACGTCCCGCTGGTAGCGGCCCTGCCTGGCCAGAGCCACGATCCAGTCGCGCGCCTGGTCGGGGCCCATGGCACCCTCGCGCATCGCCACCTCCCGCAGGGCCGCGTCCACATCCTTCGCCATGCGGCCGGCATCCCCGCAGACATAGAAATGCGCGCCATCCTGAAGCCAGCGCCAGAGATCGGGCGCATCCTCCAGCATGCGGTGCTGCACGTAGTCCTTCGCCTTGCCGTCACGCGACCAGGCGAGGGACAGGCGTTGCAGCGTGCCGTCCTTGCGCCAGGCCGCGAGTTCCTCGGCGAAGAGGAAATCGGTGGCCGCATGCCGGTCGCCGAAGAAGAGCCAGGTGCGGCCCTTGAGGCCGAGCGCCGCGCGCTCCTGCAGGAAGGCGCGGAAGGGCGCGATGCCGGTGCCGGGGCCGACCATGATCACGGGCGTCTCGGCGCGATCGGGCAGGCGGAAATGGCTGGGCTGCGTGTAGACCGGCAAGGCTTCCGCGCGAAAGGCGAGGTGGCAGGAGGCGACGCCATCCCGCATGCGTCCGCGCCGCGCATCGCGCACCACGCCGACGCAAAGCTCGACCCGCCCCGGTGTGGCGCGTGGCGAGGAGGCGATGGAATAGAGCCGGGGCTTCAGCGTCGGCAGCGAGGCCACGAGATCCGCCACGGGCGGGCAGGCCGAGGGGAAGGCCTCCAGCAGGTCGAGCAGATCGGCATCGGCTGGTTCCACACCCTCCTCGCCATCGGCCAGGCGGCGCAGGGCAGCGGCCTCGCGCGGGTCGCGCGCCGCGCCGGCCAGCAGATCGAGCGTGCGGTCCAGCGGGCGGGCGATGTCGCGCTCGGCGGAGAAGGCTTCGCGCAGGGTGTCGTCGCCCGTGGCGTTGAGCCGCGCGAGGCAGGCCTCGACCAGCTCCGGATCGTTGCGGACGACGACCCCGAGCGAGTCGCCCGGTTCATAGGTCACCGAGGTGCCGCTGAGGTCGACCACGATGCGGCGCACATCCTTGCCGCTGCCCTCGCCGGTCAGCCGCTCGGAGGCGAGGAGCCGCGCCGTCTCGCCACGCGGCTTCACGGCGGCGGGGGCGGCGGCGGCCGCCACCTTCACGTCGGCCATGAGGCGCTTCACCGCATCGCGCGTCACCTTGCCGCCGGGCTGGCAGAGCGCGGTGGAGGTCTCGCGCCCTTCGGCCAGGGCTTCGGCATAGGTCTGGCAGAGATAGCCGCATTGCCCGCAATCGAGCTGCGCCATGGCCGCCATCAGCCGGCGCGGCAGGCTGCGGCCCTCGGCGAGCGCCAGGCGTTCGTCGAGTTCCAGCGCCGGGTCATGCCAGGGGAAGTCCTCGGCGGGCGGCGGCGGCGCGGCGGAGAGGTCCGGCTGCTCGGCGCCGCCATAGAGGCCGGCGAGAAAGCCGTTCAGCCAGGCGCGCTGCTCGGCCGTGAAAGGCGCGGATTCGGGGATGAGCGGCACGGGGGCGGGGCCGAAATTTCGGGCGATGACGTTCATGCTTCCAGCATTCCGTTCAACTCGGCATCGGCGTGGCGGGCGCAGAAATCACGGAAGCTCTCGCCCTGCTGCCGCTCCTGCTGCCAGTGCCGAAGAATGTTCAACAGCAGCGGCGCCACATGTTCGGCCTGGACCTTGGGGCGGATGAGGCGGCCGATCCGCGCCTCCCGCGCGGCGCCACCACCGAGATGGATGTCGTAGCCCGGCAACACATCGTCAGCCTGCTCCACCTTGGCACCGAGCAGGCCGATATCGGCGATGAAATGCTGCGCGCAGGAATGGTGACAGCCGGTGAGATGGATGTTCAGCGGCGCGTCCAGCGTGATGCGTTCCTCGAGGAAGGACGCGATCTCGATCCCGTTGCGCTTGGTGTCCGCGGCGGCGAATTTGCACCCGGCAGAGCCCGTGCAGGCGACGAGGCCGGCGCGGATGGCGTTCGCTTCCGTACAGAGACCGAGTTCCGCAAGCGCGGCCTGCGCGCCCGCCACATCGGCCACATGCGGGATGAGCAGGTTCTGCCAGACGGTCAGGCGCAATTCGCCATTGCCGAAGCGATCGGTCACGCCGGCCAGGCCGCGCAGCTGCTCGGCGGAGAGCCGCGCGGCCGGCACCACCACGCCGAGCCAATGCCGCCCCTCCTGCCGCTGCGGATGACGGCCCACATGCGCGAGGCGATCCGGCGCGGGCGGGCGCTCCATCGCCGCCACGTCGAAGCGCGGCAGGGGCGCGCCCAGCACCGCCTCGACCTCGCTCAGGAAGCGCGCATGGCCCCAGGCATCGAGCAGGTATTTGAGGCGCGCCTTCTTGCGATCAGTGCGGTCGCCATGGGCGATGAAGACCCGCAGGATCGCGTCGCACAGCTTCACCACCTCGCCCGGCAGCACCGCGACGTCGGAAGGTGTCGCCAGGTCCTGGTGGCCGGTAATGCCGCCCAGGCCAAGGCGGAAACGGTATTCGCCATTCACCCGGACCACGCTGAGCGCGATGTCGTTCGTCTCCTCCAGCACGGCGATGGAGCCGCCGCCATCGAGGCTGATGTTGAACTTCCGCGGCAGGCCGAAGAGGTCCCGCGTGTTCAGGATGTGGTGGTGCAGCGCGCGCACGATCGGCCGCGTATCCACCCATTCGCGCGGATCGATGCCCACGGTGGGGGAGGCCGTGATGTTGCGGATATTGTCCGCCCCGGTGCCGCGCGGCAGCAGGCCGATCTCGCCGAGGCGCATCACCACCTCCGCGCCCTTGGCGGCCGGGATCAGGCGGATCTGCAGGTTGGCGCGGGTGGTGATGTCGATGAAGCCGCCGCCGCATTCCTCGGCGATGGCGGCCACCTCGCGCGCCTGATGCGCGGTGAGGATGCCGCCCGGGATGCGCAGGCGGCACATGAAGGCATCCTGCGCGGGGCCCACGAAGAACAGGCCGTGGAAGCGGCCGATGAAATCATCAATCGGCTTCGGGAATTGCCCGGCCTCGGCGCGGGCGGTGATTTCGCTCCAGCGGTCGAGCGGATGCTTGTCGCGCTTGGCTTCCTCCTGCGGGACGAGTTTTCCCCCACGCGCGATGGTGGCGTCCTGGGCCGCGCGCAGCGCATCGGCGGGCGCGGTGCCGCCACCCGCCGGGGCCAGCGCGCCACGTCGAGCTTCCACGCCGGCCATGAAGCCCTTGAGATAGTTCTGCTGCTCGGGCGAAAAGCCGGGGCCTTCCATCACATCGCCTCCGATCGCTGGGGCGTGCGCGGCGCGCGGAGGCATGAATGGGCGGCCAGCATCACGCGAGCTCCTGGGCATAGGCAGGGCCGAGCGCCAGGGCGGCGGCGTGCCGCCCGATGCGCCGGCCGGAAGCGATGAGGTTCAGGTAGAAGCCGCTGTCGCTGACATCGCCATAGAGCACGGCGCCCACCAGCCGGTCCTCGCGCAGGAAGAGCCGGCGATAGTGATCCTCCTCCTCGTCGCGCAGGGTCACGCCCTCCCCCGCGATCTCACCGGCGGACCAGACGGCGGTGCCGGAAACCTTGAGCGCCGCCGCATCGGCGCGCGGTGCGTAGCGCGCAGGCTGGCCGGCGAGCGTCGCGGCGGCTGTCTCGGCCTGTTCCAGCGCGGGCGCGACGAGGCCGATGGTGCGGCCCTCCAGCTCCGCGCATTCGCCGATCGCGAGGATGGCGGGGTCGCTGCTGCGCATGGCCGCGTCCACCTGGATACCGCGGCCAGTGGTCAGGCCCGCGGCGGCGGCGAGCGCCGTGTCAGGCCGGATACCGACGGCCATGATGACGATGCTGGCCGCGATGCGCTGTCCATCGGCCAGCACAACGCCGGTCACGCGCTCCTCGCCCTCGATGGCGGCGAGCTGCGCGGGCATGGCGAAGCGGATTCCGCGCTGGCCCATGCGACGCGTGAGCAGGCCGCCGGCGCCGGCATCGAGCTGACGTTCCATCGGCCATTCGACAGGGTGCAGCACCGTGACCTTCATGCCGCGCTGGGCAAGGCCCGCCGCGGCTTCCAGGCCGAGCAGCCCGCCCCCCACCACCACGGCCGAGCCACCACCACGCGCCGCGCGCAGCATGGCGCGCACATCGTCCAGCGTGCGGTAGGTCAGCACGCCGGGCAGGTTGGTGCCGGGCACATCCAGCCGGATGGCGCGCGAGCCCGTCGCGATCACCACGCGGTCATAGGCGATGCGCTCGCCGCGCGCCGTCACCGCCTCACCCGCCGCGCGGTCCAGCGCGACAACGGGCGTGGAGGGGCGGAAGGCGATGCCCAGGGCCTGCAGACTGGCCAGGTCCTGCGTGATCAGCGCGGGCAGCGTCGTCTCGCCCGCCAGCAGGGTGGAGAGTGCCACACGGTCATAGGGCAGCGCGGCCTCCGCGCCGCAGAGCGTCACGCGCGCGCCCGCCTCCGCCGCGCGCACCGCGCAGCGCGTGCCGGCCGGGCCCGCGCCGATGACCAGAACCCGATCGCTCACGCCGCGGCCGGCAGCGCGTGGCGCTCGTGCAGGAAGCGCAGCACCGCCTCCCGCGCCGCCAGGAAGCGCGGCTCGGAGGCGAGCGCCAGGCGGTCGCGCGGGCGGGGCAGGTCCACATCCAGCACCTCGCCGATGGTGGCATTGGGGCCGTTGGTCATCATCACGATACGGTCCGAGAGCAGCACCGCCTCATCCACGTCATGCGTGATCATCATGATGGTGGTGCCGAGGCGGGCATGGATCGCCATCACCTGGTCCTGCAGATGCGCCCGCGTCAGCGCATCCAGCGCGCCGAAGGGCTCGTCCAGCAGCAGCACCTTCGGCTTCATGGCGAGTGCGCGGGCGATGCCGACGCGCTGCTTCATGCCGCCCGAGATCTCGGCCGGCCGCTTCTGCGCATGCGCCTCCATGCGGACCAGCGCCAGGTTCTCCATGGTCCAGTCATGGCGCTGCGCGCGGGACATGTTGCGCCCCACCGTGCGATCCACGGCGAGCTTCACGTTCTCGTAGACCGTCAGCCAGGGCAGCAGCGAATGGTTCTGGAACACCACGGCACGGTCGGGCCCGGGCTCCGTCACCTCGCTGCCTTCCAGCAGCACACCGCCCAGTGTCGCGGGCAGCAGCCCCGCGACCACGTTCAGCAGGGTGGACTTGCCGCAGCCGGAGTGGCCGATCACGGCGACGTACTGCCCCTGCTCCACCTTGAGGTCGATGCTGTTCAGCACCAGAGGCGCCGTCGGCCCGAAGCGGACCGAGAGGCGGGAGATTTCGAGGAAGCTGCGGTTCATGGCGGTGGCCCTCACTGTTCCGTGGTGCCGCGCGTCACCGCGCGGCCGGCGAAGGCCATGATCCGGTCCAGCACGAAGCCGACGAGCCCGACATAGATCAGCGCCACGATGATGTCCGAGAGGTTGGAGCTGTTCCACGCATCCCAGATGAAGAAGCCGATGCCGACACCGCCGATCAGCATCTCGGCCGCGATGATGGCGAGCCAGGAGAGACCGACGCCGATGCGCAGCCCCGTGAAGATGTAGGGGGCGGCGGCCGGCACCACGATGCGCAGGAACCACTCATGCGGGCGCAGGCGGATGACGCGCGCCACATTGCGGTAATCCGCCGGCACGTTCCGCACACCCACCGCCGTGTTGATGATGATGGGCCAGACCGCGGTGATGAAGATCACGAAGATCGCGGAAGGCTGCGCCTCGCGGAAGGCGGCAAGCGAGAGCGGCAGCCAGGCCAGCGGGGGGACGGTGCGCAGCACCTGGAAGATCGGATCGAGCCCGCGCATGGCGAGCTTCGAGGAACCCACCAGCATGCCGAGACCCACACCGGCGACGACGGCCAGCGCAAAGCCCAGCGCCACGCGCTGCAGGCTGGCGGCCAGATGCAGGCCGAGGCCCTTGTCCAGCCCGCCACGATCATAGAACGGGTTGAGGATCAGCTCCCGCGCGTCGGACCAGACGCGCGAGGGCGGCGGCAGCGTGGCGCCGGGGCCCGAGCAGAGCCATTCCCAGAGCAGGAAGAGCCCGGCGACAACCAGCAGCGGCGGGATCACCACCCCCAGCGTCTCGCTCGCGCGGCGCATCAGGGCGGAGGCTTTCGGCGCGGGCGCCGCGGCCGGGGTGGCGAGCGGCGCGGTGGCGGTGACGGGCGGGGGCGTGATCGCGTTCATGGGTCAGGCCGCCGAGAGCTTCTTGATGGAGAGCGAGGCCAGGTAGGCCGCCGGGTTCTCGGGGTCGAAGACCTTGCCGTCGAAGAAGGTCTCCCGCCCGCGCGAGGTGCCGCTGGGCGTCTCGGCATGGGGCACGCCGGCGCGGGCGGCGGCGGCGCGCCAGATATCCTCGCGGTTCACCTGGGCGATGAGCGGCGCCGTCTCCAGCCCTTCAGGCAGGATGCCCCAGCGCTGGTTCTCGGTGAGGAACCAGAGGTCGTGGCTGCGGAAGGGGTAGCTGGCGTGGTCGCGCCAGAACTTCATCGTCAGGTCGAGGTTCGTGGTGGTGCGGCCATCGCCGTAATCCACCTCGCCGCGCATGCGGCCGATGATGTCCGCCACCGGCACGTTGAACCAGGCGCGGCGGCCCAGGATCTCGCACATCTCCTGCTTGTTGGCGGGCGTGTCGCACCAGCGCGCGGCCTCGATCACGGCGGCCGTCAGCGCCTCTGTCGCGCGGGGGTTCTGCTGCACGAAATCGGCGCGGAGCGCCAGGCACTTCTCCGGATGGTCCTTCCAGAACTCGCCGGTCACGATGGCCGTGTAGCCCAGGCGCTGTGTGACGAGCTGCGCGTTCCAGGGCTCGCCCACGCAGAAGGCATCCATGGTGCCGACGCGCATGTTGGCCACCATTTGCGGCGGGGGCACGACGATGGTCGAGACGTCGCGCTCCGGATCAATGCCGGCGGCGGCGAGCCAGTAGCGGATGAACATGTCATGCGTGCCGCCGCGGAAGGTCATGGCGACCTTGCTGTCGCTGTTCAGCGCACGGCGCAGCGGCGAGGCATCGAGCCGCGCGCCCAGCTGCATGTGCTTGGCGGCGACGCTGATCGCCTGGCCATTGGTGTTGAGACGCGCCAGCAGCGCCATGGGCACCGGCTGGTTGTTCTGCACGATGCGCCCCATGTGGATGAGGTAGGCCATGGGTGTGAGCAGATGCGCGCCGTCAATGCCGCCGCGTCCGCCGCCCAGCACCAGATTGTCACGCGTCGCACCCCAGCTCGCCTGACGGTTCACCTCCACCTCGGGCATGCCATGCTTGGCGAAGAAGCCCTTCTCCCGCGCAATGATGAGCGGCGCGGCGTCGGTCAGCGCGATGAAGCCGAAGACGGCCCGGCGCACCTCCGGCGTGGTGCTGCCCTGGGCGTGCACGCCCGGGGCGCCCACGGCTTTCGCGGCGGCGAGGAGGGCGGCGGTGCCGGCGACGGCGTTGCGGCGAGAGAGGCTCATGCGTGGGTCTCCAGGAGGGGTTCGGGTTCGTTCAGGCGGGCGGCGGCGTCGCGCCACAGCCCGTCATGGAAGGGGGCCAGGGCCTGGGCATCGGGAACGCTCTCCGGCATGTGCCCGGCCTCGCGCATCGCGCTGAGCCAGAGTGCGGCTTCCTCGCGGCGCGGCAGGGTGGCGGTGCGGAAGCGGATGCGGTGCGTCGCGTCGAAGGCGCTTTCGATGGTGGCGGGGCTGAGCTGCCAGAGCGCGCGGCCGGCCATGATGGAGATGGCCTCCACGCGGTTGGCGGGATCGTCCAGCCAGCGCGCGGCGGCGATGACGGCGGCCGTGGCCGCCACCGCCTGCTCGCGATGCGTGGAGAGATATTCGGTGCTGAAGGCGAAGAGCTTCTCGGGGTGCTCGGGCCAGATCTCCGCCGTGCCGGCGACGACCTGGCCCGCCCCCATCGCCTCGGCCGCCGCCCCCCAGGGCGCACCGACGCAGAAACCATCAATCTCGCCGGCAGCGAGGCGCGCGGCCATGCGGGGCGGCGGCACGGCGGTGAAGCGGACGTGGCGCTCGGGGTCCACGCCCTGCGCCATGAGCCAGCGGCGCAGCAGGTAGTTGTGCGAGGAGAAGGGGAAGACGACGGCGAGCGTGGCCGGCCCGCGGCGGGCCTTCAGCTTGGCCGCGAGGTCGCCCCCCGCCAGTTCGTTCGACAGCGTGATGCCGTTGCCGTTGCGCGAGAGGCCGCAGGCCACCTGAAGCCGCGCTTCGACGCCGCCAAGCCCGGCGGCCAGCGCGATGGGCATCGGCGCCAGCAGATGCGCGCCGTCCAGCGCGGAGAAGGCGAGCTTGTCCCGGATCGCGGCCCAGGAGCCCTCGGGCGAGAGCGCCACACGCAGGCCGACCGCCTCGAAAAGGCCCAGCGCCTCCGCCACCAGCAGGGGCGCGGCGTCGAAGAGCGGCACGAAGCCCAGGCGCATGACGCGGGCGGCGGGGCGGATGCGGGGGGAGGCGACGCCGAACGGGGGCAAGCGGGTGATCCACGCATCGGGCGGACCGTCATGGGCCACCGGGAGGAGGGTCGGGCTTGCCTGGGATGCGCCATTGCACCCCGCCCGTGAGGAGGCTCGTATCCGGGGCACGGGCGGGGCGCAAGCAGAAAAATGCACGCCATTTAGGCGAAATGAATCAAACGGCCTCTATTCGATTCGAATTGCTGGTTTTTTGTTCAAATAGGCCGCTGCCATGGGTCCGAGCTTCAGTCGCCTCTCCATGGCCATGCGCTGCAGGCGCCGATGCGCCTCGGGCTCCGAGAGGCCCTCATCCCGCATCAGGCGGCGCTTGGCGGCGGCGATCTGGTCGCGCTCCTCCAGCGTGGCGCGCGCCTCGGCCAACTGGGCGCGCAGCGCCTCATGCGCGCGGAAGCGGCGGATCGCGACCTCCAGCACCGGCCGCACCCGGGCGGGCGCCAAGCCCTCGACGACATAGGCGGCGACACCGGCCTCCAGCGCCGCCTCGATCTGCTCGGGCGCGCCGCGTTCGGCGAAGAGGACGACGGGGCGGGGCTCGTCGCGGTTCAGGGCGCGCATGGATTCGAGGGCATCGCGCGAGGGGTCGTCCAGGTCGCAGACGATGACATCGGCCTGGCTGGCGCGCACGCGCGCGGTCAGGTCGGCCACGTCGGGCGCGATCGCCACCACGACACAACCCGCCGCCTCCAGGCCCAGGCGCACCGCTTCCGCGCGCTCGGCCTCGCCATCCACCAACAAGACCCGCAGCGCACATGCCCCCTGATCCGGGCCGCGCTGGCGTATTCCCCGCACCCTCCATGCCATGAATGGGGCGGGCGGGAAAAGACGGGAAGGTTTCGGCTTCCGTTTTTGGTATTATTTTCCTATCATTCGACCGTGACCCAAACCCCCGCCCGCGCCATCCCCCTGCCGACCAGGCCGGGGGCGAGAGGGAATTTGTCCGAAACCGGGGTTGGGCGAGAAAACGGGGAATGGCGGTTTCCCGCCGGGCTACTCCACCGTGATGCGCGCCTCGCGCACCACGCGGCCCCATTTTTCCGACTCGCGCGCGATGAAGGTGCCCGCCTCCTCCGGCGTGCTCACCTCCGGGTCCACGCCGGCGCCCGTCATGCGCTGAATGGCGACGGGGTTGGCGAGGGCCGCGCGGAGCGCCTCCGAGAGACGGAGCACGGCGGCGGGCGGCGTGCCGGCGGTGGTCATCACCGCCCCCCAGGAGGTGGCGGTGGCCTGGGGGTAGCCCTGCTCGGCCAGCGTCGGCACGTCAGGCATCAGCGGATGCCGGCGCGGGCCGGTGGCGGCCAAGGCGCGCAGCCGCCCCTCACGCACCGGGCCGACCGTGGCCGCGATCTGCACCAGCATCATCTGGATGGTGCCCGACATGAGATCCGCCATCGCGCCGCCCGAGCCGCGATAGGGCACGTGCAGCAGGTCAATGCCCGCGGCCAGGCGGAACAGCTCGGCCGCCGTATGGGTCGAGGCGCCATGGCCGGAAGAACCGAAGGAAAGCTGCCCCGGCCGCGCCTTGGCCAGCGCCACGAATTCCGCGAGATCCCGCACCGGCAGCGAGGGCGGCACCACGATCACCATGTCGCTGGTATAGGCCATGCCGACGGGCGCCAGGTCGCGCGCCGGGTTGAAGCCCATGTTGCGGTAGATGTGGATGTTGGTGCTGAGCAGGCCGGTCACGCCCATCAGCAGCGTGTGCCCGTCGGGCGCCGCGCGCGCCACCATCTCGCCGCCGATATTCCCGCCCGAGCCGCCGCGATTCTCGACGATGACGGGCTGGCCCAGCCGCTCGCCCATCGGCTCGGCGAGGATGCGCGCGGCCACATCCGTGCTGCCGCCGGCGACGAAGGGGACGATCATGCGGATGGGCCGCGTGGGCGACCAGGATTGCGCGAAAGCGGGCGTGGCGAAGGGTGTGGCGAGAAGCGCGCGGCGCAGCATGTCACGCATGGCCGGTCACAGCCCCAGCCGGTCGCGCAGCCGGCCTTCCATCACCTTGGCCGCCACGCCGATGCGCCAGAAGCGGTGGAAGGCGATGGGGCGGATGGGCGTGACCGGCATGTCCACCCGCTCGCCCAGGATCCGCCGCGCCAATTGGCGGCCCATGGCAGTGCCCATCGCCACGCCGCGGCCATTGTAGCCCAGGCCCGCCAGCAGCCTGGGCGCGGGTTCGTGCAGATGCGGGTAGTGGTCCTTGGTCATCGCGAGCTGCCCGTTCCAGCCATGCGTCCAGGCGACACCCCTGATCTCGGGCCAGAGGCGCTCGGCATAGTCCTTCAGATACTGGATGGGCTGCGTGTCGGTGATTGGGCGCTGCGGGCCGCGGCCGCCCATCAGCAGGCGGTTCTTCTGGTCCAGCCGGTAATAGACGGTGATGTTCCCAGCGTCGTAGAGCGAGGCGCGCAGCGGCATGATCTTCCGCGCCACCGCCTCATCCAGCGGCGCGGTCGCGGCGATGGAGCTGAAGACCGGCACGACGCTCTGCCTGAGGCCGGGCCAGAGATCGCCCGTGTAGCCATTGGTGGCGAGCACCACATGCGCGGCCGTCACGCTGCCGTTTGGCGTGGTCACGCGCCATGCGTCGCCGGCCTGCGCCAGCGCCGTCGCCGGCGTTCCACCATGCACGCGCGCGCCGGCCTGCATCGCGGCCCGCGCGAGGCCCCGCGCATAGGAAAGCGGCTGCACATCGCCGCCCCGCCGGTCGAGCATCGCGCCCGCATAGCGGCTGGTGCCGGTGAGCTTCGCGATGGCATCGGCATCCAGATATTCCACCGGCCAGCCGCGCCTCGCGCATTGCTCGGCGGTGCGGCGAACCGCCTCGGCATTATTGGCGTCAATGGCGGCGCGGATCGTGCCCTCCTGCCGCGCCTCGCACTGGATCTGGTGGCGGCGGATCAGCTCGAACACCGCATCCGGCGCGCCGTAGGAGAGCTCCAGCATGCGCCCGCCGAGGTCCTCGCCGTGATCGGCGATCACCTGGTCCGGGTCGGGCTTCAGGCCGGGATTCACCTGACCGCCATTGCGGCCCGAGGCACCCCAGCCGGGCTCCTCCGCCTCGATCAGGATCACGTCCCGACCGGCTTCCGCGAGATGCAGCGCGCAGGAGAGGCCGGTGAAGCCGCCGCCGATGACGCAGACTTCCGCGCGTGTCTCGCGCGTGAGCGGCGGCGTGGGCATCGCGGGGATGGCGGTCTCGGCATAGAGGCTCGGCGGAAGCATGGGCTACTCCAGGGGGCGCAGTACGCGGCGCAGGAAATCCTGCGTGCGCGGCTCGCGCGGCGCGGTCAGCAGTTCGGCGGGCGGGCCTTCCTCGACGACGCGGCCCTTGTCCATGAAGACCACGTGGTCCGCCACCTCGCGCGCGAAGCCCATCTCGTGGGTCACGACGGCCATGGTCATGCCCTCGCGCGCGAGGTCGCGCATCACGGTCAGAACCTCGCCCACCAGCTCGGGGTCCAGCGCGCTGGTGGGCTCGTCGAAGAGCACGGCCTTGGGCCGCATGGCGAGCGCGCGGGCGATGGCGACGCGCTGCTGCTGCCCGCCCGAAAGCTGCGAGGGGTAGGAGCTCTCCTTGCCCGTGAGCCCGACGCGCGCCAGCAATTCACGCGCATGGCGTTCGGCCGAGGCGCGGTCTTCGCCAGCCGCAAAGATCGGGCCCTCGGTCACGTTCTCCAGCGCGGTGCGGTGGGGAAAGAGGTTGAAGCGCTGGAACACCATCGTCACCTGCTGGCGCGTGGCGCGGATCTCGGGGCTGTTGCGATCGACGCGCCGGCCCAGCACGCGCACCTCGCCCCCCTCATAGGATTCGAGGCCGTTCACGCAGCGCAGCAGCGTGGACTTGCCCGAGCCCGAGGGGCCGATGATGCAGACCACCTGACCCTGGCGGATGCTCAATGAGATCCCGTCCAGCACCCGGTTCGTGCCGAAGGATTTCTGCAGGCGCTCGATTTCGATCATCGGCGGCCGAACCGCTTTTCAAGCCGCGCCACCAGGATGATGAGCGGAATGGAGAGGCAGAGATACAGGATCGCCGCCATGGTCCAGACCTCCTGGTTCTTGAAGGTGGAGGAGGCGATGAGCCGCGCCTGCGTCGAGAGCTCGGCCACGGTGATGACGCTGGCCTGGGAGCTGTCCTTCAGCAGCATGATGAGGTTGTTGCCATAGGGCGGCAGCACGATGCGCACCGCCTGCGGCAGCACCACGCGCGTGAGGATGCGCGCGCGGCTCATCCCCAGGCTTTCCGCCGCCTCGATCGTGCCGGCATCCACGGCGAGGATGCCCGCGCGGAACACCTCGCCCATATAGGCGGAGTAGGCGACGCCGAGGCCGATGACGCCGGCCTGGAAGGCGTTGAGGTCCACGCCGAGCTCCGGCAGCACGAAGTAGATGTAGAAGAGCTGCACCAGGATCGGGATGCCGCGGATCGTGTTGGTGAAGATCATCGCCGGCCATTCCAGCCAGCGCTTCCCCGAAGTGCGCATCAGGGCCCAGACGATGCCGAGCGCGGTTGAGAGCAGCAGCGCGCAGAGGGTGACGGCGATCGTCACCCACACGCCCTGCAGCAGGATGGGCAGGAATTGCTGCCCGTCCTTGAGAAAGCCCGACCAGGTCAAGCGCCGCTCACGCGGCCGAGGGCGGCAGGTTCCACTTGGTGACCAGCGCGGTGAAGGCGCCATCGGCCTTCATGCTGGCCAGGCCCGCATTGATCCGCGCCATCACGGGGTCGCCCTTGCGGGTGCCGATGGCGATGCTGCCGACGATGGAGGGGCGATAGTCCGGCAGCAGCCGGACCCCGCGGAAGGTGCCCTGCGCGATCTGGTAGGAGACGATGGGCGCATCGCCGAAGCCCGCCGCGATGCGGCCGAGCGAAACGTCGCGCATGATGTCCGCCACGCTGTCATAGGTGCGGACATCGAGGCCGGCGGCGCGCAGCGGCTCAATATAGACGGTGCCGATCTGCGCGCCGGCCGAGACGCCGCGCATGTCGGCCAGGGTCCGCCAGGGGCGCTGCTCGCCCTCGCGCACCGCCACACCTTCCCCATAGGCGTAGACGGGATCGGAGAAGTCGATCTGCTCGCGCCGCGCGGGCGTGGCCAGCATCGCGGCCGCAATGAGGTCGATGCGCGAGGAGGTGAGGGAGGCGATGAGCGCCGCGAAGGGCGTGGCCTGCACATCCACGGCGAAGCTCTGGCGGCGGCCGATCTCGGTGATCAGCTCCACCATGAAGCCCGTGATGGTGTTGCGGCTGGTGTCGAGGAAGGTGAAGGGGATGCCGGTCGGCGTGGAGCCGACCTTGAGTGTCTGGCCCTGCGCCAGCGCGCTGCCCCCGGAGAGCGCGAGCGCGGCCCCTCCCCCCAGAACATGACGGCGGTTGAACATGCCGGTCTCTCCTTCTTGGCCTTGCCTGGACGCGATGAGGGCACGGCTGGGCGCCGGGTTCAAGCGCCCCCCTGGCGGGCGACCGATGCGGAAAAGCCACATTGTGGCGCACAACTGTGGGGAACAGACCACGCCCCATGGTGCGGAGGCCCCCCGCATGCCTACATACAGCGCATGCGCGAGAGACGCCTGTCCCCCCGGCTCATGCTCCTGGGCCTGACCTTGCTTGCCGCCTGCGCGGCGGGCGGGCCCAATGTCGTGGACAGTGCCGGGCGCTCGGCGCCGAGCCGGGGCGAGATCGCGGCCAGCGGCACCGTCTTCGGCAATTACCTGGTGGGCCGTTTCGCGGGCGAGGAACTGGACACGAAGGTGGCCGCCGACAGCCTGCTCGCCGCGCTGCGCGCCGACCCTGACCAGCCGGACCTGATCCACCGCGCCTTCATCGCCTCGCTCATGGATGGCCGCCCGGACGCGCTGCGACTGGCGCGGCGCCTGCCGGACAATGCCTCGGCGCAGCTTGTGTTGCTGGGGGCCGATGTCGCGGCCGGGCGTTGGGCGGGGGCCGAGGCGCGGGCGCGCAACCTGCATCGCCAGGGGCCGATCGCGGCCTTGCAGCCCGTGCTGCTGGCCTGGAGCCAGGCCGGGCGCGGCCAGACCGACCAGGCGCTGGCCACGCTCCGCCCGCTGGCCGAGCAGGGCCGCTTCCGCGCGCTGAACGCACTGCACGGCGCGCTGATCGCCGATGCCGCCAACCGCCCGCGCGAGGCCGAGCGCTTCGTGCGCCTCGCCTTGGCCGACCAGCCCGAGCCGACGCTGCGCCTCGCCATGCTCTCGGCCGGCATCCTGGAGCGCGCCGGCCGCCCGGCCGAGGCCGCGCGGCTGCTCGATCAGATCGCCGGCTCCAATGACGAGCTGGCCCTGGCCGTGCTGCCGCCCGCGCGGCGGCTCGTGCTGACCCAGCGCGCGATCGAGGGCCCGGCGGATGGCATCGCCGAGGCCTATGTGGCGCTTGGCAGCGCGCTGCGCGGCCAGGGGCTGGAGGAAATGGCGACGCTGATGGCGCGCCTGGCCCTCCGCCTGCGCCCGAATTTCGCGCCCGCCCTGCTGCTGCTGGCCGACACCCTGGCAGAGGGCGAACGCCTGGAAGCGGCGCGCGAGACGCTGCTGCTGGTGCCCGAGGGGGATCCGCTCTCCGGCCCCGCCCAGCTGCGTCAGGCCGGCCTGCTCGACCGGCTCGGCCGCTCGGACGAGGCCGAGGCGCTGCTGCGCCGCCAGGCCGAGGCGCTGCCCGGCGTGCCGCAGCCGCTGACCCGCCTGGGCGACCTGCAACGCCGGCGCGGCCGCTTCGCGGAAGCGGTGCTCGCCTATGACGGCGCCATCGCCCGCAGCCAGCCCATCCGCCCGGCCGACTGGCCGCTCTTCTATGCGCGCGGCATCGCGCGGGAGCGTTCGGGCAACTGGCCGGGCGCCGAGGCGGATTTCCTCCAGGCCCTCGCGCTCTCGCCCGAGCAGCCCTTCGTGCTGAACTACCTCGCCTACACCTGGGCCGACATGGGCGTGAACCTGGAGCGTGCGAAGACGATGCTGGAAGAGGCCGCCGCGCAGCGCCCGCAGGATGGCAACATCGCCGACAGCCTGGGCTGGGTGCTGTTCCGCATGGGACAGATCCCGGCCGCCATCGCGCAACTGGAGCGCGCGGTGGAGCTGGAGCCGCGCAACGCCACCATCAATGACCACCTGGGCGACGTGTACTGGGCCGCCGGGCGCGAGCGCGAGGCGCGCTTCCAATGGCAGCGCGCGCTCACCATGGACCCGGAGCCCGCCGAGGCGCAGCGCCTGCGCATGAAGCTCGACAGCGGCCTGCCACGGCCCGCGCGGCGCTGACATGACCGCGCTGGAGGAGGCCGCCCCGGCCAAGGTGAATCTGTTCCTGCACGTCACCGGCCGCCGCGCCGATGGCTACCACCTGCTGGACAGCCTCGCCGTCTTCGGGCCGGCCGCCGACCGCCTCACCGCCACCCCGGCTGAGGCGTTGAGCCTGACACTGGCCGGCCCCTTCGGCGAAAGTCTGGCCACCGAGCCTGACAACCTCGTGCTGCGCGCCGCCCGCGCGCTGGCGGCGGAGGCGGGCGTGACCGCCGGCGCGGCGCTGCATCTGGAGAAGCATCTGCCGGTGGCGTCCGGCATCGGCGGCGGCTCGGCCGATGCGGCGGCGGCGCTTCGACTGCTCAACCGTCTCTGGCGTTGCGGATTGGACGAAGCGGCGCTGGCACGGCTTGCCGCGCCTCTGGGTGCGGACATCCCGGTCTGCGTCGCCTCGCGCCCCGCCCGCATGCAAGGCATCGGCGAGGTGATCAGCGTGGCACCGGACCTGCCGGAATGCGGGCTGCTGCTGGTCAATCCCCGCGTGCCGGTGGCGACACCCGCCGTATTCCGCGCGCGCCAGGGGGGATTCTCGCCGCCCGCCGCGCTGCCGGATTGCTGGGCGGATGCCGCCGCGATGGCGGCCAAGCTTGCGCGCCTGACCAATGACCTGGAAGCGCCCGCCCTCTCCCTCTGCCCCGTGATCGGCGAGGTGCTCGACGCGCTGCGCGCCGCGCCCGGCTGCCTGCTGGCACGGATGAGCGGCTCGGGTGCCACCTGTTTCGGCATCTTCGCCACGCCGGCCGGGGCCGCTGCCGCGGCGCGCGCCATGCCCCCGGCGTGGTGGGCGGCGGGCGGCGCCCTGCTCCCTTGACGGGCGCGTAACTTCCGCGACAGCTTGTCCGGACATCGAAGGAGCCCGTCATGATCGCCTCCCGCCGGACCTTTCTCACCGCCAGCGCGCTTTGCGCCCCCTGGGTCACCAGCCGCGCGCAATCCGGCGGCACGCTGACCGTGGTGCTGAACCAGGGCCTGCTGGCCCGCCTCTGGATCGACGAACTCCACCCGGTCTTCGAGCGGGAGACGGGCGCCCGCATCAACGTGCAGCAATCGGTCACGGCCAACATGCTGGCCATGCTGCGCACCCAGCGCGACAACCCGCCGGACCTCATGCAGTTCTCGGAAGCCGGCGTCTTCGCCGCGGCGCAAGCGGGCCTGCTGCGCCCGCACAACCCGGCCAACATCCCCAACTGGGCCTCGCTGCGGGACGCCTTCAAGCTGGCCGACAACTACTCGGCCGGCGTCATCGATGCGGTGCACACGCTTTACTACAACACCCGCGCGCAGACGACGCAGCCCACCGCCTGGGCGCAGCTCTGGGATCCGTCGTCCCGCCGGCGCGTCGCCATCCCGCCCATCACCTGGAACAGCGGCGTGCGCATGGTGACGACGGCGGCGCAGATCGCCACCGGCAAGCCCTTCGCCGAGGCGCAGCGGGACCTGGATGCCGGCATCCGCCACCTGGCGCGGCTGAAGGAGAACGGCGCCATCGCCTATACCGGCGCGCCGCAGGCCATCCAGATGCTGCAATCGGGCCAGATCCCGCTCGTGCCCTTCTACGGCATCTTCATCAACCCGATCATCGAGCAGGGTGCCCCCATCAAGCCCGCCGTGCCGCTGACCGAGGGCATCCATGGCGAGATCGTCGGCCTCAACATGCCGGTGAATGCACGCAACGTGGAACTGGCCGAGCGCTACGTGAACATGAGCCTCTCGCGCGAGTTCCAGAGCAAGATCGACAGCGTGCTGCACTCGCGCGCGGCCAACAAGGATGTGAACCCCTCGCCCCGCACGCTGGAGCTGCTGGGCCCACCGGACAACATCCTCTACGCCGACTGGCGCTTCCTCTCGGAGCAGCGCGGCCGCCTCACCGATGCCTGGAACAACGTGTTCGGCTGATGCAGGGCGCCTCCCCGCGCCTCACCGGGTTCCTGCTGCTGGCGCCCGCGCTGGTGTTCCTCGCGGCCTTCTACCTGGTGCCGCTCGGCTTCATGGTGGAGGAGAGCCTGCGTTCGGCACCAAGCGACATGGACCCGCGCGCAGGGCTGCACCTCTTCCAGTATGACCGCGTCTGGAATTCCGGCCGTTCCTGGCGCGCGTTGGAGCGGACGGTGCGCATCTCCGCGATCTCGACGCTGCTGACGCTGCTCATCGCCTATCCCATCGCGCTGTTCCTGTTCCAGGTCCGGGCCTTCTGGCGCACGGCGATCCTGATCACGATCTTCGTCTCGCTCGCCTCCAGCCTGATCGTGCGCAACTATGGCTGGCTGGTGACGCTGGCCGATGCGGGGCCGGTCAACCAGCTTCTTCTGGCGCTCGGCCTGACCGAGGAGCCGCTGCGGCTGGTCTATAGCGAAGGTGCGACCATCGTGGCGCTGGTGCATTACGCGCTGCCCTTCATGATCCTGCCCATCTATGGCGCGCTCACCCGCATCCCGCCCTCCTTCGTGGAGGCCGCGCAGTCGCTCGGCGCCGGGCCCTGGCGCGCGCTGTTCGGCACGGTGCTGCCGCTTTCCATGCCGGGCATCTTTGGCGGCACCACCCTCACCTTCGCCATCTGCATGAGCGCCTTCGTCACCCCCCTCATGCTCGGCTCGCCCGCCACCGCCATGATCAGCCAGGTCGCGGCCGAGCAGTTCCTGGTGCAGCTGAACTTCCCCTTCGGCGCGGCGATGATCGTGGCGCTGACGCTGGTCACCTTCGCGATCCTGCTCACCTATACGCTCATCATCCGCCTGGTGTTCCGCCACCATGCCTGAGGCCAGGGGCTTCCGCGCGGTGGTGGCGGTGCTGGCCTGGCTCGGCCTCGCCTTCCTGATCTTTCCCGTGGTCTTCACCGGCGTCGTCGCCTTCGGCGGCTCGATCTTCATCGAATTCCCGCCGCAAAGCCTCTCGCTGCGCTGGTTCGAGAATATCGGGCGGATCAACCGCATCTGGGACGCGACGATCACCAGCCTCTATATCGGCCTGATCACCGCCGCCCTCGCCACCGCCATGGGCGCGGCGGCGGCCTTGGCCCTGGTACGCAGCCCGCTGCCGGGCAAGGCGATGCTCACCTCGCTGCTCCTCTCCCCCATCGCGCTGCCCATCGTCGCCATCGGCATCGCGCTGATCCAGTTCTTCATCCTGCTCGGCATGGCCTTCACCTGGTGGAGCCTGGTCATCGGCCACCTCGTGCTCGTCATCGCCTATCCGGTGCGGACGGTGGCCGCGGCCCTCACCCTCTCCAACCCCTCGCTGGAGGAGGCGGGCGCCTCGCTCGGCGCCTCGCCCTGGCAGGTCTTCCGCACAGTGACACTGCCGCAGATGGCGCCGGGGCTGGTGAGCGGCTTCCTCTTCGCCTTCCTCATCAGCTTCGACAACTACCCGATCAGCGTCTTCCTGGTGCGCGGCGAGCTGACGACGCTGCCGATCGAGCTGTTCAACTACATCAGCCAGAACCTCGACCCGACGCCGGCCGCCTTCTCCTCCGCCTATGTCGCGGTCGTCGCCCTGCTCATCCTGCTGGCGGAGCGGCGCTGGCGCATCATCTCCCTCTCCATCCCCCGCTGAGGAGACCGCATGGCCCGGCTTGAGCTCGATCGCGTGGAGGTGACGCTCGGTGGCAACCGCATCCTGCACGGCGTCAGCCTCGATGTGGCCGATGGCGAATGCGTGGCGCTGCTCGGCCCCTCGGGCTGCGGCAAGACGACGACCTTGCGCGCCATCGCAGGCTTCACGCCGGTGAGCGCAGGGGAGATCCGCATCGCCGGCCGCTCCGTGCTCGGCCTGCCGCCGCACAGGCGCAACCTGGGCCTCGTCTTCCAGGATTACGCGCTCTTCCCGCACATGACGGTGGCGCAGAACATCGGCTACGGGCTGCGCATGCGGGGCCAGGACCGTGCCGCCATCGCGAAACAGGTGGCGGAAGCCCTGGCGCTGGTGCGCCTGAGCGACATGGCCGAGCGCTACCCCGCCCGCCTCTCCGGCGGTCAGCGGCAGCGCGTGGCGCTGGCCCGCGCGCTGGTCATCAAGCCCGACATCCTGCTGCTGGACGAACCACTGGGCGCGCTGGACCGCAAGCTGCGCGACGCGATGCAGGTGGAGCTGAAGCGCATCCATCGGGAAGTGGGGGTGACCACCATCATCGTGACGCATGACCAGGAGGAGGCACTCTCCCTCGCCGATCGCGTCGCCGTGATGTTCGCGGGCGACATCTGCGAGGTGGAGCGCCCGGCGACGCTCTACGCCCGCCCCAAGAGCCGCGCGGTCATGGATTTCCTGGGCGAGGCGAACCTCATCCCGGCCGAGGTCACGGCGGAGGGCACGTTGCGCATGCCCGGTGGCGCCGAGATTTCCCATGGCGGCGGCAACCGCGGCCCGGTGCGCCTGGGCATCCGGCCGGAGCACATGGCGATCCTGCGCGAGGAAGCGTCCGGCAGCATCCCCGCGCGCGTGACGGAGATCGTCTTCAAGGGCGCGCATGCCTCGCTCTATGCCGAGGGGCCGGCGGGCCTGGCCCTCTCGGCCAGCCTCCCACTCTCCGCGCTGGCGGCGCCGCCCGCCATCGGCGAGACTGTGCATCTGCGCCCCGACCCGGCGCATCTCATCCTGTTCGAGGAGGACCCGGCATGACCAGTGAGCGTGCCATGCATGACATCGGTGGCCTCGACCTCGGTCCGATTGATCGCACCGAGCATCCGCGCACCCTCTACGAACTGCGCGTGGACGCCATGCTGATGCTGCTGACCGGCCCGGCCTGCGGCGCCTTCAAGACGGATGCACTGCGCCGCGCCATCGAGGAATTCTCGCAGGACGACTACGACCACCTGCCCTATTACGACCGCTGGCTGCAAGCCATCACCAATCTGCTCGTCGAGCAGCAGGTGCTGAATCGGGACGAGATCGAGGCGCGCGTGGCCGCCATCACGCGGGAGCTGGCCGATGCCGCATGAGCCACGCTATGCGCCAGGCACGCCGGTCCGCGTCGCCGACCGACCAGTCACCGGTCATTGCCGCACGCCCTATTATCTGCGCGGTCAGCGCGGCGTCGTGCTGGAATATGCCGGGCGCTTCCATGATCCGTCACAGCTGGCACAGCATCGGCCCGGCCTGCCGAAACTGTTCCTCTACCGCGTCCGCTTCCCGCATCTGACGCCCGACGGCCAGCCGACGCGGGATGAGATCGAGGCCGACATCTACGAGGATTGGCTGGAAAGCGAGGCCGCCGCATGAGCACGCCGCATCATCATCACGACCATGATCATCACGACCATGATCACGACCACGCGCCGATCGAGGATGGCGAGGGCCCGCCCGGCCCCTTCCAGATCCTGGAGCGCGCGGTGCGCGAATTGCTCATCGAGAAGGGCATCCTCACCGCCGAGCAGATCACCCGCCAGATCGAGCTGCAGGAGGGGCGCACGCCCGAGCTCGGCGCCAGCGTCATCGCCAGGGCCTGGACCGACCCGGAGTTCCACGCCGAGCTGAAGCGCGATGCGCGGGCCGCCGTGGCCAGGCTCGGCATCACCATCCCCGACGCGCCGGAGCTGATCGCGCTCGAGAACGAGGAAGGCGTTCACCATGTCATCGCCTGCACCCTCTGCTCCTGCTATCCGCGCATGCTGCTGGGCGTGCCGCCCGCCTGGTACAAGAGCAAGGCGTACCGTTCGCGCGTGGTGCGCGACCCGCGCGGCGTGCTGGCGGAATTCGGGCTGACCCTGCCGGAGGAGACGCGCATCCGCGTGGTGGATAGCACGGCCGACCTGCGCTACCTCGTCATCCCCCGCCGTCCTGCCGGCACGGAGGGCTGGGACGAGGCGCGGCTGGCGAAGCTGGTGACGCGCGATTCGATGATCGGCACCGCGGTCGCGCTTGATCCGGAATAGGGAAGCTGGTTGGGGTGCTAGGATTCGAACCTAGGAATGGCGGTACCAAAAACCGCTGCCTTACCACTTGGCTACACCCCAGCCGTGCCGCCGTTTAGCGAGGCCCGGAGGGGTCCGTAAAGCCCCCCTCCGCGTTTCATCACTCAGCGTCGTCAGATGCGGATATTCGCCTCCCGCACCAGCTGCTGCCAGCGGCCGAGATCGGTGCGCAGGATATCCGCCAGCCGCTCCGGCCCGCCCGGTGGTGCCGCCTCGACGTTCTGCGTGGCGAGGCGCCGCACGAAGGCGGGGTCGGCCAGCAATTCGTTGAAAATGCGGTTCCAGTAGAGCGTGACGGCGGGCGGCGTGCCGGCTGGCCCGAACAGCCCGGCCCAGGCGAGGCTCTGGAAATCCACCACCTCCGGCACGCCCGATTCGCGCATGCTCGGCACGTTGGGCAGGATGGGCGAGCGCGACTGCGCCAGCACCGCCAGCGCCTTCACGCGGCCACCCACCACCTGCGGCTGGGCACTCGTCATCGCGTCGATCATGAAGTGCACGCGCCCCACAGAGAGATCGAGCAGCGCCTGCGCCGAGCCGCGATAGGGCACCTGCTCCATCGGCACGCGTGCAAGGCGGGAGAACATCTCCGTCGTCAGATGCCCCGCCGTGCCCATGCCGGGATTGGCCGCGATGTAGCGCCCGGGATTGGCCCGCATCAGGGCCACCAGCTCGGCAAGGTTATTGGCCGGCAGGTCGGGCGGCACCACGATCAGGAAGCCCGTCCAGCCGATGAGCGACATGGGCGTGAGGTCGCGCAGCACGTCGAAGGGCAGGTTGGGTGTCACCGCCGGGTTCACCGCGACGGGCGAGTTGCTCGTCAGCAGCAGCGTATGCCCGTCAGGCGGCGCGCTGGTCACGGCCTGGACGCCGATCGCGCCCGTGGCCCCGGCCCGGTTGTCCACGACGATCTGCACATTGTGGCGCGTCTGCATTTCCTCCGTCAGCACGCGGGCGATCAGGTCGCTCATGTTGCCGGGCGGAAAGGGGACGATGATGCGAACGGGACGCGATGGGTAGGCCTGCGCGAAGGCCGGCGGGGCGAGCGCCAGCGCGGGTGTGGCAAGCAGGTGGCGGCGTTGGATCATGCGGCGGGGTTCCTTTGCCAGTCGAAGGGAGCGGCGCGCGGCAGCCCGAGATTCTCGCGCAGCGTGGTGCCGGCGAATTCCCGCCGGAACACGCCGCGGCGCTGGAGTTCCGGCACGACGAGGCGCACGAAATCCTCATAGGCGCCCGGCATATGCGTGGCGGCCAGCACGAAGCCGTCGCAGGCCTCGCTCTCGAACCATTCCTGCATCTCATCCGCGATGGATTGCGGGGTGCCGGTGAAGCAGGGGAATTCACGGATGGTGCCGCGGCCGCTGATCTCGACGAAGTCGCGCAGCGTCGGGTTCTGCTTGCCGGAGGTGCTCACCACCCGGTCGCGGATCGCCTGCAATCCCTTGATGCCGGCCAGCTCCTCGTCGGTGAAGGCTTCATCCATGCCCTTGCTGGCGAAGTCGTAGTTCAGCACCTCGGAGAGCAGCGCGAGCCCGTCCACCGGCTTGGCCAGGCCCTCGATCAGCGCGCGCTTCTCGGCCGCTTCATCCTTGCTGTTGCCGATGATGGCATAGACCGCGGGGCAGACCCGCACCTTGGCCGGATCCCGGCCCGAGGCCGCGACCTGCGCCTTGAACTCGGCATAGACCTTCTGCCCCGCCTTGAGGTTCGGGTAGAGCACGAAGATGAGGTCCCCCCAATTGGCGGCGAAGGCCTTGCCACGCCCGCTCTGCCCGGCCTGGATCAGCACCGGCCTGCCCTGCGGCGTGCGGGGGACGGTGAAGGTGCCCTCGCTCTTGTACCAGCGCCCCTGGTGGTTCAGGCGCCGCACCTTGGTCGGGTCGGCGAAGATGCCCGAGGCGCGGTCATTGATGATCGCGTCATCGCCCCAGGCGTCCCAGTGGCTGAGGACGATCTCCATGAACTCGTCCGCGCGGTCGTAGCGCAGATCATGCTCGGGATGTTCGGCACGGCCCATGTTGTGCGCCTCGCTGTCGTTCAGCGAGGTGACGACATTCCAGGCGACGCGCCCGCCCAGCATGTGGTCGAGCGTCGCGAAGACGCGGGCCACATGGTAGGGCTCGTAATAGGTGGTGGAATAGGTTGCGCCGAGGCCGAGCTTTTCGGTGGCGAGACCCATCGCCGTCAGGATCGAGATCAGGTCCAGCTTGACCACGCGGATGCCGTTCTGCATCGCCTGCGCATGGTCCCGCCCGAGGATGTCGGGCAGAGCCAGGCGGTCATCGAAGAAGGCCATGTGGAAGCGGCCATCCTCCAGGTTGCGGGCGATGCGCTGGTAGTATTTCGGCGAGAGGAAATCCTGCATCGTCTCCGGGTGCCGCCAGGACCCCGGATAGTTCGAGCAGTTCTGCGCCTGCAGAAAGGCGACCATGGCCATTTCGCCGCGTCGTGACATCACTTCGTTTCCTCAACCGTTGAGCGCTTCCGTGAGCGCCATCACATCCGACGCCGCATCGAGGCGCATGACAAGATCAAGAATGTGCCGCGCCTTCGCCGCCGAGAATTGCCGCCCGGCATTCTCCATGAACTTCCGTTCGACATCGGCCATGGTGAGCGGATTGCCGTCCGAGCCGCGGTTCATCTCCTCGCGGTGGCGCAGCACGCGGCCATCCGTGGTCTCGATGACCAGTTCACCACCATAGTAGCGCGGGAAGTTCAGCGTGGCGTCGGTCTCGTAGCTGGTGCGGGCGCAGAGGGCCAAGGCGCGAGGATCGCGGATCATCTCCTCCTCCAGCTCGTCGAGCGAGAGGCGGCCGCGCAGCAGGCAGGAGGCGACGGCGTAATGCACGCTGAACTGCGCGTCATAGGAATTGGCCGGCTGCTTCTTCGCCGCCTCCGGCTCGCACACCACCTTCACCTGGCCCGGATGGATGCGGACCGTGATGTGCCTGATCTCCTCCGGCCGCAGCCCGTGCGCGGCGCGCAGCGCCAGCGCCGCATCGGCGAACACGTGGTTGAAGTGGCAGCAGGGATAGGGTTTCAGCGCGTTGTTCCGCATCTCCCACAGCTCGCCCAGGCGCTCGGTGCAGCGCGAGAGATCGGCCGGCGATTTCTCCTGCAGGTGGCTGCGGAACAGGCCGAATCGTCCCTCATAGGCGGCGGGCGGCGCCTTGAAGCCATTGCGCGCCAGCGCTGTCGCCGTGATGGCAGCGAAGCCCGCCCAGCCCGGATGGATGCGCTTGGTCCAGGAGCCATCCTCCAGGAATTCGAGCGAGCCCGCGGCCATCGAAAGCAGGATGCCCTGCGCCGCGCCGATCTGCGCGGGCGTGGCGCCGGCGAGCCGCCCCGCCGTCAGTGCGCAGCCGAAGGCGCCGACCATGCCGGTCGGGTGGAAGCCCACCTGGTGGAAGCCGCCCTGCGCGGCCGCGCCGATGCGCGAGGCGGCCTCGACGCCCAGGATATAGGCGGCCAGCGCCTCCGCCCCGCTCGCCCCATGCTCGCGCGCCATGTGCAGCGCGGTCGGCACCGTGCTGGCGGAGGCATGCACGATCGCGTCCGAATGGGTGTCGTCATAATCGAGACCGTGGACGAGCGAGCCGTTCATCATCACCGCATCGCGGAGCGGCAGCCGGTAGGGCATGCCGATCACCGGATGGCTGCCCTGGCCCGCAATGCCGTGGATCGCCCCGATGGTGCGCCTCGCATAGTCGAAGCCCGAGGCCGCGACGGCGATGCCCAGGCTGTCCAGCATGTGACGCTTCGCCTGGTCCATCACATCGGCGGGAATGTCTTCCACGCGCAGGCTCGTGGCAAATGTGCCCAGCTCCAAGGAAATGGGTGTGCGCGTGGCGAGCTCGGTGGGCAGGCTGTCCATGGCGTGTGTCTCCCTTTTCGGAAGGATGGGCATGTCCGGCTGAGCCTGTCAAACATACGGACAAATCCATCTGGACGCGGCCCGACGCGCCCCCTATCAGCGAAGCTCCATCGTAGGAGACGCCGCATGACCGCCCCGAACCGTACCTTCCTCTTCGCCCCAGGCGACCATGCCCGCCGCGCCGAGAAGGTGCTGACCGCGGGCGCCGATGCCTGCATTCTCGACCTCGAGGACGCGGTGGCGATCTCGGCCAAGGTGGCCGCCCGTGCGCTTGTGAACGCGGCGCTCGAACGCCCGCGCACCTGCCGTGGCTTCGTGCGCGTCAACGCCTTCGACACGGAGTTCTGCCCAGGCGACATCCAGGCCGTGATCGGCCCGCGGCTCGACGGCCTGGTGCTGCCAAAGCTGGAGGACCCTGCCCAGCTCATCGCCGTGGATTGGCTGATCTCCGCCTTGGAGCGCCAGCTCGGCCTGCCCCATCGCGGCATCGAGGTGATGCCCATCATCGAGACGGCGCGCGGCATGGCGGGGCTTGGCGCACTGACGACCTGCGCGGCTTCTCTTGGCGGCCGCGTGAAGCGCTTCAGCTTCGGCGCGGGCGACTACACGCTCGACCTCGGCATCACCTGGGACCTGGCGGAGACGGTGCTGGAAGGGGCGCGCGAGAAGATGGTGCTGCACAGCCGCGCCGCCGGTCTGGAAGCGCCCATTGATACCGTCTGGATCGAGCTGCGCGAGATGGAGGCCTTCGCCGCGTCCTGCGCGCGGGGCGTGTCACTGGGCTTCCAGGGGAAGCTCTGCATTCATCCGGACCAAGTGCCGGTCGCGAATGCCGCCTATTCGCCGCCCGAGGCCGAGGTGGCGCGCGCGCGGCGCATCATCGCCGCCTTCGCGGAGGCCGAGGCGCAGGGCCTGGCCTCCATTCAGGTGGAGGGCCGCTTCGTGGACTACCCGATCGTCGACCGCGCCCAGCGCATCGTGGCGCTGGCCGAGCGGATCGGCCTCACACCTCGCGCCTGAGCGTCGCGCGATAGGTGAAGCGCGGCGCCGGATGGCAGCCCTCCGAGACCTCGAAGACGCGGCCATTCTGGTCCAGGTAGCGCCGGCGGATCATCAGCGCCGGCGCGCCGGGCTCCACCTCCAGCAGCGCGGCCTGCGCCTCGGGCACGCCGCCGGCCGAGAGATCCACCTCGACCGAGGAGAGCTGCAGCCCGAAGCGGCGCTCGATCAGCGCATAGACCGAGACGGGCTGCTGGCCGATCTCCTCGATCACTGCGGCGTATTCGGTGGGGATGTGGATGGTCGTGAAGGCGATGGGCGCGGTGGTGAGCCGGACGCGGCGGATTCCCTCAACGCGCAGCCAGGCTTCGCCCACAGGCACACCAGGCACTTCGCCCGCCGGCACCTCGCGGGCGCGCAGCACGGTGAGGCGCGTCTCCTCCGGGTATTGCAGCAGCCCGCCCATGCTGGTCAGGTCCTGCACGAAGCGGCCGCGATTCTCCTGCGCGATCACCGTGGTGCCGCTGCCCTGACGGCGCGCGACCAGACCCGCCTCCTCCACCAGGCGCAGCGCCTCGCGGATGGTGTGGCGCGAGGCGCCGTAGAGCGCGCAGAGTTCCGTCTCGGTGGGCAGCATGCTGCCGATGGCATGCTGGCCGCCGCGGATCTGCGCGAGCAGCTCGTCGCTGATCTGACGGTACCGCGGGCGCGGATCGGCGCCGGAATTCGTGATGTCGCGCCGGCTCACGCCGTCGCCCCTGGTTGTGTCGCCCTTGGTCACGGCGCCCCCCGATTGCATTCCGCTCTAGTTACCCGGGGTCCTTCACCAATGCCAGCAGGGAACGCCAGCGCGGGTCCGTCGCGTCCTCGGCCCATTCGAAGCCGGCCATCTCGGTGGTGATGATCTCCGCCCCAGCGCGCGCCAGGCGGGCCAGCGCCGCCTCCTTGCTGATGCCACGGCGCGAGCCCATGGCGTCGCGCACAGCCCAGACGCGGCGGCCCAGCGTGCGGAGGCCGAGTGCCGTCTGCATCACGCAGACATGCGCCTCATAGCCGCAGATCACGACATCGGTGCGATCCGCCGGCAGGGCGTCGCGGAAGGCGGGTGTGCGGCAGGCGTCGAAGCTGGTCTTGTGGAAGGTGTTCTCGCTGAACGCGGCGAGCTCCGGCAGTAGCGGCCCGATGCGGTCCGGGCAATGCTCCGTCGCCCAGACAGGCACGCCGAAAAGCTTCGCGAGCTTGGCGAGGCGCGTCGCCTCGCGCAGCACAACCGGCCCGTCCTCGATGGCGGGGTGCAGCTTGCCCTGCAGATCCACGAGCAGCAGCAGCGAGGTCCGGCGGTCCAGCATCAGCATGGCATGCGCTCCAGCAGGCGTTGCATGAGCCCGCGTGCGGGCAGCCCAAACAAGCGCAAACGGCGGGTTTCGGAAAGCACCAGCAGCCCGACCGCCTGGGCGAAGATTTCCGCCACCAGCGCATCCGGCTCAGGCGCGGCTGTGGCGGCAGCTTCGCGGATGGGCGCCAGGGCCGCCAACAGCAGCGCGTTCAGCTCCGGGTCGACGCCCTGCCCCAGCCCGCGCGGCGCCGGGCCGCCGGGCCCAAGATAGAGGCCCAGCGCCAGCTCCTGGGGCCGAGCCGCATAGAAGTCGAACAGCGCCAGCGCGCCCTGGCGGAAGGCATCCGGCCCTCGCGCGGCCGCGGCGATGGCAGCCGTGAGATCGGCCAGCGAGGCCCGCAGCAACTCGGCATAGATCGCCTCGCGGCTGTCGAAGTGGAAGTAGAGCGCGGCGGGCGTATAGCCCGCCCGCGCGGCGATGGCGCGCAGGCTCGCCCCCTCCAGCCCCTGCTCGGCGAAGACCTCGCGCGCGGCATCCAGGATGCGCTGCCGGCCCAGTTCCTTCTTCGTCGCGATGCTCATTGACCCAGATAATCGAACAGCGTTAGATTTTTCGCAAGCACATAGGGAAACGCCACCATGCTGATGTCCGCCGAAGCCTATCGCGACTCCCTCCGCGCGCTCTCGCCGCGCGTCTTCGTCAATGGCCAGCAGGTGAAGAGCGTGGCCGACGAGCCGCTGCTCGCCCCAGGCATCAATGCCCTCGGCGTCACCTATGATTTCGCGCTCCGCCCGGAATACGAGAAGCGCATGGTCGCCACGCAGCAGGGCTCCGGCCGTGTCACCAACCGCATGCTGCATGTGAATGGCAGCACGGATGACCTGCTGACCAAGCTCGAGGCCGTGCGCCTGCTATGCCGCGAGTCCGGCTGCGCGCAGCGCTACCTCGCGCATGATGCGCTGAACGCGCTGCACCAGGGCACCAGGCGCGCCGATGACGAACATGGCGGCGAGCGCCATGACCGCTTCCTCGCTTATCTGGACGATGTCCAGGCGCGCGACCTCTCGCTCGGCATCGCCATGACGGATGCGAAGGGCGACCGCAGCAAGCGGCCCGGCCAGCAGGCCAATCGCGACGTGCATGTCCACATCAAGGAACGCCGTTCGGATGGCATCGTCATCCGCGGCACCAAGGCCATCGTCACCGGCGCGCCCTACATGCACGAATTCCTCGTCATGCCCTGCCGGACGATGACGCCGGAGGATGCCGATTTCGCCGTCTGCTGCGCCGTGCCGGTGGATGCCGAGGGCGTGACCATCGTCTCCCGCCCCGCCGGCCGCCCGGGCGAGGCCGCGGCCCGCTTCAGCAACAAGTACGGCCAGTCCACCGGCGTCGTCATGTTCGAGGATGTCTTCGTCCCCTGGGAGCGCGTCTTCTTCGCCGGAGAGACCGTCGAAGCCGGCTTCATGACGACCAGCTACGCCACGCATCACCGTCATTCCTGCATCGCCGCCCGCGCCGGCTTCGGCGATTTGCTGATCGGCGCGGGCGCGCTGATGATCGAGGCGAACGGCCTCGACACCGACCGCCACGCCCATGTGCGCGATGCGATGGTGGACCTGATCAAGATCGTCGAGGGCTTCTATGCCTGCGGCGTCGCCGCAAGCGTCTATGGCACGCGCGACCCCTCGGGCGCGGTGATGCCCGAGACGGTGTTCAGCAACATCGGCAAGCTGCTGCTGGCGACGCAGATCTACGACATGCACCGCCTCGCGCATTACGTCTCGGGCGGCCTGATCGTGGCGCTGCCCGGCCCGGATGAGGACCACAACCCGGAGACTGCGGCCTCGCTCTCCGCCGTGCTGGCCGGCCGGCCCGACATCCCGGCCGAGAAGCGCCTCGATGTGGCGCGCTTCATGGAGGACCTGACCGCCTCCAACCAGGGCGGCTGGTATTCCGTGATCTCGCTCCATGGCGGCGGCAGCCCGGAGGCGATGAAGCGCGAGATCTGGCGCAACTACCCGGTGGAGGAACGCAGCGCGCTGGTCGAGCGCCTGCTCGACCGCGGCATCCTGGACGAAGGCCAGCGCACCTCCAAGCAGCCCGGCCGTTGCTGCGAGACGGGCTGCGAACCACCCGCGCTGCCAGTGCGCAACGCGGCCGAATAGGCTCAGGCCGCGCGGATCGCCCGCAGGAAGCCATCCACCTTTCCGCGCAGCGCAGCCGCCTGCTGCGACAGCCCGGCCGAGGCGTCGCGCAGGCCGGTTGTGGCGCTTGCCGTCACCTCCGCGCCCTCGCGGACTTGCGATGTCTGGCGCGAGACCTCCTCCGTGCCGCTCGCGGCGCGCGAGACGGCGCGGCCGATTTCCTTGGTCGCCGCCGCCTGTTCCTCCGCGGCCGCCGCCACCTGCACCGCGATGGCGCTCACCTCGCCGATGGTCCGGCCGATGCCGCGAATGGCCTCCGCCGCGCGCCCGGTCTCGCCCTGCATGGCGCCGATCTGCTCCCGGATCTGCTCCGTGGCCCTGGCGGTCTGCGCGGCCAGCGCCTTGACCTCGCCGGCCACCACGGCGAAGCCCTTTCCGGCATCACCGGCCCGCGCCGCCTCGATCGTGGCGTTGAGTGCAAGGAGATTGGTCTGGGCGGCGATGGAGTTGATCAGCACGACCACGTCGCCGATGCGCTGGGCGCCCTCCACCAGTACGCCCACCGCCGCATCCGTCGCGCGGGTATCCTCGGCGGCCTTGGCCGCGATGCGGGCGCTTTCCGCCACCTGGCGGGCCACATCGGCGATGCTGCCGGCCAGTTCCTCGGTGGAGTTGGCGACGAGGCCGACCTCCTCGAAGGCGCTCCCGGCGGCGCGCGCCATGTCCTCGGCCCGGTCGCGCGCTTCCTCCGCCGCGCGTCCCAGCTGGTCCGCCGTGTCGTCCAGCGGCGCGGCGGCGGCGGCGAAGGCGTCCAGCGTCTCCGCCACCTCAGCCTCGAAGGCCCGGACCAGGTGCTGGGTGCGTTCGCCCTCGGCCAGCTTGGCGGCCTGGGCGGCGGCGGCCGCGGCCTCGGTGGCACGGGCGGCAGCGGCCTTTTCGCGGAGGACCTCCAGCGCGCCGGCCATCCGGCCGATCTCATCGGGGCGCTCATCATGCGGAATCTTCCGCGACAGGTCGCCCTCGGCCAGATTCTGCACGCTCTCCGTCAGGTCCAGCACCGGCGTCACGACACGGCGCCGCAGCAGGGCGGCCAGGGCCGCCAGGAGCAGCCCGGCGATGATCGCGCCGGTCAGCACCATGGCGAAGCTCCACCAGGCCGCGCGTTCCAAGGCGCCCGCCTCCGCCACGGCCTCCTCCAGCGCGGCGTCGCGCAGCAGCAGGATGTTCTGGAGCGCTGGCGTGGCCCAGGCGGTGAAGGCATCGCCGCTCAGCGGATAGGCCGCACCGGCGCGGCCCGCCGCGACCAGCGCTTCCGTCATGCGCATGGGCTCGCCGAAATAGCGCGTCTGCACCTCGGTCACCGCCTGCGCGACGCGCGGCGGCTCGCCCAGCATGCGGACCACCATGCGGGCGCGGTTCCAGCCGCTCTCAACGGCGAAGCTCGCCCCCGCGATGGTCTCAAGTTCGGCCGGCGTCAGGGCGCGGCCACTGTTCAGCGCCGTCCCCACGGCGACGATCCGCCGGCTGGCGGCGTCACGAACATCCCAGGTGATGCGCGCGACCAGGAGCAGCCCCTCCAGCCCGCCGCCCGCCTCGGCCACGGCACGGTGACTGCCATCGAGCGATTGGCTCACACGCGTCAGCATCTCCGTATAGGCAGCCTGTGGCCGGCCCCGGAGCGCCGCCTCCCGCGCTGTGAGCGGTTGCTCGGCAGCCGGTCGCAGTTGCGCCCGCAGCGCGGAGAGCTCGGCCGGCATCCCCTCAAGGCGGCGCAGGCCCGCTTCCAGGCCTGCGCCGCGCAAGGCCCCCAATGTCCGCCCGAGGGCAGCGTCGGTTTCGGCTTCCAGCGCGCGCAAGCGCCCCATGACGCCGGAATCCGCGGCGCCGGCCGCGTTCATGCGGATGACGTAGTTGCCGCGCTCGATCACCAGCCGCTCGGTCAGGCGCAACAGCTCCGCGGAGACGGCGACCTGCGCGGTTGCCTCGCGCGCGCCCATCGCCTTGCGGAACTCGGCCCAGGCCAGGCCGCCCGCGACAATGCCGGCGACACAGCCGATCGACAGCATCGCCAGGTTGAACAGGGTTCTCACGCGCATTCTCTTGCATCCTCCGGCAGCGGGTGCCGGGTTGAATAGCCAGGAGGTCTTGCCGAGAGGTAAAGGCCGCCGTTAACCGCGATTTCATGCCTCCTCTCCTATTGCCGCCTGGTTTGCCGCTGACGAGGTCCCCGAGCATGTCGAACGAGTTTCCGCCTGCCCTGCAGGATGCGCTGACCAACGCCGTAGGCGCCGCGGTCCGCGCCGAGTTCCAGCCGCTCTTCACCGAGATGAACCGCTTCCTGGACCGCCGCATCGCGGAGTTGAGCGCGGAACTGAATGCAAGCGTGCAGCTCGCCGACATGAGCGAGGAGCGCATCTCGCGCGAGCTCGCCCAGGTGCATGAACGCATCGCCAACCTCGTCGCCATGCCGGCTGAAGCGAGCCGCAACAGCGGCGTGGAGCTGGAAGCGGTGGTGATGGCCACCGAATCCGCAGCCAACGTCATCCTCGAAGCGGCCGAGGCGATTCAGGACTGGATCTCGGGCGGCGCGCGCGACGCAGAGGGCATGCAGGACCTCGCCGCCAAGGTGAATGCCATCTTCGAGGCCTGCAGCTTCCAGGATGTGACCGGCCAGCGCATCCGGCGCGCCATCCAGCATCTGCAACAGGTCGAGACGATGCTGGAGCGCGTGCTGCCCGGCCAGGCGCGCCCGGCCGAGACCAAGGTGGTGGTGCGGACGCAGATGCAGACGGTCGCCGCCGCGCCCAACGCCGCCGACCTGGCCCAAGCCGACATCGACGCGCTGCTCAACGCCTGAGGCGGATCGCCCAGGCCAGCAGCCCCAGCGTGCCGGCGAAGCCCAGCATCGCAACGGCCAGCGCGTTCGCCTCGGGCGTCATGCCCAGGCGCAGCTGCGAGAAAAGGTAGACCGGCAGCGTCGTGGCCCCCGGGCCGGAGACGAAGCTCGCCAGCACCACGTCATCCAGCGAGAGGGTGAAGGCGAGCAACCAACCCGCCGCGAGGCTGGGCGCGATCAGCGGCAGCGTGATGGTGCGGAACACGACGGCGGGGCTGGCGCCGAGATCGGCCGCCGCCTCCTCCAGCGCCGGATCCAGGCCCGCCAGCCGCGCCTGCACCAGCACCGCCACATAGGCCATGCCGAGCGAGGCGTGGGCCAGCCAGACCGTCACCGCGCCACGCTGCGCCGGCCACCCCGTCACCGCCTGCAGCCCCACGAAAAGCAGCAGCAAGGCGAGGCCCATCACCACCTCAGGCAGCACCAGCGGCGCGCCGGCCAGGATGCCGAAGATCGGCCGCCCCCTGAAACGCCCATGCCGGGCCAGGACCCAGCCCAGCGCGAGGCCGAGCAGGGTGGCGAGCGTGGCGGCGGCCGCACCAATGCGCAACGAAAGCCAGGCCGCCTCCAGAAGGCGCTCATTCGCGGCCAGCGCCGCAAACCAGCGCAACGAGAAGCCACCCCATTCGAAGGGCACGCGGCTGCCGGAAAAGGCATAGGCGGCCATCAGCAGGATCGGCGCCCAAAGGAAGAGCAGCCCGAGGGTGAGCAGCGCCCGCCTCATCGCGCCACCGAGAGGCGCTGGTACAGGGCGATCGGCAACAGCAGGAGCACCAGCAGCGCCGTCGAGAGAACCGCGGCGGCCGGCCAGTCGCGCGTCTGGAAGAACTCGCCCCAGATGGCGCGGCCGAAGAGCACGGAATCCGGCGCGCCCAGCACCTCCGGGATCACGACCTCGCCCGCGGCGGGGATGAAGACCAGGAGGAAGGCGGCGGCCGCGGCGGGTGCGGCGAGCGGGAGCGTGATGGTGAAGAACACCGTCCAGCGTCCCGCCCCGAGATCGGCCGCCGCCTCCTCCAGCCGCCGGTCGCGCCGCGCCAGCGTGGCGGTCAGCGGCAGCACGGCGAAGGGCAGGTAGCCATGCACCATGCCGAGCAGCATGGCTCCCTCGCTGTAGAGCAGCGGCAAGGGCTCCTGGATCACGCCCGCCTGCATCAGCGTCGCGTTGACCCATCCGCCGTCGCGCAACAGCCCGACCCAGGCGGCGAGGCGCAGCACGAAGCCGGACCAGAAGGGCAGCAGCACCATCGCCAGCAGCGGTGCCTGCCAGCGCGGCGCGGCCGAGGCGATGCCGAGCGCCATGCCGAAGCCGAGCACGAGACAAAGCCCGGCCGTTATCGCGGCAAGGCGCAGCGAGCGCAGCGCAGCGTCGAGGTAGTAGCTGTCGGCGACGAGCAGCGCCCAGGCGGCAAGGCTGCCCTGCCAGCCCCCCCGCCCGAGTGGCGGGATCACGGGCGGCACGCCGGGCGCCGAGGTGCCGAAGCCCATCCCCAGCACGATCAGCAGCGGCGCCGCGACCAGCAGCAGCAGCGCGAGCCAGGCACCCATGCGGATCATGCCGAAAGCGGCGCAAGTGCGGCGCCGTCCCAGGCGAGGAACACCTCCGCCCCGGGCTCCGCCGGAAGCGTGCCGACGGGCAGCACCAGGCGGAATACCTCTCCCTCCGCCGCCGCCAGAAGCAGGACATCGGCGCCGCGGAAGGCAACCTCGGTGACGATCGCACGCACGCCGTTCACCTCGGCCAGTCTCGGCGTGATGAAGATGCGCTCGGGCCGCAGCGCATAGGCAGGCGCCGCGGCCTCGGCCCGCAGGCGGAAGCGTCCGGCCTCGATCACATTGGCCGCCCCCAGGAAGCGCGCGACGGAGCGCGTGGCCGGGCGGTCATACAGCTCGCGCGGTGGCGCCACCTGCGCGATGCGACCGCCCTCCAGCACCGCCACGCGATCGGCGAGCGAGAGGGCTTCGGACTGGTCATGCGTGACCATCACGAAGCTGGCGCCGAGGCGGCGTTGCAACGCGCGCAACTCGAGCCCCGTGCGCTCACGCAGCCCGGAGTCCAGCGCGCCCAGCGGCTCATCCAGCAGGACCAGCGGCGGGCGGCGGGCCAGCGCGCGGGCCAGCGCCACACGCTGCTGCTGCCCGCCCGAGAGCTGCTGCGGCCGCCGCGCCTCCAGTCCATCGAGGCCGAGCAGCGCCACCAGTTCCGCCACGCGTGGCCCGGGGTCGCGCTCGCCCGCGCGGCGCAGGCCATAGGCGATGTTCTCGCGCACGCTCATGTGCGGAAACAGCGCGTAGGACTGGAACATCATGGCCAGTTCGCGCTTGGGCGGCGGCGCGTGTGTGATGTCGCGGCCTTGCAGGATCACGCGGCCCGCATCCGGAGCCTCGAAGCCCGCGATCACCCGCAGAAGCGTGGATTTGCCCGAGCCCGAGCCACCCAGCAGCGCGAAGAACTCGCCCGCGCCGATCTCGAGCGAGAGCGCATCCAATGCCGTGGTCGCGCCGAAGCGCTTGGTCAGCCCTTCCAGCGCAAGCAGCGTCACCGGCCGGCCTTGAACCGCGCCCAGAGCCGCGCCCGCGCGCGCTCACCTGCCTGGGCCGGCGTGCCGGCGACGAAGCTCCGCGCCAGCGCCTCGGCCGGCGGAAACACGCTCGGATCGTTCGCAACCTCGGGCGGCAGCAGCGCGCGGGAGGCGGGGACGGCGTTCGGATAGCGCACCTGGCGGGTGATGCCGGCCATCACATCGGGCTGCAGGATGAAGTTGATGAAGGCATGCGCCGCATCGGGGTTCGGCGCATCGGCCGGGATCGCCATCATGTCGAACCAGAGCTGCGCGCCCTCGCGCGGCATCACATAGGTCACCTCATGCGCGCGCCGCGCCTCGCGGGCGCGGGCCGTCGCCTGGATCACATCGCCGGAATAGCTGAAGGCGAGGCAGATCTCGCCCGCTGCCAGCGCGTCAATGATGGCGGGCGGCGAGGGGATGGAGCGCAGGAAGGGACGGATCGCCAGCAGCGCGCGCTGCGCGGCGTCCAGGTCCGCCGGCGCCGTGCTGTCCGGATGGCGCCCCAGATGCCGCAGCACGGAGGGCAGGACATCCACCGCACTGTCCATCACCGCGATGCCGCAACGCGCGATGCGGCGCGCATGCTCGGGGTTCAGCAGCAGGTCGAGGCTGTCGAGCGGCGCGTCGGGCGCCAATTCGCGGATGCGCGCCGCATTCATGCCGAGGCCGACCGTGCCCCAGAGATAGATCACGCCATGCCGGTTCTCCGGGTCCACGCCCGCGATGCGCGCCATCAGGGCAGGGTCGAGATTCGCGGCATTGGGCAGGCGGGCGCGGTCGAGCGGGCGCAGCGCCCCGGCGCGGACCAGGCGATTGAAGGCGGGCTCGCTGGTGGGGACCACGATGTCATAGCCCGAACGACCCGCGGATAATTTTCCTTCGAGCGTCTCCAGCGTGTCATAGACATCGTAGCGCACACGGATCCCCGTCTCGCGCTGGAAGCGCTCGATCGCGTAGGGGTCCATGTAGTCGGCCCAGTTGTAGATGTTGAGCGTGGCTTGCTGTGCCTGGGCGTTCAGGCCAGCCAGCAGCAGGGCCAGGGTCAGCAGCAATCGGCGCATGGGGCGGGCTCCGCGTCGGGGTGATGAGCCTATGGCGCAGCGGCGGCGGTTTCACAATATCCGCATTTTTTCCTTGACGTTCATTATTTGTTCTCGTAAGGAAAGCGGGCCAAGGGGTGAATTGCGTCCAGTGCCGCGCCCCGGGCCGCACCCCTCCCCTCTCCCTCCCGATCTGCCCGCGCCCCGCGCGGCTTGTCGCCCCCATGGCTTAGGAGACGCACGCCCATGCCCTTCATCGCAAGCGACCTCGTGCCGCTGATCCAGACCGCGCGCTTCAACCTCTGGCACTACCGCAGCACCGACCTGCAGGCCGCGATCACCACGGCCGGCTATTTCGCTCCCGCCGCCGCCACGCTCCGCGCGGGTGACCTGATGATCGTGCAATCTGCCGACGCCATGTCCATGCTGCCCGTGCGCAGCAACGCGGCCACCGGCCCAGGCGTCGTCCTCGACGGCGCGATCGCGCCGATCGCGCTGACGCGCTCCATCGCGCAGACGCTGCGCATGATCCAGGCGGCGAGCGCGGTCGCCTCCACCATCATCCTGGCACCGCTGATGGCCGGCATCATCGTCGGCACCTCGATCCCGGTGCAGGCGCAGGTGACGGGGCCGATCCAGCAGGTTGTGATCACGCTGCGCAACGCGCAGAACCAGATCATCCCGCCCGCGGTGCTCGCCAATGTGGACCAGGGCTACGTCACCGCCACCCTGCCGACGCCGGCCGTCGGCAACGGCTACCGCATCCGCGTCGAGGATGCGCTGGACACCGGCGTCGTCGCCACCTCGCGCAGCTTCAACATCCTGCCCGACCTCCGCCTCATCCTGATCGAGGACGGCGCGAAGCTGCTGCAGGAGGACGGCTCCGCCATCTCGCAGGGCTGAGCGCCGCCGCCCTTCTCTTTCCTCCAGACCGGACGGAGCCCCATGCCCGACCTCAAGATCAGTGAACTGCCCGCGGCCAGCGCCGTCGCGGATGGCGACCTCACGCCCTTCGTGCAGACCGCGCCCACGGCCGCCACGCGGCGCGCCACGCTGTCGCAGATGCGCCGCGCCGTGCTCGCCGACCGTGGCGTGGACGTGCGCGACTTCGGCGCGCTCGGCAACGGCACGACCAACGACGCGCCCGCCATCCAGGCCGCGATCAATGCGCTCGGCACCGCCGGCGGCGTCGTGCAGTTCGGCCCGCGCACCTATCGCCTCGCCACCGGCATCACCATCAACAGCGGCGCGGTGCGCCTGCAGGGCGCCGGCTTCAGCGAGGGCGGCAGCCCCGGGCAGGGCACCTGGCTCACCGTGGACCAGACGGGCTTCACGCCCTTCACCTTCACGGGCGTCGGCGCACGCGGCTCGGCCGTCTGCGACATGGCCTTCCGGCAGAACCACACCGCCGCGCTGAACGCGAGCTGGGCGCCCACCAATTACGACTGGCTGTTCCGCGTGACCGACTGCCTGGGCGGCGTGGATTTCGACAACGTCATGCTCTCGGGAATCAATCGCGGCATCTTCGTGCGCAACTCGGGCCGGACCGATTTCCGCCGGATCCGCGGCCAGGTCTTCACGGCCGGCATCGAGATCGACGAGGGCTATGACACCTCGCGCATGCTGAACCTGCATTTCTGGCCCTTCTGGTCGGCCGACGACAATGTGGTGCGCTGGCAGCAGGCCAATGGCGACGCGCTGATCTTCCGCCGCTGTGACGGCGTCTTCGTGGACCAGGCCTTCGCGCTCGGCTACCGTTCCATGTTCCGCTTCACCTCCTCCGCCGCCGGCTTCACGCAGAAGTTCAGCATCGGCCAGGCCTATGCGGATTTCGTGCGCCACGGCCTCTGGGTCGAGGCGGCGGGCACCGACGGGCAGGTGGATGCCATGACGGTCCAGTGCGAGATCTTCAACGCGGGCGGCGCGCCGCTGCCGGGCTCCATCGGCATCTATGTCAACACCAGCCTCAGCCGCGTGCAGATCGGCTCGCTGCGCATCGACGACGCCGAGGACAATCCGATCCGTATCGAGGGCGCGGGCAACCGCGTGGACATCGCCGCGCTGCGCTGCGTGAACTTCAACCTGCGCAACAATGGTGCGGCGGCCATCCATCTGGCGAATGTGGCAAGCGGCACGCCCAACCGGGTGAATCTCGCCAGCCCGCCGCTGCTCGAGACGGCCAATGTCGGCCCGGTCTTCAACGCGGGCAGCAACGGCTCGGTGGGCCTCCAGGCCCCGGCCGGCGAGGCGGCGCGGCCCGGCTTCTCCGTCGCGCAGGCGGATACGGGCCTGTTCCTGCCATCAGCCGGCGCGCTCGGCGTGAGTGCGGCCGGCGCCGAGCTGGCCCGCATGGCCGGCGGCACGATGAGCCTCGGCGCGGCCAGCGGCGCCCACGGCCTCGAAGTGACGACGCCGGCGAGCGCGGTGAACCGGCCGGAAGTGCTGGGCGGCGTGACGGGCACGCCCGCACGGACCGGCTGGCGCGCCAAGGGTTCGGACGCGAACATCTCCGCCGTGATGCAGCCCAAGGGCACGGGCGCCTTGCTCGGGCAGTTCCCGGATAACGCGGCGTCGGGCGGCAATGCGCGCGGCACGAACGCGGTGGACTGGCAGACGACCCGCGGCTCGGCGGCCCAGGTGGCCAGCGGTGGTTCGGCCGTGATCGCCGGTGGCAACGGCAACACCGCATCCGCGACCAATGCGTCCGTCCTCGGTGGACAGTCGAACGTGGCCTCCGCGACCAATTCCACGGTCGGCGGCGGGCGGGCCAACACGGCGAGCGGCGTTTCGTCCGTGGTCTCGGGCGGTGGGAACGGCTCGGGCGGCGGCAATGTCGCCAGCGGCATCGCCTCCTGGGTGCCCGGTGGCTACGCGGCGACGACGCGTGGCGTGATCGGGCGCGGCGCCTGGTCCAGCGGGCAGATCGCGGCGACGGGCGACAACCAGTCCGGCGAGCATCAGCTCGGCATCCAGACGACCAACGCCACGGCGACGCGCATGACCTCCGATGGCGGGGCGGGAGGCTCCACCAACCAGATCGTCCTGCCCAACTTCGGCAGCTATGCGGGCACGCTGACGGTGGTCGCCAAGGCCACGGGCAGCACGGCCGCGGCCACGTGGCGCGTGAACGTCTCGGCGGTGCGGGGGAACGGCGCCGGGACCATCCTCCTCTACGAGGGCGCGGGCACTGCCATCCTCCCCACGGCCAGCAGCGGCACCGGGAGCGCCTGGCGCCTCGACGTCGCGGCGGACACGACCAACGGCGCCATCGCCGTCAACGTCACCGGCGCCGCCGCCTCCACCATCAACCACTCGGCCCGCTTCGCGAATGTCGAAGCGGTGACCGCGAGCTGAGCCCAGGAGAATCCCATGGCCTTCCTCATTCCCATCGAGATCAACGACACGGGCGCCTTCGCCGACTACTGGCGCCTGACCCATGTGCAGGTGGACCGCGTGGCCGGAATCGTCGAAGCGCAGCTGCACGGCTACCGCGACGAGGCGGCGCGGCGGACCGGCAAGGCGCCGCTGCAGCGCCTGAGCTTCTGCTTCGACCAGGCCGCCATGGATGACCCCTACACCCTCGCGGTCGAGGACCTCTACCGCGCCATCCGCGAGCAGCCCGAGCCGGGCGGCGCACCCTCGCGCTTCGCCACCGCCACCGACATCTGACCCCGAGCCGGAAGGAACGATCCCATGAGCTCCCTCACCGATTACGCCAAGAACGTCCTCACGCGCGCGCTGTGCGGCCGCTCGCCCGTGCTGCCCACCGCCGTCTTCCTTGGCCTGGGCACCGGCGGCAGCGACCCCGTGGGCATCAGCGGCGAGGCCGTGGGCAATGGCTATGCCCGGCAGCGGGTGGTCTTCACCGGCACCGGCGTTCAGCAGAACGCGGAGGCGGTGCGCTTCACCTTCACCGCGGCCGCCGGCAGCTTCTCGCATGTCGGGCTGTTCGATGCGGCGAGCGGCGGCAACGCGCTCACCTGGTCGCCGCTCACCTCGCCCGTCGCCATCGCGGGGCCGGGCACCGTCACGATCAATCCAGGCGCCTTCACCATGACCGGGGACTGACAAGATCGGTTGACATCAATGGTGTCACCAAGCTTGCAACTCGGAGAATGTCAGGCTTATTCTCTGCCTCTGTTGAGGGAGAGAATAAGCCGTGAACCCGCTCGACGCCACCCACACCCTGGTCCGCGATGCGCAGCCGGCGGAGCCCTGCTCGACCTGCGGCAGCCGGGTGGCCGGCCTGTGCCACAAGCTCGACGCCGCGGCGCTGGACGACATCTCGGCCGATTCGCAGCGCTTCCAGCTGGCGGCGAAGAGCGTCCTTTTCCGCGAGGGCGATCCGGCGCAGCGCGCCTATTCCATCGTGGAGGGTGTGGTGAAGCTCTCCCGCCTGCTGCCCGACGGGAAGCAGCAGGTGGTGGGCTTCCGCTTCGCCGGCGACATCCTGGGCTACGGTGCCGGCCAGACCTATCCCTTCGATGCCGAGACCCTGACGGGCGGGCATTTCTGCCGCATCGAGCGCTCGCGCCTGGATTCGCTGCTGCGCCTCTACCCCCAGATGGAGCGCCGCATGCTCGACCTCTGCCTGCGGGAATTGTCCAACACGCAGGACCAGCTCGTATCGGTCGGCCGCCGTTCGGCCGAGGCGCGGGTGGCGAGCTTCCTGCTGGGCCTGGTCGAGGCCTATCGCCAGCGCGGGCCGCTCCCGGCCGACCTGCCCATGCCGATGACGCGCAGCGACATCGGCGACTTCCTGGGTCTCACTCTGGAAACGGTGAGCCGCAGCTTTGCCTCCTTCAAGCGCCAGAAGCTGATCACCGAACCAGGCCACCAGACGGTGCGCATCCTCAACATGGACGCGCTCCTGCGGCTGACCGAGGGCGAGACGACCGGGATGTGAGGCGAAGGCGTCGGGCGCTTGCCCTGGGCACACGGTTTGCATTGAGATGGGCGTATCTTTGCAAGGAACTTGCCCGTGAATGTGCTGAACCGCCGCCAATTGCTCGCCGCCGCCCCGCTCCTGGCCGCCCCCGCCGTCGTGCAGGCGCAGCCGGCCTGGCCCAACCGCTCTGTGCGGGTCATCATCCCCTTCACGCCCGGCGGCGCCTCGGACCTGATGATGCGGCCCGTGGCCGAGCGGCTGGAGCGGATGCTCGGCCAGTCCTTCGTCATCGACAACCGCCCAGGCGGCGGCGGCGCGGTGGGCGTGGGCGCGGCGGCCAATGAGCGGCCGGATGGCTATACCCTGCTGATGTCCACCGCCGGGCCGCTCGTGCTGCTGCCTTCGATGATGGCAAACCTGCCTTACAACCCGGCACGCAGCTTCACCTACATCTCGCTGATGGGCGGCGCGCCCATCGTCTGCGCGGTGAAAGGCGACAGCCCGATCCGCACGCTGGCCGACTACGCCACGGCCGCGAAGCGTTCCCCGGATGCGGTCAGCTTCGGCTCCTCGGGCATCGGCTCCATGGGGCACCTGACCGGCGTGCTCTTCGGCATGGAGGCCGGCGCGCAGCTGCTGCACGCCCCCTTCCGCGGCGCGCCCGAGGCGCAGACGGCCGTGCTGGGCGGCACCACCACCTCGCTCTGGGACACGGCGGCGGCCAATGTGCAGGCCATCCGCAGCGGCACCATGCGCGGCCTCTGCGTCTCCTCCGCCCAGCGCGCCGCCATCCTGCCGGACGTGCCGACCGCGCGGGAGGCGGGCTTCGGCAATGTGGTGAGCCTCAACTGGTTCATGCTCTGCGCGCCGGCCGGCCTGCCGCCCGCCATCGCCGAGCGCCTCAGCGCCGCCGTGCGCGAGATCCTGGCCGAGCCCGCGATCCGGGAGCGGATGGATTCCATCGCCTTCGTGCCCGGCGAGAATGTCCCGCAGGCCGGCCTGGCCGCCTGGGTCCAGGGCGAGCAGCAGCGCTGGGCGCCGGTCGTGCAGGCCTCGGGCGCCAGCATGTGAGGCACGGCGGTGGCCGGGCAAGACCCGGCCATCGCCCCCGCGGCGTACTCACAAGGTATTGAACCGGGCCGTCCCCAGGCCGGACGCGCGGCCGCGCAAGCATCCGCCACTAATGGTGGCCAAGAACGGCGGGGCGGGGGCCTTCAGGGCGGCGCTTTCGCGCTCCATTCGATCAGACGTTTCGCCGGGATCACCCAGATTATCCCGCAGGTGACATAATACACCAACTGTATTGCCCAATGACGATGGACAACAAAATCCCCTAACGCGACCACAACGGCGATATAAACGATAAATCCGACCACGCCGATCAGGAACGCAACCTTACCTCGTGACATAGGAACGACATGGCCTCCTCTGGCGATCTCGCCCGATGAGCGGGAGAGAAGCTTGCTAAATATTGGCCAAAGGGACTAGGCTTCAAGCTGTTCGAGCGGAGTCCGGCTCCAACCCAGGCACCCCTCCACCCGAATCATCCCATCGGCCAGATCGCAGCAAAGAAACCCGTGACGCAAAACGACCTCAAGCGCCACATCCGTGGCATTCCCGATTTTCCGAAGCCGGGGATCCTCTTCTACGACATCTCGACCCTGCTCCGGCACGGGCCGGCCTGGAAGGCCGCCATGGCGGAGATGGCCGCGCGTGTCACGCCCTACCAGCCCCAGCTCCTCGCCGGCATCGAGAGCCGCGGCTTCCTGCTCGCTGCCCCCCTGGCGCTGGAGCTCGGCCTCGGCTTCATCATGCTGCGCAAGCCGCGCAAGCTGCCCGGCGCCACCGTCGGCCTCGACTACGCGCTCGAATACGGCACCGACCGCATCGAGATGCAGGCCGACGCGGTCGAGCCCGGCCAGCGCGTCATCCTGCTCGACGACCTGCTCGCCACCGGCGGCACCATGAAGGCGGGCCTCGACCTGCTGCGCCAGGCAGGCGCCGTGGTGCCGGCCGTGGCCACGATGATCGAGCTCACATTCCTCGGCGGAAGGAAACGCCTCGATGTCCCCGTCGAAACTCTCCTCACCTATGACGAGTAGGGCTCCGCCCGTCGAAAAGGCCCGCATCATTCGGGATGCGGGCGGCAATGCCTATCTGGAAGGCGGGGATGGCGCGGTCTCCGCCGCCGGTCTGAATGGCGTGCTGGCGCTTGCCATCGCCTCGGCCCCCACCGGCATCACCGTGGCCGATCCCGCCCTGCCCGACTGCCCGCTCGTCTTCATCAACCCGGCCTTCACGCAGCTCACCGGCTACCCGCCGGAGGAAGTGCTCGGCCGCAATTGCCGCTTCCTGCAAGGCCGCGGCACCGAGAAGGAATCCGTCCGCGCGCTGCGCCTCGCCATCGCCGCCGGCAAGCCCATCACCCTCGAATTCACCAACCATCGCCGCGACGGCCGCCGCTTCGTGAACGAGCTGCGCATGGCCCCGGTGCTGGACGAGAAGGGGCAGCTCGTCGCCTATATCGGCATCCAGCATGACGTCACGGCGCGCAAGCGCGCGGAGCGCGAGGCTCTCAAGGCCCGCCGCGCGGCCGAGCGCGCCAACAAGGAAAAGAGCGACTTCCTCGCCTTCATGTCGCATGAGGTGCGCACGCCGCTGCACGGCGTCATGGGCACGCTGGCCCTGCTGCTCGACACGGCGCTCGACGCCGAGCAGCGCGCCTATGCCGAGACCGCGCAGCGCTGCGGAGCGACCTTGCTGCACACCGTGAACGAGCTGCTGGATCTCAGCCGCATCGAGGCCGGCAAGCTCGATGTCCATTCCGATCCCTTCTCCCTCGCCGACATCGTGAAGGACGTGCTGGACCTGCTGGCGCCGGCCGCGGCCGAGAAGGGCATCGAGCTCTCCGCCAGTCTCGACCACCTGCTGCCCGGCCAGCTGGTGGGCGATCCGAGCCGCATCCGGCAGGTGCTGATCAACCTGACCGACAATGCGGTGAAGTTCACCCATCGCGGCAGCGTGGAGCTGCGCATTGCCGCCCTGCCCGACGGGCATGTGGGCTTCGCCGTGACCGACACCGGCATCGGCATCCCCCCCAAGCTGCGGCAGAGCCTGTTCACCCGCTTCGCCCAGGCCGACCAGTCGGGCGAGCCGGTCGGCTCCGGCCTCGGGCTCGCCATCTGCAAGCGCCTCGTGGCGCTCATGGGCGGGCAGATCGCGGTGGACAGCACGCCAGGGCGCGGCAGCACCTTCTTCTTCGACCTGCCCCTGGCGCATGTGCCCGAATCCGGCACGCCGCCGCCGCGCATCGCGCCGCAGCCCGTGATGGTGCAACCGCTGGCCGGGGCGCATGGCCGCATCCTGCTGGCCGAGGACGGCAAGGCGAACCAGCTCGTCGCCGCCGCGATCCTGCGCAAGGCCGGCTACACGGTCGAGCTGGCGCGGGACGGTGCCGAGGCCGCCGCCGCCGCCGAATCCTCCGACTACGACCTCATCCTGATGGATGTCCGCATGCCGCTGATGGATGGCTACGCCGCCACACGCGCCATCCGCGCCGTGCCCGGCCCGCGCGGCCGGGTGCCCATCATCGCGATGACAGCGAGCGTCATGCCCGGCGACACCGAGCGCTGCACCGCCGCCGGCATGGACGGGCACCTGCCCAAACCCCTCGGCAAGACGGAGCTCCTCGCCGCCGTCCAGCGCGTGCTCGATGCCCGCCCGCGCCGCCCGCGCGTGCCCATCCCCGAAGCCGAGCCGGGGGCCACCGTCCCCCTGCTCGACCGCGAGACGCTGGAGGAACTCCGCGCCGCCGTCGGCCCAGGCCGCCTGCCACGGCTGATCAGCGTCTTCACCGCCGAGACGAAGGAGCGCGTGCGCCGGATGCACGCGATGACCGATCCGGTCCGCATCGAGGACGAGGCGCACAGCCTGAAGGCCGCCGCCGCCACCTTCGGCGCGATCGCGTTGCGTGACGCCGCCCGTGCGCTGGAAGATGCGTGTCAGAGTGGCCAGCCGGAGGAGTGGCGGCGCATCCTGGACCTGCTGCCCGGCCTCGCCGATCGTAGCATCGCCGCCTTTCCGCTGGCCCGTGCCGAGGCACGCGCGAAGCAGGATCGCGAGCAGAAGGGCCGCTGAGGGTCAGAGCCGCCGCAACGCCACCGCGATTGCGTCAAGTTCCGCCAGGATCTGCGCCAGCGCGCTCTCCTCCGGCGCGGGCTCGCCCAACGGCAATTCGGGCTCGCCCTCGTCCAGCAGGCGCTGCACGCCCTTGATCGTGTAGCCCTGCGTGTAGAGCAGGTCGGAGATGCGCTTGAGCAGCGCGAGGTCCTCCGGCCGGTAGTAGCGGCGGCCACCGGCGCGCTTCAAAGGCTTGAGCTGCGGGAATTTCGTCTCCCAGAAGCGGAGCACGTGCTGCGGCACGTTCAACTGCTCCGCCGCCTCGCTGATGGTCCGGAAAGCCTGGGCGGATTTGCGCAGCCGCGGGCGTTCCTCTAGATCGGCCTGCTCACTCACTCCTTGCCGCCCTTGGCCAGGGGGATGCCATTGATCCGTGCCTTCAGCACTTGGCTCGGCCGGAAGGTCAGCACGCGGCGCGGCAGGATCGGAACTTCAACGCCCGTCTTGGGATTGCGCCCGATGCGCTGCCCCTTCTGACGAATGAGAAAGGTGCCAAAGCCAGAAATCTTCACGGATTCCCCGGTCTCCAGCACGCTGGAGACGCATTCGAGCACAGCCTCCAGAAGGGCGGCTGATTCGTTGCGGGAGAGCCCGACCTCCGCATAGATGGCCTCCGCGAGGCCGGACCGCGTCAGCGTATCCATCGTCGACTCTCCGTCATGGCCAGCCCCGCATTTCATGCGCGGCCCGCAAGTCTCTGAACCGGCAGGAAAGCCGGGAAGAGCAGGCCACGTCAACCATGTTTCGCAGCGCTCCCCCCAAAACCGCGTTTACCGCGCTTTCACCCCGGGTCTGGCACCTCGCGCGCCGACCCCAGGACGGAGTCCCTTGCCCATGCCGCTTCGCCGCTGGCCTTTCCTGGCCCTTCTGGCCGCCCTCGCCCTGCCCTTCGCCCCGGCGCGCGCCGAGACCACCTGCCCCGACATCCTGCTGGGCGACAGCCTGGCCATGGGCATGGCCCCGCATGCGCGCGCGCTGGGCTTCACCGTCATCGCGCAATCAGGCGCCGGCATCGCCTGGCTCCGCCAGCAGGAGCCGCGCTGCGCCCGGCGCCTGATCCTCGTCTTCGGCACGAATGACCTGCGCGGCATGACGGCGGCCGAGGCCGAGGCCTATCCGCTGCGCATCGCCGCCGTGATGGAAGGGTGGGAGGCGCAACAGGCCATCTGGGCCACGCCCGGCTGCTTCCAGGATGCGGCGCTGGAGCGCGGCAGCGCGGCGCTGGATGCCGCCCTCACCCGCCACCTGCGCCGCGCCAGCGACCGCCTGCGCGACCTGCCGGCGATCCATAGCGGGCGCGCGGCCCGCTGCGTCTATCCCTCGCATGATGGCATCCATCCGACCGGCCTCGGCTATCAGGCCTGGTGGGCGGGGCTCTCGCAATGGATGGAGCGCGCGGCCGTTGCTGGGGTGCAGCCGGCCAGCACGCAGCGCCAGGGCGTGATCCGCTGAGGCCGGGTGGGCCGAAGCGGCAGGCCGCCGTCAGGCACGGCCCCAGGAGAGGATCGCGCGCAGCCCCTGCGTGAGTGCCGGGATGCCCAGCGCCTCCATCGCCGCGTGCCAGGCCTCGGCAAGCGCGATGAGTTCCTCCGTGCCCGGCAGGAGGGGCAGGCCATAGGCGGCGTCCAGGATGGCGCCCGAGCGGCCCATCAGCAGCAGCAGCCAGGCCACCGCCAGCACCACGAGCGCACGACCGGCCGGCATCACCGCCGTGGCGCGCGAGAAATCATCGGGCACGCCGCGGGGTGGCGGCGGGGCATCGGGCATCCAGGGTTGCTGCCGCATTGCGCGCTTCCTCAGAACTGGAAGTAGATGAAGGGGGCCACGCCCTCGGGCCCGGCCAGCAGGATCAGCAGCAGCGCCACGCCGCCAAGCACGCCCAGGACGACCGGCGGAACCCGGCGCAGCGCTCCCTCGATCCGCTCGCGCAGATCGGCTGGCCAGAAATGGAAGGAGAGGCCGAGCAGCGTCAGCGCCAGCAGCCGCCAGGTCACGCTCTCATTCGGCAGGTCGAACTGCACGAGGCCCGCCAGCATCGCCCAGAACCCCGCCATGTCATGCGCGCGGAAGAGCACGAAGGCGAAGACGACGATGTGGAAGGTGATGAACCAGCGCAGCACGCGCCCGCCCGTCGTCACCGGCACGGCCTTGCCGCCCAGCGCGCGCTCGACGCCCAGGGCCGCGCCATGGATCACGCCCCAGAGGACGAAGGTCCAGGCCGCGCCGTGCCAGATGCCGCCCAGCACCATCGTCGCCATCAGCGCCACGCCGACATGCCGGCGATTGCCGCCGAAGCAGCGGATATAGACGTAGTCGCGCAGCCAGGTGGAGAGCGAGATGTGCCAGCGCCGCCAGAACTCCGAGAGGGTGACGGCGCGGAAGGGCTGGTCGAAATTCTTCGGGAAGTGATAGCCGAGCAGGGCCGCGAAGCCGATCGCCATGTCCGAATAGGCGGAGAAGTCGCAGAAGATCTGGATGGTGTAGCCGTAGCTCGCGAGCCAGATGTCCAGCGCGCCATGCGCGGACGGATCGCGGAACACAGGGTCCACGATGCCGGTCGCGAGTTCGCTCGCGATCACCACCTTCTTGAATAGCCCGCCCAGGATGAGGATGCAGGCCATCACGACTGGAATGCGAAAGCGATCGGGCGGTGTGTGGAGCTGCGGCAGGAAATGCGCGGCGCGCACGATGGGCCCGGCCGCGAGATGCGGGAAGAAGGTCAGATAGGCCAGAACATTGAGCGGCGAGGGCTCCGGCTCGGCGGCGCCTTCATAGGCATCCACCATGTAGGAGATGGCCTGGAAGACGTAGAAGGAGATGCCGACCGGCAGCACGATTTCGAGCAGCGGCATGGCGCCCACGCCCAGCCAGTCCAGCCGCGCCACCACCTCCTGCAAGAAGAAGTTCGTGTACTTGAAGTAGAAGAGCCAACCCAACGTGCCGGCGATGCCGAGCCAGAGCCAGGCGCGCGAGCGCCCGCGCCCGGCCAGCAGCCCGATGCCCCAGGTCCAGAAGCCGACGAGCAGGAGGGCCGCGCAGAACTCCACGCTCCAGAAGGCGTAGAAGGCGAGATTGGCGGCCAGCAGGAAGGGCTTGTGCCAGGCGGGACGGAAGCGGACGAGCGTCCAGTGGCCCAGGAAGACCACCGCGAAGAAGATCGCGAAGATGCCCGTGGGAAAGAGCATTCAGGTGGCGGTGGTGCGCGCGGAGAGACCCATGCCGCGCAGCAGGTGCGCCTGCAGCCGCTCCGCCGTCAGGCGATAGCCGTCGGGCGTGAAATGCACGAGGTCGGGCCGCATGAGCGGCGCATCGCCGCGCGCGAGCTCAGGCAGGCGGCAGGGGCTGCGCGTCACCTCGGCGCTCCAGTCGAAGAAGGCGACGCGCTGCGCCTGCGCCACGCTGCGCTGCGCCGCGCGCACCCGCAGCAGCGCCGGCAGGGGCGCGACGGCGGCGCAGCCCTGCGGCGGCCGGCCGCGGCGGGTGGCGCGCACCGGACGGCCGGCATCGGGCACGCCCATGATCATGATCCCGCTGCGCGGCAGCGCTTGGCGCAGGCGCTGGATCTGCCGCGTGAGCTGGGCGGCGTAGGCCGCCTCGTCGAAGTCGGAATCCACCGCCTCATTTGTCCCGAAGGCCAGGATGACGAGCGCGGGCGGCTGGTTGGCCAATTCGCGCGTGAAGATCGCCGGATCGCGGTTGTCGAGCGAGGCCAGCGTCGCGCCATTGATGCCGAAGCCCTCGACCAGCACGCCGCGCCCGGCGCGGTCCATGCCCCAGCCCAGCAGTTCCACCGGACCATCCCCCACCACCTCGATGGCGAGTTCCCGGCTGCGGGCGGGCGCATCCAGCGTGAAGGGGCGGAATTCCGGGCTGGCGCCGCGCAGAGTGACCGGCTCCACCGCCAGCTCATCCACGCGCAGGCGGAAGCTGCCCGCATCCGGGCCGGCCATCATGCTGAGATGCACGCGATCGAAGCCCAGGGCCTCGGTGGAGCGCAGCGTGATGACATCGCCCGCGCGGCTTCCGGTCAGGCGGAAGCCCGTGAGGCCGAAGGGGCCGGGATTGCTGGCGCGCAGCGCGCTGCGCACGGTCCATTCGCCGCTTTGCGAGGCCTCCACGATCTGGTTCGCGTTGATCGGGCGCTGTGCGCGGCCAGGCGGCAGGCGGCCCGGCCCGAGGGCGCCGAAGCGCGCTTGCATCAACTCGCGCAGATGGCCCACCATGACGGGGCCGGCCGTGTGGCTGTCGCCCAGGACGAGAATGAGCGCGCGCGAGGCCTGGCCCCGGCCGCCGCCGCGCAGCGCGGCGGCCAGCGGTTCATACGGATTGTCGCCGGCGCGTGCGGGCAGGACGGATTCGAGGCCGGAATCGGGCCGCGCCTGGGCCAGCACGAGCGGCCCGCCGGCTTCGCCGGTGAGCGGCTCCGGCCGCGCGCCACAGCCGCCGAAGAGGGCGGCGGAGCCCAGGAAAAAGGCGCGGCGGTTCAGCATTTCGTGCAGGCCGGGGACTTCATTGTTACAAAGTGCATGATATAAATCCTCACACACCCGCTGTCTCGGAGAAAACCGCGTGGCGTTCCGCGCCCAACCCGCATCTCCCTCGCGGCGACGCCTTCTCTATGGCGCAATGGCGCTGCTTTCGTCGGGCGGGATCGCGCTGGCCCAGCCCGCCATCCTGCCCACCCCCCTGCCCGAACGCCCCGCGCCGGAACGCGTCAATCTGCTCTTCTGCGGGGATTCGCTGGCGCAGGGCATGTTCCTGGCACTGAACGGCCAGCTCCGCCGGCGGGACACGGTGCGCGTGACCAACGGCACCCTGCACGCCACGGGCGTGACCCGCAGCGACGAACATGACTGGCCCACCGTCTCGCGCGATCTGGTCGCGAGGCACCGGCCCAACCTGACCCTCTTCTGGGTGGGCGCCAATGATTTCCGCCCGCTGGTGGTGCGCGAGACGCGCTCGCGCTTCGCCTTCGGGACGCAGGCCTTCGCGGATGGCTATGGCCGCCGCGTGGGCGAGATGGTGTCCGCCGCGGTGCAGTCAGGCTCCCGCGCCGTCTGGTTCGGCCTGCCCAATGTGCGGGACGCGCAATTCGCCAATGCCGTGCGCCAGTTGAACGAGATCCAGCAGAATGCGGCGCTGGCCGCCGGCGCGGTCTGGATCCCCACCTGGGAGGCGACGAGCGACCCGCAGGGCCGATTCAAGTCCAGCGTCGCCCTCGAGCGAGGCCCGCGCGGCTTCCGCGCGGAGGACGGCGTCCACTTCACCGAATGGGGCTACCGGCGGATCGCGGCGCTCTTCTTCGACGAGGTGGAGAACATCTTCCCCGAACTCGCCGAAGGGCTGGGGCGTCTCAACGATACTTGATGCGCGAGGGCTTCGCCCTCGCACCCTCGGACAATGGCGCGCCGCATTCGCGGCGCTCGGCTTCGCCGCACTGGCGGGGGCGCATATTCTGTCGCCCGGCCCTCCGGAGCGCGCGTCGCGTCAGGAATCCGCAGTGATGTTCGCCCGCCGGATCACCTCGCGCCAGCGGTCCAGCTCGGCGCGCTGGAAATTCGCCAGATCCTCCGGGCTGCCGCCCATGCCCTCCACGCCGTTGCGCGCGAAGGCGGTGCGGGTCTCCGGCTCGACCAGGGCGGCGTTGAAGATGGCGTTCAGCCGCTGCGTCAGGGCCGCGGGCAGGCGGGGCGGTGCGTAGATCGCCCACCAGGCCTCGATGTTGATGACCGGCAGCCCGCCCTCGGCGAAGGTAGGCACGCCGGGCAGCACGTCGCTGCGCGTGTTCCCCGTGATGCCGAGCCCCAGCATCGTGCCGGACTCGATATGCGAGCGGACGAATTGCGTGTGGTAGAACATGGAATCGATCTGCCCGCTCAGCAGGTCCGTCACGGCGCGGGCGCCGTCACGGTAGGGCACATGCGTGGTGGTGATGCCGGTCGCCTCGCCCAGCAGCGCCTGGGCCAGGTGCCCCGTGGTGCCTGTGCCGGAAGACGCGACCGAAAGCGGCCGGGTGCGGGCCAGGGCCACGAATTCCGCCATGCTCCGTACGCCGAGCTGCGGCCGCACCACCAGGAGGATCTTGGTCTTGGAATGCGCGATGATCGGCGTGAAGTCGCGCATCGGATCATAGGGCAGGTTCGGCATCAGGTGGGGGTTCACCGAATGCGTGCCGATCGTGCCGAGCAGCAGCGTCAGCCCGTCCGGCGCCGCCTGGGCCACGTATTGCGAGCCGATGGTGCCGCCGGCGCCCGCGCGATTGTCCACAATCACCGTCGCGCCATTCAGCCCGCGCGAGACTTGCTGCGCCGCGATGCGGCCCAGGATGTCCGTGCTCGACCCGCCCGGGAAGGGCACGACGAGGCGAATCGGCCGGTCGGGCCAGGCCTGGGCCTGAGCGCGGCTGGGGGCGATGGCCGGGGCTGCGAGCCCCAGGGCCAGCAATGGGCGACGCTTCATGGCGCGATGTCCTCCCGTGAGATGCGCTGCATGTCGCACATCGGGCGGCCCTCCTGCAATGCGAGGCAGGGCTCGGGAAACGCGGCGCTGAACCGCGCCCCCTCCCCTGCGAGCCGCTCCAGGAAGGCGTCGATATGGCGCATGGCGCCATTGGGCAGGTCATGCAGCACGAGCAACACAGGGCCGGCGGCGGCGCGGCACTGCGCGAGCGCCGTGGTGGGCCAGCCCTCCGGATCGCGGAAATCTCCAGGGACGGCGTTCCACAGCACCACCGTGTAGCCCCCGGCGCGCAGATGCCGGAGCGCGCTGGCATTGAGCAGGTGGTCCCCCAGCGCGCCGCCGCCGCCATTGGGGCGGAACAGGCGATGCGCGTTGAGCGGCCCGAGCAGCGCCTCGGCCTCCGTGATCTCGGCCACCGCCTCGGCGCCGCCGCGCAGGCCAAGGGGCAGGCCATGGGTCAGCGTGTGGTTGCCGATGCGGTGGCCATCGGCCAGGGCGCGCTCGGCCAGCGCCCGCCGCGCCGGGTCGCGCAGCTTCTGCGCGATGGGGAAGAAGGTCGCCGTCAGGCCGTGCCGCGCCAAGGCGGCCAGCACCAGGGGCGTGGCCTCCGGCTCAGGGCCGTTGTCGAAGGTGAGGCAGACCTCCAAGCCTCACCACCCCACGGCATAGCTGGCGCGGCGCGGATCGGCGCCGGCGGTCAGGATGCCGCTGCGCTGATCCGCCTGGACCAGGCAGACCGCGCCGGCGCGCCAGATGCGGTCGGGCCACCAGCTCACCTGATGGCCGCGCGCCGCCAGCGCCTCGCCCGTCGCGCGATCGATGCGGCCCTCCAGGCAGAGGCGGCCGGGATAGGTGACATGCGGCTCGAAGCTGTCGGGGAAGCTGTAGGTGGCCGCACGCGGGTGCTCCACCGCATCCTGCGGATCCATCCCGAAGAGGAGCATGTTCAGCATCACCTGGAGCATCGCCTGGGACTGCACGTCGCCGCCCGGCGTGCCGAGCGGCATGACGAATTCGCCGGGCCGCTCGATCATGATGGGGTTGGGCGTGAGCCGCGGCCGCTTGCACGGCGCCACGCGGCTCGGGTGCCCTGGCGCGGTGAAGGATTGCGAGCCCCGAGAGGAGGGACACAGGCCCGTGCCCGGAATGACGGGCGTGTCGCTCGAGACATCGCTCGGCGTGGCGGAGACCGCATTGCCCCAGCGATCCACGACCGAGATGTAGGAGGTGTCGCGCGGTGGGCCGGAGGGTGCGCCCGGCATGGGCAAGGGCGCGCCTGGCGAAGCAGCGGCGGTGCCAAGCGGATCGCCGGGGGGCGGCATGTCGGGCAAGGCGCGGGCGGGGTCGATCATCGCGGCGCGGGCGGCGGCATAGGCGGGATCGAGCAGTGCTTCGAGCGGCACGTCCACGAACTCCGGATCACCATAGAAGCCCTCGCGGTCGGCGAAGGCGAGCTTCAGCGCCTCGATGATCGCGTGCAGGTAGTCGGGGCTGTTATGCCCGGCGGCCCGCAGGGCCTCGGGGTCGAGCAGGGCGAGCGCCTGGTGCAGCACCGGCCCCTGGCACCAGGCGCCGCAGGTATGGACATCCACGCCCGCGAAGCGCCGTGTGATCGCGCGCTCGACCGGCGAGCGGTATGCGGCGAGGTCCTCGGCGGCGAGCCAGCCACCTTCCTCGCGGTGATAGCGCAGGATGGCTTGCGCGATGTCCCCCACGTAGAAGGCGGCCCGCGCCGCCTCGAGCCCGGCCGCGCGGTCCCCGCCGCGGGCGAGCGCCGCACGTTCCTCATCGGCCATGTAGCGGAGCGAGCGTGCGAGGTCGGCCTGGACGAAGAGTTCGCCGACGCGGGGCGGGCGGCCGCCGGGGAGGAAGATCGCGGCATTGGACGGCCAGCGCGCGTATTTCTCGGCATAGCCCGCGATGGTGTCCGCCATCAGGGGATGCACGGGGAAGCCCTCGGCGAAGCGGATCGCGGCCTGCACCACCTCCGAGAAGCGCATGGTGCCGAAGCGGGCGAGCGCGGTGATCCAGGCATCGGGCGCGGCCGGCACCACGGTGCGCAGCAGGCCCTCGGGGATGGTACCGCCGCAGGCGCTGAGGAAATGCTCGGGGTCCGCCGCGCGCGGCCAGGGGCCGAGGCCCGCGATGGTCCAGACCGCGCCATCGGCCATGCGGATCATGATGGGGGCGACACCCGCGACATTCACGATGTCCGGCTGCACGACGCCGAGCGCGATGCCGCCCGCCACCGCCGCATCCACCGCATTGCCGCCCGCTTCCAATACGGCGAAGGCAGCATGGGCCGCGCCGTAATGCCCGGCGGAGACCATGTGCCGCGTGCCGCGCAGGGCGGGGCGCTGTGCGTAGGGCTCGGCGGGGTCGGGCATGGGCACTCTCCAGCGGTCAGGGCGGCGGGCATGGTGATCCCGCGAAAGCGCGCCGCGGTCTAGCCGTGATAGCTGCGCCACCATTCCACGAAGCGCGTCAGCCCCGTGCGGAGGTCGGTCGTGGGCTTCCAGCCGAAATCGCGCTCCATGGCGGAGACATCGGCGAAGGTCGTCGGCACGTCGCCGGGCTGCATCGGCTTCAGCTCGCGGATCGCCTTCACGCCCAGCAGTTCCTCGAGCAACGCCACCAGGCCGAGCAGCGGCTCGGGCTTGCTGTTGCCGATGTTGTAGAGCCGGTGCCCGCCATCCGTCGGCGGATGGTCCAGCGCGGCGATGATGCCCTCGACGATGTCGTCCACGAAGGTGAAGTCGCGCATCATGCGGCCTTCGTTGAACAGCGCGATCGGCCGGCCCTTCAGCATGGCGTCGGTGAAGAGCCAATAGGCCATGTCGGGCCGGCCCCAAGGGCCATAGACGGTGAAGAACCGCAGCCCCGTGAGAGGCAGCCCGTAGAGGCTGCTATAGGCCGCGCTCATCGCCTCGCCCGCCACCTTGGTCGCGGCGTAGAGCGAGGCCGGATGGTCCACCCTGTCGGTCTCCCGGAAGGCGCCGGCGGTGCGCGAGCCATAGACCGAACTGGTCGAGGCATAGACCGTATGGCGGATGCGCCCCTCCGACCGGCGGACCGCCTCCAGCACCGAAAGATGGCCGGTGACATTCGCGGAGGTATAGGCGAAGGGCGCCTCGAGCGACCAGCGAACGCCCGCCTGCGCGCCCAGATGGACGATCCGGTCGATCCCGGGGTGGGCCTGCACCAGCGCCAGCACCGCCTCATGCTGGACGAGGTCCAGCTTCTCAAACCGGAACTGCCCCGCCGTACCTCCGCCCGTCAGTGCGGCGAGGCGCGCGCGCTTGAGCGCCGGATCATAATAGCCATTGAGGTTGTCGAGGCCGATGACACGCTCGCCACGCGCCAGCAGCGCCTGGCAGAGATGCGCGCCGATGAAGCCGGCCGCGCCGGTGACGAGGATGCTAGACATCGAAGCGCCGCATCATGACCCGGTGTGGCCCGAGCCGCCGCCGTTCACGAGCGACCACGGCCTGTGGGGCAATCCGAAACAGCTTGCGCCACGGCATCCTCCCCTCCCGAATTCGGCCGGGAGAAGTCCGGAACCGACCTTGCCTTGGCTTACGATCATGAAAAGGCGACGCCCATCCCCAGGAGCGGCTCCGCCCCTTGTCCAGCGGCATGAGATATTTGCATGCGATGCGCAAGTGTCATTTCGGGTCTGGTTCTCCTGGCATGCGAAAACCGCATGGGGTGCGACGGTTGCCGTTCCGCTCCGAGGATTTTTCAATCGAAGCACATGTGTTCGCATGTCTCCGAGCTCGACCGGCGGCACCAGGCCTGCCGCGCCTCAGCCACCCGGGCGAGGAGCGTGCCGCACGGCCGCGGTTCGTGATGTCTTTGGGCCGGCATCCCGGCAAGGACCGCGTCGCTTCGGCGGCGCCGAACATTGCGCCCTCCAGGCGTTGCCGCTATTCTAAAGTGCCATCAGCGGGAGATTGCGATGCCTTCGGATCTGGAAGCCGCCGAAGCCAAGAAGGACATCAAGTCGCTCGAGGCCGACGAAAAGATCCTGAAGCATTTCGGCACGATCAACCCGCCCTACGCCTTCATTTCCGGCGGCAACCGGCGGATCAGCGTGGATCCGCTCGACAAGCGCGCGCGCATGCAGCTTCTGCGGCACGGCGAGAAGTACTACTCCAAGATGCAGACTGTGGTGTACGCGCTGCATGCCTATCTGAAGCCGGATTTCTTCCTCGACATCGGCGTGAATTACGGCGAGTGCCTGTTCACCGCGCCGGAAGGTGCGGCCACGCGCATCATCGGCTTCGAGGCCAACCCCAATCTCACCGCCTTCCTGGATCGCAGCCTGGCCGAGAACCCGGATCTCGATATCCGGATCATCCAGAGCGCCGTCTCCGACCGGCCGGAAGGCAGCCTCGCCTTCTTCATCAACAAGGCATGGTCCGGCAAATCCACGGCTGTCGCGCCCAGCGATGCGGAGGCGGCGCATATCGAGCGGATCGAGGTGCCGACCACCACCATTGACCACGAACTCCGCGAGCTCATTCCCGATGGCAGCGTCGTCGTCGCGAAGGTGGATGTGGAAGGACTGGAACCGAAGGTGCTCGCCGGGGCGCAGGATTTGATCCAGCGTTGCCGGACGATCGTCTTCTGCATCGAGTTCGACAGCAAGTTCCTCTCGGGTTCCGGTGCCGCGGAGGCCTTCTTCGAGGAACTGACCCGTAGCTTCCGCGTCTACACGATCCGGCGCGAGGGCATCGAGGTCGTGCGCGACTACAAGACGCTCGTCGAGCAGGCAGGCGCCAAGCGCCACGTGCATTGCGATCTGATGCTGTACAGGACCCGTGACATGGACGGGCTGAACGCGTTCGAGAGTCAGTTCTGCACCAAGGCGGTGGTGCGCATGGCGCATGATTTCTGGCCGGTGCTGGCCACGCGCCGCGGCTCCTGAACCGAGACCGGGCTGCCGCGCCGGGCGGTGGTCAGACCTTGATTGCCGCCGGCACCTCGAAGGGCCGCTCGTGCTCGGCGCGCAGCTCGATCGACTTGCCCGCTTCCATGCGGGTGAGATGCCAGTCCACCCAGGATTCGGTGTAGGCGAGACGGACCGGCGAATACCGGTTCTCATCGAAGGCCGTGGCCCCGGACTGGGTGAGTGAGCCCTCGTGATGCAGCCCGAGCGCCAGGCAATCCGGCAGGCCGCTCACCGCGGCCCAGCCGTAGCGCAGCCGGATCCGCGTGAGATATTCGGCGTCGGCACCTGTCCGGACGTAGTCGAAGGGCCCGATCTCGTGGATCACTTCCCGACGGAAGAGGGTCGATGCCGGGTTCAGGTGGGTGTAGCCGCCGCCGCGCCGCTGCACCACGCGTCCGTCATCGCGCATGCGCAGCCATTGCGAGGTGGTGCAGACGAACCCCTTCATCAGCTCATGAATCTGCCGGTTCACCTTGAGCGGATGCATCCAGTCATCCGAATCATGGAAGCCCAGGATTTCGCCCTTCGCGACCGTCATCCCGTAATTCTTCGATGCGTAGGTACCCATGTTCGCGATGTTGAAGATGGGCGTGACCCGCCGGTCGGCCGCGGCGAGGGCGCCGATGATCTCGCGCGAGTTGTCCGAACTCACATCGTCCACGATCACCAGCTCGATATTCGCGCCCACCTGTCCCAGCACGCTGCGCACGGCGCGCTCTATCGTCGCGGAGCTGTTGAACGATGTCATGACGATCGAGACCAGCTCGTCGCGCGGCTCCACGCCCGCGGCATTGCCGGTCAGTGCGAAGCTGCGCATGGGCTCCGCCGTGTCGAAGGAGACGAGCGGCATGCCCCCCGTCTCGCCGAAGCGGTGGACGCAGTCGTACCAGAGCTGATGATCCTCCTGCGCCAGGGCGATGTTCGCCAGCGTCAGGACATGCTCCCGCCGCTCCGCCGCCTTCTTCTCGGCGCGCTGGACGAAGCTCAGCGCCTCGGCGAGGGAATTGCGCTGGAGAAAGAATTCCGCCAGCGCGAGGCAGCCGAAATAATCCACATCAACATGGTTGAAGAGCGCGGCGCGCGCGGTGGCCTCGGCCTCGCGCTCATCCGTGGCGAAGATCGCATTGAAGTGCTCGATCAAGGCGCCGGCGTTGGTGAGGTTCTGGAAGAACAGGTTGCGGTAGAGCCGCTTCGCCTCGGGCATGCGGCCGCTGCGCATGCAGGCGCGCGCGTGCAGCCCAAGGAAGCGAGCGACCTCGCGCGGGGGGAGGCCATCGGCCGCGCCACCCGGGGCGCAGTATTCCGCGACCAGCTGGCTCGATGCGCGGTGGGCCGATTCATTGGCGTTGAAGGCCGTGTAGACTCGCACGACCTCAGCCAGGAAATAGGGGCGGAGGGCCTCCGCCACCCGCACTTCGCCACGTTGCCACGCCCGATAGTGCAGAAGCAGGCGGAAGCGATGCTCGGAGGAGGCGGTGGCGCGCAGCGAGGCGACAAGCGGATTGATGTCCGTCGTCTCGCCCGCCAGATTCTCGAGCAAGGCATCCACCGAGAGGGCGGGCACGGGCGGGCGGGCGCCCGGTTGGGGCCGGGATGCAGCGATGCGTGGCGCGGCCTGGCCTGCCGGGCTGCCGCCGCCCGCGGCGAGGACGGGGGAGGCAAAGCGGGGACGGTCCACCCTGACGATCGGCTGGCGCGCCGCCTCGCCGAGATCGGCCGCCAGTGAAATGAGCCGCTGCGCCGCATCCGGCGCCCCGGACGCGGCGGCATAGGCCCGAAGTTCATTCTTGAACAGCTTGTCGCCGATCAGCAGCTTAAGGACCGGGAAGGCTTCCCGCAAAGCGGCAATCCGCTGCGCCGCGCCCGGCGTGATGGGAAGCGCCTCGCCCACCATCGCCACCACGCGGCCGGGCAGCGGGACATTGGCAGCAAAGGGGGGGAGCCCGCCGCTGCTCGCCTGCAGGCAGCAGGCGAGGAACTCAGCCCGGAAATCCTCACGGGAAGGCCCAGCCTCTTCCCCGGCCCGTGTGGTCGCGAGGAATTCGATCAGCGGCTGCATGGTCAACTGACCTTGGATCTGGCCTCTTGCGTGAGCTCGGAGAGGAACTGCTTCGCCGCGCCGGCATCATCAAAGAGTTCGGCCTTCAGCCAGACCGGGATGATCTTGTCCCACTCGGCCTCGCTGAGCGTGGCGACGCGCGAGCGATGGATGCCAAAGGTCATGACAGGATTGGCTTCCAGCCCTTCGATGAATTCGTTGAAGGCATCCCCTTCGGCGGGCGCCCTGCGGGCGATCAGGGCGGCGTTGCGCGAAGCGAAGCGGTAGAGTTCAGCCGGCCCCGTCTCCTTCGTCAGCAGGTAGGCGAAGTAGAGGGAGTATTCGGTGAAACCCCAACCGCGATCGAGCATGAAATCATCGAAATGCGCGCCCTCGCGCGTCTCGATCTCATCGATCATCTGCCGCACGCTGGCGGCATGGAAGGTGAACGGGGCGGTGGAGGGAAGCTCGAAATCGGTCGGCGTCGCCTGGAAATACTCAAGCGCCTCCATGAGCGTCTTGTCGGGGGCGCGGTTGCGGCGGTTCTTGTGGGTGCGGGCCTTCTTGCTCTTGAGATCCACGACGCTTTCGAGAGCGGACGGCTGGATGAGGTGGTTCTTGGCGTCTAGCGCCGTGTAGAACCGAGAACCGACCAGACGGCTCGCCAGCAGCTTCAGCGCCTGCTGCGACTTGAGGCCGGAAATCCGGACATGCGGACGCATCATCCGCGTCATGGGGATGATCTCGACCTTGGAGATCAGCCTGCCGTATTCCGGAAGAACGTGCCTCTGCAACAGACTATAGCAATACTCGGGCGCAAGTTCGTTGACGATGATGAAGATACGACCAATGTCATCGCCACGGAAGTTGCGGGCGACCGACCTCGCCTGCAGCTTCATCGAGAAGATATCGTGCTCATACACGACCGTGACGAAGTCGATCGTCTCGATCGCGCCGTTGGTTTCGCTCATCTCGCTACCTCAGATCCTTTGGCTTGCCGCCGCCGTCCCTACCCGCTTCACTTCTTCTTTTCAGACGGCACCCGCCCGTCGATCGAGGGCGGCGACGCATCATGCGTCTTGCCACGTGATGAATTCCGCCGGCGGGACGCACAGGACCGACGCCGAATGACAAACGGCAGCATGTGAGAGCCGCGCGCCATTACTGCGGTTTTATCACTTTTGGTCTTCAAATATAATTTTAACATGCCCTGCCTCTTCACGGCCTGCAAGAGGGGCGCGCCATCATCCGCTTGAATTTAACCAAAGCGTCAGCGGCGCCTCGATCGAGCGGCGACCCCGCCAGATCGCCCGGAGACTGGCCGAGGCCCCGGGGCGTGGCCACACATGCGGCCCGCACCCTGCAAGGCGCACACCTCACGCAAATCTCTGACCAGCCGGTGAGACCGATGGGCACCCGAGAGTCTGAATCCACAAAATGATCTGACTTATATTCAATATTTGCTATAAAATTTACTATAAACGTTTTTGCAGATCGTCCGCCCCCCCCTCTCGTAAAGTGTCCAAAACTCATCTTCTGCGTGATTTCTTGGAGCAAAATCCAGCAAGATCGGGGCATTGAATCCTTCTGTCGATTGACATTCCTTGCATCATCGCGTGATGTCGGCACATCACAAGCGGTTCAGGGAATGACGGCATGAGCTCCTCGCCGACCGACATGGCTTCCCCTTATGCCGGATTGGAATCCCGCGCTTACTGGCGCACCGGCGTGGCGACGCAGGACCCCAGGACGATCACGGGCCTCTATCGTCGCAAATTCCCCATCGCCCGCACGGACAACATCGTCACCGCCGGGAGTTGCTTCGCACAGCATGTGTCGCGGCAGCTGAAGCAGCGCGGTTGCGCCATTCTCGACGCCGAGCCGCCACCAGCCGGGCTTTCGGGCGAAGCGGCGCACCGCTTCGGCTATGACCTCTATTCCGGGCGCTACGGCAACGTCTATACGGTCCGGCAGCTGCTGCAGCTGCTGCGCGAGGTGCGCGGCCGCTTCCAGCCGGAAGGCTGGATCTGGGAACGGGACGGGCGCTTCTATGACGCGCTGCGACCGTCGGTGGAGCCCGACGGCCTCGCCTCGCGCGAGGAGGTGATGGCGCACCGGGCCTCGCATCTCGCCCGTTTGCGCTGGTTGTTCGGCCGGGGCGACCTTCTGGTCTTCACCATGGGGCTGACGGAAGCCTGGCAGCATCGCGCGTCGGGCACGATCTTCCCGACCGCCCCCGGAACCATCGCGGGCTCCTTCGACCCGGCCGAGTACGAGTTCGTGAACTTCTCCTACCAGGAGGTCTATGCGGACTTCCTGCTGGTACGGAAAATCCTGAAGGCACGGCGGAAGGAGATGCGCTTCCTGCTCACCGTCTCCCCCGTGCCGCTGACCGCGACCGCGAGCGGCGACCACGTGCTCGCGGCGACGCTCTACTCCAAGTCTGTCCTCCGCGCGGTGGCCGGACGCTTGGCGCAAGAGCTGGAGGATGTGGACTACTTCCCCTCCTATGACCTGATCGGCTCGCACTTCTCGAAGGGGGCCTTCTACGACCGCAACCTCCGCTCGGTGACGAATGAGGGCGTTCAATCCGCGATGCGCATGTTCTTCTCGGAACACGTCTTCGAGGACGCTCCGGCCGTTCCGGCAGCCGCGCCCGCTGTCGCGGCCCCCGTCTCCGCCGCGCTGGACGCTGATGAGGAGGCCGACGACGTGGTCTGCGAGGAGATGCTGCTGGAGGCTTTTGCGCGATGAACATCATTCTCATCGGCAACTCCCACGTGGTTGCCTTGAAAGAGGCGGCGGCATTCCCCGGATGCGTTTCGTATTTTTATGCGCCTGGCGGAAACCTGCGCGAAGTGGTTGTCGAGGACGGGCGATTAATGGGTGCCAATGAAAGGGTTCAAGCCCTTCTGAGTGCACGAAGCGCCATTCCTGGTCGTGAAGTTCAGGATCATGTTGTGCTGGCCGATTACGACGCGTTTGTAGTTGTCGGTCTGGGGCTCTCGGCGAAAGTCGTGGCCGATGCATATGCGACTGTCAGGCTATGGCCTCACATCGAGCGAGGCAAAACGTTGGTGTCCGAACCCTGCCTTGAGGAAATTCTTATAGGAAGAATCAGGAGAACAGGCGCATTTCAATTGGCCAAATCATTACGACTTAATGTAGAGAAGCCAATATTTGTAGTACCTCAACCATCGCCCCTGGAAGGATTTAAGACCATTATACCAAAAGGTGGCCTCCAAAGGTCAGCTGTCAAATTATGGCGCCCATGTCAAATTATGGCGCCCACTCATCGACAATGAATTGGCTGATATGCTCATACCTCTATACAATAATGCACTTAAGAAAGCAGCTAAGCTGGAAAGCATATGTACCGTCTCACAACCGCTCGAAACGATGGTTGGCGCTTTTACACAGGGTCAGTATCGTCGAACTGATACAGATTATCGCCATGGCAATTCGTCGTATGGAGCGATAATAACCCATCACATCACCGCGGCCATGAATCAACTTATGCATTAAAATTACATTTCCTTTGAAAGTGCCAACAGTTCTTCTACGTTGATTTTGTTTTTAGAGTTATATTTCTAAAATGCTTATATTTGAATAAGAAAATTCACGGCATCAATGATTCACAGAATATATATGAAGATGAGATTGAATTTCTGGAAATTATTTATATTATTTCATAGACAGCAATGATGCGTCAGATGATCGAATACAGGCAGTTGATCAAATGGCCCGTCTACGAGGCAGTGTGTTACGTGCCCATCCTAAGTGAGGAAGTGCCAAGGTTATGGTCAGTAGTGTCGGGTCATTCTGGATTGACGCCCCCGAACATGAGATGCCACCCCAAAGATGCCACGCTTGCTAGACTGGATTAAGAGCAGACCCTGCTGCCCCCCTAACTGGAACGTGATGGTCGGCGGGTTTCACCCTGGCCAACGAGCGAACTGTCTGCTATTCTCAACAAGAATCCAGGCGCGATCTGCCGTAGGCGGCAGATCGCGCCCGTTAGATGGCGGGAGAGCTACGCAGTGCGAAAAAAGATCACCTTCATTCGCCAACAGCCAGGCTGGCTCGCCGCCAATCTCGACAGGGCTGAATTCGACCCGGATAGCTTGGACGATATACAGCTAATCGAACAACGGGCCACGATAACCGCGGAAACCGGCAAACACCCACTTTGGCAAGGCTACGCACAGCTGGAGGAGTATGCGCGCGACAAAGCTGGAATGCGGAGCGCCAATCAAGTACGGACATCCACACCAGTTGGCGTATTTTATAGCTGGCTTGTGCGGCAAAGAAATTCTAGGAATGTCCTCGAATTTGGAACCGCATTTGGCCAGTCGGGAATGTTTTGGCTCTCAGGGCTGAAGAAAACACAAGGACACCTTTATACTTTTGAACCAAACGAGGGATGGGCCGCTTTGGCTCGCGCAAATCTGGAAGCTGTTGCCACCCAGTTCACACTAACAGTCGGAACATTTGAAGAAAATGCCGCGAATGTGATTGGAAACGATAAAATAGATATTGCGCTGATTGACGCGATTCACACAAAAGAGTTCGTCGATGCGCAATTTTCTATCGTAATGAAGTATATGAGACCTGGCGGCATCGTCATATTTGATGACATCAATTTTTCGGGTGGCATGAAAGACTGCTGGAGGCGGATCGCCAATAGTGCCGACGTGTTATCATCTGCTTCAATTGGCGGGCGGTGCGGAATTGTTGAACTGTATTAAAGTTGAGGAGGCATCGACGAGGTTGAAATAGCCATCATGATAGCAAAGTATCGATATTGGCAAAAAATACGCAACTGCGGGGACGCGATCACCTCTTTTATTCTTCGTGACGTAGTTGGCGTAACACCGAAAGTCTCTACCAGTGACGAAGTTCACTTACTCGCCACAGGCAGCATTTTCTTTATGGCGACTGAGCGCTCATTTATTTGGGGTTCTGGTATTTTGGACCCTAACGTGGAACTCAGGCCTATTCCTTCGCCGCATATTCGAGCAGTCCGCGGCAAGCTCTCGTGGGGAGCCTTGAAGCAACGACTTCCCGATTTGCCAGTCTTGCCACTTGGCGATCCTGGCAGCCTCGTCGGGTATCTACTACAGGACCACGAATTTTCTACACTTCCAATCACACATAAAATTGGATTGATTCCTCACCATAAGTCGTTTGATAAAATTTCTAATTTTTATAGAAATTCAGACGCTCATTTTATAGACATGCGAGATGCAGGACTTGGTCCGATCCGCGCCATCCAGCAGTCGGAGATTATAGTATCACAAAGTCTCCACGGCTTAATTTTCGCATCTGCGCTTGGCAAGCCTCATGTATGGTTGTCAGAGAAGGATGATCCGCGCTGGAATTTCAAGTTTAATGACTGGTTTTCAACAACCGATAATGGGCAAACTTCGCCGATTTTGGTCGGAAAGTCTTTACAGGACATTTCTGCAGCGGCAGACCTGCGACCTAGTCTTGTCAATCAGGAAGCTCTTCTTGGTGCGTTTCCGTACGATGATGTCTGCACAAAAGAGAATGGAGCTCTATTGGATTTTGAAACATGCCGCACGCAACCAGTTGCTGTCTTACGGACAAATTGGATCGATGATCTGACGCACCTTGCCACAGCAGATGGTCTAGAGAAAGAGCGAACAAGATTTTGCAAATTACTACGCAACAACTTACGTGATTTTTTTGCGTCATGGTCGGAGACACCTTACGTGCTTATCGTTCCACCAACTGCTCGAGGACCCATTCCTGATCTAGAATCTCTTGCCAGTATTATGGATCGATACGCATCAATTGACTCCATGCTCGTCTCCCTAAACTCGAGTGCGGCGTTTGCAGGCCGCGCACCGAAAATGGTTGATTGCAACCTTCGGATTGACGAAGCAGAATACTCGTCTGAAGCGTGTTTATTATTGCGTCCAACTGTCCCATTCAATTTTAAATCACGAATTTGTTCGCTCAGTCGTGCATAGAGCGAGCTAGGAGCACTTCATGTCTGCCGATCTTGTGACTTTTTGTATCCCTCTTTTGCCCAAGGCTGTTGCTAAGGATTGGATTACTGTAGTTTCTCTACTCAACGATACATTGAGCTCGCTCCGAAACCAGCGCGACTCAAGGTTTAGGATTTTTTTGGCGGGCCACGAAATGCCTGAACTGAATGTATCATCGGACTTGGATATTAACTTCCTCAAAGCGGGCTGGGATCCCAAGTCTGACTTATCTCACAAACTTCGTGATAAGCGCTTAAAGCGCAAGCTGCTGTATCGCGCGCTCCGCGAACACGGGGGTGGCTATGCAATGTTTTTAGACGCCGACGATTTGGTTAGCAATCGAGTTGTCGAATATGTATTAAAGACACGTCATCCACACGGTTATTTGATTTCCAAGGGCTATGGATTTGACCGAATTAATAAAAAACTTGCTCCCATTCCGGGCGTTTGGACTGGAAACTTTGACGCCGTTTGTGGAAGCTGTATGATTTTTAACTTCCATGAGAATGATCTACCAAAAGGCAATGATTCAGATCCGGCTATTTTTTCCAATCGGTTACGCCGGCATTCGGACTGGAAGAGTATTGCTGCTGAAGCTGGCCGTTCGCTTATGGACTTGCCGTTTCCAGGAGCCGTATATGTCTTGAATCATTCTCAAAATATGCACTCAGAGATCGCAACCGATCGCGAGGAGCAGGTACCAAGGCGCATCGCAGCAAAAGCAATTCCAATAACAAAAGAACTGATCGCTGAGTTTTCTCTCCCAGTATAGATTAGGAACGAAGCCGCTTGTCCCTATCACGCGTCCGGGTTTCCATTATGTCCATCGTCTGTTTTTGATCGTGCGGCGACCACTTACGGCGTCTTCAGTGTCAGTCCGCCATCCACCACGATCTCGGCGCCCGTCACGTATTTCGCTTCGTCCGAGGCGAGGTAGAGCGCCGCATAGGCCACGTCCCACGCATCGCCCATGCGGCCCATCGGCGGCTGCGCGTTGCGCCGGGCCACGATCGCGGCGACATCCCCGCCGCTGCGCTGGCCCGCGAGGCGCGCTTCCACCAGCGGCGTGTGCATCAGTCCGGGGATGACCACATTGCAGCGGATGCCGGCGGGAGCGTAGCGCACCGCGATCATCCGCGAGAGCGCCATCACGCCCGATTTGGACGCCGCATAGGCCATCAGGTCGGGTCCGATGTTGCGCAGCGCGGCCACGGAGGAGAGGTTCACGATCGCGCCCCCGCCCTGCTTCGCCATGATCGGCAGCACGGCGCGCGTGCTGAGATGCACATAGTGCAGGTTGTGGTGGAACTGCTTGTGCCAGACCTCCGACGACATCTCCTCCGGCCCGCCGGGCACGCTGCCGCCCACATTGTTCACCAGGATGTCGATGCGGCCGAAGGCTGCCATCGTCGCGGCCACGATGCGCGCGATCTCGCTCTCCTGCGTCACATCCGCGCTGAGCGCCAGGGCCTGGCCGCCCTCGGCCGCGATCATCGCGGTGGTTTCCTCGGCCGCGGCCTGATGGAGGTCAACGCAGGCCACCTGCGCGCCCTCGCGGGCGAAGAGGATGGCCATGGCGCGGCCATTGCCGATCCCCTCGCCGACCGAGCCCGCGCCCAGCAACAGCACGCGCTTGCCGGCCAGGCGCGGCGCGCCCCGCGGCGGCAGCGCCGCAAGCGAGGCGACGCTCATCGCTGCGCCCAGGGCGTGGTCTGCCACAGCGTGCGGTAGCGGCGCTCATCCTGCCGGAGGCGCGCGAACCAGGCTTCGCCCGATTCGTGCCGCACGAGCAGCGAGCGCGCCTCGATGGCGCGGATGAACTCCGGGTCCTTCGCGATGTCGTCCGTGGCTTCGCGGAAGCGCGAGACGATGTGCGCGGGCGTGCCGACGGGCATGACCAGGCCGCGCTCGGAGGCCATGGTCACGTCAATGCCCTTCTCCTTCAGCGTCGGCAGCTCGGGCGCGAAGCGACTGCGCTCGTTGGCGGCCAAGGCCAGCAGGCGCATGCCCTCGTTGTTGGTCAGCACATAGCCGAGGTTCAGGCCCGTGGAGACGATCTGCTTGCCGAGGATGGCGGTGCGGATCTGCGGGTCGCCCTGGAAGGCCACGTGGTTGAAGCGCAGCCCCGTCGCCTGCTGGAGCAGCACCATCAGCAGGTGGTCATCCGTCCCGATGCCGGGCGAGCCGAAGGTGATGCCGCCCGGGTCGCGCCGCGCGGCGGCGAACAGATCCTCGATGCTGCGATAGGGGCTGTCGGCCGCGACCGAGATGGCCGAGGGGTCGCCCACCAGATTGCCGATGGGCGCGAAGTCGTCGAGCTTGAATTGCGCCGTCCGCTCGATGGGGATGGTCAGCAGGCCGGGCATGTTGGTGGTGCCGATCACGGTACCATCGGTGCGGCCGCGTGCGATGGCGGCCAGCGCCACCTCGCCGCCCGCGCCGGGGCGGTTCACGACGACGACATTGCCGCCGATGCGCGGCTCGAGGAAGCGCGCATAGAGCCGCGCATCCACATCCGTGGCGCCGCCGGCGACGAAGCCCACGATGATTTCGATCGGCCGGTCCGGCCGCCAGCCCTGCGCGAGGGCGGGGGCGGCGAGCAGCGCCGGGGCGGCGCCGAGAAGCGTGCGACGAAGCATCACGAATTTCCTTCCTTGAGCCACTTGATGAGGCGCGAGAGGCCCTCGCGCATCTCCACCTCCGGCTTCCAGCCGATGGCGTCGAAAGCCTTCTCATGCGCGATGCGGAAGGCGCCGCCGGAGGTGAGACGCACCTTGCCCGCGGTCTCGCCCACGAAGGTGGGCGCCGGGCCGCCACCGGCCAGTTCCGTCACCAGCTTCACCAGCTCCAGCGTGGTGATCGGCGCGGGGCCGGAGGTGTTCACGGCCACGTTGCTCGCCGCACTCTCGAAGGCCATGCGGTTGGCGCGCGCGAGGTCTCCCACATAGACGAAATGCTTCGTCTCGCTGCCATCGCCGAAGATCTCGGGCGGCTCGCCGCGCGCGAGCTTCTCGAGCGTCTCGATGATGTAGAGTGCGTTGGCCGCGCGGTGGTGCTGCCGCTCGCCATAGACGGTGGAATAGCGCAGCACGACATGCGGCAGGCCGCGCTTGGCCGTGTAGGTGCGGCAGAGCTGCTCGCCGATGATCTTGGTCGCGCCATAGATGATGGCAGCCGGCGGCGCGCCCTCACTGTAGAAGGGCGTGCCCTCCACCAGGTCGCCCTTGATGCCGGGGCCATAGCCATAGACCGCGTTGGAGGAGGCGAAGACCACCTTCTTCACGCCACGCGCGACGCTCGCTTCCAGTGCGTTCTGCACGCCGCGGATGTTCACATCCAGGCCGCCCCAGGCGTCGCGGTCCATGTTCAGCGTCATGTAGGCGGCGAGCAGCAGCGCGCCATCGGCGCCCTCCAGCGCGGCCAGCAGGTCGCTCATGCGCATCACGTCGCCGCGGATGATCTTCAGGCGCGGATGGTCCTTCAGATGCGCGACCGCGCTTTCCGCGCCCATCGAGAAATTATCGAAGAGGCGGACCTCGGCCGCGCCCGCATCGAGCAATTCGCCCGCCGTCGCGGAGCCGACGAGGCTGCCGCCGCCGATGATGACAAAACGCGACCCGGCGATGGGGACGGACGCCATGCTGTTCCTCCAAGGTGATTTCTTGGCGGGCAGCATGCGGCCGTGTTCGGCTCAGGACAACCCGGTCAGCGGCGCGGTGCGCCTGGCCATTCGATGGGCGGAAGTGTCGTGAGCGGAATGCGCGCCATGGTCAGGCGGCGGTTGCGCAGATCCAGCGGCAATTCGACGCGCGGCGGCCCGCCCTCCGGCGGCACGCGCGCGCTGAGCAGCAGGCCCGCACGCAAGGCGCCCACCATGTTCGGCGCGACCAGCCCGGCCGCCACCACGGCGTTCAGCCCCTCCTGCACGCCCACCAGCGTCAGCGTGCCGCGCCCCTCGGGTTGGAGCTGGGCGTCGAGGGTGATGGTGGCGCGGAGCTGCATCACCGCCTCGCCCGCGCGGGCCTCGGCAAGGCCGATGCTGAGCGCGCCGCCCGCCGCGCGCCAGGCGGAGGGGCTGATGCCGGGCGGGATGTTGAGCTTGCCGGAGATCTGGACGCTGTCGAGCCGCGGCAGCCGCGCCGGCGCCAGCCCCGCCGCGCGGATGTCGAAATCCGTGCCGAACAGGTTCACGGCGAGGCTCTGCACCGCAAGCTCCTCGCCCAGGCGCAGGCCATCGCCCTCCAGCGTGCCGCCCTGGCCGTCGAGCCGTAGCCGCGCGACCAGCGAGCGGCTCTGCACCGGCAGCACGCCGCCGGGCAGCAGGAGGAGCTGCGCGCCGGTCAGTTCCAGCCGCAACTGCCGGTGGTCCTGCGGGAAGAGGCCGAGCGTCGCCTCCGCCGATTGCCAGCCCACGCCATTGGGCGCCCGCATCGAGAGGCCCGAGAGGTTCAGCACGGCGCCGAGCGGAAAGCCCGCGCGCACCGGCGGCGCATGGGCCAGTTGCCAGCCCTCGGCCCGGCGGGCCTCGCTCCAGCGGGCCAGTTCCACCTCCAGGCGGCGCGTCGCCTCCTGCCAGGTCCAGTACAGGCCGCCGCCGGCCAGGATCAGGGCGAGGAGGAGGAACGCCCACCATTTTCTTGCCATGTGGGCAGGGTTAAACATCCCCACCGGTTTCGCAAAGGCTCGCGCGGCGTGCAGGAACTCCCTCTCGATGCCGATGGGCATCTCTATGTCTTCGCCTATGGCTCGCTCATCTGGCGGCCGGGCTTTCCGCATCTGGGGCATCAGCCGGCGCTGTTGCGCGGCTATCACCGGCGCTTCTGCCTCTGGTCCCGGCATTATCGCGGCACGCCGGAGCGGCCGGGCCTGGTGCTGGGGCTGGATCGCGGGGGCGCCTGCCGTGGCGTGGCCTTCCGCGTGGCGCGGGATGAGGCGCCCGCCGTGCTCGACTACCTGGAATCACGCGAGAACCCGAATGGCGAGAACGTCTATCACCGCCGCCTGCTGAAGCTCAGCCTCGCCTCCGGCCATGGGGTGCGCGGCATCGCCTATGTGGCGGACCGCAGCCACCCCGCCTATTGCCGCCCCTGCGAGCAGAGCACAGCCGCCACCATCGCGCGCGGCGCCGGCAAGACCGGCACCAATCGGGAATACCTGGAGAACACGGCGCGGCAGCTCGCCTCCCTTGGCCTGGCCGATCCACGGCTGGAGCGGCTGGTCCGGCTGGTGATGGCAAGCTCCGGTTAACCTCTCGGCGTGATCCTCCTCCCGGCAGGAGGAATCATCATGACGGCCGACATGCAGGAGGAGATCCGGGAGGCACGCATCCGCTGCGCGCGGCATCTCGCCGATCTGCATCGGTTGCACCTGGCGCTCCTCGCCGAAGGGCGCGGCCTGAAGCGCTTCACCGCCAATGGCCGCCCAAGCGCCGAGATCGAAGTCACCGCCGAATTGCTGGAGCAGTATCTCTCCGCCACCGACGCCTTCCTGGAGAACATGCGCGGCCGGATGGAGGCCCGCCTCGGCCTGCTGCGGCGGGGGGAGCCGCAGGTGAATGGCAGGCCGGAGGACGCGCCCGGCCATGGCGGCTTCTGGCTCGGCTTTTCCCGGCTTTGCGCCGTGCTCCGGCGTGTCTCCCGCCGGGCGGAGATGTAGCGCTTGCGGCCCAGGCCCGGGACGCCGTAACCCTGGCGCAAAGCGCGTGGGGGAAATGGACATGCCGCATGGCCCGATGGAAGCCGGCCTCGTCACGGTGCGCGAGGCGACCTACGCGCTGATGCGCCAGCTCGGCATGACGACCGTCTTCGGCAATCCGGGCTCGACGGAGCTGCCCTTCCTCGACCGCTGGCCGGAGGATTTCACCTATGTGCTGGGGCTGCAGGAATCGGTCGTGGTCGGCATGGCGGACGGCTATGCGCGCGCCACGGGCCGCGCCGCCTTCTGCAACCTGCATTCGGCGGTCGGCGTGGGGCATGCGGCGGGCAACATCTTCACCGCCTTCCGCAACCAGGCGCCGCTGGTGATCACGGTCGGCCAGCAGGCGCGCTCACTGCTGCCGGGCAACCCCTTCCTGGGCGCCACCGAGGCCGCGAACTTCCCGCGCCCCTATGTGAAATGGAGCATCGAACCAGCGCGGGCCGAGGATGTGCCGGCGGCCATCGCCCATGCCCACCGCATCGCCATGCAGCGCCCCTGGGGGCCGACGCTGGTGAGCATCCCGATGGATGACTGGGGCGCGCCGACCCGCCCCCTGCCCGCCCGCACCGTCAGCGTGGACATGGCGCCCGACCCGGCCCTGCTGGATCGCCTGGCCCAGGCGCTGGCACGCGCCGAGCGCCCGGTCTTCGTCGTCGGCCCCGAGGTGGACCAGGAGGCCGCCGGCCCGGCCCTGCTGGCGCTGGCCGAGCACGCCCGCGCGCCGATCCTGACCAGCCCCTTCGCCAGCCGCGTCGCCTGCCTGGAGGACCATCCGCTCTTCCAGGGCTTTCTTGCCGCCGCGCCCAATGCGGTGGCGGCGGGGCTGGCGGGCTACGACCTCATCGTCGTCATCGGCGCGCCGGCCTTCACCTTCCATGTGGCGGGCGAATGCGCGGTGTTCCATGACGGGACGCCGATCTTCCAGCTCACCTCGGATGGCGAGGCCGCGGCCGCAGCCGCCTCGGGCACGGCCATCCTGGGCAGCATGCGGCTTGCCTTGCCCGCGCTGCTGGAGCGGCTCGCGCCCACGTCGCGCGCCGCTCCAGCGCCGCGCGCCCCCGCGCCGGAGCCCGCGGCGGCCATCCCGCTCCCGGCCGAATACCTCTTCGCCGCGCTGCGCGCCGCCATGCCGAAGGACGCAATCCTGGTGGAGGAAGCGCCCTCGCACCGGCCGGCGCTGCAACGCCACCTGCCCGTCACGCGCTGGGGCGGCTTCTACACCATGGCCTCGGGCGGCCTCGGCTATTCGCTGCCTGCCGCCGTGGGTGTGGCGATGGCCCACCCCGGCACGCGGGTGGTGGCCGTCATCGGGGACGGCTCGATGATGTATTCCATCCAGGCGATCTGGAACGCGGTGCAGGCGCGGCTGCCGCTCACCATCATCGTCGTGAACAACGCCGGCTATGGCGCGATGCGCAGCTTCTCGCGCGTGCTGGGCGTGGAGGGCGCGCCGGGGATCGAGCTGCCGGGCCTGGATTTCGTGAGCCTCGCGGCCGGCCAGGGGTGCCCGGGTCGACGCGTCGAGACGGCCGAGGCGCTGCATGCGGGACTGTCGGAGGCCTTCGCCGGCGATGGGCCCATGCTGCTCGACGTCGTCGTGGACCACGCCATTCCCCACCTCTACCACAAGGCCAAGTAGATGATGGATCGCCGCTCGCTCCTCGCCGCCGCCACGCTGCTGCCGGCGGCCGCTTCAGCGCAAGGCGCATGGCCCAGCCGGCCGATGCGAATCATCGTCCCCTTCCCGCCCGGCGGTCTGGCCGACCTGCTGGCGCGCCCGCTCGCCGCCCGGCTGCAGGTCACGCTGGGCCAGCCGGTGGTGGTGGAGAACCGGCCGGGCGCGGGCGGGAATATCGGCGCCGACCTCGTCGCGAAGGCGGCGCCCGATGGGTACACCTGGCTACTCGGCTCGATCGGACCGCTGGCGGCCAACCAGTTCCTGTTTGCCTCGATGCCCTATGACACGCGCACGGCCTTCGCCCCCACGGCGCTGCTGGTGAACACGCCCAAGGTCATCGTCGTCGCGCGCAACCGGCCCTGGCAGAACCTGCAGCAGATGCTGGAGGCGGCGCGGGCCCGGCCCGATGCGGTGCGCGCGGGCTCGGCCGGCAATGGCTCCTCACTGCACATCGCCCTCGAATTGCTGAAGCAACAGGGCGGCGCGCAGATCCTGCACATCCCCTATCGCGGCGCGGCGCCGGCGGTGACGGACCTCGTCTCCGGGCAGATCGACCTGATGGTGGACAACCTCCCCAACATCCTGCCGCAGATCCGCGAGGGCACGGTGCGCGCGCTGGCGGTGGCGACACCGCAGCGCCTGCCACAACTGCCTGACGTGCCGACCACGGCGGAGGCGGGGCTGCCCACCTTCGTCTTCGGCACCTGGTTCGGCCTGGCCGCCCCGGCCCGCACCCCGCCCGAGATCGTTGGCCGCATGGCGGCAGCGGTGGATGCCGCGCTACGCGAGCCCGAGATCGGCGGCCGCCTGGCGGAACAAGGCGCCGTGCTGGGCGGCGGCACGCCCGAGGCCTTCGCAAGCTTCATCGCCGCGCAGACCGCGGCGCTGGAGGCCGTGATCCGGACGGCCAACATCCGGGCGGAATAGCGAGCGCAAACAGCGGCCCGCCCGCAAGCCCATCACCACCCTCCGAGAATCCGGGCCGAATCGGCCCGGCGGCATGCTTCAGCATCCCGAAGCCAAGGCCGCGGATGCGGCCGCCCGGCGTCGAGGGCACAACAAAAGCGAATCCGGCCGCACGTGCGGCCGGCGGACCGCTTCAGCGGTCCGAAGCCAAGGCGGCGGAGCCGCCGCCCGGCGTCTGAGGGCGGTTTAGATATGCAAAGCCCGGCCGTCCACGGCCAGCGCGGCTTCCTTCACCGCCTCGCTCAGCGTGGGATGGGCGTGGCAGGTGCGGGCCACGTCCTCGGCGCTCGCGCCGAACTCGATCGCCATGGCGATCTCGGCGATCAGCGTGCCGGCGTCGGGGCCCATGATGTGGGCGCCCAGCACGGCGTCGGTCTTGGCATCGGCGAGAATCTTCACGAAGCCGTCCATGTCGCCCATCGCGCGCGCGCGGCCATTGGCCGTGAAGGGGAACTTGCCCACCTTGTAGGCCTGCCCCCGCGCCTTGAGCTGCTCCTCCGTCTCGCCGACGGACGCGAGCTCGGGCCATGTATAGACCACGCTCGGAATGGCGTTGTAGTTGATGTGCGGCTTCTGCCCGGCGAGCTGCTCGGCGAGCGCGACGCCCTCATCCTCGGCCTTGTGCGCCAGCATCGCACCCGCGATGGCGTCGCCGATGGCATAGATGCCGGGCACGTTGGTGGCGTAATGCGCGTCGGTCTTCACGCGGCCGCGCTCATCCAGCGCCACACCGACCTCGGCGAGGCCGAGGCCCTCCAGATGCGGGCGGCGGCCGATGGCGAGCAGCACGACATCGGCGCGGATCTTCTCCGCCTCGCCCCCCGCGGCCGGCTCGATCGTCACATCCACGCCCGTGGCATCCGCGACGGCGGCGGTCACCTTGCTCTTCAGCTTGAACTTGAAGCCCTGCTTGGTCAGCACGCGCTCGAAGGCCTTGGAGAGCTCATTGTCCATGCCGGGCGTGATACGGTCGAGATATTCGATCACCGTCACCTTGGCGCCGAGGCGCCCCCAGACGCTGCCGAGTTCCAGCCCGATCACGCCGCCGCCGATCACCACCAGGTGTTCCGGCACCTGCGTCAGCTCCAGCGCGCCGGTGGAGGTGACGATGCGCGTCTCGTCCACCTCGATGCCCTTGAGCGGGATGCTCTCGCTGCCCGTCGCGATCACGATGTTCTTCGTGGTGTAGGCTTGGCCCGCGACCTCGACCGTGGTCGGGTTCACGATGCGCCCGGCGCCCTTCAGCCAGGTCACCTTGTTCTTCTTGAAGAGGAACTCCACGCCCTTGGTGTTGGCGCCCACCACCTCTGCCTTGCGGGCCTGCATGCGGGCGAGGTCGAAGGAGACGCCGGTGACGTTCACGCCATGGTCGGCCAGCTTGTGCTTCGCCTCCTCGAAATGCTCGGAGGATTGCAGCAGCGCCTTGGAAGGGATGCAGCCGACATTGAGGCAGGTGCCGCCCAGCGTCGCGCGCTTCTCCACGCAGGCGACCTTCATGCCGAGCTGGGCCGCGCGGATGGCGCAGACATAGCCGCCGGGGCCGGCGCCGATGACGATGACGTCGAAGCTTTCAGACATGGGTGATCCTCAACCGTATTTGGCCGCAAACTGGCGCGGGCAGGGGCGCGGCGCAAGGGCGTGGCCCTCGCCAAGGGGACGGGGGCATGGCAGTGCTGCGCCCGGGTCGCGGGAGGCGGGGATGCGGGGATGGATCGGGCTGGCAGGGGCGGTGGTGGCGGTGGCGCCGGCCTGGGCGCAGCCGGCCCCCACGCCCGGGGATTGCGCAGGCCAGGTGATCATCCTGGGCGCCGGCAGCCAGGCGGAGGGCACCGGCTTCGCCTATTGGGCCACGCTCTCGAACCCGGGGATGCGCGCGGTGCAGGTGGAGCCGCGCTGGGGCGAGGCCGCCCTGCCGCCCCTCCGGATCGAGGCGGGGCGCATGCAGCGGCTGCGGCTCGGCACGGGCGCGGTACGTCTCCCGACCGAGGAGGTCGAGGCGGCGACGCGCCTGCGCTGCCAGCCGATCCCGCGCCAACCGTGATGGACGCCGCCCCACGGAGCATCGCATTCTCTGGCAACCGCATCGAGGTTCCCATGATCCGCACTTGCTTCCTCGCCCTGCCACTGCTGCTGGGCCTGACCCCGGCCGCGCTGGCGCAACCGCCGGGCACAGAGCGCGACTGTGCCGCGCTGGGGCTGGCGGCGCCCCGCTTCGCGAGCATTCCGCTGGGGGATGGCAGCTTCATCTACCGCCTGGACCTCGCCAATCCTGGCCGGGAGGGGGTGCGCTACAGCTACGGCTTCACCCTCCCAGGCGGCGCCCGGCCGGCCGAGGCGCTGAACGGCTATCTGCCGCCCGGCGGCCGGATCGAGCACGCGCTCGGCACCAGCGACCGCAACCTCGACGCAAGGGCGCTGCAGGCCGCCACCACGCTGCGCTGCTTCGCCCCTTAGATCAGGCTCAGAAGCGCCCCGGCCTCGGCGCCCGCTGCTCCCGCCCTGGCAAGAAGGGGCTTGGCAAGCCGCCCCCTTCCATGTCCCAATCCTGCATGACGGTGCCGTAAGATGCACCGAATCCTTTGGGAGAACGCCATGGCCCTCGCCCTTTCACGCCGGCATGCCCTTGTGGCCGGCGGCGCCGTGCTCGCCGCACCTCGCGTCGCCAGCGGCCAGGGGCGTTACCCGGAGCGGCCGATCCGGCTCATCATTCCCTGGGCGCCGGGCGGCAGCGCGGATGCGCAGCTCCGCAGCCTGGGCGAGCAGGCCGGGCGCCTGCTGGGCCAGCCTGTCGTGGCCGAGAACCGTGGTGGCGCGGGCGGCACGCTGCACGCCGTGCATCTCGCGCGCGAGGCGCGGCCGGATGGCTATACGCTGGGCCAGATGCATCTCTCGGTGATCCGCCGCCCCTTCCTGGTGCGCAACCCGCAATGGGACGCGACGACGGACTTCACCAACTTCATCGGCCTGAGCGGCTGGCTCTTCGGCGTGGCGGTGGCCGCCAACAGCCGCTTCCAGACCTGGCAGGACATGATCACCTATGCCCGCGCCAATCCGGGGCGGTTGAGCTTCGCGACCTCGGGCATCGCCACGACGAACCATCTGACCATGGAAGACATCATGGCGCGCGAGCGAATCGAGATGACGCATGTCACCTTCCGCGGCGCCTCCGAGGCGGTGCCCCAGGTGCTGGGCGGCCAGATCGACATGATCGCCGACAGCAGCGTCTGGGCCGGACCGGTCGAGGCCGGGCAGATGCGCCTCCTCTGCGTCTGGACGGCCGAGCGCGTGCCGCGCTTTCCGAACGCGCCCACGCTGCGCGAGCTGGGCTATGATCTGGTGGTGACTTCCAACTACGGCCTCTGCGCCCCGCCGCGGATGGACCCGGGCATCGTGAAGCTGCTGCACGACGCCTTCCACACCGCCTTGATGGGCCCGGAGAACACCCGGGTGCGGAACCAGTTCGACATGCCGCTCGTGTACTACAACACCCCGGACTACCAGCAATTCGTCGTCCAGCGCGCCGCCTATGAGCGCGAGATGGTCACAAGGCTCGGCATCCGCATGGAATAGCGTCGCTTCGCGTTCAGGGAGGAAAGGAAAACGATGACCATCCAACGCCGCGCGCTGCTCGGCGCGCTCGCCGCGACACCGCTGGCCACACCGGCCTTCGCACAGGCGCGCTATCCCAATCGTACCATCCGCTTCCTCATCCCCTGGCCGCCCGGCGGCAGCCTGGACGCGCTGCACCGGCAGATGTTCGAGATCTTCCAGCGCGACACCGGGCAGAGCATCGTCATCGAGAACATGCCCGGCGCGCGCGGCACCCGCGCCGCCTTCTTCCTGACGCAGCAGGCACGGCCGGATGGCTACACGCTGGCGCATCATCACCTCTCGATCCTGCGCCACCCCTTCCTGACGCGGCAGCCGACCTGGGATCCGATCACGGATTTCAGCTACATCATGCAGATCACCGGCTTCGTCTTCGGCACCGCCGTGCGCGCCGACCGTGGGTGGAACACCTTCGACGACATGATCGCCGAGGCGCGCCGCCGCCCGGGGCAGCTGACCTATTCCACCTCCGGCATCGCCACCACCAACCACCTGGCGATGGAGGACATCCTCGCCAAGCGCGGCGTGCGGATGGAGCACATCCCGACGCGCGGCGCCCAGGAGGGGGTGACCATGCTGCTCGGCCGGCAGATCGACATCGTGGCCGACGCGCAATCCTGGCGGCCGCAGGTCGAGAGCGGCGAGTTCAAGCTGCTGAGCGCCTGGACGCCAACGCGCCTCGCCTCCGCGCCCAATGCGCCGACGCTGACCGAATTGGGCCTCGGTTCCAGCGTGACGTCGCCCTATGGCGTCGTCGGGCCCAAGGGGCTGGACCCCGAGATCGTGGACATCGTCCATCGCAGCCTGAAGAAGGCCTTCGAGGATGACGCGTCCCAGGCGATCATGCGGCGCTGGGAGAATCCCAACGAGTATCTCGGCCCGCAGGCCTATCTCGAATTCGCGCGCGAGCGCGTGGCCTATGAGCGGGACACGGTGCGCAGGCTGAACCTGAGCATCGACTGAAGCCGGCATCGGGGCGAGACTGCGCCCCATGACCGATCGCCTCGACTCCCTGCTCGCAACGCTGCCCCGGGCCTATCCCGGCCCGGGTGGCGCCATCGCCGTGCTGCGCGCGGGCGAGGTGCTGGCCCGCCACGCCTGGGGCTATGCGAATGCCGAGCGGCGCATCCCCTTCACGCCGGCCAGCCTGTTCCGGATGTGCTCCATCACCAAGCAGTTCACCTGCGGGGCGATGCTGGCCTCGGGCCGGGCGCTGGATGCGGCGGTCAGGGCGCGGCTGCCGCGACTGGAAGGCGCAGTACCCGGTGCGCTGCACCTCGCGCACAACCAGTCCGGCCTGCGCGACTACTGGGCCGTCGCCATGCTGCTCGGCTCGCCGGTCGAGGCGGCCTTCGGCGATGCGGAGGCCACGCGGCTGATCGGCGCCACACGCAGCCTCCAATTCGCGCCGGGCACGCGCTTCTCCTACTGCAACCAGAATTTCCGCCTTCTCTCCGATGCGCTGGAGGCGGAGACCGGCCGTTCCTTCGCGGAACTCCTCGCGCGCCACCTGTTCCAGCCAGCCGGCATGGCGACGGCCTTCCTGGCCGCCGATACACGCGCCATGCCCGATGGCACTGAGGGCTATGAGGGCAACCCCGCCACCGGCTTCCGCGCGGCGGAGAACCGCATCCTCTGGACCGGCGATGCCGGGCTCGGCGCCAGCCTGGACGACATGATCGCCTGGGAGCGCCATGTGGACGCGACCCGGAACGATCCCGATGCGCTCTACCACCGCCTCTCGGCGCCTGTGATCTTCGCCGATGGCGCGCCCGCCCCCTACGGCTTCGGCCTGGCGCGCGGGCGGGAATTCGGCCGCGACGTCACCGGCCATGGCGGTGCCCTGCGCGGCTGGCGAAGCCATCGCCTGCATGTGGCGGCGGAGCGGATTTCGGTCGTCGTCCTCTTCAACCACATGGGCGATGCCGCCGGCGCCGCGCTCGATGCCCTGGCCGCCGTGCTGGAAGAGGAGCGGCCCCAGCCCGACGCCTCCCTGCCCGAGCCGCCTTGGCTGGGCAGCTATCGCGAGCCGGAGACAGGGCTTTCCGCGCGCCTGGACGTCTTCGCACCGGGGCAGTTGCGCCTGCGCTTCGGCCATTCGGCGGAGGTCCTGAACCTGCAGCCCGACGGCTCGGCCGGCAGCACGCGCACCAGGCTGCATGCCGGCCCCGACGGGCTCCGGATGGAGCGCCCGCAGGACAACCACCGCGCGCGGCTGGTCCCATGCGAGGGCAAGGCCAGCCTCGACATCGAAGGCCGCTACCACTGCGCGGAACTGGGCGCAGCGCTGCACGTCACCACCGCGGGCGGCGTCGCCTATGGCGGATTCTCAGGCCCGCTCGGCCAGGGGCGGATGGAGATGCTGGAGCCGATCGGGCCCGACCTCTGGGCCCTGCCCTGCCCGCGCGCGCTGGATCACGCGCCGCCGGGCGACTGGACGCTGGCCTTCCGCCGCGAGGACGGTGCGATCACCGGGGTACAGGTGGGGTGCTGGCTGGCGCGGGGGCTCGATTACGCCCGCCGCGCCTGACCGGCTTCAATCCAGGCCCATGGCCCAGAGCAGCACGCCCTTCTGCGCGTGCAGCCGGTTCTCCGCCTCGTCGAAGACGACGCTTTGCGGGCCGTCCATCACCTCGTCGGTGATCTCCTCGCCCCGATGCGCGGGCAGGCAATGCATGACGATGGCGTCCGGCGCGGCCTGCTTCAGCAGCGCGCCGTTGAGCTGATACGGCGCGAGGAGGTTGTGGCGGCTCAGCGTCTCGCCATCCTTCTCGTCGCTCATCGAGACCCAGCAATCGGTGACGACGCAGCGGGCTCCCTGCACGGCAGCGACCGGGTCGGTCGTCAGCTCGATCTGCGCGCCCTCGCGCCGCGCCCAGGCGATCAGCTCCGCCGGCGGCGCCAGCTCGGGCGGCGTCGCGATCCGCAGCGTGAAGCCGAAGCGCGCGGCGGCCTGGATGAAGCTCTGCGCCACGTTGTTGCCATCGCCCGTCCAGGCGACGACCTGGCCGGCGATCGCGCCGCGATGCTCCTCGAAGGTCATCACATCGGCCATGAGCTGGCAGGGATGGCTGATGTTGGTCAGCCCGTTGATGACCGGGATGGTCGCATGCGCGGCGAGCTCACGGATGTTCGAGACATCCGCGGTGCGCAGCATGATCGCATCCACATAGCGCGAGAGCACGCGGGCCGTGTCCTTCACGCTCTCGCCGCGGTTGAGCTGGATCTCACGCGCCGTCAGCACCAGCGGCGTGCCGCCGAGCTGGCGGATGCCCACCTCGAAGCTCACGCGCGTGCGGGTCGAGGGCAGCTCGAAGATCAGCGCCACCGTCTTGCCGGCGAGCGGCTGGCCCTGCACCTCGCCGCGCTTCGCCTTCTTGCCCAGCTCCAGCATGTGCCGGAGGGTGGGCGCGTCCAGATCCATCAATTCCAGGAAATGCCGGGGGCCATCGCCGCCCCCGGCCGTCGGCTTCAGAAGCGCACTCACTTGGCGGGCGCCAGCGCTTCGGCAGGCGTGAGCGCGGCGCAGGCGCGGTCGAGCATGGCCAGCGCCTCATCCACCTCGGCCTCGGTGATGATGAGCGGCGGCGCCACGCGCAGCACGTTCATCCCCGCCGCGACCGTGAGCAGGCCTTCCTCCACGCATTGGGCCTGCATGGCGCCGTTGCTCACATCGGGCGCGAGGCGCAGGCCGAGCAGCAGCCCCGCGCCCTGCACGCCCAGGACCACGCGCGGATGGCGCTCGGCCAGCGCGAGCATGCCGTGCCACAGATGGCGCGCCACGCGGTCGACCTGATCCAGGAAGCCGGGCGCCAGCACCACGTCCAGCACCGCATTGCCGGCGGCGCAGGCGAGCGGCCCGCCGCCATAGGTGGTGCCATGCGTGCCGGGCTTCAGGTGCTTGGCCACCGCTTCCTTGGCCATGACGGCGCCGAGCGGGAAGCCGCCGCCGATCCCCTTGGCCGAGGACATCACGTCAGGCTCGATGCCGGCCCATTGATGCGCCCAGAGCTTGCCTGAACGGCCCATGCCGGTCTGGACTTCGTCGAGCGCGAGCAGCAGGCCGAATTCGTCACAGACGGCGCGCAGCTCGCGCAGGAAGCGCAGGTCGGCGGGGCGGACGCCGCCCTCGCCCTGCACCGGCTCGATCATGATGCCGGCGGTGGCGGGCGTGATGGCATCCCGCACGGCGTTCATGTTGCCGAAGGGCACGTGGTCGAAGCCCTCGACCGCCGGGCCGAAGCCCGCCAGGTACTTCTCATTGCCGGTGGCGCTGAGCATGGCCAGCGTGCGGCCGTGGAAGGCGCCCTCGAAGCAGATCATCCGGAACTTCTCCGGGTGCCCGTTCTCGGCGTGGTACTTCCGCACCGCCTTGACCATGCCCTCATTGGCTTCCGCGCCCGAATTGCAGAAGAACACGCTGTCGGCGAAGGAGGCCGCGACGTGGCGCGCGGCCAGCTTCTCGGCCTGGGGCACGCGGTAGAGGTTGCTGACATGCATCACCCGCGCCGCCTGCTCGGCGATGGCCTTGACCAGATGCGGGTGGCCGTGGCCGAGCGAGGAGGTGGCGATGCCGGAGCCGAAATCCAGGAATCGTCGCCCCGAATCCGTCCACACATAGGCGCCTTCGCCCCGCTCGAAAGCGAGGTCGGCACGGTTGTAGGTCGGCATCAGGGCGGGGATCACGCTTCAGCGCTCCTCTGGAATGTTCCACCCACGCCATGCGGGCGGAAACCGCCAGTGTGACGGAAAACCGCCGGGAATCAAGCCTTGGCTGGCGAAAGCGGCCTCAGCGGCCGCCGCCGGGCGTGGGTCCGCCACTGGGCAGGATGCCCGCATTGCCGGCTGGGTTGGGGCCGATCCGGCCCACATTGCCGAACAGCGCCTGCATCAGCGTGCGCTCATTGCCCGGGCTCGGCGTCTCACGCTCGACGAAGTTCACGCGCGGCATGTCGCCCTGCGTGTAGTCGAGCTGACGGATCTCGGCGACGGTGCCGGCCGGGCTGAAATCAATGGCGACGACGCGCTGCGAACGCAGCGCCATGCTGCGGGCGGGGCGCATCTGCGTGACGCCGCTGATGTAGTACCAGCTGTTGTCCGAGAAGGTGCTCGTCTGGCTCGGGCTGCCCAGCAGGGCCTGGACATCGGCGCGGGTGGAGACGCCGGTCGTGATCTGCGCGATCTGGTCGTCCGTCACCGGATGGCCGCGGTTGACGATAGGCGTGGTGAACACGTCGCGCGGGCGTTCGGGCAATGGCGGCAGATAGGAGCAGCCGGCCAGCGCCGGCAGCGCCAGCAGCGCCAGGATTCGGATGTTGACCAAGGCGGGGTGACGGGCCATGTCCCGGGCTTAACGCCACCCTGCCCCCGTGGTCAATGCGCCTCGACGGCGCGCCCCGCCCGGGGGCTCTTGTCAGGATTTTCCGCATCATGGGCCTTTTCGGCCTGTTCCGGCGCCGCCCGCATGAGCGGACCGGCTTCGAACTCTACACGGCCGCCGTCGGCGCCGCCCGGACGCCCCGCTTCTACGCCGAGCTCGGCGTGCCCGACACTACCGCCGGCCGCTTCGAGCTGGTCTGCCTGCATGTGGGCCTGCTCATCCGCCGCCTGCGCGCCGCCACCGACAAGACGGCCGATGCGCTGGGCCAGGCCGTGTTCGACGCGATGTTCGCCGACATGGACGTGAACCTGCGCGAAATGGGCATCGGCGACCTCAGCGTCGGCAAGCGGGTGAAGATGCTGTGGGAGGGCTTCCATGGCCGGGCCACCGCCTATTCCGAGGCGCTGGACCAGGGCGACACCGAGGCCCTGGCCGCGGCGCTCGCGCGCAACATCTGGGTGAAGGAGCCCGCCCCCGAAGGCGCCGGTCTTGAACTGGCCCGCCATGCCGAGCGGCTTTCCGCCCTGCTGGCCGGGCAAGAGCTGGAGGCCTTGCTGCGGGGCCAGGTGCACTTCGCATGAACCCCGAGTTCAGCCACCGCCTGCCGCTGGCCCATGTGCCCGCCGCCGGCCAGCGCCTGCGCCTTGAGGCCGGCCCTGCCGAACGCGAGGCGCTGGCCCGCCGCTTCGACCTGTTGAGCCTGGGCAGCCTGGTGGCCGATCTGCAGCTCACCCCGGCGGAGGAAGGCGCCGTGCTCGTGACGGGCGAACTGACCGCCGAGCTGGAACAGGCCTGCGGCATCACCCTCGTCCCCATCCGGCAATCCGTGCGCGAGCCCATCGCCTGGCGCCTGCTGCCCGAGGGCCTGGACCCTTCCGACGGCGAGGACGACCCCGACGACATCGAGACCGAACAGGGCGCCGCGGATCTGGGCGAAGCGTTGGCGCAGCAGCTCTCCCTGGCGCTCGACCCCTATCCGCGCGCCCTGGGCGCGACCATGCCCGAGGAGGCGGGCGATGACGCCGCGCATAGCCCCTTTGCAAAGCTGTCGCGTCTGAAGCCTCAGGGGTAGGTTGCGCGAGGGGAAGAATGGGTGCTAATCGCCCACCCTCCCTGCTGCCGCTTGCCCGCAGCGGCCGTTTTCCCGTGGGCGCACCCCGCCCCATCTCCTGCCAGGGCTGACCGGCACTTGTCCGGGCGGCCCCCTACCCGTTGAAAGGCTGGCTCCATGGCCGTCCCGAAGAAGAAAGTCTCCCCCTCCCGGCGCGGCATGCGCCGCAGCCATCTCGCGCTGGCGAAGGAAGGGCATGTGGAGTGCTCCAACTGCGGCGAGCTGAAGCGCCCGCACCATGTCTGCTCCTCCTGCGGCCACTACGACGGCCGTGAGGTCGCGGCGGCCGACGCGCTGAAGGGCGTGGTTCGCGGCTAAGCCGATGACGGGTGGGGCGATCCGCGCGTGAACATGGCGGTACCCTCCGAGGGGGCGTTGCGGCGATTTTCCCTCGCCGTGGACGCCATGGGCGGTGACCACGCCCCCGACAGCGTCCTGGACGGCCTGGATCTCGCGGCGGAACGGCACCCGAAGGCGCAGTTCCTGCTCGTGGGCGATGAGGCGCGGCTGCGCGAGGGGCTGAAAACCCGCCCGCGCGCGGCGAAGCTCTGCGTCATCCGCCACGCGCCCGACGCCATCCCGGGCGACATGAAGCCGACCATGGCGCTGCGCCAGGGCCGCAACTCCTCCATGCGCCTCGCCATTGACGCGGTGGCCAAGGGCGAGGCGGCGGGCGTTGTCTCCGCCGGCAACACCGGCGCGCTCATGGCGCTCGCCAAGATCGTCATCAAGACGATGCCCGAGATCGGCCGCCCGGCGCTGGCCGCCATCACGCCTTCGGCCCGCGGCGACGTGGTCATGCTCGACCTCGGCGCCAACATCCAGTGCGATGCGCGCAACCTCGTCGAATTCGCCATCATGGGCGATGCCTTCGCGCGCGCCGTGCTCGGCCTGCCCAACCCCACCATCGGCCTGCTCAATGTCGGCTCCGAGGAGCTGAAGGGGGATGACCGCGTGCGCCAGGCGGCCGAGGTGCTGCGCGAGGGGCATGCGGGCATCAACTTCCACGGCTTCGTCGAGGGGCATGACATCGCCGCCGGCACGGTGGACGTGGTCGTGACCGACGGCTTCACCGGCAATGTCGCGCTCAAGACCGGCGAGGGCGCGCTGAAGCTGATGCGCGACCTGCTGCGCCAGGTCTTCACCTCCTCCATCCCGGCCCGCGCCGGCTACCTGCTGGCGCGCCCCGCGCTGGAGCGGCTGCGCGAATGGATGGACCCGCGCCGCTACAACGGCGCCATCCTGCTTGGCCTGAACGGCGTCGTCGTCAAGTCGCATGGCGGGACGGACGCGACCGGCTTCGCCCATGCCATGGATGTGGCGATGGACATGGTGACGCACGGCTTCACCCAAAACATCCGCGAGGGTCTCTCACGCCTTGCGACCCATGCGCCCCCGATGACCGATTCCGACGTCGCCCCGCCGACGGTCATCGCCCAGCAGGACTGATCCGCCTTGACGATTCGTTCCGTGATCGCCGGCTGCGGCGGCCATCTGCCCCCGACCGTGCTCGACAACGAGGCGCTGGCGGCGCGCTACGGCCTCGACACCAGCGATGAATGGATACGCGAGCGCAGCGGCATCACCCAGCGCCATCTGGCCGGCCCGGACGAGACCTGCGCCTCGCTCGGCGCGGCCGCGGCCCGCCAGGCGCTGGCCCATGCCGGAGCCGATGTGGCGGAGGTGGACGGCATCATCGTCGCAACCGCTACGCCCGACCACGCCTTCCCCTCGACCGCCGTGCGCATCCAGGCGCTGCTGGGCATGACGCGCGGCTTCGGCTTCGACGTCTCGGCCGCCTGCACCGGCTTCGTCTATGCCCTCTCCATCGCCGATGCGATGATCCGCGCGGGTCAGGCGAAATCCCTGCTGGTCATCGGCAGCGAGGTCTATTCCCGCATCCTCGACTGGACGGATCGCGGCACCTGCGTGCTGTTCGGAGACGGCGCGGGCGCCGTGCTTCTGCGGGCTGAAGAGGGCGAGCGCGGCGTGCTCTCGACCCACCTGCACGCCGATGGCCGGCATGGCGACATCCTGCTCGTCGAGGGCACGGCCGGCCCGCTCCGCATGGCGGGGCGCGAGGTGTTCAAGCACGCGGTGAACAAGCTCTCGAGCGTGGTGGATGAGGCGCTGGCCGCGAATTCAATTACCCGCGAGGATGTACAGTGGCTGGTGCCGCACCAGGCCAACATCCGCATCATCGAGGCGATGGGCAAGAAGCTCGGCCTGCCGCGCGAGCGCGTGGTGGTGACGGTGGACCGCCACGCCAACACCTCCGCCGCCTCCGTACCGCTCGCGCTCGCCGAGGCGGTGCATGATGGGCGTATCCAGCGCGGCGACCTGGTGCTGCTGGAGGCCATCGGCGGCGGCCTCACCTGGGGCGGGGCCTTGATTCGCTTCTAGCGGATCATTTTTACGCCCTCAGACGCCGGGCGGCGGCTCCACCGCCTTGGCTTCGGATCGCTGAAGCGTTCCGGCTCGGCTATTCGCCTCGCATCCGTCGTTGTTCCGCCCTCAAGCGCCGGGCGGCCGCATCCGCCGCCTTGGCTTCGGATCGCTGAAGCGTTCCGCCGCGCCGATTTGGCGCGGATGAGTCTTTGCTGCGCCCTCAAGCGCCGCGCGGCCGCGTCCGCGGCCTTGGCTTCGGAACGCTGAAGCGTTCCGCCGCGCCTATTTGGCACGGATGAGTCTTTGCTGCGCCCTCAAGCGCCGGGCGGCCGCGTCCGCGGCCTTGGCTTCGGAACGCTGAAGCGTTCCGCCGCGCCTATTTGGCGCGGATACTCTGAGGGCGGTCGCAGTTCTCCTGGGCAGTTCTTCGGCTGGCCCGTCCGCCCGCTACTCCGCGCGCAGGTTCGCCTGCTGCACGATCACGGCCCAACGCTCGCGCTCGGCCGTCAGGAATCGACCGAAATCGGCGGGCGTCGGGCTCGTCTCCAGTTCCACGCCGTTCTCGATCAGGCGTGAGCGCACCGCCGGGTCGGCCAGCGTCGCGTTCATCGCAGCATGCAGGCGCGCCGTCGCCTCGGCCGGCGTGCCGGCCGGCGCCACCAGCCCATACCAGGTCGCGCTGTCGATCTGCGGGAAGCCCTGCTCGAAGGAAGTACTGAGCTCCGGCAGGATGGAGGCGCGCTGGCGACCGGCGATGGCAATCGCCCGCAGCGTGCCGGCCGAGAGGAAGGGCAGGAAGGGCGCCGCCGCATTGGTGATCATCTGCACCCGGCCCGCCACCACGTCGGTCAGGGCGGGCGCCGTGCCACGGTAATGAATCGCATCGAGCTCGAAGCCCAGCGTCAGCGCGATCATCGCCCCCAGCGCATGCGCCGTCGTGCCCGCGCCGGGCGTACCGAAGGTCAGCGGTGGGTTCTTGCCGCGCGCATAGGCGCCGAGTTCCGTGAGGTTGCGGGCCGGAACGGAGGGATGCACCGCAATCACATTGGGCGCGGCACCCAGCAGGCCGATCGGCGCGAAGCCGTTCGCCACGTCATAGGGCACGCGCGGATGAACCAGGCTCGAAATCACGAAGGAGCCGCTGCCGGCGAGCAGGATGGTCAGCCCGTCCGGTGCCGCCTTGGCGACGATGTCATTGCCCAGGATGCCGCCCGCGCCGCCCCGGTTCTCGATCACGATGGGCTGGCCCAGCCGGGCCGACATGCCCTCCGCCAGGATACGGCCCACGATGTCATTGCTGCCGCCGGCGGTGAAGGGAATGATCAACCGGATGGGCCGCGATTGAGCCTGTGCCACCGCCGGCAGCGCCAGCAGGCCAAGCGCGGCGCGGCGCGCGATCATTTCCGCTTCTCCTGCGCGTTCCGCAGCAAAGCGAGGCCGCGATACACGCCATGCACCATCTTCGAGTAGGGCATCACCAGGAAGAAGGCGAGGACCAGACCAAGATGGATGGCCAGCATCACGCCCATCGCGCCGGTGTGGCGGATCGCCAGCAGCAGCAGGCCCGTGGCCGAAATCAGGAAGAGCAGCGCCAGCATGGCGTATTCGCCGCCCAGCAGGCGCTTCGCCACCGGCCCCGGGTCCGTCACCGTCTTCACCCAGAGCAGGCCGGCCGTGCCGATGCAAAGCAGCACGCCGCCCCAGGTGCCGAGCTGGACCGGCAGGCTCAGGAAGGCATGCGGCGACTTCCACCCCATGAAGTGGTGATAGAAGGCGCCGACGGTGGTCGCCGCGAAGCACATCATGAAGCCATAGAACATGGCGTGATGCAGGTGGCGCCGCGCCTGGGCGAAGCTGTCATCCAGGTCATTGCAGCCATGCCCGCCGCCGCCCAGGTTGCGCAGGGTCAGGATGTCCACCGCGGCCTCGGCCACCGGGGCGAGCGTCACGGGCTTCTGGCCCGCCCCGGGCGCCGTGCCGCGCCAGTAGCGCACCGCCCCCATCCCCATGGCGAAGAGCGCATAGCCGAAGCTGAGCGAGGCCATGCCCACCATCAGCCAATAGGGAATCACGCGAAAGAAGGCGCCGGTGCCGGTCTGCGCCGTGTAGAGGATGGCGGGGTCCTGCAATGCCATGGTCAGCAGCAGCACCAGCGTCACCGAGAAGAAGGCGGCCAGCGAGACCAGCGTGCCGTTGCGCTCGAAGGCGCGGCCCATGCCCTGCGGCCAGGCGTATTCAGCGTAAGATTCGGCGCGGATCGTCGCGAAGGTTTCGGGCACGTTGATGCCGAAGGGGTGCGGCGGCGCATACTGGCAGGCGTGGTAGCAGCCCTTGCAGGAATGGCAGAGGTTCGCGAGATGCGTGAGGTCGCCCGTCGTGAACTCGCGGCGCAGCGTCATGGCGGGGAAGACGGCGCAATAGCCCTCGCAGTAGCGGCAGGCATTGCAGATCTCCATCTGCCGCCGCGCTTCGATGGTGGCGTCGCTCTCCGTGCCCGTCGCGCTGCCCGGCGTGGGCGGGCGGTTAATTCCTTCCAATTTTCGCGGCCTCCTCGCCTGCGATGCGGCCAAACACGGTGCCGATGGTCATGCCGAAGCCGGCCAGGTAGCCCTGGCCCAGGATATTGCCGGCCATGATTTCGCCACTGGCGAAGATGTTTCCGGAGGGCTTGCCGTCGGCCATCATCACCCGCGCCCGGTCATTCACCTTCACGCCCAGGAAGGTGAAGGTGATGCCCGGCGCCAGCGGGTGCCCGTAGAAGGGCGGCTGGTCGATCCGCCGCGCCCAGTGGCTTTTCGGGATCGCCAGGCCCTCGGTGCGGCAGTCATCCAGCTTGTTGCCGTGGAAGGTGCCGGGCCGCACCGCCGCGTTGTACTCCGCCACCACGCGTTCGAGCTTCGCGGGGTCGAGGTTGAGCATGACCGCGAGCTCGGCGATGCTGTCCGCCTTCATCGGCGGGAAGACGCTGGGCAGGTAGTTGTGCAGCGCCTGGCTGTCGGTGATGGCAAACGCCCGCTGGTCGCGCTGCTGGGCGATCAGCCGGCCCCAGATGGCGTAGCGCTTGGGCCAGACATCCTCGCCCTCGTCATAGAAGCGCTCGACGTCCTTGTTCACGACGATGGAGAAGGGCACGCAGTCGAGTCGCATGGCGAGGCCGCCATCGGCCATCGGCGCGCGCGCATCATTCGCAACGGCGTGGAACTGCGTGGGGTCGCCCACCTCCTGCACGCCGCTCGCCAGCATGTCGCGCAACACGCGGCCCTGGGCATAGGGCGTACCGCGGATCTGGAAATTGTCCGCCGCATCGCCCCAGTACTCACGCAGCCATTCGCGATTGGCCTGGAAACCGCCGGCGGAGGCGATGACGGCCTTGGCGCGGATGCGCTCCGGGAAGCCCCGCCAGGAGACGATGGCCTCCCGCGCGAAGCCTTCCTCGATCGCGATGTGCTGCACCTCGGTGTCGTAGAGGATGGTGATGCCGAGCTTCTCCGCCGTGCGATACAGCGCATTCACCAAAGCCTTGCCGCCGCCCAGGAAGAAGGCATTGGTGCGGGAGAGACTGAGCGTGCCCGAGAGGCTCGGCTGGAAGACCACGCCGCAATCGCGCAGGAAGCCCGGCGCATGCTCGCTCGCGCGGATGCACATGCGGGCCAGCGCCTCATCGGTGCGGCCGCCGGTCACGCGCAGCAGGTCATCCCAGTATTCCTCCTCGAGGTAGCTCTCGGTGAGCACGTCGGTCGGCTTGGGATGCAGGGCGCGCAGGTTGCGTGTGTGGCGGGAATTGCCGCCGCGCATGGCCTTTGGCGCGTGCTCGGCCACGATGACGCTGGCGCCCGCCCGGGCAGCGGTGATGGCGGCCGAGAGCGCGGCATTGCCGCCGCCCACCACCAGAACATCCCAGAGGCGTGTGAAATCAACCATATGACTGCATATGCGCGGCGGGCCGCGCCTGTCCAGACGGGGGCCGGCTCGCCTTAAGCGTGGATTCACCCCGCGCCCGCATACATCTGGTCGCGGCCGGCGGAGCCGCGAGGCGCAACAGGGGAATGACATCGTGCCGGACCACAGGGAAACCAGCGCATGAACATCGCCGCCAGCCGCCCCCTGGGCGATCGCGAGCGCTTCGTCGCCTTCGCCTTCGCAGGGGCGGACATGCTGGTCGAGACCAATCTGGAGGGCCAGATCGCCTTTACGGCGGGCGCCTTCCGCCACCGCTTCGGCGCGGCGCCCGAGAGCTTCATGGGCCAGGACCTGGCCGCCCTCATCGCCCCTCCGGATCGCGGCCCTTTCGCAGCCGCACTGGCCCTGATGCCGGAGCGCGGCCGGCTTTCCCCCACCGTGGTCCGCCTCGCCAATGCCGAGCAGACACCCTTTGTCGTCTCCGGACTGCACCTGGCCCTGCCCGGCGAGCCGGCGCGGCTTTGCCTCTCCATGGGCCCCGTGCCCATTCCGCTTGACCCGACGGCCGATGCCAAACCCACCGCCGTGACCCTCCTGCGCGAGGCGGAGACGCGGCTGCGCCGGCCTGGTGCAGGGGGTGGCGAGCTCAGCCTGATCGAAGTCTCGGGCCCGATGACGGAAGAGATGCGCGCCGCCTTGACGGGCCAGGCGGGCAACATGGCGGCCGAGCTGGCGCCCGGGCGCTACGGGCTACTGTCCACCGCCGGCGCCAGCGCAACCGAGATGGCCGCCGTGACCGAGCGGCTGGAAGCCTTGCTGCGGCAGAAAGGGAAGGGCGGTAGCGTGAGCGGCGGCATGCTGCAACTGGAGGCGGGCGCGCTCTCGCCGCTCCAGGCGGTGCGGGCGCTGCGGCATGCCCTGACCACCTTCACGCGCGCCGGCGCCGAGGGTCTGCGCGAGGAGGGCTTCTGCAACGGGCTCTCGGGCTTCGTCGAGCAGATCACGGCGCGTGCCGGCACCATCCGCCGTGCCATCGCCCAACGGCGCTTCCACCTGGACTATCAGCCCATCATCGGCCTCGGTGATCGCGGCCTGCATCACTACGAGGCCTTGCTCCGCCCCGAACGCGGTCTGCTGGGGGCGGAGGCCGGCCCTCAGGACTTCGTGACCCTGGCCGAGACGGTCGGCCTGACCGAGGAACTCGACCTCGCCGTGACCGAGGTCGCGCTGCAGGCGGCCAATGCATTGAGCGGGGGGCAACGCATCGCGGTGAACATCTCCGGCCTCTCGCTGCAGAGCGCGGCCTTCCGCAAGCATCTGGATGCGCTGCTCGGCGCGCATCCGGCCGGCGGCCAGCGCCTGATGGTAGAGTTGACCGAGAGCGCCGAGATCGACGAGGAGGCAGCCGCGGCGGCCACGCTGGAAAGCCTGCGGGGGCGGGGTATTCCGGTCTGCCTCGATGATTTCGGCGCGGGGGCGGCGGCCTTCCGCTACCTCAAGGCCTTCCCCGTGGACTACGTGAAGGTGGATGGCAGCTTCGTCGAAGCCGCGATGCGCGGCGAAAGGGACCGCAGCTTCGTGGCCTCCATGGTGGACCTCTCGGTCGCCGTCGGGGCCCGCGTGGTGGCAGAGCGGATCGAAACCGAGGAGATGGCGTTGATGATGCGCGGCCTGGGCGTGCATTTCGGCCAGGGCTGGCATTTCGGCAGGCCCGGCCCGCTGCCCAAGCCCCAGCCGGCCGCGGTGGCGCGGCGCAACGGCGCGCAGGAAAGCTGGGGCTGACGGGCTTCCCAGTCTCCGGGCCCCCGCCCTAGGCTCGGCCGCATGAATCGTGATCGAGTTCTCATCGTGGGCGCGGGGCCGGTCGGCCTGGTGGCCGCCGCCGCCCTTGCCGCCGAGGGCATTCCCGTCGCCGTCATCGAGGCCGAGCGCGACCTGCCGGACGGCATGCGCGCCAGCACCTTCCATCCGCCCACGCTCGACATGCTGGAGCGCTTCGGGGTGGTGGAGAGCCTGATCGCGGATGGGCTGATCTGCCCCACCTGGCAGTTCCGCGACCGCTCGGCCGGCCCCATCGCCACCTTCGACCACGCGATGATCGCGGGCGACACGCGCCACCCCTACCGCCTGCAATGCGAGCAATGGCGGCTGACGCGCCTGCTGCGCGAGAGGCTGGCCGGCAATGCCGCGGTGGAGTTCGTGTATGACGCGCGCGCGCTGGGCGTGGGCCAGGACGACGCGGGCGTTCGCCTGACCGTCGAACGTCCGGACGGCCACCGGGAGGAGATCCACGGGCGCCACCTGATCGGCGCCGATGGCGCGCGCAGCGCCATCCGGAAAAGCCTCGGCATCGGTTTCGAGGGGCAGACCATCCCCGAGATCTACCTGACGCTTTCCACGCCCTTCGCCTATCATGAGGCGATCGAGGACCTCACCGACATCGCCTATATCAGCGACCCGGACGAGTGGTTCGTGCTTCTGCGCAACCGCAACCTCTGGCGCCTGCTGCTGCCCACCGACCCGAACGAACCGGAGGAGGTGATGCTCTCCGATGCGCGGATCCAAAGCCGCATGCAGGAGGTGCTGCCCCAGGGCAGCCCCTACGAGATCACCCACCGCACCGCCTATCGCGTGCATGAGCGCGTGGCGGAGCGCTACGTCGAGGGCCGTGTCTTCCTGGCGGGCGACGCCGCGCATGTGAACAACCCGCTGGGCGGCATGGGCATGAATGGCGGCATCCATGACGCATTGAACCTGGCCGAGAAGCTCGCGGCCGTATGGCGGGGCGCGCCACCCGCGACGATGGGGCGTTACGAGCGGCAGCGCCGCAAGGTGGCGCTGGACGTCGTGCAGCAGCAGGCATTGCGCAACCGCAGCATCCTGAACCAGCGGGACCCGGCGGTCCGGCAGGCCTTCCTGGATGACTTGCGCGCGACGGTGGCCGACCCCGCACGGCATCGCGCCCATCTGCTGCGCACCAGCATGATTCAAAGCCTGCGAGACCTGGAGAGCGTGCAATGACGGAAACGGATGAGGAAATCTACGCGCGCCAGGGGCTGGGCCGCCGCGCCGGCTTCGGCGTGGCGCCGGCGCTGGTCATCGTGGACTACGTCGTGGGCTTCGCCGACCCGTCGCAATTCGGCGGCGGCAATATCGGCCCGGCCATCGAGCAGACCGTCCATCTGCTGGCCCATGCGCGGCGCAAAGGATGGCCCGTCGCGCATACCCGCGTCGTCTATGCCGAGGATGGCTCGGATGCGGGCGTCTTCACGCTGAAGGCCCCCTCGCTGCTGAAGCTGACCGAGACCTCGCCGCTCTCGCAGATCATCCCCGAACTCACGCCTGTCCCGGGCGAACTCGTGGTGCGCAAGCGCGGGGCGTCCGCCTTCTTCGACACGAACCTCGCGGGTTTCCTGACCATGCGGCGTGTGGACACGCTGGTCGTGACGGGCTGCACCACCTCCGGCTGCGTGCGGGCGACCGTGGTGGACGCGTTGCAGCATGATTTCCGCAGCATCGTCGCGACGGATTGCGTGGGCGACCGCGCCATCGCGCCGCATGAGGCGAACCTCTTCGACATGGGCCAGAAATACGCGGACCTGATGACGCGTGCCGAGATCGAGGCGCTGGGCTGAGGAGCAGGGCGCGGGCGCCGTAGAGCGGCGCTGCCGCCGCGATGCGACGACTTGCCCGTGGCCGCAGGCCGGGCGACCAGCCGGTCGCCTTTCGCGGCTTGTCGGGACAAGGGTGATTGGGCCTTGGTGTGCCATGAAATCACCGGGATTGTGAGGGAAAGCGTTGGGGAGGTTCTGAGAGGTCGGTGATGAGCGTTCCTGACATTGTTCCCGTGATCCTTTCCGGCGGCACGGGCAGCCGCTTGTGGCCGCTGTCGCGCGAGTCCAACCCCAAGCAGTTCTGGCCGCTGCTCTCCGATCAGAGCATGGTGCAGGAGACGGCGCGCCGCGCGGCCGGCCCGGGCTTCGCGCCGCCGGTGGTGGTGGTGGGCGAGGCACATCGCTTCCTGGTGGCGGAGCAGCTGCGCGACGCGGGCATCGCCAACCCGCAGATCGTGCTGGAGCCCGAGGGGCGCAACAGCGCGCCCGCCATCGCGGTCGCCGCGCTGCTGGTGGCCGAGGCGCAGCCTGACGCGGTGCTCTGGATCATGGCGGCCGATGCCGCGATCGGCGATGTGGCGGCGCTGCATGCGGCGTTGGAGCGCGCGGCCGTGGCGGCGCGCGGCGGGCGCATCGTCACCTTCGGCATGCGCCCGACCGAGGCGCATACCGGCTTCGGCTACATCGAGCTGGGCGAGGCGCTGGCCGAGGTGCCGGGCGTGCAGGCGGTGCAGAGCTTCACCGAGAAGCCCGAGCGCGCGACGGCCGAGCGGCTGGTGGCGGGCGGGCGGCATGTCTGGAACAGCGGCATGTTCGTGGCGACGGCGGGCACCCTGATCGCCGAGCTGCGCGAGCATGCGCCGGCCGTGCTGGCGGCGGCGCGCGCGGCGCTGGACGGCGCGATGCGGGACCTGGACTTCATCCGGCTGGGCGCGGAGGCGTTCCGCGAGGCGCCGGCGATCTCGATCGACTATGCGGTGATGGAGCGCACGCGGCACGCCGCGGTGGTTCCGGCGGATCTGGGCTGGAGCGATGTGGGCAGCTGGGACGCGCTGTGGGAGGCGACGGCGAAGGATGCGGCGGGCAATGCGGCCAAGGGCCCGGTGGAGCTGCTGGACGCGGAGGGCTGCTACGTGCGCTCGGAGGGCATCCTGACGGCGGTGCTGGGCTTGAAGGATGTGGTGGTTGTCACGACAGACGACGCGGTGCTGGCCTTGCCGCGTTCGCGCGCGCAGGATGTGAAGCGGATGGTGGAGCGCCTGAAGGCGCGCGGCCTGAAGCAGGCGAGCGAGCACCGGCGGATGTACCGCCCCTGGGGCCATTACGAGGGGCTGATCATGGGCGACCGCTTCCAGGTGAAGCAGATCGTGGTGCGCCCGGGCGGGCGGCTTTCGCTGCAGAAGCACCATCACCGGGCCGAGCACTGGGTGGTGGTGAAGGGCACGGCGCGGGTGCATCGGGATGCGGAGAGCCTGCTGCTGTCGGAGAACCAGTCGGTCTACCTGCCGCTGGGCTGCGTGCACCGGCTGGAGAACCCGGGGATGATCCCGCTGGCGCTCATCGAGGTGCAGGTCGGGTCCTATCTCGGCGAGGACGATATCGTCCGGCTCGAAGACAATTACGGGCGAAGCTGACGCGCGTCGGCGGGTCCTGCGACGGCAAACGCATGCGCGGCCTGCGCAGGACTGCCCGTGGCGCTTGCCGCGCCGGGACGGGCGCCGCCTGTTCAGTCCTGACGCGCCTTGCGCTTGCCCAGCACCATGCTGAGCACGAAGACGCCCATGCCGCCCAGCAGCGCCATCAGGATGAAGCCCCATTTCAGCCCGGCGGTGCGGGCCTTGGGGTCATCCATCACCTGCATCAGCAGCACGCCGAAGATGATGACGCCAACGCTCCCGATGGCCGTGCCCCAGATGCCGAACAGGCGCATCCTGCGATCCATGCTCTTCCTCCCCTGCTGATGGTTCAGTGGAGTTTGACACCAGGCTCCGCCCTTTGCGAGACGAGGCTCGCGAGGCTGCGCCAGGCGGTGGGCGCGCCGCCATGCAACGCCGTCTGGTGCATCTTGTAGAGCGAGCGGTACATCAACCGCGCGAAGTAGCCCTCGATGAACATGGACTTGCCGACCAGGAAGCCCATCAGGCTGCCCACGGTGCTGTACTTGCCGAGCGAGACGAGCGAGCCGAAGTCGCGATAGACGAAAGGCTCGAGCGGCTTGCCGTCCAGGATGCGCTCGATCTGGGTGTACATGTGGCTCGCCTGCTGATGCGCCGCCTGCGCGCGGGGCGGGATGGGCTGCTCCGACCCCTCCCGCGGGCAGGAGGCGCAGTCGCCCAGCGCGAAGATGCTCTCGTCCCGCGTGGTCTGCAGCGTGGGCAGCACCTTGAGCTGGTTGATGCGGTTGGTCTCGAGGCCGCCGATCTCCTTCAGGAAATCCGCGCCCTTCACGCCGGCGGCCCAGACCGTCAGCTCGGCCGGCAGGAAGCCGCCATCGGCCAGCACGACGCCATCGGCCCGCACCTCCGCCACGCGCGTGCCGGCATGCACTTCCACGCCCATCTTCGCCAGCAATTCGCTGGTCGCGGCCGAGATGCGCTCCGGCAGCGCGGGCAGGATGCGCGGGGCCGCCTCCACCAGCATGATCCGGATGTCGCGCTCGGGCTCGATGCGGTCCAGCCCGTAGGCCACCACGGCACGCACCGTGCGGTGCAGTTCGGCCGCGAGTTCGGTGCCTGTCGCACCCGCGCCGATGATCGCCACGTGCAACTGCCCCGGCCGCACCGGCTCGGGCTGGGCATTGGCGCGCAGGCAGGCATTGACGAGGCGGCGGTTGAAGCGGCTTGCCTGGTCCAGCGTCTCGAGCGGGATGGCGTGCTGTGCCGCGCCCGGCGTGCCGAAATCATTGGTGACGGAGCCCACCGAAATGATCAGCGTGTCGTAGCCAAGGCGGCTCGCCGGCGTGATCTCGCGCCCCTCCTCGTCCAGCATGGCGCCGAGCAGGACCTCCTTCGCGTCACGGTCGAGGCCCACCATCTCGCCATAGCGGTAGGTGAAGTGGTGCCAATGCGCCTGGGCCAGGTAGTTCAGCTCATGCTGCGCGCGATCGAGGCTGCCGGCCGCCACCGCATGCAGCAGCGGCTTCCAGAGATGGGTGCGGCTGCGCTCGACCAGCGTCACCTGCGCGCGCTTCCCCTTGCCGTAGCGGTTGCCGAGGCGGGTGGCGAGCTCCAGGCCCCCGGCGCCCCCTCCGACGATGACGATGCGATGCGGATCAGCCATGCCAAATCCCCTTCTGCCCCGATGAGCCTAACGCCCGGCATCGTTGCACGCAAAAAACATACCGCGGGCAACGGCATCCTGTGGGAAGGCGTTTGCGGGAGGCGCTCGGTTTCTCGCGCGCCAAACCCGGGAGACCGCCCCCATGCCGCTCGGCACCATCCTCATCATCCTGCTCATCCTCGCGCTGCTGGGCGGGTTCAGCGGCCGCCTCGGCGGCTATGGCTACGGCTACGGCCATGGCAGCATCGGCGTGTTGGGCGTGGCCCTGATCATCGTCATCGTCCTGATGGCGACGGGGCGGCTCTGACGGAGGATTGATTGGCGGAGCCTTACCAGGTCACGCCCCAGGGGCTGCGCCTCATGGTCCGCCTGACGCCGCGGGCGGGGCGTGACGAGCTGGACGGTGTCGCCACCACGCCCGATGCGGGCACGCATCTGCGCCTGCGGCTCTCGGCGCCCCCAGTGGAGGGGGCCGCCAATGCCGCCCTCATCGCCTTCCTGGCCCGGGCGCTGGGCCTTCGCAAATCCGACATCCATCTGCTGGCGGGCGAGCGCTCCCGCGTGAAGCGCCTGCTGCTGGCGGGCGATGGCCCGGCGCTCGCCCGGCGCGTGGCCGACTGGATCACCCCCTCGACCTGAGGCGCGGGCCGTGCTTTTTCCGCCCGCAACTCCAGCAAAGGGCAGGATCGTGAGCGACATCACCATCAATATCGGCGGCGAGATCTTCCAGGCGCGCTTCGAGACCGAGGCGGCACCGCAGACCGTGGGCCGCTTCCGCCACCTGCTGCCCTACAAGGACCGCATCATCCATGTCCGCTGGAGCGGCGAGGCCTGCTGGATCCCGATGGGCGAGCGCGACCTCTCCATCGGCTATGAGAACGCCACCAGCTATCCCGCGCCGGGGCAGATCATCGTCTATCCGGGCGGCATGCCGACCTCGGTGAGCGAGACGGAGATCCTGGTGGCCTATGGCCCCTGCTGCTTCGCCAGCAAGGCCGGGCAGCTGGCCGGCAACCATTTCCTGACCATCACGGCCGATCTCGACCGGCTGGCGAAGGTCTGCCGCTCCGTGCTCTGGGACGGCGCCAAGGACATCACCTTCAGCGCCGCCTGAGGGGCAGGAAGGCCAGGCCGACCGCCGCCGGCAGCAGCCAGATGATCCGCGCCTCGTAGCGGTTCAGCGGCTTGGAAAGCGCGCCCGTCGCCGCGGCATTGCCGCCGATGGCGACGAGCGCGAAGAGGATGAGGGCGGCGCAGGGCAGGTTCCGCGCCTTGGCCGCCCGCCAGAGCAGCCAGGGCGCCAGCAGCAGCGCCGCCAACACCACCGGCAGATGTGGCAGCAGGAAGGGCGCGGCGGCGGCCGGCAGCAGCCCGCGCGCCTGCAGCCCTGCATCGAAGCGTGCCAGCTCCTCGGCCGGGAAGCCGTGCTCGATCACTTCGCGCGTGCTGAAGAGCGAGGTGGGCACCAGCGTGTCGCCCACGCGGAAGAGGGTAAGCTGCCGCAGCGCATTGCCGGTCATCGCCAGCGCCACCTCGCGCGGATAGGCGGCGAGCGTCTCGGCCACGATCTCCCGCGCCTCGGGCACCGCGCGCAGGCCGCCCAGCTTGCGGAGGCTGCCATCGGCCTCGCTGTTGATCGGGCTGATGCCCCAGAGGAAATCCTCCGCATCCATCGGCAGCCGGTCGAGGAAGGCGCAGAGCCGCCAGCCGGGCTCCTCCGGGCAGCGCGCCTGCATGAGGCGCAGCGCCGGCCCGTCATCCTGCAGGCGCGCCAGCAGGAAGATCGCGCCATGCGGCGAAGGGGTGAAGCGGCCGAAGGCGGCGGCGTTGGCGCTGGCCAGCACCAGAAGCGCGAGCAGCGGGGGTGCAGCGACCCGCAGCACGGGCGCGAGGCGTCGCGTGAGGAGCGCGGTCAGCGCCACCAGCGCGAGCGCGGCCGGCAGATGCGCCATGTGGCCCGAGATGGCAAGCGCCCCGAAGACGCCCACGGCCAAGGCCTCGACGCGCGACAGCCGGCCGAATCCCAGCAGGAAGAGGCAGAGCGGGCCCAACGCCGTCAGCGCATCCGGCATCACGGTGGCGAGGAACCAGGGGGCCGAGGTCAGCGCCGCCAGCCCGGCGCAGACCAGCAGATGCGCGCCAGCCGTCGGCGCCTCCCGGAGCGCCCGCTGCGTGAGCCAGAGCAGCCAGGAGGCGAGCAGCCCCTGCGCCACCGGCACCGGCCAGAGAGACCAGGCGAGATGCAACGCATGGATCGCCGCCCCGTAGGTGAGCGACTTGTCCCAGGGCGGCACGCCCATCGTCGTCTGGCGGATATAGGTGAAGCTATCCACGAAGACGAGCGGATAGAGATTCAGCGCGGCGGGCCAGACCAGCAGCAGCCCGCCGCCCAGGATGGCGAGAAATGCCCTAGCCAAGCGCCGCTTCCGCCTCCCGCACCACCTCCGCCAGCGCGCCCGCGGCGAAAGGCGAAACCAGCCCCGCACCATGCGCAAGTTCCTGGAAGGGCGCCGAGCCGCCGCGCGCGCAGAGCGCCACATAGTCATCCAGCGCGGCCTTCGCATCGTGCCGCGACTTCACCCAGAACTGCATCGCGCAGCACAGGGCGAGCGTGTAGTCGATGTAGTAGAAGGGGCTGTTGTAGATGTGCTGCTTCGCCTGCCAGCGCCCGCCTTTGGCGGGGTAGGCCAGGTCCCCGTAGTCGGTCCAGGGCATGTAGAGCCGCTCCAGCCGCTGCCAGATCGCGTGGCGTTCGGCCGGCGTGGCGTTGGGGTTCGCGTGCACCTCATGCTGGAAGTGGTCCACGCAGACGCCATAGGGCAGGAAGGCGAGCGAGGAGATCAGGTGCATCCGGCGGAAGCGGTCGGCGGCCTCCTCTCCTACCAGCAGCCCCATCTCGGGATGCGTCAGGAATTCGAGGCCCATGGAGTGGATCTCCGCCGCCTCCATGGTGGGCCAGAGCTGATCGATGCCCGGCAGGTTGCGGCTTTCCCAGCACTGGAAAGCGTGCCCCATCTCGTGCGTGAAGACGCCGATATCATGATGCGTGCCGTTGAAGTTGGCGAAGATGAAGGGCACGCCGACCGTGGGGAAGGAGGTACAGAAGCCGCCCCCCGCCTTGCCCGGACGGTTCTTCAGGTCAAGGAAGCCGCCGGCCTGCATCAGGTGATAGAATTCGGCGAGCCGCGGGTCCATCCGGTCGAACATGGTCTGGGCCGCGGTCACCAGCGTGTCGTGATCGCCGATCGGCGCGGGGTTGCCGGCGGGGTCGATCAGCGCCTCGTCCCAGTGGCGCAGGCGGTCCCAGCCGAAATGCGCGCGCCGCGCTTCCAGCAGCTTCGCCACCAGTGGCACGACATGGCGCAACACCTCCTCGCGATAGCGCGCGACGTCCGCCGCGTCGTAATCCACGCGCCGCATGCGGCGATAGGCGAGCGGGATGAAATTCGTATCGCCCAGCTTCACCGCCATGCCGTGGCGCAGCTTCACCAGCGCGTCATAGATCTCGTCCAGCTCAGCCCCGTTCTTGGCAAAGAACTCCCAGCGTGCCGCCTCGGCCGCATGGCGCATGGCGCGGTCGGCGTGCTCGGCGTAGGGGGCAAGGCCGGAGAGGTTCAGAACCTTGCCGTCCAGCTCGATCTTCGCGGAGGCCAACAGCGCTGTGTAGCGCGCGGAGAGCTTCGCCTCCTCCTCCAGGTCCGCCGCGATGACGGGATCGAAGGTGGTGATGTCCGTCTCCCAGAGGCGCAGCACATGGGGGCCCACCAGCGCCTCGATGGTCGCAGGGTCGGGGTCGGCCAGCAGGCGGCGCTTGATCGCCACCTCATGCCCGGTGGCGACGGGCGAGAGCTTGTCGGCGTATTCGCGCGCCGCCTTGGCTTCCTCGTTCGCCGTGTCCTGCGCGAAGCGCAGATGCACGAGCGCGGACCATGTGTCGTAGCTGCGGCGCGCAGCATCCCATTGCTTGATCGCCGCGGCGCGGTCCCCCGCATCCAGGAGCGCGTCGATGGCGGCGGCCTCGGCCGCCAGGCTTTCTTCGGTCGGCGTGGGCGCCGTGATCTCGTCGAAACGCATGCTCAGAACTCCGCCATGAGACGGCCGAAGCCGTCCATCCTGTCGGTGATGCCATTGGCGCGCAGCGCATGCCACCAGGTGGCGGTGTTGATGGCGATGACGGGTTTCCCCAGCCACATCTCGGCCGCGGCGGCGAGGCGCACCATGGAGAGGTTGGTGCCGACCTGTACGATCGCGTCCACATCATCGCCATCCAGCTCGCGCAGTACGGGAACGAGCTCGGCCGGCGTCACCTCGGCGATGGCGGTCCAGCGGGGGCATTGCAGGGCGCGGTCGCGCACCGTGGTGTAGCCCATGTCGCCGAAATAGCGGATCACCTCGGCATTCATGCTGGGCCAATAGGGCGAGAGGATGGCCAGCCGCCTCACCCCGCCATAGGCCTGGAGTGCGGCGTGGCAGGAATGCGAGCCGACGCTGACCTTGAGGCCGCTCACCTCCTCCACGCTCGCGACGAAACGGTCCGCCCCCTTCACGCCATCGAAGAAGGTGACGGCGCTCATCCCCATCACCAGGTAGTCCGGCTCGCAGGTCATCACGCTGCGCACGGCGTCCAGCGTGTTCTTGCCGATCAGCTCGGCGCCGGCACGGAAGGTCTCGTTGCTGACCGCATGCGCGTTGGGCGTGAAGATGCGGCTGTAATGCGATGTGACACCGGGCGGGCGCATCATGTCGAAATCCGGCTGCACCACCGTGTTGGTGGAAGGCCCCATCACCCCGAACTTCTTCCGCCAGCCCAGCACATCCCGCATCGGATCATCCCCTTGCCTGTCGGCCGCGAGTCTCGCCCCGCCCGCGCGCGCGCACAAGCGGCGCTTGCGGGCGCGGGGGGCGCCGCCTATTGCCGGGGCGGAATCGGAGTTGCCTGCCATGCCCCTCTCGCGCCGCCTCCTCCTGGCCACCCCGCTGCTGCCCCTCGCCGCCCAGGCGCAGGACGCCTGGCCCATGCGCGGGCCGATCCGCTTCATCGTGCCGGGCCCCGCGGGCGGCGCGGGCGACGTGACCGCGAGGCTGGTGATGGAGCGCGTCTCTGGCCGGATCGGCCAGCAGATCGTGATCGAGAACCGGCCTGGCGCGGGCACCAATATCGGCATGACGGTCGTGGCGCGCGCCGCGCCGGATGGCTATGTGCTGGGCCTCGCCAGCATCGCCAGCAACGCGGTGAACCGCACCCTGTACCGCAGCCTGCCCTTCGATCCGGTGGCGGACTTCGCGCCGGTCAGCCTGATGGCGGTGGTGCCCAACCTCATGGTCATCCCGCCCGCCTTGCCGGTGACGAATCTGGCGGAGTTCGTGGCCTATGCGCGGGCACGGCCGGGGCAGATCAATTTCGGCTCGGTCGGCGCCGGCTCCTCGCAGCATCTGGCCGGCGCGCAATTCGCCCAGGCCACGGGGATCGAGCTGACTCACATCCCATACAACGCGGGTGGGCAGATGAACACGGACCTGATCGAAAACCGCATCCAGGTGCTGTTCCAGTCGGTCAGCGCGGTGGCGGAACTGGCGCGCTCGGGCCGGGTGCGCGCCATCGCCGCCACGGGCACCGAGCGCATCCCCGCCTTCCCTGATGTGCCGACGCTGCGCGAGGGCGGCGTGGACATCGTCTCCACCGGCTGGTTCGGCGTGGTGGCGCCGGCGCAGACGCCCGAGCCCATCCTGGAGCGCCTGCATCGCGAAACCGTCGCTGCCCTGGCCGAGCCGGATCTGCAGGCCCGGCTCTCGGCCGGCGGCAGCCTGCCCCGCCCCTCGCCGAGCCGCGCCGACTTCGCGCGCTTCATGGCGGAGGAAACGGCGCGCTGGGCGCCGGTGGTCCGCGCATCGGGCGCGAGTGTGGATTGAACACCGCACCGGAGCGGTCCAGGCTCCCTGCACCCCCGACAGGAGCAGAGCCATGGCCCGCGTGCGTTCCATCCCCTCCCACGAATTGCCCCCCGACCTCGCGGCGATCTATGAGGATTTCGCGGGGCAATATGGCCCCTTCCGCAACCAGGTGGCGGTCTTTGCGCATGTGCCGGCGGCGCTGCGCCACCTCATGCCGATGCTGATGGAGCTGCGCGCGGCGGCGACGCTGCCCAAGCGCTACCTCGAGATCGCCATCGTCGTCGTCTCCCGCCTCAACGAGTGCCATTACTGCGTGGCGCACCACAAGCCCTTCCTGGTGGTGGCCGGCGTCTCGCCCGAGGCGGTGGACAGCATCATGGATGCGGACCTTCCCGCGGAATTCGACGCTGTGGACCGGCTGGTGATCCGCTACGCCAAGGTCGCCTGGGAGACGCCGAACCGCGTCACGCCGAAGCTGCATGCCGAGTTGCTGGAGCACTTCACCGAGGCGCAGATCGTGGAGCTGACCCTGCGGATCACGCTCTGTGGCTTCTTCAACCGCTTCAACGACGCGCTGCAGATCGAGGAGGAAGAGGAAGTCCTCCACGCGTAGTCAGAGGTTGAACGCGACGCGCCCCGCCTCCGTCACGTCGTAGCCGCCCATCCGCGTGGCGCGCTCTGCGAAGAGCGGTGTGCGCGCGAAAGCCAGCAGCGCCTGCATCGGCGCCTCGAAGGCGTCGCGCCGGTGCAGCACCAGGTCGAAACGCTCGCGCAGCAAGGGGACGAAGCCGAGGCCGGCGCGGGCCGCTTCGGCCCGGATTCCGAACCCCACATCGGCCGCTCCACGCAGCACGGCGGCGGCCACCTCATCCTCGGCCAAAGCGGGTTCGGGCAGGAAGGCCACGTCGCGCAACGGCACGCCGGCATCACTCAGCAATCCCACCAGCGCCACATGGCTGCCGGCGCGCGGCTGGCGGCCGATCACGCGCAATCCAGGCCGCGCGAGGTCGGCGATGGCGGCCAGCCCGGCCGGGTTGCCGGGCGGCGTGATGAGCCCCTGCTCGCGCCAGGCCCAGGTGAGGCCCACCAGCGGCGCACCCGGCAGGGCGGCCCGCACCGCGGCCTCGTTGAAGCCGCCCTCCTCGTCTCGCAGATGGAGGGCGGCCGCAACCGCGCTGCCCGCCACCAGCGCGTCCAGCCCCTCCAGGCTGCCGCCCGCGCGCAGCGCCAGACCGCAGCCTGATTGCCGCACCGCCCAATCCAGCAGTGGGTCATGGCTGCCGGCCAGGATGGGCGGCGGGGCGGCGCGGCCCCCCGCCTCGGCCTGGTCCACGAGCCAGCGACGCAGCGCCTCGGCCGGGAAGACCCATTTGCCACCGATCAGCGCCGCCGGCAGGCGGCGGGCGCGGGCCAGATCGTAGAGCGCACGTTCAGAGAGGCGGAGGAAGCCCGCCGCCTCCTTCAGGGTCCAAATCTCCATCCGGCAGATATCGGCAATATTCGGCAAATCATCAACACGCATGGCCGTGGACGCCACCGGGCGCCGGCCTTACAGCCGCGTCATGCAAGACCTCGGGGCCGCATTCCAGCAGGCGCTCGGCCTCGTCGCCGCGGGCGATGCGGGGCTCTGGGCGATCATCGCCCTCAGCCTGCGCGTCTCGCTGACCGCCACGCTGATCGCGGCCTGCATCGGCCTGCCGCTGGGCGCGCTGCTGGCGGTGGCGCGCTTCCCCGGGCGGCAGGGCCTGCTGGTGCTGCTGAACGCGCTGATGGGCCTGCCGCCGGTCGTCGCCGGGCTTGTCATCTACATCCTGCTCTCGCGCTCCGGTCCGCTCGGCGGCTTTGGCCTGCTCTTCACGCCGACGGCCATGGTCATCGCCCAGGCGGTGCTCATCACCCCCATCCTCGCCGCCCTCACGCGGCAGGTGCTGGAGGGCATGTGGGAGGAATATGCCGAGCAGTTGCGCTCGCTCGGCTCAGGCCCCGGCCGCGCCGTCCGCACCCTGCTGTGGGATGGCCGCTTCGCCCTGCTCACGGTGCTGCTGGCGGGCTTCGGCCGCGCCTCGGCCGAGGTCGGCGCCGTCATGGTGGTGGGCGGCAATATCGAGGGCTTCACACGGGTGATGACCACCGCCATCGCGCTGGAGACCAGCAAGGGTGACCTGCCGCTGGCGCTGGGCCTCGGGATCGTGCTGATGGCGATCGTGCTCGGCGTGAACGCCGCGGCGCAGCTGCTGCGCGAGGCCTCCGCCCGGTGGTCGGGATGAGCGGGCCCGTGCTGCGCGCCGAAGGGCTCGGCTATAGCGTGGGCGGCCTGCCCCTGCTGGAGGACCTCGACTTCACCATCGGACCGGGCGCGCCCAGCCTCCTGATCGGCCCAAATGGCGCGGGCAAGTCCACGCTGCTGCGCCTGCTGCACAGGCTGCTGCCACCCAGCGCGGGCATGGTGGTGAGCAAGGGCATCGGCCGCCAGGCCATGCTCTTCCAGAAGCCCGTGCTGCTCCGCCGCAGCGTGGCGCAGAACATCGCGCACGCGCTGTCGCTCGCCGGCATCGACGACGCTCGCCGCATCCCCGTGGCACTTGAGGAGGTGGGCCTGCCGCACTTGGCCCATCGCCCCGCCCGCCTGCTCTCGGGCGGCGAGCAGCAGCGCGTGGCGCTGGCCCGCGCGCTGGCGCTGGAGCCCGACATCCTCTTCCTCGACGAACCGACCGCGAGCCTGGACCCCGCCGCCACGCGCGCGGTGGAAGGGATCCTCGCCCGCGCCGCCGCGCGCGGCGTGAAGGTCGTGATGACGACGCATGACCTGCATCAGGCCCGCCGCCTGGCCGGCGAGATCCTGCTGCTGCATCGCGGCCGCCTGGTCGAGCAGGCGCCCGCCGAGACCTTCTTTTCGCAACCCCAGAGCGCGGAGGCCCGGGCCTTCCTGCGCGGAGACATCCTGGAATGATGCGCCGAACCCTTCTTGCCCTCCTGCTGCTCGCCACCCCCGCCGTGGCGCAGGAGCGCCTGATCACCATCAGCAGCACCACCAGCACCGAGCAATCGGGCCTCTTCGGCCATATCCTGCCGCTCTTCCGCGAGCAGACCGGCATCACCGCGCGCGTCGTGGCGCTGGGCACCGGCCAGGCGCTGGATGTGGGCCGGCGCGGCGACGCGGATGTGGTGTTCGTGCATGACCGCGCGGCGGAGGAGCGCTTCGTGGCCGAGGGCTTCGCCACGCGCCGCCAGCACGTGATGTTCAACGATTTCGTCATCATCGGCCCGGCCAGCGACCCCGCGCGCATCGCCGGCTCGCGCGATGCGGTGGCCGCCCTGCGCCGCATCGCCGAGGCGCGCGCGCCCTTCGTCAGCCGCGGAGACCGCAGCGGCACCCATGCGGCGGAGCTGCGCCTCTGGCAGCAGGCGGGCGTGGAGCCGTCCGGCAGCTGGTATCGCGCCGTGGGCCAGGGCATGGGCCCGGCGCTGAACACGGCGGCCGCACAGAACGCCTATATCCTGGCGGACCGCGGCACCTGGCTCTCCTTCCGCAACCGGCAGGATCTGCGCGTGCTGACCGAGGGCGACCCGCGCCTGTTCAACCAGTACGGCGTGATGCTGGTGAACCCGGCGCGCCACCCCCATGTGAAGGCGGCGGACGGCCAGGCCTTCGTGGATTGGATCGTCTCGCCCGCCGGCCAGGCCGCGATCGCCGGCTACAAGATCAGTGGCGAGCAGCTCTTCTTCCCGAACGCCGCGCAGCCCGAGCCCACCTCGTGAAGCGCCTGGTCCTCGCCGCTTTGCTGATGGCCGCCCCCGTCCAGGCCGAGCCGCTGCGCCTCGCCGCGGCCGGCAGCCTGCGGGCGGCGCTCTCCGAGGTCGCCACCGCCTTCGCCGCCAGCCCGGGCGGCGTGCCGGTGACGGAGACCTACGCGCCCTCCGGCCTGCTGCGGCAACGCATCGCGAGCGGCGAGGGCTTCGACCTCTTCGCCAGCGCGAACATGGCGCATCCCCAGGCGCTGGCCGAGACGCGGCGCATGCCGGTGGTGCTCTTCGCCCGCAACCGGCTCTGCGCCCTGGCACGGCCGGAGCTGGAGGTGACGCCACAGACGCTGCTGGCCCGCATGCTTGATCCGGCGATCCGCCTGGGCACCTCCACGCCGCGCGCCGACCCGGCGGGCGACTACGCCTTCGCCCTCTTCGCCCGGGCCGAGGCGGTGCGGCCCGGCGCGCGCGCGGCCCTGGAAGCCAAGGCGCTGACGCTGACCGGTGGCCCTGACTCCGCCCGCCCACCGGCGGGGCGTGACCTCTACGCCTGGCAGTTCGAGCGCGGGGCCGCCGACCTCTTCCTCACCTATTGCACGAATGCGGTGCTGGCGCTGCGGGCCGATCCACGGCTGCAGCGTGTCGAGGTGCCCGAGGCGCTCGCCGTCTTCGCCGATTACGGCATGCTGCTGCTGGAGCCCCGCGCGGAGGCGGCGCGGCTGGCCCTGTTCATTCTCTCGCCCCAGGGCCAGATGATCCTTGACCGGCACGGCTTCGACGCGCCGGGCCTGCCCAAGGAAAGATGATGTTCCGCCGCGCGCTGCTCGCGACACCCCTCGCTTCGCCCGCTTTGGCACGGGATGTCAGGGATTCGGTGGGGCGCGCGGCGCGGTTGCCGGAGAAGGTGAGCCGTGTCCTGGCCGCCGGCCCGCCTGCCGCCATCCTGCTCTACACGCTGGCGCCCGAGCTGCTCGCCGGCTGGCCCGCCCGCCCGCCAAGCCGGCTGGAAGCGAGCTTCCTCACCGAGGCAGCGGCCGCCCTGCCTGAGACCGGGCGCCTCACTGGCCGCGACAACACCGCCAATATCGAGGCCGTGCTGCGCCATCGCCCCGACCTCGTGCTCGACTATGGCAGCGTGGGGCCGAGCTTCGTCAGCCTCGCGAACCGCGTGCAGGAGCAGACCGGCATCCCGACGCTGCTGCTGGACGGCGCGCTGGCGCGCATTCCCGAAACCTATCGCCAACTGGGCGACATTCTGGGCCGCCGCAAGGACGCCGATCTGCGCGCCGAGGCGGCCCAGCGCATCCTGACCGAGGCGGAGGCGCATGCCGCGCGCCTCGGCCAGCGCGGGCGGCCGCGCGTGCTCTATGTGCGAGGGCCGCGCGGGCTGGAGACGGGCCTTGCGGGTTCCATCAACACCGAGATCATCGAATTCGCCGGCGCGCTGAACGTGGCGGGCCGCGCGCTGGGGCCGGGCGGGCTGACGCAGATCAGCCTGGAGCAGGTGCTGGCCTGGAACCCCGACTGTATCATCGCCATCCATCCCGATTTTCCGGCCCATGCGCGGCAGGACCCGCTCTGGCGCGCGCTGCCGGCGGTGCGGGCGAACAGGCTGGTGCTGGCGCCCGGCCTGCCCTTCGGCTGGGTGGACTTCCCGCCCGCTGTGAACCGGCTGCTGGGGCTGATCTGGATGCCGGTGCTCTTCGGCTTGGCACCGACGGAAACGCTGGCCGAGCGCGTCGCGGAGTTCCACACGCTCTTCTACCATCGCCGGCCCGAGCCCTCGCAGATCGCGGCGCTGCTGCGGCCGGCCCTGCCGGGCTGATGCACGGCGCGTTTGCCTGGGGCCTGGCGCTGGCCGCGCTGGCCGGCGCCGTGCTGCTGGCGCTGGCCTTCGGGCGCTTCCCGATCCCGCCCGGCCAATTGCTGGACATCCTGCTGGGGCGGGAGGAGGGGCCGGCGGCCATCGTCTTCTGGAACATCCGCGCGCCGCGCGTGGCAGCCGCCATCCTCGTCGGCGCGGCGCTGGCCGGAGCGGGTGCCGCCTTCCAGGGGATGTTCCGCAACCCGCTGGCCTCGCCCGACCTGCTGGGCGTCTCGGCCGGCGCCTCGCTGGGGGCGGTGCTGGGCATCTTCCTCGGGTTGCCGGTGGCGGCGATCCAGGGCCTGGCCTTCGCGGGCGGCGTGGCCGCGGTGGCGGGGGTGGCCGGCCTCGCCGCCCTGGTGCGTGGGCGAGGCGATCCGACGCTGTTGCTGATTCTCGCCGGCATCGCGCTGGGCGCCCTGATGGGGGCCGCCATCAGCCTGCTGAAGATCCTGGCCGACCCCTATAACCAGTTGCCCGCCATCACCTTCTGGCTGCTCGGCTCGCTGAACGCGGTGACGCGCGGCGACGTGCTGGCGGCGGCGATCCCGGCCGCCCTCGGCCTCGCGGTGCTCGTGCTCCTCCGCTGGCGGCTGAACCTGCTGACGCTGGGCGAGGACGAGGCCCGGGCGCTCGGCGCCAACACCACGCTGTTGCGGGGCGCGGCCGTGGCGGGGGCGACGCTGGCCACCGCCGCCGTCACCGCGCTGGCCGGCGCGGTGGGCTGGATCGGCCTCGTCGTGCCCCATATGGCGCGGATGCTGGGAGGGCCGGATCTCAGGCGGCTCATCCCGCTCTCCATGCTGCTGGGGGCGGCCTTCCTGCTGGCGGTGGACACGGCCGCGCGCAATCTGGGCCGCACCGAACTGCCGCTGGGCGTGCTGACGGCGCTGCTCGGCACGCCGCTGTTTCTCTGGCTGCTGGCGCGGGGGCGGCATGCTTGAGGCGCGCGCCCTTGCCGTGGGCCATGGCCGCAGATCGGTGCTTGCCGGGCTGAACCTGACGCTGCGCGCGGGCCAGGTGCTCTGCCTCCTCGGCCCCAATGGCGGCGGCAAGACGACGCTGCTGCGCACGCTGCTGGGCCTGCTGCCGGCGCTGGCCGGCGATGTGACGCTGGAGGGGCGGCCGCTGGCGAAGCTCTCGCGGCGCGAGGTTGCGCAGCGCCTCGCCTATGTGCCTCAGGCGGCGCAGGGCGGCTTCGCCTATTCGGCACGCGCGGTGGTGGCGATGGGCCGGGCGGCGCGGCTCGGCCTGTTTGCCGCGCCGGGTGCGGCCGACCATGCGGCGGCCGAGGCGGCGCTCGATCGCCTTTCCATCGCGCATCTGGCCGATCGCCCGGTGACGGAGCTCTCCGGCGGCGAGCGGCAACTGGTGCTGATCGCCCGTGCGCTGGCCCAGGGCGGCTCCGCGATCATCCTGGACGAGCCCACCGCGAGCCTCGACTTCGGCAACCAGGCGCTGGTCCTGCGCGAGGTGCGCGCGCTCGCGCAACGCGACGGCCTCGCCGTGCTGATGACGACGCACCAGCCCGACCACGCCCTGCTGCTGGCCGATGCGGTGATGCTGGTGAGCGCGGGCGGCGCGCAGGGGCCGGCCGCGCCCGACGCGCTCATCACGCCCGAGACGCTGCGCTCCGCCTATGGCGTGGAGGCCGCGATCGGCATGCTCGGTGCGCGGCGTGTCGTGGCGCCGCTGATCTGAGCAGGATCCGCCTCGGTGCATGCATCGAAGCGGTGAAGCGTCCTCACAGCTCAGCTCTTCCGGACATTCCAGAACAACGGCGCGCCCTGCACGATCCCCGAGACGTTGCGGCGATGCGCGGTGGCCAGGAAATACTGGCCGAGCGGGATCATCGGCACATCCTGCATGGCCTGCGCCTGGATGCGCCGCGCGATGGCCTGCTGCGCCGCGAGGTCGGGCGCGTCGAACCAGGCGTTGCGGAGGTTCTCCAGCTCCGGGCTGTCGGGCCAGCCGATCCAGCCATTCGTGCCATTGCCGCGCAGGCCCAGATGCCCGGCCGGCGAGGCGAAATCCTGCCCGCCACCGAAGGTGAAGAAGGCGGACCAGCCGCCGCGCTCCACCGGCTCGCGCGAGGTGCGGCGGGAGAGCACCGTGCCCCAGTCCAGCGCCTGGTAGTCGAGGTTGATGCCGATGCGGCGGAACAGGTCGCCACCCACCTCGGACATTGCTCTTAGGAAGGGTAAGTCCGTGGGCACGATCAGCACCATGCGCTGCCCGCTATAGCCCGCCGCCGTCAATTCGCGCCGCACGCGGTCGAGATCGCGCGGCGAGGTGAGTGCCGCCATCGCCTCGTCATTGGCCAGCGGCGTGCCCGGCGTGAAGACGCCGACATTGCCGCGCCAGAGATCGGGGTTGTTGCCGACGATGGCCTGCATGAAGTCCGGCTGGTTGATGGCGCCCAGGATGGCGCGGCGGATGGCCGGATTGTTGAAGGGCGGCTGCAGATGGTTGAAGCGCAGGAAGCCCACCCAGCCCGAGGTTTCGAGCGTGGAGATCTCGATGTTGCGATTGCGGCGCAGCGTGGGCAGCAGGTCCGTCACCGCCTGTTCCCACCAATCCACCTCGCCCGCCTGGAGCGCGGCGGAAGCCGTCGCTGCATCTGGCATCACCACCCATTCGACGCGATCCAAGTTCGGCACCTTGCCGCCGGCGGTGAAGCTCGGCGCGCCCTCGCGGGGCACATAGTTCTCGAAGCGCGCATAGACGGTGCGCGCGCCGGCCACGCGTTCGCCGGGGACGAAGCGATAGGGGCCCGAGCCTACGATCTCGCTCACCTGCGTGCCGGGATCTGTGCGGGCCAGGCGCTCGGGCATGATGAAGGGGACGGTGACCGTCGTTTTGCCGAGCGCCGCGGGCAATAGAGGAAAGGGCTTCTTCAGGCGGAAGCGCAGGCGGCGGTCATCGAGGGCGGTGAGTTCGTCCGTCGCGGCGAAGAGCGCCTGGCCGAAGGCGTCGCGCGCGCCCCAGCGGCGCAGGCTCGCCACCGCATCCGCCGCGCGCCCCGGCTCGCCATCATGGAAGCGCAGGCCGGGGCGCAGCGTGATGGTCCAGGTGCGGCCGTCATCCTCGACGACATGGCCCTCGGCCATCTGCGGCTGGGGCGCGAAATTGGCGTCGGTGCCGTAGAGCGTGTCGTAGACCAGGTAGGCGTGGTTGCGGCTGACGAAGGCGGTGGACCAGAGCGGATCCAGCACCGTCACATCGGATTGCGGCACGAAGCGTAGCGTGCGGGCACCCTGGGCCGCGACCATGGAAGGGGCGGCGAGAGCCATGGGGGCGGCGAGCAGGCTGCGGCGGGGAAGTATCGTCATGCGGCGGGCTCCGGTGGGCAGTCTCACATCCTGGGTAAGCCGCGTGGCGGGAGCAAGAAATCCTTGAGGGGCGGATCATCGCGCACGCGGCAGGATTCTGCGCGAGAGCGACTTTTCCTTGACATGGCATATATGTTCTTCTTGTGTTCCACTCATCCAGGGAGACATGCGTCGTTTGGTCCCGCGTCGGCCTCTCGTCTGCTCCTCGTTGCTGGTCTGCTCTGCGCGGGGCTGCTCGGCCTTCGCGAAGCGCTCCGCCCGCCGACGCGATGGAGCGGGCAAGATGCGGAGTTTCGGCTCCGGCTTGATGCCCTCGAACTGCAAGGAGCTCGGGTTATCGCGATCACGCTCAACGGCGAGGAGTTCTCGCCAGAAGCACTGAAGGCCAGGCTCGGGCGGAACAAAACGTTGCGCTTCAGCTACCGCGGCCAGACCTTCATGGTCATGGCCCTCCGACTTCGTCTTGAGGCCGGCGATACCTTCGAGGCGGAGCGAATGATCACGCCATTCCTGGACCATGTCTGCGATCTGGACGTCCGGCTTGATGGCCGCGTGCTGACCCTCTCCGCTTGCCGACTCGCCAGCGATTCCGAATGGGATTGAGCATCAGGCAACTCCTGCTCCCCGTTTCCAGTCCCCCTCCACAACGAACAAGGAGACTTGCGTCATGTCATCCACGGCAGGACGAGCGAATGCTGAGCAGTTGATCCGTGAGGTCTACGATTTCGCCCGTGCCGCAACGGTGGCATCGGGATACCGGGACGCGATTCCGGACCTGCCGACGCATTTCGGCACATGGTCGGTGCCGGTGAATTGGCGCGTCGTGTCGGCGCGCTGCCAGCCTATGCGGCCGTCGAGGGCAATGAGACGATCAGTTGGTTCATGGAGCGCTACAATGCGCTTCTCGGGCGTGAGCCGGGCCCAGGGCGCAACGAAGAAGACCGTGCGATGGATCGGATCAATAACGCGATTGGCATCCGCATCGGCCTTCGGGCGAGCAATCCCGCGGAAGTGCTCAAGGCCGCTCGTTTCGAGATCGAGCGTGCCTATGAGCGCGGCCCCGGGGTCGGGGGCGGCGCGGCCTGACTCCGTACACGACGCTGGGCGGAGTCCATCCGTTCAGACAGCAACTGGCCACCACGCAACTGGCCCGACATGGAGGCAGACCCGCAGCTGCGCGACTATCCCGGCCACGCCATCCCCTCGATCTACCGCCGCCCCACCTTGCAACCCTTGGGCGCGATGGGCGGCGGCCCCGTTCAGGTCCGCCCCCACAGCCGGGATGGCCACCCGGTGCAGGGATATTCCCGCGCCGGCCCGACGCGCTGATCTCACCCCGGCAGAATCAGCGCCCGCGCTTGCACCAGCGCCGCGATGGCGGCCTCATCCAGCCCCGCCTCGCGCAGCACCTCCCGCCCATGTTCGCCGAGGCGCGGCGTCGGCAGGCGCGGGATTTCGCCATGCGCGGAGAAGCGCACGGGTGCGGCCATGCGCGTCAGCGCGCCCTCGCTCGGGTGCTGCTCGGCCTGGAAGAAGCCGCGCGCGTTGAGATGCGGATCGGCGCGCAGGCTCGGCAGGTCATGCACCGGCGCGCAGGGCAGGTCGGCCGCTTCCAGCAGCGCCAGCCACTCCGCCGTGCCGCGCGTGGCGAAGATGGCGGCAAGTTCGGCATAGAGTTCGTCAATGTGGCGCAGGCGGGTGGTGTGGTTCAGCAGGCGCGGGTCCGTCGTCATCCGCTCCGGCGTGCCGATGGCGGCGAAGAAGCGCTCCCATTGCGCCTGGTTGTAGATCATCACGCCGATGAAGCCGTCCCGCGTCGCATAGGGCTTGCGGTCGGGGCTGATGAGGCGGGCATAGCCGCCCTGGTCGGTCGGCGGTTCGAAGCCGAGGCCGCCCATATGGTCGCCCAGCACCATGCTGGCCATCACCTCGAACATCGGCACCTCCACCTCCTGGCCGAGGCCGGTGCGGCTGCGCTCCAGGAGTGCCGCGAGGATACCGGAGAGCGCATGCATGCCGCCCACGCGGTCGGCCAGCGCGAAGGGGGCGTAGCGCGGGGCGGTGGCACCCTGCGCCAGCGCCAGATGCGCGAGGCCGCCAATGCCCTGGATCAGGTCGTCATAGGCGGGTTTTTCCGCGTAAGGCCCGTCCTGCCCGAAGCCGACCAGCGCGCAGAAGACGAGGCGCGGATCGGCCGCGCGCAGCGTGGCCGAATCGAGACCGAGGCGCTTCAGCGCGCGCGGGCGGACATTGCTGATCACCACGTCGCAGGTCTTGGCCACCGCCAGTGCCGCATCGCGCGCGGCGGGCTGCTTCAGGTCCAGGCAGAGGCCACGCTTGCCGCGGTTGAGCGTGAGGAAGATGGCGCCCATGCCGGGGTTGCGCGCGGGCTCGGTGTGGCGCGTCACATCGCCCTCGGGCGCTTCCAGCTTGATGACCTCGGCCCCCATCTCGGCCAGGAGTTGGGTGGCATAGGGGCCGAAGAGCACGGTCGTCATGTCGAGCACGCGGATGCCCGCGAGTGGTCCGGCGCCCATCTGGTTCCCTCCCTGTGAATGGGGGGCAGGCTAGCCAAGCCGCGCGGCTTGCGCGAGCCTGCCGGCCAAATGGGAGACCCAAGTTGCAAAGATTCCGCATCGGCTATGTCGGCTTCGTGCCGCACCCCAATTTCCTCGCGACCGCGGCGCAGGACCCGGCGCTGGAGATCGTCCATATCCCGCTGGAGGCCAGCACCGGCGAGCAGATCCAAGCGCTCTCCTCCTGCCATGGCTACTACGTCATGGCGGCGCGCGATGAGCTGCCGCAGCCGCTGCACGTCCATGCCGAGCTGCTGGGCAAGCTGCCGAACCTGCTGATGGCGGCGAGCTACGGCGCGGGCTACGACCCCTGCAACCCCGAGGCCTGCACCGATGCGGGCGTGCTGCTGGTGAACCAGGCCGGCGGCAATGCAGAAGGTGTCGCGGAGCACGCCGTCGGCATGATGCTGGCCTGCCTGAAGCGCATGCCGGAGGCCCAGGCCTCGATGATCGCGGGCACGGCGCGCAACCGCGCCACGCTGCTAGGGCGCGAGCTGCGGGGCAAGGTGGTGGGCCTGGTCGGCTTCGGCCATGTGGGACGGCGCGTCGCCGAGATCGTGAAGGCCGCCTTCGGCAACCGCGTCCTGGTCTGCGATCCCTATCTGGACGCCGCCACCATCGCCGCCCATGGCGGCGAGAAGGTGGATTTCGCGACGCTGCTGCGCGAGTCCGACGTGGTCAGCATCCATTGCCCGCTGACGCCCGAGACGCGCGGCATGATCAACGCCGCCGCCTATGCCGCGATGAAGAAGGGCGTGATCTTCGTCACCACCGCGCGCGGCTCCATCCATGACGAGGCCGCGCTGTTCGAGGCGCTGGAATCCGGCCAGGTGGCGAGTGCCGGCCTCGATGTCTGGGAGGTGGAGCCGCCGCCGACCGACCACCCGTTGCTGCACCACCGCGCCGTGATCGCGAGCCAGCACACGGCGGGCGTGACCGAGGAAAGCCGGGCGAACATCACGAAGATCGCGGCGCTGGCCTTCTCCGAACTGGCCGCGGGCCGAATGCCGCCGCGCATCGTGAACCCGGAGGTGAAGCCGCGCTTCGTGGAGCGCTACACCGCTGCCTTCGGCAAGCCGCCGATTGGTTGATCAGAAGGCGGGCGTGAGGCCGAGGCCGGGCCCTTCGGGCACGGTCAGGAAACCCTCGCACACCGCCAGCGCCTGGCCATAGGGGGGCGTTGCGAGGTCGGCGTAATAGACCTCGATCGGTGCCTCCTGCTCCTGCGCGGCCAGCACATGCAGCGTCGCCAGCAGGCCTGGGCCGAAATAGGGCGAGTGCGGCACCAGCGCCACGCCCGCCGCCCGCGCCAGCCGCGCCACCTCCATGAGCCCGGTGACGCCGCCGATCTTGGTGACGCTGGGCTGCGCCACATCCAGCGCGCCAGCCGCAAACAGAGCCGCGAAATCCGTGGGGCTGCCGGCATTCTCGCCGCCCGCGATGGCCACGCCCGCCGCGGCGCGCACGCGGGCGATGACGGGCGCATCCTCGGGCGGCCAGATCGGCTCCTCCACCCAGCGCACATTCATCCCCCGGACGGCCTGGCAGAAGGCGATGGCCTCGGCCTCGGTCGTCCAGGCGCAGTTGATGTCGAGCATGAGCGGGATCTCGGCCGGCGCCGCGTCGCGCGCCGCGCGGATGCAGGCGAGCTCCACCTCATGCAGCTTGATCTGGCGATAGCCCTCCGCCACCGCGGCCGCCGTGTTGCGGGCGACATCCTCGGGCACGCCATAGCGCAACAGGCTGGCATAGGCGGGCACGCGCGCACGTCCCGCGCTGCCCAGCAGCGCATGTAAAGGCTGGCCGGCCCGCTGCGCCGCCAGGTCCCAAAGCGCGATGTCGAGACCCGAGATGGCGAAGGTCACAGGCCCATTGCGCCCGAAATTGTGGAAGCGCCGCGCCAGCATGCGCGTCAGCCCCGCAATGTCCGTCGCGTCCTGGCCCAGGCAGGCGGGGGCGAGCAGGCGGTCCAGCGCGTCCTTCGTGGTCTCGACCAGGTTGAAGCCGAAGCCCTCGCCCCAGCCCACACGGCCATCCTCCGTCTCCACGCGGAGGATCAGCGTGTCCATGTCCTTGAGATGCAGATTGCCGCCCACCCCCGCGCGGCCCGCGCCATAGGTGAAGCTGCTGCGCTGGATGCGGCTTTCGATGCCGGTGATCTTCATGGCGTGTCCCCTCCCCCCGCGCCAATGCTGACACCGGCGCGGGCGGGGGGCTACCCCACCATCAGGCGGGCTTCGGACTGCGGAAGCTGCCCATCAGCTTGCTGATGGCGGGGTAGAACATCAGCGTCAGACCCGCCACCATGATGGTGCCGACCAGCCAGTTGGAGAAGAAGACGGCGAGCGAACCCTCGCTGATCAGCAGAGCCTGGCGGAAGCTCTCCTCCGTGCGGTCGCCCAGCACGAGGGCGAGCACGAGCGGCGCCAGCGGGTAGTCGAGCTTCTTCATCACATAGCCGATGACGCCGAAGATCAGCATCAGCACCACATCGAACTCGGCGCTGTTCACGGTGTAGGCGCCGATGGCGCAGACCATCAGGATGATGGCGGCGATGATCGAGAAGGGCACGCGCAGGATCATCGCGAACCAGGGCACGGCGGCCAGCACGATGATGAGGCCCACGATATTGCCGAGATACATCGAGGCGATCAGGCCCCAGACGAAATCCTTCTGCTCGACGAAGAGCATGGGCCCGGGCTGCAGCCCCCACATGATCAGGCCGCCCAGCAGCACCGCCGCCGTGGGCGAGCCGGGGACACCGAGCGAGAGCATGGGCAGCAGGGCCGAGGTGCCGGCCGCATGCGCCGCTGTCTCGGGCGCGATCACGCCCTCCACGCGGCCCTTGCCGAAGCTGTCCTTGTCGGCCGCCATGCGGCGGGCGACGCCATAGCTCATGAAGCTGGCGGGCGTGGCACCGGCGGGGGTGACACCCATCCAGCAGCCGATGACGGAGGAGCGGATGAAGAGCCACCAATGGCGCGGCAGCTCGGCCCAGGTCTTCAACATGGTGCGGAGCGTGATCTTCGCAGACTGACCCTTGAAGCGCAGCCCTTCCTCGATGGACTGGAAGATCTCGGAGAGGCCGAAGAGGCCGATGACGACGACGAGGAAATCAATGCCGCGCATCAGCTCCATGGAGCCGAAGGTCATGCGGAGCTGGCCCGTCACGCCATCCAGGCCGACGCCGGCCAGGAGGAAGCCGAACATCATCGCGGCCAGCGCCTTGAAGGGCGAACCCTTGGAGAGGCCGATGAAGCAGGCGAAGGAGAGGAACATCACCGCGAAGAATTCGGGCGGGCCGAATTGCAGCGCGAATTGCGCGACGAGCGGTGCGACGAAGGTGATCATCAGCACGGCGATGAAGGCGCCGACGAAGCTCGAGGTGAAGGCCGCCACCAGCGCCTCGCCCGCGCGGCCCTGCTGCGCCATGGGATAACCGTCGAAGGTGGTGGCGACAGACCAGGGCTCGCCCGGGATGTTGAAGAGGATGGAGGTGATGGCGCCGCCAAACAGCGCGCCCCAGTAGATGCAGGAGAGCAGGATGATGGCGCTGACCGGCGGCAGAGCGAAGGTGAGCGGCAGCAGAATGGCGATACCGTTCGCACCCCCCAGCCCCGGCAGCACCCCGATGAGCACGCCGAGCACGATGCCCGCCACCATGAGGATGATGTTCTCCGGCTGCAGGGCGATCGAGAAGCCCTGCATCAGGAGGCCGATTTCTTCCATGGCAGCAATCCTTCAGCGCCACCGGGCGCGCACGTGGAGTCTCAAGCGCCACCGCAACGGCGCGCCCGGGGATGCCCCGATGCGGCTTTGCCGCATCGGGATGAGTTAAGTTTCGGAGAAGCAGGCCAGCGGGGCCCTCACGAAGGTTTCGCTGGCGGACATGCCGCAACGCGGCATTCCGGCTGCGAAAACTTCGTGGGGAACGTCAGTAGCCCAGGTAAGTTTCGAGCGGGCCCTTGGGCAGCGCGACGAGGAACCACAGCTCGAAGATCGCGAAGGCGACACCCGCCGCCAGCGCGCCCGAGGGGAAGGAGACGACGGAGCGGAACTCACCGAAGCGGATCATGAAGAAGGCGATCAGCAAGGCGGAGCTGACATAGATCCCGGCGAAGGGGATCACGGCGACGTAGATCGCGGTCGGGATCAGCACGGAGGCGACCATGCGCAGCTGCGGCCAGGTGGCGAAGAGCGCGCCCTCGGACTTGGCATTGGGCTTCAGCGCCATGGCGAGGTTCACCAGGCTGGCGCCGACCAGGATGAGGCCGAGCCAGAAGGGGAAATAGCCAGACTGCGGCCCATCGCTGCCCCAGCCTGCGCCGATGCGCAGGCTGTCCATGATGGCGATGCCGCCCATCGCCATCAGGACGACGGCGGTGCCGATCTCCATCCCCTTCATGCTGGGGCCGCGCTCGGCGCCCGCTTCGACCAGGGTGTCGTTTCCAGTGGTGACGCTCATGGGTTCAGCCTCCAGCGGCCAGGAATCCGGCCTCCTGCATCAGGGAACGGTGACGCGCCTCCTCGCGCGTCAGCCACTCGACGAAGGGCGCGCCCGTCATCGTCGTGGTGTTGAAGGCGCCGTTGGCCATCAGCTCGCGCCATTCGGGCGTCTGCGTCACGCGGTTCAGCAGATCGGTGTAGAAGGCGATCTGCGGCGCGGTGATGCCGGGGGCGGCGAAGACGCCGCGCAGCATCAGGTATTCGACGTCGAGGCCCGCTTCCTTGCAGGTCGGGATGTCCTGCCAGCCCATCGTGTCGGTCACGCGGCCCTCGCCCGGAAGGCGGCGCGTGTCGAAGACGCAGAGCGGGCGCAGCGTACCGGCGCGCCAATGCGTCACCGCCTCGATCGGGTTGTTCACCGTGGCCTGGATGTGGCCGCCGACGAGCTGCGTCGCCACCTCGCCGCCGCCGCGGAAGGGGACGTAGATGAACTCCGTACCCATGGCGCGCTGCATGGCGACGGTGATGATCTGGTCTTCCTGCTTGGAACCGGTGCCGCCGATGCGAATGCGCCCGGCGCGCGCCGCCTCCACGAATTGCGGCAGCGTCTGCCAGGGCGAGGAGGCGTTGACCCAGAGCACGAACTCATCCAGCGCCATCATCTTCACCGGCGTCAGGTCGCGCCAGGAGAAGGGGATGCCGGTGGACATCGGCGTGGTGAAGAGGTTGGAGAGGCTGATGATCAGCACATGCGGATTGCCGCGCGCGTTGCGGGCCTCAAGGAAGCCCTCCGCACCGGCGCCGCCCGCCTTGTTCACCACCATCATCGGCTGACGCATCAGGCTGTGCTTGGTGATGATGCCCTGGATGATCCGGGCCATCTGATCCGCGCCGCCGCCGGTGCCGGCGGGGACGATGAACTGCACGGGGCGCTGCGGCTCCCAGGCGCGCTGGGCCTGGGCCTGCGTGCTGCCGGCGACGGCAAGACCGGCCCCGATCATCGGCAATTGACGACGACTGAGCATCATGGACGGCGGCCTCCTGTGGCGTGAACCGGGCTTGTAAATGCCCTTTACAAACGCGCTTGGAACCCCTCTCGTTCCGTAAAGGAGTCAATCGGATGTGAAGCGATGAAAAGCTTGCAAAGCCGCTTGGCAGCCTTCCCCATCCGCGCGATGCCGCGGTTCATCGGGTCCGTGTTCCAGGAGAAGTGCGTTTCATGAGTGCGATCAGCAACCTCAGTGAATTGTTGCAACGCGGTGCCGCAACGGCGCCGGCGCTCCGCGCGCCCGGCCGCCCGGCGCTGACGCATAAGGGGCTGCGCCAGCTCGCCGCCAGCACCGTCGCCACGCTGAACGCGAAGGGAATCGGCCGGGGCGACCGCGTCGCCATCGTGCTGCCGAACGGTCCCGAGATGGCGGCGGCCTTCCTCTGCGTCGCGGCCGGCGCTTCCACCGCGCCGCTCAACCCCTCCTACAAGGGCGATGAGTTCACCTTCTACCTCGATGACCTGAAGCCCAAGGCGATCATCGTGCAGCAGGGCGATGCGACGCCCGCGCGCGCCTCGGCCGAGGCGCTCGGCATTCCCGTGCTGGAGCTAATTCCCGGAGAAGCCGCCGGCAGCTTCACGCTTGCCGGCGGCGCGCCAGGCGCGGCAAAGACGCCCGGCATGGCGCAGGCGGATGACGAGGCGCTGGTGCTGCACACCTCCGGCACCACGGCGCGGCCCAAGATCGTGCCGCTCAGCCAGCGCAACATCACCGCCTCCGCGCAGCATATCGGCACGGCGCTGGAGCTCTCGGCGGGCGATTGCTGCCTGAACATCATGCCGCTGTTCCACATCCATGGGCTGATCGCGGCGGTGCTGTCCTCTGTCGCGGCCGGTGGTGCCGTCTGCTGCACGGGCGGCTTCGACGCGCTGAAATTCTTCCGCCTGCTCGATGAGGAACGCCCCACCTGGTACACGGCGGTGCCGACGATGCACCAGACGATCCTGAGCCGCGCGGATCGCAATGCCGAGATCATCCAGCGCGCGAAGCTGCGGCTGATCCGCTCCTCCTCCGCCTCGTTGCCCGGGCCGGTGATGGAGGCGATGGAAGCGACCTTCGGCTGCCCGCTGGTCGAGAGCTACGGCATGACGGAAGCCGCGCACCAGATGGCGTCCAACCCGCTGCGCGGCAAGCGCAAGCCCGGCGCCGTGGGCCTGCCCGCCGGCCCCGAGGTGCGCATCATGTCCGACGAAGGCGAGTTCCTGCCGCAGGGCGAGGTGGGCGAGGTGGTGATCCGCGGCCCGAATGTCACGGCCGGCTACGAGGCGAATCCGGAAGCCAATGCCAAGGCCTTCACGAATGGCTGGTTCCGCACGGGCGACCAGGGGATGCTGGATGTCGATGGCTACCTCCAGCTCACCGGCCGCCTGAAGGAACTCATCAACCGCGGCGGCGAAAAGGTGAGCCCGCTGGAGGTGGATGGCGTGCTCTCGGCCCATGCCGCCGTCGCGCAGGCGCTGACCTTCGCCATCCCGCACAGCAAGCTGGGCGAGGAAGTCGGTGCCGCCGTCGTCCTGCGCGAAGGGGCCGAGCTTTCCGAGCGCGAGCTGCGTGACTTCGCGGCGAAGTACCTGGCCGACTTCAAGGTGCCGCGGAAGGTCGTCTTCCTGCCGGAGATTCCGAAGGGTGCGACAGGCAAGCTGATGCGCATCGGGCTGGCCGAGAAGCTGGGGATTTCGCTCTGATGAAGATCTGCGTTTTTGGTGCCGGCGCCATCGGCGGGCTGATGGCGGCGAAGATGGCGGCGGCGCAGTCGGCCGAGGTCACGATCATCGCGCGCGGGCCGCATCTGGCGGCGATGCAGAAGAACGGCCTGAAGCTGATCAGCGATGGGCAGGAGACCATCGTGCATCCGCGCTGCGTCGCCACCGCCGAGGAAGCGGGCGTGCAGGATGCCGTGATCGTCACGCTGAAGGCCCATTCGCTGGCGGAGGCTGCCAAGCAGATGCAGCCACTGCTGGGGCCGGAGACCTCCATCGTCTCGGCGGTGAACGGCATTCCCTGGTGGTACTTCCACAAGATCGGCGGCCCCTACGAAGGCCGGCGCGTGGAGAGCGTGGATGCGGGGGGCGAGGTGTCGGCCTTGCTGGCGCCGGAGCGGGCCATCGGCTGCATCGTCTATCCGGCGGCGGATGTGCCGGAGCCTGGCGTGATCGAGCACACCTATGGCGATCGCTTCACGCTCGGCGAACCGAGCGGCGAGCGCACGCCGCGCGTGGAGGCGGTGGCCAAGGCGCTGGTGGCGGCGGGGTTCAAGGCGCCGGTGCGGCCCAAGATCCGCGATGAGATCTGGGTGAAGCTCTGGGGCAATCTCGCCTTCAACCCGATCTCGGCGCTGACGGTGAACACGCTGGATCAGCTGACGGGCGATCCGGGCCAGCGCGAGGTGGCGCGGAACATGATGCTGGAGGCGCAGGCCATCGGCGAGGCGCTGGGCGTGCGCTTCGCGATCGATGTGGACAAGCGCATCGCGGGCGCGGCGGAGGTCGGCGCGCATCGCACGTCCATGCTGCAGGATCTGGAGCGTGGCCGCCCGATGGAGATCGAGGCGTTGCTCGGCGTGGTCGTGGAGTTCGCGGAGTTGACCGGGTTGCCGGCCCCCACCTGCCGCACCGTCCTGGCCCTGGTCCGCGCGCGCGCGCGAGCCGCGGGACTCTGATTCTTGGGGTCCGGGGCCTTTCGGCCCCGGCGGGTCCAGGGCAGCGCCCTGGACTTTCCTTTACCGCCCCAGCCCGTCCCAGAACTCCTTCACCTTCGCGAAGAAGCCCTCGCTTTCCGGGCTGCTCTTGCCGCCCTGCACCGCCTCGGCCTCGAAGGCCTCCAGCAGCTCGCGCTGCTTGGGTGTCAGGTTCTGCGGCGTCTCGACGACGACCTGCACGTACATGTCGCCGCGCGCGGGGTTGCGCAGCACCGAGAAGCCCTTGCCGCGCAGGCGGAAATTGTCGCCCGTCTGGGTGCCGGCCGGGATCTTCACGGCGGAGCGGCCGCCATCGATGGAGGGCACCTCCACACTGGCGCCGAGGGCCGCCTGCGTCATGCGCAGCGGCACGCGCACCATGATGTTGGGCCCCTCGCGCTGGAAGATCGGGTGGGGCTTCACGCCGATATCCACATAGAGGTCGCCCGCGGGCGCGCCGCGCAGCCCGGCCTCGCCCTCGCCGGTGAGGCGGATGCGGGTGCCGTCCTCGACGCCGGCCGGGATGGTCACGTTCAGCGTGCGGTCGCGCTGGACGCGGCCGGAGCCGGTGCAGACCTTGCAGGGGTTCTTGATGATCTTGCCCGAGCCCGAGCAGGTCGGGCAGGTGCGCTCGATCAGGAAGAAGCCCTGCTGCGCGCGCACCTTGCCCGAACCGCGGCAGGTGCCGCAGGTGGTGGCCGAGGCCGTGCCGCCCTCGGCGCCGGAGCCGCTGCACGCCTCGCAGGAGACGCTGCTGGGCACGCGGATGGTCTTCTTGGTGCCGGCGAAGGCCTCCTCGAGCGTGATCTGCACCTCCTGGCGGAGGTCGGCGCCGCGGCCGGTGGCCTGGCGACCGCCGCGGCCACCGAAGCGGCCGAACATCTCCTCGAAGATGTCCTCGAAGCCACCGCCGCCGAAGGGGTTGCCGCCGCCGCCACCACCGCCGCCGCCTTCGAAGGCGGCATGGCCGAAGCGGTCATAGGCGGCGCGCTTGTCGCCGTCCTTGAGCACTTCATAGGCCTCATTGACCTCCTTGAAGCGCCCCTCCGCCTTCGCATCCCCCTGGTTTCGGTCGGGATGGAACTGCATCGCGAGCTTGCGATAGGCCTTCTTGAGCTCGTCCTCGGAGGCGTCCCGGCTGACGCCGAGCACTTCATAATAATCGCGCTTGGCCATGGTCACTCCTGGGCGGAATTACAGAGACGCCCGGATCATTGCTGATCCGGGCGCTGGAAGCCGTCAGACTGAGCGGGCGCTCAGCCCTTCTTCTTCTTCGGGTCCACTTCCTCGAACTCGGCGTCGACCACCTTGTCATTCGGCTTGGCGGCCTCCGGGCCGGCCTCGCCCTGCGGCGCCGCCTGCTCGGCCTTGTACATCGCCTCGCCGATCTTCATCGCGGCCTGGCTGAGCTTCTCGGCCGCCGCGTTGATGGCGTCGGCGTCGCCGCTCTCCATGGCCCCGCGGGCCTCGGTGATCAGCGCCTCGGCGGCGGCACGCTCATCGGCCGGCACCTTGTCGCCATTCTCGCGGATGGTCTTCTCGGTGGAGTGCACCAGCGTGTCGAGCTGGTTGCGCGCCTCGACCGCCTCGCGGCGCTTCTTGTCCGCTTCGGCATTGGCCTCGGCGTCGCGCACCATCTTCTCGATGTCGGCGTCGGAGAGGCCCGACTTCGCCTGAATCTTGATCTGGGTCTCCTTGCCCGTGGCCTTGTCCTTCGCCGAGACGCTGACGATGCCGTTCGCGTCGATGTCGAAGGTCACTTCCACCTGAGGCACGCCGCGCGGTGCCGGGGGGATGCCCTGCAGGTCGAAATTGCCGAGCAGCTTGTTGTCCGCCGCCATCTCGCGCTCGCCCTGGAAGACCTTGATGGTGACAGCCGTCTGGTTGTCATCCGCGGTCGAGAAGGTCTGCGACTTCTTGGTGGGGATCGTCGTGTTGCGGTCGATCAGGCGCGTGAACACGCCGCCCAGCGTCTCGATGCCGAGCGAGAGCGGCGTCACGTCCAGCAGCAGCACATCCTTCACGTCGCCCTTCAGGACGCCGCCCTGGATGGCGGCGCCGATGGCGACGACCTCATCCGGGTTCACGTTGCGCGCCGGCTCCTTGCCGAACTTCTGCTTCACCGCCTCGATGACCTTGGGCATGCGGGTCATGCCGCCGACCAGGATCACCTCGTCGATCTCACCGGCGGAGAGGCCGGCATCCTTCAGCGCCTGGTCCACCGGGGCCATGGTTCGGGCAACGAGGTCCTCCACCAGCGACTCCAGCTTGGCGCGGGTCAGCTGCATGACAAGGTGCTTCGGGCCGCTCGCATCGGCGGTGATGAAGGGCAGGTTGATCTCGGTCTGCTTCGAGCTGGAGAGCTCGATCTTGGCCTTCTCGCCGGCTTCCTTCAGGCGCTGCAGCGCGAGCTTGTCGCCGCGCAGGTCGATGCCGTTCTCCTTCTTGAACTCATCGGCGAGGTAGTCGATCACGCGCTGGTCGAAATCCTCGCCGCCCAGGAAGGTGTCGCCGTTCGTGGACTTCACCTCGAAGACGCCGTCGCCGATCTCGAGGATCGAGACGTCGAAGGTGCCGCCGCCGAGGTCATAGACCGCGATGGTGCCGGCGGTCTTCTTGTCCATGCCGTAGGCGAGGGCGGCCGCCGTCGGCTCGTTGATGATGCGCAGCACCTCGAGGCCCGCGATCGCGCCGGCTTCCTTCGTCGCCTGGCGCTGGGCGTCGTTGAAATAGGCGGGCACGGTGATGACGGCCTGCGTCACCTTCTCGCCGAGATAGGCCTCGGCCGTGTCCTTCATCTTGGTCAGGACGTTCGCGCTGATCTGCTGCGGAGCGTATTTCTTGCCTTCGACCTCGACCCAGGCGTCGCCATTGTCGGCCTTCACGATGCTGAAGGGGGCGAGGCCCTTCTCCTTCTGCACCATGGCGTCGTCGAACTTGCGGCCGATCAGGCGCTTGACGGCGTAGAGGGTGTTGTTCGGGTTGGTCACGGCCTGGCGCTTGGCGCTCTGGCCCACCAGACGCTCGCCATTCTTGGCAAACGCGACCATGGAGGGGGTGGTGCGCGCGCCCTCCGCGTTCTCCAGCACCTTCACCTCGCCGCCTTCCATGATGGCAACGCAGGAATTGGTGGTCCCGAGGTCAATACCGATGACTTTGCTCATCCGAGCATGCTCCTGTGCGGCGGCTCCCGTCCGGCCCCTGTCAGGCACCGGGCTGAGCCCCTGTTGCTGCCGCGTGGTCACGCGGCTTCCGCGCCCCATGCGCGGCTCCTGATGCCCATGTATTGAGCAGCGGGCGCGCGGACAAGAGGCCGCGGCCAAGTCTTTGCCGGGCATTTTCCTATGCCGCAAAGCCTTGCCTTTACGGCCGGAACGCCGCATTTTCGTTTACAAATCCCGATTATCCGAATAGCCTCCCGCCATGGACGAAATTGACCGGAAAATTGTCATCGCGGTGCAGCAGGACGGCGCCGCGGGCCTGGCCGACCTCGCCAAGGTTTCCGGCCTGTCGGTCTCGGCCACCGCCGAGCGGCTGAAGCGGCTGGAGGAGCGGGGCGTGGTCCGCGGCTGGCATGCCGAGCTGGACCCCGCAGAGGTGGGCTGCCCGCTGCTGGCCTTCCTGCGCGTCGCCATCCGCCCGGGCAAGGAGGACATCGCCTTCCGCAAGCTGGTCCGCAAGCTGGAGACGGTGCTGGAGTGCCACCAGCTCACCGGCGAATGGTCCTACCTCGTGAAGCTGCGCCTGCCCGACATCGCCGCGCTGGAAACCCTGATGGCCGAGGAGATCCGCCCGCTCGCCGGGATGGAGCGCGTCTCGGTCGAGATCGCCATGGCGACGGTGAAGGAGACGGCGCTGCTGCCGGTGATCCGGGCGCCCGAGGAAGAGGAGGCGTGATCGCCCGGCGCCCGCTTCTGGGCGCGCCTGCCATGGTCCTGGCCGGGGGCGCGCGGGCCCAGGCGCCGGTCACGCTCTCGCTCGCCACCGCGACCCCGGGTGGCGGCTTCCCGGCCTATGGCGCGGCCTTCGCCGCCGCCGTGCATGCGGCTGACCCGGGCCTGACCATCGAACCGCGCAACACGGCAGGCAGCCTGGAGAATGTGAACCTGCTGGCAGAGGGCCGGGTGGATCTCGGCCTCGTCGCCGGCGAGACCGCGACGGCCGCACTCGCCGCCGGGCGGGGCGTGACGCTGCTCTTCGCCATGTATGCCCAGCCAGGCCTGTTCGGCCTGAGGGGCGACAGCCCGGTCCGTTCCATCGCCGAGTTGCGCGGCCAGCGCATCGCCTGGGGGGCGCGGGGCTCGGGCTTCGTGGTGCTGGCCCGGCAGGTGACGACGGCGCTCGGCCTGGACATGGAGCGTGATTTCCAGGGCGTCCTGCTCGATCGCGCCGGCGATGGGCCGACCATGGTGATGGAGGGGCGTGTGGCCGCCCTCTGGGGCGGGGGCGCCGGCTGGCCGGGCTTCGTGACGCTGGCGCGCGGGCCACAGGGGCTGCGCTTCGTGGCGCCGGACGCGGTGGAGCGCGCGCGCATCCTGGCGGCCGACCCGACGCTCAGGCCCATGTCGCTGCCCGCCGGCAGCTACCAGGGCCAGACGGAGGCGGTGGATTCCGTCGGCACCTGGAGCCTCATCCTCGCCCGGCCCGGGCTGGAGGAGGAGGTTGGCTACCGCCTCGCCGCCGCGCTGCACAAGGCGCGCGGTGACCTGGGCCAGCGCCTGGCCCAGGCGAGCGAGACGACAGCCGAGAACACGGTCAGCGCCGTGACCGACCCGGCGCTGATCCAGCCCGGCGTGCGGCGCTTCCTGCGCGGGCTCGGCCTGCTGGGCTGAGGCGCCTCACGGCCCTAAGCTCGCCCCATGACCGAGATTCGCGACTGCCCCGGCCCGGACCCTGATCCCCGCCCCCCCGCCATGGCGATGCCGCCCTTGGCCTGCGACACGCATTTCCATGTCTTCGACGCCGCGCGTTACCCGTATCAGGCCGTGCGCGGCTACACGCCCCCGGACAATGACGTGAACCGGCTGCTTGCGTTCCATGACGCGCTCGGCATCGCGCGCGGCGTGGTGGTGCAGGCCAGCGTGCACGGCACCGACAACCGCGCCGTGCTGGACGCCGCCAGCGCCCATCCGGACCGCCTGCGCGCGATCGTCGCCGTGAGCGAGGGCGTGACCGAGGCCGAGATCGCCGCGATGCACGCCAGGGGCGCGCGCGGCATCCGCGTGAACCTGGTGGACAAGGGCGGCATGCCCTTCCGCTCGCTCGACGCGCTGGCGGATGTGGCGGAGGTGATCCGCCCCTTCGGCTGGCATGTGGAGCTGCTCGTGCATGTGGAGGAGAAGCCAGCGCAGCTCCGCACGCTCGCCGAGGCGATGCGGCTGCCCGTCTCGGTCGGCCATATCGGCTACACCAAGGTGGCGCGCGGCGGCATCGCTCATCCCGGTTACCAGGACTTCCTTGCCATGCTTCGCGACGGGCTGTTCTGGGTGAAGCTGACCGGCCTCTACCGCATCTCGGCCGAGGCGGCCTTTCCCTATTCGGACACGGCGAGCTTCGCCCGCGCGGTGATCGCCGCGGCACCCGAGCGCGTGATCTGGGGCAGCGACTGGCCGCATGTGGCACATTTCGACAAGCCCATGCCCAATGACGGCGACATGCTGGGGCTGCTCGCCGATTGGGAGCCGGATGCGGCGATGCGGGCCATGATCCTGTGCTCGAACCCGGCGCGGCTCTATGGGTTCTGAGGCCAGCGCCCCTCAGAAGCACGAGAGGCGGAGATAGCTTCGGATGACGTCATCCGGGAGGGTGTTGCCTCCGACGTCCATGGTCGCCACCCACTGCGTGCGCTGCTGCCGCGCACTCAACTGGGCCGGCGCGTTGTTCGCCGCATAGCGGGCCGGGCCGGTGTAGTAGACGCTGAAGTTCTGCGTCGTGGACTGGGTGTTCTGCAGCAGGACATTGATCGAGACGGCGCCACCCTGGCTGACCTGCTGCCGCTGCACGGAGAGCAGACTGATGCGTCCGCTGGCCAGGCAGTCCACCCCCTGGGCGGAGGCAGAAGCGGAAAAGATCCCTGCGACAAGGCCGGCGACCAGGGCTGCGCGAAGCATGTACGATCCCTCCTGGAGTTGACGGAAGTCTCGCCAAGCGGATGCTTTCCGACCAATCCGCATCGGCGATGAAGGCCATGGGAAGCGCCGATCTTCCGCTCCGGATGGCCAAGGCACCATCTCAGGATCAAGATGCCGCAAGGGCAGGACTGCCCGCTTCACAGGCTTTGAGGAAACGCCGCAATGACCCATTCCCGCCTGGGGCGCCGCGCGCTGCTGGCCGCCCCCCTTGCGCTCGCCACACCTGCCCTGGCGCAGGCGCCCTGGCCCAATCGCCCGGTGCGGATGATCGTGCCCTGGCCGGCGGGTGGCGCGGCGGACCTGGTCGGCCGGCTCTATGCGCAGGCGCTCGCCGCGCGCACCGGCCAGACCTTCGTCGTGGAGAATCGCGGCGGCGCCACAGGCACCATCGGCGAGCAGGCGATGATCCAGGCGGCCCCTGATGGCTACACCATCATGAACCAGGCGACGCCGATCTCGGTGACGCCCGCCCTCTTCGCCGGGCAGCGGCACAATCCGGAGCGCGAATTCATCCCGGTCTTCCAGACCATGGCGGTGCCGCAGCTCGTCCTCGTCGAACGCAACTCGCCGATCAATTCCGTGCCGGAGCTGATCGCGGCGATGCGGCGCGCCAATGGTGATTTCGCGGCCGGTTCCTCCGGCATCGGCTCGCAGCAGCATCTGGTGCTGGAGCTCTTCCTGCGCGATGCGGGCGTGAAGGCGAACCACATCCCCTATCGCGGTGGCGCACCGGCGCTGATGGACCTGGTCGGCGGGCAGATCCGCCTGTTCTTCGGCAATGTGAACAGCGCCATCCAGCAGGTGCGGGAGGGCCAGGTGAAGGCGCTGGCGCACACGTCTTCGCGGCCGCGCATCAACGCGCTGCCCAACCTGCCCGCACTCTCGGAGACGCTGCCCGGCTTCGCGACCGTCGAATGGAACGGGATCTTCCTGCGCACCGGCACGCCGCAGCCCGTGGTGGACCGCCTCTCGGCGCTGCTCAACGAGATCGTGGTGGACCCCGCCTTCCAGCAAACCTTGCAGGCGAGCGACCTGACCGCCGAGCCCAATACCCCCGCGCAATTCGCCGCCTTCTTCCGCGCCGAGAGCGCCAAGTGGCAGGGCTTCGTGCGCGAAGCCGGCATCCGGCTGGAGTAGCGCCATGATCCCGCCCGCCAGCATGACCGCCTCGCGCCACATCGCCATCCGCGAGGCCTGGCTCGATCAGGTCCGGGAACCGATCCTCGACCCTGTGCTGCCGATCATCGATCCGCACCACCACATCTGGGACCAGGCGGACCAGCGCTACCTGCTGCCAGAATTGTTCGCCGATACGGGCACGGGACATGACATCCGTGCCACCGTCTTCATCCAGTGTTCCTCGCAATACGACATGACCGAGCCTCCGGAGCGCCGGCCGCTCGGCGAGACGCGCTTCATGACGCGCATCGCCGAGGCGGCGGAGGGCGGGAAGACGCGCGCCTGCGCGGGCATCGTCGGCATCGTGGACCTGACGCTGGGCGACCGCGTGACGCCGCTGCTGGAGGAGCATGTCGCGATCGCGGGCGGGCGTTTCCGCGGCGTGCGCAACCGCACGGCGTGGGATGCCTCGCCGCTCGTGCGCAGTAACCTGGAATCACCGCCGCCGGGGCCGCTGCCGCTGCCGGCCTTCCGCGAGGGGGCGAAGCGGCTGGCGGCGATGGGCCTCACGCTCGACGTCTGGGCCTATCACCCGCAATTGCCGCAGGTGCTGGAAGTGGCGCGCGCGGTGCCCGAGCTCACCATCATCGTGGATCATTGCGGCGGGCCGATCGGCGTCGGGCCTTACAAGGACGCGGAGGTCCGGGCGCCTTGGCATGCGGCGATCAAGGCGCTGGCCGCCTGCCCCAACGTGATGATGAAGCTGGGCGGGCTCGCCATGGAGGTGGGCGGCTACACCTTCCATGAGCAACCGCTGCCGCCAAGTTCCGAGACGTTGGCGAAGGCTTGGCGCCCCACCATCGAGGCCTGCATCGAGGCCTTCGGCGCGGAGCGCTGCATGTTCGAGAGCAACTTCCCCGTGGACAAGGGCATGTGCAGCTACCCGGTGCTGTGGAATGCCTTCAAGCGCCTCGCCGCTGGTGCGAGCGCGAGCGAGCGGACGGCGCTGTTCTCCGGCACCGCCGCGCGCGTCTATCGGCTCACGGTCTGAGTCGGATCGCCTTTGGTGGCATCGCCGAAGGCGTGAACAGCCTCAAGGCCTGAGGCGAGCGGCCGCCGTCTCCACCGCAGCCGCGCGGATCGCGCGGCGCTGGGCGCCGGCGGTGCGCGCGCGCTCGACGATATCGGGCGGCGCCATGAAGGGCGTGCCGGCGCGGAAGGGCGGCTCGGGGTCGTACTCGATCTGCAGTTGGATCCCCATGGCCACATCCTCGCCCGCCAGATCCGCCACCACCTGCAGCGCCATGTCGATGCCGGAGGTCACACCGCCCGCCGTGTAGATCTTGCCGTCCTTCGTCATGCGCGCATCGCTCACCTCGGCGCCGAAATGCGTGAGCAGATCGCGCGCCGCCCAATGGCCGCCGGCGCGCTTGCCCTTAAGCAGTCCGGCGGCGCCGAGCAGCAGGCTGCCAGTGCAGATGCCGAAGACATGCCGCGCGCCCTCGCCCTGGCGGCGGACGAATTCCACGGTCTCGGCATCGAGGATCGCGTCATCCGTGCCGGGGCCGCCGGGGACCACCAGCAGGTCGAATTGCGGGGCCTCGGCGAAGGCGATGGAGGGCGTGATGACGAGGCCGCGATCGGTCTTCACCGGCGCGGTGGTCCTAGCGACGATCTCGGTGCGCCAGCCGGGCAGGCGCGCCAGCACCTCATAGGGGCCGGTGAGATCGAGCTGCGTGAGCCCGGGAAAGAGCAGCAGGCCGGCGACGGGCTGGGGGGTGGACATGTTCTTCTCCCTGCGGGTGTTGCGGCCGAGCATGCACCGCATCGCGAGCATACCAAAGGGGCCCCGCCCAAGGCTTGGGCAGTCGCGCGGGCGATGCCCCGCAAGGTCATGGAATTTCCCGCTTCCCCCTGCCCTCGCGACGCGCGAGGCTGCTCCGTCCGTTGTGGAGAATGTCCCCAATGCTCGCCACCCGCCGCGCCCTGCTGCTCTCCCCGCTCGCCACGCCCGCGCTCGCACAGGCCCTCTTCCCCGACAGGCCGATCCGCCTGGTCATCGGCTATCCGGCGGGCGGCGGTGTGGACACGGTGGGGCGGCCCATCATGCAGAAGCTCTCCGAACGCCTGGGCCAGCCGGTCGTGGTGGAAAATCGCGGCGGTGCCAATGGCAACATCGCCATGGAATTCATGGCCCGCGTGGAGCCCGACGGCTATACGCTCTTCATGGGCGATGCCGGCAATCTCGGCATCACGCACGCGCTCTATCCGAACCTGCCCTTCGACACGCAGCGTGATTTCGTGGGGGTCGCGCAGCTCACCGCCGGGCCCTCGGTGCTGGTCATCTCCTCCGCCGTGCCGGCACGGACGATGCAGGAATTCGTGGCCCTTCTGAAGGCGCGGCCCGATGCGCTGCATTTCGGCTCGGCCGGCATCGGCTCGGGGCCGCATCTCTTCTATGAATCCTGGCGCCGCGCGGCGGGCGTCTCGATGACGCATGTGCCCTATCGCGGCACCGGCCCCGCGCTGCAGGGCCTGCTTGCGGGCGATGTGCAGCTCATGGTCGGCAATTACGGCGTCTTCCGCGGCGCCCATGAGGGCGGGCGCGTGCGCGTGCTGGCCATCTCCTCGCCCGAGCGGCATCCGGCGCTGCCCGATGTGCCCACGGTGCGCGAGACGGGCACGGATTGGACGCTGATGGGCTTCAACGGCGTCATCGCCCCCGCGCGCATCCCGCCCGCGCGGCGGCAATTGCTGGAGGATGGCTTCCGCGCCGTGATGCAGCAGCCGGAGATGGTGGCGCAGATGATCAGCCTCGGTTCCGTCGCCGCCTTCACGCCAGGTGCCGCGCTAGACGCCCATATGCGCGAGCAGCGCGCCTTCTGGACGCGGCTGGTGCGCGAGGCCAACATCCAGGCGGAATAGGGAAGGACGCGGCCAATGATGCTGATCACCAACGCCACCATCGTGACCGGCGACGAGGCCGGGACCATCCACCACAACGGCGCCATCGCCATCGAGGGCAACCGCATCGCGGCCATCGGCCCCAGCGCCGAAATCGCGGCGAAATACCCCGGCGCCGAGGTGGTGGATGCCACGGGCCGCGCGATCTTCCCGGGCTTCGCCAATATCCACACGCATCTGGTGATGACGCTGGCGCGCGGCGTCTTCGAGGATCTCTCGCCGCCGCATGAGCCGCCCTTCACGGGCGGCCTCTCGCCCATTCCGCTGCCACCGCTCACCCCCGACGAGCAGCGCGTGATGTGCGAACTTGGCGCGCTGGAAGCGCTGCGCTCCGGCACCACCGCCGTGCTGGAGGATGCGACGCAGATCGAGAACTACGCCGCCGCGATGGAAGCAACCGGCCTGCGCATGCTGCTGGCCGAGCGCAGCTGGGACCGTGTGGGCACCTCGATCGGCGACCCCGCCGAGTTCAAGCGCGACGCGAAGCTGGGCGAGGCCGGCATCGCCCGCATCCGCGCGCTGCACGCGAAGTGGAATGGCGCGGCCGGCGGGCGCATCCGCGTCGGCGTCTCCGCCTGGGCGCCGGACATGTGCTCGCCCGAATTGCTCAAGAACCTGCGCGAATTGCAGCAGGAGCTGGACACGATCTGCACCATCCATCTCAACCAGATTTGGGGCGAAGTCGCGGCGGTGCAGGCGCATCACAACATGCTGCCGACCGAGTTCCTGGATTCCATCGGCTTCATCCATGACCGGATGATCGGCGCGCATTGCCGCTGCATGGCGCCGCTGGAGGAAAAGATCCTGGGCAAGCGCGGCGCGCATGTCGCCTTCAACTCCGCCATCGCCGCGCGGCGTGGCCTGTCCCCCCGCGTCTGCGAGATGGCGGAGGCCGGCTGCAATATCGCCATGGGCAGCGACAACATGGCGGAGGACATGGTGGAGGTGATGCGCACCGGCCTCTTCATGGAGCGCGTGCGCCGCAAGGACGGCCGCAACCCGACGCCGGAGGAGGCGCTGCGCTGGGCGACGCGCAACGGCTACAAGGCGATGGGCGTGCCCGATGGCGGCTGGCTGGCGCCGGGGAACCTCGCCGACCTGATCATGCTGCGCACCGACCGCGCGCATCTCGTGCCCTTCCTGCGCCCCGTCTCGGTCTTCGTGCACCAGGGCCAGGCGCGCGACGTGGACGACGTGATGGTGGACGGCCGCTGGCTGATGCGCGACGGCGCGATCCTGACGATGGACGAGGCGCGCATCCTGCGCGAGGCGGATGAGGTCTCGAACCGCGCCTGGGCGCGACTCTTCGCCGAGCGGCCCGACATCGAGGTGCCAGAGGGCTTCCGCCCGCTGCCCGCCCTGACGGCGCCGGGGGCCAAGCCCGTGGCGATGCAGCCCGTGGGGCCGCAGCGCATCGAGGGATGAACACGCGCGCGCGTCAGAACAGGTAGCGCAGCCGCGCCATGCCCGCGAGCTGAACGAGGTGGGAGGAGAACTCGCCATCCAGCCGCGCGCCCAGCGTCAGCCTCGGTGCCACCGGCACCTCCAGCCCGGCCGAGAGGAGGGCCGCATTCGCATCCTGCCGCGCGCCCTGCAGGATGAAGCCGGAATTGGGCAGGCCGGCGAAACCCACCGACATCGCGGCATCCCGCCACGCATCATGCGCCCAGGCGGCGCGCAGCTGCACCTGCGCCGCGCGCCCGCCGATCGGCACGACGCCCTCGATCTGCGCCCCCGCCTCGACCCGCAGGCTGGACTGACTCTGCGCGCCCACGGCGACGCCCAGCAGGCGGCCGGTCAGCGGGCTGCTCTCGGCATAGGCCTGGTTGTTCATCTGCTGCCATTGCAGCGCCACCAGCGGCTGAAGGCGGAAGCCGCCCAGCGCTAAGCCATCCTGCCGCACTTCGCCCCGCAGCGCCTGGGCGCGCACGCCGAAATCCGCGCTTTGGGGATCCCCGCCGAAAATGGCCAGGCTGCGCCGGCTTTCCACCTGGAGCCAGGTGAGGGCGGCGGCGCCCGACAACGTGAAGCTGCCCAGCCGCGTCATGCCATAGGCGCCGATCTGGCCGAAATTGGCCTGGGAGTTGCCCAGGCCCCCGGCCAGCGATGTGCGGCTCTCGCCCACCGAAAGGGCGAGGCCCGCCATGCTCCGCGGGCTGATATTGTAATCCAGCCCGATGGCGAATCCCGCCATTCGCGCCGTTCGCGCGGCCACGCCCTCCGCCGCGTCGCCGCCCGCGCGGCCATAGGCCCCCATCGCCATGCCCCAGGCGGCGAAGGCGGGGCGCGCCGGGCCCTCGCCCTGGTCATCGCCGTCGCCGCCCAGCCAGAGCCGGCCGCCCATTCCCTCCCGCCCCTGTCCCTGGGGGTCGAGCATGGTGGCCAGGAATTGCGTGCCGGAGGTGAAGCCCATGGCCGCCGTGCCCGTGGCGACCTCGCCCGAGAGCTGGTTCACCGCCGCGCCGATGCTGCCGGCCGGCTGGTTGTAGACGTTGAAGAAGGGGCTGAGGTCGGCGCCCGCCCGGTTCGCGCGATCCAGCGCGGCCGCGGCGGCGCGCAGATTGGTGGGCAGGGGACCCGGCAGGCCCAGTCCGGGCGAGACGACGACCCGCGGCGCTTCGGGGGTCGGGGGCGCGGCCTCGGGCGGCAGGGGGGAGGGGGCCGCGGCGGGCTCCTCCGCGGCGGGCGGCGCCACCAGGATGGCCGGCGTGAGCACCATCTGCATCGTCGTGGCGCCGAGGTTGAGCGCGACGGTGATGCCGGCGCCGAAACCGCCCTGCGTCACCAGGCTCGGGCTGCCGGTCACGCGGGCCGCCTGCAGCAGCGTGTAGGGGGCGTTGAAGCGGTAGGCGCCACCCAGCGGCACCAGCCGCACATCGCCCGCAAGCTGCGCCGCGCCCGTGACATTCACGCGGTCGGCCGCCTCGCCCCGCACCTCCAGGACCATCGTCGAGCCCGGCTGCATCGTGAGGTCGCCCCGCACGATGAGCGTGCCGATGGAATTGCCCGGCGAAAGCCGCCCCTGCGCGCCGAAACTGGCCCCCGGCAGGGTGCCGGTGCCGCCCACCGTGCCCGAGGCCACCTCCAGCGCGCGTGAACTCGCGATCGAGCCATTCACCCGCAGCGTCGCGTCCTGCTCCACACGCGTCACGCCGGTGTAGCTGTTGACGCCCGAGAGCTCGACCGTGGCGCCCTGGGTGACGGCCAGTTCCGCGCCGCCGGAGATCACGCCGGAGAAGGTGCCGCTGCCGCCCAGCGAAAGGCGCCGCGCCGTGGCCGCCGTCACGAGGCTGCCCGCGCCGGTCAGCGCGCCCATCGCCAGCGCGCCACTCCCCGCCACGCCGCTGAGATCGAGCGTGGCACCCGCCGCCACGTGAAACGGCGCGGCGCCGGAGGTGAGAAGGTCGGCCTGGGTCAGGGCCAGGGTTCCGCCCTCGACCCGCGTCTCGCCCGTATAGGTCAGCGCACCCTGGAGGGTCAGCCGCCCGGGGCCCGACTGCACCAGCGCCCCGGTGCCCGAGATCGCGTTGGCGAGGGCGATGTCGTCGCTGCGGTGGAAGGCCAGGGTCGCGTTGTTGGCGATGGCACCGGCCAGGCTGCCGGTTGCCCCGCCATTACCGACCCGCAGCGTGCCCGCGCTGATGGTGGTGCCGCCCGTATGGGTGCTGGCGCCGGTCAGCGTCAGCGTGCCCTGGCCGGCCTTGATCAGCGTGCCATCGCCGATCAGCGGCGCGCTCAGCGTCGAGCCGCCCGCCTCGGGCGTGATGGCGAGCGTGCTGGCATTGCGGAGGTTGATGTTGCCGGTGATGACCGAGCCCGCCATCAGGGTCAGGCTGTTCGCCCCGCCCTCGAAGCGCAGCGCGTCCGTGCCTGTGATGGTGCCCGCATTGCTGACGTGCATGCCGCTACCGACGATGCCGTGGCCCCGCGCGACACGGACCGACCCGGTCACGAAGCCGCCCAGCCCGCCCGTGACCGAGACGCCGGTCTCGATGACGAGCGTCATGCCGGAGGTACTAACAAGGGCGTCGCCGCCCACGGTGGGGTGGCGGGCCCCGCCCTCCCCGCCGGTGATGTTCGCGCCGAGGGTCAGGCTGGGTGCCACCCCGGACAGGTACAGCCCGACACCGGCGGAGCCTGCGGCACCATTGTCGGCCTCGGTGCCGAGGTTGGCGAGGCCCCCGGCGCCGCCCCCGCCGCCGCGGATGCGGAAGCTCAATCTTCCAAGCGCGCCATCGCCGGTGACCACCGCGCCGAAGCCACCCGCGCCGCCCCCGCCGCCGCGGACGGTGGAGCCGCTTCCCCCCGACCCGCCGCCTCCGCCATTCGCCACGGCGGTGGGCAGGCCCGCGCCGACAAAGCCATGCGCCCCGCCACCCCCGCCGCCGCTGCCCGCGATGTTCCGGATGCCGCTTCCTCCCGACGCGCCTGCGGTCGTGCCCCCCGCGCCGCCAGCGCCGCCGCCGACCACGGAGCCGCCCGTGCCGCCGCGCACGCCCGCGCCACCGCCGCTGCCGCCGGTGGACGAAGCAGAACTGCCGGCGGCCCCGGCACCGCCGAAGCCCTCCAGGGAATTCGCGCCGCCCGACCCGGCGGCGGCACCGCCGCCCACGCCGCCGGTAGGCCGGGCCTCGCCAGGGAAAAGGGCGGCCAGCGCCACCAGCGCCGAGCCGAGAAGCTTCCCCCTCCGGCCCATGATGGCGGGGAGGCAGGCGCGCGGGGCGCCGGAGGGGGCTGTTCGCATCAATTCTTGACTTCGCTCGGGCCAGCCGCCGGGCGGTTTTTGCCCAGGGAGAACGAGCTTGGCAGGCGATGATGAACATTCCCTTGCAAGGAACAGGGGCGGCCGGCGGGCGATCATGGCAGCCCGCCGCAATCGCCCTCAATCCGCCGCGCCTGCCCTCAACTTACCTTGGCGCCGCCCAAGGCCCGGCACAGGCGGCGCGCAAATTCCTCCTCACACGAAAGCCCCACCCCGGGGATCGTGGTTCCCCAAGGAGGAACATTCAGATGGTCAAGACTTTCCGCCCCGCCTTCCTGACCCTCGCGCTGCTGATCGGCGCGGCCCCCGCCTTCGCCCAGGGGACCAGCACGGGCACGCCGGCCCCCGCCGCGGGCAGCACGCAGCGCCCCGTGGCTGCCGCCCCCGCCTCGCCGACCAACCCCGGCGGCCAGGTGACGGCCCGCCCGGCGACGCCGGCCCAAGGGACGGTCCAGGGCAGCGCGGTGCAGGGCACGGCGCAGGCGCCCGCGCGGCCGGCCCAGCCCTCCGGCACCGCGGCCACCACGCCGGCGCCGACCGCGCCGCGCACCAACTGAGGCCCTGACCACCCCGGCCGACACATCCGGGTCGGCCGGGTCCATCCCTCCCAGACCCCGACTGAACCCTCCCCGGCCCCGCCTGGGAGGGTCTTTTCTTTCCGGACGGATCGAGCGATTGACGCGGCGCAAGGCGGCATGCGGTTATCTTTCGCAAAGACGCCCGGTTCGAGGAAGGAAACGCCCATGTCGGATGACGCGCTCATCGCCATCAAGCCCAGCATCGCCAGCACGGCGAAGGTCAATGCAGAGACGCGCGCCGCCATGGTCGCCCGGGCCAAGTCCGACCCGGACGGCTTCTGGCGTGAGGAAGCCAGGCGCATCGCCTGGATGAAGCAGCCCACGAAGATCAAGAACACCAGCTTCACGGGCGACGTCTCGATCAAGTGGTTCGAGGATGGCGAGCTGAACGCCTCCGTCTCCTGCCTGGACCGCCACCTCGAAGCCGGGCGCGGCGACCAGGTCGCGATCATCTGGGAGGGGGACGACCCGAACAGCGACAGCAAGGTCACCTATGCCGAGCTGCACGAGCAGGTCTGCCGCATCGCCAACGCGATGCGCGCACTCGGCGTGAAGAAGGGCGACCGCGTCTGCATCTATTTGCCGATGATCGTGGAAGCGGCCGTCGCCATGCTGGCCTGCGCGCGCATCGGCGCGGTGCATTCCATCGTCTTCGGCGGCTTCAGCCCGGACAGCCTCTCCTCGCGCATCCAGGATTCCGAGTGCAAGATCCTGCTGACCGCCGATGAAGGCCGGCGCGGCGGGCGCAAGGTGCCGCTGAAGGTCAATGCCGATGAGGCGCTGAAGGTCTGCCCCTCGATCGAGCATGTGCTGGTGGTCCGCAACACGGGCGCCGACGTCGCCATGCAGGCCGGCCGCGACATCTGGTGGCACGAGGCCGCGGCCGCGCAGCCGGCAACCTGCGAACCCGAGCGGATGAACGCGGAAGACCCGCTCTTCATCCTCTACACCTCCGGCTCCACCGGGAAGCCCAAGGGCGTGCTGCACACGACCGGCGGCTACATGGTCTGGGCCAGCTTCACCCATGAGCTGGTCTTCGACTATCGCCCGGGCGAGATCTACTGGTGCACCGCGGATGTGGGCTGGGTGACGGGCCACACCTACATCGTCTACGGCCCGCTCGCGAACGGGGCCACCACGCTGATGTTCGAGGGCGTGCCGAACTACCCCGATTTCGGCCGCATGTGGCAGGTGGTGGACAAGCACCAGGTCAACATCTTCTACACCGCGCCGACCGCCATCCGCGCCCTGATGCGTGAGGGCGAGGCGCCGGTGAAGAAGCATTCCCGCAAGTCCCTGCGCGTGATGGGCAGCGTGGGTGAGCCGATCAATCCGGAAGCCTGGCTCTGGTACTACCGCGTGGTGGGCGAGGAGCGCTGCCCGATCGTGGACACCTGGTGGCAGACCGAGACTGGCGGCATCCTGATCTCGCCCCTGCCCGGCGCCGTGGCCCAGAAGCCCGGCTCCGCCACGCTCCCGCTGCCCGGCGTGCAGCCGGCGCTGGTGGATGGCGAAGGCAAGTTCCTGGAGGGCGCGACGGAGGGCAACCTCGTCATCACCGACAGCTGGCCCGGCCAGATGCGCACCGTCTATGGCGACCATCCGCGCTTCATCCAGACCTATTTCTCCACCTTCCCCGGCCTCTACTTCACGGGCGACGGCGCGCGGCGGGACGCGGATGGCTACTACTGGATCACCGGCCGCGTGGATGACGTGATCAACGTCGCCGGCCACCGCATGGGCACGGCCGAGGTGGAGAGCGCGCTGGTCGCGCACCCCAAGGTGGCCGAGGCCGCCGTGGTGGGCATGCCGCATGACCTGAAGGGCCAGGGCATCTACTGCTACGTGACGCTGAACGCCGGCGAGGAGCCCTCGGAGGCGCTCAAGAAGGAGCTGGTGGCCTGGGTCCGCAAGGAGATCGGCCCCATCGCGACGCCGGACGCCATCCAATGGGCCCCCGGCCTGCCCAAGACGCGCTCGGGCAAGATCATGCGCCGCATCCTGCGCAAGATCGCCGCGAACGAGACGGACCAGCTGGGCGACACGTCGACGCTCGCCGACCCGGCGGTGGTGACGGACCTGGTGGAGAACCGGGTGCAGTAGGCCCCGCATCGCGCCGGTGGAGTCGCTCAGTCGGCGATTTCACCGGGCGGCGAGGCCAGGCCATCACTCGTAGGTATGGGCCACGCGCGGGTCGTCGAAGCGACGCAGGAAGTCCAGGAACCAGCGATAGCGTCCGGTCAGGATGCGGATGGTCTCGGGCTGCAGCTCGTGGCGGTGGCGGCCCGGGGCGATGTCCGTCCCGGCCCATTTCTGGCCGATCCAGGCCGGGTTTTCCGCGAGGTTCTCCACCCGCTCCCGGGCGATGTGCCGGCGCTGCTTGCGCGTCCAGGCCTCGGGCGGCACGCCCATGAACTCGGAGACCCGGCCGACGATCTCGTCGAAATGCAGGCAGTACATCGCGTAGCCGACGAAGATCCGGTCGGGCGGCGCGATGCGGCGGACGGCGTCGAACCAGCCCTTGATGTAGAGGTTGTTGTCCACGCGCAGCGCATAGGCATCAATCCCCTCGCGCGCCACGCGCGCGCGCCGGGCGGCGGTCTGCTCGGGCGTCTCCAGCGGGGCCTCGTGCACCAGCTCCCAGTGATACTGGTTGCAGATGGTGTCACGCGGGTCGCGCGCGTTCAGGATGTAGCGGTAGTCGAGCAGGCGCATGCCGTGGTTGAAGTGCTGCGGCACGTTGTAGAGGATCAGGCTGTCCTCGGGCGGCGGGGCTTCCCGCTCGGCGTCCTGGATGCGCCGCGCGTCATAGAAGGCTTCGATCCATCGCACCGGCTCGTACCGGCCGGTCGCGATCGTCCGGATGACGCGGTACATGGAACCCGTGGCACTGGTGGGCGTCGTCAGGAAGATGATGCTGCGTGCCATGCCGTTCGTTCGAAGCTTCCGCCCAACTACCCCATGGCGCCCAGGCCGGGCAATCGGACGGGCGGTGGCCTGACGTGACACAAACGTCACCAAACCCGCCTTGCCGCCCGGCCAGACTGTGCCAGTTCTGGAAGCCATGCCCCGGTCCCCGCACAGCGCCCTGATCCTCACCTTCGCGCTCGCGGGCTTCGCCTCCGCCTTCGCGACCCGCCTGACCGACCCGCTGGTGGCGGTGATCTCGCTCGACTTCGCGGCCGATCCGGCGCGGGTCGCGCTGCTCGCCACCTGCTTCGCCCTGCCCTATGCGCTGGTCCAACCGGTGCTGGGGCCGGTCGCGGATGCGCTGGGCAAGCGGCGCATCATCACCTTCGCCCTGGCCTTCCAGGCGCTGTTCCTGATGGCCTCGGCCCTGGCCCCCACGCTGCTCCTGCTGATGGTGCTGCGGGTGCTGACCGGGGCGGCGGGCGGCGGCATCTTCCCGACCACGCTGGCCCTCTTCGGCGACCGCGTGCCGCTGGCCGAGCGCCAGGTGGCGATCAGCCGCTTCCTCGCCTGCGCCATCGTGGGCCAGATGGCGGGCGGCGCGGTGGCGGGTCTGCTGGAGCCGGTGCTGGGCTGGCGCGGCCTGATGCTGCTTTGCGGCGCGCTGACGCTGGCGGCCATGCTCACCATCCTGCGCGACCGCACGCCCGAGCCGACCGGGCGGCTCGATTTCGGACAGGCCATTGCGCGTTACCGCTTCCTGCTGACCCACAAGCCCGCCCTGGTGCTGTTCTGGGCGGTGGGGATCGAGGGGCTCCTGGTCTTCGGCGGCTTTCCCTACTTCGCCAATCATCTGGCCGAAGCGGGCCTCGGCGGCACGCGGGAGGCGGGGCTGACGGTCGCGGCCTTCGGCGCCGGGGGCCTCGGCTATGCCGCGCTCGCGCCGCTGCTGGTGGCGCGCCTCGGGTCGCGGCGGATGATGCGGCTGGGCGGCGGCCTCGCCGGCGCGGGGGTGGCGGGCCTCGCCCTGGCACCCGCGGCCGGGGTGTTCATGGCGGCGGGAGGGCTTCTCGGACTCGGCTTCTTCATGCTGCACAATTCCCTGCAGACGCGCGTGACGGAGGTGGCGCCGCAATCCCGCGCCTCGGCCGTCGCGATGCACGCCTTCCACTTCTTCCTGGGCCAGGCGGCCGGGCCGGTGGTGATGGGGCTGGCGCGGGAGGGGGTTGGCTTCACGCCGGCGATGCTGGTCGCCGCCCTCGGATTGGTGGGGCTGGGCGTCGTGATGGGTCACGAAAAGAACAAGACCTGAACATTTTCCATTTCGTGAGAGCAAAATCCTTTTAAATCAAGGGTGAATTCCGATTCGCGCGAACGAATCGGGATCGCCCGATTCGCAGGGTCCCACCACAACCCCTGGTGGGCGCACCGTGCGCTGGACCACCACCGCGTTCCCTCTTTGTGCAAAATCCGGCCCGCGTTTCGCGCCGCACCTTGCTGACAGGCAGACATCATCAATCGTCCGGAGGGACGATGGGGCAGGCTGTGGGCCAGTCCCCAAGGTGGCCCGCAGGAGGGGGCGGTGGGCTTTCGCGGCGCCGCGCGCTTCGCGTAGCCTCGGCGGAAACGAGATTTGAGGAACCGCCATGATCCCCCGCCGCCCGCTGCTGCTCGGTGCGCTCGCGCTGCCGAGCCTCGCGCATGCCCAGGCCTACCCCACGCGCAGCATCAACTTCCTCATCCCCTTCGCGCCGGGCGGCGGCACCGACATCATCGCCCGCGCGCTGCAGCCCACCCTGCAGGAGGAGCTGGGCCAGGCGCTGGCCATGGAGAACCGCCCTGGCGCCTCGGGCACGCTGGCCGTGGGTCAGCTCGCCCGCGCCCGGCCGGATGGCTACACCATGCTGATGACGACGGTGAGCGCCTCGGCCGTCGTGCCGCCCTTGCTCAACCCGCCGCCCTTCGACATCCATCGTGACCAGACGCCCGTCGTGCTGGCGGGCACGGTGCCACTGGTGGGCGTGGTGCCGGCCTCCTCGCCCGTGCGGGATTTCGAGGGATTCTTGGCGCATGCGCGGGCCAATCCCGGGGTGCTGAACTATTCTTCCTCGGGTGTCGCCACGCAGCAGCATCTGGCGGCGGAACTCCTTTCGGCCCAGGCGGGGCTGCGCATGACCCATGTGCCCTTCCGCGGCACGGGGCAGGCGGTGACGGAGATCCTGGCCGGGCGCATTGATATCGCCTTCGACACCCTGCCCACCTACCTGCCGCATATCCGTGCGGGCCGCGTGCGCGCCATCGCCGTGACCATGCCGCAGCGGGTGGAATGGCTGCCCGATGTGCCCACCGTGGCGGAGAAGGGCTTCCCCGGCTTTGATGCCAATGTCTGGTACATGGTGATGGGCCCGCCCGGGCTGCCGGAGGCCATCGCGGCCCGCTGGGTGGCGGGCGTGAATCGCGGGCTGAACGACCGCGGCGTGCGCGCGCGCATCAGCGAGGCGGGCTTCATCCCCGGCGGCGGCACCCAGGCCGATGCGGCGGCGCTGCTGCGGCGCGATGCCGACCGCTACGCCCAGGTGATCCGGCAGGCGGCGATCAAACTCGACTGATCAGGCGAAGCGCCAGTCGCCGCTTTCCGCCGCCAGGGCGATGAAGGCATGGAGCTTGGCGGGCGCCAGCCGCGCCGCGGGCCAGGCGAGCTGGATGGGCATGGGCGGCGGCTCAAAGGCGCGGAGCACCCGCGTCAGGCGCCCGGCCGCGATCGCCTCCCGCGCCTGGTAGGCCAGCACCATGGTCAGGCCGCCGCCGCGCTCAGCGGCGCAGAGGGCGGCGTCGGCGCTGTTGGTGACGAGGCGGGGCGCGATGGGCACGCGCTCTTCCACGCCGTCCCGGTAGAGACGCCATTCCTCGGCGTCCTCGAAGGCGGAGAAGCGGATGATGCGGTGCTTCGTCACCTGACGCGGGTCGTCCGGCGTGCCATGCGCGGCGAGATAGAGGGGCGCGGCCACGATGATCCGCCGCGTCTCTCCCACGCGGCGCGCGACCAGGCCGGAATCCGGCATGTGGCCGATCCGGATGGCGCAATCCACCCCCTCCTCCACCATGTCCACCCAGCGGTCGGAGAGGCGCAGATCCGCCTGCACGCCCTCATGCCGGGCGAGGAATTCCGCCAGCAAGGGCGCCACATGCAGCCGCCCGAAGACGGCGGGGGCGGTGACGACAAGGCGACCCACCGGCGTGAGGCGCTCCGACTGCGCGAATTCCTCGGCCTCGGCCAGCTCGGCCATGATGCGGCGCGCGCGTTCCAGGTAATGGGCGCCCGCCTCGGTCAGCGTGACCGAGCGCGTGGTGCGTGCCAGGAGCCGCACGCCCAGATGCGCCTCCAAGGCGGCCACATGCCGCGTCACGGCGGAGGGGACGAGCCCCAGATGGCGCGCGGCGGGCGCGAAGCCATGCCGGTCCACCACGGCGATGAAGGCGGAGATGGCGGCGAAGCGGTCCATGCATCATTGCATCACAGGCAATGATGAAGTGCCAAGAACGGAAATTATCGCCATACGGGCAATGGCGCATGGTTCCTCCCATCGCGGCGGGATCCTCCCGGCCGCCCGGCAAGGACCGAAATGATGCCCCGTCTCGTCACCCATGCCTCGATCGACGCCGCCCCGGAGGCCTCCCGCCCCTTCCTCAGCGCCGTGCAGAAGCAGTTGGGCTCCGTGCCCAACCTGTTCCGCACCGTGGCCAGCAGCCCGGCCGCGCTGGAGGGCTATCTCAGCCTTAGCGGCGCCCTGGCCAAGGGCAGCCTGCCGGCGGCCACGCGCGAGCGGATCGCGCTGGCGGTGGCCGAGATCAATGGCTGCGGCTACTGCCTGGCCGCGCACAGCTATCTGGGCGCCCATCGCGCCAGGCTGGACGCCGCCGAGATCGCCGCCAGCCGCGGCGGCTTCTCCAACGACCCGAAAGCCGATGCCGCGGTGCGCTTCGCGGCCCAGGTCGCGCGCCAGCGGGGCCATGTCGAGGATGACGCGCTGCGTCTGGTGAAGCTGGCCGGTTATGGGGACGCGGAGATCGTGGAGATCATCCTGCATGTCGCGCTCAACACCTGGACCAACTACCTGAACGAGGTGGCGGGCACCGAGGTGGATTTTCCGGCCGTGACGCCGGCTCGCGCCGCGTGAAAGATGCCGGCGGGGGTGCGCCCTCCCCCGCCGCCCGCAGGAGATCCGCCCATGTCCCGCCCGCCCTTCCCGCCCTTCACCGCCGAGACCGCCGCCCAGAAGGCCCGCATGGCCGAGGATGCCTGGAACGGGCGCGACCCGGCGCGCGTGGCGCTCGCCTATACCGAGGACAGCCACTGGCGGAATCGCGCCGAATTCCTTGAGGGCCGCGCCGCCATCGAGGCCTTCCTCACGCGCAAATGGGCGCGGGAGCTGGATTACCGCCTGATCAAGGAGGTCTGGGCCTGGCAGGCCGACCGCATCGCCGTGCGCTTCGCCTATGAATGGCGCGATGACAGCGGCCATTGGTTCCGCAGCTACGGCAATGAGAACTGGGAATTCGACCAGCACGGCCTGATGCGCACCCGCTTCACCTCGATCAACGACCTGCCGATCCGGGCGGATCAGCGCCTGTTTCACTGGCCGCTGGGCCGTCGGCCGGATGACCACCCGGGTCTCTCGGAGCTGGGATTGTGAACCAGCTCCCCTTCACCCCCAGCATCCGCGCCGTGCAGGACCGCAAGACAGCGCGGCCCCGCCATGCCGAGATGGCGTTCCGCGGCCGCATCACGCCCGAGCTCGCGACCTTCATCGCGGCGCAGACCAGCGTCTTCCTGGCGACGGCCAGCGCCGAAGGGCAGCCCTATATCCAGCACCGGGGCGGGCCGGCCGGGTTCCTGCATGTGCTCTCGCCCACGCAGATCGGCTTCGCCGACTTCAAGGGCAACCGCCAATACATCAGCCTCGGCAACCTGGCGGAAAACCCGCGCGCCTTCCTCTTCCTGATGGATTACGCGAACCGCCGCCGCATCAAGCTCTGGGGCCGGGCGCGGGTGGTGGAGGATGACCCGGCGCTGCTGCAAGCGCTGCGGCCCGAGGGTTATGCCGGCGTGCCCGAGCAGGCGATCCTCTTCGACCTCGAGGCATGGGACGCGAATTGCCCGCAGCACATCCCGCAGCGCTTCGAGGCGGCGGATGTGGCGGCGGCACTCGCCAGGCGGGATGCGCGCATCGCCGAGCTGGAGGCGGAATTGGCGCGGCGCTGAGCCTGGCCTAGCGTGAGGCCAACCTCAGGAGAGAGTTGATGAAAGCCTGGACCCTTGCCGCCGCCCTGATGCTTGCCGCCGGCCCCGCGCTCGCCGATCGCGCGGGGGCCGAGCGCTGCGCGGCGGGGCTGCAGCCGCTCGGCCAGCAATTGTTCACCCGCGCCCTGCCGGGCGTGCTGGGCGGCGCCGCCATCCCCGACGCGCTGCGCAATGCCGCCATATCCATGGTCATGTCGGGCGCGGTCAGCCGCGACGCGGCGCGGCAGGCGGCGGAATCCGCCGGGCCCTGCCTCGCCATGGCGCGCACCCCGGCCGGCTGAGGAGCCCCCCCCGACCGGTTGTCCGCACCCTTCGCCGATCCCGGCCTGCCACGCGGTTGGGCAGGCGATGCGGGGATTCCGGGCTGTCCGGATCATTTCCGAATATTCCACTCGGGAAATCACCCGCCCCCGCTTGCACTTCCCGGCCCGGCGTGACTATGGAGCGCGGATTATCCTTCTGGAGCACGGTATGCGCCTCGCGGTTCTCAAGGAAAGGCGGGCCGGCGAAAGCCGCGTCGCCGCCACGCCGGAAACGGTGAAGAAGCTGAAGGCCATGGGCCTCGGCGTTGCGGTGGAGGCGGGCGCCGGCCTGGCCTCCGGCATTCCCGACGCGGAATACGTGGCCGCCGGCGCCGAGATGGCCGCCGATGCCGCCGCCGCGCTCGCCGGGGCGAACATCGTCTTCGCCGTGCGCGCGCCGGAAGCCGCCCTGCCATCCGGCACGCTGCTGATCGGCACGCTGGGCGCGGATGCCGCCGCTGCCAGCGCCTTCGCGGCGGCCGGCATCGAGGCCTGCTCGATGGAGCTGCTGCCCCGCATCACCCGCGCGCAGAGCATGGACGTGCTCTCCAGCCAAGCGAACCTCGCGGGCTATCGTGCCGTGATCGAGGCCGCGGAGGCCTTCGACCGCGGCTTCCCCATGCTGATGACGGCCGCCGGCACCATCCCCGCCGCCAATGCCTTCATCATGGGCGCGGGCGTGGCCGGCCTCCAGGCCATCGCGACCGCCCGCCGCCTCGGCGGCCGCGTCTCCGCGACCGACGTCCGCCCGGCCGCCAAGGAGGAGATCAAGTCCCTCGGCGCCAGCTTCGTCGGCTACGAGGATGAGGAGAGCAAGGCGGCCCAGACGGCTGGCGGCTATGCCAAGCAGCTCTCGGCCGAGTTCTACGCGAAGCAGGCCGAGGTGGTGGCCGCGCACATCGCCAAGCAGGACATCGTGATCTGCACGGCGCTGGTGCAGGGCCGCAAGGCGCCGACGCTGGTGACGGCCGAGATGGTGGCCAGCATGAAGCCGGGCTCGGTCATCGTGGACATCGCGGCCGATGCCGGCGGCAACTGCGCCGCGACCGTGCCGGGCGAGATGATCGTGACGCCGAACGGCGTGAAGGTGCTGGGCTTCACCAACTGGCCGGGTCGCATCCCCGCCGCCGCCAGCGCGCTCTATGCCCGCAACCTGCTGACCTTCCTGACCACCTTCTGGGACAAGGAAGCGAAGGCGCCCAAGCTGCCGCCCGAGGACGACATCGTGGCCGGCGTCACGCTCACGCGCGGCGGTGCCGTCGTGCACAAGAACTTCGCGGCCTGAGGAGAAAGCCCAGATGAGCACCCAGTCCGAACTGGCCGAAAAGGCCGCCGAACTCGCGGCCCGCGCGACGGAGCTGGCGGAATTCGCCCGCCGCGCCGCCGAGGCCGCCGCCCCCGTGGCGCAGGTGGTCGAGCCCTTCCTGCTGATGCTGACCATCTTCCTGATGGCCTGCTTCGTCGGCTACTACGTCGTGTGGAACGTGACGCCGGCGCTGCATTCGCCGCTGATGGGCGTCACCAACGCGATCTCCTCCGTCATCATCGTGGGCGCCATCCTGGCGGCGGCCGCCGCGCAGAGCGATGCCGCGCGCCTCTTCGGCTTCCTGGCCGTGACGCTCGCCGCCGTGAACATCTTCGGCGGCTTCATGGTGACGCGCCGGATGCTCGCCATGTTCCAGAAGAAGAAGGGCTGAACCCATGGCGACGATCTCGACCCTCGCCTACCTGGCGGCCTCTGTCCTCTTCATCCTCGCGCTGCGCGGCCTGTCTCACCCCGAGACATCCCGCCAGGGCAACCAGTACGGCATGATCGGCATGGCGGTGGCGATCGTCGCCACCATCCTGAACTCCGGCATGGATTTCGGCGGCTTCGTGCTGATCATCTCGGGCCTCGCCATCGGCGGCTCGATCGGCGCCGTGCTGGCCAACCGCATCCAGATGACCTCGCTGCCGCAGCTGGTCGCGGCCTTCCACTCGCTGGTCGGCCTCGCCGCCGTCTTCGTGGCGGGTGCGGCCTTCTACAGCCCCGAGAGCTTCGGCATCGGCACCGTCGGCAACATCAAGACGGCCTCGCTGCTCGAGATGTCGCTTGGCCTCGCCATCGGCGCCATCACCTTCTCGGGCTCGGTCATCGCCTTCCTGAAGCTGGACGGCCGCATGTCCGGCGCGCCCATCACCTTCGCGGGCCAGCACAAGCTGAACGCGATCCTGGGCGGCGTGCTGGTCCTGCTGATCTTCCTGTTCATGCTGACCGGCTCGCCCTTCCTCTTCTGGGTGATCGCGATCCTCTCCTTCGCGCTGGGCTTCCTGCTGATCATCCCGATCGGCGGCGCCGACATGCCGGTGGTTGTCTCCATGCTGAACAGCTACTCGGGCTGGGCGGCGGCGGGCATCGGCTTCACCATCGGCAACCTGCTGCTGATCGTGACCGGCGCGCTGGTGGGCGCCTCGGGCGCCATCCTCTCCTACATCATGTGCAAGGGGATGAACCGCTCGATCATCAACGTGCTGCTGGGCGGCTTCGGCTCCGAGAGCGGCGCAGCCGCGGCCGGTGGCGGTGGTGAGCGCGCTCCGGTGAAGGCCGGTTCGCCGGAAGACGCCGCCTTCATCATGAAGAACGCGCAGAAGATCATCGTGGTGCCCGGCTACGGCATGGCGGTGGCCCAGGCGCAGCAGGTGGTGCGCGAGATGGCGGACCTGCTGAAGAAGGAAGGCGTGGAGATCTCCTACGCCATCCACCCCGTCGCGGGCCGCATGCCCGGCCACATGAACGTGCTGCTGGCCGAGGCGAACGTCCCCTACGAGGAAGTCCACGAGCTTGAGGAGATCAACCCCGAGTTCGCCGAGGCCGACGTGGCCTACGTCATCGGGGCGAACGACGTGACGAACCCGGCCGCCAAGACGGACAAGAGCTCGGCCATCTACGGCATGCCGATCCTCGACGTGGAGAAGGCCAAGACGGTGTTCTTCGTGAAGCGCGGCATGGCGAGTGGCTATGCCGGCGTGGAGAACGAGCTGTTCTTCCGCCCGAACACCATGATGCTCTTCGGCGACGCCAAGAAGGTGACGCAGGAGATCGTGCAGGCCCTGCAGCGCTAAGCCGCAGGCCTCACCCAGGGAAAAGGCGCCGCAGCGATGCGGCGCCTTTTTTGTTGGGCTGACGCCAGGCGCCTCGCCGCCCGGGCTGGGTCGTGCCCTCTCCGCCGGTGCGGGGCTGGATCAGCAGCGGCCACAACGCAGAAAGCCGCGGCAGGGATCCTGCCACGGCGACGCCATCTCGATCCGGAAGAACCGGCGCCGAAGCGCCGGGGCCAGGCTCAGAAGCCTTCGCGCTCGATGCGCTTGCGCTCAACCTTGCGGGCGCGGCGAACGGCCTCGGCGGCCTCGCGCGCACGGCGCTCGGAGGGCTTCTCGTAATGCCGGCGAAGCTTCATCTCGCGGAACACGCCCTCGCGCTGCAGCTTCTTCTTGAGCGCCTTCAGCGCTTGGTCAACATTGTTATCCCGAACGACGACTTGCACGCGGGCGAATCTCCTGATGGCCGACAACGACGTTTCGCCCCGGGGCGAAGCGCTCCGTGGCCGTGCGGAGCGCATAACACATCCGCCCCTCTGGCGGGAAGCCCTCGCATGCGGGAAAAATAGCCCCACATCAGCCGGGACAGCGAGAAAGTGGCATGGCCATCCTGAAGATCGCCCGCATGGGCCACCCGGTGCTGCTGGGGCGCGCGGCGGAGGTGGAAGACCCCACCTCGCCCGCGATCCGGCAGCTTATCCTCGACATGGCCGAGACGCTGGCCGATGCGGGAGGAATGGGCCTCGCCGCGCCACAAGTGCACCAGGCGCTCCGCCTGTTCCTCTGGCGCGACGGACAGGATCTGCGCGTGCTGATGAACCCCGAGATCACGCCCCTCGGCGAGGACCGTGCCCGTGCCTGGGAGGGCTGCCTCTCCATCCCCGGCTTGCGCGGCGAGGTGGAGCGCCCCGCCCGCGTCGCCTGGCGCGGCCTGGACCATGAGGGCCGGCCGGTGGCGGGCAAGGCCGAGGGCATGGCCGCGCGCGTGCTGCAGCACGAGAATGACCACCTGGACGGCCTCTTCTATCTCAGCCGCATGACCGATCTCGGCCGCCTCGGCTTCGTCGAGGAACTGGCCCGCTTTCCGGAGGAAGCCGCATGACCGAACCCGCCTGGATCGAAGCCGCCGTCCATCGCGCCAACCGGGAGGGCTGGGGTCGCGAGACCCTGCGCCGGGCGCTGGCCGATTGCGGCGAGCCGCCCGAGCTCCTTTCCAGCGCCTTCCCCCGCGGCGTGACGGGGGCGGTGGACGCCTGGCTCGCGCTGGTGGACGCGCGCATGGATGCCGCCGCTGCCACGGAGGACCTGGCCAGCCTGCGCACGCCGCAGCGCATCCGCCGCGTGGTGGAGCTGCGCCTCCGCCTGCTGCAGCCGGACCGGGAGGCCTTGCGCGCGGCCCTGAGGCTGCTTGCCCTGCCCTGGAACGCGCCGCTCGCCATCCGCCTGCTGGCGCGCACCGCCTCGGCCATCTGGCACGCGGCCGGGGACCGCTCTGCCGACTTCTCCTGGTACACGCGCCGCGCCACCCTGGCAGCCGTCTATTCGGCCACACTGGCCTTCTGGCTGCGCCCGGTCGAGCCGGAAATGGACGAGGTTTTGTCGTTTCTTGACAGGCGCTTGCAAGAATTGCCTCAACCGGCGCGGAAAGCCGCCTAAACAGGCTTCGCGCCCTGCGCGGGAGCGTGTAAAGGGCGATGCTGTTCTGGCCAGTCGGGCCGTTTCGCTTGGATTCGCCGAGCGCGGACCGCTGGCCCACCGATTCGGGAGATTGGGCGGAATGACGCCTTCAAAGAGCCCTCTGGCACGGCGCCTTCTCACGGGCGTCGCGGCCCTTTCGGCGCTGGCTGCCTGCGCCCAGGATCCGGCCCCCACGGCGACAGCCGCGCGGCCGGCGCCGGCCCCGGCGGTGACCGCCGCTGTGCCGGCCCCGGCTGCCGCAACCACGGGCGCCCAGCGCACCCCGGCACCCGGCGCATCCCGCCGCCACCAGCCGGCAGGCCTGCCTGCAGCCGGCGGAGAAGACCGCCTTCGACATCCGCGCCCTGCAAAGCCAACTGCTGGTGGCTGCCCTCGCCTGCGGCCAGCATGACAACTACAACGCCTTCGTCCGCAAGAACCAGGCGGAGCTGGGCACGGCCTTCCGCACACTGGGGACCTATTTCCGCCGGACGGAGGGCGCCCAGGGTCAACGTCAGCTCGACCAGTACATCACCGAGCTCGCCAACAGCCAGTCGCGCATCAGCATTGATCGCGGTAGCTTCTTCTGCAACGAGCAGGGACCGCTCTTCCAGGCGGCGATGGCGGCGAATGGCCCCAACGAGCTCGCTCAGGTGTCGGTGACGCGCCAGGTGCACCAGGCCCTGTCTGCGCCCGTCTGCCCGGCACCGGCACCCCGCCAGGCCCCGCAGCGGTCGACGCCCGCGCGCTGAGCCACCAGCCTGGTCGGAGCGGAGAAGGCGGCCCGTTCGGGCCGCCTTTTTTGTGTCTGCCGGCCGACGGACGGGGCGGCAGGGCAACAAAAAAGGGGTGGCCGAGGCCACCCCTTCTGAAGTCTCGCGGAGGAGACGCCCGGCTTAGCGCAGGACGATCTCGACGCGGCGGTTCTGCGGCTCGCGCACGCCCATCGCCGTCGGAACCAGCGGACGATCAAAGCCGAAGCCCTGGATCGTCATCTCGTTGCGGGCGATGCCACGGCGAACCAGCTCGGCGGCCACCGCTTCGGCGCGGCGGACGGACAGGCGCTGGTTGTACGCCGCAGAGCCGGTCTTGTCGGCGTGGCCGGACACCTCGATGCGCGTCGAACGGACCGTACGGGCGTTCGTCGCAGCCTCGGCGATGATCTGGCGGGCGCGGTCGGTCAGGTCAGCGCGATCCCAGTCGAAGAACACCAGGAAGGTGCGCGCCGGAGCCGGGGCCGGGGCCGGGGCCGCAACCGGGGCCGGACGCGGCGTATTGAACGCATAGCGGAAGCCAGCGAGGACCGCCTGGTTCTGGTTCGGGGCCGAACCGGAGACGCGGCTGATGCCGGAAGTGCTGGTGTTGCGGTTGCTGCCGCTAAAGTCCGCGTCAAGGGTCGCGTAGTAGCGATACTCGACGGTGAGCGAGAGGCCGGGGACGAACTGGCCGAGGCCGAAAGCGACGCCGCCGATGGCCTGATACGCGAAGTTCCAGCCCGAACCATTGTCGATGGTGAAAGAGCCGCCGTCCGGGTAGCTGGCGCGAATGCCGCTGCCCTGCAGCCAGCCTGCACCGATACCACCGCCGAGGTAGGGGTTGATGCCCACGCCAGCCACGCGCCAGCCGGTCGGGATGTCATACAGGACATTGGCCATCAGGCCGACCTGGCGGTTGACACCACCCACGCCGGTCGAGAGCTGGCCGGCACGCGTGAGCGTGTCGAACTCGTTCTCGCGGTAGCTAACCTCACCCTCGACGCGCAGGCCATTGCCGAAGCCCCAGCCGAGGCTGGCGACGCCGGTCCACCCCACATTCCAGTCCGTATTGTTCGTGCCGGAGGAGACCGATTCCTTCCAGCTCGCCCCAACGCCGCCGGCGATGTAGAGGCCCGAGACCGGCTGGGCGGACGAGATCGCCGGAGCAACAAGGCCCGCAGCCAGAATACCGAGTGCAAGGCTCGATCGATGGAGCATCATGGTCGTCCCTTCAAAATGCAAAATATGAGCGCCGCTCAATGACTTTGTACTTTTGTGTACCAAGCGTTACACGAGTCAAGGGCAAATGCACGCATTCAGCAGGGATCCGGCGGCCGAAACAGCAACATTGGGGCCACATGGTGCAAATAAGTCACATTTGATCGTCAACCTCAACAAAAAAGGGGTGGCCGAGGCCACCCCTTCTGAAGTCTCGCGGAGGAGACGCCCGGCTTAGCGCAGGACGATCTCGACGCGGCGGTTCTGCGGCTCGCGCACGCCCATCGCCGTCGGAACCAGCGGACGATCAAAGCCGAAGCCCTGGATCGTCATCTCGTTGCGGGCGATGCCACGGCGAACCAGCTCGGCGGCCACCGCTTCGGCGCGGCGGACGGACAGGCGCTGGTTGTACGCCGCAGAGCCGGTCTTGTCGGCGTGGCCGGACACCTCGATGCGCGTCGAACGGACCGTACGGGCGTTCGTCGCAGCCTCGGCGATGATCTGGCGGGCGCGGTCGGTCAGGTCAGCGCGATCCCAGTCGAAGAACACCAGGAAGGTGCGCGCCGGAGCCGGGGCCGGGGCCGGAGCCGCAACCGGGGCCGGACGCGGCGTGTTGAAAGCGTACCGGATACCAGCCAGGACAGACTGGTTCAGGTTGTCGCCGTCATAGCGGCCCTGCAGGACGCGGCCGTTGTTCGGGCCGCCCACGGCCTGGCCACGGATGCCCATGTCCGGCTGGGTGGAACCGAAGAAGCGGTACTCAAGGGTCAGCGAGAGCGCCGGCGTGATGCCGAAGGCCACGCCACCGATCGCCTGATAGGCGAAGTTATTGGAGGTGTCGTCGATGGTGATCATGCCACCATTGCCGCTGCCGCGAACCGAGCGCCAGTTGCTCTGCACGACACCGATACCACCACCGATATACGGGGTGATGCCAATGCCGCCCGGACGCCAGCCGGTCTGGATGTCGTAGAAGACATTACCCATCAGGCCGTACTGATAGATCTGGCCACCCGTGGCGGTCGCGTTGCGCGTGCCGGTCGGCGTGGCGATCGTGCCGGAGCTCACGGAGTTCTGGCGGATGTTCGCCTCGAGCTCAGTGCGCAGGCCGTTGCCGAAACCCCAGCCGACGCTGGCCACACCGGCCCAGCCCCAGTCGGTGTCGATCCCGACCTGGCCGGTCAGGATGCCCGACGGCGACAGGCGCGGGTTGACCGAGTTGTTCTCACGGTAGTTCGCACCAACGCCCGCGCCCAGATACAGGCCCGAGATCGGCTGCGCCTGGGCGGCCACGGGCAGCGACAGAACCGTCGCGGCCATAAGGGCCTTCTTGAGGCTCATCCTCGTTCTCCTTAGATCAAAAACGTTTGTTCGGTCGCTGCGCGGCACACCCTCTGGATGAGAATCCTCGCTGCGTGGGGGCACCTTAACACCAGTATTCAGGCAAATGCACCACCCTGCCCTGCATTTCCCCGTATCTGTGGCTCAAAGGCAACATCGCGCTTTGGCTTTTCGGCCACAGGTCACAATCCGTCACAGGCGGCCCCGTCATCGAGGCCCGCCAGCGCCCCCAAAGGCAGCAAACGGTTGGCGTGGCCGAGCTTCCGCCCGGGCTTCGCCTCCGTCTTGCCGTACCAATGGGCCACGACATCGCCACGACCGACCAGCCGCGGCCAGGACGCCAGACCTTCCGGCCCGACCAAGTTGCGCATGACCGCGTCGGAATGGCGCGCGACCGGCCCCAGCGGCAAGCCGGCGACGGCCCGGATATGCTGCTCGAACTGACCGCAGGCGCAGGCGTCCATCGTCCAGTGCCCGGAATTATGCGGCCTGGGTGCGATCTCATTCCCGAGCAGGGACCCATCGGGCAGCAGGAACATCTCCAGCGCCACCAGCCCGACCAGTTCGAGTGCAGCCGCCACCTTGGCGACATTCTCCCGCGCGGCCTGGGCCGCCTCGGCGGGCAGCCGCGCCGGGGCGAAGGACAGGTCGAGGATGTGATGATGGTGCCGATTCTCGACCGCGTCGTAGGTGACGACCCTGCCATCCAGCCCGCGGGCCGCAATCCCCGAGATTTCGGCCGCGAAGGGAACAAAGGTCTCCAGGATCAGCGGCTTGGGCGAGAGCCGCTCAAAGGCCGGCGCGACATCCTCGGGGCGCCGCAGAACGGCCTGGCCGCGCCCGTCATAGCCGAGGCGCGTCGTCTTGAGCACGGCGGGCAGGCCGATCTCGGTCAGCGCCGCCTGCAGTTCGGCCAGGCTCGCCACAGGCCGCCAAGGGGCGACGGGCACGCCGGCCTCCGCCAGGAAGCTCTTCTCCAGGATGCGATCCTGGCAGATCGCCAGCGCACGCGGGCCAGGCCTGCACGGAACGCGTCCCTCCAGCGCGGCCAGCGTCGCGGCCGGCACGTTCTCGAACTCGTAGGTGACGACATCCACCGCGGCGGCGAAGCGATGGAGCGCCGCCACATCCTCATAGGGCGCCACCGTGGCGGCGGCCGAGACCTGCATGGCGGGGGCCTCGGCCTCGGGCGCGAAGATGTGGCAGCGGTAACCAAGGCGGGCAGCGGCCATCGCGCTCATCCGCCCCAATTGCCCGCCGCCCAGGATGCCAATGGTCGCACCCAGCGGGAGTGCCGCGTCAGGCCGGGTCATGCGGCACGCCCTCCGTCTGGCGCGCCCGCCAGGCATCCAGCCGCTCGGCCAGCGCCGGGTCGGCCAGGGCCAGGATGGAAGCGGCCAGCAGTGCCGCGTTGATGGCGCCCGCCTTGCCGATCGCCAGCGTGCCGACCGGCACGCCGCCCGGCATCTGCACGATGGAAAGCAGGGAATCCATGCCCTTGAGGGCATGCGACTCCACCGGCACGCCCAGCACCGGCAAGGGCGTCATGCTCGCCGCCATGCCCGGCAGATGGGCCGCGCCGCCGGCGCCGGCGATGATGACCTGGATCCCCCGGCCGCGCGCCGTGCTGGCATAGTCGAAGAGCCGCCCTGGCGTCCGATGCGCGGAGACCACCCGGCACTCATGCGCGATGCCGAGCGCCGTCAGGGTCTCGTCGGCATGGCGCATCGTCTCCCAGTCGGAACGGCTGCCCATGATGACGCCCACACGGGGCGCGCTCTCCGCCATGATTCTGATCCTGTGTCAGGCGATGATGTCGGGGACGAGCTGGCTCTCGAGCCAGGCGATCTCGTCCTTGAGTTTCAGCTTGCGCTTCTTCAGCCGCTGCATCTGCAACTGGTCGCCCAGGCCGGTCTCCAGCCGGGCGATGACGGTGTCGAGGTCCCGGTGCTCGCTGCGCAGTTCGTGCAGGCGGCGGAGCAGGGCTTCGCGGTCTTCAAGCATCCGTATGTGCCGCCATCCTGATCGCGAGGGCTCGAAATTCGGCCGGGGCGGGAAACGAAATCTTTTCCCTCGGCCCAGAGAATGGGGATAGCATGGCTTGGCGCGCTGGCAACAGAGCGCGCGCGAAGGTGATGCCCCGGGTGGGCGTTCCCGCCCGGGCGAAATCGAAAGAGGATGCCCACGCATGATGCATGCCCCCAGGATTCGCGCCTTGGAAACCCGCCACGCCGAAATCGAGACCCGCATTGCCCATGAGGGCGCGCGTCCCCGCCCCGATGACGCGGCCATCGCCAAGATGAAACTGGAGAAGCTGCATCTGAAGGAAGAGATGGAGCGGTTGCGCCGATCGCACTGAGCACAACCGCGCGGCGCCCGGCCTGACCGGGCGCTGGCTTCCCGGCCCTATTCCGGGTCGGCGGGGACAGGCAGCGGGATGGCGATACCCTCGGCGCGCAGGCGCTCCTGCGCGGCCGTGACGGCGGCGTTCAGTGCGCCCTGGGTGCAGAGGCCGAGGATCACCGGGTCGCGCGGCTTGATGTTCGCGCTGTTCCAGTGCGTGCGGTCGCGCACCTTCTGGATGGTCTCCTTGGTGGTGCCGAGGAGCTTGCCGATCTGCACATCCGGCAGTTCCGGATGGTTGCGCAGCAGCCAGGCGATGCCGTCGGGCCGGTCATTGCGCTTGGCAACCGGCGTGTAGCGGCCGCCCTTGCCGCGGCCCTTGGCCACCGGCACCGCGGGCGCGGCGAGGACGAGGCGCGCCGTCGCGTCCGCCTCGCAGCGGGCGATGTCCTCGCGCGTCACCTGCATATTGGCCACCGGATCGTAGCCGATGATCCCCTGCGCCACCTCGCCATCCGCGATGGCCTGGACCTCAAGCGGGTGCATCTGCACGAAATCGGCGATCTGCTCGAAGGAGAGGGAGGTCTTCTCGATCAGCCACACGGCGGTTGCCTTGGGCATCAGGGGCTGGGCCATGTCAGTGTTTCCGGGAGAAGAAGGTCTGTTCCGTGGATGGAGAGGGGCGGCCCGGGGGCCCACACCCGATCTGTGCATGCCCTATACTGGTCACCCACCGCCACTGTCACCCCCCGAGACGGGCCAGCCCTGCCCGGAGAGGAGAAATCACATGATCTTCGAGGATGATCCCCGCCCCAAGGCCCGCGAAGGATTGCAGCCGGCCCGGCTGGAGGGTTGGTCGGAAGCCGACCTGCGCGCCTACATCGCCGAATTGCGGGAGGAGATCGCTCGGGCGGAGGCGGCGATCCTTACCCTGGGCAGCCATCGCGCGGCGGCCGAGGCCTTCTTCCGCAAGCCGACCGAATGAGAAGACGCGCATGAGAAAGGGGGGCTCGCGCCCCCCTTCCCCGGTCTTCCAGGCCTCAGGCCGGGAGGTTACGCGGCCTGGGGCGCCTGCTCGATCGCCACGGGCCGGCTCGGCGCTGGGGCGGCGCTGCCGGTGGCGATCGGGATGCGGCGGGGCTTCAGCACCTCGGGCACCACGCGCTGCAGCGCCACGTGCAGCAGGCCGTTCTCGATGCGCGCACCCTGCACGACCAGGTGGTCGGCCAGCACGAAGCGGCGCTCGAAGGCGCGGCCGGCGATGCCGCGATGGACGTAGCGGCGCGTCTCGCCCTCCGCCTGCGGGGCCTTGCCCGAGATGAAAAGGGTGTCCTCGCGCACGACGAGCTCCAGATCATCCGGCCCGAAGCCGGCGACGGCCATGGTCAGCACATAGCTGTCCTCGCCGGTCACCTCGATGTTGTAGGGCGGATAGGCCGGCGCTTCGGACTGGACGCGCGCGCCGTCGAGCAGACGGGCGAAGCGGTCGAAGCCGATGGCGGTGCGGAGAAGCGGGGAAAAATCAACGGCGTTCATCATGAACCTCCTGCGGTAGCAAGGTCCGGGTTGAGTGTTCCGCCTCGCGCATCCCCAGGGTGGGCGATGCCTTGGCCGGATCCACGCCGAGGCCCTGACGGCGCCTCGACAGCAGCGATCTGGAACGCCGCCAGCCGCGTTTCAAGAGGGGGCCCCAACAGCGAAAGCCGCCCTGGCCATCGGCCAGGGCGGCACCCGAAGCAGGAGGTGGCGCGGGCTTCAGCCCTTGCGCATGCCGATCCCGGCGAACTTCTTGTTGAACTTGGCGACCTGGCCGCCCGTGTCGAGGATGCGCTGCACGCCCGTCCAGGCCGGATGGCTCTTCGGATCGATGTCGAGACGCAGCGTGTCGCCCGGCTTGCCGCCCGCCGTGCGGGTCTTGAAGGTGGTGCCGTCGGTCATGATGACGGTCATCTCGTGGTAGGCGGGGTGCGTGTCGGGCTTCATGTCGGGCTTTCCGGGATGCGGCAGGCGGCGATGGCTGCCCAGCCGTTGAAGCGCGGGGATTAGGTCATCCGGACCGGGGATGCAAGAGCGAGGCACCCCTCCCCCAGCGGCGCCGATCCGCTTTAGCATCGCAACAAAGAACCTGAGGAAGGCGGATAGCGATGGAATGGGTCGTCCCGGCGGTGCTGGTGATCCTCCTGACATGGGCCGGATGGATCCGCGCGCGGCTGCTACGTCTGCGGAGGACGACGGTCGAGGCATGGCCGCCCCTGGCCGCGCAACTGCAGCGCCGGCATGGGCTGGTCACGCCCCTGGCCCAGGCGCTCCAGAATTTGCCCCGCAAGGCGCAGAAGCCGGTCCAGGCCCTGCTCGCGGCGCGCAATGCCGCGGTGGTGGCCGACCTCTCTCCCATGGCAGCCGGCGTCGCGGAGCAGGCGCTGGAGAGCGCCATCATCAACGCCGTCGCGCAGGGCGAGACCTTGCCGGACCAGGTGGACGGAGCGCGCCTCGCGCAAATCGCCGCGGCCTTCGAACAGGTGGCGAGCGACATCACCGCCGCGGCCGAGGCGTTCAACCAGGCCGCCTTCGCCTACAACACAACCAGCATGGGCGCGCCGGCCATCCTCATCGCCCGATGGCTGAACTACGCGACGTTCGAGTATTTCGGCCTGGAGCAGGCGGAGCGCGACGCCCTGAGGGACATGGAGCGCGGGTACACGCCAGCCCCCGGCGCGCCGATGGCTTAACCAAACCCTCACCCCGCTGTGCCAATCCCGGCGAAAGCCCTGTCCTTCCGCCGGAGAACACCTTGTCCACCACGCGGGCCAGCCATTCGGTGCAGGAATTGCGCCAATTGATCGCCATGCTCGAGCGCAGCGGCATCGCCGAGCACCGCCCCGAGGCACAGGTGCTGCTGCTGCGCTCGCGCGCCCTGCTGCGCGAACGCCAGCGGGGCAAGCGCCGCCTCGCCGGCAAGCTCGTCACCCTGGTCACCCTCGCCATGGACGCCGCCATGCTGGGCGCGGCGACGATGGCGGTCCTGTCGGCCCTCTCCGCCCCGCCCTCCCCCGCATTGCTCGCCCTCGCGGCAGCGCCCCTCGCCTGGCTCGGCCTGCGCCTGCGACAACAGGCGCATTGGCTGGCCGAGGCGACGCGCTGGGTCATCTATCACCTCGCCTGGGTCTATGACTGGTTCGCGGAGGCCCTGAGCCTCACGGCGATGGAACGGCTGGAGGCGCGGATCACGGCGCGCGAGGTGATGTCAGGCTGGCGGCAGCACCGCCGCGCCCTGCCACACCGCCCGAGGCTCGAGGATGTCGCCGCCTTTCTGGAGGCCAGCTACGGCGCCCAGGCGGGCCAGGCCTTCCGCCGCGAGGCCGAGGCGCTGAGCCATCCCATGGCCGGGCCGGCACGGGAGCGGGCGGCGCGGCGCCTCGCCGCGCTGCGGTGGTCCGCCCTGATCACCCTCTTCGGTCGCCTCGCACGCGACGGCGCCCTCTGGCCCGAGACCCTGGTGGCGGAGGCCGCCCTGGGCGGCGCGGACTGGCCCGGCCCCGGCGGCAGGGCCGGCGGGCCTGCCATGACCACCCCCCCGCCACCCCCGCCGGCCGAGCCCACCGACACGCCGGAACGCGCAGCGCGGCGGGCGGATCTGCGGGAACTCATCCGCCGCAAGCGGCAGGACATCACCACCGCCTTCGGCTGGCACCTGAAGACCGAGGCGGAGATGGCCCAGCGCGACAATTTCCTGGCCCAGACCCGGGCCGAGATCGCCGAACTGGAACGCGAGCTGGCGCTGCTGGGGGGCTGAGTCCGCTCAGAAGGGAATGGGCCGGCCGTGATGGTCGAAGAAGCCCCCGCTGTCGGCCGGCGTCAGCCCCGCCACCACATCCAGCAGGCGTGCGGCGGCCAGCGCGGGCGGCTGCACCTCCAGCCCCGCCTTGGCGAAGGGGGCGGAAAGCCCCGTCTCCACCGTGCCCGGATGCAGGCTGACGCAGATGGACTGCGGCCGCGTCCGCGCCAGCTCGATGGCCGTGGTCCGCATGATCTGGTTCAGCGCCGCCTTGGCCGCGCGATAGCTGGTCCAGCCGCCCAGCCGGTTGTCGGCGATGCTGCCGACCCGGGCCGAGAGCGTGGCGAAGACCGCCCGGCCGTCGCGCGCCAGCAGGGGCAGGAAATGCTTCATCAGCAGGGCGGGGCCGGTCGCGTTCAGGGCGAAGCTCTGCGCCATGTGCGCGGGGTCGAATTGGCGAAAGCTCTTCTCGGGCTGGAAACGCGCGTCATGCAGGAAGCCGGTCGCGTCGAGCACCAGGCGCAGGCCGGGGCCGGTCTCGGCCGCCGCCCGGGCGATGCTCGCCTCGTCCAACAGGTCGAGCATGGGTGTCGTCCGGCGGCCGAGTCGGCGGACGGGCTGGCCGCGCCGCTCCAGCTCGGCCGCCAGCGCCGCGCCGATGCCGCCGCTGGCGCCGATGATCACGGCGGGGATGGGATTGTCCGGGTGCATGCCCTTGGGATGGGGGCACAAGGCGATGGCCGCAAGCGGGGCTCCCCATCATCGCTCCCTGCCCCATATCTGCAGCATGACGCGCGACAAGCCGCATCCCGCCCAGCCGATCAAGGATGCCATCGCGTCCCGCGTGGTGGCGCTGTTCAACGACCGCTCCCGGGGCGAGGCGCCCGTGCCGCGCCGGCCGGATGGCCTGTTCGGCCCCCGCTCCGTCGCCTGGCGGGTGCATGGCGACGTGACCTCGATGATGGTGGGGGGCATCTCCTCGCTGCTGCTGCAGATGCTGCACCCCGCGGTGCTGGCCGGCGTCTGGGACCATTCCAACTTCCGGACCGACCTGCATGGCAGGCTGCGCCGCACCGCGCGCTTCATCGCGCTCACCACCTATGGCGGGCGGGAGGAGGCGCTGGCCGTGATCGAACGCGTGCGCGCCATCCATGACCGGGTGGGCGGCAAACTGCCCGACGGCACGCCCTACCAGGCCAATGACCCGGCGCTGCTCGCCTGGGTGCATGTGACGGAGACGACGAGCTTCCTCGCCGCCTGGCGCCGCTACGCCGAGCCGGGCATCAGCCGCGCCGACCGGGACCGCTACTTCGCCGAGATGACGGAGGTGGGTGCACGGCTCGGCGCCGACCCGGTGCCGCGCGACGCGGCGGCGGCGGCACGCCTGATCGAGGATGGCCGCGCCGCGCTCCGCAGCGATGCCCGCACGCGGGAGGTGCGGCGCTTCCTCATGCAGCCGGCCAGCCGCGCGCCGCTCGCCGGCCCCTTGCAGGCACTGGGCAACCAGGCGGCGATCGACCTGCAGCCCGGATGGGCCCGGCGCATGCACGGCCTCTCCAACCCCGCGCTGGGCCGGCCGGTGCTGCGGGCCGGCACCCTGGGGCTGGCGCAGACTCTGCGCTGGGCGTTTCGCTGACCCGCGCGGATCAGCCCATCCAGACCTCGTCGGTGCGGCCCTCGGCATAGCCGAAGGTGATGAAATGCGCCGCCGCCGCATCCGTATCCAGGCCGAAGGCGGCGCGCAGATCCGCATAATTGGCGAGGTAGCGTGCGCCGTCGAAGCTGTCCGTCACCCGGCCCTCGGCCGCGCCGTTGGTGATGTAGTGGCGCGCCCCCGCATCGGCATTGGCGCCGAAAGCGGCGATCAGATCCGCATGGCTCGCGATGTAGTCGAGGCCTTGGAAGCTGGCGCTCCGCCCCTCGGCCAGCCCGTTGGCGAGGAGATGGCTGCGCCCGGCCGCGGCATCGGTGCCGAAGGCCGCCCGCAGGTCGCTGTAGGAGGCGATGTATTCGAGCGGCGTCGCGGATTGCAGATTGCCCACCCACACGTCCCGGTCGGTGAAGCGCAGCGTCTCGAACCCGTCCAGCCGGTCCACATCGCCGCGCTGGTCGTCCCGCAGGTAGACCGTGCCACCCTCGCGGAAGAAGTCGTGCGCCGTGCCGGGGCCGTCATACCGCGCGACATCCAGCCCCTCGCCGCCCGTGAGATGGTCGCTGCCGCGGCCGCCGAACACCTCGTCATCGCCGCGCCCGGCGTCGATCCGGTCATTGCCGTTGCCGAGGGCGATCTGGTCATTCCCCGCCAGCGCACCGGCGAGGAGCGACTGGGTCAGCGAGCCGCCATCCAGCACATCGCGCCAGACATCGCGCAGCGAGATCGAGAGATTCGCCAGGGTGAAGCTTTCGGTGCCGTTCTGCGCGTAGGTGAAGCCGGTCACCATGCCGCCGGTCGGGATGGCGGAGGAGGCAGGCAGGCCGATGGCGCGCAGGTCACTCTGGGCGAAGGTGAAGTCACGCCCGGTGAAGGTCACGTCGTCGCCACGCGTGTCCACCCGGTAGAGGTTGGATTCCGTGGCGAAGGCGACATCGCCACCCAGCGAGACCTGCGGGTCGTTGAAGGTGTAGTTCGGGTTGTTGAGGTAGAGGATGATCATGGAAGGAGCCTCCATTCGGAGCCTTCCTAACCGGGGCGATGCGGGATGGTTGCCGAGGTGCCGGCACCGCTACGCGGAGATTGGGGGAGAAGGATGGTGGGCGCGACAGGGATTGAACCTGTGGCCCCTGCCGTGTGAAGGCAGTGCTCTACCGCTGAGCTACGCGCCCATCCGATGGCGCTCCCTTTGCGGCGGGACGCCGTTCCTGTCAAGCCGGTTGCGCGGGGCCGCGGGAAGCCTACATCTGCGGAATGATCGGGCGCGCCATCCTTGCCATGATGCTGCTCGCGGCCCCGGCCTCGGCCGAGCGCTGGCGCGCGACCTATGCGATCACCGCCGCCGGCATCACGGTCGCCGATGCCGAAGTGCGCTTCACCCTGGGCCCCGCCGGCACGCCCTACAGCATCGAAACGCGCTCCCGCACGCGGGGCGTCGCCGCCTGGCTCGTCCGCTCCGACACGCGGGCGCAGAGCGAGGGCCTGCTGCGGCCGGGCGCCGCCCAGCCCCGCCGCTACCAGACCGAGGGCACCTGGCGCGGCATGCTGCGGCGCACACTGCTGGAATACGCCCCCGACGGCACCGCGCGAGTCGCAACCCTGGAGCCCGCGCAGGACATGGAGCGGACGCCCGTGCCGGATGACGCGCGGCGCGGCCACATAGACCCGCTCTCGGCCATCGTCCTGCTGACCGCCCATGTGCGGGAGACGGCGCGCTGCGATGTGCGCGCCCAGACCTTCGACGGCCGGCGGGTGACGCAGTTCGAGGTGACGACGCATCCGGTCGTGCTGGCCTCGGATCGGGGCCTGCTGCGCTGCGACGTGGAGAGCCGGCCCATCGCCGGCATTCCGTTGGACCGGCCGATCGAGGAAACCCGCCGGCCGACGCGCAGCACCCTGATCTTCGGCGTGACGCAGCCGGGCGCGCCGGCCATTCCCGTGCAGGTCGAGATCGCCAGCCGCTGGTGGGGCACCATCCAGGCGAGCCTGGTGGAGCTAACCGAGGAGCGTGGGCAGCGCTGAGGGCGCGTCGGCGCTGAGATCGGCGCCCGTGCCATCGCCATAGCCCCAGGCGGCGAAGACGCTGCGAACCCCCGCGCCGCGCGCCGCGCGGATGTCGTTCTGGTGGTCGCCGATCATCACGGCGTCCGCGGGCGCCACGCCCAGCCCCTCCAGCACGCCGCGGACATGGCCGGGGTCGGGCTTCTTCACCGGCAGGCTGTCGCCGCCCAGAACGAGCGCGAAATGCCGCACGAGGCCGAGCTCGGCCAGCAGCGCGCGCGTGGCGGCGATCGGCTTGTTGGTGCAGACCGCATGCCGCCAGCCCCGGGCCGCCAGATCCTCCAGCGCAGCCACCATGCCGGGATAGGGGCGCGTGAGCACGGCGGAATTGGCCTCGAGGTCATCGAGGAAGCCGGGCAGCAGGGCCTCGTCGAAGGGCCGGTTGCGCGCGGCGAAGGCCTTGACCAGCAGGGCGCGCGCGCCATCGCCGATCATCGCCGCCACCTCGGGCAGCGGGAAGGGGTCGAGCCGCTGCACCACCATGAGGCGGTTCAGGGCGGCGCGGAGATCGGGCGCGCTGTCCACCAGCGTTCCGTCGAGGTCGAAAATGGCGAGCTGCATGCAGGTCTGGTAAACCCCGCGGAAATCGGCGGCAAGCAAGCCCCGGGCGATACGCGGTGCAAGAAAGCGTCATCCGCTGGCGGGGTTGCGGCGCAGGGGCCGGGGCGGCTACGCCTGGACCATGCGCGCAGCCATCATCCTCGCGGCCGGCCAAGGCACCCGCATGAAATCCGCCATGCCCAAGGTGATGCACCGCATCGCCGGCAGGCCGATGATCAACCACCTCATCGCCGCCTGCGAGACGGTGTTCGACCGGATCATCGTCGTCGCCGGGCCGGGCATGCCGGAGTTGGAAAAGGCGGTCCTGCCGCATGCCAGCGTGGTTCAGGCGGAGCGCCTGGGCACCGGCCATGCGGCCCGCATGGCGGCCCCCCTGCTGGAGGGCTTCACCGGCGATGTCGCGGTGCTCTACGGCGACAATCCGCTCGTGTCCCCCGCCACGCTGGCGCGCCTGGTCGCGGCCCGCGCGGAAGCCGACCTCGTGCTCCTGGCCATGCGCCCGGCCGACCCGGCGAAATATGGCCGCGTGGTGCAGGATGCGGCGGGCGCGGTGGAGCGCATCGTCGAATGGGCGGATGCCAACGAGGCTGAGCGCGCCATCGGCCTGTGCAATGCCGGCGTGGTCTGCGCCGCCTGGCCCGACCTCGCGCGCTGGCTCGGCGGACTCACGAACGACAACCGCCAGGGCGAATTCTATCTGACCGACGTGGTGGAGGCCGCCCGCGCCGAGGGCCGGCGCAACCGCGCCGTGGAGGCGCCCGAGGCCGAGCTGCGCGGCATCAACAGCCGCATCGAGCTGGCCGCCGCCGAGGCGGAGGTGCAGGCCCGCCTGCGCGAGGCCGCCATGCTGGGCGGTGCCACGCTGACGCTCCCCGAATCCGTCTTCCTGGCCTGGGACACGCAGTTGGGCCGCGACGTGGTGGTGGAGCCGCATGTCGTCTTCGCGCCCGGCGTCACGGTGGAGGAAGGCGTCACGATCCGCGGCTTCTCCCATCTGGAGCAATGCGTCGTCCGCAGCGGCGCCATCATCGGCCCCTATGCGCGGCTGCGCCCGGGCACCGAAGTGGGCGAGGGCGCGCATGTCGGCAATTTCGTCGAGCTGAAGGCCGCGACGCTTGGCCGCGGAGCCAAGGCCAATCACCTGACCTATCTGGGCGACGTGACGGTCGGCGCCGGCTCCAACATCGGCGCGGGCACCATCACCTGCAATTATGACGGTGTGAACAAGCACCGCACCGTGATCGGCGCGGGTGCCTTCATCGGCAGCGACACGGCGCTGGTGGCACCCGTTCGCGTGGGCGACCGCGCGCTGGTGGCCGCCGGCAGCGTGGTGACGGAGGATGTGCCGGATGACGCGCTGGCGGTGGCGCGCGGCCGGCAGGTGAACAAGCCGGGCCGCGGCTTCAAGGGCAGATAGGCTCCAACCGGGAGATTTCGATCGCATGTGTGGAATCGTCGGCGTCGTCGGCCGTGAAGCGGCGTCCCCCCGCCTGCTGGATGCGCTGCGGCGCCTGGAATATCGCGGCTATGACAGCGCGGGCATCGCCACACTGGTGGAAGGCCAGGTGCAGCGCCGCCGTGCCGAGGGCAAGCTCAACAACCTGGCGCAGGTGCTGGAGCAATCGCCGCTGAGCGGCACCACCGGCATCGGCCATACGCGCTGGGCCACGCATGGCGCGCCGGTGGAGCGCAACGCGCATCCGCATGCGACCGCGCGCGTCGCCGTGGTGCATAACGGCATCTTCGAGAACTACGCCGAGCTGCGCGCCGACCTCGAGGCCAAGGGCTATGCCTTCGAGACCGAGACCGACACCGAGACCTTCTGCAAGCTGGTGGACTGGCACCTCGCCCAGGGCCTGCCACCGCGCGAGGCCGCGGCCACGGCGCTCTCCCGCGTGCATGGCGCCTTCGCGGTCGCCATCATGTTCGCCGGCCATGCCGAGATGCTGGTGGTGGCCCGGCACGGCGCGCCCCTGGCGGTGGGTTTTGGCGAGGGCGAGATGTTCGTGGGCTCCGACGCGCTGGCGCTGGCCCCCCTCACCCGCCGCATCGCCTATCTGGACGAGGGGGATCACGCCGTCCTCACCCCTGGCGGGGCGGAGTTCCATGATGCCACGGGCGCCGCCGTGCAGCGCGAGATCCGCGTCAGCGCCGTCTCGGGCGCGGCCATGGGCAAGGGCAATTATCGCCACTTCATGGAGAAGGAGCTGCATGAGCACCCGGCCGTGCTGGGCGACACGCTGCGGCAGTATCTGGACCCCGCCACGCTGGGCGTGAACCTGCCCAACCTGCCCTTCGACATCCGCCAGGTCTCGCGCCTGACCATCACCGCCTGCGGCAGCGCCTTCCTCGCGGGCCTCGTCGGCCGCTACTGGATCGAGCAGCTGGCCCGCATCCCGGTGGATGCCGATGTGGCGAGCGAACTCCGCTACCGCGACCCGCCTTTGCCGGCGGACGGCGCCGCGCTGCTGATCAGCCAGAGCGGCGAGACGGCCGACAACCTCGCCGCAATGAAAATGCTGCGCGAGCGCGGGCAGAAGATCCTCTCCATCGTGAACGTGCCCGAGAGCAGCATGGCCCGCGAAAGCGACGCGACGGTGCTGACGGTGGCAGGCCCCGAGATCTCGGTCGCCTCCACCAAGGCCATCACGGCGCAGCTGGCGGTGCTGGCCTGCCTCGCCATCGGCTTCGGGCGGGCGCGCGGCGCGCTCTCGGCCGAGGAGGCGGCGCGCCTCTCCGGCGCGCTGCTGGAAGTGCCCGAGCACGCCGCCGCCATCCTCGCCCAGGATGCCGAGATCAAGGCGCTGGCGGCCGAGGTGGCGCGCGCGCGCGACGTGCTCTTCATCGGCAGGGGCGCGCTCTATCCCATCGCGCTCGAGGGCGCGCTGAAGCTGAAGGAGATCAGCTACATCCACGCCGAGGGCTACGCGGCGGGGGAGATGAAGCACGGGCCCATCGCGCTGATCGACAACTCCGTGCCGGTCATCGCGCTCTGCCCGAGCGGGCCGCTCTATGAGAAGACGCTTTCCAACCTGCAGGAGGCGGCGGCGCGCGGCGGGCGCATCATGGCCTTCACCGATGCGGCGGGCGCGCCCGCGCTGCGCCGCTTCGCCGAGCGCGTGGTGGTCCTGCCGGATGCGGACCCCTTCAGCCAGCCCATCCTGCACGCCATCCCGGTGCAGCTCCTGGCCTATCACGTGGCGGTGATGAAGGGCACGGATGTGGACCAGCCGCGCAACCTGGCGAAATCCGTCACGGTGGAGTGAGGGAAACGCGTTTCCGGGTCAGCCCGGAAACGCCTTCACTTCCGTCTCCACGAAGGAGAGCGGGCCCGGACCGTTGTTGATCACATTGTGCTCGGCGCCGGCGACGCGGTGATAGGCCTCGCCCTTCTTGAGGATGGAGGTGCTGGTCGCCCCGTCCGGGTATTCGATCAGCAGCTCGCCATCCATCATCGGGACCACGACATAGAGCCAGCCGTGGCGGTGCCAGCCGGTCTCGGCGCCGGGGCCGAAATCCCAGCGGATGACGCGCACCTTGTCGTCATCGATCTGCAGGACGGGAACCGCAGGCTCCCGGCAGCGCAGCGGCTCGGCCATCCGGCTTACTCCGCCGCCTGCTTCAGGGCCGGCATGCCCGGCAGCGGCAGCGCGCCCGTCGCCTGCCAGGTGGCCCAGGCCTTGTCGCCATCTTCCTTGGAGAGCGGCAGATGCGGCGGGCGGATCACGCGCCAGCCATCATCGCCCGTGCTGCGCGCGATGATCTCGCGCAGGCCGGGGATCAGCGGCACGGCGGTGGCGGCGCGGCGGGTGGCCGTCAGCATGGCCTGGGCCGCATCGGCCTCGGGGCCGGTGCGCTTGGCATAGACGATGCCGCCCCAATGGCTGTTGCAGTTGGACGCCGCCGTGATGCAGCCCGCCCCGCCCTCGGCCAGGATCTTCTGCACGAACTCGTCCGAGCCCGAATAGACCTCGAAGCCGCGCGACGCGAAGGCGTCGATCATCGCCTTCATGTTCGCGTAGTCGCCCGAGCTGTCCTTCACGCCCTTGAAGACGCCAGGATGCGCGTCGAGCAGGCGGCCGATCAGGGAGAGGCTGAAGGGCACGGCCGATTGCTGCGGGAAGTGGTAGAGATAGAGGGCGATGCCGCCGCCGACGCGCTTCGCGACCTCATCGAAATAGGCGAAGAGGCCGTCATCCGACGGGCCCTTGTAGTAGAAGGGCGGCAGCAGCAGCACGCCGCGGCAGCCCTGCTCGCGCGCATGGATGGTCAGCTCCACCGTATCGGCGAGCGAGGCGCAGCCGGTGCCGGGCATCATCACGCCGGCCGGCACGCCGCGGGCGATCAGGCCCTCCAGGATCTGCTTGCGCTCATGCAGGCCGAAGCTGTTCGCCTCGCCCGTCGTGCCCATGATGCCGAGGCCGTTGCAGCCATTGGCCAGCAGCCACTTGGCGTGCTTCGCCATGCGGTCGAGATCGGGCGTGAAATCCGGCGTCATCGCGGTGAGCACGGCGGCGTTGATGCCGCCGAACAGGGCGTCCTTCATGGGGCAGTTCCTTCCAGGGATCCAATGGCGGGCTTCACGCCCGCGCGTTTCGGCCAGTTGCCCGGCCAGGTGGCGATATGGTCTTCGGTGGCGCCCGCCGCGCGCTCGGGGATGACGCGGCCGCGCACGGAGACGCCGGCACGCACCACGCTCTCCGGGTCACCGGAGCGGAGCGGGTGCCATTCGGGCAGGTCCCGCCGCTCGGCCACCAGGCGATAGGCGCAGGTGGGCGGCAGCCAGTCGATCTTCTGCAGGCGGGCGGGGGTGAGGCGGATGCAGTCGGGCACGCGGCGCTTGCGGTTGGCGTAGTCGGTGCAGCGGGCGGTGGCCGTGTCGAGCAGCCGGCAGGCGATCTCGGTGTGGTGCAGCCGGCCCGTGTCATCCTCGCGCAGCTTGTGCAGGCAGCAGCGCCCGCAGCCGTCGCAGAGGCTTTCCCACTCGGCGCGCGTCATGGCGTCGAGCGTCTTGGTCTTCCAGAAGGGCGGCAGGTCGGACACGCGAATGGTTTAGATCAATCCCGCCCGCCGCGAAACGGCGCGGCCGGCAACCCTGGTCAGCGCGCGGGCGGGGGCGGCGGCAGGGGCGTGCGGCCCACGCTGCCGCGCGGGGCGCTGGCGGCCGGGCTCGCCACGGGCTGGGGCGCGGCGGCGGGCGGCGTGGCGGCGGGCGTGGCCTGGGCGCCGAAGCGCATCAGCGCCGCGCGCAGCGGGTCGGCGCCCGGATTATGCGTGGACATGGTGATGACGATCTCGCGCGCGCCCACCTCCCGGCCGTAATAGGCGGCGTTCCAGTCGGGCATGGGGTTCAGCACCGAACCCTCCAGCGCCAGCCCGGCAAACAGACCGCGCGAGCGCGAGAAGGAGAGGATGTCGGCGCCCAGCGCCGTGGTGGTCGCGCCCTCGACCGAGCCGCCGAGATGGGCGATGGCGAGCGAGGCGTCGGCGCCGAACTTGAACTGGCGATCGATGACGGCGTTCAGCGCGCGGTCATTCATCAGCAGCAGCAGCGTCTGGCTGTCCTGGATGCCGGCCTGGAAGCCGAGGCTGCCCGAGCCCACCGCATAAAAGGCGGGCGAGGACCAGGAACCGGCGGCGTCACGCCCCAGCAGCACGCAATTGCCGCCCGAGCCACCGGCGAAGAAGGCGGCGCGGAAGCTTTGCGGGCAGACCACCGCGCCGCGCGCGCGGCGCAGGACGCTGGCGGCGTCGAGCCGGTCATTCTCGCCGGAGAGGATGTCCTGCACGGTGAGCGCGGAGCGGTCCACCAGGGATTGCGGGGCATTGCCTCCGGGCGAGCCGGCGCAGGCCGCAAGCAGCGCCGCCGCGGCGGCCAGAATGACAAGGCGCATGAGCTTCCCCCGATAACCCTTCGCAGCGTCACGATTCTAACGAGCCGAGGGCCGCGCCGGAAGTGCTTTCAACAGGGCATCTGTGGCGAGGTCAGGGCGGCGTCGGGTTCTCGATCAGCCAGGGTTCCTCATTCACCGAGACCACGCGCCAATCGGCGCCGTGCTTCTCGATCCGCGTGAGCGAGAGGTTCTTCACCGAGAAGGTCAGCGCCTGGTGCCCGTCCAGCTTCAGCGCGTGCGAAAGCGCGGCGCGGATCGTGCCGCCATGCGCCACCATCACGATGTCCTGCCCGGGCAGGCTCTCGGCCAGGCCCTCCAGCACCGGGCCCACGCGCTCGCGCACATCATCCACGCTTTCGCCGCCGGGCGGGCGCTCGGCCGCCGCATGGGGCCAGAAGGGATGGGGCGGCTGGCGCAGGCGCTCGGTCAGCGCCTCATGCGTGATGCCCTGCCATTCGCCGAGCGACTGCTCGGCCATGTCGGGCTCCACCACCAGGGGCTGCTCGGGGTAGCCGGCGGCGAAGATGGCCGCCGCGGTCGCGCTGGTGCGGCTGAGCGGCGTGACCACCCAGCGCGCCGGGCGCGGCAGGCGCATGGCGAGCCAGCGATACAGGGCCGCCTCCTCCCGCAGCGCCGCGTCGCACAGCGCCACATCCATGTTGCCGTAGAGCATGGCCCGCGCCGAGGGCTCGACCAGGGCGTGGCGGATCAGGAAGAAGCGGGTGATGGGCATGGGCCCGGCTTTAGCCTGGATGCACGCCCTGCGGAAACCACGCCCGGAACTGGCGGCGCGCGCGGGGGATCGGTAGCCTCGCCGCATGCTGATCCTGTTCCGTGACCGCCGCTTCCTGATCATGCTGGCGCTGGGCTTCGCCGCCGGCGTGCCGCTGCCGCTCACCGGCTTCGTGCTGCGGCAATGGTTTTCCGAATCCAACATCTCGCTCGCCGCCATCGGCTTCACGGCGCTGATCGGCACGGCCTATTCGCTGAAATTCCTCTGGTCGCCCGTCATGGACCATGCGGCGCCGCCCTTCTTCCGCGCGATGGGGCGCAGGCGGGGCTGGCTCGCCTCCATCCAGCCGCCGCTCATGGTGGCGATCCTGGCATTGGGCTTCACCGACCCGGCGAGTGCGGCCTGGCTGACGGCGGCGGTCGCCGTGCTGGTCGCCTTCCTGTCGGCCAGCCAGGACATCGTGATCGACGCCTACCGCATCGAGATCCTGGAGGAGGAGGAACAGGGCTACGGCTTCGCCTGCTATGTCTGGGGCTATCGCTTCGCGCTGCTGGCGGCCAATGCGGGCGCGCTCGGCATGGTGGGGCTGGTGGGCTGGTCGGGCGCCTTCGCCTATTGCGCGGGGCTGGTGGCGATCGGCTTCCTCGCCGTGCTGTTTGCACCGGAACCGGCGGCGCCGCCGCGCGAGGCGATGTCCTGGGCCCGGCGCATCAAGCTCGCCGTGGTGGACCCCTTCGTGGATTTCACGCGGCGGCGGTACTGGCTCGCCATCCTGCTCTTCGTGGTGCTGTTCAAGCTGGGCGAGGCGCTGGCCGGCATCATGACGCCGCCCTTCTACCGCGCCATCGGCTTCTCCCGCACGGATGTCGCGCAGGTGGCTGTGGTCTTCGGCCTGGTCATGTCGCTCGCGGGCGTGCTGGCGGGCGGCTTCTTCGTGGCGCGGATCGGCGTGGGGCGCGCCTTGGTGATCACCGGCCTGCTGCAGATGCTCTCCAACCTCATGTATGTGGCGCTCTACTGGGCGGGGCGGGACATGGGGATGCTCTATGCCCAGGTGGGGGTGGAGAACTTCACCGACGGCCTCGCGGACGCCGCCTTCGTCGCCTACCTGACCGGCCTGACGAACCGGGCCTTCAGCGCCACGCAATATGCGCTGCTCTCCTCGCTCGCCGCCGTGCCGCTGCGCTTCCTGGGGGCGTGGTCGGGCCAATGGGCCGAGGCGCTGGGCTGGACCAACTTCTTCCTGATGACGACGGCGGCCGCCCTGCCCGCGCTCCTCATCATGGTCTGGCTGCTGAAACGCCTGCCGCCGGCGCCGAAGGCGGCGCAACCCCTGGGAGCGATGCCCGATCCATGAACGCCTATTGGCTGACGCCCCTTCTCCTCATCGGCAGCAATATCCTGATGACCTTCGCCTGGTACGGGCATCTCAAGGCCCCAGCCTGGCCGCTCTATGTGGCGGTGCTGGTCTCCTGGGGCATCGCCTTCTTCGAATATTGCCTGGCAGTCCCGGCCAATCGCATCGGCTACGCCTCGGGCGCCTTCACCGGGCAGCAGTTGAAGGTGATGCAGGAGGTGATCACGCTGGGCGTCTTCGCCGTCTTCAGCGTCACCTTCCTGGGCGAGCAACTGCGCTGGACCTATTTCGCCGCCATGGCCTGCCTCGTCGCGGCGGTGATCTTCATCTTCCTGCCGGTGGATTGAGACGAGTTATTCACAGCTTCTTCTCACGGGAAGGACTTGCGGCACGGATTCAGGGTGCCATACCCTATCTGTGGTGGTGAGTCAGGCGCCGCACCCCAATCCCTAGGCCAAGGGGGACCATCAGGGGGGAGTGCCCTGCCTGCACCCGGACCGTCACGGTCCCGCCACCCACGCGCCAAGGCCCGCCCGGGGCCCGGCGGGTGCTTGCAACGGGGTGCCTGGGGAGTGCCACATGTCCGGAATGCTGGCCGAGGTTGGGGAAGATCGCGCCACCAACCCGCTCGACGTGCTCGAACAGATCGTCATCGCCAATGACTGGACCTTCGACCGCCGGTCGGATGGCGAAATGGCGGCGGAAGCCCCGGGGAAATGGTGCAACTACACGCTGTTCTTCTCCTGGTCGCCCGAGATCAGCGCCATGCATTTCTCCTGCGCCTTCGATGTGAAGGTGCCCGACACGAAGCGCGGCCCGCTCTTCGAGTTGCTGGCCCTGGCCAATGAGCGCCTCTGGATCGGCCATTTCGGCCTGGAAAGCGAGGAAGGCATGCCGGTCTTCCGCCATGCCGTGCTGCTGCGCGGCGCCCCCGGCGCCTCGGCCGAATCCCTGGAGGACATGGTGGACATCGCGCTGACCGAGTGCGAGCGCTTCTTCCCGGCCTTCCAGTTCGTCCTCTGGGGCGGCAAGGCCCCGGCCGAAGCGCTGGACGCCGCCATGCTGGATTGCGTGGGCGAGGCCTGACGCCGCACGCCCTCATGATCACCCCCGCCTGGGTCCGCGCCATGGCGGCCTACAACACCGAGATGAACCGCCGCCTCTACCGCGCGGCGGAGGGGTTGGATGACGCCGCCCGCCAGGCCGATCGCGGCGCCTTCTTCCGCAGCATCCAGGGCACGCTCTGCCACCTCGTCTGGGGCGATACGGTCTGGATGCACCGCTTCGCCGGCTGGGAGCGCCCGGCCCCCGGCATTCCCGGCAGCCCGGGCTGGATCACGGATTGGGAGGCGCTGAAGGCCCGCCGCGCCGAGGCCGATGCCGGCATCGCCGCCTGGGCCGCGCGCCTCACGCCTGCCGACCTGGAGGGCGATCTCAGCTGGTTCAGCGGCGCGACGGGGCAGGAGATGAAGCGGCCGCGCTGGCTGCTCGTCACGCATATGTTCAACCACCAGACGCATCATCGCGGCCAGACGCATGCGCTGCTGACCGCCGCCGGGGCGCGGGTGGAGGACACGGACCTGCCCTGGGTCATCGCGCCCGAGGACTGGGGAGGCTAGGCCGTTGCGAGGCTGATAACGCCCGGGGCGATCCCGCCCAGGACGATCAGGCTCAACTCCGCCGCCCCGGGCTGATCGCGTTCGCCGCCATGCCGGCGGCCGAGGACACGTTCGGCAGGCGCGGCAGATCACCCAGGCGGCGCAGCACCTCCTCGGGCCGCACGGTGAAGTTGGGGCCGGTGAGTGCGGCCAGCGCCTGGGCCTGGCTGCCCTCGCGCAGGGCCACGCTGGCCCGCCGCAGCAGGATCTCCACATCCGCGTTGCGCGCGGCGGGCGCGATGCCGAGGGCCGCGCGCATCTCGGCCACCGCGGATTGCAGGGTCTGGCTCACCGCGACGTTGTTCACGTTGTAGATCGGGTTGTCGCGGAAGCTGCGGGCGAGGAATTCCAGCTGCGCCGCCGCCATGGCCGCCCCCGCCGGGTCGCCTTGCCAGCGTGAGGTGTCGCCCAGGTTGCGTGGCGCGAACAGCGCCGCGCCGCGCACCGGGTCACCGAAGCCGCCCAGATAGTCGGTCACCGGGTCGATGTCGCAGGCGGCGAGGATCAGTGGCAGGGCAAGAATGGCACGACGTTTCATGGAAACTCCTCCGGGGGTCACCCATGCCATGCCGGCATCTTGCCGGTCAGCATCCCCCCTGTCACAGATGGTAACCGCATGAACGACGGAACCTCCCTGACCACCCCGCCCGGGCTGCTGCCGGCTGGGCTGATGGACCTGCTCCCGCCCCAGGCGGAGCGGGAGGCCGCGCTCATCGAGGCGCTGATGGAGGGCTTCGCCCGCTACGGCTATGAGCGCGTGAAGCCGCCGCTGCTGGAATTCGAGGAAGGGCTGCTGGGCGGCTCCGGCGCCGCGGTGGCCGAGCAGACCTTCCGCCTGATGGATCCGGTCAGCCAGCGCATGATGGGCCTGCGCGCCGATACCACGCCGCAGGTGGCCCGGATCGCGGCCACGCGCCTCGGCCTCCAGGCCCGACCGCTGCGGCTGTGCTATGCCGGCCAGGTGCTGCGGGTGCGCGGCAGCGAACTCGCCCCCTCCCGCCAATTGGCCCAGGCCGGCGTGGAACTGATCGGCGGCGCCGCGCCGGAGGCCGATGCCGAGGTGGCGCTGGTCGCCGCCGAAGCGCTGGCCCGCGTCGGCGTCACCGGCATCACGCTGGATGTGACGCTGCCCCGCATGGCCCAGGCGCTGCTGGATGCCGCCGGCATCGAGGATGCGCTGGCCCAGCGCCTGATCCGCGCACTGGACCGCAAGGACGCCGCGGCCGTGGCCGCGCTCGCCGAGGGCGCGGGCCCCGTCGCCCTGCTGCTGCCGCGCCTGCTCGCCGCCGCCGGCCCGGCCGGCCCCGCGCTGGCCGTGCTGCGCGAGGCCGAGTTGCCGGAAGCTGCCCGGGCCATCGCCGAGAACGCCGCCCGCATCATCGAGGCCATCGCGGCGCGCGCGCCGCATCTGCGCATCACGCTCGACCCGGTCGAGTTCCGCGGCTTCCGCTATCATGTGGGCGTCGCCTTCACGATCTTCGGCCCCGGCCAGTCGGGCGAACTGGCGAAGGGCGGGCGGTATCTCTCGGCCAATGACGAGCCGGCGACGGGCATGACCCTCTATCCCGATGCCGTGTTGCGCGCCGCCCCCGCCACGCCGCCCCGCCCGCGCTGCTTCCTGCCGCTCGGCACGCCGGCCGCCGTGGGTGCGGCGCTGCGCGAGCAGGGCTTCGCCACCGTCGCCGCGCTGGCCGCCGAGGATGCGGCCCTGGCCCTCCGTTGCACCCATGTCTGGGATGGCGCAAACCCCGTCCCGCTGGTTCAGAAAGGTTAAGCGTTATGGCCAATGTCGCCGTGATCGGTGCCCAGTGGGGCGACGAGGGCAAGGGCAAGGTGGTGGATTGGCTGGCAAGCCGCGCCGAGATCGTGGTGCGCTTCCAGGGTGGCCATAATGCCGGCCACACGCTGGTGGTGGACGGCACCACCTACAAGCTCTCGCTCCTGCCCTCGGGTGTGGTGCGCGGCAAGCTCGGCATCATCGGCAATGGCGTGGTCCTGGACCCGGACGCGCTGCTGGGCGAGATCGCCAAGGTGCGCGCCCAGGGCCTCGATGTCGGCCCGCACAACCTGCGCATCGCCGACAATGTGCCCCTCATCCTGCCGCTGCACCCGGCACTGGACCGTGCGCGCGAGGCGGCGCGCGGAGAGGACAAGATCGGCACCACCGGCCGTGGCATCGGCCCGGCCTATGAGGACAAGGTGGGCCGCCGCGCCATCCGCCTCTGCGACCTGGCCGAGCCCGAGACGCTCTCTGCCAAGCTCGACGAGCTGCTGCTGCACCACAATTCGCTGCTGCGCGGCCTGGGTGCGACGCCCTTCGAGAAGCAGCCGCTGCTTGATGCGCTGCTGGCCCTCGCCCCGCAGCTCCTGCCCTATTCCGAGCCGGTGTGGGAGCGGCTGAACGCCGCCCGCGCCCAAGGGAAGCGCGTGCTCTTCGAGGGCGCGCAGGCCGTCATGCTCGACGTGGACCACGGCACCTACCCCTACGTCACCAGCAGCAACACCGTCGCCGGCAATGCGGCCGCGGGTGCCGGCGTGGGCCCGGATTCCATCGGCCTCGTGCTCGGCATCGCCAAGGCCTATGCGACGCGCGTGGGCTCCGGCCCCTTCCCCTCCGAGCTGCATGACGAGATCGGCCGCCGCCTGGGCGAGCGCGGGCGCGAATTCGGTACCGTCACCGGCCGCCCGCGCCGCTGCGGCTGGTTCGACGCGGCCATGGTGCGTCAGGCGGTGAAGATCGGCGGTGTGAACGGCCTGGTGCTCACGAAGCTCGACGTGCTGGACGGGTTGCCGGAGCTGAAGATCTGCACGGGCTACCGCGTGGATGGCGTCGAGATGCGCCACCTGCCGGCGGCCATGCGCGCCCAGGCCAAGGCCGAGCCGATCTTCGAGACGATGGAAGGCTGGTCCGGCTCAACCATGGGGGCGCGCAGCTACGCGCAGCTGCCGGCCCAGGCGGTGAAGTATATCCGCCGCATCGAGGAGCTGGTGGAGGCGCCGGTGATGATGCTCAGCACCTCGCCCGACCGCGACGACACGATCGCGCTGCGCGATCCTTTCGCGGGCTAGCGCCCGGCCCGCCGCACCGCCTAACCTCCCCGCACAAGAACAGGGCGGGGAGGCCCCGGATGAGCGGCGAGTCCTTCAAACAGGCGCGAGACCTTCTTTTCGCCCATCGCGGCGACTATGCGGCGGCGCATCGCGACTTCCGCTGGCCCGCGATGGAGCGCTTCAATTACGCGCTGGACTGGTTCGACGCCGAATTGGCGCGCGGGCCGCTCGGGAACAGCGAGGCGCTGCGCATCCTGGGCGAGGGTGCCACCACCCGCAGCTTCGCCCAGCTCTCCGCCGATTCCAGCCGCCTCGCCAATGGGCTGCGCGGCATGGGGGTGAAGCGGGGCGACCGCATCCTCATGATGCTGGGCAATGTCGCTCCCCTCTGGGAGACGATGCTGGCGGCGCAGAAGCTCGGCGCCGTCGTCATCCCCGCCACCACGCTGCTGACGCCTGCCGACCTGAAGGACCGTTTCGAACGCGGCCGCGTCCAGCATGTGGTGGCCAATGGCGCGGATGCGCGGAAGTTCGACGGGCTTGATGCGAAGGTCTCGCGCATCGCGGTCGGCGGCGCGCAAGGCTGGGCGGATTACGACGCGCTGCTCGACAACAGCGCGGATTTCACGCCGGAGGGGGCGACGCAGGCGCGCGATCCGCTGCTTCTCTACTTCACCTCCGGCACCACGGCCAAACCCAAGCTGGTGCTGCATGACCAATGCTCCTACCCGGTCGGCCATCTGATCACGATGTACTGGCTCGGGCTGCAGCCGGGGGATGTGCATTTCAACATCTCCTCGCCCGGCTGGGCCAAGCATGCCTGGAGCAATGTCTTCGCGCCCTGGAATGCGGGGGCCGCCATCCTCATCAACAACCAGCCGCGCTTCGACGCGCGCTCCACGCTGGAGATGATGGCCGCCCAGGGTGTCACCACCTTCTGCGCGCCGCCCACCGTCTGGCGCATGATGGTGCAGCAGGACATGGCGCCGTATCGTGGGAGCCTGCGCGAGCTCTGCTCGGCCGGCGAGCCGCTGAACCCCGAGGTGATCGAGCATGTCCAGAAGATCTGGGGCATGACCATCCGCGAGGGCTATGGGCAGACGGAAACCACGCTGCAGATCGCGAGCTTCCCCGGCCAGAAGGTGAAGCCCGGCAGCATGGGCCAGGAATCGCCTGGCTATCGCGTCCGCCTCCTCGACCCGGATGACAACGAGGTGGAGGAGGGCGAGGTCTCCCTGCTGCTCGATCCGCCGCCCATGGGGCTCATGCAGGGCTACCAGAATGATGATGGCAGCTTCCAGCCGCTCGGTTCGATCGCCTATCGCACGGGCGATGTCGCGACGCGCGATGCGGAGGGCTACTTCACTTACGTCGGCCGCGCGGATGACGTGTTCAAGGCGTCGGACTACCGCATCTCGCCCTTCGAGCTGGAAAGCGCGCTGATCGAGCATGAGGCGGTGGTGGAGGCGGCGGTGGTGCCAGCCCCCGATGCGGTCCGGCTCGCCGTGCCCAAGGCCTATCTCGTCCTGGCCCAGGGCGTGGAGGCGGATCGCGAGACGATGCTCAGCATCTTCCGGCACCTGCGCGAGCGCCTCTCCCCCTTCAAGCGCCTGCGGCGCCTTGAGGTCTATGACCTGCCCAAGACGATTTCGGGAAAGATCCGCCGCGTGGAGCTGCGCCAGCTGGAGGAGAAGCGCTTCGCCGCCGGCACGCGGGGCGAGGCCGAGTTCCGCGAGGAGGATTTCCCGGAGTTGCGCTGATGCTGACCGACCCCTACGGCCTGCCGCTTTCCACCCGCTGCACCGCCGCGCGGGACGCGCATGCGCTGGGGCTGGACCGGCTCCTCACGCAATATGACGGCATCGTCGAGGCCTTCGAGGACGCCATCACCGCAGATCCAGGCTTCGCGCTGGCGCATGTTGGCCGCGCGCAGGGCCTGCTGCTGCGCGGCGAGACACCGGCGGCGGCCGAAGCGCTTGCGACGGCGGAAAGCCTGGCCGGCGGCGTCACACCGCGCGAGGCGAGCCAGATCGCCTTCTACCGCACGCTGATGACGCGCCCCATCGAAGCCGCGATCACCGCCCTTGAGGCGCATGTCGAGGCCTGGCCGCGCGATGCGATGGTGCTGAACACCAATGCCAATCCGAACGGGCTGCTGGGTTCCTCCGGCCAGCTCGGGCAGAAGGCGCGGCTCGCGGCGCTAATGGATCGCCTGGCCCCGCACTACGCGGGCGATTGGTGGTTCGCCTCCGCGCACGCCATGGCGCTGAACGAGACCGGCCGGCACGCGGCGGCGCGTGACCGCATCGAGGCATCCTTTGCGCAGCGGCCGGACAGCGCCTGGGTCGCGCATTCCCGCGCGCATCTCTGCTACGAGCAGGGCGAAGGCGACGCCGCCCGCGCCTTCCTGCGCGAATGGCTGAAGGCCTATCCGCGCGGCGGCGTGCTGCACGGGCATCTGCATTGGCATCTAGCGCTGGGCGAGCTGGAGGCGGGCGAGACGGAAGCGGCGCTGGCGCTCTATCGCGCTGCCTTCTCGCTCGAGGGCGGCAGCGGCACGGCGCGGCAGAAGCTGCAGGATGCGTCCTCCTTCCTCTGGCGCTGGGAGCTGGCCGGGCATGCGCGCGACGAGGCGGCCTGGGCCGCGATGCGCGATTTCGCCCGCGCGCATTTCCCGAAGCCCGGCATCGCCTTCGCCGACATGCATGTGATGCTGGCCGAGGCCGTGGCCGGCGACTCCGACGAACTGGAAGCCCGCATCGCGCAGATGGCCGCGCTGGCCGCGGCCGGGCGCTACCCCTCGGGCGGCGTGGTCCCGGCCATCTCCCGCGCCTTCCTCGCCTATCGGCGCCGCGACTTCACGGCCGTGATCGCAACGTTGGACCCGCTGCTGGCCGAAAGCGAGCGCGTGGGCGGCAGCCGCGCCCAGACGGACCTGGTGGAATTCACCCTGTTGCGCGCCTGTGCCGAGGCCGGGCGGGAGGGGGATTTGCGACGCATCCTCAGGCGGCGGCGGGCCGGGCCCGGGCCGGTGCCGGTCGCGGCGGTGCATTGAGCGGGCGGCGATAGGCGCGGGCGCAGCCCGCGATTGTCAGGCCCGATTGGCCAGACCACACGAGCCACGGCAATCTCCGCCCGCGCCCATCACGAGAAGAGCCCACCATGTTCAAACTGCCCGTTCTCACGCTGCTTGGCGGTCTCGCGCTTGCCTCCGCCCTCCCCCTGCCCGCCCAGGCGCAATTCGCCATCCCCGCCTCCGCGATCACGCTGAACTACAGCAACAACAATGGCTGTTCGCTCGCGCCGCTGCAGATCTACTCGATCGGGACGGACCAGCTGGTCGTCAGCCTGAACAACACGGGGAGCAACTGGATCTCCTTCAGCGTCCAGGTCGTCCTCAACGGCACCAGCTTCACCCGCACCATCCAGAGTGCCGCGACCGGCGCGCTGGGCCCCGGCTCGCTGGTCGTTCCCATCCGCGGCCTGACGCCCGCCCTGCCCGCCAGCATCGCCAATGCCAGCGCGACCGTGACCGTGCAGACCTGCTCCACCGCCCCCACCCCAGGTGGCCCGCCGCGCAACTGGCGCTGAAGCGCCCCCCACGCTGATGCCGATCTGCCGCCTTCTGCCGGGCCTTCTCGTGGCCGGGCTTGCCCTGGGCCAGGCCGCGCCCGCCCAGGCACAGTTCATCATCCCCGCCTCGGCGGTCACGTTGCACATGGTCCGGAATGAGGGCTGCTCGCTCGCCCCGGAGCAGATGTTCGCGGGCAGCCCGGATGTCCTGAACGTCACCCTGCGCAACACGGGGAACAACTTCGTGTCGTCCTTCTGGATGGTGATCACCCTCCAGGGCACGAACTTCCGGGGTTTCATCCATGCCGGCACGGACCGCCTGTACGGACCGGGCCTGATGATGATCCCGATCCGGACCGGTTCGGTGACCCTGCCGGCCAGCCTCGCCAATGGCAGCGCGACCATCATCGTTGAGAACTGCACCGTCGAGCGCCGCCCCTGATGACGCGGCGGGCGCGCGGGGGCATCCTGCGGGCATGACCCAGACCGACCCCGCCCTGATGGAAGCCGAAGAGCTTCTCGCCCTCTATGCCCGCCGCGCGCTCTCGCCGGTCGAGGCGCTGAAGGCCGTCACCGAGCGCATCGCGCGGATGAACCCTTGGGTGAACGCCTTCGCGGCACTCAACCCGCGCGCCCTGCAACAGGCGGGCGAGAGCGAGGCGCGCTGGGCGGCGGGCCGCCCGCAGGGCCCGCTGGATGGCGTGCCGGTGACGGTGAAGGATTTGCTGCATGTGGCGGGCTTTCCGACGCGCCGCGGCAGCCGCACGACGGAGGCCACGCCGATGGCCGAGGACTCGCCCTCGGTGCTCGGCCTCAAGCTCGCCGGCGCCGTCATCATCGGCAAGACGACCACCACGGAATTCGGCTGGAAGTCGCCGGGCGACTGCCCGCTGCACGGCATCACCCGCAACCCCTGGAACCGCGAGCGCACGCCGGGCGGCTCCTCCTCCGGCGCCGGCGCGGCCGCGGCGGCCTGCTTCGGGCCGCTGCATATCGGGACCGATGCGGGTGGCTCCATCCGCATCCCGGCCGCCTTCTGCGGCGTGGTGGGCGTGAAGCCGAGCTTCGGGCGCATTCCGCAATGGCCGCTCGGCGCCTTCGCCAATGTCGCCGTCGCGGGTCCCATGGCACGGTCCGTGCGCGACGCGGCGCTGATGATGAACGCCATGGCGCGCCATGATGTGCGCGACCCCTTCTGCCTGCCGGATGACAAGCGCGACTGGCGTGACGGCATCGAGGAGGGTGCGGCCGGGATGCGCGTGGCCCTGGTCCGTCGCATGGGCTTCGACGCGCCGCTGGATGCCGAGGGCGAGACCGCCCTGATGGCCGCCGCCCGCGCGCTGGAAGCCGCCGGCGCCATCGTGGAGGAGGCGGACCCGCAATTGCCCGACACACGCGCCATTTTCGGCCGCGTCTGGGGGGTGGCCCTCTCCCGCCTCGTCGCTTCCGTGCCAGAGGAGAAGCGCGCGCTGCTCGATGCCGGCATCACCGAGGTGGCCGAGGCCGAGGGACGGATGAGCGCGGTGGATTTCCTCGGCGCCGATGCGCTGCGGATCGAGGCGGCGCACGCCATGGCGCGCTTCCACCAGCGCTATGACCTGATGCTGACGCCCTGCACGCCCACGGCCGCCTTCGCCGCCGACCAGCCGACGATCGACCCGCGCATGGCGCTCTGGCGCGACTGGGCGCCCTGGACCTTCTCGCACAACCTGACGCGCCAGCCGGCCATCTCCGTGCCGGTCGGCCTGGATGCCGAGGGCATGCCGCGGGCCGTGCAGGTGGCCGCCGCCCTCTATCGCGACGACCTGGCCTTCCGGGCCGCCAGAGCCCTGGAAATTGCGCTCCAGTCACCCGCCGCTCCCGTCTTGTAACGTCCGCGAAAAGATGCTTCACCCCCGCCACTCAATGTGACGGGGGCATGACACGTGCGGCTTGTGACGTTCACCGATGGCATGGGCGCCCGCGTCGGCGCCCTGGATTCCTCGGGCGCCGTGCGCGACATCACCGCCGTCGACGCCTCCCTGCCGCGCGACATGCTGGGGCTGATCGCCTCGGGGCGCATGCCTTCCATCGGCGCCGCGCCGGTGGTGCCGGAGGCGCGGCTGCTGGCGCCGATCCCGCGCACGCCGAAGAACGTCTTCTGCGTCGGCAAGAACTATCATGAGCACGCCAAGGAATTCGCGGGCTCCGGCTTCGACGGCGGCGCCAAGGATGTGGTGCCCCCCTTCCCCGTCGTATTCAGCAAGCCGCACACCAGCATCATCGCGACCGGCGAGCCCATCCTTGGCCATCTCGATCCGACCGGCGGCCTCGACTACGAGGGCGAGCTCGGCGTCGTCATCGGCAAGGGTGGCCGCGGCATCGCCAAGGCGGATTCGCTGAAGCACGTCTTCGGCTACACCATCATCAACGACGTCACCGCGCGGCACCTGCAGAAGCGCCACAGCCAATGGGTGCTGGGCAAGGGGCTGGACAGCTTCTGCCCCATGGGCCCCGCCATCCTCACCGCCGACGAAGTGCCCGACCCCGCGAAGCTCACGCTCACCACCTGGGTGAATGGCGAGCAGCGGCAGCACGCCTCGGTCAGCGACCTCATCTTCGACATTCCGACCCTGATCGAGGCCATCAGTGCCGGCATCACGCTGGAGCCGGGCGACGTGATCGCCACCGGCACGCCGGTCGGTGTCGGCATCGGCTTCTCGCCGCCGCGCTTCCTCGCCTCGGGCGATGTGGTGCGGATCGAGGTTCCAGGAATTGGAATCCTTGAGAATCGAGTGGCCTGAAACCGTTTTTGCGACTATTGCGTGACAACCTTCGGTGGGAGGAAAGATTTTGCGCGGACCCAGCACCCTGCCCATGCTGCGGCGTCGTCCCTTGACGGCCACGCAGATCTGCACGCTGCCCGAGCGGGCCGAACGCGCCGCCGCCTTCTATGAGCCGCCGCGGGACCAAGCCCCGCAGCAGCCCACCCGCCTCACCGACGATCGCGACACCGCCGCCGCCGCATGAGGCTGGATCGTCGCGGCCTGTTGGCCCTGCTGCCGGGCGCCGCCGCAGCGCAGCCAGCCGAATTTCCGACCCGCCCCGTCACCATGGTGGTCGGCTTCCCGCCCGGGGGCCAGGCCGACCTCGCCGCACGCCCGGTGGCCGCCGCCATGGAGCGCAACCTGCGCCAACCCGTGGTGGTGCAGAACCGCCCGGGCGGCGCGGGGGCCATCGGCTCGGGCTTCGTCGCGCGCGCGGCGCCGGATGGCCAGACGCTGCTCATGGCGCTCTCGTCGCTGGCCGTGATCCCGGAGGCCGAGCGCCTCTTCGGCCGCGCGCCGCCCTACACGGTGGACCAGTTCGCGCCCATCGGCCTGGTCAATGCCGACCCGACCGTGCTCGCCGTGCCGGCGGGCGCTCCCTGGCGTGACCTCGCGGAATTCGTCGCCGCCGCGCGCGCCCGGCCGAGCGACATCCCCTACGGCTCCTCCGGCGCCTATGGCACGCTGCATGTGGCGATGGAGATGTTCGCCTCCGCCGCGCAGATCCGGCTGCTGCACGTGCCCTTCCAGGGCGCCGGGCCGGCCATCACCGCCCTGCTTTCGGGCAATATCCAGGCGCTGGCGACGGCGCCGGGCACGGTCACGCAGCATGTCCAGTCCGGCCGGCTGCGCGTGCTGGCCTGCTGGGGGCGCGAGCGCGCACCTGCCTTCCCCGAGGTGTCGACCTTCATGGAAGCCGGCTTCCCGGAGGTGGAGTTCTACATCTGGGCCGGGCTCTTCGCGCCCGTGGCGACGCCCGCCGCCATCCAACTCCGCCTGCGCGAGAGCCTGCGCGCCGCCATGCAGGATGCGGAGCTGCTGCGCGCCTTCGAGACCGCGGGCTCGCCGCCGCGCTATCTCGACGCGCCGGAGTTCGCGCGCTTCTTCGCCGAGGATTCGGCGCGTCTCGTGCGCGCGGTGCAGCGCATCGGCCGCGTCGAATAGCGGGCGCGCTTAACCCAGCCTTCACCGGCCCGCCCTAGTTGCGGCGAGAAACCTGCCCTGGGCGGCAGGCTCCTCGCAACAGGGCCAGCATTGATGGTGAAGGCGCTTCTTCGTCTGTTTTCCGCACGGCCCGCCGCCGAGCTGGCCGCCATCAGGGCCGGGCATCTGACCCTGACCCTGGCGCCAGACGGGCGCATCCTCTCTGCCAATGCCGCTCTCCTCGAGCGCCTGGGCGTCACGGAGGAGGCTCTGCGCGGCCGCCCCCATGGCGAGGTGCTGCATCCGCTCCCGCCCGCGCCCTCGCAGCCGATGATGACGGGCGAGCGCGAATTCCGCTGCATCGGCGCGGGCGGACGGGAGCTGCGCCTGCACGGCGTCTATTGCCCGGTGGGCGGGCCGCGGGGGCGCGTCATCCTGCTCGCGACCGACATGACGGGGCACGCCCTACAGGCCGCGGAGGATGCCCGGCTGCTGGCGGCCATCAGCCGCACCCAGGCGGTGATCAGCTTCACGCTGGACGGCCATATCCTCGACGCCAACGCGAATTTCCTGGCCGCGACCGGCTACGACATCGCCGAGGTGCGCGGCCGCCACCACCGCCTCTTCATGGACCCGGCGGAGGCGGCCCTGCCCGCCTATGCCGAGCTCTGGGCGAGCCTGGCGCGCGGGGAGGCGCGCCAGGGCCAGTTCCGCCGCCTGGCCAAGGGCGGCCGCGAGATCTGGATCGAGGCCACCTACACCCCGATCCCCGACATCACCGGGAAGCCCGTGAAGGTGGTGAAATTCGCCACCGACATCACCGCCCAGATGCAGGATCGCGAGCGCCGCAACATCCTGGGCCGGCAGGTGGATGCCGAGTTGCAGGGCGTCGGCGGCAGCGTCTCCTTCGCCCGGACCAATGCCGAGGCCGCCGCCGGCCGCTCGCGCGAGACGGCGGCCAGTGTGCGGGCCGTGGCCACCGGGGCGGAGCAGCTCGCCGCCTCCGTCATGGAGATCAGCCGCCGCATCGGCGACGCCTCCCGCTCCAGCGCCGCCGCGACCGGCGAGGCGGAGCGCGCGCGGCAGATGGTGGGGGACCTCGTCACCGCGGCCGGGCGCATCAGCCAGGTGGTCGGGCTGATCACCGAGATCGCGGGCCAGACCAACCTGCTCGCGCTCAACGCGACGATCGAGGCGGCACGCGCGGGCGAGGCCGGCAAGGGCTTCGCCGTGGTCGCCTCCGAGGTGAAGGGCCTCGCCGCCCAGACCGCCCGCGCGACGGAGGAGATCGGCGCCCAGGTGGGCCAGGTGCAGGGCGCGGTGGATGGCGCGGTGGGCGCCATCGCCTCCATCACCGAGGCCATCGCGCGGATCGACGCCATCACCGCCGGCATCGCCTCGGCGGTGGAGGAACAGAGCGACGTGACGCGCGACATGTCGGCCAACATGCAGGCCGCGGCCGGGGCGGTGGCCGCGGTCAACCAGAGCCTGGAGGAGATCGCCTCCGCCACGGCCGGCGTCGCCGACAAGACCGCCCAGGTGCAGGAGACGGCGCGCCGACTCGCGGGCTGAGGTCAGTCCGGGAAGAAGCGGTTCGCGGGGCGCGGGAGGCCGAGATGCTCGCGCAGGGTCGTGCCCGCATATTCCGTGCGGAACAGGCCGCGCCGCTGCAATTCCGGCACCACCTGTTCGGTGAATTCCATCAGGCCGCCGGGTACGAAGGGGAACATGACGTTGAAGCCGTCGCAGGCTTCCGTCTCCAGCCATTCCTGCATCTCGTCGGCGATGCTGGCCGGCGTGCCGACGATGGCCGCGCCGCCATAGCCGCCCAGGCGCTGCGCCAGTTGCCGCACGGTCAGGTTGTCGCGCCGCGCCATGGCGATGGCGCGCTCGCGGCCCGACTTGCCGCCCTCCGTCTCCGGGATCTCGGGCAGCGGGCCATCCGGGTCGAAGCCGCGCGCATCCAAGCCGAGCGCGATGGACAGCGCGCCGAGCGCGCTTTCGTAATGCACGAGCCGGTCGAGCCGCGCGCGCTTCTCCCGCGCTTCCTCCAGCGTCGCCCCCACCACGACCAGCGCGCCGGGCAGGATCTTCAGGTGATCCGGGTTGCGGCCCAGCGCCACGGCACGGCGCTTCACATCGGCGTAGAAGGCGCGCGCTTCGGCGATGGGCCCGCCTGCGGCGAAGACCATCTCCGCCGTCTCGGCCGCAATCTGCCGCCCTGCCTCCGAGGCGCCGGCCTGCACGATGACGGGCCAGCCCTGCACCGGCCGCGCCACGTTCAGCGGCCCGCGCACGGAAAGCTCCGCGCCCTTGTGGTTCAGCACATGCATGCGCGCGGGGTCCCAGAAGATCCCGCTCTCCGCGTCTCGGATGAAGGCGTCATCGGCGAAGCTGTCCCACAGGCCAGTGACCACGTCGTAGAACTCGCGGGCGCGCTTGTAGCGCTCGCCATGCGCCATGTGCGCGTCATGGCCGAAATTCTGTGCGGCGTCCGGGTTCGCGGTGGTGACGAGGTTCCAGCCCGCGCGCCCGTTGGAGATGTGGTCGAGCGAGGCGAATTTGCGCGCCACGTGATAGGGGTCGTTGTAGGTGGTGCTGGCGGTGGCGATGAGGCCGATGCGCTCGGTCACGGCGGCGAGTGCGGGCAGCAGCGTCAGCGGGTCGAAGCTCGTCACCGTGTGGCTCCGGCGCAGCGCCTCGATGGGCATGTTCAGCAGAGCCAGGTGGTCGGCCATGAAGAAGGCGTCGAACTTCGCGGCCTCCAGCGCCTGGATCAGTGCCTTCAGCTTGGGGAAGCTGAAATTGGCGTCCGGCCAGGCGCCCGGATAGCGCCAGCCGCCGGTGTGGATGACGACGGGCCGCATGAAGGCCCCGAGGTGAAGCTGCTTTTGCGCCATGCGCCAAACCCTCCGGATATGTCAGTGACTTGGCTCTGCGCCTCGCATGGTTGCAGGGTGCCGGGCGCAGCCCAGCCATGCGGTCACATCGGCAGCCGCATGCGTGCGCGCAGCCCGCCCATCGGGCTCTCTTCCAGCAGGATCTCGCCGCCATGGGCGCGCACGATGTCGCGCGCGATGGCCAGCCCCAGCCCCGTGCCGGTGGCCGAGCCGGAGCTGAAGGGGCGGAAGGCCTCGGCGCGGTCGGCCGCGGGGATGCCCGGGCCGTCATCATCCACGGTGAGTTCCGCCCAGTGGCGGCCGGCCTCCTGCACCTCGGCCACGCCGATCGCGATGCGCTTCGCGTGCCGCCGCGCATTGTCGAGCAGGTTGCCCAGCGCGCGCTTCAGCGCATCGGCGCGCAGCGGCAGCATCAGCACCTCCGGCAGCGTCGTGCTCACATCGGCGCCGCTGCGGCGGGACTTGGCCGCCATCTCCTCGACGAGTTCCACGAGGTCGGACGGGCGCGGCGCCTCGATGCTCTCGCCGCGCGCGAAAGCGAGATAGGTCTCGACCATCCGCTCCATCTCCTCGAGGTCCTGGTTCAGTGCCTCCAGATCCTCCGCCGTCTCGGGCGAACGCGGCAGCATGACGATGGCGAGCCGCATGCGGGTCAGTGGCGTGCGGAGGTCATGGCTGATGCCGGCCAGCATCTCGGTGCGCTGGCTGACGAAGCGCAGGATGCGCCCCTGCATGGCGTTGAAGGCGAGTGCCGCCTGACGCACCTCGCGCGCGCCCTCGGGCTTGATGGGGGCGGTATCGCGGCCGAGACCGAAGGATTCAGCGGCTTCGGCCAGCCTGCGGATGGCGCGCACCTGGTTCTTCATGAACATGATGGCGATGCCCGCCAGCAGCAGCGCGGAACCCACCAGCCACAGCACGAAGACGTAGAGCGTGGTGCTGAACAGCCGCTTGCGCGGCGCCTCCACCGAGAGCAGGCCCGTGCCCGTCTGCACGCGGATGACGATGGCCTGCGGGTCGCTGTGCCAATCGGCGTCGAAGGCGAAGCTCATGCGCTCGCGCAGCGCGTGGTCGAGATCCTCCTCCAGCGGCAGGAAGGGCATCCAGGCGGCGCGCGCAGGCGGTGTGCCGAGCAGCTGCCCCGGCTCGAAGCCGAGCGAGAGGCCGAGGCGCCAATTGGCCTCGCGCAGGATCTGCCCGCGCATGGCCTCGGGCGCCTGGTCCACCAGATTCGCCACGAAAGCGACATCGCCCGCAAGGCCGGCGGAGAGGCGGCGGGAGATGACGTCGAGATGCCCGCCGTAGAAGAGCTGCAGCGCCACACCCTGCAGCACCACCAGCGGCAACAGCATGATCAGCAGCGTGCGCGCCAGCAGGCCGCGCGGCAGAAACCCGCCCAGGCCACGCAGCAGCGACTTGTCGGGCCGCTTCGCCGCGGGCTTCAGGACGCCCTCACTCACGGCCCCCTCTCTCAAGGACCGGGCCTCAGCACATAGCCCTTGTGCCGGATGGTGTGCAGGAAGCGCGGCTCCCGCGGGTCCGCCTCGATCTTGCGGCGCAGGCGCGTGACCTGCACGTCCACGCTGCGCTCACCCGCATCGGGCGTGCCGAGGGCCACCGCGATCTCCTCGCGCGAGAGCACCTCGCCCGCGCGGCGGGCGAGCGCCGTCAGCAGCGCGGCCTCACCCCCCGTCAGGCGCTGCGTGCCGTCCGGGCCGCGCAGCTCGCAGCGCTCGGCGTCGAACCAGCGTTGGCCCAGCTGCATGGGCCCCTCGGGCAGGGCGGCGGGGGCGGCGCGCGGCGCGGCGCGGCGCAGGATGGTGCGGATGCGCAAGGCGAGTTCGCGCGGGTCGAAGGGCTTGGCCAGGTAGTCGTCCGCGCCGTGTTCGAAGCCGGCCACACGGTCATCGGGCGCGCCGCGGGCGGTGAGCATGAGGATGGGCGTCTCATGCCCCTCGCGGCGCAGATGTTCGGCCAGTTGCAGGCCGGTCTCGCCGGGCATCATCACGTCGAGCACCAGGAGGTCGAAGGCCATGGCCTCGATGGCCGCGCGCGCCTCCGTCGCATCGCCGGCCACGGCGACGCGGTGGCCCTGCTCGGTCAGGAAGCGCTGCAGCAGCGCGCGCAGGCGGGCATCGTCATCCACCACCAGGATGTCGGCGCTGGTCTCGGCCATGGGTCAGCCTCCTCGGCTCGCGATTCCGGAATTGGGGGAGAAGGTGGGCGTGGTGCGGCCTGGGGCGGCGCTGCGCTCCAGCGCCTCGAACTGGGCGCGCGCCTCGGGGCCCATCAGGCCGCGCATCACCTGGCGGAAGCCTTCCACAGCCTGGGGCCCGGCCTCGCGATAGGCGCGCAGCACCCATTCGCGCTGGGCATCGAAGAGGCGCCGCTCCAGCGCCGCGCCCTGCTCGGTCAGGCTGAGCAGGCGCTGGCGCTTGTCGGTGACGCCCGGCGCCTGATGGACATAGCCCTGCTCGATCATCGGCTGCAGCACGCGGCCCAGCGACTGCTTGGTGATGTCGAGGATGGCGAGCAGCTCGCCCACCTTGATGCCCGGCGCGCGGCCGACGAAGTGCAGCACGCGGTGATGCGCGCGGCCCATGCCGAGGGTGGCGAGGATGCGGTCCGCCCCCGCGGTGAAATCGCGATAGCCGAAATAGAGGAGGTCCTGCGCGAGGCGCAGCTCCTCCTCGCGCAGGAAGAGCAGGCTGCGCGTGCCGCCCGGCGGGCGGGAAGGCTCCGGGCGGGCGGGTTCGGGACGGGAGAGTTCGGACTTCAGTGTTTCCGGCATGGCAGCCATGATTCCGTTTTCGGTCAGCTTCATTGACACATTCTTTGCGGTCATTCTACATTGAGACTGCAAAACGACAGGATGATGCGCCTATCCACCCCCCGGCATTCCGTTCGGGTCTCTCTTGGCGCCAAGGAGGACACACATGGCCCTGGTTCCCTTCGATGATCGCGACGGCGTGATCTGGTGGAATGGCGAATTCCGCCCCTGGCGCGATTCGAAGCTGCACGTCCTGTCCCATGGCCTCCATTATGCCTCCGCCGTCTTCGAGGGCGAGCGTTGCTATGCCGGCGAGATCTTCAAGCTGCGCGAGCACACCGAGCGCCTGCTGCAGTCCGGCCGGATCCTCGGCTTCGAGATCCCCTATACCGCGCAGCAGATCGATGATGCCTGCAACGAGACGATTCGTCGCAACGGGCTGACCAACGCCTATGTCCGCCCCATCGCCTGGCGCGGCGCGGAGGAGATGGGCGTGGCCGCGAAGGCGACCACCGTGCAGGTGGCCATCGCCGTCTGGGAATGGGGCGCCTATTTCGGCGTGGAGCAGCGCATGAAGGGCGTGAACCTCGCCATGGCCAAGTGGCGCCGCCCGCACCCCGAGACGGCGCCCACCGCCTCCAAGGCGGCCGGCCTCTACATGATCGGCACCATGAGCAAGGAGGCCGCCATGGATGAGGGCGCCGACGACGCCATGATGCTCGACTGGAAGGGCGACCTGGCCGAGGCAACCGGCGCCAACGCCTTCTTCGTGATGGATGGCGAGGTGCATACGCCGAAGCCCACCTGCTTCCTGGACGGCATCACCCGCCGCACCGTGATGGACCTGGCCCGCAAGCGCCAGATGAAGGTGGTGGAGCGCGTGATCCATCCCGATGAGCTGCCCAAGGCGAGCGAGGTCTTCCTCGCCGGCACCGCGGCCGAGGTGACGCCGGTGCGCCGCATCGGCAGCCACGACTTCACGCCCGGCGCCATCACCGAGACGCTGATGAAGGACTATGACGCGCTGGTGAACCGGCGCGGCTGAGCCGCGCGCGCTTGACGAGGCGCACCGCTCCGGGGGATTGAGGGTCCATCCCCCGGAGCATCGGCTTGAACCCATTCGCCTTTCTCTCCCGCCTTCTGGCCGCGCGTGCCGCCGAACGGGAGCGGACGAGGCGCCGCATGGCCGCGCTGGCGGCGCGCCGGGCGGGCGATGCGGCGCGCGACCGGCGGGACTGGTCCGAGGCCGCGCTCCAGTACGAACGCTACCTCGCCCTCCAGCCGGAAGACGCGCCCCTCTGGGTGCAGCTGGGCCATGCCCGCAAGGAAGCGGGGGACCTGCCAGCGGCCGAGCAGGCCTATCGCACCGCGCAGGAGCGCCAGCCGCGCGACCATGACATCGCGCTCCAGCTCGGCCACGCGCTGAAGCTCCAGGGCCGGCTGGAAGAGGCCGCCGCGGCCTATGCCCTCTCCGACCAGCTCGCCCCCATCAACCACGCGGCGGAGGAACTCGCGGCACTCGGCGGCATCGAGGTCCGCCCGCGCCCGGCCGGCGTCGCGGCGCGCCAGATTTCCGAGCGTGAGCGCCTCGCCCTCGAGCGCCTGCGCGAGGCGGAGATGGATGTCGCGCGCGCGCCGGAAAATCCCGCGACGCATCGCGCCCTGGCCGAGGCGATGCTCCAGGCGGGCCGGCGGAACGCCGCCATCGCCGCCGCGCGCGAGGCCTTCCGGCTCGCGCCCGAGCGGCGGAACTGGCAGACCATCCGCCGCGTCGGCGGCGCGCCCCCCGAGGAGGGCACGCCCGGCGGCCCCCAGCTGCACGACGTGACGGACCTGCTGACCATGGTGCGCGACACGGGCCGCGCCACCGGCATCCAGCGCGTCCAGCTCGGCCTCGCCGAGGGCATCCTGGCCGACCCCGCGGCGGCGGAGCAGGCGCGCTTCGTCTTCCTGGCCGAGCGCTTCGGCCCGCTCTGGACGCTCGCGCGCGAGGACATCGCCGCCATCATCGCCTATTGCCTGCATGAGCCGCATGACGCGCTGCGCGCCGAGGCGCTGGTCCATGGCGCCATGGACCGCGCCCAGCCGACGCACCTCGCCTCCGCGCGGGTCTTCTTCATCATGGGCGCCTTCTGGTTCTGGGCGGGCGTGCCCTCGGCGTTGGCGCGGCTGCGCGCGGCGGGGCTGCGCATCGGCGTGCTGGTCTATGACCTCATCCCCCTCACCCATCCCGAGCACACCAGCGAGGGCACCGTCGCCGCCTTCCGCCAGGGGCTGGAGGAGGGCGCCGGGCTCTGGGACTTCGCGCTCACCATCTCGGAATTCACCGCCCGCGAGCTGGGCCGCCAGCTCACCGCCATCGAGGCGCCCCCCATCCCGATCCGCCCGGTGCCGCTCGCGCACCGCATCAGCCCGCCGGACAAGCCGGATGCGGAGGCCTTCCCCGAGGCGGTGCGGGACCTGAAGGGCCTGGACTACGTCCTCTGCGTCGGCACCTTCGAATCCCGGAAGAACCATCTGGCGCTGTTCCAGGCCTGGCAGATCCTGCTGCGCGAAGGGATGGCCCCGCCGGCGCTGGTGCTGGTGGGCCGCCCCGGCTGGCGCGTGACCGACCTGATGGAACAGCTGGAGGCGACGCGCTACCTCGGCGGCCGCGTGCGCCTGGTGCATGGCGTCTCCGACCCCGAGCTGGAGGGGCTCTATCGCGGCTGCCTCTTCACCATCTTCCCCTCCTTCACCGAGGGCTGGGGCCTGCCGGTGGGCGAATCCCTGGCGCTGGGCAAGCTCTGCCTCGCGGCCCTCGAAGGTGCGACGCCCGAAGCGGCGGGCGGCTTCGCCGAAGCCATTGACGCCTACAGCCCGCGCAGCATCGCGGAGCGCGTGCGGTATTTCGTGACGGACCGGGCAGCGCTGGCCGCCGCCGAGGCGCGGCTGCGCGCGGGCTTCACGCCCCGCGGCTGGCCCGATGTGACGCGCCACTTCCTCGACGAACTCGCGCGCTGCATGGCCGCGCCGCCGCCGCAGCGCGCGGCGCCCGAGGCCCGGCGCCTTGCCCCAGGCCAGAGCCTCGTCTTCGCGCCAGGTGGGGCGCTGGGCGATCTGCTAGTGCTGGGCGCGGGCTTCGAGCCGCCGGAGCCACCGGGCTCCTGGCTCATCGGCACCTCGGGCACGCTGCAACTGGATTGCGCGGCGCCGCTGCGCCTCTGGTTCCGGCTGCGCGCCGCACCCTGGGCGATGGAGAACCGCGCCGGCATCGGGCTGGGCGACGGCCCGCTGCAATGGGCCGAGATCGAACCGGGGCAGGAGACGATGCTGGCGCTGGACGTGCCCGCTGGCCCCGCCACGCTGCGCCTCGTCGTGGACGGGCCGACCCACCCGCCGCCGGACGGCGAGCACCGGCCCATCCGCGTGGCGCTGAGCGAGATCGCCGCCGCCGCGCATGAGACGCCGCGCCTCGCCCCCGGCCGCGCCGTGATCTTCGGCCCCGCCGCCGCGACGCAGGATTGGCTCGCCCTGCTCGCCGAGGGCTGGAGCCAGACGGCGCATGGCCAGGGCGTCGCCGCGCTGGCGCCCGATGCGGTGCTGCGCCTGGCGCTGCCGCCCGAGGCGGCGGGCGAGATCCGCGTGCTGCTGCACCTGCATGTCCGCACCGGCCCGCATCCGCGGCTGCGCCACCCGGGCGGCCTGACCGAACTGCCCGAGGGCGGCGGCGCGCTGCTGCTGCCGCTGGCCCTCACGACGGACGCCGAGGGCCATGCCCGCATCGCGCTGGAGATGGAGGATCGGAGCGTGCCGCCGATCCGCCTCGCCGCGCTGCAATGGGCGGCCGAGGGCGACATGGCCGCGCGGCTGGCCATGATCGAATCCGTGATGCTGCCTGAAGGCGGGGCCGCGCATGCTCTCTCCGCCACGCGCCTCACGATGCTGGAGGCGAGGCTGCGCGCCGAGAGCGCCGAGCCCGCGACGCCGCTGCCGGGCGGCGAGGCGGGGCGGGCGGCGCTGCGCCTCGTCACCTCGCGCAAGGTCTGATGCGCCTCCTGCTCGACCTCCAGGGCGTGCAGGGCGCGGCGCGGCATGCCGGGCTCGGCCGCTACAGCCTGGAACTGGCGCGCGCTCTGGTGCGCGGACGCGGGCCGCATGAGGTGCAGATCCTGCTGAACATGCGCCTCGCCGATTCGGCAGCGCGGCTGGCGGCGGAATTCGCGCCGCTGCTGGGGGCACAGGGCATCCTGCGCTGGACCGCGCCCGAGGGCTGCGCCGCCGGGCTGCACCCCCAGGCGCCGCTGCGCCGCCTCACCGAGAATCTGCGCGCCGAGGTGATCAGCGCCGCAGCACCCGACCTGCTGCATCTCGGCTCGGTCTTCGAGGGGTTCCGGCATGATGTCGTCACCACCTGGCCGGCGGAGCTGGAGCGCCCACGCATCGCGGCGACGGTGCATGACCTGATCCCGATGACGCTGCGCGAGACCTATCTCGACGGGCATTGGCGCGAGGCGGGGCTGGTTCCCTGGTATGCGCGCTGCCTGGACGAACTCGCCGCCTGCGCGCCGCTGCTGGCCAATTCGGAGGCGACACGCAGCGAGGTGCTGCGCCACCTGGCGCTGCCGCCCGAGCGCGTGGTGGTGGTGGGCGGCGGCGCCTCGCCCGGCTTCGCGCCACCGCCACCCGATCCGGCCGCGCGGGAGGCGTTGCTGAAGCGCCATGGGTTGAGCGAGGGCTACCTGCTCTATCTCGGCGCCGGCGATTTCCGGAAGAACGAGGGCGTGCTGCTGCGCGCCTATGCCGGCTTGCCCGAGGGGCTGCGCGCGCGGCATCGCCTGGCCATCGGCCATGTGAACCCCGCGCATCTGCGCGAGATGGCGCGCGGCGCGGGTGTCGCCGAGCATGAACTCACCTGCCTGCCCTTCATCCCCGATGCCGACCTGCCCGGCCTCTATGCCGCGGCCGGCCTCTTCGTCATGCCATCCCTGGCGGAGGGCTTCGGCCTGCCGCTGCTGGAGGCCATGGCCTGCGGCGCGCCCTGCATCGCCAGCAACCGCTCCGCCCTGCCCGAGGTGCTCTCCCGCAGCGACGCGCTGTTCGATCCGGAGGATGCGGCGGGGCTGACCCACCTGATCCAGCGCCTGCTGGAAGCGCCCGAGCTGCGCGCCGACCTCGCCGCCTATGGCCCGCGCCGCGCGCGCGACTTCAGCTGGGATCGCGTGGCGGCGGAGGCCTGGGCGGCCTTCGAGGGCGCGCGGCCCGTAGCGCCCAAGGGACGGATCGCACGGCGGAAGAGCCTCGCCATCGTCTCGCCCCTGCCGCCGACGCCGAGCGGCATCGCCGACTACACCGCCGAACTCGCTCCCGCGCTCGCCGCGCATTACGCCGTCACGCTGGTCAGCGCCGCGCCGCCCGACGGCGCGCTGGCCGGGCGCCTGCCCTGGATGAGCGAGGAGGATTTCGCCGAGCAGGGCGGCCGCTTCGATCGCGTGCTCTATCACGTCGGCAACAACCCGATGCACACGCGCATCCTGCAGGAGCTGCTGCCGCGCATCCCGGGCGTGGTGACGCTGCACGAGGCCGCTATCACCGACCTCCGCAACTGGCTCGACCGCCGCGGCGACGCGCCGGAGCCGCGCACCACGCGCGTGGCGCGGGAGGAGGGCTACCCCGCCCTCTTCGCGAATTTCGAGCTGGCCGGCAGCGCGGGCCCCATGGCCGAGGCGCTGGGGCTCGTCCTGCATTCCGGCCATGCGCGCTGGCTGCTGGAGGTGCAGTACGGCAATGCCGCGCTCGCCCACGCCCATGTCCTGCCGCTGATGCGCCAGCCCGTGGCGCTGCCGCCGCGCGAGGCGGCGCGGGCCACGCTCGGCCTCGCGGAGGAGGAGCTGGTCGTCGCCTCCTTCGGCATCGTGACACCGCAGAAACTGCCCGAACGCGTGCTGGCCGGCTTCGCCGGCCTGGCGCGGGCGCTGCCCGCCGCGCGCCTGGTCTTCGTGGGCGAGGCGCAGGATGGCAGCGCGCCGCTTCTCGCCGCGGCGGAGCGCCAGGGCCTCGCCGGGCGCGTCAGCGTGACGGGGCGGGTGCCGCCCGGCGCCTACCAGACCTGGCTCGCCGCCTGCGACATCGCGGTGCAGCTCCGGCGTGGCAGCCGGGGCGAGACCTCGGCCGCTGCCAAGGATGTGCTGATGGCGGGCCGGCCCCTCATCTCCAACCGCCATGGGTCCATGGCCGAGATGGAGCGCTCGGGCTGCCGCCTCATCGGCGAGCCGGCGGAGACGGCCGAACTCGCCGCCGCCCTGCTCGAAATCGGCCGTGACGGGGCGCTGCGCGCCGAGATGGGGGCGGCCGCGCGCGGCTGGGCGCTGCGGGAGCTGAATCCGGACCGCGTGGCCGCCGCCTATGCCGCCGTGCTGGAGCATTCCTACATCCATGGTCCCCAGGCGGGACTGGCGCAGATGCTGGCGGCGAGCCGGGAGCTGCCGCTCTCGGCGCGGGATGCAGCGGCGGCGGGGCTGGCGCTGGCCGCGACCTTCCCCGGCGCCCGCCAGCCACGCCTCTGGCTGGACACCGGCCTCACAGGGCTGGAGCCGGGCCTGATGGCGCTGCTGCGCGAAGGCCTCGGCCAGATGCGGCCCGAACCTTGCGCGCAGGCGGGTGAGGGCTGGATCACCGCGCATGGCTGGGCCTGGGAAAAGCTGGATCTGCCCGACCAGCCGCCGCCGGAAGGCCCTGCCATCATGGCGCCGGGCGATGCCCTGGTGGCGCCGCCGGGCCTCCCGCGGGACCTCGCCGCCGCGCGGGGCGTGCGCGTGCTGGACGGGATGCACCCCGGCCTGCAGCGCGGCGAGGGGCCGGCGCAGCGCGCGCTCGTGGAGCGGCTGCTGAACGCCTGATCAGGCCTGGCCGGGTCAGGGCTGTATGGTGATCCGCCCCGCCGCCTGCCGCGCGAAGAAGGCCGGGCGGTACATGTCCGACACCTCCGCCCCCGGCAGCTCGAAGCGCCCCGGCGTCACGGCGCGCAACCGCACGGCGAGGCGGAATTCCCGCTGCTCGGGCGAGAAGGTGAAGGCCGCCGCCACCCGGTCATCCCACGCGGGCTGCGCATCGGCCTCAGGCAGCTCGCCCAGGCCGGGCAGGCCCGGCACCGGGCCGGGGCCGAGGCGCGCCTCCACCTCCCAACCCGCCGGCAGGCCCTGGCTGATCATGGCCAGATGGTTCTGGCTGGATTCCGCCCGCCCCTCGATCACCATGATGAAGGAAGTGCCGGAACGCAGCTGGTCCAGGTTCAGCGCCATTCCGTCGAGGTTCAGGAAGCGGCGGCGGATCTGCATGGCGTTGCGGCCGGCGGGCAGCGCCTCCGTGGGAATGCCGGTGACGGTCAGGCTGACCGGCAGGGGCGCATCGCCGAGGTTGCGCAGCGTGCCGCCCGCCGTGGCATCCACTACGCGGCCCGTGAGCGCCGTGCCGTCGAGGGTGGCGCGCACCGGCCGGCCGTCGCGGCCGAGCGTGGCGGCGGCCAGCACGGCCCAGGCCTGCTCCTGCGTGGAGGCCAGGGCGGGCGTGAGTTCCGGCCCGGGCAGGCGGCCCAGCGCCGTGGCGAGCATCGCGGCCGGCATGCGGCTTTCCTGCACGAGGACGAGGATCGCCATCGCATCCCGTGCGCCGCTGCCATAGTCGTAGATCCAGTCGCGCCGGGCGGGTGCCGCGAGCGCCGCGGTGAAGGCGCGCGTGGCGCGCTCGGCATCGCCCGCGCGGGCGAAGGCGGCGCCCAGCTGCGCGCGGGCCAGCGGCGTGGGCAGGCGGTCCAGGCTTTCCATGAGCCGGCGCGCGGCGCCCAGCCGGTGCCGCCCGGCCATGGAGAGCGCGCTGAGCCGAGCGGCCTGGGCCGCGTATTCGGCGGGCTCGGTCGGGTTGGTCTCCTCCAGCCGTTCGGAGAGGTTGACCAGCGCCGCCTCCAGCGCCGCATCGGGCACGGCGGCGCCGGCCGCCTTGGCGCGCAGCAGCGCCTCGACCGCAAAGCCGGAGGTCCAGTATTCCGGCTCGCCCTGGGCGGACCAGAGACCGAAGCTGCCGTCGAAGCGCTGCCGCGCCAGCACGCCATCGACCACGCGCTGCAGCCGGGCCGCCTGGGCGGGCATGCTCGCCTCGGTGGTGGCGGCGGCGAGGCCGATCGCCTGGGAGGAGAGCTGCTCCAGGCAGGCCAGCGGGAAGGCCTCCAGCGCGCGCAGCATGCCCTCGGCATCGTAGCGGACGGGCGTGCCGAGCCGCGCGGTGGCGCGCCAGCCGGGCAGGAGGCGCGCGGCATCGGCCACGAGCCGCGCCTCGGCCCCCGGCGCGATCTCGATCACGCTCGCCATCGAGAGCGGCGCACGGGAGGAGCGCACCTCGATCCGCGCCTCGCGCGTCGCGGTGAAGCCGTCCGGGCCGGCGATGGCCAGGCGCAGGACGCCTTCGCCCGGGCCATTGGCGCGCAGCGTGGCCGTGGGCTGCGCGCGGGCGCCGGTGGCGAGCCGCGCGGCGAGGCGGTTGGGACCAGAAAGCGCGATGGCGCCCTCGGCGGTGAGCGTGGCGCTCACTTCGCCAGCCGGGAGCTCGAGATTGTGCAGCAGGACGGAAATGCTCGCCTCGTCACCGGGGGCGAGGAAGCGCGGCAGGATCGCCTCGGCCAGCACGGCGTCACGCACCACCAGCGCGCGGGCGGCGGAGCCGACGCGCGCGCCATCCCAGGCGACGGCCATCAGGCGCAATTCGCCCGCGAAATCGGGGATTTCGAGCGGAATCTCGACGCGGCCCTGGGCATCGGTCGTCACCACACCGCTGAACAGCACGACATTGCGCTGCGGGATGCGCAGCCCGGCGAGGTCGCCCAGCTCGTCGCCGCCCTGGCGCAGTACGGCGAGCGTGCCATCGCCGGGGCGGATCAGCCGCCCGTAATCGTCGCGGATATCGGTGCCCAGCGTCCGGCGGCCGGCGTAATGCGCCAGCGGATCAGGCGTGGCGAAGCGCGTCAGGCGCAGGATGCCCTCATCCACCGCGGCCAGGGTCAGAAGCACCGCGCCTTGGCCGCCCGTGACGCTGACCGGGATGGTCACGCGGCGCTGCGGGCGCACGCGCTCCTCTCCGCCGATCGCGACCTCGAGCCGCCGCGCGGCGGGGTCGATCTGCAGCCAGGTCAGGCCGAGCGCGCGGCCCGGGGCCTCGCTGGCCTGACCCTGGCGGAAGACGGTGACGGCGGCATAGGCGCCGGCGCCCCAGGCCGGGTCGGCCTCCAGCGTGACCTCGGCGCCCGCGGCCGGCACCTCGATCTCGCGCAGCGCCAACAGGCGGTCGGTCAGGATGGCGAGGCTGGCGCGGCCGGCGAAGGGCGGCGTGATGCGCAGCGTGACGGGCTGGCCGGGCGCATAGCTGCGGCGGTCTGCCGCGACATCCACCTTGTCCGGCACCTCGGCCGCTTCCGAGCCGGCCCAGCCGGAGCGGAACCGAACCGAGGCCAACGCCATGCCGCCCGCCTCCTGCGCTTCCAGCCGGTAGCGGCCGAAGGGAAGGCTGCGGGTGAAGCGGCCCGGCGCATCGGCCGTGACGGCGAGGCCCGCCGTGTCCACAGGCTCATCGGTCCAGACCGTCTCGTAGCGCGCCTGGCCGGAGCGCATGACGATGCGCCAGTCGGGCCGCTCGCGCACCAGGCGCAGGTTGAGCTGGCCGGCCTGGGACTGGCCAGCGGGGTTCACGATGACGAATTCGAAACCCGCCTCGGCATTGGCATCCACCGATTGCGGGCCACGGATGCCGATCAGGCGCGGCGCGCCGGCGACGGCCAGCGGCAATTGCGCGCTGGTCGCCCGGCCGCCCGGCTCCTCCACCTGGAGCGTCAGTTCGGCGCGCAGCGGGCGCGTCGTGTCCGGCGCGCGCTCCAGGCTGAGCGAGAGGGTGGCGCGGCCCTGCGCATCGGTCTCGGGCAGCTCGGCCGAGAGCATGTCGGGCGCGAAGACCTCGTCCTCCAGGCCGAAGAGGAAGCCTTGGAAGGCCGTGAAAGGGCTGCGCTCGGTGATCAGGCGGTATTGCGCGTTGCCGGTGAGGCCGGAGCCCGGCGCACCATAGAGGAAGCGCGCGGTAACCGGAATTTCGAGGGGGCGGCCGGGGGTGAGCGGGCCGGGCGCGGGCCCGACCTCGACGGCGAGGCGCTCGGGCACGAAGGCCTCCACGCGCAGCGTCACCTCGCCCACCGGGGGGGCGTTGGGGTCGGCCAGCGCCTCGATCTTCCAGGCGCCGGCGGGGGCGGCGCCGGGCAGGGTGACGGGCCAATGGCCGCCATCGCGCAGCACCGTCTCGGCCGCCACCTGCCCGTTCGGGCGGCGCAGGCGCAGGCGCACCGGCAGGTTGGCCGGTTGCCCCGCCACATCGCGCAGCAACATCATGGCCTGCACCGTCTCGCCCGGGCGGTAGATGCCGCGATCCAGCCAGAGGAAGGCGTCGAGCGGGCCGGGATGCGGGCGCCCGGCGACGCCCCGATCCGAGAGGTCGAAGGCCGCGGCTTCGAGGTCGAGCGCCACCAGGTCATCCGCCGTGCTGGCATGCAGGGCGACGGGCGCCATCGGCCCCTCGCCGCGCAGCAGGGCGGCGGCGAAGCGGGCCAGCCCGTCCGGGCCGGTCTCGGCCTCGGCCAGGATCTCATTGTTGCGGGCCATGAGCGCCACGCGGGCGCCGCCGGCGGGCCGCGCATCGCCCAGGTGCCGCGCCTGAACCGCGAGGCCGCCCGCACCGCGCCAGGCCGTGAGGCCGAGGTCCGTCACGATCAGCGGCTGCGCGGTGGCGAGGCCGGGCGCGTTGCGCGTGCCGTCATTGGGCTGCGCCACCATCACATAGAGGCCGGGCCCGGCGGTGCGGACCGCATCCGGCACCGGGACGGCGATGCGCTGCAGGCTGTTGGTCGGGTGGCGCGGCACCTCGACCGCTCCCTCCCAGACCACGCGGCCCCAGCTCTCCTGGAGGTCCTGGGCCGTCCAGGAATCCATCTGCTCGCCCAGCCGCCAGTCGCGCGTCAGTGGCACGAGGTTGCGCTCCGCCACGCGGATGATGCGCAGTTGCACGCCCGAGATGTTCATCAGCGCGAGCGGAACGCGCGCCTGCTGGCCACGCGCGAGCAGGAAGGCGCGGCTGTCGAAGGCCATGCGGGGCGCGCGGTCCGGCATCGCGATGTTGAGCGCCGTGTCGCGGTTCAGGCGCAGCCCGTCCTCGCCGGGCAGGCCGGCGCGCAGGATGAGGCGCGTGGTGCGGCCATGCGGCAGGCCGACGGCGCAGAGCGAATCGCCGTCGCGCGTGATCGCGAGGCCGGAGATGGCGGGCTCGGCGCGGATCCAGTCCTGCGGCTGCCAGTCCTGGCGGCGGGCGGGCGGCAGGGTGAAACTCAGGCAGGCGCGCGGGGGCTCGGCCTCGCTCTCGGTGTTCACGCGGGTGACGAGCAGGCCGGCGGCGCGGCGCGCCTGGGCCAGCGCCTCGGTGTAGCGCGCATCATTGGGGGCGCGCTGCAGCACGGCCTCGAGCGCTGCGATCTGCTGCGCCGGGCGGTCCATGCGGCCCAGTGCCTCGGCGATGACGAGCAGCGAGGGGATTTCGGGCGGGCCGGCGGGCACCATCATGAAGTTCTGCCAGGCGGCCTGGATGGCGCGGGCGGGCTCGGGCGGGGTGCGGCGGAGTTGCGCGCGGGCCAGCGCCAGCCACTGCGCGGGCGTCATCTCGCCCTGGCCCGCGCGCTCTTCCCAGGCCTGGGCGGCATTCTGCCAGTTGTTGGCGCGTTCGGCCGCGGCGGCGCGCTGCTCGGCGCCCTGGCGCTGCTGGGCCGTGCCGCCGGCGGGGAAGCGGCGCTCCAACTGCTCGCGATACTGGCCGGAATCGCGCGAGAGGCCTGGAAGGTCGAAGGCCTGGGCCGGAAGTGTGAAGAACAGGGCAAGCACAACCAGCCAGCGAACCATGCGACGCCTTCCTTTCCTCAACCAGAACATCATGCACGTTTTGTCCTGAAGTCACAGAAGAACCCGGGGTGACGAAGGGTAACCTTGCCGCGTTGTCACTCGGCTTTTCGGGAGGATGCGCTTCAATCGCTCGCATCCTGCGGCCCGCGGCGCGGGCTCGCTGCGTCCTGCCTGATCGGAGCCGGTCACCCCATGTTTTCGCGCCTTGTTCCCCTCATCCTCGTGCTGTTGCTGCCGTTGGTTGCGGCCGCCCAGCCGGGCATTCCGGTCACCACGGAACCGGCACGCGTGGGCGCCATGCCGATCGAGATCCTGGCGAATGGCACCGTGGTGTCCGAGAGCGTCGTCACCATCCGCACGCGGGTGGATGGGCAGATCACGCAGGTGCACGTGACCGAGGGGCAGCTGGTGCGGCGCGGCCAGGTGCTCTTCACGCTGGACTCCCGGCTGAACCAGGCGCTGCTCGCGCAGCAGGAGGCGCAACTCGCCGCCAACCGAGCGCAGATCGTCCGCTTCCAGGCCGATGCGGTGCGCTACCAGTCGCTGCGCGGCGAGGGCTTCGCGGCGCAGCAGCGCTTCGAGCAGGCGACGGCCGAGGCGGCGGCCGCCGTCGCCAATGCGCGCGCCACCGAGGCGCTGATCCAGCAGACGAAACTCAACATCGAATTCGCCACCATCATCGCCGAGGTGGACGGCAAGCTCGGCGTGCTGCCGCTGCGCGCCGGCAATTTCGTCCGCCAGGCCGAGAATGTGGCGATGGGGACGATCACGCAGATGAACCCCATCCTGGTGCAGTTCAACGTGCCCGAGCGCTGGCTGCCGCAGATCCGCGCGGCGCTGAACGCGGGCGAGGTGCCGGTGCAGGCGCTGGGCGATGGCGAGACGGGACCGCCCGCGCAGGGCACACTGGTCTTCGTGGACAGCACGGTGGATGTGGCGACCGGCACGATCCAGCTGCGCGCGCGCTTCGACAATCCCGAAGGCGCGCTCTGGCCGGGCCAATATGTGCGCGTGACCGTGGTGCCGACCATCGAGCAGGATGCGATTTCCATCCCCTCCGCCGCGGTGCAGACGGGCCAGCAGGGGCGCTACATCTTCGTCCTCGCCCCCGATGGCACGGCGCGGCGGCGGCCGGTGCAGCTGGTGCGCAATGTAGGGGACCGCGCCGTGGTGCGCGGCGAGATCACGGCGGGGGACAAGATCATCGTGGACGGTGCGCAGCGCGTGACCGAGGGTGCCCGCGCGGCGGAGCGCAACGCCCCGCCCTCCGCGCCGGCGCCGCAGCGGCTTTCCGCCGCGAACTGAGGGGCGCGCGCCATGCACATCTCGGAGCTCTGCATCCGCCGCCCGGTGATGACGCTGCTGCTGACCATCGCGGCCGTGGTGGCCGGCGCCATCGCCTATACGCGCCTGCCGGTGGCCGCCGTGCCGCGCGTGGACTTCCCGGTCATCTCGGTCTTCGCCAATTTCCCTGGCGCCAGCCCCGAGACGATGGCGACCTCGGTGGCGCTTCCCCTGGAGCGCGAGTTCAGCACCATCGCGGGGCTGGAGAGCATGAGCTCCACCTCGGGGCAGGATACGCTGAACCTCACGCTGCAGTTCCAGCTCGGCCGCAACATCGACAGCGCGGCGCAGGACGTGCAGGCCGCGCTCACCCGCGCGCAGCGGCGACTGCCGATCGAGATGACGGTGCCGCCCAGCTACCGCAAGGTGAACCCCGCCGATGCGCCGGTGCTGCTGCTGACGCTCTCGGGCGGCGACGTGCCGCTCTACCGGCTGAACGACGTGGCCAGCACCATCATCGCTCCCGCCCTCTCGCGCGTGCAGGGTGTCGCGCAGGTGGTGACCTATGGCGAGCAGCTGTTCTCCGTACGCGTGCAGCTCGACCCCGACCGCATCGCCGCCATGGGCCTCGCCTTCGACACGGTGCAGCAATCCATCCAGCAGGCCAATTCCAACGCGCCGGTCGGCCTGCTCAGCGGCGCCCGGCAGCAACTGACGCTGCGCGCCACCGATCAGCCGCAGAATGCCGAACAGTTCAGCAACCTCGTCGTCGCTGGCCGCGCCAATGCGCCGATCCGCCTTTCCGAGATCGCCGAAGTGGCGGATGGCGTGCAGAACCAGCGCGTGGCGAGCTGGCGGGACGGTCAGCGCGCCCTGGTGCTCGCCGTCCAGCGCCAGCCCGACGCCAACACGGTGGATGTGGTAGATGGCGTGCTGCGCAGCGTCGAGGCGCTGCAATCCGCGCTGCCGCCGGGTGCCCGCCTCGGCGTCATGCTCGACCGCAGCCGCTCGATCCGCGACGCCGTGCATGACGTGCAGGAATCGCTCCTGATCGCGATCGGCCTCGTCGTGCTGGTCTGCTTCCTCTTCCTGCGGCGGCTGACGGCGACGCTGATCCCGAGCATCGCCGTGCCGATCAGCCTCTGCATCACCTTCGGCTTCATGTACGCGCTGGGCTACGGCATCGACAATGTGACACTGCTGGGCCTCACCATCGCCGTCGGCCTCGTCGTGGATGACGCGATCGTGGTGCTGGAGGCCATCGTCCGTCACATCGAGGAGGGGATGCATCCCGTCGCCGCCGCGATCCGGGGTGCGAAGGAGGTGGGCTTCACCGTCCTCTCCATCACGCTCTCGCTCATCGCGGTCTTCCTGCCCATCCTGCTGATGGGCGGCGTGGTGGGCCGCGTGTTCAACGCCTTCGCGGCGACCGTCAGCCTCGCCGTCATCGCCTCGCTCATCGTCTCGCTGACGCTGACGCCGCTGATGGCAAGCCGCATGAAGGGGCAGCACAAGGCGCCCGGCCTGCTCGACCGCACGCTGGAGCGCGGCTTCGTGCTGATCGAGCGGAGCTACGCCTTCCTGCTCGACCTCGCCTTGCGCTTCCGGCTGGTGATCTGGGCGCTCTTCCTCGCCTCGCTGGTGGGCGCGGGCTGGATGGCGGTGAAGCTGCCCAAGGGCTTCTTCCCCGTCGAGGATACCGGCCTCGTCATCGTGAACACCGAGGGGCCGCGCGGCGCCTCCATCGAGGCGATGGCCGAGAAGCAGCAGCGCATCGCGCAGATCTTCTCCGCCTCGCCCCATGTGAACAGCGTGGTCGCAACCGTGGGGGCAGTGGGCGGCTCGGCCTCGATCAACCAGGGCCGGCTCTTCGTGGAGCTGAAGCCGCGCGGCCAGCGGCCGGACATCACGACCATCCTGCAGGAACTGCGGCGCCAGGCCTCGGGCGTGCCGGGCATGCGCGTCTTCCTCCAGCCCATCCAGAACATCAATTTCGGGGCGCGGCAGACGCGCACGCTCTACATCTACACGATGCAGGGGCTGCGGCTGGACGAGCTATATGACTGGGCGCCACGCCTGGAAGCGCGCCTCGCGCAGCTGCCGCAATTGCAGGATGTGAACACCGACCTCCAGCTCGATAGCCCCGTGGTGATGGTGAATGTGGACCGCGATCGTGCCACCGCGCTCGGCGTCTCGGTCGAGCAGGTGCGCCAGGCGCTCTATTCCGCCTTCGGCTCGCGCCAGATCAGCACGATCTACGGGCAGGCCAATGCATACCCCGTGATCCTGGAGGCGTTGCCCGAGGACCAGCGGGATGAGACGGGCCTCGCCAAGCTCTATCTGCGCTCCATCACGGGCCGGTTGGTGCCGCTCTCGGCCGTGGCCAGCATCGAGCGGCGGTCGGGCCCGCTGACCGTGGGCCACCAGGGGCAGTTGCCGGCCGTCACCATCGGCTTCAACACGGCGCCCGGCGTGGCGCTGGGCGATGCGGTGAATGCGATCCGCGCGGTGGAGCGCGAGATGGGCCTGCCGCCCACCATCGTTTCGGGTTTCTCCGGCTCGGCGCAGGTGTTCCAGCAGGCGCTGGCGGGCCAGGGCGCGCTCGTGCTCGCCGCCGTGCTGATCATGTATGTGGTGCTGGGCGTGCTCTATGAGAGCTTCATCCACCCGCTGACCATCCTCTCCGGCCTGCCGGCGGCCGCACTTGGCGCCTTCGCCACTCTGTGGCTCTTCGGCCTCGATCTCTCGGTGATCGCGGTGATCGGCGTCCTGCTGCTGATCGGCCTCGTGAAGAAGAACGCCATCATGGTGGTGGATGTCGCGCTTCAACGGCAGCGCGCGGGCGAGGCGCCGCGCGATGCGGTGCGGCATGCCTGCATCCTGCGCTTCCGGCCCATCCTGATGACGACGCTGGCCGCCGCTGCCGGCGCGGTGCCCATCGCGGCGGGATGGGGGGCCGCGGCCGAGCTGCGGCAGCCGCTGGGCCTTGCCGTCATCGGCGGGCTTGCGGTCAGCCAGGCACTCACGCTCTTCGTCACCCCGGTGCTGTATTTGGGCTTCGACGGGCTGGCGCGGCGCTTCAGCCGCGGGCGCGGCAAGGTGGAGGGGCCGAGCCCGGCGCCGGCCGAGTGAGCCCCCTGTGATTGTCATGGGATGTTGGTAGGCTCAGGGCAGCATCTTCGTCGGAGACCCGCATGAACACCGTCACGCGCCCGCGGGCGTCGCTTCTCCTGCTGCTCGGGCTCGCGCTTCTGGCGGTTCCTGCCCAGGCACAGCAGAACCAGGGCCAGGCGGTGGACCAGATCTACCGCGAGCTGATGGGCCAGAGCCCCAATGCGCCCGGCACGCTGCCGCCGCCCGCGCTGAACGCGACGCCCGGCCAGGATGCGCGGCGCGAGGCGGAGATCTTCCGCGAGGAGACGGGCCGCAGCCAGAGCGCGCCGAGCCGTGCGACGCCGCCGCCCGCCGCCGGCACCGTCGGCCAGGATGCGCGGCGCGAGGAGCAGATCCTGCGCGAATTGACCAACCCCGCGCTGGTGCCGCGCTGACCGGCGTCAGCGCTTCCCGCTGACCTCCGCCCCCGCATCGCGTGGCAGGCGGGCAAAGAGCGGGCTCGCGGAGGAGACCACCAGACCCGCGATCAGGAAGGCGGCGGTGAAGTCGCTCGGCAGCAGCGCCTCATGGCCCGCCATGTTGCGGCTCACCTCCAGCGAGGTGGTGGCCAGCACCACGCCGAGCGCCGGCGGCAATTGCTGGGCGGTGCCGTAGAAGCTGGTGCCCGCGCTGAGTTTCTCGCGCGGCAGGTCGGCGAAGGCGAGCGTGTTCAGCGCGGTGAATTGCAGCGAGCGGAAGAGGCCGCCCAGGGCCAGCACCACGAACATGGCCGCAATGGGCCAGGCGGGGGTGAAGGCGGCGCCGATCGCGACGCCGGCGGCGGCCAGCAGGCCATTGCCGATCAGCACGTTGCGGAAGCCGAACCGCCGCAGGATGGGGCGCGTCAGCGGCTTCATGGCGAAGGCGCCGATGGCGGTGGCGAAGGCGACGAAGCCGGCCTCGGTCGCGCCCCAGCCGAAGCCCACCTGCAGCAGCATGGGCACGAGAAATGGCACGCCCCCCGCCCCCATGCGGAACAGGCTGCCGGAGAGCGCGGCGTGGCGGAAGCTCGCATGGCGCAGCAGCGTGAGGTCGAGCGCGGGCTTCTCCACCCGCCGGCAATGCCGGATGGCGAGCCAGCCCAGCACGCCGCCCAGCGCCAGCAGCGCGCCGGGCCAGTGGTCGGGCAGCACGCCGCGCCCCACCGTCTCGATGCCGGCCATGGCGGCGGCCAGCGCGCCGCCCACCAGAGCGAGGCCGCGCAGGTCCGGCGGGCCGGGATTGGCCGGCGGCAGCGGCGTGATCTTCCAGGCCACCATCACCAGGCCGAAAGCCGCCACCGGGAGGTTGATCCAGAAGACGCTGCGCCAGCCGAAAAGGTCCGTCAGGATGCCGCCGAGCGGCGGACCGAGGATAGGCCCCAGCATGGCCGGCATGGTGAGCCAGGTCATCGCCGTCAGCATCTCATCCTTGCGGATGCCGCTGAGCAGGAGCAGGCGCCCGACCGGGACCATCATCGCACCCGCCATGCCTTGGAGCACGCGTGCCGCCACCAGTTCGCCCAGGCTGTTCGACAGGCCACAGGCAGCGGAGGAGAGGCCAAAGAGCGCGATGGCGATGAGGAAGACGCGCTTCGCCCCGAAGCGATCCGCCACATAGCCCGAGACGGGGATGAAGACCGTGAGCGCCACCAGATAGGAGGTGATGGCTACACCCAGCCGCGCCGGGTCCTCGTTCAGCTCCCGCGCCATCGAGGGCAGGGCGGTCACCACCGCCGCGCTGTCCAGGTTCTGCATGAACAGCGCGGAGGCGACGATCACGGCGGTCACGCGCGCATCGGCCATTCCCACAGGGTAGAGGTTTATGCGCCCAAGTCACCCGCCGCGGGGTTCCCCCGGCGATGAATTCGCGGCAAGAGCCGCAGCTCAGACCCTGGAAGACCCGCGATGCTGCTCCTCACCCCCGGCCCCGTGCAGACCCACCCCTCGGTGCGCGCCGCCATGGCCGAGGACATCGCCCCCTGGGACGCCGCCTTCCGCCCCTTCTACACCCGCCTGCGCGAGCGCATCCGCGTGATCGCGGGCGGCGTGGAGGGCGAGCATGTGACGCTCCCGCTGCAGGGCGCGGGCCACATGATCCTGGAGGCCGCGATCCGCACCTATGTGGCGCCGGGCGGCTCCATCCTGATCCCGATGAACGGCGAATATGCGGTCCGCATGGCGCGGCTGGCGCGCGAGGCGGGGCGCGAGGTGGTCGAGCTGCACGCACCCGACACGTGCGGCATCACGGCCGCCGAGGTCGAGGCCGCGCTGGCCGCGCATCCGGAATGCGGCCATCTCGGCATGGTGCAGAGCGAGACCGGCAGCGGCATCGTGAACGACCCGGCGGCCATCGGCGCCGTGGTGCGCGCGGCCGGACGGCGGATGATCCTGGACGCCGTCTCGGCCTTCGGCGCGCTGCCGCTCGACCTCGCGGCCCAGCCGGAGATGGACGCGGTGGTCTTCACCTCAAACAAGTGCCTGGAGGGGCTGCCCGGGTTCGGCTTCGCGGTGGCGCGGGTGGACCGCACGGAGCAATGCGCGGGCAATGCGCGCTCCTGGAGCCTCGATCTCTCGGACGTGCTGGTGAACAGCCGGGTGAATGGCATGGGCAGCCTGCGCTTCACCGGCCCCGTGCAGACGCTGCGCGCCCTCGACGTGGCGCTTGATCGCTTCGATGCCGAGGGCGGGCGCGCCGTGCGCCTCGCGCGGTATGAAGCCAATGCGGCTGCGCTGCATCGCGGCCTCAAGGCGCTCGGGCTCAAGCCCTATCTGGAGGAGGCGCACCAGGGACCGATCGTGGTCACGGTGCATCAACCAGCGGGGCTCGTGCTGGCCGATTTCGTGGCCGCGCTGAAGCGGAACGGCGTGACGATCAGCAGCTACTTCACGACGGAGACGCCCAGCTTCCGCATCGGTGCCATCGGCGACATCGGCCTGCCGGAAGTGGCGCAGGTGCTGCGCGCGGTCGAGGCGGCGCTGGCGGAACTCGGGCTCAGCCAGGCCGCCTGATTCCCTGATTCCACCGGGCGGACGGATGCTCTAAGAACGCCCCCGTCATGAAACGCTTCTGGAATCAGGCCACCTGTGTGGCAGAGGGCGACGGCTTCGCCATCCATCTCGACGGGCGGCCCGTGAAGCTGCCGACCGGCGCCTCGCTGCGCGTCGCCACCCGCGAACTGGGCGAGGCGCTCGCCGCCGAATGGCAAGCGGCGGGCGGCGAGCGCGGCGGCGAAATGTCCTGGGAGGACGTGCCCCTCACCCGCCTCACCGGCACGGCGGCGGAGCGCATCGCGCCCGACCCGGCGGCCACCATCGCGGCCATCGCGAAATACGCGGAGACGGACCTGCTCTGCTACCGCGCCGAGGATGAGGCGCTGGCCACCCGGCAGGACGCGGCCTGGCAGCCCTGGCTCGACTGGGCGCAGGCGAGCTTCGGCGCGGAGCTGCGCGTCACGCGCGGCATCATGCCGGTCGCGCAGAAGCCTGAGGCTTTGGCCGCGCTGCACGCGGCGGTGGCGGGGCTCTCGCCTGTCGGCCTCTCGGCGCTGGGCGTGCTGGTGCCGGCGCTGGGCAGCTGCGTGCTGGGCCTGGCCGTCGTCCATGGCGCGCTGGAGCCGGCCGCCGCGCATCGCCTGGCCGTGCTGGATGAGCTCTTTCAGGAGGAGCGCTGGGGCCTCGATTGGGAGGCCGAGGAACGCCGCGAGAAGGTGGCGGCCGACCTCGCGCTGGCCGCGCGGCTCGCGTCGCTGAGCCAGGGATGAAGGCCCGCCTCCTTCGCATCGCCGGGCGCGTGCAGGGGGTGGGCTACCGCGACTGGCTGGTGCGCGAGGCGCGGCGCCACGGCATCGCCGGCTGGGTGCGAAACCGCGCCGACGGCACGGTGGAAGCGCTGCTGGCCGGCGAGGAGGATGGGCTGAACGCCGTGCTCACCGCCTGCCGCCGCGGCCCGCCGCTCGCGCAGGTGACGCGCATCGAGGAACAATTCGCCGAACCGCCGGAGGAGCCCGGCTTCACCAGGCGACCAAGCCTTTAGCTTCCCAGTGCGGACAAGCTCCCGCTAGGCTCGCCCGTCCATGCCTGACGGAGGCCTCATGTCCCACGCATCGCAGCCCGGCCGCCGTGCCGTCCTCGCCCTCGCGCCCGGTTTCACCCTGGCCGCCTGCACGGCGCCGCAGGTGGAGCAGATCGCCGGCTATTCCGGGCGCCGCCTGCCCCGGCCCGAGCGGATCTACGTGGTGGACCCGGGCGTTGCGGCGAATGACGTGAAGCTCGATGACGGCGTGCGCCAGCGCCTGACGCAGATGACGAGCGATCAGAGCCTCAGCCAGCAGCGCCTCGCCGCCGGGCGCCAGGCGGCGAGCGGTGTGGCCGCCGAGGTCACGGCGAAGCTGCAGGGCTTCGGCCTCCCGGCGGAGCGCGTCGGCCGCGCGCCCACGCCCAGCGGCGCGCGGGTGGTGATCGTGGAGGGGCACCTGCTCTCGGTGGACCAGGGCAACCAGACGCAGCGCAACCTGATCGGCTTTGGCCGCGGGCGCAGCAGCGTCGCCGTGGAGGTGCAGGTCTATTACCGCGACGGCCATGCCGCGCCCCGGCTGATCAGCAGCTTCGAGGCCACGGCGCAAAGCCCGATGACGCCGGGGGCCGTGGGCACGATGGGCGCGGGCGCCGCTGTCGGGCGCATCGCGACGATGGCCGCCTCCAACGCCATCCTCTCCAGCGTGAGCGAGGCGCGCTCGGCCGATGTGGGCTCGGAGGGTCGGCGCATCGGCGATGCGCTCGGCCTGCGCCTGGGCCGCATCTTCGCCGAGCAGGGCTGGATTCCGGAATCCGCGGTGCAATAGGCGCGCTCAGCCCCTCAGGCTCTCCGGCACCTGCCCGCCATGCGCGGCAAGCGCGCGCCAGACGGCGCGGGAGAGCACCATGTTCTGCTCGGGCGAGCCATCGGCGCCGGCATGGACCTGCAATTCCTGGGCGAGTTGATGGCGCGCGGCGAGACTGGAATCCAGTTCGAGCAGCTTCAGCAGGTCCACGATGGAACTGCGCCAGTTCCCGCCCCCGCCCTTTGCTGCGGCGAGATCGCTCAGCACGGCCTCCACATTCACAGGGGCAGGGGCGGGTGGCGGGGCGATCTGCGTTCGCGCCGGGGCCGCCGGGTCAGGCAGCGCCGCCGATGCCCCGCCGAAGACGCGGTGCATGATGGAGGAGAACAGGCTCATGGAGGCCTCCATGCTGTCGGCGGCGCAGGGGGATGAGAAAAGGGGCGGCATGCCCCTGGCTACCCGCCGGTCGCCTTGCGGGCCGCGTCCTTCAAGCCACCGGCTACGTTCTGCACCTTGCCGGCGGCCTTGTCGGCCTTGCCCTCGGCCTGGAGCTTCGCATCGCCGGTGAGCTTGCCGGCCGCATCCTTGACCGCGCCCTTGGCCTGCTTGGCCGCGCCGGCCACCCGATCCTTGTCCATGGCTTTCATTCCTTCCTGGCTTCGTCACACCGCGCGACAACCGCGCCGCTTCCCTGCAAACCAACGCGGACGCATCGCGTTGCCGGGCCCGCGCGATTTGGCGGCGCGCGAAGCGGTGAGGAAACGGGCAGCCCCTGCCCTTCCCGCGGGCGCATGCGGGTCGGGTGCATCAATTCCCGCGAGACGCGCCTTGCCACGCTGCACGAAAGCTTGCGACGCTCCCTGAAACGAAGGAGAGCAAGCATGCAACGACGTGATGCCCTGGCCACCGGCCTGGCCTTGGGCGGCTTGGCCGCCCCCCTCGTGGCCCGCGCGCAGCAGGTCTTCACGCTCCGGCTCCACAGCTTCTCTTCGCCGACCGCGCTGGACCACACCATCCACCTCGATCGCTGGGCCGAGCGGGTGAACCAGCAATCGCAGGGACGCATCGTCATCCAGAGCTTCCCGGCCATGCAGCTGGGCGGCCAGCCGCGCGACCTGCCGCAGCAGCTGGAAGACGGCGTGGTCGACATCATCTGGACCGTGCCGGGCTTCACCCCCGGCCGCTTCATGGGGACGGAAGGGCTGGAGATGCCCTTCATGAACACCGGCCGCAGCGCCACCATGTCGCAGGCCGCCTACGAATATGTCTCGCAGAACCTGGCGGACACCGAATATCGCGGCATCAAGATCATCTCGATCCACTCGACCGACCGCGCGCTGATCCACACCTCGCGCCGTCCGGTGCGCACGCTGGAGGATTTCCGCGGGCTGCGGCTGCGCGTGGCCGGCCGCTTCATCGGCGAGGCGGTGACGGCGATGGGCGCCACGCCTGTCGGCATTCCGCTGGGCGGCGTCTATGAGGCGGCGTCGCGCAACCAGGTGGATGGCTTCCTGATCAACTGGGCCATCACCCAGCCCTTCCGCCTCTTCGAGGTCTCGAAATACCACAGCGAGCCGCCAGGCGTCGGCCTCTTCCAGGGCATGCTGCTGACGCTGATGAACCAGCGCAGCTACATGCGCCTGCCGCCCGAACTGCGCGCGGTGATTGACGCCAACTCCGGCGCCGCGCTGTCGAAGCAGCTGGGCGAGGCCTGGGACACGCAGACCCAGCCCGCCATCGATGCCGCGCGCAACGCAGGCAACGAGATCATCGAGATCAGCCCGGCCGAGATGACGCGCTGGCGCACGGCGGTCGCACCGGCCTATGAGGCCTGGATGGGCGAGATGACGCGGCGCAACCGCAATGGCCGCCAGCTCTTCGAGACGATCCAGACCATCACCGCGCGCTACGGCCGGCCCACTTGAGCGCACCGGAGGTCACGGAACACGGCGTCCTCGCGACGCCGGCCTTCGTCCCGTTTCCGAAGCTGCGCGCGGCGCTGGAGGGCATCGCCACCTGGGCCGCGCTCTTCGGGGGCCTGCTGCTCATCGCCGCCGTCGCGGTCACCACCGGCTCGGTGCTGCAGGGGGCGGTGATCAACAAGCCGATCCTGGGCGATTCCGAGATTGTCGAGATGCTGCTGGGTGTCGCCGTCGCCTTTTGCCTGCCGCTCGCCGAGATGCGCGGCGCGCATGTGATGGTGGATTTCTTCACGCAGAAGCTGCCGGCGCGCGGCCTGGCCGGGCTCGATGCGCTGATGCGCAGCGTGGCGGCGGCCGTCGTCTTCGTCCTCGCCTGGCGGCTCGCCATCGGCGGCTACAACAATTGGGACCGCGAGCGGGAGACCATGTTCCTGGAGATCCCCTTCTGGTGGGGCTATGCGGGGGCGGCTATCGGCATGGCGATCTGGATGGTCTGCTCGGCCTTCGTGGCGCTGGAAAGCGCGGCCCGCGTGCGGAAGACGGCATGAGCGATTTCGACATCGGGCTGGCGATGTTCGCCGCCGCCCTCGTGCTCATCGCGCTGCGCATGCCGGTGGGGGTAGCGATGCTGCTGGTGGGGGGCGCCGGCTTCGCCACCATCGGCGGTTGGGATCGGTTGTTTGCCACGCTGAACTCGATGACCTTCAGCCGCTTCTCCTCCTACACGCTCTCGGTCATCCCGCTGTTCCTGCTGATGGGCGATTTCGCGACCAAGGGCGGCATGAACCGCGCGCTGTTCCGATGCGCGCGGGCCTGGATGGGGCATTGGCGTGGCGGCCTCGCGGTCGCCACCATCGGGGGCTGCGCGGCCTTCGGCGCCATCTGCGGTTCCTCGCTGGCCACCGCCGCCACGATGAGCCAGGTGGCGGGGCCGGAGATGCGGCGCCATGGCTATTCGCCGGCCCTGGCCACCGGCACGCTGGCCGCCGGCGGCACGCTCGGCATCCTGATCCCGCCCAGCGTCATCCTCGTGATCTATGCGATCTATACGGAGATGAGCATCGGCACGCTCTTCGTGGCGGCCGTCATTCCCGGGCTGATCGCGACCGCCGGCTATATGCTGGTGGTGAACATCTACGCGCGGCTTAACCCTGGCGCGGCGCCGCCGGCCGAGCGGCTGGACTTCCGTGAAAAGCTGCGCGCGACGGGCGAGGTCTGGCCCGTGGCCATGGTCTTCATCCTCGTCGTCACCGGCATCTATGGCGGCTGGTTTTCCGCCACCGAGGGCGCCGCTATCGGCGCCGCGGCCACTTTCCTGCTGGCCGTCACCCTGGGCGGCATGCGCTGGGAAGGGCTGAAGGAGAGCCTGCTCTCCACCACCGTCACCACAGGCCTCATCTTCGTGGTGCTGCTGGGGGCGGAGCTGTTCAGCGCCGCGCTGGCCCTCTCCCGCCTACCGGCGGAGCTCTCGGCCGTGGTCGCCACCTTCGACGTGGCGCCCATCGTCATCCTGCTGATGATCCTGCTGATCTACTTCATCCTGGGCTGCTTCATGGAGAGCCTGGCGATGGTGCTGCTGACGCTGCCCATCTTCATACCCCTCATGCTCAGCCTCGATTTCGGCCTGGGGCGGGAGCAGGTACTGGTCTGGTTCGGCATCCTGGTGCTCATGTCGGTCGAAGTGGGGATGATCTCACCGCCCTTCGGCCTGAACCTCTTCGTCATCAACGCGATGGCGAAGGATGTGCCGATGGGCGAGACCTATCGCGGCGTGATGGGCTTCGTGGCGTCCGACTTCATCCGCATCATCGTGCTGGCCTTCCTGCCGGTGCTCTCGCTCTGGCTGCCGGGCCTGTGGTGAGCCCGCGCATGCCCGACATGCGCGGTGCGGATTTGCCTTGCGCTTTGTTTTGCGATGCACCATATGGCAGCCATCACGCGGGCAAGCATGCCCGCCAGGACCCGGCCGCGTGAGCGGCGCCGCGCTTCAGTCCGACTGAGACGCCATACGGCAGCCGAACTGCCGGGTCCTTCGATGCTTCTCCCGGATCAGCCCAGCCACGCGGGGTGTCCAACCCTGAACTTCCGCGGCCGCGAATCGCGCGCCGCGCAGCTGGATTTGTCATGACCTCCTTTCAAGAACTCGGCCTCAACCCCCTCCTCCTGAGCGCACTGGAACAGGCCGGCTACACCACCCCCACGCCCATCCAGGCGCAGGCGATTCCCGCCGCGCTGCAGGGGCGGGACATCCTCGGCATCGCGCAGACCGGCACCGGCAAGACCGCCGCCTTCGCGCTGCCCATCCTGCATCGCCTCGCTGAAATGGGCGGCCATCCGCCGCGCGGCGGCTGCCGCGTGCTGGTGCTGAGCCCGACGCGCGAGCTGGCCTCCCAGATCGCCGAGAGCTTCAAGACCTATGGCCGCCACATGGGCTATTCCGTCGCCACCGTCTTCGGCGGCGTCGGCCATGTGCCGCAGCAGCGGGCGCTCGCCCGCGGCGTGGACGTGCTGGTCGCCACCCCCGGCCGCCTGATGGACCATATGGGCACCAAGCATGCCCGGCTGGACCACACGCAGATTCTGGTCCTCGACGAGGCCGACCAGATGCTCGACCAGGGCTTCTTCCCGGCCATCCGCAAGATCGTGGCGCAGGTGCCGACGCAGCGCCGCACGCTGTTCTTCAGCGCGACCATGCCGCCCGATATCGCGCGCCTGGCCGCCGACATGCTGACCGATCCGGTCCGCGTGGAAGTCACCCCCGTCTCGACCACGGCCGAGCGCGTGAACCAGAAGGTCATCTTCCTGGATGGCGCGGGCAAGCGCGCCGCACTCACCGGCATCCTGCGCGGCGAGGGCGTGGGCCGCGTTCTCATCTTCTCGCGCACCAAGCATGGCGCGGACAAGATCGTGAAGTCGCTGGAGCAGGACGGGATCGCCGCCAATGCCATCCACGGCAACAAGGGCCAGTCGCAGCGCGAGCGGGCGCTGGCCGAGTTCAAGTCCGGCCGCGCGCCGGTGCTGGTGGCGACCGACATCGCGGCCCGCGGCATCGACGTGCCGGAGGTGACGCACGTCATCCAGCATGAACTGCCGGAAGTGCCGGAGACCTACGTCCATCGCATCGGCCGCACCGCGCGCGCCGGCGCCTCGGGCGTGGCTATCGCGCTGGTGGCGCCGGACGAGGTCGGCCTGCTGCGCGCCATCGAGAAGGTGACGCGCCAGAAGATCGACAGCGAGGATCGGCGTTCCAACCCGACGGTGCCGCTGAATGATCGCGCCACGCCCGTGCGCCCGCAGCGCGGCCGCGGCGGCGCCCCGCAGCAGAACCAGCGCACGCCGAAGCGCGAGCATGGCGGCCGGGATCATGACCGGCGCGACCATCACCGCGACGAGCCGCGCGCGCCCAACCGCCCGGCCGCGCCGGAACGCGCCTGGGTGAAGCCGCTGGGCGATGCGGGGCGGAAGCGGCCGGCGGCGCCGGCGCAGCAGCGCGGGTTCCTGGCGCGCGGGCGTTAAGGACGATCCGGGGGCGCTGCCCCCGGAACCCCCGCCGGGGTGACAGTGTCACCCCGGACCCCGCCTTCAGATCGGCTGCGCCGTGACGCCCCTGCGGCGCAGCAGGGGCAGCATCACCACGAGCGCGGCCAGCAGCAGCGCGATCTCGATCACATAGACGCTGGCATAGCCCAACATGGCGCCCGTGCCCTTCGGGCCGGCCCAGCCCGTCACCACGTCGCGGATCACGCCGCCCAGCGCCATCGCCACGCCCGCCGCCGTGGCCTGCACCGCGCCCCAGGCGCCCAACGCGAGGCCCACCTGATCCCGCGGGGCGAGGTTCATGGTCGCCGTCAGCGTGCCATGGCTGAACAAGCCTCCGCCGAAGCCAATCAGCAGCACGCCCAGGCCGAACAGCAGCGGCAACTGCAAGGGCGCGGCCAGGATCACCAGCGCGAAGCCCGGCATGCCGAACACCACGCCGAAGCTCGCCATCCGGAAGGGGTCCACCCCGCGGCTGAGCACGCGGGACGCGTAGCTGAAGCCGATCAACCCGCCGAGTGCCAGGCTCGCCGTCAGCGTGGTGGTGGCGGAGACGGTGAGGCCCAGGATCTGCCCGCCATAGGGCTCGAGCAGTACATCCTGCATCGAGAAGGCCGCGGTGCCGAGACCGAGCGCCATGAGGCGCCGCAGCGCCTGGTCACCCTCGATGAAGCTGCCCCAGGATTCGCGGAAGCTCGGCTCGGGCAGATGGAAGGCGGTGCGCGCGGGGTTTCGCGCCTCCTGCTTCCACAGCGCCACCACGTTCAGCACGAGCGTGATCACGGCCGAGGCCTGGATCACCTGGATCAGCTTGCCCGGCGTGAAATCCGACAGCAGCGCGCCGAACACGACAGCGCTGCCGATCATGCCGACCAGCAGCATGACATACATGAGGCCCACGATCTTCGGCTGCGCCTCGGGCGGCGCGAGGTCCGTCGCCAAGGCGAGGCCCACGGTCTGGGTGGTGTGCAGCCCGGCGCCGACCATGAGGAAGGCGAGGCCGGCGCCGGCGAGGCCGATCCAGCGCGGCGCGTCCAGCGCCTCGCCCTCGCCGGCCAGCACCAGCAGCGCGAAGGGCATGATGGCCAGCCCACCGAACTGGATCAGCGTGCCCTGCCAGATGAAGGGGACCCGCCGCCAGCCGAGGAAGGAGCGATGCGTGTCGGAGCGGAAGCCGATCAGCGCGCGGAAGGGCGCGAAGACCAGCGGAAGCGAGAGCATGATGGCGACGAGCGAGGCCGGCACCGCCAGCTCCACGATCATCACGCGGTTGAGCGTGCCGATCAGCAGCACCATCGCCATGCCGACCGAAACCTGGAAGAGCGAGAGGCGCAGGAGGCGCGAGAGCGGCATCTCCGGCGTCGCGGCGTCGGCGAAGGGCAGGAATTTCGGGCCCAGGCTGGCCCAACCATGGATGATCTTGCTGGTCAGTGGATTCATGCGCGGCTTCTCCCGTCCCGGCGAGAGGCTCGAAGGGGCGAATGAGGGGTCGGCCCAACCAAGGGTCGGCCCCCCGTCACACCGTTGAGAAGCGGTCCTGGCTATTTCACCAGCAGGGACGCGTGCTCACTGGGTGTTCCCGGCTTCATGAGCGCCACGGCCGGGGCGCTCCCGTCCGACAGGCTGGCCGCGGCGCGCGGCTTGCCCTGCAGGAAGGCCGGGAACCAGGTGGTGTTCACCAGGATCGCCGTGTGGATGGACAGCGCGGAGACGACGACGCCACCCAGCATCAGCGGGATGCCGACGGTGGGCTTCACCACCAGCCACATCTTGCCATTGATCATGGGGTGGTCCTCCTACTTCAGCCAGGGCGTGAGCGTATAGGCGAGGAAATGCGCGCAGGCGGCGATGAAGCCGAAGGTGCGCGTCCCGCTGATGAGGTAGCGGTGCAGCTCCTCCGCCTCCCCGACGGTCAAGCCGGTCGGCCAGACCTTGCTTTCGTTCGACATGTTCAGTCCCTCCTTTAGAGACCTGTGGACGTTGCGTGATGAACCCAGGAGCGGGTTCCTCGGGGCTTCGGCGCCGCGGCATCGCGCGGGGGGACCGCGCGCCAGGGACGGAAGCAGTGGCGGCTTGGGTGCGGCAGGGCGCAGGACAGGGCGGCAGCGCTGGGCCGCGCGATCTCCGCCTGTGGGTCGTGTCCCATTGCGATCTTGACCTTACCCAGAATGTCAATCTAAATTGACGCATCATATGTCAATTTGATTGGACATTCCTCAAGGTCGGATTGTCAAGCGTTCTGGCACCCCAACGGGGCCGCGCCACCGCCACTGTGGCGCGAATCAGACACCCGCGCCGGCGCCGAACACCTCGTCCCAAGCCGACATCAGTGCCGAATCAGCTTCTTCCATCGTCGCCAGGACGCCCAGGTCGTGCAGGCTGGTCACGCCATGCTCGGCGATGCCGCAGGGCACGATCCCGCCGAAATGCGAGAGATCAGGCTCCACATTGAGCGCGATGCCATGCCAGGAGACCCACCGCGTCACCCGCACGCCGATGGCGCCGATCTTGAACTCGGCACCGCCTGGCTTCACCACCCAGATGCCGACGCGCCCTTCTCGCCGCTCGCCGCGGATGTTGAACCGATCGAGCGCGCGGATCATCCATTCCTCAAGACCATGCACATAGGCGCGCACGTCCCGCGGGGGCACGGTTCCATGCGCGCGCGTCAGGTCGAGCATGACATAGGCGGTCCGCTGGCCCGGCCCGTGATAGGTCCATTGTCCGCCGCGCCCGGCCGCGTAATGCGGGAAGCGCCGCTCGATCAGTTCCTCCGCCCGCGCGCTGGTGCCGGCGGTGTAGCTGGGGGGATGCTCGACGAGCCAAACCGCCTCGCTCTCCGTGCCGGCGCGGATGGCGGCCACGCGCGCCTCCATGGCCGCCAGCGCCTCGGGATAGGGGGTGAGGCCCTCGGTGATCCGCCATTGCGGTTTTTCGCCTGGGTCGGTTGAACAGCTCGGGATCATGCGCTAGGACGCTCTCGTCTGCGGTCGTGGTGGAATGGTAGACACGCCAGCTTGAGGTGCTGGTGGGGGAAACCCCTTGGAAGTTCGAATCTTCTCGACCGCACCATTTCCTTTGCCCTCAAACGCCGGACGCCCACTCCGTGGGCTTGGCTTCGCCGCGCGGCAGGCATCCTCGACATCACCGGCGATTGGGCGGCGCCGGCCGCGTTGCGGCCGGATGGGCGCGCCAGGCCAGCTCCACGCCCGCCCTCACAGGCAGCGTGCCGACGCATCTTCCGCGGTTGCTTCCAGGCCGGGCAGGCCGCATCTTCGCTCCGGTTCAAGGGGTTCTGACATGGACGATGATTTCCGCCGCGCCGCGCTCGACTACCACCGCTTCCCGCGGCCAGGAAAGCTCGCCATCGAACCCACCAAGCGCATGGCCTCCCAGCGCGACCTCGCACTCGCCTATTCCCCCGGCGTCGCCGCCGCCTGCGAGGAGATCGCGGCCGATCCCGACAAGGCCTGGGACTACACCACGCGCGGCAACATGGTCGCCGTCATCACCAATGGCACGGCGGTGCTGGGCCTGGGCAATATCGGCCCGCTGGCCTCCAAGCCGGTGATGGAGGGCAAGGCCGTCCTCTTCAAGCGCTTCGCCGGCATCGATTCCATCGATGTCGAGGTGCAGGCGACCGAAATCGACCATTTCGTCGAGGTGGTTGCCGCGCTCGAACCCAGCTTCGGCGCCATCAACCTGGAGGACATCAAGGCGCCCGAATGCTTCGAGATCGAGGCCCGGCTGCGCGCGCGGATGAATATCCCGGTCTTTCATGATGACCAGCACGGCACCGCCATCATCGTCGCCGCCGCCGTGCGTAACGGGCTGCTGCTGCAGGGCAAGAAGCTCGAGGATGTGAAGCTGGTGAACACGGGCGGCGGCGCCGCGGCGCTCGCCTGCCTCGACCTGCTGCTCACCATGGGCCTGAAGCGCGAGAACGTGACGGTCTGCGACATCGAGGGCGTGGTCTACAAGGACCGCCCGGGGCTCGATTCCACCAAGGCGCGCTACGCGCAGGAGACCAACGCCCGCACCCTGCCCGAGGTGCTGGACGGCGCCGATGTCTTCCTCGGTCTCTCCGCGCCGCGCGTGCTGAAGGGCGAATGGCTGCACAAGCTGGCGCCCAAGCCGCTGGTGCTGGCGCTGGCCAACCCCGACCCCGAGATCCTGCCCGAGGCGGTGCGTGCCGCGCGGCCGGATGCGATCGTGGCGACCGGCCGCACGGACTACCCGAACCAGGTCAATAACGTCCTCTGCTTCCCCTTCATCTTCCGCGGCGCGCTGGATGCGGGGGCGACGACGATCAACGAGGCGATGAAGGTCGCCGCCGTCGAGGCCATCGCCGCGCTCGCGCGCGTCGAGGCAAGCGAGGTGGTGGCCGCCGCCTATGGCGGCACGGCGCCTGTCTTCGGCCCGGAATACATCATCCCCAAGCCCTTTGACCCGCGACTGATCCTGGAAATCGCGCCCGCCGTCGCCCGGGCCGCGATGGACAGCGGCGTGGCGCGCCGCCCCATCGCGGATTTCGACACCTATCGCGCCGATCTCAGCCGCTTCGTCTTCCGCTCGGGCAACCTCATGCGCCCGGTGCAGGAATCGGCGCGCCGCAAGCCCGCGCGAATCGTCTTCGCCGAGGGTGAGGATGAGCGCACGCTGCGCGCCGTGCAGACCGTGCTGGACGAAGGCACGGCGGAGCCCATCCTGGTCGGCCGCACGCCGGTGATCGAGGCGAAGCTGAAGGCGCTCGGCCTGCGGATGGCGCTCGGCCAATCCGTGCGCGTGATGCATCCGGAGGAGCAGCCGGAGCTGTTTGCCCCGCTGGTCGAGCTTTACGAGTCCAAGGTCTGCCGGCGCGGCATCACGCCCGCCGCCGCCAGGCGCCGCGTCGTCTCGCGCCCCACCGTGGCGGCCGGGCTGCTGCTGGAGGCGGGGCATGCCGATGCCGCCATCGTCGGCGGCCATGGCGACTGGATGAGCGAGTGGGAGCATGCGCTGGGCATCATCGGCGCCCGCGCCGAGGTGAGCCGCGCCTATGCGCTGACCGCCGTCATCACGCAGAACGGCACGCTTTTCTTCGTGGACACGCATCTGCTGGTGGAACCGACGGCAGCGCAGATCTCCGAAATGACGCTGCTGGCGGCCGAGCAGGTGAAGAGCTTCGGCTTGACGCCCAAGGTGGCGCTGCTGAGCCACTCCTCCTTCGGTGCCTCGGGCGCGCCCTCGGCGCGGAAGATGCGCGCCGCCCTCAAGCTGATCCATGCCGCGGCGCCTGACCTCGAGGTGGATGGCGAGATGCATGCCGATGCCGCGCTGGTGCCGCTGATCCGGGCGCGGGCGGTGCCGGATTCGCCGCTGGAGGGCACGGCGAACCTGCTGGTCTTCCCGAACATCGACGCCGCCAACATCGCCTTCAACCTGGTGAAGGCGGTGGCAGACGGCCTGCAGGTGGGCCCCATGCTGCTCGGCATGAACAAGCCCATCCATGTACTGACGCCGAGTGTGACGGCGCGCGGCATCGCGAATCTGGCCGCCGTCGCCGGCAGTCAGGTCGCGCGGGGGTAGAGCATGATCCGCTGAGGTGGAATCACCGAAGCGGTAAATCATCCTCTCGGCAAGGCTGGATCGCCTTTTGGTGGCTTCACCAAAGGCGTGAATCAGTCTCTCAGCAAAGCCTCAGACCTTGGTGACGGCCGGGATGGTCCAGCTGCCATCCAGGATCGAGGGGTCGTGCTCGCGCGGCCAGTAGAGGCGCATCATCAGCACGAACTTGCCCGCCGGCGCCGGTAGCCAGTTGGACTCGCGATCCGGCCCGGGCGAGGCGTGCTGGATCAGCAGATCCACCGAGCCGTCCGGGTTGCGCTTCAGATCCTGCCGCGCGCTGATCGAGTAGCGGTTGATCGGGTTCGCCACGAAGAAATAGTCGGCGTCGTACATCGTCAGGGACCAGAAGCCGTCCGCGGGCGGCAACTGTCCCGGGGCGAAGCGCATGACGTAACGGTTGGCGCCGCTGTAGTCATGCCCATGCGCATCCTTCTGCGACGTCGGATAGACCGCGTCCTGCGGGCGGTTGGCGCCGAGGCCGATCGCCGTGATCAGCGCGCGCATGAGATAGTCGGTGCCATAGATGCCGGTGCGGGTGGTGAAGGCCCAGCCGTTCTTGTTGTTCACGGCCGGATTGATCCGGAACTGGATCATGATGCGGTCGAAGGAGACGGACGGGATGCGGCTCACGAAATCGGCGCGCAGCTTGCTCGCGTCGAAATCCTGGCCGGGCACCAGGCCGATGCGGGCGAAGCGCGCGACGTGCTCCGCATCGCCCGGGTTGGGCGGGTTCTGCTTCATGAGCTGCGCCAGCAGCGTGAAGTATTCCACCGCGGACATGCGGTTCACCTGGTCACGCACCGCAGTGCGCATGTCGATCGCGGGGTCCACGCGGCCCGGCGGCGGCGTGTAGGGCCGGCCATAGGCGCTGAGCGGCACCAGCGAGACCTGGTCCTGCAGGGCGTGCACCTCGCGGTAATCCTCGGGCGTGCCGGTGCAGTAGATGCGGCCCAGCAGCCAGACGATGTTGGTGCGCGACTTGTATTCGGTGACGCCGGGCGGCAGCGTACCGCGCCAGCCCGGGCCGGTGATGGCATAGACCTGCGGGCCCGTGCCGGTGGTGCGCTTGCCCGGCACCTGGAACACCGTGGTCCAGCCGTCCAGCAGCGGGAACAGCGCGTAGCGCCCCTTCATGTCCGGCAGGGAAAGTACCATCGGCTCCTGCCCCACATCGAAGAAGGAGGTGGTGTAGAGCGTGTCGGCGTTCGGCGCCGTGACGTCACGGAAGCTGGCATTGGGATATTCGCGCAGCTTGATGATGTGGCCCATCGGGCCGCGCGTGCCCTGCACCGCCGGCACGTTGGTGATGATCCGGCGCGTCATCTCCATGGTGACGAGCGGGTAGCCGTAGATATAGGCCTCGCTGGCCAGCCAGAAATCTTCCATCCCCTCGAAGAGGCGAAGGCCTTCGGCGAGCGCGCCCGTGTTGGGCGCCATGCCCATGAGCCCCATGCCGGCAAGGGCCGAGCGGCGGGAGATCGTCATGTGTCTGTCCTTCCTGGTCCTGGCTGGCGCGGCGGGTGCGCACTTACTCCGGGCGGCTTTGCTTGCCATCTCATCCAAACCGAGGATGCAAAACTTGGACAAGCGATACCAATGAAAGCCGCATGGCTTTTTCGCCATTTGGCGACGCGTGGCTCAGCGCGGAAAGAGGAAGGAGACCTGCGCGCGGATCTGCCAGGACGCCACGTTGTCCGGCCGGATCGCGTTGTAATAGGCGCCCAGCTGCGCGTTCACCGCCTGGCCGTGGACGCGGAACACCTGGCCCAGCGCCAGGCCCACCGGCACCGTCCATTGCTGCCCGCTGCGCGCCATCCAATCCGCGGTGATGATGGGCGAGCTGGACAGGTAGGTGCCCGGCGAATGGGGGAAGTTGTAGTTGATGAAGGGCTGCGTGGTGAACATGTTGTACGAATTGGTGCGGTTCCCGCCGAAGGACCAGACGTTGTTCACCAGGGCGCCGATCACCCAGGGCCCGCGCATGGTGAGCGCCACGGCCGAGGGCCCCGCCCCCCAGATATTGCTGCCCAGCGCCTGATCCGTCGTGGTCGGGATCTGCACGATCGGCCCCGCGCCCCAGATCAGGCCATCCATCGGACGCGCGGGGGAGAGGAAGGCGGTGAATTGCGTGGCGCCCAGGCCGAAGGTGGTGCCCTGCCCCGGCATCATCCCCGGCTGCGACATCACCGGCAGGATGGTGCGGGTGATCACGTTCCAGTCGTTGTTGAGCGCGAAGGGCACGACCGGCTGGATGTTGAGGATGTTCTGCGTGTGCTTGCGTGGCCCGGCCTCCAGGTTCGTGTTGTTCTGGAAGGGCAGGCTCGACATGTTGGCGACGGGGTTCTGCACCGCCCGCGCCAGCGCCGCCGCGTCGTTCGGATCATGCGCTGGCTGCGCCAGGGCGGGGAATGCCGCGGCGCACAGCATCGCTGCTGCAGCCCGAAGGAGGGGAACGGCCATCATGCTACACCTCGATGCCAATGCGTCGCGTGCCGCATGTTGCAATGCCAGCATGAACCCGCGCCTTGCGGTGGCGCAAGCCACCCCGCCTCAGCGCGGAAACAGGAAGACGAGCTGGAAGCGGAGCTGCCAGGACGGCGCGTTGTCCGGCCGGATGACGTTGTAGTAGGCGCCGAGATTGGCGTTCATCGCCTGGCCGGAGACACGGAACACCTGCCCCAGCGCCAGGCCCACCGGCACCGTCCAGCGCTGCCCCGGGGGTGCGAGCCAATCCGCCGTGATGAGGGGCTGGGTCGAGAGATAGGTGCCCGGCGATCGCGCAAAATTGTAGTTGATGAGCGGCTGGAAGGTGAATGTGTTGTAGGCGTCCTGCGGCCCGCCGCCGAAGGACCAGACATTGTTCAGCAGCGTGCCCACCACCCAGGGCCCGCGCATGGCGAGCGCGATGCCCGAGGGCCCGGCGCCCCAGACACGGCTGCCCAGCGCGGGCTGCGTCACGCTCGGTGCCTGCACCAGCACGCCCGCCCCCCAGCCGATGCCATCCGTCTGCCGCACCGGCGAGAGGAAGAAGGAGCCTTGCGTGGCGCCCAGGCCGAAGCTGCCGCCCTGCCCCGGAGAGAGGCCGGGCTGGGAGGTGACGGGGAAGACGGTGCGGGTGATCAGGTTCCAGTCGTCATTGATCCCGAAGGGCAGCACCGGCTGGATGTTGAGGATGTTCCCGGCCTGCTTGCGCGGCCCCTCGCCGAAGTTGGTGTTGTTCTGGAAGGGCACGCTATAGACCTTGGCGAGCGGATTCTGCGCGATGCGCGCCAGCGCCCCCAGGCTCTGCGGGTCCGGCGGGGCCTCACGCGCGGCGACGGGCAGGCCCGAGACCGCGAGGAAGGCCGCGAGGACCAGGCTGCGCCATTGCGGCAAGCGCGGCCTCACTCCGTCTCGGGCGGATGCATGCCGCCGCCGCCCGGCATCTCGACGATCAGCCGATCCCCCGCCGGGATGACCTGGAAGCCCTTGGCCTTCAGCGTGGCCCCCGATGCCAGGCGCACCACGCCGCGCGCACCATCCTGGCCGCCATGGCGGCCACGCGCGGGATGGTGCACGCGCTCGAAGGTCGCGAAGATGCCGAAGGCCTCGCCATGGCGATGCGCCACTTCCATGATCTGCCCGTCGCCACCGCGGTAGCGGCCCGCTCCGCCTGAGCCGTCGCGCAGATCCTTCCGCCAGACGACGATGGGCGCCACCGTCTCCGTCACCTCCACCGGCACATTCTTCACGCCCGACGGGTAGGGCGTGGCCGAGAGCCCATCCTGCGCGGGGCGCGCGCCGGCGCCGCCGGAGTGGAACATCGTCACCATGAAGGGGCGCGGCGTCGCGCCCGTCAGCCCCTGGCCGGCACCGAGCTTGAGGTTCCAGAGGTTCGATGTGCCCTCTGCCGGCACGCGGCCGGGCAGCGCCTGGTCGAGCGCGCCGAAGACCACGTCGGGCAGCATGTGGCCCATGGTGCTGCGCGCATTCACCGCCGCGGGCGAGAGCGCGTTGAGGATGCTGCCCTCCGGCGCCGTCACGCGGATCAGGTCGAGCGTGCCGGCGTTGTTCGGGATCTCGGGGCCGATGATGCAGCGGATGCCGAAGGCGGTATAGGCATCGGTGTAGCAGAGCGGGCAGTTGATCCCGTAGCCGCTCTGCGCCGAGGTGCCGGCATAGTCCACGGCGATGTGGTCATCCGCGATGGTGAGCGTGGCGTGGAGATCGATGGGCGCCTCCATGCCGTCGATGCGCATGTGGCTTTTCCAGCTGCCCTTGGGCAGCTTCGCGATCTCGGCCCGCATCGCGGCTTCGGAGCGCGCGATGATGTGCGCGCCCAGCACTTCGAGGTCATCCAGCCCGTTCTCGGCCAGCATGGCGGAGAGGCGGCGCTCGCCCGTCTCGTTGCAGGCCATCAGCGCGTAGAGATCACCCTCCACCTGCACCGGTTCGCGCACATTCACGCGGATGAGGTTGACCAGCCAGGGGTCCACCACGCCCTGGCGCGCCAGCGGCATGATGGGAATGCGCAGCCCCTCGTGGAACACCTGGCGGCCATCGGGCGAAAGGCCGATGCCGCCGATATCCACCACATGCACCGTGCAGGAAAACAGCCCGACTAGCTTGCCCCTGTGGAAGGCGGGCGAGGTGACGACGACGTCGTAGAGATGGCCTGTGCCGAGCCAGGGATCATTGGTGATGTAGTGGTCACCCTCGCGCATGCTCTCGGCGGGAATGGCAGCCAGAAAATGCTTCACGCTGCGCGCCATGGAATTCACATGGCCCGGCGTGCCGGTGACGGCCTGGGCCAGCATGCGCCCCTCGACATCGAAGACGCCGGCGGAGATGTCGCCCGCCTCGCGCGCGCTGGTGGAGAAGGCGGTGCGGACCAGGGTGCGCGCCTGCTCCTCCACCACGGAGAGCAGGCGGTTCCACATCACCTGGAGACGGATGTCGTTCATGGTGCGAACTCCAGCACGATCTGCTCGGCCGCGTTGATGCTGGCGGACCAGCCGGCGGGGACCACGGTGGTGGTCTCATCCTCGATGATGAGGGCGGGACCCGGCACGCGGGCGCCGGGCTTCAGCGCATCGCGCGGCTGGATGGCGGCGGGCGCGGTCAGGCCCGTGGCCGGATCCACCAGGGCGCGGTGTTGCGCGGCGGGCGGCGCATCCTGCGGCGCTACTTCGCTCAGGCGCTGCGGCGGCGCCAGCGGGCTGGAGAGCGCCAGCGCCCAGGTCATCACCTCGGGCTGGAGGCCCGGGATGGCGCGGCCGAAGATGCCGCGATAGGCGGCGGTGAAGGCCTCATGCAGCGCGGCGGCGCCGATGCCCGCCGTGATGGGCACGGCGATCTCATGCCCCTGGCCGCGATAGCGCATGAAGGCGGTGCGGGCCTCGACCAGGCCCTCGCGGGGCGCGGCCTGGAGGACGACCTCCTCCGCCTCGCGCCGCATCTCGGCGAACATCGCCTCCAGCGCCGCCTCCTCCAGCGCATCGAGCCGCGTGTAGCGCGTGCGCACCACCTCGAAGCCGATGGGCGCCTGGAGGAAGCCATGCGCGGAGCCCACGCCCGCGCCACGCGGCACCAGCACCCGCGTGATGCCGAGCTTCTGCGCGAGGCGCGCGGCATGCAGCGGCGCCGCGCCACCGAAGGCGATCATGGTGCGGCCGGCCGTGTCCTCGCCATTCTCGACCGCGTGCACGCGGGCCGCGCTGGCCATGGTTTCGTCCACGATCTCGGCCACACCCACCGGCGCATCGGCGCCGAGCGGCGCGAAGGCGGTGCGCGCCGCGCCCTCATCCAGCGGGATGGTGCCCCCCGCGAACATCTTCGGGTCCAACCGGCCCAGCAGCAGATCGGCGTCGGTGACGGTGGGCGCCACGCCGCCGAGCCCGTAGCAGGCCGGGCCGGGCGCGCTGCCGGCGGAATCGGGGCCGACCTGAATGCGGCCCAGCCCGTCACGCCGCGCGATGGAACCACCGCCCGCGCCGATCTCCACCAGCTCGATCACCGGGATGCGGATGGGCAGCCCACTGCCCTGCACGAAGCGATAGGCGCGCGCCACCTCGAAGCTGCGCGCCATGTGGAAGCTGCCATCGTCAATGAGCGTGAGCTTCGCCGTGGTGCCGCCCATGTCGAAGGCCAGCACGCGGTTCAGGCCGTTCTGCGCCGCGACATGGCGCGCCAGGATGGCGCCACCCGCCGGGCCGCTCTCGACGAGGCGCACCGGAAAGCGCCGCGCGGCGGCGACGGTGCAGAGCCCGCCGGAGGACATCATCATCAGCACGGGGGCCGCGATGCCCTGCGCGCGCAACCCGTCTTCCAGCCGCGCGAGATAGCCATCCATCAGCGGCCGCACATAGGCGTTGGCCAGCGTTGTGCTGGCGCGGTCATATTCACGCACCTCGGGGCAGACCTCGCAGGAGAGCGAGAGCGAGACCCCGGGAAGCAGCGCGCCCAGGATCTCCGCCGCGCGGCGCTCATGCGCGTCATTCGTGAAGCTGTGCAGGAAGCAGATGGCGAGTGCGGTCACGCCATCCGCGCGCGCCTGCAGCGCCACCTGATGAAGCGCAGCCTCGTCCAGCGGCAGCAGCACGCCGCCATCGGCCGCGATTCGCTCGGGCACGGTGTAGCGCAGCGCGCGGGGCGCCAGCGGCGGCGGGCGCTCCATCGTCAGATCGTATTGGGCGAAGCGATGCTCGTAGGCGATCTCGACGCTGTCGCGGAAACCCTGCGTGGTGAGCAGCGCGGTGCGCGCGCCCTTGCGCTCGATCAGCGCATTGGTGGCCAGCGTCGTGCCGTGCAGCACCAGCGAAAGCGCGGAAGCTTCGACGCCGGCAGAAGCCAGCAGGAGCCGGGCGCCCTCCAGGACCGCGCGCTCCGGCGCGTCGGGCGTGGTCAGCAGCTTGTGCGAATGCGTGCGGTGCGGGGTTTCCAGGACGAGGTCGGTGAAGGTCCCGCCGATATCCACGGCGAGGCGGTGGGCTGACGGCACGCTCAATCCCCGATCCTGATGTTCCCGGTCCGCACCACCCGCGCCCAGGTCTCGCTGTCGGCGCGCAGGAAGGCCAGGTAGTCGGCGCGCGACAGGGTGGCGGGATGCAGCCCGGCCTCGTCGAAGCGGCGCTTCGTGTCAGGCTCGGCCATCACGCGCAGCACCTGGGCGTTGATCGCATCCAGCAGCGCATCGGGCGTGCCGGCGGGTGCGGCCAGGCCATACCAGTTCTCGGCGACATAGCCGGGCACCGCCTCGATCGCGGCGGGCGTATTGGGCAGGAGCGGCCAGCGCTCGGGCGAGGTCACGGCCATGGCGCGCGCCTGGCCGCCCTGGATGAGGCCGAGCGTGGCCGGGTCGCCGTAATAGGCATCCACCACGCGGGCGGCGAGGTCATTCAGCGCGGGGCCCGTGCCGCGATAGGGCACGTGCTCGATGGAGACGCCGGCGAGCTGGTTGAACAGCTCCCCCGCCAGGTGCTGGCTGGTGCCCGGGCCGCCGCTCGCGTAGCGCAGGCCGCCGCGGCGGGCGAGGGCGAGGAATTCGGCGAGGTTCGCGGCCGGCAGGTCGGTCCGGACCGCCAGGATGAACGGCATCCGCACCAGCCGCGTGACGTGCCCAAGCCCGAGGGCGTCATAGGGCAGGCGGCGCAGATGCGGCCCGGCGGTGATGGTGCCGGCACCGGTCAGCGAGAGGGTGTAGCCATCGGGTGTGGCGCGCGACATGGCTTCCACGCCGATCACGCCGCCCGCGCCGCCGCGGTTCTCCACGACCATGGTCTGGCCCGTGGCCCGGCCCAGGGGCTCGGCCAGCAGGCGGGCGGTCAGATCCACACCGCCGCCCGGCGGGAAGGGCGCGATGAGGCGCACGGGGCGGTTGGGCCAGGGGGCCGGTTGCGCGCGGGCGATGGCCGGCGTGGCGAGAAGGGCGGCGAGGCCGCGGCGGGAGAGGTTCATGGCTCAGCGTCCCGGCATGTTGAGGCCGGGCGGCGGGATGGCCGTGCCGCGCGGCATGCCCCCCGCGCCGATCTGCGCGGGCGGCGGGAGTTGCAGGTTCTGGTAGCCCGAGGGGCGCTGGAAGCGTGATGCCTCCTGCGGGCCGAAGCTCACCTGGGTGGCTTCCAGCAGGCCCGGCACCGGGCCCGTGGCACTGCGCGAGAGGGTCTCGCTGCGCAGCATCACGCCATCGGCGGTGAGGCAGATGCGCGCCGCCTGGCCGTCATCCTCGACGCGCCAGTTCACGCAATTCGTGTCGGCGATGCGGGCCGGGCCTTCGCGGGTGAAGCGGGCCTCGGCGCGGGGTGCCATGCGGGCGGCAATCTGGCTGGCCGGCATGTCCAGGATCATGCGCTGCGCCGCCATCGCCATGAAGGCGGTACCCGCGCCCATGTCGAGCACGATGAAGCCCTGCCCGCCCGGCATGTCCATCCGCATCAGGCGGCGGGCGGCGAGCCAGGACATTCGCATCTCGCCTGGCGGCGCGCCCTCGGCGGCAACGCGATAGGTGACGGCGACGTCACGCGTGGAGGTGAGGGTGGGGCGATCCTGCGCCGCGGCGGGACCGCCGATGGCGATCAGGAGGAAAAGGAGTGACGCGGGTTTCATGAACCAGCCTTCCAGAGAGGAAGGGGAAGCCTCCGCCCGCGTCACGGTCGGGTCAACACCCGGCACGAGGGCCGGGTGCTCGCCACGCTCAGAACCGGAAGGCGATGGAGCCCAGGGCGCGCGCGCTGCAGATGTTCTGCGCCGTGCCGTAGATGCAGTCCTGCTTGCTGATCGAGGTGTCGTAGTAGCCGACGCTCGCCACGATGGTGCCGATGTTCTCGATCGCGAACTCGCGGGTAAGGACGACGGACCACCAGGCATAGTCGGGCGTGCCGAAGACCTGGTTGCGCTGGATCCACTGATAGCCGAGGCGGCCGCCGAGCGTCAGGTCCCAGACGCCGGTCTTCCAGTCGGCACCGCCCTCGACATAGAAGCCGTCGCCCGAGCGGCCGAAGAAGTTGGGCGAATAGTTGAACGCGCCCAGCAGGTTCACCGGGCCGATCTCATAGGTCGCCTTGGCGTAGATTTCGGCATAATCCAGGACAGGGGAGACGCCCCCTGGCGGGCGGGTATAGCCCGGGTAAAGGTAGCCGATGCCGCCGAAATCCAGGTTCACGCCGCCCAGCGTGATGCGATAGCCACCATAGACGTCCACCTCCTGCCGGGCGTCCAGGCCCTGGAAGCTGACATTGGAGATGAAGCCGCCAACATAGACGCCGCTGGTGTGCACCGCCTCGGATGCCGCCTGATAGGCCATGCGCGAGCGCGTCTGGCTGATGCCGCGGAACAGGTAGTCGCTGGCATAGGTGCCGGTGGTGGTGAGCGTGAGACCGCTCTCGCCCAGCGTGATCTGGGCCTGGGCCGGCGGCGTGAGGGAAAGCCCCGCGATGGTCGCCGCAGCAAGGAGAAGGATGCGCATGCTCGGATGCCCCCGAATGTGAATTGCGATGATGCACCGCAATATGGGGGCAAGATTTCACGAATTCGAACACATCAGAAGAACATGAATTGGGCATACGGCATGAAATCGTCGCAATCTTGCTGATATTGCCCACTAATCAGGCGAATGCCTGGATCAGACGCGCATATCGAGCAGCGATCCGCGCGGCAGGGGCTTGCTGGGCGCGGGGGGCACGGCCTCCAGACGACGCTGGGCGATGGGCTCGGCCTGCATCGCCGCCCCCTCGCCCGGCATCTGGCGACGGATGGCGCTGGCCTCGGCCACGGGGCGTTCGGGCAGGCGGTTCTGGGGCGCGACCTCCTTGGCGAAGGCGGCGAGGGAATTGGTGGTGATCATGCGCACCACCTGCCACCGCAAGGATGAAGGCTTCGTAAACCGCGACGCGGATTTCGATCCGGCGCCGGCGATGAGGCGGTTGCTGATCATGCCCGGGACCATGGGGCCCCGGGCCGTTAACACTCCAGCAACCTATGGATGTATTCTGAAGATCACTCGACGCGGATGTTCTTCTCGTTCACCAGTTGCGCCCACTGCACGCGCTCCCGCGCGGCGAAGGCGGCCAGTTCCTCCGGCGTCGAGGGCTCGGCCGCGCCCGCCTGCTGGCGAAAGACGGCCAGCGTCTGCTCGTTGCGCATGCCCTCGCGCACGGCGGCGTTGAGGCGCGCGATGATCGGCGCCGGCGTCCGCGCCGGCGCGTAGAGCGCAAGCCAGAGGCCGGTCGCCAGCGGCACGCCGAGTTCGCTCAGCGTCGGCACATTGGGGGTGAGCTCGATGCGCGTCGGATGGGCCAGCGCCAGGATGCGGGCGCGGTTGTCCAGCGCCAGGCTGTTGGCGCCGCCCACCGGCAGCATCATGGAATCGACCTGCCCCGAAGCGACGGCCTGCATGCCGGGCGCCTGCGCGGCAAAGGGCACATGCAGCTTCTCGAAGCGCTCAGCGCGGGCCACGAATTCGAACGCCAGGTGCGAGGAGGAGCCGACACCCCAGGAGGCATGGCTGAGGCGCCCGGCCTCGCGCCGCGCCTCCCGGATGAAGCTCGCGTAATCCGTGATCTCGCGGCGATGCGCGCCCACCATCAGCGCGAAGGGCACGCGCGTCACCATCGAGATGGGCATGAAGTCGTTCTCGTCGCTATAGGGCAGCGAGCGGAAGGTGGAGCGGTTGATGGCGAAGGTGTCGGTGATCCCCATGGTGATGGTGGTGCCATCGGCCGGGGCGCGGGCGGCGACCAGCGTACCCACCGTGCCATTGGCCCCCGGGCGGTTCTCGACCACCACGGGCTGGCCCAGCGCGCCCTGGAGGCCGACCGCCATGCCGCGGCTGATGACATCCGTGATGCCGCCCGCCGCATAGGGAACGATGATGCGAATGGGACGGTCCGGCCAGTTGGCCGGCAGCGCCGGTTGAGCCAGGGCGGATTTGCCGGCAAGCAAGCCGGTGGCGCTGGCGGCCAACAGGCCGCGGCGGGAAGTCGGAAGCATGGATGTCTCCAGGATGGATTATTAGTTAACGAAAAGTCATGTAGAAATGTTCATATTCCTTCGCAATAGGATTTCGGCTTCGTCACAATTCGTGATCGCGGCAAGGTGGCTCCATGCCTGACTTCAGCCTTGAGGAGGCAGCGGGCGGGCTCGTCGCCGGGCTGGACGAGGCGGGGCGCGGCCCCCTCGCCGGCCCCGTGATCGCCGCCGCGGTCGTCTTTCTCCGCCCCTGCCCCCCCGCGCTCGCCGCCCTGCTGGATGACAGCAAGCGCCTGAAGGAGGCCGCACGCCGTGGCGCCGCGCTTGCCCTGCGCGCGGCCGAACGCGAGGGCATCCTGGCACTGGCGATGGGCGGCGCATCGGCGGCGGAAATCGGGCGGATCAACATCCTTGCCGCCTCGCTCCTGGCCATGCGGCGCGCACTCCTGCGCTTGCCCGTGACACCCGACCTCGCCCTGGTGGACGGTAACCGCCCGCCCGCCCTGCCCTGCCCGGTTCGCTGCGTGGTGGGCGGCGACGGGCTCAGCCTCTCCATCGCCGCCGCCTCCATCCTGGCGAAGACGCTGCGCGATGCGGGGATGGCGCGGCTCGATGCGCGCTGGCCGGCCTATGGCTTCGCGCGGCACCAGGGCTATCCCACCGCGCAGCATCGCCAGGCCCTGCTGGAGCACGGCCCCAGCCCGCATCACCGGCGCGGCTTCGGCCCCGTGGAAGAGGCCTGGGCACGGCGCCGCTGTTGACGGCGCGACTCCGCGTCACGCATGTTCAGGCCTTCGATTCGCAAGGGAATGCTTCGACTTGGGCGCTGGCCTCGAGATACCGCTCGACAGGATTCTCCTGGGCGACTGCATCGAGACGCTGCGCGCGCTGCCGCCCGCCTCGGTCCATGCCGTCTTCGCCGACCCGCCCTACAACCTCCAGCTCCGCGGCACGCTGCACCGGCCCGATCACAGCCTGGTGGATGCGGTGGATGACGCCTGGGACCAGTTCACCGATTTCGCGGCCTATGACGCCTTCACCCGCGAATGGCTCACCGAATGCCGCCGCGTGCTGCGCAAGGACGGCACACTCTGGCTCATCGGCAGCTACCACAACATCTTCCGCCTCGGTACCGCGCTGCAGGATCTCGGCTTCTGGATCCTGAACGACGTCATCTGGCGCAAGGCGAACCCGATGCCGAATTTCCGCGGCCGGCGCTTCACCAACGCGCATGAGACGCTGATCTGGGCCGCCCGCAGCGAGGACGCGAAATACCGCTTCAACTACGCGGCGATGAAGGCGCTGAACGATGACCTGCAGATGCGCAGCGACTGGTACATCCCGCTCTGCACCGGCCATGAACGCCTGCGCGACGAGGCCGGCAACAAGCTGCACCCGACGCAGAAGCCCGAGGCGCTGCTGCACCGCGTGATCCTCTCCTGCACGCAGAAGGGCGATGTGATCCTCGATCCCTTCAGCGGTTCGGGCACCACGGGCGCGGTGGCCAAGCGGCTCGGCCGGCGCTTCATCGGCATCGAGCGCGACCCCACCTATGCCGCCGCCGCCGAGCGCCGCATCGCCGCGATCCAGCCGCTCGGCGATGTCGAGACGGCGCCCACGCCGACCCGCAAGGAGCAGCCGCGCATCGCCTTCGGCAGCCTGGTGGAGCGCGGCCTGGTGCAGCCCGGCGCCACCCTGACCGACCGGCATCGCCGCTGGGCGGCGCAGGTCTTCGCCGATGGCACCATCGCCTGCGGCACGGCGCGCGGCTCCATCCATGGCGTGGGGGCCGCGGTGCAGGAGGCGCCCTCCTGCAATGGCTGGACCTTCTGGCACCTGGTGCAGGGCGACGGCTCGCTGAAGCTGCTCGACCTCTTCCGCACCGAGCTGGCCGGGTGAAGATCCACACGGGCTGGTTCCCTGGCGTGGTGGGCGACATCGCCGCGCTGCATGCCCGCCACTATGCCGCGAGCCACGGCTTCGGCGCCGTCTTCGAAGCCAAGGTGGCCCGCGAGTTGGGCGCATTCCTCACCAAGCCGAAGACGCCGGGCGATTTCTTCCGCGGCGTGGAGCGGGATGGCCGGGCGCTCGGCTCCGTGGCGGTGGAGGATGAGGGCGACGGCCTCGGCCATCTGCGCTGGTTCATCCTCGATGCGTCGCTCCGCGGCGGCGGTCTCGGCCGGCGGCTGCTGGGCGAGGCGCTGGACCACGCGCGGGCGCGAAGCTTCACGCGCATCTATCTCTGGACGCTGGACGGACTGCCGGCGGCCGCCCGCCTCTATGCCGAGGCGGGCTTCATGGAGGTGGAGCGGCTGACCGCCACCCAATGGGGCAAGGCCGTCACCGAACTCCGGTTGGAATGGTCCTGAGCGTCAGACCCGCATCGGCATCAGGACGTAGAGCGCGTCGTCATCCGCCGCGTCCTGCACCACGGTGGGCGCGCTGCCGTCGGAGAATTTGAAGCGCAGCGTCTCACCCACCTGCTCGGTGATGTCATTCAGGTAGCGCGCCTGGAAGCCGATCTCGATGGGCGAGGCGGCATAGGTGACCAGCCCCTCGTCCAGCTCCTCCCGCGCTTCGCCCTGCTCGGCGCTGGAGGCGGTGAGCAGCAGGTTGTCGCTGGAGATGCTGAGCTTCACCGGGCGCGAACGCTCGCTGGAGATGGCGGCGACGCGACCCACGGCCTGCGCGAAGGCCTGGGTCCCGACTTCCATCACCTTGTCGTTGTTGCGCGGGATCACGCGCTCATAATCGGGGAAGGTGCCGTCGATCAGCTTGCTGGTCAGGGTGACGGTGCCGACGCGGAAGCTGATCTTGGTGTCCGAGAGGCGGAACTCGACCTCGTCGCGCGTTTCTTCCGCGAGCTTGTTCAGCTCGTTCACGGTCTTGCGCGGGATGATGACGCCGGGCATGGTCGAGGCGCCGTCCGGCAGGTCGGTCTCGACGCGGGCGAGGCGGTGGCCGTCGGTGGCGGCGGCGCGCAGCTTGCGGCCCGAGGCGTCCTCGGCGACGTGCAGGTAGATGCCGTTCAGGTAGTAGCGGGTTTCCTCGGTGCTGATCGCGAAGCGCGTGCGGGCGATCATGCCGCGCAGCTTGGCCGCTTCCAGCTTGAACTGGTGGGGCAGCGCGCCCTCGGTCATCGAGGGGAAGTCTTCCACGGGCAGCACCGGCAGGCTGGTGCTGAAACGCCCGGCGCGCAGCGTCAGCGGCGCGTCGCCGCCCTTGTGGTCGAGCTCGACGGTGGCGCCATCCGGCAGCTTGCGGACGATTTCATAGAGGGTCGCCGCCGGCGCTGTGGTGCGGCCGGGGCGTGCCACCTGCACGCCGGGGACTTCCTCGACGATGGCGATTTCCATGTCGGTCGCGGTGAGGCGGAGCGCGCCATCCTTCGCATCGAGCAGGATATTGGCCAGGATGGGGATGGTGTTCCGGCGCTCGACCACGGATTGCGTGTGCCCGAGGGCCTTGAGCAGGATGGCGCGCTCGACGCTGAACTTCATCTCTCCCGGTCCCTTGCTGTCCGATGGCGCGAATCGCCGCGCAATACGGGGATTTCTGTAGCATCCCGGCAGGAACGGTCAAAGCGAGGGTGCAGGGAACGAGTTCCCTGCCGGGGTCTGAGGGGCGGCGCCCCTCACATCTCCAGCATCTTCCGGAGCAAGGTCACGTCCTCCGCGAATGCGGGATCCTCGGCCATCAGCTCCGTGATCTTGTTGACGGCGTGCAACACCGTCGTGTGGTCCCGGTTGCCGAAGCGCCGGCCGATCTCGGGCAGCGAGCGGGAGGTGAGCTGCTTGGCCAGATACATCGCCACCTGCCGCGGGCGCGCCACGGCGCGGGAGCGGCGGGCCGAGGCCATCTCCGTCAGGCGGATATTGTAGTGCTCGGCCACCTTGCGCTGGATGTCGTCGATCGAGAGACGCTTGTCATGCGCGCGCAGGATGTCCGAAAGGACTTCCGGCACGGATTCCAGCGTGACGGGCCGCCCGAAGAGCTTGGCATGGGCGACGACGCGGTTCAGCGCGCCCTCGAGGTCGCGGACGTTGGAGGCGATCTTTCGGGCCAGCAACTCCTGCACGCGGGGCGGGACTTCCACGCCGGCGAGGCTGGCCTTGGACTGGAGGATGGAGAGCCGGAGTTCGTAGGTGGTCGCGTGCAGGTCGGCCACGATGCCGCCGGAGAGGCGGGTGCGCAGGCGGTCCTCGATGCCGGAGAGGTCGTTCGGCGCCTTGTCGGCCGAGATGATGATCTGCTTGCCGGCGTCGATCAGCGCATTGAAGGTGTGGAAGAACTCCTCCTGCGTGTTGTCCTTGCCGATCAGGAACTGCAGGTCATCCACCATCAGCACATGGACCGAGCGCAGCTGGGTCTTGAACTCCATGGTGTTGTGGCTGCGGAGCGCCGCGATGAAGCGATACATGAACTTCTCGGCCGACATGTAGGCGACGGAGAGGTTCGGATCGCGCTCCCTGAGCGACCACGCGATGGCATGCATCAGGTGCGTCTTGCCCAGGCCCACGCCGCCATAGAGGAAGAGCGGGTTGAAGCCGGCCTGGGCGGGCTTTTCCGCCACGCGGCGGGCGCAGGCATGGGCGAATTCATTGGGCTTGCCGACGACGAAGCTGTCGAAGGTGAAGCGCGGGTCGAGCGGCACCAGCCAGTCGTTGCGGACGGGCTCGGCCGCTGCGGCGGGGACGCTGGGGGCAAGGCTCTCGGCGAGCGGCGAGGCCTCAGCCACTTCCTGCTCGAGCGCGGGCTTCTCGGCGCGGGCGGCGGCCTGCACGCGCAGCTCCACCAGGCGGACGCCGGGCATCTCGGCCTGGCAGAGCAGGCGCAGGCGGTCCCCGTAGTGGTCGCGCACCCAGTCCCGCAGGAAGCGGGTGGGAAGATGGATGAGGACGGTATCCCCCTCGACCCCGGCCAGGCTCATCTGCCGCAGCCAGTTCCGGTACTCGACGTCACCAACCTCCTGGCGGAGGCGTGTGCGGACGCGGGCCCAGCAGGCGGCGATTTTTCCGGCATTGGGCGGGGGGGTCTCGCCCATTTCCTGATCCATCCCTGTCCTCAGTCTCTCAACGCGTTCCTCGGGGGAGGCCGCATATTGGTTGCTCGTTTTGAGGGCGGGGCCGCCCGGTATTCGACACTGGCAAACTCAACACCGACCTTGCCGCCCCGCTGCGTGAGCGTCACGGCAACCTGGAAACGTTACCGCGAGTTTCAGCCGAGCTTGAAGCCGTTCAGGCGCCATTTATGAAAAACACGCCCAGTGTGACAAACAAGTCGCTATGCGATGACGTTCAACCACAAGAAAAAGCTCCGCCATGGGAAGAATTGCCTCCCCTCGGCAGAGCCGTTTCAATTGTCAGTAAAGTAACGGTGCGCTCAGGCCGAGGCGGTGTTCAGCGCCTTGATGCGGGCCGAGAGGCGCGACATCTTGCGGGCCACGGTGTTGCGATGGAGCACACCCTTGGTCACGGCCGTCTGCATTTCCGGCTGGGCGGACTGGAAGGCCGCGGCCGCCTGGGCCTTGTCACCACCGGCGATCGCCAGCTCGACCTTGCGCAGGAAGGTGCGCACGCGCGAACGGCGCATGCGGTTGCGCTCGGTGCGCTTCTCGGTCTGGCGGATGCGCTTGCGCGCGGAAGCATTGTTGGCCATGGGCGGTGTGATGCGATCGCTGCTGGAGTGAATGACAGGGGCGGGCAGAACCGCCCGAGGAGGGGAGGGTCTAAGCCCCCGCCCCCCTCATCGTCAAGCCGGGATGTATGAATCCCGCTTCACCGGTTGCGGAAGGCCGGCTTGCGCTTCTCGGCGAAGGCCGACATGCCCTCCTTCTGATCCTCGGTCGCGAAGAGCGAATAGAAGATCTTGCGCTCGAAGCGCACGCCCTCGGCCAGCGTCGTCTCAAAGGCGACGTTCACGGCTTCCTTGGCGATGGCGACGGCGGGGCCGGAGAGGCTCGCGATCTTCTCGCCAACCTTCATGGCTTCCGCCATGAGCTGATCCAGCGGCACCACGCGGGCGACAAGCCCCGAACGCTCGGCCTCGGCCGCGTCCATCATCCGGGCGGTGAGCACCAGGTCCATCGCCTTGGCCTTGCCGATGGCGCGCGTCAGGCGCTGGGTGCCGCCCGCACCGGGGATGATGCCGAGGTTGATCTCGGGCTGGCCGAATTTCGCGTTGTCGGCCGCGATGATCATGTCGCACATCATCGCCAGCTCGCAGCCGCCGCCCAGCGCGAAGCCCGCCACCGCCGCGATGACCGGCTTCTTGATCTTCGTCACGGCCTCCCAGCGGGCGGTGATGAAATCCTCGAAATAGACGGCGGGATACGTCCGGTCCTTCATCTCCTTGATGTCGGCGCCGGCGGCAAAGGCCTTTTCCGATCCGGTCAGGATGATGGCGGCGATGGCGGGGTCGGCGTCGAAGCCGCGCAGCGCCTCGCCCAGCTCGCCCATCAGCTGGTCACAGAGCGCGTTCAGCGCCTGCGGCCGGTTCAGCCGGATCACGGCGACGGCGCCTTGCGTCTCGGTCAGGATCATCTCGTAGGCCATGATCGGCAGTCCCTCATGTTTTGCGCGGCCGATTCAGACCTGCGGGCCATGTGGCCCTCCGGTCATCGGACGCATCAGCGTTGATGTTTCGGGCAGTAGAAGGTGGATCGGCCCGACTGCACAAGCCGGGTGATCCCCGGGCAGCCGGGCGGGCCCGGGCAGCGGGCGCAGGGCTGGCCCGCGCGGTCATAGACGTCGAAGCGCTCCTGGAAGACGCCGAGTTCCCCATCCGCCCGCACATAGTCGCGCAGGCTCGATCCGCCGGCCGCGATGGCCTCGGTCAGGACCGAGGTGATGGCGGGCACCAGCCGCTCCGCCCGGGCGCCGGGGATGGTGGCCGCCAGCCGGCGGGGCGAGATGCCGGCGCGGTAGAGCGCCTCGCTCACATAGATGTTGCCGAGGCCGGCCACCACCTTCTGGTCGAGCAGTGCGGCCTTGATGGGGGTGATCTTGCCGCTCAGCGCCGCCTCCAGCGCGGCCACGGTGAAGCCGGGCTCCAGCGGCTCCGGCCCCAGGCCGGCCAGCAGCTTGTGGCTCTCCTCCGCCCCGCGGGGCACCAGGTCCACGCAGCCGAAGCGGCGCGGGTCCACGAAGCCGACGCGCCAGCCGCCTTCCGTCTCCATCACCAGGTGCTCATGCGCCTCGGGCGGCTGGTTGTGGCCGCGGGCATCGCTGGCCAGGCCCTGCGGAGCCAGGCGGGGCACGAGGGCGGCGTCCCGGTGCCGCGCCACCATCCGGCCGGACATGCCGAGATGGATCAGCACGCTGTCCCGCCCTTCCAGGCGCATCAGCATGTATTTCCCGCGCCGCCGGAAGCCCGCCACGCGCGCCCCGGTCAGGCTGGCCGTGAGCCCGGCAGGGAAGGGCCAGCGCAGCCCGGCGCGGCGCGTCTCGGCATGGCGGATCACCTGGCCGTCCAGCACGGAAGCGAGGCCGCGCATCACGGTCTCGACCTCGGGCAATTCGGGGATGGCGGCCTCCTCTTTCTGGCCTCCCCCGCATGGCAGATTCGCCCTGTTGCCGCTATACCCGCCCGATGACCGAGAACCCCGAGACCACCGCCGATTTCGGCTTCCGCACCGTCGCCGCCGAGGAGAAGGCGGGGCTGGTGCGCGAGGTCTTCGACAGTGTCGCCCCCCGCTACGACGTGATGAACGACCTGATGTCGCTCGGCCTGCACCGGGCCTGGAAGCGCATCTTCGTCAACGCCATCCAGCCCCGGCCGGGCGAGACGCTGCTCGACCTCGCGGGCGGCACGGGGGACATCTCCTTCCTGGCGCTGGAGCGCGGCGCGGGGCGCGTCATCTGCTCGGACATCAATGCCGAGATGCTCGCGGTCGGCCAGTCGCGCGCCCTCAAGAAGGGGCTCGCGCGCGGCCTTTCCTTCCTCTGCGCCGATGCGGAGCACATCCCCCTGCCGGATGCGAGCGTCGAGAAGGTCAGCATGGCCTTCGGCCTGCGCAACTGCACCGACAAGGACGCGGTGCTGCGCGAGGTGCGGCGCGTGCTGCGCCCGGGCGGCCGCTTCCATTGCCTGGAATTCTCGCGCCTGGAGGTGGCGGCGCTGGCGCCGCTCTATGACGCCTGGTCCTTCAAGGCACTGCCCGCGCTGGGCGGCCGCATCGCGCAGGATGCGGAGAGCTACCGCTACCTCGCCGAGAGCATCCGCATGTTCCCCGACCAGGCGACGCTGACCGGCATGATGACGGCGGCCGGCCTCGAGCGCGTGCAGCACCGCAATCTCTCGGGCGGCATCGTCGCCATCCATACGGGCTGGCGCCTCTGACGCGCGCGCCCCCCCCAGAAAGACCGGACCATGAGCATGCCCCATCGTGACCTCCAGGCCCGCATCGAGGCGAGCTTCGCCCAGCAGGGGCTGATGCGCGTGATCGAGGCGCGCATCGCCTCCGTCTCGCCGGGCCGCTGCGTGATCGAGGCGCCCTTCCGCAAGACCATGACGCAGCAGCAGGGCTTCCTGCATGCCGGCGTGCTGACCACGCTGGCCGACAATGCCTGCGGCTACGCCACCCTCTCCCTGCTGCCGCCGGGGCAGGAGGTGCTGACGGCGGAGCTGAAGGTCAACTTCCTGCGCCCCGCGCGCGGCGTGCTCGCCATCGCCCGCGCCGAGGTGCTGAAGCTCGGCCGCACGCTCACCGTGGCCCGCGCCGAGGTCTGGATGCGCGCCGAGGATGGCTCCGAGAGCCTCTGCGCCGCCATGCAGGCGACGCTGGTTCCCTCGTTGACCGGCTGATGCTCACCGGGAAGGCCATGCTGGCGGGCGTGACGGGCTGGCCCGTCTCCCATTCGCGCTCGCCGCTGCTGCATGGCACCTGGATTGCGCGGCACGCGCTGGATGCGGCCTATGTGCCGCTGCCCATCGCGCCGGAGAATTTCGCCACCGCCGTGCGCGGGCTGATGGCGGCCGGCTTCCGCGGCATGAACGTCACCATCCCGCACAAGGAGGCCGCCTTCGCGGTCTGCGACGAGGTGCTGCCGCGCGCGCATCGCGCCGGCGCGGTGAACACGCTGGTCTTCCGCGAGGGGCGGATCATCGGCGATTGCACGGATGGCTTCGGCTTCCTTGCCTCCCTGCCCGATTACGACCCGCGGCGCGGCCCGGCGGTCATCCTGGGCGCAGGCGGTGCTGCGCGGGCCATCGCCGCCGCGCTGCTCGATGCGGGCTGCCCGCATCTGACGCTGGTGAACCGCACGCCCGAGCGCGCCGAGGCGCTGGCGCAGGCGCTGGGCGGGCCGTTGCATGTCAGCGCCGCGCCACCGCTGGAAGGGGCCGCGCTGCTGGTGAACAGCACGAGCCTCGGCATGGCGGGCCAGCCGCCGCTGGAGCTGGATCTCTCGCCCCTGCCCGATCACGCGCTGGTGGCCGACATCGTCTATGTCCCGCTGGAGACCAGGCTTCTCGCCGCCGCGCGCGCGCGCGGACTGACCGGCGTGGATGGGTTGGGGATGCTGCTGCACCAGGCGCGGCCGGGCTTCGAGGCGTGGTTCGGCGTGGCGCCCGTGGTGGATGAGGAACTGCGCCGCATCGTCGCCGCGGATATCCCCGCGCGATGAAAATCTGGGGCCTCACCGGCAGCATCGGCATGGGCAAGTCCACCGCGGCTGGCACCTTTCAGCGCCTGCGCGTGCCCGTCTTCGACGCCGATGCCGCGGTGCATGCGCTGCAGGCCAAGGGCGGCCGCGCCGTGCGGCCCATCGCCCGCGCCTTCCCGGGCAGCGAGCGCGAGGGTGCGACGGATCGCGAGGCGCTGCGCCGCGCCGTGCTCGGCCAGCCCGAGGCGCTGAAGCGGCTGGAGCGCATCATCCACCCGCTGGTGCGGGACGAGCAGGCGCGCTTCCTCAAGCGCTGGCGCGGGCGCGGCGCGCGCCTCGTCGTGCTCGACATCCCGCTGCTCTACGAGACGCGGCGAGACCTGCGCGAATTCGACAAGATCCTCGTCGTCTCCGCACCCGCCGCCGTGCAGCGCCGCCGCGTGCTGCTGCGCCCGGGCATGACCGAGGCGCGGCTCGACGCCATCCTCGCGCGGCAGATGCCCGATGCCGAGAAGCGCCGCCGCGCCGATGTGGTGATCCCGACCGGCCTCTCGCGCCGCCACGCCCAGGCCCGCGTGCGGCGCCTGGTCCAGGCTCAGCGCGATGCGTGAGGTCGTCCTCGACACCGAGACCACGGGCTTCGAGCCGCTGGAGGGCCATCGCGTCATCGAGGTCGCGGCGATCGAGATCGTGAACCTCATGCCCACGGGCAAGGTCTTCCACACGCTGGTGGACCCGGAGCGTGACGTGCCGCCGGAAGCGACCCGCGTGCATGGCTTCACCCGCGCCGACCTGGAAGGCAAGCCGCGCTTCGCCGACATCGCCGATGCGATGCTGGAATTCCTGGGCGACAGCCCCATCGTCGCGCACAATGCGCCCTTCGACTTCAAGCACCTGGATGCGGAGCTGTTCCGCTGCAAGCGGCCAACGCTCGACCCCGCGCGGATGGTGGACAGCCTCGCGCTGGCGCGCATCGCCTTCCCCGGCGCGCAGAACAGCCTCGATGCGCTCTGCCGCCGCTACAACATCGATCTCTCGCAGCGCACGACGCACAATGCGCTGCTCGACGTGAAGCTGCTGGCCGAGGTCTATCTCGAGCTGAAGGGCGGGCGGCAGCCGGGGCTGGTGCTCGGCGCGGCACCCGTGGTGCAGACCATCCTGCGCGAGGCCGGCGCGCCGCGCACGCCGCGCCCCATGCAGCCCACGCCCGAGCAGGAGGAGGCCTTCCAGGCCTTCCTCACGAAGCTGAAGGACCCCCTCTGGCTGAAGTGAGCGGCGCCATGGTCGCCTCGCCCGGCGCATGCGCGCCGCGGCCGGTGAGCAGCAGCCAGGCGCAGCGCGCCAGGATGACAAGGTCGCCGCGGAGCGTGACGCGCTCCACATAGCGCGCATCCCATTCGAGCCGCGCGGGCCAGGGCACGGCATTGCGCCCTTCCGCCTGCGCGAGGCCGCACAGGCCGGGGCGCACCGAGAGCCGCAGCGCCTCCCGCGCGGTGTAGAGCGGCACATAGTCCAGCGGCAGCGGACGCGGGCCGACCAGCGACATCTCGCCGCGCAGCACCTGCCAAAGCTGGGGCAGCTCATCCAGCGCGAGCGCCCGGATGGCACGCCCGAAGCGCGAGAGGCGCAGCAGGTCGCTGCCCGGGCCGCGCGCCATGCTGCGGAACTTCACGATGCGGAAAGCTGCGCCACCCCGCCCCGCGCGCCATTCGTGGAAGAGCACAGGCGAGCCCAGCATGAGCCGCACCGCGAGCGCCGTGGCGAGGAGCAGCGGCAGCACAGCCAGCAGCAGCAGCGCCGCGCCCGCGATGTCGAAGACCCGCTTGCCCCAGCGCGCATAGGCGCCGCGCTCAGCCATCCCGCGCCTCCACACCGAGCGAAAGCACGAGGCCGAGCGCGAACCACACCATGCGGTTGCCAAGGTCGGTCGAGACCATCGCCGTCATCGCGATGGGCAGGGTGAGCGCCAGGATCAGCGCCGCGCGCTCCGGCGCCACGCGCGGCAGCCGGGCCAGCGCCAGCAGGACCGCGCCCCCGAAGGCCGCGAGCCAGAGCAGCAGGCCGACCGCGCCGCCCTCCACCAGCGCCTCGATCGCGTGGTTGTGCGGGTGCAGTCCGCGATCCTGGCCGACGCCGATGGCTGGCGGAAAACCACCCGGGCCCAGGCCCGCCACGCCGGCGAGGCGCCAGGCCTCGCCCCAGAGGATGTCGCGCGCGGAATCCTGGCCGCCATCGGGGCGGAAGAAGCGTTCCAGCGTGGCGAGATCCTCGGCCCGCCCGGGGTCGAGCAGAAGCAGACCGAGCCCCGCCGCGCCGCCCCCCGCGACCAGGATGATCCAGCCCAGCGCCGGCGCCACGCGGCCGCGCAGCAGCCAGCGCAGGGCGGGGGCCAGGGCCACCACGGCGCAGAGCTCCACCAGGGCCGCGCGCCCGCCCGGCAGCAGAACGCCGACCGTCAGCGCCACCAGCAGCGCGAGCCAGAACATCGCCCGCCAGCCGCGCGCCGCCGTGGCCCGCAGCGCGACCAGCCCTGCGGCACAGGCGATGGCGAGGCCCGCCACCTGGTATTGCACCCGGACACGCGAGGGGTCCGCCCCCACCTGCCCGCCCAGCACCACGGCATCCGTCGCGAGACCCCAGGCGATGGAGGCCGCGACGAAGGCGCCGAGCGCGATCACCGCCGCCGCGAAGACCCGCCGCGCCGCGGGATCGGCGCCGATCAGCAGGCCCAGCAGCAGCATCAGCGGCCCGGCCAGCACCACCTCCGGCAGGCGGTCCGACACGCCCTCGCCCCAGGGGCTCCAGGCGGCGGCCAGCACCCACCAGGCCCAGAGCAGCCCGCAGGCGGCGAGCGGGGGGCCGAGCGCGCGCGACAGCAGCCAGGCGCGGCCGAGCAGCAGCAGCGGCAGCAGCCCCAGCAGGGCCAGCAGCGCCAGCAGCGTGATGTCAAAGGGCAGCGCCGCCACCGCCTGGGTGGATTTCAGCGCGCCGGCGAAATGCAGCACCGCGCCGGCCAGCCCCGCCAGCGCGGCGAAGAGCGGCGCCGTCCGGATCATGCGCCGTCGCCGCCGGGCAGGCGCGTCAGCATCGGCTCCTTGCGGGGCGCCGCGGGCTCGGCGGGCGGGCGCCAGGTGGGGGCCAGGCCGGCCGGCAAGGGCGGCCGCAGCAGGATGCGGCAGGTGACCGCAAGCAGCACGGCACCGGGGATGACGATCGCCAGCAGCACCAGCAGCAGCGGCCGGTTGGGCACCGAGGGCCGGATCTCCACCATCGGCACGGAGACGAGGCGCGCCGCCGCCGCCTCATCCGCCGCCACCACCAGCGCCGCGCGCTGCTGCTGCGCCAACAGGTCATAGAGGCTGTTGCGGAGGAAGAGATCGGGCTCGATCCGCAACCGCGCCTCGAGCGCGGCGATGCGGCGCCCGGCCAGTTCGGCCAGCGTCTCGCGCACCCGGCTCTCGGCCTGGGCATGCAGGCGCTGCAGCAGGTCGAGCGCGGAATCCCGGTCCCGGTGGACCAGTTCCAGCGTCCATGTGACGGAGGTGAGCGAGGGGGTGGCGGCGAAATTGCGCTCCAGGAAGCTCAGCGCGTCATCCGAGTCGGCCACGAGGCGCAGGCCGAGCAGGCGGCGGACCGGCCCGAGCGGGAGCGCGGCCCGGCGCGCCTCGATCTGCGCCAGCAGCGGCGTGTCGCGCGCCAGGACAGCCGCCGCTTCGGGCGCGCGCAAGGCCGCCAGATAGACCGCGAAATTGCCGCCCGGCCGCTGGTCGAGCAGGGAGGGCTGCAGGAAGGGTGAAGGCGTGAGCAGCGAGGAGGTGGCGATCCCCGTCGTCTCGGAGGGCGCCACGATGGCGGTGGCGACATAGCTGCGCGGCCAGTTCCAGACCAGCGTGGCTGCCAGGGCATAGACCAGGGCACAACACAGCAGGACGCCCATGCGCTGGCGCCAAACCTCCCTGAGCAATGCCTCCAGCGCCATCCTGGCCTCGTCTTGTACGGGCAGGATGGCGGTGGAATCACGAAAAATGCAACTTATGGCTTCATGAATAATGGATACGTGTCGTGATGCGGGAATTTGTTCCGGACAGGTGCGCTTCCAGCACCGGCAGCGGCGTGGCCGCGCCATAGGCGAGGCTTTCCAGGCCCTGGACCAGCCGCAGAGCCAGCGGCCCATCCGCCGCAATGGCCAGGCGAAGGCCCGCCCCGGTCACGCCCTCCGCCGTCAGCGTCCAGGCGCCCGGCATCAGGCGCCAGCGCAGCACCGCCGCCTGGAAGGGGCCGGAGACCTCATCCTCCACACGAAACCCGCCGGGTTCGGCGCGCACCACCCGCGCGTGGCGGCGGCCGCGATGGTCGCGCCACCAGCCGCCCTCCGGCAGGGCGCCGGTCTCGGGCCAGTGATGAAACAGGAAGGGGCCGAGGCGCGGCATCTGGTCCTCGCCGTCGAAGGCGATGGTGTTGTGCGCCGCCGCGCCCTGGAAACAGGGCAGCCAGGCGGGGTCTTCCGGGTTGTAGGCGCCGGTGCCGCCATCGCGCAGCAGGTTTTCCCCCTCGCGCCAGAGATCGAGATGCAGCAGGTCGGCATGGGCCGGGCGAAAGCGCAGCGGGCCCAGGCGGAGGATGGCGCGCAAGGGGCCGAAGCGGCGGCCGAGCAGCCCGCCCGCCTGCCAATCCGGCTCCGCCGCGAGAACGGATCGCGGCACCGCAAGGCCAAGGGCGGCGCAGCCGGGATCGGCGGGCCAGCCGGCCGACGCGCCGCAGAAGATCCGCGCCGCGCGCTCCAGGCTGGCGCGCGCATCTTCCGGCCCCGCGCCGGAGAGATCGGCCACATGCGAACCATCCTGGTGGCCGATCCGCGGCAGACGCCCCGTGATGGGGCAGGCCAGGCGGTGCAGCCAGCGCGTCGCCGCCGCCATGCGCGCCATCGTGAGCGGGGCGGCGGCGGGCCCGCCGGCCCGGCGGCGCAGCCATTCCGTGCAGGCCACCACGTCCAGCAGCATGCGATGATAGGCCGGGCTGAGTTGCGCGAAGCCGCCATCCTCGGCCACCAGCCGGGCGATCGCCGCATCCAGCCGTCGCGCGCCCCGCCGGGCGAGGCGCGCATCATGGAGCGCCAGACCGCAGGCCAGCAGGCCGCAGGCTTCGCTGACCGGGTGGTTGTTGTCCTGCGCCCAGGCATAGGCAGGGTTGGCGCCGATGCGCCGGGCCAGCGCCCGCAGTGCGGCTTCCGGCGGCGGCAGGCCCGCCAGCGCCACGGCCAGCGCCAGATGCAGCGCGCGCAAGGCGGCCTCCTGACCGCAGGCCCAGATCGCGCCCCGGTAGGGCGGGTGGGCGGCGAACCAGGCCGAGACCCAGCCAGGGATCGCCGCCCCCTCCCCGGCCAGGGCCATGCGCGGCAATTCGGCCCAGCGATTCGCCTCCCAGAGCGGCCGCACATCCGGCCCCGCCATGAGGTCCGCGCCTTCGGGCCGCAATCCGTCGCGCAGCCACCAGCGAACCCAGCCCCTGGCCCAGGGGCCGCGGCCGAGGAGCGCCCAGGCCACAGGTGCCGCCCCCAAACGGCGAGCGGCATCCCATTTCGCAATCCAGAGGCTTGACGAGGAGGGGAGGCTTCGCCGCATGGTTGCAAATAATGCACTTTATTGCTGCATAACTTAATCGCCGAGTGACATCCTTGCGCCAAAATGGGGAAACCGTTCGTTGAAGCATGCCCGCGTCCTGGCCCTCTGGACCTTGGCGCTGGCCTGGCCCGCCGCCGCGCAGAACGCGCCCTCCTCGCTGCTTGGCCCGCCCGCCCTGCCTTCCACCCTGCCCGGTGGCGCGCCGCTCCAGGCGTTGCCGCCCAGCGCGCAGCAGGACATCCTCCAGCGCCTGCTCGATGCCGGGGCGGGGCGGCCGCTGGGCAGCCAGAGCCCCACCGCGCCGCAGCCGGCCCCCTTCTCCAGCCTGGGCTTGCCGCCCCCCGCGCCGCCCGCGACGGAGGAGCCGCTCTCGCCCATCGAGCAGTTCTTCGAGAATCGGCGCCCGCAGCCCGCACCCCAGGCCGCGGCCAATCCGGCGGCGCGCATCCCCACGCCGCCCCAGCCGCTGCGGCAATTCGGCTATGACAGTTTCCGCACCAACCCGCCCGGCGTGCTGGCCGGCCAGGCCTTCGGCCAGCAGCTGAACCAGGCCTCCGGCGCCATCCCCGAGGATTACGTCATCGGCCGCGATGATGAGCTGGTGATCAGCTTCCGCGGCCGCGCCAGCCAGGACCTGACGCTGCGCGTCTCGCGCGAGGGGATGCTGCTGCTGCCCAACCTGCCCCCCATGCAGGCCGCCGACCGCACCCTGCGGGACCTGCGTGAGGAGCTGGGGCGCCGGGCCCAGCGCGAGCTGGCCGGCGCCGAGGTCTTCATCTCCGTCCGTCAGATGCGCCAGGTGACCATCTTCGTGGGCGGCGAGGTGCAGCGGCCGGGTGTCGTCGCCCTCTCGCCGCTCGCCAATGTGTTCGACGCGCTGGTGGCGGCGCAGGGCGTGCGCAAATCCGGCACGCTGCGCGCCATCCGCGTCGAGGGCCCGCGCGGCCGCCGCGTGCTCGACCTCTACCCCGTGCTGGCCGGCGAGGGCGAGCCGCCCGACCTGACCCTGCGCGAGGGCGAGCGCATCCTGGTGCCGCCCATCGGCGGCGTGGTGGCGCTGGGCGGCGAGGTCTCGCGCCCCGCCATCTACGAGTTGCCGCCGGGCAGCGGATCGGCGTCGCTCGGCACCATGCTGCGGCTCGCCGGCGATGCACTGCGCCCCTCGGGCAACCGTTTCCTGCTGGAAACCACCGATGGCGAGGGCCGCCGCGCCTTCCGCGAGATCGGGTTGCAATCGCCGCTCCGGCGCGGCGATCTGCTGCTGGTGGAGCCGGGGACGGATGTGCAGGCGCAGAATATCCGCCTGACGGGCCATGTGGCGCAGCCGCTGACGCGCGCTCTCGGCGGGCGCGGCGCCAGCCTGCGCGGGCTGCTCGGCGATGGCCGGATCGTCCGGCCCGACCCCTATGCGCGCATGGCCGTCATCCTGCGCACCGATGCGCGGACGCGCGGCCGCCGCTTCCAGCCCTTCGACCTCTCGGCGGTGCTGGCCGGGCGCGGCGATGTGCATCTGGCCGAGGGCGACGAGGTCATCATCCTCTCGCTGGCCGATGTGCTCTGGCTCTCCAGCCCCACCGTGCAATGGGCGCTGCTGGACGAGACGGAGCGCGGCCGGCTGAACGCGGCGCAGGCGCGCATCGCGCCCCAGGCCTCGCCGCCGCCGCAAGCCGCGAGCCTTCTGGCGGGGCTGCCGAGCATGGTGCCGGCCCCGGCCACCGGCATGCCGACGCCGCCCAATGCGGCGCCGGACCCTGCGCGCGGCCTGGATTGCCCGGCGCTGACTCAGCTCGAGATCGCGGCCCGCTCCTCGCCGCAGCGCTTCGCCCATGCGCGCATCGGCGGCTTCCGCCGGCTGGGCGAGACGCCCTGCCCGCAGGCCTTCCTCGACTATCCCGCGCTGCTCACCTTCCTGCTCGACAACGCGATGACGCTGACGGGCGAGGCGCGGCTGCCCGGCCTCTACCCCATCACCAACGGCACCGGGCTGGACCAGGTTCTGGCGGTGGCGGGCGGCCTGACCGACACGGCGGACCTCTCCTCCGTGGAGCTCACGCGCGAGCCCTCGGACCAGACCAGCGCCATCCCGCTGACGCGCACCCTGCTCGACCTGCGCAGCCGCAATTTCGCGGCCGTGCGCCTCTCGCCGCGCGACGGGGTGCGCATCCCGCGCGGCTTCGGCGATCGCGACAATGGCCCCGTCACGCTGATGGGCGAGTTCCTGCGGCCCGGCGTCTATGACATCCGGCGCGGCGAGCGCCTCTCGGAGGTCATCGCGCGCGCGGGCGGCCTCACGCCCCAGGCCTATCCCTATGGCGCGGTCTTCACGCGCGAGGCCGCGCGCTCCCGCCAGCAGGAGGGCTTCAACCGCACGGCGCGCGAGCTGGAAATGGGGCTGATGCAGGTGGCCGCCGGCACCGCCGTGGTGGGCAGCAGCGGGCGGGGCACCGATGTCTCGGGCGCCGTCGCGGCCGGGCAGCAGCTCGCCAACAGCCTGCGCACCATTCCCGCGGCCGGGCGCATGGTGGTGGAGGCCAATCCCGTGGTGCTGGCCGGGCGGCCGGAGCTGGATGTGCTGCTGGAACCGGGCGACCTGATCGTCATGCCCAAGCGGCCCAATGACGTGACGGTGGTGGGCGCGGTGCAGAACCCGGGCAGCCTGCAATTCCTCACCGGCTGGCGCGCCAGCGACTATGTGCGCGCGGCCGGCGGCACGCAGCGCTTCGCCGACCCCGCGCGCGCCTTCCTGGTGCTGCCCAACGGCACCTCGGTCCCTGCCGGGCTGGGCGCCTGGCAGCAGGGCGGGCCGCCGGTGCCGCCGGGCAGCCTGGTGATCGTTCCCAATGACCCCTCGCCCTTCGAATCCTGGGGATTTCTGCGGGACATGACGCAGATCGCGGGGCAGCTCGCCATCTCGGCGGCGGCCTTGGCCGTAATCTACCGCGGAGGGAATTAGTTGATGCCCTCAGGCGCGTCACGCCGCAGGCGTGCTGTCCGCACGACGCGCCGCAAGCGTGCTGTCCGCACGACGCGCGCGCTCAGCCCGCTTGGCTTCGCGCCGCCGCTGGCGCATTGACGTGACGGGCGGTCTGGGCGCGCCGGCCGCTCTGCGGCCGGATCTTGTGGGGGCAGCGGTCGTTCTGCTGGGGGTGCTGCTTGCCGGACCCGCCCGCGCCCTCGACGAGGTCCCCGCCACGGGCTCCAATTTCGGCCGCGTCGGCCTGCTGGAAATGCCCAATGCGCGCTTCCGCCCGGATGGCGTGATCGAGGGCGGCGGCGCCTGGCGGCGGCAGCGGGAATTCTATTTCGTCAACTTCCAGGCGCTCCCCTTCCTCGAGACCACCTTCCGCCTGAGCGAAAGGCTGAACGGCACGCTCGGCCGCGGCACGACGACCGACCGCGCCTTCGATCTCAAGCTGCGCGTCTGGGACGAAAATGCCTGGCGCCCCGCGCTCGCCATCGGCCTGCAGGATGTGATCGGCACCGGCATCTACCAGGGCGAATACATCGTCGCCTCCAAGCGCTTCTGGTCGCTCGACGCCACCATCGGCATGGGCTGGGGGCGCCTCTCCTCCGGGCAGGATGTGACGAACCCGCTGACCTATGGCCCGGCCGGCTTCGGCACGCGGCCGCGCAGCGTGGGCCAGGGCGGCACCGTCGCCTGGAACAGCCTGTTCCGCGGCCCCCATTCCGGCATCTTCGCGGGCCTGGAATATTCCGTCCCGCCGATCCCGACACCCTGGGGGCCGATCGAGGGGCTGCGCGCCAAGATCGAGTATTCGGCCGATGCGCTGCGCGACGAGCGCGGCGGCTATCCGGCTCGCACCACCAATCTGCGCGGCGAGGCGGCAAGCCGCGTCAATGTCGGGTTCAACTGGCAGCCCAACCCCTATCTCGATATCGGCGCATCCTTCCTCTACGGCACGGATTTCCTGATCCGCGCCTCGCTGCGCCTCGACCCCAATGCGCCGCCCGACCTGCCGCGCGAGCCGCCGCCGCCCATGCTGCCGCGCCCCGTGGAAGGCGCGCCCCTGCCCCCGCCCGAACCGCTGCGGGGCTGGCGCGAACGTCTGCTCGCCGCCTCGGCGGGCTTTGAGGGGCGCCTCCAGATGGGCCGCGACGACCGCGAGGGTGAGGCGACGGAGAACGCCGTCCTCGCGCGCCGACTCTTCCCCGCGCTCAGGGCGCAGAGCTTCCTGCCCATCTCGCTCGACCTGCGCGGCGAAGAGGCGCATATCGCGGTCTCGGGGGGGCAGTATCGCACGCTGGCGCAGGTCGCTTCCCGCGTGGTGCGTGCGGCGCAGCCCATCCTGCCCGCGCATATCGAGCGCATCCGCGTGATCTGGGAGCGCGACGGCGTGGTGATCGCGCGCCTGGTCACGCTGCGCGGCGCCTTCGAGGCGCAGGGCAGCGCCATGGGCAGCGCGGAGGAGATCCTCGCCACCTCGCAGCTCCTGCCCGCCTATGATGAGACCAGCGCCACCGCCGCCACGGCCGCGCCGCCGCGCCTCACCTGGGGCCTGGCACCCGCGCTCAACATCATGGTGGGCGACCCGGAGACGGCGGTGCGCTGGCAATTGGGCGCGACCGCCGGTGCCAGGCTCGACATCGGCTGGAACACCGCGATCGTGGGCGCGGTGCAGCAGGCCTTCGCGGGCAACCTCTCCGATGGCCTGCCGAGCGACAGCGTCCTGCCACATGTCCGCAGCGACTTCGCGCGCTATGCCCGCGCCGCCACCACCACCATTCCCGCCCTCTATGCCGAGCGCATCTGGACGCCGGCGCGGGACGTCTTCGCGCGCGTGACGGCCGGCATGCTGGAGCCGATGTTCGGCGGCGTCTCGGCCGAGGTGCTGTGGCGCCCGCGGGACCGATCCTTCGCCATCGGCCTCGACGTGAACTGGGTGGCGCAGCGGCAATACACGCAGAACATCGGCACGCTGGGCTATTCGGTGGTGACAGGCCAGGCCTCGCTCTACCTCGATCTGCCGGTGTGGAACCTCTACACCGTGCTGCGCGGCGGGCGGTATCTCGCGGGCGACTGGGGCGGCACGATCGAGATGGGGCGGCGCTTCGACAGCGGCATCGAGGTGGGCGGCTTCGCCACCTTCACCAATGTCAGCTATTCCCGCTTCGGCGAGGGCAGCTTCGACAAGGGCATCTATGTGCGCGTGCCCTTCGACTTCTTCGGCCTCACCACGCGCAACCGCGCCGCGCTGAACCTGCGCCCGGTGCAGCGCGACGGCGGACAGCGCCTCGCGGTGGACAGCCCGCTCTGGGAGGTGACGCGCGACGGGCGCGCCGATGCGCTGCGGCGCGGCTTCGTCGGCTTCGCGCGTTAATCGTCGAGAATAGCCACCGCCCGCGTCCAGCCCGCGCTGCCGCGATGCACCTTCACCGGGAAGCAGGCCACCATGAAGCCATGCGGCGGAAGCTGGTCGAGATTGGCGAGCTTCTCCAGGTGGCTGTAGCCGATCTCGCGCCCCGCGCGGTGGCCCTCCCAGATCAGCGAGGCATCGCCGGTCTCGGCCACACGGCGGCGGGTGTGGCTGAAGGGCGCATCCCAGGACCAGGCATCGGTTCCCACGACGCGCACGCCCTGCTCCAGCATCCAGAGCGTGGCGGCCTTGCCCATGCCGCAGCCGGTGTCGATGTAGTCGGCCTCGCCATAGCGCGCGGCGGCGGCGGTGTTCACCAGCACGATGTCGAGCGGCTTCAGCGTGTAGGCGATGCGATCCAGCTCGCGCTTCACGTCGTCCGGCGTGCAGACATGGCCATCGGGCTTGTCGCGGAAATCGAGCTTGACGCCCTGCGAGAAGCACCATTCGAGCGGCACCTCGTCAATCCGCCAGGAGGGTTCGCCGCCCGGCACCGTGCGCTCGTTCATGCGGGAGAAGTAATGGTAGGGCGCGTCCAGATGCGTGCCGTTATGCGTGCTGATCCGCACCTTCTCCATCGCGGCGTATTCGCCCTCCGGCAGGGCCGAGATGGGAACGCCCATGGTCTCCGCCATGGTGGGCGCGGTCATGTGGTGGTCCATGTAGTCGATCTCGGGCAGCATGTAGGGCGGGTCGCTCGCGATGCCGGCCTTGAGCGCGACGGAGAGGTCGATGAAGCGACGGGCCATGGGTGTTTCCTCCTGAGTTGCGGCGCAGGCTAGGGGCGGCGCGCCAAGGCTGACAACCGGGCGGGGGCCTGGCTAAGCTCATCCAGCCAGGGAGCCCCGCATGACCCGCCTCGCCCGCATCATCCGCCATGTGCCCGACGCGCGGGCCAGTGCCGATTTCTACGCCCGCGCCTTCGGCCTCACCGAGAAGCTGGCGCTCGGCGAGGACTACATCGCCATGGAGACGGGCGAGACGGTGCTGGGCTTCGCCCGCCAGGGCTTTTTCGAGCGCGAGACCGGGCTGCACCTGCCCTCCTCGCATGGCGAGAGCGCGCAGGAGATCGCCTTCGAGGTGCCGGATGTGGCCGCCGCGCATGCCCGCGCGATGAGGGAGGGTTGCGCGGAGGTGCTGGCGCCGGTGGACAAGCCCTGGGGCCAGACACTTTCCTACGTGCGGGACCTGGACGGCGCACTGGTGCAACTCGGCTCGCCCATCGGCGCGCTGGCCGCGCCGCTCTACCTGGACGATCTGGCACCCGGGCAGGTCTTCCGCGCGGGGCCGGTGACGGTGACGGCGCCGGAGATCATGGATTACGCCGCGCGGTACGACCCGCAGCCCTTCCACACCGACCCGGTGGCGGCGGCCGAGCATCCGCTGTTCCGGGGCCTGGCCGCCAGCGGCTGGCACACGGCGGCACTCACCATGCGGATGGTGGTGCGCGCCATCGGGCACCTGGCGGGCGGGATCGTGGGCGCCGGCGGTGAGCTGCAATGGCCCCGGCCGGTACGCCCGGGCGATGAGCTGCGCGTGGAGATCGAGATGCTGGAGGTGACGCCCTCCCGCTCGCGGCCGGATCGCGGCTCGGCGGTGGTGCGGATCACCACGCTGAACCAGGCGGGCGAGGCGGTGCAGGTCTTCACGCCACGCATGGTGGTGCCCCGCCGCCCTTCCTGAGCGCGCGGCGAGCGCCTATGTGACGGCCAGCTTGAAAGGGTGTTCCATGGCGTATGATTTCGATCTCTTCGTGATCGGCGGCGGTTCGGGCGGCGTGCGGATGGCCCGCATCTCGGCCGGGCATGGCGCGCGCGTGGGGGTGGCGGAAGAGCGCTTCTGGGGCGGCACCTGCGTCAATGTCGGCTGCGTGCCGAAGAAGATCATGGTCAACGCCGCCGAATACGGCCTCTGGGCCGAGGACGCCGCCGCCTTCGGCTGGAACATCGAGAATCACGGCCATGACTGGGCGAAGCTCGCCGCCGCGCGCGACTCCGAGGTGACGCGGCTCTCCTCCATCTACGGCAAGCTGCTGGCCGGCGCGGGCGTCACCACCTTCGACGCGCGGGCCACCTTCCTGGACGCGCATACGCTCGATGTGGGCGGAAAGCGCGTCACCGCCGAGCGCATCGTGGTGGCGACGGGCGGGCGGATCACAAAACTCGACATTCCGGGCGCGGAGCTGGGTCTCGTCTCGGATGATCTCTTCACGCTGAAGGCGCTGCCGAAGCGCGTGGCGGTGATCGGCGGCGGCTATATCGGGCTGGAATTCGCGGGGCTGCTGCGTGGCCTGGGGGCGGAGGTGGAGGTATTCTACCGCGCCGAACTGCCGCTGCGCGGCTTCGATGGCGACCTGCGGACCGCGGTGGTGGAGGCGATGGAGGCGCAGGGCATCGCCATGAGTGCCGGCGTGCTGCCGACCCGCATCGCAAAGCTGGAGGACCACCTGCTCGTCTCGCTCACCAACAACGGCATGCGCGAGGTGGATGCGGTCTTCTTCTGCACCGGCCGCGCCCCCAACACGCCGGGCCTGGGGCTGGAGCACGCGGGCGTCATCACCGGCGCGGATGGCGTGATCCCGGTGGACGCCGACCACGCGACCAACATCCCGCACATCTACGCGATCGGCGACGTGACGGACCGCGTGAACCTGACGCCGATGGCGACCGCCGTCGGCCATGCGCTGGCCGACACGCTCTTCGGCAACAAGCCGCGCCGGGCGAGCTACGAGAACGTGCCGAGCGCGGTCTTCACCTCGCCGCCCATCGGCACGGTGGGCCTCTCGGAGGAGCAGGCGGCGCAGCACGGGCCGGTGGACATCTACCTCACGCGCTTCACGCCGATGCGCCACACCATCAGCGGGCGGCCGGGCCGCAAGACCCTGATGAAGCTGGTGGTGGACCAGAAGACGCAGCGCATCCTGGGCGCCCATATGCTGGGCGAGGATGCGGCGGAGATCATGCAGGGCATCGGCATCGCCGTCGTGATGGGCGCGACGAAGCAGGATTTCGACCGCACCATCGGCATCCATCCGACGGCGGCGGAGGAGTTCGTGACGCTGCGGACCCGCACGCGGGAGGCCGGTGTGGCGGCCGCCGCGGCCGAATAGCGGCGCCGGTAGCCTTTCTCGGCCGGCTGATTTAGGCTGGCCCGAACACGATTTTTTGGGAGTTCGCAGCCATGGCGCGTGACTGGCGCCCCTCTTCCTGGCGGCAAATGCCGATCCGGCAGGTGCCGGAATATCTCGATCCCGCGGCGCTGGCCGCGATGGAAGCCAAGGTCGCGAGCTTTCCCCCGCTGGTTTTTGCAGGCGAGTGCGAGCGACTGAAGTCGGCACTCGCCGAAGCCGCCGAAGGCCGGGCCTTTGTCCTCCAGGGGGGCGATTGCGCCGAAAGCTTCGCGGATTTCAACGCGAACACCATCCGCGACACCTTCAAGGTGCTGCTGCAGATGGCCGTGGTGCTGACCTTCGGCGCCGGCATGCCGGTGGTGAAGCTGGGCCGCATGGCGGGCCAGTTCGCCAAGCCGCGCAGCAGCGATGTGGAGAAGCTGGGCGACGTCACGCTCCCCTCCTATCGCGGGGACATCATCAATGGCGCGGAATTCACCTCCGAGGCGCGGGTGCCCGATCCGAAGCGGATGGAATTCGCCTATCTGCAATCGGCCGCCACGCTGAACCTGCTGCGCGCCTTCGCCACCGGCGGCTTCGCCGACCTGCACCAGGTGCATCGCTGGAACCTCGATTTCGTGGCGCGCAGCCCGCTCGCCGCGCAATATGAGGGCCTGGCCACCCGCATTGATGAGACGCTGCGCTTCATGGCCGCCTGCGGCATGAACAGCGACAATGCGCCGCAGATCCGCGAGACGGCCTTCTACACCAGCCATGAATCGCTGCTGCTGCCCTATGAGGAGGCGCTGACGCGCGAGAGCAGCACGCATCTGCGCACCTATGCCTGCTCGGCCCATTTCCTCTGGATCGGCGACCGCACACGGCAGCCGGATGGCGCGCATGTGGAGTTCCTGCGCGGCGTGGCCAACCCGATCGGCATGAAGGTCGGCCCCAGCATGGAGGCGGGCGAGCTTCTGCGCCTGACCGAGATCCTGAACCCCGCCAACGAGGCAGGGCGCCTCACGCTCATCGCCCGCATGGGGGCCGACAAGGTGGAGGCGAAGCTGGCGCCCCTGGTGCGGGCCGTGACCGAGGCAGGGCGCAAGGTGGTCTGGCTGAGCGACCCGATGCACGGCAACACCACGACCCAGGGCGGCTACAAGACCCGCAACTTCGACGCCATCCTCAACGAGGTGAAGGGCTTTTTCGACGTGATGTCGGCCGAGGGCGCACTCGCCGGCGGCGTGCATGTCGAGATGACGGGCCGCAATGTCACGGAATGCACGGGCGGCGCGCGCAAGCTGACGGCGGCCGACCTCGCGGAGAACTACGCCACCTTCTGCGACCCGCGGCTGAATGCCGAGCAGTCGCTGGAACTGGCCTTCCTCATCGCGGAGGAGCTGAAGGCGCATCGCGCGCGTCCGGAACGCGAGCTGGTCCGCGCCGCGCAATGAGCGAGAGATCCCCGCTGGACCGTGAGATCACGGCCCGGACGGACAGCTACTTCAACCGCACGCGCCGCATCGTCGAGACCTTCGGCGATGTGCACGTGACCTATGCGGTCTTCCTCCGCCGCCCCGTCATCTCCGCCCCGCGGCTGGCCGTGCAATGGCTGGAGCGCGTGGCGCGGGAGCGCGGCACGCCCTTCGAGATCGAGGTGAAATACCCGGAAGGGGCCTGGGTCGGCGCGGGCGATCCGCTGCTTTATCTCAGCGGCTCCTTCGCGGCGCTCGCTGATCTCGAGACGCTCTACCTGCAGCGACTGGGGCCGGCCTGTGTGGCCGCGCACAACGCCTACCAGATGAGCCTGGAGATGCCGAAGGCGGCCTTCCTGGCCATGGAGGCGCGGCACTGCGCCGGCTTCGAGATGCAGGAGATGATGGCCTATGCGGCCTCGGTCGGCAGCGCGGCGGCGCGCCTCGAAGGCGCCACGGGCTTCGTCGGCACCGCGACCGACGCCACCGCCCATTGGTTCGGCGAGGCGGCGGGGCGCGGCACCATGCCGCATGCGCTGATCGGCTATGCCGGCTCCACGCTGCGCGCCGCCGAGATGTTCCACGAGACCTATCCGAATGACGGGCTGACCGTGCTCGTGGATTATTTCGGCCAGGAGGTGACGGATGCGCTGACCGTCTGCCACCGCTTCGCCGATCTCGCCGCCGCCGGACGCATGGCCGTGCGCCTCGACACGCATGGCGGCCGCTTCCTGGAAGGGCTGGACCCGGCCGAGAGCTACGCCGTGCTGGAGCGCCACGCGCCGCAGGCGATCCGCCGTTATCGCAGCGATTCCGAGCTGCGCCACCTGGTCGGCACCGGGGTTTCCGCCGCCGCCATCTGGCGCGTGCGCGAGGCGCTGGACGCGGCGGGTTTCGACAAGGTGCGCATCGTCGCCTCCTCCGGCTTCAGCGTGGGCAAGTGCCGCGTGATGAACGAGGCGCATGCGCCGGTGGATGTTGTGGGCACGGGCAGCTTCATCCCCGACATCTGGAGCGAGACCTACGCGACCGCCGACATCGTCGAATATGACGGCACGCCGCGGGTGAAGCTCGGGCGCGAATTCCTGCTGCGGCAGGAGGGGCGGCGGCGGAACGGGCAGCAGGGTTGAGCGAGCGCCGCATCGGGCTGCTCTGCGCCTTCGGCGTCCTCTTCATCTGGACCGGCTTTCAGCTGATGTCCCGCTTCCTGGCGACGCAATCCGTCACCGCCTGGGACATCGCGGCGCTGCGCTATGCCGGCGCCTTCCTCACCGCCCTGCCCTTCCTGCTCTGGCGCGGGCCGCCGCGCATCCCGCTGGCCCAGGCGCTGGCGCTGACGGCGACGGCGGGCTTCGGCTTCTCGCTCGGCGCCTATGGCGGCTTCCAGTTCGCGCCCGCGGCGCATGGCGGGGTGATCATGGCCGGGCTGCTGCCTTTCCTGATCGCAGCCGCCTGGTGGATCACCTTCGGCGAGGCCTGGGGGCTTCGGCGCGTGATCTCGCTCCTGCTGGTCGCGCTCGGCATCCTGCTGCTGGGGCGGGACACTTTCGGCGGGCATCCGGGCGCCTGGCGGGGGGATCTGCTCTTCGTCTTCGCCGTGCTGTGCTGGGCGGCCTATACTTGGCTGATCCGGAAATGGCGGATCGGCGCGCTGGACGCGACGCTGGCGGTCGCCCTCTACGCCGCGCCGTTCTTCCTCCCCGTCTGGTGGTTCTGGCTGCCCTCGCGGCTCGAGGCTGTGTCGCTCGGCATGGAAATCTTCCAGATGGCCTGGCATGGGGCGCTCTCCGTCATGCTGGCGGGCTTCCTCTTCACCCGGGCCGTGGTGCTGCTGGGCGGGCCGCAGACCTCGGCCATCACGGCGGCGGTGCCGGCGATGGTGGCGCTCGGCGGCTGGCTCTTCCTGGGCGAGACGCTGGGCCTGGCCGGCTGGGCGGGGGTGCTGCTGGTGACGGGCGGCATGGTGGCCAGCGTCCTGCCCGCGTTGACCCTGCGTCCCCGCGCGCCTACTTCCACGGGATGACGAACCGCCTCCGCATCGCCCTCGCGCAGATGAACCCGCATGAGGGGGAGTTGCGCGCCAATGCCGCGAAAATCCGGGCGCTCCGCGCCGAGGCGGCCGCCCTGGGCGCTGACCTGCTGGTGACGCCCGAATTCAGCATCGCCGGCTACCCGCCCGAGGATTTGGTGCTGAAGCCCGCCTTCCAGGCGATGTGCGATGCCGAAATCGCGGCCCTGGCCGCCGAGACCGCCGATGGCGGGCCGGGCCTGATCGTGGGTGGGCCCTGGCTGGAGGGCGGCAAGCTCTACAACGCGGCCTTCCTGCTGGATGGCGGGAAGATCGTGGCCCGGCGCGCCAAGCATGAGCTGCCGAACTACGGCGTCTTTGACGACAAGCGTGTTTTCGATGCGGGGCCCGCCCCCGGGCCGGTGGTGTTCCGGGGCCTGCGCCTGGGGCTGATGATCTGCGAGGATTGGTGGTTCCCCGCCGTCTCCGAGACGCTGAGCGAGAGCGGCGCCGAGATCCTGCTCTCCATCAACGGCTCGCCCTTCGAGGTGGAAAAGGCCGAGGCGCGCATTGATCTCGCCGTGGCCCGCGTGGTGGAGACGGGGCTGCCCTTCGTCTTCCTCAACCAGAATTGCGGGCAGGATGAGCTGGTCTTCGACGGCGCCAGCTTCGTGCTGAACGCCGACCGCAAGCTCGCGGTGCGCGCGCCATCCTTCGCCGAGACGCTGATCCTCACCGAATGGGAAAAGCCCGGCGATGTCTGGGTCTGCGCGCAGCAGGAACTGGCGAAGCCGCTGAGCCGCTCGTCGCAGATCTATCACGCGATGATGCTGGGCCTGCGCGACTATGTGGAGAAGAACCGCTTCCCGGGCATCGTGCTGGGGCTTTCGGGTGGCATCGACTCCGCCATCTCGGCCGCCGTCGCCGCCGATGCGCTGGGGCCCGAGCGCGTGCGCGCCGTGATGATGCCCTCGCCCTATACCAGCCAGGAGAGCCTGGAGGATGCCGCCGAATGCGCGCGGCTGCTGGGCATCCACTACGACACCATCCCGATCGGCCCGGCCATGGCGGCCTATGAGGCGATGCTGGCGCCGGCCTTCGGCAATCGCGTGCCGGACATCACGGAGGAGAACCTGCAGTCGCGCATCCGTGGCGTCACGCTGATGGCGCTGTCGAACAAGTTCGGCAACATGCTGCTGACCACCGGCAACAAGAGCGAGATGAGCACCGGCTACGCCACCATCTATGGCGACATGTGCGGCGGCTATTCCGTGCTGAAGGATGTCTACAAGACCGACGTCTTCGAGGTCTGCCGCTGGCGCAACGCGAATACGCCGCTGGGCGCGCTCGGCCCCGATGGGGCGGTGATGCCCGAGCGCGTGATCACCAAGCCGCCTTCGGCCGAGCTGAAGCCAGACCAGAAGGACCAGGACACGCTGCCGCCCTATGAGGTGCTGGACGCAATCCTGAACGGGCTGGTTGAGCGCGAGTTGAGCGTGGATGATCTGGTCGCGCAGGGCTTCGAGCGCGCCTTGATCCTGCGGGTGTGGCGCATGCTGGACCGCGCGGAATACAAGCGCCGCCAGGCGCCGCCGGGCGTAAAGATCGGCCAGCGCGCCTTCGGGCGGGACCGCCGCTATCCCATCACCAACGGCTTCACCGGGCTGGTCTCGTGACCGAGAACCCGCTGGCCGCCCCCGAGGGGCTGGAGGTTCGCATCCGCGACCTCTCCGACCCGGAGGGGGAGGATTCGGTGGAGGTGGTGCGCGGCTTTATCTCGCTGGCCCACGCCAATGAATTCGCCAAGCGCTATGTGCGGGACAGCGTGGAGCGCTGCCGCGTGCCGCGCGCGACGGCGGCGGAGGTGACGGCCGCCTGGTTCGCCTTCGGCGAGGATGCCGGGGTGTCGGGCCTGGGCGAGGACCACCAGGGCGAGGTGTGGCAAAGCGCCAATGACCTGCCCGCCTTCGCCGCGGCACCGCCGCGCGACCGCGAGGCGCTGAACTGGCGCATGCTCGACCCGCGGCGGATGGAAGAGGATGAGGATGACGGGGAGGGTGAGGAGGAGTGATGCGCGCCCCTCGGGCCCGGGCCCTCTCCCACGGCCCTGACCTCCCCGATCTTTCCCGCGCCTTGAGAATCCGGCCGCACGGCGGCCGGCGCGCCCAGACCGACCTTTTCACCCGCGCGCCCCTGGCGGCGCGAAGCCAAGCGCGCGAAGCGCGCGCCTGAGGGCCTAGAATCATGTCCATCAAGCTTCGTTTTGCGCCCTCCCCCACCGGGCATCTTCATGTCGGCAATGCGCGCATCGCGCTCGCCAATTGGCTCTTCGCCCGCAAGATGGGCGGCGAGCTGGTGCTGCGCCTGGATGACACGGATACCGGCCGCAGCAAGCCGGAGTTCGTGACCGCCATCGAGGAAGATCTGCGCTGGCTCGGCCTGGAATGGGACAGCATGTTCCGCCAGACCGACCGGCTGGACGCCTATGCCGCCGCCGCCGAGCGGCTGAAGAAGAGCGGCCATCTCTACCCCTGCTTCGAGAGCGAGGAGGAGCTGGCCTATAAGCGCGAGCAGCGGCTGCGCCAGGGCCGCCCGCCGCTCTATGACCGCGCCGCGCTGAAGATGACCGAGGAGCAGTACGCCCGGGCGCTGGAGAACGGGAAGAAGCCCTATTGGCGCTTCAAGCTTTCGGGCGCGAACATCACCTGGGTGGATGGCGTGCTGGGCCCCCGCGCGGTGAAGCTCTCCGCCATCAGCGACCCCGTGCTGGTGCGCGCCGATGGCTCGCCGCTCTACACCTTCACCTCCGTGGTGGATGACCTCGAGACGGGTGTGACGCATGTCATCCGTGGCGAGGACCACGTGACCAACACGGGCGTGCAGCTCGACATCTGGCTGGCGCTGGGCGGGCGGAGCGATGCCCTGCATTTCGCGCATCTGCCGCTGCTGACCGATGCGGATGGCGGGCCGCTCTCCAAGCGCATCGGCTCGCTCTCGCTGCGGCAGCTGCGGCGGGATGGCGTGGAGGCGGCCTCGATCACGGGGTATCTGGCGGCGCTGGGCACCTCGCAGGACCCGGTGCCGGGCATGCCGGCGCAATTGCTCCCCAGCTTTGATCTGATGAGTGTCTCCCATTCCTCGCCGCGCTTCGATCCGCGGCAGATGCTGGCGCTGAACCGCAAGCTGCTGCACGGCATGTCCTTCGAGCAGGCACGGCCGCGCCTGCCCGAGGGCGCCGATGCCGGCTTCTGGGAAGCGGTGCGCGAGAACCTGGACCGCCTGCCCGAGGTGAAGCACTGGTGGGACGTGGTCCACGGCCACATCGCGCCCGTCGAGCAGCCGGCCGAGGCTGAGTTCCTCGCCACGGCACTCAGCCTCCTGCCGCCCGAGCCTTATGACGCCGCCACCTGGCCCGCCTGGACCGAGGCGATCAAGGCCGCGACCGGCCGCAAGGGCAAGGCGCTCTTCATGCCGCTGCGCCTCGCCCTGACCGGCGAGGATCACGGGCCGGACCTCAAGGCCCTGCTGCCCCTGATCGGACGCGAGCGGGCCTTGCAGCGCCTGCGCGCCTGACAGGCGGCATCGGGCCGGACGGGGCGGCAGACGGGCACCTGCGCCCGGCACAACGGGTTCTCCCGGCGCACCAACGGAACCGGCGTCTATCGCCTCTACGGCGTGGGCGTGGTGGCCGGTGTGGGCACCGAAATCCGCCATGTGGTGACTGAGCAGCAGATGGCGTCCTTCAGCGGTTTCCGGCAGGTCCGGGTGGTCGCCCCCACATCGGATTTCGGGCGCGGCCGCGGCCCGGTTTCCCCCTGCAACACAAGGGCCGGCTGAGCCGCCGAACCGCTTTGGGCTTGATGCTTCGCCCCGGCTGGCGCATAGCTGCGGCATGGTCCTGACCCGCCCCTGCTGCAACGGCTGACGCCCCGCGCACCGCGCGGAGGTCGTGCCTGCTGCCGTTTTGCCTTATGGACCCGCTCCCGATGACACAGCTCCGTTTCCACAACAGCCTCACGCGCCGCGAGGAGGAATTCCGCCCGCTCGATCCCGCGCATGTGAAGCTCTATGTCTGCGGCCCCACGGTCTATGACCTGGCGCATCTCGGCAATGCGCGGCCGGTGGTGGTGTTCGACGTGCTGGCGCGGCTGCTGCGGCGGGTGTTTCCGCGCGTGACCTATGCGCGGAACATCACGGACGTGGATGACAAGATCAACGCGCGCGCCCGTGAATCGGGCGAGCCGATCAGCGCCATCACCGCCCGCACCACCGCCGATTTCCACCGGGACATGGCCGCCCTCGGCGCCCTGCCGCCCGATGTGGAGCCGACCGCGACGGGCCACATCGCCGAGATGATCGCACTGACCGAGAAGCTGATCGCGAACGGCCACGCCTATGCGGCGGAAGGCCATGTGCTGTTCAGCGTCGGCAGCTTCGCCGATTACGGCAAGCTCTCCGGCCGCAACCAGGAGGAGCTTCTGGCGGGCGCCCGCATCGATGTCGCGCCCTACAAGCGCGACGCCGGCGATTTCGTGCTGTGGAAGCCCTCGGATGACGAGACGCCGGGCTGGGATTCGCCCTGGGGCCGCGGGCGGCCGGGCTGGCATATCGAGTGCTCGGCCATGTCCTGGCGGCATCTGGGCCAGCAATTCGACATCCATGGCGGCGGGGCGGATCTGTTGTTTCCGCATCACGAGAACGAGGTGGCGCAAAGCCGCGCCGCTTTCGGCACACCCTTCATGGCGCACACCTGGCTGCACAACGGCATGCTGCTCGTGAATGGCGAGAAGATGTCGAAGAGCCTCGGCAATTTCCTCACCGTGCAGGACATCCTGGCGCAGGGCCCCTGGGCCGGCGAGGCCTTCCGCCTGCTGCTGCTGCGGACGCATTACCGCGCCGCGCTGGACTACACGGAAGCCGGGCTGATGGAGGCGAAGGCGGAGCTGGATGACAGCTACGCGATGCTCGGCCGCGCGCCGGGGGTCAGCGACGCCGCGCTCATCACCGAGATGGCGGAATGGGCGCTGGAGCCGCTGGCGGATGACCTGAACACGCCGCTCGCCATCACCCGCCTGCGCGACCTGCGCACGCTGGAGAACAGCGCGACGGTGGGTGGCTCGGCGGCGGCGGTGCTCTCGCGCATCGGCAAGCACTGGGCGCCCGTGCCGGGCCAGGCGGCGGCGGCCTTCCGCGAGGCGGCCGCGGTGCTCGGCCTCGCGCAGGGCGATCCGCGCGGCTGGCTGCAGGGGGGCGATGATGCGAGCGCCATTGAAGCGGCCATCGCCGCGCGCCTCGCCGCGCGGGCCGCGAAGAACTGGGCCGAGGCGGACCGCATCCGGGCGGAGCTGCTGGCGCAGGGCGTGGTGCTGGAGGATGGCCCGGGCGGGACGACGTGGAAGCGCGCTTGACCCTGACCTTGTGGCAAGCAGGAGCTTGGCCGTGTTTCAACGGAGACACGCCATGAATCGTCGCACCGCCCTCGTCGCCGCCGCTGCTTCCGCCTCGCTGGCCGGGGCCGCCCAGGCGCAGTCCTCGCATGCCGGCCACGGCGCACCGACGCGGGGCAACGAGCCCGCCAGCACGCGCGAGTTCCGCGCGGCGAACAACGCCATGCACCGCGCCATGGAGATCCGCTACAGCGGCAATGCCGACCGCGACTTCGTGGCCGGCATGATCCCGCACCATGAGGGCGCGATCGAGATGGCGCGCATCGTCCTGCGCCATGGCTCGGACCCCGAGGTGAAGCGCCTCGCGGAGGAGATCATCCGCACCCAGCAGGCCGAGATCGCGCAGATGCGCGCCATCCTCGCCAGGTTGCCAGCCCGGTGAGGGAAGAGGGCGCCGCACCGCTGGTGGCACCACCGGGCGAGACGCCCATCGTGGTGCTCGTGCGCCCGCAACTCGCCGAGAACATCGGCACCACGGCCCGCGCCATGGCCAATGGCGGGCTGTTCCATCTGCGCCTGGTCGCCCCGCGCGACACCTGGCCGCATCCGCGCGCCTGGGCCGCGGCCTCGGGCGCCGATCGCATCCTGGATGCGGCGCAGGTCTTCGGGACGGTGGAGGAGGCGATCGCCGATTGCCACCGCGTGCTCGCCACCTGCCCGCGCCCGCGCCATGTGGTGATCCCGGTGATGACGGCGGGCGCCGGCGCGGCCGAACTGCGCGACATCAACGCGCGCGGCATGCGGGTCGCGGTGCTGTTCGGGCCCGAGCGGGCGGGGCTGGAGGCGGAGGATCTGGCGCGGGCGGATACGCTGATCCGCTATCCGCTCAATCCGGAATTCAGCTCGCTCAACCTCGCCCAGGCGGTGATGGTGCTGGCCTATGAATGGTGGGTGGCGGCGGACGCCACACCGCCGAGACGGCTACAGACGCACAAGACCGAGGTGGCCACCAAGGGCAGCCTCGACAATTTCATGGGCCACCTGATCGCCGAACTCGATGCTTGCGGCTTCCTGCGCAATGCGCCGAAGCGCGAGGGCATGGTCCGCAACCTGCGCCACTGGTTCGCGCGCGGCGAGATCACCGAGCAGGAGGTCCGCACGCTGCACGGCGTGGTGGCCGAGCTTTCGCGCGGGCGCATGCGGCATGGGCGGCCCGAGATGAAGGCCGAGCCGGAAGTCCCGGCGAAGCCCGGGTCGGGCGGCGCAAAGGCCTGAGCCCTCGGCATCCCTGGCCTTGCGCGCCAAAAGGGCGATGATAATGATAACGGAATATTTATTTTTTATCTCATAATATTTGACATTTATTAACGTAAATTTATCTTCCGGCGCGTCAGCGCAGCCCCGGAAGGTGATCCCGAAGCCGGCCGCTGCGCCTCCCTCATTTGAGGCAGGCCTGCATGTCCAGCACGATCTCCTTCGCAAGCACCGGCACCACCCCCCTGATCACGGAGGGCGGTTCGGGGGCCACGCGGGCGGTCTTCACGGTCCTGCGCGGCGGTGACACCTCGGGCACGGCGGAGGCGCGCTGGGCGGTTGTGGCAAGCCAGACGAACGCGGCGGATTTCGTGGGCGGCGTCCTGCCCTCGGGCACCGTCACCTTCGCCGCCGGCGAATCCAGCAAGACGATCGAGATCGACATCGCCGGCGACACGCTGGTCGAGAACAACGAGAACTTCACCGTCACGCTCTCGGCGCCGGTGGGCACCGTCTTCCTGACCCAGACCCAGCCGACGGCCACCGCCACCATCGTGAATGATGACGGCGCCATCCTCTCCGTCTCCCCCACCCCGGCGCGGGGCTATGAGGGGAACGCCACGAATGGTGTCGTGGAATTCACCGTCACGCGCGGCGGCGACACCAGCATCGCGGCCAGCGCAAACTGGGCGGTCTCCAGCGGCTTCAACCCCATGGGCGGCAGCGCCACGGCCGCCGATTTCGTGGGCGGGGTGCTGCCGGGCGGCACGGTGAATTTCGCCGCCGGCGAGACCAGCCGGGTAATCCGCGTCGAGACCCTGGCGGATACCACGGCCGAGTCCAGCGAGACCTTCACCCTGACGCTGAGCAACCCCTCGACCGGGGCGGTGCTGCTGACGGCCAGCGCCAGCGGCACCATCGTGAATGACGACGGCCCCACGACGCTCGGTTTCAGCGGAACCCCCGGGACGATCACGGAGGGCCAGTCAGGCGTCACCGACGTCACCTTCACCGTGATCCGCACCGGCGACCCGACGCAGGCCGTCAGCGTCAACTGGACCGTGACCAGCATGGGGATCGGCGGCTGGGTCAATGGCGCGGACTTCGTGGGCGGCGCCCTGCCTTCGGGCAGTGTCAGCTTCGCCGCGGGCGAGATGGCCCGGACCATCACCGTGAGCATCAGCGGCGACACCGAGATCGAACCCGCCGAGCAGTTCACGCTGACGCTGACCTCGCCGGACAACAGCGTGGCGTTGGTGAACCAGTCGGGCACCTTCACCATCGGCAATGATGACGGCGCCTTCCTGGCGCTGGCGCCCAGCCGCGCCCACCAGACCACCACCTTCGCGAGCCTGGGCACGGTCAATGAGGGCAACGCCGGCAGCACGCCGGCGAGCTTCATGGTGACCCGCAGCGGGGATCTGAGCGGCACCGTCTCCGCCACCTGGAGCATCCTTCCCGCCCCCGTGATGTCGTTCCAGCCCAGCGCCAATGGCGCGGATTTCGTGGGCGGCGAGATGTCGAGCGGCGTCGTGAGCTTCGGGCCGGGCGAGACGTCCAAGATCATCACGCTGCAGATCCGGGGCGACACGCAGCTGGAGGCGGAGGAGTATTTCACGGTCCAGCTTTCCGCGCCGAGCGCCGGCGCCATCTTGCCGGGCACGTTCACCAACAGCTTCGCGATCCGCAATGACGACGCGGCCACCGTCCTCAGCCTCGGCGCGGGTGCGGTCTCCCAGGCGGAGGGCAATGCCGGCAGCACGGCCTTCACCTTCACCGTGACCCGCGAGGGCGTGACGACGACGGCGGCGAGCGCGAACTGGGCGGTCACCTCGGCCAGCGCCAATGGCGCGGATTTCACGGGCGGCGTGCTGCCCAGCGGAACCGTGAGCTTCGCGGCCGGCGAAACGAGCAGGACCATCACCATCCAGGTGGCGGGCGACGCCAACGTGGAGCCGGACGAGAGCTTCACCCTCACCCTTGCCTCGCCCACGGGCGCCAGCCTGGGCGTGGCGAGCGCCACGGGCATCATCGAGAACGACGATGCGGGGCCGCCCGCGACCCTGATCTCCATCGCGGCCCTCTCGGCCGACCGGACCGAGGGGCGCAGCGGCAGCACGCCCTTCACCTTCATCGTCACCCGGACGGGCGAACTGGGCGAGGCCTCCAGCGTCCAATGGGCGGTCACCGGGCGCGGCGGCAGTCCCGCGACGGGTGGCGACTTCGTGGGCTCGGTGCTGCCCTCGGGCACCGTCTCCTTCGCGGCGGGCGAGGTGAGCCGGATCATCACGGTCGGCGTGCTGGGCGACGGCGTCATCGAGGGCGACGAGGGCTTCACCGTGACCCTCTCGGCGCCGGTCAATGGCGCGCTGGGGGAGGCCTCGGCCCAGGGCACCATCCGCAACGACGATGCGGCGGTCAGCCTGCGCCCCGCGCTGGAACGCAGCACCAGCTTCGTCGCCACCGGCACGGAAGACACGCTGCTGAACCTCGACGTGGCGGAGACGCGCGATGGCGGCTTCATCGCGGTCTGGGAATTCCAGGACCGCGCCGCAGCCGGCGGGCCGGTCCTCGCGCAGACCAGCCTGGCCCAGCGCTTCGACGCGACAGGCCAGGCGCTGGCCCCCGCGCAGCTTCTCACGAGCGTGGCGGCCGCGAGCTTCGGTCTCGGCATCGCCAGCAGCCCGAGCGTCAGCGTGGGCACGCATGGCGGCACCGTCCTCGCCTGGAGCCCCATGGGCACCGTCCCGAGTTTCAACGGCCCCAACACCGCCTCCACCGGCGTGATCGCGGTGCAGCGCAATGACGCGGCCGGCAACCTGATCGGCACCACGCTGGTGACGGCGGGCGGAGCGGAGGACCGCGTGCTGAACCTCGATGTGGCGGCCGGGGCGGATGGTGGCTTCCTCCTCGCCTGGGAGATCCAGGATCTTCAGCCGGGCGAGCCCGGGGCGCGCTCGCAGACCGCGTACGTCCAGCGCTTCGGCGCGGATGGCGTGGCGCTGGCGCCCGCGCAGGTGGCCTTCACCGTGAGCGCCAGCGGCTATGGCGTGACGCATACCAGCAGCCCCAGCGTCAGCTTCGGGGCGGATGGCGGCTCGCTCCTCGCCTGGAACCCGCTCGGCCTCGTTGCCAGCTCCCCCGGACCGATCACCGCCCCCAGCAACCAGATCCTGGTGGAACGGCGGGATGGGTCGGGCGAGCTGCGCGGCGTCACCGCCATCACGGCGGGCGGCGTCGAGGACACGGTGCTGGGCCTGGATGTCGCCGGCGGGCCCGATGGCGGTTTCACCCTGAGCTGGGAGATCCAGGACCGCGCCACCCCGGGCGGGCTCATCCTGGCCCAGAGCGGCTACACGCAGCGCTTCGACGCGGCGGGCCAGGCGCTGGCGCCGGCACAGTTGCTGACGAGCACCGCCGCGGCCTCGTTCCAGGTGACCTTGGAGATCAGCCCCAGCGCCAGCATGGGCGCGGAAGGCGGCACGACGCTGGCCTGGCATCCGCTGACGACCGTCCTCGGCTCCTTCGGCGTGCAGACCAATTCCTCGGGCGTGATCCAGGTGAGCGCGGTGAAGCCCGCCGGCACGCCCTCGGTGATCGAGGGCCAGGAGGGCACCACCCCCTTCAGCTTCCTGGTGACGCGCGAGGGCAATATCGGCCTCGCCGCCTCGGTGAGCTGGGCGGTGCAGGGCTCCGGCGCCAACCCGGTGGATGGGGCGGATTTCGTCGGCGGCGTGCTGCCGAGCGGCGTGCTGAACTTCGCAGCGGGCGAGGCCAGCCGGCTGATCACCCTCCAGGTGCAGGGCGACAGGCTCGCCGAGATGAATGAAGGCTTCGTCATCGCCCTGTCCGCCGCCTCGAGCGGCCTGCGCATCTCGGGCGGCACGCTCGCCGGCATCATCGCCAATGACGACGCGATCGCCGGCACGGACGCGGCCGACCGGCTGACGGGCGGGAGCTTCGCCGATCTCATCCGCGGGCAGGAGGGGCATGACAGGATCCGGGGCGAGGCCGGGAACGACACGCTGGAAGGCGGCGCGGGCGACGACACACTGGCGGGCGGCCTGGGCGCCGACCGCCTGCTGGGAGGCACCGGGGACGACACCTATTACGTGGACAATCCCGGCGACGTCGTCGTGGAGTTGGCCGATGCGGGGCAGGACCGCGTCTTCACCTCGGTCAGCCATACCCTCGCGGCGCATGTGGAGCGGCTCAGCCTGTCCGGCACGGCCGGCATCAACGGCACCGGCAACGGCCTCGCCAACCGGATGGACGGCAATGCCGGGGCCAACCGACTGGATGGCGGGCTGGGCGATGACAGCCTCGCCGGCGGCGCCGGGCGGGACAGCCTGATCGGCGGCGAGGGGAATGACCGTCTCGACGGCGGTCTCGACGCGGACGAGATGGCGGGCGGGCGCGGCGACGACATCTACATCGTGGACCATGCGGACGACGTCGTCGTGGAGCTGGCCGATGAGGGCCAGGACCATGTCCTCGCCTCGCTCAGCCACACCCTCGCGGCGCATGTGGAGCGGCTGACCCTCTCCGGCACGGCCGGCATCAACGGCACCGGCAACGGCCTCGTCAACCGGATGGACGGCAATGACGGCGCAAACCTCCTCAGCGGCCTGGACGGCGACGACAGCCTGACGGGGGGCGCGGGGAATGACACCCTCATCGGCGGCGCGGGCCGCGATGTGCTGCGGGGTGGGCTCGGCGCGGACCGGCTGGAAGGTGGGCTGGAGGCGGATCGCTTCGTCTTCGGCTCCGCGCTCGAGGCGGACGGCGATCTGGTGGTGGATTTCAGCGGCGCGCAGCAGGACCGCATCGAGCTGCGCGCCATGGACGCGAACAGCCTGGTGGACGGCAACCAGAGCTTCACCTGGCTGGGCAGCGCCGCCTTCACCGGGGCGGCGGGCCAGCTTCGCTTCGCCGACAGCATCCTCGCGGGCGATGTGAACGGCGATGGCGTGGCGGATTTCCAGATCACGCTGAGCGGCGTCACCTCGCTCGCCACCAGCAATATCTGGCTGTGAGCCCCGGGGCGCGCCCGGGGCCGGCGGCTCAATCCGCCTTCACGCCGATGCGCCGGATCAGCTCGCCCAGCCGCGCATGCTGCGCCACGTTGCGCGCCTGGTATTCCTCCGGGGTACCGGGCAGCGCGGCGGCGCCGAGCTCGGACAGGCGCGCCACCACCTCGGGCTTCACAAGCCCCGCGCGCAGCGCCACATTGGCACGCTGGATCACCTCGGGCGGCGTACCGCGCGGCGCGACGAGGCCGAACCAGGCCGTCACCTCATAGCCCGGCAGCGTCTCGGCGATGGCCTGGATCTCGGGCGCCGTCGGCCAGCGCCGCGCGGAGGTGACGCCGATGCCGACCAGCGCGCCGGAGCGCACGTGGTTGATGATGGTCGGCATGTTGTCCACGCCGTAGTCGATGCGGCCGGGCAGCAGGTCCACCATCATCGGCGCGCTGCCGCGATAGGGGACGTGCGTGGCCTCGATCCCGGCCATCAGGCGGAACATCTCGGCCGAGAGATGCGTGGAGCCGCCGATGCTGGTCTCGCCATAGGACAGCCGGCGCTGCTTCGCGAGCGCGATCAGCCCCGGCACATCCCGCACGCCGAGCGAGGGATGCGCGGCCAGCAGGTTCGGCACCTCCGCGATCTGGCTGATCGGCAGGAAGTCGGTCAGCGGGTCGTAGCCCGCATTGCTGTAGAGATGCGCGTTGATGGCGTTGGTGCCGGGCGAGCCCAGCAGCAGCGTATAGCCATCGGCCGGGCTGCGGAGCACGGCCTGGGCCGCGATGTTGGAGCCGGCGCCGGGGCGGTTCTCGATCACCACGGGCTGGCCGAGCTCCTCCGTCAGGATCTGCCCGGCGAGGCGGCCCAGGAGGTCCGTCGTCCCGCCGGCGGGGAATCCCACCAGGATGCGGATGGGCCGGTTGGGCCAAGGCGACTGCGCGAGAGCGGGCGTGGCGAGCAGGGGTGCGGCGAAAAGCGCGCGGCGGGTGATCATCACAGCGTCCATCCTCCATCAATCACGATCGCCTGGCCGGTGACGAAGGCGCTTTCGTCACTCGCCAGGTAGACGACCAGCGCCGCCATCTCCTCCGCCGTGGCGAGCCGCCCCATGGCCTGGCGCGCGATGAAGGCGGCGCGCGAGGCTTCCACGCTGCCGGCGGCCGCCGCATTGGCCGCAATGCGGTTCTGCAGGCTGGGTGTGTCCACCGTGCCGGGGGCAAGGCAGTTCACGCGCACGCCCTGCGTGACGCAATCGGCGGCGACGGCGCGCGTCATGCCGATCACGGCGGCCTTGCTGGTGCCGTAGAGGAAGCGGTTGGGCGCGCCTTTGATGTTGGATGCGGCCGAGGCCATGTTGATGATGCTGCCGCTCCTCGCTTCCAGCATCGCCGGCAGCGCCGCCTTGATGGTGCGCCACATGCTGCGGACATTGAGGGCGAAGGCGAAGTCCCATTCCTCGTCGGTGCAGGTCAGCGCCGTGTTCTGGTGCACGAAACCCGCGCAGTTGAAGAGGATGTCGAGCCGCCCGGCCGCGCCGATGCTGGCCGCGACCGCCGCGTCATCCAGCACGTCCAGCGCGTGGCTCGCGATGCCATGCGCGTCGAGGCCGGCGAGCAAGCCAGCATCACGGTCGGTCGCGATGACCGTCGCACCTTCCTGCGCCATGGCGATGGCGGTGGCGCGGCCAATGCCCTGGCCGGCGGCCGTCACGAATGCGCGTTTGCCTGCGAGCCTTCCGGCCATGGCTGCCCCCCCTTCTCTCGTTGGGCCTATTCCGGGCTTTTGGCGGGGCGGCGTCAATCCCGGAGTTTCACCCTACAGCGCCCTGCGGCAGGATGCGCCGATGGAGCCGCTGCACCTCGCCGAAATGGGTCATTTCTTCGTGGGCGGGCGTCGCGCGCGCGTCGAAGGGCGGCCGGTCGCGGAGATGCACCTCGTCCCCGGCAGCCCGCCCTATCGCGCCGACATGAACGGCGAATACCTGGTGGCGAGCCTCTATGTGGAGCATGCGCGGCCGGAGCCGGTGACGCAGCCCTTCCCCCTGCTCTTCTGGCATGGGGGCGGCCTCACCGGCGCCTGCTGGGACACGACGCCCGATGGGCGCGAGGGCTGGAAGCTCTGGTTCCTCCGGCGCGGCTGGCATGTGCATGTGAGCGATGCGGTGGAGCGCGGCCGCAGCGGCTATGCGCCCTTCCCCGAGATTTTTCCGGGCGCGCCGCTGCACCGCCGCATCAACGACCCGTGGGAGCAGTTCCGCATCGGGCCGAGCCATGCCGAACGCCGCGCGCATCCGGGGCACCAGTTCCCGCTGGAGCGCTACGAGGATTTCGTCCGGCAGGGCGTGCCGCGCTTCGTCGGCACGGATGCCGATATCCTGGCGGGCTATCTCGCGCTGCTGGAACGCACCGGCCCCGCGGTGATCATCGCGCATAGCCAGGGCGGACATTTCGCCTGCGCGGCGGCGCAGGCCGCGCCGCATCTGGTGCGCGCGCTGGTGCTGCTGGAGCCGTCGGGCTTCGGCGGCGGCGCGATGCCCGACATCCCCATCCTGCTCCTCTATGGCGACCACATCGCACGCGATCCGCGCTGGGTGACGCTCAGGGAGGCGGGCGGCGCCTTCGCCGCGCGCACCCCGCGGGTGACGCTGCGCGATCTGCCGGCGGAGGGCCTCAGCGGCAACGGCCATATGCTGATGCTGGAGCGCAACAGCGATGCCATCGCGGCGCGGGTGCAGGCCTGGCTCGAATCCAGTCTTTGACATCCGGGGCGGGCACCGCCCAGTCTCGGCCCCGTGATCAGGGTTTCGACATGAGCCGCACCTGGCGTTGGACGCGCCGCGGCTTCGCGCTGGGCGGCGTGGCAGGGGCGGCGGCCTATGCCGCGCTGAAGACGCGCCCGCCCGAGACGGAGGCCGATCTCCATCTGCTCTACACGCCGGCGGCCATGCATCACGGGCTGGACCGCAACCCGATCATCGTCATCCCCGGTCTGCTCGGCAGCCGCCTGCGTGATCCGGCCTCGGGCCGCATCGTCTGGGGCGCCTTCGACGGTGTCGCGGCCGATCCCGGCACGCCGGATGGCGCCCGGCTGGTGGCGCTGCCCTTCACGGAGGGCATGCAAAGCCCGGGCGCGCAGGTGGCGCCCGATGGCGTGCTGGACCGCGTCCAACTGCGCGTGGTTGGCATTCCGCTGGCCCTGCGCGCCTATGCCGAGATCCTCAGCACGCTCGGCCTCGGCGGCTATCGCGACGAGGCGCTGGGGCTCGCGGGCCGCGTGGATTACGGGCGGGACCACTTCACCTGCTTCCAGTTCGCCTATGACTGGCGGCAGGACAATGTGGCCAATGCACGGCGGCTGATGGCGTTCATGGCCGACCGCCGCGCCTATGTGCAGGCGGAATACGCGCGCCGCTTCGGCATGCGGAACCATCCGGTGAAGTTCGACGTGGTGGCGCATTCCATGGGCGGGCTGGTCGCGCGCTATGCCATGCTGTTCGGCGCGGCCGACCTGCCGGCGGATGGCAGCCTGCCCATGCCGAGCTTCGCGGGCGCCGAATACATCGCGCGGCTGATCCAGATCGGGACACCCAATGGCGGCTCGCTCGATGCGCTGCGCGTGCTGGTGGAGGGGCGGGATTTCGGCCAGCCCATCGTGCCGCGCTACAGCCCGGCCATCCTCGGCACCTTCGCCTCGGTCTACCAGCTGCTGCCGCGCGCCCGCAGCCACCCGCTGGTGGTGGGCGATGCGACGCCCGATCCGCATGACCCCGCGCTGTGGCAGCGCCTCGGCTGGGGCCTCGCCGCGAGCGGGCTGGAGGGGGATCTCGCCACGCTGATGCCCGATGTGGCGGATGCGGCGGAACGCCGGCGGCTGGCCCTCGCCTTGCAGACACGGCTGCTGCGCCGCGCCCGCGCCTTCGCCGCCGCGATGGACCAGCCCGTGCGCCTGCCGCCGGGCACCGAACTCATGCTGGTGGCGGGCGATTCCATGCCGACGGCGCTGCGCATCGCGGCCAGCGCCGAGGGGCGCCTCTCCGTGCGGGAAAACGGCCCGGGCGATGGCGTGGTGCTGCGTGATTCCGTCCTGCTGGACCATCGCCAGGGGCAGAACCCGCGGCCGCCGCGTGTGGAAAGCCCGATGGGCTTCGAACGCGCGCTGTTCCTGCCGCGCGAACACCTGGAGATCACGCGCGACGCGACGTTCCGCGACAACATCCTGTTCTGGCTGCTGGAAGAGCAGCGGCGGGCATAGGGCATGATGCGTTGAGGCGGAATCGCCGAAACGCTGAACCATCCTCTCAGCAACGGCTGGACCGCGCGGCGTGGTCCAGCGGCGCCTTCGGTCAGCCGTGGATGAACACCGCGCAGGGCGAGGCGCGCAGCAGCCGCGCCGTGGCGCTGCCGAAGATCAGCCGCGTGATGCCACTCTCCTCATCCGCGCCGAGCACGAGCAGCGAGGCGGGCAGGCTCTGCGCCTCGGCCAGCACGATGTCATGCACATCGCCCTGCACCGCATAGGCCTCGGCGCGCATCTCGTGCTGGGTCAGGTAGCGCTGCAAAGCCTCGGGGCTGGTCTCCGTCGCGAAGTCGAGCAGCTTCACGGCCTGGTTCCGCCCGAGGCCGAGCAGCGCGAAGACGTGCAGCGTCCGCATGGTGGCGAGCGAGCCGTCATGCGCGATGAGGATGGGCCGCTTCAGCGCCTCGCCGGCGGCGATCCCGGCGGCGGCCGCCTCCATGCCCGGTGGCACCACGAGCAGCGGGCGCGCGCCGTCGCGCAGCAGCGCCTCGATGGTGGGCGAAAGCCCGTCATCACAGGCCTCGCGGCCGAGCGTGCTGTCACGGCCGATCACGATCAGGTCATGCGCGCAGCCCTCGGCCAGGAGGGCCTCCTCCGGCGCCTCTTCGCGGCGGACCACGGCGAAGTCGAGCCCGGCGGCGGCGATGCGGGCCTCGGCCAGCACGCGTTCGGCCTCGGCCTCCACCGCCTGGGCCAGCTTCTCGTTGCGGCGTGCGGCGAAGGCGCCGGCGCCGAGCGGCACCGCCTCATGCGCGCCGCTGGTGTGCGGGCGATCGAGCACGATCAGCGCGGTGACGGCGGCCCCGGTGCGGCGGGCGAGCGCGAAGGCGATGTCCCGCGCCGCGCAGGCGCCGGGCGTGTCGTCGAGGGCGAGCAGGATGGAGCGGATCATGGCGGCAAACTGGCCTTGCCATGCGTGGCTGGCAAGTCAGGGTTGGTTTGACTTCGCCCATCCGGCCCCCCATCCTCCGGCCATGTCCAGGCTCGCCTCCCTTCAGCGCAGCGGGTCCGCCGCCTGGCGTGCCTGGGTGGTCCTGCTGGACCCCGATCCATGCGGCCCGAAACGCGGCTGACGCCGCCTTCGCCTGACCCGCACTCCAAGATCGAGGGGGCGCGCCACAGCGCCCGCAATTTCATGTCCGTGACCCACGCCGCCGCGCCGCTTCCGGCGCCGGCCCATTTTCCTGTGTTTGTCGCCGCCGCCACCTGCGGCTTTGCCGGCGTCTGGATGTCCGTGCCGCTGGCGGCCGTCATCCTGAGCGAGGCTGGCGTCTCGCCCGCGCTGGTGGGGCTTTATGCGGCCTCCGTCTGGGTGGCCGCGCTGCTCACCGCCCCCGCCTCGCCCTGGCTCGCGGGCTGGGTGGGGGGCGCGCTGCGGCTGCACCAGCTCGCGGGCGTGACCTCGGCCGTGGCGCTGCTGGGGCTCGCCACCAATCCGGTGCTGCCGCTCTGGTTCGTCTTCGGCGGGCTGCTCGGCATCGCCTCCTGCCTCACCTGGACGACGGCGGATGCCATCGCGGGGGCCATGGCGCCCGCGGGGCGCGAGGGGCGGTTCCTGGGCATCTACCAGACATTCATTTCGGCCGCGATCGGCGGCGGGCCGGCTGTGCTCTGGCTCTCCGGCGTGCAGTCCGGGGCGTTTGCCGCCTCGGCCGGGCTGATGATGCTGGGCGTGGCGCTGACCCTTCTGCTGCGCGAGGTGCCGGGCGCGGTGCCGAGCCGCATGCGGCTCTCCTTCGCGCGGCTGCGGCCGGTGGCGCTGATGATGGCCGCACCGGCAGGGGCCGCCATGCTCTGCGGCGCGCTGGAAGGCACGGCCGGCGCCGTGTTTCCGGTGCAGGGGCTGGCGCTGGGGCTTGCGGCGGGCGCGGCCGCCACCATCGTTGTCGCGACCGGCTTCGGCAACATGCTGGCGCAATACCCGGTGGGGATGCTGGCCGACCGCTTCGGCACGCATCGCGCGCTGCTGGGTTGCGCCGTGGTTGTGGCGCTCGGCTCGCTGCTCTGGCCCTGGCTGGCACCGGGCTGGGGGATCTGGCCGGTGCTGGCCATCTGGGGCGGCGCGGCAGGGGCGATCTATACGCTCGGCATGGTGCGGGCCGTGCAACGCTTCGCGGGGCCGGCGCGGGCGCTGGGCATGGCGGGGCTGAACACGGCCTATCTGCTGGGCGGCGCGCTGGGTGCCCCGCTCGGTGGACTGCTGCTGGAGGCGGTGCCCGGCTGGGGCCTGCCGGTGGCCGTGGCGGTGGTTGCGTTGGGCGGCGGTCTGGCGCTGAGTGTCGCCGCCTTGCGGCGCGGAGGGTGATGGCGCCTTGCGGCACGGAGGTTGATGCCGCGCTGCGGCACGGAGGTTGATGCCGCGCTGCGGCGGGGCGGCTCGGTTCGCCATGCGGCGCGGCGGGCGTTGATGGAGGATGCGTGATGCGTTGGATGTTCCTGTTCCTGGCTCTCTCCGGCCCCGCCCTGTGCGGCCCCGCCCTCGCCCAGGCCCCGGCGCCCGAGCCCGCGCATCCCCGGCCCGCGCCGCCGCCCGCCGATTCCATCGCCGCCGTCGGCCGCCCCGGCTGGACGGTGGATGAGCGCAATGGCTGCTGGGTCTGGAACCCCAACCCCCAGCAGGAAGAGACGGTGCTCTGGACCGGCCCCTGCGAGAATGGCCCGGCCCAGGGCGAGGGGCTGATGGAATGGCGCTACACCGAGGGCGGGGAGCCGCGCGGCGAGCGCTACGTGGGCAGCCTGGCGCGCGGCAAGATGCACGGCATCGGCACCTTCCTGGATTCCAACGGCATCGTGTACCAGGGCGAGTGGCAGGATGGGCGCGAGCAGGGCCGCGGCCTGCGCGTCTGGGCCACCGCACGCTATGATGGCGAATGGCGCGATGGAAAGCGCCACGGCCGGGGCATCATGTTCTGGATCAACGGCAACCTCTACCGGGGCGAGTTCCGTGACGACCGCCCCGAGGGGCTGGGCGAGTATTTCAGCGTGGAAGGCGGCTGGTTCCGAGGCACCTGGCTGGCCGGCTGCTTCCGCGAGGGCGAACGCCAGGCCGCGATCGGCCGGCCGCTGGAAGAGTGCCCGTAGGCTCTCTGCGGGGCTGATTCACGCCTTCGGCGATCAGACCCTCGACGCGCCTCTTCGACGCCTCCGGCAGCCGCACGAATTCCCTGGCGCGCGGCTACGCCTTCGGCAGCCGCACGAATTCCCTGGCGCGCGGCTACGCCTTCGGCAGCCGCACGACAAACCGCGCGCCCAGCACCTTCCCCGCCGCGTCACGCCGGTTCTCGGCGCTGATGCGGCCGCGCAGCCCCTCGATGATCTGCTTCGAGATGGAGAGGCCGAGCCCGGAATGCTGGCCGAAGCGCTCGCCGCGCGGGCGCTCGGAGTAGAAGCGGTCGAAGATGCCCTCAAGCTTCGCATCGGGGATGCCAGGGCCTTCGTCCTCGACGGTGATCTCCACCTCCACCCCCGCCTCGCGCGCGCGCAGCCAGACATGGCCATGATCCGGGCTGAAGGAGACGGCGTTGCCCAGCAGGTTGCGCAAGACCTGCACGAGGCGATCCTCCACACCCATCGCGACCAGCTTGTCCGGCGCCTCCAGCTCCATCAGCGGGTCGCGCGGCGTGCGCGTGGTGTTGTGCAGCTCCACCAGCACGGCGAGGATCGGGCCGATATCCACCGGCTCGGCCACGGTGCGCGAGAGTTCGGCATCCACGCGTGAGGAATCGGCGATGTCGCCGATCAGCCGGTCCATCCGCACCGCGTCATTGGCGATGATGCCAAGCAGACGCTTCTGCTGCGCCGGGTCCTCCACGCGGCGCAGCGTCTCGATCGCGCTGCGCACGCTGGTCAGCGGGTTCTTCAGCTCATGCGCCACATCGGCGGCGAAGCGCTCATTGGCGTCGATGCGCGCCCAGAGCGCGCGGGCGGCGGCCTGAAGGTCGCGCGAGAGGATGCCGATCTCGTCCTGCCGGTCGAGCAGGCGCTCCGGAACGCTGCCGCTGCGGCCCTTGCCCTGGCGCATTTCGGCCGCGGCGCCGGCGAGTTGCAGGATCGGGCTGGCCAGCGTGCGGGCCAGATAGAGCGAGACGGCGACGGTGAGGATCAGCGCCAGCACGAAGAGGCCCAGCACGCTGGCGCGAATCTCGAACAGGCGCGCATCCACCTCCCGCGCCTCGCGCGTCAGCAGCACGATGCCGACGGCCTGGGCACCGCGCCGCGCCGGCTCGGCCACGCTGACCAGCAGCCGGCCATCGGGCGTGCGGCGGATATAGGGGGTGACGCCGCCCTCCAGCGCCAGGCGCAGCTCGGCCTGGCGCTCGGGGCCGAGATCGGGCTGCCAGTCGAAGCTTTGCGCATCGGGCGTGGTGTCGAGCACCACGGGGTTCAGCGCCTGGCGCGGCAGCAGGCCCAGCACGCGCTCATAGAGGCCGGAGACGGTGTCGGAGAGGGCGCCGCGCGGGGCCGGCGCGGGCAAGGGCTCGGTGACGACGGCGCCGCCCGAGGCCTCGCGCACGCGGCTGTCGGCGACGACGAGACCGGCCGTGTCGAAGAGCCGCGCCTGGGTGTTGGGCGAGGGCTCGACCAGCCGGCGCAGCAGCGGGCGCGCGACCTCGGGCACCAGCACGGCGCGGTCATCCTGGATGCGGACGGCGGCTTCCGCGATGCCGCCGGCATAGATGCGCGCCTGGGTCCGCATGGCCTCGACCTCGGCGGCGAGCAGGCCGTTCTGGTACTGGTCGAGATAGAGCAGGGCCGCCGCGAGCAGCGCAGGCGGCAGCGCGTTCACCAGCAGGATGCGCCGCAACAGCGGCGAGACCCAGCGCCGGCGGCGGTCGGGCTCCGCCACGCCATCCTCGGGTTTGAGCAGGGGGGCTTCGGGCATGGTCAGAAACCCGTCATCAGCATGTCGAGCGCGCGGGTGATCTCATCCTGCTGGGCGGCGAGCGAGCCGATGGCGGGGCCCAGTTCGCGCTTGGGGATGGCGGTGAGGTAGTGCGTCATCATGGCCACCTCCTCCTCGCCGATGCGGAAGACCGGGGTCAGGTCCCGGATCACCGGCAGGGCCGGCGTGGGTGGCAGGAGAGGCACGATCACGCGCGATGGCAAGTGCTCCAGCCAGCCCGACTGGATGTCGAGGAGATAGCCGGGGCCACGCTTCGGCCGGTACAGGTCGAAACGCGCCACCTCAGAACATGCGGTATTCGGCGAGAGGAAGGCCGTGTTCCTCGACCCAGCGGTTGTGGGCTTCGATGGCCTCGCTGTTTTCGGCGAGCCAGCGGCGGGCCTTCTCAGCGCGGATCGCCTCCTGCACGGCGCGGGCGGCGATGGCGGCGGCGTCGAGGCCGAGCGCCTCCGCCTCGGCGGCGAAGGGGGCCTGGGTTTCGGCGAGGCCCGCCGGGGCAGGCGCGGCCTCCGGGAAGAAATCGGCGGCGGTGACGGCGCCCTGGGTGGCGCGGGCCAGGGCCTCCATCCGGGCGCGGCCGCGAGGGACCGCCTGCCCGGTGGCCCAGCGCAGCACCGTGGTGTGGGAGACGCCCAGGCGCTCACCGAGGGCCTGCAGCGTCGTGTCGGTGCGTTCGAGATAGTCAGCGAGCTTCATGGGCGGAAAATGCACAAACGCGATGTGCGAATCAAGCACAGTCGGCCCACCGCCTCAGGCCGCCCGCCGCCGCGCCCACATCCCATAAATCCTCGGCCCCAGCAGCGCCGCCACCGCCACCAGCAGGATCACCAGGCTGCCCGGCCGTGTCACGAAGACCATCCAGTTGCCCTCGCTGATGGTCAGCGCCTGGCGCAGCGCCTGTTCGGCCATGGGCCCAAGGATCATGCCGATCACCACCGGCGCCACCGGGAAGTCGAAGCGGCGCATGAACATGCCGATGATCCCGATGGCGTAGAGCAGGATCAGGTCCACGATGGAGTTGGAAATCCCGTAGGTGCCGATGGTGGCGAAGACCAGGATGCCGGCATAGAGCTGCGGCGTCGGGATCTTCAGGATCTTCACCCAGAGGCCCACCAGCGGCAGGTTCAGCACCACCAGCATCACATTCGCCACGAAGAGGGACGCGATCAGCGTCCAGACCAAGTCCGGCTGGCTCTCGAAGAGCAAGGGGCCGGGCTGGATGCCGTAGCTCTGGAAGGCGCTCAGCATGATGGCCGCCGTGGCCGAAGTGGGCAGGCCCAGCGTCAGCATCGGCACCAGGATGCCGGCGGCGGCGGCGTTGTTCGCGGCCTCGGGGCCGGCCACGCCCTCGATGGCGCCGGTCGTGCCGAATTCATGGGCGTGCTCGGGCGCGACCAGCTTCCGCTCGGCGTAGTAGCTCAGCATGGTCGGCATCTCGGTCCCGCCGGCCGGCAGCACGCCGAAGGGAAAGCCGAGGCCCGCGCCGCGCATCCAGGGCCAGAAGCTGCGCCTGAGGTCGGAGCGCGAAAGCATGAGGTGGCCCACCGGCAGCACCTGCGCTTCGCCGCCGTGATGGCGCCAGGCCATGTGCAGCGCCTCGGCCACCGCGAAGAGGGCGACGGCGACGAGCACGACGTTCACGCCATCGAACAATTCCGGCAGGCCGAAGGTCATGCGCGGCTGGCCGGTCTGCAGATCAATGCCGACCAGGCCCAGCGTGAGCCCGAAGAAGAGGCTGACAAGCCCGCGCAGCGCCGAACCACCCAACACGGCGGAGACGGTGACGAAGCACAGCACCATCAGGCAGAAATACTCGGCAGGGCCCAGCACCAGCGCGAAATCCACGATGACGGGGCCGAGGAAGGCGATGCCCAGCGTGCCCACCACGCCGGCCACGAAGCTGCCGATGGCCGCCGTCGCCAGCGCGGGCCCCGCGCGGCCATTGCGCGCCATCTTCGCCCCTTCGAGGGCGGTGATGATGGACCCGCTCTCGCCCGGCGCGTTCAACAGGATGGAGGTGGTGCTGCCGCCATACATCGCGCCGTAGAAGACGCCGCAGAAGAGGATGAAGGCGCCCGTGGCACTCACCTGGAAGGTGATGGGCAGCAGCAGCGCGATGGTCAGCGCGGGGCCGATGCCGGGCAGCACGCCCACCGCCGTGCCGAGGAAGCAGCCGAGCAGCGCCCAGGCGAGGTTGGTCAGCGTCAGCGCGTGCGAGAAGCCGAGGGCAAGGCCGTTGATCGCCTCCATCACGGCACCTCCTGCCCGAGCGCGCGCAGGACCAGCCCTTCGAGCAGCCCCGCGCCGATATTCACGCCCAGCCCCTGCACGAAGAGGAACCAGACGAGCAGCGTGAGCGGCAGCGCGATCAGCATGTCGCGCGCCATGGACCGGCTGCCGAAGGCGGCGGCCACCAGCACGAATTGCGCGGAGGCGGCGATGGAGAAGCCGGCCGGGCCGATCAGCACCAGGTTCGCGAGCAGCCCCGCACCGAGCAGGCCGAGCGCGCGCAGGTTGGGCGGCCCGGCCTCCGCCACCTCCGCCACCTGGGCGGACCAGCCGCCGCGCAGCGCCGAGAACACCAGCAGCGCGCCCAGCAGCGTCATGCCGCTCGCCACCACATAGGGCACGGCCTTGGGGCCGACCTGGGCATAGAGCGGCGAGACCGGGATGGCGCCCGCCTGCCAGAAGCCGACCAGGCCGAAGGCCAGCACGAACAGGCCCGCCAAAAGGTCGGGCCAGGGGATTCGGTGCGTCATGCGGCCTCGCGTTTCCTCACCCGTCAGTCTTGGCGGATTCATGCCATCCGTCACCTGTCTGGCGCGTGGCAAGCTTGTCATGCGGGGAAGCTTTCGCCCCCTCCCCTGCCCCGCCATGCTGGCGCGATGAGCGCGGAAGACATCATCGGCCTGTATGAACGCCACGCGGCGGCCTTCGACGCGCAGCGCGGGCGGGGTCTGATGGAGCGCGCCTGGCTGGCCCGCTTCACCGCGCTGATCCCACCCGGCGGGGCGGTGCTGGACCTCGGCTGCGGCATGGGCGAGCCGATCGCGGCGCATCTCATCGGCTTGGGGTTTCGCGTGACCGGCGTGGACAGCGCGCCGAGCCTGCTGGCCCTCTGCCGCACGCGGTTTCCAGGGCAGGAGTGGGTGCTGGCCGATATGCGCGGCCTCGATCTCGGCCGGCGCTACGATGGCATCCTGGCCTGGGACAGCTTCTTCCACCTGGATCACGCGGACCAACGCGCGATCTTCGCCGTCTTCGCCCGCCACGCGGCGCCGGGGGCCGCGCTGATGTTCACGAGCGGCCCGTCAGAGGGCGTGGCGCTGGGCTGCTTCGAGGGCGAGACGCTGCATCACGCCAGCCTCTCGCCCGCGGAGTACCGCGCCCTGCTCGCAGGGCACGGCTTCGCCGTGCTGGATCACCGCGCGGAGGATCCGGAATGCGGCGGGCACACCATCTGGCTGGCCCGCCGCGACGGCGCTCAGGCGACGAGCGCCGGGTAGTCCGTGTAGCCCTTGGCCCCGCCGCCATAGAAGGTCGCCTGATCCGGCGTGTTCAGCGCGGCTCCTTGGGCCAGGCGCGCCGCGAGGTCCGGGTTGGCCAGGTAGGGCACGCCGAAGGCGATGAGGTCGGCGAGGCCGGAGGCGATGTCCGCCTCGGCCCGCGCGCGGTCATAGCCGCCGTTCAGGATCAGCGTGCCCTTGTAATGGGCGCGGATCAGCGCCGGCACGTCGAAGCCCGGATGGGTGTTGTAGACGTGCAGGTAGGCGAGGTTCCGCTTCGCCAGCTCGGCCGCGACGTAAGCGTAGGTGGCCGGCGCGTCCGGGTCCTGGATGTCGTTGAAGGTGCCGCCGGGCGAGAGGCGCACGCCCACGCGATCGGCGCCGATCGCCGCCACCGCCGCATCCACCGCGCCCAACATGAAGCGCGCGCGGTTCTCGACGGAGCCGCCCCATTCATCGGTGCGCTGGTTGGTGTTGGGGGCAAGGAACTGGCCCGGCAGGTAGCCATTCGCGCCATGCACCTCGACGCCATCCAGCCCGGCCTCGCGCGCCAGCCTGGCCGCACGGCCATAGGTGGCGATGAGCGCCGGGATCTCGGCGGCCTCGAGCGCGCGGGGCGTGCCGTGCGGCTTCATGCCCTCATGCGTGTAGATCTGGCCTGGGGCCTGGATCGCGGAAGGGGCGACGGGGGCCGCACCGTCCAGGAAATCCGGGTGGGAGATGCGGCCGGTGTGCATCAGCTGCACGAAGATATGGCCGCCCTTGGCGTGCACCGCCTGCGCCACCTGACGCCAGCCTCCCACCTGCGTGGCGTCGTAGAGGCCGGGGATGTCGATATAGCCGCGGCCCGAGGCATCGGGCATCGTGCCCTCGGTCACGATCAGGCCGGCGCCGGCGCGCTGGGCGTAGTATTCGGCGTTCAGCGCATTGGGCACCTGGCCGGGCGAGCGGTTGCGCGTCATCGGCGCCATCACCACGCGGCTCTTCAGCTCCAGCGCGCCGAGGCGGATGGGGGAGAACAGGGACATCTTCGGGCAACTCCTTGGCTCGGGGCGGGGCATGCCGCCCCCTTGCCAGGGAAGATGGGGGGCCCCGCCCCGCCGGCGAAATCACGCCCGGTGATGACGCCCATTCACGCCGGGCGCTTTACCCGGCGAGGCCCAGTTCCTTCAGCACCACCTCGGTCGCCGCGATATCGGCCGCCAGGAAGCGGTCGAACTCCGCACCCGGCAGGAAGGCGTTGTCCCAGCCGCGCGTGGCCAGCAGCTCGCGCCAGGCGGGGAGCGCGTTCAGCTCCGTCATCAGGTTCACCAGCGCGGCGCGCTGGGTCGGGTTGATGCCGGGCGCGCCGAAGACGCCGCGCCAATTGGCCGTGACGACATCCACGCCCGCTTCCTTCAGCGTCGGGATGGCGGGGTCGCTGCGCGTCTCGCCGGTGGTGGCCAGCGCGCGCATCCGGCCGGCGCGGATCTGCTCGGCGAACTCGGAGTAGCCGGAGATGCCGGCCTTCACCTGCGCGCCCAGGATCGCGGCCTGGGCCGGCCCACCGCCCGCGAAGGCGACGTAGCTGCCCTCGCGCGCATTGCGGCCCAGCGCCTTCAGGATCAGGCCGAGCGTGATGTGGTCCGTGCCGCCCGCGCTGCCGCCGCCCACCGAGGTGCCGCCCGGATTGGCGCGGAAGGCCGCAAGCAGGCCCGCGATGTCGCGGATCTCGGAAGATGCGGGGACGACGACGACCCCCACCTCCTGCGTCATGCGCGCGATGGGCGTGACATTGGCGAGACCCATGGGTGAGCGGTTGGTAAGCACCGCACCCACCATCACCGAGCCCGCGACCATCAGCGCATCCGGCCGACCGCGCCGCTGCGAGATGAAGCGCGGCAGGCCGACGATGCCACCCGCGCCGCCCACATTCTCGAACTGGAAATTGCCGACGAGGCCGGCCGGGCGCGCCACCTGCTCGATGGCGCGGCCCAGGCCGTCCCACCCGCCGCCGGGGCCGGCGGGGATGAACATGCTGATATTGGCGAAGCGCTGCTGCGCCCGCGCCTCATGCGCGAGGGCCGGCAGCAGCGCCGCGGCGGTGAGAAGGCTTCTGCGCTGCATCGTCTCAGCTCTGAATCTGCTTCAGTTCGGGAATGCCTCCCAGGGAAAGCAGGTGGGCGTAGATGGCGTCCAGCCAGCCCTTGTCGCGCAGTGTCGCCAGCTGCTCGCCGGTCAGCGTGGCCAGGCGCTCGCGGTCCACGGCGTGGAAGCCATCCACGCGGAAGGGCTTGCCCTCCCATTCGAACTGGGTCGCGGCCGGCTGCAGCAGGCCCATGAGCGAGAGGCCCTCGGCGAATTCCTGCGTCTTGCGGAAGGCGGCCTCGACCGAACGGGTGAAGTCCAGCGCCTTGCTGGCCAGCGGGGCGGGCTTGCGCTCGGCGTCGAAGAGCGGCTCGCCGCCCGAGGCCGCGAATTGCGGCGCCTGGGGGTCGATGCAGAGGACGAGCTGGTCGGAATCGGCCGCGGCGCGGACCAGGAGGAAGGGATAGCGGCGCAGATAGGCCGGCACATAGGTGCCCCGGCGCCAGGCGCCCTTCTCATCCACGAAGAGGTTGCGGTCAGGCGCCAGGCCGGTCAGCGCCACCGGCATGTGCGGCGCCGTCGCCGCGAAGACCACCGGCATGTGGCGTCCGGCCAGCGCGAATTCCTCGACCGCGAGCGGGATGGAGGAGAGGTGCGCCGCGAAGCCGTGCCCCACGTCGCGCAGTTGGAGCGCACCATGGCGCTCGCGATCGAGGGGTTCGAGCGCCGTGTAGAGCACGGGCAGGGTTGGGGCGTTCATGGCGTTTCTCCGGGGCGTCGTCGCAAGGCGGGCGTGGCGCGACGTCCCATTAACTCCTGGGAAGAAACGTCATTTTCGCGACACGCGCCTTGTTTTCCAAAGACAGCATAGCCCAACATCCCATGTCCAAGGAAGGTCCGGGCCCAGGACAGACAACAGCAACACCGAGGAAGCCATGTCCGACCCCAGCGATCCGCGGCTGAGCCGCCGCCTCATCGTCGCGCGCGCGGGGGGTGGCGCCGGGCTCATCGCCGCCGCCGTGCTCCCCGGCGAGGCTGCGGCACAGCGCAACGTGACCGATGCCGATCCGCGCGACGCGGCCGGGCGGGGCCGTGGCTCGGGCGATGGGCAATACCGCACCAACGCGACCGATTCCGACCCGCGCGACGCCGCCGGGCGCGGCCGCGGCGCCGGCTCCTCCACCGGCTACACGGACCGCGACCCGACCGATGGGCCGGGGCGTGGCCGCTCCGGCCGCACCGACAGCGATCCCTCGGACGGCGCCGGGCGCGGCCGCCGCTGAGGGCGGCCCCACGGGCGGGGTGCGCCACGACGGAGATTGTGTTCCCCGCCCCGGCTGTGCACTCTTCCGCTTGCGGATCGTCCGCCAACGAGACAGGACACGAGGAACCCCGATGGAAAGCCGCCTCTCCCGCCGCCTCCTGGTCCTGCGGGTCGCCGCCCTCGGCGGCACCGGCACGGCACTGGCCGCCTGCGTGCCCAACGCGCCCGGCCCCGTCGTCTCGCGCGGGACCGGCATCACCGATCGGGACCCGAGCGACGGGCCAGGCAATGGCCGTGGTGGCTATCGCGGCACCGGCATCACCGACCGCGACCCCAGCGACGGCCCGGGCAATGGCCGCGGCGGTTACCGCGGCACGGGCCGCACCGATTCCGACCCGCGCGACGCGGCCGGCCAGGGCCGGGGCGGCTACCGCACCACCGGCATCACCGACCGCGATCCGAGCGACGGCCCGGGCAATGGCCGCGGCGGCTCGCGCGGCACCGGCGTGACCGACCGCGACCCGAGCGACGGCGCGGGCCGCGGGCGGGGCGGCTATCGCACCGGCCGCACCGATTCCGACCCGCGCGACGCGCCCGGCCAGGGCCGCTGGTAGCCGCCGCCCCACACAGAGCCGGACAGATGCAACAGGGATTGACCGAGGCGGCCTTCGCGCTGGCCTTCGAGGGCATGAGCGTGGATGAGGCGCTGGCGCTCCGCGAGGGGCTCGAATGGCGCCATTTCAAAGGCTCCCGCCCGGACCGCTTCGCGCCATTGCTCAGCATCGCCGACCTCGACGCGCATCTGCGCACCGATGGCGCGCGCACGCCGCGCATCGCCATGGCGGATGAGGCGCGCAACGGCAGCGCCGGCGTGCCGGAGGAGGAATTCGCCCTGCCCGATGGCCGCGTGGACCTGCCCCGGCTGCTCGAGCGCTTCGATGCCGGCGCCTCGCTCGTCGTCTCGCAATTCCATGAGACGCACCCGCCGCTCGGGAAGTTCTGCCGGGGGCTGGAGCGGCTCTTCCTGCACGCCGTCCAGTCCAACATCTACCTGACGCCGCCGGCCGCCCAGGGCTTCCGCACGCATTTCGACACGCATGACGTGCTGGTGCTGCAGGTGGAGGGCCGCAAGCGCTGGCGCATCTGGGATGGCGAGCGGGTGGAGCGCCCCACGCGCCGCACACCCTGGCCCGGCAACATGCCCCCCATCGGCGAGCCGCATGTGCTGGTGCTGGAGCCGGGCGACGCGCTCTACATCCCGCGCGGCATCATGCATGACGCGGCAACCGAGGCGGGCGAGCGCTCGCTCCATGCCACCATCGGCTTCATGGAGGCCTCCTGGGCGCAGGCCATCCGCGCGCTGCTGGACGAGGCCGAGCTGGCCGACCCCGCGCTGCGCGAAAGCATCCCCACCTGGCGCATCGGCGAGGCCGACCTGCTGCCCGCCCTGGCGGAGAAGCTCACCGGCCTCGCCACCCCCGCCCATGCCGAGCGCCTCGCCAACCTGATGCTGGAGCAATTGGCGCGGGACCGGCAGCCCTTGCCCGCGCGGGGCCTCTTCGCCCCCATGCCCGAGGGCGCGCTGCGCCTGACCGAGGGCATGCATTCCCACCTGGTGCAGGCGGAGGATGGCACGGCGACGCTGTTCTGGACCGGCGGCGCCCTGCCGCTCGCGCCGCAGCAGGTGGCCGAATTGTCGGCACTGGCCGAGGGCGCGGCGCCGGGCGATTCCGCATTCGCGCGGAAGCTGTGGGCCATGGGGCTGCTGGAGCCCGCCTGACGGCGAGGGCTGGCCCTACCGCTGCAACGCCAGCCTGAGATGCCCCTCGATGGCGGTGGAGAGGATGGCATAGCCGGTCAGCGTCAGGTGCAGCCAGTCGAAAGCCACCCAGTCGTAGAGCACGCCCTGCCCGTCCACCATGAGCTGGCCGGGCTCGCTGTAGATGACGCGCTGGTTGTCGGCGCAGGCGGCCAGCATCTGGTTCAGCCGCGCGATCGGCGCGCGCATCGGGTCATTCGCGTAGATGCCGCGCGGCAGCACGCCGAGCAGCAGGATCTTCGCCTGGGGGGCGAGGCGCTGCAGCTTCTCGATCACCGCGCCGACGCCCTGCGCCACATCCTCCGGCCGGTTGCCATGGCCGATATTGTTCGTGCCGATCAGCAGCACGATGGCCTGGGGCTGGAGGGCGGCCGGCCAATGCCCGTTGTCCAGGCGCCAGAGCAGGCTTTGCGTCGTGTCCCCGCCGATGCCGAGGTTCAGCCCGCCGCGATGGCCGTAGAACATCCGGAAGAGGTTGGGCTGCCAGCCCTCGGTGATGGAATCGCCCACGAAGGCGATGCGCGCCTGGGCGAGGTCCGTCCCGCGCAGCCGTCCGGTGAGGCCGTTCACGGCGTTGCGCCATTCGGCCCAGGGGCCGGGCGCGGGCATCACCGTCACCGGGCGCGGGCCGGGGGGCGGCGCCGGGCAGGCGGCGATCGCGGGCAGGCCCGCCGCCAGCAGCAGGCCCGCCGCCAGGGCGATGCGGCGCAACGGGGCGGTGGCGCTCACGTCACCAGGTCGGCCGGGCGGCGCCGGAGGGCAGGCCGACCCATTCGGGCCTGCCCGAGGCGAAGCTCGACTGCATCGGGTCGTTCACATTGGGCGTCGGCGCCGCGCCGCCGGCGAGGAGGGGCAGCAGATCCTCGCGCGGACGGTCCAGGCGCCAGCGCAGGTAGAAGAGGCCCACCGTGTCCTGGTAGTCGCCCACCTTCTCGAAGCGGCCGGCGAGGCCGAGGCGGACATTGGGCGTGACGGCGTATTCCAGATTGCCGAAGACCGAGCCGGTGATGCCGCTGCTGCGGGTGGCGGCGCTGGTGACCGGCGTGGTGTTGTCGAAGAAGGAGGCGTTGACGACCTGCTGCTGCAAGGCCGGGTTGGTCGGGAAGGTCGGCGAGGCCGCCGTGCGGAAGTTCTGGTAGCCCACCGCGCCGATGGTCCGCAGCGACCAGTCGCCCCAACGGGCGATGTATTCCGCCTGGAGCGAGGCGATGATGTTCTGCTGCGGGCTGAAATAGCCGCCCTGACCGAAGGTGAAGCCGCCCAGGTTCTTGTCGAAGCCGAAATACCGCAGGTCCACGCCCATGGTGAGCTGCTGGTTCTGCTGGCGCAGCACGGAGTAATAGGCGCCGATCCCGGCATCCACGCGGGCGTTGTTCTGGACGTTGTCGCCCCGGTATATGCTGTAGCCGGCACCCGCATAAGTGCCGAAGCGCTGCGAGGGCGCCCATTCGAATTGCAGGCGGGCGCCCGTGCGGATCACGCCGCCCCAGGGCGCGCCCACCACCGAATTGGGCATGCCGGCATAGGAGAGCATGCTGTCCGTCACGGCGCGCCGATCGAAGGAGAGCCGCATGCGCAGCTGCTCGTTGATGCGCGGCACCACCTCCGCCCCGCCCACGATGTTGGTGCGGGCGAAGCCGAGCGGCGTCGAGCCGATATCGGCGCGGAAGTTGCGGCCGAGATAGGCGGCGCGCAGCGCCGCACCTTCCTGCGTCTCGGGCCCGGCGCGATAGGTGCCGAAGGGCTGCACCGCGTTCTCGGCGAAGAGGCGCGCATTGAGCGAGCCGGTGTTGAGGTTGCCCGCGTTGAGCACCACCGTATCCACGCCCACCACGACGCGGCCGGGCAGGTTGCCCGGCATGGGCGTCGTGACCTCGACCGGCACGGTCAGCGTCGTCAGGCGGGAGGTGCCGGCGTCGCCGCCGCGATAGCCGAGCATGGCGCCGGCCTGGACCCAGGTCGCCGCCTCGTCACGCGCGCGGATCAGCTCCTGCGCGATCTGCGCGGTCAGCGGGTCGTGCAGCTGGGTCGGGCCGGGGCCGCCGCGCTGCGGGTTGAGCGCGAGCTGCGTGAGCCGCGCCTCGGCCAGCTGGCCGCTGTTGCGCAGATGCTCGAGCCGCCGCGTGCCGGCGCTTTCCAGCAGGCGCAGGCTGCGGCCGAGTTCGCCGCGCGCGCGGGCGACGCGGGCCTCGGCCATCGTCACCTGGAGCTCGCCCGGATGGAGGAAGGCGGTCTCGGCGATCAGGGCATCGGCCTCGCGCAGGCGCCCTTCGGCGATGGCGAGGTCCACCTTGGCGAGGCGCGCGGTGAGGTTGCGCGGGTCGCGCTCCAGCACGGCATCCACCAGGATGCGCGCCTCCTCGGTGCGGTTCTGCGCGACATAAAGGCGGACGAGGGCCATGTTCAGCGGCACGCTGGCGGGCGAGGCGGCGAGTGCGGGGGCCAGCGCCTGATAGGCCTGGCCCGGCTCGTTCCGCAGGCCCAGCGCATCGGCCTGCTGCACCGCGCCCGATTCCATCACGGCGGCCAGTTCGCGCCGGGTTTCAGCGGGCAGGTTGCGGTCGGCCAGCAAGGGCTGGGCGAGCGCGCTCGCATCCTCCAGCCGGTTGGCCTCGATCAGCGCGGAGGCGAGCGCGATGCGGTCGGCGGCGCTGGTGTTGGGATTGGCGGCCAGCGCCGCGCGCGCGGCCATGCCGGCGCGGACCGGGTCGTTCAGCCGGGCGAAGGCGCGCACCGTGGCGGGGCCGACGGTGAAGGCAGGGTCCCGCCGGCCGGCGCCGGCCAGCAGCTGGTCCAGCGCGCCGGGGCGCCCCTCGCGCACCTGGAGTTCGAGCTGCCGGATCTCGAATTCGCGGCGGCTTTGCGTCAGCAGCCGGTTCATGTCGGCGTTGCGGACGCGCACCGGGACGCGCTCCAGCAGGGCGACGACGGCGCCGAAGCGCTCCTCATCCAGCGCGGCGAGGGCCGCGGCGGTGGAGGCATCGGCCGTCGTGTCGCGCTCCAGCCGGGCCGAGATCTCCGCCGCTTCCGCATTCTGGCCGAGGGCGCGCAGCTTGCGGATCGCGTCGAGCATGATCCAGGGGTTGTTCGGCGCCATGGAGAGCGCCTGGCGCAGCAGGGCGAGCGACTGCTCGGGATTGTCGGTCAGCGCCGCGCGGTCGCGCAGGCTGAAGGCGCGGGCGGCCATCACATCCTGGTTCGGCGGCAGGCCCATCTCGCGCTGGAAGGCCTCGGCCTCGGCGATGCGGTCCTGGCCGATGAGGGCGAGGTAGAGGCCGCCCATCGCGTCACGCTGGCGCGGGCGCAGCGTCAGCGCGTTGCGGAAGCGCGTCTCGGCGGCCACGAAATCGCGCCGCAGGATCGCGATCTGGCCGAGGATCAGCTCACTGTCGAGGCGTTGCTGGCCGCGCGCGGTGAGGCCGCGCCGGGCGAGCTGATCCGCGCGGTCGAGGTCGCCGCGCTCCAGCGCGCGCCAGGCGAGGCCACTGGGGCCGAGAAAATTCCCGCCGCCGCCGCCGCCGCCGCGGCCGGCGGTGTTCCAGGGCGTGAGGTCGCCCACCGCGCGGGTGAATTCCTCCGCCCGGTCGGGCGAGAGGGCGATGGCGCGGTCCAGCAGGTTCCGTGCCTCGGTCATCCGGTTCTGGATCTTGCGCAGCACGGCGAGGCCGAGGATGGCCTCCGTATCGTTCGGATCGATCGCCAGCGCCGCGTTGAACTGCTGCTCGGCCTCCGCGTTGCGTCCGGCATCCACCGCGCCCCAACCGAAGATGCGCGCCGAGGCACCAGGGGCGATCACCACCTCGGAGGCGCGGATCTTCTCCTCCAGCTCGCGATCGCCCGGGTTCAGCGCGAGATAGGCGCGGATGCGCGCGGCGGTTTCCGGCTCGTCGCCCAGCCAGAGGAGCGCCTGCCGCCAGGCGGCGCGGGCCGCCTCGCGCGCGCCGCGCTGGTTGTAGAGCTGCGCCAGCCGGTCCACGCCGTCCGAGCGCGTCTCCTCGCGATAGGTGAGGAGCTGGGCGTAGGTCAGCGCGAGCTGGGAGTCATTCGGCGCGGCGGCGGCCATCTGGCCGAGTTCCTGGATCGCCTGGCGGTAGCCCGCCTCGGAGGCGCCGGCCAGCACCTGGAAATATTCGGAGGCGAGCGCGGGCGGAATGCGGCCGTTGCGGAACAATTGCCGGTAGCGCGCCACCGCTTCCTCGGCGCGGCCGGCGCGCGAGAGTTGGCGGGCCGCGGCCAGCGCCTCGGAATCCTCGCCGGTGACGCGGAGCAGCTCCTCGCCCCGCGTCAGGCGCGGGTCATTCGGCGCCAGGCGTCGCAGGCGCAGCAGATAGCGGCGCGCGGCCTCGGGCTGGCTGCTGAGCGAGGCGAGTTCGACGGCGCTCGCCAGCGCCTCGATGTTGTTGGGCTCCACGGTGAGCAGGCGGTCGAGCGTCTGCAGCGCGCGCTCGGTCTGGCCCTGCTGCTGCCAGAAGGCGGCCTGCTCCAGCAGGTTGGTGGAGGCGGCGCCGCCCGACATGCGCGTGTCGCTTCCCATCGGCGCGGCGGCGCGCGGCGCGGCGGCGGGCGTCGCATCCGCAGGCGGGGAGAGCGTGGGCGGGGCCGGCGAGAGCAATGGCGGGGGCGAGAGGCTGGGCGCCTGGGTCAGGGGCGGCGGCGAGAGCACGGGCGGCGCCGACAGGACCGGCGGCGGGGGCGAGAGCACGGGCGGTTGCTGCGCGGCCGCGGGCAGCCCGGCCAGGACGAGCCCGGCGGCCATCCCGGCGGCATCACGCCCCCAGGCGCGCCGCATGAGGCGGCGTCGCTTCCGATCCATGCGGCTCAGCATCCCCGGCGCTCCGTCACGGCCGCCAGACCGCCGTGGTGTCGCGGGTCATGAAGGCCTGGGGCTGGGCGCCGCTGATCATCCAGATGCTGTACATGCCGCCCGCCTCCAGCCCCTCCAGCGCGAAGGGCGCGCTGGCGCGGTCGCCGCAGGTGGCGCGGATCTCGGCCGCCACCGGGTTCACGCTGCGCGCGCGGGTGGCGAGGCTCGGCACGCCTTCGAAGACCGCGGGGCCCGAGGGCTGGATCGCGAGGCCCGCCGCCGGGCAGTCCGGCATGGCGTTGTAGAAGGCGAGGCGCGCACGGGCGCGGTTGAAATCGGCCGCGTCCACGATCGCCGTGGCGGCCAGCCCGCCGCCGGGGGCGGCGTGCAGCAGCACGGTGACGAAGCTCCCCGGCTCGACCCGCAGGGTCGCCTGGCCGCGGCGCTGGCCTTCCTGGAATTCCAGGCGGAGCTGGCGGTTGGCCACATTCTCGACCGTGGTGAAGGCCATGACGCGCTGGGCCGGGGCGGTGCCCAGGCGCTGCTGCGGCAGGAAGTCGGGCCGCGCCTGGACCTCGCCCGGCAAGACGTTGACCAGGCGCACATAGGCCGAGCCGCGCGGGGGCACCGGGTCATAGACCTGGCCCTGGGCGCGCGCCTGGCCCACCGAACCGAATCCGATGGCGAGGCCGGCCGCGAGGGCGAGAAGCGCCTGCCTCATGCCACGGCCCGCCGGACCTGGTTGAGGAACTCGGCGGGCGCGATGGCCGCCTGCCCCCAGGAGGAATTGTTCGTGGTGTTCACCATGTCCTGCTCCAGGTGGTTCCAGACCAGGGCGCGCGGGCGCTGCTGCTTGAAGGCGTCGCTGCGGAGGTAGTCGAGCAGGGTGGCGTAGGTGCCCACATTGTTGGGCTTCCAGGAGAGCCCGACCGGGCGGACCAGCTGGTTGGACAGCACGGGCTGGAAGCCGAAGCGTGGCTGCACATTGCTGGTGCCGACGATGACCGTGTCGTAGCTGTCATCCTCGATCAGCGCGGCCGCGCCCTCAGGCGGCAGGATCTGGCGGATGAGCGAGGTCTCTGGCCCATAGGCGGCACGCTGCGCGGGCGGCACATGCTGCGTCAGATCGCCGGCGGCGAGCTGCATGGGGCGCAGGTCGCCCAGCCGGGTGCCGGGGCGCGGGCTGGCCGGCAGCTGCAGACGTTCGCGCATCTGGCGCGCCATTTCGACGGCGGCGAGCTCGGCGCCCATCGGCGTCCAGTGCGTGTCGGTCTTGAAGAAGAGAGGGTGGGACGCGTCGCGCTGCATCTGGTTGCGGAACAACGCGTCCAGGTCGGGCACCAGGGCGCCGGCGCGGGTCAGTTCCGTGACGCTCAGGCTGTAGCGCTGCGCCGCCTCGGGCGAGACCTGGGAGCCGGCGGGCAGGAATTGCCGCATCAGGCGCTTGCGCGACGGGATGAGGAGGATCGCCACCTGGATACGCGCGGCGCGCAGGATGCCGATGGTCTCGCCCACGGTCTGCAGCGCGTTGCGCAGCGCCGCCATGTCCACCCGCGCCAGCCGGTCCCAGACGGGGAAGAGCCAGCCATTGGTGCCGATCTCGACCAGGCTCGCCTGCTGGGCGCGGGCGTCGCGCAGCGCGAGCGGCGCGGCCAAGGCGCCGGCCAGGCCGGCGCGGCGCGTGATGGTCCGGTTGCTTGTGTCAGGCATTGTTTTCGCCCTCGTGCTTCTTCAACGTCTTGTCGCGCATCATCAGACCGAGCGTTCGCGCAGGCGCTGCGCGGCGCGGCGGCGCAGCACCCAGTAGATCGGGCCCGGGATCAGCAGCAGCACCAGCAGGAAGACCCCCAGCAGCACATAGGGGTTGTCCTTCATGAAGTATTCCGGCCAGAGCCAGGGCGGCAGGCTGCCATGCGTGTAGGTCGAGCCGACGCGGAAGGCCTGGATGCGCCCGCCGCTGAGGATCGCCGTGTCGCCCTGCACGCGGGTCACCTGCTCGGGGTCGCGCAGCGCCGTCACCATCGCTTCCAGCCCGGCCGCGGTGGAGCCGGTGAGCGCCACCACCGAACGGCCCGATTGCAGCGGGCTCTCGAAGCCGAGCAGCGCGCCCAGCGCCTCGCCCGGATTGGCCAGCAGCGCCGAGACGCGCTCCAGCTCGCCGCGGCGCTCGCCGCCGAAGAGGTTGCGGAAATCGCCGAAGGCGTCGTTCAGCCGGACGGTCAGGCGGTTGCCCTCGAGCTGGAGCGGCCCGTCCCGCAGCAGCGCCTGCAGCGCCGGCTGGCGGCCCAGCGTGCCGATCACCAGCAGGTCCTTGCCGGCGACGGAGGGCAGCGCATCCGGCCGCACCACCTGCAGGTTCACCGGCGGGTAGCCCACCAGGGCCGCGATGCGGCCCAGCATGGTCAGGAAGGATTCCAGCTCCGCCTGGGAGGGGCGCTCGGGCAGGACCACGGCGGTCTGCGAGAGGTCCGCGTATTTCGTGAAGGGGAAGCCCGAGGAGGTGAAGAACGCCAGGTTGGGCAGCGTCGTGAAGCGATGCGCGCCGCTGAGGTCGATCGTGCTGTCGGGGTCCACCGAGGCGCGGATGTCGCCCGGCACGGCGATGCAGTCGCCGCGGTGCAGCGGGCGCATGTCGAAGCGCAGCTGCAGCTCGTTCTGGCCGAACAGCATGTAGCTCGGCAGGCCGATCTGCACCTCATCCGTCTCGGCCTGGGTGACCTGGCGCTGGATCCAGTTGAAGGGCCAGGTCGCCTCCGCCGAGCGGAGCGGCGCGGAGCGCAGATAGATGTCGTTCAGCGCGACGTCGAGGCGCGAGACGGCGACGTCCATGATCGGGCCCGGCGGCGCGCGGAAACGGATCTGCGCGGAGAGGGCGCGGTCGCGCGCCGTGTAGAGATCGGGCGCGGTGCGGAAGGGCACGGCGATGGGGCCGGGCACGTAGCCGAAGGCCTGCAGCTCCGACGGGTCCATGATCTCGCCGAAGCGCAGCGGGCGGTCCACCCGCACCCAGCGCGGCGCGTCATAGGGCTGGCGCGGCGGGATGTCCTGCGCCTGGATGGTGGCGAGTTCGCCGCTCAGCGCCTCGCGCCCCACGCCGAGCGCGGTCGCCGCGGCCACCGCCTCCTGGCCGTTGCGGCCGGCGATGACGAGCAGCAGGCCGAGCGGATCATTCGGGTTGGGGATGATGGCGAGGGTGGGCCCCTCCAGCCGGGGCATGATCAGGCCCGGGATCGAGTCGAGACTGGCCGAGACCACCACCGCATTGCCGCGCGGGGGGATCACATTGCCGACCGGGAAGCTCGATCCGCGATAATCCGCCTGCACGGCGAACCAGGAGGAGACGATGGCCGCCGCCCGCAGCGCATCGTTGCTCGCGACGTCGGGGAGGATGAAGGGCAGCACCAGCGGCTCGCGCAGCTGGCGCGGGTCGAAGAAGGGCTCGGGCAGGCGGGCGAGGTCGCGCGTGATGGGCAGGCGCTCCAGCCTGAGCGAGATGGTCGAATTGTCGGAGATGGTGCTCCAGAGCAGGCCGGAGAGCGGGTCGTTGCACTCGATGGCGTAGCGGCCGGTGAAGCGGAAGTTCAGCCGGTTCACATCGGCGAAGAAGAAGGGATTGATCGGGAATTCCAGCGGGCCGAAGGCGGGCCGCGCGCGGTCGGGCTGGATGGTGCCGATGAACTGCTCGTTCAGCGTGAAGGCGATCTGGCTCAGCTCAGGGATGAGCGCGGGCGAGGTGGCGCCCTGCAGCGTCAGCCGGGCAGAGGTGACGACCTCATCGCCGCGCACGCCGAAGAGCAGGCCCTGCAGGTCGGAGACGCCGCGCATCTGCATCGGGCCGCGCAGGCCGAGTTGGCGCAGGGTGCGCGTCTCGGTGCGGGTGCCGGGCGCGTCCTGCCCCGGGGCGGCCATCAGCGGGTTGGCCGCGAGCCCGCCCGAGGGGTCGGCCGGCGCGGCGAAGCTCGGCAGGCCGCCGGGCGGGCCGCCCACCGCCGATGGCAGGGCGGGCGGCGGCGCGAGGCCGGGCGGGGGCGACAGCGCGGGAGGGGCCGAGAGCGGCGGCGGCGACAGGGTCGGCGGCTGGGGGCCGCGCGTCTGTGCCGAGGCGGCGCCGGCGGCCAGGAGCAATCCGAACGCGATCGCGGCGGGCACCGAGGGGCGGGCCAGGCCCGCGCGCTTCACCGCGGCCTGCGCCGTCGTCTCCTCGGCCTTGGCCTGGGCCAGGTCCGGCATGGTGTCAGGCACCTGGATCGAACGCCCGGCCGGAGTCCGCTTGCGGAAGCTGAACTGCGAACCACCGGCGAAGAGACCACCAATCGACACAAGCACTTCCTTCAACGAGCGGAGGGGGCGATCCTCACGGATGCTGTCCCAGTCCACCCAGGCATCGGCGCGGCAGAGGGTCGCTATCACAATACTGCCCTCGTCCTGCATGTCCTGGGGCAGGAAGCGCAAATTGAGACGATCGTCCTGCCAGCGCAAGACCTCGGCCGGCACGGTCACGCGCTGAGAGCCGGCATCGAGCTCGACCATGACGAGGTTGTCATCGCCCCAGTTGTCGGGGGCGGGCATGCGCAGCGCGGCGCCGCCCAGCGAAAGATCCTCCGACATGCCCTCCACGCGCCGGCCATCGGCCAGCAGCACCGCGGCCTCCACCTCGGCCGAGACGCGGGCGCGCGAACGCACCTGGCGCCGCTCGCGGCCCACGGCGAGGCCCGCCAGCACCGCGATGAGGCAGAAGGTCGCCCAGATGACATTGAGCGCGAAGGCCTGGAATTCCAGCGTCTGCGGGGCGTTGGCGGCGAGGCCGTAGATGCCGAGCAAGAGGCCGATCAGCAGGGCCGCGGCAAGGAACATGTTGGGGCCCACGGCGCGCAGGTCGAAATAGCCCTCCTCCAGCGTGCCGCCCTTGTCGGTCACGTTGAAGCGGCCGCGCTTGGGGTCGAGCAGCGTGGAGAGCGTCACCGGCAGCAGGTAGACGGTGAGCACCGTCTCATAGATCTCGGACCAGAAGGAGTGGCGGACGGTCTTCTGGATGCGCGAATTGGTCGTCACCGAAAGGACGATGTGCGGCCCCGCATAGGCCACGATGGCGAGCGGCGAGGCCGCGATGATGCTCTCGCCGAAGATGAGGAAGGCCAGCGGCGCCGTCAGGAACACGAAGCGCGGCAGCGGAAACAGGAAGTGGAACATCGCGTTGAAGTAACAAAGCCGCTGCGCCAGATTCAGGCCGCGCGCAAAAAGTGGATTCTCCACGCGCAAAATCTGGATCATGCCGCGGCCCCAGCGCATGCGCTGGCCGATGTGGAGCATCAGACGCTCGGTGGCGAGGCCGGCGGCGAGCGGGATGCGGAGATAGGCGGTGCGCCAGCCCTTCTTCTGCATCCTGAGCGAGCAGTGGCAATCCTCGGTCACGGTCTCGGTCGGCACGCCGCCCACCGATTCCAGCGCCGTGCGCCGGATGACGGCGCAGGAGCCGCAGAAGAAGGTGGCGCCCCAGAAATCGTTGCCCTGCTGGATCAGCCCGTAGAAGAGCAGGCCCTCATTGGGCACGCGCTGGCCGGCGGCGAGGTTCCGCTCGAAGGGATCGGGCGAGTAGAAGTAGTGCGGCGTCTGGACCATGGCGAGGCCCTGGTCGCGCAGCATCCAGCCCAGGCTGAGCTGGAGGAAGCCGCGCGTCGCCACGTGGTCGCAGTCAAAAATAACGATGTATTCCGACGTGGTCTGCGCCAGCGCGTGGTTGATGTTGCCCGCCTTGGCGCCCTTGTTGTCGGGGCGGATGATGTAGTTGCAGCCCACCTCCTCGGCGAAGCGGCGGAAATCCTCGCGCCGCCCGTCATCGAGCAGGTAGACGTTCAGCTTGTCCGACGGCCAGTCGAGGGCGAGCGCGGCGAAGACGGTGGGGCGCACCACGTCCAGCGGCTCGTTGTAGCTCGGGATGAAGACATCCACCGAGGGCCAGTCATCCGGATTGGCGGGCAGCGGCGCGGGCTTGCGGTCGAGCGGCCAGAGCGTCTGGAAATAGGCGAGGACGAGCGCGATGATGGCGTAGACCTCGGCCAGCAGCAGGCCGACGCCGAGGAAGCTCTGCAGGAAGGTGCTGAAGTCCAGCGTCTCGGTCAGGCGCCAGAAGATGTAGCGCAGCGAGACCAGCAGCGAGAGCACGATCAGCATCAGCGTGATCGTGCGGCCCTGGATCCGGTTGAAGACCAGGAAGAGCGTGAGGCAGCCGAGCGCGAAGACCACCTGCTGCTCGGCCGACATCGGCACGGTGATGATGGTGAGCGAGAGGATCGCGCCCAGCGTGGTGATGAGCCAGCCGAAGACCCTGTTCCGCATGAGCGGAAGCCGGGCCAGCCACTCCTTCCGGGCGGCGACCTCGCTCATCGCGCGCCCCAGCCGGTGGCGAAGGGCTCCGGCACCGGCGGCAGCGCCGCCTCGATGCCGCGCGCGATCTCGCGCAGGTCTTCCGCCGCCTGGCTGTTGGGCGCGAGGTCCAGCACCAGGCGCTGCGCGGCCAGCGCCTCGGCCACGATCTCCTCGCGGCAGATGGCGCCGAGCAGGCGCGGGCCGAGGTGGCGGGCCACCGTCTCGGCGGCCGCGCGGGAGAGGCGGGTGTTGGGGTCCACCCCGTTCAACACCACGCGCAGCCGGCCCGCGAAGAGCGCGGCCATGGTGCCCGCGCCCAGGAAGCGGCCGCTGTCGATGTCGGGCACCAGGGCGGCGCTGGTCGCGTCCGCCAGCAGCACGGCGCAGACCATTGAGGCCATCGGTGCCAGGATGCTGAGCGCGTGCGAAGCGCCGGGCGGCGTGTCGGCGATCACCAGCAGGTTCGGGTCGGCCAGGATGGCGCGCAGCGGCGCGGCCAGAAGCTCGGGGTCGCGCTCCAGCGCATGGGCAAGGCCCAGCGCGCCGCGGATGTCGATCGAACCATGCGGCAGCAGCATCACGCCCGAGGCGGTCTGGCGTACCATCTCGCGCCAGTCCGGCCGCTTGGGGAGCTCGGTCATGAAGCCGGCGATGTCACTGAGCGGGACGCCGAAATGCAGGCGCAGCGTGTTCTGCGGGTCGAAATCCATCACCAGGACGCGGCGGCCCTGGCGCCGCATGGCATCGGCGACATTGGCGGCGAGAGTGGTCTTTCCGACACCGCCCTTGGGGGATGCAAAGCAAATGAGGGGCATGGAGCCTCCGGCGGCCTAGAAGCTTGACGGCGCCCGCAGGGCGGCGCCGAACGTGTCAAAGGGGGATGCAGCAGGCGGGCGGCCCGACGCGACGAGACGCATGACCTCCCCCAGGGGAACCATCACCGCCGCGGCCGGAATGGCGCTGGCACCAGGCCGGTGCGGCGGGTCATTTGCGGCACGGCCGGAGACGGGTTCCGGCAGGACGGAGGTGGCCGGATGCGTGACGACCTGCTTCAGCCGGCTGAGCGTGCTGCCGGCCGGCGCGGGGGGCGCGGGTGGCGCGGCCTCACGCGGGGCGGGGAGGCCGTTGAAGATCGCGAACTCGACCATGGTGGCGCCCGCCGGGGCCGGCGGCGGCAGCGGCAGCGCCGGCATCGGCAGAGGCATCGGCATGGCGGGCGGGGGTGGCGCCAGGACGGGCGCCAAGGCCGGCGGCGGGCTGGCGGGCGGCGGGGCGGGATTGAAGGGCGCAGGCGGTGGCGGGGCCGCCGCCGCCTGCGCAAAGAGGGAGAGCGCGGCATCCGTCAGCGACGCGGGGATCGGCAAGGGCGCGAGGCGCGCGGGCTCCGGCGCCGCCTGGGGCGCACCGGAGGGTGCCGGACTGGTTGCAACCACGGGCGGGACGGCCGTGATGGGTTGCGGAGCGGGCGCGGCCGCAGCGGGCTGCACGGGGGGCAGTGACGGCGCCGGGGGTTGCGGAGCGGGCGCGACAGCAGCGGGCTGAACAGGGGCTGGCGGCGGCAGCGCGGGCGCGGCCACCACGGGCTGCGCGGGGGCCGGGCGGGGCGCCTCTGCCACCGGGCGCGGGGCGGCCCGGCTGAGGACGGACCAGTCAATGCCCTCAAGCACGGCCGCCGCGGTTCGGTCCAAGCTGGCCGGGGATGTGGCGGCGGGGCCCGGGCGCGCCGCCACATCCGCGACGGCAGGGGACGGCGCGGCAGGTGGCACCATGGGCGGCGGCACCGGGGAGGGCGACGCGGCCGGTGCCGGGGCGATCGCCTGCGGCGGGGCGGGCGGCGGGGCGGCGGGCAGCGCCGCGAGCGGCGGCGGCGGGGCCACCACCATGATCGGCGCGCTGCGGACCACGGGCGCGGGCGGCGGCGCCACGGCCATCACCGGCGCGGTCATCACGACGGGGCGCGCGGGGGCGACCGGTGGCGGGACCGGCGCGCGCATCGCCTCGGGGGGCGGGGCCGTGACCACCGGCATCGGGGCCGCGGCCAGCTTCGGCGGCGGCGGTGGCGGCGGTGGCGGCGGCGGCGCGGCGGCGATGACCGGCGGCGGCGCGCTCATGGCCATGGCGGGCGGCGGCGGAGGCGGCGCCGCGGGGGCGACGGGAAGCGGCGGCGGGATGGGCGCGCTGGCCAGGGGGGCCTTCGCCTCGGGCTCCGCCGCACCGGCGACGACAAGCCGGGGCGCGGCCAGGGAGGGCGCGGCGGCGACAGGCTCCCGCAGGCGAGGCGGCGGGGCGAAGGCCGGGGCCGTGAGCGGCGCGGAGGCTCCAACGGCGGGAGCGGGCGGGCGCGAGGCGGGGGAGTCGGCCGGGCCGGGGGCGGCGGGGCGCAGGCGGGGCGCAGGCGGCAGGCGGGGCGGCGCGTCGTCGAGCGGGGGCACCGCCATGATGGACGCCATGGCGGAGGGGGGTTCCGGCGCCGGGGCGGCGTCCTCGACGCGCAGCGCCGCCGAGACGGAGCGCAGTTCCCGGAGCACCTCCTGCGGGCCGATCGGCGCGCCATCGCCCCTTGCCGGCTCGGTCCGAACCGGCAGGTTTCCAAAGCTACGGTACTTCAAGCCTGGCGTGTTCATGGCGGCGGCCACCCGCGCCACGTCTGGCTCCTGGCCCATCGAGAAAGAAAATCCCTGCTGCTGAGGTGCGCCTAGGATGCCTTCAAATGCGATTTAACGAAACCCTGAACGGTGAATTTTGGATTCATTGTATATCAATGTGGCTCAAATCAGATCAGAATCGCGTGCCGCGAGCGTCGAGAGCAGGCTCAACGCGCCAGAGTAGTAGTCAGGCATGGGTGGCACCGCCGTTCCCGGCATGGCCAGGCGGGCATGGCGGGGGGCCGCCGGCGCGGCGCGCCGGGCGCTGGCCAGCGCCGCGACGCCCCCGATGCCCGGGGAGGCCGCATAGGGCGAGATGATGTTCGTGGTCAGGTCCACCCAGGCCGGGAGGTGCCGGTGGCGCGGATCATTCCAGAAATCGGCGGAGCCCGTCAGGCTCGGCTCCTGCGCCAGGCCGACCCAGGCCATGTAGAGCGGCACGCGCAGCGCGTCATAGGAGAAGCGCGGCGCCCAGTCGCCAGGCAGGGAGAGCAGGCCGTCCACCCGGCGTACCGCGAGCCAGTCGGGCGGCAGGCCCCAGCGGCCGAAGCGCCCGTTGCGCAGCAGCGCCACGCCATCGGCGGCGACGCGCAGCCAGGCGGGGTCTGGCACGGCCTGGGCCAGCGCTCGGATCGCCGGGAAGGCGTAGTAGGAAGGATTCACGATGGTGTGGTCGGCGCGCTCGAAGCCGCGGGCGCCGGGCAGCAGAACCCAATAGGTGCCGGCCCGGCGGACCAGCAGGCGCAGGATGTCCCGCGCCATGGCGGTGCCCTGCGCCGTATGGTCGCGGTTGCCCCAGCGCTGCCCGGCCTCGAGCAGGGCCCAGGCGATGAAGAGATCGCCATCCGTCGCGTTGTTGGGGTCGTCCACCGGGTTGCTGGAATTGGGACGGAAGCGCCAGGAGAACAGCTCATCCTGCGGGCGGCGCAGCGTGGTGACTGTCCAGGCCAGGATGCGGTCGAAGGTTTCGCGGTCATCGGCGCGGACGGCCGACATCAACGCCCAGCCCTGCCCCTCGGAATGGGAGATGTTCTGGTTGCCCGTGTCCACGATCCGCCCTTCCGGCGCCAGGAAACGGTCCCGAAAGGCGGCCCATTCGGCGCGCTGGATGTCACTGGGCGCGCGCGCCGGGGAGGCGGCGGCCAGTCTGGGGGCAAAGGCGGGAAGCGCCGCGGCGGAGAGCCCGAGCAGGGCGCCGCGGCGCGACAATCCAGGGGGGGCAACCAGGGTCAAGCGTCGGTCCTCGGCCAGGGGGATTACCAGAGGGATTATCAGGGAAGTTCGCCAGGAATGGTCCACCACACGGACCGCCAGCACCGGAATGCCAGGGGTGTCGCGGGTTTGGTTGGGCGGAACTTACGGCGATGATCGCAAAGGTTGCAATCGAAATGTTGCATAAAAAACGGTATGTCTCGCAATTTAAGACATTCCGACCGGGGGCTTGCCAAAGCGGGCGGCTCGGCTTCCCCTGCGCTCCCGTCCCAGAAAGAGACCATGTCATGGCCCTTCGCCTCGTCACCTTCTCCCATGCCAACACCACCCGCCCCGGCGCCATGCTGGGTGATGCCGAGGTGCTGGACCTGGCCGCCGCCGGCCTGCCGCAGGCCGACATGGCCGCCATCATCGCCGCCGGCGCGCCCGCGCTGGCCGCCATCCGGGCCCTGGTGGCCAATCCGCCCGCCGCCGCGCGGGTGCCGCTGGGCTCCGTGAAACTGCTGGCCCCACTGCCCCGCCCGGCCCGCAACATCTTCTGCGTCGGCCGCAACTACATGGACCATGTGGCCGAGGGCGACCGCACCCGCGGCATCACCAATTCCGAGCTGCCCAAGTTCCCGCAATTCTTCACCAAGGCGCCGGAGACGGTGATCGCGAATGGAGACACCATTCCGGACCATGGCGCGACCGGCGTGACCCAATGGCTCGATTACGAGGCCGAACTGACGCTGATCATCGGCAAGCCGGGTGCCAACATCGCGAAGGAGGATGCGCTCAGCCACGTCTTCGGCTGGACCATCGCCAATGACGTGACGGGCCGCGACCTGCAGCGCCGCTACGGCCAGTGGTTCAAGGGCAAGTCGCTGGACGGCTCCTGCCCGCTCGGCCCCTGGATCGTCCCGGCGGATGAACTGGATGCGAGCGACCTCGCCATTCAGCTCTGGATCAATGGCGAGCAGCGGCAGTCCAGCCGCACCAGCAAGATGATCTTCGACGTGAAGGAGATCCTGCATCACCTCTCCAAGGGCTTCACGCTCCTGCCCGGCGACGTGGTGATGACGGGCACGCCCGAGGGCGTGGGCTATGCCATGCAGCCGCCGCAGGTGCTCAAGACCGGTGACGTGGTGAAGATCCGCGTCGAGGGCATCGGCGAACTGACCAATCCGGTCGGCTGATGCGCCCCTTGCCCCTGCTGCCCACCACCGTGGTGGGCAGCTATCCCCAGCCCGCCTGGCTGCTGGACCAGGAGGCGCTGCGCTCGCGCCTCGTGCCGCGCGTGCGCGCCCCCGAGATGTGGCGCGTGGCGCCCGAGTTCCTGGCCCAGGCGCAGGATGACGCGACCGTGCTCGCCATGCGCGACATGGAGCGCGCGGGCATCGACATCATCACCGATGGCGAGATCCGCCGCGAAAGCTATTCCAACCACTTCTCTTCGGCGCTGGACGGCATTGATCCATCCGGCCCCGGCGAGGTCGTGGGCCGCACGGGGGCCAAGACTCTGGTGCCCCGCGTGATCGGGCGCATCCGCCGCAAGCACGCCGTGGAGGTGCGCGACGTGGCCTTCGCGCGCGCCAATACCGACCGCGCGGTCAAGATCACCCTGCCCGGCCCCTTCACCATGAGCCGGCAGTGCCAGAACCTGTTCTACAAGGACGAGGCGGAGCTCGCGATGGACTACGCCATCGCGCTCAACGCCGAGATCCGCGAGCTGAAGGCGGCCGGCGCGGATGTGATCCAGCTGGACGAGCCCTGGATGCAGGCCTTCCCGGACATGGCGCGCGCCTTCGCCGTGCCCGCCATCAACCGCGCGCTGGAAGGGATCGAGGGCACGACCGTCGTGCATCTGTGCTTCGGCTATGCGGCCATGGTGAACCAGAAGCCCTCCGGCTACTCCTTCCTGCCGGAGCTGAGCGATTGCGCGGCGGGGCAGATCTCCATCGAGGCGGCGCAGCCGAAGCTCGACCTCGCCATCCTCAAGGAGCTGCCGGGCAAGACCATCATGCTCGGCGTGCTCGACCTCGGCTCCAAGGAGGTCGAGACGGCGGAGGTGGTGGCGGATCGCATCCGCGCGGGCCTCAAGGTGCTGCCCGCGGAGAAGATCGTGCCGGCACCCGATTGCGGGATGAAGTACCTCCCGCGCGAGCGCGCCTTCGGGAAGCTGAAGGCGCTGGCGGAGGGGGCCGCGATCGTGCGGCGCGAACTCGGGGCTTAGGGGCGTCGGCGAGAGGGCTTTGCCCTCTCGCGCTCACCCGACAGGAAACTCAGTTTCCTGGAGCTTCGAATCTAGAGCGTCCTGCGTTCACATGCGTTCACTTCGCTCGCTCTAGGTTTTGCTGAGAGGATGATTCAGCGTTTCGGCGATTCCGCCTCAACGCATCATGCGCTAAGCCGGCGCTACGTCCAGGCGGATCACATCCGGTGCAACGGCCGGATACATCGCCATCACCTTCGGGTCGTGGCCGGGAATCACATGCTGCCGGCTCTCGCCCAGGCTCGGCAGCATCGCCTGGGCGGCGAGGTAGTCCTCCACATTCACCACCACCGGGAAGGGCACGCCCGTCTCGACATTGGCGAAGAAATGCATGGCGTCGGAGGCCAGCACGACCCAGCCGCGCTTCGTGTGCACGCGCACCACCTGCAAGCCCGGCGCATGGCCGCCCACATGGCGCACGGTGATGCCGGGGGCGACCTCGCTCTCGCCCTCGTGAAACGTCACGCGCTCGCCATGCACCAGGCGCACGAAGCTCACCACCTGCTCCACGTCATAGGCGCGGCGGAGGAAGGGGCGGCACATGCAGGGGCCGACCGCGTGCTGGATCTCGCAGGCCTGGGCGTGGAAGCGGGCGCGGGGGAATTTCTCGAAATTGCCAGCGTGGTCCCAGTGCAGATGCGTGCTGATGATGCCGGTCACGTTCTCCGGCTTCACGCCCAGCGCGGCGAGGCCTTCCGTCGGGCAGCGCAGGAAGTCATGGCCGCGCTTCGTGCAGGTCTCCCGGTCGGCGCCGCTGTCGATGAGGATGGCATGGCCGTCGCGCACCGCCGCCCAGACGAAGAAATCCATGGGCATGGGGCCGTCATGGATGTCGCCCGGCGCCACCATGAAATTGTCCCGTACCTGCCGGCGCGGATTGGTGGCGTAGCGGATGGCGTAGAGCTCGTAGGTCATGTCGTTTCTCCCTTTCGGTGATGCTGGACAGGCCGGCGAGCGGCGTCCAGCCTGGGCGCGAAACGAGGAGACGCGCCATGCGCATGAAAGCCGCCGTATTGCAGGCCCAGGGCCTGCCGCGCCCCTATGCCGAGACACGGCCGATGAGCATCGAGGAGGTGGAGCTGGCACCGCCCGGCCCGGGCGAGGTGCTGATCGAGATCGCGGCCGCCGGCCTCTGCCATTCCGATCTTTCCACCATCGAGAATCAGCGCCCACGCCCGCTGCCCATCATCATCGGCCATGAGGGCGCGGGCATCGTCCGCGCGCTGGGCGAAGGTGTCACGGGGCTGAAGGAGGGCGACCATGTCGTGGCGCTCTTCGTCACGAGCTGCGGCGAGTGCCGCTATTGCGTGCGCGGCCGGCCGAACATCTGCGGCGCCTCCTTCGACACGCGCGCCAAGGGCACGCTGATGTCGGGCGCCAGGCGGCTGAAGCGGCTGAATGGCGAGGTGGTGAACCACAATTCCGGCCTCTCGCTCTTCGCGCAATTCGCGGTGGTGATGCGCGACAGCCTGGTGAAGATCGAGAAGGACATCCCGCTGGAGGATGCGGCGCTCTTCGGCTGCGCGGTGATGACGGGCGCGGGTGCCGTCATCAACACGGCGCGGCTGAGGCCCGGCGAGGAGGTGGCGGTGGTGGGCCTCGGCGGGGTCGGCATGAATGCGCTGCTGGGCGCGGTGGCGGCGGGCGCCTCACGCATCATCGCGGTGGATACGAGCCAGGCGAAGCTCGACCTCGCGCGCGAATGGGGGGCGACGGACACCTTCCTCGCGGGCAATGCGGATTGCGCGGCGGCGGTGCGGGACGCGACAGCGGGCGGCCTGGATACCGTGATCGAGACCGCCGGCACCATCCCGGCCTTCGAGCTGGCCTATGCGATCACCGCGCGTGGCGGCAGCACGATCAGCGCCGGATTGCCGAATGTGGCCGCGAAATTCTCCTACCTGCACGCGGCGCTGGTGAGCGAGGAGCGCAGCATCCGCGGCAGCTACATGGGCAGCTGCGTGCCCAACCGCGACATTCCGCTGCTGCTCAGCCTCTACCGGCGCGGCAAGCTGCCGGTCCAGAAGCTGCGCAGCGGCTTCGTCAGCCTGGAGGAGATCAATGAGGGCTTCGACCGGCTGGCGGAGGGGACAGTACTGCGGCAGATCCTCAGACCGAATGGGTAGAGCATGATCCGCGGAGGCGAGACGCCGAAGCGGTGAATCATCCTCTCAGCGAAGATCGCATGATCCGCGGAGGCGAGACGCCGAAGCGGTGCGTCGTGCTCTCAGCAAGGCGCTCAGCGCAGCGCCTTCGCCATGTCGTCCAGGCCTTCCAGCGTCATCGGGAACATACGCCCCTCCATCGCGTCCTGGATGAGGCCGATGGAGGTGGTGTAGCCCCAATGCTTCACCGGCGTGGGGTTCAGCCAGGCGACGCGGCGGAAATGCGCCGTGATGCGCTTCAGCCAGACCTTGCCCGCCTCCTCGTTCCAATGCTCCACGCTGCCGCCGGGTTCCACGATCTCGTAGGGCGACATGGAGGCGTCGCCGACGAAGACCACGCGCCAGTCGGGGCCATAGGTGCGCAGGATTTCCCAGGTGGGCGTCTGCTGCTCGGCCCGCCTGCGGTTGGACTTCCAGAAGCGCTCATAGGGGCAGTTGTGGAAGTAGAGATGGACGAGGTGCTTGAACTCGGACTTGGCCGCGCTGAACAGCTCCTCCGAGGCGCGGATGTGGTCATCCATGCTGCCGCCGATGTCGAGCAGCAGCAGCACCTTGACCGCGTTGCGCCGCTCGGGCCGCATCTTGAGGTCGAGCGTGCCGGCGTTGCGCGCGGTGGCGCCGATCGTGCCGTCGATGTCCAGCTCATCCGCCGCACCCTGGCGCGCGAAGCGGCGCAGGCGGCGGAGTGCGAGCTTCATGGCGCGGCTGCTGAGACCCGCGTCATCGGCGAGGTCGCGGAATTCGCGCTTGTCCCAGACCTTCACGGCGCGGCGGTGGCGTGAACCTTCCTGGCCGATCCGCACGCCTTCCGGGTTGAAGCCCTCGGCGCCGAAGGGCGAGGTGCCGTTGGTGCCGATCATGCGGTTGCCGCCCTGGTGGCGCTTCTTCTGCTCGGCGAGGCGTTCCTTCAGCGTCTCCATCAGCTTCTCGAAGCCGCCCAGCGCCTCGATCTTCTTCATCTCCTCGGGGGAGAAGAAGCGCTCGGCGAGCTTTTTCAGCCATTCCTCCGGCAGTTCGCGCGGGATGAGCTCCCCCGTGACGGTGGTGGCGGGTTCCAACCCCTTGAAGACCTGGCCGAAGACCACGTCGAAGCGGTCGAGGTGGCGCTCATCCTTCACCAGCGTGGCGCGGGCCAGGTGGTAGAAATCCTCAAGGTCGTAATCGGCCACGCCGGCCTTCATCGCGCCCATCAGCATGAGCCATTCGGTGAGCGAGGCGGGCAGGCCGGCCTTGCGCAACTCGAGGATGAAGGGGGCGAACATGGCCTAGGTCCGATCGCCCATGGCCGGCTTCGGCCATGGCGTGAATCGGCCCGCCAAAGACGTGGCGATGAGGGGGTGCGGACGCATGTCGAACTCCCTCATCGCCGCGCCCGGCTCAGGAAGGCCAGCCGCTCGAACAGATGCACATCCTGCTCGTTCTTCAAGAGCGCGCCATAGAGCGGCGGGATCGCCACCTTCGCATCGCTGGACCTCAGGGCCTCCGGCGGCATGTCCTCGATCATCAAGAGCTTCAGCCAGTCCAGCAGCTCGCTGGTGGCGGGCTTCTTCTTCAGCTCATTCACCTCGCGGATCTGGAAGAAGACGTTCAGCGCCTCGCGCGCCAGGTCGGCGCGCAGGTCGGGGTAGTGGGCCTGGAGGATGCGCTCCATCGTCTCGCGGTCGGGGAAGCGGATGAAGTGGAAGAAGCAGCGGCGCAGGAAGGCGTCCGGCAGCTCCTTCTCGTTGTTCGAGGTGATGATGACGATGGGGCGATTGCGCGCCACGATCGTCTCCTTCGTCTCGTAGACGTGGAACTGCATGCGGTCGAGCTCGAGCAGCAGGTCGTTCGGGAATTCGATGTCGGCCTTGTCCACCTCATCAATGAGCAGCACCACCGGCGTCTCGCTCGCGAAGGCCTCCCAGAGCTTGCCGCGGATGATGTAGTTCGACACGTCCCGCACGCGCTCATCGCCGAGCTGCCCGTCGCGCAGGCGGCTCACCGCGTCATATTCGTAGAGGCCCTGCTGTGCCTTGGTGGTGGATTTGATGTGCCACTCGATCAGCGGGTAGCCCATGCTGCGGGCGATTTCCTGCGCCAGCACGGTCTTGCCGGTGCCGGGCTCGCCCTTGACCAGGAGGGGGCGTTGCAGGGCGATGGCGGCATTGACCGCCACCTCCAGCTCGCGCGGCGCGATGTAGCGTTCGGTGCTGGCGAATTTCTTCACGGTTCGCGGGGCCTCATGGTTCGGTTGCGGCATCTTCGCGCTTTCCTGTCTTGCGGCAAAGGGCGCGGCGTGTTTTCCCCCGGGCCATGGACATCTACTTCGTCGCCCTGGTGGCGCTGGCCATCGCCGGAATGATCGAATCGCGCAGCTCCACCCCGGGGTTGCGTCCCGAATATGAACCGGCGGACCGCGCCTTCCGCTGGCTCGGCCGCTCCGCCTTCGCCATGTGGCTGGCGCTGCTCGCCTTCGGCTTCTGGCAGTATCCCTGGTGGCAGCCGCTCGCGGGGCTGGTGGGCTCGCTCGCGGCCAATGCGCTGGTGCTGCAATATGGCGCGCGGCCCTATTGGCCCGGGGTGGCCATGGGGCTTGCGCTGCTGGGGCTCGGCCTCGCCAGCAAGGTCTTCTTCGACGCCTTCTGAAAGACCCGCATGATCCGCCGCCTCGCCCTCGCCGCCATCCTCCTCGCCACCCCCGCCCTGGCCCAGCACGGCCATGACGCCGGCATGCAGCAGCGGGAGATCCGCGCCCTTTCGGCCCAGCAGGTCGAGGAGCTGCTGGCCGGGCGGGGCATGATGCTGGCGCTCGCCGCCGAGCTGAATGGCTGGCCCGGGCCCATGCATGTGCTGGAGCTGGCCGAGCCGCTGCACCTGACGCCCGCGCAGCGAGGCGAGACGGAGGCGCTGATGGCCACGCATCGCGCCGAGGCGCGGCGGATCGGCGCCGAGATCGTCGAAGCGGAGCGCGGGCTGGACGCGGCCTTTCGCGAACGGCGCATCACCACGGCCGAGATCACGGCAGAGACCAGCCGGATCGGCGCCTTGCAGGCGGCGCTGCGGGCGGAGCACCTGCGGACGCACATCGCACAGACCGCGCTGCTCACCCCCGCGCAGGTCACGCGCTATGGGGAGCTGCGGGGCTATGCGGGCGGGCAGCCGCCGGCCGCGGCGCCGGGGCACCGCCACCGGCACTGAGGCTCAGGCGGCAAACCGCGCGAAATCCGCAGCCAGCCGCTCATAGATCGCGCGCTTGAAGGGCACCGCCATCCCCGGCAGTTCCGCCAGCCGCGCCCAGCGCCAGGCGTCGAATTCCGGATGGGGGTCGAGGTCGAGGCGGATGTCGGAATCCGCGCCCAGGAAGCGCAGCGCGAACCATTTCTGCGTCTGGCCGCGATACCTGCCACCCAGCGCCTTGCCGATCAGCTCGGGCGGGAGGTCGTAGTTCAGCCAGTCCGGGTGCTCGGCCAGGATCTCGGCCTTCGCCGTGCCGATCTCCTCTTCCAATTCCCGGAAGACGGCGACGGCCGGGTCCTCGCCCTCATCCATGCCGCCCTGGGGCAATTGCCAGCCGCCGGGCGAGCCCTCGGCATTGGGCATGTCGGCGCGGCGGGCGACGAGGATCAGCCCCGCCGCGTTGAACAGGACGGCGCCCACATTGGGGCGATAGGGCAGCATCATCGGGTGGCGATCTCCGGGCGGCGGACCAGGGCGGTGACGGGAGCGAGCGCCACGCCGCGGGCATCGAGCCCGGCGGTCCAGGCGGCAAGGCGTTCGAGGGCCACGGGCGTCACCTCGCCCAGATAGCCCAGCGCGCCGCCACGCTCACGCGCTAGGCGCTCCAGCAGGGCGAGGCGCTGCTCGATCTCGCCGCGGGTGTGCGGCTCATCCACCACCACATCCACCGTATAGCCCCAGGCGCGCTGCGGGTGGGGCGCACCGGGGCGGACGTCGAAATAGAGCAGGCCGCGCGCGCTCAGCGCCAGTTGCATCTGCGCGAAGGGCTCGGCCATGGCCGCGAAGCGCTCGCCGCGCATGGAGGTGAGCGCGCCCACGGCGCCGACATGGCCGGGGTAGCGCGCCAGCAGCCATTCCAGCCGCTGCGCGTTCTCGCCGGCGGGCAGGCCCGTCAGCAGGGCGCGGTGGCCCGGGTCGTTCATCGGGAAGCCCGTCGGCTCCATGGGCAGGGCAAGCAATGTCTCGAAATCGCGCTCCTTCGCCTCCTCGATCAGGGGCGCGGGGTTGGGCGCATAGGGGGTGAAGGCGAGGGCGATGTTGCGGGGCAGGGTGCGGATCGCCTGCTCCGAGAGGCTCGCGCGCAGGCCGATGCCGCCGAGGATGAGCGCCACGCGCGGCCGGGGGTCCTGCCGGTCGAAGGGGCGGGCATAGACACGCATGGGCATGCTGCCATCCGGCCCGATGCGCGGCAGGGCGCCCATGGCGGTGAATTCGACCAGGGCCGGGTCCACATGGCGCGCCAGTGCCTCGGGCACGCCGCGCGGCGGCGCGGGCGTGGGCGGCGGCATCTCGGCCGGGGCCAGGGCGAGTTCAGGGGTCTCGGCGGCGGGGGGCGGGCCGAGCAGCGCCAGCGTGACGCCGCCGCCCCCGAAGCCGAGCAGCACCACCACCCAGAAGACGCCGAGCCAGATCCAGCCGCGCCGCCCGCCTTGCGTGTTCAGGCTCTCCTCAGGCACGGCGGGCGGGATGGGTCATTCAGCGCTGCGCGCGGCGCTGCGGGTTGGCGGCCATGGCGCGCACCAGCGAGAGGCCCTGCTGCAGCTGGAAATCCGTCTCGGGCTTGGTGATGTCGAGCGCGGGCCAGCCCTCGGGCGGCTGGCTCTGCACGCGCTCGGTGATGGAGGCGGGCAGGTTGAGCGGCGGCAGCGTGACCGTGGGCGGCGCGGGCGTATTGGCGCCCTCGGCACGGAGCGAGCGGCGGAGGTCCTGCTCGCGGTCGCGCGTGGGCGCGGCGGCGGCGGTCTGGGCATCCTGCCGCGTCGCGCGCACCTCGAAATCGGGCTCGATGCCGGTCGCCTGGATGGAGCGGCCGGAGGGGGTGTAGTAGCGCGCCGTGGTCAGGCGGATCGCGCCATTGTTGCCGCCGAGCGGCATGACGGTCTGCACCGAGCCCTTGCCGAAGCTGCGCGTGCCGAGCACCACCGCGCGGCGGTGATCCTGCAGCGCGCCCGCCACGATCTCGGAGGCGGAGGCGGAGCCGCCATTGATCAGCACCACCATGGGCAGGCCCTGGGTGATGTCGCCGGCGCGGGCGTTCCAGCGCTGCGCATCCTCGGGCCGGCGGGCGCGGGTGGAGACGATCTCGCCCTGTTCCAGCAGGTCATCCGTCACCTGGACCGCCTGGTCGAGCAGGCCGCCCGGGTTGTTCCGCAGGTCGAGCACGACGCCGCGCAGATTGCCGCCGGCCTGCTGGCGCAGCGTGGTCATGGCGCGGCGCAAATTCACCTCGGTCTGCTCGTTGAAGGAGGTGATGCGGATATAGGCGATGTCATTGCCTTCCAGGCGGAAACGCACCACCTGCGGGCGGATCACGTCGCGCGTGATGGAGATTTCGAGCGGGCGCTGCTCGCCCTCGCGCCGGACGGTGAGGCGGATCGCGGTGCCGCGCTCGCCGCGCATCTGGTCCACCGCCTCCTGCAGCGTCATCCCCTGCGTGGAATTGCCGTTGAGGTGGGTGATGAAGTCGCCGGGGCGGATGCCGGCGCGGGCGGCGGGCGTCTCGTCGATCGGCGAGATGACGCGGATATAGCCGCCCTCCTGCGTCACCTCGATGCCGAGGCCGCCGAATTCGCCGCGCGTCTGCACCTGCATGTCGCGGAAGTTGCGCGGGTTGAGATAGGCGCTGTGCGGGTCGAGGCCGGTGAGCATGCCGTTCACGGCGTTCTCCACCAGGTCCCGGTCCTGCACGGGTTCCACATATTCGGCGCGCACGCGGGCGAAGACGTCGCCGAAGAGCTGGAGCAGGCGGTAGGTCTCGGCGCGGCCGCCATCGCCCGCCCCCTGCGCCCAGGCCGCGACGAGCGGGCCGACGATGATGCCCGCCGCGAAGGCGCCCGCCACGGCAGCGGTGGTCCCGACCTTGAGCTTCATCCAGCGAGCCTCATTCCCAGTGGTTCCGGGCGCCCATGCCTGATGCGCCCGAATGTTTCACGTCTACGCTCCGCTGATGGCACGCGGCGCCGCCCGGGGCAAAACCGGGCCTCGCCAAGCAATACTCCATCATCACGCCCAGGAAAGCTTAAAGCTTCCGGAACGCCGCGCAATAAATCCCGACATGCGCTTCGGGGGTTGGAATGCAACCCCGTGTCACGCTTTGTCTCAGACGTCTCAGGAGGGGGGATGACCCGCCGCGCCGGTCAGCACGGTGCCGGGCGGCACATCGGCCAGGACGGCCGTACCCGCCCCCACCACCGCATCGGCCCCGATGGTGAGGTTGGGCGCCACCACGACGCCGGCGCCGACCATGGCGCGCGCCCCCACCCGCACACCGCCGCAAAGCACGGCGCCGGGGCCCACATGCGCCCCCTCCTCCAGCACCACGTCATGCTCGATGATGGCGCCGGTATTGACCAGGGCGAGGCGACCGATGCGCGCCAGGGCGCCCAGCACCACGCGCGGCATCACCACGGCGCCCTCCGCGATCTCGGCGCTGCGGGAGCGGGTCACGGAGGGGTGCAGCAGCACCGGCAACGGGCAGGCCAGCCGCGCCGCCGCCTCCAGCCTGAGGCGGTTGCCGCCGAGCGCGATCAGCAGCGGCCCGCCATCATGCGCCAACTCGTCACCCAGGACGGGCAGGCCCAGCAGGGGCGGCAGGGGCGCGCGGGCGTCCAGGAAGCCCAGCGGCGCGAAGCCGGTATCCCAGGCGGCCTCGCAGACGGCGCGCCCATGGCCGCCGGCGCCCAGAATCACCACCCGCACGGGAATAACCATGTGGTGGAGTCGGAAATTTCGTGTAGGAGGTTCACGCCAGGGAGTTTTCGGGACATGCGGGATTTGGATTTGCTGCGGCTGGAACGCCGGGTCGGCCTCATGCTCGCCCCGCTCGCGGAGCAGCCGGGGGCGACGATCGGCGTGACGCGGGACGGCGTGCTGCTGCTGCGGCGTTCGGTCGGCCTCGCCTCGCTCGACCTGCATGCGCCGCTCGGCGTCACCAGTTGCTTCCGCATCGCCTCCGTCTCCAAGCAATTCACCTGCGCCGCCATCCTGCTGCTGGAGCGTGACGGGCTGCTCAGCCCCGGCGATCCGGTGCGCCGGCATCTGCCGGAGCTGCCCGAATCGCTCGGCAGCATCACGCTCGATCACCTGATGCGCAACTCTTCCGGCCTGCGCGACATGCTGGAATTGCTGCGCCTGGGCGGGGCGGACCTCGCGACACCCGTCACGCCCGCCGATCTGAACGCCGCCATCGCGCGCCAAACCACGCTGAACTTCGCGCCCGGCTCGCGCTTTCTCTACTCCAACAGCGGGTTCTGGCTGCTGGGGCGCGTCATCGAGCGCGTCTCCGGCCTGAGCCTCGCGGAATTCCTGGAGAGCCGCATCTTCCTGCCGCTCGGCATGACGCGCACGCGCCACACGCCGGACCTGGCGCGGCCGGTGCGCGGCCTCGCCACCGGCTACCTGCCCGACGGCGCGGGCGGCTTCACCACCGCGCGCCATGGCTTCCCGCTGGGCGGCGAGGGCGGCCTGGTTTCCTGCGTGGAGGATCTGGCGCTCTGGGCGCGCAGCCTCTCGGTGGGGGGCCTGGGCGGCGAGATCGAGACGCGGCTCGAGGCCACCGCCCCGTTCACCGGCGGCGCGATGAACCGCTACGCGCTGGGCCTCGATGTGGAGCATTGGCGCGGGCTGCGGCTGGTGAGCCATGGCGGGCTCTGGCCCGGCTACAAGACGGCCTTCCTGCGCGTCCCCGACAAGCGACTGACCGTGATCGCGCTCACGAACAACGCCGCGCTCGATCCGCACCACATGGCGCTGCAGGTGCTGGAGGCGGCGCTGGGGAATGACCCGACGCTGCAGCCGGAGCCGCCGGCGCTGGACCACAGCGCCATGACGGGCAGCTGGGTCAGCGAGTCGGACGGGCTGTCCCTGGACATCACGGCGGAGGGCACGGCGCGCATGCATGGCGTGCCCTTCGCGCTGACCCCCACCGCCGATGGCCGCATGAAGGCGCGGCGCGGCGCCTTTCCCTTCCTGGCCAGCTTGCCCGTGGGCGATGCGATGGAGGTGGAGTTGGATGCCGGCCACCGCGCCCTCTTCCGCCGCGCCGTGCCTCTGCCGCCGCCCGCGCTGGAGGGCACCTGGCATTGCGCGGAGCTGGCCGCCGTCTGGCGCATCGCGGATGGCGTGATGCAGGCGGAAGGCCCGGTGCGGCGCGGGCCTGCTTCGGCCATCACCGCGCTGGGGCCGCGCCACCTGCGCGTCGCCATGCCCTCCTCGCTCTTCGAGGGCTGGGCGGATGCGGTGCTGGCCGAGGATGGGCGCAGCATGGTGGTGAACGCCAGCCGGGCGCGGGGGCTGGTCTTCACCCGCGCCTGAGGCGTTACATCGTGCGTGCCCGCAGCGCTTCCTCGTGATTCATGGTGAGGACCACGCGACCGCCCTCGACGCGGGCGATGGCGGTGAGCGGCAGGTAGTGGTGATGCCCGCCGCCATCGGGATCATCGCCCTTGGTCAGCTTGATCCGATCGCCCTCCATATGATCCACCGTGCCGACATGCATGCCGCAGCTGCCGACGACCTCCATATGCTCCTCGATCTGCTCCCGCATGCCGCTCATGGCGCTCTCCTTTCCTGGTGTGAGGCGGTTCAACGCCTTGCGCGGGCCCGCGTTGCGGCGACACGCGGGCCCGCGTTGCGGCGACACGCGGGCCCGCGTTGCGGCGACACGCGGGCCCGCGTTGCGGTGATGCGGGGGGCCGCGTTGCGGTGATGCGCGGGCCCGCGTGGGGGAATGGGAGTTAGCCCCGTTATCCACAGGCGATGACCATGGCTTCGGGCGGGGCGCGGGAGTATGGAAGGGGCAGATGAACAGCATCCCCCCACCTCCCGATGATCGCGGGCTTTTCGGCCTCGGCTCCCGCCTGCCGCCCGCGAGCCTGGAGGCGGAGCAGGCGCTGCTGGGCGCGCTGCTCGCCAACAACAAGGCCTATGAGCGCGTCAGCGAATTCCTGGAGGCCGAGCATTTCGCCGACGCCATCCATGGCCGCATCTATGCCGCGATCCGCCGCCGGGTGGAGAATGGCCAGCTGGCCGATGCCGTCACCCTGCGCCACGAATTCGAGCACACGGGCGAATTGGCCGAGGTGGGCGGCCCCGCCTATCTGGCGCAGCTGCTGGGCGCCATGGTCGGCATCGTCAATGCGGGCGAATACGGCAAGCTGATCCATGACTGCTACATCCGCCGCCAGCTGATCGACCTGGGCGAGCAGGTGGTGAACCGGGCCTTTGGTTCGGAGCCCGAGCTGGAGGGCAAGCACCAGATCGAGGCGGCGGAACAGCAGCTCTTCGACCTCGCGACCGAGAAGGCGAGCGAGGGCGGCGCCATCAGCTTCGAGCGCGCGCTGATCCGCGCCGTCGAAGTGGCCGCCAAGGCGAAGGAGAGCGGCGGCGGCGTCTCGGGCCTCTCGACCGGGCTGCGCGACCTCGACGCCAAGATGGGCGGGCTGCATGACAGCGATTTGATGATCCTGGCCGGGCGCCCCGGCATGGGGAAGACCGCGCTCGCCACCAAGATCGCCTTCGGCGCGGCGCGCGCCCTGCTGCGCGAGGCGGAGGAGACGGGCGGCAAGCCCGGGCAGGTCGCCATCTTCTCGCTGGAAATGAGCGCGGACCAGCTGGCCAACCGCCTGCTCTCGGAAGCCAGCCGCATCCAGGGCGACCGCATCCGCCGCGGCGAGATCAGCCAGCGGGAATTCGACCATTTCGTCGGCGTCAGCCGCGAGCTGGCGCAGCTGCCCATCCTGATCGACGACACGCCGGCCATCACGCTCTCGGCGCTGCGCACGCGCTGCCGGCGCATCCAGCGCACCAAGGGGCTGCGCTTCCTGGTGGTGGACTATCTCCAGCTCATGCGGCCCGCCGCCGGCACGCGGCCGGAATCGCGCGTGCTGGAAATCAGCATGATCACCCAGGGGCTGAAGGCGATCGCGAAGGAGCTCTCCATCCCGGTGATGGCGCTCTCCCAGCTCTCGCGCGCCGTCGAGCAGCGCGAGGACAAGCGGCCCCAGCTGAGCGACCTGCGTGAATCCGGCTCGATCGAGCAGGACGCCGACAGCGTTTCGTTCATCTACCGCGACGAATACTATTTGAAACAAAAAGAACCGAAGATCACCAACTACCCCGACGACGCCAAGTTCCAGGACGCCATGACCCGCTGGCAGCAGGACATGGAACGCGCCCACAGCAAGGCGGACCTCATCATCGCCAAGCAACGCCATGGTCCCACCGGGACCATCCCGCTCTTCTTCGAGGCCGAGTTCACCCGATTCGGCGATCTCGACACCACGCATGAGCAAAGCTATGGCGATTGAATGCCCCATGGCCTTTTGACCATTGATTGCGGCGCGGTGGTGCGGAACTGGCGCCGCCTCGGCGAGATCCACGCGGGCGGCGCCGTCGCCGCCGTGCTGAAGGCCGATGCCTATGGGCTGGGCGCCGCCCCCATCGCGCGCGCGCTGCGCGAGGCCGGCTGCCGGCATTTCTTCGTCGCCACCGTCGAGGAGGGCGAGGCGCTGCGCGCCATGCTGGGCGAGGGGCCGATGGTGGCGGTGCTGGGCGGCTTCGCGCCCGGAAAGCATGCGGGCCTGACGCCCGTGCTGAACAGCCTGGACGACATCGCGGCCCATTCCGGCCCGGCCATCCTGCATGTGGACAGCGGGATGTCGCGCCTTGGCCTCTCGGCCGACGAGCTGGAGCGGCTGGCGGAGGAACCAGCCCTGCTCGATGGCGTCGAGCTGCTCTACGTGATGACGCATCTCGCCGCCGCCGAGGATCCGCATCACCCGCTGAACCTCGCGCAGCTCAATCGCTTCAACGAGGCCTGCCTGCGCCTGCCGCGCGCGCGGCGCAGCATCGCCAATTCCTCGGGCATCTTCCTCGGCCCCCGCTTCGGCAGCGAGCTGGCGCGGCCGGGGGCGGCGCTCTACGGCCTGAACCCGACGCCGGGGCGGCCCAACCCGATGGAGCCGGTCTTCACGCTGAGCGGGCAGGTTCTGCAATTGCGCGACATCCCGGCGGGGCAGACGGTGGGCTATGGCGGCACCTGGCTCGCCACGCGGCCGAGCCGCATCGCCACCATCGGCATCGGCTATGCGGACGGCCTGCCGCGCGCGGTAGAGGGACGCCTCAAGGGCCGCTATCGCGGGCAGGATTTTCCGCTGGTGGGCCGCGTCTCGATGGACCTGACCACCTTCGACGTGACCGGCATCACGGACCTGAAGCCGGGCCGCTGGATCGAGCTCATCGGCCCGCACCAGGATGCCGACAGCGTGGCGGCCATGGCGGGCACCATCGGCTATGAGCTCCTGACCTCGCTCGGGCGGCGCTTCAAGCGGGACTACCTCCCGGCATGAACAGGCTCCTCGACGCGCTCGCGCTGGTCGGCCGTGGCCTGATCGGCGCCTGCCGCACCCTCGGCGATGTCGCGATCTTTGCGGCGGTGGGGCTTTCGCACCTCGTGCGGCCGCCCTTCCATTTCCGGCAGTTCTGGCGGCATTTCGTGGAGATCGCCTATTTCTCCCTGCCCGTGGTGGCGCTGACCGCGCTCTTCACCGGCATGGTGCTGGCGCTGCAGAGCTTCACCGGCTTCTCCCGCTTCAATGCCGAGAGCGCGATCGCGAGCGTGGTGGTGCTCTCCGTCACGCGCGAATTGGGGCCGGTGCTGGCGGCGCTCATGGTGGCCGGCCGCATCGGCGCGGCCATGGCGGCCGAGATCGGCACCATGCGCGTGACCGACCAGGTGGATGCGCTGACCACGCTCTCGACCGACCCGATGAAGTATCTCGTCACGCCGCGGCTGGTGGCGGCAACGCTGGCCATGCCGCTGCTGGTGATCGTGGCGAACATCCTGGGCGTGCTGGGCGGCTTCCTGATCGGCACGGTGAAGCTCGGCTTCGTGGCGCAGACCTATCTCGACAACACCTGGGACGTGCTGGAGGTGATGGACGTGGTCAGCGGCCTGGTGAAGGCCGCGGTCTTCGGCTTCGTCATCGCGCTGATGGGCAGCTGGTGCGGCTACAACAGCCGGGGCGGCGCGCAGGGCGTGGGCCAGGCGACGACGGCGGCGGTGGTGGCCTCCTCCATTCTCATCCTCGCGCTGGACTATGTGATCACCGAGGCGTTTTTCAGCCGATGAGCGCGTCCGCCACTCCAAAGATCAGGCTGCGGGGCCTCACGAAATCCTTCGGGCCGAAGCGCGTGCTGGATGGCGTGGACCTGGATGTGCGGGCCGGACATTCCATGGTGCTGCTGGGCGGCTCGGGCTCCGGCAAGTCGGTCACCATCAAGTGCATCCTGGGCCTCATCACGCCGGATGAGGGGCTGATCGAGGTGGATGGGCAGGATATCTCGAAGCTCTCGCGGCGGGACCGCACGGCGCTGCGCGACCGCATCGGCATGCTGTTCCAGAACGGCGCGCTCTTCGACAGCCTGCCGGTCTGGGAGAATGTCTGCTTCAAGCTGCTGGCGCAGAAGCGCATCACCCGCGCCGCCGCGCGCGACAAGGCGGCCGAGGTGCTGGCGCAGGTGGGCCTCGCCGCGAGCGTGGGCGATCTCTCGCCGGCCGAGCTTTCGGGCGGCATGCAGAAGCGCGTGGCGCTGGCCCGCGCGGTGGCCGCGCAGCCCGACATCATCTTCTTCGACGAACCGACGACAGGCCTCGACCCGATCATGGGGGCGGTGATTGACGGCCTCATCGTGGATTGCGTGGAGCGGCTCGGCGCCACCGCCTTTTCGATCACGCATGACATGGCGAGTGCCAGGCGCATCGGCGATGACGCCGCGATGATCCACAAGGGCCGCATCGTCTGGACCGGCAGCGCCGAGCATCTCGGCGAAACGGGCAACGCCATGGTGGACCAGTTCGCGCGCGGCGAGCGCGAGGGGCCGATCCAGATGGAGCTTCGGAAGTAGGCGTTGCCGAGAGGCTGATTCACGCCTTTGGTGACGCCACCAAAGACGATCAGACTCTATCCCCGCTTCGAGGCGCTGTGCTTCGAGCTCTTCACCGCCGGGTCATGCGAATGCGCCCTGTCGCGCTCGCCCCCGCCGCCCGAGACGCGGGAGGGGCCGGTGCTGGTGGGCGGGCCGGGCTCCGCCGCGTCCTCCTCGCGTGTCGCGTGCCCGTGCGCGCCGCCCTGGTGGCTGCTGCCGGGGCCGCCGCCATGCGGATCGTTGTTCTTCTGGGTGCTGCGGGGCTTGCTCATCGTCAGCGGTCCTGCTGCCGGCCCTGGTTGTTGCTGTTCTGCGCGATGTTCCCCTGGCGGCCCTGCTGCGCGAGGTTGCGGTCGCGGTTCCGCGCCGTCTCGCGGGCCTGCTCGGCGGGAATGTCGGCGGTGGTATCGCTGCGCGCGGCGCCGCCCTTGGGCGAGCGGTTCGCCGGGGGCACGGGGGGCAGATGGGCTTTGGACATGGGGCCTGTCTCCTGAAGGGCGATGCCTTCAGAACAGGCCCGGAGGCGGCGGGTTGCGCCAAGCTCAGGGCGCGCGCGCGGCCTCGATGATCTCGCGGAAGAGGCGGGCCGGCAGGGTACCGCCACGCACATCATCCATGCCCGTGTTGTCGTCATTGCCGAGCCAGACGCCGATGACGAGCGGGCCGGAGGGCATCTGCACGAAGCCCGTGAACCAGGCGTCGCGGTAATCCTGCGTCGTGCCGGTCTTGCCGCCGGTGACGAGACCCGGGATGGCGGCGGCGCGGCCGGTGCCGTTGCGGACCACGCTCACCATCATGTTGCGCATGCGCTCGGCCGCCTCGGAGCTGATCACCTGGGCGGGCACGGTGCGCGGGACGGGGAGCGTGCGGCCCTCAGCCTCCACGCGCTGCATGCCGTAGGGCGTCACGCGCCGGCCGCCATTGACCATCGCGGCATAGCCGGCGGCGAGGTCGATCAGCTTCACCTCGCCCGTGCCCAGTGCGATGGAGGCGTCGCGCGGGAAGCGGCCCTGGACGCCGAGGCGCATCGCCACATCGGCGACGCCGCGCGGGCCGCCGCCCATCTGCATCACCCGGACTGCGGCGGTGTTCACCGAATGGGCGAAGGCCTCATCCAGCGTGATGGAGCCCCGCGTGCGCCAATGCCCGTTGGAGGGCGACCAGCGGCCCATGCTGAGCGGCCCGTCGGCCACCTGGTCGAAGGGCGAGGCGCCGTGTTCGAGCGCGGCCAGATAGACCATCGCCTTGAAGGTGGAGCCGGGCTGGCGGCGCGCATCGGTGGCACGGTTGAAGGGGCTGCGGCGGAAGTCGCGCCCGCCCGCCATGGCGCGCACGGCCCCCGTATTGGCATCGAGCACGACCACGGCGCCCTGCCCCACCCTGGCCTCGCGCCCGGCCTGGTCGAGCAGGGCGGCGAGGCGGGTTTCGACGGCGTTCTGCCAGCGCGGATCGAGCGTGGTGCGGATCACGAGGTCGGCACTGCCGGGGAAGGCGGCGGGAATGTCCTCGAAGATCCAGTCGGCGAACCAGCCGCCATTGCGCGAGGGGCGCGGCGGGATCGCCATCTCCTGCACGGCGCGCTCCATCTGATCCGGGGTGATGGCGCCGGTGGCGACCATCGCGGCCAGCACGTCCCGCGCGCGGGCCATGGCGCCGTCCGGGTTGGCGCGCGGGCTGTAGCGCGAGGGGGCCTGAGGGAGGCCGGCCAGGATGGCGGCCTGGGGCAGCGTCAGCCGCCGCGCCGAGACGCCGAAATAGAGGCGCGCCGCCGCATCCACGCCATAGGCGCCGCCGCCCAGATAGACGCGGTTCAGGTAGATTTCGAGCAGCTGGTCCTTGGTGAAGCGGCGCTCGAGCCAGAGCGCCATGATCGCCTCCTGCACCTTGCGCCGCGTGCTGCGGGCCGGGCTGAGGAAGAGGTTCTTCGCCAATTGCTGCGTGAGGGTGGAGCCGCCCTGCACCACGTCACCCGCGTTCCAGTTGGCATAGGCGGCGCGGGCCAGGCCGATCACGTCCAGGCCGAAATGCTGGTGGAAGCGGCGATCCTCGATGGCGAGAAGCGCGGCGGGGAGATGGGCCGGCAGGTCGCGCAGGCGCAGCGTCTCGCCATAGAGATCGCCCTGGTTGGCGAGCGGGCCGCCCTCCGCCGTCTGCAGGGTGACGCTGGGGCGGCGCTGGTGGGTGAGGGCCGAATCCACGCGCGGCATGTCATGCGTGAACCAGATCAGCAGCGCGCCAAAGGCGAGCAGGCCCCAGATGAGCAGGATGATGGCGAGCCGCAGCAGCAGCCCGCCCAGGCTGCGGCGGCGCTTCGGCGCGGCGGGGCGCGCGCTGGATTTTGGCCCGCTCGGGGGGGACCGTGGTTCGACCCGGGGGGAGGGCCGGCTGGCAGGGGCCGGGGTTCGCAGCCTGGCGGCTGCCACTCTCGGCATGCCGAGGCTTTAGCATGGCGGGCGCGGCCGCGCATCAGGGAGTTTGGGGCGGCGTCCTTCCCGCTTGACCCCAGGCCCCCGCCCCGCCATCTCCCTCCTGTCGCAGCGCTCCGAGGATCCGGCCGCACCGCGGCCGGCGGCCACGCGATGAGCGTCGGACCGGCGCACCATGTCTGAGGGCCGAAAGCCAAGCCGGCGGAGCTGGCGCCCGGCGTTTGAGGGCACGAATATGAACTGGATTTCCGAGTGGGCGCTGCCCAAGATCAAGACGCTCTTCGGCACCTCGCGCGAGATGCCGGACAATCTCTGGCACCAATGCCCGAGCTGCCAGAAGATGATCTTCCAGACGGATCTGGAGAAGAACCTCCGCGTCTGCACGCATTGCGGCCACCATATGCGTCTCTCGGCGAAGCAGCGGCTCGACGCCACGCTGGATGAGGGCTGGCAGAAGATCGAGTTGCCCAAGGCGCCGGCCGATCCGCTGCGCTTCCGCGATCAGCGCCGCTATTCCGAGCGGCTTCGCGACGCCCAGACCAAATCCGGCATGGATGACGCGGTGGTGGTCGGTCATGGGCAGATCGAGGGGCAGCGCGCCGTCGTCGCGGTGTTCGAATTCGCCTTCATGGGCGGCTCCATGGGCGCGGGCGTGGGCGAGGCGATCGTGACCGCCGCGCGTCTCGCCGTCCTGCAGGACGCGCCGCTGATCGTCTTCGCCAGCTCGGGCGGCGCGCGCATGCAGGAGGGCGCGGTGAGCCTGATGCAGATGCCGCGCACCGTCATCGCGACGCAGATGGTGAAGGATGCGGGCCTGCCCTTCATCGTGGTGCTGTGTGATCCGACGACGGGCGGTGTCACCGCCAGCTTCGCCATGCTGGGCGACATCCAGATCGCCGAGCCGGGCGCGCTGATCGGCTTCGCGGGTGCGCGGGTGATCGAGCAGACGGTGCGCGAGAAGCTGCCCGAAGGCTTCCAGCGCGCGGAATACCTGCTGGAGCACGGCATCCTCGACATGGTGGTGAAGCGCGCCGAAATGCGGGAGACTCTGGCGCGGGTGATCCGCCTGCTGCGCGCCGCCGAGGAAGCGCCGGCCGCGGCATGAGCGGCGCCACATCGGGCCGCTCCGAGGCCATCATCGAGCGGATGCACGCGCTGCATCCGAAACTCATCGACCTGAGCCTGGGGCGGCTGGAGGCGCTGCTCGGCAAGCTCGGCCACCCGGAGCGCATGTTGCCGCCCGTGGTGCATGTCGCCGGCACCAACGGCAAGGGCAGCACCTGCGCCTTCCTGCGCGCCATCGGCGAGGCGGCGGGGCGGCGTGTGCATGTCTATACCTCGCCCCACCTCGTCCGCTTCCATGAGCGCATCCGGCTGGCGGGCCAACTCGTCGGCGAGGACGCGCTGAGCGACGCGCTGGAAGAGGTGGAGCGGGTGAATGGCGACACGCCCATCACCGTCTTCGAGATCACCACCGCCGTCGCCCTGCTGCTCTTCAGCCGCGTCCCGGCGGATTTGCTGGTGCTGGAGGTCGGCCTCGGCGGCCGCTTCGACGCGACCAATGTCGTGGCTTCCCCGGCGGCGACGGCGATCGCCAGCATCTCCATGGACCACATGGAATTCCTGGGCGACACGATCGGCAAGATCGCCTTCGAGAAGGCCGGGATCATCAAGCCGGGCGTGCCCTGCGCCACCGGGCGGCAGCAGCCCGAGGCGCTCTCCGTCATCGCCGCGCGCGCGGCGGAGCTGGGGGCGCCGCTGCTGGCCCGCGATGCGGCCTGGCGGATGGAGCGTGCGGGCACGGCGCATCGCTACACCGATGCGGCGGGCGAGATCACCATCCCGGAACTCGGCCTGCGCGGCGCGCACCAGCCGGACAATGCCGGCATCGCCATCGCGGCCCTGCGCGCCTGGAACCCGGCCTGGCTGAACGAGGACGCCATCATCCGGGGCGCGGCGGCCGCCGAATGGCCGGCGCGCATGCAGCGGCTGCGCGGGCGGCTCGCCCCCCCTGCCCCCTGGGAACTCTGGCTGGATGGCGGGCACAATGCGGGCGCCGGCCAGGCGCTGGCGGCCACGCTGGAGGAGTTCCGCGACCGGCCTTTGCACCTCGTCATCGGCATGAAGCAGGGCAAGACGGCCGCGGGCTTCATGGCCCCCATCCTGCCGCTCGCCACCAGCGTGAGGGCGGTCTCCGAGCCCGGGCAGCACCTCGCGATGCCGGTGGAGGACATCATCGCCGCCAGCGGCGGCGTGGCGAAGCCGGGGCCGGATGTGCGGGCGGCGCTCCGGCGCATCCAGGCGGAGGAGGCGCCGGGCCGGGTGCTGATCTGCGGCAGCCTCTACCTCGCGGGCGAGGTGCTGAAGCTGGATTGAGGCGCTACGGCCCGGGCGGATGCGCGCGGGAGAGCAGATCCAGGGTGACCCGCGCCGAGCCCTCGTTGTTCCCGTAGAAATACCAGGTCAGGCCCCAGGGGACGGCGTCGTTCACGTAGAGGAAGAGCGGGCCGCCGCGCGGAGCCGTCAGCTCGGCGCGGTAGCGCAGCTCGGGCCCTTCGGAGACCAGGCGCCAATCGGGGGCCAGGCTCGCCGCCCCGCCCTCGCCGATGCGCGCCATCAGCTTGAACCAGGGCTCGCCCCAGTGGCGGCGCCAGGGCGCGGCCAGCGCCATGACGAGGCCGCCCGGCCGGGTCAGCCCGTTCGGCGAGGCGGGGATCGTGTCATCCAGCCAGGGCTGACCCGCGGGGATCGTCACCGTGACCGCATAGCGCGCGCCGGCCTCCAGCACCTCACCCGTGTCGTGGCAGATGCTGGATGGCAGGGGGGGCGGCGGCTCGGCCGGGCGCTCTGTGGTGCAGACATGCCCCCAGGATTGCGCAACGGACATCCCGCCCACGCTGACCAGCGCATCGGCGAGGCAAAGCGTGACCAGCCCGGCCGCGGCCGGCAGGACGCTGCGCCGCGCGACATTCCAGAAGGCGATGTAGCTCCCATGGGTCCGCAGCTTCTCGACCCAGGTGTTGATCGGGCCCACGGCAGCCGGCGGGGGCAGGTCGGGGGCGAGCGGCGGCAGGCCGGAATGGCTGGACCAGACCAGGCGCATCTGCTCCCGGATGCGCCGGTCGAGCCGGCTGCCGGCGAGATTCACGCCGAACAGCAGCAGGCCCGCGACCAGCAGCGTCGCCGGATTGGCCGCCGCCGTCGCCACCCAGCCGGAGAGCATGCCGGGCAGGAGGCCGCCCGCCGCCTGGATCAGGGGGGACAAGGCACAGGCGAAATCCGCGCAGCCTTGCGCCCCGAGCCAGAGGGGGAAGGCGGCGATGGCGAGGGTGATGGCGAGCGCGAGGAAGTAGGTGATGCGGCGCCACCAGACGAAGTTGAACACGCCCCGCCGGCCCTGCCGAAAAGCCTCGGGCTCGGGCCGCTTGCCCAGCCGCGGATAATCCGCGAGCGGCTGGTAGCCGCCACCCACGAGGGCGACCTTGAAGTCCAGCCTCGCGCTGATCGGCGCATAGCCGTCATGGCCGGTCTGGATGCGGCGCAGCACGCTCTCATGCAGCAGCGGCGTCTCGATCCACACCCGGAAGGGCGCGCCCTTGTGGCCGGGCTGGTCGCGCAGGATCTCGATGTCGCGCGGGCGGTAGCGGAAATAGCTGGCAAGGCCGCGCCGCGAATCATGGATGGGCGCGTTCTCGTCGGCGCGGGCGCGGATCGCCTGCCGGGCCTCGGGCCGGACGCGCACGCCATCCGGCCCCGGCATGGCCCGCTCGACCTCGGTGAGCATCCAGTCGAGCGTGACATGCGCCAGCCCGTCATCCGGATAGCCGCCGCCGACATCGGCATGCATGCCGGCGAACCAGACCTGGCGGATGCGGTCCTCACCCTCCCCCTCCTCGTTCCAGAGGCGGGGGTGGAAGGTCTGGCGCTGGTCATCGAGGGCGAGGGCCTGGCGCGCGCGGCGCACCTTCGGGTTCAGATTGGCGTCGGCCATGTTGAGCGGCAGGATGAAGCGATCGATCGCGCGGACCAGTTCCTCGATCGGCAGGCCATAGGCGTCCACCGTGTCCCAGACGCCCAGGAAGGCGATGCCATCGGGCATGACATTGTCAGACTTGTCATAGACCTTCACGTGCTTGCCGAGCGTGAGGCCATGCCAGCCCTGGAGGATGCGGTCCCGCAAGGGGCGCAGCCGGACGAAGAGCTGGCCCCGGTTGTGCCGTGCGCGCCGGTATTCGCGATAGGCGGCGCGCACGGCACGGTCGAAGGCCGCCTCGTCGCCCTGATGGCGCACGAGGCCCTGGCTCATGACGAGCCCGATGACGATGCGGATGGTGAAGGCGCCCCGGCTGAAGCCGAAGGCGTGGATGCGGTCCCCGTCCTGATAGGTGCGGCAGAGGAAGGAATAGATCTCGCGCACGTTGCGTGCGAGGCCGTAGCCGAAGGCGCCGCCGGCCAGCGCCAGGGGCCGGAAGCCGGAAACCCCGACGCCGTCGTCATAGAAGGCGAATTGGCGGGGCTCCAGCGGATCGGCCGGATCGGCGAGGTCGAGCGCCTCGTAGAGCCGGCGCACATTGGTCTTGAACAGGCTGGAGGCGCCGTTCCCCGTGCCATCCGAGAGGAGGATGATGTTGCGGGGCCGTTGTGGCGGGGATTCGGGCATCGGCAGCCTTCGGGACGGGCGAGGCTGTTACAGTCCCAGGCAAATGCGGCCCACGGCAACCCATTTCGCGGGAGGCCGGTGGCGCGGCCCCTACTTGATCTCCCCCTACTTGATCTCCTCGTCGGGCAGGACGCCGAAGATCTCGCCGCGCCTGATGAAGCCCCGGCGGTCCTGCACCTGCACCTCGCACCAGTCGCTGCCGGCCTCGCAGCCCCGGATGCGACCGATCACGCCCGGCTTGAGGCGCGCGACGGGGGCGGCTCCATCCTCGGCGCGGCGGCGCAGCGCGATCTCGGCGCTGGGCTCGCCGCGCACGATGAAGGTGCGGCGCCCCGGCTGGAGGTTGGAGGCGGCGAGCCAGCCTTCCGCGCCATCGGGGTCGCGGATGCGGCGCCACTGGTCATGCTCGCGGATGATCTGCACCGGCAGGTCAGCGCGCTGGTAGCGCCATTCGACCGGGAAGCGACGATCGGGGCCGACGCGCAGGTTCACGTCATTGGAGCGGAGTGCGGCGAAGCGCGGCATGGGCAGGCCGGTGACGCTGCCGATGGGCGGGATGGGCTCGGGCGGCGGCGGGGTGGCCGGCTGCGGGGGGGCGGCTGCGGCGCTGGCGGCGGCCTGCGGCTGCGGCGGCTGCGGCCGCAGCGGCGGCGCGGCGTTGCTGGGCCTGCTGGCGCTGCTGGGCGGCGGTGGGCGGCTGGCGCTGCGCGGTGTTGGGACGCGCGGCCTGGCCCTGCTGCGGGCGGGCGGCCTGACCTTGCGGCGGGCGCTGGGCCTGCCCCTGGGGCGGGCGGGCGGCGGGGCGCGGCGTGGTACCGGCGGCGGGGGCGGCGCCCGACGCGGCGGGCGGCGTGGTGGCGCGCGGCGGCGGCACGCTGCCCTGCCCGCCCAGGCTCGATTGCGCGGCCGCCCCGCCCGCGAGGGCGAGGACACAAAGCGTGGCAAGGGTGAGGCGGGCCGGCATCACCCCTCTGGATGCCAAGCCCGCCCGCGCCGGGTCAAGCGTCACAGCGAAATCACCTGCCCCCCGCCAACGGCGCCGAGGAAGGTGACGATGCCGGCCAGTTCGGTGCCGGGGGCCAGTTCCTCGCCATCGAGACCCTCGGCCTTCAGCCCGGCCTCGCAGGCGATGCAGCGCACATCGAGGGCGCGCGCGGCCTCCATCAGGGTGGTGATGGTGGCCACCCCGGCGCGGGCTAGGTCGGCCTCGCGCGGGTCATGCTCCAGGGGGGCGGATTTCAGCAGGAGGCGGCAGCCGGCATTGGTGGCGAAGAGCGTCACGGGCCGGCCGAGGGAGGCCGCTGCGGCGGCCAGCATCAGCGCGTAATGCGCCCGCTCATGCCCGCCGGAGATGAGCAGCAGGCCCAGCGCGTTCATGGCCCATGCGCCGAGAGGTCATGGATGGTGGCGTGCTCGCCGCAGAGGGCGCAGGCCGGGTCGCGCTTCAGCTTCACGGTGCGGAAGCGGGCATCCAGCGCGTCCCAGAGCAGGAGGCGGCCGGACATGTCTTCCCCGATACCCAGGATGAGCTTGAGGACTTCCGTGGCCTGCAAGGTGCCCATCACGCCGACCACCGCCCCCAGCACGCCCGCCTGGGAGCAGGTGGGGACCAGCCCTTCCGGCGGCATCTCGGGGTTGAGGCAGCGGTGGCAGGGATGCGGCGCGCCCTCATGCGCGCGGAACACCGAGAGCTGGCCCTCGAAGCGCAGCACGGCCGCGCTGACCAGCGGCTTGCCGAGCAGGTGGCAGGCATCGCCCAGCAGGAAGCGCGTGGGGAAATTGTCGGTGCCGTCGCAGATCACGTCGTAGCGGGGGATCAGCTCCTCCGCCGCCGCGCGGTCCATGCGGCGGGTGTGCAGCTCGAGCCGCACCTCCGGGTTCAGGCCGCGCAAGGCTTCGGCGGCGCTGTCGGTCTTGTGCTGGCCGAGGCGCGCGGTGCTGTGCGCGACCTGGCGCTGGAGGTTCGACAGCTCCAGCTGGTCATGATCCACCAGGCCGATGGTGCCCACGCCGGCGGCGGCGAGGTACAGCGCGAGCGGCGAGCCGAGCCCGCCCGCGCCCACCACCAGCACGCGCGCCTGGCGCAGCCGCGCCTGGCCGACCGCGCCCACCTCCTTCAGCAGGATGTGGCGCGAATAGCGATGCAGCTCGTCTTCGGTGAAATCGAGGTCCATGGCCGTCATATGGGGTGTTTCACGGAGCGGCGCGAGGGTGGCGAAAGGCCTGCCGGACGGCGATGCCCGCCTATTTGACGAAATCCACCACGAGCGAGACCGGCTTGCCACCGGCGCGCCGGTCATGCGGCGCGGCGCGCTTCACCCACATGTCGTATTCCGGGATGTCCAGCACCAGGGCGGTCGTCCGGTCCTGGAAGCCCTGCCACCACTGGATCTGCCGGCAATGGCGCAGCGTGGAGCGCTGGATCAGGGCATAGAGGGAGGGGTAGGTCGGGAACCAGAGATGGGCATTGCCCCCTTCGGCGAATTCGACGAGGCGCCCCCTGCCCTTGCGGTCGAAGCGGACGCTGCCGCCCATCCTGAGGTCGCAGAGGATGCGCCCCTCCTCATCGAAGACGCAGCGGCTGAGCAGGAAGGGCGAGTTGTAGTCGGGCAGGCTCAGGCGGAAGCGCCCGCCGGGGACGAGGACGCGCATGATCTCGTCCAGGATGGGCGGCAGCGCGTCATAGGGGATGTGCTCGAAGACATCCTGCGACTGGATGCGCTCGACGGAATTGTCAGGGACCGGCAGCGGATCGCGCGCGTCATGACGGATCTCGCGCTCATGCAGCGGCTCGAGCGCGAGGCCGATGAAGAGGCCGGAGGCATATTGCCGCTCATCCTTCGGCAGGTTGCCGAAATAGAGGTATTTGCCCGCCAGGATCGCCGCTGCGTCCATGTGCGGGGGCCTAGAGCAACGCCTCGATCTCGCGCTTCAGCGCCTCGGGCTTGGTGGTGGGCGCGTGGCGCGAGACGACCTGCCCCTGCTTGTCCACCAGGAACTTGGTGAAGTTCCACTTGATGCCGTCGCCCAGGATGCCGCCCTTCTGCTTCTTGAGGAAGGTGTAGAGCGGGTGGGCGTCGGCGCCGTTCACCGCGATCTTGGAGAAAATCGGAAAGGTGGTGCGGTAGCTGGTGTCGCAGAAGGCCGCGATCTCGGCATCGGTGCCGGGTTCCTGCGCGCCGAACTGGTTGCAGGGGAAGGCCAGCACCTCGAAGCCGCGGGGGCCGTATTGCTCCTGCAGGGCCTGGAGGCCCTTGTATTGCGGGGTGAAGCCGCATTTCGAGGCGACGTTGACGATGAGCAAAGCCTTGCCGGCATAGGCGGACAGGCTCTGCTCCGTGCCGTTGCCGAGCTTGGCGGTGAAGTCATGGACCGTCGTCACTTGGGTCTCCCTCAGGTCAGCCGTGGCCCAGCTGCTGCTCCACCAGGCGGGCGAAGCAGCTGGCGCCGATCGGCAGCAGCGCGTCGTTGAAGTCATAGCGGCCGTGATGCACCGGCACATTGCCATGCTCCGGCGTCATCTGGCCCAGAAGCATGAAGGCGCCAGGGGCCTTCTCCAGATAATAGGCGAAATCCTCGCCGGCCGTGAGGGAGGGCAGGTTGGTCATGATCAGCTCGTCGCCCACCACCTCCCGCGCCGCGGCCTCGAAGGCCGAGGCTTCCTCCACCGTGTTGATGGTGGGCGGGTAGGAACGGCGGTAGTCGAGGCTCACCTCCACGCCATGGGCGGCGGCGATGCCCTGGACGGTCTGATGGAAAAGCTCATCCATGGCGCGGCGGGTGGTGGGCTTGAGCGTGCGGATGGTGCCGCGCATCAGCACCGTCTCGGGGATGACGATCTGCGAGGTGCCGGCCTGGAACTGGCCGATGGAGAGCACCACCGTCTCATGCGGGTCCATGCGGCGGCTGACAAGGTTCTGGAGCGCCGTGTAGATCTGCACGGCGCAGGGCAACGGATCGAGCCCGCGATGCGGTTGCGCGGCGTGGCAGCTGCGGCCGGTCAGGGTCAGGTCGAAATAATCCACGGCAGCCAGCACCGTGCCGGGGCGGATGGCGGCGGTGCCGAGCGGCAGGTCATAGGCGTTGTGGATGCCATAGACCTGGTCGCAGGGGTATTTCTCGAAGAGCCCGTCGCGCAGCATTTCGGCGGCACCCGTGAGCCCTTCCTCGGCCGGCTGGAAGATGAGGTGGACGGTGCCGGAGAAGTTGCGCGTCTCGGCGAGATACCGGGCCGCACCCAGCAGCATGGTGGTGTGGCCGTCATGCCCGCAGGCATGCATGCGGTTGGGGATGGTGCTGCGATGGGCGAATTCGTTCAGCTCCGGCATGGGCAGCGCGTCCATGTCCGCGCGCAGGCCGATGGTGCGGTTGCCCGGCCGCCTGCCGCGAATGACGCCGACCACGCCGGTGCGGCCCAGGCCACGCTCCACCTCGATGCCCCAGGATTCCAGCTTCTCCGCCACGATCCCGCTGGTGCGGACCTCCTCGAAGCCGATCTCCGGGTGGGCGTGGAAGTCGCGGCGCCATTCCGTCATCTCGGCGTGGAATTCGGCGATGCGGGGGATGGGCTGCATGCGTGAGGTTCCTCAGGCGAAGCGGAAGAGGCCGTTGCTGACCACGACCACGTCGCGCTCCACGACGCGGGCGCGGAAGGCGGCCCCGCCGGGACGATGCCAGATTTCCGTGCGGATCGTCTCGCCTGGATACACCGGCGACGAGAAACGCAGATCCATGGTGCCGAAGCGCGTGGTGTCATAGTCGCACAGGGCCCGCATCAGCGCGTGGCAGACCACGCCGAAGGTGCAGAGCCCGTGCAGGATGGGGCGCGGGAAGCCGGCCTTGGTGGCGACCTCGGGGTCGATGTGCAGCGGGTTGAAGTCGCCGTTCAGGCGGTAATACGCGGCCTGTTCGGGGCGGGTGGGCAGGTCGAGCACCAGGTCGGGCGTGCCCTCGGCCTCCGGGTGCGGGGCCTTCACCGGGCCCGCGGGGCCGCCGAAGCCGCCATCGCCGCGGGCGAAGGTGGTCATCGCGACGGTCGCGAGCTTTTCGCCGCTCGCGGCGTCGCGGATCACGCGCTCGGAATAGATCAGCGCGCCCTTGCCGGGGCCGCGATCCACCAGGCCCGTGACGCGCGAGGTGCCGATGATCTCGCCGCTCACCGGCAGCGGGCGGTGCAGGGTGAGCGACTGCTCGCCATGCACGACGCGCACCCAGTCCACGCCAGTATCCGGCGCCTTGATCCAGAAGCCGGGATAGCCGAGCACCACCGCCATGGAGGGCATGGCGGTGAGGCCGGGTTCATAGGTGAAGGGAAGCTGGCGCAGATCCATCGGGTCCTGACCCAGGCCGATGGAGAGGTTGTAGAGCGCCACATCCTGCCAGCGCAGCGTCTGGCGGATTTCCGGGATGGGGTAGGCGAGGAGCTTCTCGGCGATGATCATTCCCCGATCTCCAGCACGGCATCGGCGGCGAAGGCGCCCTCGCCTTCCGGCAGGACCAGCAGCGGGTTGATGTCCACGGAAAGCAGGCGCGGCCCGGCGGCGACGGCGAAGGTGGAGAGATTGGCCAACGCGGTGGCCAAGGCTTGGACGTCCGCCTTCCTGCGGCCACGCACGCCGTCCAATAGAGGAAAACCCTTGAGGGAGCGGATCATCGCCTCGGCCTCATCCACGCCGAAGGGGCACCGGCGGAAACTCACATCCTTCAGCACCTCGATGAAGATGCCGCCCAAGCCCACCATGGCGACGGGGCCGAAGACCGGATCACGCACCAGGCCCAACGCCATCTCGACCGCACCCTTGATCTGCTTCGCCACCAGCACGCCCTCGATGCGCGCACCGGGCGCGCGCTCGGCGGCGCGGGCGAGGAGCGTGGCGAAGCCTTCGCGCACCGCGGCCTCGCTGGCGATGTCGAGCAGCACGCCGCCGATCTCGCTCTTGTGCAGGATGTCAGGGCTCAGGATCTTCAGCACCACGGGGAAGCCGAATTCCCGCGCGGCGGCGACCGCCGCTTCGACATCGGCGCAGGCGCGTTCCGGCACGGCGGGAATGCCGGCGGCGGCCAGGATGCGCTTGCCCTCGGCCTCGGTCGGCGTGGTGGAGGGCAGGCTGACCTGCGGCAGGGCGGGTGTGGCAGGCGTCGCGCGGGCGAAGGCCTCGCCGAAGCGGCCCATGGCGTGGAGTGCCACGACGGCGCGCGTCGGGTCCTCGAAGATGAGGAAGCCGTCCTTCTCATATTCGCGGATCATGTCCCGCGGCGCGATGATGGAGAGCGCCCAGAGACGGTCCTGGTGCTGGTCCGCCACCGCCTTCATCTGCGCGCGCAGCTTGGGGGCGACGGATTTGGACGCGCCCACCTGCGTGAAGAAGCCAAGGCAGGAGGTGTAGCCGCCATCCACCACCATCGCGGTCGCGAATTCGCCGATGAGCTCGGTCTGGTTGATCGCCTGGGCGGTGCAGTCCACCGGGTTGCGCGGCGCGCAGAAGGGCACGAAGCCGCGCAGCCGATCCTGCGCCGGCTGCGGCATCTCGGGCATCTCGAAGCCGATGGATTCGGCGACGTCCGAGATCAGCACGCCCGCGCCGCCCGAGACCGTCACCACGCCCAGCGTGTTGCGGACGGGGTAGATGCGCTTGGTCGCCGCATAGGCGATGTCCAGCAGCTCCTCCGTATTCCGCGCACGAACCACGCCGAATTCCTGCAGCACCGCATCCGTCACCGCGTCATCACCCGCGATGCTGGCGGTGTGGGATTGGGCGGCGGCCTGGCCCAGCGCGCTGCGGCCCACCTTCATCATCACGATGGGCTTGCGGTTGCGGCGCGCGAGGTCCAGCGCGGCCAGGAAATTCTTGCCCTCACGGATGCCTTCCGCATAGGCGCAGATCACGTCCACATCGGGGCTTTGCGCCATCCAGCCCAGCACGTCGCTCAGCGTCACCTCGGCCTCATTGCCCGTGGTGATGCAGATCTGCGTGCCGATCTCGCGGTCGCGCGCGATGGAGTAGAGATGCGTGCCATAGGCGCCGGATTGCGAGGCGATGCCGATGCGCCCGGGCAAGGGCCAGCCGCTCTCGAAGCTGGCGGAGAAGGTCGCGTAGAAATTGATCGCGGAGTTGAACAGGCCGAGGCAGTTCGGGCCCATCAGCCGCATGCCGTGCTTGCGGGCGCTGGCCACCATCACATCCTGCGCGGCGGCACCGCCCGCATCCATCTCGGCGAAGCCCGCGGTGAAGACGATGGCGCCCTTGCAGCCGCGCGCGCCCAGATCCTCCACGGCCTGGAGCGCCGCCTCGCTCGGCACCGCGACGATGGCGACATCCGGCGTCTCGGGCAGGCTGTTCACATCGGCGTAGCTCTTCAGCCCCTGCACCGTCGGGCGCTTGGGGTTCACCGGGTAGATGGCGCCCTGGAAGCCGCGCTGGAGCATGTAGGAGATGGGGCGACCGCCGATGCGCACGGGCTCGTCCGACGCCCCGATGATGGCGATGGAGCGCGGATTCACCACGGGGTCGAGCGAAGAGAAATCCATGTTGTTCGTTTCCTCGGGAGTCGGTTTTCAGCCGGCCAGAAGGCTCTGGAAGATGGGGACGGCGCGGTTGAGCTGATCCAGCGCCACGCATTCATGCGGGGTATGCGCCGTCTCGATGGGGCCGGGGCCGAGGACCACGCAGGGCGCGATGGCCTGGAGCTCGGAGGCATCGGTGCCATAGGGCGCGGTGCGGGCGGCCTCACCCGTGATGGCACGGGCACGACGCACCAGCGGATGGTCCAGCGGCAGTTCGGGCGGGTGGCCCTCATGCGCCTCCTCCAGCGTCAGGCCGTTGGCGCGGGCGGCCTCGCGCATCGCCAACAGCACGGGGCTGGGGTCGATCTTGTGGCTGTAGCGGAACTTGATGCGGGCCGTGGCCTTGGCGACGGTCACGTTCACCGCGGTGCCGTGGTTGTCCACCACCAGGTTGAAGTCGCTGAAGACGGGGTCATAGGCCGTGTCCTGCAGCGACGGATCGTTCCGCAGCCGCTCGAACATCGCCTTCACCTCGACCAGGAAGGGGATCAGCGCCCAATTGGCATTCAGGCCCTTGCCGGTGGAGGAATGGGCCTGCACGCCCTCGGCCGTCGCGGTGAAGGCGATATGGGCACGGTGGCCGCGCACCGGGGTCAGGCTGGTCGGCTCGGCCACGATGATGCCGGCCAGGCCCGCCTTCTGCGCCAGCTTCGACTGCCCGGCGATGATGCGCGCCCCCTGCTTCGTCGTCTCCTCATCGGTCGTGATCAGCAGTGTGGCGCGGGGGGCGGATCTGGCGGCGATGATGCAGGCGGCGACGGCGCCTTTCATGTCCACAGAGCCCAGGCCATGCAGCACGCCATCGCGGATCGCGCCGCTCCAGGGGTCGTCCGTCCAGCCGGTGGCGGGGACCGTGTCCATGTGGCCGGAGAGCGCCAGCCCGCCGGGGCCGCCGCGATGGGCGACGAGCGCGCGCTTGGCCATGCCGGCACCGTCCACGTAATCGAGCCGTTCGATCTCGAAACCGGGGAGTTCGGCCTCGATGCGCTCGGCGACAGGGAGGTTGGAGAGGTGGCTGCGGCTGTCCATCCGCACCAGGTCGGCCGCGAGGCGGGCGAGTTCATGTTCCATGGGGGGCGAGGCTTGCCCGAAGCGGGCTTGCGCGCAACCCTGGGCGGCATGACCTCCTATCTCGATCCGCGCTCGGGCCGCACCTATCCGCTCGAAACCCCGCGCTGGTGCGGCGATGACCGCACCCCCCTGCTGCTGACGGACCTGCCGGGAATCGGCCGGGATGACATTGCGACCGGCGTGCGCAGCATCTGGCGCTATGCCGCCGCGCTGCCCTTCCTGCCGCAGAAGCCGATTTCCATGGGCGAGGGCTGCACGCCGCTGATGGAAATGACCCTGGGCGAGAGCACCGCATTGCTGAAATGCGAATGGTTCATGCCGACCGGCAGCTTCAAGGATCGTGGCGCCTCGGTGATGCTCTCGCTCCTGCGGGAGCAGGGGGTGACTTCGGTGCTGGAGGACAGCTCGGGCAATGGCGGCGCCGCGGTTTCCGCCTATGCGGCGGCGGGCGGGATGCAGGCCACCATCTTCGTGCCGGCCAGCACCAGCCCGGCCAAGACGGTGCAGAGCCGCGCGGCGGGGGCCCACATCACGCTGGTACCGGGCTCGCGCCAGGATTGCGCGGATGCGGCGGAGCGCGAGGCGGAGCGCATCTTCTACGCCAGCCACAACTGGCAGCCTTTCTTCCTGCAGGGCACCAAGAGCCTGGCCTATGAGCTCTGGGAGGATTTCAACTTCCAGGCGCCGGACAATGTGATCGTGCCCTGTGGCGCGGGATCCAATGTGCTGGGCTGCTTCATCGGCTTTTCCGAGCTGCTGCGGGCCGGGCAGATCAGAAAGCTGCCGCGCATCTTCGCGGCGCAGCCGGCGAATTGCGCGCCGATCGCGCGGGCCGCGCTGGGGCTGGACCCCGTGGCCGCGCAGCCGACCATCGCGGAGGGCACGGCCATCGCCCAGCCGCTGCGCACGGCTGAATGCCTGCGCGCGATGCGCGAGAGCGGCGGCGGCGCCGTGATGCTGGCGGAGGATGAGATCGCCGAGGCTTCGCTGATGCTGGCCAGGCGCGGCGTCTATGTGGAGCCGACCTGCGCGCAGGCGGCGGCCGCCTTCGGCAAGCTTCTGGCCTCGGGCAAGATTGCGGCCCGCGAGAGCACCGTGGTGGTCCTCACCGGCACCGGCCTGAAGTCCACTCCCCGTTATGCGGAGCTTCTGGGGGTGGAGGTCTGAGTTGCCGCAGGGGTCCGGGGAGCCCGTGGCTCCCCGGGTTTTCTTGACTTTTCAGAGGTTTCGGTATATTTTCCTAGCATGAATCCCGTCCTCAATCCCCGCACATCTGTTCTTCGCGTCGCCCCGCCGGAAACCCAGGCGGGCAGGGCCTTGGTCCGGATTTCGCGGGCAATTGATTTGTCCAAAAGCGGGGTTCGGCGCCCCGACACGATCTTGAAGGTGAAACGCCCATGAGTCCGCGCATCGCCCTTCTGGGCTTTTCCATCGAGTGCAACCGCTTCGCGCCCATCGCGACCGAGGCGGATTTCGCCTATCGCTGCCTGCTGCGGGGCGAGGCCATCGTGACCGATGCGCGCAGCGCGAGCCCCCAGGCGCTGGGCGAGATGCCCGGCTTCGTCACCGGCATGGACGCGACCGGCCCCTGGCAGCCGCGCCCCCTCACGCTGGCCATGGCCGAGCCCAATGGCCCGGTGGACCACGCCTTTTTCGAGAGCCTGATGGAGGAGTGGCGCGCGGGCCTGCGGGCCTTGCGCGGGCAGGTGGAGGGCGCCTTCTGCGTCATGCATGGCGCGGGGCTGACGACCGTGCTGGATGACCCGGAGGGCGCGGTGCAGGCGCTGGTGCGGGCGGAGCTGGGGGAGATCCCCTTCATCTGCACCTATGACCTGCATGCGAATGTGTCGGATGCCAATGTCGCGCTGAACGACGCCTATGTGGGCTATCTGACGAACCCGCATATGGACATGCGCGCGCGGGGCGAGGAGAGCGCGGGCCTGATGCGCCGGCTGCTGAAGGGCGAGCGTTTCGTCCGCGCGCATCGGCGTTTGCCGATCGTGGCCCCCACCGTCTCGCTGCTGACGGCGCAGGGGCCCTATGCCGAGGTGATCAATCTGGGGCAGGAGCGGCGGGCGGCCGATCCGCGCATCGTGAATGTCTCGGTGATGGCGGGCTTCGCCTATGGCGACACGCCCTTCAACGGGATGTGCGCCATCGTCACCGCGACGCATCAGGGCGCGGCGGATGCGCTGGCCGATGAGCTGGCCGAGGCCGCCTGGGCGCGGCGGGACCGCTTCGTAGCGCGGCTGACGCCGCTGGAGGAAGCGACGGAACGCGCGCTGACCAGCACGACTCCGCTGGCCTTCGCCGATGTGGCGGACAACCCGGGCGGCGGCGGGCGTGGCAACACCATGTGGCTGCTGGAATCCTTCCATCGCGCGGGCGTGCAGGGTGCCGTCTTCGGCGTGATCCATGATCCGGCGCTGGTGGCGGAGGCCAAGGCGCTCGGTGTGGGTGCGCGCTTCGAGGCGCGCTTCAACCGCGCGGCCGAGCAGGACCCCTTCAGCCGCCCCTTCGCGGCGGAGGCCGAGGTGAAGGCGCTCTCCAACGGGCAGGTGACGGGCCGGCGCGGCATTTTCGCGGGCACGGCGATGCAGCTGGGCGACACGGCCTGGCTGCGCCTGGGCGGCATTGACGTGGTGGTGATCAGCCAGCGCACGCAATGCGCGGACCCGGCCTTCCTGGAGCATCTGGGCATTGATGTGGGTGCCGCGCGCTGCGTCGTGGTGAAGTCACGCGGGCATTTCCGCGGCGGCTTCGACGAATTCTTCCAGCACGAGCAGATCGTGGAGGTGGATGCGCCGGGCCTCACCTCGCCCATCCTCTCCCGCTTCGACTGGACGAAATTGCCGCGGCCCGTGCTGCCGCTGGATCAGGATGCCTCGCGATGAACCTCGATGAATTGACCACGCCGGCCCTGGTGCTGGATCTGGGCGTGCTGAAGCGCAACCTGGCGATGATGGAGCGCGCGATCGCGCGCCATCCGGGCGTGGTGCTGCGGCCGCATCTCAAGACCGCCAAGTCGCGCGACGTGGCGATGCTGGCGGCCCCGAATTTCGGGCCGGTCACGGTCAGCACGCTGGCCGAGGCGCGGTATTTCGCGGAAGGCGGCTGGCGCGACCAGATCTATGCGGTGGGGATCACGCCGCAGAAGCTGGATGCCGTGGCGGCGCTGAACGCGCAGGGCGCGGATGTGAAGGTCATCACCGATGATGTGGAGGCGGCCGCGGCCATCGCCGCGCATCCGGGAAAGATCCGCGCGCTGGTCGAGGTGGATGTGGGCGAGGGCCGCGGCGGCGTGCCGCCGGATGAGGCGCGCGCCATCGCGGCCGCACTCGGCGCGAAGCTTGCCGGCGTCTTCACCCATGCGGGCCATTCCTATGGCGGGCGCAGCATCCCGGAGATGGCCGCGATCGCGGAGCTGGAGCGCGCGGGCGTGGTGCGCGCCGCTGACGCGCTGCGCGAGGCGGGGTTCAAGCTGGAGATCGTGAGCCTCGGCTCCTCCCCCACCGCGCTGCATGCGGAGAAGCTGGACGGCATCACGGAGATCCGCGCGGGCGTCTATATGTTCGGGGATCTCTTCCAGGCGCAGCTCGGCACGCATCCGGAAGGCGACATCGCGGTGACGGTGCTGGCCAGCGTGATCGGCCGCAAGCCGGCGCGGGGCGCGCTGCTGCTGGATTCCGGCGCGCTGGCGATGAGCAAGGACCGCAGCACCGAGAAGGCGCCGCGTGACTACGGCTTCGGCCTGGTGCTCGACATGGATGGCGGGAATACGCTGGGCGAGCCGATCCTGACGCGGGTGCACCAGGAGCATGGCGAGGCGACCCCCGCCCCCATGCTGCCCATCGGCACGAAATTGCGCGTGGCCCCCAATCATACCTGCCTGACAGCGGCCGCCTTCGACCGCTATCATGTGGTGGATGGATCGCGCGAGGTGATCGCCGTGTGGGACCGCGTCAACGGATGGTAGCGCATGAGGACTGGTCCGCGCTGCGGGCGGCGGAGACCGCGGGCATGCTGGCCGCCTGCACGCGATGCGGCGCCTGCTTCGAGGCCTGCCCGATGATCCCCTATGCCACCGAGGCGCGCGGCACGGATGCGAAGGCCGCCGTGATCGGCGTGCTGGACGTGCTGACCGGCGGTGCCGGGGATGCCGCCGCGCGCAACTGGATCAGCGTCTGCACCCGCTCGGGCTCCTGCAACGAGGCCTGCCCGGAGGCGGTGAACCCCATGCTCATGCTGCGGCTGGCCAAGTGGCAGGCGCAGGAGGGTGGCGTGATCCCCAAGCGGGATGCGGCCGAGACCATGTCCCGCGTGAAGGTCTTCGCGCGGCTGTCCATGACCGAAGAGGAGCAGGCGAAATGGCTGTGAGCACCTTCTGGTATGGCTGCAACATGACGCGCCATGGCGAGATCATCCGCCTCAGCCAGCGCATCCTGGAAGCCGTGGGCGTGGAGGCCGCGCCGGTGGGTGGCCCCGGCGCCTGCTGCGGCAGCCCGAAGGAGAGCACGCCGCGCATCGCCGAGGGCATGGCCGACCGGACGATGGAGAAATTCGCCGCCAGCGGCACGCCGCGCGTCATCACCTGGTGTCCCTCCTGCCACGCGAATCTCGACGATTTCATGGGGCAGACCAAGGAGCAGGGCTTCGACAGCCAGCACCTCTGCGAGGCGATCCATGAGCAGCGCGCCGCGCTCGCGCCGCTGCTGACGCAGCGCGTGGCGGCCAGGGTCTTCGTGGACCGGCATGTGGGCTTCCAGGGGCGGGTGCCGGTGAATGACATCATCCCGGAGCTGCTGGGGATGATCCCGGGCGTCTCCGTGGCGGACCACCCCTATCGCGCGCCGAGCTACATGTGCTTCGGCCTCGCCAGCGTGCCGGGGGCGCTCGCCGATGTGCAGCGGACGACGCTGGCCGCGATGCGGGAGACGGGGGCGGATACGCTCGTCACCATCTTCCATTCCTGCCACCGCGAGATGATCGGTCTGGAGCGCGATCATGGCATCCGCGTGGTGAACTGGGTGCATCTGCTGGCCGAGGGCATGGGCCTGCCCTACGAGGATGAGTACAAGGCCTGGCGCAACGCGCCGGACCCGATCGCCGCGATCGGCCCCGAGCGCGTGGCCGCGGCCGGCGAGGTGGCGGTCCGGAAACTGGTGGAGCCGGAGCTCACCCGCCCGAGGCTCGTCTGATGGGGTCCGGGGCCTTTCGGCCCCGGCGGGTCCAGGGCGGAGCCCTGGGGTTTTCCTTATCCTCCCAAAGCGGCCTTCACCGCCGGCCCCGCCTTGGCCATGTCGAGGCTCGCCGCGTGCTTCGCCTTCAGCACGGCCATGACCTTGCCCATCTCCTTGATGCTGGTCGCACCCGTCTCGGCCACCGCGGCGGCGACGGCGGCGGCGAGTGCGGCGTCATCCATCTGGGTGGGGAGGAAGCTCTCGATCACCTTGATCTCGGCCTCTTCCTTCGCGGCCAGTTCCTCGCGGCCGCCCTGGCGATAGAGCTCGACCGATTCGCGGCGGGACTTCGCCATGCCGCGCAGCATGGCGATGATGGCGGGCTCCTCCAGCGGCGGGCCGGGGCGGGCGGCGATGTCCATGTCCTTCAGCTTGGCCGTGATCATGCGCAGCGTGCCGGTGGTGGCAGCGTCCTTGGCGAGCATGGCGGTTTTCAATTCGGTGGTGAAACGGCTACGGAGGTCCATGGATCCAATCCTTACGCGGGAAGTCGGGAGTGTTTTTCCCAGAGACCGGGCTCGCGCCTTGCCCTGGGAAGTGATTTCCCACATAGTGTAGCCCATGCGCTCCGTGGAAGACATCCTTGCCCTGATGGGGGGCGCCGAGGCCGCCGCCGCCCAATGCCAGGTCGGCACCGAGGCCATTCGCAAATGGCGCCAGGCCAAGTCCATCCCGGCCAAGCACTGGCCGGCGGTGCTGGCGGCCACCGGCCTCTCCCTCTCCGACCTCACCAGTTCGGCCCCCACGCCCCAGGAAACGACCATGCCCGACCAAGCTCCCGAAGGTGCCACCGCCGTCCTCGTGCTGGATGATGGCAGCGTGCATTGGGGCCGCGGCTTCGGCGCGCATGGCACCCAGGTCGCCGAGATCTGCTTCAACACCGGCCTGACAGGCTATCAGGAGACGCTGACCGACCCCTCCTATGCCGGGCAGATCATCAACTTCACCTTCCCGCATATCGGCATCGTCGGCACGAATGCCGAGGACATGGAGGCGGCGACGCCCGTGGCCCGCGGCCTGATCGTGAAGCAGGACGTGACGGAGCCCGCCAATTACCGCGCCACGCTGCACCTGCAGGAATGGCTGAAGCGGCACGGCGTGCCGGGCATCAGCGGGCTCGACACGCGGGCGCTGACGGCGCGCATCCGCGATGGCGGCGCACCCAATGGCGTGATCAGCCACCCCGCCGACGGGCGCTTCGACATTCCGGCCCTGCTGGCCCAGGCCAAGGCCTGGCCGGGGCTGGAAGGGATGGACCTCGCCAAGGAGGTGACGGCCCGGCAGGCCTATCACTGGGACGAGACGCGCTGGTCCTGGGGCAAGGGCTTCGGCAAGCAGACGGCGCCCACGCATCGCGTGGTGGCGCTGGATTTCGGCGCCAAGCGCAACATCCTGCGCTGCCTGGCCGATGCCGGCTGCGACGTGACGGTGCTGCCCGCGACGGCGACGGCCGAGGACATCCTGCGCGAGAAGCCGGATGGCGTCTTCCTCTCCAACGGCCCGGGCGACCCGGCGGCGACCGGCGCCTATGCCGTGCCCGCCATCCAGGGCGTGCTGGCGGCGAAGGTGCCGGTCTTCGGCATCTGCCTCGGCCATCAGCTGCTGGCCCTCGCCCTGGGGGCGAAGACCTACAAGCTCGATCGCGGGCATCGCGGCGCGAACCAGCCGGTGCAGGATCTCTCCACCGGCAAGGTCGAGATCACCAGCCAGAATCACGGCTTCGCGGTGGACCCCAAGACCCTGCCCGAGGGCGTGGTGGTCACGCATGTCAGCCTCTTCGACGGTACGAATGAAGGCATCGCGGCTCCCGCCAAGCGCGCCTTCTCGGTGCAGTATCACCCCGAGGCCTCGCCCGGCCCGTCGGACAGCCACTACCTGTTCCATCGCTTTGTGGAGATGATGAGCCAGGCCAAGGCCTGAACACAGGGAGAAGCGGGATATGTTCGATCTCACGGGGCGCGTGGCGCTCGTCACCGGTGGCAATGGCGGGATCGGGCTGGGATTCGCCCGCGGCCTGGCCAAAGCCGGCGCCAGCGTGATGCTGGCCGGGCGCGACGCCACGAAGAGCGAGGCGGCGCTGGCCGAACTGCGCGCGCTGGGTGCGAAGGCCGAGGCGGTGAGCGCCGACGTGACGGACCCTGAGTCGATCAAGGCCATGGTGGCGAAGACCGTGGAGACGTTCGGCCGGCTCGACATCCTGGTGAACAATGCCGGCACCAATATCCGCTCGCGCCCCGAGGAGACCTCGCTGGCCGATTGGCACACGGTGCTGAACACCAACCTGACCAGCACCATGTTCGCGGCCCAGGCGGCCTATCCGCATCTCAAGGCGGGTGGCGTGGGGCGCGTGATCAACAACGGCTCCATGCTCTCCATCTTCGGGATGCCGCTGCATGCGGCCTATTCGTCCTCGAAGGGCGCCGTGGTGCAGCTCACCAAGACGCTGGCCACCGCCTGGGCGAAGGATGGCATCACGGTGAATTGCGTGCTGCCGGGCTGGATCGATACCGCGCTGACCCGCGGCGCGCGGCGGGACATGCCCGCGCTGGATCAGAATGTCCGCACCCGCGCGCCCGCCGGCCGCTGGGGCACGCCGGAGGATTTCGAAGGCATCGCGGCCTTCTATGCGAGTGACGCGGCGGCCTACATCACCGGAACCTCCATCGCCGTGGATGGCGGCTACTCCATTCAGGGATGATGGCGTGGCGCTGCCGGAATTCATGCAGATCGAGGCGCCCCTCTACGCGCCGCGTCGCACCCTCTCCCTGCTGGAGACGGAGCAATTCCTGCTGCTCGCCGCGTACCATCTCTGGCGCGACGATGTCTGGCCGATTGATGGCGAGGCGCTGGACAAGCTGCGCGGCGCCCTTTCGCCGCATCCGGTGCGGGACCAGAACAAGCAGTTCGGCATGAACGTGCTGGAGATGGCGCTGGAGCGGCTGAGCACGGCCGGTCTGATCGAGATCCGCAAGCGCGGGATCGTGCCGACGACGCGCGCCATCGAGGAGCTGGAGCGGGCCATCGCGGAGACGAAGAAGAGCGCGGACGACATGCTGCGCAAGCTGCTGGAGGACTAGATGCCCTCCCTCGAAACCCTGCTGGTCTTCGCCGCCCTCTCGCTCGGCCTGGTGCTCACGCCCGGGCCGAACATGCTCTACCTCATCAGCCGCTCGCTGGCGCAGGGGACGCGGGCGGGCATGGTCTCGCTGGCCGGCTGCCAGACGGGCTCGCTGGTCATCATGCTCTGCGCGGCGGCGGGCATCACGGCGGCGCTGTTTGCCATTCCCTATGCCTGGGATGCGCTGCGCATCGGCGGCGCGATCTACCTCGCCTGGCTCGCCTGGCAATGCGTGCGGCCCGGCGCCACGCCGCTCTTCGCGCCGCGCGTCCTACCGCCCGAGCCCGATGCGCGGCTCTTCGCGGTGGGCTTCGCCACCGCCGCGCTGAACCCGAAAGTGGCGCTGTTCTACGTGGCCGTGGTGCCGCCCTTCCTCGACCCGACGCTGGGCAATCTCTTCATCCAGGGCATCATCCTCGGCGCGGTGCAGATCGTGATCGCCATAGTCTTCGACGGCATCCTGGTCTGGGGGGCGGCGGGCACGGCGCGCTTCCTCGGCACGCGACCCGTCTGGCTGGCCGTGCAGCGCTATGTGCTGGGCGCAGCGCTCGCGCTGATCGCGGCCAAGCTCGCCTTTGGCGAGGGCTTTTCCGGGAGTGCGGCGCGTGGCTGAGACGCTCGTCACTCTCCTCGTCTTGCTGATGCTGCTGGCCGGCTGCACGCTGGTCGCCATCATCGCCACCACCGCCTTCGGCCGCATGCTGCCACGGCTGGAGCAGGCGCTCGGCCTCTCCATGCTGCTGATGGGCGTGCTGCTCTACCTCGTCTTTCCCGGCACGGGCGCGCTCCATGTGGTTGGCCTCGTGGCGCTCTCGCACGCCATCGCCGGCGGGCTGATCTGGTATCGCAGGAAGGTGTTCGGGCGATGAACGGCTTCGTCTTCGCGCTCTTCGCGCTGGGCTATTCCGGCGGCGTGCTCTTCTGGCTGGCGCATGCGCTGAAGAAGATGTTCCCGCCGATGCGCGCGGCGCTGACGGCCTTCGCCATCTCGGCCACGGTGCATGGCGTGACGATGTTCTTTCTGGAGCCCGAGCACGTCGTCACCGCGCTGGCCTTCTGGGGCGTGCCGCATCTGATCCTGCTGCCGGCGCTCCTCTATTCCGCGTGGCGTGAATCCAAGGGGGCGCAAGGCTGATGGAACAGATCCTCATCATCGTGCAGGGGCTGGTCTATTCGGGCCTGGTCGTCACGCTGCTGGCCAACCGCCTTTCCAAGGGCCGCCCCGGCGTGATCCCGATCCTGGCTGCCGCCGGCTCGCTCATCCTGCTGCACGGGCTGCTCACCTTCCTGATCCCCTCGGCCTGGCACACCACCTGGTACGTCTTCTGGGTGCCGGGCCACATCATCACCCCCCTGATCCTGATCTGGCGCCGCCGCGGCGCCACCGACTGAACACAGCCGGCGGCCCCGCGCCCTGGCCCTTCCTTTCCTCTGAGGTCCCCCATGCCCAAGCGCACAGACATCTCCTCGATCCTCATCATCGGCGCCGGCCCCATCGTGATCGGCCAGGCCTGCGAGTTCGACTATTCCGGCGCGCAGGCCTGCAAGGCGCTGCGGGCGGAGGGCTATCGCGTCATCCTGGTGAACTCCAACCCGGCCACGATCATGACCGATCCGGGCCTGGCGGACGCGACCTATATCGAACCCATCACGCCCGAGATCGTCGAGAAGATCATCGCGAAGGAGCGCCCGGATGCGCTGCTGCCCACCATGGGCGGCCAGACCGCGCTGAACACGGCGCTCAAGCTCGATGCGGCCGGCGTGCTGAAGAAATACGGCTGCGAGCTGATCGGCGCGAAGGCCGATGTCATCGACAAGGCGGAGGACCGCCAGAAGTTCCGCGATGCCATGAGCAAGATCGGCATCGAGAGCCCGAAGAGCGCCATCGCCCACACGATGGACGAGGCCTGGGCCGGCCTTGCCGAAGTGGGCCTGCCCTGCGTGATCCGCCCCAGCTTCACGCTGGGCGGCACGGGCGGCGGCATCGCCTATAACCGCGAGGAGTTCGAGCAGATCGTCTCCGCCGGCCTCGCCGCCTCGATGACGAGCGAAGTGCTGGTCGAGGAGAGCGTGCTGGGCTGGAAGGAATACGAGATGGAAGTCGTCCGCGACCGCGCGGACAACTGCATCATCGTCTGCTCCATCGAGAACCTGGACGCGATGGGCGTGCACACGGGCGACAGCGTCACCATCGCCCCCGCGCTGACGCTGACCGACAAGGAATACCAGCGCATGCGCGATGCCAGCATCGCCTGCCTGCGCGAGATCGGGGTGGATACCGGCGGCTCCAACGTGCAGTTCGGCATCAACCCGAAGGATGGCCGCATGGTGGTCATCGAGATGAACCCGCGCGTGTCGCGTTCCTCCGCGCTGGCCTCGAAGGCGACGGGTTTCCCCATCGCGAAGATCGCGGCCAAGCTCGCCGTCGGCTACACGCTCGATGAGCTGAAGAACGACATCACCATGGTGACGCCGGCCAGCTTCGAGCCGACCATCGACTATGTGGTGGTGAAGATCCCGCGCTTCACCTTCGAGAAATTCCCCGGCACGCCCGCCACGCTGACCACCAGCATGAAGTCGGTGGGCGAGGCGATGGCGATCGGCCGCAGCTTTGCCGAAGCCCTGCAGAAGGGTCTGCGCAGCCTGGAGACGGGCCTCTCCGGCCTCGATGAGCAGGCACCGCCCGGCGATGGCTCGCGCGAGGCCTTCCATGCCTCGCTCGCCATTCCCCGCCCGGATCGCGTGCTGACCGTGGCCCAGGCGCTGCGCGCCGGCGTGCCGGTGGAGGAAATCCACGCCGCCTGCAAGTTCGACCCGTGGTTCATCCGCGAGATCCAGCGCATCGTCGACGCCGAAGCCGAGGTGAAGGCCAAGGGCCTGCCCACCACGGCGCAGGGCATGCGCAACCTCAAGGCGCTCGGCTTCTCCGACAAGCAGCTGGCCAAGCTCACCGGCCAGCCGGAGACGAGCGTGACGGCCGCGCGCGAGAAGCTCGGCGTCACGCCGGTCTACAAGCGCATCGACACCTGCGCCGCCGAATTCGCGGCCGACACGCCCTATATGTACTCCACCTATGAGGGCGGCTTCGGTACGCCCGTCTGCGAATCCCGCCCCACCGCGCGCAACAAGGTGGTGATCCTGGGCGGCGGGCCGAACCGCATCGGCCAGGGCATCGAGTTCGACTATTGCTGCGTCCATGCCTGCTACGCGCTGAAGGAAGCGGGCATCGAGACCATCATGGTCAACTGCAACCCCGAGACCGTCTCGACCGACCCCGAAACGGCCGACCGCCTCTATTTCGAGCCGCTGACGCCCGAGGATGTGATCGCGCTGATCCGCCGCGAGCAGGAGGGCGGCAAGCTGCTCGGCTGCATCGTGCAATATGGCGGGCAGACGCCGCTGAAGCTCAGCCAGGCGCTCGACAAGGCCGGCATCCCCATCCTCGGCACCAGTGCCGAAGCCATCGACATCGCCGAGGATCGCGAACGCTTCCAGCTCATGCTGAAGGGCCTCGGCCTCCAGCAGCCGCAGAACGGCATCGCCCGCAACCTGGAGGAGGCCGAGGTGGAGGCCGGGCGCATCGGCTATCCCGTCGTCGTCCGCCCCTCCTATGTGCTGGGCGGGCGCGCGATGGAGATCGCCTACAATGCCGAGCAGCTCCGCCGCTTCGGCGCGGAGGCGGTGCGCGTCTCGGGCGAGAACCCCATCCTGATCGACCAGTATCTGGCGGATGCCATCGAGGTGGATGTGGACTGCATCGCCGATGCCGACGGCGTCGTCTATGTCGCCGGCGTGATGGAGCACATCGAGGAGGCCGGCATCCATTCGGGCGACAGCGCCTGCTCGCTCCCGCCCTATTCGTTGCCGCCCGCCATCATCACGGAACTCAAGGCGCAGACCCAGGCGATGGCGCGCGCGCTGAAGGTGCGCGGGCTGATGAACGTGCAATACGCGGTGAAGGATGGCGAGATCTACGTGCTGGAGGTGAACCCGCGCGCCAGCCGGACCGTGCCCTTCGTCGCCAAGGCCACCGGTGTGGCGGTCGCCAAGATCGGGGCGCGCGTCATGGCGGGCGCCAAGCTCGCCGAGTTCAATCTGGATGACGACGCGGTGGCCAAGCATGTGGCGGTGAAGGAGGCGGTCTTCCCCTTCAACCGCTTCCCCGGCGTGGACGTGCTGCTCGGCCCCGAGATGAAATCCACCGGCGAGGTGATGGGCCTCGACACCAGCTTCGAGCGCGCCTTCCTGAAGTCGCAGATGGGGGCCGGCGTGAAGCTGCCCGAGAGCGGCACCGCCTTCATCTCGGTGCGCGAGGGCGACAAGGCGGCGGCCGTCGGCATCGCGCGGCGCCTCGCCGAGATGGGCTTCCGCGTCATGGCAACCCGGGGCACGGCGGCACGTTTGCGCGAGGCCGGGATCGAGGTGACGCTGGTGAACAAGGTGCTGGAAGGCCGCCCGCATTGCGTGGATGCGATCAAGTCCGGGGAGATCCAGCTGGTGATCAACACCTCGGGCGGCGGGCGCAGCGTGTCCGACAGCTTCGACATCCGCCGTTCGGCGCTGACGCAGGGCGTTCCGCACTACACGACCATCGCCGGCGCCCGGGCCGCGGCGGGCGCCATCGCCGCGCTGCGCGCGGGAACCCTTGATGTAGCGCCGCTGCAATCCTACTCTATCACGTCGTTCTGAAGTCCGACTCATGGAGGGTGGGGGCACTCCCGCCCCCTTCCCTCCCCTCTCACCCTGGCGTGCCACGCAAGAGCCGGCCAGGGAGAGGGGTATCGCCGCGAAGGAAGATACCGCCGTGCAGAAGTTCCCGATGACCGCCGAGGGGCTGGCCAAGCTGGAAGAGGAACTGAAGCAACTGAAATCCGTCGAACGCCCCGCGATCATCGTGGCGATCGCGGAGGCGCGCGCGCATGGCGACCTCTCGGAAAACGCCGAGTATCACGCGGCGCGCGAGCGGCAATCCTTCATCGAAGGGCGGCTCGCCGAGTTGGAAGCGATCATCCCCTCGGTCGAGGTGATCGACGTCAGCAAGATGACGGGCAGCCAGGTGCGCTTCGGCGCGCGGGTCACCATCATCGACGAGGAGACCGAGAAGGAGACGACCTATCGCATCGTCGGCCAGTATGAGGCCGACATGAAGACGGGCTCGATCTCGCTCTCCTCGCCGCTCGCCAAGGCGCTGATGGGCAAGAAGGTCGGCGACAGCGTGGAGGTGCCCGCCCCCGGCGGCGCGCGCGCCGTCGAGATCACCGCGGTCGCCTTCAGCTGATCCCGTGACGCTTTCCATTGCCGACATCCGCGCCGCGGCCGAGCGCGTCCGCGGGCGTATCCTGCGCACGCCCAGCATCGAGAACCCCGCCGTCTCGCAAGCCTGCGGCACCCGGGTCACCCTCAAGCTGGACAACCTCCAGGCCACCGGCGCTTTCAAGGAGCGCGGAGCGGCCAATCGCCTTTCGCTGCTGAGCGCCCGCGAACGCGAGGCCGGCGTCATCGCGATGTCGGCCGGGAACCACGCGCAGGCCGTGGCACGCCACGCGACGCTGCTGGGTATCGCATCCACCATCGTCATGCCGCGCTTCACGCCCTCCACGAAGGTCGCCCGCACCGAGGGCTTCGGCGCGCGGGTGGTGCTGCACGGCGAAACCCTGGCCGAGGCCGCCGCCCATGCGCATCACCTCGCGCGGACGGAGGGCCTCACCTTCATCCATCCCTATGATGATCCGGCCGTCATCGCCGGCCAGGGCACCCTGGCGCTCGAGATGCTGGAGGATGCGCCCGAGCTGGACGCGCTGATCTTCCCCACCGGCGGCGGCGGCATGGTGACCGGCTGTGCCGTCGCGGCGCGCGCGCTGCGGCCGGGGATGCCGGTCTTCGGCGTGGAGGTCGAGGGCTACCAGGCCATGCGCCAGCGCCTGGCCGGGCAGCCGGTGCAGGTGGGCGGCCCGACGGTCGCCGAGGGCATCGCGGTGCGTGATGTCGGCAGCCTGCCGCTGGAGATGCTGCGGCGCCTCGGCGTGGAGATCCTCGTCGTCCCCGAACATGCGGTGGAGCAGGCGATCGCGCTGCTGGCCGAGGGGGCCAAGGTGGTGGCGGAGGGTGCCGGTGCGGCGGGTGTCGCGGCGCTGCTGACCCATCCCGATCGCTTCGCGGGGCTGCATGTCGGCACCGTCGTCTGCGGTGGGAACATCGACTCCCGCGCGCTGTCGAACGTCTTGCTGCGACAGTTGCTGCGCGACGGGCGCATCCTGCGTCTCACCTTCGACATTCCCGATCGCCCCGGCATGCTGGCGCAGATCGCCGCGCGGATTTCCGAGATCGGCGGCAATGTGATCGAGGTGCAGCACCAGCAATTGTTCGGCGCCCCCACGGTGCAGAGCACGGAGCTGCACCTGATGATCGAGGTGCGGGACCGCGCCCAGGGCGAAGCCCTGATCGCCGCGCTCGAAGCCGGCGATTTCGGCGTCCGCCGCACCTGACGTTTTCGAGAGGCCTTTCGGCCTCTGGTGGGGTTCAAGGGACAAAGCCCCTTGCTCTCACTTCAGGAAATCCGGCTCGATCAGCCGCGGCAGCAGCAGCGCCATGTCGGGCCAGAGGATCAGCAGCGCCAGCACGCCCAGCATGGGCAGCAGCATCAGGCACACATCCTTCAGCGCATCAATGACGCGCATCTCCGCCACCGCGCAGGTGATGAGCAGGCAGAGCCCATAGGGCGGCGTCACCAGCCCGAAGGCCAGCGAGACGATGCCGATCATCGCGAAATGCACCGGGTGCAGCCCGGCCGCCTCCGCGATCGGCTGCAGGATCGCGCCCACGATGATGATGGCCGGGATCGCATCCAGGAAGCAGCCCACCACCAGGAAGACGCCCGCGATGAAGAAGCCCGTCAGCACCGGCCCCATCTGCCAGGCGCCCACACCCGCCATCAGCGCCTCGGGGATCTTGTAGAAGGCGAGCAGCCAGCCGAAGGCGCTCGCCGTGCCCACGCAGAAGAGCGCGATGGCCGAGAGCTTCCCCGTCTCGCTGAAGGCGTTCCACAAGCCGCGCATGTCCATCTCGCGATAGACGATGATCGAGAGGAAGCCCGCATAGAGCACCGCGATGCAGGCGCTCTCCGTCGCGGTGAACCAGCCGAAGATCTTGCCGCCGATGATGATGAAGGGCGTCAGCAGCGCCGGAATGGAAACGAGGAAGGAGGCGAAGATCTCGTTCATCGTCGAGCGCGGATAGGTGGGATAGCCGCGGATCTTCGCATAGGCATGCACGGTCCCCATCTGCGCCAGGCCGATCAGCAGGCCCGGCAGCACGCCCGCCAGGAACAGCGCGCCGATGGAGACCGTCAGCACGCCGCCCCAGACGATCATCAGGATCGAGGGCGGGATGATGACCGCCAGCACGGCCGAGACGGCGGTGATGGCGACGGAGAAGCTGTCGTCATAGCCCTCCTTCCGCTGCGCCTCGATGAAGAGCTTGGCCTGGCTCGCCGCATCGGCCGTGCTGCTGCCCGAGATGCCCGCGAAGAAGATGGAGAGCACCACGTTCACCTGCGCAAGGCCGCCCGGAAAATGCCCCACCAACGCGCGGGAGAAGCGCACCAGGCGGTCCGTGATGCCACCGATGTTCATCAAATTCGCCGTGAGCAGGAAGAAGGGCACGGCGAGCAGGATGAAGCTGTTATAGGCGTTGAAGGTCTCCTGCAGGAGCAGCATGGGCCAGAGCCGGTCCTCGATGAGCAGGATGGGCAGGCAGGCGAGGCCGATGGCGACGGCCACCGGAACCCGCAGCGCCAGCATGCCGAAGAAGCCGCCGAAGAGGATCCAGGCCGCCTGCGCGGAGGAGAGCGTGCTGGCCCCCATCAGCCGCGCCCCCGCAGCACCTGGATGCTGTCCCACATGCGCTCGCCGGTGAAGAGCAGCCAGGAGAAGCCCGCGATGGGCCAGGCGATGTGGATGGTCCAGAGCGGCAGTTCCGCCAGCTCGCTGATGCGGAACCACGCGAAGTCGGTGAACTCGATGCCCCACCAGAGGAAGACGGCGCCGAAGATCAGCATGAAGACGTTGGCGGTCAGGTCGAGCACCGCCTTGAACCTGCCCGTGGCCGAGGGGAAGAGGTCCACGATGAAGTGGCTTCCTTCCCGCACGCCGATCATCGCGCCGATCATCACCATCCAGACGAGGAGGAAGCGCGCCGCCTCCTCCGTCCAGATGAAGCGCGGGATCCACTCGGTGAAGCGCGCGAAGATCTGCAACGTCACCGGGATGATCAGGATGAAGACGGTGAGCACCACCAGCACATCGAGGAAGCGGCTGTAGAGGAAGGTGGCGCGGCGGAAGGCGCCGCGCGGCTGGTGGTGCGCCATCGGCTCAGCTGCTCAGCGCGCTGATGCGGGAGAAGATGTTCTCCGCCTCGATCTCGCGCGCATAGGCGGCCATCACCGGGGCCACGGCGGCGAGCATCGCCGCGCGGTCAGTGAAGGGAATGCGGCGCAGCCTTCCCTCGCCCTCCAGGCGCGCCAGCGTCTGCCCATCCTCCGTGCTTTCCGCCTGGCGGCCGAAGACGCCGGCCTCGCGGCCCGCGCGGCGCACCGCCTCCTGCACCTCACGCGGCAGGCGCGCGAAGGTCTGGGCCGAGAAGCAGATCGGCCGCACCGTGATCGCGTGCTCGGTGATGGCGAGCTGCGGCGCCACCTCGAAGAAGCGCATTGCCAGCACGCCCGCCGCCTCGTTCTCGCCCGCTTCCAGCACGTTGTTCTGGATGGCGTTGTAGATCTCGTTATAGGCGATGACCTGCGGCGCCATGCCGGCCGCCGCGAAGGTGCGGTTCCAGATGGGGGCACCCTGCACGCGCACGCGCAGGCCCCGCATCTCCGCCATGTTCGAGACCGGCTTGTTCGCGAAGATGTTGCGGATGCCGCCGCCGGCATAGCCGATCAGCATGACACGCGCGCGCCGCTCCACCTCCTGCGCGACAGGCGACAGCAGGTCCTGGTCCATCACCTGGTTCCAATGCGCCAGGTTACGGAACAGGAAGGGCGCGTCAATGAAGGGCGCGGCCCGGCTGAAGGTGGACATGTGGGCCGGCGAGACAATGCCGTAATCCACCGCGCGCCCGGCCGACATGTACTCGAAATACTGCTTCTCGAGGCCCAAGCTGCTGTTGCGGTGCAGGACGAAGTTCACCGGCCGTCCGGCATATTGCTTCACCAGTTCTTCGAAGCGCAGCAGCGTTCGGTTGAAGACGTGGTCGTCGTTGAACTGCACGGCGCCGTTCAGCGTGATGGGCGCCTGCGCGCGCACGACAGTGGGCGCGGCGAGCAAGCCGGCGGCAGTGCCGCCCAGAAGCGTTCTGCGGTCCATATGCGGATCCTCCCTGTGGTTCCGTCTCACGGCGGATTTCCCGCTCGCGAAGGGAAGCCTATGCTTGGGGAAGGTCCGTTGGGAAGGGCTCGATTCCGGCCGCCCTGACCTAGAAGGGCACGCCCACCGCGTTCTTCGCGGTGCGGATCGTCTGCAGCGTCTGCACGCGCAGCACGTTCTGCGCGCTGGTCAGCCGCGCCGTCAGCGCGTTCTCGTGCGCCGTGTCTCGCGCCACGAGTCGCAGCAGGAAGTCGCCGCCGCCGCGGATCATGTGGCATTCGCGCACCTCCGGCCAGGCGATGACCTCGGCCTCGAAGGCGTCCAGCACCACCTGCTTCTGGCTCTCCAGCCCGACGATGGCGAAGAAGGTGACCTCGAATCCGAGCGCCGAGGGCTCCACATCGGCGTGGTAGCCGCGCAGCACCCCCGCCTCCTCCAGCCGGCGCACGCGGCGCAGGCAGGGCGGTGCCGAAAGCCCCACCCGGCTCGCCAACTCCACATTCGTGATCCGCCCATCCGATTGCAGCTCCGCGAGAATCCGGAGGTCAATCGCGTCCAGCTCGGCTGCGCCGTTGGGCGTTGTTTCGTTGCTACGGGGTGCCATGGCGCGCAATATCCTTGCGGATGCGGCGAAGTGCAACCCACTCTCTTGTTCCGCATGCGAAGATGGGCAGATATGCGTGCCACACACGCCAGTCTCCGGAATCGCCCGTGACCGCCACCATCCCCACCCGCCTCCTGATCATCGGCGCCGGCCCGGCCGGCTACACCGCCGCGATCTATGCGGCCCGCGCCGGCCTGAAGCCCATTCTCGTCGCCGGCATGCAGCCGGGCGGCCAGCTCACCATCACCACCGAGGTCGAGAACTATCCGGGCTTCGCCGAGGCCGTGCAGGGCCCGTGGCTGATGGAGCAGATGCGCGCCCAGGCCGAACATGTCGGCACCGAACTCAAATACGACCTCGTCACGAGCGTGGACCTCTCCCGCCGCCCCTTCCGCGCCGAATGCGACAGCGGCGATGTCTACATGGCGGATTCCATCATCATCGCCACGGGCGCCCAGGCACGCTGGCTCGGCATCCCCGGCGAGCAGGCGCTCTCGGGCTTCGGCGTCTCCGCCTGCGCGACCTGCGACGGCTTCTTCTTCCGCGGCAAGGACGTCGCCGTCATCGGCGGCGGCAATTCGGCCGTCGAGGAGGCGCTCTACCTCGCCAACCTCGCGCGCCACGTCACGCTCATCCACCGCCGCGACAGCCTGCGCGCCGAGCGCATCCTGCAGGAGCGCCTCTTCGCCAAGGAAAACGTCACCATTCTCTGGGACATGGTGACCGAGGAGATGCTGGGCACGGACGCGCCCCGCCCCGTCGCCCGCGGACTGGCGCTGCGCCACGCCCGCACCGGCGAGCGGCGCGAACTCCCGGTGGACGGCATTTTCGTGGCGATCGGCCATGATCCGGCGACGAGCCTCTTCCGCGGCCAGCTCGCCATGGATGAAGGAGGCTATCTGATGGTGACACCAGGCGGCACCCGCACCAGCGTGGAGGGCGTCTTCGCGGCGGGCGACGTGGCGGACAAGGTCTATCGCCAGGCGGTGACCGCCGCCGGCACGGGCTGCATGGCGGCGCTGGACGCCGAGAAGTTCCTCGCCGCTCACGAAACCGAATCCAGCAAGGCGGCCGCGTGATGCCGCTCGACTGGGACAAGCTGCGCGTCTTCCACGCCGTCGCCGAGGCCGGCTCCTTCACCCATGCGGGCGAGACCCTCGCCCTCTCGCAATCCGCCGTCTCCCGCCAGATCCAGGCGCTGGAGGATGCGCTCTCCGTGCCGCTCTTCCACCGCCATGCGCGCGGCCTGATCCTCACGGAATCGGGGGAGACGCTGAACCGCACCGTGCGCGAGGTCTTCGCCAAGCTCGCCATGACCGAGGCGCTGCTGACCGAGGGCCGCGAACGCCCGGCCGGGCGGCTGAAGATCACCACCACCACGGGCTTCGGCGGCTCCTGGCTCGCCCCGCGCCTGCACCGCTTCCTGGAAATGTACCCGGAGATCAACGTCTCCGTGATCCTGGACGATGCCGACCTCGACCTCGCCATGCGCGAGGCGGATGTCGCCATCCGCATGCACCCGCCCCGCCAGCCGGACCTGATCCAGCGCCATGTGGCGAGCTTCGGCTGGCGCATCGTGGGCCACCCGGACTACCTGAAGCGCCACGGCATCCCGCAGCGCCCGGAAGAGCTGGACGCGCACAAGCTCATCGTCTGGGGCGACTACCGCCCGCCGGTCGAGGACATCAACTGGCTCGCCGAGATCGGCCGCAAGCCCGGCCAGGCGCGGCGCGGCACGCTGGAGGTGAACAGCCTGACCGGCATGCTGCGCGCCGTGCAATCGGGCATGGGCCTGGCCGCCATGCCGGACTACATGGGGCCGGAGCTGGAAGGCCTGCTGACCGTGCTGCCGGAGCTCAAGGCGCCCAAGATCAACGCCTATTTCGTCTATCCGGAAGAGATGCGGGCGTCCAAGCGCGTCTCCGTCTTCCGCGATTTCCTCGTGGCGGAGTTGGCGGGCACCAGCAGCTGAGCTGATGCGGGGGTGGCGGGCCGTCTTCATCGGGTCCGCCACTGCCGCATGTCACCGCCGGCCATTTTCAGCAGCCCGCCACAGGCCTTGAGCAGGCCGCGCGGGATGCTCCGCAGGTCTTCCAGCGCCTTCGCCACCAGCTTTTCGATGCTTTCGGACAAAGCCAGGTCCGGGAGGAAGCAGGGGGCGCAGGGCAGGGCTGAGCGCAGGTCCAATTCCTTCACCACCAGAAGCTGATGCAGGGTGGCCCGCCGCGCCACCCGGCGCCAGGCGCGGCAAAGCCGTTCCCTCAGGCTGTCGAATTCCGGGTTGGTCGCGGCGAAGAGCCAGCGGTCCAGCACGCCGGCTTGCATCCAGCGCACGAGCTGGCGGCGCACCGTGTCCGGCTTGCCGAACCGCGCCGGCATCTCCGCCCAGATGCAGCGGGACATCACCACATGGAAAATGCCGTCCAGCGTGCGGCGCCGATCCTCCGACGGACGACCGCCGCCGGGGATGAGGGGGAGAAGGAGGGCATATTCGGCATCGGTGAGGTGGGTGCGCATTGGGGGGGGAGGTATAGAACAAAACAAGAACAAAAAGCGAGAGAAAAGGCCTCCGGCGGCCGAGGGGCTGGCCCCTCGGAACCCGACACATCAGGTCGCGCATGGCTTGGCCAGCATGGGCACGCCTTGCAGTCGGATCGGCGCCAGAAACTGGTGCAGTCAACGGACTGGGAAAGCTAATCTCAATTCATGCCCTGCGATTCGGTTTACCGCGACTGTCACGGCTGACGAGGATCCAGGCTAACCGGGGGGGGCACCTCGAAGTGTCGCGTTTCCCAGACTTCGTTTACAGCAAAGGTGAAGTTGCACGTGCCGGCAAGGTTATCGCCAGCGGCTTGCCGTGGTCAGATGAGACCGAAGAACAGATTCGGCACGCTTTCCGGGTCGCCCATAGTTGGCGCGATTCCCACGCCTTTCCGATGCGAAGTATCCGACGCTCCATCCTTCATCACATGAAGGATGCCGGCCTTCACGGCCTTACTGGCGCGCGCCTAAAGCGAATGCCGGCTATCCGCGGCAAATTATTACGGAAGAAACTTACACTATCCCAAATTCAGGATCTTGGCGGCTGTCGCGCCATCATGCCTGATATTCGCAGCGTTCACGAACTCACCGCCGCATTAAGATCAAATCTTCGCCATGACATATGGCGAGAGGATAACTATATCTTGGAACCAAAGATTGACGGGTACCGAAGCCACCACCTGATTCTGAGTTTTAATTCAAAGAACTCAATTGAACAAAAATTTAAGGGACGGCGCATCGAACTTCAGATTAGGACTAAGCTACAACACGCCTGGGCTACCACTGTAGAAGCCGTTGGCCTATTCCGCGGTGAAGGCCTGAAGAACCATGAAGGAAGCCGAGAATGGCTGCGTTTGTTTGCCCTGATCTCGTCCGAATTCGCTGAAGCTGAAGGCTGCCCGCTCCCGGCCTCCTCGCTCGATAAGCAAGAACGACTGGCCGAAATCAGACACCTAGAGGCCGAACTGAGAGCCATTGAACTACTCGACCACATCAGAATCGGGATGCATGGCACGGACAACGCGCTGGCTCCGGGCTTCAGGCCAACTCACTTCTTGCTTCGATTCGATCATATTAATCAGAAAGTAGCCGTTGATCCGTACGACATTCCAAGAAAAGCTGCTACATCTTACGATAGTGCTGAAGTATTGGAAAATCGAAATGGCAGAAATAATCAGACAGTCGTGTTAGTAGAAGTTGATAAAGTCGAAAATTTGAAAGCAGCTTACCCAAATTATTTTGGAGATGTTGAAGAATTTCGTCGTCAGTTAATTCAAATTACTCGGAATGGCGAAGCAACAGAATATGCGATTTCTTCTCGTAAACGAACGAAGACACCTCTAAAACCGTTCGGCGATCTATCGTGGCTACGAGGGAGCGGATTCGGTCGCACGCCGGGAGGGAGTTCAGGCCGAAAGCGATAAGGGGCAAACTGGGGCGCCCATTAGTCGCGCTGCACATAACCGGAGCAGGCTGAGCGCCCCCGTCCGACCTGGGCCAAACACCCGGGGTCCGGGGCCTCTCGGCCCCGGCGGGTCCAGGGCAGAGCCCTGGAACTTATTTGCGAAGCCGTTCCGCGATCTGCACCGCGTTCAGCGCCGCCCCCTTCAGCAGCTGGTCGCCGCAGAGGAAGAAGTCCAGCCCGCGATCCCCGAAGACCGGGTTCGCGCGGATGCGGCCGGCCTCCACATCGTCCTGTCCCGTCGCGGTGATCGGCATGGGGTAGCGCTGGGCCGAGGGCTCATCCACCACCCGCACGCCCGCCGCGCGCGAGAGCACCTCGCGCGCGGCTTCGGGCGTGATGGGGCGTTCGGTCTCGATCGTCACGGCTTCCGCATGCACGCGATAGGTCGGGATGCGGACGGCGGTGCAGGAGATCAGAAGATCGGGCATGCCCATGATCTTCCGGCTTTCCCAGGCCACCTTCATCTCCTCGCGCGTGTAGCCATTGGGCTGGAAGCTGTCGATCTGCGGGATGACGTTGAAGGCCAGCGGGTGGGCGAACACCTCATGCTGCGCGGGCTGGCCGTCCACCAGCACGCGGCGGGTTTCGCGCTCCAGCTCGGCCATGCCTTCGGCGCCAGCGCCCGAGGCCGCCTGGTAGGTCGAGACGATGACGCGCTTCAGGCCGAAGGCCTGCCGCAGCGGCTCCAGCGCGACCACGAGGATGGCCGTGGTGCAGTTCGGGTTGGCGATCAGGCGATGCGAGCCGATGGCGCCCTCATTCACCTCGGGCACCACCAGCGGCACGTCATCCTCCAGGCGCAGCGCGGAGGAATTGTCCACCACGGCGACACCTTCGGCCGCCAGCGCGCGCGCATGCGCCTTGGCGAAATCGCCCGAGACGGCGAGCAGCGCGAGGTCGAGGTTGCGGGCGCCGTCCGGGCTATAGGCCTCGATCGCGACGTCGCCCCAGGGCGTGGTCTGTTTGGTGCCGGCGCTGCGAGTGGAGGCGAAAAGGCGCAGCTCGCTCACGGGGAATTTCCGCTTGGCGAGCACCGCCACCAATTCCTTGCCGACCGCGCCCGTGGCACCGATCACGCCCACACGCATCACACAATTCTCCTGAACATAAACGGGGCAGGTCTAACCCGCGCTGCGATGCAAGAAAACCGCCCACGGCGCAGGGCAGATGAGCGCGGCGCAACCAGCGGCGCGCCAGGGGGTTCTCCATGGCCCGCCTGCCTCATCCCGAAGCGGCCCGGGGCCAGGATGAGGCGCCATGATCCTCCAGCAACTGAACCCGCCGCTGCCCATGACGACGCCGCACGGCCCCGGTCTCGCCCATTTCCTCATGGATTACGGGCCGGAATCACACCTCATGTGGGTGGTCTTCCTGGATGAGGACGGCGCCTGCTGGACCGTGCCGAACCCCGAGGTGCGCCTCGCCCCCAACTGGTCCCTCGGCCGCCGCCCCCGCAAGCCGTCGGCCGGGCTGGCCGCCGTGCGTTAGACCGGGGCCAGCCGCGTCAGCCGCGAGGGGTTGATCTCCGCCAGCAGCACGCTGCCATCCGGGTGCAGCGCGATGCCATGCGCCCCGTTCAGCACCGCCCGCGCGCGTCCCACCAGCGCGCCGTCGCGCGAGAAGACGGAAAGGCGCGGCACCTGGTCCGTCACCCACCAGTTCCCGTCGGAATCCGAGCCGATATCCATGGGCTTATGGACGTCCGTGATCTCGCGCAGGAACTCGCCCGCTGCCGTGAAGATCTGCACCCGGCTGTTGTCGCGGTCCGCCACCGCGATCTCGCCGAAGGCGTTCATCCAGACCGCATGCGGCGTGCAGAACTGGCCGGGGCCCCGGCCGGGTTCGCCCCAGCCGCCATCGGGCGTGCCGTCCGGCCGGAAGCGATGAATGCGCGAGGTCGCATAGCCATCAGCCCACGAAGGCCGTGCCATCGGGGGCGAAGCAGATGTCGCAGGGGCTGTTGAAGGGCTCGCCCGGCCCGTGCCGCACCCCCAGCGCGCCCAGCCGTTCCCCTTCCGGATCGAAGCGGATGATCTCATGCGCGTCGCGGTCCACCACATGCACGCAGCCATCGGGCGCGACGCAGAGCATGTGCCCATCCGCCACGCGCTCGCCCCACGAATCGAGCCGCCGCCCGTCGGCATCCAGCACGATGACGGTCGCGATGGCCGGGTCCACATAGGGGTCGGCGCGCAGCAGCACGTAGATCAGCCCCTGCGCGTCCACCGCGACGTCGCTCACCTTGCCCGCGCCATCCGGCACGGCGCCCCAGGGACGTTGGATCCGATAGCGCCGCGCGCCGAGCTTCACGAAGAGTTCCATGCGGCGAAGCTTGCCATGCGCGCGGCTTGGCGGCCAAGCTTCGCCGCGCATGATCAGACATCAACGCGCGATCGGCGCCGCATCGCTGGAGGTGGCGGCGCATGGCCTGGTCCGCCTGGCCCAGGCCTCCCCGCTGCGCATCCTCTTCCCGACGCCCGAGCCGGGCGCCGCGCTGGAAGCGGCCTTCGTGAACGTGGCGGGCGGGCTGGCGGGCGGCGATTCCATCACCTCCGGCATCACGCTGCACCCCGGCGCGCGCGCGCAGATCACGACGCCGGCGGCCGAGAAGATCTATCGCAGCCTGGGCGACGCCTCGCGCATCGAAACGCGGATCGAGGTCGCGGAAGGCGCGGTCCTGGAATTCCTCCCGCAGGAGGCGATCCTCTTCGACGGCGCGGTGCTGGCGCGCGCCATGGACGCGCGCGTCGCCCCCGGCGGCACGCTGCTGGCGGCCGAGGCCGTGGTGCTCGGCCGCATCGCCCGCGGCGAGACCTGGCAGAGCGGCGCCCTGCATGACCGCTGGCGCCTCTCTCAGGGCGGGCGCCTGGTCTGGGCCGACGCCATGCGCCTGGACGCCGCCCAGCGCGACGCCCCTTTCGGTCTGGATGGCGCGGATTCGCTCGGCATGATCCTGCTGCTGACCGAGGACGCCGCCCGCCACCGCGAGCTGGCGCGGGAGCTGACCGGCGGCGCCGCCTCCCTCATCCGCCCCGGCCTCTTGCTGCTGCGCTTCCTCGGCTCGGCCGGCGCGGTGCGCGGCGCCATGGCCGCCGCCCTCCCGGCACTGCGCGAAGCCGCGCTCGGCCTGCCGCCCGTCCTTCCAAGGTTGTGGACGTGCTGAGGCAACCCGTTCCATGATGCTGCAATGCACCTGACACCCCGCGAAAAAGACAAGCTGCTCATCGCCATGGCCGCCCAGGTGGCGCGCCGGCGGCTGGAGCGCGGCGTGAAGCTGAACCACCCCGAGGCCATCGCGCTCATCACCGACTTCGTCGTGGAAGGCGCGCGCGACGGCCGTTCCGTGGCCGAGCTCATGGCCGCGGGCGGCGAGGTCATCACCCGCGCCCAGGTGATGGAGGGTGTGGCCGAGATGATCCACGACATCCAGGTGGAAGCCACCTTCCCCGACGGCACCAAGCTCGTCACCGTCCACAACCCCATTCGTTGATGCTGGGCCGACTCACCCTCCGCGCCGAAGTGGCGCTCCGGGATCGGACCAGGGAGGCCCCCCCATGATCCCAGGAGAAGTGATCTGCGCGCCCGGCGAGATCGAGCTGAACGCCGGCCAGGACGTGACCGAGCTGGAGGTGGCGAATACGGGTGACCGCCCCATCCAGGTCGGCAGCCACTACCACTTCTTCGAGACGAACCCGGCCCTGACCTTCGACCGCGCCGCCGCGCGCGGCAAGCGCCTCGACATCGCCGCCGGCACGGCGGTGCGCTTCGAGCCCGGCCAGTCCCGCACCATACGCCTCGTGCCGCTGCGCGGCGGCCGCGTGGTGCATGGCTTCCGCGGCGATGTGGAAGGGAAATTGTGATGCGCGACCTGCTCATCGCCTTCGGGCTTCGCCCTCAGTCGGCAGGACGCGGCTGATGGCCCGCCTCTCCCGCAATGCCTATGCCGGCATGTATGGCCCGACGGTGGGCGACCGCGTGCGCCTGGCCGATACCGAGCTCTTCATCGAAGTCGAGCGCGACCTCACCACCTATGGCGAGGAGGTGAAGTTCGGCGGCGGCAAGGTGATCCGCGACGGCATGGGACAATCCCAGGTGACGCGCGAACAGGGCGCCGCCGACACCGTCATCACCAATGCGTTGATCCTCGACCATTGGGGCGTGGTGAAGGCCGATGTGGCGCTGCGCGACGGCCGCATCGCCGCCATCGGCAAGGCCGGCAACCCCGACACGCAGCCCGGCGTGGACATCGTGATCGGCCCGGGCACCGAGATCATCGCGGGTGAGGGCAAGATCCTCACCGCCGGCGGCATCGACGCGCATATCCACTTCATCTGCCCGCAGCAGATCGAAGAAGCCTTGGCCAGCGGCGTCACCACCATGTTCGGCGGCGGCACCGGCCCCGCGCATGGGACGCTCGCCACAACCTGCACGCCGGGCCCCTGGCATCTCGCGCGCATGATCCAGGCGGCTGAGGGCTTCCCGATGAATCTCGGCTTCCTCGGCAAGGGCAATGCCGCCCGCCCCGAAGGCCTGGAGGAGATGATCCGCGCCGGTGCGGCGGGCATGAAGCTGCATGAGGATTGGGGCACCACGCCGGCCGCCATCCGCAACTGCCTCGCGGTGGCCGACAGATACGACGTGCAGGTGGCGATCCACACCGACACGCTGAACGAGAGCGGCTTCGTCGCCGACACCATCGCCGCCTTCGAGGGCCGCACCATCCACGCCTTCCACGTGGAAGGCGCGGGCGGCGGCCATGCGCCGGACATCCTGAAGCTGCTGGGCGAGACGAACGTGCTGCCCAGCAGCACCAACCCCACCATGCCCTACACGGTAAACACGGTGGACGAGCATCTCGACATGCTCATGGTCTGCCATCACCTCGACCCGCGCATCGCCGAGGACGTGGCCTTCGCGGAATCCCGCATCCGGCGCGAGACCATCGCGGCCGAGGACATCCTGCACGACCTCGGCGCCATCTCCATGATGTCGAGCGACAGCCAGGCCATGGGCCGCGTGGGCGAGGTGATCATCCGCACCTGGCAGACCGCCCACAAGATGAAGGTGCAGCGCGGCCGCCTGCCCGGCGAGACGGGCGAGAACGACAATCTCCGCGCCCGCCGCTACATCGCGAAATACACCATCAATCCCGCCATCGCGCAGGGCATCTCGGCCCATGTCGGCAGCGTCGAGGTCGGCAAGCTCGCGGATCTCGTGCTCTGGAACCCGGCCTTTTTCGGCGTGAAGCCGGAGATGGTGCTGAAATGCGGCACCATCGCCATGGCGCCGATGGGCGACCCCAACGCCTCCATCCCCACGCCGCAGCCCGTGCATTACCGGCCCATGTTCGGGGCCTATGGCCGCGCCTCGCTCTTCACCAGCGTGACCTTCACCTCGCAGGCCGCGATGGATGCGGACCTCGCGAAATCCCTTGGCCTCACGCGCCCGCTGCTGCCGGTGACGAACACGCGCGGCGGCATCTCGAAGAAGAGCATGGTGCTGAACGACGCCACCCCCGTGATGGAGGTGGATGCCGAAACCTATGAGGTGCGCGCCGATGGCGAATTGCTGATCTGCGAGCCCGCGAAGGTGCTGCCCATGGCGCAGCGCTATTTCCTGTTCTGAGAGCCCACCCGATGCACGACATCCTCCCCCGCGCCACGCGCGTCGCCCCCCCCGGAAGCTTCACCGCCGATGCCGAGGTGCGCCTCGACTTCGACGACCGCTACCGCCGCCGCAAGCGCTATGAGACGGCCGGCGGCATCCCCTTCGTGCTGGACCTCGCGGAAGCCCAGGTGCTGCGGGAGGGCGATGGCCTGATCCTTGACGACGGCCGCGTCGTCCTGGTCCGTGCCGCCGAGGAGCCGCTGGTGGAAATCCGCGCGCATAACGCGGCGGAGATGATCCGCCTGGCCTGGCACCTGGGCAACCGGCACCTTCCCGCCGAACTCCAGGAACACCGCATCCTGATCCGAGAGGATCACGTGATCGAGCAGATGCTGCGCGGCCTGGGCGCGCATCTGCAGAAGGTGCGCGCGCCCTTCAACCCCGAGGGCGGCGCCTATGGCGAGCACAACCGCTCCGCCCATCAGCACCACCACGGCCACGAACACGGGCATCATCACCACCACCACGGCGACGGCCACCATCATCACCACCATGATGACAACGGGCACCACCACCATCCCGGTGACTGACGCCGACCTCTTCCGCCTGATGGCCTGGACCTCGCCCGCCTATCCGGTGGGCGGCTTCAGCTACAGCCACGGCATCGAGATGGCGGTGGAGGAAGGCCGTCTGAAGCGCCAGGCCGAGCTCGTGGCCTATATCGCGAGCGTGCTGCGCCAGGGCGCGGGGCGGGTGGATGCGGTGCTCTTCGCGCAGGCCCATCGGGCTGCTGGCCGCGATCGCCCTGAGCCTCTTGGCGAAGGGCGTGAATCGCCGGCCCAGAGTGACGAAGCCTTGGACGAGATCGCCGAACTCGCCTTCGCCTGGCGCGGCACGGCCGAAACCGCGCTGGAATCCACCCAGCAGGGCGGCAGCTTCGCCAGCGTCACCGCCACCTGCTGGCCCGATGCGCGCTTCGCGGCCTTCGCAGCGCGGCATCGCGGCCGGCTCTCCCACGCCGTCGCCTTCGGCGCTGCCGCCGGCATGGCCGGCATGCCGCTCCGCCCTGCCCTCTTCGCCTTCCTGCAGGGCTTCTGCGCCAATCTCGTCTCGGCCGGCGTGCGCCTCATCCCGCTCGGCCAGACCGACGGGCAGATCGCCACCGCCGCCCTGCTCCCCATCATCACCGAATGCGCCGATGCGGCGCTGACCACCCCGCTGGACGAACTCGGCACGGCGTCACCGCTGCTCGACATGCTCTCCATGCGCCACGAAACCCAATACACGAGGCTTTTCCGCTCATGAGTGATGTTTCCGCCCGGCCGACTCAGACCTCCGGGCAAGGGCCCTCCGGTCATCGGACGGGGCATGGTCCCTTCCGCGTCGGCGTCGGCGGCCCTGTCGGTTCGGGCAAGACGGCGCTGGTCGAGCGCCTCTGCCGCCTGCTGCGCCAGACGCACGACATCGCCGCCATCACCAACGACATCTACACCAAGGAAGACGCCGAATTCCTGACACGCGCGGGCGCGCTGGACGCGGACCGCATCATGGGCGTGGAAACCGGCGGCTGCCCGCACACCGCGATCCGCGAGGATGCCTCGATCAACCTGGCCGCGGTGGATGACATGTCCGCGCGCTTTCCGAATCTCGAGGTGCTCTTCATCGAGAGCGGCGGCGACAATCTGGCCGCCACCTTCAGCCCCGAACTGGCCGACCTCACCATCTACGTGATCGACGTGAGCGCGGGCGACAAGATCCCCCGCAAGGGCGGCCCGGGCATCACGCGTTCGGACCTTCTGGTGATCAACAAGATCGACCTGGCCCCGCTCGTCGGCGCCGATCTCTCCGTGATGGACCGCGATGCGCGCCGCATGCGCGGCCAGCGGCCCTTCATCTTCAGCAACCTGAAGATCGACAAGGGCGTGGCCGAGATCGCCGACTTCATCCTGGAGCAGGGCGGGCTCGCCACGCGCGAATCCCGCCAATTGGTGGGGTCTGGGGCCTGAGGCCCCAGCCGCCGGAGGCCCTTTTTGCCTTATCTCCGCGCGAGGCTCAGCACGCCCGCCGCCACCGCCAGCACCGCCCCGCAATAGAACCCGGCCCATGGCCCCGCCAGGGTGAAGCAGGCGGCGGCCGTCGTCGCCCCCAGGCTTTGCCCCAGCACGCGCGCCGTCGCCTGCATGCCGCCGGCGCTGCCGGCGCGGTGGCGCGGCGCGCTGGAGAGGATCGCGCGGTTGTTCGGCGCCTGGAAGCAACCGAAGCCGATGCCCGCCAGCAGGAGCGCGCCGCAGACCCAGAGGCTGGCCGGGATGCTGCCAAGCAGCAGCAGCGCCAGCGCCAGCACGCCACCGCCGGCCGCGACGGGCAGCGCCGAGGCCGTGCGGTCCGCGAAGCGCCCGGCGATGGGGGCGAGCAGGCCGACCGCGATCGGATAGGGCGTGATGATCAGCCCGATCTGCACCGGCGTGAATCCCGCCGCCGAGAGGTGGAAGGGCATGGAGATGACCGTCACCATATGGGCCGCGAACATGCAGATGGAGGCGGCGATGGCGAGCCGCACCGTGCGGATGCGCAAGAGGTCCAAAGGCAGCAAAGGCACCGAGCGCGCCATCTCGCGCCGGATCAGCAGCGCGCCCGTGAAGATGCCGAGCACCAACGCGACGAAGCCCGGCACCGGCCAATGCAGGATGAGGTCCAGCCCCAGGAACACCAGCCCGAAGGCGGCCACGTTCATGGCCGCCGCGCCCAGGTCGAAGGCGCGTGCCTGCGGCGGCACGTCGGGGAGCACCCGAGCGCCGAAGATCAGCGCGGCGAGGCCCACGGGCAGATGCACCAGGAACACCGCCGGCCAATCCGCCACCGCCAGCACCGCCGCCCCCAGCGAGGGCCCGGTCGCCGAGCACAGCGCCACCACCATGGCGTTGAAGCCGATGGCGCGGCCCAGCTGCGCGATCGGGTAGGTGTGCCGCACCAGCCCGGACATCAGGCTCATCACCGCCGCCCCGCCCAGCCCCTGCGCGATGCGCGCCGCCAGCAGCGCCTCGAAATTCGGCGCCAGCGCGGAACACAGCGCGGACAGGAGAAACAGCGCGAGTCCCGCATTCCAGACGCGCTTGAAGCCCGCGATCTCGCCCAGCGCCGCGAAGGGAATGAGCGTGCCGACGACGGTGATCTGGTAGGCATTCACCACCCAGACCGAATCCGCCGGCGTCAGCCCCAGGTCCCGCGCCGCCGAGGGCAGCGCGATATTGACCATCGCGGCATCGAGCACGGTGAGCGCGATCCCGGCCGCGATGCAGGCGGCGGAGCGGGTGCGCCGGGGTTCCGGGAGGCCGTCCGCCTCCGCCTGTGGGCTCACGCCGCGTGCGAAACCTTCCGCGTGGCCTGCGGGAGGGAGACGCCGACCAGGTGGTCGCGCGAGACGATCGCGGTCAGCTCATCCTCGCTCCAGCCCTCGGTGCCGGGCGGGCGGAGCGGCAGCACCATCCAGCGGAAATCCGCCGTGCTGTCCACCACGCGCACCTGGATGCCGGCGGGCAGCACCGTGCCGAATTCGGCCAGCACCGCGCGCGGCTCACGGACGGCGCGCGAGCGATAGGCGGCCGATTTGTACCAATGCGGCGGATAGCCGATCACGGCGCGCGGATAGCAGGAGCACAGCGTGCAGACGACCAGATGATGCACGCTCTCCGTGTCTTCCAGCACGCCGAGCGGCGGGTTGCCCTTCATCGAGACGCCCATGGCCTCGGCCGCCGCCGTGCCGTCGCGCAGCAGGAATTCGCGCCATTCGGGATCCACCCAGGCGCGGGCAACCATGCGGGCGCCGGTCTCGGGATTCGCGCGCTCGGCGATGGTCCGGCGCAGCGCGATCTCCTCCTCGGTCACGATGCCGCGCGACTTCAGCGCGGCGACCAGCTTTTCCAGGAGGGCGACGCTCTCGGGGCGCGCTTCGTAGCCAGCCATCACGCTTCCTCCAGCCAGTGTTCGAACAACTCGATCAGCAAGGTGTCGCCTGCCTCGCCCTCGTTCCAGACGGGCGGCTGGTCGAACAGCACATGATAGAGCACGCGCGGCTCGGCCGGGCGGTTGAAGGCGATGTCCTCGGGGTTGGGGAAGGTGCCCAGCGCCCGCGTCACCGTGCCCATGCGGCCACGCACGTAATGCGGCGTGCGCAAATGGAGCCGCGCGATGCGCTCGGGCCGCGCATCCTTCACCCGCACGCGCTGGCCGGCCTTGAAGCGGGCCGCGGAGATCTCACCCACGCCGGTGCTCACTGCAATTCCTCCCAGCTCACCGCGCCCTTGGCGAGCATGACCGCGGCGATGGCGCGCAGCCATTTCTCGTAATAGGTCAGGCCGAAATACTCGGCCTCGGGCAGGCTTTCGATGTTCAGGCGCTGCTCATCGGTGGTCAGCAGGCCCTTCTCGCGCAGCACCACGCGCAGCGCGTCCACGCGCTTGCCGAAATCATCGGGCGGGCCATCGGCATCGGGCTCGACGGGGGTGCAGCGGAAGCGGGGATTGCCGCCCAGGTCGTGCTGGGCCGGCGCGGGTTGGGGCGTGTCCATGGCGAGAGCCTACGCCCGCGCGCCCCGCCCTCGCAACCGTCCGGCGCGCCATCTTCACAGCTTCGCAAGCTTGCCCCGGCATCCTCCCGCCATGCTCCACCGTTTCCCCTCGGCCGGCGCTCTGCCCGAGCGCCTGGCGCTGGCCACCCGCCCCGATGCCCCCCTGCTGCTGCTGGCCGCCGATGAGGCGCTGCCGGTGCGCCTCGCCGTCGCCGCCAACCCGCATGCGCCGCGCCTGGCCGATGCCCTGCTGGCGCGTGACCCGGTGGCGGAGATCCGCGCCAGCCTGGCCCGCAAGCTCGCGCTCCACGCGACGGAACTGGCCGAGCTCGGTTGGGCCCGGCTCCGCCGCCTCGCCCGGGACGAATCGCCCCAGGTCCGCCACGCCGTCGCCGACACCCTGACCGACCTGCCCGACGCCCCGCATGACCTGGTCCTCACCCTGGCGCGGGATCCGGAGCCCGGCGTGAGCGAGCCGCTGATCCGCCTCTCCCGCGTGCTGACCGAGCCGGACCTGCTGGAACTGGTCCGCGAGCCCCAGGCCCGCCCCTCCGTTGCACGCAGGCTGAACCTGACGGAGCCCGTGGCCCGCGCCATCCTGCTCAGTGGCGATGCGGCGGCCATGGCGGCGCTGCGCCGCAACCCCACGGCCCGCCTGCCGGCCGAGGCCGATGACAAGGCCATGACGGCGCATGGACAACTCGCCCCAAAGGTCGGTGTCATCGAAGCTTCACAAATCTGAAACACCAGCGTCTCCCCGCGCGCCTACCCCTCCGCCCGCCGAGCGCGGAGGGGACTCCGCGCGACCGATCCAAATGGAGACCATGTGTGAACCGACGCTCCCTCCTGGCCCTGCCCGCCCTCCTGCCCCTGCTGCCCCGGACGGGCCTGGCGCAGCAGGCCACCATCACCGGCGCCGGCGCCACCTTCCCCCGCCCGGTCTATGAGCGCTGGGGCCAGGCCGCGCGCGAGGGCGCGGGCATCATCCTGAACTACCAGTCCATCGGCTCCGGCGGCGGGATCAACCAGATCACCAACCGCACCGTGGATTTCGGCGCGACCGACGCCCCCCTCTCCGAGGCGCAGCTGCGCGAGCGCAACCTGATCCAGTTCCCGACCGTCATGGGCTCGGTCGTGCTCATCGTGAACCTGCCGGGTGTCGCCGACAACGCGCTGAAGCTGACGCCGGAAGTCATCACCGACATCTTCCTGGGCCGCATCACCCGCTGGAACGACGCCCGCCTGGTCGAGCTGAACCGCGACCTGCGCATGCCCAACCTGCCCGTCTCGCCCGCCTATCGCGCCGATGCCTCGGGCACCACCTTCGTCTTCACCACCTACCTCTCCCGCGTTTCCGAGGCCTGGAAGAACGGCCCCGGCGCCGCGACCAGCGTGCAATGGCCGGTCGGCAACGGCGCGCGTGGCAATGAGGGTGTGTCCAACGCCGTCCGCAACACGCCGGGCGCCATCGGCTACACCGAGAACGCCTACGCGACCGTGAACCGCCTGATCACGACGCAGATCCGCAACAAGGCCGGCAACTTCATCACCCCCGTGATGGCGAGCTTCCAGGCCGCGGCCGCCGCCGCCGACTGGACCCGCCCCGGCTTCGCAGCCGACATGGTGGACCTGCCGGGCGCCGATGTGTGGCCGATCGTCTCGCCCACCTTCATCCTGCTGCCGACCAACCCGGTGGCGGACCGTGTGGCGGGCAGCCGCAACACCATGCGCTTCTTCGACTGGGCCTTCCGCAACGGCGCCGACGCCGCACGCCGCCTGGAATACATCGCCCTGCCCGAGGCGGTGCACACCGCGATCCGCACAAGCTGGAGCCAGGTGCGCGATCCGGCCGGTGCGGCTATCTGGAGCTGACGTCTCAAGGGGGCGGGCAACCGCCCCCTTCCTGTTTCCGCTGAAGGACGAGGTTCCGGCGTGTCGCAATCCATCACCCCCCTCGCGAAGCCACGCGGCTCCAGCGGGGCCTTCGGGGACAAGCTCTTCGAATGGCTCTGCCGGGGCGCCGGCCTGCTGGTGCTGGCCCTGCTGGGCGCCATCATCCTGACGCTCTTCGTGGGTGGCCTGCCGGCCTTCCGCGAGTTCGGCCTGCAATTCCTCTGGTCCACCGCGTGGCAGCCGGTCGAGGGGCGCGAGAATTACGGCGCGCTGGTGCCGGTGCTGGGCACCATCGTCACCTCCATCCTCGCCATCCTCATCGCCGTGCCCGCCGCCTTCGGCATCGCCTTCTACCTGACCGAACTGGCGCCGCCCTGGCTGCGCCAGCCCGTCGGCACCGCGATCGAGCTGCTGGCCGCCATCCCCTCCATCATCTTCGGCATGTGGGGCCTCTTCGTCCTGGTGCCGATCATCCAGAACTACATCCAGCTCCCCTTCGGCGAGACGCTGAGCGGGCTGCCGCTGGTGGGCGCCATCTTCGACAGCAACAACTTCGCCGGCACCTCGGTCTTCGCCGCCTCGATCGTGCTGGCCATCATGATCCTGCCCTTCATCGCGGCCACGATGCGCGACGTGTTTCTCCAGGTGCCGCCGGTCTACAAGGAAAGCGCCTATGGCCTGGGCGCCACGCGCTGGGAGGTGATGCGCGGCGTGGTGATCCCCTACACGCGCGTCTCCGTCGTCGGCGGCATCATGCTGGGCCTGGGCCGCGCACTGGGCGAGACCATGGCCGTCACCTTCGTCATCGGCAACGCGAACCGCATCTTCACCTCGATCTTCGACCCTTCCACCACCATCGCCTCGGTGGTCGCGATGGAATTCCCGGAGAGCCTGATGGGCAGCCTCAAGCAGTCCTCGCTGCTGGCGCTGGGTTTCCTCCTCTTCGTCATCTCCTTCATCGTGCTGGCCACCTCGCGCTGGCTGCTGCGCTCGCGGCTGAAGTGAGGAGCACGCCATGAGCACCACGACCTTCAACCCCGCCGCCGCGCCGGCCAAGAACATGGCGGTCGCCCGCGCGCTCGGCCGCCGCCGCCGCCTGGTGGACAAGACCATCCAGTACGCCTGCGTCGCCGCGACGGTGATCGGGCTGATCTTCCTCGCCTCCATCCTGGTCACGCTTTTCCTCCGCGGCTTTGCGGCCCTCGACTGGACCGTGCTGACCAAGCCCTTCGAGCCCACGACCTATGGCGATGACACGGCGCCGCGCGGCGGCCTCTCGCACGCCATCGTCGGCACGCTGATCCAGACTGCGCTGGCAACCGCGATCGGCACGCCCATCGGCCTTCTGGTCGGCACCTACCTCGCCGAATATGCGCGCGGCTCGAAGCTGGGCGAGGCGGTGCGCTTCGTCTCGGACGTGCTGCTCTCGGCACCCTCGATCCTGATCGGCCTCTTCATCTACCAGCTCGTGGTGCTGCCCATGGGCGGCTTCTCCGGCCTCGCCGGCACGCTGGCGCTCGCCGTCATCGTCATCCCCGTCGTCGTCCGCACGACGGAGGACATGCTCCAGCTCATCCCCAACACGCTGCGCGAGGCGGTGGTGGCGCTGGGGGCCCCCAAGTGGAAGATGGTGGTGCTGGTCTGCTGGCGCGCGGCGGTCTCGGGCATCGTCACCGGCGTGCTGCTTGCCTTCGCGCGCATCGCGGGCGAGACGGCGCCGCTGCTGCTGACGAGCTTCGGCAACAATGTGATGAGCACGGACCTCGGCACCGCCATGGCGTCCCTTCCCATCGCCATCTACCAGCAGGCCAATTCCGGCTTCCCCGACCTGATCAGCATCGCCTGGGCAGGCGCGCTGCTCGTCACCCTCGGCGTTCTCGCCGTCAACATCATCGCGCGGGTTCTGCTCCGCAAGCGCAAGTAGAGTGAGGGCATGGCCATGAACTCCGACACCCAGACCAACATCGAAGCGCCCTCCGGCTTCGGCGGCATGCAGGCGCGCTCGGATGCGGTGCTGAACACCGACAACCGCATCAGCATCCGCAACCTCGATTTCTACTACGGCCCGACGCTGCCCAAGGCGCTGAAGGGCATCAACCTGAACTTCCCCAACCGCCAGGTGACCGGGATGATCGGCCCGTCGGGCTGCGGCAAGTCCACCCTGCTGCGCGTGATGAACCGCATGTACAGCCTCTACCCCGGCCAGCGCGCCGAGGGCGAGGTGATGATGGACGGCCAGAACCTCATTGACCCGTCGGTGGACATCAACGAGCTGCGCTCCAAGGTCGGCATGGTCTTCCAGAAGCCGACCCCCTTCCCGATGACCATCTACGAGAACATCGCCTTCGGCGTGCGCCTGCACGAGAAGCTCTCCAAGGCCGAGATGGACCAGCGCGTCGAATGGGCGCTGACCCGCGCCGCCATCTGGGGCGAGGTGAAGGACCGCCTCCAGGCCAATGCCATGGGCCTCTCGGGCGGCCAGCAGCAGCGCCTCTGCATCGCGCGCACCATCGCCGTCCGCCCCGAGGTCATCCTCTTCGACGAACCGACCAGCGCGCTCGACCCGATCAGCACGCTGAAGATCGAGGAGCTCATCGACGAGCTGAAGCGCGACTTCACCATCGCCATCGTCACGCACAACATGCAGCAGGCGGCGCGCTGCGCGGACCAGGTGGCCTTCTTCTACCTGGGCGAGCTGATCGAGGTCGCACCCGCGGCCGAGATGTTCACCGCCCCCAAGCAGCGCAAGACGCAGGAATACATCACCGGCCGGTTCGGCTGAGGAGCACGCCCATGCCCAACGGTTCCCCCTCGCACATCGTCAAATCCTACGAGGAAGACCTCAAGCGCCTGCGCGAGATGATCGCCCGCATGGGCGGCCTCGCCGAGCGCCAGGTGGCCGATGCCGCCGACGCCCTGATCCGCCGCGACAACAAGCTCGCCGCCGAGGTGGTGGCGCGCGACAAGCTGCTGGACGACATGGAGCGCGAGGTGGAGCAGTTCTGCGTCCGCCTCCTCGCCCTGCGCCAGCCCATGGCGCAGGACCTCCGCCTCATCATCGCCTGCATGAAGATCAGCCAGGACCTGGAGCGCATCGGCGACTATGCGCGCAACGGCGCGAAGCGGGCCATCGTCGTCTCCCAGCAGCCGCTTCTCGGCAGCCTCAACGGCTTCGAGCGCATGGCCGAGCTGGTGCAGGAGAACCTCAAGGGCGCCATCGACGCCCTGGTCGAGGAGGACCACGCCCAGGCCGACGCCGTCTGGGCGAATGACGAGCCCATCGACGGCATCTACAACGGCATCTTCCGCGAGATGCTGACCTTCATGATGGAAGATCCGCGGAACATCACCGCCGCCACGCACCTGCTCTTCATCGCGAAGAACATGGAGCGCATCGGCGACCACGCCACCAACATCGCCGAGCGCGTGCATTTCGCCGTGCTCGGCACGCCGCTGACCGAGGACCGGCCCAAGGCCGACATCTCCGCCTCGGCCGTGGTCAACCCGCCCAGCTAGAGGAATGCGCGCCATGCCCGAAGGCTTCCATGGCGGGGCCAAGCCCACCATCCTCGTCGTCGAGGATGAGGCGGCCCTGCTCGCTCTGCTCCGCTACAACCTGGAGCGTCAGGGCTTCCACGTCGAAGAAGCGACGGATGGGCAGGAGGCGCTGATCCGCATCGCCGAAGCCAAGCCGGACCTGGTGCTCCTCGACTGGATGCTGCCCGCGATGTCGGGCATCGAGGTCTGCCGGCAAATCCGGCGCCGGCCCGCCACGCGCGACCTGCCCGTCATCATGGTCACCGCCCGCACCGAGGACCAGGACGCGGTCCGCGCGCTGGACACCGGCGCCGATGACTACATCGCCAAGCCCTTCGCGGTGGAGGCGCTGCTGGCCCGCATCCGCGCCTTGCTGCGCCGCTCGGCCAGCGTGCCGGCCAAGGGCAGCATCACCTATGCAGACCTCGCCATGGACCAGGACGCGCATCGCGTCACGCGCAATGGCCGCGCGCTGCATCTGGGCCCGACCGAATACCGGCTGCTGGAATTCTTCCTCTCCCACCCGCGCCGCGTCTTCACGCGCGAACAGTTGCTCGACGCCGTCTGGGGCCGGGACATCCATGTGGAGCTGCGCACGGTGGACGTGCATATCCGCCGCCTGCGCAAGGCCATCAACAATGAGGGCGAGGTGGACCTGATCCGCACCGTGCGCTCGGCGGGCTACGCGCTGGACGCGGACGGGGGCTGACCCGCCCGGGCGGATGATCCGCCGCTTCGCCGTGCCGCCTCAGCGGATCATGCGCCCAGGCTGAGCGAATGATTCACCGCTTCGCCGTGCCGCCTCAGCGGATCATGCGCTGCATCCAAGCAACGCCGCCCGCGCGCGCCCACCCGCCGCGGCGCCAGGCAGCGCCGCCGCATCCCGCGCCACCGGCAGCAGCGCGTCGAGCGCCACGCCCGTCGCGATCCCCATGCGCTCGAACATCCAGACCACATCCTCGGTCGCGACATTGCCCGTCGCCCCCGGCGCGAAGGGGCAGCCGCCCAGACCGCCCGCCGCCGCGTCGAAGATGCGGATGCCCTCGCGATAGGCCGCATGGGTCGTGGCCAGGCCCATCCCATAGGTGTCATGCGCGTGATAGGCCCAGGCCGCGACGCCGGGTGCCGCGGCCATCGCCGCCGCGAAGAGTTCCGCCACATGATCCGGAGTCGCCCGCCCCGTCGTGTCGCAGAGGCAGATCTCCACATCCGGCCGCAGCGCGGCCAGGCGCGTGATCAGCGCCAGCACGGGCTCCACCGCGATGCGCCCGTCGAAGGGGCAGTCGAAGGCGGTGGCGAGGTTGATCCGCAGTTCCATATCCGCCGGCAGCGCGTCCAGCATACGGGCGTAATCCTCCACGGATTGCGCGACGGAGCGGCGTAGATTGCTCTGGTTGTGCGCCTCGGAGGCGGAGAGCACATAGACCAGGAAGCGCGCGCCAGCCGCCACCGCCTCCTCCGCGCGGCGCGCCGTCGGCACCAGCACCTGCGGCCGGAGACCGGGCAGCGCGGCCGCCGCCTCCACCAGCGCCGCCGTGTCCCGCAACTGCGGGATGGCCGAGGCGCTGACGAAGGAGCCGATCTCGATGCGGCGCAGGCCCGTGGCCGCCAGCCGGCGCAGGAAATCCACCTTCACCTCCGTCGGGATCCAGGGCCCGATGGGCTGGAACCCATCGCGCGGCGTCACCTCGACGATCTCGATAACCCTGGACATCAGCACACTCCTTCCCGGCGCAGGGCCGCGATCTCGGCCGCGGAAAGCCCGAGCAGCCCCGCGAAGACCTCCTCGGTATGGGCACCCACCGGCGGCCCGGCCCAGCGGATCGCGCCGGGCTCCTCGGTCACCATCGGCACGATGCCTGGATGCAGCATGGGGCCGAGCTGCGCGTCCTCGACCTCGCGCACCATGCCGCGATGGCGGAACTGCGGGTCGGCCGCGCAATCCGCGACGGTGTAGGCGCGCGTCGCCGGCACATCCGCCGCCTCCAGCAGCCGCTCCAGCTCCGAGGCATCGTAGCGCGCCGTCCAGGCGCCGATCTCCGCATCCAGCGCCGCGCTGTGCGCGACGCGCGCCTGGTTGCCGGTGAAACGCGCATCCTCCAGCAGCTCCGGCCGGCCCATCAGCGCGGCGAGCTTCCGGAAGAGCGGATCGGAATTGGCCGCGATCAGCACCCAGGCGCCGTCCCTCGCGCGATAGGCATTGGTCGGCGCCGCCGTGGCGATGGCCCCACCCGTAGGCTGCCGCACCGTGCCCAGCGCGCCATATTCCGGCAGCGCGCCCTCCAGCAGGCTGAAGATGGATTCCGTGAGCGCGACATCGAGGCTGCGCCCCCGCCCATCGCCATCCCGCGCCGCATCCCGCCGCCACAGCGCGGCCATGATGCCGAAGGCGGCGTAGATGCCGGCCACGCTGTCGCCGATGCTGACGCCGACGCGCACGGGCGGCAGATCGGTCGTGCCGGGCGCGTGGTTGGTCAGGTGCCGCAACCCGCCCACCGCCTCGCCGATCACGCCGAAGGCCGCCCGGTCCCGCTGCGGCCCGTCCTGCCCGTAGCCCGAGATGCGCCCGATCACGAGGTCGGGCCGCGCCGCGCGCAGCGCCGCCTCCGAAAGGCCCAGACGGTCGAGCTGACCTGGGCGGAAATTCTCCACCAGCACGTCGCATTGCGCGACGAGGCCGAGCACGATCTCCCGCGCGCGCGGCGTCTTGAGGTCGAGCGTGATGCAGCGCTTGTTGCGGCCATGCACGGACCACCAGGCCGATTGGCCCTTCACCCGCGCGCCCCATTGCCGCACCGGATCGCCCGCGCCGGGCGGCTCCACCTTGATGACATCCGCACCCAGATCCCCCAGCAGCCGCGTGCAGAAGGGGGCGGCCACGAAATGCCCGAGCTCGAGCACGCGCAGCCCGGCCAGCGGGCCCGAAGCCTCAGCCATAGCTGGACACCTCCACCAGGTTCCCATCCGGGTCGCGCAGATAGAGCGAGGTGATCGGCCCCGTGGCCCCGGTGCGCGGCACGGGGCCGAGTTCGATCACGAAGCCCTCGCGTCGGAGATGCGCCTCCACCTCCGCCAGCGGCAGGGCGGCGATGAGGCAGATGTCGGCGCTGCCCGGCACGGGCCGCGCTGCGCGCGGCAGGATGGGCGCGGCATCCGCGACATGGATGTTGATCTTCTGCCGCCCGAAGACGAGCGCGAGGCGCCCCTCGCCGAAGCGCTCCTCGCGCATGCCGAGGCCGCGGACGTAGAAATCGAGTGTCGCCGCGGCATCGGCCACGGTCAGCACGAAATGGTCGAGGCGATCGATCATCGCTCGCAAGGCTCCTTCACGGCACCACCGCACCATGACGAGCACCACCACGCCGCTCCAGTCGTCATTCGGCACGGCAGGCGTCGCGGATCGGCAAGGGCTGCCCCCTGGACCGCGCCGCGTTCACTCCGGGCCGTCCAATCTCTTGCGGAGAGGACGATTCAGCGCCTCGGCGATGCCGGCTCAACGCATCATGCTCTATGGCGCCAGGAGATGCTCCAGCAGCAGCCGCGCCGCGGCGGAAAGCCCCTCGGGCTGGCGCAGGCAGAGCGCCAGCGGGCGCAGCGCCCAGGGCTCGTCCAGCGGCCGCGTCACCAGGCCCTCGCCCCCGGCCATCGCCGCCGCCGGCAGGATGGAAAGCCCGAGCCCCGCCCCCACCAGCCGCCGCACGCCGTCGAAGCTCGCGACCAGCACGCGCTCATGCAGCCGCCCGCCGAGCCGCTCCGCCTCGAAGCGATAGAGGCGCTGCAGCGCGCTCGGCTCCTGCAGGCCCACGAAGGGTTCCCCGATCAGCTCGGCGAGGCGCAGGCTTGCGCGCGTGGCGAGCGGGTGGCCCGCGGGCAGCAGCACGACCAGCGGCTCCTCCCGCCAGGGCAGCACCGTCAGCCCCTCGGGGGCGGGGATGGTGCCGGAGAAGATGCCGAGCTCCGCCACCCCGGTCTGCACCGCGTGCAGGATCTCCACGCTGGTGCGTTCCTCCAGCGAGATGCGCAGGCCGGGATGCGCCCGCAGGAAGGCCGAGAGCACATCGGGCAGCGGCCCACTGATGGCGGAGATATTGGCATGCAGCACCACGCTGCCGCGCGCCCCGCCCGCATGCGCCTCCAGCTCCGCCGCCATCCGCTCCAGCAGGCCGAAGAGGTCCCCCAGGCGCTCCAGCAGCATCCGGCCCGCATCGGTCGGCTCCACGCCGCGGTCATGGCGGCGCAGCAGCGGCACGCCCACCCGCGCCTCCAGCTCCGTGATGCGGCGGCTGACGGCGGAGGGCGCGAGATGCTCGCGCTCCGCCGCGCGGGCCAGGCTGCGCTCCTCCACCGCCGCGGCGAAGACCCGCAGCGTGACGAGATCGAGCCCGAGGCTGGCCCAGTTCGGGCGATGGCGCAGCGTCACGGCATCGCCCGACGCGCGGTCAGATGACCAGTTCGATCAGGAACGGCCCGGGGCGCGACATGCTCTGCGCCATCAGGTCCGCCACCTGGTCCAGCGTGGTCGCCTGCGCGGCCTCCACCCCCATGGATTCCGCCAGCTTCACCCAGCCGATGTCGGGGTTGCCCAGGTCCAGCATGTTCATCGCCGTCGGGCCCGGGTTCGCGCCCACATTGTGATACTCGCCGATCAGGATCTGGTACTTGCGGTTCGAGAGGATGATCGTGGTCACCGGCAGCTTCTCGCGCGCCTGGGTCCAGAGGCCCTGCACGGTGTACATGGCCGACCCATCCGCCTGCAGCGCGATCACGCGCCGCCCGCCACCGCCGATGGCAGCCCCGGTCGCCAGCGGCACGCCGCAGCCGATGGCGCCGCCCGTGATCTGCAGCCAGTCATGCTTGGGCGCGGCATGGGTGTGCGGAAAGAAGCCGCGGCCATAGCTCACCGCCTCATCCACGATGATGGCGCCTTCCGGCATCAGCGCGGCGACGGTGCGCGCCAGGCCCTCGGGCGTCGGCGCGCCGCGCACCGCCTCGGGGCGGGGGCCGGGATCGGGCATCGCCACCTGGGGGGCACTCAGCTCATCGGCCAGCGCGCGCAGCGCCGTCACGGCATCCTGCTCGGGCCGCGTCAGCACGGTGATGGCGGCATGCTCCGGATGGTGCTTCGAGGGCATGTTCGGATAGGCGAAGAAGCCGATCGGCGCCTTGGAACCCACCAGGATGATCTGCTCATAATCCTTCAGCCGCGCGATCGCCTGGTCCGCCGGATAGGGCACGCGCTCCAGTTGCAGCCGGCCGCGGCCGCGCTGGAACTTGGCGTTCGACGTCTCTGCCAGAAGATGCGCGCCGGTCGCCTGCGCGATGCGGTTGGCCTCCACCTGCGCCGCCTCGCTCGTGCCCATGGTGCCGCCCAGCAGCACCAGCACGTTCTTCTTCTCCCGCAGCACGCGCGCGGCGTTGCGGATGGCATGCATCTCGGCCTGGGGCACGGCCGGCACCGGGAGGGCATCCGCCACCACGCCGCCCTCATCCCAGCAGGTGTCGGAGGGCAGAATCATGGTGGCGATCTGCCCGGGCGACGTGCGGGCGGCCTGCACCGCCGTCGCCGCATCGGCGCCCACATCCTGCGCCCGCGTGCTGGTGCGCACCCATTGCGAGACGCCGCGCGCGAAGCCCTCGGTATCGGCCGTGAGCGGCGCGTCATAGGGGCGGTGATAGGTCGCCTGGTCGCCCACGCAGTTCACGATGCCCGAGCGCGCGCGCCGGGCGTTGTGCAGGTTGGAGAGGCCATTCGCCAGGCCCGGCCCGCAATGCAGCAGCGTCACCGCCGGCTTGCCCGTCATGCGCCAATAGCCATCGGCCGCGCCGGTCACCACATTCTCCTGCAGGCCCAGGACGCAGCGCATGCCGGGGATGCGGTCCAGCGCCGCCACGAAATGCATCTCGCTCGTGCCGGGGTTGGAGAAGCAGACCTCCACGCCGCTCTTCAGCAGGCTATGCACAAGGCTTTCGGCACCGTTCACGCAAATTCTCCCAAAGGCTGGACGTATCCGGCAGCCTGGGCCAGAGATGGATTCCGGGCAAGACGGGGGGCGTGATGTCGAAGTCCACGGGCAGCAAGATCTGGTTCATCGGCTTCATCGTGGGCGCGCTGGCCATGATGGCCTTCCACCAGGCCTTCCTGCATGTGCTGCACCACCACGCCCACAAGCTGCCCATGCTGACCGATGCGGTCGGCCGCTTCCCGATGGCCTTCGATTTCCGGCCCGTCCCGCCCTATGGCCTCCCCATGCTCGCCCTGCTGGGCCTCTGGGGCGGCGTCTGGGGCGTCATCATCGCCGTGCTGGTCCGCATCACGCGCGTCGGCAATTTCGACCTGCCGCTCGGACTGCTCTTCGGCGGCATCGCCATCACGGCGGCCGAGACCACCGCCCTGCCCGGCCTGATCGGCCTGCCCGTGCTGAACAGCGCCAATGAACCCGCGCTGATCCGCGCCGTCATCCTCAATGCCAGCTTCGGCTTCGGCACGGTCTTCTTGCTGCGCCCCTTCGCGGTGCGCGGCTGAACCGCCATATGGCGGGCATGGACACGCCCGACCTCCAGGTCCGCCCGGACCCCGCCGACCCCCGCCTGACCCGCCGCGTCACCGGCCTCGACCACACCGGCGCCGAGGTGGAGACGAGCGTCACCATGGAACGCCCCCTCACGCTCTACCTGAACGGGCAGGAGATCGTGACGATGATGACCATCCTCGACCGGCCGGAGGATCTCGCCGTCGGCTACCTGCTGAACCAGGGCATGCTCCGCGCCGAGGATAAGCTGACCGGCGTGGATTATGATGACGACCTCGGCGTCGTCGTCGTCCGCACCGAGGCACGCACCAACTTCGAGGAGAAGCTGAAGAAGAAGACGCTCACCTCCGGCTGCGCCCAGGGCACCGCCTTCGGCGACCTGATGGAGGGTTTCGCCAGCGTCCGGCTCTCCCCCGAGGTGAAGCTGCGCACCAGCGACCTCTACCGCCTGCTGCACCGGATCAATACGATCCCTTCGCTCTATCTCGAGGCGGGCGCCATCCATGGCTGCGCGCTGGCGCTGGCCGACCAGCCGCTCTGCTACATGGAGGATGTCGGCCGCCACAATGCGGTGGACAAGATCGCGGGCTGGATGTTCCGCAATGGCGTCTCCGGCGCCGACAAGATCTTCTACACCACGGGCCGCCTGACCTCGGAGATGGTGATCAAGACGGTGCGGATGGGCATTCCCATCCTGCTCTCGCGCTCCGGCTTCACCGCCTGGGGCGTCGAACTGGCGCGCGAGGCGAACCTCACCCTGATCGGCCGCTGCAAGGGCAGGCGCTTCACCGTGCTGGCCGGCGAGACCCGCATGGTCTTCGACGCCGACCTTCGCTACGTCGAGGAGGAGAGCGCGAAACACTGGCGCAAGAACGCCGCGGAAGCAGAATAAGCTTCGATCCGCCCAACAAACCGGCAATTCGTCCGGTCAAAAAATGTTCATCCGATTCAAAGGCCCTTTTCATCGGAGGTGAGCGGCGCATCATCCTCCGATGACCGCGCCTCGCCAGATCGCCCTCGCCACCCTGGTCCAGCCCAATGGCAACCACCTCGCCGCCTGGCTCGCCCCCGGCGCGCAGCCCGATGCCGGCACCGATATCGCCTGGTGGCAGCGCATCGCGCAGATCGCGGAACAGGGGAAGTTCGACCTCTTCTTCATCGCCGACACGCCCACCGTGCGCACCGACAACATGCGCATCTGGAGCCACGCCCCCACCTTCATGAATCAGCTGGAGCCGCTGACGATGCTGGCCGCCGTCGCCGGCGCCACCAGCCGCATCGGCCTCGGCGCCACCGTCTCCACCAGCTTCAGCGAGCCCTACAACGTGGCGCGGTTCTTCGCCTCGCTCGACCACATCTCGCAGGGACGCGCGGCCTGGAACGTCGTCACCTCCGCCAATGACTACGCCGCGCGCAATTTCGGCCACGCGAAGCTCGCCCCGCATGGCGAGCGCTATGAGCGCGCGGCGGAATTCGTGGAGGTGGTGAAGAAGCTCTGGAACAGCTGGGAGCCGGATGCCTTCCTCTACGACACGACCGAGAAGCTCACCTTCGACCCCGCGAAATTCCACCTCGTCCAGCATGAGGGCAAGCATTTCCGCGTGCATGGCGGGCTGAACATCGCCCCCGCCCCGCAGGGCCATCCCGTCATCATCCAGGCCGGCGCCTCGGACACAGGCAAGGAACTCGCCGCCGCCACGGCCGAGGTGGTCTTCGGCACCTCCGCCACCATCCAGGGCGGCGTGGCCTTCTATCAGGACCTCAAGGGCCGCATGGCGAAATACGGCCGCGCGCCGGACACGCTGAAGATCCTGGGCGGCATCACCGTCATCGTCGGCGACACGGCCGAGGAGGCCGAGGCCCTGAACCGCGAATACCAGGAGCTGCTGCACCCCGCCGTCGGCGTGATGCGCCTCGGCCAGGACCTGGAGACCGACCTCAGCGACCTGCCGCTGGACGAGCCCGTGCCCAAGCACCGCATCCCCGCCGCCAGCAACCACCACCAGGCCTATTTCGCCGAGATCGCCGGCCTGATCCGCGAGGGTCTCACCCTCCGCCAGGTCGCCGCCCGCTACAACCGCAGCAAGGCCACGCTCTGCGGCTCCCCCACGCAGATCGCCGACCTCATGCAGGAATGGATGGAGGCCGGCGCCTGCGACGGCTTCATGGTCACCTTCCCCGTCATGCCGCGCGGCCTGCAGGATTTCGTGGACAAGGTGGTGCCCGAGCTCCAGCGCCGCGGCCTGTTCCGCCAGGACTACACGGGCACCACGCTCCGCGAGCATCTCGGCCTGCCGCGCCCCCGCCACCCCGCTGAGGAGACCCAAGCATGACGTTCCCCCGCCGTTCGCTGCTCGCCGCCCCGCTGGCGCTCCCTGCCCTCGCCTCGGCGCAGACCGTGGATGGCTGGCCCAACCGCCCCGTGCGCCTCGTCATCGCCTTCGCGGCCGGCGGCGCGCTGGACGCCATCGCCCGCTCCATGGGCCGCCACATGGAGCGCGAATACGGCCAGCCCTTCGTGGTGGATGCGCGCAGCGGCGCCGGCGGGCGCATCGGCACCGCGCATGTCGGCCGCTCGCCGGGCGATGGCTACACGCTGCTCGTCACCAGCAGCGCGGCGCATGGCGTGGCCCCGGGCCTCTACCCGGACCTGCCCTATCACCCGATGAACGACTTCACCCATATCGGCCTGGTCGGCACCGCGCCCATGGTGCTGCTGGCCAGCGGCAACGCGCCCTACCGCGACCTCGCCGGCCTCGTCGCCTCCGCCCGGGCGCGCGGCACGCCGGTGAACTTCGGCTCCCCCGGCATCGGCAGCCTGGGCCATCTGACCGGTGAACTCGCCGGCCGGACGCTCGGCATCCCCGTGCAGCATGTCTCCTATCGCGGCTCGGCCCCCGCGCAGCTCGACATGCTGGCCGGGCAGCTGGAGCTGGTCTCGGACAACCCCTCCTCGCATAGCGGGCCGATGCTGGCCGGGCGCATCCGCTGCCTCGCCGTCGCCGCCCCGAGCCGCATGCCGGCCTTCCCCGACGCGCCGACCTGGGCCGAACAAGGCTATCCGCAGATGGTCGCCAGCGCCTGGTACGGCTTCTCCGGCCCTGCCGGCATGCCGCCTGCGCTGGTGGCGCGCCTCAATGCCAGCCTTGCCGCCTGGCTCGCGACACCCGAGGCGCAGGAGCTGCTGCGCGGCATGGCGATGCAGCCGGAGGGGCGCATGTCCTCGGCGCAGTACACGGCCTTCGTGGCCTCCGAGGTCGCGCGCTGGGCTCAGGTCGCGCGGGAGGCGAACGTCAGGGTGGAAAGTTGAAAGGGGCCTCCGGCGGCTGGGGCCCCCTTGGTCTGAAACGGGCGGCCCCAGACGCCGACGATTGACGGGCGCGCCCAAGGCCAACACAAGCGGCTGATGCACGATACCTATGGCGTCATCCTGGCGGGGGGACTCGCGCGCAGAATGGGCGGGGGGGACAAGCCGCTCCGCCTCCTCGCCGGGCGGCCGATGCTCGAGCACGTCATCGCCCGCCTCAGGCCCCAATGCGCGGCGCTCGCGCTGAACGCCAATGGCGACCCCACGCGCTTCGCCGCCCATGGCCTGCCCGTGCTGCCCGACACCCTGCCCGACCACCCGGGGCCGCTGGCCGGCATCCTCGCCGCCATGGAGGCCTCGCCCCTGCCCTGGATCGTCACCGTCCCGGGCGATTCCCCCTTCCTGCCGGAAGACCTCGTCGCCCGGCTGCACGCGGCGCGCGAGGCGGCCGGCACGCCCATGGCCTGCGCCGCCTCGGGCGGCTACGCCCACCCGCCCATCGCCCTCTGGCCGCGCGACCTCGCACCCGCCCTGCGCCAGGCCGTGGCGGAAGGCGAGCGCAAGATCGACCGCTGGACCGCGCGCCACGGCGTCGCTGAGGCCGAATGGCCGACGGAGCCCTTCGACCCCTTCTTCAACGCCAATACCCCCGAGGAACTGGCCGAGGCCGAGAAGCTCTTGCTCAACCGGGGCATTTCGCCGTAACGGATGGTCCGCCTTATCCGGGAGACAAGAACATGAAGGCCGTCATCACGGGCATCCTCGCCGCCACCATCCTCTCCGTCGCCGCGGCCTTCGTGCTCGACACGCGCGTGCAGGAAACGACGGAGCAGCGCTTCGCCACCACGGGCGTGCGCCTCTGATGTGACGGCACGAAGGCGGAGCCTTCGTGCGGCTCAGACGCCGGCAGGCCGCCTGCGCGGCCCTTGGCTTCGCCCCGCAAGCGGCGCGGCGCATTCGCGCCCTCGCCCCCGCGGGCCGGCACTTCTCGTGACGCGCCCCCTCAGGGCCGCAGCACCACCCGCCCCACGGCCCGCCGCCCGCGCACCTCGGCCATCGCCTCGCGGAACTGCGCGAGCGGGAAACCCGCATGCACTTCCGGCCGCAGCTTCCCCTCGGCCCACCACGCCATGAGCTGATCCCACAGCGCCCGCACCCGGGCCGCATGGCCCTCGCGCCCATCCCCCGGCGACCAGCCGAGATAGGTGCCCCAGTTCAGGCCCGCGACCGCGATGTTCTTCAGCAGCAGGATATTGGCCGGCACCGTCGGAATGCGCCCCGCCGCATAGCCCACCGTCACCAGCGTGCCGCCATCGGCCAGGCAGCGCAGCGATTCGTCGAAGACATCGCCGCCCAGCGTGTCCAGCACGCAAGCGACGCCCGCGCCCCCCGTGATCTCCCGCACCGCGTCCCGGAAGGGCGCATCACTGTCCAGCACCGCATCGGCGCCGCGCGCATGCAGCATCGCCTGCTTCGCGGCACCCGCCCGCGCGATGACGCGCGCGCCCAGCGCCTTCAGGATCTCGACGCCCGCCAGCCCCACGCCGCCCGCCGCGCCATGCACCAGCACCCAGTCGCCCGCCTGCACCCGCCCGCGCCACATCAGCGCCGAGGCCGCCGTCGGGTAGCTGATCGGAAAGGCCACGGCGGGTTCCAGCGGCAGCCCGTCGGGAATGGGGACCACATGGATGGCGTCCACCACCGCCTCCTCCGCGAAACCGCCCCAGTCCAGCGCGGCAAACACCCGCGTGCCCACCGGCAGCGGCCCTTCCAGCACTGTGCCGACCACTTCCGTCCCTGGCGCGAAGGGCAGCGGCGGCTTGCGCTGATACTTGCCGGCCACGACGAGCTGCACCGCGAAGGACACCCCCACCGCCGCCACCTTGATCCGCACCGCCCCGGGCCGCATCGGCGGGCGGGGCACGTCCTTCAGCTCCAGCGCGTCGAAGTCGCGCCAGGATTCGCAGATCAGCGCCCGCATCATCTCACTCACCCTTGATGTCCGCCTCGCGGATCAGCCGCCCGAAGCGGTCGAACTCCGCCCGCACGAAGGCCGCGAAGGCGGCCGGCGTGCTTGCCACCGGCTCCGCCCCCATCGAGGCGAAGCGCGCCTGCGCCTCGGGTGTCGCCGCCATCCGCGCCACGCCCTCCTGGATGCGATTGGCGAGCGCCGGCGCCATGCGCGGCGGCCCCCACATCCCGTACCAGGTCGTCATCTCATAGTCCGGCACCGTCTCCGCCACCGTCGGCAGATCCGGATGCGTGGGCAGCCGGGCCGAGGTCGTCACGGCCAAGGCACGCAGCCGCCCCGCCCGCACATGCCCGGCCGAGGACGCCAGGCTGTCGAACATCACCTGCACCGTGCCACCCAGCAGGTCCTGCAGGGCCGGGCCGGAGCCGCGATAGGGCACATGCACCATGTCCGTCCGCGTCATCAGCTTGAACAGCTCGCCCGCCAGATGCGGCGCGCCGCCGATGGACGACGAGGCATAGGAAAGCCGCCCCGGCTGCGCCCGCGCCAGCGCGATCAGCTCCGCCACGTTCCGCGCCGGCACAGCCTCGTTCACCACCAGCACCAGCGGCACCTTCACGATCTCGCTGATCGGCGTGAAATCCATCAGCGCGTCATAGGGCATGTTGCGCTGGAGATGCGGCACGATGACATGCGCCGAGGCATTCACCAGGAGCAATGTCCCGTCCGGCGCCGCGCGCGACACCTCGCCCGCGCCGATGGCACCCCCCGCCCCCGGCCGGTTCTCCACCAGCGAGGGCTGCATGCCCGCCGACGCCACGCGCCCCACCAGGTCGGTCGGCCCGCCTGGCGGATAGGGCACGATGAAGCGCATGGGCCGCTCCTGCGCCTGTGCGCCCCCCGCGAGACCCAGCATCGGCACGGCCAGCATGGCCCGTCTCGTCGCGTTCATCCGCCCTCCCTTTCCAGCCTTGGATTTTGGAGGATGATAGGCGCAACCACGAGGAACGCCATGTCCCAACCCTTGAAGCCCTACGAAGGCCTGGTCGTGCTGGACGCCGCGCAAGGCATCGCCGGCCCCTATTGCGGCATGCTGCTGGCCCAGGCCGGCGCCACCGTCATCAAGCTGGAGCCGCCCAAGGGCGACTGGTCGCGCGGGCTCACCTCCCGCGCCGGCAGCCACAGCGTCATGCACACCGCCTTCAACCGCGGCAAGCGCAGCCTGGTGCTGGACCTCGCCACGCCCGAAGGGCAGGCCCGCGTGGCGAAACTCGCGGCACGCGCGGACATCCTGATCGAGGCCTTCCGCCCCGGCGTCGCCGCCCGCATCGGCCTCGCGCCCGAGGCCGCGAAGGAAGACGCCGTCTGCGTCTCCGTCTCGGGCTTCGGCCAATCGGGCCCCTATCGCGAGCGCCCCTGCACCGATGGCATCGCCCAGGCCTTCTCCGGCCTCGTCGCCGTCAACACGGGCGCCGATGGCGTGCCGCACAAGGCGGGCACGCTGGTGGTGGATGTCGTCACCGGCATCTCCGCCTTCGCCGCCTGCCAGGCGGCGCTCGCCGAACGCGCGCAGGATGCCGCGGCCGGCCGCGCGCCCCGCCGCCGTCACCTCGATGTCTCGCTGATGCAGACCGCGGCCTCGCTCATGGTGCTGCCCATCTCGGAATCCGGCCTGCTCGGCCGCCTGCCGGGCGAGCTGAACACGCCCGCCGGCAGCTACCCCACCAAGGACGGCGCCTGGATCATGTTCGCCCTGGTGCGGGAGGAGGAATGGGTGAACCTCTGCCGCACCATCGGCCGCGCGGATCTGCTGGAGGATCCGCGCTTCACCGATTTCAGGACGCGCTTCGCCAACAAGCCCGCCCTCATCTCCATCCTGCGCGACGAGTTCCTGACGCGCGACGCCGCCGAATGGGTCACGCTGCTGCAGGGCGCCCGCCTGCTCTGTGACCGCGTGAACACGCCGCTGGAATTCCTGGCCGACCCGCATGTCCAGGCCGTGGGCGCCGCCCCCGTGCTGCAACAGCCGGAGCTCGGCGCCCTGCCCTTCCCGGCCATCCCGGGCTTCGGCGCCTGGGAGCAGACCGCCCCCGCGCTGGGCGAGGATACCGAGGCGCTGCTCGCCGAATGGGGGATCTGAACCATGGCCCATGACGCCCAGGGCAACCGCGCAACCTTCGCCTCCGCCGAGGCCGCGTGTGCCTTCGACCACATGGTGGATGGCTTTCTCAAATATCGCCTGGACACGCCGCTTCGCCTGAAATCCGTCCTGCAACTGGACCCCGAGGCGCCGCTGCCCGTCATGATGAAGGCGGGCTTCGCCATGCTGGCCTACAAGGCCGCCCATGTGCCGGCCGCCAAGGTCGCGCTCGACCAGGCCCGCAAGCTCGGCGGCAATGCGCGCGAGCAGATGCACCTGGCCGCGCTGGACGCCTGGGCCGAGGGCGGGCAGGACCGCGCGATCGCCATCTGGGAGCGCATCATCGCCGAGCACCCGCGCGACATCCTGGCCTTCCGCTTCCACCATTTCGCCGCCTTCTGGATGGGCAAGGCGCCGGCCATGTGGAACGCGGTGGAGGGCATCCTGCCGCATTGGGAGGGCGACGTGCCGGGCTATGGCTCCGTCCTCGCCTGCCGCGCCTTCGCCAATGAGGAGGCGGGGAACCTGCTCATCGCCGAGCATGCGGGGCGCGAGGCCATCCGGCGCGACCCGGCCGATCTCTGGGCCGCGCATGCCGTGGCCCATGTGCTGGAGATGCAGGGCCGCCGGGCCGAGGGCATCGCCTGGATCACCGGCCTCAGCCCGCATTTCGAGGGCGGCAACAACCTGATGCACCACATCTTCTGGCACCAGGCCATGTTCCACCTGGAGCGCGGCGAGCATGCCGAGGTGCTGCGCCTCTACGACACCGGCTTCCGCAACCTGGAGAGCCCGGTGACGCAGATGCAGCCCGACCTCTACATCGACTGCCAGAACGCTGCCTCCATGCTGTTCCGGCTGGAGCGGCAGGGCGTGGATGTGGGGAACCGCTGGGAGGAGCTGGCCGAGAAGGCCGAGGCCCGCATCGGCGACTGCCTCTCCGCCTTCACCCTGCCGCATTGGATGATGGCGCTCTGCGCCACCGGCCGCTTCGAGGCGGCGGACCGCATGCTGGCCGCCATGCGGGACTATGCGATGAGCAACACGGGCGAGAATCCCCGCGTGGTGCGCGAAGCGGCAATCCCCTGCTGCGAGGCGCTGCTGCTGCGGGCGCGCGGGATGCACGCCGCCGCCGTCGCCGTGATGCGCCCCGCGCTGGGGGGCATGCATGAGCTGGGCGGCAGCCACGCCCAGCAGGATGTGCTGGAGCAGCTCTTCCTCGACTGCGCCGTGGCCGCCGGGCTCCAGGCCGATGCCGCGCTTCTGCTGGAGCGCGTCACCGGCCGCTGGCCCACGCCGCCCGAGCGCCGGGTGGGCTACCGCTCGGCCGCCATCGGCTGGCGCGGCTGAGCCTCGCCCCCCTTTGGCCCCGACCCCTGGGCCAACTCCTTGTCCTGATTCGATGATCTGACAGAAAAATCTTTTTGCGGTGTCAAACGTAGACATGCCGAGTATAAAGCGGCCCGGATCCACGGAGTGAGCCGTGCGGGCTGGTCAGATCGTCACAGATCGTCGAAAACCGACCTTTCGAGGGATGAAGGCCGCACCCCTCACCATGACGAAAGGTTTGTTGCCTTTGCAGCACACGAAATGGATGTTCGGCGTTCTCGCCCTCGCCCTCCTGCCCGGCTGCGGCATGCAATGGCCCGATTTCACGCCGGTCGCCTCCAGCATGCCGCCGCCGCCCGTCAACGCGGTGCCACGCGGGCCGGACCCGCTGGGCGATTTCGCTGCGACCGCGACGCCGGGCAGCGTGGGCTTCGTGAACGGCGAACGCGCGCGCCTCGTGCGCTCCTACAACGCGGCCAGCGGGCGCGAATGCCGGGAGATCATCCTGGGCTCGGGCACCGGCGAGCGCGCGGCGGTCGCCTGCAGCAACGGCGCCGGCCAGTTCGTCTCCTCCACGCCCCTGCTGCGCGGCAGCTTCCGGTAGCCGCTGCATGGACCTCGCGGGCAAGGACCCCGGGCTGATCCAGGTCATCCGCATGCGCGGTCGGGTGATGGTCGCGCTCATGATCCGCGAGTTGCACACGCGCTTCGGCCGCGAGAATCTGGGCTATGTCTGGCTTTTCATGGAACCCGCGATGCTGGGCGTGGGCGTGGGCCTCTGGCAGTTGGCATCACGCGGCAGCGCCGCAATGCCGGGGGACCTGAACAAGTTCAGCTTCTTCCTGATCGGCTACATCCTCTTCTACCTGTTCCGCACCCTGGTCGGCCGCTCGACGCATGGCGTCGCCGCCAACCAGCAGCTGCTCTACCATTCCCGCGTCACCATCGAGGCGGTGATGTGGTCGCGCAGCGTGCTGGACGGCGCGGCCGTCGCCATCTGCATCGCGATTTTCCTGCTGATGATCGGCATGGCGCTGGGCGACTGGCCGTCCGACCCGCTGCAGATGATGTGGGGGGCCGTCATGATGATGCTGCTCGCGCACGGCACGGGGCTGATCTTCCTGGCGGGCACGGGCATCAACGCGCAGCTGGTGGACCGCATCGTTCATCCCTTCACTTATCTCTCCATCCCGTTCTCGGGGATGTTCTACATGGTCTGGTGGCTGCCCGGCCCGATGCAGGAAGTCCTGCTCTGGTCGCCCCTCATCCACATCATGGAGTTCACGCGGGAGGGACAATTCGGCCGTCGCGTCCCCTACAGCTATGACCTCACCTACATCATCGGCTGGATCATCGTGGTGAACTTCATCGGGCTTTGCGCGCTGCGGGCGGCGAAGCCCCACATGGAGCATTGAGGCCGCCATGCTGCAACTGGAAGGCGTCTGCAAGAGCTACACGAAGAACGGCGTGACGCGCGAGGTGCTATCGGGCATCGATGCCACCTTCCTGCCGGGCGACGCGGTCGGCATCCTGGGCCGCAACGGCGCGGGCAAGAGCACGCTGATGAAGATCATGGCCGGCGTCGAGCACCCGACGCGGGGCCGCGTGCGCCGGCGGATGAGCGTCTCCTGGCCGATGGGCTATGACGCGGCGGTGCATGGCGCCTTGACGGGCGCGGACAATGCCCGCTTCATCGCGCGGCTCTATGATCGCCCGACCGACTGGGTCGAGAGCTTCGTGCAGGAATTCTCCGAGATCGGCGAGGAGTTCCGCAAGCCGGTCAAGACCTACTCCGACGGCATGAAGGCGCGGCTGATCTTCGCGCTCTCCATGGCCGTGGATTTCGACTGCTACCTGATCGACGAGGTGATCGCGGCCGGTGACGCGCGCTTCGCCGAGCGATGCCGCCAGGCGCTCCTCGCCCGGCGCGGACGCAGCGCCTTGATCCTTGTTTCACACCAGACGAATACGGTTCGCCAGCTCTGTTCCCACGCCGCGATCCTCCACGAAGGGAGGCTGACTTTCCATGAAGATCTGGACCAGGCTTTCGCCGAATACGAGCAGCTTTAGCCCCGCCACGGGCCTGACGCGCGCGCCGGCGGCGGCGCCCGCGGCGGTGACGTCCCAGGTCAGGCCGGCCGGGGGCGATGGCGCGGGGCGTACGGCCACGGCCCGCACCGGCGCGCGCGACAAGGCGCTGCGCGCGACACCCGCGCGCACCCCCGCGCTGCGGGCCGGCGCGAGCATGACGGACCGGCTCTCGGGCCGGACGCTGCCGCCGGTCGGCAGCATGGGCGGACGGCGGAACTGGCGCGACTGGATGCGTGAGCACCCCTTCACCATGTGGGTGGTGCTGCCGAGCCTGATCGCGGCCTTCTACCTCTTCTTCATCGCCGCGCCCCAGTATGTGAGCGAATCCCGCTTCACGGTGCGCGCGCAGATGCCGCGCGTGGCCGCGATGACCGGCGCGGGCGGCGAGATCCTGGGCTCGGCCGGCTTCATCCCCTCGCCCGAGAATGTCGCGGCCGTGCGGGACTTCCTTCTCTCGCACGACGCCGTCCGCAAGACGCGCGAGACGCTCGACCTCGTCGAGATCTTCCGCCGCCCGGAGGCCGACCCCCTCTTCCGCCTCTGGTGGCCCCACCCGACGGCGGAGCGCCTGCGCTGGTTCTACCGCTGGCAGGTGACCGTGACGGTGGACCCCACCACCGGCATCTCCGACCTGCGCGTCTGGACCTTCCGCCCCTCGGACAGCCTGGCCCTGTCGAACCGCCTCCTCGAACTCAGCGAGGATCTGGTCAACGACATGAACACCAAGATCCGCGAGGAGGCGATGCGCGTCGCCCGCACGGAGCTGCGCCGCGCCGAGAGCCGGCTGACCGATGCGCGCGTGGCGCTCACCATGTTCCGCCAGCAGGAGCGCGAGGTGGACCCCTCGGCCACCGCCTCGGCCGCGGTCGCCACGATCAACGCCCTGCAGTCCGATATCGCCCGCGCGCGCAGCGACCTGCAGACCCTGCAGGCCTTCGCCCGCCCCGGCAGCCCGCAGATCGTGAACCTCGAAAACCGCATCCGCGGCCTGGAGGCCCAGGTGGCGGAGGAGCGCGCGCGCATCGCCACCGCCTCCACGGGCGTGACCGAGCAGATGGAGACCTTCGCGCGGCTCACCGCCGAGGTGCAGCTGGCGCAGGCCCAGCTCGAAGCCAATGTGATCGTGCTCGACCGCGCCAATTCCGACTCGGCGCGCCAGGCCGTCTTCCTCTCGCGCGTGGTGGACCCCAACCTCGCCGAGCGATCGCTCTTCCCCCTGCCCTATTGGGCGAGCCTCTATGTCTTCCTCAGCCTCACCGTCCTCTATGGCATGGCCTGGCTGATCCTGACCGGAATGAGAGAACATGCGCGCTGACTTTCTTCGCCCCCTCGTCGTCGCGGCTGGTCTCGCCGGGCTGATCCCGGCCGGGGTCCAGGCCCAGAACCTGTTCGGCGGCGGGGTGCCTCCCAACCTGGCCGCGGCCGCGGCGAGCTTCGCCAACCAAGCTGGCGCGGCGCCCGCCGGCGGGGCTCCGGGTGGCGCGGCCGGCGCCCTTGCCGCCCCCCCGGGGGACCCCGGCACCAACCGCCTCGGCAGCACGACGGAGGCCGAGGCCGGCGCCATGGCCGCCCTGCCGCTGGGCGAGATGAACCGCGCCGCCGGCCGGCCGACCGCGGTCTTCGGCGCTTCCCTCTTCACCCAATCGGCCGCCGCCTCCTCCGATGCGGTGAATCCGAACTACGTCCTCACCCCGGGGGACCGCGTCGCGGTCCGCGTCTGGGGCGCCGTGGATGCCGAGCAGAGCGGCGTGATCGACCCCTCGGGCAATTTCTTCCTGCCCAATGTCGGTCCCATCCCGCTCGCCGGCACCCGCTCGGGTGACATCCAGGCCCGCGTGGAGCAGGAGGTCCGCCGCCTCTACACGCAGCAGGTCCAGGTCTATGCGACGACTCTCTCGGCGCAGCGCATCGGCGTCTTCGTCACCGGCTTCGTCCGCACGCCCGGCCGCTTCGCCGGCAGCGCGGCGGATTCCGTGATCGACTTCCTGGTCCGTGCCGGCGGCGTGGACCCCTCGCGCGGCAGCTTCCGCGAGATCTCCATCCTGCGCGGCGGCCGCCAGGCGGCCAGCGTGGACCTCTACCGCTTCCTGCTCGACGGCCGCCTGCCGCCGCTGCGCCTGCAGGAAGGCGACACCATCGTCGTCGGCCGGCAGCGCGCCCTGGTGGGTGCGACGGGCGGCGTGCGCAACAACTTCCTCTTCGAGGTGCCCGGCCAGATCATGACGGGGCGCGAGCTGATCGAATACGCCCGCCCCCTGCCCAGCGCCACCAACGCCATCATCCAGGGCACGCGGGATGGCCGGCCCTTCTCGCGCTACAGCACGCTCGGCGAATTCGCCTCCCAGCGCCTTTCCGACCAGGACGTGGTGACCTTCATCACCGACCGCCCGATGCAGACCGTCCGCGTCACCGTCGAGGGCAGCCGCATCGGCCCCTCGGTGCTGGTGATGAACCGCGATGCCCAGCTCTGCAACGTGCTGGACTACATCGAGGTGGACCCGACGCTGGCCGACACCAGCAGCATCTACATCCTGCGCGCCAGCGTCGCCGCGCAGCAGACCCGCGCGCTCGCCGAGGCGGCGGACCGGCTGGAACGCGCGCTCTTCCTCGCCGTCTCGCCCACCCAGGGTGTCGCCGCCATCCGCTCCTCCGAGGCGCAGATGATCTCCTCCTACCTGCAGCGCGCGCGGCGCGTGGTGCCGGAGGGCCGCATCGTCGTCTTCAGCGGCGGGCGCTGCAACAGCATCCGCCTGGATGACAACGACATCATCGTCATCCCCGAGCGGCGCGAGACGGTCCTCGTCACCGGCGAGGTGGGGGCGACGCGCGCAATCCTCTGGCGCCCGGGCATCACCGTGCCGGAGCTGATCCGCGAGGCGGGCGGCCTGACGGCACGCGGCAACATGAACAGCATCATGATCCGCCGCGCCTCGGGCGAGGTCATCCTCGACCCGCGTGAGCCGCCCCGCGCGGGCGACGAGGTGATCGCCCTGCCCCGCATTGATCCGCGCAACCTCCAGGTCGCGCAGGACATCATGCAGGTGCTCTTCCAGGCGGCGCTGGCGGCCCGCGTCTTCGTCCCCGTGAATTAGAGTAACAGGGCGCGGGCCAGCGGGGCGGACGGAACGTGGCGCCCCGCCCGCGCGGGAGCCCGGAAAACCTGGCGATCGGCCGCGATCCGCGTCGGCTCGCGGTCCCGGCCGGCATTGCGGCGTTGCACAATTTTGGGTTGACCTGCCCCGCCGCTTGGGTTGCAGATGAGGGAAGCTTCGCGATGGGCCCTCCCGGCCCGTCGCCAAAAGGGTCTCTCTGCATGCGGTTTTTCGTTGCGTCGGTGTTCCTGACGGCGGCCTCGGTGATCCAGCCCGCCCAGGCGCAGATGGGCCCCGGCGGCCCGCCGCCGGCCGTCGGCGTGGTCGAGGCGCAGCGCCAACCGGTCACCGAAAGCACCGAGTTCATCGGCCGCATCGAGGCGATCAATCGCGTCGAGCTGCGCGCCCGCATCACCGGCTTCCTGGAGGAGCGCCTCTTCCGCGAGGGCACCGAGGTGGAGGAGGGCAAGCTCCTCTTCCGCATCGAGCGCGCGCCCTTCGAGGCGCAGGTGGAACAGGCGCAGGCCAATGTCGCCTCGGCCGAGGCGCAGCTCACCAATGCCCGCACCTCGCTGGCCCGCGCGCGGGAGCTGCGGACGACCGGCACCGGCACCCAGGTGGCGCTGGACAATGCCCAGGCGCAGGAGCGCACCTCCGCCGCCGCGCTGCTCGGCGCCCAGGCGGCGGTCCGCGTCGCCGAGATCAACCTGGCCTACACCAACATCACGGCACCCTTCGCCGGCGCCATCGGCCGCTCCACCTATACGCCCGGCAACGTCGTCTCCCCCTCCAGCGAGCCGCTCGCCACCATCGTCAGCCAGGATCCGATGCGGGTGGCCTTCACCATCGCCCAGCGCACCGCGCTCGAGCTGCTGGAGCGCTATGAGGGCCGCGGCGGTGCGTCCGCCGTGGTGGTGCGCATCCGCCAGTCGGACGGCACCATCTACCCGCTGCCGGGGCGGATCGACTTCATCGACACGCAGATCAGCCGCGACACGGATTCGATCCTGGTCCGCGCCAGCATCCCCAACCCGATCCGGGCGGGGATGCAGCAGAACGACATCGGCGCGCGTCAGCTGGTGGACGGGCAGTTCGTCACCGTCCTGCTGGAAGGCGCGCAGCCCGTCATGGCCGTCACCATCCCGCGTTCGGCCATCGCGCAGGACCAGGCGGGCTTCTTCGTCTTCATCGTGGATGGCGAGGGCCGCGCGCAGCGCCGCAACGTGACGCTCGGCCGCAGCACGGCCGACACGGCGGTGATCGAAAGCGGCGTGGAGGCCGGGAGCCGCGTCATCACCGAGGGCATCCAGCGCGTCCGCCCCGGCCAGCCGGTGAACGCCGCCCCCGCCGGCGTCAGGCCCGGCGCCCCGCCCCCCGCGGGCCGGCCGGGCTGACGCCGCATGTTCTCCGCCATCTTCGTCCGCCGCCCGCGCTTCGCCATCGTCATCTCCATCGTGATGACGCTGGCCGGCGCGCTCTCCATGTTCAACATCCCGGTCGCGCAATTCCCGGACATCGTGCCCCCCGTGGTGCAGGTCACGGCCCGCTACCCCGGCGCCTCGGCCGGCGTGGTGGAGGCGACGGTCGCCCAGCCCATCGAGAGCGCGGTGAACGGCGCGGACCGCATGCTCTACATGCGCTCCAACTCCGGCAGCGACGGCAGCTACACGCTGGCCGTCACCTTCGCGCTCGGCACGAACCCCGACATCAACACGGTGAACGTGAACAACCGCGTGCAGGGCATCCTGGCGCGGCTGCCGCAGGAGGTGCAGCGCGCGGGTGTGACCGTGCGCAAGCAATCCTCGGCCGTGCTGCAGTTCATCGGCGTCTCGTCCACCAATCCCGAGCATCCGCCGCTCTTCCTCTCGAACTACGTCACCATCAACATGCTGGACACGCTGCGTCGCCTGCCCGGCGTGGGCGATGTGCAGATGTTCGGCGCGCAGGACTACTCCATGCGCGTCTGGTTCGAGGTGGACCGGCTGAACAACCTCAACGTCTCGCCGTCGGAGGTCATCGCGGCCATCCAGGCGCAGAACATCCAGGCCGCGGCGGGCCGCATCGGCGCGCGGCCGATCGGCGAGGACCAGCAGTTCCAGTTCAACATCCAGACCCAGGGCCGCCTGATCACGCCCGAGGAATTCGGCGCCATCATCATCCGCGCCAACCCCGACGGCTCGGTGCTGCGCGTGCGCGACCTCGCGCGCGTCGAGCTGGGGGCCGCGAACATGGATGTGGAGGCCCGGCTGAACGGGCAATCCACCGTCACCATGGGCGTCTATCTCTCGCCCGGCGCCAATGCCGTGCAGGTGGCGCAGCTCGTCAGCCGCACGCTCGCCACCATGGGCCAGCGCTTCCCCGAGGGGATGCGCAGCACCGTGATCTACGACACCTCCACCTTCGTGACCGACACGATGTACGAGGTGATCAAGACGCTGATCGAGGCCTTCATCCTCGTCGTCATCGTGGTCTACCTGTTCCTGGGCTCGATGCGCGCCACCATCATTCCGACCATCGCGGTGCCGGTCAGCCTCATCGGCACCTTCGCGGTGCTCTTCGCGCTGGGCTATTCGGCCAACACCATCTCGCTGCTCGCCATGGTGCTCGCCATCGGCATCGTGGTGGATGACGCGATCGTCGTGGTCGAGAATGTCGAGCGCGTGATGGAGGAAGAGCCCGACCTCACCCCGGCCGAGGCCACCAACAAGGCGATGGCCGAGATCACGGCGCCCATCATCGCCATCACCCTCGTGCTGCTCTCGGTCTTCGTGCCGATCGGCCTGATCTCCGGCGTCTCGGGCGTCCTGTTCAAGCAGTTCGCGGTGACGATCAGCGTGGCCATGATCATCTCGGCGATCAATGCGCTGACGCTCTCGCCCGCGCTCTGCGCCATCGTGCTGCGGCATGAGGGGCAGAAGCGCGGCCCGATCAAGTATGTGCTGCGCGCCATCGATAAGGTGCGCGACGGCTATGCCTGGATCGTGGGCCGCCTGGTGCGCGTCGCCTTCCTCTCGATCCTGCTCACCGGCGTCTTCGCCTGGGGCATCATGTCGCTCAGCACGCGCACACCGCAGGGCTTCCTGCCCAACGAGGATCAGGGCGCCTTCTTCGTGCAGCTCCAGCTGCCGCAGGGCTCCTCGGTTGCGCGCACGCGCGAGGCGACGATCCAGGTGGAGAACTTCCTGCGCCAGAACGAGGCCATCGAGAACATCCTCTCCATCATCGGATTCTCGTTCATCGACGGCGGAGCGCAGTCCAACTCGGCCTTCCTGGTCGCGCGCATGAAGCCCTTCGAGGACCGCAAGACGGTGGAGGCCAGCGTCTTCAACGGCATCCGCTCGGTCTTCGGCTTCGCGGCGGGCTTCCGCGTCGCCAATGTCTTCGCCTTCAACGTGCCGCCCATCCTGGGCCTGGGCACCGGCGGCGGCTTCGAATACCAGCTGATGGACTATGAGGGGCGCGACCCGGTGGAGCTGGGCGGCGCCATGATGGGCATGATGATCGCGGCCAACCAGGACCCGCGTCTGGCCGCCGTCTTCTCCACCTTCTCGCCCACCACGCCCTCGCTCTACCTGGATGTGGACCGCGACAAGGCACAGGCGCTGGGCGTGCGCATCAGCGACATCTTCACCACGCTGCAGGCCTCGCTCGGCGGATTCTACGTGAACGACTTCAACCTGTTCGGCCGCACCTGGCAGGTGAACATCCAGGCGGTGGCGGCGGACCGCGACGACATCCCCGACATCTGGCGCCTGCAGGTGCGCAATTCGCGCGGGCAGATGGTGCCCTTGCGCGCCTTCGCCGATGTGCGCGTCGTGCTCGGGCCGCAGACCATCCAGCGCTACAACAATGTCCGCAGCCTGACGCTGAACGGCCAGGGCCGTCCCGGAATCTCCTCGGGCGATGCCATGATGGCGATGGAGGAGATCTCGGGCCGCGTCCTGCCCTCGGGCTACAGCTTCGACTGGACCGGCACCGCCTTCCAGGAGCGCCAGGCCTCGGGCCAGACGGGCGCGCTGATCGCGCTCGCGCTGCTCTTCGCCTACCTCTTCCTGGTGGCGCTGTATGAGAGCTGGACCATCCCGGTGCCGGTGCTGCTCTCGGTCGCGGTGGGTGGCCTCGGCTCCTTCGGGGCGCTGGTCATCGCGGGGCTGCCGCTCAACGTCTATGCGCAGATCGGGCTTGTCGTGCTCATCGCGCTGGCGGCGAAGAACGGCATCCTGATCATCGAATTCGCGAAGGAACAGCGTGAGAAGGGCCTCTCCATCCGCGAGGCCGCGGTGCTGGGCTCCAAGATGCGGTTCCGGGCGGTGATGATGACGAGCTTCGCCTTCATCCTGGGCCTGGTGCCGCTGATCACCGCCACGGGGGCGGCCGCGCTGTCCCGCCAGGCGGTGGGCCTGCCGGTCTTCGGCGGCATGCTGGCCGCCTCCGTCATCGGCATCTTCATGATCCCGATGCTCTACGTGGTGTTCCAGGCGCTGCGCGAGCGGGTGAAGGGGATGTTCGGCAAGCGCGAGGGCGAACCCGCCAAGGCGCATTGAAGCGGCCGAAAGGTCTCCCCCAACATCAGCAGACGCCCCAAGAATCCGGCCGCAACGCGGCCGGCGCCGCCCAACAGGTTTATTGGCCCGGCGCACCAGCCGCGCGGCGAAGCCAAGCCGCCGGAGGCGGCGCCCGGCGCCTGAGGGCGGCTAAATCTGCGCCTCTTCCCGCTTCTCGGCGAGGTCGCTCCACTCGGGCCACTTCTTGCGCACCACCGGGCTGTCCGGCGCATAGGCGTGGCAGGTACCGAGCAGCGCGGGCCGCTTGCGGGGCGCGCCCGCCGCCTCCGCCTTGCGCTGCGCCGCCTGGCGGCGGTTGCGCAGCGGCCACATGGTCTGGAAGGCCACGGTGCCCATCTGCGCCAGCACCTCGCGCAGATGGGTGCAGCCCAGCACGCCGCCCACGCGCTCATTCACCGCGCGGTTGAAGCCGGGGCCGATGGTCAGCCCGGCGAGCTTGGCGAAGGCGGGCGTGGCGCCGGTGCAGACGGCGAAGGGCGTGTGGTCGGAGGCCGCCTCGCAGGCGATGATCAGCATGTCCTCGTTGATCGTCATCCGGACCCACATGCCATGGATGGGGTCGCCCGGGCCCACCTGGCCGCGATGCTCGGAGGGGAAGCCGTAGGTCTTGGTGTCGGTGAGGTGCGCCTCGATATCCACCAGCCCATCCTCGCGCACATAGCCGCGCAGCTGGATGTCGCGCAGATGTTCGAGCTTGCGGGGGGCGGGGGCTGAGAGCGGCATCCTCAAGAGATAGGCTTTTGGTGCGCCGCCGCAAAGGGCGGGGCACGTCTGGCGGCACCGCGCGCCCCGTGGTAGCGCGCCCCATCCCCATTGATCGAAGGCGCATCCATGTCCGACCAGCCCCAGAATCCCGGCAACGGTAACCCCGCCAATGGCAGCTCCGGCCAGGAGCAGATGCCGATCGTCCTGAACATCCAGTTCACCAAGGACCTCTCCTTCGAGGTGCCCGGGGCGCCCGGCATCTACGCGACGCTGCGCGAGCAGCCGCGCGTGGACCTGGCGCTGGACGTGCAGGCCCGCCCGATTCAGGAAGGGGAGAACGTCTTCGAGGTGTCGCTGATGATCCGCGCCGACGCCAAGGCGAATGACACGCCCTGCTTCATCGCGGAACTCACCTATTGCGGGATCTTCACGCTGAACGTGCCGCAGGAGCATCTGGAGCCGGTGCTGCTGGTGGAATGCCCGCGCCTGCTCTTCCCCTTCGCCCGCAACATCCTGGCCGATGTGACGCGGGAAGGCGGCTTCCCGCCCGTGATGCTGAACCCGATCGATTTCGTGCAGCTCTGGCAGAACCGCCGCGCCCAGCCTGTCGGCACGGCCTGATGGCGCAGGGGCGAGGCGGCATGCCGCCTCGCCCGCCGCCGGCTGGCACGCTGGTCCATGTTGCGGCACGATGCATTTATTCACATTTAATCTGCATTCGAAATTATAAATATCTTCGAGATATACACGCAGGGCTTGCATTTCTTCCCATCTGCTCGCTCTAATTTTGGCCAACGGTTACCAAAGGTTGCCGAATGGTCCCCCTTCGCCTTGCCACGCCTGACACCGCCATCCGGTACTCATCCGGGGCGTCCCAAACGGTGCTTCCCCTCTCACCGCCGCATCTCGCGGGTGGTGAATTGGACAGGCTGCGCCTCTCCCTCGAATCCGGCTGGCTCGCCCCGGCAGGGCCCGAGCTCATGGCCTTCGAGGCCGAGATCGCGGAGGCCGCGCGCCTGCCGCATGCGCTGGCCACCAGCTCCGGCACGGCCGCGCTGCACCTGGGCTACCGGCTGCTCGGCGTCCAGCCGGGCGATGAGGTCTGGGCGCCGAGCCTGACCTTCGTGGCCACGGTGGCGCCGGCGGTGCAGATGGGCGCCATTCCCCGCTTCCTCGACGTGGACGCCACCTCCTGGACGCTCGACCCGCAGCTGCTGCGGGAGGAGCTGGCCGCGGCCGCCCGCCGCGGGCGCCTGCCGCGCTGCGTCGTCCCGGCCGACCTCTACGGCCAGCCGGCCGACATGGCGGCGATCCGCGAGGCCTGTGACGCCTGGGGCGTGCCCGTTCTCTCGGACAGCGCCTGCTCGCTCGGCGCCATGCAGCATGGCCACCCGGCGGGGCATGGGGCACGGCTCGTCGCGCTCAGCTTCAACGGCAACAAGATCGTGACGGCCGGCGGGGGCGGGGCGCTGCTCTCGGCCGATTCGGGGCTCATCGCCCAGGCCCGCGCGCTCGCCACCCAGGCGCGGGAGCCGGCCGCGCATTACCAGCACGAGACGACAGGCTTCAACTACGCGATGAGCTCGCTGCTGGCCGCTGTCGGCCGCGCGCAATTGCCGAGCCTCGCCGAGCGGGTGACGACGCGCCGTGCCATCTTCGCGCGCTACGCCCGCGCGCTGGGCGGCCTGCCCGGGATCAGCTTCATGCCCGAGCCCGCCTGGGCGCAATCCTCCCGCTGGCTCACCGCCATGCTGGTGGAGCCGCGCGCCTTCGGAACGGATCGCGAGGCGCTGCGCCGCGCGCTGGCCGAGGCGGGGATCGAGAGCCGGCCCGTCTGGAAGCCGCTGCACCTGCAGCCCGCCTTCCGCGACGCGCCGGTGGTGGGCGGGCGGGTGGCCGCCGCGCTGTTCGAGGAAGGGCTCTGCCTGCCCTCCGGCAGCGGGATGAACCCGGCCGACCAGGCGCGGGTCATCGGCCTCGTCCAGGCCCAGCATCGCGGGTGACACGGCGCCTTGGCGCGGATCCTCTACCTCCACCAGCATTTCTCCACCCCCGCCGGCGCGACCGCCACGCGGAGCCATGCCTTCGCGCGCGCCCTGGCCCAGGCCGGGCATGCGGTGACGCTGGCCTGCGGCCAGTGGCAGGGCGCGGTGAGTGGGCTCGACGGGGCGTTCCGGCGCGGGGCGCGCCGGGGCCGGGTCGCGGGCTTCGAGGTGGTGGAATGGGCCATCCCCTGCGGCAATGCGATGGGCGAGGCCCCGCGGATCGGCGCCTTCCTGCGCTACGCCGCCCGCGCCACGCGGCTGGCGCTTCGGCCCGGCTGGGACCTCGTCATCGCCAGTTCCACGCCGCTCAGCGTCGCGCTGCCCGCGCTGGTGGCGCGGCGGGCGCGCGGCACGCCCTTCCTGTTCGAAATCCGCGACCCCTGGCCGGAACTCCCCGCCGCCATGGGCCTGCGCCGCCCCCTGCTGCTGCGCGCGATGGAGCATCTGGCCCGCGCCGCCTGCCGGGAGGCCACCGCCCTGGTGGCGCTGACCGAGGGCATGGCCGAAACGGCCCGCGCCCGCGGCACGCCCCCCGCGCGCCTGCACGTCATCGGCCAGGGCTGCGACCTCGATCTGTTCGGCCCGCAGATCCCGCCCTGGCGGCCCGATGCGGCGTGCGGCGGCGAGATGCTGGCCGTCTATGCCGGCGCGCATGGCCGCGCCAACGGGCTGGGGCTGTTGCTCGAGGTGGCGGCGCTGCTGCGGGACGACCGCCGCATCCGCCTGCTGCTGGTGGGCGAGGGCGGCGAGAAACCGGCCCTGATGGCCGAGGCCGCGGCGCGCGGCCTCGGCAATCTCAGCTTCCTCGCCCCCCTGCCCAAGCCCGAGCTGGCGCGGCTGCTGGCCGGCAGCCAGGTCGGCCTGCTCTGCCTCGCCCCCGTGCCTGCCTTCGCCGAATGGACCGCGCCCAACAAGCTGATGGACTACCTGGCCGCCGGCCGCCCCGTTCTCTCCAACGTCCCGGGCGAGGCGGCACGGCTGCTGGCGGCGGGCGGCTGCGGCGAAACCCATGCCGACCCGGCCGCGCTCGCCGCCGCCCTGCGCCGCCTGGCCGACCAGCCCGCGCGGCGCGAGGCGATGGGCCAGGCCGCGCGCCGCCTGGCCGAGCGCACCCATGACCGCCGCCTGCTCACCGCCCGCTTCACCGCCGCCGTGGAGGGCGCGCTCGCCGCCGCCCCCGCGAGGGCCCTCGCATGAAAACACCAGCGAGGGCCCTCGCATGAACACCAGCGACGACCCTCGCATGATCCTGCTGCTCTCCGCCGCCCATCCGAGCGATGACATGCGCGTGGTCCGCAAGGAGGGCGAGAGCCTGGCCGCGGCGGGCTGGGTCGTGACCCACCTCTCGCCCGCGCCGGCGCGCCCCATCGGCCCCGTGGCGGTGGAGGTGGTGCCGCGCGGCCCCCGCTGGCGCCGCTGGCGGGCGCTGCATGCCCGCGCCGTGGCGCTGAAGCCGCGCGTCATCCATGCCTCCGAGCCGGATGCCTGGGTGGTGGCCTGGCTCGCCGCCCGCCGCACCGGCGCGCGCCTCGTGCTCGACGTGCATGAGCACTACCCCTCACGCCTCGATGCGCGGGTCCCCCCCTGGCTGCGCCCGATGGCGCAGGGCGCGATGCGCCGCGTGATGCGGGCGCTGGGCCGTCGCGCGGATGCGGTGGTGCTCGCGAAGGACGGCCTCGCCGAGGATTTTCCGGGCGCGCGCTGCGTCGCCGTGCGCAACCACGCGCTCGTGCCCGCGGGCCTGCCCCGCCGGCGCCACGGGCCGGGCCCGGTCACGCTGCTGCACCTGGGCGCCATCGGCGTGGCGCGCGGCTGGCCGGTGCTGCTGGAGGCCCTGGCGCTCTGCCCGCCCGAGACGCGGCTGCTCGTCATCGGCCGCTTCACCGATGGCAGCGAGGCGGCCTTCCACGCGGCGGCGGAAGCGCGCGGCCTCGCGGGCCGCATCACCTGCACCGGCTGGCTGCCGGCCAGGGCGGCGATGGCCCGCGCGGCGATGGCGGACATCAACCTGATCCTGTTCCAGCCCGGCGAGGAGAATCATCGCCTCGCCCTGCCGCACAAGCTCTTCGACGGGATGGCGCTGGGCCTGCCGGTCATCGCGCCGCGCTTCGCCACGGGCGTCGCGGAAATCGTGGAGGAGAGCGGTTGCGGGCTGCTGGTGGATGTGACGGAGGCCGGCGCGATCGCCGCCGCCGTGACCGATCTCGGCGATGCGGGCCGGCGGGCGGCTTTGGGCGAGGCCGGCTGGCAGGCGGCGCGCGGTGCCTGGGGCTGGCCGGCCGAAGCGGAGAAGCTGGTGGCGCTCTACCGGGAGCTGCTGGCATGAGCTGCCCAGGCTGATTCACGCCTTCGGTGCTCCACCAAAGCGGATCAGGCTCAGGTGCCCCGCCGCCGCAGCGCGAGGCGCCTGGCCGGCTCGCCCGTCGCGCGTTGGGCCAGGATCTCACGCACCTCTTCGGGCCAGGGCGTCACGCGGCGGATATTCAGATCCACGCAGAGATAGAGCACCTCATGCTCCGAGGCGGTCCAGCCCTCGGTGAAGTGGAACATGCGGTGCTTCACCAGCAGGCGCTTGTCGTCGGCGGCGAGCACCATGCTCTCCGCGCCGATCGGCATGGCCTCCGTCATCTCGCGCTGGTAGTCGAGCCAGGCCTCCGCCGCGAAGGTGCCGAGACCGGCCTTCTTCAGGGCGGTGCCGAGCCCCAGATGCGGCCAGAGACGGTCGGTCTGCAGGTCATAGGCAACGAGGTAGTAGCCCATGTTCAGATGGCGATACCCGTCCACCCATTCCCGCTTCACCGCGACCAGCGGCGTGTCCCAGCGGAACCAGCCATCCTCAAGCCGCGGCGCGGGACCATCCTCGACGAAGGGCATGCAGCCTCCCCAGCAGATCAGAAAGCCAAACTCAGAACAGGCCCTCGAGGATCCGAGCCGAAGTGGCGAGGCGGAACGCTTCAGCGTTCCGAAGCCAAGGCCGCGGAGCGGCCGCCCGGCGCTTGAGGGCACAACAAACGAGAATCCGGCCGCACGTGCGGCCGGCGGGATGCTTCAGCATCCCGAAGCCAAGCGCGCGGATACGCGCGCCCGGCGTCCGAGGGCACCAAATCAGTGGATATCGTCGGACTTGGACAGCGCCTCGCGCAGCTTGGCGATGTCGAAATCCGGGCGCTTCGCCATCTCCAGGATCACGGCTTCCTTGCGGCTCAGCAGGTCGATGGCGGCGGGCAGCGCCTTCACCGCATCGGCCGGGATGGTGACGGCGCCGTGGCGGTCGGCATGCACCACCTCGTCATGCACCACCTGCATGCCATGGACGGTGACGGGGCGGCCCCAATCCACCACATGCACATAGGCGTGGCTCGGGTTGATGATGCCGAGCAGCTGGAAGCCCGGCGCCACCATGTCGAGGTCGCGGATCGAGCCGTTGGTGACGCAGCCCAGCGCCTTCAGCCCCTTGTGGACATTGGTGTTCACCTCGCCCCAGAAGGCGCCGGTGCCGGGCACGTCGTCCAGGTCCTGCAGGACGACGACGGTCGGCATGTCGGTGTTGGCGACATATTCGTACCAGCCGATGCGCGAGGCGCGGTCCTGCTCCTTCGTGCGGCCCGAGGGGAATTGCGCGCGGATGGTGCCGACGCGCGCCGGCCCGCAGATCGGCGGCATGGAGGGGTGCGCGCAATCGAAGGTGCGGACGGTGAAACCATGCCCGCGCCGCGCGGGCACCACCAGCTCCAGCGCGTTGCAGATGGTGGGCGTGTCCCAGGCGCAGAGCGCGTCGAGATCGGCTTGGGTATAGGGGCGCGTGACCATGTGTTCCTCCAGATGTGGCCGGGAGTGTCGGGCGAGGCGGCGCGCGCGTCAAACCGGCCCGTGACGAATTCGTGATGCGGTGGACAGGGCGCGAAAGGCGGCTCAAGCATGTCCGCATGCGCGCCCTCTGCCTCCTGCTGCTGCTGCTGCCCGGCCTCGCCGCCGCGCAGACCGGCCGCTTCAACTCGGCCGGCGTCCCGAATCTCGGCCCGCCGGAGGAAGCGATGATCCCGGGCCTCGCCGCGAAGCAGGACCGGCTGGAAGAGCGGGGCTGGATGATCCGCGGCCAGGCCACCTTCATCCTGCAGGGCAATGCGGGCTTCCGCTCACCCTATCAGGGTGCCGGGAGCCTGCTGCCCCAGGCCCAGGCCCGCAACACCTTCTCCTCGGACCTCATCCTCGGCCGGCGACTCTGGCAGGGGGCGGAGGTGATCGTGAACCCGTCCGTCACGCGCGGCTTCGGCCTCTCCAACTCGACGGGTGTGGCGAGCTTCCCCAATGGCGAGGCGTTCCGCCTGGGCAGCACGGAGCCGGTGCTCTCCTTTCCGCGCATCTTCCTGCGGCAGACCATCGCGCTCTCGGAAGACACGGTGCCGCCGGACAACGACCCGCTGCGCTTCACCGAGCCGCTGCCGCGCGAGCGCATCACCATCACGGCCGGCAAGTTCGCCGTCTGGGACATCTTCGACGACAACCGCTACGCGCATGATGCCCGCACGCAGTTCATGTCCTGGGCGCTGGTGGGCGGCGGCGCCTTCGACTATGCGGCCGATGCGCGTGGCTACACGGAGGGCCTGGCCGTCGAGTGGGAGAACGGCACATGGGCGGTGCGCGGCGGCGCCTTCCGCGTGGCGCGCGAGGTGAACGGCCTCTTCCTCGACCCCTCCATCACGCGCGGCTTCCAGCTCCTCGCCTCGCTGGAACGCTTCTGGCAGGTGGGGGAGCGCGAAGGCGCGCTCCGGGTGATCTACGGCTATTCGCGCGCGCGGCAGTCGCGCTGGAACGAGCTGTTCAGCAACGGCTTCCAGACCTTCGACATCAACCCCTACGGCTACCGCGCCAAGAACAACGCGACGCTCTCCTTCGACCAGGAGCTGACGGAGGATTTCGGCATCTTCGCCCGCCTCTCCTGGAATGACGGGCAGACGCAGAACTGGATGTTCACGGAGATGGACCGTGCCATCAGCTTCGGCGGGTCGCTCACCGGCCAACGCTGGGGCAGGCCCGCGGATACGGTGGGGCTTGGCACCAATATCGGCTTCATCAGCGGCGGGCGGCGGCGCTACCTGGAGGATGGCGGCATCGGCTTCATCACCGGTGACGGGCGGCTGAACTACAGCCCGGAATGGCTGACGGAAGCCTACTACGACGCGCGCCTTGCCCCCGGCCTGCACGGGGCGCTCGGCTATGCCCTGGTGGTGAACCCGGCCTACAATGCCGATCGTGGTCCCGTCTCCATCTTCACCGCCCGGCTGCGCGTCGCCTTCTGACCGTGCGGCTTTGTTTGCCGCCGAACCCCGCTTCGCGACCATCGAGGCGCGCGCGGGCGAATTGCCCTGGCGCACGCGCCCGCGCGGCTTCGCGGGGCTGCTGCGGACCATCTGCGGCCAGCAGATCAGCAACCAGGCGGCCGGCGCCATCTGGCGGCGCCTCTCCGCGCTGCCGGGCGCGCTGACGCCCGCGGGCCTGCTCGCGCTGGATGACGCGACGCTCTGCGGCGTGGCCGGCCTGTCGCGCCCCAAGGCCGCGCATGCGCGCAGCCTCGCCACCGCCTGCCTCGACCGCACGCTCGATTTCGAGCGCATGTCCGCGCTGCCCGATGCGGAAGCCGTCGCGATGCTCAGCGCCGTGCGCGGGCTCGGCCCCTGGACGGCGGAGGTGCATCTGCTCTTCGCCGATGGCCGCCCCGACATCTTCCCCTCGGGCGACATCGCGCTGGCCAATTCCGCGCGGCACCTCTTCGCGCTCGACGCCCGCCCCGCGCCGCGCGCGTTGGCCCGCATGGCCGAGGCGTGGTCGCCCGCGCGCTCGCTCGCCGCGCGCCTGCTCTGGCATCATTGGCGGCACGAGACCGGCCGCCCGCTCATCGAGGACCCGTGATGCGCTTCTCCCCCACCATCCTGGCGACGGCCGACCCTGCGATCCCCGCCGCCCGCGCCTGGGCGGCGCGCTACCAGGGCCAGCGCGGCCCGGCGCTGGACCTGACCCAGGCCGTGCCGGGCTATCCGCCGCATCCGGAACTTCTCGCGCGCCTCGGCGAGGCGGCCGCCCAGCGCAGCGCGGCGGGCTACGGCCCCATCGCGGGTGACGAGGCGCTGCGCGCGGCCCTGGCCGAGGATGCGAGCGGCTTCTACGGTGCGGCCATCGGCGCGGAGCATGTGGCCATCACCGCCGGCTGCAACCTGGCCTTCGCCATGACGATGAAGGTGCTGGCCGCACCGGGCGACAACGTCCTCGTCCCCACGCCCTGGTATTTCAACCACGAGATGGCGCTGACCATGGCGGGCGTGGAGGCGCGCCCCCTGCCCTGCCGCGCCGAGGACGGCTTCGTGCCGGATGTGGCGCTGGCCGCGACGCTGCTGGATGACCGCACGCGCGCCATCCTGCTCGTCAGCCCCAACAACCCGACCGGCGCCGTCTATCCGCCCGAAATCATCGCTGCCTTCGCGGAACTCGCGCGCGCGCGCGGCCTCGCGCTGGTGCTGGACGAGACCTATCGCGACTTCCTGCCCAACACGGTGCCGCACCGCCTCTTCAGCGATCCCGAATGGGGCGATGTGCTGGTGCACCTCTACAGCTTCTCCAAGGCGTACTGCATTCCGGGCCATCGCCTGGGTGCGGTCATCGCCGGCACGGCGTTCCAGCGGCAATTGGCGAAGGCGCTCGATACCTTGCAGATCTGCCCGGCACGCCCCGCCCAGCAGGTGCTGGCCTGGGCCATCCCGGCGCTGCGCGACTGGCGCTCGGACAACCGCAAGATCATGCAGGCCCGCGCTTCCGCCTGCCGCGCCGCGCTGAACAGCGACTGGATTGACGCGATGGGGAGCTACTTCGCCTATCTGCGCCTGCCGGGGGCCGCGCCCGATGCCATGGCCGCGGCAGAATGGCTGGCCGCCGAGCAGGGCCTGATGACGCTGCCCGGCCCCTTCTTCGGCCCCGGCCAGGAACGCCATCTGCGCCTGGCCTTCGCCAATGCCGAAGCCGAACGGCTGGCCGAGCTGCCGGCGCGCCTGGCGGGCCTCGGTTAGCCGCTGGTCACAGCGGCGGCGCCGCGTCGAAGCCGTTGGCCAGCACGCCGCGCGGCTTCACCATGTCATAGGGCGCGCGCGGCAGGTATTGCGCCGTCCCCGGCTCGGCCTGCACCACGCCGTCGCGCATCACGACTTCGCCCCGGCGGATGGTCATCACCGGCCAGCCCGTCACCTCCAGCCCCTCATAGGGCGTGTAGTCGATGGCGTGCTGCATCAGCGCGTTCGTGATGGTCCGCTTCGCCTTCGGATCCCACAGCGCGAGGTCCGCATCCGCGCCGATGGCGATGCTGCCCTTGCGGGGTGCCAGGCCCATCAGCCGCGCCGGATTGGTCGCCGTGACGCGCACGAATTCATCCAGGCTGATCCGCCCTTTCGAGACACCCTCGCTGAACAGGATGGGCAGCCGCGCGGCGAGGCCCGGGATGCCGTTCGGAATGTCGCGGAAGCTCGCATCCCGCCCGTTCTGCGCCTTGCCCTTGTCGCCCTCGAAGCTGAAGGCGCAATGGTCGGAGGAGACGACGTCGAGCACGCCGCGGCGGATCAGGTCCCAGATGCGCGCATGCTCATCCTTGTCGCGCGGCGCAGGGCTGCACATGAATTTCGAGCCCTCGAAGCCGGGCTGGTCCATCTGGTCGGCGGTGAGGGTGACGTATTGCGGGCAGGTCTCGCCCCAGACCTTCACGCCGCGCCGCTGCGCGCGCGCGATCTCCTCCGCCGCTTCCGCGCAGCTGACGTGAAACACCTGGATCGGCTGGTCCACCAGTTCGGCCAGCGCGATGGCGCGGTGCGTCGCCTCCCTCTCCACCACCGGCGGGCGCGCCCAGGCGTGATACTTGGGCGCCGTCATCCCGGCGGCCAGCAGCGCCTCGGTGCGCCAGTTGATCGCGGCGTAGTTCTCGCAGTGCACGGTGACGAGGCAGCCATGCTTGCGCGCGGTGACCAGCACCTTGAGGTAATCGGTATCGCTCACATGCAGCGGCTCGTAGGTGAGGAACACCTTCAGGCTGCGCACGCCCTGCGCCACGAGCTGCGGGATCTCGCGCTCCAGCACCTCCTCCGTCGCGTCGCTGATGATCTGGTGGAAGGCGTAGTCCACCATGCCGCGCGCGGCGCGTGCGGAGCTGTCCGCGAAGCGCTCCAGCACGCCATGGCCCTTCCATTGCGGCACGAAGCAGACGACCGATGTGGTGCCGCCCGCAAAGGCCGCACGGCTGGCACTCTGGAAGCTCTCCTCATTCACGCCAGAGGGGCTGGGCTCCTCGATGTGGCAATGGCTGTCCACGCCGCCCGGCAGCACCAGCAGGCCCGTCGCATCCACGCTGGCCCCGCCCAGGGGCAGTTGTTCCGCCAGCGCCACGATGCGCCCACCCTTCACGCCGATGTCGCAACGAACCGTGCCAAAGCCCGTCGCGACCTCGCCGCCGCGCACCACCAGATCGTAATCCGCCATCAAGCCTGTCTCCCTTTGCGGCAGCAGCATGGCGCGGAGGGTTGATCCGGCGCAAGGACAGCGCCCCATCGCGACGCGCACCTTCCCCGCATGGACACCCTCGCCCGCCCCGCCCCCACCGTCTCGCTCACCGCGAACCTGCCACGCTACACGAGCTATCCGACGGCGCCGCATTTCGGGCCGATGGAGGAGGCGCTCTACCGCGAATGGCTCGCCGCCATGCCGGCGGGCTCGGCGCTCTCGCTCTACGTCCATATCCCCTTCTGCCACGAGCTCTGCTGGTATTGCGGCTGCCACACCTCGGTCACGCGCAACGACGCGCGCATCGCGCGCTACGCGGCGGCGCTGGAGACCGAGGCCGGCACCCTGGCCCGCGCCCTTCCTGCCGATGGCCTGGTGCAGCACCTGCATCTGGGCGGCGGCACGCCCAGCGCGCTGGGTGGCGCGCGGCTGACCAGGCTCATGGGCCGGTTGCGCGCCCTCTTCCCCTTCGCGCGCGATGCCGAGCTCTCCGTCGAGCTCGACCCGCGCACCCTGACGCAGGAGGTGGTGGACGCACTCGCCACCGCCGGCTTCAACCGCGCCTCGCTCGGCCTGCAGGACGCCAATGCCGAGGTGCAGGAGCGCATGGGCCGCGTGCAGCCGGCCGAGATGGTCGCCGCCGCCGTGGCGCGCCTGCGCGGCGCCGGCATCGGCCGCATCAATCTCGACATGATGTACGGCCTGCCCGGCCAGAGCTGCGACCATGTGCGCGCCACCGCGGCACTGGCGGCCGAGCTCGGCGCGGATCGCGTGGCCGTCTTCGGCTATGCCCATGTGCCCTGGATGAAGCCCTCGCAGAAGGCCATCCGCATGGAGGAGCTGCCGGGCGCCGAGGCGCGGCTGGAGCAGGCCGACGTGGCCGCCCAGGCGCTGCGCGCGGCCGGCTTCGTCCCGATCGGCCTCGATCATTTCGCCCGCCCCGGCGATTCCATGGCCCGCGCCAGCCGCGACGGAAGGCTGCGCCGCAACTTCCAGGGCTACACGACGGACCAGGCGGAGTACCTTCTGGGCATCGGCGCCTCCTCCATCGGCGCCACGCCGCGCGGCTATGCGCAGAACATCCCCGATGAGCGCGGCTATGTCGCGGCGGTGGAGGCCGGGCGCCTCTCCATCGCGCGCGGCCTGACCCTCACGGCCGAGGACATCACCCGCCGCGCCGCCATCGAGCGCGTGATGTGCGACCTGGCGCTCGACCTCGACGCGCTGCCGCCCGAGGTGCTCGCCACCGTGCGCCCGGCGCTGGAGACGCTGGAGGCGCAGGGCGTGGTGCGCCTCAGCGGCGCCTGGCTGACGGTGCCCGAGGAATCACGCCCCTTCCTGCGGCATGTGGCGGCCTGCTTCGATGCCTATCTGGGCCAGGGCAAGGGCCGGCACAGCGCCGCCGTCTAACCCTGCAGGAAGGGGTTGCTGCGTCGCTCCGTCCCGAAATCCGAACCGGGCCCATGGCCGCAGACGAAGGCGATGTCATCGCCCAGCGGCAGCAGCTTCGTGGTGATCGCGTTGATCAGCGCCTCATGGTCGCCATAGGGGAAATCGGTCCGCCCGATCGAGCCCTGGAACAGCACATCGCCCACGAAGGCGATCCGCAGATCCTTGTTCACATAGACCAGGCTGCCCGGCGAATGGCCGGGGCAATGCAGCACGTCGAAGGTGACGCCACCGATGGACACTTGCGCGCCCTCGTCCAGCCAGGTGTCCGGCACCAGGTTGCGCGCGCCACGGATGTCATAGGCGCGGCCCTGCTGCTCCAGGTGGTCGAGCAGGATGGCATCCGCGCGATGCGGGCCGGTGACGGGAATGCCCGTCTTCTCGCGCAGCTCATCCGCGCCGCCCGCGTGATCAATATGGCCATGCGTGAGCAGGATCTGCTTCAGCGTGACGCCGCGCGCCGCGATCTCGGCCTCGATGCGCGCCACATCGCCGCCCGGATCGATCACCGTCGCTTCCATGGTCCGGTCGTCCCAGACCAGCACGCAATTCTGCTGGAAGGGTGTGACGGGGATGATGCTGGCCTTGAGCGGCATGGGCGGGCTCCTTGCTGAGCCCCGCTCTATCACCCGGGCAGCCGGGCCACCACCCGCAGCCCACCTTCCTCGCGGTTGGACAGCGTCACCTCGCCGCCATGCGCGCGCAGGATGCTCCGCGCGATGGTGAGGCCGAGGCCGGTGCCGCCCGTCTCGCGGTTGCGGCTGGCCTCGACGCGGCGGAAGGGCTGGAACACCGCCTCCTGCTCCGCCTCCGGGATGCCCGGGCCGTCATCATCCAGCGTCAGCACCGCGCCACGCTGCCGCTGCTCGAGCGTCAGCCGCGCCGCATCGCCGTATTTGAGCGCGTTGCCGACCAGGTTCGCCAGCGCGCGCTTCATCGCCACGGGGCGCAGTTGCAGCACCAGATGCTCCGGCCCCGCATAGGCGATGCGCCCGGCATGGTCCGGGTTGGCGTCCACCGCCTCATCCAGCACCGTGCGCGCGAGGCTGGCGAGGTCCACCGCGCCCGCCGGCTCATTCGCCGCGTCGTCGCGCGCGAAGGTGAGTGTCGCGGCGATCATCGCCTCCATCTCCGCCAGGTCGGCCAGCATCTTCGCGCGCTGATCGTCATCGTCGAGGAACTCCGCGCGCAGGCGCAGCCGCGTGATGGGCGTGCGGAGGTCATGGCTGATGGCGGCCAGCATCTGCGTGCGGTCAGCCACGAAGCGGCGGATGTTGCTGGCCATGGTGTTGAAGGCGGCCGCCGCGGTGGCCACCTCGCGCGGGCCGTTCTCCGGCAAGGGCGGCGCGTTCACGCCGCGCCCCAGCCGCTCGGCCGCGGCGGCGAGGTCCGTCACCGGGCGGGTCAGGCGCCGCACCGCCCACCAGGTCATCAGCGCCGCGGCGAGCGACATGGCGAGGAAGGCCACGAGGAAATTGTCGGAATGCCAGGGGCGCGGCGGCGGCACCCGGATGGTGAGGTTCAGCCAGCCCTGGTCCGGGAAGCGCATGGAGACGGCGAAGCTGCTGCGCCCCAGCGCGCCCGAATGCACCTCGACGGGCCGGAAGCGGCGCGGCGGCGGCGGCAGGCCCCCGCCCTCCAGGCGGAAGCCGGGCGGCGGCGGGCGCGGCCCGGCCTCGCCATCCGGCCGGGGGCGCGGCGGCGGGGGCGGCGGTGCCCCACCACCATCCAGCCGGAACCAGTTGGCGACCGGCAGCGGCACATGGGGCAGGCCGGGCGGCAGGGTGGAATGCGGGTCGTAACTGGCGACCAGCGTGTGCGGCAGCTCCGCCTCGGCCAGGATGGCGGCGCGGCGCTCCGGCGGGGAGGTGACCAGCGCGCGCCACAGGTTGAAGACGCGCAGCGCCGTCTCCCGCGCCTCGGCCGCGCGCTGCAGCTCCACACGGTCGAAGGCATGGATGGTGAGGCCCACGGCCTGCACCACCATCAGCCCCAGGATGAGGACGAGCGCGGTACGGCCGGCCAGGCTCCCCGGCCAGAAGCGCTTCATTCCGCCGCGCGCTCGGCCGGCTTCTCGCCGCGCTCGACGGTGGCGGAAAGCACATAGCCCCCGCCGCGCACCGTCTTGATCACCGAGGGGTTGCGCCCGTCATCCTCCAGCTTGCGGCGCAGGCGCGAGACGGCGACGTCAATGGCGCGGTCGAAGGGGCCGGGCTGGCGGTTGTGCAGCAGGTCCATCAGCATGTCGCGCGTCAGCACGCGGTTGGGGCGCTCCAGCAGCGTGGTCAGCAGCTCGTATTCACCGCCGGTCAGCGGCACCTCGGCCCCCTGCGGGTTGATCAGGCGGCGCCGCGCGGGCTCCAGCAGCCAACCGGCGAAACGGATCTGCGCGCTGGCATCCTCGCTGTTCTGCGCCATCGCCTGGGCGCCCTCGGCGCGGCGCAGCACGGCGCGGATGCGCGCCAGCAATTCGCGCGGGTTGAAGGGCTTGGCCATGTAGTCGTCGGCGCCCAGCTCCAGGCCCACGATGCGGTCCGTCTCCTCGCCCATCGCCGTCAGCATGACGATGGGGATGTTCGACTGCCCGCGCAGCCAGCGCGCGACATCGAGGCCGGATTCGCCGGGCAGCATCAGGTCCAGCACGACGAGGCTGTAGCGGGCGAGCGGCCAGACCTTGCGCAGCTCGCGCGCATCCCGCGCCAGGGTGACGCGCAGGCCCTGCTTCTCGAGGAATTTGCCGAGGAGCTCACGGATCTCACGGTCGTCGTCGAGGACGAGGATATGCGGGGCGGGTTCCATGGCGACAATTGTAACAGCACGCCCCGTATCGGTCCGTCGCCAATTGTAACGGCGGACCAAGCGGCCCGCGGGGCCGAAAGCACGCCGCCGGCGTGACGGCGTCCGAGGGCACGAAAGCGCCGCCTTCGTGCGGCCTGGATCAATGCGGGAAGCGCCGCGTCCCGCCATCCACATGGATCACCTGGCCGGTGATGTAATGCGCGAGCGGCGAGGCGAGGAAGGTCGCCAGCACGGCGAGGTCCCGCGCCTCGCCGATGTAGCCGACCGGCACCTGGCTCTCGGCCCAGGCGCGCCGCGCCTCCTCCGTCGGCAGGATGCGCTGGTCAATCTGCTCGGAGCGGATGCGGCCGGGTGGGATGGAATTCACCGTGATGCCGTCCCGCCCCAGCGTGCGGCTCAGCGCCTTGGCCCAGATATGCACGGCGCCGTTGGGCGCGTTCGCGGCGTTGATCATCCAGGCCTCGTCCTGGCCCGTCAGGTTGATGATCCGGCCGAACTTCTGCGCCTGCATCATGGGCACCAGCGCATGGGTGATGCGCCGACCGGCGTGGAAGTTGATCTCCATCGCGTCCATCCAGGCCTCATCCGAACCCAGCCCCTCCTGCGGGCGGGAGGAGCCGGCATTGTTGACCAGGATGTCGCAGCGGCCAAAGCGCGCCTGCATAGCGTCGCGCACGCGCTCGCCCGCATCCTTCGCGGTGAAGTCCTGCTCGATGATGAGCGGCTCCGCACTCGCCGGCAGTTCGGCGGCGAGCTCTTCCAGCAGCGTGCGCCGGCGGGCGAGGATGGCGAGGCGGCAGCCCTCGGCGGCCAGTTCCTTCGCGATGGCGCGGCCGAGGCCCGCGGAAGCCCCGGTGACCAGCGCCACCTTGCCCTGCAATTGAAGATCCATTGGACACCCCCAAAACGAAAAACGCCGCGGAGGTTGCCCTCCGCGGCGCGTTTCGGGAAGTGCGACCCGCCTTATTCGGCCAGCGCCTTGTCCTTGCCCTTGCGGATGTTCGGCATGAGCATGAGGGCCAGCGCGAAAGCGGCGATGCCCAGCATGGTCGCCGAGATCGGGCGCTGGATGAAGACCGCCCAGTCGCCGCGCGAGAGCAGCATGGCGCGGCGCAGGTGCTCCTCCATCATCGGGCCGAGCACGAAGCCGATCAGCAGGGGCGCGGGCTCCAGCTTCAGCTTGTTGCACATGTAGCCGAAGACGGTGAACAGCACGGTCATGTAGACGTCGAACACGTTGTTGTTCAGCGAGTACACGCCGATGCAGCAGAACACCAGGATCGAGGGATACAGGAAGCGGTAGGGCACCTGCAGCAGCTTCACCCACATGCCGATCATCGGCAGGTTGATGACGAGCAGCATGAGGTTGCCGATCCACATCGAGGCGATCAGGCCCCAGAACAGGTCGGGCTGCGCCTCCACCATGCGGGGGCCGGGCTGGATGCCCTGGATGATCAGCGCGCCCACCATCAGCGCCATCACGGCGTTGGAGGGGATGCCCAGCGTCAGCAGCGGGATGAAGCTGGTCTGCGCCGCGGCGTTGTTCGCCGCTTCCGGACCGGCCACGCCCTCGATCGCGCCCTGGCCGAACATGTGCCGGCCGCGCGACATCTTGCGCTCCATCATGTAGGAGCCGAAGGCCGCGAGGGAGGCGCCACCACCCGGCAGGATGCCGAGGAAGGAGCCGACGACGGTGCCGCGCAGCACGGCGGGCGTCGCGCGCTTGAACTCATCCTTGGTCAGCCAGAGCGAGCCCACCTTGGAGGAGAGCACCGAACGCGATTCCGGGCGCTCCAGGTTCAGCACGATCTCGGCGATGCCGAACATGCCCATGGCGATGGGCACGAAGCCGATGCCGTCGGACAGTTCAGGGATGCCGAAGGTGAAGCGCTGCTGGCCGGTCTGCACGTCGGTGCCGACCAGGCCGAGGGCCACACCCAGCACCACCATGCCGACGGCCTTGATGATCGAGCCCTGCGCGAGCACGCAGGCGATGATCAGGCCCAATAGCATCAGCGAGAAGTAATCCGCCGGGCCGAAGCTCAGCGCCACCTGCGTCAGCAGCGGGCCGGAGGCGGCCACCAGGATCGTCGCGACCGAGCCGGCGAAGAAGGAGCCGAGTGCCGCGGTGGCGAGAGCCGCCCCCGCGCGCCCGTTGCGCGCCATCTTGTAGCCTTCGAGCGTTGTCACCACCGACGACACCTCACCGGGCAGGTTCAGCAGGATGGCGGTGGTCGAACCGCCATACTGCGCGCCGTAGAAGATGCCCGCCAGCATGATGATGGCGGTGGTCGCAGGAAGCCCGAAGGTGATGGGCAGCAGCAGCGAGATGGTCGCCACCGGGCCGATGCCCGGCAGCACGCCGATCGCCGTGCCGATCAGCGCGCCGAGCAGGGCGAAGCTGATGTTCTGGAAGGAAAGCGCAACGCCGAAGCCATGCGCGAGGTTGGTCAAGAGCAGTTCCATGGTCGCTATCCCCTATCCCGCACTCAGCTCTGCGGCCACAGATTCACACGGATGTCGAGTTCGTAGATGAAGACCCAGTAACAGAGCACCAGCAGGAAGACGAGGAGCCCGGCGACGCCCTTCTTGGTGTGGGTGTGTTCGGCCGCGCAGCTCACCAGGATCACCGCGGTCAGCGCGGCGAAGAAGCCACCCTTCTCGAGGATCAGCCCGAAGAGCGCGACGGCGGCGCAGATGATGGCGAGCAGCTTCCACCCGGCCGAGATCGCCAGCACCAGGAAGCCCACGATGATGCCGAGGCCGACCGCATTGTAGGTCTGGCCGAAGAAACCCCAGACCGAGGGCGAGAGCTTCCACGCCAGCGTGCCGGCGGCGATGCCCAGCGCCAGGCTGCCCCAATCCAGCTTCGTCCACTTTTCCAGAGGGTCGGGCCCGCTGAACAGGCTGAAGAAGATCACCAGCGCGCCAAGACCCGCCTGGATATAGAAGACCATCATGGGCATGTAGCCCGGCCCCATGCGGCGCGCGGTGCCCAGGCTGTGATCCTGGTTGAGATAAAGCCCCACGAGCGCGACCAGCACCAGGAAGATTCCTGAGGCGAGGTCCTTGGCGTTGATCTTCAACTGCATAAGCCAGACTCCCAAACGTCGTGCCGGACCTTCCGGCATTTCGCACGAACTGCCAAGCGCCAAGCGCGCCTGGGATCAAATCTTACGAATCAGTCAGGTTGTGCGCCACTTTCGCGAACCAGCGCCGCCCAACTGGAAACCTCGGACGCGACGAAATTCGAATATTCCTCAGGCGAGAATTCACCCGCGGTGCCACCGATTTCAGCAAAGCGTGCGCGGACTTCGGGCGTGGCGAGGATGGCCCGCACCTCGCGCGAGAGGCGCTCAACCACGGGTTGCGGAATCCGCGCCGGCCCCGAAAGTCCGAACCAGGAACTGGTGACAAGATCGTAACCCTGCTCGCGCAGCGTCGGCACATCCGGGAAGGAGGGATGGCGTTCGGCGCTGCTCATCGCGATCGCCCGCACGATGCCCTGGCGGATATGCGAAGCAGCCGAGGGCAGGCTGTCGCTCATCAGCGGTACCTGGCCGCCGATCACGGCCGTCATCGCCGGGCCCGCCCCGCGGAAGGGGATGTGGTTGATCTCGCGCCCCAGGATCTGCCCCATGCGGACGATCAGCAGGTGGTTGGAACTGCCCGCGCCGCTGCTCGCCATGTCGAGCCCGCGCGGGCTCGCGCGGTGCACGCGCGCGAAATCCGCCATGTTGGAAATGCCCGCGCGCGGGTTCGCGACGAAGACCGAGGGGTTCAGCGTCAGCAGCGCGATGTGGCTGAAGTCGCGCACCGCATCGTAGCGGATGTTGCTGTAGAGCGTGGGCGAGATGCCGTGGCTCGCGATGTTGGACAGCACGAGCGTATAGCCGTCGGGCGCAGCCTGCGCCGCCATCAGGCTCCCCACCGTGGCTCCCGCGCCGGGCCGGTTCTCGATGATGATGGGCTGGCCCAGCCGCTCCTGCAACGGTGTGGCCACCAGACGCGCGATGAGGTCGGTCGTGCCGCCGGGCGCGAAGGGGACGATGAGGCGGATGGGCTGCGCGGGCCACGCCTGCGCAAGCGCCGGCACCGGCCCAAGGGCGGCGGCCATCAGCGCATGACGGCGCGTCAGCTTCCCGAACATCCTGCACCCCCGTGATTGTGGCCTGTTTGAGGCCGATCGTTAACGGCGCTATGGCACGCGGCCCCGCCGCTTACAAGCCGCAACCCTGGACAGGCTGTAAGGTCGGCGAGAGGATGCGGCACCGCAGCGAGGCCCTGAACATGCTCACCAATGATCCCGCCACCCGCATCCGCGAACAGGCCGCCGCCCTGGAGCCGCGCCTGATCGAACTGCGCCGCGACATTCACAGCCATCCCGAACTCGCCTTCGAGGAAGTCCGCACCGCCGGCATCGTCGCGGCCGAACTCACGCGCATGGGCATCCAGCACCGCACCGGCGTGGGCCGCACGGGCGTCGTCGGCGTGATCGAGGGCGCGCGCCCCGGCCCCACGCTCGCGCTGCGCGCCGACATGGACGCGCTGCCCATCCATGAGGAAACCGGCCAGCCCTTCGCGAGCAGGTTCGACGGCAAGATGCACGCCTGCGGGCATGACATCCACACCGTTACCCTGCTGGGCGCCGCCGAGATCCTGAACGGCCTGCGCGAGAACCTCGCCGGCCGCGTCGTGCTGATCTTCCAGCCCGCGGAGGAAGTGCTGGAAGGCGCGCCCGCCATGATCGCCGATGGCGCCGCGGAGGGCATCGACATGGCCATCGGCTTCCACAACCACCCGGACAAGCCGGTCGGCACCTTCGGCTTCGTGCGCGGCCCCTCGCTCGCCGCCTCCGACCGCTTCGACATCGTGCTGCGCGGCAAGTCCGGCCATGCCGCGCACCCCTATGCCGCGGTGGACCCGATCGTCGGGGCCGCGCATCTCATCACGCAGTTGCAGACGGTCGTGGCGCGCGAGCAGAAGCCGCTGCACCCCTGCGTCGTCACGGTCGGCATGTTCCAGGCCGGCACGACCTACAACATCATCCCCGAACGCGTGCACCTGAAGGGCACGGTCCGCACCCTGCACGCCGAGGCGCGCGACGTGGCCGAGGCCGCCATCCGCCGCCTGGTGGAGCACACCGCCGCCGCGATGCGCATGGAGGCGAACGTCACCTATCGCCGCATGGTGGCCAGCCTGGTGAATGACGACCGCGTGCTCGAGCCCGCCATCGCCAGCGTGCGCGCGCATTTCGGCGAGGTGGTGCATGAGGGCACGCCCTCGATGGGCGCCGAGGATTTCGCCGCCTTCGCCGAGCGCGCGCCCGCCTTCCACCTCGGCGTCGGCGCCGGCGCGCCGGGCCGCGACGACAAGCTGCACAACGCCAATTACCAGCCGGATGAGCGCTGCATCGCGCTCGGCGTGCAGGCGCTCTCCCGCATCACGCTGGACATGCTCTCGTGAGGATCGCGGAGCTTCCCGCACCCGAGGTCGCGCGCCGCATCGCCGCGGGGCACGCCATCCTGCTGCCGATGGGCAGCACCGAGACACACGGACCAGGCCTGCCGATGGGCGACTACCTGCTGGCCGAGGCCATCGCGCTGCGCATCGCCGAAGCCGCGGGCGATGCCCTGGTGGCGCCTCCCGTCGCCTTCGGCGGCGTGGATTTCTTCCGCGGCGTGCCGGGCGGCGTGGCGCTGAGCACGCCCACGCTGACCGCGCTCCTCACCGAGATCCTGGTGGCGCTGGATGAGGGTGGGGCGCGCCGCATCCTCATCATCAACGGCCATGGCGGGAACATCCCCGCGATCGAGGACGCGCAGCGCGCGCTGCGCCGCAGCCATGGCGTGATCATCCCCGTGCTGCATCTCTGGAAGACCGCAGGGGCGTGGCAGGCGGAACTGGGCGGCGCGCCGGAGGCGCTCGGCCATGGCGGCGATCCCGTGGCCTCGGTCGCGCTGCATCTCCGCCCTGATCTCTGCGACGCCGCGAAGCTCGCGCCGCGCGCCGCGCCGGAGCCCTTCCTGGGCCTGCCGGTCAGCGGCTTCGGCACCCTCCGGGCGGAGGGGGTTGATTTCGGCGTGCCCATCGAATTGCCGGAGATCGCGCCCGGCGGTGTGCAGGCGACGGACCCTTCGGGCGCCAATGCCGAGCTCGGCGCGCGCATCGTGGCGCGGCACGTCGCCGCGGCGGCGGCCATGCTCGCGGCCATGCGGGGCGAGGCATGAAGATCACCATCTTCGGCGCCGGGGCCATCGGCAGCCATGTTGCAGCGCGCCTGGCTTCGCGCGGCCGGTCGGAGGTCAGCGTCATCGCGCGCGGGCCGCAGCTGGAGGCCATCCGCGCCCGCGGCATCACCGTGGAGGCGCCGGACGGCCGCTTCACCGCCCATCCCCGCGCGGAGCAGGACGCCGCCGCCCTTGGCCCGCAGGATGCGGTGATCGTCACCGTGAAGGCGCCCGCCATCACCAGCGTGGCCGAGGCCATCGCGCCACTGCTGGGGCCCGGGACGCCGGTCGTCTTCGTCGTCAACGGCATTCCGTGGTGGTGGGGCGAGAACCTCGCCACGCTCGATCCGGGCGGCGTCGTGCGCGCGAAGGTCGGCCTCGCCCGCACCATCGGCGGCGTCGTCTGGTCCGCCTGCACCGTGACGGAACCGGGCGTGGTCAAGGTGCAGAGCGCCGCCAACCGCGTGATCTTCGGCGAGCTGGACAACCGGATGAGCCCGCGGATTCAGGCCCTGGCCGAGGCGCTGGAAGGCCCAGGCATGGGCGGTGTCGCCACCACCGACATCCGCACCGCGATCTGGACCAAGCTGCTCAACAACCTGACCAATGGCCCGATCTGCCTGCTGACGCGCCAGGACATGAAGACCACCTTCAGCGACCCGGTGGTGCTGGCCGCCGCCAAGGCGGTGATGCATGAGGGTCTCGCCATCGCCGCCGCCCTTGGCCACGCGGTGCCGGGCGACCCGGAGGCGCAGATCCTCCGCTCCGTGGTCATCGCCCACAAGCCATCCATCCTGCAGGACCTGGAGGCGGGGCGGAGCCTGGAATTCGAGGCGCTGCTGAACGTACCGCTGCAATTGGCGCGCGAAGCGGGGGTGGCGGCCCCCACCTTCGAACTGCTGGTCGCCCTCGCGCGCCAGGCGGCGCGCTTCGGATAGGGTCTGATCGCCTTTGGTGGAAACGCCAAAGGCGTGAATCAGCCTTGCGGCAAGGCTGCTACCGCGCCTTCACCGGCCGGTTCGCGTGGCTGTCCGCCGGCACGCCGCGCGCCAGCGACATGTGGCTGTGCACCGCGATCCAGGGCTCCGGCCCATCGCCGGGCACGAGGATCAGCGTGGTCCGCCCCGGCCGGTCGAAGCGCGCGCCGTCCGGCGCATAGCCGGTCGAGGTGAAGGGCGCGATGGCCACCGCCATCTTCCCATCCGGGCTCGCCAGCACGCGCGTCACATCCAGGCGGAAGGTGAAGTCGGTGGTCTTCGGCCAGACCGATTCCCATTGCCGGTCCCGGAACACCTCCAGCCCCTCGACGATGGGCTGCACCGTGCCGAAGGCGATGATGCGCGGGTGCCAGAAGGGATAGGCGCTGCGGTAATCCACCTCCCGCACCGTGGCGGAGAAGCGGGTCAGCCAGTCCAGGATGGCGTCACGGATGGCGGGCGGCGCCTCCGGCAGCGCAGGCGTCACTGGCGGGAGCGCCGCGCGGGGGCCGGCCGGTTCAGCGCGGTCAGCGCCGCCTCGATCTCTGCCTGGGCCTTGGCGCGGTCATTGGCGAAGAGCGCGGCGCGGGCGGCGGCGATGTGGCCCACGGGCCCGCCGCGCACCGGCTCGCCTGCCTGGGCCGGGACGGTGCTGCGGGTCAGCAGGCGGGATTCGGCGCGCTCCAGGAATTCATTGGCCTGGCCGGCGCGGCCGGCGCGCAGCGCGGTGGCCGCGGCCCGCACCTGGGAGGCCGCGTCATCCAGGCTCGCCGCATCGGCATCCGCCGCGTCCCGCCGCTGCGCCTGCACGCCCGGCGGCACATCCGGGTTGCGGCGCTGGCGCTGCAATTCCTGGATCGAATCCCCCGTATTGGCCTGGGCCATCAGGTTCGGCGCCGGGTGGCGCTCCCCATGATGGGCGAAAGCGGGGCCGGCCAGCAGCAGCGCGGCGGCGGCGAGGGTGAGGTGACGCATGGGCGAAGTTCCTATCCGACAAGCGCCTTGAGATCGGCCTGCGGGCGGGCCCCGTAATGGCTGATCACTTCGGCGGCCGCGATGCTGCCCCAACGCCCGGCCTCGGCCAAGGGCTTGCCCATTGTCCAGGCGGCCAGGAAGCCGGCGGCATAGGCATCGCCCGCGCCGGTCGTGTCCACCACCGTGGTCGGCTGCGCCGCCACCAGATGGCGCTGCCCGCCCGAGAGGATGACCGAGCCGTGCTCGCTGCGCGTCAGCGCCGCGATCTCGACATCCTGAGCCACCCGCGCCGCCGCGACCTCGAAATCGTCCGTCTCGTAGAGCGCCAGGATCTCCGCCTCGTTCGCGAAGAGGATGTCGCATTCCTCGGCCACGAAGGCGCGGAAGGCCTCGCGGTGGCGGCCGACGCAGAAGGGGTCGGAGAGGGTCAGCGCCACTTTGCGTCCGGCGGCATGCGCGGCCTTCGCGGCGGCGCGGAAGGCGGCCTGGGCGGCAGGCGGGTCAAACAGGTAGCCCTCCAGATAGACCACCTTGGCGCGCGCCACCTCGGCCGCGTCCACATCCTCCGGCCCGAAGGTGACGCAGGCGCCGAGGAAGGTGTTCATGGTGCGCTGGCCATCCGGCGTCACCAGGATCAGGCAGCGGGCGGTCGGCGCGCCGGAAGCCAGCGGCGCGGTCGGGAAATGCACGCCGGCCGCCTTGATGTCATGCGCGAAGACCTGGCCGAGCTGGTCGGCCGCGACCTTGCCGAGGAAGCCCACCTTCGCACCCAGGGCCGCGGCCACGGCGCAGGTGTTGGCGGCCGAACCGCCCGAACTTTCGACGCCCGCCGGCATGGCGGCATACAAGGCCTCGGCCTGGGCCGTATCGATCAGCTGCATGCCCCCCTTGGGCAGGCCGCGCCCGGCCAGGAAGGCGTCATCCGTAGGCGCGAGCACGTCCACGATGGCGTTGCCGATGCCGAGGATGTCGAGGGAGGTGAGGCTCATGCGGGGCGGTCTTCCAAGTGGGGGCGAGGCCCCCGGGTAGCCTCCCGCGCCGGGAAATGCAAAGCGGAGAGGGAATCTTCACAGTCGGGCGTTGCCCGGCCACGGTCGCGCGTTATACACCGGCCACTTCGCTCGGATCTTGAAGGAACGCCTGCATGTCGATCTTTGGTCGCAAAAAGGATGAGAACCCCGAATCCAACCAGGAGGGGACAAACGGCCCGGCGCCGCGCGATGCCGAGCTGACCATGCCGAGCTACCGCGCGCCCGCCGCCAACAGCGCGCCCATGGGCCTGCCGCCCAAGCCCAGCAACGCCCCGGTCCGCCCGGGCGTGCCCGCCCCGGCCGCGATGCCGGCCCGCGGCGGCCCCGTCACCCCGAACGCCAATGAGCGCCGCACCCTCATCGTGGGCCGCGGCATCAGCCTGCAGGGCACGGTCGCCGACGCCGAACGCCTGGTGGTCGAGGGCACGGTCGAGAGCCAGATGATCCAGGCGGCCGAGCTGTCCGTGGCGCAGACCGGCGTCTTCCGCGGCGAAGTGCAGGTCGAGGACGCCGAGATCGCCGGCCTCTTCGACGGCACGGTCACCGCGCGCGGCAACCTGATCGTCCGCTCGACCGGCAAGATCAAGGGCATGGCGCGCTACAAGAAGCTCTCGGTCGAAGAGGGTGGGCAGATCGTCGGCAGCATGGAAATGCTGCAGGGCGAGGGCTGAGCCAACCCGCATCCCGCCGCCCAGCGGCGGGATTCCTTGATCTCAGCCTCCGTTCAGGACCCCCCGGGCATGGCGCGCCGCCTGATCCTTCTCCTGCTCGCGCTCACCGCCTGCACCGGCGGGCCGGAGCGTGAGCGGGAGGCCGCCGAGGCCATCCTGGACTCCCACCGCGCCACCCTCCAGGCGCTGGGCGCGCCCGCGCCCGCGCCCCGCCCCCGCGCGGCGGCGCCGAACCCGGGCTATCCGCACCACGCCGCCTCCCTGCTGGGCGCGACACCCGAGGCGGTGCGCGCGGCCCTGGGCGAGCCCACGCTGCGCCGCTCCGAGGGCCCGGCCCAGGTCTGGCTCTATTCGGGCGGCGGATGCCAGCTCGACATCGTGCTCTATGCCGGGGCCTCCGGACCGCGCGTGGCGCATGTCCAGGCGCGCGCCGGCGGCCTCGCGCAGCGCAGCGAGGCCTCCTGCCTGCGGGACATCTCGGCCCAGGCGGCCCATCCGCCCCCCGTGGCCCCGCCGGAGCCGCTCCCCGTGCCCGCCCCCTTGGCCGAGGAGGCCGGGTCGGACGCCTGACCCGGGGGCCCGGCGATGATCGCCTATCTCGACGCCTTCGTCCCCGCCTTCGGCCTGCTGGCGCTCGGCGCGCTGCTCAAGCGCCGCCTGCTGCGCGACGATGCGATCTGGGCGGGGATCGAGCGCCTGATCTTCTGGGTGCTGCTGCCGGCCCTGCTGGTGGCGGCCATCGGCTCGGTGAAGCTGGGCGAGGTGCCGGTCTTCGGCATGATGGCCGCGATCTGGACGGCGCTCGGCCTCGGCACCGTCGCCTCGCTCCTCATCGCCCGCGCCTTTCGCCAGCCGCATGCCTCGATGACCAGCGTCCTGATGGGCGGCATCCGCTTCAACAACCTGATCGGATTCGCGGTGGCCGGCGCGCTCTTCGGTGCGCCCGGCATCGCGCTCGGCGCCGTCGCCACCGGGCTGATCGTCCCCTTCGTGCAGTTCGTGACCAACACGGCCTTCGCCACGGGGGGCGGGCGGCGCTTCCAGCCCTGGCCGGTGCTGCGGCAGATCCTGATGAACCCGCTCATGCTGGCCTGCGTCGTCGGCTTCGCGGTGGCCTGGGCCGGCGGGCTGCCGCCGGGGATCAAGCCGCTCCTCGAATCGCTGGGCCGCGCCTCGGTGGCGCTCGGCCTGCTCGCGGTCGGCGCCGCGCTCTCGCTCGGCGCCATGGCGGACCGGCTGCCGCTGCAGCTTGTCACCTCCTTCCTGAAGCTGGTGATCATGCCGGGGCTGACGCTCGCCTTCTGCCTCTGGCTGGGGCTGGAGCCGCTTTCCATCGCCATGGCGGTCCTCTTCATGGCGCTGCCGACCGCCGCCACCTCCTACGTCATGGCCCGCGCCATGGGAGGGGACGCGCCGCTGATGGCCGCCATCACCTCGACCGAGCATGCGCTGGCCATCATCAGCCTGCCGCTCTGGCTGCTGCTGGTGAAGCACCTGACGGGGCTCGGCTGAGGGGCGTCCGGGCAACGTAATGTTCATCCCTCCGGCGGTAGCAAGGTGCCGGAGAAGAGGACCCCGCCGCCGCCCATGCCCAGCACCGCCCCGCACCCTGCCGCAACCCGCCCCCTCCCGGCCCCGCGCAAGGACCCCACCCTGCTCCATGCGCATGCCGCCATGGCCTCCATGCTGGAGCACGGCCTCTCCCCCACGCCGGCCAACTACCTGGTCTGGTTCAGCTTTCACGGCGATTCCGCCCCCGGCCTGCGCGCCGAGCTGGAGCGGCGGCTCGCGGGCCAGCCCCGCATGACGCAAGGCATGATGGAGGAGCTGCACCTGCAATTCTTCACCGCCGACCACGAGGCGGTCTCCCTGCGGGAGGTGGCGGCGCGGCTGGAGGTGGCGGTGCATGAGGCCATCGGCCTGGTGCAGGACACGCGCGAGGATGCGCTGCGCTATGGCGGCACGCTGGCCCAGGCCACAGACCGCCTGGGCGCGGAGCCCGAATCGCTCAACACCCTGCTGCGCCGCCTGGCGGCAGAGACGCTCGAGGTCTCCCGCCGGAGCGAGGCGGCGGCCCGCAACCTGGCCGAGACCGCGCGCAAGACGCAGGAGCTGCGCGATGAACTGGCCGAGGCGCGGCGCCTGGCCGGCACGGACCCCCTCACCGGCCTCGCCAATCGCCGGCATTTCGACAAGGCGCTGCGCGAGCAGCTGGCCGGGCAGCGGCCCACCGCGCTGGTGATGGTGGACCTCGACCACTTCAAGGCGGTGAACGACACGCATGGCCACCCCGCGGGCGACCAGGTGCTGTGCTGGCTGGCGGACATCCTGGCCGAGGCGGCGCCGGGCGACGCGGTGGCGGCACGCTTCGGCGGCGAGGAATTCAGCCTCATGCTGCCCTGCGGCCAGCTCCGTGACGCGATGGCCATGGCCGAGCAGATCCGCGGCCGGATCGCGCAGGCCACGGTGGAGCTGGCGGGGGACGGGGCGCACATCAGCGTCACCGCCTCCTTCGGCGTCGCGATGGCCCAGCCTGGCGAGCGGCCGGCGCAACTCATCGCCCGCGCCGATGCCGCGCTCTATGAGGCGAAGCGCGGCGGGCGCAACCGCGTCTGCGCCGATCAGCCCCTGCCCAAGGCGGAAAGCGTCTGGAACTGAGGGAAACACCCTTGGAAGGGCGCGGCGCGGGCCGCATGATGGTGGGCGCAGTCCATCGCCTGAGAGACCCCGCCATGCCCTTCACCCGACGCAGCCTCACCCAAGCCGGTCTGGCGCTTGCCGCCATCCCCGCCGCCGCGCGGGCGCAGAGCTTCCCGGACCGGCCGCTGCGCTGGGTGGTGGGCTATCCGCCGGGCGGCGCGTCCGACACCTTCGCGCGGCTGATCGGCGCGCAGATGGCCGCGCGCCTGGGCCAGAGCGTGGTGGTGGAGAACCGCCCCGGCGGCGGCGCCCTGCTGGCGAGCGAGATGGTCGCGCGCTCCCCCGCCGACGGATACACCTGGATGCACGTGGACAACGGCATCCTGACCTATAATCCGGCGCTCTTCTCGCGCATGCCGTTGAACCCGGACACGGATTTCACCGGCATCGGCTTCATCGGCCGCTTCCCGCTCTACATCGTGGTGCGGCCCGAGGGCTCGCCCCGCAGCTTCGCCGATTTCCTGGCCGCCGCGCGCACCCGGGCGCCGACCTACGGCACGCCCGCCGTCGCCTCCCCGCATCACCTGGCGATGGAGCTGGTGCGCCGCCGCACCGGGCTCGACGCCACGCATGTCCCCTATCGCGGCGGGCCCGCCGCCATGCAGGACCTGTTGGCGGGCAATGTGGATTCGGTGGTGATCGACACCGCCACCGGCCTGCCCTTCATCCGCGACGGGCGCGTGCGCGCGCTGGCCGTGCTGAGCGATGCGCGCAGCCCCCAGGCGCCCGAGGTGCCGACCATGGCGGAGCTCGGCCACGCCAACACGGTCGCCTATGGCTGGCAGGGCATGTCGGTGCCGGCGGGCACGCCGGCCGCCATCATCCAGCGCCTCTCGACGGAGATGATCACCGCCATCCAGTCGCCCGAGATCCAGGCGCGCATGACCACGCTCGGCATCGAGTATCAGCCCTGGACGCCCGCGCAGTTCAACGCCTTCGTCCAGGCCGAGAACGCGCTCTGGCGCCCGCTGATCCGCGAGCTGGGCATCCGGCTCGACGGGTGACCCGAGCCCGATCGTTTTTGGCGGCATCGCCAAAAACGTGAATCGGCCTCGCAGCCAGGCAGGCTTGGGCCCCGCTTCATGCGGGGCCCCGCCGCCTCAGTACATGTGTTGGCCGCCGTTGATGGACAGCGTCGAGCCGGTGATGAAATCCGCCTCGTCCGCCGTCAGGAACACCACGCCGCGCGCGATGTCCTGCGCGGTGCCGAGCCGCCCGCGGGGAATGCGCGCGATGATCTTCTCCAGCACATCCGCCGGCACGGCGCGCACCATCTCGGTGTCCACATAGCCGGGGGCGATGGCGTTCACCGTGATCTGGTTGCGCGCCCCTTCCTGGGCGAGCGCCTTGGTGAAGCCATGGATGCCGGACTTGGCGGCGGCATAGTTCACCTGGCCCAGCTGCCCCGCCTGGCCGTTCACCGAGCCGATGTTCACGATGCGGCCGAACTTGGCCGCGCTCATGCCGTCCCACACGGCCTTGCACATGTTGTAGCAGGAGCCGAGGTTGGTATCGATCACGTCGTCCCACATCTGGCGGGTGAGCTTGCGCATCATCGCATCGCGCGTGATGCCGGCATTGTTCACCAGGATCTCGATCGGGCCGTGTTCCTCCTGCACCTTCGCCACGGCGGCGATGCAGGCGTCGAAATCGCCGACATCGAACTTGATGCAGGGAATGCCGGTGCGCTCGGTGAAGGCGGCGGCGGCGGCGTCATTGCCGGCATAGCTGGCGACGACCTTGCGGCCCGCGGCCTGGAGGCCCTCGCTGATCGCGGCGCCGATGCCACGTTGACCACCCGTCACCAATGCAACTCGCGCCATGTGCAACCCTCCCTGGGATCTGCTTTTCCTGTGACGGTGGATTGGGCCGTCCGTCCTGATCTGTAACAAGCGCGGGGGGCGCGCGCCACAGAAACCGGCGAGACCAGGCGGGCCCTATTTCCGCCGCAGCTGGAACAGCGCCTGTTGTCCGAACAGGTTGGCAAGGCGCACGGAGCGCTTCCATGGCGCCTTGAGTCCACGCTCATCCACGGCGAGCCAGCGTTCGATCACATAGCCCTCCATCTCCGCCAGCGCGAAGAAGTCGAGGATGGTGCAGGGATGGATGTTGGGCGTCTCGTACCAGGGGCGGGACCAGGTCTCGGTGTCCGGCATGCGGCCACCCAGCAGCAGCTTGAGCCGCACCTCCCAATGGCCGAAATTCGGGAAGCTCACGATCGCGTGCTGGCCGATGCGCAGCATCTGGCGCAGCACCTCGCGCGGGCGTTCCACCGCCTGCAGGGTGCGGCTGAGCACCACATAGTCAAAGGCGCCGTCCGGATAGAAGGCGAGGTCGTTGTCGGCATCGCCATGGATGACGGCGAGGCCCTGCGCCACCGCCTCCGTCGCCTCCCGCATGTCGATCTCGATGCCGCGCGCATCCACGTTCTTCTCATTCGCCAGATGCGCCATCAGCGCGCCATCGCCGCAGCCGATGTCGAGCACGCGGGCACCTTCCGGGATCATCTCCGCGATGAGCCGCAGGTCGAGCCGCATGTTCTTCGCGACATATTGGATCGTGCCGTCGCGCATCAGCGTCGCTCCGCCCAGAGATCATCCTCGGTCCAGCCGAGGGCCGCGAATTCGGGCGTGCGCAGATGCGCCTCGCCCCAGCAATAGAATTCATCCAGCCGCGGCGCCGCGCGCCCCAGCATGCCATGCGCCTGGCCGCGATGGTGGATCTGGTGCTGGAAGAGGTGAAGCAGCAGCCGGTCCGCCCGCTCGCGCTGCACGCGATGGCCGCGCTGCACCTCGATGATCCGGCCGAGATCCTCATCCCGCAGCGCCTCGCACCAGGCGATCAGTCGCCGGTCCACCGCGGATTGCGCGGCCTGGAGCGAAGCCACGTCGCGGCAGGGCTCGCGCTCGGCCCAGGCGGCGGGGCCGAGCGTGCCGCCCTCCAGCGCGTCCACATAGAAGTGATCAATGATGAGGATGTGGTTCAGCGTGGCGCGCAACGAGGGGAAGAAGCCCACGCGCTCCGCCTCGAACTCCGCCTGCGACAATCCGGCGCAGAAGGTCAGCAGCCGGTGGTTGGCCCAGGCATTGTTGCGCGCATGCGCGCGCATCAGCAGCGCGCCGCTCATGCGCCCCCCTTCCTCATACCCCAAGCGCGGCGGCCGCGCCCGCGAGGAAGCCGCCAAGCGCCCGATGGAATTCCGGCTCGTCCAGCAGGAAGGCGTCATGCCCCTTGTCGGTCGTGATCTCGACGAAGCTGACCCGCGCCGCCGCCGCGTTCAGCGCGCGCACGAGCGCACGGCTCTCGCTGGTGGGGAACAGCCAGTCCGACGAGAAGCTCGCCACGAAGAAGCGCGTCGGCGTGCCGCGGAAGGCGTTGGCCACGCTGCCATGCTCGTTCGCCAGGTCGAAATAATCCATGGCGCGCGTGATGGTCAGATAGGAATTGGCGTCGAAGCGCCGCACGAAGGTGCTGCCCTGGTGGCGCAGGTAGCTCTCCACCTGGAACACGTCCTCCAGGAAGGTCAGCGCGCTCGCCCCCTGCAGGCGGCGGCCGAATTTCCGCGTCAGCGCCGCTTCGGAGAGGTAGGTGATATGCGCCACCATGCGCGCGACCGAGAGGCCCTGCGCCGGGATGCGCCCATCCTCCCAATAGCGCCCGCCCTTCCAGTCCGGATCGGAATGGATGGCCGCACGCCCCACCTCATGGAAGGCGATGTTCTGCGCCGAGTGATGCGTGGCGCAGGCGATGGGCGCGGCCGCGAAGACGCTCTCCGGATAGGTCGCGGCCCATTCCAGCACCTGCATCCCGCCCATCGAGCCGCCGATCACCGCCAGCAGGCGCTGGATGCCCAGATGCTCCACCAGCTTCTTCTGCGCGCGTACCATGTCGCGGATGGTGACGGTGGGGAAATCCGTCCCCCAGGGGCGGCCCAGCGGCACGCCGTGCTCATCCGTCATCTCCTCGCGCGGCCCGGTCGAGCCCATGCAGCCGCCCAGCACATTGGCGCAGATGACGAAGAAGCGGTCCGTATCCACCGGCTTGCCAGGGCCGATGATCGCCTCCCACCAGCCGCCCTTGCCGGTGACGGGCTGGCGCTCGGCCACATACTGGTCGCCCGTCAGCGCGTGACAGACGAGGATCGCGTTGCTGGCGGCCGCATTCAGCGTGCCATAGGTGCGATAGGCGACGGCGAGCGGCCGGATCACGGCGCCGCAATCCAGCGTCAGTCCCTCGGGCAGGACCGCGCGCTGGTGCTGGACCTCCGGGAAGGGGGCGATTTCGTTCATGGAAGCGCAGAGATAGGGCCTGCCTTGCCCCGGGGCAACTTGGCGCGAAGCGCGGGCGCCGCTATGCCTTCCGCACCCATGTCCGAACCAAAACCCGACCCTGACACGCTGGAGGCGCTGCGCGCCGAGATCAACAGCCTCGACGACGCGATGCATGACCTGCTGATGCGCCGGGCCGAGGTGGTGCACCGTCTCGGCGCCAGCCAGGCCAAGCCCGCCGGCACCGTGCTGCGCCCGGGGCGCGAGGCGGCCATCCTGCGCCGCCTGCTGGCGCGGCATTCGGGGCCCCTGCCCCGCCCCGCCCTGGTGCGCCTCTGGCGCGAGCTCTTTGCCAGCTCGGTCGCCCAGCAGGGCAATTTCAGCGTGGCGCTGCCGGCCGACCCGGCGCTGGCGCGCCTCGCCGCCGAGCATTTCGGCGTCACCACGCCGCAGCGCCAGCACCCCTCGCTGGGCGCGGCACTGGCCGCCCTCGGCCACCGCGAAGCCAGCATCGCCGTCCTCCCCTGGCCGCGCGAGAGCGACAACGCGGCCGAGGAATGGTGGACGCGCTTCGATGCCGCGCACCTCTCCGTCATCGCCCGCCTGCCCTTCGTCTCGGATCGCGAGCCGCCGCTGGAGGCCGCCGTCATCGGCCTGCACCCGGCCGACCCCTCGGGCCGGGACGCCACGCTGCTGCGCGTGGAAATGGACGGCGAGCCCAGCCGGTCAGCCCTTGCCGCCCATTGCGGTTCGGGCCGCGTGCTCATCATGCGCCGCGGCCCGGGCTTCACCCGCGCTTTGGTCGAGACGCTCGACGCGCCGCCCGCCGGCGCCACCATCCTCGGCCGCTATGCCATTCCCGAACGAGGGACCAAGTAACGCCATGAACGCCCTCCTGCCCCGCCCCTCCATCCTGACGATCGAGCCCTATGTCGGCGGCGAGTCGAAGATCCCGGGCGTGAACCGGATCATCAAGCTCTCCTCCAACGAGGGCGCCTTCGGCCCGCCGCCCATGGCGCAGGAAGCGATCATCGCCTCCGCGCGCGAGGCGCATCGCTACCCGGATGGCGGCGCCACGAAGATCCGCGAGGCGATCGGCGCGAAATTCGGGCTCGACCCCGCGCGCATCGTCTGCGGCAATGGCTCGGATGAGCTGATCGCCTATCTCATCCTCGCCTATGGCGGCGAGGGCACCGAGCTGATCATGCCCGCGCATGGCTTCGTCATGTATGACCTGACCGGCCGCTATGCCGGCTGCCGCGTCATCAAGGTGCCGGAGAAGAATCTGCTCGCCGATGTGGACGCGATGCTGGCCGCCGTCGGCCCCCGCACCAAGCTCGTCTGCCTGGTGAACCCCAACAACCCGACCGGCGCCCTGCTGCCGCAGAGCGAGGTGAAGCGCCTGCGCGCAGGCCTGCGCGACGATATCCTGCTGATCCTCGATTCCGCCTATGCCGAATACGTGACGGACCCCGATTACGATCCCGGCCAGGCGCTGGTGGATGCCTCGGGCAACACCGTCATGACGCGCACCTTCAGCAAGATCTTCGGCCTGGGCGGGCTGCGCCTCGGCTGGGCCTATATGCCGCCGCAGGTGGCCGATGTGCTGGCGCGCATCCGCGGCCCCTTCAATGTGAACGCGACGGCCATGGCCGCCGGCATCGCGGCCCTGGCCGAGCCCGACTGGATCGAGCGCAGCGTGGCGCACAACACGGAATGGCGCGCCAAGACCGTGGCTGGCCTCCAGGCTGCGGGCATCAAGGTCTGGCCCAGCGCCTGCAACTTCATCCTCGCCGATTTCGAGGATGTGGCGCGCGCGAAAGCCGCCGATGCGGCGCTGCGCGCGCGCGGCATCATCGTGCGTGGCGTGGGTGGGTACAGCCTGCCCACCTGCCTGCGCATCACCATCGGCACGGCGGAAGAGTGTGGCATGGTCATCGACGCGCTCACGCATTTCATGCGTGATGTTTGACGCCCTCAAACGCCGGGCGCGCGCTCCGCGCGCTTGGCTTGGGAATGCTGAAGCATTCCGCCGTGCCTATCCAGCGGGGATTCTCGTGGCGCGGCGCCTCGCTTGGCTTGGCGGTTCCCGACCGTGACCGAACCGCTCTTCGACCGCCTCTGCCTGATCGGCGCGGGCCTGATCGGCGGCTCCATCGCGCGGCGCAACCGCGAGGGCCATGCCCTCGCGCGTGAGGTCATCGTCACCGCCCACAGCCAGGCCACGCGCGACCGCGTGCGTGAACTGGGCTTCGCCGACCGCGTGGAGGATGACATCGGCCGCGCGGTGGAGGGGGCCGATTGCGTCATCCTCTGCGTCCCCGTCGGCGTCTACGCCCAGGTGATGGCGAAGATCGCGCCGCATCTGAAGCCCGGCGCGATCCTCACCGATGTCGGCTCCACCAAGGGCTCCGTCATCCGCGACCTCACACCCCTGCTGCCCCCCGGCGTACATCTCGTGCCCGCGCACCCGATGGCCGGCACCGAGTATTCCGGCCCGGATTCCGGCTTCTCCACGCTCTTCGAGGGCCGCTACGTCATCGTCACGCCGACCGAGGGCACCGACCCCGCGGCGGTGGAACAGGTGCGCGAACTCTGGCGCCGCTGCGGCTCCATGATCGAGAGCATGGACCCCGTCACGCATGACAAGGTGGTGGCCATCGTCTCCCACCTGCCGCACCTCATCGCCTTCACCATCTGCGGCACGGCGGACGACCTGAGCGAGGAAACCCGCGAGAGCGTGCTGAAATTCGCCGCCTCCGGCTTCCGCGACTTCACGCGCATCGCGGGCAGCGACGTGAACATGTGGCGCGACGTCTTCCTCAACAACCGCGAGGCGGTGCTGGAAATGCTCGCCCGCTTCACCGAGGACGCCCAGGCCTTCGGCCGCGCCATCCGCTGGGGCGAGGCGGGCTTCATCGAGGACCGCATCAAGCGCGGCCGCAAGATCCGCCACAGCCTGATCGAGCGGAAGCAGGCTTAGTTATTGCCCTCAGATGCCGGGCGCGGCCTTCGGCCGCTTGGCTTCGCCGCGTCGCTGTTGCGTTGGGGCAACAGCTCAGTCGGGCGGCGCCGGCCGCCCTGCGGCCGGATGAGCTTGGCAGAACAATCAAGCGCCAGGCGCGTTTGCCCTCACGCCCGCGCAAGCAGCTTCGGCACTGGCGGCACCAGTTCCTCCGGCCGCATCGGGCGGCCCACAAGCCAGCCCTGGATGATCTGGCAGCCCGCGCGGCGCAGCGCGAAGGCCTGCGCCTCGGTCTCCACCCCCTCGCCGATCACCTCGATCCCCATGCCGCGCGCCAGCGCCATGGTGGCGCGCAGCACCGCGTAGGATTTCGGATCATCCGGCAGGCCGGCCGTGATCGAGCGATCCAGCTTCAACCGCTGCACGGGCAGACGCACCACATGCGGCAGGCCGGAATGCCCGCCGCCGAAATCATCGAGCGAGAGCGGCACGCCCACTTCGCGGAGCGCGGCCAAGGTGCGCGCCACGCCCGGCAGGTCGCGAATGGCGAGGTCCTCCGGGATCTCGATCTCCAGGCGCGCGGGCTCGACGCCGGCCGCCGCCAGCGCCTCGGCCACCTCGGTCGCGAAGGCGGGGTCACGCAAGGCCGTGATGGAGATGTTGATGCCAAGATGCAGCGGCGCCTCCGGCCGCGTGCCCCAGGCGGCCAGGAGTTTCACCGCGCGCGCCAGCACGAAGCGGTCAAGCTGGAGCATCAGCCCCGATTCCGCGGCCGCCGCCAGAAGCTCCGCCGGCGGCACGGTGCGCCCCAGCCGCCCACTGTCCCAGCGGATCAGCGCCTCGGCGCCGATCACACGTCCGCTCTCGAGGTCGAGCTGGGGCTGCACATGCAATTCGAGCTCGCCCGCAGCCAGCGCCACGCCAAAGGCGTCACGCAACTCGGCCCGCTGTTCCGCCCGCGCGCGCAAGGCGGGCTCGAACAGGGCCACGGCGTCGCCCGATGCGGCGCGCGCCTGGAAGAGGGCGAGGTCGGCGGCGCGCAGAAGCTGGTCCACCTCACGCCCATGCTCCGGCGCGCAGGCGATGCCGAAGCTGCCCGAAAGCGGCAGCTCCACACCGCCCATCCCGAAGGGCCGGCGCAGCGCCTGGCGCAGCCGCTCGGCCAGCGCCGCCGCGCTCTCCGCCCCCGCGCCCAGGGCGAGGATGGCGAATTCATCCCCACCCAGGCGGCTGACCACATCCCCCGGGCGCATCGCCTCGCGCAGGCGCCGCCCGGCCTCGACCAGCAGCGCATCGCCCAGCGCCTGGCCGTGCCGGTCATTGGCCGCCTTGAAGTGGTCGAGGTCCGCCAGGACCAGCACGCCGCGCTGATCGGCAGCCAGCATCTCCCGCAGCGCCGCGCGGAAGGTGGCGCGGTTGATGAGGCCGGTCAGCGGGTCGCGCTCGACCAGTTGCTCGATGCGCTCCTGCGCGGCCTTGAGCGGCGTGACGTCCAGCACGGAGAGGATGCAGCCGCGCATGCCCTGGGCCGAGAGCCACGGCGAGGCGGTGATGCGCAGCCGGCGCTCTGCCTCACCCGGCAGAGTGAGCTGCGCCTCGTTCTCCGCCTGGGTGCTGAAGCCGAAAGGCCCCTCCGGATCCGCCGCCGAAGTGAGGACGAGGCCGGATTCCGTGAGCGCCGGCGGGGCCTCGGCGCCGAACAGCGCGGCCAGGCGCCGATTGGCGAAGATCGTCCGCCCCTCGCCGTCCAATTGCCAGATGCCGACCGGCGCCATCTCCAGCAGCGCGCGCAGCCGCCCCTCGGATTCCGCCAGTGCCAGTTCGCCGCGCTTCACGGCGGAGATGTCCACCGCGAAGACCGCGACATCGCCGCCCGGCAGGCGCGTCTGGCGCACGCGCTCCCAGCTGCCTTCGGAGGTCAGCACCTCGAAGGGCTCACCGCGGGCGCGGACATGCTTTTCCAGCCGGCGCGCCATCTCGGCGGCGCGCTCGCGCGGCGGGAGGTGGGCCAGCAGCGCCTGCATCACCTCGGCCAGATGGGGATGCAGGCCGAGGGGTGCCACCTGGCGCGTCCATCCCTGGCCGGGTCGGCCGTTGTGCCAGGCAAGGCGCTGATCGGCCCCGTAGATCGACACCCGATAGGGCGTGGCCGCCATGACCTGCCGCCAGAGCGACACCTCGCGGCGCAGCCGGCAGACCCACCAGCCGAGCAGCGCGAGCGGCGGGACCATCAGGAGAAGCCAGGCCGGAGCTTGCAGCCAGGCGAGGCCGAGCATCAGCGCCCCGACCAGGACGGCGCCCAGGCGAAGCAGCGGCAGGTTCAGGCGCGGCGGATGGGGCATGGCACTCTCTTCCAGGGGAAGAAAGCGCCGGGTCCGGTTAAGCCTTCCTTGCGGCCCCGCCGGAAAAACCGATTCAGATCAGTGCGGTGAGCGCCAGCGCGGCCAGCACGCCGCCGCTGCCCAGGAGCACGGCGCGCATCGCCCCACCGGCCACGACCTGCCCCTCCGCCCGCGCCAGCAGCCAGCCCGCGGGCGCGACGCCCAGCAGCGTCACCAGCAGCGAAGGCCAGGCGCCCGGCGCTTCGAGCAGCATGAACGGCAGCAGCGGCAAGAGCCCGCCCAGCGCCTGGCCGACGGCCAGCGCCGCCGCCTCCTGCGCCGCGCGGGCGGGCTGCGGCTCGATCAGGTCGAGCTCGAAGCGCATCATGAAATCAACCCAGCGGCGCTTGTCGGCCGCGATCGCCTCGACCGCGCGCGCCAGCGTGTCGCCGCGCAACCCGTAGCGGTGCAGCACGGCCGCCACCTCCCAGCGCTCGCGCTCGGGGTATTCCTCGGTCTCGGCCTCCTCGCGGCGGCGTTCGGCGGCGTAGCGCTCGGTCGCGCCCAGGACGGCGAAATAGCGCGCCAGCGCGGCGACCACGGCGCCCGCCCCCAGCGCGGCCAGGCCACCGGCCAGCAGGGCGGGCCCGGTCACGCCCAGGGCCAGCAGGCCGATCACGACGGCGAGCGGCAGCACCGGCCCCTGCGCCAGGCCCGTCAGGAACGGCACCTCGGCGCGGCTCAGCAGAGCATGCTGCTCACCCTCCGGCGGCCCCGGCGGCGCGGGCGGCAATCCGTCGCGATAGGGGTGGGGGGCGGGCTGGTCCATGGATTGTTTCTATCCCATCCGCGCCGCACGGTGAAACCTCCCGATGCGACAACGAAAAGCGCAACAACGAAAAAGGGCGCCCGTTGCGGGGCGCCCTTCGTATTCCTCGATCCCGCAGGACCGCCGAATTCAGCCGGCCTTGAGGTTGACCGCGGAGGTCTTGCCGCGCTCTTCCGCCAGCTCATAGGAAATCTGCTGGCCGTCCTTCAGGCCCTGCAGGCCGGCGGCCTGGACCGCCGTGATGTGCACGAACACATCGGAGCCACCACCGGCCGGCGAGATGAAGCCATAACCCTTGGTCGCGTTGAACCACTTCACGGTGCCAGAAGCCATCCGCTTATTCTCCAAAAGCATGCGCGCGGGAATCTCCGGCGCATATCACCCACTCCAGCCGGACTTCGCTGAACACGCGCTTTTCGCCCGCACCTTTCCCGGCAGGGGCACGCGATGTCCGGCGGGTACACATCCAGCGGGTCTGAAGAGAGCTTCTGGGGTCGGCACGGCAAGACGAAGGTGAAGGGCACAAGCGCAGATCACCCCCGCGAAGTCAAACAAAACCGGCTGGCCTGCTGCCATGCGCGCCACGCGTGGCATGCAATGCAACCCGATGCGATGCGGCAAAAATAAAGGGCGGCCCTCGCGGACCGCCCTCCCTGATTTCGCCAGGAGCGAGTGGACTTCTTAGAAGTCCATGTCGCCCATGCCGCCCATGCCGCCACCGGGGCCACCGGCGGGCGCCGCGGCCTTCGCCGGACGCTCGGCCACCATGGCTTCCGTGGTGATCAGCAGCGAGGCGACCGAGGCCGCATCCTGCAGCGCCGTGCGCACGACCTTGGTCGGGTCGATGATGCCGGCCTCGACCAGGTTCTTGTACTCGTCGAGCTGGGCGTCGTAGCCGAAGGTCCACTCGTTGGAGCGGAGCACCTCACCCGCGATCACCGCGCCGTCCTTGCCGGCGTTCGCAGCGATCTGCTTCACCGGCGCCTGGATCGCCTTGCGGACGATCTCGATGCCGACCTGCTCGTCGGGGTTCAGGCCCTTCAGGCTGCCCAGGTTGGTCGAGGCGCGCAGCAGCGCGGTGCCGCCACCCGGCACGATGCCTTCCTGAACGGCGGCGCGCGTCGCGTGCAGCGCGTCGTCCACGCGGTCCTTGCGCTCCTTCACTTCCACTTCGGTGCTGCCACCGACGCGGATGACGGCCACGCCACCGGCGAGCTTCGCCAGGCGCTCCTGCAGCTTCTCGCGGTCGTAGTCCGAGGTGGTCTCCTCGATCTGCGCCTTGATCTGCTCGCAACGGCCGTTGATCTCGTCCTTCGAGCCGGCACCATCCACGATCGTGGTGTTCTCCTTCTCGATGCGGATGGTCTTGGCCTTGCCCAGCATCGCCAGCGTGACGGTCTCGAGCTTGATGCCGAGATCTTCGCTGATCAGCTGGCCACCGGTCAGGATCGCGATGTCTTCCAGCATCGCCTTGCGGCGATCACCGAAGCCCGGCGCCTTCACGGCGGCGATCTTCAGGCCGCCACGCAGCTTGTTGACCACGAGCGTGGCCAGCGCCTCGCCTTCCACGTCCTCGGCGATGATGACGAGCGGACGGCCGCTCTGCACCACGGCCTCGAGCAGCGGCAGCATCGGCTGGAGCTGGGAGAGCTTCTTCTCGAAGATCAGGATGTAGGGCTGATCCATCTCAGCGATCATCTTCTCCGCATTCGTGATGAAATACGGGGAGACATAGCCGCGGTCGAACTGCATGCCCTCGACGACGTCGAGCTCGGTCTGGATGCTCTTCGCTTCCTCGACCGTGATCACGCCCTCATTGCCGACGCGCTCCATGGCGGAGGCGATCATCTCGCCGATTTCCTTCTCGCCATTGGCGGAAAGCGTGCCGACCTGGGCGACCTCGGCGGAGGTGGTGATCTTCTTGGTCTTGGTCTCGAGCTCGGTGACGACCTGGGCCACGGCCTTGTCGATGCCGCGCTTGAGGTCCATCGGGTTCATGCCGGCGGCGACCGCCTTCGCACCCTCGCGAATGATGGCCTGGGCCAGCACGGTCGCGGTGGTGGTGCCGTCACCGGCGATGTCGTTGGTCTTCGAGGCCACTTCGCGCACCATCTGGGCGCCCATGTTCTCGAACTTGTCGGAGAGCTCGATCTCCTTCGCGACGGTCACGCCGTCCTTCGTGATGCGGGGCGCACCGAAGGACTTGTCGATCACGACATTGCGGCCCTTGGGGCCCAGCGTCACCTTCACGGCATCGGCCAGGATGTCCACGCCACGGATCATCTTCTCACGCGCGGAAGCGCCGAACTTCACGTCTTTGGCAGCCATTTGATCACCTCATATGGGGTTGAAAGCGATGGTCGTGCGGGCCGATCAGGCCTCGACGATGCCCATCACGTCGGATTCCTTCATGATCAGCAGCTCTTCGCCGTTGACCTTCACCTCGGTGCCGGACCACTTGCCGAACAGGATGCGGTCGCCCGCCTTCACGTCGAGCGGGCGGACCTTGCCCTCTTCATTCACGGTGCCGGCGCCGACGGCCAGGACTTCGCCTTCCTGCGGCTTCTCCTTGGCGGTGTCGGGGATGATGATGCCGCCCGCGGTCTTTTCCTCGGCCGTGATACGGCGAACGAGAACGCGGTCGTGCAAGGGGCGGAACTTCATGTCGGTTCTTTCCTCCTGATGGGTCAGGCTATGGGAACCTCCCCGCGCGCGGCGCCTGTTGGCACTCACTGGCGAGGAGTGCCAGGGAGTTAGGCTTGGCCTCGGCCAGAGTCAAGGCGGATGGCAGCACTCTCTGAGTGCGAGTGCTAATCGCCTGATTCGACGAAAGATTTTTCTGGAAAAGCCGCTTCCGATCATGTCAGCCTCATGACGTGACCAGCCCGAAGCACGGGCCGGCCGGAGGATCAGCCGGTCCCGCGGGTTGGAGACGACCCTGACGGAGGCTGCCTGATGCTGGATGTTCTCTCCCCCATGGTCCGCCAAAAGGACTGGCGCCTGACCACGGCGGAAATCCTCTACCATATGCCCGACCACCCGGGCGTTCTTCAGACCTTCATCTGGCAGAAGCACGACCTCGCCCCGAGCTTTCCGGAACTGACCCGCTTCCTCGACTACTGGAAGCGCGAGATCGAGGGGCCCTTGCACTCCGTCCGTGTGGCGAGTGCCGCGCTGATCCGCTCGGCGGACCTGAAATACGCGAATGGGGTGTTTTTATTGCATTAGGCTCCAAACCCAATCAGGTCTGGCTTCGACACGTTGCGATGTGATTCGCTGCCTTCGTTCAGGGGGGCGACGCGGATGGCGCATGGGTTTTGGCTGACGGATCGGCAGTGGGAAGCGATCGCGCCGCTCCTGCCGCAGAACCAGCCCGGGGCACGTCGGGTGGACGACCGGCGTGTGCTCAGCGGGATCGTGCACATGCTCAAGCATGGCGGCCGCTGGCAGGATTGCCCTCGGATCTATGGCCCGCCCACCACGATCTACAATCGCTATCACCGCTGGTCGCAGCGCGGCATCTGGACGCAGATGTTGACCGCGCTGGTACAGGCGACGCCAGGTGGTCTGCAGTTGATCGACAGCACGACAGCCAAGGCACAGCGCGCGGCGGCGGGCGGAAAAGGGGGGCCGAGTTCCAGGCCATTGGCCGCTCCCGCGGCGGTCGCGGGACCAAGATCCACCTCGTAACCGATGGCACGGGCCGCGTTCTCACCTTCGTCGTGACGCCCGGCCAGATGGGCGACATGCGCCCCGCTCACGACCTACTCGCCCGCCTGCCCCCGTCAGCCAAGCTCCTGGCCGACGCGGCCTATGACAGCAACGGCCTGCGTGCGTTTCTCGCCGAGCGGGGCACCCTGCCGGTCATCCCGAACAACCCCACCCGCAGGCGGTTCCATCCCTTCGACAAGACTGCCTACCGAGCGCGAAACGCCATCGAGCGAACCTTTAGCCGGCTGAAGGACTGGCGCCGCATCCACACCAGATACGACAAGCTCGCCAACAACTGCGCCTCGGCCGTCGCCATCGCAGCCGCAATCATCTGCTGGTGCTGAATGAGTCTCGAGCCTAGAGCGTGCTGCGTTCACTTCGCTCGCTCTAGGTTTTGCTGAGAGAATGTTTCAGCGTTTCAGCGTTTCGGCGATTCCGCCTCAACGCATCATGCTCTAATCGCCCTCAAACGCCGCGCGCGGCCTCCGGCCGTTTGGCTTCGCCGCGCCACGGGCGCTCTGGGCCAGGAGGTCAGCCGGGCGGCGCCGGCCGCCTTGCGGCCGGATGGGCTTGGAAGGTCTCTCCGCCCTCAGGCGCCGGGGTGGGCTTGAAAGCGGGCCCCACCTGCCCGAGCCTGCGCCCCGCATCGGAGACGCCCGTGAACTTCCTGAACCAGAACCCGACCCTGGGCTTCCTCCTGGTCGTCCTGGCGCCCACCGCGATCGTCTTCGCCGCCTCCTGCCTCGTCCGTCGCACCGCGCCGCCCGAATGGCTGCGTCGGAACAACGAGGTGGGCGGCATGAAGTACCAGGCCGTGAGCGCCATCTACGCCGTGCTGATCGGCTTCGTCGTCGTCGCCGTCTGGGAGCGCTTCCACGAGGCCGAAGGCCATGTCACCACCGAAGCGACGGCCTGGACCACCCTGAACCGGCTGAGCGTCGGCCTCCCGGCAGAGGCGGCCGGCAGCGTGCGGGAGGCGATCCTCGCCTATCTGGACCTCACGATTCAGCAGGAATGGCCGGCCATGGCGCGGCGCGAGGCCCCGCCAGAAGTGGGCACCGCCCTGACCGAGGTGACGCGCCGTTACCTCGCCATCGCCGATAACAGCCACCGCACCCAGACCGTCATCTCGAAATCCATCGACCTCCTGGCCGAGATCAGCCAGGCGCGCCGCGCGCGGCTCGGCGCCATGGCCGGCAGCGTGCCCCGGATCCTCTGGTTCTCGCTGCTCGCAGGCTCCGTGATCATGGTGACCTTTTCCTTCTTCCTGGGCTCCGAGAATCGCATCGGCCAGGCGGTGATGACGGCGATGGTCGCCTTCACCGTCACCTCCCTGCTCTTCGTGGCGGTGCTGCTCGACCAGCCCTTCGCCGGCCCGGCCAGCATCGGCACCCAGCCGCTGGAGCATGCCGCGGCCGTCTTCCGGGCAGGGCGGAGTTGAGAAGGGGCCGGGTCCCCCGACCTCGGGCGCCAACAACTACCTTCCCGTACCGCTCCAGGTGATCGCCCCGGCCGTGCCGCAGGCCCCGCAAAGCGGCTTCCATTCGGAATGCTCGGCCCCGCAATGCCCGCAGCGCCAGACGGGCGCCATCGGTGCCGCCGCCGCCTCGCGCAGCCAGCCGGCCTCGCGCTCCCGCGCTGCATCCGGGCCGTGCTCGGCCCGCTCCACCTCGCCCAGCAGCGCGTAGCAGCGCTGGTCCGCCTGGCCCGTCTCGCGCCAGAGGGTCAGCTCATGCCGGGCACGCCCGGTCAGCCCCGCCTCGAAGGCGATGCGCGCGCGCAGCAGCCGGCTCTCCGGATGGGTGGGCGTGTTGCGCGTCAGCTCTTCCACCATCCGCACCCGGCGGATGCGGTCGGTGTCCAGGCCCAGCAGCAATTCCGCGATGCCGGGATGCGGCGCCGCATCCCAGCCCCGTTGCAACACGCCCCGCGCCCGGCGCGGATGCCCCGTATCCAGCAGCCGCGCCGCATGCGCGATGACGCCGGGCGCGAAGCCGGGCTGGGCCAGGAAGGCCTGGCGCTCCAGCTCGCCCGCGCGCACCGGGTCCTTCTCCTGCAAGGCGGCGGCGAGGCTGAGAGCCGCGCGCGGCGCGTCCGCGCCCGAGAGCGCCAGCGCCTCGCTCCAATCCTGCCGCCGCCGCGCCACCTCGGAGCGTTCCTCGCGCAGCCAGTCCGCCTCGGGCTCGGCCCGCTGCGCCTCGGCCGCGATCTCGCGTGCCGCATCCCAGTCGCCCCGCGCCTCGGCCTGGCGCAGCAGGCCTCGCAGGCCGAGGAACCGCGCCTCAGGCTGCGCCGACAGGGCCTGGAAGGCTTCCGTCGCCGCCGCTTCGTCGCCCTCGGCCCGGGCGGCCTCGGCGGCGAGCAGCAGCAATTGCGGGCTGTCGCCCATCAGGCGCCGGGCGCGCGTCACCTCGATCCGTGCCGCCTCGGCCCGCCCGGCGGCCAGCGCCACCAGCGCGCGGGTCAGCGCCAATTCCCCCTCAACCCGATGCGCACGCTCCAGCCGGAGGCGCCGCCGCGCCGGCCAGTCCAGCAGCCAGGACCAGAGCCGCAGCAGCGCGTGCAGCACGAGAAACCCAAGCGCCAGCAGCAGGATGGCGGCCGCCAGCGGCAGCCCGATCCAGAGGTCGCCATGGCGGATCTCGACGCTGCCGCCGAGTTCCATCAGCCCCATCACGCCGGCGAAGCCCGCCAGCAGCACCACCAGCAGCTTGAGGACCAGCCGCATCAGCCGCCGGCCAGGGCGCGCAGCGCGAAGCGCGCCTGGGCCAGCGCTTGCGCCTCCTCCAGCCAGGCGCGCATCCCCTGGCGCAGCGGCTCCGGCAGGCGGGAGAGGTGGCCGAGCGCGCCCTCGACATCGCCCGCCTCCAGGGCGCGGCGAGCGCGTTCCACATTGGCCTCGGTCGCATCGCCCCAGACCACCTCCTCGCCGCGGCGGATGGTGAGCAGGCTGTTCAGCCGGGGCAGCGTGCCCTCCTGCGCGGCGGCGCGCGCCTGCCGCAGCGCATCCTCGAAGGCGAGGCGCAAGGCGGGCTCCGTCGGCGGCGCGGCCGTGGCGAAGCGGGCGAGAGCCGGTGGCGCGGGCTGGCCCAGCCGCGCCAAAGCGGGCGCCAGCGGTTGCCCGGCATCCAGCAGCACGCGCAGCGCATCGATCGCCGCCAGCCGCTCCGTCCGGGCCTCGGCGGCGGAAAGCCGCTGCAAGGCCTGTTCGACCGGGGCAAGGCGCTGCGCCGCCAGGGCCTCGATCGCCGCGACGCGCTGCGCCAGCAAGGCCTCCAGCGCGGCGAGGCGTTGCAACAGACCGGTTTCCAGATTGGTCACGCGCTGGCCGAGGCTCGCCTCGCCCGCCAGCCGCGCCTGATCGAGCTGCGCCACGCGCGCGCCGAGCGCCTGTTCCGCCGCCTCGCGCCGCGCGGTGATCCCGGCCTCCAGCGCCGTCACGCGCTGGTCCAGCCGCGCGGTGCCAGCCGCCTCGACCGCCGCCATCGCCTCGGCGATGCGCCGCGTCACTGCCGTCTCCAGCGCCGCGATGCGCTCCTGCAAGCCGGCCTCGCCCGCCGCGCGGTTGGCGGCGACCTGCCGCTCGAGGGCGGCGAGCGCCACCGGGTCGCCAGCCGGGCGGTCGCTCAGCAGCCGGATGGTCGCCTCGGCCGTGGCCAGGCGCGTCAGCGCCGCCTCCAGCGCCGCGGGCTCCACCGCCGGGCGTGCCGCGAGTTGCACGATCCGCGCCTCCAGCCCCGCCACGCGCTCATCCGTCCGCGCCGGCGGCGTCCGCCCGCTCAGCAGCCACAGGATCGCCAGCACCAGCAGCAGCCCCGCGCCCAGCAGCGCCACCCAGGCGGGATCGAGCTTGCGGGTCATGGGAGCAACTCCAAGAGGTGGTCCTGGTCCGGCCACGCCGCCACGCGAAGGGCCCGCCAGGACACCCGCTCCAGCGCCGCCGCCACGCGCGGGCTGATCGCCAGCGCCTCGATGCCCTTGAGCGCCGGGGCAAGCCCCGCGCCGCTGAGCAGCGCCACGCTACACGCCGCACTGCGGGGCGAGAAGAACATCGCATGCGACACCCGGCCCGCCGCGATGGCCTCGCGCGCCGCCTCCGGCAGGGCGGTTGCCTCGCGCGCCGCATAGACGACGCGGCGGATCACGCGGAAGCCGCGCGCCCGGAGCAGCGCCGTGAGGTCGAGCGAATAGCTCTCACCCACCGCCAGAAGCAGCGGGCCATCCGCGGGGCGCAGCGTTTCCGCGCAAAGCTCCGCCAGCGCCGCGGCATCGCCGCCAGCCGCGCGCACATCGCTGAATCCCGAAGCACGTGCCGCATCGGCCGTCGCCGTGCCCACGGCCAGCACCGGGATGGCCCAGGGCGTGAGCGCCCGCGCCCCCGCGCGGCTGGTCAGCAGCAGGGCCTGGGCGCGTGCGGGCGGCGCGAGAGGGCGCGGCGTCAGGAGGAGCGCCGGCGCCAGGATCGGCGTGAAACCCAGGACGGTCAGCCGGGCGGCGGTCTCGGCCGCGCCCGGTTCGGGCCGGGTGACGAGAACCCCGCCCTTCACGTCAGCCGAAGATGTCGGCCGGGCTGTCCGCCCGCAATTCCTCGCCCAGCGCGGCGCCGATGCGCGCCGCATCCTCCGCCGCGCCGCGCACCTCGCGCTTCAGCAGGAAGCTGCCATCCTCCCGCGCCACCAGGCCGGTGAGCTGCAGCGTGCCGTCCGTCAGCAGCCGCGCATGCCCGCCGATCGGCGTCCGGCAGGAGCCGTCGAGTGCGGCCAGCAGCGCGCGCTCCGCCTTGGAGACGGCCGCCGCCTCGCGATCCTCGATGCCGGAGAGCAGCTCGTGCAGTTCCACGTCATCCGCGCGCGTCGTGATCCCGACGATGCCCTGGCCCGCGGCCGGGACCATCACCTCGGGCGGCAAGACCACCGCCGCGCGATCCTCCAGCCCCAGCCGGCGCAGGCCGGCCAGCGCCAACAGCGTCGCCGTCACCTCGCCGCGCGCGACGCGATCCAGCCGCGTCTGCACATTGCCGCGCAGCGTCACGACCTTGAGGTCCGGCCGCGCCGCCAGAAGCTGCGACTGCCGCCTGAGCGAGGAGGAGCCGATGACGGCGCCCTCCGGCAGGCAGGCATAGGGATCCGACGGGTCCGGCGCGCCGCAGCCCGGGCCCAGCACCAACGCATCCCGCGCATCCTCGCGCCGGAGCGTGCAGGCGAGGACGATGCCGGGCGGCATCTCGGTCTCCAGGTCCTTCAGGGAATGCACCGCGAAATCCACGCGGCGGTCCAGCAGCGCCTCATGGATTTCCTTGGCGAAGAGCCCCTTGCCGCCGATCTCGGCCAGACGGCGATTCTGCACCAGGTCGCCCGTGGTGGCGATCGCGTGCTCCTCGAAGGCGTTCACGCCGCGCAGCACCGGGCAGAAGCCCGTGATGATCTCCAGGAAGTGGCGCGTCTGCCACAGCGCGAGCGGCGAGGCGCGGGTGCCCACGCGCAGCGGGAGCGCGCGCATGCGGGAATGCTTGGCCGGCTGGTGCGCCGGGGCCGGGGCGGACGTGGCGGAGAACATCGGCGCGTCATATAGGGCGGGAGTGATGAACGAAACCCGCCCCGATGCATTGCCGGTCCTCGGAATCGAGAGCAGCTGCGACGAGACCGCCGCGGCCGTCCTGGATGGGACCGGACAAATCCTCGCCGAGGCGGTCTTCACCCAATCGGCCGAGCATGCGCGCTTCGGCGGCGTGGTGCCCGAGATCGCCGCCCGCGCGCATCTCCAGCGCCTGGAAGGCATGGTGCGCGGCGTGCTGGAAAAGGCGGGCCTCGCCCCGCAAGACCTGGGCGCCGTGGCGGCCACCAGCGGGCCGGGCCTGATCGGCGGCCTCATCGTCGGCGCCAGCCTGGGCAAGGGCCTGGCGATGGGCGCGGGCATCCCCTTCCTCGGCGTGAACCACCTGGAGGCGCATGCGCTGACGGCGCGCATGCCCGGCCTGTTCCCCACGCCGCCCGCCTATCCCTACCTGCTGATCCTCGTCTCCGGCGGGCATTGCCAATGCGTGGCGGTCGAGGGGCTGGGCCGCTACCGCCGCCTCGGCACCACGCTGGACGACGCGGTGGGCGAGGCCTTCGACAAGGCGGCCAAGCTGCTCGGCATGCCCTGGCCCGGCGGCGCGCATCTGGAGCGGCTGGCGGCCCAAGGCGATGCCAGCGCCGTGCCCCTGCCCCGCCCCCTGCTCCGCCGGCCGGGCTGCGACTTCTCCTTCTCCGGCCTCAAGACCGCGGTCGCCCAGGCGGCCGGCAAGGGCTTTCGCCGCGAGGACATCGCGGCGAGCTTCCAGGCCGCCGTCGCCGCCGTGCTGGCGGACCGCGCCCGCAATGCGGCGGCGATGCTGCCGGAGGCGACGGCGCTGGTGGTGGCGGGCGGCGTCGCCGCCAACCAGGCGGTGCGCGCAGCGCTGGCCGAGGCCACGCCGCTGCCGCTTCTGGCCCCACCGCTGCGCCTCTGCGGCGACAATGCCGTCATGGTCGCCTGGGCCGGGCTGGAGCGGCTGCGCGCCGGTCAGCGCGACCCCATGGGCCTCGCCCCCCGCCCGCGCTGGCCCTTGGGCGAGCTTGCACCGCCGGCCCCCGCTGCTTCGGGATGAAATGCCGTTAAGCCCGCGCCCTCCCGCATTGACGCAGCCCCCGGCCGCGCTCAGTTTCCGGCGATGAGCGAAGCCACCCTCTCCGCCCGCCGCGACTATCAGATCTGCGCCCTGATCGGCACGGGCCACTTCCTCAGCCATTTCTACATGCTCTGCCTGCCGCCGATCTTCCTGCTCTGGCGCGCGGAGTTCGACGTCTCCTTCGCCATGCTCGGCGCCTCGCTCGCGCTGATGAGCGGCACGACCGCGCTGCTGCAGACGCCCGTGGGCTTCCTGGTGGACAAGTATGGCGCGCGGCGCTTCCTGGTCGGCGGCACGCTGCTCATGGCGCTCTCCATCAGCGCCATGGCCTTCGTCCATGACTTCCGGCTGATCCTGGTGCTGGCCGTTCTCTCGGGCATCGGCAATTCGGTGATCCATCCCGCCGACTACGCCATCCTCGCCGGCTCCATCCGCAAGGAATTCGTGGGCCGCGCCTTCGCGCTGCACACCTTCACCGGCAATCTCGGCTTCGCGCTCGCCCCGCCCACCATCGCGCTGCTGCTGCTGGTGATGGATTGGCGCGGCGCGCTGATGCTGGTGGGGCTGCTGGGCGTACCCGTCGTCGGCCTCATCCTCTGGCAGTCACGCATCCTGAGCGACCAGCCGAAGGCACGTGGCGCGAAGAAGGAAGGCGGCGTCCGGCTGCTGACCAGCAAGCCGATCCTCGCCTTCTTCGCCTTCTTCCTGCTCTCCGCCATGGCGGGTTCGGGCATGACGGCCTTCCTCATCACCGTGCTCGGCAAGCTCTGGGGCACGCCCATCGCCGTCGCCTCCCTGGCGCTGACCGGCTACATGGCCGGCGCCACAGGCGGCACGCTGGTCGGCGGCTGGTGGGCCGACAAGAAAGGCGGGAACCTGCTGGGCTTCGTCACCGTGCTGACGCTCTGCGCGGCCGGCCTGATCCTCTCGCTTGGCTTCCTGCCCATCGCCGAATGGTTGCTGGCGCCCGTCGCGCTCGTGGCCGGCCTCTGCCTCGGCTCCTCGCGCACGCCGCGCGACGTGATGCTGAAGGAGGCCTGCCCGCCCGGTGAGATCGGCAAGGTCTTCGGCTTCGTCAGCGCCGGCCTGCCGCTGGGTTCCGCGCTCATGCCCGTGCCCATGGGCCTGCTCATCGATTTCGGCCTGACCTGGCTGGTCCTGCCGGTGGTGGCGAGCCTGCTCGTCCTCTCGCTGCTCTGCGCCGGCAGCGCGCGGGCCATGGCGCCCGTGGCGGCCCCGCGCGTGCAGCCGGCCGAATAGTGTTCGGCTTCGACGCCTGGCTCTACTGGATCGACCACGCGGCCATCGCGGTCTTCGCCATCTCCGGCGCGCTGGTCGCCTCGCGCAAGCAGATGGATGCGGTGGGCTTCATCCTCATCGCCGTCGTCACCGGCTTCGGCGGCGGCACCCTGCGGGACCTGCTGCTGGGCCGCACGCCCGTCGCCTGGCTGAAGGCGCCCGAGCTCGTCGCCGTGGCGGTGGCGGCCGCCATCATCGTCTTCTTCGCGGCGCATCTCGTGCAGAACCGCTTCCGCGCGCTGCTCTGGGCGGATGCGGTGGGGCTGTCCATCTATGCCGTGCTGGGCGCCGAGATCGCGCTCCTCGCCGGCGCGCATGCCTGGGCGGCGGTCATCCTCGGCGTCATCACCGCCACCTTCGGCGGGATCGCGCGCGACGTGATCTGCAACGAGATCCCGCTCATCCTCCGCAAGGAAATCTACGTGACCGCCGCCGCCGCGGGGGCCACCGTCTTCATCCTGCTGCGGCTCGAGGGCATCTGGCGGGAGCCCGCCTTCCTGGCCGGCGTGCTGACCTGCTTCCTGATCCGCGCCGCGGCGCTGCGCTATGGCTGGAGCCTGCCGGGGTATCGCGCCCGTCCGGGCCGGGATTATCCTAACCCCGAGAACTGAGGGGAATCGCCATGGAATATCGTGTGCTTGGCCGCAGCGGCCTGCGCGTCAGCCGCCTGTGCCTCGGGACGATGATGTTCGGCGGCCCGACCGACGCCGCCACCAGCGCCCGCATGATCGCGACCGCCAAGGACGCCGGCTTCAACTTCCTCGACACGGCCGATGTCTATTCGCGCGGCGCCTCGGAGGAGGTGGTGGGCCAGGCGCTGGCCGGCACGCGCGACGATTGGGTGCTCGCCACCAAGCTCGGCAATCCGATGGGGCCGGGGCAGAACGAGAAGGGCCTCTCCCGCGCCTGGATGATCCGCGCCGTGGAAGGCAGCCTGAAGCGCCTCGGCACCGACCACATAGACATCCTCTACCTGCACCGCGAAGACCACGACACGCCGCTGGACGTCACGGTGACCGCACTCGGCGATCTGATCCGCGCCGGCAAGATCCGCGCCTTCGGCCTCTCGAATTTCCGCGCCTGGCGCATCGCGGCGCTGTGCGAGGCCTGTGACAGCCTCGGCGTGGATCGGCCCATCGTGAACCAGCCCCTCTATCACGCGCTAAACCGCATGGCCGAAGTGGAGGTGCTGCCCGTCTCCGCGCATTACGGCATGGGCGTCTTCCCCTACAGCCCGCTCGCGCGCGGGGTGCTGACGGCGAAATACGACCCGAGCGCGCCGCCCGCGGCGGAAAGCCGCGCGGGCCGCGGCGACAAGCGCATGATGGAGGCGGAATGGCACCCGGCCTCCATCGCCATGGCGCAGAAGCTGGCCCAGCACGCGGCGGCGCGCGGCGTGGCCTCCGCGCATCTCGCCATCCAATGGGTGCTGCGCAACCCGCTCATCACGGGCGCCATCGTCGGGCCGCGCACCGAGGCGCAGCTCGCGGACTACATCGCGGCGCTGGGTTGTGCCTACACCGATGAGGATGAGGCGGTGATCAGCGGCCTTGTCACGCCGGGCCATGCGGCGACGCCGGGCTATAATGACCCGGCCTATCGGATCGAGGGGCGGCCGGGCGCCTGAACGCCCGGCCCGCGCCCGATCAGGCGGCGGCTTCTTCCGCTTCGATCGTCACCGCCGCCGCATGCACCACGGAGGCGATGCGCACCGCGGCCTGCACCTGCTCGCTGGTGAGGCCGGCATGCTTCACCACCTTCTCATGGCTTTCCATGCACATGCCGCAGCCATTGATGGCCGAGACCGCGAGCGACCAGAGCTCGAAATCCGCCTTCTCCACGCCCGGGCGCGCCATGATGTTCATGCGGAGCTTGGCCGGCATCGAGGGATAGTCGCCGCCCACCAGGTGGGTGAAGCGGTAATAGATGTTGTTCATGCCCATGACCGAGGCCGCGCCCTTCGCCGCCGCCAGCGCTTCCGCGCTCAGTTGCGGGCCGAATTCGGCGAGGATGGCGCGCGTGACCGTCGCGTTGCGGCTGGCCAGCGCGGAGACGATGAAGGTACCGGCGCGCTGCTGCACGGTGAGTGAGGGCTCGGCCGCGAGCGAACCAAGGTTCAGCTTCTGGTCCTTGGCATATTCGGGGAGGGCATTGCGCAGGGCTTCCAGCGACATGGCGCGGGCTCCGAGAGAAAAATCAGGTTGTGGGGAAGGAACGCCCCCGCCGCAAAGCGGCCGGGGGGTCCAAGGGGGGCTGCATGCCCCCTTTTGCTTGCGGCGGTAGGGTTGGTGTGGCGGCTACCGCCGCAAGCGACAGAGTTAGGCGGCCTTGGCGAAGAGCTCTTCCGGCTTCAGGGCTTCTTCGCCCTTCGTCCAGTTGCAGGGGCAGAGCTCGTCCGTCTGCAGCGCGTCGAGGATGCGCAGCGTCTCCTGAGGGTTGCGGCCGACATTCAGGCCGTTCACCGAGACGTGCATGATCGTGCCCTCGGGGTCCACGATGAAGGTCACGCGCAGCGGCACGCCGGCGGCCTTGTCGAGAACGCCCAGCGCCGTGCTCAGCTCGCGCTTCACATCGGCCAGCATCGGGAAGGGCAGGTCCTTGATGTCGGCATTGTGGACGCGCCAGTTCAGGTGCACGAACTCGCTGTCAGTGGAGACGCCGTAGATCACCGCGTCGCGGTCCGCGAACTCGGACTGCAGCTTGCCGAAGGCCGCGATCTCGGTCGGACAGATGAAGGTGAAGTCCTTCGGCCAGAAGAAGACGACCTTCCACTTGCCGGCGTCGCTCTGGTCGGTGACCTGGATGAAGGACTTGCCGGGCCCCTTCAGGCCCTCGGGGCCGCCCTGTACGGCGGTGAGGTCGAAGCTGGGGAACTTGTCGCCGACGGTCAGCATGGGGGTTTCTCCTGCGAGGCTGTGGGATACGCGCCGGTCGTTCCGGCTTCGCCCCGAGATATTGCATCGCAGCATCTCTTTTCCAATGAATAGTTTTTAAATTTTCAATCGAGTGGGCCGATCATGCCCCTGGCTTGGGCAGGAGCTGCCCGGAACCGACCAACATCGCGACACGCGCCGCGAGCGCCGGGGCGGCGGAGGCCTCCAGGCCGAAAAGGCGCACGAGGCCATGGGCGATCTCCTCCTCATTCGCCTGCGGGTCCAGCTCCAGCACCTGGCGCGCGCCGGCCAGGACCTCCTCCGCATGGATCATCGCGGGGCGGCGCAGATGGGCGGCAGCGGCGGATCGGTCCCGCGCCACCACGGCGCCGCGCTCCTCCGGGAACCAGAAGCCTGACGCTTCCGTCAGGCCCTGCAGCAACCGCGCCTCGTTCAGCGCGCCCGTGAACCCCTTGGCATCGGGCGCGGCCGGCCCCAGCAGCAGCCGCAGGCGTTCCTGGATGGCATCGCCATGCACGGGTGCCTCCATGGCCACGATCGCAGCGATCAGACCGGCCAGCTCGGTGCGGTTGGTGGGGGGCTTGTCGAGCGTCGCTTCCACATAGGCCGGCGCCAACCGCGCCACGACCAAGGGCGCGGCCGCGACGGGCGCGGCGAGCCCCAGGGCTGGCCGCAGCTTCGCCGCCGCTGCCTCGGGTTGGTTGAGCCAGTCGAGCGACCAGCTCCGCGCCAGGGACCAGCCCATGCCCTCCAGCGCCATCTGCCGGCCGCGGTCGCGGTCCCGCGCGCAGCGCAGGCCGGACCAATCCGCGCCATCCACCTCCACGCCGAGATCGAAGCCCTGCGCCCCCCGCGCCGCCACATCCAGGAACAATCCCGAGAGCCCCACGCGCGGCACCGCCTCCCGCCCCGACTGCGCGATGAGCCCGCCGATCAGCCCCGCGATGGCCGAACCCTCGCGCGCGGCCACGCGCAGGCTGGCCCCGCCCGCCGCGAAGTCGAGGAAGGTCTTGAGCGCCGCCACGCCCCGCCCCTTGGCGCGCTCCAGATCCACCTCCTCCGCGCCGATGCCGGAGAAGACGATGCAGCGCTTCTTGGCCCGCGTGATCAGCACGTTCAGCCGCCGCTCGCCGCCCTCGTTGGAGAGCGGGCCGAAGCGCATGGCGAGCTTGCCGTCTGGCCCACGCCCATAGCCCACGCTGATCATGATGCTGTCGCGCTCGTCGCCCTGCACGTTCTCCAGGTTCTTCACGAAGAAGGGCTCGGCCGGATGCGCGGTGAAGAAGGCTTCCGTCTCCGGGCTTTCGCGCCGGAGCGCCTCCACGGCGTCCGCGATGGCGTCGCGCTGCGTGACGGAGAAGGCGGCCACACCCAGTGTGTCGCCGGGCGTCTCCCGCGCGTGGCGCAGCACGGCCTCGGCCACCGCGCGCGCCTCCATCGCATTGGCGCTGCCCGTGAAGCGCCCGTCCACGCGCACCAGGGAAAGCCCCAGGCTCGGGCTGCGCGGCCGCGGCGAGGGCAGCACCAGCAGGCGGTTGCCGTAGAACTCCGCATTGCTGGTGGCGATCAGGCTCTCGTGCCGGCTGCGATAGTGCCAGCGCAGCATGGCGTTCGGGATGCCGCGCGCATTGGCGAGGCCGAGGATACTCTCCACATCTCGGGCCGCCAGCGCCGCATCCTCCTCTTCCGCCGCGTCATCCGCGTCTTCGGTCATGCGCTGGAAGAAGCGCGTGGGTGGCATCTGCCTGTCGTCGCCCACCACCACCACCTGGCGCGCGCGCGCGATGGCGCCCAGTGCATCCACCGGCTCGATCTGGCTCGCCTCGTCCATCACCAGCAGGTCGAAGACCGGAAAGCCGGGCTGCGTCACGTGGTGCGGATTGGCGAGGAATTGCGCCACGCTCAGCGGGCTGAGCATGAGGATGGGCTTGGCCTTGCGGATCAGCGGCGCGGCGCGCGAGAGCAGCGTCCGCAGCGCCGCATGCCCGCGCTTGCGCTCGAACTCGCCGCGCAGGAAGGCGAGGCTTGCGGCCTCCTCTCCATGCCGCAGCGCCTCGACGCGCGCCGCATGGATGGCGGCGGCCTCGGCGCGCGCCAGGCGCACGCGCGCTGCATCGGCCGCGCGGAAGTCCATCACCCAGCGATCGGCCTCCGCGCCATCGAAGGCCGCGAGTGCGGGATGCTCGCGCATGGCCACACGCAGCAGGGCTTCCAGGATGGCGAAGTCCAGCGCGCCGTCCGCCGCATCGGGCGGCAGCGCGCCCGAGGCCAGCGCCCCGGCCAGCGGCGCCAGGCTCGGCTCCATGGCCTCCGCCCGCGCCCAGGCCTGCCAGGGCGAGAGCGCCTCCGGCTCGGCCGCCATGGCGGCGAGGCGCTCGGCGGTGGCGACGAAGCTCTCGGCGGCCGCCAGGCCCGTGGCCTCACGGATCGCGCCCCAGGCCGTCAGCGCCGCGCGCTGCGCCTCGGTCGCGGGCGGCGTGGCGAAGGCGGCGGCGTTCCGTGCCATCCAGCCCAGCCGCGCCTCCAGCGTCGCCGCATCCGGCCCCTCGCCAACCCGCACGCGCGCCGCCTGCGTCGCCAGCAGCGCCTCCAGGGCCGCCATATCCTCCGGGTCACGCAGCGCGGCAGCGAGCGTGGCCTTGGCCGCGCGCCGGCCGCCATCGAGGAAGCCCAGCATGCCAGCGGGCTTGGCCAGCACATCCCGCGCCGCCGCCAGCCCCGGGACATCGAGCGCACCCGGCAGGAAGCGCGGATCGGGCGTGGCCAGCAGGCGCAGGTCGGCCAACCGCGCCTCGGCCGCCGGAACTTCCTCCGGCCGCATCGGCGCCTCCGCGCGCAGGCGTTCGGCCGCCAGCGCCGCCTCGGCCTCCGCCAACCCGCCGGACGCGGCCGCGAACGCGCGGATGGCGCGCGGCAGCTCCGCCAGCAGCCGCTGCGCCGCGATGGCATCGAGCGGTGCGGTCACGCCGCGCCACGGGCTCCTCGCGCCCGCCACGCTGGCGGCCAGGCTCCGCGCCGCCTCGCGCAGCGCCCGCAACCGCGGCGCATCCCAGCCCGTGGGGTCCAGCCGGAAGGGCGGCGGCGTGGCGCCCGAGGCGCGCAGCGCGGCCAACCGCCCCGCCACCTCCTGAACGGTCACACCCGTCTCGCCCACCACCGCGCGCATCGCCGCCGCATGGCGATTGAGCCGCCCGCGCAGTTCGCCCAGCCGCTGCACCGCCGCCTCGCGCTGCGGCGGCACTGGCGGCGGCAGGGCGAGTGTGGCGCGCAGATCATCCAGCACGACGCGCTTCGATTGCTTCTCGCTGTGCAGCTCCAGCACGGCGGCCCCCAGGCCGAACTGCTCCAGCCGCCGCTTCACCACCTCCAGCGCCGCGGCCTTCTCCGCCACGAAGATCACGCTGCGCCCATCCATCACCGCCTGGGCCAGGATGTTCACGATGGTCTGGCTCTTGCCCGTCCCGGGCGGTCCCTGGATCACCAGGGAATGGCCGCGCCGCACGGCTTCCGCCGCCAGCGCCTGGCTGCCATCCACCTCCACCACATGATCGAGCTTCTCGACCGGGATGGCCGCATCCACATCCGCGTCGTCGGCGAAGGGCGCAGGCTCGGCCACCGCCTGCGCGCCATCCAGCAGCCGCAGCAGCGGCGCATGCGTCAGCAATCCCGGATGCGCGACGGGATCGAGGTCTCGCCACATCAGGAATTTCGCGAAGGCGAAGATGCCCAGCGCCAGCGCATCCGCCTCGACACGCCAGCCTTCGCGCCCGGCCGTCGCCGCCTGCATGCGCGCCGCCCAATCGGTGGGTGCCTCCCCCGCGAACTCGGGCAGGGTGATGCGGAAATCGGCGGCTAGCTTCTCCCGCAGCGAAAGATTCTCGACCACATCCTCGGGGTTCGCGCGCAGGGAAAATCGGTTGCTGACGCCCGCGCGCTCCAGCGTCGCCGGGATCAGCGCGAGCGGCGCCATGCGCTCGGTGCCCGGCGTGCCCGGGTCGCGCCAGACCAGCGCGCCGACGGCGAGGAACAGGCTTGGCACGCCGCTTTCCTCGCGCGCGCTGCGCGCGTCGGCCATCACGTCGCGCAGGCGGCGCGTCAGCTCCTCGGCGGGCATCGCCACGCGGAGCATCGTGTCGCGCTGCCACTCATCGCGCGTCGCCGTGCTGCTGGCGGTCGCGACCCCCTCCGCGCGCTTGCGCGTCGCACCCGCCACCGCCGCCTCGAAACCGAAGCCTTTGCCGGCCGCCAGTTGCCCCACGACGAAGCCCGCATCCTCGTCGGCGATGCGGATCACACCGCGCGAGCGCCCCTGCGCCGGCAGGCTCAGCAGGCGGTTACGGGTGGAGAGGTCGATCAGCGCGCGGCGCGCTTCCTCCAGCTGCTGCGCGATGCTCATCCCAGCGCGGTCCTCAGGCGGTTCTCCTCGAAATCCAGCTCCTGGCTGAGCCGGGTCAGCAGCTCCTCGCTCAGCTTGTCCGCCCGCTGCAAGGCCAGGATCTCAGCGCGCGCGGCCTCGATCGCCTCTAGCCGCACGGCACGTCGCGCGGCGCGCTCAGCGGCCGCCGGGCCGCCGCCCTTCACCACGCGCTTCAGATGCGCCGCGCGATCCTGGTGCTCGGCCAGCAGGTCGCTCGCGATGGGGCCGTAGAGCACATCCGCCGCGCGCTTGCGGATGGCGCCCAGCATGGCCTCGGCCGCCACATGCCGCGCGTGCGCCTCCTCCGGATTGATGCCGTGGGGATGCGGCGGCTGCACCAGGCCCAGCCGCTTGATCAGCCATTCGAGGGTCGTGCCCTGCACCACCAGCGTGGCGAGGATGGCGCAGAAGGCGAGGAAGACGATCAGGTCCCGCTCGGGGAAATCCAGCGGCAGGGCGATGGCCGCCGCCAGCGAGACCACGCCTCGCATTCCCGCCCAGGACATGATGATGAGCGTGGACACCAGCGGCATCGGATCCCGCCGCCGCAGGCCCGGAATCAGACGCGGCAGGGCGGCGGCCGGAAACACCCAGAGAAAGCGCGAGACGATGAGCGCCAGCGAGACGGCGAGTGCCAGGCCCATCAGTTCCAGCACGCCGCGGTCGCCCAGCCGGCCCAGGATGTCGTTCAGCTGCAGCCCGATCACGATGAAGATGATCGAGGTCAGCACGAACTCCACGAATTCCCATACCGCCCGCGCCTCGATGCGCGTGCGGGCGGAAAACACCCGGTGCTGTGCCCGGCCGAGCAGGATGCCCGTCGTCACCACCGCCATCACGCCCGAGAGATGCAGCGCCTCCGCCGCCAGATAGGCCGCGTAGCAGGCGAGGAAGGAGAGCGCCGTTTCCAGCAGCGTGTCGTGCAGCCGCCCGATGGCCCAGAGCGTGGCCCAGCCCACCGCCCACCCCATGGCGATGCCGCCCAGGCCCAGCAGGAAGAAGCTGCCCACCGCCTCATGCGGCACAAAGGTCCCGGCCGCCATGGCCGCGATGGCGAAGCGGTAGATCACCAGCGCCGAGGCGTCGTTCACCAGGCTCTCGCCCTCCAGCACCGTCACGATGCGGCGTGGCAGGTTGAGGCGTTGCAACACGGCCGCCGCCGCCACCGCATCAGGCGGCGCGAGGATGGCGCCGAGCGCGATGGCGGCCGCCCAGGGCATGTCCGGCACCAGCAGCCGCGCCACCCAGCCGATGAAGAACGCCGTGAAGAAGACGCAGCCGACCGCCAGCAGCAGGATGGGCCGGAGGTTGCGGCGAAAGGCGTTCCAGTCGGTGCGGAAGGCGCTGCCCTGGAGCAGGGGCGGCAGGAAGAAGGCCAGCGCCAGCTCGGGGGCGAGGGTGATGTCGGGCAGGCCGGGGATGAAGGCCATGACCGAGCCCGCCAGGATCAGCACGATGGCGTAGGGCAGCCCCGCGAAGCGCGCCAGCACGGCCAGCACCACGCAGGCGCCCATCAGGACGAGGACCGCCTCGACGAGATGCATCAGCGCCGCTTGATGAGGGCGGCTGCGACGACGCAGACGGCGATGATCGCGACCGTCATCATCCCCTGCACCACGGTGTAGTTGGGCGCATCCGGCGCCACGAACCAGGCGGCGACCACGCCACCCGCCATCATCGCAATCCGCAGCAGCCACGCCATCAGGGCACCTCCGCCCACAGGATGCCACGGCATCGGGGCGGATGCCATGGCGGCGTCAGAGCTTGCGCTTGCCCAGGCCCACCTTCTCGTAGATGGAATTGATGTGGTCCTTCACCGCCTGGGGCGTGTCGTCCTTCGCCGGCGTGTGGCGCCAGCCGAGCTTTTCCCGCGCGTAATTCCCCATCACCTCGTCCTGGTCCGAGGTGCCGCCGCTGATGCCGTAGGCGCCCACCATCTCATTGCCCTTGAAGACCGGCGCGGCCCCGCCCGAGATGAAGATCTTGCCGCCGGTGAAGACCGCGGCGTTGACCGCGAGCTGCGGGTTGCGCTCCCGCAGCCATTGCTGCGTGACCAGGCCATCCTGGAAGCGCGGGCTCATCGAGCGGAAGGCCGCCATGGTGAAGGCCTTGGCGGAGGCCGTTTCGGGCGTGATCCAGCCGGCCTCGTCCATCCGCTCCATCGCGATCAGGTGCCCCTCGGGGCCGACGATCGCGACGGAGACGGGCACCTGCATCTCCTCCGCCTTCTCCATCACCGCACGGATGAAGCGCCGGCATTCGGCGAGCTTCAGCTTGGCCATGTCTCTGTCTTTCCTGGTCTCAGTTGTTCCGCGCACCGGAGGCTTCCACCACCCGCGCCCATTTCGTCGTCTCCTCGGCGATGAGCCGCGCGAGTTGGGCCGGCCCGCCCTCGAGCACGTCGAAGCCCTGCGCCGTCAGTTGCGCGCGCGTCTCGCCGGTGTTCATCGCCACCCGCACCGCCTCGGCGAGGCGCGCGATGATGGGCGCGGGCGTGGCACCGGGCGCCATCAGCCCGAACCACACCGCGCTGACGAAGCCGGCCAGCCCGGCCTCGATCATCGTCGGCAATTCGGGGGCGGCCGCCGTGCGCGTGGCGCCGGTGGAGGCGAGGCCGCGCAGCCGACCCGCGCGCACATGCTGGATCACGGTGGAGGCGGGCGAGAACATCACGCCGACGCGGCCGGCCAGCAGGTCCGTCACCGCCTGGCCGCTGCCGGGATAGGGCACATGCGTCATCCGCACGCCGGTCATCAGGTTGAAGAGCTCGCCCGAGAGATGCGGCGCCGTGCCGATGCCCGAGGAGCCGAAGAAGAGCTGCCCGGCGCGGGCGAGGGCGATCAGCTCCGCCACGTTCTGCGCCGGCACGGAGGGGTGAACCACCAGCAGGTTCGGCACGCTCACCAGGGGTGCGATGGGCGCCAGGTCCCGCGCGAAATCGAAGGGCAGGTCGCGCTGCAGGCTCGCATTGATCGTGTTGGCGACGGAGCCCAGAAACAGCGTGTAGCCATCAGGCGCCGCGCGCACCGCCTGCTCGGTCGCGATGTTGCTGCCCGCCCCCGGCCGGTTCTCCACCACGATGGCCTGGCCGAGCGCGGTGCCCAGTGGCGGCGCGATGACCCGCGCCGCGACATCGGCGGCACTCCCCGGCGGGAAACCCAGCAAGAGGCGCGGCGGCCGGGCGGGATATTCCTGGGCCGAGGCCAGTGCGGGGGCGAGCGCGGTGCCGAAAAGAACGCGGCGCGACAAGGGCATGATGGACACTCCCGGAGGTGGCGCGATTCCCGCGCTCTGGCCCGGGACTACACCAGCGCGGCGCGCGAGCGTCCAGTCACGCGGCGGCGCGCAGCGCCTCGCGCCGCGTCTCGGTCACGCGCATCACACCCACCACCTGGCCGAGATTGCCGGCGACGAGATGCACCATCTCCGCCGGCATGGCGTGCAGGCCGAGTTCCACGCGCAGCATCTCGCCCTCGCGCCGGGCCAGCATGTGGTCGGGCGTCAGGTCGCGCTTGGCGAAGGGTTGCAGCAGGCGGGGCAGCAGGCCGGGTTCGGCGAAGGCGTCCACGGTGAAAAGCACATCAGCGGTCATGGGAGTCGTTCCTGGAATGGGGTGGCGCGAAGACCCGGCGCGGCGACGCGCCACGGGATCGCGGCGCGGATCAGCCGGCCGGGCGCGTAATTCGCGGAAAGGACGCCATCAGGAACATGCCGTCACCATGCACAGGCGCGCTCAGCGAAGCAAGGCCGGAAGCAGGGCATCGAGGCGCACGCGACCCTCGGATGTGGCCACCAGCCGCCCCCCACGCCATTCGAGATACCCCTCCTCCAGGCAGGCGGAGAGCATGGCCGGGTCCACCGTGTCCACGAAGCGCAGGCCGCTGCGCGCCTCGATCCGCGCGGGGTCCACGCCTTCCGCGAGGCGCAGGCCCATGAGCAGCGCCTCCCGCCCGCGGTCGCGCTCGGAGAGCGCCTCCTCCTCCACCGCCGCATGGCCGGATTGCTCCACGCGCAGGGCCCATTCCTCCGGGCCGCGATGCCGGCGCGTCGCCCACATGACGCCTTCGCGCAGCAGCCGCTGATGCGCGCCCGGCCCGATGCCGAGGTAATCACCATAGCGCCAATAAGCGAGGTTGTGCCGGCTCTCGGCCCCCGGCTTCGCGTAGTTGCTGACCTCATACGGGGTCAGGCCGAAGCGTCGCGCCTCCTCCGCCGTCGCCTCGTACATGCGGGCCGCGTCATCCTCATCCGGCAGGGCGAAATCGCCGCGGGCATATTGGGTGGCGAAGCGCGTGCCGGGCTCGATGGTGAGCTGGTAGAGGCTGAGATGATCCGCCGCCAGCGCCAGCGCCTGGCGCAACTCGGCCCGCCAGCTCGCCTCGGCCTGGCCCGGCCGGGCATAGATCAGGTCGAAGGAAAGGCGCGGGAAGATGGCGCGGGCGGCTTCCAGCGCCGCGATCGCCTCGCCCACATCATGCCGCCGGCCCAGGAAGCGCAGCGCCTCCACATCGAGCGACTGCACGCCGAGCGAGGCGCGGTTCACGCCGGCGGCGGCGAATTCGCGCAGCTTGCCGATCTCGACACTGGTCGGGTTGGCCTCCAGCGTGATCTCGGCATCGGGCTCCATGTCGAAATGCGCCCGCGCATCGGCGATGAGGGCGGCGACGGTCTCGGGCTCCATCAGGCTCGGGGTGCCGCCGCCGAAGAAGATGCTGGCCAGCGGCCGCCGGCCGACGCGCTTGGCCTCATGCGCCAGCTCGCGGCGCAGCGCGGCGCGGAAGCGCGCATGATCCACGCCGCCCTCCCGGACATGCGAGTTGAAGTCGCAATAGGGGCACTTCGACGCGCAGAAGGGCCAGTGGATGTAGAGGGCGAGCGGCTCGGTCATGCCGCCTTTCAGCCCATCACCAGCGCCGATAATAGCCCCCGCCATACCAGGGCCGGCCCCAGCCATAGCCCCAGCCGAAGCCCACGCGCGGCCCGACATAGAAGGGGTAGGGCGCCGCATAGACGGGCGGCGCATAGACCGGCACGGGCACATTCACCTGCAGGGGCTGCACGTCATTGCCGTAGCTGGCCATGCATTGCGAATAGATGACGTCGTAGCGCCCCTGCATGCTGAGGTTGGTGTTCTGCGCCGCACCCGCGCCCACCGCGCTGCCGGTTACGAGCCCAGCGCCCGCGCCGATCGCCGCCCCCGCCCCGGCATTGCCGGTGGCCGCGCCGATCAGGCCACCCGCCACGGCGCCCACCGCGGTGCCGATGGCGGCCGAGCCGAGGGCCGATTGCGCCGCCGCCTGCTCGGGCGCCACGCCCAGGCTGTTGAAGGCATTCTGCTGGCAGAAGGCGTCCTCACGCTGGAACTGCGCGAAATCCTTGCCCTTGGGGGGCATGGCGACGACGCTCGGCCCCGTCGGCGGCCCGACGGTGCAGGCGCCGAGGCCGATCGCGGCCAAACCCAGGATCCAGATGCGTGTCATGGCCAACCTCCGGCCGTTGCTTGGGCCGGAGATATGGCGCTTTCAGGGCGGGCTTGGAGGGCCCGAATTGTAACGCCTATTCAACGCCCTTCACTCGACCCCGGGCGGCAGCAGCGAGACATGCGCGGCCACGATCCGCCACCCCTCATCGGTCCGCAGCCAGGTGTGGCTCTGCCGGCCGATGCGGTCGCTCCCGTCGCGGCGGAAGCTGGTATTCGCCACGCCGAAGTCGCGCCCGTAGGTGGTAATGACGGTGCGGATCAGCTCCCGCGCCAGGCCCTGGCTGGGGCGCGCGGCGCGGAAGGCCGCGATCTCGGCATAGGAGAACAGGTTCTCCGTCACGCCGAAGCGCAGCGTGTGCTCATTGTTGTAGAACAGCTCGTCCAGCACCGCGACGTCGTTCGTCACCAGCGCCTTCTCGTAGCGGTAGAAGGCGGCCGAGACCTCGGCATGCACGTCGGGGATGTTGATCTCGTACATGGTCAGGCCTTCACGTCAGGGGCTTTGCAGACGCCCATCTTCTCCAGCATGGCGGCCACACGGAAGAGCTTCGCCTCGGCCCAGGGGGCGGCGATGAGCTGCACGCCGATGGGCATGCCACCCGGCGTGCCGAGCGCCACCGGATCGGCGATCGGGGCCGCGATCACCGGCAGGCCGATGCAGGAGATGGGCTGGGTGAAGACGCCGAGATTGGGCCGCACCGGGATCATGGCGCCCTCCACCTCGATCATCTCCTGCCCGATCTTCGGCGCCACATAGGGGGTGGCTGGGGCGATGATCACATCCACCTCGTCGAAGACGGCGAGCGCCTTGGCGCGATAGGCGGCGCGCACGCGCTGCGCCTGCTGCAGCCAATGCGCCGGCAGCAAGGCGCCGGCCAGGAAGCGGTCGCGCGTCGCGAAGTCGAAATCCTCGGGCCGGGTGCGGAGGTTGGGCAGATGCAGGTTCGCGCCCTCCGCCATGGTGATGAGGAAGGCGGCGGCCCGGCCCAGCGCGGCATCGGGGATGGTCACGCGCCGCGTCGCGCCCAACGCGCGGGCCACGGCCTGCACCGCCGCGAAGCCTTCGGCATGGCCGCCGCGCGCGAAGTGGTCATCGGCCACCGCGATGCGCAGCCCGCCGGTTTCGGGGCTGAGATCCACCGGCGCGGCACCCACCCAATGCTGCGCGGGGTCCTCCGGGTCCTCGCCCTGGAGGGTGTTGTAGGCGAGCGCCAGGTCCGCCAGTTCGCGCGCGAAGGGGCCCAGATGGTCGAAGCTCGCCGCGAACAGGAAGCCACCCGTGCGCGAAAGCCGCCCATAGGTCGGCTTCAACCCCCAGATGCCGCAGAGCGAGGCGGGCACGCGGATCGAGCCATTGGTGTCGCTGCCGAGGGTGATCGGCACCAGCCCGCCCGCCACCGCGGCCGCGCTGCCGCCGGAGGAGCCGCCGGCGATGCGCGTCAGGTCATGCGGGTTGTGGCAGGGGCCGAAATGCGCGTTCTCGGTGGTGAAGCCATAGGCGTATTCATCCATGTTGAGCGCGCCGAGCATCACCGCCCCCGCTGCCTGCATCCGCCGCACCAGGAAGGCATCGCACGCGGCGGGCGGGCTGTCGCGCTCGATCTTGGCGCCGGCCAGGGTGGTGAGGCCTTGGAGGTCGAAGAGGTTCTTCACCGCCACCGGCACGCCGGCCATGGGGCCAGGGTCCTGCCCCGCCGCCACCTTGGCATCCACCGCCGCCGCCTCGGCCCGGGCGCAGGCGGCCGTCACCTCGGTGAAGGCGTTGAAGCGGGGATCGCGGGCGGCGATGTCCGCCAGACGCTCCTCCACCACATCGGCGGCGCGGCGGCGCCCGGCGCGGATCTCGGCCGCGAGGGAGACGGCGCTGCTCATGGCGTCTTCCGTGGCACGTAGACCGGCGCGGCCTCATCGGCCGGCGTGATCTTCATCTGCTCGATCAGCCCCGCCATGCGCTTGGCCAGCGCCAGGTTCATGGTGATGCCCGGCAGATGGGCCGGGTTCAGCGTGAGGCCGATCGCGGCCGCCGCCTGTTTCGCATAGGCTTCAGGATCGAATTCGGGCATGGGGTGGTCCCTCCGCAAGGACAACTGGCGCAGCCCGGCGCGCCGCGCCAGTGGGTTGCGGGCGGTTCATTTCGGCCGGATCACCCGGCCTGCGCGCGCCCCGTGCAATCCTGCCCGGCGCTTGGGCATGTCAAGATTGACCCCGCTGCCCTCCCCTGCCATCCCCTGCCCATGACCGCCGATCCGCAATACCAGAACATCCGCGCCTGGCCCTTCGAGGAGGCGGCCAAGCTCGCCCAACGCATGGCCGCCACGGGCAAAACCGCGGCGCTGTTCGAGACCGGCTATGGCCCCTCGGGCCTGCCGCATATCGGCACCTTCGGCGAGGTGGCGCGCACCTCCTGGGTGCGGCGCGCCTTCACGAAGCTCACCGGCCTGCCGTCCAAGCTCATCGCCTTCAGCGACGACATGGACGGGCTGCGCAAGGTGCCGGACAACATCCCGAACAAGGAGTTGCTGGTCCCCCACCTCGGCAAGCCGCTGACGCGCATCCCGGACCCCTTCGGCACGCATCCCAGCTTCGGCCAGCACAACAACGCGCGGCTGCGCAGCTTCCTCGACGAATTCGGCTTCGAATACGAATTCGCGTCCAGCACCGAATACTACGCCTCCGGCCGCTTCGACGCGGCGCTGCTGCGCATGCTGGCGCTGCATGACGAGGTGCGGGAGGTGATCCTCCCCACCCTCGGGCCTGATCGCCGCGCCACCTATTCCCCCTTCCTGCCGATCCATCCCAGGACCGGCATCGTCATGCAGGTGCCGGTGGAGGCCACGAATCTCGAGGCCGGCACCATCCTCTGGACCGACCCCGACACGGGCGAGCGCTTCGAGACCCCGGTGACGGGCGGCCATTGCAAGGCGCAATGGAAGGCCGATTGGGCATTGCGCTGGCACGCGCTGGGCGTGGATTACGAGATGTCCGGCAAGGACCTGATCGACAGCGTGAAGCTCTCCAGCCGCATCTGCCGCGTGCTGGGCAGCGAGCCGCCCGTCTCCTTCACCTATGAGCTCTTCAACGACGCGCTCGGCCAGAAGATCAGCAAGAGCAAGGGCAATGGGCTGACCATCGAGCAATGGCTGGAATATGGCCCGCCGGAGAGCCTCGCGCTCTTCATGTTCGCCTCCCCCGGCTCGGCCAAGCGCCTCCACAAGGAGGTGATCCCGCGCACGGTGGATGAATGGATCGGCCACCTGGCCAAGCTGCGCGCGCAGAACGACCCGGCCAACCCCGCCTGGCACATCCATGACGGCCAGGTGCCGAATTTCGCACCGCCGCCCGTCTCCTACGCCACGCTGCTGAACCTGGCCGGCATTGCCAACACCGACGACCCGGAGCGCCTCTGGGCCTATCTGCGCAAGTATCACCCCGGCCTGACGCCCGAGGGCGAGCCGGTGCTGGACCGCATGATCCGCAATGCCTGCGCCTATTGGCGCGACTTCATCGCGCCCGAGCGCAAGTTCCGCGCCGCCACGCCCGAGGAAGCCGAGGCGATGCGCGGCCTCGCCGCCATCCTGCTGGAGCGCGCGCCGGAATTCGCGGCCCTGCCCGCCGGGGCCGAGCGCGAGGCGGCGATGCAGAACGCCGTCTATGACGCCGGCCGCCGCCCGCCCTTCGCCGTGCCCAACAAGGACGGCTCCATGGGCGTCGGCCGCGCCTGGTTCCAGGCCCTCTACGAGGTGCTGCTGGGCAAGAGCGAGGGGCCGCGCTTCGGCGGCACCGTCGCCGTCATGGGCGTGCCCGAGACGGTGGCCCTGATCGAGAACGCGCTCACCCGGGAGAATGCCTCCGCGTGAAAGGCGCGCTGGGTCTCCTGAAGCGCCACGGCGCCACAGCCTTCGGGCTGCTGCTGCTGGTCGGCGCCATCTGGGTCGTGCATCGGGAGTTCCGCAACCTCTCGGTCGCGGATGTCGAGCGCGCCATGCAGGCGATCCCGGCCTGGGCGCTGTGGTGGGGTGCGGGGCTGACCGTCCTCGCCTACCTGGTTCTCGCCATCTATGACTGGCTAGGCGCGCGCTATGCGGGCCGGCCGTCCAGCTGGGGGCGCGCGCTGCTCGCCTCCTTCTGCGGCTATTCGCTGGCGCACAACCTGGGCTTCGCCGCCGTCTCGGGTGCGGCGGTGCGCTTCCGCCTCTATTCCGCCTGGGGCTATTCGCCGCTCGAAATCGGCAAGGTGGTGGGCTTCACCTCGCTCACCTTCGGCCTGGGCGGCATGGCGCTGGGCGGCATGGTGCTGCTGGTCGAGCCCGAAGTGCTGCCCTGGGCGGGCGACCACCTGCCGCGCTGGCTGCTGCAGCTCGCCGCCCTGCCGCTCTTCGGCGTCGTCATCGCCTATGTGCTGCTGAGCCGCTTCCGCCGCAGCATCCGCGTCTTCGGCCATGACGTGGAATTGCCCGGCGTGCGGATGGCGATCGCGCAGAGCCTGCTCGCCACCGTGGATGTGGCCGTCACGGCGGCCATCTTCTACGTGCTGCTGCCGCCGGCCGAGGGCCTCACCTTCCTGCGCTTCATCGGCATCTACCTCGCCGCCTATGCGCTCGGCATCACCGCCTCCGTCCCCGGCGGCCTCGGCGTCTTCGACGGCGCCATCATCATCGGGCTCGCCCCCTATATGGGGGCCGCCGAGGTGGTGGGCGCGCTGCTCGTCTTCCGCCTCTACTACTACATCGTGCCGCTGTTCATCTCCGGCGCGCTCTTCGCCGGTTTCGAGATCGGCCAGCGGCGGGATTCGCTGAAGGCGCTGAGCCGCGGCGCCATGCCGCTGGAGGTGCCGATCCTGGCGGGCCTCGTCGCACTCGGCGGCGCGCTGCTGGTCTTCCTGGGCTCGCTGCCTGTCTCCGCCCTCGTGCTGCAGGACTGGGCGGGGTATGAGGCCGCGCTCGCCTCGCAATTCGCCGCCTCCGTCGTGGGCTCGCTGCTGCTGGTCATGGCCTTCGGCCTCGCGCGGCGGCTGCGCCTGGCCTGGGGCATGGCGCTCTTCCTGCTGGTGAACGGCGCGGTCATCGCCTGGCTGCGCGAGGAGCATTGGTGGACCTGGGGCCTCTTCCTGCTGGTGGCCGCCCTGCTCACCACCATGCGCGCCGCCTTCTACCGCGAGAGCCGGCTGCGGCGCGAACCGCTCTCGAACGAGATGCTGCTGCCGCTCGCCGCCGTCGCCATCTGCGGCGTGGCGCTGGCCACGCTCGCCAATGCCAGCCGCCTCCAGCGCGAGACCTGGATGGAGGTGGTGCTTTTCGCCGGCGCCCCCATCCAGCTGCGCTTCACCGTCGGCATCATGGTGCTGCTGCTGCTGGTGGGCATGGTGCGGCTGCTGCGCCCCGCCCGGATCCGGCCCGACCCGCTGGACGAGAGCAACCGCACCCGCCTGGAATCGCTGGGCGCCTGCCTGCCCCAACGCGCCGATGGCGTGATCTGGGGCGAAGCGGGGCGCGCGGGCTTCGCCTTCACCCGCTGCGACGAGGTCTGGATCGCCCATGGCGATCCGGTGGGCGATCCGCGCGATGCCGTCTCCGCCATCTGGCGCTTCCGCGATTATTGCGAGCGCCAGGGCGGCCGCCCGGCCTTCACCGGCGTGGGGCCCGATTTCCTGCGCTACTACGCCGATATCGGCCTGCAGGCCCTGCCCGAGGCGGGCAATCCGGGCCGCTTCATCGCCTGCGACGCCGAGCATGACGCGGCCCGGCTGCTGCGGGCGGCGAATGGCGGGTAAAGCCCCCGTTGCGAGGCTGATTCACGCCTTTGGCGGGGCCACCAAAGGCGATCAGACCTGCCGCGAGGCTGATTCACGCCTTTGGCGGGGCCACCAAAGGCGATCAGACCTGCCGCGAGGCTGATTCACGCCTTTGGCGGGGCCACCAAAGGCGATCAGACTCTAGACCATCCGGATCAGCGTCCCGTCCTTGCGGATCGCCTGGTGGAAGATCACCGCCGCCACATGCGCGGCGACAAGCAGCACGATGGCCCAGCCCAATGTCTGGTGCAGCCAGAGCAGGACATTGGCCCCCCACTCCCAGGCCGGCATGAACTTGGGCAGGTGGATGAAGCCGAGATAGGCCGTGGCCCCCTGCATCGGGAAGCCGAAGGCATTGGTGGCGAAGAAACCGAGGATCGGCTGCAGGATCAGGGCGCCGTAAAGCGCGTGATGCACGCCCGTGGCGGCCAGGCGCATGGGCGCGGGCAGGCTCGTCTCCACCGGGACAGGGTGCTTGATGCGATACCACAGGCGCAGCGAGGCCACGATGAGCAGCGTCAGCCCCGCGCTCTCATGGATCGCGTAGAAGCCCATCTTGCTCGCATCCTTGATGTGGCCGATCACGAAACCGGTCGGTAGCGCGATCAGCATCAGCGCCACCGTGATCCAGTGGAACCACTTCGCCATCGGGGAATAGGCCATGCGCGCCTCCATCCAGGGTCGGACCATCCTTGCATGGGAATGATCGCCGCGCACGCGGATTGGTCGGTGGCGCCCGGCAAGCGCTGGGCGGCGGTGGCGCGGCGCGGGGCGGAGGGCTGGCGGCTGGAGGCCCCCCGCCCGGTGGGTGACCCGGCCAGCTTCGCCGCCGCCCTGCTCGCCGAGGGGCTGCCCGCCGCCCTGGGGCTCGACCTGCCGCTCGGCGTGCCGCGCGCCTATGCGGCGCAAAGGGCGGAGGCCGGCTTCCTCGATTTCCTGCGCGCCCGCGCGGGTGATGCGCGCTTCTTCGCGGTGAACGAGACGCTGGCGACGGCATGCGTCGCCGCGCCCTTCTACCCGCAGCGCGGCGTGAAGGGCATGACCCGCGCCGCCCACGCCGCCGCCCTCGGCCTGCCGGACGCCGAAGCCCTGCACCGCTGGTGCGACCGGGCGACCGCGAACCGGCCTGCCGGCGCGCCGCCCTTCTGGACGCTGGGTGCCAACCAGTCGGGCAAGGCTGCCATCACCGCCTGGCGGGACTGGCTGGCCCCCGCGCTGGCGGCCGGCGCGCCGCTTTCCCTCTGGCCCTTCGAGGGCAGGCTGCACGCGCTCCTCTGCCCGGGCCGCCTGGCCCTGGCCGAGGTCTATCCGGCCGAGGCGCTGCGCCAGCTCGGGCTCCGCCTCGCCGGCAGCAAGCGGGACCGAGCGGCGCGCCTCGCCCTGGCCGGGCCGCTCCGCGCGGCGCTGGACCGGCTGCGCATCGCCCCCTCCCCCACGGCGCTCGCGATGATCCAGGACGGCTTCGGCGCGGATGCGGCGGGCGAGGACCGCCTGGACTGCACCCTCGGCCTCATGGCGCTGGTCGCCGTGCTGGACGGCCTGCGGGAGGATATGGTCCCGGCCGATGACATGGTGCGGCGCTGGGAGGGTTGGGTGCTGGGCCAGAGCGACTGGCCGAAGGGCGTGCCCCGCCTCAGCAGGTGAGGACGACGCCGCCCCCGATGCGGCTGGGGGTGGACTGCTCCCGCCCATTGCCGACGATGATCACCCGGTTGCCGTTGGGCGGCAGGCGGAAGACGGTGCTGAACAGGGCGGGGTTGGTGGTGGTGTTGGTCATCCGGAAATTCACCCGGAAGGTGACCTCGCGCGCGGTCATGTTGGTCACCTGCACGGAATAATCGAAGGTGCCGCCCGCGCCGTGCCGCGCAAAGGCGGCATCCACGCGCAGCAGGTTGCCGGTGATGCAGTTGCCCCCCTGCGCCAGGGCCGGGCCGGCCATCAGGGCCATGCCCGCGGCGATCATCCAACGGACCATCAGACCACGCGCCTCCGCCATCGGCTTCCCAGGGTGGGAGACGCTACACGAAGCCCCGGCCGGACGAAAATCCCCCCGTTCCGCCGCCCCCCACATCTGTGCTGGCAATTTGGCGCGCTTGCGCCTATGTGTGCGCCGCACAGTCATCGCCTGTGCCCGCAACCCAAGCAATTGATTGCCACGCCGCCCGGCCCGCCCACGGTCCCGGGCCTCACACTTGCCCGGAAGTCCTGATCCATGCCCATGCGTAACCTCGCCATCATCGCGCACGTCGACCACGGAAAGACCACCCTGGTGGACCAGCTGCTGAAGCAGGCAGGCACCTTCCGCGAGAACCAGCAGGTCGCGGAGCGCGCGATGGACCGCAACGACCTGGAGCGCGAGCGCGGCATCACCATCCTGGCCAAGTGCACCGCCGTGGAATGGAAGGGCGTGAAGCTCAACATCGTGGACACCCCCGGCCACGCCGATTTCGGCGGCGAGGTGGAGCGCATCCTCTCCATGGTGGATGGCTGCGTGCTGCTGGTGGACGCCGCCGAGGGCGTGCTGCCGCAGACCAAGTTCGTGCTGGGCAAGGCGCTGGCCCGCGGCATCCGTCCCATCGTTCTGGTCAACAAGGTGGACCGCCAGGACGCCCGCCCGCATGAGGTGCATGACGAGATCTTCGATCTCTTCGCCAATCTCGGCGCCAATGACGAGCAGCTGGACTTCCCCATGCTCTTCGCCTCGGGCCGCCAGGGCTGGGCCGATGAGAGCATGGACGGCCCGCGCCGCAACCTGGATGCGATGTTCGACCTGATCGTCCGGCACGTCCCGCCGCCGGCCGTGGAGGAGGACGCGCCCTTCGCGATGAACGCCGCCATCCTCGAATACGACAACTTCCTGGGCCGCATCCTGACCGGCCGCATCGAGCAGGGCGTGGCCCGCGTCAACATGCCGGTGAAGGTGCTGCGCGCCGATGGCACGCAGGTCGAGACCGGGCGCCTCACCAAGCTGCTGACCTTCCGCGGCCTGGAGCGCGTGCCGGTGGACGAGGCGCGCGCGGGCGACATCATCGCCATCGCCGGCCTCTCGGACACCACCATCCCCGACACCATCTGCGCGCCCGAGCAGCCCGCGCCGCTGCCCTCCGTGCCGGTGGACCCGCCGACGCTCGCCATGACCTTCCGCGTGAATGACGGCCCGCTGGGCGGCCGCGAAGGCAAGAAGGTCACCTCCCGCCAGATCCGCGATCGGCTGGAGCGCGAGACGGAGGGCAACGTCGCCATCCGCGTCACCGTCTCGACCGAGACCGACGCCTTCGAGGTGGCCGGCCGCGGCGAGCTTCAGCTTGGCGTGCTGATCGAGACGATGCGCCGCGAGGGTTTCGAGCTCACCATCGGCCGCCCGCGCGTGCTGATGCGCGAGAACCCGGAAACGGGTGAGAAGGAAGAGCCCTTCGAGGAAGTGCTGGTGGATGTGGATGACGCCTATACCGGCGTGGTCGTCGAGAAGCTCTCGCTCCGCAAGGCGCAGATGCAGGACATGCGCCCCTCGGGCGGCGGCAAGACGCGCCTCACCTTCCTCATGCCCTCGCGCGGGCTGATCGGCTACCACAGCGAGTTCCTGACGGATACGCGCGGCACCGGCATCATGAACCGCCTCTTCCACGGCTATGCGCCCTGGGCCGGCACGATCGAGGGCCGCCGCAACGGCTCGCTGATCTCCAACGTGGATGGCGAGACGACGCAGTATGCGCTGTTCGCCCTGCAGGAGCGCGGGACGCTCTTCGTGGACCCGGGTGCCAAGGTCTATGTGGGCCTGATCATCGGCGAGAATTCGCGCGGCGATGACCTCGAGGTGAACCCGGTGAAGGAGAAGAAGCTGACGAACATCCGCGCCGCCGGCAAGGATGACGCACTGCTGCTGATCCCGCCGCGCCGCCTCTCGCTGGAGCAGGCCATCGCCTATATCGAGGATGACGAGCTGGTCGAGGTGACGCCCTCCGTCGTTCGCCTGCGCAAGCGCCACCTGGACCCGCATGAGCGCAAGCGCGCCTCGCGCCGGGCCGAGGGCCTGCCGGTCAAGGGCGAGGCGGCCTGATCCTGAAAAACCCCTCCGCGAGGAGGGGTTTTTTTGTGCCCGGATTTACCACCGCGACATGATGGAAACCACGATCTCGGTCGAGGAGGCGAAGCCGCGGCTGTCCTCGCGGCGCAGGCCCACCACCGCACGCTCCATCGTCCAGGTCTGGTAGGAACCGCGATCATTGCTCGCCACGGCCGAGGCCTGGGCCTGCGGCAGGCAGCGGGCGATCTCGGACTGCAGGCTGCGCATGCGCTGCTCGGCCAGCGTGAAGGCGCGGGGCGAATCATCGCGCAGCATCACGGCGTAATAGACGGCGCGCGGCGGTGCGCCATCGAAGGGCGGCGCCACGCCGCGCCGCTCATTCACCGAGCCGTGCAGATAATGCGTGCCGGCGGGCAACTCCACGAAATCCTGGGCGGCAGCCTGCACGATCTGGCGCAGGCCCTGGCAGAAGGCGTCCTGCGCCTGGGCGGTTCCGAACGGGGCGAGCAGGGCGGCGGCGAGCAGCAGGCGGCGCATGGACGTTCCTTGTAGAAAAAGACACTCCATGAAACGCCATCGGCCCGGGAAATCCAATCCCCGGCGGGGGAGCCGCACAGGCCGCCCCTGAAAGGACGGCAAACCCCTTGGAGTATCCGGCCGCACAGCGGCCGGCGCCGCCCAACCGGGCTGGTGGTCCAGCGGACCGGCCGCGCAGCGAAGCCAAGGCGGCGGAGCCGCCGCCCGGCGCTTGAGCACGTTAAAAAAGAAGGCCTTTTTTCAAGAGGCCATGCACGCCCTTCTCGCCATTCACAGTCTGGGTCACGTGGAAATCCACGGCCAGCGAGCAGAACTGGTAGGCGTCGGCGGCGCTGAGATTGGTGCGGCTGGTGATGAAGCCGATCATCTCCCGCAGCGCCTTCTTCATCGCCTCGTCCAGGTCTTCATGCATGCCCATGGTGATGTAGTGCGTGGCGGTCTCGGCCCGCGGATAGGCCAGGTTGGCGCCCTTCATCAACGTCAGGCGGAAATGGCCGGTCAGGCACATCTCCAGCGCGTTGATGCAGACCTCGCCATCGCCCTGCACGCCATGGCCATCCCCGGCGCAGAAATTGCCGCCCGGCACATGCACCGGCAGGAAGAGCGTGGCCCCCTCGCCGATCTCCTTATTGTCCAGGTTGCCGCCATGGGCGCGCGGCTCCTTGGTGCTGATCGGGCCCCACTCGACCGGCGGGGCCACGCCCATCACGCCGAAGAAGGGGCTGAGCGGCAGGGTGATGCCGCCACCGATCGGCACATGGCCGGTGCGCTTCTCGTGGTCCACGGGGATGTGCAGCATGCGGCGATAGGGGAAATCCTCGGGCAGCGTGCCGCCCAGCGGGCGGAAGCCGCAGAAGCCCCATTCGGCGCCGAGCTCGATCTTCTCGATGTCCACCCGCAGCACGTCGCCCGGCATGGCGCCCTTCACGGCCACGGGGCCGGTGAGGATATGCGGACCAAGCCGCGGCGGGTTGCTCGCGTGGATCGCGGCCAGCGCGGGCGGGATCTTCAGGCCCAGCGCCTCGGCCTCGGCCACCACGTCGGGCGCACCGGAGACGCATTGCAGAATGACGAGGTCGCCGCTCTCGACCTCTGCGACGGGCTTGTAGGCGCCGTCGAAGGTGCCCCAGCGGATGGTCTCTGGCGTGGCGGGAATGCGATGGGTCGCGGGCATGGCGGGCTCCTGAAGGATACGCCACCACATGCCAGCCTGCGGTGATTGGTCAAGCCGCCCCCGGAACGGCATCCCCGCCCCACGCGCCGGCGCCTGCCCAAAGCCTGGGCGGGTTGCCCTCAACCGAAGGCGCGCCGCCAGAGGACGGCCACGAACTGGCTCGGCCGGAGCGCGCTGACCGATTGCCGGTAGGCGCCGGAGAAGATCTTGCGCACCAGGGCCGCGCGCTGCGGTGGCGTGAGGCGGAAGGCCATCTGTCCATAGCCCTCGCCCACCAGGCGCACCTCGGATTCCACGTCACCGACATCGGCGATGGAGATGCGCACCACCTCGCCCACAGCAAGCGGCGGCAGGTCATCCGCGCTCAGCCGGCAGCCCTGCAGCGAGAGGTTGTCGAGATGCGCCGTGACGCGATGGTCGCCGATCCGCGCCTCGACGGCTTCATCCGTCACGAAGCGCTCCTCCTTGCGGAAGCGCGGCGCCTCCACGCACATGAGCGCGGCGACCGCCAGCATGACGATGTTGTAGAGGCTCCAGAACAGCGTCATGGATTCCACGCCCGGCGGCGTGTCGCCGATCGGTCCCGTGATCAGCCGCAGCAGGATGCCGCCCAGCGTGAGGCCGGCGAGGCCCAGGAACAGCCCCGCCAGGCTCCATTGCACAACCGTCCGGTCGCGGGTCGCACCCTTCGCCGTCACCTTGAACTTCTGGTTGCGCGAGCCGAAGAGGCCGATGGCGCTCGCCCTGAGCGATTCCCTGCAGACCAGCAGCGACATGGCATCCGCCAGGATGGGCACGTTCGTGCCACGGCTGACCCAGGCCAGGAAGATCACGCAGCTCAGCCAATAGGGGCCGAGGTTTTCGAGCAGGCCAGCGAGGTCCGCCTGCACGATCACGAAGCCCGTCCACCAGTAGAGGAGGGGCACCAGGATGCAGATGACGCGCAGGATGGGCGTCATCGTCCAGAACAGCACCGTGTCCAGCGTGTGCAGCCGCATCTTGAAGGGCGTCGGCCCCGGCGTCAGCGGCCCCCAGGGCGTGCGGACGATCTGCATGGTGCCGAGGCACCAGCGGCCGCGCTGCGTCAGATATTCCTGCAGTCCCTCGGGGGCGAGACCCGCCGTCACCGGCTCGTTCAAGTAGACAGTGTGGTAGCCAAGGCCGGTGAGCTTGATGGAGAGCAGGATGTCCTCGGTCACGCTTTCCGTCGGAAACCCGCCGATCTCTGCGAGCGCATCAGCCCGCACCATGGAGGAGGTGCCGCAGGAGAAGGCCGTGCCATGCGCGTCCTTGGAGGCCAGGATCACGTCGAAGAAGAAGCGCTGCTCATCCGGGATGCGCGCCGGGTCGCCCAGGTTGAGCTGGATCGGGTCCGGGTTGAAGAAATGCTGCGGCGTCTGCACCAGCGCGGCCTTGGGGTCGTGCAGCAGGGCGGCGCTGCGCCGCAGGAACTGAGGGGTTGCGATGAAATCCGCATCCAGCACGGCGATCACATCCGGCGGGTCGGGCAGCTTCATCAGGTCCCAGAAGGTGGCGTTCATATTGCCCGCCTTGCCGTGGCTATTGTCGCCGCGGATGCGGTAATGCGCGCCCAACTCCTCGCACATCGCGCGCAGCCATTCGCGCTTGCCGTCATCCAGCACCCAGACGCGGAAGCGGGGATAATCCTGCGAGAGCGCGCCCACGATGGTGCGATAGAGGATCTCCGCCTGCTCGTTATAGGTCGGGATCAGCATGTCGATCAGCGGCGGGCCGCCCGGATGGCCTTCCACCGGGTTGTTCGTCGCCTCCTCGCCGCGATCAATCGTGCGGGAGAGGACATGCAGCAGGATCAGCCCCGCCAGGCTGCCCATGATCTCGATGCCGAAGAACAACCAGGAGGCGATGGTCATCGCATCCCATTGGAGCGGCGGCAGCGTGTCCGTCGCGCGCCAGACCAGATAGCGGATGAGCAGGACGGCGGTGAGCATCGCCGCGCACCACCGCACCTGCGGCTGCTCCGGCCGCACGAAGGCCAGGATCAGCGACAGGCTGAGGATGATGAGGCAGGGGATGAAGGCCGGCGCGAGGGGGTCGCTGATCTCCATGTTCAGCGTAGGAAGCGCACTTCGCCCATGCGCCCCGTCTCGCAGGCCTCCGCCTGGGAGGCGATGCGCAGCAGGGCCTGCGGGCGGCCCCGCGCCTCGCCGGGCGTGAGGCTGACGGGGATCACCTGCACCACCTCGCCCGTCAGCACCTCGCGGCTGCCGGCCGGGCGGAACTCCGCCTTCTGGCCCACGCGCACCTGGCGCATGCTGCGCTCATCCAGCTCGGCCGTCAGGATGGGTTCGCCGCAGGCGGCGAGCTTCGCCACCTCCTGCCCGGCGCGCAGCACCTCGCCGTGATGGGCGAGCACGCGGATGATGACGGAGGGCGCGGGCACGCGGATCGGCCCTTCCTGGTTGAGCGTGAGCAGCTGCTCCTCACGGTCGGCCTGGCGTTGCAGGGCGGGCAGGCGGGCGCGGCGTTCGGCCATCATGGCGTTGAGCTCGACCAGCGTCAGGGCCAGCCGGTCGGTCGTCTGCTGCGAGATGGATCGGTCGGTCGCGTTGTCGGTGGCGAAGATGCCGGCCACGGCGCCGGCCTGCTCGAGCAGCAGGGAATCCCGGCGCTCGGCCAGCGCCCGCTGGCTGTCGCGCGCCACATCGAGGTCGCGCCGCAGGACGTCCATCTGTGCCGCGGTGGTGAAACCCTGGCGGACGAGGGACTGGCCGCGCGCGGCGGCGGCGGTGGCTTCCCGGAGGCGGGCATCAGCCACGCGCAGCAGGGATTCCGCCTCGGCCAGGCGGGCGGCGATCTGGTCCACGCGGGTGCGGCGGAAGGCCTCGGCCGTGCCGGCGGCCTCCTGCAGCAGGGCGCTGGTGCCGGCGGCGCGATGGTCGAGCGCCTGGAGCTCCGCCTCCAGCGCGGCGATGTTGGCGCGCAGCTGACTGAGGGCCAGCGTGGCCGCGCGCTCGTTCACCACGGCGGCGAAGAGCGTGCCTTCGGAGAGCTGTTCGCCCGGGAAGCGCAGCGGCATGTCGAGGCGGCCATCAATGGGGGCGCGCAGCGTGATGGTCCGCCCGGCCAGCACGGCGGTCTGCGCACTGACGACGAAGAAGCGATCGTAAATGAACCACACGGTGGTGCAGAGGATGGCGAGTGCGAAGAGGATGCGCCCAGCACGGCCCAGCAAGTCACGGCCCGAGGGCGGCGGCGGCGGCGGCCGCTTCACGGCGGGCGCCGGCTTCTCTTGTCCGGGCGTGACGTCCACGCGCTGAGATCCAATACTTAAAATTTCAATTTTTCACCGCGTTTCCAATGGCTTCACGCGGTGATGAGGACCACCGCACGCTAGTTTTCTTTGGGCGATCAAGGAAGAGAAAAGCGCAGCGAATGAGACGTACTACAGCAGCCCGCGCTTCTTGAAGAACCAGATGGGCAGCACCGCCGTCGCCACCATCAGGCCGAGGGCGAGCGGATAGCCGAAGGTCCATTCCAATTCAGGCATGTGCTGGAAATTCATGCCGTAGATCGAGGCGATCAGCGTGGGCGGCATCAGCGCCACGCTCACCACGGTGAAGGTCTTGATGATGTTCGTCTGCTCGACATTGATGATGCCGAGCACCGCGTCCAGCAGGAAGGTCGCCTTGCTGTTCAGGAAATTCGCGTATTCGACGAGCGAGCGCACATCGCGCACCAGGGTCTTGATCGTGCCCTGGTTCTCCTTGCGCACCGCCATGGCCTTCTCGGCGCTGACGAAGGTGAAGATGCGGTTGAGGCCGAGCAGCGTTTCCGAGGCGCGCGTCGTCACCTCCCCCACCTGGCCCAGCGTCAGCAGCGCCTCCTTCAGGTTGCGGTCGCGCTTGGTGGCGGGGTCTTCCGTGCCGCGCTGGAAGATGTTGTGGCTCGCGCGGTCCATGTCGCTGCTGATGCGCTCGAGGATATCGGCCAGCCGGTCCACGATCTGCTCGAAGAGGTGGAGCATCACCGCATCCGCGCTGCTCACCAGTGCGGGCGTCTTCTGGCAGCGCGCCGTGAAGACAGGAAAGGCCTTGGGCGTGGCGTAGCGTACGGTGATGAGCGCGGTCGGCGTCAGCACGAAGGAGATGGGGGTGGAGCCGAAATTCCCCGTCTCAGCGCCATGCAGGAAGTTCGCGGTAAGGACCAGCGAATCCTCCTCGCGATAGAGGCGGGAGGAGGATTCGACCTCCTGCATCTCCTCGCGCGTCGGCACCTCGATGCCGAGTGCCGCCTGCACCGCGTGCTCCTCCTCCAGCGAGGGTTGCAGCATGTCGATCCAGACCGCGCGGCGCAGACCCTCCGCGTCGCGCACATGGTCGCGGACCGCGAGGTGGCCGTTCTCGACGGTGTAGGTCGTCAGCATGGGCGGATCTCCGCGGGGATGGCGGTCGGGCCGGTTCTAACCGCGCGCCCGCCCGGTGTCACGCCGCGAGAAGCGAGTTCACAGCTTTGAAATCCGCGGCCTCGGGATGCCGGCCTGAGGGCAGCGTTCCATCCTCCGGCCGCACCAGCTGGCAGGTGGCGAGGCCGGCCGCACGTGCCGCATCCAGCTCCTCCGCCACATCGGAGAGGAAGAGGATGGAAGCGGGTGCCGCGCCCCAGGCTTCGGCGATGCGCGTGTAGCTCTGGGCCTCGCGCTTGGCGCCCATGCGCGTGTCGAAGAAGCCCTCGAAGAGCGGTTCCAGGTCGCCCGCCTCGGAATGGCGGAAGAGCAGCCGCTGCGCCTGCTCACTGCCAGAGGAATAGATGGCGAGGTGCAGGCCCCGCGCATGCCAGGCACGCAGTTCGTCCGCCACGTCGGGCCAGAGATGCCCGCGCAGCGCGCCATCGGCGTAGCCCTGCGCCCAGATCAGCCCCTGCAGCGCCTTGAGCGGCGTGACCTTGGCATCCGCCGCCATCCATTCGCGCAGCGTCGTCAGCGGATCGCCCGGCACATCGGCGAGGATCGCGGCGACTTCCGGCTCATCGCCGTGCGCCGCCAGAAACGCTTCCAGCGCCGAAGCGGCGTAGGGAAACAGGCTGCGATGCACGAAGGCTATGGAGGTGGTGGTCCCTTCGATGTCGGAGAGGACATGCGTGATCATCAACAAACCCTCTCAGGACGACGTGGCCCCCTGGTCGGCGCCGCGGCTTTGCCGCGGCAACGGAGCAGGCCCACCAGGAACCACGAAAACGGGGCCCCCGCGAAGATTTCGGCGGCGCGGACGCCGCAACGCGGCGGTTGAGTCGCCGAAAGCTTCGTGGGGAAAAGCGTCAGCCCACCACGACCGGGAAGCGTTCCGCCATGTCGGTGCCGGTGTAGTGCGGCGTCCAGCCCGAGGTGTCGGTGAAGACGCGCAGAACGGTGAAGTCGGGCGCGTCGCCGCTGTCGAACCAATGCTGCGTGTTGGCCGGGACGCTGATCAGGTCGCCCTGGGTGCAATGCGCGTCATAGACGCGGCCGTTCAGGTGCAGGACGAAATTGCCGGCGCCCTCATGGAAGAAACGCACCTCATCCTCGGTGTGGGTGTGCTCCTTGAGGAATTTGTCGCGCAACGCGCCCTTCATGGGATGGTCGGGTGTCAGCTGGATCACATCGGCCGTGCCGGCGGCGGTCTCGGCGAGGAAGGCATCGAGATGCGGCTTGTAGGCGGCCAGCACCTCCTCGGCCGGCGCGCCCTTGGGCAGGGGCGCGACGGGCCAGCGCTCGAAGCGCACGCCCACTTCCTCCAGCGTGGCGGCGATCTTCTCCGCGTCCTCGGTGCGGAGGATCTCCGCCTTGGTCGCGGCGTCCCAGACGGTCAAACGGCTCATCGCGGCAATCTCCGTGCTTCCAGCTCGCATTCGAGCATGAATTCCAGCGCCTCCAGGCGCAGCAGGGCGCCCGGCATGTCCTCGGCCCATACATAGACGCCGTGGCCGCGGATCAAGTAGCCCGGCGGATGGGCGGGATCGGCATCCCAGGCCTCAGTCACCCGAGCCTGCAGCCTTGTAATGTCCTGGTCATTTTCGAGCACGGGCAGGCGGATCGCCGCCTCATGCGTCGGCAGGCCCGGGAAGGCCTTCAACAATTCATATCCCGCAAGGGTGATGTGCGGTCCCGCCAGGCGCGAAAGCACCGTCGCCGGCACGGAATGCCCGTGCAGCGCGGCGCCCGCCTGGGGGAAACGGCGATAGATGCCGCAATGCAGCCCGGTCTCGGCCGAGGGACGGAGGTTGGATTGCTCCGGCCGGCCGTCCAGATCCACGGTCATCACCCCGTCTTCCGGGATGAAGCCCTTGTGAAATCCGGAGCGGGTGATGGCGATGCGGCCATCGGCCAGGCGAAGAGAGATGTTGCCGGCGGTGGCCGGCACCCATCCCCGCGAATCCATCCGGCGCCCGGCCGCGCGAATCGCCTCGGTCGCTTCGGAAGGAATCACGCTCGTCTCCCGCCGGGCCAGGCCCGGCGCGCGCTCAGGCCGCGGGGCGGCCGGTGGCGTTGGTCGTGCCGCTGGCGGGCTCGGCCGTGGCGGCCGTGGCCGTGCCACCCTGCGGGCCGGCAATGGTGCCGGCCGGCGGGGCCGATTCGGCGGCCATGGAAGCGTCGGCGGGCTTCTCGTCCTCCTTGATGTTCGCCTTGAAGGATTTGATGCCCTTCGCGACGTCACCCATCAGGCCGCTGATCTTGCCGCTGCCAAACAGCAGCAGAACGACCAGCAGAACCACCAACCAATGCCAAATGCTGAAAGAACCCATCGTCGCGCCTCGATCCCGTGGTGCTTATGCTGGCGGGAACCTAGTGTGCGCCCGCTCCGAGCGCAAACTCCCCTCCCGACAAGGGCCTTATGTGGGACGCGGGCGCTCCCGCCGCAATGGGAATTTCATTCAGGTCCGGTTCAGCGCAATCTTGCGTCCCCGTAAGAAATCGGCCATATGGCGCGCATCCGGGCCCCTCTGGCGCGGGTGAAGGGAAACTTCACCCACGTGATGTCGGATGTTTTTGCCATCGCGCGGGGCAAAACCATCACGGCCCCGCCCAGAGGAGTAAGAAATCACATGGATTTCCTGTTGCTTGAATGGGTCGGCAAGCCGATCTGGATGTGGGCGGGCTTCCTGACCATCGTCATCGCGCTGCTCGCCTTCGACCTCGGCGTGCTGAACAAGACCGACAAGGAGATGGGCATCCAGGAGAGCCTGGTCCTCTCCGCCTTCTACATCGGCTTCGCCATTCTCTACGGTGCCGCGATCTGGTGGGCCTATTCGGCAGGCTACATCACGACGAGCGACGGCACGCATGCCGGCATCACCTATTTCACGGGCTTCTTCATCGAGAAGGCGCTCTCGATCGACAACGTCTTCGTGATCAGCCTGATCTTCGGCTATTTCGCGATCCCGCGGAAATACCAGTACCGGGCGCTGGTCTGGGGCATCATCGCCGTCATCATCCTGCGCGGCATCATGATCGCGGTGGGCGCGGCCCTGGTGCAGGAGTATTCCTGGATCCTCTTCATCTTCGGCGCCTTCCTGATCGGCACCGGCATCAAGATGCTGATGGTTCCCGAGAGCGACCCGGACATCTCGAAGAACCCCGTGGTGCGCTTCATGAAGAAGCACATGCGCGTCTCGGACAAGCTGCATGACCAGAAGTTCTTCGTTCGCGAGCCCGACCCCAAGACGGGCAAGCTGGCGCTGACCGCCACGCCGCTCTTCCTCGCGCTGGTGGTGATCAACATCGCCGACCTGATCTTCGCGGTGGACAGCGTGCCGGCGATCTTCGCCATCACGACCGACACCTTCATCGTCTACACCGCGAACATCATGGCCATCCTCGGCCTGCGCGCCCTCTACTTCGCGCTGGCCGCCATGGTGCACCGCTTCGAGTACCTGAAGTACGCGCTGGCCATGGTGCTGGTCTTCATCGGCGTGAAGATCTTCTGGAACCAGATCTTCGGGAAGCTGGACCCGGCGTTCTCGCTCGGCGTCACCGGCGCGCTGATCGCCGGCGGCATCATCTTCTCGCTCTACAAGACGCGGGACCAGGCGGCTGGCGGCCACAAGTAGTTGAGGCCCTCAGAGGCCGGGCGCGCGCATCCGCGCGCTTGGCTTCGCCGCACAAGCGGCGGGCCGCTGGTCCGGATCCGGTGAGGACGCAAACACGAAGGACGCTGCCGCAAGGCACCGCCCTTTTCGTTGAAACGGCGCCGCAGAGGCCACTTGGCCGTCCGTGCCACGCCCCCACGGAATGCGAGGCGAATAGCCGAGCCGGATCGCTTCAGCGATCCGAAGCCAAGCGCGCGGAGGCCGCGCCCGGCGCTTGAGGGCGCGATAAAACTCAGCTCTCCGGCCGGATGTTCAGGCGCCGGATGATCGGCCCCCAATGCGCCACCTCCGACTGGATCAGAGCCTGCAGCAGCGCGGGGGGCGTGCCGAGCGGCTCGAAGCCCGCCGCTTCCAGCGTGCGCCCCGTCTCGGGGTTGGAGAGCGCGCGACCCACCTCCTGCGCGATCCGCGCCACGCGATCCGCCGGCATGTTGGTGGGCGCGAAGAGCGCGATCCAGGCATAGATGCCCGCCCCCGGCTCGCCCGCCTCGGTCAGCAGCGGCACGTCGGGCAACTGCGCCATGCGCGCATCGCCCGAGACCGCCAGCGCCCGCACCTGCCCGCCCCGCGCCTGGCCCAGCACCGAACCGGCGGCGGCCGCCATCAGCTCGATCCGCCCGGCGACAATTTCCGTGACGCTCTGCGGCACGGAGCGGAAGGGCACATGCGTCATGTCCAGCCCATGCCGCGCCGCCATCTCGGCCACCAGCATGTGGCCGGTGCTGCCCACACCGACCGAGCCATAGTTCAGCTTGCCCGGATTGGCCTTCGCATAGGCGATCAGCTCCGCCACGCTGCGCACCGGCACATTGGGGTTCACCGCCAGCACGAGGGGCATGCGCGCCAGCAGCGAGACGGGCTGCAGTTCCGTCACCGGGTCATAGGCCAGCGCCGGGTTCAGGATCTTCGCAATGGAGCCGGGCCCGCCGATGGTGACACCCAGCGTATGCCCATCCGTCGCGCGCGCCGCCGCCTCGGCGCCGATCGTCCCGCCACCGCCCGCCCGGTTGTCGATCACGAAGGGCTGGCCGAAGACCTGTTGGAAATGGGTCGCGACGGCACGCGCGGCGATATCGGGCGTGGAACCGCCCGGGAAGCTGACGATAATCCGCACCGGCCGATCGGGCCAGGCGGGCTGCGCCAACGCGGGTGCGGCGAGGACGGGCAGCGCCAAGGCGGCGCGACGTGTGGCTTGCATGAAATCCTCCGGGCTTTGTGCAGGCTTATAGCGGCTTCACGCGCCGCTTGCATGCCGTGACGTGGCTGGCCAGACTTGTCCGAACACATTCGTGAGGTGAAGGCCGATGAACCGACGCTCCCTGCTTCTGGCCACCCCTTTTCTGGCGGTCAGCGCCCAGGCGCAGGAGCTGCCGGCGCGGCCCATCCGCCTCATGGTGCCCTTCACCACCGGGGGGACGACCGATGTGCTGGCCCGCATCCTCTCCGAGCATGGCCAGACGGAATTCGGCCAGCCCATCATCGTGGAATCCCGCCCCGGCGCGGGCGGCGTGACGGGCACGGCGCAGGTGGCGGCGGCCGCGCCCGATGGCACCAGCCTGGTCATGGGCACGCCCGGGCCGATCGCGACGGCGCCCGCGCTCATGTCCAGCCTGCCCTATGACCCGCTGCGGGACCTCGCACCCGTCATGCTGGTGGCGAACGTGCCGAACCTCGTCGTGGTGAACCCCTCAAGCGGCATCACCAACATCACGCAGCTCATCGCCGCCGCCCGCGCGCGCCCGGGCGCCATCCATTTCGGCTCGGCCGGCATCGGCGCCACGACGCATCTGGCAGGCGAGCTTTTCAAGCTGATGACGGGCGTGGACATCGTGCATGTCCCCTATCGCGGCAGCGTACCCGCGCTGACCGACCTGCAGGGCGGCCAGATCCAGCTCATGTTCGAGAACATGCCCGGCGCGATCGAGCTGGTGCGTTCGGGGCGCCTCACCGGCCTCGCCGTCACCTCGCCCAACCGGGCGGTGGCGGCGCCCGATATCCCCACCGTGGCCGAGACGGTGCCGGGCTATTCGGTGCTGTCCTGGTTCGCGCTCTTCACCGGCGGCCAGGTGCCCGCCCCCGTGGTGCAGCGGCTGAACGCCGGTTTCCGTCGCATCATGGCGCGGCCCGCCGTGCGCCAGCGCATCCTGGAACTCGGCGCGGAACCCGCCGATGGCACGCCCGAGGCGCTGGGTCAGCTGGCGCGCGAGGAGACCGAGCGCTGGGGCCGCGTGATCCGCGAAGCACGCATCAGCGTGCAGTAAGGGGCATGCGTTCGGTCGGAATCGAGATCGGCGGCACCTTCACGGATCTGGTGAGCATCGGCCCCGAGGGCGTGCGCGTGGCGAAGGTCCCGAGCACGCCCGCCGCGCCCGATGCCGCGGCCTTCGATGCGCTGGCCGCCGCCGGCATCGCGCCCGATGCGATGGAGGAGTTCGTCCATGGCTCCACCGTCGCCACCAATGCAGTGCTGGAGCGGCGCGGCGCGCGGCTCGCGCTTCTGGTGACGGAGGGCTTCCGCGACGTGCTGCTGCTCGGCCGGCAGGACAAGCTGCAGCTCTTCAACCTCCGCTACCGCAAGCCCGAGCCGCTGGTGGCCCGCGCGGATTCGCTGGAGGTGCCCGAGCGCATGCTGGCCGATGGCACGGCGGAACGCGGTTTCGACGCGGAAGGCTTCGCACCCCGCCTCGCCACCTTCCTCGCCGCGGGCGGCTACGGCGCGCTCGCCATCTGCCTGCTCAACGCCTATGCCAATCCGGCGCATGAGGCGGCGCTGGCCGATCTGGTCCGCCGCCTCGCCCCCGGCCTGCCCGTCACCGCCTCGCATGAGGTCACGCAGGAATTCCGCGAATATGAGCGCGCCAGCACCACGGCGCTCTCCGCCTATGTGCAGCCGGTGCTGGACGCCTATCTGGGCCGGATGGAAGCGCGCCTGACCGAGGGCGGCTTCACCGGCGCCTTCTCGGTCATGCAGTCCAATGGCGGGCGCGTGCCGGCCGCCGCCATGCGGCGCAATGCGGCAAGCGCCCTGCTCTCCGGCCCGGCCGCGGGCGTCATGGGCGCGGTGCGCCAGGCCGGACGCTCCGGCGTGCGGGACATCATCACCCTCGATGTGGGCGGCACCAGCGCGGATGTGGCGCTGATCGCGGATGGCCGGCCGGAACTGGCGCGCGAGGCGCGGGTGGATGGCCTGGTCGTGCAGATGCCCATGCTGGACATCACGACGGTAGGGGCCGGCGGCGGCTCGCTCGCCTGGGTGGATGAGGGCGGCATGCTGCGCGTGGGGCCACGCAGCGCGGGCGCCGTGCCGGGCCCGGCCTGCTACGGGCGTGGCGGCACCCGGCCGACGCTGACGGACGCGCAGGTGATCGCGGGCCGCATCCCCGCCGGGAAGCAACTCGCCGGCGGCCTGGTCATGGATGGCGCGGCGGCGCGCGCGGCCTATGCGCCGCTGGCCGCGCAGCTCGGCCTGTCCATCGAGGCAACGGCGGAGAGCGTGATCCGCATCGCCGTGGCCCATGTGGTGGCCGCGGTGCGCCTCGTCTCCACCGAGCGCGGGCGTGACCCGCGCGACCATGTGCTGGTGCCCTTCGGCGGCGCCGGCCCGCTGCTCGCCGCCGCCGTGGGGGAGGAGCTCGGCATGGCGCGCGTTCTGGTGCCGCCCGGCGCCGGCGTGCTCTCCGCCTATGGCCTGCTTGCCGCCGACCACAGCCTGCTTGCCGCCCGCACGCGCCGTCGCACGGTCGCACCTGGCGCGGCGGCCGAGGCCATGGCGGATATCGCCATCCTTCGCGCCGAGCTCGATGCGCGTTTCGACGCGCATGGCGTGACCGGCGCGCGGCGGCTGGAGGTGAGCCTCGACATGCGCCTGGTGGGCCAGGCCTTCGAGATCAGCGTGCCGATGCCATCGGAGCGCTTCAACGAGGCGGACCTGCTCACCGCCTTCAACGCGGCGCATGAGCGCATCTACCGCATGCCGGTGGATGCGCGCCGCGCGGTCGAGATCGTCTCTTACCGCGTGGGCCTGCATGTGACGCGCGAGGAACTCCCGGGCCTCGCCGGCCCGCCGCGCCTCGCCGCACCCGTGCAGGGGCCGCTCCTGATCGAGGACAGCACGGCCAGCCTCTGGGTGCCGCCCGGCTGGCGCGCGGAGGAAGACGCGGCCGGCAACCTGCTGCTGACGAGGACGGCATGATCAGCCCCGCAGACCAGGCCGTCATCGGCCAGGCGCTGATGTCCACGGCGCGCGAGATGGGGGCGAAGCTCTATCGCTCCGCCTTCTCGCCCATCGTGCGCGACGGCAAGGACGCCTCCACCGGCATCATGGATGCGAGCGGCGCCGCCGTGGCGCAGAGTGACGAGCTGATTCCCGTCCTCGTCGGCTCGCTCTCCATCACGCTGCGCCACTGCATGGCCGCCTGCCCGCCCGAGCGGCTGGAGGAAGGCGACTTCTACATCACCAACCACCCCTATCGCGGCGCGCACCACCTGCAGGACATCCTGATCTTCATGCCTATCTTCGTGGAGGGAAGGATCATCGGCTATGCGGCGGCGGTCGCACACCACCTCGACATCGGCGGCGGCGCGCCGGGCCTCAACTCCTCCGCGACCGATCTCTATGGCGAGGGCCTGATCATCCCACCCGCGCGCTGGCACCACCGGCGCGACTGGCTGGAGGGCAACCTCCGCGGGATGATCGCGGCCAATATCCGCGTGCCCGAGCAGACGATCGGCGACATCGAAAGCCAGTTCGCCGCCTGCTTCACCGGCATCGCCCGCGTCCGCGAGCTCTGCGCGCGGCACGGCACGGCCACGGTCGAGGGTGCCATGGCCGGCCAGATCGCCTATGTGGAGCGCCGCCTCCGCGCCGCCATCCGCGACCTGCCGGACGGCACCTACACCGGCGAGGATTACGTGGATGATGACGGAATCGGCGCCGAGCCGCTGCTTGTCCGCGCCACCGTCACCATTGCGGGTGATTCGCTGGCCGTGGATTTCGCCGGCACGGCGCCGCAGGTGCGCACGCATCTGAACGCGCCCTATGCCTCCGTCGTCTCCGGCACCCTGGCCGCGCTGAAATCCTTCCTGAGCGGCGATGACGTCCCTTTCAACGAGGGCGCGGCCCGCGCCGTCACCATCACCGTGCCCGAGGGCACGCTGCTCAACCCGCGTTTCCCCGCCCCCGTCCGCGCGCGCATGGAAGCGACCTATCGCGCCTATGACGCGGTGCTGAAGGCGCTGGGCCATGCCGTCCCCGAACGCGCGGTGGCGACGGGCTTCGACAGCACCACCAGCTTCTGCCTGACCCAGCTGAAGGAAGGCCGCTACCGCGTCTTCATCGAGCTCCGTGATGGCGGCTATGGCGCATCCTCGGAGAATGACGGCTGCGATGCGGTGGCGGGCCCGCTGTCCAACTGCACCAATGTGCCGGTGGAAGCCGCCGATGCCGACTATCCCTTCTTCCGCATCGAGGAATATCGCCTGCTGCCCGGCACGGGTGGGGCGGGGCGGCATCGCGGCGGCAACGGCTCCATGCGACGCTACCGCATCCTGGAGGAGGGCGTGCGGCTCGCGATCTACTGCGACCGCTTCCGCGTGCCGGCGGCGGGCCTCGCCGGCGGCGAGGATGGCGCGTGCGCCGGCTGCCGCGTGCTGCGCGGGGACGCGGTGATCGAGGTCCGCTCCAAGGATGACCTGGTGCTGCGCGCGGGCGATGTGATCGAGATGTGGACCGGCGGCGGCGGCGGCCATGGGCCGAAGTCCGACCGCGCCGCCGCGCTGCGCGAGGCGGATGCGCGCCTCGCGGGCCTTCCCACCACGGCCTGAAGGCCGCAACATCATCATCGAGACTCAGGGCGGAAACGCGAACCAATGACGATCATGACCGAGGCCCATGGCCCGGCCTGATACCGCGACCCTGCTGCGCCTGGTGCGCACGCCGGATTACCGGCGGCTCTGGATGCTGGGCGGCATCGCCAACGCCATGCGCTGGCTGGAACTGCTCGCCGCCACGCTCTGGACCTTCGAGATGACTGGCTCGGCGCTGGCCGTCTCCATCGTCGCCATGGTGCGCGCCCTGCCCATGATGCTGCTCGGCGCCGTCGCCGGCGCATTGGCCGAACGCTTGGACCGCCGCCGCCTGCTCATCGCGCTGCAGACCAGCTCCGCGCTCGGGGCGGGCGGCGTCGCGCTGCTGGCCTTCTTCGGCGAGCTGGCACCCTGGCACCTCATGGTGCAGGGGCTGCTCGCCGGCCTCGCCTGGGCGGGCGAGATGGCGACGCGCCGCCGCATGGCGGCCGATGCCGCACCGCAAGGCGACCTGGTGCAGGCCGTGGCGCTCGACACGCTGACCGGCAGCACCACGCGCGCCGTGGGCCCGCTGCTGGGCGGCGTGATCTACCAGTTCGCCGGCATCGCGGTGGCGGCGGTCATCGCCTGCGCGCTGCATCTGGTGGCGCTGCGCCTCGCCACGCGCGTCACCGCGCCGCCGCGCCGCGTGGCCACCGGCAACCCCTTCGCCGGCATCGGCGAGGCGGTGCGCCTCGTGCTCAGCCTCTCCGCGCTCCGCATCGTGCTCGGCGTGACCTTCGTGATGAACGTCTTCGCCTTCAGCTACAACTCGATCCTTCCGGCGTTCGGCACGCTCGCCTTCGGCGCCTCTTCCGCCGCCATCGGCCTGCTGGCCGCGGCCGAGCCCTTCGGCGCGCTGCTGGGCGGGCTCTGGCTGGCACTGGGCCGGCGCAACCCGCCCGGGACCGCGCCGCTCGTCGTGGGCTCCTTCCTCTTCATGGTGCTGCTGGTCGTGGTCGCCTTCACCGGCAGCTATGCGCTGGCCTGGCTGCTGCTCGCGATCGGCGGCCTTGGCACCGCGCGCTTCGCCGCCATGCAGACCTCGGTGGTGATGACGGCGGCCCCCCCCGAGATCCGTTCCCGCGTGCTGGGCCTCGTCACCACCTGCATCGGCATGGGGCCGCTCGGCGTGCTGGCGATGGGCGCGCTGGGCGATTCCGTGGGGCCGCGGCTCGCCATCGCCACCATGTCCGGCATCGGCCTCGCCCTCATGGCGCTGCTTCTGCTGAACGAGGCACGGCGGCGGTGAGCGCCCGCCCGGCCGCCGCGCCGCGCCCCACCGCCTGCAGCAGCGCCAGCCCATCCACCGTCGCCAGCAGCAGCGCCGCCTGCGCCTCCCGCTCGCCCGGATCGGCCGTGTCCAATCGCGCGGCGGCCCAGGCGAGGAAGCCATCGGCGATGCGCCCGGCCATCGCGCGGTGCGGCTCCTGCCCCCGCGCAGCCGCGGCGGCGAGTTCGAGCCAGAGCCACATGAAGGGCTGGAAATCGGCCTGGCGGAACGCGGCGGCGCATTCGTCCAGAAGCACGGGATAAGGGCGCGGGCCGGCGCCAGAGCCCGCGGCATCCAGCAAGGCGGCCAGGTGCGCGGCGACATGTTCCAGCGTCGCCGTCACGATCTCATCCTTGTCGGCGAAATAGTAGAGCAGCATCCGGTCGCTGGTGCCCGCCGCCTTTGCCAGGGCGCGCAGGCTGGCGCCGGCCAGGCCCTCGCGCAGCAGGTGCTCGCCCATCCGGGCCAGGGCGGCGGCGCGGCGTTCCTCACGGATGCTCATCGGATTTGCGTAGCATCGCGCCGCATGGGGTGCTATGAATGTAGCGACCGCTACATGATATTTCACCATGTCCCACGGCAGCCAGATGCTCAGCCCCGCGCAGGTGCTGCGCGTCTCCGTCTTGGCCCTGCTGCTCTGGATTTCGGGCGCGATCCTGATCCGCCTGCTCACCCCTCTCGGCGTCTTCTCGGGCGGCGCGCTGACGGTGCTGGCCTTCGCCGGCGGCGTCGCCTTCAACTGGCCCACCCTTTGGCTGGTCGAGCGGCTGGGCGGGCTGCGGCGGCAACAGATCGTCGCCGGCATGGCGTTGGGCTCGGGCGTGGCGGTGATGTGCGACGGGTTGGCCATCACATGGGCGCCCTGGCTCTACGGCGGCATCTCGGAGGATTTGAGCCGTGCCGCGGCCTGGCTGCTCTGGACGGTGGGCTTCGGGCTGGTGCTGGCCTTCATCTTCGAGCGGCGCTGACCCGCCGCAGCAGCAAGAGGCCGGCCAGCGTGATCAGCGCGAGATGCCCGAAGGCCAGCGCCCAGGCCGCCGGATTGTCCGGGCCGAGCAGGTCCAGCGCCAACCCCACGCCCACCGGGCCGACGAAGCCGCCCGCATAGCCGCACATGCTGTGCAGCCCCATGGTGGCGCCACGCAATTCCGGCCCGGCCGCCTGGACGGTGCCCGCGGTGAGCGCCGAGGAATCCAGGTAGATCGCCGCATTCCACAAGACGACGCTCAGCGCCGCGAGCGGCGCCGAGACCCAGGCGGAAAGCCCCGTCGCCACCGACATCAGCGCCCCACCCGCCATCGCCCAGGCCACCACGCGCGCACGCCCGAAGCGCTGCGCCGTCTCATTGCCCGTCACCGAGATCGCGATGCCGGCCAGCCCCGCCGCCGTGAAGAGCGCGGTCGGCCCGGGCAGCCAGTCCGGCGCGCCGGCGCGTGCGATGGTGAGCGTCAGGAACGTCACCGCCCAGGCGCGCAGCGCCGCCAATTCCCAGGTATGCACCGTGTATCCGATGATCCAGCCCGTCGCCGCGCGGTTGCGCAGCACGGGACGGAAATCCAGCAGCCGGCGCGGCACGGCGGGCGAGCGCGGCGCCGTGCGCGGCATCACCACGGCGCCGATGATGAAAGCCACCAGCGCCGCGCCACCGCTGAACAGGAAGGCCGCCTCCGCGCCGCCCAGCGACGCCCAGAACCCCGCCACCGCGAAGGAGATCGCGCCCGCGATCCCCACCCCGGCCGCATGCCAGGAGACGGCGCGCGATTGCGCGTTGCCCTCCAGCCGCTCGGCGATGACCTTCAGCCCCGGCATGTAGCAGCCCGCCCAGCCCATGCCGGCCATGGCGCGCAGGATCAGCCCGCTCCAGAACCCATCCGCGACAAGCGCGAAGCCCAGATGCGAGGCCGCGGTCAGCCCCGTGCCGAGCAGGTAGATCCGCCGCGCCGGCAGCCGATCGGTCAGCGAGACCAGCACCGGGACCACCACCACATAGGCGGCGAAGAACGCACCGATCAGCCAGCCCGCCTCGGTGGCGGAGAGGTTCCAGCGGCGCAGATATTCCGGCAGCAGCGCGGGCAGGGTGAAGGCGCCTATCTGCGTCAGCACCTGCGCGGTGATGACGGCGATGGCGAAGCCGCGCATGCGGCTAGATTTCTCCATCACGGGCTTGAGCCCTCATGCCCGCTGCAAGGCCGGCTGCTTGCTCGCGGGTGGGTGCGCTGTCGGGCATGAAGCCACAAGCCCTCAGGGCAGCCCGTTGCGGATATGCGCGCGATAGGCCGGACGCTCCGAGAGCCGCTCGTAATAGGCCGCCAGCGCCGGCAGCGGCGTGCGCTCCACGCTCTTCATCGAGAACCAGCGATGCACCACGAAGCCGGCCGGAATGTCGGCCAGCGTGAAGGCCTCGCCCGCGAGATAGGGCGCATCCCGCAGCGCCTCATCCAGCTGCCCCATGCGCCGCGCATATTCCGCGCGCCCCATCTGCACGAAGGAGGCGCGGTTCCACGGCGATAGCCCCAACTCGCCCCCCAGATAGGCGCCGCGCATGGGCATGGACATCTCATAGGCCACCCAGTCCATCCAGGCCTCGACCTTCGCGCGCGCCGCGAGCGGCGTGGGATAGAGCGCCTCCGCCCCCGCCCGCGCCGCGAGGTAGCGCAGGATGACGTGCGACTCACGGATCACCGCCTCGCCATCCACCAGCACCGGCACGGTGCCGAGCGGGTTGAGCGCCAGGAATTCCGGATCATCCGTCGAGCGGAAGCCGCGCCCCCAATCCTCCTGTGCGAAGGGCAGCCCCAGCTCATCCAGGAGCCAGAGCACCTTGCGGACATTGAAGGCGTTGTGGCGGCCAAGCAGCCGAAGCATGGGTTCCATGCGGATCAGCGTCACGGCAAAGCCGCGCCTTGCCAAGAGGGCGCCAGGGCGGTTCAAGCGCGCGATGCAACGCGTCATCGGCATCGACTTCGGCACCACGAACTCCGTGGTGACCGCCCTCTCCCCCGAGGGCGAGGTGCGCGTGCTGCGCCGCGCCACGGAGGAGGTGTTCCGCTCCATCCTCTGCTTCTGGCGCGACGGCGCCGGGCGGCTGCTGCACGCCGCCGGCCCGGCCGGCATCAGCGCCTATCTGGAGGACCCGCTGGAGGCGCGGCTCATCCTCTCCATGAAGAGCTACCTGGCGCAAAGGAGCTTCCAGGAAACCCGTATCCTCGGCCGCCCCTATGGGCTGGAAGCGCTGGTCGGCCTTTTCCTGCGCGAACTCCTCGCCCCCTTCGCCGCCGAGCTGGAGGGGGCCCGCATCATCGCAGGACGCCCGGTGCGCTTCGTGGGCGAGACGGCGGATGACGCGTTGGGCGAGGCGCGGCTGCGCGCCGGCTTCGCCGCCGCCGGGCTGCCGGCCGTGCAGGTGGAGCTGGAGCCCGCCGCCGCCGGCCATCGCTTCGCCACCACGCTCGACCACCCCGCAACCGTGCTCGTCGCGGATTTCGGCGGCGGCACGAGCGATTTTTCGCTGCTGCGCTTCGAGCCCGGGCGCGTGACACCCCTCGGCCATGCGGGCGTGGGCGTGGCGGGCGATGCCTTCGACTTCCGCATCATTGATCACGTCGTCTCGCCCTTGCTCGGCAAGGGCGGCAGCTACAACGTCATGGGCACCGACCTGCCCATCCCGCCCGGCTGGTACACCAGCTTCGCGCGCTGGCACCTGCTCTCGCTGATGCGCGCGCCGCGCATGCTGCGCGACATCGCCGATGTGGCCCGCAACGCGGCCGAGCCCGAGCGCCTGCACCAGCTCATCCAGCTCATCGAGGAGGAGGTCGGCTACGAGCTGTATCGCGCCATCTCCGGCGTGAAGGCCGCGCTGTCCGCCAAGCCGCACGCGCGCCTGCAATTCCGCCACGCGGATTTCACGGTCGACGAAGAGATCACGCGCCGCGATTTCGAATCCTGGATCGCGCCGGAACTGAAGCAGATCGGCGCCGCGGTTGAGGCGGCACTCGCCGACGCATCGCTGAGCGCGCCAGAGGTGGACCGCGTCTTCCTGACCGGCGGCACATCCCTGGTGCCCGCCGTGCGCCGCCTCTTCGAGAAGCGCTTCGGCAAGGAGCGTGTCATGGCCGGCGGCGAATTCGTCTCGGTGGCGGAGGGGCTGGCCCTGATGGGCCGGGCTTGACGCGCAACCCTTGGGAAAGCCGGGTTTCGCGGTATCGTAACCTCCTCTGAACGGGAGGAACCAAGAATGACCATCCGCATCCCGCGCCGCGCGGCGCTCCTGCTGCCGCTCGCCACCCCCGCGCTGGCCCAGGCCAACTGGCCCGACCGGCCGATCAACATGATCGTCCCCTTCCCGCCCGGCGGCACGCCCGATATCGGCGCGCGGCTCATGGCACCGAAGCTGAGCGAGTTCCTGGGTCAGCCCGTCACCGTCGAGAATCGCGGCGGCGCGGGCGCCACCATCGGCACGCGCGCCGTGGTGCAGGCGCGGCCCGATGGGCACACCGTGCTGATGGGCTCCATCTCCTTCCTCACCTCGCCGCTCACCATGCGGCCCATGCCCTATGACCCCGTGGCGGATCTGCGCGTCATCAGCCTCGTTTCCACGTCGCCCTATATCCTGGTCGTCCGCGCCGATGCGCCGCCGCGCGACATCGCGGGCTTCCACGCCTGGACGCGGGCCCAGGGCGGGCGGCTCAACTATGGCTCGGCCGGGATGGGCACACCGCTGCACCTGGGGGCCGAGCTCTACAAGATGATGATGGGCGTGGAGCTGACGCATGTGCCCTATCGCGGCAGCGGCCCGGCGCTGACAGCGCTGCTGGCGGGCGAGGTGAACATGGTCTTCGCCGATGTGCCGGGTGCCGCCGCACATATCCGCGCCGGCACGGTCCGCGCCCTGGCCGCGATGACCGAGACGCGCATCAGCCAATTCCCGGAGGTGCCGACCATGGCGGAAAGCGACCCACGCCTCAGGGGCTATGACGTCTACACCTGGGCCATGCTGGCCGCGCCCAAGGCGACGCCCGACGGCCCGGTCAACCGCATCCATGAGGCCGCAATCCGCGCCGCCCGCGCGGAGGATGTGTCCCGCCGCTTCGCGGAGCTCGGTTTCGACTATGTCGGCAGCACACCCGCCGCCGGTGACGCACGCCTGCTGCGCGAGCGGGACAAGTGGCGCGAGGTGATCGAGCGCGGGAACATCCGCGCGGAAGGGTGATCCGAAGGGGAGGCCGGGCTCAGATCGGGCCCGGCACCCGCGCCTCGGCCAGCGCCGCCGTCTGGCGCTGCGCCAGCTTTTCCTCGCTGTAGTCGGCGATGAGCTCGTTGAACATGCGGTGCCAGTTGCGCTGCGCCTTGAGGCGGAAGAAGACGCTGCCCAGGCCGATCGCCGCGCGATCCATCAGCGGGAATTCGCGCGGGATCTTCACGCCGCCGGTACGCTTCAGCCCCTCATGCACCGCCTGCGCGACCTTGCGGCCATGTGTCGGGTCTTCCGATTGCTGGATGAAGCGGACCTTGTCCTCCAGCAGCGGCTCGTAGAGGAAATCCGCCCAGGATTTCAGGACCAGCATCGTCTCGCGCGAGAGGTTGCGGAAGCCCCAGGATTCGAAGGCGAAATGCGCCTTCTCGTCATCGCCGTCCCGCACCGCCTCATAGAGGGTGATGACGCCGGTGATGAAGCTCGGCGGGAAGATCCGCACCACGCCGAAATCGAGCAGGCTGATCCCGCCCGTCTCGTCATGCAGGCCCGGCTGGCGCACCTGGTAATTGCCCAGATGCGGGTCGCCATGGATCACGCCGTAGCGATAGACCGGCTTGTACCAGGCCTGGAACAGCGCCTCGGCATAGAGGTTGCGCTCCTCCAGCGAGGGCTCCTCGTCCAGCCGCTTGAGGATGGAGCCGCCCTTCAGCCAGGTCATCGTCAGCAGGCGGCGCGTGGTGAGGTGGTCGATCGGCGTCGGCACATGCACGCGCGGCTCATCGGCCAGGATCAGGCCATAGAGGCGCTGATGCGCGGCCTCGCGCGTGTAGTCCAGCTCCTCCCGAAGCCGCTCGGCGATCTCGGCATAGGCGTCCTCGTTGTCGAGCGCGCTGTCCATCTTGCGATAGAGCTGCATGCCGAGCTTGAGCTGCTTGAGATCCGCCTCCACCACGGAGTTCATGTCCGGGTATTGCAGCTTGCAGGCGACTTCGGTGCCGTCCTTCAGCTTCGCGCGATGCACCTGGCCGAGCGAGGCGGCGGCCGCGGCCTCACGCCCGAATTCGGCGAAGTTGGATTGCCAATTGGCGCCCAGCTCCGTGCCCATGCGGCGGTTCACGAAGGCCCAGCCCATGGGGGGCGCGTTGGATTGCAGCGTGGCGAGTTCACGCGCGTATTCCTCGGGCAGCGCGTCGGGGATGGTGGCGAGGAACTGGGCCACCTTCATCATCGGCCCCTTCAGCCCGCCCAGGATCGCCTTGAGGTCCCCCGCATGGGCGTCCTTGTTGGTCTTGATGCCGAGGAATCGCTCGCCCGCCACCCGCGCCGCAATGCCGGTGACCGCGCCCGAGGTGCGCGCCATGCGCTTCACCTCGCCGAAGAAGGAGCTTTCGCGGTCGCTCAAGACGCGGCCTCCAATTCATCAATGAAGCCAGAGATGACGTCGAGCCCGCGCTTCCAGAAATCCGGCCGCGAGGCATCGAGGCCGAAGGGCGCCAGCAATTCCTTGTGCCGCAGCGTGCCGCCCGCGCGCAGCATGTCGAGGTACTTGCGCTCGAAATCCGGGACGCCGCCATCGCGATACACGCCATAGAGCGCGTTCACCAGGCAATCCCCGAAGGCATAGGCATAGACATAGAAGGGCGAGTGCACGAAATGCGGGATATAGGCCCAGTAGCAGCTGTAGTCCGGCGTGAAGTCGAAGATCGGCCCCAGGCTCTCGGTCTGCACCTGCATCCAGATCTCGCCGATGCGCTCGGCCGAGAGCTCGCCCTGGCGGCGCTCGTCATGCACCAGCGTCTCGAAGCGATAGAAGGCGATCTGCCGCACCACCGTGTTGAGCATGTCCTCCACCTTGCCGGCCAGCAGCAGGCGGCGCTTGGCGGGGTCCGCCTCGGCATCCAGCAGCGCGCGGAAGGTCAGCATCTCGCCGAAGACGCTGGCGGTCTCGGCCAGGGTCAGCGGCGTGCTGGACATGAGGTAGCCCTGTTCGGCCGCCAGGCGCTGATGCACGCCGTGGCCGAGTTCATGCGCCAGCGTCATCACGTCCCGCGCCTTGCCGTGGTAGTTCAGCAGCAGATAGGGGTGCGCGCTCGGCACCGTCGGGTGGGCGAAGGCGCCGCCCGACTTGCCGGGGCGGAGTGCCGCATCGATCCAGGGCTTGTCGAAGAAGGGCGCGGCCAGCTTCTCCATCTCGGGCGAGAAGCCGGCATAGGCCGCGCGCACCTGTTGCACGGCCTGCGGCCAGGGGATGGTGCTGTCCGCATCGCGCGGCAGCGGCGCGTTGCGGTCCCAGTGCATGAGCTTCTCCAGGCCCAGCCACTTCGCCTTCATCGTATAGTAGCGGTGCGACAGGCGCGGAAAACTCTCGCGCACCGCGGTCACCAGCGCGTCCACCACCTCGTCTTCCACCATGTTGGCGCGGTTGCGGGAGGAGCCGGGGCGCGGGTGGTTGCGCCACTTGTCCATCACCTCCTTGTCCTTCACCAACGTGTTGGTGATGAGGGAGAAGAGGCGGATGCGCGAACCGAAGGCCTCGGAGACGCCCTTCGCCGCCGCCGCGCGCACGTCACGATCCGCGTCGGAGAGCTTGTTCAGCGCGGCGCTGACCGAGAGTTCCTCGCCACTCACGGTGACGGTCATGTTCGCCATGGTCTCGTCGAAGAGGCGGTTCCAGGCGGCGCGGCCCGTCACCTCCTTCTCGTGCAGCAGGCGTTCCATCTCGTCCGAAAGCTGGTGCGGCAGCCAGACGCGCAGGTCGCGCAGCCAGGGGCGATAGCGGGCCAGTGCGGGGCTCGCCTTCAGCTTCTCCTCCAGCGTGGCTTCCGCGATGTGGTTGAGCTCCAGCGTGAAGAACACGAGATGCGAGGAGATGCCCGTCACCCGCTCCTGCATGGTCTGGTAGAAGCGGCCGTTCTCGGCATTCTGCGCATCGCCCGAGAAGAGCAGCTGGGCATAGCTCATCACCCGGCCCAGCACCTCCTCGATCGCCTCGTACTCGCGCAGCGCCGCGGCCAGGGCATCCCCCGACAGCTTGGCCAGCTTGCCGGAGAGCCGCTCCTGGAAGGCGCGGGCCTGCTCCTCGGCGCGGGCCAGGTCGGCCGTCAGCGCGGCATCGTCGGGCGCCTTGTAGAGGTCCGACAGGTCCCATGAGGGGAGGGCGGCGTCGCCACCGGCGGCGTCGAGGGGGGAGCGCAACATTTCAGGGGCGCGGCCTGGGATCATTCGCATCCTTCTCATATATGCGGGTGAGCGCCGCGTCCAAGCGGCCCCACGTCCAAGTTCCGGAACCATCGCATGCCGCACACCGTCGAACAGGCGACGAGCCTGCCCGGCCTGATCTTCACCCTCGCCGTCCAGGCGCCGGACTGGCCCATGCTGGGCTATTGGCGGGATGGCGCCTGGCGGAGCATGAGCCGCGGTGAATTCTGCCAGCAAGTCGCGAATCTCGCCGCCGGGCTGCGCGCCCAGGGCATCATGCCCGGGGACCGCGTGCTGCTGGTGAGCGAGAATCGCCCAGAATTCATGATCGCCGACAACGCCATCATGGCGATCGGCGCCGTTACCGTCCCCACCTACGTCACGAACACCACGGCGGACCACGCCCATGTGCTGCGCGACAGCGGGGCACGCACGGCCATCGTCTCCACCCGGGCCCTGGCCGAGCGCGTCCTGGCCGCCGCCCCGCTCGAGCTTCTGGTGGCCATGGAGGAGCCGCCCCCCGCCCCGGCCGAGACCCGCGCCATGAGCTGGGCCGAGATCACCGCGATCGAGGGCGACCTCGCCATGCTGATCGCGGAGGTGGAGCACATCCCGGCCGGGCGGCTGGCCTGCCTGATCTACACCTCGGGAACGGGCGGCAACCCCAAGGGCGTCATGCTGCCGCACCGCGCCATGCTGACCAACTGCGCCGGCGCCAAGGGGCTGATCGACCAGATCGGCGTGCGGAACGGGCGCTACCTCTCCTTCCTGCCGCTCTCGCACAGCTACGAGCACACGGTGGGCGGATTCCTCATGCCGGCCTGCGGCTACCAGGTGATCTTCTCGCGCGGCGCGGACAAGCTGCTGGCCGATTTCGCCGAGCACCGCCCGCATCTCGTCACCACCGTCCCGCGCCTCTTCGAGGTGATCCGCGAGCGCATCATGGGCGCGCTGGAGAAGGAGGGCGGGCTGCGCCTCAAGCTCTTCCAGCGCGCCATCGCGCTCGGGCTGCGCAAGCTGGACGGCCCTCCGCTCGGCCTGCTGGAGCGCGTGCAGGACGCGGTGCTGGACCGGCTGGTGCGCCAGAAGGTCCGCGCCCGCTTCGGCGGCGCGCTGGAGGCCCTGGTCTCGGGCGGCGCGCGGCTCGACCCGGAACTCTCCGGCTTCTTCCTGGCGCTCGGCGTCACCATCATCCAGGGCTATGGCCAGAGCGAGGCCGGCCCCGTCATCAGCGTGAACCTCCCCTGGGACAATGACCGCCTCAGCGTCGGGAAGCCGTTGCCTGGTGTGCAGGTGCGCCTCGCCGAGGATGGCGAATTGCTGGTCAAGGGCGGCCTGGTCATGGATGGCTACTGGAACAACCCCGAGGCCACCGCCCAGGCCCTGCGCATCCCCGCGGGCGAAAGGGAACCATGGCTGCACACGGGCGACGTGGCCGAGCTGCGCGATGGCCGGATCCACATCACCGACCGCAAGCGGGACTTCATCAAGCTGAAGGGCGGCGACATGGTCGCCCCCTCCAAGATCGAGGCCATGCTGGCGGGTGAGCCGGAAGTGGCCCAGGCGGTGGTTGGTGGCGAGGGCATGGCCGGCGTGGTGGCGCTGATCGTCCCCGCGGACGGCCAGGCGGAGCGCGTGGGCGAGGCGGTGAAGCGCGTGAATGCCCGCCTTTCCAACATCGAGCGCATCCGCCGCTTCCACCCCCTGCCCGAGCCCTTCACGGTGGAGAACGGGCTGCTGACACCCACCATGAAGATCAAGCGCCGCCCGGTGCTGGAGCGGTACCGCGCCGAGGTGGACGCGCTGGGCTAAGGCGCTGTCCCGATGTCGTCGGATTGAGGTCGCATAAGCCGCCGCTTGGACCCGGCTCGGACGACGCGACGTGTCCAAGTCTCTGCTCCAGGCAAATAAAAATATGTCTGGGATTATTTTTCATGCGCGTGTAACATCGCTCTGTTGAGTGCAGTGGAAACGCCCAAAAAATGAAAAATATGTCCCTGGTCATCGCTTGCGTGGTCGGCTTGAGCGCTTGTGCAGGAAGAGCCCCCGCACCTGTCGCGGTGGTTCAGCCCATCGACAACACGATGGATTGCCAAGCCATCCAGGCGGAAATTGCAGCAAATACCGCACGCATCTCTGACCTTGGCTCGGAGAGTGGCGCAAAAGTAGCCCAAAACGTCGCGGCTGGGGTGGCCGGCGCCTTCTTCATCCTGCCTCTGTTCCTGATGGATTTCCAAGGCGCAGCAGGGATCGACCAACGAGCCCTCGAATCGCGGAATCAATACCTCGGCACGCTGGCCGCAACGCGTTGCGCACCGCCGCCGCAGGTTCGGTCCTGATCGCTGCGAGCGCAGGCCATCCGTGTTCGGATCTTCTTGCGCGCACATAGTTGCCTTGCCGCACCGTGAATCCCGCCGCTAGCCTAACCAGGGCCAAGCGGCCGGGAGAGAGGCAGGGATGATGCATTTGCGAAGCTGGCTGCCCAGTGCCATGGCGGCCCTGCTGCTGTGGCCGCTCTTCGCTCTCGCCCAGGGCGAGACGCGGCTGCGCGTCCTCCTCCCACCCGAGGGCACCGCCGGGCTGGAAGCGGGCGCCGATGTGCAGGTTCTGGGGCTGAAGGCCGGCACCGTCCAGCGCATCGCCTTCGCGCCCGGACGCCGCCTCGTCGCGGAAATCGTCCTGACCGAGCCCGCCGCGCGCGACTTCATCCGGCGCGATTCCCCCATCACCATCCGCAGCCGCATGGGCGGCGTGGGCCCCGGCTTCCTCTTCATCGGCCGCGGCGATGGCGCGGCACTGGACTGGAGCGCCGCCACGCTGGAGGCCAGCGCCGAGCCCTCGCAGCTCCAAGTGCTGGAACAGTTGCGCGACCGTGCCCTGCCCGTGCTGGAGGATCTGGGCCGCGTCTCCCGCTTCGCCGTGCGCTTCGTGGATGGCGTCGAGCGCGGCGAGGGCTCGCTCGGCCGACTCATGGCCGATGACCAGTTCGCCCGCAATGCCGAGGCGGCGGCGCAGGAGCTCACAACCCTGCTGCGCGGCGGCGCCCAACTGGTGCAACGCTTCGATGGCCTGGCCGCCCAGGCTGAGCGGCTGATGGCGGAAAGCGGTCCCAACGCCACGCTGCCCGCCCTCATGCGTCGCCTGGACCAGGCGCTGGCCAATCTCCAGCAGGCGACGCGCGACGTCTCCCGCGCCACGCAGCGCCTGCCGCAGACGGTGCGCAACGTGGAAGAAAGCACGGGCAATGTCCCGGGGCTCCTGCTCCAGACGCAGCAGACCACGCGCGAGCTGGAGCTGCTGCTGACGCAGCTGCGCGGCATGTGGCTGCTGGGCGGCAGCGGTCCGCCCGCGCCCGAGCCCCGCCGACCGGCGGCCGAAAGGCTGCGCCCATGAAGCGCGCCCTTTGGCTTGCCCTGCCCCTGCTCGCCGCCTGCGGCAGCACACCGCCGCCCGCGCCCCCGCCACCCGATGAGACGCTGGGCCGCGCCGCCCGCGCCGGGCGCCTGGCGCTGGAACTCGACCGCCCGGCCGAGGCCGCGCGGCTCTATGCCACGGCGCTCAACCGCGCGCGGGAGCGCGACGATACCGCCGCGATTGGCGATGCCGGTATCGGCCTCGCCGCCGCCCAGCTCGTCCGCCCGAGCCCTGCCGCCGCGCTGACGACCTCGCGCGAGGTGCAGGCCGAGCTGCTGCGCCGCAACGCGGCCATCCCCGACGCGCTCCGCCTGGTGGAGGCGCTGGCCCTCTATCGCGGCGGCGACCTCGCCGGGGCGCAGCAGGTCGCGGCCGGGATCGGCACCGAGGACCCGGATGTGGCGCTGCGGGCCTGGTTCCTGCGCGGGTTGATCGCGGCGGCACGCACCGACCAGGCCGCGCTGGCCGAGGCCCGGGCCGCGCTCGGCACACCCGAACGCCGCGCCTTCCGCGCCGATGCCGAGGAACTCGCCGCCGCGGCAGCCCTGGCGCAAGGCGATCTGCCCGAGGCCCGCCGCCTTGCCACCGCCGCCGCCACGCTGCGGCGCGAAGGGCTCGACTACCGCGGCCTGGCCCGCGCCCTCGCGTTGGAAGCGGAGGCCGCGCGCCGCCAGGGCGAGATCCATACCGCCGCAGACCTGCTTCTGCGCGCCGGCCGCAGTGCTGCCTCCCGCAACGAATTCCCCGAGGCACGGCGCTGGCTGCAGCAGGCCGAGACGCTGGCGCGCGAGGCGCGCGCGCCCGAGATCGCGAACGCTGCGCGGCGCGCCCTGCGCGACATGGCGGAACGCGAGCGCGACGCGCGCGCTTAACGGAAGGGCTGCGTCAGCAAGGGCAGCACGCGCTGCTCAGTCGCCGCGCGATAGCCCCGCACACCCAGCACCAACTCGCCCGCCCAGCGCCCGCGCCAGGAGCCGAAGATCCGGTCCCAGACGGAGAGGCAGAAGCCGTAATGGCTGTTCGTCTCCTCCTCGCGCTCCGAGTGATGGATGCGATGCAGGCCGGGCGTGACGATCACCCAGCCCAGCACGGCCTCCAGCCGCGGCGGAATGCGGATCGCCGCATGCTCGAAGAGGCTCGCGGCATTCAGGATGATCTCGAAGGCCACCACGCCCTCGGGCGGCGCGCCAAGGGCGATGGCGGCCGCGATCTTCACCCACATGGAGAGCCAGATCTCGATGGGATGGAAGCGCAGCCCGGTGCTGGCATCCATCTCGGGGTCGGCGTGGTGCACGCGATGCAGCCGCCAGAGCACCGGCACCACATGGAAGATCCGGTGCTGCCAGTAGATCAGCAGGTCGAAGAGCACGACCGTGAGCGGGATGGCGAGCCAGCCCGGCGCCTCCAGCCAGTTGAACAGGCCGATGCCGTTGGTCTGCGCCCAGAGCGCCGCCCCCACCGCCGCCAGCGGCATCAGGAAGCGCACGGCGACGGCACCCAGCGCCACCAGCCCGAAATTGGGCACCCAGCGCCGCCACCCCAGCGGGCGCGGCACCTGCCAGGGGATCAGCCGCTCGGCGGCCAGCAGCAGGGCCAGCACGCCGAGGAAGGCCGCGAGGCGGATCGTGGCTTCGCTCATGCCCCGGATATGGGGCGTCAGGCGGCCTCCGCCAGTCGCGCCCAGTTCGGGTTCACCAGCGGCGAGGCGCCGCCCAGCTTGCGCCGCGCCTCCAGGTATTCCCGGTGCAGCCGCGCCACCAGATCCGCCGCCGGCACCACCTCATGAATGCCCGAGACGCTCTGCCCCGCGCCCCAGATGTCCTTCCACTTCTTGTTGCGCCCCTGCGCGAAGCTCATCGCCGACTTGTCGGAGGTCTCGAGGTTGTCCGGGTCGAGCCCCGCATTGCGCACGGAGGGCTTCAGATAATTGCCATGCACGCCGGTGATGAGGTTGGTGTAGACGATGTCGTCGGCGCCGGATTCCACCAGCATGCGCTTGTAGTCGTCCACCGCGCGCGCCTCCTCCGTCGCGATGAAGGCGGAGCCCATATAGGCGAAATCCGCGCCCATCGCCTCGGCCGCCAGGATGCTGCGGCCATGTGCGATGCTGCCCGAGAGCGCGATGGGCCCGTCGAACCAGGCGCGCGTCTCCTGCATCAGCGCGAAGGGGCTCTGCGCGCCGGCATGCCCGCCCGCGCCGGCGGCCACCAGCACGAGTCCATCCGCGCCCTTCTCGATCGCCTTGTGGGCGAAGGTCTGGTTGATCACGTCATGGATCACATGGCCGCCATAGGAATGGATGGCCTCATTCACCTCCGGCCGCGCGCCGAGCGAGGTGATGATGAGCGGCACCTTGTGCTTGACGACGAGCTTGAGATCCTCCTCCAGCCGGTCGTTCGAGCGGTGCACGATGAGGTTCATCGCAAATGGCGCCGAAGGCCGGTCGGGGTTCGCGCGGTCATGTTCGGCGAGCCGCCCGGTGATCTCGAACAGCCAGTCATCCAGCTGCTCTAGCGGCCGCGCGTTCAGCGTGGGCATGGAGCCGATGACGCCCGAGGTGCATTGCGCGACGACGAGGTCCGGCACGGAGATGATGAAAAGCGGCGAGCCGATGAGCGGCAGGCGCAGCCGGCCCTGAAGCTTCTGGCGCAGATCCATGAGGGGACGTTCCTTTCCTGTCCCGCGACGCTAGAGCAGGAAACGCCGGCATGGAATTCCACCCCTTCACAGCCCGGGATTTCGCGCCAATTGTAACGAGATCAGTGGGGGATTTCGCACCGCATGGCACCGTCCAAGCCTGTCCTGATCGCCGGCGCCGGCCCGGTCGGCCTCGTCGCCGCGGCCTCGCTGGTCCGTGCCGGAATCCCGGTGCAGGTGCTGGAGGCCGGCCCCGGCATCTCGGAGGAGATGCGCGCCTCCACCTTCCACGCCCCCACGCTCGACATGCTGGATGAGCTGGGCGCCGCGAAGGACATGATCCGCCAGGGCATCATCGGCCCGCGCGTGCAGTACCGGCGGCGCGACCACAGCCTGATCGCGGAATTCGATTTCGGCCTGCTGGCCGACGTCACGCGCCACCCCTACCGGCTGCAATGCGAGCAGTTCAAGCTGACGCGCATCCTGCACGGGCTGCTGGAGGGCAACCCGCTCTACCAGGTGCGCTTCAACAGCGCGGTGGCCGAGGTGCATGATGAGGGCAGCCATGTCACGGCGACGCTCGAGGATGGCACGTGCCTCACCGGCAGCTGGATCATCGGCGCCGATGGCGCGCGCAGCGCGGTGCGCAAATCTGCCGGCATCGCCTTCAACGGCTTCACCTGGCCCGAGCGCTTCCTCGTCCTCTCCACCGAATTCGACTTCGCGAGCGCCATCCCCGGCCTGGCGGACGTTTCCTACTATGCGGACCCCGAGGAGTGGTTCTTCCTGCTGCGCGTCCCCAGCGTCTGGCGCGCCATGTTCCCGGTGAAGCCCGAGGTCTCGGATGAGGAGGTGATGACGCCCGCATTCGCCCGCGCCCGCTTCGCCCGGGTGCTCGAAGGCGGTGGCGACTACCCGATCAGGCACACCACGCTCTACCGCGTGCACCAGCGCGTGGCCGAGACCTTCCGCAAGGGGCGCGTCCTGCTGGCGGGTGATGCCGCGCACATCAACAACCCGCTGGGCGGCATGGGCCTGAATGGCGGCGTGCATGACGCGGTGAACCTCGTGGAGAAGCTCGTCCAGGTCATGCGCGGCGAGGCCGAGGAGAGCTTGCTCGACCGCTATGACCGGCAGCGGCGCGGCATCACGGAGGAGGTGGTCCAGCGCACCACCATCCAGAACAAGAAGAACCTGGAGGCCGCCACACCCGAGGACCAGGCGGATTTCCAGAACCGGATGGCGGAGGCCGCGAGCGACCCGGCCAAGGCGCATGCCCATCTGCTGGGGATGTCCATGATCAACAGCCTGCGCCGCGCGGCCGAGATCGCCTGAGGTTCAGCCGATGCGGCCGCGGATGCGGTGGACGGCGTTGTTGCAATAGCCGCGCGGGTTCCAGGGGGGCTCCATCGGCTGCGTGTTGCCCGCCGCATCCGTGGCCCGCGCGATCAGCTCCACCTCCCCCGGCGGCAGGGCGAGCCGCGCCTCGAAGCCGCGCCAGGCCCAGCGGCCCTCGCCCGGCTCCAGCGGCGCCTCCTGCCAGGTGGCGCCACCATCGGCCGAGAGTGCCACGCGCGTGACGGGAATGGCGCCGCTCCAGGCGAAGCCGCTGATCGTCAGCGGGCCCGTGGCGGAAAAGCCCTCGGCTGGCGCGGTGATCAGGCTCTTCACCGGCATGTCGGTGATGACGTCGAAAATCGCCGGATCGGGCGCTTCCCCCGGCGCCACGGGCCGGCGCGGCAGGCGGTAGTCGAGGCCGGTCATCTTGGCGCCGTCATGCTCGCAATCCCGCACCACGATGCGGCTCAGCCATTTCTGCCAGGCCGAACCCGGATAGCCGGGTGCGACCACACGCAGCGGGAAGCCATGCAGCGGGTCGAGCGGCGCGCCATTCATGGCGAAGGCCAGCAGCGTCTCCTGCGCCATCGCCTTGGCGAGCGGAAGTCCACGCGAGAGCGCCAGCCGGCCCGGCGCGCCGATCACATGGTCCGGGCTTTCATGCGCGACATAGACGGCATCCTCGACGACGCCGGCCGCCGCGAGCACATCGGCGAGCCGCACGCCCGTCCAGCGCGCGCATCCCACCGCGCCGGGGCCCCAGGCCAGGCCCGGCACGGGCGGGGCGAAGCCGCTCCGCCCATTGCCCGCGCATTCCAGCACGGCGGTGAGCTCGACCACGGGGAAGCGGGCACGGAGTTCCTCCAGCCGCAGCACCAACGGGCGATGCACGCGGCCCGTGACCTCCAGCCGCCAGTCCTCGGGCGCGACCTCCGGCAGGGTGCCGTTGTTGCGGACGAAGAAGAGCGCGGTAGGGGTGATGGGGTGGCCCAGCGCATGGGGCGGCGATTCCTGGTTCAGCGCCGGGTCAGCGAGGCTGATCAGGCCGGGCTTCGGGGTTCCGAGGGACGCCTGTCGCGCCATGATCGCCTCCTTGATCGGTTCAGGATGGGCCTCGCCGCTTTGGCTTGCCGCGCCGGCCGCTGCGTTTCAAGGGAATTCGGGACCTACCCCCACATCCGCCTCAGCACCGGAATGCCCTGCCGGTGATGCCACAGCGCCATCGCCGCATGCGCCGCGGCGAGCGCGATCAGGCTCCAGGCGGCGATCTGGTGGGTGGGCCGCAGCCAGGCATAGAGCACCGGGTCGGGGTCCAGCAGGTGCGGGACCGGAATGACAAGGAAGAGCGTGGTGGGCACCGGCCCGGCCGCGGCCTGGGCCGTCAGGTAGCCGAGCAGCGGCACCACCAGCAGCAGCGCATAGAGCACGGCCTGCCCCCAACGCGCCGCGCGCTGCCGGGCGGGCGTGAGCCCGTCCAGCGCCGGCGCCGGGCGGGCCAGCCGGAAGCCGAGCCGCGTGAGGGTGAGGATCAGCACCAGCAGGCCGAAGGTCTTGTGCAGCTGATAAGCCAGGAATTTCGCCAGCAGCTGCGACATGGGCAACGCCACCATGAGGAGCGACAGCGCCAGCGTCAGCACCACCAGCACCGCCCCCCAGGCATGCAGGCGCCGCTGCGGGCGGGACCAGCCTTCGGCGCTCACACCGCGATCCGCACATCCACGCTGAGCCGGATCACGTCCGAGATCAGCGTGCGGTCCGCCACCATGCCGAATTCGCCCCGGCGCATCTCGCCCTCCGCCTGGAAGCGCGCGACGCCGGCCTGGCGCTCGACCAGCCGGGCGGTCATGCGAAAGGGGCGGGTGACGCCGCGCACGGCCAGCTCCCCGGCGATGGGGAAGCCGGCCGCCTCGGTCAGGCCATTGGCCTCGCCGGCGAAGCGCGCCGTGGGGTGGCGGGTGACGTCGAAATAGGCCTCGGAGCGCAGCAGGTCGGTGGCGCCGGGAAAGGGGATGCTGACCTCGGCCGTCTCGACCACACATTCCACCGAGGCGTTCTGCGGGTTGTTCGGGTCGATCAGCAGCGTCGCCTGGAAGCGGTCGAACTGGCCCTGCGAGGTGAAGAGGCCGAGATGCCGGGCGGAAAAGCCGATGCGGCCGACGCTCTGGTCGAAGACGTAGCGCGTGCGCGCGTCGCCGCGCGCGGGCAGCGCTGGCAGGGCGGCCAAGGCCAGGAGGGCGCGGCGGTCGAGCACGCCATTCATGTGGGGCGATGGCCCGGAACGAAAAGGGCCGCCCCGAGGGGCGGCCCAGCTTCAGCTCAGCGACGCAGGCCGAGCTTGGCGATCAGCGCGTCATAACGCGCCTTGTCCTTGCGCTTCAGGTAGTCCAGCAGGCCACGGCGCTGGCCGACCATCACCAGCAGGCCGCGGCGCGAGTGGAAATCCTTCGCGTGGGTCTTCAGGTGCTCGGTCAGGTTGGAGATGCGCTCGGAGAGGATGGCCACCTGCACTTCGGGGCTGCCCGTGTCACCGGGCTTGGTCGCATGTTCCTGGATGAGCGCGGCGCGGCGCTCGGCGGTGATCGACATCGGCGAATTCCTTCAAGGTTGGAGAGAGAAACCGGCTCTGGGCGTCCGGCCCCGGGCTCAGCCGGGCGCCATCAGCCGTTCGGGCCGCATCATCCCCTCTTCGAGACGACACAGGCCCACGAACCGCTCCGCCGCCATCGCGCGCACCAGGCCCCCATCGGGGCTGGCCTCGGACGGAACCCGGCCCATCAAATCAACGAGGCTGAGGGCCTGGCCGAAATTGAGGCGGGCGGCCTCCGCCTCCGAGACGGCCAGTGCCGGGATGTCGGCCAGCGCGGTCGTCAGGGGGAGCAGAAGGTCCAGCGAAGGAGGCGGGGTATCGCCCGTCACGACGATCTTGTCCAGGGCCACGGCATGCGCCTCGGTGAAAGGGCCCACGCGCAAACGCCGCAGCGCGGCGATATGGCCGACGGTGCCGACGGCGCGCGCGAGGTCCCGCGCCAGCGAGCGCATGTAGACGCCCTTGCCCGACTGCACCTCGAAGATGGCGGTGTCGGCATCCGGGCGGGCGATCAGCTCGAAGCGATCGACGCGCGCGGGGCGTGCTTCCAGCTGCACCGCCTGGCCGTCCCGCGCCAGGTCATAGGCGCGCTCGCCATTCACCTTGATGGCGGAATAGACAGGCGGGATCTGCATGATGTCGCCGATGAAGGCCGGCAACGCGGCGCGGATCGCCTCGTCGGTGGGGCGGGCGTCGCTCGTTTCGATCACCGCGCCGTCGGAATCATCGCTGTCCCGCGCTTCGCCAAAGGCCAGCGTGAAGTGATAGACCTTGGTGCCGTCCATCACATAGGGGACGGTCTTGGTGGCATGGCCGAAGGCGATGGGCAGCAGGCCGGTCGCCAGCGGATCGAGCGTGCCGCCATGGCCAGCCTTCTGCGCGTCATAGGCGCGCTTCACCTTGTTCACGACATCGGTGCTGCCGAGGCCCGTGGGCTTGTCGATGATGAGCCAGCCATCAATGGGGCGGCCCTTGGGTTTTCTGTGGTGACGGGGCATCAGGTCCTGCGGTCGGGAAAACGAGGGCGCGTTCTACGCGGTCTGGCGGCGCGGGGTAGCGCGCCGGGCGCAAGGCTGATGCGCCTCAGTCCTGCGTGTCGTCCTTGGCCAGATCGCGCGCCACCTGGGGCTGGCGCATGAGCTGGTCGATCTTCATGGCGTAGTCCAGCGCGCTGTCCGGCTGGAAATGAAGCTCCGGCGCGAATTTCAGCCGCACGCCCTTCGCCACCTGGCCGCGCAGGAAGGCATGGGCGCGCTTGAGCGCCAGGAACTGCTCAGGGGGCACGTCCTTGCCGAGGCCGCTGATGAAGGCCGTCATGTGGCGAAGGTCGGGGCTGGCGCGCACCTCGGTCACGGTGATGCGGGCATTGGCCAGCTCGGGGTCGCGGAAATCGCCGCGTTCGAAGATGGCGGCGAGCGCATGCCGCACCTCCTCCGCCACGCGGAGCTGGCGCTGGCTGGGCGCGCCGGGGGGGGTGTCAGTGTGGCGCTTGGCCATGGGAACCTCGGAAGAAGGGGGGTTGGAACCCCGGAAGAAGAGGCGGCCCCACAGGAAGAGGCACCGCTACGGAGAATCCGCGCGCAACGCGCGCGGCGCCGCCCAACCGACGTCGCCGCCGGGCGCACCCGCCGCGCGGCGAAGCCAAGGCGGCGGAGCCGCCGCCCGGCGTCTGAGGGCAAGAAAAAATCAGGAAACCGTTCCCGCCGCTACGCGGCGGCTACGGTTTCCGTCTCGAAGCACTCGATCTGGTCGCCGACGCGGATGTCGTCGTAGTTCTTGAAGCCCATGCCGCATTCGTAGCCGTTGGTGACTTCCTTCACGTCGTCCTTGAAGCGGCGCAGCGTGCTGAGTTCGCCCTCGTGGATGACGATGCCGTCGCGCAGCAGGCGCACGCCGCAGCCGCGCTTCACCACGCCCTCGGTCACGCGGCAGCCGGCCACATTGCCCAGCCGCTTGACCTCGAAGACCTGCAAGATCTGCGCGTAGCCGATGAAGCTCTCGCGCTGGACGGGGGCGAGGCGCGACTTGAAGATCGCCTCGATGTCGTCCGACACCTGGTAGATGATCGAGTAGTAGCGGATATCCACGCCATCCCGCTGCGCCATCTCGCGCGCCTGGGTCGTGGCGCGGACGTTGAAGGCGACGACCACGGCGTTGGACGCCTTGGCCAACTGGATGTCGCTCTCCGTGATCTGGCCGACGGCCGAGTGCAGCACGCGCACGCGCACCTCCTCGTTGCCGAGCTTGCCGAGGGTGACATTGATCGCCTCGGCCGAGCCCTGCACATCCGCCTTCACGACGACGGCCACTTCCTTCTGCTCGCCCGCCTGGATGCGCGCCAGCATGTCGTTCAGCGTGCCACGGCCGGCGCCCAGGGCGGCGGCGGCCTTTTCGCGGGCACGGCGCTGGCGGAACTCGCTCACTTCGCGCGCCTGGCTTTCGTTCTCGACGGCCACGAAGTTCTCGCCCGCCGACGGCACGCCCGAAAGGCCCAGCACCTCGACCGGCACGGAGGGCCCGGCCGCCTTCAGCGGCTTGCCCAGGCTGTCCACCAGGGCGCGCACACGGCCCCATTCGGCGCCGGCGACGACGATGTCGCCCTGCTTCAGCGTGCCCTTCTGGACCAGCACCGTCGCCACGGGGCCACGGCCGCGGTCGAGCTTGCTCTCGATCACGGTGCCCTCGCCCGGGCGGTCCGGGTTGGCGCGCAGATCGAGAATCTCGGCCTGCAGCAGGATGGCTTCCAGCAGCTTGTCGAGGTTAGTGCCCTTGGTGGCCGAGACCTGGATCTCCTGCGTCTCGCCGCCCAGGCTTTCCACCACGATCTCGTGCTGCAGCAGCTCATTGCGCACGCGGTCGAGGTTGATGCCCGGCTTGTCGATCTTGTTCACGGCCACGATGATCGGCACATCCGCCGCGCGGGCATGCTTGATGGCCTCGATCGTCTGCGGCATCACGCCGTCATCCGCCGCGACGACCAGCACCACCATGTCGGTGACGCCGGCGCCGCGCGCGCGCATCGCCGTGAAGGCCTCATGGCCCGGCGTATCGATGAAGGTGACGATACCGCTCGGCGTGGCCACCTGGTAGGCGCCGATATGCTGGGTGATGCCACCCGCCTCGCGCGCCGCCACGTCGGTCTTGCGCAGCGCATCGAGCAGCGACGTCTTGCCGTGGTCCACATGGCCCATGATGGTGACGACGGGCGGGCGCGGGAGCAGCGCGTCATCCTCGTCCACCGTGCCTTCCAACGCCAGCTCCACGTCATCCTCGGCGACGCGCTTCACGCGGTGGCCGAATTCCTGCGCGACCAGCTCGGCCGTGTCGGCGTCGATGCTCTGGGTCAGCGTCGCCATCACGCCCATGCGGAACAGGGCCTTCACCACCTCTCCGCCGCGGGCGGCCATGCGGTTGGCCAGTTCCTGCACCGTGATCGTCTCGGGGATCACGACGTCGCGCACCACGCGCTCCTGGCCGGCGCGCAGGCGCTGCAGCTCGGCCTGGCGGCGCTCGCGCTCGCGGGCGCGGCGGACCGAGGCCATCGAGCGGCTGCGCTCATCCTCGCCATCCATGGCGGCGGCGACGTCAATGCGGCCTTCGCGGCGGCCGGCGGCGAGCGGGGCCTTCTTCACCGGCGCGGGGGCCGGGCGCTTCACGCCGCCGGGGGCGGCGCCACCGGGGCGGCGGGCGGGGCCGCGGCGGTCATCATCCTCATCTGCGCGGGCGCGCGGGTTGAGCGACAGCTTGGCCGAGGGGCCGGAGGGCGGCGTGGTCGGCCGCAGCGCCGGGCCCTGCGTGGCGCGGGCGGCGAGCGGAGTGACGCGTGGCGCGGCCGGGCGCGGCGGTTCCGGCGGCGCCTCCTGGCGGGCGGCGGGGGCCGGAGCAGCCGGGGCGGCCGGCGCCGGGGCGGGCGCACGGGCGGCGGCCTCGGCGGCGCGGGCGGCCTCGCGCTCGGCGGCCTCGGCGGCCTCCCGCTGGCGGGCCTCTTCCTCGGCGCGGCGCGCGGCTTCCTCGGCCGCGCTGCGGACCATCAGGGCCTGCTGCTCGCGCTGCTCACGCTCACGCGCGGCCTCAATGCGGCGCTGCTCTTCCAGCACGCGCTGGCGGATGGCCAGTTCGGCGGCGGTCAGCGGGCGGCCAGAGGGGCCGGTGGCCGGGCGCGGCGCGGCGGGCCGGGCATTGCCGGAGCCGGAGGGCGCGCTCGGCGCGGGGCTCGCGGCCGGGGGGGCAGCGGCCGGCGGGGGCGCGGCATTGCCGGGTGCCTGGGGTGCGCGTGGCGCGCCAGGGCGCACCGGCGCGGTCGGCGCGCGCAGCGTCGTGCCCGAGCCGCCAGGGCCCGGGGTGCGCTTCTTCACGACCTCGACCTGGACGACCTTGCTGCGGCCATGGCTGAAGCTCTGGCGGACGCTCCCCGCATCCACCGTCTTGCCCATCTCGAGCCGGCCTGCCGGGCGGAGGCTCAGTCGGCTCTTGGCCGCATCCTGTTCGTTCTGGTCGCTCATTCGTCGTTCCGAACTCAATCCTTCAGCCTCGATCCACCGCGAAGCCGGCCAAGCGTGCCGCCTCCGCCTGCAGCGAGGAAACCATCCGACCCGGGGAGATCGCCACGTGCACCGCGCGATCCCGCCCAAACACTCCACCCAACTCCGCGGCCGTGAGCGGTGTCAGGACCGGGAAATCCAGCCCATCGGTGCGCCCACCGACCAACCGGCTCCTCTCCGCGGGGCTGCCATCCGAGGCCTGGATGAGCAACGCCACCTTGTCATGGCGGAGCCAGTCCAGGACCGCTTCCCGCCCCGCCACCGCCTCCCCGCTGCGCCGCGCAAACCCCAGGAAGTCCAGGATCCGCTGGCGCAGGCCAGAAACGATCAGGGCGTGAAGATCGCCAGCAACCCCGACGGACCCCCGGGCGGCCTTGGCAAAGGCGCCCTGCTTGAGCGCTTTGCGCAACACATCATCCTGCGCCACCAACCATAGGCCCCTGCCCGGCAAACGTCCACCCGGATCAGGCACCACCTCACGCATGGGGCCGATGACGAAACGCAGCATCTGCTCCTTCGGCAAGGTCTGCCGGGTGACGATGCAGCGGCGCAATGGACCGCGCTCGCGGGCGATGGAATCGTCCGGGAGGGTGTCGTCCGGGGCGAGGGCGGGGTCAGCCGGCAGCTTCGCCGTTCCCTTCCTCGTCGAACCAATGGGCGCGGGCGGCCATGATCACGGCATTCGCCGTCTCCTCGTCCATGGTCTCGGCGCCAAACATCTCGACCAGCTCGTCGCCCGCCAGGTCCGCCAGGTCATCCAGCGTCTTCACGCCGGCCTCGCCCAGCTGCACCAGCATGGCCGGGGTGAAGGTGCCGATCTCGGCGATCGCATCCTCCACGCCCAGCTCGACGCGGCGGGTCTCGAACTCGGCGTCCTTGGCTTCGAGGAAAGCGAGGCCACGGCGCTTCAGCTCGGCCGCGATGGCCTCGTCGAAGCCCTCGATGCTCGCCAGCTCCTCGTCATCCACCTCGATGATCTCCTCGATGGTGGAATAACCCTCGGTCACCAGCAGGCCGGCGATCACGTCGTCCACGTCCAACGCCTCGACGAAGAGGCCGCTGCGCTTGCGGAAGTCCTCCTGGCGGCGCTCGCTCTCGCCCGCCTCGGTCATGATGTCGATGTCGTAGCGCGTGAGCTGCGAGGCGAGGCGGACATTCTGGCCGCGCCGGCCGATGGCGAGCGAAAGCTGCTCATCCGGCACCACGACCTCGACCCGCTTGCTCTCATCGTCCAGCAGCACCTTGGCCACCTCGGCGGGCGCCATGGCGTTCACGATGAAGGTCGCGATGTCCGGGCTCCAGGGGATGATGTCGATCTTCTCGCCCTGGAGTTCCGCCACCACGGCCTGCACGCGCGAGCCGCGCATGCCGACGCAGGCGCCGACGGGGTCGATGCTGGAATCGCGGCTGATCACCGCCATCTTGGCGCGGCTGCCGGGGTCGCGCGCCACGGCCTTGATCTCGATGATGCCGTCATAGATCTCGGGCACTTCCTGCGCGAAGAGCTTGGCCAGGAAGCCCGGATGGGTGCGGCTGAGGAAGATTTGCGGGCCGCGCGGCTCCTCGCGCACGTCATAGATATAGGCGCGCACGCGGTCGCCATTCTTGAAGGCCTCGCGCGGGATGGTCTCGTCGCGGCGCAGCAGCGCCTCGGCCTTGCCCAGCTCGACCATGAGGTTGCCGTATTCGGTGCGCTTGACCGTGCCGTTGATGATCTCGCCCACGCGGTCCTTGTATTCGTCGAACTGCTTCTTGCGCTCCACCTCGCGCACGCGCTGCACGATCACCTGCTTGGCGGTCTGCGCGGCGATGCGGCCGAAATCGATGGGCGGCAGCGGGTCCACGATGAATTCGCCCACCGTGATGCCGGGCTTCACCTTGACGGCGATGCGCAGCGGGATCTGCGTGTCCTCGTTCTCGACCGGCTCCTGCTCCACCACCTCGGTCCAGCGCGAGAGGCGGACCTCGCCGGTCTTGCGATCGATGGTGGCGCGGATATCCTTCTCCAGGCCGTATTTCTGCTTGCCCGCCTTGCCCATGGCGAGCTCCATGGCCTCGAGAACCTCTTCCTTTTCGATCATCTTCTCGCGGGCGACGGCTTCGGCCACCTGCAGGAATTCAGGGCGGGGGATCGCAACATCCATGGCCATGGTTCAGTTCCCTTGGTTCGCCGCGGACGCGGCCTTGGTCTGCGCTGCGGTGGCAGCGATGAGTTCATCGGTCAGCACGAGCTTGGCGCGGCGCATCTGATCGCGCGGCAAGGCCACTTCCGGCCCCTCGTCCAGGCGGAGCCTGCCCACTTCCGCATCGGCGCCCAGCACGATGCCACGGAAGCGCTTGCGGCCCTCGATGGGGATCAGCATCTCCACCGTCGCCACATGGCCGGCATAGAGGTTCCAGTCCTTGGCACGCGTCAGCGGACGATCAATGCCGGGGGATGAGATTTCCAGCATCCACTCGGCCTTGATCGGGTCCGCCACGTCCAGGACGGCGCCGACGGCGTGGCTGATCTCGGTGCAGTCCTCCACGGTGAAGGGCGCGCCATCGGCGCGGTCCGCCATGATCTGCACGGTCGGCTTTTCCTTGCCGCTCACCTGCACGCGGACCAACTCATAGCCCATATGCTCGATGGTCGGCGCCACCAGGTCGGCGATGCGGGCGTCGAGCCCTTCGTGGCGTGGTCTCTCGATGGTCAAATGCCGAAAGGGCGGCCTCGGAAGGCCACCCACCTCTTGATGAAGTTGGTTTGGAAGACCCCTGTTATGGCGCGGCGGGGCCTGTGATGCAAGTCTTCAGAATTCGATGCGGATGCCGCTCGCCTGCAGGAAGCCCCGCCAGAAGACGCCGCTCTCCCGCACGAATTGCGCGAAACCGGCCGGGCCCAGGGCCAGAAGGTCCACGCCCAGCGCCTCGAAGCGGGGCTTCGCCTCCTCGCTGGTGATGGCGGCCAGGATCACCTCGCTGAGCTGCGCCACGATGGGTGCCGGGGTCGCGATGGGCGCGCCGATGCCGAACCAGGCATCAATGACGGTCCCCGGCATGCCGCTCTCGATCAGCGTCGGCACATCGGGCAGGCCCGCGAAGCGCGTGGGCGAGGTCATGGCCAGCGCGCGCAGCTGCCCGCCGCGGATCAGCGGCAGCGTGGCCGCCAGCGAGTCGGAGCCGAAGAGCACCTGGCCGCCGATGATGTCCGCCATGGCCGCCCCGCTGCCGCGATAGGGCACATGCGTGCCGGTCACCCCCGCCTTGTGCAGCACGATTTCGGAGGCGAGATGCGTGATGGTGCCCGCACCGGAGGAGGCGAAGGTGCCATGCGCGCCGGGCTGGCGCAGCCGCTCGATCAATTCGCCGAGCGTCTTCGGCGCGGCGGCGGTATTGGCGGTGACCACCACATAGAAGCTGCGGCCCACGCCGACCACCGGCGCGAAATCGCGCTCGAAGGTGTAGCCCGCGCGCGGGTTGAGCGCCGGGTTCACCAGGAAGGTACTGGTGGTGCCGAGGGTGAGCGTATGGCCGTCCGGCGCCGCGCGGGCGCCCTGCTCCGTGCCGGTGATGCCGCCCCCACCCGGCCGGTTCTCCACGACGATCGGGTGCGGCAGGCGGTTGCGCGTCTCATGCGCCACGATGCGCGCGATGGCGTCGCTGCCCGTGCCCGGCGCGAAGGGGAGGATCAGGCGGACCTGCTGCCGCGGGAACTCCTGGGCGCGGGCCAGTGCGGGCAGCGTCAACAGGGCGGTGGCGACGCGCAGGCGTTGGCGGATGGCGGTTCTCATGCGGTCTTTCCCTGTTTCGCGACCAGCTTGGCCTGGCCCTTGGCCAGCGCCTCCGCCCGGTTGCCATGCTGGCCCGCGCGGCTCGGCAGGGCCAGGGCCAGACGGGCCGCGATCTCCCGCGCCGCCGCGATCACAGCGCCCGATTCCAGCCCCGTCGCCACGCCGCAGAGCTCCAGCATCTGCGTGAGGTCCTCCGTCGGCATGTTGCCGATGGCCTCGGGGGTCGCCACGCCGCCACCGAGCCCGCAGATCGAGACCTCGAAGCGCGTCACCCCCGCATCCAGCGCCGCCAGCACATTGGCCGCCGCGATGCCGGCCTGGTCATGGACATGGTAGCACAGCGTCATGCCCGGATGCCGGTCCAGGATGCGGGCGAAGCGGGCGCGCACGGTCGGCGGATCCTCGAAGCCCAGGCTGCCGGCCAGCATGAGGTCGCGCAGGCCGGCGTCGTACAGGCGGGCCACGATGGCCATCACCCGCTCCTCCGGGATCAGCCCGTCCAGCGGGCACCAGAAGGCCATGCCGAGGCCGAGCGAAAAGCGCTTTCCCGCGCGCTCGGCGATGCGCAGCGCCAGGATGGCCTGCTCCAGCGCACCCTCGATGGTGGTGTTCTGGTTCAGCGCGGAATAGGCGACGGAGGCGGTGATGAGGCCCACCATCTCATCCACCCGCGTCGTCGCCGCCCGCTCCGCCCCGCGTGCGTTCGGCACCAGGCCGCGCAAATTCACGCCCGGCAGGGGCGGCAGGCGCTCCAGCACCTCCTCCGCATCGCGCAAATCGGGGATGAAGCGGGGATGGGCGAAGGAGACGGCCTCGATCTCCGTGATCCCGGCGGCCGCCAGGCGCTGGATCAGCCAAATTTTTTCGTCTGTTGGCACCCAGCGGCCCAGGGATTGCAGCCCGTCGCGGGGTCCGACTTCGGTGACGATGGCGCGGGCGGGAAGCTGGATCACGGCGTGATCCCCCCCGTGCGGAGTTCATCTTCCGTAAAGCCCAGCCGCCCGAGCAGGATTTCGCGGTTATGCGCCCCGGCGGGCGGGCCGGCATGCTGGATCTCGAGCGGCGTGCGGGAGAAGCGGCCGGAGGGCGCCTGCATCCGCATGGGCCCACCCAGTTCCGCATCCTCAACCGAGATGATCGAGCCTCGCGCCGCGATATGCGGGTCAACCATGATGTCCGCCACGCTGTTCACCGGCGCCACCACGGCATCAGACGCCTCCAGCAGCGCGATGAGCTCCGCCCGATCGAAGCGACCGATCAGGCGGGAGAGCTCCGCATCCAGCGCCTCGACATTCGCGACGCGTCCGGCGTTTTCCGCGAAGCGCGGGTCACGCGCGAGCGCGGGTTCCCCCAGCGCGGTGCAAAGTCGGAGAAAAGTGCCGTTGGAGGAGGCGCTGAGGCTCACCCAGGCGCCGTCGCGGCATTGGTAGGTATTGCGCGGTGCCACCCAGGGCAGGCGCGAGCCCATGCGCTCCTGCACCACGCCCAACTGGTCGTTTTCGACGACGAAGGGGCCCAGCATGGCGAACATCGCCTCATAGAGCGCCAGGTCCACCACCTGCCCGCGCCCCGAAGCGTCACGCTCGCGCAGCGCGGCCAGCGCCAGGAAGGCGCCGCAGAGGCCGGAGCTCGCATCCGAAAGCCCGAAGGGCGGCAGCAGCGGCGGTCGCCCCGGCTCGCCATTGATGTAGACGAAGCCCCCATAGCCCTCGAGCGCGGTGCCGAAGCCCGGCTTGTGCGCGTTCGGCCCCTCCTGCCCGTAGCCCGTCACCCGCAGCATCACCAGACGCGGGTTGATGGCGCTGAGCACGTCATAACCGAGGCCCCATTTCTCCATGGTGCCGGGGCGGTAATTCTCCACGATCAGGTCGGCGTCGCGCACCAGGCGCTTCACCGTCTCCACGCCCAGGGGCGTGCGGAAATCCGCCGTGACCGAGAGCTTGTTGCGGTTCACCACCTTGTAATAGAGTGCGATGTCATCCCGCCGGCGCCCCCAGTTGCGGAACTCGTCCCCGCCATTCGGCCGCTCCAGCTTGATCACCTCGGCGCCCATATCGGCCAGGTGCATGGAGACGGTGGGGGCGGCCAGGAAATTCGAGGCATCGATCACGCGCAGGCCGGCCAGCGGCCCTTTGTTCTGGCTCATGCGCCCTCCTTGTACGGACAAGTCTTGTCCGGCGCGGCATCATCGTCAACGTGACCGCCATGTCCCAGGCGGACCCCTCCCCCCCAGACTTCGCGCTTTCCCCCGCTGCCTCATGGGCCTATGCGAGGGGCCTGGCGCCAGGATCCACCCGCTGCGCCCAAGCCCGTGCCGCGGGTCCACCCTCGTTTTCTTTGCGCCTTCGCGTCGCTGGCCCGGCCGGCACGCCTTCGACTGACCAGGATTATTGAATGCCCTTCCCTGACCTCGCCGGCCCGCTGGCAGCCACCCTGGCCGAACGCGGCTATGCCGAGCCCACCGCCGTCCAGGCCGCCGTGCTGGAGCCCGAGACCGCCGGCCGCGACCTGCTGGTCTCGGCGCAGACCGGCTCCGGCAAGACGGTCGCCTATGGCCTCGCCATCGCGCATGACGTGCTGGCCGGCGCCGAGCGCCTCGGCCATTCGCCCACACCACTGGCGCTGATCGTCGCCCCCACGCGCGAACTCGCCCTCCAGGTGCAGGTCGAACTTACTTGGCTCTATGCCAAGGCCGGCGGGCGCATCGTCGCCTGCGTCGGCGGCATGGATCCCATGGCCGAGCGCCGGCAGCTCGCCCATGGCGCACATATCGTGGTCGGCACGCCCGGCCGCCTGCGCGACCATCTGGAGCGGGGCAACCTCAAGCCCCAGGCCATTCGCGCCGTGGTGCTGGACGAGGCGGACGAGATGCTCGACCTCGGCTTCCGCGAGGACCTCGAAGCCATCCTCGAGACCATGCCGGCCGAGCGCCGCACGCTGCTCTTCTCGGCCACCGTGCCGCGCGGCATCGCGCAGCTCGCCAAGGGTTTCCAGAAGGACGCGCTGCGCATCGCGGCGACCAGCGAGGGCAAGCAGCACAGCGACATCGAATACCGCGCGCTCTCCGTGGCGCCGGGCGAGATGGAGCGCGCGGTGGTGAACACGCTGCGCTTCCTCGATCCGCGCACCGCCATCGTCTTCTGCACCACCCGCGCCGCCGTGGCCCGGCTGCATGGCAACCTGGTGGAGCGCGGCTTCTCCGCCGTCGCCCTCTCGGGCGAGCTCTCCCAGGCCGAGCGCACCCGCGCCATGCAGGGCCTCCGCGACGGCCGTGCCCGCGTCTGCGTGGCCACCGACGTCGCCGCGCGTGGGCTCGACCTGCCGGACCTGGCGCTGGTCATCCACGCCGATCTGCCGAATGACCCTGAGACGCTGCTGCACCGCTCGGGCCGCACCGGACGCGCGGGCAAGAAGGGCATCTCCGCCCTCATCGTCCCGCACAACCGCCGGCGGATCGCCGAGCGGCTGCTCCAGGCCGCCAAGCTCCAGGCCGCGTGGTCCGGCGCACCGACAGCGGATGAGATACATGCCAAGGACGGCGAGCGCATTCTCGCCGCCGGCATCGAGATGCTGGAAGCCGAAGCGGATGAGAGGGACATGGAACTCGGCCGCCGCTTGCTGGAAGGCCGCTCGGCCGAGGCGATCGCGGCCGCGCTGGTGAAGCAGCTCCGCGCGCCCCTGCCCGCGCCTGAGGAACTCGCCGCCGCCCAGGCCCGCCCCGCGCCGCAGCCCCGCACCATGCCGGCGCCGACCGAGGTGGGCGAGGGCGTGTGGTTCCGCATGAATGTGGGCCGCAGCAACGACGCCGATCCGCGCTGGATCCTGCCCTTCCTCTGCCATCGCGGCCATGTGACGCGCGAGGAGATCGGGCGCATCCGCATCCTGGACCGCGAGACACGCTTTGAGGTGGCGCCCTATGCCGCCAGCCGCTTCGCCCATGCCGCCTCCAAGCCTGGGCGCGATGACGCGCATATCCGCGTGGAGCCGGCCGATGCGCCGTTGGAGGGGCCAGCCCGCCGCGGCCCGCCCCATCCCGGCCCGAACCGACCCTACCAGGGCAACAAGCGCCCGGCGCCCCGCCGCGGCTGAGGCGGCTCGACAGGCGCCCATCCCTGGCGAGAGAATGGGGCCAAGCCGCCGGACGCGGCGCTGGGAGGCGACATCCGTGCACCGCTGGGTCTTCCTGCTGCTCGTCTGGCTGATGCCTGGCCTGCCGGCCTCGGCCGCGCTGCTGGCCGAGCTCGACACCTCGACCCCACAGGCCACGGTCGCCTCCTTCCGGGCCGAGGCGCTGCGGATGGAATCGCTGTTGCTGGCCTATCGCGCCACGCCCAGCAGGACGACGGAAACCGCGCTGACCACGGCGCTGACCCGCGCCGGGCGTGAGCTGTTCGACCTGCGGGACGCGCCGCCGGTCACGCGCATCAAGCATGGCGCCATGGCCTTCGGCCTGCTGGCCGATATCCTGCACCGCCTGCCGGAGTTGGACCCGAACAGCCAGCCCGTGGAACCGCAGGCGACGCGCTGGACGATCCCGGGCACGGAAATCCGCCTCATCCGCCTGCCCGATGCGGGCGGGCGGAACTGGGTCTTCTCGGCCGAGACGCTGGCCCGGCTGCCGGAATTCCGCGCCGCCCTGGGCGATGCGCCGGTGCTGGCGCCGGTCGGCATCCCCGATTGGGGGGATTTCCGCCGCAATTTCACGGGCCCGCTGCTGGCCGGGCTGCCGCTGCACCGCCTGCCCGCGCCGCTGCAATGGGACCTGCTGGGCTCACCCGCCTGGAAGGTGCTGCTGACGCTGCTGGTGCTGCTGACGGTGGCGCTGATCGGCCTGCTTTGCCTGCGCTTCGTTCTGCGGCGCAGCCGGGGCATGGTGCCCTGGCGGCGGCACCTGGCCATGCTGCTGGTGGCCGGCCTCTTCGTCCTGCTGCTCGATGCCGCCTATACCTTCATCACCTGGCAGATCGTCCTGGTGGGCGGCATTTCCGACATCGGCCTGCTCTTCACGAACTTCACCATCTACCTCGCCGCCGCCTGGGCGGCCTGGTCCGCCTGCTGGCTGGTGGCGGAGGCCATCATCGCCGCGCCCAACTTCCCGGCGCGGGTCTATGACGCGAACCTGCTGCGGCTGCTCGCGCGCGTCTGCTCCCTGCTCGCGGCGGCGACGCTGATCGTGCTGGGCGCGAATGAGGCGGGCGTGCCGGCGCTGGGCCTGCTGGCCGGCGTCAGCATCGGCGGCCTGGCCCTGGCGCTCGCCGCGCAGGCGACGGTCGAGAACCTGCTGGGCGGCATCTCCATCTTCGCCGACCGGCCCTTCCGCGTGGGGGATACGATCGCCTTCGGCACGGCGCGCGGCGTTGTCATCGCGATCGGCCCGCGGTCCAGCCAGATCCGCGGGCTCGACGGCGCCATCACCAGCGTGCCCAACGCCGATCTGGCCAAGGTCCATGTCACCAACCTCTCGGCGCGGGACCGCTGGATCTTCCAGCACCGGCTGCGCCTGCCGCGCGAGATGCCGGCCACGCGCATCGCGGCCCTCGTCGAGGCGCTCCGCCGCCGCCTCGCAGCCGAGCCGCTGGTCGAGACCGGGCGGGGCTGGCCGCGCGTGCATGTGGCGGGCATCGGGCGCAGCAATCTCTCGATCCAGATCTCCGCGCTGATCATGACGCAGGACGAGGCGGTCTTCCTCGCCACGCAGCAGGCGCTGATCCTTGATGCGCTGCAGGCGATGGAAACGGCGCAGCGCGACTGAGCCGCCAAGCCGCGCACCGGTTCGAAGCATCCGCGCGCAAGGCCCCCGGCGCCTGAGGGCGCCAGAAACTAGACCACGCTGCGTTCACATGCGTTCACGCCGCGCGGTCCAGCCTTTGCTGAGAGGATGATTCCGCGTTTCGGCGATTCCGCCTCAACGCATCATGCTCTAATCCGCGAAATCCGGCTGCTCTTTCATCAGCTGCCGCTTGATGCTCTCCAGGTGCAGCCGCGCGCTCTCGCGGTCGCCCTCGCGCATCTGCGCGTAGGTCGCCTCGGCCACCGCCTGGGGCACCGGCTTGAGCGCGCGCCCCGTGGTCATGGCCAGGCGCTGCACCTCGGCCGCGCGCTCCAGGTAGTAGAGATCGTCCCAGGCCTCGGCGATGGTCGGGCCCACCACCATCACGCCGTGATTCTTCATGAAGACGATATCGGCATCACCGAGTGCGGCGGCGATGCGGTCGCCCTCGCGCTCATCAAGGGCGAGGCCGTTGTAATCCTCGTCCACCAGGGTGCGGCCGTAGAATTTCAGCGCCGTCTGACCCGCCCAGACCAGCGGCGGCCCCTCCAGCATGGCCAGCGCCGTGGCATTGGGCATATGGGTGTGGAAGGCCGCCTTGGCGCGCGGATGCTTCAGGTGCAGCCGCGCATGGATGTAGAAGGCCGTCGCCTCCGGCACGCCATGGCCGGCCACGACCCGCCCCTCGAAATCGCAGATGACAAGGTTGGAGGCCGTGACCTCCGCGAAGGCGTGGCCATACGGGTTCACCAGCATCAGGTCGTCGCGCCCGGGGACGACGAAGGAGAAGTGGTTGCAGATCCCCTCCTGCAAGCCGAGCTTGGCCGCCATGCGGAAGCAGGCGGCGAGGTCCACGCGCGCCTGGCGCACCTCGGGCCGGTCGAGGTCGGAGTTGCGCAGCAGCGCGGGGGAGGCGGGGGCGGTGTCGAGAGCGTGTGCCATGCGCGCATTCGTTGCAGGAGAGGACACGGCGGGCAAGGCCCACCACCCATGGGCAGTCCGGGCCGGCGCGTCTATCCTGCGGATCATGAGCACGAATCAAAAAATCAACGGTCCCCGCCTGTGGGACACCCTCATGGCCATGGCCGAAATCGGCGCGACGCCCAAGGGCGGCGTGAAGCGCCTCACCCTCACCGAGGTGGACAAGGCCGGCCGCCAGCGCTTCACGCAATGGTGCGAGGAGCTGGGCCTGACGATGCGCGTGGACGCCATGGGCAACATGTTCGCCCGCCGCGAGGGGCGCGACCCCAAGCGCCTGCCCGTGCTGATGGGCAGCCACCTCGACAGCCAGCCCACCGGCGGCAAGTTCGACGGTGCGCTGGGCGTGATCGCGGGTCTCGAGGTCATGCGCTCGCTCAACGATCTCAACATCACCACCGAGGCGCCGATCGAGTTGGTGAACTGGACGGATGAGGAAGGCAGCCGCTTCGGCCATTCGCTGATGGGCAGCGGCGTCTGGGCCGGCGTCTATGACCAGGCCAAGACCTACGCGCTGAAGGATCTGGACGGTGTCACGGTCAGCGAGGCGCTGGATTCCATCGGCTACAAGGGCGCGCATCCGGCCCAGCCCTTCCCGGCCGATTCCTATTTCGAGCTGCATATCGAGCAGGGCCCCTTCCTGGAGCGCGAGGGGAAGCTCATCGGCATCGTCACCGGCGCGCAGGCGCAGGTCTGGTACGATGCGGTGATCACCGGCCAGGACGCGCATGCGGGCACCACGCCGCCCTCCACCCGCAAGGACGCGCTGGTGGCCGCCGCCCGCGTGATCGCCCGCGTGGATGAGATGATGCGCGCGCGCGGCGAGGATGGCCGCGGCACGGTGGGCCGCCTTCAGGTCTTCCCCAACAGCTGCAACGTCGTCCCGGGCGAGGTGCGCTTCAGCATTGAGTTCCGCCATCCGGACAGCGCCGAGATCCAGGGCATCGCGCAAGCCTTCCCCGCCGAAGCCAAGGCGCTGGTGGCCGAGAATGGCTGCGCGCTGGAGCTGAAGGAGCTCTTCGTGATCGAGGCCCAGCCCTTCGACCCCGGCTGCGTGGACCTCGTGCGCCAGGCCGCCGCGCGCCTGGGCTACCCGGCGCGGGAGATCATCTCGGGCGCCGGGCATGACGCGGTCTATGTCGCGCGCCGCATGCCGACGGCGATGATCTTCACCCCCTGCAAGGACGGCCTCAGCCACAACGAGGCGGAGAGCATCCTGCCGGAGGAGGCGGAGGCGGGCTGCCAGGTGCTGTTCGAGGCGGTGGTGGCGCGCGCCAACCGCTGAGGCGCCTGCGCCGCAGTCAGGCGGCGCGGCTGAGGAAAATGCGCTTCAGCTCGCCCTTGCCCAGCACCTCGCCCAGCACCCGCAGGCCGAAATAGGGCAGCAGGATCACCCAGAGCAGCAGCGCATAGGCGAATTTCTCGCGCAGCGATCCGTCGGCCATGGCGCGGATCGCCTCCGCCGTGGGATGTCCGTGCAGCAGCGCGACCACCGCCTCCTCGATCATGCTGAAGGCCATCAGCAGCAGCATGAAGAGCGCGGCGCGGTAGAACACGTTCACGAAGAGGCGGCGCCCGCGCAGCCGCTCGCCCAGCCGCGCCGCGTGCCCCAGCATCATGAACTTGGCCAGCACCAGCGCCTTGATGAAGGCGAAGCCATAGGCGCCGAAGGCGATGCCCTCGGCCTGGAGCACAGCGCTCCGGTAGAAGATGACCACGGCGAAGGAGATGTAGAGGTACAGGAAGATCATCCCGTACTCCTCCAGCTCGTGCCGGAGACGCGCCTTCAGTCCCTGGGGATGGGCGGCGGCGCTCACACGCCCTCTGGCATGCGGGTCGCCTGGCTGGCGGCCAGCACCCATTCGCCATCCACGCGGGCCATCATCTGCACCCAGCGCACCTGGATCACGCGGTTCTCGCTGATGCTGCGGATCGGGCTGCGGCCGGTGATGACGGCGGCATCGCCGTTCAGCACGCGGATAGAGAGTTCCTCGACATTCGCGAGCTCGATCACCGGCTCACCCGCCAGGATGGAGACGAGGCGCGCATCGCGGCCATCCACCTTCCCGGTGGTGTGGGTGTGGGTGAAGGAGGGGGCGAACATGGCGCGCAGCTTCACCACATCCCGCTCGCGCGCCGCGGCCTGCAGGCCGACGCGGAAGGCCATCACCTGCTGCTCGATATGGCCCGCGCGCTCGGCGGTCAGGTCGTGATGCGGATGCGCCATCGCGACGGAGGCGGGCAAGGCGAGGACGAGGGCGAGAAGCGCGCGGCGATGCATGAGGGGGCCTCCGTTGTGCGGCGCAAAGTTTGAGCGCGGCCCGGGGCCGTGGTCAATCGCTGCGTGGATGCGCCAAGCGCCAGGTAGCGAGCAGCCCCTCCGCATCCACGGCAACATAGCGCTGCGTGGTGGAGAGGCTGGCATGGCCCAGCAGTTCCTGGATGGAACGCAGATCGGCGCCGCCGGCCAGCAGGTGCGTCGCGAAGGAATGGCGCAGCGCGTGGGGCGTCGCGTGCTCGGGCAAGCCGGCGAGGCGGCGGTATTCGCGCAGCGTCCGCTGCGCCACGGCCGGGTCCAGCCGCTTGCCGCGCGCGCCGAGAAACAGCGGCTCGTCCGGCGATGCGCCGCCGCGATGCGCCATCCAGCCGGCCATGGCCTGGCGCACCACCGGCAGCACGGGGACGAGGCGCGTCTTGCCGCCCTTGCCCAGGATGCGCAGCGCAGCATCGCTGCCCGGCAACGGCGCATCGGCAATGTTGAGGCCGAGCGCCTCGCTGATGCGCAGCCCGCAGCCATAGAGCAGCGTGAAGAGCGCCACATCCCGCGCCGCCTGAAACTCCGGGCGTTCGCCGTGGTGCACATCGCCGATCTCGGTGCCGGCGGCGCGCGCATCGGCGCGGTTCAGCGCGCGGGGCACGGGCTGCACACGCTTCGGCCCGCGCATGGCGGCGATGGCGAGCGGCGCGATGCCGTGACGCCGCGCGAGAAAGCGCAGGAAGCTGCGGATCGCGGCGAGTTGGCGCGCGCGCGTGGCATTGCCCGCCCCATCCTTGGCGCGGGCGGCGAGGAAGGCGCGCAGATCGGCCGGGGTGAGGGAGCCGAGGGCGGCGAGATCGGGCTCGGCACCCTGATGCTGGGTGAGGAAACCCAGGAACTCGGCGACATCCCGGCCGTAGGCTTCCAGTGTATGCGGGCTGGCGCGGCGCTCGGTGGCGAGCCAGGTGAGGAATTCGATACGGGCGGAATCCCCGGTCATCGGCCCAGCGCAGTGGCCAGAGCCCGGGCCAGGAAGGCCAGCGATTCCGGCTCATTCGGCAGGTCGGCCACGTCGCGTGCGCCCAGCGCCAGCGTGGCCTCGCCCAGGCGCAGCAGTGCCTCGCGCCGGATGAGCGGGGCGGCCTCGCCATGCAGCGCGGCGCTGGCCACCGTCACGTCCCGCAGCACCAGGGGCGGGCCGGCCATGACGGGGACGAGGCGGCAGGACTCGAGGCCAAGACGCGCCGGCCATTCATGGCGCAGGCAATCCTCCGCGTCGGGGTTCGCGATCAGCGCCAGCACCGCCTCCGCCACCTTGGCCGCGAAGGCGCCACGGGTGCGGCCCGCTTCCAGCAAGCCCCGCCATTCCTGCCGCCCGGCCTGGATCATCGCCGCCATATGGTCCGCCACCGCCTCGCCATGCACCCGTCGCGGCGGCGTCAGGATGGCATAGAGCTGCGGCCGCTCGGCGAGGAAATCCGGATGAGCGAGGAGGAAAGCCTCCACGGCAGAGGGATCAGGCGACGCGTTCACGGCAAGACCGCCCCACAACTCCAGCCGTCGAAGCCACCCCAACTGCCCATGCGCCGCCCTCCGAGAATGCGAGGCGAATAGCCGAGCCGCAAAGCTTCAGCTTTGCGAAGCCAAGCGGCCGGAGGCCGCGCCCGGCGTCTGAGGGTCACAGAATAGATTGCCCCGTCTTCGCCCAATCAGCCAAAAACGCCTCCAGGCCGCGATCGGTCAGCGGGTGCTTCATCAGGCCACGGATCACCGCCGGCGGCATGGTGCCGACGTGAGCGCCCAATTTGGCCGATTGCAGCACATGCACCGGGTGGCGGATGGAGGCGACCAGCACCTCGGTCTTGAAGCCGTAGTTGCGGTAGATCTGCACCACGTCCGCGATCAGCCCCATGCCGTCCTGGCCGATATCGTCCAGCCGGCCGACGAAGGGCGAGATGAAGGTGGCGCCCGCCTTGGCCGCCAGCAGCGCCTGGTTGGCCGAGAAGCAGAGCGTGACGTTGACCGGCGTGCCCTCCTCGGAGAGCACCTTGCAGGTCCGCAGGCCCGCTTCCGTCAGTGGCACCTTCACGCAGACATTGCCCGCGATGGAGCGCAGGTAGCGCCCTTCCCTCAGCATGGTCTCGTGATCCGTCGCCGTGACCTCGGCCGAGACGGGGCCATCGGTCAGCGCGCAGATCTCGGCGATCACCTCGCTCATCTTGCGGCCGGACTTGGCGATCAGGCTCGGATTGGTGGTGACGCCGTCCAGGAAGCCCGTGCCCACGAGGGTGCGGATTTCGGCGACATCGGCGGTGTCCACAAAGAACTTCATGCTTGGGGTATCCTGCTGGCGGCGACTCGAGGGCCGTGGAAACGAGAGTGGGGGTTGACCATCGGCCGCCCCGTGGCGGAGGGAATAGCCCATGGCGACACCATCCCGAAAGGCCATTGGAGCCGGCGCGGGCCAGCGCGTCAGCGTCCTGCTGCCCCTGCCGCTGGAGAGCGCCTATGACTATCGCCTCCCGCCCGCGCTGGTGGCGGGGCCGGGCCACTTCGTCGAGGTACCGCTGGGCGGCCGCGTCGTGCTGGGCGTGATCTGGGACGAGGCGCCCGGCGCCGATCATGTGGCCGAGGGCCGGCTGCGCGAGGTGATCGCGGTCAAGCCCGCGCCGCCCATGCGGCCCACGCTGCGGCAACTGGTGGACTGGATCGCCGCCTATACCCTCTCGCCCCCCGGCGCCGTGTTGCGCATGGCGATGAGCGCCCCCGCCGCGCTGGAGGCGCCGACCCAGGCCTCCGGCTGGCAGCGTGTGGCGGGGGCCGCGGCGCGCATCACGCCGGACCGCGCGAAGGCGCTGGCCGCTCTGGGTGACGAAATTCTGCCGGGCACAGAGATCGCGCGGCTCGCCGGCGTTTCGCTCGGCGTGGTGCGTGGCCTGGCTTCGGTCGGGCTGATCGAACCCGCGCTGATGCCCCGCGCCGCCGCCTTCCCACGCCCGCGCCCCGATTTCGCCCCCCCCCTGCTGCGCCCCGAGCAGGAGGAAGCGGCCTCGGCCCTGCGGGAAGCCGTGGCCGCGCGCAGCTTCGGCGTGACCTTGCTGGAAGGCGTCACCGGCTCCGGCAAGACGGAGGTCTATCTCGACGCCATCGCCGAAACGCTCCGCCAGGGCCGCCAGGCGCTGGTCCTGCTGCCGGAGATCGCGCTCTCCACCCAATGGCTCGCGCGGTTCGAGGGGCGCTTCGGCGCGCCGCCGGCGCTCTGGCATTCCGAGCTCTCCTCCCGCACGCGCCGCGTCACCTGGCGCGCGGTGGCGGAGGGCGATGCGCCCGTGCTGGTCGGCGCGCGCTCGGCGCTGTTCCTGCCCTTCCCTGATCTCGGCCTGATCGTGGTGGATGAGGAGCACGAAACCGCCTTCAAGCAGGAGGAGGGCGTGATCTACCACGCGCGCGACATGGCCGTGGTGCGCGCACGCCTCGAACGCGCCACCTGCGTGCTGGTCAGCGCCACGCCGAGCCTCGAGAGCGTCGCGAATGTCGAGGCCGGGCGCTACCGTCGCCTCGGCCTGCCGGTGCGCCATGGCGGCGCGGCGATGCCCGAGATCACGGCGGTGGACCTCCGCCAGAAGCCGCCCGAGCGCGGGCGCTTCCTGGCGCCGCCGCTGATCGCCGCCGTGACCGAGACGCTGGCGCGCGGCGAGCAGGCGATGCTGTTCCTCAACCGGCGCGGCTATGCCCCGCTCACCCTCTGCCGCGCCTGCGGGCACCGCATGCAATGTCCGAACTGCACCGCCTGGCTCGTGGAACATCGCGCCCAGCGCCGCCTGCTCTGCCACCATTGCGGGCACACCGCGCCCACGCCGCCGGCCTGCCCCGAATGCGGCGCCGAGCACTCGCTCGTGCCCATCGGCCCCGGCGTGGAGCGCATCCAGGAGGAGGTGGCCGAGCTGTTTCCCGAAGCGCGCCGCCTGGTGATGGCAAGCGACACCATCCCCGGCCCAGCCGCCGCCGCCGCCGCCGCGCAGCAGATCGAGGATCGGGAGGTGGACCTCATCATCGGCACGCAGATCGTCGCCAAGGGCTGGCACTTCCCGCATCTGACGCTGGTGGGCGTGGTGGATGCCGATCTGGGCCTGGGCGGTGGCGATCTGCGCGCGGGCGAGCGCACCATGCAGCTGCTGCACCAGGTGGCCGGCCGCGCGGGGCGCGAGGACAAGCCCGGCCGCGTCATGCTGCAAAGCTTTTCCCCCGAGCATCCGGTGATGCAGGCGCTGATCCGGGATGACTTCCCGGGCTTCCTGAAGGCGGAGGCGGCGCAACGCGAGCCGGGCCATTGGCCGCCCTACGGCAGGCTGGCGGCGCTGATCATCAGCTCGGAGGATGCGCGCGCGGCCGAGCGCGGCGCGCGCGAGCTGGGACTCGCAGCCCCGGTCGGCGAAGGATTGCAGGTGCTGGGCCCGGCGCCGGCGCCGCTCGCGTTGCTGCGCGGGCGGTATCGCCATCGCCTGCTGCTCAAGGCCGCGCGTGGCGTGAAGGTGCAGCCGGTGCTGGTGGATTGGCTCGCGCGGGTTCAGCTCCCGCGCGAGGTCCGGGTCCAGGTAGATGTGGACCCGGTGGGGTTCCTATAATCAGGAACCCTGAGGCCGGAAGCGGGCCGCGGTGTATGGGAGCAGCCAAACCGCCGCCTGGCGTCTCAGGGCGAAACAACGACGTATCCGCGCCGCATAGGCACGGCAGGATGCTTCAGCATCCCGAAGCCAAGGCGGCGGAGCCGCCGCGTCGTGCCGAGGGCGCGCCTCCGGCGCGACGTGCCGAAAGCGCGCCTCCGGCGCGACGCGTCTGACGGCTTAGAACACAAACCGCGATCCGATGATCACGCTGCGCCCCGGCGTCTGGAAGCCGTTCACCGGCTCCCACTTGCTGTCCGTCAGGTTGCGGCCCTCCAGATAGACATTCACCTGCGGCAGCACCGGATAGGTCGCCGTCAGATTGAACAGCGTGCCGGACTTGTTGTAGCGCATCGCATTCACGCTCGCGCCCGAGTTCAGATAGGTGGCAAAGGGCCCCTCGGGCGAGCGCCCGGTGAACAGCACCTGCGGCGTGATGACGAAGCCGGGCGTCGGCTCCACCCGCGCCGAGACGGTGACGATGCTCTCCGGTCGGCGCGGCAGCGGCTGGCCGGTCTGTCCATCCGTCGCATCGGTGATGGTCCAGGAGACGTCGGTGGTGAACCAGGGGGCCGGGCGCAGCGCCCAGTTCAGCTCCACGCCCTTGATGTTGGCGCTCGCGACGTTCACCAGCGTGTTGAAGCCCGCGTTGAAGTTGATCAGGTTCGTCACGCGCTGCTGGAAGAAGGTGAAGCCCACCGTGGAGAAGCGCGCCTGGTTGAAGGCCGCGAAATCCGTCTCGGCGCCGAATTCGTAGCCGATGCTGGTCTCGGGCTGCAGGTTCGGATTGCCGCGGAAGGTGTTGCCGATCACGCCGAAGCGCTGGTTCAGCGAAGGCGCGTTGAAGGCCGTGCCGCCCGAGGCACGGATGCGCACATTGGTCTCCGGCACTGCCAGCACCGCGCCGACGCGCCAGCTCGTATAGCCGGTGTAGTCGGAGACGTTGTCGTAGCGCACGCCGCCCGTGACATCGAGCGCGTTCCAGAAGCGGTACTGCATGGCCACATGCCCGGCCGTCGTGTCCTGCTGGGCGTTGGTGACGGCGCGGAAGGGCGCGTTGCCGGCGAAGCTCGTCACATCCTCATGCGCGTAGTTCACGCCGAAGGTGACGGCGCCATCCGTCGCCGGGCCGAAGCCCGGCAGGCGCACCACATTGCCCCAGTCCACGCTCTGCCGCGTGCCGCGATAATAATCCTGCACCGTGGCGCTGCTGAGGATGTCGGGCAGGTTGGAATAGGTGCGGCGGTCCTGCGTGACGGCGAGGCGCAGGCCGGTGGTCAGCCGCCCGTCAAACAGGTTCGACTCGCCACGGATCTGGCCCACCCAGCGCCGGTCATTGCCGGTGTAGTTCGGGTCGTCGCGCGGCACGCTGTCCAGGCCGATCGTGGCCTCCCGCCAGCGCAACTGGCCCTCGACGCGCGTGCCGGGCGTGAAGGTGTAACCGAGCCGCGCCGTGGCATTGGTGGTGTTGAAGCCGTCGAACTCGCCCAGCGTGCGCCAAAAGCGCGAGGCGGTGGCGTTGGACGCCCTCGTGGAGATGTTGTTCAGGCTCGCCAGGTAGTCGAACTGGCCGATGGTGCCGGCGATGCCGCCGCCGAGGCGCAGCGTGCTGGCGGTGCCGTAACCGACCTCGCCATAGGGCATCACCTGCCGGTCCGGCGGCGCGCGGCGGGTGACGAGGTTGATCACGCCGCCCACCGCGGCACTGCCATAGAGCGAGGAAGCCGGGCCACGCAGCACCTCGATGCGCTCGATGTCGAACAGCGTCTCATTGCCGAAGTTGAAGGCGCCATTCGCGTCCGACGGGTCGTTCACCGGCACGCCGTCCATGAGGACGAGGGTGGAGCGGCTGGAATTGCCGCGGATGAAGACGCTGGCCTGTTGCCCTGGCCCGCCCGACTGCGCGACGCGCAGGCCCGGCACGGTGGCCAGCGCCTCGGCCAGATTGGCGAAGCCGTTCTCCTCGATCGTCTTGCGGTCAATGACGGTGATGGAGGCCGGCACGCGTGCCAGCGGCGTGGGCACGCCGGTGGCGGTGACGATGGTGTCCGGCACCGCGATCAGATCCTGCTCCGGCGAGGAGCGGGGCGTGGCAGGCGCGGAATTCTGGGCAAAGACAGGCGTTGCCGACGCCAGCATGGCGGCGGTGGTGAGCAGGATACGGCGCATGGGAAACCTCCCGTGTTGCGCATGACGACATGCCGGACGGGAAAATCGCCCCGCCCGACGGCTGGCGCCGAGCCCGCAAACGGAACAGGTCCGTGGCACCGGTGCACCCCGCCCGGCACGCGCGAGAACAACTCTGCGAAGGCCGGTCTCCTGGCTCGCGGGTCAATGCCCTGGTCCGCCTTCTCACCCCCCGGCAGGGAAGCAATGGCGTATGGACCGAGGCTCTCCGCCTACAGTTGCGGGGGCAGCCGCGGATTGACCGGGCCATGGCCCGGCGCGTCGCGCGTTCCCGTTTCAACCCTCATCGGGTCACCTTCACATACTTTGAGTCTAGACCGGGTCAGACGATCCAGCCAAGGGCCTGGATGCCGACCCAGACCAGCGCGCCGATCACGAAGGTGGCGAAGAGGCAGCCCAGCAGCGTGACCAGCGCGCCGATGCCGATGACGCGGTTATCCGCCTCGACCACGCCGAGCGCCATGATGATGGTGCCGAAGGCCGGCGGACCATTGGTGCCAGGACCAGGCAGGATGAGCATGACGGCCGAATAGACGGTGAGCCAGCCCACGATCTTGTCGCCGAACGGGCTGGTGAAGAAGCCGGGGCGCGGCTTCACATATTGCTCGACGCGCTTGATCCAGGAGGAGCCGGAAGCGCCGGAAAGGCGCAGCAGATCCTCGCGCTTGATGGATTGGCGCGCGATGAAGCGCGGCAGCTTCGGCACGCGGCGGCCCATGCCCATCTGCACGCCCAGGATCAGCATGGGAATGCCGAAGACGGAGGCCATGCCGGGCAGCAGCGAGGGCAGGCAAAGCAGCAGGATCAGCAGGCCGAAGGCGCGGTCTCCGAAGGCTTCCGCCATCTCGCCCAGCGTGATCCGCGCCCCGGGAAACTGGGCCGCAACCTCGGTGACGATCCGCGAAATCGGCGCGAGATGCTCATGATGCTGATCGGGTGCGGGTTGCGCCGTGCCGTCCAAAAGCCTGTCCTTGTGAGTTTCCCCTCCGCGGGGCCCCGCAGATGAACGGGAACTTAACGAGATATTGCGCGGTGACCAGTGAAAATTTCGTGGGCGGCCTCATCCCCGTGGACAAGGCCGCCGTTTTTCTGGGTGATCAGGCGCCGGTGAAGACCGGCTTGCGCTTCTCCATGAAGGCGCGGCGGCCTTCGCGATAATCGGCACTGTCGAAGCAGGCATCCTGATCCGCCGCGATGGCCGCCATGTCGCGATCCGCCGCATCGGCCAGCACGGCGCGCACCGTGCGCTTGTTGGCCTTGAGCGAGAGCGGCGCGTTCACCGCGATGGTGGAGGTGATCTTCGCCACCTCGGCATCGAGCGATTCCGCCGGGTGAAGTTTGTTGATGAGCCCCATGCGCTCGGCCTCGGCCGCATCCAGCCGGCCGCCGGTCATCAGGATGAAATGCGCATGCGCGGGGCCGACGAGCGCCACCAGGTTGCTCACCATGTCGAAGCCATAGGCGATTCCGAGCTTCGCCGCCGGGATGCCGAACTCGCTGCCCGTGCCCGCGATCCGCATGTCGCAGGACATGGCGATGCCAAGCCCGCCGCCCATGCAGAAGCCCTGGATCTTGGCAATGACGGGCTTGCCGAAATTCGCGAGCCGCTGCCGGCCATGGCTGGTCTTGGCGTTGTACTGGCGCTGCGCATCGGCGTCCGAGCGGTTTTTCTCGAACTGGCTGATGTCCGCGCCCGAGACGAAGGCCTTGCCGCCCGCGCCTTCAAGGACGACGCAGCGCACGGCGGCATCGGCCTCGAAGATGTCGAGCGCCTCGGCCATGCCGTCCCACATCGCGATGCTCATCGCATTGCGCTTCTCGGGCTGGTTGAAGACGATCGTCCCCACGCCGGCATCAATGCGGGCCAGGATCTTTCCATCGGCGAACTGCATCTCACTCACTCTCCCAAAACCTTCTTCGCCCGCAATGCGGCGATTTCCTCGGTGGTCAAACCGGCTTCCGCCAGGATCTCGTCGGCATGCTCGCCAAGCGCGGGCACACCGCGGCGAATGCCGGGGCTGTGGCCCTCGATGTTGATCGGCGTGCGCACCACGCCGGCCTTGCCGAGCTTCGCATGCGGCACGTCCCACACCATGCCCAGATGCTGCACCTGCGGGTCCTCGAAGACCTCGCGGATATTGTTGATCGGCCCGCAGGGGATGCCGACCTCCTCCAGCAGCTCGATCCAGTAGGCGCTGGGCTTCTGGCGCGTCACCTCGCTGACGGCCGCGTTCAACGCGGCGCGGTCGGCGGTGCGGCCCTCGGCCGTCTGCCATTCGGGCTTGGCGAGCCAATCCTCGCGCCCCGCCGCCTTGCAGAAGACGGCCCAGAGCTTGGGCGAGGAGGCGGCGATGTTGATCGGCTTGTCGGCCGACGGAAACACGCCCATCGGCGTGTTCACCGGATGGTCATTGCCCGCCTGGTCCGCGATCTCGCCCTTCTGCAGCCAGCGCGTGGCCTGGAAGTCGAGCATGAAGACCTGCGCCTCCAGGAGCGAGGTATGGACCCAGCGGCCCTTCCCCGTCTTCTCGCGTTCGTAGAGCGCCATCATCACGCCCATCGCCAGCAGATTGCCCGCCGTGAGGTCGTCAATGGGGATGCCCACGCGCATCGGCCCGCGCCCCGGCTCGCCGGTGATGGACATGAGGCCACCCAAACCCTGCGCGATCTGGTCCACGCCGCCGCGCGTGGAGTAGGGCCCGGTCTGGCCGAAGCCCGAGATGCTCGCATAGACGAGGCGCGGGTTGATCCTGGACAGCGTCTCGTAGTCGATCTTGAGCCGGTGCTTCACCTGCATGCGCATGTTCTCGACCAGCACATCGGCAGTCGCGGCGAGGCGCAGGAAGGCCGCATGCCCCTCCGGACTCTTGAGATCAATGGCGAGGCAGCGCTTGTTGCGGTGCAGGTTCACGGAATCGAAGCCGTCCCGCGCGCCGCCGAAGCCGTCATTGTTGCCCGGCGGCTCGATGCGGATGATGTCCGCCCCCCAATCGGCCAGATGCCGCACGCAGGTGGGCCCCGCGCGGGCGAGGGTGAGGTCGAGCACGCGCAGCCCGTTCAGGGGCAGGGTGGTCGCGGCTTTCGCGGCGGCGGCGCTGTCGTCTGGCATGGATGTATCTCCCGCGGGCAAACTACGCGCTGCCGTGTGGCCTGAACAGGCCAAGACCGACAAGCCCGCGATAGATCGGCCCCAGCAGGAAATTGCACATGAGCGTGCGCGTCAGGTGGAAGGCGAGCACCAGCGGCACGGCCACCCCCAGCGCCTTGGCCGTGACCCCCATCTCCGGCATGCCCCCCGGCGCCATGCCGAGCATCACGGCCGAGGGAGGCAGCCCCATGATCCAGGCCAGCGCCGCGCCGAAGACCGTGCAGAACAGGCAGAGCAGCAGCGAGGAGACCAGCGCGGCCCGCATCAGCCGGCGCGAACTCAACAGGAATTCCTTGGTCAGCTTCTGCCCCAGCCCCGCCCCCATGCCGACCTGCGCCGCGTCGATCAGCAGGGACGGCACGGCGGAGGGCAGATGCCCGAAGGCGGCGGCGGTGATGGCGAGGAAGCAGGGCCCGATCATCCAGGGATTGGCGATGCCCGTGCGCCGCAGCAGCAACGCTCCGAACGAGCCTACGACCAGCATCGCCAAGAAGCCCCAGGCGTCGAAGGCGAGGCGAGGCGCCACGAAGGCGCTGTAGTCGCCATGCGGTGCGATGGCGGAGAGCGTCGGCGGCATCACCAGCACCACCACCAGCACGCGCAGCGTCTGCGCGAGTGTGACAGGCGCCAGCGGCGCGCCCTCGCGGTCGGCCAGCACCGCCATGACGATGACGCCGCCCGGGATCGTAGCGAAATAGGCGGTGCGCGCATCCGTCCCGGCCATGCGCGTAAAGACCGGCATGGTGGCGATGCCTGCCAGGATGGAGAGCGCGCCCGCGATCAGGATCGCCGGCACCGCGCCGAGCAGCGCGGCCAGGACGGGGCCGGAAAAGGTCTGCCCGAAGGCGAGGCCGATCACGATCAGCGCCGCCGGCCGCGCGGCGGGATGCACGGCCGGGGCGACGTCGAAAGGCCGGAACCAGGCCACCGCTGCCGTGCCGAACATGGCGCCGATCATCCAGGCCAGCGGCACGTGCAGCAGCGAAAAGACGAAGCCGCCGGCCACGGCGGCGGCCAAGGTCAAGAGATGCGCCGGCAGGGAGGGAGGAAGGGTCACGCGCCACGCAGAATCGGCGCTCAGTGCACGCGCGTCAAATCTAGGGGGGCAGCTTCATCCTTGGTTAACCGACGGCGTGATTTCTGGAACGATCCTTTCCACCTTCTGAGCCTCCGCCCATGAAGCCCATCGGCACCTACCTCCCCAGCGGCCTGCCCGCTGCCACCGCCACCGCCACCGCTCCCGCGGCCCCAGCCGCGGCGCCGCCCCCACCACCGCCGATCGGCCCCAATCCGCGCATGCGGCTGGACCCGGCGCTCGGGATCGTCGTGACGGAGTTCCTGGATGCCAGCGGCAAGCCGGCGCGCAGCGTGCCCAGCGCCTCGCAGATTGAGGCCTATCGCAACGCCCAGCGCGGCCTGACCTGAGCGCGGGGGGCCGAGGTGGCCTCAGACGGTGAAGCCACGTGGCGGAAAGCCGAAGCGCGCGAGGATGTCGGCCCCGCCATTGCCGCCCGCCGCGTTGGCCCGGTTCATCAGGTAGCGCTCGGCCAGGCGCTGCACCTCCTTCGGGTCCTCCAGCTTGCCGATGTCGAGCCGCGCCCGCACCGCGCGCGCCTGGGTTTCGACCGACTGGATGGCGATCTCCTGCGGCAGGCCCAGCGCGCCGGTCACGACGCGGCGGATGATGGGGTCGCCCAGCACGGCGTAGATGTTGCCATCGACCGCCGTCGCGCGTTCCCTGAACAGCACGGCGTCACCCAGGCCGGGCTGTTCCTTCTCCAGGTTCTGGTTCCATTGGGCGCGGCGCAGCCCATCGGCCAGGCTCGCCTGCAGCTGCGGGTCGCGCAGCGCGGCGATGCCGCCCTTGGCGAGGTTGAGCGTCTCGGCGGCCGACTTCCAGCGCTTGTCGCCCAAGGTGTTGGCGAGGCTCTTCTCGTCCTTGAGGTCGGAGAGGAGGACGCGGGTGGCGAGGCCCGGCTGGGTGCCACCCTCGGGGATGCCCAGCGCGGTGGTTATCACCTGCAGCACGCGCGGGTCGCGCAGGGCGGCGCGCACATCCGGCGCGCGGTCCACGGCGCGCTTGAACTGCTCCATGGCCCGCTTCTGCTGCGGCTCGGTGGCGATGCGGCCGAGCGCGCGATCCTCCTCGCCGGGCTTCAGCACCCGGCGGAAAGCGGCGACGGCGGCGGCCGCGTCAGCCATGCGCGCCCTCGGGCGCCTCGCGCCGGGGGGCGGAGAGCGGGGCCAGGCCCAGCACCTCCTCCTCATGGCGCATCACCCGGCGGGCGATCTTCAGCGCCAGGTAGCAGTCATCCTCCTCGGCGGCCTCCAGAGCGCGGGCCAGCATCTCGCGCACGAGGACGGAGGTGGTGGCCTCCTTGAACTCCTCGATCAGGGTGCGGGCGGCGGCGAGGCCGGGCTCGCGCTCCTCCTCCGTGCCGATATAGGCCGTCTGCAACGCGAAATAGATGCGGCGCGCGGGGGTGTTCGCCCCCTCGGGCGCCATGATCTGCTTGCCGAAGAGGAAGCGCGCCTTGGCCGCCAGCTCGATCCGCGTGCGGTTGCGGAACCGGATCGGAGCACCGTTCACCACCATCAGGTCACCCTGGCGGAGTTCCAAAACGAGCGTGGACATGTTTTTTCCCTTCAAGTCGCTCCGGCCGGAAATCCAAGCCCTTCCAGGGGAAGCGCCTGGCCGGCACGGGCCCTCATGGCTCCTTGCCGTTCCGTCGGTGCCGGGGGCCACCCGGCACGGGATCACCTTGCGCCGGGCGCGGTTAATGCCGCTTGAAGACGGGCCCCCGATCAGCGCAGGAAATTCGCGAGCGTGAGTTCGCGCAGCGAGCCGAGCGCGCGGTAGCTCGCCTCCAGCGCGTTGCGCGTGGCCTGCAGGCGCACCAGCACATCGGCTACGTCCACCTCCTCGATGTCCGCGAGCTGCTGTGACAGCGCCGTCGAAAGGTCGTCATGCCGCCGCTGCGTCGCCTCCATCCGCGCCTCGACCGTGCCCAGCGCGCCGGCCTCCTCGCCCAGCGCCAGTTCGGCGGAGGAGAGGCCGTCGCGCAGGCTGCCCAGGAAGGCGTCGAAGGTCGGGCGGTCGCTCATCTGCTCGGGCGAGAGGGCGGCCAGGCTCATCAGGTTGCGCATCAGGTCGCGTGCCCAGCTGCCGGTCGTCTCGCCCTGGCTGACCGCATCCGCGTTGCGCCCGGCGATGATGCCGTAGCCGATCAGCTGCCCGTCCGAGGCCGGCACGGCCCGCCGCGCCTCCTGCTCCCCGGGCGGGAGGGCCGCATCGGCGGCGAGGCGGTCGGAGAAGGGGGTGATGCCCGCGGCATTGCTCTGCGCGATGCCGCGCGTGGCGGCCAAGGTGGCGGCGAGGCCCTGGTTGGGCAGGGCCGCGACCTCGGCCGCGATCTGCTGCGCCATCGGCCCGGTGGCGAGCCCCTCCGGATCGGGGATGGGCGGGCGCGTGACGTCGCTGCCGCCGAAGAGGTATTCGCCGCCATGGCGGGTGTTCAGCAGATGCGCCACCTCGACCAGCGCGGCGCGCGCATCGCCCTGCACCGTCATGAGCGAGCCGGGATCGCCCGCGGTGATGCGCGTCGCCGCCTTGGTGCGGAATTCGCGGGCGATCTCGGTCAGGCGGTCCAGGCTGTCCTGCATCACCAGCGTGCGGCCGAGCGCCTGCTCCATGGCCTGGCCCGACAGCTCCCGCCGGCCCAGCTCGGCGCGCAGGGAGACGGTGCGGGAGACGCCGGGGCCGAGGTCGCCCAGTCTCTCCGCCTTCAGGCCCGTGATGGATTGCCGCGTCAGGGTCTCGATCCGGCCGCGCAGCTGCATCGTGTCGTTCGTCAGCCGGTTGAACAATTCCATGCTGGACATGGTGATTCAGCCCTTCCCTATCGGCCGATGGATTGCAACTGTTCCCACATCTGCTGCGCCGTGTTCAGCACGCGGGCATTGGCCGCATAGGCGTTCTGCAGGCGGATCAGCGCCGCCATCTCGGCATCCGGGTCCACGCCGGATTCGCGCTGGAAGCGGGCCTCCATCCCGGCCTTCAGCCCCTCGGCGCGCTCCAGCGCCGCCGTCGCCGCCGCGCGGTCAGCCGCCTGCACGCCGGTGAGGGTCGCGGCGTAGTCGGTGATCGCGCGCGGGGGAATGAAGGGGGAGCTGAGGCTGCCATCGGGCCCGATCCCGCCCGAGGCGATGGGCGGCCAGGTGACGCCGGGCCGCACCGTCTCGCCCAGGCTGTGGGTGATCACGCGATCGAGCAGGGTGGCGAAGCCGGCGGGGCCGTCGGGCGGGTTGGGCGTGAAGCCGGTGGCGCCACCCGGCGTATCCGCCACCGCATGCGTGCCATCGCGCAGCAATGCCAGGTTGCCGGCCACCGCGTCGGCGAGGCGGATCTGCCTGGCGAAGCCCATCTGCCGGCTCGCCGGGTCGTTGTAGGGCAGGCTGGTGTCGGGCATCTGGCCGGCGGTGCCGGTGAAGAGCCGCAGCCCCTGCTGTTCGAAGCGCGTGGCGAGCGTGGCGGCGGCGAGGTCGAGCTCGGCCTGGTAGCGCGGCAGGGTGGCATCGCGCAGCGCCACATACTCGCCGAGTCGCCCGCCGCCGAGCTGCCGCGTGATGTCGGCGCCGCCGAGCATGATGGGCGGAATGTCGCCGCCCGTGCCGTGGAAGGAACTTTCGCCGAGATCGGCGGAGGCGGCGGTGATGGCGTCGCCCTCGGGCTCCAGCGGCAGGGCGAAGCCACCGCGCGCCAGCAGGACGAGGCCGCCATCGGGCTGGTGCAGCGGCTGCACCGGCAGGCTCTGGGAGAGCTTCGACAGCGCCAGGTCCCGCCGGTCCTCGAGGTCGGCGGTGCTGAGCCCGCGCGAGCGATCGCCCCGGATGGCGATGGTGAGTTGCGCCACCTCCCGCAGGCCGGAATTGACCTCCGCCACCTCGCGCAGCATGCCGTCATGCGCCTGCTGCCGCGCATCCGCCACCCCGGCCGCGAGATCCTGGAAGCGCGTGGCGACCTCGCGCGCCGCGTTCAACGCGACGCGCTGCAGCCCCCCTTCCTGCGGGGCGCCGCGCAGCGAGGTCAGGCTGGCCTGCAGGGCCGCGATGGCATCGCCCAGCGTCTGGCCCGCGCCCGCGGGGCCTTGCAGCGCCTCGATGCCGGAAAGCAGGCCCTCGCGCACCTTGGCCGCCGCAGCCTCGCCCCCGCGGGAATCGCGCTCGTTCAGCAGCGCCTGATCCACCTCGCGCCGGGCGTCGCCGAGCCGCACGCCGAGCGGCATGCCGGCCGCGGTGCGGGATTCGGCCGCGCCGGTCTTGCGCGTATAGCCCGGCGTCTCGGCATTGGTGATGTTCTGCGAGGCATTGGCCAGCGCGCGCTGCGTCGCCTGCAGGCCGCTGCGCGCGATGCTGATGGCGAGGTCTATGCTCATGGGTGTTTCCGCTCAGCGTGGCGCGTCGGCGCTTCGTGTTGCCCAGGCCCGTTAGCGTTTCATGTTGCCCAAGCGCGTCAGCGCTTCATGTTGATCGTGTCCTGCAGCATCTCATCCGCAGCGGTGACCAGCTTGGTGTTCGCCGTATAGGCGCGCTGCGCCACGATCAGCTTGGTGAACTCCGTGCCGATGTCCACGTTGGACTTCTCCAGCGCGCCGACGACGAGCTTGCCGACGCCGTTGCTCGCGACATCCGTCACCTGCGCCTCGCCGCTCTCGACGGTGCGCATGAAGCCCTGGCCGTCGAGGCGCTGCAGCTTGTCGGCGTCGCTGAAGGAGACGAGCGGCACGCGGGCCACGATGCGCGACTGGCCATTGTCGTAATTCACCACGATGTCGCCATTCTCACGCACCGCGAGGCCGGAATAGCCACCCGGCGGCACGCCGTTCTGCGAGAGGTTGCGCAGCGAGAAATCCTTGCCCGCATATTGCGTGATGCCCTGCGCCACGCCGAAGCGGCCGAGGTTCAGCGTCACCGGCTGGTTGCCGAGGCCGAAATCCATCTCGAAGGGAAACTCCACCGCCGTGTTGGTCAGCCCGGTGTTGCCGTTGAAGCTCTCGATGGTCCCGTTGGTGCCGAAGACGATGGGCACATCAACGCCGCCTGTGACGGGATTGGGTGTGATGGTCATGTTCCAGCCGCGCGGCGTGCCGTCCGTCATCTGCGCGAAGGTGACCGTCACCGGGTTGCGGTTGCCCACCTGGTCATAGATCTGCACCTGCGTGCTGTAGCTCTTGGCATCGGCTGGCGTCGCCGGCGGATCGATCGCGGGCAGGTTGGCCGACATCTCGATGATCGAGGTCGCGATGGGGTTGAACACCTCCTGGCTCACGCGCACGGGGGCCAGCGTCGTGCGGTCCACCACACCCTCGCCGCTCACCGGCCAGCCCTGCAGGAAGTAGTTGGCGCCGTTCACCAGATAGCCATCGCGATCCATCCGGAAATCGCCGGCGCGGGTGTAGAATTGGCGCTCGTCGAAGATCGGCAGCCCGCCTGCGCTGCCGCGCGACTGCGCCACACTGAAGAAGCCCTGCCCGCCGATGGCAAGCCCGAGCGGATTCTCGCTCTGCTCCACCGTGCCCTGCACCGTGTTGGTGAAATCAGGCCGGGCGATGACCGAACCCGACGAATGCGAGCTGATGCTGGATTGCGTGACCAGGTCGTTGAAGTTGGTGTCGATCCGCTTGAAGCCGGCGGTCTGGCTGTTCGCGAGATTGTCGGAGATATGGCCGAGCGACCTGGCTTGCGCGTTGATGCCGGAGATGGCCGTGGTCATCGCACCGAAGATCGACATGCTGGGGCTCCATTGCCGAAGAGGGTTGGGCTGGCGCGTCGCTCGCAGGATGCGTGCCAGCGCCAGGCAGCCTTGGCGCGGCAGAAACTGCCCGGCAGCGGCAGGAAGCGCCCCCGCCCCGGCGGATCATGCCGGAGGCACGCGGCCGCGGCTTGGCCCGCGCCTTGCTGCCTCCCGGCGGGTGCGGGAGATGCGGGCATGGGGCCCGCCCGGCATGACAGGAAAGAGTGATCGGCATGGAGGGCGTGTTTCCCGTCGGCCCGGTGCCCGTGCTTGCGATGGGCGCGTCGCCCGTGCTTGCGGAAGCGGCTGCGGAAACGGGCTTCCAGGACGCGCTGAGCCGCAGCGCCGCGCTGCTGGCCGCGCCGGTGGCTGGCATCGCCATCACCGCCCCGCTGGCCGGCGCGGCATCGCCCCTCGCGCCTGGATCGCAGGCTCCCGAATCCGGCGCGCCCGCATCCCTGGGGACCGTGCCCCCGGGAGCCCTGCCGCCAACCTCCGTCCCGCCGACGCCCTTATCGCAGCCCATCGGATCGCAGGCACGCGCGTCGCAGCCTCCTTCGGGCCTGGCGCCCGTCCCCCTCGGCGCCACGGTGCTCCCGGCTGGGCCGTCCGCACCAAGTTCGACCGAGGCAGAGCCGGTCACCACTACCGCGCTGCCGCCACGGCCCAGCCTCGTGCCGGCGGTCGCGGAGGGCGCTCCAGCGGCACCCGTGCAGGCCGAGGCCATGCCGCCGGCGATGGCGCGCGACGCAGCCTTGCCCATGCCCGCCACGGTACCCGGCCCTCCCGCGCCCCCGCCGGAGGACACCTCCATGGGCGTGCCGCCGGAGACCGAGGAAGAGGGGACGCCGAAGGCCGCCGACGAAGCGACCGAGGCCCCGGTCACCGCCGATGAGGATGCCGCTGGCTCGCCCATGGGGCCGCCCCCGCTGCCCCTGGCCGTGACCTTGCCGCCCCCGCCCCAGGCACAGCCAAACCCACAGCCACAGCCACAGCCGGAGCCCGAGGCCATGCCGGCGCAGGCGGCGCTCGCCCTCGCGACGCCCCCGCAGCTCCGCCAGGCCGCGGCCATGGCCCCGCCTGCCGCAACGCCGCAGGCGGCGGAGGATGCGACCCTCCCCGCCCAGGCGAGCCAGATGGCACCGCCCCTGCGGCATGCCGCCACGGCCCGCCCGCCCCGGCTGGAAGCGGAAGGCCGCGGCCACGCACCCGACGCCACGGAAGCCGCGCCCGCCCAGCAGACAGAGGCCGCAGCGGCCGAGCCCACGCCAGCAGCCGCGCCGGCCAGTGCTCATGCCGGGGGCGGCGCAAGGCCCGTTCCCCCCGCACTGCCCCCACCACCCACCGCCGCGCCACCGGCCGCATCGCCCAACGCGGCGGATGCCGCGGCCTTGGCCACCGATCTGGCAGCGCCCGCCTTGCGTGTGGCCGAGGCGCCGCCGCCGGCGCCGCCCCAGCCGCCGCCGCCCATGCGCCAGGTCGCGCCCATCGCGGTCGCGCTCGCCTTCGCGCCGGCCGGCGCGGGCGGCTTCCAGCTGAGCCTGGAGCCCGGCGAACTGGGCCGCGTCGAGATCCGCGTGCAGCGTGAGGGCGAGGCGCATGCGGTGCGCATCACGGCCGAGCGCCCCGAGACACTCGCCCTCCTCCTGCGTGACCGGCAGGAACTGGATCGTGGCCTCGCGGATGCGGGGCTGCGGGTGGAAGCGAAGGGCATCGAGTTCTCGCTCTCCTCCTCCACCGGCGGGCGCGAGCAGCGGGGGCGGGAGGAATCGCGCAGCGACGCGACGCCACGCGGACGGGGTCCCGCAGGCAGCGCGATCGCGGCCGAGCCCACCCCCACCCGCGCGGTGCGCGGCCTTCTCGACCTCAACATCTGACGCGATGGAGAACCCCGCATGAGCGGCAGCATCGGCACCACCCAGACCGCGACGAATGCCAACACGGCGCGCGCCACCACCACCACGGGCATCGGCTCGGACTTCAACACCTTCCTGACGCTGCTGACGACGCAGCTGCAGAACCAGGATCCGACCAACGCGATGGACGCGAACCAGATGACGCAGCAGCTGGTGCAATTCGCCACCGTCGAGCAGCAGATCAAGGTGAACACCAACCTCGAGCGGCTGCTGAGTGTGGAGCAAGGCAACCAGCTCGTCTCCGCCGCGCCGCTGATGGGCCGCGTGGTGGAGGTGGAAAGCGATCGCCTCTCGCTACAGGGGGGCCAGGCGCAGCTGCGGCTGCCGGCGGCGGGCGATGCGCGACGCGCGATGATCACGGTCATGGATTCCAGCGGCCGCGCGCTGCGCAGCGCGGAAGTCGCGCTCGGCAACGCCCCCGCGAGCTGGAGCTGGGACGGCCGGGACGCCGGCGGCACGCAGCAGAATGACGGCGCCTATCGCTTCAGCGTGAGCGGCATTCGCGCCGATGGCACGACCACCACCCTCAATGCGGGCGTGCTGGCGCGCGCGACGGCGGTGGACCGCAGCGGCGGCGAGGTGCGGCTCAGCCTCGGTGCGCTGTCCGTGAACTTCGACAAGCTGCGTGGCCTCGCGGCGAATTGAGCGTGATTTCGCCGTGAGCGCCGGGCGTTAAGCCTTTCGCAACAGGGCATGCGGCAAGTTCTGCCCAGGGCACAGGATGAGCCTCCGGGAGAATTTGCATGTTGGTGTGCAGCGCGCCGCGTCGGATGGTGCCGTGCAGAACCTGATCGGTCAGCTTCGGGCTCTGGGCCGGATCCAGCTGATCGCGCTGGCGGGTGTCGGCCTCGGCGTTCTCGGCCTGATCGGCTTCCTGGTGCTGCGCGCCGGCACGCCGCCCATGAGCCTGCTCTACGGCGATCTGGAAACGCGGGATGCGGGTGCGGTGGTCGCTGCCCTCGAACGCCAGCGCGTGCCCTATCGCCTCGCCGCCGGCGGAACGCAGGTGCTCGTGCCCGCCGAGGATGTGCCCCGGCTGCGCCTCGCCCTGGCGCGTGAGGGACTCCCGGCTGGCGGCTCCATCGGCAATGAGCTGTTCGATCGCAATGAGAGCCTGACCACCACGCCCTTCCAGCAGGAGATGAACCGCCTGCGCGCGATGGAGGGCGAGCTCGCCCGCAGCATCCGCGCGCTGAGCGGCGTGCGTGCGGCGCGCGTGCATCTCGTGCTGCCCCGGCGCGAGGCGTTCTCGCGCGAGCGGGCGGAAGCCCAGGCCAGCGTGCTGCTCACCATGCAGGGCGCGCAGCGGCTGGACCGCGAGGGCGTGCAGGCGGTGCTGCATCTCGTCGTCGCTGCCGTGCCCGGGCTGCGCCCGCAGAATGTCTCCATCGTGGACAGCCGCGGCGAATTGCTGGCGCGCGGCGGGCAGGCGCTGAGCGGCCCTGCCGGCGCACAGACGCAGGAGGAGCTGCGTCGTGGCCAGGAGGCGCGCCTCTCCCGCGCCGTGGAGGAAATGCTGGAGCGCGTGCTGGGCCCCGGCCGCGTCCGCGCCGAGGTCGCGCTCGAGATGGATTTCGACCGCGTGGAGACGCGCGAGGAGCGGTTCGACCCCGAAAACCAGGTGGCGCGCAGCACGCAATCCAGCAACGAGAGCAGCCGCAGCACCGAAGGCGGGCCGGTTGGCGTCGGCAACAACCTGCCAGGCGCGGAGCCGGGCGGCGGCGGCAACGGCAACCAGGAAAGCCGCCAGGAAGAGACCACGAATTTCGAGATCGGCCGCACGCTCCGCAACGTGCTGCGCGAGCATCCCACCACCCGCCGCCTCACGGTCGCCGTGCTGGTGGATGGCGTGACCGAGGCGCGGCCGGACGGCACCGCCACGAAGCGCGAGCGCACGCCGGAGGAGCTGGGCCGCATCGCGGGCCTCGTGCGCAACGCCGTGGGCTTCAACGAACAGCGCGGCGACCGCGTCGAGGTCGTCTCCATGCCCTTCGCCGAGCCGGAGGAGAGCCCGCGCGAGGCGGGCATGTTCGGCCTCGACATCCCGCAGGCCGTCGTCGCGCGGCTGCTGGAAACGGCGGTGATCGGCGTGCTGATCCTGCTGACGCTGCTGCTGGTGGCGCGGCCCGTGGCGCGCAAGCTCTCGCTGACGCTGAACCCCACGCCGGCGCTGGCCGGGGCGGGCGGCGTGGCGGCGGGCGCGATCGCTGGCGAGGGCGGCGCCGCGCTGCCGGGCCAGCCGGGCGATCCGGCCCTGCCGCCGGGCGAACGGCCCGCCGGGCTGCTTGGCGCCGAGGGCGGCGCGGGCGAGGAGCAGATGATGAGCATGGCCCATGTGCAGGGCCAGCTCCGCAGCTCCTCCATCGCGCGCATCACCAGCCTGGTCGAGACCTATCCCGACGAAGCGCTGCTGGCGGTCCGCCGCTGGCTCACCCCGGAGGATGACGCATGAGCGGACGCAGGCGCATGGCGGGCACGCAGAAGGCCGCCATCCTGATGCTGGCCCTGGGCGAGGAACAGGCGACGCGCTTCTTCGAGCGGCTGCACGAGGACGAGATCCGCGATCTCTCCCACGCCATGTCGCAGCTCGGCACCATCCCGGCCGAGACGGTGGAGGCGATCTGCGAGGAGTTCGCGGGCCAGATCGGCCAGGCGGGCAGTCTCGTCGGCTCCTACGAGAGCACCGAGCGGATGCTGCTGCGCACCCTGCCGCCCGAGCGCGTGAACCAGATCATGGAGGAGATCCGCGGCCCCGCCGGCCGCACCATCTTCGACAAGCTCGGCAACGTGAACGAGACGGTCCTCGCGAACTACCTGAAGAACGAATACCCGCAGACCGTCGCCGTGGTGCTGAGCAAGGTGAAGCCCGACCACGCCGCCCGCGTCCTCTCCATCCTGCCCGAGGGCTTCGCCATGGAGGTCGTGATGCGGATGCTGCGCATGGAGAACGTGCAGAAGGAAGCGCTGGACGGCGTGGAGCGCACACTGAAGATGGAGTTCATGTCCAACCTCGCGCGGACGCAGCGCCGCGACGCGCACGAGATGATGGCGAACATCTTCAACGGCCTCGACCGCCAGGCCGAGGCGCGCCTCATGGCCGCGCTGGAGGAGCGCAACTTCGAGGCGGCCGAGCGCATCCGCTCGCTCATGTTCACCTTCGACGACCTGAAGCGCCTGGACGCGGCGGGCCTCCAGCTCCTGCTCCGCTCGGTCGAGAAGGAACGCCTGACGCTGGCGCTCAAGGGCGCGGCGGAGGAGATGCGCGACCTGTTCTTCCGCAACATGACCGAGCGCGCGGCCAAGCTGCTGCGCGACGACATCGCCGCCCTCGGCCCCGTGCGCCTCAAGGATGTGGACGAGGCGCAGGCCGCCGTCGTCAACGCCGCCAAGGACCTCGCGGCGCAGGGGCAGATCCAGCTCTCCGAGGGCAAGGATGACCAGCTTGTTGAATGAGACTGAGAGCCGGCAGGAGGCCGCATGAGCGACGCGACGGAAGATTTTGTCCCGACCACGCCGGGCGCCCCCGCCGATGGCGAGCGCGCGCCACCCCCGCCGCGCGACCTGGAGGCGGTCTATGACATCCCCGTCCAGGTCAGCGCCGTGCTCGGCCGCGCGACCATGCAGGTCAGCCAGCTGCTCAAGCTGGGCCGTGGCGCCGTGGTGGAGCTGGACCGCAAGCTGGGCGAGGCGGTGGACATCTACGTGAACAACCGACTCGTCGCGCGCGGCGAGGTGGTGATGGTGGAGGACAACCGCCTGGGCATCACCATGACCGAAATCGTCAAGGCGGACCGCGCCACATGACGCGGTTGCTGATCATCGGTTCGCTCGCCGGCGAGCTCGGCCACGCCGCGCGCATCGCGAGCGCGCGCGGCGCGCAGCTCACGCAGGTGGAGGGCGTGACCCCGGCGCTGGAGCGGCTGCGCGGCACGGGGGCCGACCTCATCCTCGCCGATGCCGCGCATGACCTGCCCTGGCTGCTGGAGCGCCTGGCGGAGGAGCGCATCGCCACCCCGCTCATCGCCTGCGGGCGCAACGCGGATGCGGATTCCGTGCTGCGCGCCATCCGCGCCGGCGCGCGGGAATTCCTGCCGCTGCCACCGGAGGCCGAGCTGATCGCCGCCATGCTGCAGGCGGTGACGGCGGATCACGAGGCGCCCATCGGGCGCGACCCGGTGATGCAGGCGCTGCTGGCCCGCGCGGGTCAGCTCGCCCGCGCCGAAGCTTCTGTGCTCATCACGGGCGAGAGCGGCACGGGGAAGGAGGTGCTGGCGCGCCACATCCACGCGGCGTCGAAGCGCGCACGCGGCCCCTTCGTGGCGCTGAACTGCGCGGCCCTGCCCGAGGCGCTGCTGGAGAGCGAGCTCTTCGGCCATGAGCGCGGGGCCTTCAGCGGCGCCATCGCCGCCCGCAAGGGCAAGTTCGAGCAGGCCGATCGCGGCACGCTGCTGCTGGACGAGATCGGCGAGATGGATGTGCGCCTGCAATCAAAGCTGCTGCGGGCCATCCAGGAGCGCGAGGTGGACAAGCTGGGCGGCACGCAGCCGGTGAAGGTTGATGTCCGCATCCTCGCGGCCACCAACCGCGACCTCCAGGCCGAGGTGCGCGCCGGCCGTTTCAGGGAGGACTTGTACTTCCGATTGAACGTCGTGCAGCTGCGCATCCCGCCGCTGCGCGAGCGCGCGGGCGATATCCTTCCGCTGGCCGAGCATTTCGCCGCGCGCTACGCCGCCGCCAACGGCCTGCCGTCGCGCCCGCTCGCTCCGGCCGCCACGGCGCGCCTCATGGGGCATCCCTGGCCCGGCAATGTGCGCGAGCTGGAGAATGCGCTGCACCGCGCCGTGCTGCTGGCCACCGGCACCGAGATCGGCGCCGACGCCATCGAACTGGGCAGCGCGCCGGCCGAGACCACGGCGGATACGCCCGCACCTGCGGCGACCGCGCCCGCGCATCCCATCGCCGCGCTCGTCGGCCGCCGCATGGAGGAGGTTGAGCGCGAGCTCATCCTCGAAACGCTGGGCCGCTGCCTTGGCAACCGCACGCGCGCGGCCGAGATCCTCGGCATCTCCATCCGCACGCTGCGCAACAAGCTGGCCGAGTATCGCGGCCAGGGTGTGGCCGTGCCGCTCGCCCCCGGGCAGCTGCCCGAGAGCTGGCGCGTCGCGTGAACGCCGCCGCCCTCCCCGCCTGGCTGCGCAACCTCCGCCTCTCCTCCGAGGCGCTGCTGGTGGCCGGCGTCATGCTCGTCATGGTCATCCTGATCGTGCCGCTGCCGGCCGTGCTGCTTGATGCGGCGCTGGCGCTGAACATCGTCGTCTCGGTGCTCATGCTGATGGTCGCGCTGCTGCTGACGCGGCCGCTCGATTTCCAGTCCTTTCCGCAGCTACTGCTCATCACCACGCTGTTCCGACTCGGCCTCAACGTCGCCACCACGCGCGCCATCCTCGCCAATGGGCATGAGGGGCCGGAGGCGGCGGGCGGCGTCATCGCCGCCTTCGGAAACTTCCTGATGAGCGGCGACATCCTGGTGGGCATGATCGTCTTCGCCATCCTGCTCATCGTGAACCACGTCGTCGTCTCGAAGGGCGCGGGCCGCATCGCCGAGGTGGCGGCACGCTTCCACCTCGACGCCATGCCAGGCAAACAGATGGCGATCGACGCCGATCTCTCCGCCGGCACGATCGACGAGGCGCAGGCCAAGCTGCGCCGCCGCGAACTCCAGGAGGAGAGCGGCTTCCACGGCGCGATGGATGGCGCGTCCAAATTCGTGAAGGGCGATGCGATCGCGGGCCTGATCTCCACCTTCATCAACCTGCTGGGCGGGCTGGCCATCGGCCTCGGCCGGCACGGCATGAGCTTCGGCGACGCGGTGGAGACCTACTCCATCCTCACCGTGGGCGATGGCCTGGTCGGTCAGATTCCCGCGCTGCTGGTCAGCGTGGCGGCGGCCATCGTCGTCACCAAGGCCGCGAAGGAGGAGCAGGCGGACCAGCTCATGGCGCGCGAGCTGACGGGCTGGAAGCCGCTCGCCATCGCCTCGGCCTCGGCGCTCGTGCTGGGCGCCATGCCGGGCATGCCGCTGCTGCCCTTCCTCGTCATCGCGGGCGCGACCGGCGCGGCCGCCTGGTTCCAGCGCAAGGCCAGCCTGGACGCGCCACCGGTGGCCGAGGAACCGCCCCCCATCCCGACCGAGCCCGCCGTGGCCGAGGCGCTGCGGATGGACCTGCTGCGGCTGGAGCTGGGCTATGGCCTGCTCTCCCTCGCTTCCGGCGAGGCGCCGCGCCTGACCGAGCAGATCCGCGGCCTGCGCCGTTCCATCGCGCAGGAGATGGGCTTTGTCCTGCCCTCCGTCCGCATCCAGGACAATCTGGACCTGCCGCCCGACACCTACATCCTCCGCGTGAAGGAGATCGAGGCGGTGCGGGGTTCGCTGCGCCCGCCGCTGCACCTCGCCATCAACCCGGAGGGCGGCATCCCCGACCTGCCCGGCGAGAAGACGACCGAGCCCGCCTTCGGCCTGCCCGCCCTCTGGATCGAGGAGACCCTGCGCGAGGAGGCGCTGGCGCGCGGCTGCACCGTGGTGGATTGCGCCGGCGTGCTGGCCACGCACCTGACCGAAGTGGTGCGCGAGAACATGAGCGAGCTGCTTTCCTACAGCGAGACGGTGAAGCTGCTCGACGAGCTCCCGCGCGACCAGCAGAAGCTGGTGCAGGATCTCATTCCCTCCCAGGTCAGCATCGGCCTGCTGCAACGCCTGCTCCAGGCGCTGCTGGCCGAGCGCGTCTCCATCCGTGACCTACCAACCATCCTGGAAGGGTTGCAGGAGGCGGCGGCGGCCGGCATGCGCTCCCTGCCGCAGATGCTTGGCATCGTCCGCATGCGCCTCTCCCGCCAGCTCTCCGAGGCGGCGCGCGGGCCGCAGGGCTATGTGCCGATCGTCATGCTCTCGCCGGAATGGGAGGCGGCCTTCACGGAATCCCTCGCCGGCCCGCCGGAGGATCGCCAATTGGCGATGGAGCCGGCGCGCCTGCAGGCCTTCATGCAGCGCCTGCGCGATGTGCTGGACGCACAGGCCGCGCAGGGCGAGCACCCGGCGCTGCTCTGCTCCGGCGCGCTGCGCCCGCATCTGCGCGCCATCATCGAACGCTTCAGGCCCAGCACGCCCGTGCTCTCCCAGGCGGAAATCCATCCGCGCGTGCGCATCCGCAGCCTGGCCAGCGTCTGAGCCATGCGTCTGCGGGTCTTTCACGCGCGCAACGCGACATTGGCGCTCACCGCCGTGCGCGAGGCGCTTGGCGAGGAGGCGGTGGTGCTCGGCACGCGCCGCGTCGCCGGCGGCGTCGAGGTCACGGCGGCGCTCGACCTCGCCGAGCCCGAGCTGATCGAGCCCGAGCCCGAGCCGCCGCCCTCCGAGCTCGCGCGGCACAATCTGGGCGCAGCGCTCGCCGGCGCCTTTCCCGGGCCTGATCTCGCGGCGGCGCTGGCGGCGCGGATCGCGTTCGAGCCGCTGCCGCAGGACAGACCGCTGCTGCTGGTGGGCCCGCCCGGCGCCGGCAAGACGCTGACCTGCGCCAAGCTCGCGGCGCGCGCCAAGATGACGGGGCACACGCCCATCGTCGTCACCGCCGATGGCGCGCGGGCGGGCGCGGTGGAGCAGCTTGCCGCCTTCACACGGCTGCTGCGCGTCACCCTTGCCGTCGCCGCCGTGCCGGAGGCGCTCGCCAAGGCGCTCCAGGCGCGCGAGCCGGGGCAGCTCGCCCTGGTGGATGGCTTCGGTTGCGACCCCTTCGATGAGGCCCAGGCCGAGCGCCTCTACCGTCTGATCCGCGCGGCCGACGCGGCGCCCATCCTGGTGCTGCCCGCAGGTCTCGATGCGGAGGAGAGCGCCGAGATCGCGCGCGCCTTCCACCAGTTGGGCGCGCGGCACCTGCTGCCGACGCGGCTCGACATGGCGCGGCGTCTGGGCGGCGTGCTCTCCGCCGCCTGTGTGGGCCTCACGCTGACCGAGGCGGGCATCGGCCCGCAGGTGGCGCATGGGCTGCAACCGCTTTCCCCCGCCTGGCTGGCCGCGCGCCTGTCGGGCGGCCCCGACCGGGAGAATCCCGCATGAGCATGCCCCGTCTGATCGCGCTCGCCTCCGGCAAGGGTGGCGTCGGCAAGACTTGCCTCGCCATCGGCCTGGCCCAGGCGCTGGCCGAGGCTGGCGGCCGCGTGGCGCTGGTGGATGGCGATCTCGGCCTCGCCAATGTGGATGTGCAGCTCGGCCTCGACCCGCGGCATGACCTGGGCGACGTGCTGACCGGCCGCTGCGCGGCGGAGGCCGCGATCCTGCATCACCCCGCCGGCTTCGCCGTGCTGCCGGGGCGCTCGGGCTCCACCGCGCTGGCCACGCTGGACCGCGCTGGCGCCGCCGAGGTCATCACGCTGCTGCGCGGCCTGCCGATGGATTGGGTGGTGCTGGATCTGGGCGCCGGCATCGGCGCGGCGCAGCGCGGCCTGGCGGCGCTGGCCGATGAGCTGGTCGTCGTCGCGACGGAGGAGCCGACCTCGATCACGGACGCCTATGCCGTGCTGAAGCTGCACCGGCGCGACGCGCCCAGCGGCCGGGCCGGGCTGCTGGTGAACATGGCCGCGCAGCCCGCCCGCGTGCATGCGGCGCTGGACGCGGCCTGCCGCGGCTTCCTGGGCCAGGGGCTCACGCTGCTCGGCGCCGTGCGGCGCGACCCGCGCGTGCCCGCCGCGATCCGCGCCCAGGCCCCGCTGCTCACGCGCCACCCGAACACGCCGGCGGCAGAGGATTTACGCCGCATTGCCGCGCAATTGCACCTGGCGCGACAAGCCGCGTGACTTCGCGTAAAGCGCGCGCATGTCCTCCGCATCCGAGCGCCAGGCGCGGCGCGTGCAGCGCTATTACCGTTGGCTCGACGGCATTTCCTTCTACCGGGAGAGGCGTGCGGCCGGCGAGGCGGTGCATCCGGTGCACCGCGCCCTGGCCGACCCCGAGGGCGGGCCGCCCTCGCCGCTGGTCATCCATCGCCTGATGCTGGAGGGAGTCACGCTGCCCGAAGCCCCGCGTGTGCTGGATGCCGGCTGCGGCTATGGCGCGACCATGCTCGACCTCGCCCCGCGTCTCGGCGGCGACTGGACCGGCCTCACCCTCTCGCCCGAGCAGGCGGCGCGCGGCAATGCGGCGCTGGCCAGGGCAGGGCTCGCGGAGCGCGTGCGGGTGCAGGTGCAATCCTATGACGCACCGCCGGCCGGGCCCTTCGATCTGATCTATGGCATCGAAAGCCTGATCCACAGCGCCGATCCGGCTGCCACGCTCACCGGCCTCGCGCGCCAACTCTCCCCCGGCGGCCATCTGCTGGTGGTGGACGACATGCCCGAACCGGGCCTGCCGCCAGAGCCCGCTGAACGCCTCGCGCAGTTCAAGCGCTACTGGCGCTGCCCGGTGGCGCCGGACCGCGCCGGCTGGATCACGGCGCTGCGGGCATCCGGGTTGGATCTGGTGGGCGAGCGCGACCTGAACCCGCTGCTCCAGGTGCGGGGCATGGCGCAGGTCGCGCCGCGCCTTGCCGAGGTGCGGAACCGGTCCTGGCTGGCGCGCCTGCTCGGCCTCGGCGTCCGGGCCGAGGCGGAGATCGGCGGACTGCTGCTGGAAAGCCTGCAGACCGAGGGCTGGGTGCATTACCGCCTGCTGGTGGCGCGGAAACCCGCCTGAACCGCCGCCTTCGCCGCTTTACAGCGCCGCCTTCGCGGCGCCCTGGATGCGCGCCAGCACCGCCATCACGCCGTTGCGACGCGACAGGCTGAGATGCTCGCCGAGGCCGAGGCGCGTCAGGAAGCCCGCATCCGTGGCGAGAATCTCCTCCGCGCGGCGGCCATCCAGCACGCGCAGCAGCAGCGCGAGCAGCCCCTGCACGAAGGCGGCGTCACTCGCCGCGCGCAGATGCACGCGGCCATCCTCGTTGCGCGCCACCAGCCAGACGCGCGACTGGCAGCCCGAGACGCGATTGGCCTCCACCATCTCCTCCGGGGCGAGGGGTGCGAGTTCGCGCCCCATGTCCATGAGGTAGCGGTAGCGGTCCTCCCAATCGTCGAAGAGGGCGAAACCCTCCTCGAGATCGGTGATCACGGCCTCAATGCTGCTCTCGTCCGGCCCGCTCACGTGGACTTGGCGAAGGCGACCAGCGCCTCGCTGGCGGCGAACTTGTCGATCTTCTCGATGGCCGCGTATTCGGCGGCCAGGCGCTCCAGCGCCTGCTCGTAGATCTGCCGCTCGCTGAAGGACTGGTCGGGCTGGCCGGCATTGCGCTGCAGGTCGCGCACGACCTCGGCGATCTGGATCGGGTCGCCGCTATTGATCTTCGCCTCGTATTCCTGCGCGCGGCGGGACCACATGGTGCGCTTGATGCGCGCGCGGCCCTTCAGCGTATCAATGGCCGCCTCGAACTCCTTCTGGGTGAAGAGCTTGCGCAGGCCGGCGGTGGGCACCTTGTTGACCGGGACGCGCAGCGTCATCCGGTTCTCCTCGAAGGTGACGACGATCATGTGGTGGTCCATGCCGGCCACCTCGATCACCTCGATGCCCTGCACCGTGCCGACGCCATGCGTCGGATAGACGACGTGGTCGCCAGCCTTGAACTCGACCTTGGGGCCGGGTGGACGGGGCGGCGTGGCCTGGCCCTCGGCGAAACCCGGGCGCCCCGGGCTGCGCACGGCGAAGGATGGCGGCATGTTCGGCCGGCCCATGGGCGGGCGGGGCGACATGGGGTTGGTGGTGGCGCGCACCGGCATGTTGGGCGGCGCGGCGACGACGATGGAAGGGCGCGGACTGGGCGCGGGCTCAGCGGCGGGCGCGGGCGCCTCGACGGGGACCGGCTTCTCGGCCTTCGGGGCAGCCGCCTTCTCAGGCGCGGGTTTCGGCGTGGACTTGGCCTCGGAGGCCTTGCTCTTGGTCACTGGAGTTGATGTTGCCTTGCTGCTGGAGACGGCGGGGGGGGCCGCCGGTGGAGTTGTGGGCTTCGGGGCCGGAACGGCCTTGGCCTTGGGGGGTGTGGCGGGGGCCGGCTTGGCCTTCGCCTTGACAGGGGCTGGCGCCGGCTTCGCGACCGGCTTGGCCTTGGCCGCCGGCTTGACGGCAGGCTTCGGGGCCGGCTTGGCCTTGACGGCGGGCTTGGGCGCGGGCTTCGCCGCCACCTGCTTCACTGGCTTCACGGCCGCCTTGGCAGTGGGCTTCGGCGCGGCGGGCTGCGCGGCGGGCTTGCGGGCGGGGTTGGCGGCCTTGGCTTTCGCCTTGGCCGGTTTGGATGACGAGGCCATGGGGCGCTTTGCTCCTGCATGCCGAGGGAAGGTTCGGAACGCGCGCCCCGCCCGGATCGGAGGAGGTGAAGCAAGGGCAAGCGACGTCTCCGGCGCTGAAGCCTAACACAAAAAACGCGACAGGTCACGCCCGCTGCGGAGTCCCGCCGGGGCGGCGGCTCAGGGCTTGCCGGGCTCGGGGCTCAGCAGCTCGCGCTTGCCGGGCTTGTCCTTCCATTCATCGGCATCGGCCGGGGGCTCGCCCTTGCGGGTGATGTTCGGCCAGGACTGCGCGTAGTTGCGGTTCAGCTCGACCCAGGCGGTGGCCTTGTCGTCGCTGTCCGGCAGGATCGCCTCGGCCGGGCATTCCGGCTCGCAGACGCCGCAGTCGATGCACTCGTCGGGATGGATCACGAGCATGTTCTCGCCGACGTAGAAGCAGTCCACCGGACAGACTTCCACGCAGTCCATGTACTTGCACTTGATGCAGTTTTCAGTGACGACGTAGGTCACAAACACAGCTCCCGATGGCGACGCGGAGACCTAGGAATGGCCCTGCCGCGCCCGAATGTCCAGCCATCCGGCGCGTCATTCCGTGATTGAAATCTTCTCGTAAAGGCTGCGCGCCTCCTCGGGCGGGCCGCGGCGAACCCCCAAGGCGAGGACAAGCCAGACCTCCACCTCCCCATGGCGCGGGAAGGTCAGCACATCGCCCACCCGAATGCGCGCATGGGCCTTGGTGACGGGCTGGCGGTTGAGGCGGAAGCCGCCCGCCTCGATCAGCGCGCCGCAATCCGCCTTGGACCGGGCCAGGCGCGCATGCCAGAGCCAGGCATCGAGACGCAGGAAGGGCGCGTGCCCCTCCATGTGTCACTTCAGCTTGAGCTTCATCAGCGCGGCGAAGGGGCTGTCCTCCACCTTGCTGGCCGGGCGGTCCTCATGGAAGGTCCGCGTCTCCGGACCGCCGGGGCCGCGGTCGCGCTCCCGATCACGCGGCGGGCGGGGACCGTCGCGGCGGTTGTCGTCGCGCTTGCGTTCGTCGCGGCCGCCCTGTCCCCCCTGCGGCGGGGGGCCATCGCGGCGCGGGCCGTCCTTGCGGAAGCCCTCCTTCCGGGGACCGTCGCGGCGGCCTTCCGGGCGGCCTCCCTCGGGACGGGGCGCGCCCTCGGGCTGGCCCTCGGCGGGGCGCGGCCCCCGGTTGCGATCGCGGCGCGGTCCATCGCGGCGAGGCGCACGGGCCTCGGCCCCTTCCGCCGCGGCGCCTTCCGCGGGCGCCTCGCCCTCGGCGCGGGGCGCCGGCGGGCGCTGGCCTTCGCGGCGCGGGCCCTCATTGCGCCCGTGCGGCCGCCCCTGGCGCTGGTTGTGGCGCGGCCCCTGCGCAGGCCGCGCCCAGGCCACCATGGTGGGCAGCACGGGGCCTTCCATGCCCTCGGGCAGCGGCTCGGAGGGGATCAGGCGGAAGCCGAGTTCGGCCAGCACCGGCCCCAGCGCCTCACCCTTGATGCCGAAGCGGCCCAGGATCTCGGGTGGCAGCGGCGCCGGCGCGCGGCGCGTGAGGTAGCCGAGTTCCGCCGCCACGCGCTCCGCCACATCCAGGCGGAGCAGCACGGGGCCGGCCGGCACCCAGCCCATCATGGCCGCGAAGCCCGGCGGCCAGGAGAGCGCCATGACGCCATCGCTCGGGATGGAAACGAGGCCGGGCGCGGGCAGCGTGGGCGTCGGCACGTCATAGCTCAGCGCCCAGATCTGCGCGCGCAGCGCCATGGGGCGCGGCTTCAGCGCCTCGGGCACATAGAGCGCGAAGCGCCCGGCGCGGATGCCGATGCCCTTCAGCTTGGTCCGCAGATCCTGACCGATCTGGTTGCGCGTGTCGCCCGGCTTCAGGCCCAGCGTCTCGCGCAGCTGGAAGGCGGGGCCACGGAGCGTGTTGTCCTCGGCGGCCTTGGCCTCGATGGCCGCGATGGCGGCGAGGTCCTTGGCGATCACGCCCTCGATCCAGCCAGCGAGGCGCGTGCGGATGCGCTCGCGCTGCGGGCCGTCGAGGAATTCCGTGTCCTTCACCTCGATCAGCGGCTTGCCCGGCTCGCTGCCCATCTTGAGGCGGGCGATCTCCGCCCCCTCCCAGGTGATGCGGTGCTCCGCCGTCAGGCCGAAGCTTTCCGTCTTGGCGATGTCGAGCGCGGCCACCCGGCGCGGGATCTCCTGCACCAGGGCCCGGCGCGCGGCGCGCAGGATGAGCTTCTTCTCCTCCTCGCCGCCCTCGCCCAGCTCGGGCTGGAATTCGAAGCCGACGACGCGGCCGACCTTGTGCCCCTCCACCACCACCTCGCCCTGGCGAGTGACGGCGCTGAGCAATTCCTCCTCGGTGTTGTCGAGGCTGCGGATCAGATGGGCGGCGCGGCGGTCCACGAAGCGCGCCGTCAGGCGCTCATGCAGCGCGTCGCTCACCGCATCCTCGGCGGCGCGGGCGGCTTCCTGCTGGGTGCTGGCATCGCGCACCCAATCGGCGCGGGCGGCGATATATGCCCAGACGCGGATGGAAGCGAGGCGCGCCATCAGCGTGTCGAGATCGCCCTCGATGCTGGTGCAGCTCGCGATCTGCGAGGCGATCCAGTCCGACGGCAGGTGCCCATCCTCGCACAGATGCGTGAAGAGCTTCGCGCAGAGCCGGGTGTGCGTGTCATCCGCCAGCTTGCGGAAATCCGGCACCTGGCAGGTCTCCCATAGGAGCTGCAGCCGCGTGCGGGAGGAGGCCATGCGGCGGATGCCCTCCTCACGCGCGAGCAGGCTAAGCGTGATGTGGTCCGTCGCGTCATGGCCCTTGGTGAGGCCGGGCTGCGGCGGAGGCGCGCCGAGGCTGTCGAGCAGCGCCTCGATGCCCCCGAAGTCGAGATCGCTGTTGCGCCAGGCCAGCGCCTGGATGGGCTCGAAATGATGCCCCTCGATCTTCTCGACCATCTCCTCCGGCAAAGGCGGGCATTCGCCGGTCACGCCGAAGGTGCCGTCGCGCATGCCGCGGCCCGCGCGGCCGGCGATCTGCGCCGCCTCCTGCGGGGTCAGCTGGCGCGGCGTGTGGCCGTCGAACTTGTTGAGGCTGGCGAAGGCCACATGGTCCACATCCATGTTCAGGCCCATGCCGATGGCATCCGTCGCGACGAGGAAATCCACCTCGCGGTCCTGGTACATCTTCACCTGCGCGTTGCGCGTGCGGGGGCTGAGGCGGCCCATCACCACCGCGCAACCGCCACGGCGGCGGCGGATGGCCTCGGCGATGGCATAGACCTCACCCGCGCTGAAGGCGACGACGGCGCTGCGGGCCGGCAGGCGCGTGAGCTTGGCGGGGCCGGCATGTTCCAGCTTGGAGAGGCGTGGCCGCGTCTCGATCTCGACCTGCGGCACCAGGCGCTGCAGCAGCGGGCGGATGGTCTCCGCCCCCATGAACATGGTCTCGACCAGACCGCGCGCATGCAGCAGCCGGTCGGTGAAGATATGGCCGCGATCGGGGTCGGCGCAGAGCTGGATCTCGTCCACCGCCAGGAATTCCACCTTGCGGTCGAGCGGCATGGCCTCGACCGTGCAGGCGAACCACTTGGCCTCGGGCGGGACGATCTTCTCCTCGCCGGTGATGAGGGCGACGTTCTTCTCGCCCTTCTGCGCCACCATGCGGTCATAGTTCTCGCGCGCGAGCAGGCGCAGCGGGAAGCCGATGATTCCCGAGGAATGCGCCAGCATGCGCTCCATCGCGAGATGGGTCTTGCCGGTGTTGGTGGGGCCGAGGATGGCCTTGACGCGCGCTTCGAACATGCTGGCTTCCAAGAATGGCCCGACAAAGGGGCCGCAGGGTTATGAACCATGCGGCGGTGATTGCAACTTGCCCCTCTCCGGCGGAGATTGCCGGGCGTGACCCCCGCGCAAAGCTTCGCCCTGGTTTTCGGCGCGCAATTCGCCGCCTTCGGCGCCATGATGCCCTTCCTGCCCGCCATCCTGGCCGAGGGCGGGCTCACCGCGGGCGAGGTGGGCGCCGTGCTGGCCGCGGGCTCGCTGGTGCGGCTGGTGGCGGCGCCGCTGAGCGGGCGGCTGGCGGATGCGGTGCCCGACATGCGCCGCCTGCTGGCGGTGGCTGCGCTGCTGGCCGCCGCCGCCGCGCTCGGTTTCGGCCTCGCCGCGGGCCTGGCGCTGCTGCTCGCGGTGCAGGTGCTGCACAGCATCGCCGCCGCGCCCATCGTGCCGCTCTCGGACGCGCTGGCGGTCGGCGCCGTGCGGCGCGGCGGGTTCGACTATGCGCGGGTGCGCTCGGTGGGCTCCATCACCTTCATGATCGGCGCGCTGGCTGCGGGCCTGGCCGCCGAATGGGCGGGGCCGCGCATCGCCACCTGGATGCTGGCAGCCGGACTGCTGGTGACGGCCTGGGCCGCACTCCGCCTGCCCGCCCCGCCGGGGCGCGAGGGGGAAAAGGCGCCCTCCCCCTCCCTCTGGGCGCCGCTGACCGAGACTGGCTTCCGCTGGGTGCTGCCTCTGGCGGCCCTCATCCAGGGCAGCCACGCCGTCTATTACGGCTTCTCCACGCTGCATTGGCAGGAGGCGGGGCTCAGCACCGGCTTCATCGGCCTGCTCTGGGCGCTGGGTGTGCTGGCCGAGATCGTGCTCTTCCTCACCGGGCGGCCGGTGGTGGAGCGCCTGGGCGTGCGGGGCCTGGCCCTGCTGGCGGCGGGTGCGGGGGTTCTGCGCTGGACGGTCACGGGCTTCACCGTAGAGCCGGCGGCGCTGTTGGGGGTGAACCTGCTGCACGGCCTCACCTTCGGCGCCATGCATCTCGCGGCCATGCGGGCGCTGATGGCGCTGCCGGCGGGGCTCTCGGGCCGGGCGCAGACGCTGCTGGCCTCGGCCGTCTCGGCCAGCACGGGCGGGCTCATGTGGGGCAGCGGCTGGCTTTATGGCGCGGCGGGTGGCCTTGCCTTTCTCGCCATGGCGGGGCTTTGCGCCCTGGCCTTCGCCCTCGCGCTCAGGCCGCCGCCAGCGCCTGGTCCAGCAGCGCCTCGATCTGCGACGGATCATCCCAGCGCAGCGTCACGCTGACCACGCGCACGCGGCCCTGGAATTCGGGCGGAATCCGCACCCAATCCTTGCGGGTGGTGACGGGAATGGCGCCCAGCCGCTCGGCCTGGTCCAGCAGGGATTTCAGGTCGCCCGCATCGAAGGGGTAGTGGTCGGCGAAGCTCTCGGTGCCCGCCACCACGGCGCCGCCCTGGCGCAGCGTGTTGAAGAACTTCCTCGGGCTCGCGATGCCGCAGAAGGCAAAGACGTTCTCCCCCGCCAACTCCGCCATCTCGGCGCCGGAAACGAGGTCGCCGCGCAGCACGGGCAGGGTATCGGGCAGCAGTTCCAGCGCGCCGGTCTCGTCCGGGCCGATCAGCACGGCGGCGTCGCAGCGCGCGGCGGCGGCGGCGACGCTTTCGCGCAGCGGGCCGGCCGGGATCACGTGGCCATTGCCGAAGCCGTAGCCGCCATCGATCGTCAGCAGGGAGAGCGTCTTGGCCAGCGTCGGGTTCTGCAGCCCGTCATCCATGACGATGGCGCCCGCGCCGCCTTCCACGGCGAGCTTCGCCCCCGCCGCACGGTCGGCGCTGACCCAGGTGGGGGCGAGGGCGGCCAGCAGCAGCGCCTCATCGCCCACCGCCTCGCTCCCGTGGCGCCCGGGCTCGACCTGCACCGGCCCCTTCACCGAGCCGCCATAGCCGCGCAGCAGGAAATGCGCCGGCGTGCCGCGCGCCTGGATGCGGCTGCCGATATCCATGGCAAGCGTGGTCTTGCCCGCACCGCCCGCCGTCGCACCGCCGCAGCAGATGACGGGAACCGGCGCCTGCCAGCCGGGGCGGCTCATGCGGCGCGCCGTCGCGGCCGCGTAGATGGCGGCCACGGGCGAAAGCAGCAAGGGCGCGATTCCCCCGCGGCGACCCCAGAAATCGGGCGCTCGAATGCTGATCTTCCCAACCCTTCCTTAAACCCGGCCCGCCTTGCCCAGCAGGCCCAGCAGCGCCTCCGCCATCCGGCCCGGCAGCGCGGCATTGGCGGCAACCCATTCCCCGGCGGCGCGCGCCATGGCGGCCGTCGCTTCCCCTTGGGTTAGCATATCCGCAACGGTCGCCGCCAGCGCGGCGGAATCCGGCACCTGGCGGGCGCCCCCCGCCGCCAGCAGCCCCCCAACCGCCTCGGTGAAGTTCTGCATGTGCGGGCCAAACACCATGGGGCAGCCCAGACGCGCGGCCTCCAGGGGATTCTGCCCGCCATGCGGCACCAGACTGCCGCCGATGAAGGCCACATGCGCCACGCGGTACAGCAGCCCGAGCTCGCCCATCGTATCCGCCACATAGACCGGCCCGGCCCCGGGCAGCGCGCCCTCGGCGCGGCGCGGCCAGGGCCCGAGTTCCTTGCCGCGATGCGGGTGGCGGGGGGCAAGGATGGTCAGCAGGTCGGGCCGCGCAGCCCGCAGCGCCTCGGCGGCTTGCAGCACCTGCGCCTCCTCGCCCGGATGGGTGCTGGCGGCGAGCAGGACGGGCCGGCCGCCAATGGCGCCGCGCAGCGCGGCCAGCGCGGCGTCATCCGCCGGGAGCGGGGGCGCGGCGAGCTTGAGGTCGCCCGCCGGGGCGAGATCGCGCACGCCCAGCGCCAGCAGGCGCGCGGCATCCTCGGCCGAGCGCGGCATGATGAGCTGGAAGCGGCCAAGCAATTCCCGCGCGAAGCCCGGCGCCCAGCGCCCCCAGCGCGCGGCGGTGCGGGCCGAGATGCGGGCGTTCAGCAGGGCCAGGGGAATGCCCCGCGCATGGGTCGCCGCCAGCGTGTTGGGCCAGAGCTCACTCTCCACGAAACCCGCCGCATCGGGCCGCCAGCCCTCGAGGAAGCGCGCCACCCATTCCGGCACGTCGAGCGGCGCGTAGCGATGCGTGACACGCCCGGCCAGCGCCGGATGAAGCCGCTGCGGCAGCAGCCGGGCCGAGGTGACGGTGCCGGTGGTGACAAGGATGTTGAGCGCAGGATCGCGCTGCGCCAGCGCCTCGATCAGCGGCAGGATGGAGAGGCTCTCGCCCACGCTCGCCGCATGCAGCCAGATCAGGCACCCCTCCGGCCGCGCGGCGCCATGGCCCTCGCGCTCCGGCAGGCGCGCCGCCTCCTCCTTGCCCTGGCCGATCCGGCGGCGGAGGTTCCAGCGCAAGGCTGGGGCGGCGAGGCTGGCCGCGATGTGCCAGGCGCCGCTCACCGCCGCGGCTTGCCCAGCGCCGCATCGGCGGCGTCGCAGGCGGCGTCCAGCGCGGCCGCGATGGCGGGCAGCGCCGTCTCCGGCGCCTCGCGCGGGACGGGGATGGCGGGGCCCGCCACGATCACGCCGCGGCCGAAGGGGAGCGGGAACTCCATCCGGTCCCAGGTCTTGAGGCCCACGGCCCAGGCGAAGCGGCCCGCACAAGGCAGCACTGGCTTGCCGCTGAACCCCGCGATCTGCGCCACGCCCGGCGCGGGCTGGCGGCGCGGGCCGCGCGGGCCATCGGGCGTGATCACCATCATCGCCCCGGTGCGGATCAGCCGCGCCATGGCCAGCATGCCCACTGCGCCGCCCTTGGATGTGGAAGCATGAATCATGTTCAGCTCGAAGCGCTTCACCACATCGCCGATCAGCCGCCCGTCGCGATGGCGGGAGACCAGCACATGCGCCGAGGGAATGCCCGCCCGCGCCTTCCCGGTGCGCCAGAGATGCGGCATGGAGGGCAGGTTCTCATGCCAGAAGGCCGCGACGACATTGCCGTGCCGGGCAAAGGCGGCGTCGATCGCCTCGCCGCCGATGAGCTGCCAGCGCGTGGTCCGGTAGACCAGCGCGAGGTAGAGGCCCAGCAGATTCGCGGCGAAGGCCTGGAAGGCCGGATGGCGCGTCAGCCGGCGCAGCATGCGTCATTCTCGAACATATCTTGCGCGCCTCGCATGCCGGCGCGCGGGAGGCAAGTCCGGGCCGGTCAGAGCGTGGCCAGGCTCTCCCGGAAGGCCTGGGCGCTGGCGGGCCAGGAAAAGCGCTCGGCCTCCGCCCGCGCGTGGTCGCGCGGCACCTCCAGCGCGGCGAGACAGGCGCGGCGCAGATCCTCGTCCAGCACGCCGCCCGCGCCCACGACGTCACGCGGCCCCATCACCGGGAAAGCGGCGACGGGCGTGCCGCTGGCCATCGCCTCCAGCAGCACGAGGCCGAAGGTGTCGGTGCGGGAGGGGAAGACCATGACATCGGCGCCGCGATAGGCGCGGGCCAGGGCCGCGCCCTCGCGCCAGCCGGCAAAATGCACGGAAGGGTGGCGGGATTGCAGGGCGGCGCGCTGCGGGCCGTCGCCCACCACCACCTTGCTGCCGGGCAGTTCGAGATCGAGGAAGGCGGCGATGTTCTTCTCCACCGCGACGCGCCCGGCATAGAGAAACACGGGGCGCGGCAGCCCCTCCCAGGCATCCTGCGCGCCCGGCCGGAACAGCTCGAGGTCCACGCCGCGCGTCCAGGGCAGGATGCGGCGGAAACCGCGGCGGGCGAGTTCGTCCCGCAGGGTGGGCGTCGCCGCCAGCGTGCCAGCGCCGGCATTGTGGAAGCGGCGCAGCAGCGCCCAGGTGGCACGCTCCGGGATCGGGGTGCGCGCGCTCAGATACTCGGCGAAGCGCGTGTGGAAGCTCGTCGTGAAGCGCCAGCCGCGCTGGATTGAGATCGCGCGCGCGGCGAGCCCCAGCGGGCCCTCCGTCGCCACATGCAGGGCATCGGGACGGAGTTCGTCCAGCAGGCGGGCCAACCGCGCGCGTGGCATGACGGCGAGGCGGATCTCGGCATAGCCGGGCATCGCGACATTGCGGAAACGGTCAGGGCCGATCACCTCCACCGTGTCGCCTTGCGCCGCCAGTTCCGCGGAAATCCGCTCCAGCGTGCGCACCACGCCGTTGATCTGCGGCCGCCAGGCATCGGTGACGATGACGAGACGCATCAGGCGGTCTGCGCCACGGGCAGGCGCTTCGGCGCGCGTTGCATCGCGGCCCAGTCCAGCAGTTCGAAGCGGCCATCGGCATGCTCGACCAGCGCGGTGCAGCTTTCCACCCAGTCGCCGTCATTCATGTACATGACGCCGTTCACCAGGCGCATCTCGGCGTGATGGATATGGCCGCAGATCACGCCATCCAGCCCGCGCCGCCGCGCCTCGCCGGCGAGTGCCACCTCGAAGCGGTCGATCGCCTTCACCGCCTCCTTCACCTGGCGTTTCAGCCATTGCGACAGCGACCAGTAGGGGTAGCCGAGCTTGCGGCGGGCGAGGTTGAACCAGCGGTTCAGCACCAGCGCGGTGTCATAGGCCCAGTCCCCCAGATAGGCGAGGAACTTGGCGTAGCGGATCACGCCGTCGAACTCGTCGCCATGGATGACCAGGAATTGGCGGCCATCCGCGCCCTCATGCACCGCTTCGCGCCGGAGCTTGACCCCCGCGATCTCGAGGCCAAGCCATTCGCGGAACATCTCGTCATGATTGCCGGGAATGTAGGTGACGGCGGTGCCGCGCTGGGCCAGGTCGAGCACGGCGCGCATCACCGCATCGAATTCGGCATGCCAATACCAGGTCTTGCGCAGGCGCCAGCCGTCGATCACGTCGCCCACGAGGTAGAGGTGCTCGCATTCGACGCGGTCGAGGAAGTCCAGCAGCATGTCGGACCGCGCGCCCCGCGTGCCGAGATGGATGTCCGAGACGAAGACGCTGCGGACCCGGATCTTCTGGTCGCGTGGCGGCATCAGGGGTGTCCCGTTCTGTGCATGCGGGCGGAATGGGTGGGAAAGCCGTGGGTTGCACGTGAATCTTCCATGACCCCCGCGCCGCGCGCATGTCTCGCGGCTGACGCGCAAACATCCGCGAATCGTCTTCAAACGGATGTTAAGCAGCGGGCTTCCCCGATCGCGCCTCACGTGGTGGCATGGCGCGAATCGAGGAGGATTCCATGACCATCGGCTTTCGTGTCCGCCCCATCACCGCGCGCGTGGCGCCCGCCATCATCGAGCGCGCGGCCAAGGTGCCCGCCGCCAATATCGGCGATGTGATGAACCGCCTGCAGTCGTTGAGCGGCACCTTCCATTCCTATGGCGGGCGCAAGCGCCTGGTGGGCCCGGCCTTCACCGTGAAGGCGCGCTCGGGCGACAACCTGATGCTGCATCGCGCGGTGGACATGGCGAACCCGGGCGACATCATCGTCTGCGACGGCAATGGCGACCTCTCGGTGGCGCTGATGGGCGACCTCATGCTGGGCCATGCGACGAAGCGCGGCGTGGCCGGCGTGGTGCTGGACGGTGCGGTGCGCGACGTGGCGTCGCTGGCGAAGATGGACCTCGGCGTCTGGGCGCGCGGCCACACGCCGGCCGGCCCCTGGAAGGAAGGCCCGGGCGAGATCGGCACTCCCATCTCCTGCGGCGGCCAGGTGGTGATGCCGGGCGACCTGATCTGCTGCGACGAGGATGGCGTGGTGGTGGTGCCGATGGCAGAGGCCGAGGCGGTGATCGCTGCGGCCGAGGCGCATCAGGCCAAGGAGATCAAGGCCGAGCAGGACATCCAGGCGTGCAAGTGGCCGCGCGACTGGGTGGTGCAGAGCCTGCGCGAGAAGGGCTGCGAGGGGGCGTAACGCCCTCTCGAGCTAGCGGGCGGTGGCGGCCAGCCAGCCGCCGCCCGCGACCAGCGCCAGGGCGAGGCCCACATTCCACGTGAACGCCCCCGCCCCCGCCGTGATCAGCAGCAGCGTGGAAGCCACCGGCACGCCATAGGCCAGCGTGCCGAGCAGGCGCGGGTCGCCGCGCTTCATGCCGAGATCCCAGAGGAAGAAGGCCGCCCCCACCGGGCCGAGGCCCAGCAGCAGCACCGCCAGCGCCTGCCGCGCATCGGGCATCACGCTCGGCTCGAAGACAAGGTGCGCGACCAGCGCCAGCACCGCCGAACCGCCGCAGAAGCCCGCCACCGCGCCCGTCGGCACGCGATCCAGCCGCCGCGCCGTGACGGAGTAGAGCGCCCAGACGAAGGCGCATCCGATGGCGCAGAGGAAGCCGAACCAGGCCTCGGCCGGGAAGCGCGCGCCGCCGCCCAGCAGAAGGGCGCAACCCAGGAAGCCGAGCCCGACGCCCAGCAGCCGGCGCGGCCCAAGCCGCAGCCCGAGGATGGGGGCCGAAAGCAGCACGATCAGCAGCGGCCAGAGATAGTTCAGCAGATTGGCCTCCACCGCCGGCGCATAGGCCAGGGCCGCGAAATACAGCGCGTGATAGCCGAAGAGGCCGCCCACACCATGGGCCCAGGCGAGCGGCCCCTGCCGCAGCGCACCCAGTTCGCCCCGCGCGGCGACGACAGCGAGGCCCAGCGCCGCCGCGACGGCGAAGCTCATTGCGGTCAGCTGCAGCGGCGGCACCCCGGCCGCGAGGCGTGAGAGCAGGGCCAGGAAGGCCCAGAGCAGCAGCGCGCCGATTCCGGCGAGCGTGGCATTCACTGGAATTGCGGATCCACCGGCACCCGCAGGGCCTCCGCCAGGCGGTTGGTCTCGGCCGCCATGGCGATCACGGCCAGCAATTCGCCATGCATGGCGTCATCCATGCCCTTGGCCCGCGCTGCCGCGGTGTGGGACGCCACGCAGTAGTTGCAGCCGGCCGTGGCGCTCACCGCGAGGTAGAGCATCTCCTTGGTGAGAGGATCGAGCGCGCCCGGCGCCATCACCTGCTTCAGATTGGCCCAGACCCGCGCCAGCGTCGGCGGATGCACGGCCAGCGCCTTCCAGAAATTGTTGACGTCCGGCACGCCGCGCGTGGCCTTGATGTCGTCGAAGACGGCGCGCGCCTCGGGTGCGGCGTCCGCGTATTCGATCAGCCGGCTCATTCCGGGCGCGGCAGCGGCTTGTAGGGCAGCGGCGCGAAGCGCGTCGGGAAGAAGCGCATGCGCTGCCAGACGCCGGCCGTCACATAGGGGTCCTCGGCCCACCAGGCCCGCGCCGCTTCCTCGGTCGGGTGGCGCGTGATGGCGATGGAGCCCACCATCTCGCCCTTGGGCCCCAACAGCGCACCGCCGCAGGCCAGCGTGCCATCCTCGGCGAAGCGCATCACGCGCTCCATATGCGGCTGCCGCACGGCGAGGCGCTTTTCCACACTGTCCTCCGCATCCTCGGCGATGACGACGCAATGCGTCATCGCACTCGGCATGGGGCCGGACGGCAGCGGCTGGTAGTGCATCGGCGCGATGCGATAGGGCCGCATCTGGTAGCTGAGCCAGACGCCGTCGCGCGCGAAGGGCTCCTCCATCAGGTATTCGCGCGCCCCCACCTCATCCTCGTCGTTCAGGATCATGATGGAGCCCGCGGCCGTGCCATCCGCGCGGAAGAGCGGCACGGCCAGGTGCAGCCGCCCGGCCGCGACCCAGCGGGTGATCACCTCCAGGTGGCGGTCGCGCACGGCGGCGCGGCGGGCCGGCGCCTCCGCATCCTCGCCATCCCAGCCCAGGATCACATAGCCCATCGGCTTCCCCCTTCATCTTGCCGGGCCGATGGTCGCGGGTCACGCGCGATCCGGCAATGGGGGTGCGCGAAGGCGTGACGGGTTCACAACCGCGCCGAAGCCGGGCAGAAGCGGGGGCCGAGTTTCAGGAGCCCCCGGTCCATGTCGCTCCGTTGGGACGTGCTGCTGGCCATCCTCGGCATGGCGCTCGCCACCTACCTGCTGCGCGCGGGCGGCTATGCGCTGCTGCGCGCCTCCCGCCCGCCGCCCTTCGTCATGTCCATGCTGGGGCACATGCCCGGCTGCATCTTCGTGGCCTTCGTCACACCCGCGCTCGTCACGGGCGGCTGGCCGAGCCTGCTGGCGGCGGCCTGCGTCACCGGCGTCATGATCGGCACGCGCAGCTACCTGCTGGCCATCCTGGGCGGGGTCGCCGTCATCTGGCTGTCGCGGCTGGCGTGACGGGCTGGGCCGCCGCCTTCATTGCGGCGTAGAGCGGAATGCCCGCGGCGTCGCAATGCTGCTTCACGCGGCGGTTGAGCTCGCGCCCCACCGCCCAGCGGCGGGCCGGCGGCGTCATCACCCGCGCGCGCAGGATCACGCCGGCATCGGTCATCTTGTCCACGCCCAGCACTTCGAGCGGCGCGAGCAATTGCGGCGCCCAGGCCTCGTCCTCGCGCATGCTCTCGCCCACCTGACGCAGCATCATCACGGCGGCATCCGTGTCGGCCGTGTAGTCCAGCGCGAGGTCGAGCACGGCATAGCCGAAGTCGCGCGTCTGGTTCGTCACCGTCGTCACCGCGCTGAAGGGAACGATGTGGACCGAGCCATCCACCGCGCGCAGCCGGATGGAGCGGATGGAGAGTTCCTCCACCGTGCCCGAGAGACCTCCCACCGTGATGGTATCGCCCACCGCCACCGCATCCTCCAGCAGCAGGAAGATGCCGGTGATGACGTCGCGCACCAGCGTCTGGCTGCCGAAGCCGACGGCGAGGCCGAGCACGCCGGCGCCAGCCAGCAGGGGGGCGACGTTGATGCCGATCTCGGTCAGCAGCGTCAGGCCCACGATGACCAGCAGCAGGGCGCCGAGCGCCGTGCGCAGCATGGGCAGCAGCGTCCGCACCCGGGCCGAGCGCGCGGCCGAGCCATCCTTGGGCAGCCGCGCGAGGTAGCGCTGGATCCAGGCATTCGCCCCCTCCCAGATCACCAGCGCGACGATGAGCGTGATGCCGATGCCGGTGATGCCCGAAATGAGCCGCCCCCCCCAGCGCCCGCTGCCGAACCAGGAGAGGGAGTTCAGGCCCCAGACCTCCAGCAGCAGCACGAGGCCGACGGCGGTGATCACCGCCGAAATCAGCGTGCGCAGGGCGGGGAGATAGCGGTTGGCCCGCTCCTCCAGCCCCGGATAGCGGGTGGAGAGGTCCGCGCTGATGCGGAAGAGCCGGTCCAGCAAACGGCGCATGCCCTCGTCCAGCAGCTTGGCGCCGATGATGATGGCGATGGTGGCGACCGAGGCCTCGGCCAGGCGCTCGAAGCCACGCTCGATCTCGAGCGCCCAGACGGTCCAGGCCGCCAGCAGCCAGAGGATGACAACGATATGCCAGGCCTCTGCCAGGCGGGAGCGGGCGGCGCGCATGAAGGCGCGGCTGCGCGTCGGCACATCGCCCGCGGCGAGGTCGGGCGCGTCCAGCAGGGCCGCGACGGCGGCGCGGTTCTGCAGCACGATCTGCGCGACCAGCAGCGAGAGGACCAGCAGGCCGAGGCGCCAGATGCTCTCATAGGCGCCCTGCGGCAGGCCGAAGAGCATCGCCACCTCGGCCGTCGCGTAGAAGGTAACGCCGGTGAGCGCGAGGCGACGGATCCAGAGCGTGGCATAGGCCGCCGTCTCGTCGTCGCAGCGGATCAGCCTCAGCCGCGTCAGGCCCGGCGCGAAGACCAGCCGGCCGGCCGCCATGACCGCGCGCGCCGCCATGTAGGCGAAGGTGACGGCCTCCATCACCAGGCGGTTCGAGGGCCAGATGGCGAAGGTGCCGATGATGGCCAGCGCGGCCGCGCCGAAGCCCAGGATGGGCACGAGGTCGAGCCCCAGATGGCCGAGCATGTAGGGCAGGCGGCGCAGGCCCTGCATCCGCCCCTGCACCGCCATCCCGCGGCTTTCCAGCCAGGCATTGGGCCGGCGCATCAGCCAGCGCAGCCCCCGCTCCGTCGCCATGCCGGCGAGCAGGACAAGGGCGAGCTTCCAGGTCAGCGCCCAGACCTGGCCCTGCAGCCGCTCATCCGTCGCCAGCCGCTCGAACCAGTCGCGGATCAGGCCCAGCTCGGCGGCGGCGGAGAGCGTGGCCCAGGCGTGGATCAGGAACTGGCCGATGCGGCTGGCGATGCCGACGACGATGTCTGCCGGGGCGGAGATCACCTCCTCCGGCGTGGGCGCGGCGGCCTCGGGCGCGGCGGGGGCGCCGGTCGTGGCCTCCAGTGCGCGGATCAGCGCGCCGCGGCGGGCCTCATCCCGCAGGATGTCGAGCAGGGCGGCGAGTTCGGGCGGTGGCGCGGCCGGGGGTGTGGGGGCCGCGGCAGCAGGCGCGGCGGCGGCGGGCGGGGTGGCCGGCGTGGCGGCGGCCGGGGGCGTGGCCGCCGGTGCTGGGGCCGGAGTCTGCGCGGCGGCGGGGCGTGGGGCAGCGGGCGCGGCCGTCTGGGCCTGCGCCAGGGGCGCGAGCAGAAGCAGCAGGAGAGGAAGGGCGCGAAGCAGCATGGCGCCTGCTTTCCCCGCACATTCCCCCGGGGTCAAGTTGCGTTGCCGCAACGCAGCATGCAGCATGCTGGAATTCATGCGCACTTCGCCCTCCATCTGGCTCATCATGCTGGCCCTTCTGGGCACCCATATGGCGGGGATGGGCGCCTTCCTGACGGTGCCCGTGCTGGCGCCGGCCATCGCGGCGGAAACGGGGCTTTCGGCCAGCCTCGCCGGCATCCATACCGCGCTGGTCTATGCGGGGGCGCTGTTTTCCGGGCCGATCACCCAGGGGCTTCTGCAGCGGCATGGCGGCATCCGGGTCTGCCAGGGGGCGCTGGTGGTGGTGGGGGCGGGCATCGCGCTGGCCGCCATCGGGCATCCCATCGCGCTGCTCTTCTCGGCCCTGCTGGCGGGTCTGGGCCATGGGCCGATCACGCCGGCGGGCAGCCATCTGCTGGCGCCGCGCACGCCGGCGCGCATCCGCAGCCTGGTCTTCGGCCTCAAGCAATGCGGCGTGCCGGCGGGGGCCATGATGGTGGCGGCCGTGGCGCCCATCCTCGCCATCAGCCATGGCTGGCGGGCTGCGGTGCTGGCCATGGCCGGCTTCTCACTTCTGCTGGCCCTCGCGCTGCAACCCCTGCGCGCCGTGCTGGACGCCGACCGGGCGGGGCCCGGGGGGGCGCCGCTGCGCCCCTGGCAGGATGCGAAATCCAGCCTCTCCATCCTGCGCGACGACACCCGCATCCGGGCGCTCACCTTCGCCGCCTCCAGCTTCGGCATCGCGCAATTCTGCTTCGGCTCCTTCTTCGTGGTCTGGCAGGTGCAGGTGATGGGCGCGGGGCTGGAGCAGGCGGGGCTGATGCTGGCGCTTGCGCAGGGCAGCGGCGTGGCGGGCCGCATCGCCTGGGCGCTGATCGCGGACCGCATCGGCGCGCTGCCCGTGCTGCTGGCGCTGGGCGTGGCCATCGGCGGCGCCTGTGGGCTGCTGGCACTGGCCGGGCCCGGCTGGCCCTCCCTCATCATCGCCGTGGTCGCGGTGGCCATGGGCGCCTCGGCCGTCGGCTGGAACGGCGTGATGCTGAGCGAGGTGGCGCGCGTGGCCCCGCCGGGCCGGGTGGGGGCCGCGACGGCGGCGCTGGGCTTCGTCTTCGCCGGCGTGATGATCGTGGCCCCCACGCTGTTCTCGGCCCTGGTGCTGGGCACCGGCGGCTTCTCCCTGGGCTTCGCGCTCTGCGGCCTGGCGGGGCTCGCAGGGGCGGTGGCGCTGGCCCGGTTGCGCTTCGCGCGGCCCGCCCCATGATGGGGTGATGCAAACCATCCTCACCATCCTGGTCGCCATCGCCATGCTGGCAACGCTGGGCGTCCTCTTCGCCGGGCTGATCGGCATGGCGCGCGGCGCGAGCGGCGCCACCTCACAGAAGCTCATGCGCTACCGCGTCCTGCTCCAGGGCGCGGCCCTCGTGCTCTTCGCGCTGCTGATGCTCAGCCTGAAAGGCTGACGCCACCCCGGCGTGCCACGCCGGATGACAGGTTCTTCATCCTTCCGGCCTTGGCATGCATTGCCAGGGACACCTAGGCTTCCCGCTGCATCGCAGCAGGAGATCCGAATGGCGCGTCCTTCCCTCGGCCGGTGGCTGGCCTTCCTCCTGCTCTGCGGGGCGGTGCTCCCCGCGACATCACCGCGCGCCCAGACGCTGACCGCAGTGCTGGAAGCCGAGGTCGTCACGCTCGATCCGCATTTCACCACCGCCTATATCAGCCGCACCTTCGGCTACATGGTCTTCGACACGCTCTTCGGCATGGACCGCTCGGGTACGCCGCGGCCGCAGATGGTGGAGAGCTGGACCACCTCGCCCGACGGGCTCACCTGGCGCTTCACCCTGCGCGAGGGCCTGCTCTGGCATGACGGCACACCGGTGACGGCCGCCGATTGCGTCGCCTCGATCCGCCGCTGGGGCCCGCGCAGCGCGCTCGGCACGCGGCTGCTCGCCGCCACCGCCAGCATCGAGGCGAATGACGCGCGCAGCTTCACGCTGACGCTGAAGGAACCCTACGGCCTCGTGCTGGAGACGCTCGGCACCGCCGCCTCGCCCGGCCCCTTCATGCTGCCCGAGCGCCTGGCCCGCACGCCCGGCACCGAACGCATCACCGAGATCATCGGCTCCGGCCCCTTCATGTATCGCCGCGAGGACCACCGCCCCGGCGACCGCATGCTGCTGCGCCGCAACCCGCGCTACAATTCGCGGCCCGAGCCCAATGACCTCTTCGCCGGCGGCAAGCCCGTTCGGATCGATGCGCTGGAGCTGCGCGTGGTGCCCGATGGCCTGACCGCGGCCAACGCCATCCAGGCGGGCGAGGTGGACTACATGCAGTACGCCCCCTTCGACCTGCTGCCCCGCCTGGAGCGGGATCGCCGCGTGCGCGTGCTGGGCTTCACCGGCCTCGACACCTTCACCGGCCATTACCGCACCAATGCGGCCAGCGGCCCCTTCGCCGACCCCGCCATCCGCCGCGTGCTGCTGCGCCTGGTGGACCAGGCGGAGGTGATGGCGGCCTTCGGCCTCTCCTCCCAATACCAGCGCACCTGCGCGGCCATCTTCGTCTGCGGCGGCCCCTATGAGACCGCCGCCGGCAGCGAGGTGACGCGCGATCCCTCGATCGAGGCCGCGCGCGCGGCACTCCGCGCCACCAGCTACAATGGCGAGCCGGTGATCGTGATGGTCGCGAATGACCTGGAGGCGGCGCGCATCTCGTCCGAGGTGCTGGCCAACCGCATGCGTCAGGCCGGCTTCAACGTGGACATGCAGGTGATGGACTGGGCCTCGCTGCTGGCCCGCCGCACGCGGCGCGAGGGCTGGCACGTGTTCGGCGTGCATGCCATCGGCATTGACCTCCAATCGCCCATCACCAACCCCTTCGTGGCCTTCACCTGCTCAGGGATTCCCGCCAGCGGCTATCACTGCAACGAGCGACTGACGGCGCTGTTCGACGCCTTCACCAAGGCGCCCGACCACGCGGCCCGCATGCGCCTGATCGAGGAGATGCAGCGGCTGATCTACAGCGAGGTCATCACCCTGCCCTGGGGGCAATTCGCCCAGCCCGCGCTGCACCGGGCGAACCTGCGCAACCTGGTGCCCTCGGCCATCCCGGTCTTCTGGAACGTGGAGAAGTAGCAACCGTGTATGACGTCATCGTGGTGGGCGCCGGCTCGGCCGGCGCGCCCCTGGCCGCGCGGCTCTCGGAAGACGGCCATCGCCGCGTGCTGCTGCTGGAAGCCGGGCGTGACTGGCGCCCGGCCGAGGCGCCGCACGCGCTGCGCAGCGCCAATATCCTCCCCTTCATGCATGACCCCGCGCATCAGGCCCAATGGCAATGGCCGGGGCTGATGACGCGCCGCACCGCCGCGCAGGAACCGAAATTCTACTGGCGCGGGAAGGCCATGGGCGGCTCCTCGGCCGTCAATGCACAGATCGCCATCCGCGGCGTCCCCGCCGCCTTCGACGCCTGGGCCGAGGCCGGCTGCGAGGGCTGGTCGGCGCGGGACGTGCTGGCGCTCTATGACGCGATCGAGGATGACGCCGATACGGGCGTGGCGCCGGGCATCCGCCAGGGCGGCCCGCTGCCGGTCTTCCGCATGCCGGTCGCGCAATGGGGTGCGGTGGATCTCGGCCTGCGCGATGCCGCCCTGGCCGAGGGCTATCCCTGGAAGCCCGACCTGAACGCGCCGGACGGCGAGGGCATTTCCTGCAACCCGATCAACCTGAGAGGCGGTCTGCGCGTCACCACCAATGACGGCTATCTGGAACCCGCCCGTGGCCGCCCCAACCTCACCATCCGCGGCGGCGCGCTGGTGGACCGCGTGCTCTTCGAGGGAAACCGCGCGCGGGCGGTCCGCGTGCGCTTCGGCGATGCGTGGGAGGAGATCGCAGGGCGCGAGATCGTACTGTGCGCCGGCGCCATCCACAGCCCGGCCATCCTGATGCGCTCGGGCCTCGGCCCGGCCGATGCGCTGGGCGCGCTCGGCATCGCCGTCCGGCACGACCTGCCGCATGTCGGCCGCAACCTGATGGACCACCCGATCCTGCGCGCCACCCTGGCGCTCAGGCCCGAATTCCGCGCCCAGGGCGCCGATGCGCGCCACACCAATTGCTGCCTGACCTATTCCAGCCGCCTCGCCGGCGGCGGCGAGCGCGACATGATCATGATCGCCTACAACCACCGCGGCCTGGGCGAGGGCACGGAGCCCGCGCCGGGCGGGGCGGTGGGCGTCGCGCTCTACGACGCCTTCTCGCGCGGCGAACTGCGCCTCACCTCCGCCGACCCCGAGGCGCAGCCCGCGGTGGATGAGAACATGCTGGCCGATGCGCGGGACCGGCTGCGCCTGCGCGACGGTGTGCGGCGCCTCGCGCGCCTCACCGCGCGCGACCAGCTCGCGCGCCTGGCGGCGCGCATCACCTTCGGCGAGACCGGCCTTTCCATGCCCGAGGCCGCCGCCCTGCCCGATGACGAGTTGGACGCGATCATGCTGGCCGAGGCGGGCGACATCCAGCACGCCGCCGGCACCTGCCGCATGACCGCCCATGAGGACCCGCGCGGCGTGGTGGACCCGGATCTCTGCGTGCGCGGCGTCACGGGCCTGCGCGTGGCCGATGCCTCGATCATGCCGAGCGACTGCCGGGCCAACCTGCACTTCACCTGCGTGATGATCGGGGAGAACCTGGCGCGGCGGATGCGGGCGGAAGGCTAGGCCCCTGAGAGGTCTCGTGCCAGGACGGGGCGCGGGCCCGGCGTCAGTCGCACGCGCGCCCCGGCGCGCAGCCAGGGCTCGGCGGGCTGGATCAGCGTGACATCGCGGTTGCCGCGTTCAAGGCGCACGACGACTTCCACCGCATTGGCCTCCGGGCTGCCGGCCCCACGCGCGGCGCCCACCACCTGCGAGACCAGGCGCAGGCGGGGCTCACCCGGCGCGCTGGCCGGGATGGGGCGCAGGCCCAGGATGGTGCCGCGCTCGAAGGCGGGCTCCGCCACCCCCTCGACGGTGGGTGCGGCGGCCTCCGGCGTCGCGCCGCCACAGCCGGCCAGCAGGAGGCCAAGGGGGAGGAGCAGGAGCCGTGGCAGGTGTCGCATGCCTCCCCTTGTAGAGCATGCAGGGCGGGGGCGAAATCACCGGGGCGGTCCGAATCAAGGGCTGAATCACGGCCAGAATCATTCCCGCAATATCCATACGATCTTGGTGCCTGCCACAGGAATGTCGTCTTTGCTTGATTTGAGGAAGGGCCTGGCGTTATGAGTCCCCCGTCCCCGGTCGTCTTGCCGCAGGGACATTCGCTGCTGCGTTCCGCGCCATGGGGGTGGTTCGGGACATCTGACCAGCGGTGAAGCAAGGGGGAGTTTCCACAGGATGGCCCACTCGTTTTTGGGGCGCAGCAAGGCGTTGAGCCGGCCCCTGGCCGCGATCTCGGTCCTCTGCCTTCTGGCGGCCTGCGCGCAGACGCCCAGCGCGCCCACGCGCTCGGCCAGCGTCACGCGCGGCAGCTATGACCCGCCCGGCCCGCCCAGCGACCCCTGGGGCCCCTGGATCCGCGAGGCCTCCCGCCGCTTCGACGTGCCCGAGCGCTGGATCCGCGAGGTGATGCGCCAGGAATCCGGCGGCCGCGCCGGCGCCACCTCGCCGGTCGGCGCGATGGGCCTGATGCAGGTGATGCCCGGCACCTACCGCGAATTGCAGCGCCGCCACGACCTGGGCGACGACCCCTACCACCCCTACGACAACCTGATGGCCGGCACCGCCTATATCCGGCAGATGTACGAGCTCTACGGCTCGCCCGCCTTCCTGGCCGCCTATAATGCCGGCCCGCGCCGCCTGGAGAACTATCTCTACGCCAACCAGGGCCTGCCGGCCGAGACGCGCAACTATGTCGCCCGCGTCGGACCGCGCGTGATCACCAGCAGCCCGGTCCGCCGCGCCCCGGCCGAGGTCTACGCCGCCGGCGACATCCCGCTGAACGTGCCGCCAGGGCCCCGCCGGATGGATTCCGCGACCCGCACGGCGCTGGCCGAGCAGCGCGCCATCCGCGAGCAGAACGCGCAATTCGCGAGCCTGCCGCCGGCCGAGCCCAGCGCCGCGCCGGTGCGCATGGCCGCCGCCGCTCCGGCGCCCGTAGCCACCTCCTCGCTCGGCCGCGGCGGGGTGGTGGCGATGGAGCCCATCCCCGATGGCTCGACCCCCGAGGGCGCCGCCCGCCTCGCGGAGAGTGCCGCCCGCGCGAGCCAGCCCGAGGGCGAAGTCATCGCGGATGGCCGCATCATCGTGGCCCGCATGGACCCAATCCCGGATGGCTCGACGCCGGAGGGCGCGGCCCGCATGGCGGAGATCGGCACGCGGCGCGAGCCCGCGCCCATGCAGCTCACCAGCCGCCCGCCCGTGGCCGCGCAGCCCCTGGCCCAGCCCCAGCGCGCCTTCGGCCTGATCAGTACGGCCCAGGCCGGGACGCTCCCGGCGGGCTTCCGGCCCGCCGCACCCGCGCCCGCCTCGCCGGGCGGCTGGGGCGTTCAGGTCGGCGCCTTCAGCTCGCCCGAGCTGGCGCGCCAGGCGGCGCAGGCGGCCCAGGCCAGCGTCGGCGGCCGCGTGCAGGTGACGCCGGTCCAGGTCGGCCGTGGCACGCTGTTCCGTGCCCGCGTCACCGGCCTCACCCAGGCCAGCGCCCAGCAGGCCTGCGACCGCCTGCGCGGCCGCAGCGGCTGCAACACGCTCTCGCCAGGCCAGATCTGAGCGGGTGAGCCGAAGGGCGGATTACCGCCCTTCGTGCGCCAGCCGGAAGGGGCTGGCCGGATAGGTGCCCAGCACCCTGAGCTCGCGCGAGAAATAGCGCAGCTCCTCCAGCGCCCGGAACAGGCCGGGCTCGTCCGGATGGCCGTCCACGTCGCAGAGGAACTGCGTGGCCGTGAAGGCGCCGTCGAGCATATAGCTCTCCAGCTTCGTCATGTTCACGCCATTGGTCGCGAAGCCGCCCAGCGCCTTGTAGAGCGCGGCCGGCATGTTGCGGACGCGGAAGACGAAGGTCGTCACCGGATGCGGCACCTCGGAGGCCGGCGGCAGCTTGCGCTCGCGCGTCATCACATAGAAGCGCGTGGTGTTGTGCGAGGCGTCCTCGACATTGCGGCGCAGGATCTCGAGGCCATAGACCTCGGCGGCAAGTTCGCTCGCCACCGCCGCGTCCTCCAGCGTGCCCTCGCGCGCGATCAGCTCGGCCGCGCCCGCCGTGTCCGCCTGGATGACGGGGGTGAGGGAGAGTTCCTTGATCACCTTCAGCACCTGGCCCAGCGCCATGGGGTGGCTGTGCGCGCGGCGGATGCCGGAGAGCGTCGCCCCCGGCCGGGCCAGCAGGCAGTGCTCCACCCGCTCGAAATGCTCGCCGATGACGGAAAGGCCGGATTCGGGCAGCAGGCGATGGATGTCCGGCACGCGCCCGGCGAGGCTGTTCTCGCAGGGCAGCATGGCCAGTTCCGCCCGGCCATCGCGCACGGCCGCCATGGCGGCCTCGAAGCTTGGGCAGGGCAGCGTGGTCCAGCCCGGATAGGCGTGCCGGCAGGCGAGGTCGGAATAGGCGCCAGGAACCCCCTGGAAGGCGATGATCTGGTTCATGTGTTTCCCAAGAGGTGACGGGCCCGTTCGAGGTCCTCGGGCGTGTCCACGCCGAAGGGACCGTGTTCGACGCGCGCGGCGCCGATCCGCATGCCGGCCTCCAGCGCGCGCAATTGCTCCAGCTTCTCCCGCCGTTCGAGCGGCGATTCGGGCAGGCGCACGAAGCGGTCAAGCGCCGAGCGCCGATAGGCATAGACGCCGATATGGTGCCAGCGCGGCCCCTCCCCCCAGGGGATGGGGTTGCGGCTGAAATAGAGGGCGGGCGCCACGTCCGCGCCGTCCGGGAAGGCGCAGGCGGCCTTCACGAAGGAGGCGGTGTTGGCCTCCTTCTCATCGGCGATGGGGCAGACCAGCGTGCCGATATCCACGGATTTGTCAGCCAACGGCTTGAGCACGGACCAGAGCAGGTTGGGCTCCAGCGTCGGGAAATCACCCTGCAGGTTGACCACCACGTCATGCGCGCCGAAGGGGTCGAGCTGGGCGAGCGCGCGGTGGATGCGGTCCGTCCCGCTCGGCACATCCTCCGCCACCAGCACGGCGCGGCCGCCCGCGGCCTCGACGGCTTGGACGATGCCGGGTTCGCCCGCAGCGACGGCCACGGGACCAATTCCGGCCTCCTTGGCGCGCTCGAGCACATGCAGGATCATCGGCCGGCCGGCGATGTCCGCGAGCGGCTTGCCCGGCAGGCGGGTGGCCGCCATGCGGGCGGGGATGATGATGATGGGGTTCACGCTGAATTCCGTGGGTGAAACAAGGGCCGGGGGCGGTTGATGCGACGCAGCGCCGCCTGTATGGAAGTCTACGAATAAGTCAGGGGACGGCATCGCGCAAACAGCGCCCAAGCCGCCCAGTCGTTGAGAAGGGTCTGCTCGGCATGAGCCTGGAAGCCAATAAGATTTTCGCGGCCGTCCTCACCGCCGGCGTCACCTTCATGAGCGCCGGCGTGATCGGTGGCCTGGTGGTGCACCCGCACAAGCTGGAGCGCTCGGCCATCAGCATCGGCGCCACGCCGCAGACCGCCGCCGCGCCCACCGCCCCCGCCGCCCCGGCCGTGGAGCCGATCGGGCCGCTGCTGGCTGCCGCGAATGTGGAAAATGGCCGCGCGCTGGCCGGCCGCCTCTGCGCCTCCTGCCACACGCTGAATGAGGGTGGCCGCGCGGGCGTGGGGCCGAACCTCTGGAACATCGTGAACAACAAGCACGCGCACCAGGCGGGCTTCAACTACAGCGCCGCCAACCGCGCGCTGGCCGACAAGCCCTGGGATTACGAGGCGCTGAACGCCTTCATCGCGGCGCCCAACCGCGCCATGCCGGGCACGCGCATGGGCTTCGCGGGCCTCGCCAATACGGCGCAGCGCGCGGATGTGATCGCCTTCCTGCGGACGCTCTCCGCCAATCCGGCCCCGCTTCCATAAACGGCTTCCGCGAAGTGGCGGAAGCCTCGGGCCTGATTTCTCCGGAACTCATCGCGGCCGCCGAAGCGGCGGCCGATCTGGCGGGCGGCATCATCCGCCCGCTTTTTCGTTCGGCGCTCCTCGTCGAAGCGAAGGGCGACGCCTCCCCCGTCACCGAGGCCGACCGCGCCGCCGAGCGCGCGCTGCGCGCCTATCTCTCCGAGCGCTTCCCGAGCCACGGCATCATGGGCGAGGAGTACGGCACCGAGCGCGGCGACGCCGACTACCTCTGGGTGCTCGACCCCATTGATGGCACGCGCGCCTTCCTGACCGGCCGGCCGCTCTTCGGCACGCTGATCGGCCTGCTGCACAAGGGCCAGCCCGTCCTCGGCCTCATCGACCAGCCCGTGACTCGCGAACGCTGGATCGGGCTGGCGGGCCAGCCCACGCGCTTCGTGAGCCCCATGGGCGGGACAGCCGCGTGCCGGCCCTGCGCCAGCCTTGCCACCGCCGAACTCTCCTGCACCTCGCCCGACATCTTCGACGCCGCCGGCACCGCCCGCTTCGAGCGCGTGCGCCAGGCCGCGCGCCGCGTCACCTGGGGCGGCGATTGCTACGCCTATGGCCTCATCGCACTCGGCCTCGTGGATGCCGTGGTCGAGGGCACGCTGAAGCCCTGGGACTGGGCCGCGCTGGTGCCGGTGATCGAGGGCGCGGGCGGGCGCATGACCGACTGGCAGGGGCGAACCCTCACGCTGGAGAGCAAGGGCGAGGTCATCGCGGTCGGTGACGCGGCCCTGCTGCCGGAGATCGTTTCACTGCTCGGCTGACTTGCCGGTTGCCCTGGACGCACCGCGCCCCCAATCTCTGCAATATGATGCAACGCCGAGACCTCTTCGCCGCCGGCTTCGGGCTGGTCGCCGCCACCGCCGCGAGCGCGCAGTCAGCGCCCATCCGCACCCATGCGCTCTCGCTGCTGGGCGAACCGGCGCTGCCCGCCAATTTTCCGCATTTCCCCTGGGTGAACCCGGATGCGCCAAAGGGCGGCGAGGTCACGCTCACCGCGCTCGGCAGCTATGACAGCTTCAACCAGTTCATCCTGCGCGGCACGGCCGCCGTTGGCCTCAACAACCTCTATGACAGCCTGCTGATCGAGAGCGCGGACGAGGCCAGCACCGAATACGCGCACATCGCCGAGACCGTCGAAATCCCGGCCGACCGCATGGGCGTGAGCTTCGAGCTGCGCGAAACGGCCCGCTGGCATGATGGCCGCCCCATCACCGCCGAGGATGTGGCCTGGACCTTCAACACGCTGCGCACCCAGGGCCGGCCCTTCTACCGCGCCTATTGGGGCGATGTGAGCGAAGTGGTGGTGGACGGCCCGCGCCGCGTCACCTTCCGCTTCCGCACCAATGAGAACCGCGAGCTGGCGCTGATCCTCGGCCAGATGTGGATCCTGCCGAAGCACTACTGGGAAGGCCGCGACTTCGCGCGCCCCTCGCTCGACGTGCCACTGGGCTCCGGCCCCTACCGCATCGAGCGCTTCGAATCGGGCCGCAGCGTCGCCTATCGGCGCGTGCCCGACTATTGGGCGGTGAACCTCAACACGCGGCGCGGCACGCAGAATTTCGACGTGATGCGCTACGAATACTTCCGCGACGTCACCGTGGCCTTCGAGGCCTTCAAGGCGGGCCAGATCGACTTCCGCACCGAGAACATCGCCCGCAACTGGGCCACCGGCTACGACTTCCCGGCCGTGCGCCGCGGCCTCGTGAAGCGCGACGAGATCCGGCACCAGCTGCCCACCGGCATGCAGGCCTTCGTGATGAATCTGCGCCGGCCGCTCTTCCAGGATGCCCGCGTGCGCGAGGCGCTGACGCAGGTCTTCGACTATGAGTGGCTGAACGCCAACATCTTCAACGGCGCCTATGCGCGCACCACCAGCTTCTTCTCGAACAGCGAGCTCGCCTCCTCCGGCCTGCCCACGGGGCGGGAGCTGGAAATCCTGACGCCCTTCCGCGCGCAGCTGCCCGAATCCGTCTTCACCACGGAGCACCGCCTGCCCGTGACGGATGGCAGCGGCAACAACCGGGACGGGCTGCGCCGCGCGCTCGACCTGATGCGCCAGGCGGGCTGGACCATCCGCGACCGGCGCCTGGTCAACGCGCAGGGGCAGCGCTTCGAATTCGAGATCCTGCTGAACGGGGCTTCCTTCGAGCGCGTGGCACTCCCCTATGTGCAATGGCTGCAGCGCCTGGGCGTCGAAGCCCGCGTCCGCACGGTGGACCCGGCGCAATACCAGGTCCGCACCGACGCCTTCGACTTCGACATGACCGTGGACGTCATGGGCCAGTCCCTCTCGCCCGGGAACGAGCAGCGCGACTACTTCACCTGCGCCAAGGCCCAGGAAAACGGCTCGCAGAACGTGGCCGGCATCTGCCACCCGGTGATTGATGCGCTGGTCGAACTCGTCATCACGGCACCCGACCGCGAGGAACTCATCCAGCGCACCCGCGCGCTCGACCGCGTGCTGCTGCACGGGCAGTTCGTCATCCCGCAATGGCACAACCGCGCCTTCTGGATCGCCTTCTGGGACCGCTTCGGCCGCCCGGAACGCAACCCGAAATACGCGCTGGGCTTCGACAGCTGGTGGATCGACCCCACCCGCGACCGCGCCCTGCAAGAGGCGAAGCGGAGCCTGTGATGGGTGGGGTGCACCTCGGGAGGGCGTTGCCCTCCCGGACCCCCCTTGAGTGTTGTCGCATGACGGGAGGGGAGGACGGCGCACGCGCCGTGCCCCCCTCCCGCCATGCGACCAAGTTCCAGGGTCCAGGGATCCAGATCCCTGGCGGGGGAGCGCAAGGGGGCAGCGCCCCCTCGCAGGCGCACACCCACCGATGACCGGCTATCTCCTGCGCCGCTTGCTGCTGGTGGTGCCGACGCTGTTCGGCATCATCCTGATCAATTTCGCGGTGATCCAGTTCGCGCCCGGCGGTCCGGTGGAGCAGATGATCGCGGAGATTCGCGGCCAGGGCGACACGATGGGCCGCCTGACGGGCGAGGGCTCCAACGAGACACGGCCGCAGCCCACTTCGACGGCGGAAGGCGGCGGTTCGCAGTATCGCGGGGCGCGTGGGCTCGATCCGGAGGTGGTGAAGGAGATCGAGCGCGCCTTCGGCTTCGACAAGCCGGCGCATGTGCGCTTCGGCGAAATGCTCTGGGGCTATATGCGCTTCGACCTCGGGCGGTCGTTGTTTCGCGATCGGCCGGTCTGGGACCTTGTGGTGGAGAAGCTGCCGGTCTCCATCTCGCTCGGGCTCTGGTCCACGCTGATCATCTATCTGATCTCGATTCCGCTGGGCATCCGCAAGGCGGTGCGGGATGGCACGCGCTTCGACCTGACGACGAGTGCCGTGGTGCTGGTGGGCTATGCGATCCCGGGGTTCCTGTTTGCGATCCTGCTCGTGGTGCTGTTTGCAGGCGGCAGCTTCTTCCAGTGGTTCCCACTGCGCGGCCTGGTGAGTTCGGGCAGCGAGGCCTGGCCCTTCTGGGACCGCGTCTGGGATTATGCCTGGCACATGGCGCTGCCCACGCTGACGCTGGTGATCGGCGGCTTCGCGGGGCTGACGATGCTGACAAAGAACTCCTTCCTGGAGGAGATCAACAAGCAATATGTGGTGACGGCGCGCGCCAAGGGCGCCGGCGAGCAGCGCGTGCTCTACGGCCATGTGTTCCGCAACGCGATGCTGATCATCATCGCGGGGTTTCCGGCGGCCTTCATCGGCATCCTCTTCACCGGCGCGCTGCTGGTGGAGATCATCTTCTCGCTGGACGGGCTCGGCCTGCTCGGCTTCGAGGCGGCGATCCGGCGAGACTACACGGTGATGTTCGGCACGCTCTACATCTTCACCCTGCTCGGGCTCATCATGCAGATCGTCAGCGACTTCACCTATACGCTGGTGGACCCGCGCATTGATTTCGAGAGCAGGCGATGATCCTTTGGCCCCAGACCGACGGCAGCGTGCTGGCCACGCCGCAACCCGCCCATGCCGTGCTGGCCGGTCAGCTCATGCGCGCCCTGGCGCAGCCGCCCGTGCCGCTGGAGCCGGTGGTGAATGCCGCCGCCCAGCATGACTGCGCCTGGATGGAATGGGAGCGCGACCCGGAATTCGACGCCGCGACGGGCCTGCCGCGCCACTTCAACGCGCTCTCCGGCGGTGAGCATGTGCCGATGTGGGAGCAGGGCGTGCGCGATGCGCTGGCCAATTGGGGCTTGTGGGCGGGGCTGCTGATCCTGCGCCATGGGAGCCACATCTATCGGCTGGGCATCCTCGGCAACCGCATGGCGCCGAGCGCGGAGAGCCTGGCCGCCATGGAAGGCTACATGGCGCGCGAGACGGCCTGGAGCGCGGAGCTGATGGGCAAGCTGGGCGTGAATGAGGCGCAGGTCACGGCCAATCAGCGCAAGCTGGCGATGGTGGATTCCATCGCGCTCGGCCTCTGCTGGGGGCAGGAGCGGTTCGACTGCAACGGCACCACGCTGATCCGCCGCAGCGCGCGCGTGGCGACGCTGGCCCCCTGGCCGCTGGCCGTGCCGCGCATCACGCTGGAGACGGAGACGCTGCATCTGCCCGGCCGTTTCGCCGATGCCGCGGCGATGCGCGCCGGCCTCGCGGCCGCCCCGCGCGAGCGGTTGGTGTTCGAGTTGGAGGCCGCGTGAGCGCCAGTGACCGGAGTTGCAAGAACCTGAGGTTCTTGCCGGGGTGCTCGAGGGGCGGCGCCCCTCGATGACGCTCTCCCCGCTCACCCGTCGCCGCATCGCCAATTTCCGCGCCAATCGCCGCGGCATGATCTCGCTGTATATCTTCGGTGCGCTGTTCGTGCTGACGCTCTTCGCCGAGCTTCTGGCCAATGACCGCCCTCTTGTGGCGAAGGTGGACGGCCACTGGTTCTTCCCCGTCGCGGTGGAGTATGCCGAGAGCGACATCGTGCCCGAGGGCCTGCCGACGCAGGCCGATTGGCATGATCCGGAATTCATGCGGGACGTGCATGCGCGCGGCTGGGTGATCTGGCCGCCCATCCGCTACAGCCACGCGACGGTGGTGCGGGATCTGGGCCAGCCCGCCCCCTCCCCGCCCAGCACACGCAACTGGCTCGGCACGGATGACCAGGCGCGGGATGTCATGGCGCGGGTGATCTATGGCTTCCGGATTTCGGTGCTGTTCGGCTTCACGCTGACCATCTTCGCCTCGATCATCGGCATCGCGGCGGGCGCGGTGCAGGGTTATTATGGCGGCTGGACGGACCTGCTCTTCCAGCGCTTCATCGAGATCTGGTCCGGCATGCCGCAGCTCTTCCTGCTGATCATCCTCGGCTCGGTGATCGAGCCGAGCTTCTGGACGCTGCTGGTCTTCCTGCTGCTGTTTTCCTGGATGGGGCTGGTGGGCGTGGTGCGCGCCGAGTTCCTGCGTGGCCGCAACCTGGATTATGTGCGGGCGGCGCGGGCGCTGGGCGTTTCCGACTCGCGGCTGATGTTCCGCCACATCCTGCCCAATGCGATGGTGGCGACGCTGACCTTCCTGCCCTTCATCCTCTCCGGCTCCGTCACCGTGCTCTCCACGCTGGACTTCCTGGGCTTCGGCCTGCCGCCCGGCTCGGCCTCGCTGGGCGAGTTGCTGAGCCAGGGGAAGAACAACCTTCAGGCGCCCTGGCTCGCCTTCACCGGCTTCGTGGTGCTGGGCGGCGTGCTGACGCTGCTGATCTTCATCGGGGAAGCGGTGCGGGACGCCTTCGATCCGAGAAAACTGCCGGGCGGGAGCATGGGCTGATGGAGAACACGCCCCTCCTCACCGTCGAGAACCTCGCCGTCGCCTTCCGCGGCAAGCGCGTCGTCAGCGGCGTCTCCTTCACCGTGAACACCGGCGAGACGGTGGCGCTGGTGGGCGAGAGCGGCTCCGGCAAGTCGGTCACCGCGCTCTCCATCCTGCGGCTGCTGGCGAATACGGGCAGCAACCCGGAAGGCCGCATCACGCTGGATGGCACGGAGGTGCTGGCAGCCAATGAGGGCACGCTGCAACGCCTGCGCGGCGGCGTGGCCGGCATGGTCTTCCAGGAGCCGATGACCTCGCTGAACCCGCTGCACACGATCGGGCGCCAGGTGGGCGAGGCGATCACGCTGCACCGCCCGCTGCGGGGCGAGGCGCTGCGCCAGGCCGTCATCACCACGCTCCAGCGCGCCGGCCTGCCCAATGCGGAGGAACGGCTCGGCGCCTATCCGCACCAGATGTCGGGCGGGCAGCGCCAGCGCGTGATGATCGGCGCGGCCTTGGCCAATGAGCCCAAGCTGCTCATCGCGGATGAGCCGACCACCGCGCTGGATGTGACGATCCAGGCGCAGATCCTGGAATTGCTGGCCGAGCTGAAGGGCCGCCTCGGCATGGCCATGCTGCTCATCACCCATGATCTGCAGATCGTCCGCCGCCATGCCGATCGCGTGGTGGTGATGAAGGATGGCGCGGTGGTGGAGCAGGGCCCGGTGGCCGAGGTCTTCGCCAATCCGCAGCACGCCTATACCCGCATGCTGCTCGCGACCGAGCCGCGCGGCCGCCCGGCGCCCGTCGCGGCGGATGCGCCGGAGATCCTGCAGGGCCAGGATGTCCGCGTGCACTTCCCCATCCGGCGCGGGCTGCTGCGCCGCGTCGTCTCCCATGTGAAGGCGGTGGACGGCGTGGATGTCTCGCTCCGCGAGGGTGAGACGCTGGGCCTCGTCGGCGAGAGTGGCAGCGGCAAGACCACGCTGGGCCTGGCTCTCATCCGCATGGAGAACAGCACGGGGCAGATCCGCTTCGAGGGGCGCGACATCCAGCCGCTCTCGCGCGCCGAACTGCGGCCCCTGCGCGCGCGCATGCAGATCGTCTTCCAGGACCCCTATGGCTCGCTCTCGCCGCGCATGAATGCGGGCGAGATCATCGGCGAAGGGCTGGCCGTGCACGAACCCGGCCTGCGCGAAAGCGAGCGCATGAGCCGCGTCGCCCAGGCGCTGGAGGAGGTGGGGCTCGACCCAGCGATGGCCGAGCGCTACCCGCATGAATTCTCCGGCGGCCAGCGCCAGCGCATTGCCATCGCGCGCGCGCTGGTGCTGAAGCCGCGCCTCGTGGTGTTGGACGAGCCGACCTCCGCGCTCGACGTCTCGGTCCAGGCGCAGGTGGTGGAGCTGCTGCGCGGGCTGCAGCAGAAGCACCGCCTCGCCTATCTGTTCATCAGCCACGACCTGCGCGTGGTGCGCGCCATGGCGCATCGCATCATCGTCATGAAGAATGGCCGCATCGTGGAAGCGGGCGAGGCCGAGGCCCTTACGCAAAACCCGCGCGAGCCCTATACGCGCGCCCTGATGGCCGCCGCCTTCGAGCTGCGGGCGGCCGAGGGGAACGGACACTCTTGAGCGCGACGACCGAGGACACCGCCGCCCACCCCTGGGCCGGCCAGGAGCGCCAAAAACTCCAGGCGCTGATGGATATCGAGCTGGTGAAGCTCGGCATCCATATCCGCAAGATGAATTCGCCGGGCAGCCCGGTCTATCGCTATGCCGAGAACATCATCCCGGCGGGCCTGATCCTCACCTCCTCCTTCCTCGCCACCGCGCTGATCCATTTCTATGTGGGCGCGGTCGTGCTCGCCATCGGCTGCTGGTGGTGGCTCGCCAAGGTGCAGCCGAAGATCAAGGAGGACGTGTTCATGCGCACGGCCGCCTATGTCCTCCAGGCGGATCTCAACTTCGACGTGATGTGGGCGCGCGGCGTGCTGAGCCTCTACGCCAAGCTGCCCGACGGCACCGAGCGCGTGGCGACGCGCCGCGACGATTGGCGCGCCTATGTGCGCAGCTTTCATGGGCTGGAGGGCGTGAACCTCCCCGAACAAGGACCCGGCTGATGGCCATTCTTCTCTCCACCAAGGCCAATGCCATGCAGGATTGGCGCGACGCGCTGCTGGCCGAGGACCCGACGCTCGACATCCGCCTTTTCCCCGATGCGGGCGACCCGGCCTACATCGAGGCCGCGGTGTGCTGGACCCAGCACGACATGGCGGAGCTGCGGCGCTATCCCAACCTCAAGCTGGTCGTCTCCATGGGCGCGGGCGTGGACCATCTGCTGCGCCCGCCCGGCCCGCCGCCGGGGATTCCCGTGGCGCGCCTCAAGGATGAGCGGCTGACCAGCGGGATGACCGAATGGGTGCTGCTGAACGTGCTGCGCTTCCACCGGCAGGACCTGGAATACCGCGCGCAGCAGGCCGCCCGCATCTGGGACGAGCTGCCCGCGCCGGACACGGCCAGGCGCCGCATCGGCATGTTGGGGCTGGGGCAGCTCGGCAATGCCTCCGCGCAGGCGCTGCGGGGCCTCGGCTTCCCCGTGATGGGCTGGACGCGCAACCCGCGCCAGGTCGAGGGCGTGACCTGCTTCTCCGGCCCGGATGGGCTGGAGGCGATGTTGCGCCAGACGGACATCCTGGTCTGTCTGCTGCCGCTGACGCCGGAGACGCGCGGCGTGATCAACGCGAAGACGCTGGGTTTCCTGCCGCGCGGCGCCTTCGTCATCAATGCCGCGCGCGGCGGCCACCTGGTGGCGGAGGATCTGCTGGCGGCGCTGGATTCCGGCCATGTGGCGGCGGCCGCGCTCGATGTCTTCGAGCCCGAGCCCCTGCCGGCGGATCATCGCTTCTGGACGCACCCCAAGGTGCTGGTCTGGCCGCATGCCTCGGCCATCACCATCCCCTCCAGCGCGGCGCCGCAGGTCGTTGAGAACCTTCGCCGCGCGCGCGAGGGATGGCCGCTCATCAATCTGGTGGATTTCAGCGCCGGCTACTGAGCCGGCCGAAGCGTCAGGCTTCGACCGTCTCCGCCGCCGGAATTTCGGCCACCACGCCCTCGGCCTCGGCCATGGTCTGGCGCAGCTCGCGCAGGAAGACGGTGCCCTTCAGCGTGCGCTGCACGAGCACGCTGCGGCGGTCCATCGGATCCACCTTGCGGCGCGCCAGGTCCAACTCGCCCAGGCGGTCGAGCGCGCGGGTGATGGCGGGCTTCGAGACGTTGAGGTTCTGCGCCAGACCGCGCACCGTGTGCGGGCCTGGGCTGAGATAGACCGAGAGGAAGACGCCCAACTGGCGCGCCGAAAGGTCCGGCCCATCGCGGCGAACCAGCGCGACCGTCGTATCCCGCAGGATACCGATCAGCTGGTCAGGATTGATCTGGACAGACATTGCGACTTTCCTTCAGGCGCCGATGGTCTGGGCGCCACCTTGGCTCACCCCGCGCCCGGCGCGCGAGGTGTAACAACTCTCTGACAAGTCATATTGGGTGCTTCAGGATTATCAGTAGGCCCCATTTCTCATGGGATTGCAAGAAATTCATTTGATCTTTGATTTTTTAAATTTTCCTGTCGCTTAGCTGGACGAAAACTCCAGGAAGCGCTCGAGGCCAGCCAGGGCGGCGCGCATCCCCGTGGCCTCGCCCCCCTCCGGCCGCCCAGGGCGTGTCGCGTCATTCCAGGCATAGAGGTCGAGATGCGCCCAGGCCGTGCCTTCGGGCACGAAGCGGCGCAGGAAGAGGGCCGCGATGATGGCGCCGCCCATCGGCTTGGTGGCCACGTTGTTGAGGTCCGCGATCGGGCTGTCGAGCCAGTTCGCGTACCCGTCATGCAGCGGCAGGCGCCAGAGCGGATCGCCCGCCGCCTGCCCACCGGCCAGCAGTGCATCGGCCAGCGCATCGTCATTGCTGAAGAGCGCGGGCAGGTCGGGGCCGAGTGCCACGCGCGCCGCCCCGGTCAGCGTGGCGCCGTCCAGGATCACGCGCGGCGCCTGCTCGGCCGCGAAGGTCAGCAGGTCGGCCAGCACCAGGCGGCCCTCGGCGTCGGTATTGCCGATCTCCACCGTCAGCCCCTGACGCGTGCGGATCACGTCGAGCGGGCGGAAGGCGTCGCCGCCCACGCTGTTCTCGACCGCGCCGATGAGCAGCAGGAGGCGGATGGGGGCCTTCTGCGCCATCAGCGCCTCGGCCAGCGCCAGCATCACGGCGGCGCCGCCCATGTCCTTCTTCATCCGCAGCATGGCACTCGACGGCTTGAGGTCGAGCCCGCCGGTGTCGAAGCACACGCCCTTGCCGCAGAGCGCGACCAGCGGCGCGTCGGCCGCCCCCCATTCCAGCACCGCCACGCGCGGCGCGCGGGGGCTTCCCTGGCCGACGGCCTGCACCGCGGGAAAACCCTGGCGCAATTCCTCGCCCTCGATCACGCGGAAGCGCGCGCCATGCTGCGCCGCCACCTCGCCCACGGCGGCGGCGAGCTCGGCCGGGCCCAGATGGTTGGCGGGCGTGTTGATGAGGTCACGCGCGCGGCAGATGGCGCCCGCCACCGCCTGCGCGGCTTCGCTGCCAGCGGGCGCCACCAGCCGCGCCGGCGCGCGCTTGCCCGGCTTGAAGCGCGTGTACCGATACGCCCCGAGCGCCCAGCCCAGGGCCGCCGCCGCGCCATCCCCGCCGATGAGGCGCCAGATGGTGCCCTCGGGCAGGCCATGGGGCAGCGCGCCATAGCCCTCGGCCGTGCGCGGCGCGCCGAACAGCGCACCCGCCAAACCGCTTTCGCCCGGCAGCAGCGCGAGCTCGCCGGGCTTCGCCGTGAAGCCCGCGGCCCGCGCGAAGGCGGCGCCCGGCAGCGCCTCCCAGCCCTCGGGCGTCACCACATGCAGCGGTAGCGCGTGGGCGGCTTCGTTCAAGAGGCTGGGCAGCATGCGAATCTCCTTGGATGCAACAGGTTGGGATCAGACATGCGCCCCGGCAAGCCGCATTGCCGAAGCCGTCCGGACGGGCCACATGCGCCCCATGACAAACCAAACGCATGATCCGCTGGGGTGGCACGGCACGACCATCCTCTGCGTCCGCCGCAACGGGAAGGTGGCCATGGCCGGGGATGGCCAGGTCTCGCTCGGCCAGACGGTGGTGAAGGGCAATGCCCGCAAGGTGCGCCGCATCGCGCAGGGCCGCGTGCTCGCGGGCTTCGCCGGCGCGACCGCCGATGCCTTCACCCTGCTGGAGCGCCTGGAGGCGAAGCTTGAGCGCTTCCCCGACCAGCTCGAGCGCGCCTGCGTCGAGCTGGCGAAGGATTGGCGCACGGACCGCTACCTGCGCCGGCTGGAGGCGCTGCTGGCCGTGGCCGACAAGGACCGTTCCCTGCTGCTGACCGGCCAGGGCGACGTGCTGGAGCCGGAGGACGCGATCATCGGCATCGGCTCGGGCGGCAATTACGCGCTGGCCGCGGCCCGCGCGCTGCTGACGGTGGAGGGCGTCGAGGCGGAGGAGATCGCCCGGCGTTCCATGACCATCGCCGCCGGCATCTGCGTCTACACCAATGGCAACTTCATCCTGGAGACGCTCGGCGAATGAGCGACGTGACAGCCCCCGAGATGGTGAACCTCTCGCCGCGCGAGATTGTCAGCGAGCTCGACCGCTTCATCATCGGCCAGAATGACGCGAAGCGCGCCGTCGCCATCGCGCTGCGCAACCGCTGGCGGCGCCAGCAGCTGCCCGAGAGCTGGCAGGAAGAGGTGGTGCCGAAGAACATCCTGATGATCGGCCCCACCGGCTGCGGCAAGACGGAGATCGCCCGCCGCCTCGCGCGCCTCGCCAATGCGCCCTTCCTCAAGGTGGAGGCGACGAAGTTCACCGAGGTCGGCTATGTCGGCCGCGACGTGGAGCAGATCGTGCGCGACCTGGTCGAGGCCGCGATCGTCCAGGCGCGCGATGCCGCGCGGAAGGGCGTGCGCGCCAAGGCGGAACTGGCGGCGGAAGAGGCGCTGGTGACGGCGCTGGTGGGCGAGGGTGCCGCCGGCGAGACCCGCCAGAAATTCCGCAAGATGCTGCGCGAGGGACAGCTCGAGACGCGCGAGATCGAGGTGCAGGTGAGCGAGCCGCAGGGCCAGCCCATCGGCATGATGGACATGCCCGGCATGCCGCCCGGCCAGATGCAGAACATGCAGGAGATGCTGGGCAAGATGTTCGGCGGCCGCCCCAAGCCCCGCCGCATGACCGTGGCGGCCGCGCGCGAGGCGCTGACGCGCGAGGAGGCGGACAAGCTCCTGGACAATGAGGCGGTGACGCGCACGGCCGTGCTGAACGCCGAGAACAACGGCATCGTCTTCCTCGATGAGATCGACAAGATCGCCCGCAGCAGCGAGGGCGGCGTGCGCGGCGGCGATGTCTCCCGCGAGGGCGTGCAGCGCGACCTGCTGCCGCTGATCGAGGGCACGACGGTGAACACGCGCCACGGCCCGGTCAGGACGGACTTCATCCTCTTCATCGCGTCGGGCGCCTTCCACCTCTCCAAGCCCAGCGACCTGCTGCCCGAACTCCAGGGCCGCCTGCCGATCCGCGTGGAGCTGAAGGCGCTGACGCGCGAGGATTTCCGCCGCATCCTGACCGAGCCCGAGCATTCTCTGCTCAAGCAGGCCAGCGCGCTGATCAAGACCGAGGGCGTGGAGCTGGAATTCGACGCGGGCGCCGTGGATGCGCTGGCCGACCTCGCCGCCGAGATCAACGCGACGGTGGAGAATATCGGTGCGCGGCGCCTGGCCACCGTGATCGAGCGCCTGCTCGAGGAGATCAGCTTCTCCGCGAGCGACCGCCGGGGGGAGACCATCACGGTCACCGCGCCGATGGTGCGCGAGCGGGTGGCGACGCTGGCGGCGAGCGCCGATCTCTCGCGCTACATCCTGTAGGGAGACCCAGGCGGGGGTGGCGTCTTGCCGCTTCCCCCGCGCCCGGCTCTGGGTTATGCGCGTCTCACCAGTTCTTCATATTCGGAGGCAAACGTCATGAATCGTCGTCTCGTCCTCGGCACGGCCGCGATGGCCGCGCCGGCCGCGCTCGCCACCCCCGCTCTGGCCCAGGCCAATCCCGAAATCCGCTGGCGCTGCCAGTCGAGCTTCCCGCGCAACCTCGACGTGCTGTTCGGCACGGCCGAGCGCGTCGCCAACCGCGTCGCCGCCCTGACCGAGAACCGCTTCCGCATCCAGGTCTTCCCGGCGGGCGAGATCGTCCCGGGCCTGCAGGTGCTGGACGCGGTGCAGGCCGGCACCATCGATTGCGGCCACACCGCCGCCTACTGGTACATCGGCAAGGAGCCGGGCTTCGCGTTCTTCACCGCCATCCCCTTCGGCCTGAACACCCGCCAGATGACGGCCTGGCTGCGCCATGGCGGCGGCAACGCGCTGGGTGACGCCCTCTTCGCCGAATACAACATCGTGGGCCTCCCGGCCGGTGACACGGGCGCGCAGATGGGCGGCTGGTTCCGCCAGGAAATCCGCACCCAGCAGGATGTGCAGGGCCTGAAGTTCCGCATCTCCGGCCTCGCCGGCCAGGTGTTCCAGCGCATGGGCGCGAGCCCGACGCTGGTGGCGCCGGCCGACATCTACCCCGCGCTGGAGCGCGGCACGATCGACGCCACCGAGTTCGTCGGCCCGCATGACGATGAGCGCCTGGGCTTCTTCCGCGTGGCGCGCTTCTACTACGCGCCGGGCTTCTTCGAGCCCTCCGCCCGTCTGCACTTCATGAGCAACAAGCGCCAGTTCGACGCGCTGCCGCAGCAGTACAAGGACGCTCTCGCCATCGCCTGCGCCGAGGCGGACAGCGAGATGGTCAGCCGCTACGATCACCTGAACCCGATCGCGCTGCGGCGCCTCGTGGCGCAGGGCACGCAGCTGCGCTTCTACTCGCGCGAGATCCTCCAGCTCGCCTGGCGCTCGAACGAGGCGCTGATGGCCGACCTCGCCGGCCAGAACGCCCGCTTCAAGACGATCTGGGACAGCTACCGCCCGTATCGCTCGGAGCTGTTCCAGTGGTTCCGCGTGGCCGAGAACAGCTACGACAACTTCGCCTTCGCGGCCGCCGCGGGCTAAGTCCGGAGGCGGCGGGCGAACATGACCAACTTCGTCCGCCGCATCCCCGAAGGCGAGGACCGCGAACGCCTCGTCTGCGGCGATTGCGGTTTCGTCGCCTACGAGAACCCGAAGATCGTGCTCGGCAGCGTCGTGGCGGAGGAGGGGCGCATCCTGCTCTGCCGTCGCGCCATCGAGCCGCGCCGCGGCTTCTGGACCCTGCCCGCCGGCTACATGGAACTGGGCGAGACCACCGAGGAAGGGGCGAAGCGCGAGGCCTGGGAAGAGGCACGCGCGCGGCTTGAACTGGATGGCGTGCTGGCCATCTATTCGATTGCGCGAATCGGGCAGGTCCAGATCATCTACAGGGCCCATCTGGCCGAACCGGGTTTCGCCCCCGGCCCTGAGAGCCTCGATGTGCGGTTTTTCGCCTGGGAGGAGATCCCGTGGGACGATTTGGCTTTCCCCTCCGTCCATTGGGCGCTGAAGGCCTGGAAGAGCGGCGCGCCGGGCATCGCGGGCAATCCGCCACAGGATCCGCGCGGCGTGGCCGGGCTGTGAGCCCCGTCCTGGGGCTCGTGCTGGCCGGCCTGTTCGCCTTGCCTGCGCCGGCCCAGACCTCGCCCGCCGCGCCAGCCACCCAGGCCGCGCCCGCGCCGCGCGCCGAGGCGCCCCCACGCCCGCGCCCCCGCGACCCGCGGGACCGCGCCTACATGGATGGCGGCATCGCGCTCACCCCGGGCTTCTCCGGCAGCCTGTTGGGCCAGGGGATGCCGCCCGCACCGCAGGCGCAGCTGGCGCCCCGCCCCAATCTCGACATCGAGGCGCGGCCGGCGGCCCCTTCGCAGTCGCCGACGCTGACCCCCACCATGATCCATCCGCGCGTGCCCAGCCGCAGCGCGGCGACCGACCCGTCACCGACCCATCCGGACCAGCGGCTGTTGCAGACGCCCGCCCCCGGCGCGCGGCTGAACGTGCCGCTGACCTGGTAGGGCGGAACCTCTCGCCTCCGGCCTCTGGCTCGGCTATGGCTTCCGTGATGGACAACCAGACCCCTCCCGCCTCCGCGCCGTTGGGCGCCACCATTTTCGCCGATGGGCTGCTGGACGCCTCGGTGCAGCATGGCGTGGTGCGGCTGACCCTCGGGCGCCTCGGAGCCGACAACAAGCCCGTGCCGGCGGGGCTGCTGGTCATTCCGCTGGTGCAGTTGGCCGGGCTGACCCAGGGCCTGGGCCGGCTGATGCAGCAGATCGAGGCGAAGATCAAAGAGGCGGCCCCCGCCGCCCCCGAGACCCCGCCGGACAGCTTCACCTTCGGAGGGCGCTGAGATGACCCGCACCCCTGGCCTGCTCCTCGCGGGCGCCCTGCTGCTGCCGGCCCTGCCGGCCGCGGCCCAGGGCATGCTCGGATCCAGCCGCACCACGGCGCCGCCCGCGACGGCCGCCCCGCGCGAGCAGCCGCCCGCCCTGCCCGGCGTGGCCGCCCGGCGCGGCCTCGCGCCCATCCCGGCCGAGACGCCGCCCTCGGCCATGAACCCCAATGACGCGCTGTTCGACGGCATCAACCGTGGCGACATCGCGACGGTGCGGGACGCGGTGGCGCGCGGCGCGGATGTGAACGCGCGCAACGCCCTGGGCCTGACGGCGGTGGACTCCGCGATTGACCAGGGCCGGCCGGAGATCATGTTCTACGTGCTCTCGGTGCGCGGCACGGCCGGTTATGCGCCGCCCCCGCCCGACACCATCCCCCTGCGCGGCCCGCCGCTGCGCACCCGCACGCCGCCGCCGACGCGCGAAGCGCGCGAGCCGGCGGTGCAGCCGGCCAATGCCACACCCCGCCTGCCGCAGCTCTGGCAGGCCAATGGCGGCGCGCCGCAGCCTTCGATCGGCTTCCTGGGCTTCGATGCCGGCACGCCGGCCGGCGCGCGGCCGCCGCATGCGGAGCGGCGTGGGCGGTAGATCCGCCTCTACACCACCTTTTCGGTGATGCTCTGCGGCACCGGCACGGTCGCCGCGAAGGAGGGGCGCGCCTCCAGCCGCGCGCTCATCGCGGCGAGGTTCGGGTATTGCGCCGCCCAGTCGAATTCCGGGAAGCGCACGGCGAGGTACCGCAGCGCCGTGCCCGCCGCGATATCCGCCAGGCCGAAGCGGTCGCCCACCAGGAAGCCATCGCCCGCGCGCCCGGCCAAGGCGCGCACGCCGCCCTCCACCTTGCGCCGCTGGCGGGCGATCCATTCGGCGCTGGGCTCCGCACGCATCCGCTCGAAAAACAGCAGCACCACCGCATCGCAGATGCCGTCCGCGATGACCTCGACCTGCCGCGCGGCCAGGATCTCCTCCGGGTCGTCGGGCAGGAGGCGCGGGGTGGGGTGCCGCACCTCCAGCCATTCCAGGATGAAGCGGCTCTCATAGATGCCGGTGCCGTCGGGCTGCACCAGCACGGGCAGCTTTTCCAGCGGGTTGTAGGCCGGCGTCGCCGTCGTGCCGTGCCAGGGCACCTCGGTCTGCAGCGTGAAGGGGATGCCCTTCTCGATCAGCGCGATCCGCACCTTGCGCGCATAGGGCGAGGGGGTCGCGCTGATCAGCGTGTACATGTTTCGCTCCGGACCGGGACGGGCGTCAGTTCAGATAGGCGCCGGTGGCCTGCACCACCTCGCCCCAGGCCTGGCGCTCGCGGCGCTGCAATTCGGCCAGGGCCTCGGGCGTGGAGGGCTCGGGCACCGCACCTTGCAGGCGCAGCACCTCGATGAATTGCGGCTGGGCCATCGCCTCGCGCACCGCCTGGTTCAGGCGGGTGATGACGGGGGCCGGCGTGCGGGCCGGCGCGTAGATCGCCTTCCAGAGGCCGGCATCCAGCGTGCCGCCGAGCTCGAGGATGGTCGGCGCATCGGGGTAGAGCGGCACGCGCTGCTTGGCGGCGACCGCCAGCACGCGCAGCTGCCCGGCGCGCCAGGCGCCCTCGGCGCCGCCGGCGGGCAGCGCCATGCAATCCACCTGGCTCGCGATGATGGCCTGCATCGCCGGCGCCTGGCCGGTGAAGGGCACATGCAGCATCTCCACCTGCTGCTGGCGCAGCACGCGCTCCATGGCGAGGTGCGAGGTGGAGGCCACGCCCCAGCTGGCGAAGCTGATCACGCCCGGGCGCGCCTTGCCGGCCGCCATCAGGGCGCCGAAGTCGCGGATATTGGGCTGGGAGGGGCCGCTGATGAAGGCGAAGGGCACGTTGGCGACGAAGCTGATCGGCGCGAAATCGCGGTCCGGATCATATTGCAGCGCGCGCATCGCGGTGGGGAGGATGGCCTGGGTGTCCACGATGCCCATCCAGAGCGTGTGGCCATCGGGCGCCGAGCGCGCCGCGGCCGTGCCGCCCACGCTGCCGCCCGCGCCCACGCGGTTCTCGACGACGACGGAGACGCCGAGGATGGGCGTCAGCGCCTGCGCCATGGCGCGGCTCACCACGTCGTTCAGCCCGCCGGGCGGAAAGCCCGAGATGATGCGGATGGTGCGGTCGGGGAAGGCGAGCGCGGGGGTGGCGAGCGCCACGGCGGCGCCGGTGCCGAGCAGGGCGCGGCGGGTGATCATGGACATGCAGGGGTTTCCCTCTCTAGGGGACTGGAATTTCCTCGGGGCGCAAACTAACGCGCCCATTCGTCCGGTCAAACCCCCGCCAGGCTAGATTCCCGCATCCGGCGGCACGCGCACCTCGCCCTCCACGATCCGCACCTCCACCGTCTCCAGCACATCGCCCATGCAGGGGCCGGAGACGCATTCGCCGTCCTCGATGCGGAAGCGCGCGCCATGCGCGGCGCAGACGATCATCTCCTTCTTGCGGTCGAGGAAGCGGTCGGGCACCGGCTCCAGCGGCAGGCCGATATGCGGGCAGGAATTGACGTAGACCAGCACGCGCTGGCCGCGCCGGATGGCAAACACGCCCGTGAAGCCCCCAGGCGGCGCGGGAAAGCCACGCGCCTCGCCATCCGGGATGTCCTCCAGGCGGCAGAGGACCCGCCAATCGGCCGTCTCGCTCATTTGAACCGCCGCGTCACATGCAGGACGATGATGGCGTGCAGGGCCAGGATGAGGAGCAGCGCGCCCAGATGCTCGACGAAGCCCACGCCGGGCTGGAAGGAGACGAGGATGAGCGTCGTGAGACCGGCCGGCAGGAAGAGCAGCAGCGCGCTGACCAGCCCGGGGTTGTAGGCCTTCAGCCTCACCGCCGCCGCCAGATGCGTGCCCGCGTTCACCAGCATGAGCCAGGCCGCAAGCAGCCCCCAGCCCGGGTGATGCGTCGCCGCCAGCAGCAGCGAAGCCGCATTCACCATCCAGACGCCGCCGATGTTGATCACCGCCACGGCGGCGGGCGTCAGGGCCTCGGCGCCGCCGGCCAGGCGCTCATTCACGAAGCGGCGGAAGCGGTCGCCTACATGCTCTTCCAGCTGATGCATCATGTAGAGCGGCTGGGCGAGGAACACCCAGAGCAGCCAGGGCGGCATCACCGCCTGCTGCACGGGAGCCATGGCCAGCAGCAAGGGCGCGCCGACCAGGGCGCCGATCAGCCAATGATCGCGCAGCGCCCGCATCATGCGCCGGCCATCTCCAGGATCACCGCCGCATGCTCGGGCGTGATCGGCATGACCGAGAGGCGCGACTGGCGGATCAGGCCGATGCCCTCGAGGCGCGGCTCGGCCTTGATGGCGGCCAGCGGCACAGGCTGCGGCAGCTTCGAGACGGTCTTCACATCCACGCAGACCCAGCGGCCGGTCTCATCCGTCGGGTCCGGATAGGCGGTCCGGACGACTTCGACGATGCCCACCACCTCCTTGCCGATGTTGGAGTGGTAGAAGAAGACGCGGTCCCCCACCTGCATGGCGCGCAGGAAGTTGGCGGCCTGGGCGTTGCGCACGCCGGTCCAGGGCTCAACGCCATTGGCCACCTGCTGGTCCCATCCGAAGACATCGGGCTCGGACTTCACCAGGAAAGCGGGCGGGCGGGACTTGGATCTGGCCATGGGATTCTTCGCGACGAGATGTGGCGTTCCGGCCAAGGCTTCGCATATCTGGCTCGGACGCGCCAATGGGGCGCAAATCATTGCGCTGGGATAACTTTCGGGTAGCGGATGCATCGCGCGGGGCGCTTCAATCCCGGGGCGCATCTGCCTATGGTGGGGATGTGGAAAACGCTGGTTCAAATCCGCGGTCGTCAGGCTCGCTGCATCGCTTCGCCAATCCGGGCCGCTTCCTGCGGCTGACGGACAACTGGCTGCCCTGGCTCTCCTGGGCGGCGCTGATCGTGCTCGGCATCGGCATCGTCTGGGGGCTCTGGCTCGCGCCGCGCGACTGGCAGCAGGGAGAGACGGTCCGCATCATGTTCGTCCATGTGCCGATGGCGTGGCTCGCCATGGGCGGCTACATGGGCCTCGCCATCCTCTCCATCATGTCGCTGATCTGGCGGCACCCGCTGGCCGATCTCACGGCGCGGGAGCTTTCGCCCATCGGCGCTGCCGTCACCGCGCTTTGCCTGCTGACGGGCAGCCTCTGGGGCAAGCCCATGTGGGGCACCTGGTGGGTCTGGGATGCGCGGCTGACCTCGGTGCTGGTGCTGTTCTTCCTCTGGCTCGGCCATGCCGCGCTGGTGCGCGCCTTCGACGACCCGGAGCGCGGGGCCCGCATGGGCGCGATCCTCGCGCTGGTGGGCGTGGTGAACGTGCCCATCGTGAAGTTCAGCGTGGATTGGTGGAACACGCTGCACCAGCCGGCTTCAGTCACGCGGCTGGATGCGCCGGGGATGCATGTGGACATCCTCTACCCGCTGCTGTGGTGCACGCTGGGCTTCACGCTTGCCTTCATGGCGGTGACGCTGGCGGCCACGCGCGCGGCCGTCATGGAGCGCCGCGTGCGCGCGCTGCAGATGGCCGCCGCGCGGCGCGCGGATGCGGCCCCCAGCCTGCGGGAGGCGGAAGCCTGATGGCCCTGGTCACCCTCCGAGAATCCGGCCGCATGGCGGCCGGCGCCGCCCAAGTGATCGCATGCCCCGGCGCAGCCGTGGCGCGGCGAAGCCAAGGCGGCGGAGCCGCCGCGTCGTGCCGCAGGCACGCCTCCGGCGTGACGCGTCGGAGGGCGGCACAATGAGCACCCACTGGCTGCATGTCCTTGCGAGCTGGGCCGCGGTGCTCGCCGTCTTCGCCGCGCTCGCCATTTCCGCGCTGTCCCGCCACCGCGCGGCCAGGCGGCAACTCGCCCAGCTGGAACGCCCGAAATGACGCGCAAGAAGCGCCGGCTCTACATCCTCCTGCTTTGCGCCATCGGCCTCGGCAGCGCCACCGCGCTGACGCTGACGGCCTTCCAGGACAATCTCGTCTTCTTCCGCTCCCCCTCCGACATCGTGCGCGAGACGCCGCCCCCTGGCCGCGCCTTCCGCCTGGGTGGCCTGGTCGAGGAAGGCAGCGTGCAGCGTCAGGGCGAATACCAGGGCCGGCCCGCCATCCATTTCCGCGTGACGGATGGCGCTCACGCCATCCCCGTCGTCTTCACCGGCGTCCTGCCCGACCTGTTCCGCGAGGGGCAGGGCGTGGTGACGCAGGGCGTGATGGGCGAGGACGGCACCTTCCGCGCGCGCGAGGTGCTGGCCCGCCATGACGAGACCTACATGCCGCCCGAGGTGGCCGATGCGCTGAAGCGCTCGGGCCATTGGAACCCGGCGCAGGGCGCGGCCCCGCCGGCCGCGAACTGGAACACGCTTGATCCGCAGCGGCCGGGCGCAAACCCTTCCCCGAGGAGTGGTTCATGATCCCCGAACTCGGCCATTTCGCGCTGATCCTGGCGGCGATGCTCGCCATCGCGCAGTCCATCCTCCCGCTCTGGGGGGCGCAGCGCGGCGATGTGCGGCTGATGGCCTCGGGCGCGCCGCTCGCCGTGGCCGGCTTCATCGCCATCGGCATCAGCTTCGCGGCGCTGATCTGGGCCTATGCGACGAATGACACGACGGTGGTGAACGTCGTCGCCAACAGCCATTCGGCCAAGCCCATGCTGTTCAAGATCACCGGCACCTGGGGCAACCATGAGGGCTCGATGATCCTCTGGGTGCTGGTCCTGGCAGGCTGCTCGGCGGCCGTGGCCGGCTTCGGCGGCGCGCTGCCCTCGGCCCTGCAGGCCCGGGTGCAGGCGGTGATGGGGATGATCTCGCTGGGCTTCCTCGCCTTCATCCTCTTCACCTCGAATCCCTTCGAGCGCATCTGGCCGCCGCCGCCCGATGGCCAGGGGCTGAACCCGCTGCTGCAGGATATCGGCCTCGCCATCCATCCGCCGCTGCTCTACCTCGGCTATGTCGGCTACGCGGTGACCTTCGCCTTCGCGGTCGCCGCGCTGATCGAGGGCCGAGTGGACGCAGCCTGGGGGCGCTGGGTGCGGCCCTGGAGCCTCGCCGCCTGGTCCTTCCTGACCATGGGCATCTCCATCGGCTCCTGGTGGGCCTATTACGAGCTGGGCTGGGGCGGCTACTGGTTCTGGGACCCGGTGGAGAACGCCTCGCTGCTGCCCTGGCTCGCCGGCACCGCGCTGCTGCATTCGGCCATCGTGGTCGAGAAGCGCGAGGCGCTGAAGGTCTGGACGGTGCTGCTGGCGCTGCTGGCCTTCGCGCTCTCGCTGCTCGGCACCTTCCTGGTGCGCTCGGGCGTGCTGAACTCGGTGCATTCCTTCGCCTCCGACCCCGCGCGCGGCATCTTCATCCTCTGCCTGCTCGGCATCTATGTCGCGGGCGCCTTTGCGCTCTTCGCCTGGCGCGCGCCGGCCATGGCGCCGGCCGGCTTCTTCGCGCCGATCTCGCGCGAGGGCGGGATCGTGCTGAACAACCTGCTGCTCTGCTCGATCACGGCGGTGGTCTTCGTCGGCACGCTCTATCCGCTCTTCCTCGACCTGATCACGGGGCAGATGATCTCGGTCGGCCCGCCCTTCTTCAACGCGGCGACGGCGCCGCTGGCGCTGCCGCTGGTCATGGCGATGGCGGTGGGGCCGATGCTGGCCTGGAAGCGCGCCGCCCTCTGGCCCGTGCTGCAACGGCTGTGGTGGGCGGCCTGCGTGGCGCTGCTGGCCTTCATCCTGACGCTCACGCTCGCCGGCTGGCATGTGCTGAGCGCGCTCGGCTTCGCCTGTGCCTTCTGGCTGCTGGCGGGCGCGGTGGCCGACATCGCGGACCGCGCCGGGGTGGGGCGCACCAGCCTTGGCAATGCCTGGAACCGCGCGCGCCACCTGCCGCGCGCGGCCTGGGGCGCCGCCATCGCGCATGCGGGGGTGGGTGTGACCATCCTCGGCATCTCCGGCATGGGCCTCGCCACCGAGAAGCTGGTGGCGGTGCCGCCCGGCGGCTCGACCACATTCGCCGGCTATGAATGGCGGCTGGAGGGCGTGCGCGACTTCGTCGGCCCCAACTTCACCGCGCGCAAGGCCACCATCACCGTGTTGCGCGACGGCCGCGTGGTGCATGTGATGGAGCCCTCCAAGCGCTATTTCCCCATCGGCCGCACCAACACGACCGAGGCCTCGATCCGCACCTCGCCGGCGGGCGACCTCTACGCCGTGCTGGGCGAGGAGCGGGATGGCGAGGCCGTGCTGCGCCTGCACAAGAACCCCCTGGCGCCCTGGATCTGGATCGGCGCGGGCATCATGGCCCTCGGCGCGGCCTTTTCGCTGAGTGATCGCCGCATCCGCATCGCCGCCCCCGCGCGGCGCCGCAAGGATGAGGCAGAGGCGCCGGCATGAGCGAGGTGGTGACGCCGGCGCCGAAATCCTCGCGCCGCAAGCTGCTGCTCTTCGCGCCGCTGGGGATCGCGGCCGCGGCCGGCGTGGGCTTCTGGGCCATGCTGCGCGGCCTGCAGGATGGCAGCTTCAACCCGCGCGGCGTGCCTTCCGCGCTGCTGGGCAAGCCGCCGCCGGACTTCACCCTGCCGGCGCTGGAGAGCGCCGGCCTGCCAGCCTTGGCGTCGGCCGATTTCCGCGGCCTGCCCGGCCCCGTGATCGTGAATTTCTGGGCCAGCTGGTGCGCGCCCTGCATCATCGAGCATCCGCATCTCATGGCGCTGCATCGCCAGGGCGTGCCGGTCTGGGGCGTGAACTACAAGGACCGCCCGCGTGAGGCGCAGGCTTTTCTCACGCGCCACGGCAATCCCTATACCCGCCTGGGCGTGGATGAGCCCGGCCGCGTCTCTATCGACTGGGGCGTCTATGGCGTGCCGGAGACCTACATCCTGGACCGTGGCGGCATCATCCGGTGGCGCTTCGCCGGCCCGCTGACACCGGAGCTGATGGCGCAAGACGTGCTTCCCCTGCTGGCCCGTCTGCGAGGGTGAAGATGTTGTCCCTGTTCCAGAGGTCCAGGAGGCCAGCCTCCTGGTGGGGGATTTTGAGAGGGCAGAGCCCTCTCATGCTTTTCCTGTTGTTGGCAGTGACGGCCCAGGCCCAGATCGGCGACACCACCTACCGCCTCAGCGACCCCATGCAGGAGCAGCGCGCGCGAGAGATCGGCAAGGAGCTGCGCTGCCTCGTCTGCCAGAACCAGTCCATCGAGGACAGCGACGCCTCGCTGGCGCGGGACCTGCGCCGCATCGTGCGCGAGCAGGTCGAGCAGGGGGCGAGCGACGAGCAGGTGATGCGCTTCGTGCATGAGCGCTACGGCGATTTCGTGCTGCTGCGCCCGCCCTTCAAATGGAGCACGCTGCTGCTCTGGGCCACGCCGGCCCTGGCCCTGCTGGGCGGGCTCATCGCCATCTGGCGGGCGCGCCGGATGGCGGCCCCGGCCGGCATCGGCCCTACCGAATTGACCGAGGCCGAGCGCCAGCGACTCGCCGCTTTGCAAGGTGATCCAAAGGCGTGATGTGGTTGGCTTTGGGCCTGGTGGCCGCGCTCATTCTCTCGCCGCTCGCCTATACGGTGCTGCGGCCGCCCCGCCCGCGCGGCCGGGGCGAGGCCGATGTGGCGCTGTTCCACGCGCAGCTGGCCGAGCTGGAAGCCCAGCGCGCCGAAGGCCGCCTGGATGAAGCCGCCTACAAGGCGGCGACGGTGGAGGTGCAGCGCCGGCTGCTCGCCGCCCCCCCACCCGAGGCGCTGAAGGCGCCCAGCCGCCCCTCCATCCTGCTGCTGGTGGCCCTGGTGCTGGTGCCGGTGGCGGGCGTGACCCTCTATGTCGAGCGCGGTTTCCCCGACATGCCCTCGGCCACCCTCGCCCTCCGCCAGGAGGCGGACGCGCAGGACGAGGCGATGCTGACGCAGCTCCGTTCGCGCCTCGCCACCGCCGACCCCAATACGCAGGTGGGCCGCCAGGGCTTCATCCTTCTCGGCAATGCCGAGCGCAACCGCGGCCGCCTCGCCGAAGCCGCGGCCGCCTGGGAAAAGGCGCTGAGCGGCGGCTTCGATGTGGGCCTGGCCGGCGACGTGGCCGAGATCGAGATCGAGCTGAACCGGCCGGAAAATGCGCTGCGCTGGATCACCCGCGCGCTCGCCATGCAGCCGCAGGACCCGCGGCTGCGCTTCCTGGCCGGCCTGGCCGAGGCGCGGGCGGGGCGGAACCCGACGGCGCGCGCCATCTGGACACAGCTCCTGGCCGATGCACCGGCCGATGCACCCTGGCGCAACATCGTCGAGGAGCGGCTGCGCGGCCTCAACTGAGGCCGGGTTCAGCCCCCGCGGGAGAGCAGCACGCCCGGCGCTTCCGCGATTCCATCCCGCGCCGCCGCGCGGTGCAATTCGCTCAACCACGCCGCACCGCCCTCCGGCGGCGCCTGGACCACCGCAACCCAGCCGGTCGGTGCCGCGGCGCCTGGCGGAAGGAGCCGGAGCCGGGGGTCCCGCACCGCCAGGGCGCGCAGCGCTTCCCGCAGGGTGGCGGGCCAGTCGGGCTGGGGGGTCACGAGGCATTCGAACGGCACGGCGCTGCCGCCGAGGACGCGCGCGATGGTCTCCGCCAGAGCCTCGGGCGGCGCCGTGATGACGAGGGAGGTGAAGGGTGCGTCCAACGCCATCAGGGCATCGGTACCATGGCCGGCATCGCGCCGGGCGGCGGGCAGCGCCGCCGCGAGCTCGGGACATTCGAAGCCATGCGGCGCGGGCGCTTCCTGGCGCAGGCGCGCGAGGGGCCGGGGCGGGCGCAGCAGGATGGCGCCCTCGCCCTCCAGCCGCAGGACCAGCTCCAGCGCGGCGGCCTCCCGTTCGGCGTCGTCGGGGAGGAGGTCGAAACGGTGCAGACGCGGGCGCGAAGCGGGCGCAAGGCGGGCCAGCTCGCGCTCCCCGGCCAAGGCGCCGCCGGCATCGGTGCGGCGCAGCGCCAGCACCAGCTCGGGCCCCGGCGCCCAGGCGCGCCATTCCAGGGCCATGCGCAAGGCGCCCCGCGTGGCGAGGCCGAAGCCGATTTCCGCCCCGCCCCCGGCGCCGCGCAGCAAGACCCCATAGCCCGGCAGGTCGCCGGGGCGGAGCTGCCGGGGCTCGGCCGGCGTGGCCATGGCCCGCCCGCCCAGGGCGCGCAGGCGAAAGCCGGGCGCCGGCCAGGCGGAGACCGGGCCGGCCCAGGCCTCCAGCGGGCCCAGCCAGTCGCGCAGCTCCGGATTGACGAGGGGCGAGGCCAGGGCCTGTTCCGCCGCCGGGATGACCGCCTGCTCCAGCGCGCGCAGTTGCTCGCGGGCCGCGGCATCCGCGGGCAGGAAGCCGAGCAGCCGGCGCCAATGAGCCAGCGCGGCGCGCGACGCGCCCGCCGCCTCCGCCGTGAGGGCGAGATGGCGGAGCAGTTCCATATCGCCGGGAAGGTGGCGGACCGCCTCCGCCGCCTCCTGCAGCGCCTCGGCCCGGCGGCGCAGCGCGATCAGGCTCCGCGTGCGCCGCGTCACGCGCTCGCGGAAGGAGGCGTGGCCCGGCGGGATGGCCAGCCAGGCCTCGATCGCCTCCTCATGCCGGCCCAGCGCCGTGACGGCCCGCGCCAGGATCAGCGCCGCGCGGTCATGCCCAGGATGGTCGCGCAGCACGGCCCGCGCCAGGCGCTCGGCGGGCTCCAGCTCCTGCCGGGCGAGATGGATGCGGGCGCGGATCGAGAGCAGGTCCGGGTCATCCGGGTGGTCCAGCAGGGCGGCTTCCAGCAGCCGCACCGCGGCCGCGTGGTCCTGCTCGGCCTCCGCCTTGCGGATGGCTGCGAGATAATCGCGGCGCCTCATACCCGCCGCCGGGGCGGCCGGGGGCGGCGGCGTGGTCGGGCGGATCTGGCCGGCCTGGACGGTCACGCCACCCAGCGCCCATTCGCCGTGGGCGCCCACCGCGCGCAGCTCCAGCCGCGCGCCCTCGGCGGGGGGCGGCTGCAGGCGCGTCAGGTCGAAGGCGAAGCCATGCACGCCATCGCCGATGCTAGCGCGCGCCAGCTCGGCGCGGCGCAGCGCGGCGGGTTGGCGGGCGAGGACGCGCCCCTCCTCCACCAGCTCCACCGTCACGCGATCGAGCGGGCGCGCCGCATCCCAGGCCCAGCCGGTGCAATGCCCGCCCGCGATGCCATGCACGCGGCCGCGCAGCATGTGCAGCCGGGGCGGCAGAGGGAGGGAGAGGCGGTCCACCTCGATCGGAATCCAGAGCTGCTCCGCGAGGAGGCGCAGCTCATGCACGGCGCCGTCCTGCACCGCGATGGGCAGGGGATGCTCGAAGCCGCCACCGCCCTCGCCGAAGCCGATGGCCTCGAGATCGGGCCGGGGCAGATCGCCCCGCACTTCGGCCAGCGGCTGGCCGTCGAGGAGGATGCGCCCGGAGAAGCGCCGCAGCGGATCATCGGGGTCCCAAAGCCAGCCGCGGAGCTTGCCGTCGAAGACCCCGTCAATGCGTCCGCGCAAGGCCATTCAGCCGCCCCTCATGGCCGCGCCGTCAGGCCGTTCGCCGCGCCAGGGCCGCCCGCTCATCCGCCAGGATCTCGGCCAGCAGGGCATCGAGGTCGGTCCCGGGCTCCCAGCCCAGTCGGCGACGCGCCAGGGCGTCATCGCCCAGCGGGCCACGACAGGCCGGCGCGGCCGGGTCCAGCCGCACCAGCACACGCCCGCTGGCGGAACAGAGGCCGGTCTCCGCCCAGCCCTCGCCCTGCCAGAGGAGCGGCATCCCGGCCAGAGCAAAGGCGCGCTCCACCACATGCCGCAGCGGGTGCACGGGCCCGCCGGCCAGCACGAGATCACCCGGCTCAGGCTGCTGGAGTATGCGCCAGGCGGCCTCGGCATGGTCCCGCGCGTGGCCCCAGTGCTGGGCACGGCCGAGCGCGCCGAGGGTGACCGGCGGGGCGGCGCCGAAAGCATGGGTCGGGGCGGCGCCGAAAGAATGGGTCGGGGCGGCGCAGGACACCACGCCGCGCGCGATGTGGCGCAGCAGCGCATCCGGCGCGGCGCGGGCGCTGGCATGCGGGAAGGCGATGCCGGTGGAGGCATGCATCCCGTGCCGCTCGCGCGCCGCCGCGATCATCCAGAAGGCCTGGAGGCGCGCGACGCCGGCCGGGGAATCCGGGGCGAAGCCCGCCGCCTCGTCCACCGGGGCGCTGCCGCCGGGTCCGAAGATCTCGAAGCTCGAACCCTGGAAGAGGCGGATGCGGCGGCCGGGATCATGCAGCCGGAGTGCATCCAGCAGGCGCTGCGTGCCAAGGGCGTGCAGGGCGGCGGCGCTCTGCGGCGCGCGCCCGGCGGGAAGGCTCATGCCCGCGAGGTTGTAGACCTCATCCGGCCGCACCCGCTGCAGGACGCGCAGCAGGCTGGCCCCCTCCGTCAGGTCCCCGTGGTGAAGGTGAAGATCGGCCCCGCCGGAGACCAGGGCCGCGAGATTTCCGAGATTGGGGACGGAGGTGCGGCGGCGCAGCCCGTGCACCGCATAGCCCCTGGCCAGAAGGAGCTCGGCGAGGAAGGAACCATCCTGACCGGTGATGCCGATGATCAGCGCGACAGGGCGGGACATCTCAACTCCGAAAGGAGGGCCCGCCGGAAATGCGGCAGGCCGGACATTTCACTTCCGATACCTGAGGTTGCAGGCCCACGCCAGCGCGGCGGGAGGGGCGGGGCCGGACGCGGCCCGGCCCGCCCGGTTCAGTGGTGGGCGATTTCGCCCGCACCGAAAATGTAGATGGACACGAAGAGGAAGAGCCACACCACGTCCACGAAATGCCAGTACCAGGCGGCCGCCTCGAAACCGAAATGCTTCTCCGGAGTGAAATGCCCGGCCATGGCCCGGAACAGGCAGACCGCCAGGAAAATGGTGCCCACGATCACGTGGAAGCCGTGGAAGCCCGTCGCCAGGAAGAAGACGGAGGGGTAGACGCCGCCGGTGAAGGGGAAGGGCGCGATGCTGTATTCCCAGGCCTGCAGGCCGGTGAAGGCGACGCCCAGGAACACGGTGAGCGCCAGGCCGACGATCAGGCCCTTGCGGTCATTCTCCATCAGCGAGTGGTGCGCCCAGGTCACCGTGCAGCCCGAGAGCAGCAGGATCATGGTGTTCAGGAAGGGCAGGCTCCAGGGATCGAAGGTCTTGATCCCGGCCGGCGGCCAGATCGCCGACGCAGCGCCGGAGACATGCTCCGGATAGAGGGCGAAGTGGAAATAGGCCCAGAAGAAGGCCACGAAGAACATCACCTCGGAGGCGATGAACAGGATCATGCCGTAGCGCAGGCCGAGGCGGACGACGGAGGAGTGCAGGCCGGGCGTGCGGCTCTCCTTCAGGACGTCGCGCCACCAGCCGAACATGCAGGCCAGCACGGCCACGGCGCCGACACCCAGCACCCATTGCCCGCCGCCATGCGCCAGCACGATGATGCCGAAGAGCATGATGCCGGCGGAAAAGGCCGAGAGGATCGGCCAGTAGGAGGGCTCCACCAGGTGGTAGGGGTGCTTGTAGGGGCTCGCGCCCTCGGCGTTGCTGGCCATCGCTCGTCCTGCGTCTTTTCCCCCGGAATGCGAAGGGCCCCGGGCATTGCGGCGCAACATCCCGGAAAACGGCCCGCGGATCAAGGGTGGGCGGGCGGGAAAGCGACGGAATCGCGCCCGGAAATGCCTACCGCCGCGCCCCCACATGCGGCCCGGCATTGGCCAGGGCGCCGCTGCGCTCCGCATCGTTCAGGCTGCGGAAGAAGGTGTAGTTGATGCTGATGGTGCGGATGCCGCGCGTGGCCGGGTCTTCGGCGATTCGCGGGTCCACCCAGAAGGCGAGCGGCATGTCCACCGACTGGCCGGGCTCCAGCGTCTGCTCCTCGAAGCAGAAGCAGGCGGTCTTGTGGAAATACTTGGCCGCGATGTCGGGCGTCACATTGTAGGTCGAGATGCCGGTGACCGGCGCCGTGCCGGTGTTGCGCGCGACATAGAAGGCCAGCGCCTCCTCGCCCACGCGCATCTGCATGACGGATTGCTGCGCCTCGAAGCGCCAGGGCAGGTTGGGGTGGGTCTGCGCGTTGAAGCGCACCGTCACCGATGCCGTGCCCGGCGTGGCCGGCGCCGCCTGGCCGATCATCGGCGTGCCGCCGAAGCCGGTGACGCGGCAGAAGAGGTCATAGAGCGGCACGGCGGCGAAACTCACGCCCACCATGAAGCCGACGAAACCGAAGGCGGCGAAGCCAAGGCGGCGATTTTTCCGGGCGAGGGCCTCTTGCGGGGTCATGGCGGTGAATTGGCCCCTTCCCGCGGGGCGCGCAAGCCTCTTGCCGCGTCGTTCCGCGCCCGCTATCCGGAAGATGCATCAAGAGTTGGGCCGGCGCCCAACGCCAACCTGCCTTCCCGGGCAAGGTGGCGCCCTCCGCGAGGAGGGGATGTGGCCGTCCCGGCAACCAAGCGGGCCTTCCACGACAAGCGCCGTCCGCCTCGCACAGGAGACCGCGCATGTTGACCGCCCCGCACGACCTCACCCCTTGCCTCGCCCCCGGCGACTTCGCCATCCACCTGGGCGGGCGCGTCTGGACCGACCGCACGGGCCGCACCGCCTGGGCGGAGTTCTACCTGGTGCTGCACCATGGTGGTGGCGTCTGGACGCATCTCTGCCGCCTCGTCCCGGGCGCGCGGCTGGAACTGGTCCTGGTGGAGGCGGTGCCGGGCGACGCGCGCGAGGCGCTGCGCGAGCGCTTCTTCGGGGATCAGTCCCTGAGCAGCCGCGCGATCGAGATGAAGTAGAACAGCACCGAAAGCCCCGCCAGCGCGGCGAGGATGGCCCAGTTCCGCGCCCGGCGCCGGCGCTCGAAGATCGCCTTCTCCTCGGGCGTCATGCGAGCAGCAGCCGGTCCAGCGCCAGCGCGCCGAAGAGCAGGAACAGGTAGGAGATGCTGTATTTGAAGCAGCGCTTGGCCGGCATGTCCTTGGTCAGCGAGACGCCCGTCTCATCCTGCGCGTCGCGCCAGGTGAGCCAGGCGTGGCGCAGGAAATTGGCCCCGAGCAGCGCCGCGGCCGCGCCATAGACCCAGGTGTTGAAGCCCATCAGCCAGGGGGCGAGGGTCAGCGGCACCAGCAGCAGGGTGTAGATCACCACCTGCCGGCGCGTCTCCCGCGCGCCATGGGTCACGGGCAGCATGGGCACGCCCGCGCGCTCGTAATCCTGGTGCGCCCAGAGCGAGAGCGCCCAGAAATGCGGCGGCGTCCACATGAAGATGATGGCGAAGAGCACGAGCGGCAGCGCCTCGATGCTGCCCGTCACCGCGACCCAGCCGATGAGCGGCGGGAAGGCGCCGGCCGCGCCGCCGATCACGATGTTCTGCGGCGTGCGGCGCTTCAGCCACATGGTGTAGATCACCACGTAGAAGAAGATCGAGAAGGCCAGCACGCCCGCCGCCAGCCAGTTGGTGGCCAGCGCCATGAGCACGACCGAACCCACCGCCAGCAGCACGCCATAGGTCAGCGCGCCATCGGCGCTGATGCGGCCCGTCGGGATGGGGCGCTTGATGGTGCGGCGCATGACGCTGTCGATGTCGCGGTCGTACCACATGTTCATCGCACCCGCCGCGCCGGCGGCGACCGTGATGCAGAGGATGGCGGTGACCGCGAGCACGGGATGCATCGGCCCCGGCGCGACCAGCAGGCCGATGATGCCGGTGTAGACCACGAGGGTGAGCACGCGCGGCTTGAGCAGCGTGATCCAGTCGCGCACCTCTGAGGCACCGGCGATATCTGTCGTGGTTGCGTCGCTCATTTGGGTTCCTCGGTTGAGGGGCTCCGCCCCTCAAACACCCCGGCAGGAACCTCAGGTTCCTGCACCTCCGATGAATATGGGTGCAGGGAACCGGTCCCTTGCTGGGGAAGCTTGAGGGGGCAACGCCCCCTCAACGGATCTTCGGCAGCTCGTCGAAGCTGTGGAAGGGCGGCGGGCTGCTGATCTGCCACTCCAGCGTGGTCGCGCCCTCGCCCCAGTAGTTGGCCGGCACGGTCGCACCGCGCTTGAAGGTGACGTACATCACGTAGAAGAAGAAGATGAAGCCCGCGACCGAGATGTAGGCGCCCAGCGAGGCCACCAGGTTCCAGCCCCAGAAGGCATCGGGGTAGTCCGGATAGCGGCGCGGCATGCCCTGGTTGCCGAGGAAGTGCATCGGGAAGAAGGTCAGGTTCACGCCGACGAAGGTGAGCCAGAAGTGGATCTTGCCCAGCTTCTCGGGGTACTGGCGGCCCGACATCTTGCCGATCCAGTAGTAGATGCCGGCATAGATGCCGAACACCGCGCCCAGGCTCAGCACGTAGTGGAAATGCGCCACCACGTAGTAGGTGTTGTGCAGGATCTGCGTGATGCCGGCATTAGCCAGCACGACGCCCGTCACGCCGCCCATCGTGAACAGGAAGATGAAGCCGATGGCGAAGAGCATCGGCGTGTCGAACTTCATCGAGCCGCCCCACATGGTGGCGATCCAGGAGAAGATCTTCACGCCCGTCGGGACAGCGATGACCATGGTCGCGGCCATGAAGTAGGCGCGCGTGTCGACGTCCATGCCCGAGGTGTACATGTGGTGCGCCCAGACCACGAAGCCCACCACGCCGATGGCGACCATCGCGTAGGCCATGCCCAGGTAGCCGAAGACCGGCTTCTTGGAGAAGGTCGAGATCACGTGGCTGATGATGCCGAAGGCCGGCAGGATCATGATGTACACTTCGGGGTGGCCGAAGAACCAGAACAGGTGCTGGAACAGCACCGGGTCACCACCGCCGGCCGGGTCGAAGAAGGCCGTGCCGAAGTTGCGGTCCGTGATCAGCATGGTGATCGCGCCACCCAGCACCGGCACCGCGAGCAGCAGCAGGAAGGCGGTGACGAGCATGGACCAGACGAAGAGCGGCATCTTGTGCAGCGTCATGCCCGGGGCGCGCATGTTGAAGATGGTGGTGATGAAGTTGGCCGCACCCAGGATCGAGGAGGCGCCGGCCAGGTGGAGCGCGAAGAGCGCCATGTCCATGGCGGGGCCGGACTGATAGGTGTCGTCCGAGAGCGGCGGATAGATCGTCCAGCCCGCGCCGGCGCCGCCACCCACGAAGAGCGAGCCGCCCAGCAGCAGGAAGGCCGGCACCAGCAGCCAGAAGGAGATGTTGTTCAGCCGCGGGAAGGCCATGTCCGGCGCGCCGATCATGATCGGCACGAACCAGTTGCCGAAGCCGCCGATCAGCGCCGGCATGATCACGAAGAACACCATGATCAGGCCATGGGCCGAAACATAGGCGTTCCACATCTGGCCATCGGCGAAGATCTGCAGGCCAGGCTGCTGCAGCTCCATGCGCATCAGCACGGAGAGGCCGATGCCGATGATCGCCGCGAACAGCGAGAAGATGATGTAGAGGGTGCCGATATCCTTGTGGTTCGTGCTGAACAGCCAGCGGCTCACGAAGCCTGGCTTGTGGTCGTCATGCCCATGCGCATCCGCGTGTGCCATGTCCCGGTGCCTTTCCTTAACCCTGCGCGGCCGGCGTCACTGACGCGCCGCAGCGATTCGAATGGTGTCGCCCGCGGCTTCCGCAAGGGCGGGGGCCTGCTCGTCCTGGCGGGCGAAGCGCGTGCGGGCGCTCGCCACCCAGGCGTCGAACTCGGCCTGCGGCACGGCCTTCACCACGATCGGCATGAACCAGTGGTTCACCCCGCAGATCTGGTTGCACTGGCCGTAGAAGGTGCCCACGCGGTCGGCGCGCATCCAGGTCTCCAGCGTACGGCCGGGGATGGTGTAGCGCTGCACGCCGAGGCTCGGCACGAAGAAGCTGTGGATCACGTCCACGCCCTGGGTCATCACGCGGATGGTGCGGCCCACGGGGACCACCAGCGGCTCATCCACCTCGAGGCTGCGCATCTGGCCGGCCTTGATCTCTTCATCCGGGATGGGGCGGCTGTCGAAGGCGAAGTTGCCATGGTCGGGGAAGCGGTAGTTCCAGTACCACTGGTGGCCGGTCACGTTGATCGTGAGGTCGGCGTCGCGGGCGCGGTCCTGATAGTAGATCAGGCGGAAGGACGGCACCGCGATCACCAGCAGGATCAGCACCGGGATCACCGTCCAGGCGATCTCGAGCGGGGTGTTGTGGCTGCTCTGCGAGGGGACGGGATTCGCCTTCTCGTTGTAGCGCCACATCACCCAGGCCAGCAGGATCGCCACGAAGATCGTGATGACCACGATGATCCAGAAGACCAGCTCATTGAAGCTGGAGATGGCGTCCTTGATGGGACCGCCCAATTCCTGCAGCCCCATGCCCCAGGGGATGGGCGCGCCCACCATCGGCGCCTGGTCTTGCGCGAGGGCCATGCCACCCGCCGCCACCAGGCCCAGGAATGCCATTCCGAGAATTCGTCCGATACGCCCGATCACGCGCCGCACCTTGCCTCAAAACCTGAAGCGACGGCCCGGGGCCGTCGCCCGGTGGCCCCATCGGCCACCTGCGGGCGCAGCATGGCATGCCCTCGTCGAGGGGCCGGCCCGGCGCCGCGCGCGGACCATAGGCGGCGGGCGGCGGCGCGACAAGCCTAGCGGCACTGCAACAACGGGGTTTTTTGGCGTTCGGAGCGGTCAGCCGCCCTCGATGATCTCGCTCTCGCCGCCCTCGGCCACATGGTCCACCATGTCGGTCAGCATCGAGCGGATATGCGGGTCCCCCACCACATAGAAGACCTGCCGCCCCCGCCGGTCCGCCATCAGCAGGCGCGCGGCGCGCAGCAGGCGCAGGTGGTGGGAGACCAGGCTGGGCGAGATCGCCAGCATCTCCGCCGTGGCCCCCACGGAAACCGGCTGGTCCAGGCAGGCCAGGATGATCTTGAGGCGCGTGGGGTCGCTCATCAGGCGGAACATCTCCGCCAGCTCGAACACCTCGTCCTCGTTGATCCGCACACCGGTTGCCATCATGGCAGCTTCGGCCGGGCGGCGGCGCAACACAAGGGTTGTTCCGCGACCGTGAAGCCTTGACGTGGCCGCATGCCGGGACAAGGTTGGCAGACAAGTCCCTGATTTAACTGGATGAATGAACAGGTGAACAGCTATTCAGCCATCCCCCGCCGGGCGCTTCTGGCGCTGCCGGCCCTGATCGGCACCGCAAAGGCGCAGGCGGCGCGCCCCGTGGCACTCGCCACCACCGGCATGGTCGGCGACCTCGTGCGCGGCGTCGGCGGCAACGCGCTCACCACCGAGACGCTGATCGGCGAGGGGGTGGACCCGCATCTCTTCCGCCCCACGCGCAACGACATCGCCCGCATCCTTCGCGCCGATGCCCTGTTCTACAACGGCCATCGCCTGGAGGGCCGGATGCATGAGGTGCTGGACCGCGCGGCCGCGCAGGGAAAGCCATCCCTCGCCGTCGCCGAGGCCATCCCGCGCTCCCGCCTGCGCCAGCATGACGACTATCCCGACGCGGCGGACCCGCATGTCTGGATGGACCCCATGCTCTGGGCCGAGGCGTTGCCGGCCATCGCCGCCACGCTGGGCCGCCTGCCGCGCCTGCCGAACCTCGAGGCGGGCGTGGCCAGCACCCGCGCCCAGTTGCAGCGGCTCGACGCCTATGCGCGCGACGTGCTGGCGCCCATCCCGGCCGGGCAGCGCGTGCTGGTCACGGCGCATGACGCCTTCGCCTATTTCGGGCTGCGCTACCAGTTCGGGGTGGAATCCATCCAGGGCCTCTCCACCGAGGCCGAGGCCAGCCTGGCGAAGATCGAGGCCATGGTGCGCCTCATCGTCGACCGGCGGATCCCCGCGATCTTCACCGAAAGCTCCGTGCCCGACCGTGCGGTGCGGGCCCTGATCCAGGGTGTCGCGGCGCGGGGCCACCAGGTGCGGCTGGGCGGCACGCTGTTTTCCGACTCCATGGGTCGGCCCGGCACCTACCGGGGCACCTATGAGGGCATGATGGACCACAACATTACCACCATCTCCCGCGCGCTGGGCGGTTCGGCGCCCGAGCGCGGGCTGAACGGACGCCTGTGACCGCACCCTTCTCCGTCACCGGGCTGAATGTCAGCTATGCCGGACGGCCCGCGCTCCGCGACGTCAGCTGGCAGGCGGCGCCAGGGCTGACCGCCATCCTCGGCCCCAATGGCGCGGGGAAATCCACCCTGCTCAAGGCCGCGTTGGGCCTAATCCCGGCCGATTCAGGGGAGGCGCGCTTCTTCGGCCTGCCGCTGGAGCAGGCGCGCTCGCGCGTCGCCTACCTGCCGCAGCGGGCCAGCGTGGACTGGGATTTCCCGGCCAGCGCGCTCGACATCGTCGCCATGGCGCGGCTGCCGCGCATGCGCTGGTGGGGCAGCGTGCCGCGCGCCGAGCGCGAGGCGGCGCGCGCGGCACTGGCCGCCGTGGGTCTCGCCGATGTCGCGGAACGGCAGATCGGCCGGCTCTCGGGCGGGCAGCAGCAGCGCGTCTTCCTGGCGCGCGCGCTGGCCCAGGGCGCCGACCTCTTCCTGATGGACGAACCCATGGCCGCGGTGGATGCGGTGACGGAGCAGACCATCCTCGCCGTGCTGCACGGGCTGGCGCGGGAGGGAAAGTCGGTGCTGATGGTGCATCACGACCTCTCGCTCATCACCGCGCATTTCGACCAGGTGCTGATCCTGGCGGGCGAAGTGGTGGCCGCGGGGCCAGTGAGCCAGGCCTTCACCGATGCCACCATCGCCCGCGCCTTTGGCGGGCTGCCGGGGCGGCCGGCGGCATGATCGGCCACAACACGCTCATCGTGCTGCTGGGCTGCGCCGCGCTGGGCGCGGCCTCCGGCGTGGTGGGGAGCTTCGCGCTGCTGCGCGGGCGGGCCTTGCTGGCGGACGCGATCGGCCATGCGGCGCTGCCGGGCGTGGTCGCGGCCTCGCTGCTCATGGCGGCCCTGGGCGGGCCGGCACGCAGCCTGGCGCCGCTGCTGCTCGGCGCTGCCCTCTCGGCCTGGCTCGGGCTGCTGGCGCTGCGCGCGCTGACGGCGAGCCGGCGCATCCGGCAGGATGCCGCGATCGGCGTGGTGCTCTCGGCCTTTTACGCGCTCGGCACGGTGGGGCTTTCCATCGCCCAGGCCATGCCGGCGGCGGCGCAGGCGGGCCTCTCCCATTTCATCCTGGGCCAGGCGGCGACGATGACGGAGGGCGATGCGCTGCTGGCCGGGGGGCTCGCGCTGGGCTGCATCGCCGTGATCGCGGCGCTGTTCCAGCCGCTGCGCGCGCTCTGCTTCGACGAGGCCTTCGCCCGCAGCCAGGGCCTGCCGGTGCGCGTGCTGGACCTGGGTTTGCTCGGGCTGCTGCTGGCGGTCTGCGTGGCGGGGCTGCCGGCGGTGGGGCTGCTGCTGGTGGTCGCGCTGCTCATCGTGCCCGCCGCCGCCGCGCGCCTCGTCACGCGCGGGCTGCCGGCCATGGTGGCGCTGGCGGGCGCGCTGGGGGCCGCCGCGGGGGCCAGCGGCGCGCTGATCTCGACGCGTTTCGACCACATCCCCACCGGGGCGGCGGTGGTGCTGGCGGGCCTGGTGGGCTTCGGCGCCGCCGTGGCGTTGCAGCGCCGATGACCGAGTTCCTCCGCCTCGACCTGCCGCCCCTGCTCGCCGCCATCCTGGCCGGCGGCACCTGCGGGCTGCTCGGCAGCTTCCTGGTGCTGCGGCGCGAGAGCCTGCTGGGCGACGCGCTTTCCCACGCCGTGCTGCCCGGCATCGTGGTGGGATTCGCGCTGACCGGGCTGCGCAGTGCCGGGCCCATGCTGCTGGGGGCCCTGGCGGCCGCGCTGCTGGCGACACTCGCCATCGGCTGGGTGCGGCGCACCGCGCGGCTGGAGGGCGGGGCGGCGACGGGCCTCGTCTTCACCGGATTTTTCGCCCTGGGCCTGGTGCTGCTGGAAGTCACGGGCGCGCGCAACGCCGATCTCGACGTGGATTGCGTGCTCTTCGGCCAGCTGGAGACGCTGGTCTGGCTGGAGGCGCAGGGCTGGGCCTCGCTGCTCGACCCCGTGGCCCTGGGCGGGCTGCCGCGCCAATTGGGGCTGCTGGCGGGCGTGGCCCTGGCAGCGGGGCTGGCGGTCGCGGTCTTCTGGCGGCCCTTGCAGCTCATCGCCTTCGACCCCGCCTTCGCGGCCTCGCTCGGGCTGCGCGTGGGGCGGTGGGAGATGGGGCTGAACCTGCTGATCGCGGCCGCCGCCGTCGCCGCCTTCGAATCGGTGGGGTCCATCCTGGTGGTGGCCATGCTGGTTTGCCCCGCCGTGGCGCTGCGGCTGATGACGGACCGCTACAAGGTTCAGGTGCTCGGGGGGGCCGCGGTCGGTGCTGCGCTGGGCGCGGCGGGCGTGCTGCTGGCCGGCCCGCTGCCAGCGGCGCTGGGCCTCGCCTTCTCGCTCAACGCGGCGGGGCTGATCGGCACGCTGGCCGGGCTGGTGGTCGCGGGCTGCCTGATCCTGCGCAGCCGCGCGGCCTGATTCGCCACATCCCCCTTCCCCTTTGGCCCTTCATCGTCAGATGATGCCGCGAACACATTCTGAGGGAGACGACCCATGGCGAAGTTCGGCCTGAGCCAATCGGTGCGGCGCGTGGAAGACCCCCGGCTGCTGCTGGGCCATGGGCGCTACACGGATGACATCGCGCTCCCCGGCCAGGTGCATGGCCATGTGCTGCGCAGCCCGCACGCCCATGCGAAGATCGCCTCGGTGGATGCCACCGCCGCCCGCGGCATGCCGGGCGTGCTGGCCGTGCTGACGGGGGCGGATCTGCTCGCAATGGGTGTGGGTGAGCTGCCCTGCGCCATCCCCATGAAGAACGCTGACGGCTCGGACCGCGCGAACACGCTGCACATGCCGCTCGCCACCGACGCGGTGCGCCATGTGGGCGACCCGGTAGCCTTCATCATCGCCGAGACCCAGGGCCAGGCCCGCGACGCTGCCGAGGCGGTGGAGGTGGATTACGAGGTCTTGCCCTCCGTCACGGACCTCGCTGTGGCGCATGAGGTCGGCGAGCCGCAGATCTGGCCCGGGGCGACCAACAACACCCTCTTCGACTGGGAGGTGGGCGACAAGGCGAAGACCGAGGCCCTTTTCGCCCAGGCCGCGCATGTGACGCGGCTGACGGTGGTGAACAACCGCGTCGTCGTCGCCTCCATGGAAGGCCGCGCCTGCGCCGCGCAATATGACGCGGCCAGCGGCCATTTCACGCTGCATGCCGGCACCCAGGGCTCCTGGCTGGTGAAGAACCTGCTGGCCTCCTCCGTGCTGAAGGTCAGCCCCGACCTGGTGCGCGTGGTGACGCCCGATGTGGGCGGCGGCTTCGGCATGAAGCTGTTTCTCTATGCCGAATATGCGCTCTGCGCGATCGGCGCGCGCACCGTGGGCCGGCCGGTGAAGTGGGCCGCCGAGCGCACGGAGGCCTTCCTCTCGGACACGCATGGGCGCGACAACATCACGCTCGGCGAACTGGCGCTGGATGCGAATGGCAAGTTCCTCGCGCTGCGCACGCGCAACGTGGCGAATATGGGCGCCTATCTCTCCACCTTCGCGCCCTTCATCCCGACCGGCGCGGGCACCAAGGTGCTGGCGAGCGTCTATGGCTTCGAGGCGATTCATGCCCGCGTGCTGGGCATGGCGACCAACACGGTCCCGGTGGACGCCTATCGCGGCGCCGGGCGGCCCGAGAGCAATTATCTGGTGGAGCGCCTGATCGATCAGGCCGCGCGCGACCTGAAGCTCGACCGCATCGAGCTGCGCCGCCGCAACATGGTGAGCCAATCCGCCATGCCCTACGTCACCGCCATGGCGCAGCGCTATGACAGCGGCGATTTCGCCCGCGTGATGGATGCCGCGCTCGCCAAGATCGACTGGGCCGGCTTCCCGGCCCGCCGGGCCGAGGCGGCCAAGCGCGGCAAGAAGCGCGGCATCGGGCTCGCCTACTATCTGGAAGCGACCGGCGGCGGGCCGACCGAGAATGCCTCGGTGAAGTTCGCCGAGGATGGCTTCGTGGATGTCTATGTCGGCACGCAGAGCACCGGCCAGGGCCATGAGACGGCCTATGCCATGCTGACGAGCCATGAGCTCGGCATCCCCATCGACAAGATCCGCATCCGCCAGGGCGATTCCGACAGCCTGCCCTCGGGCGGCGGCACGGGCGGCGCACGCAGCCTCTACTCCGAAGGCCAGGCCATCCTCGTCACCGCGGCCAGCGTCATCGAGAAGGGCAAGCAGGCGGCCTCCGAGATGCTGGAAGCGGCTGTGGTGGACATCGAGTTCAACCCGAAGGCCGGGCAGTTCGGAGTGGTCGGCACCGATCGTGGCGTGGACATCCTGAGCCTTGCGGCGCGGCAGCGGCAGCGGGTCGCGGCGGGCGAGGACACCATCCTGCTGGACGCGCTGGAGACGGCGAAGATCGAGTTCCACACCTTCCCCAATGGCTGCCACGTGGCCGAGGTGGAGGTGGACCCCGAGACGGGCATGATCGCCATCCCGCGCTACATCGTGGTGGATGATGTGGGCCACGCGCTCAACCCGCTGATCGTGCGCGGCCAGGTGCATGGCGGCGTGGCGCAGGGCATCGGCCAGGCCTTCCACGAGCGCACCGCCTATGACCCGGAAAGCGGCCAGCTTCTGTCTGCCTCCTTCATGGACTACGCCCTGCCCCGCGCCGGCGACCTGCCGGAGATCGAGGTGGATCTGATCGAGGTGGTCTGCGAGACCAACCCGCTCGGCGTGAAGGGCGCGGGCGAGGCCGGCGCCGTGGGCTCGCCGCCCGCGGTGGTGAATGCGCTGGTGGATGCGCTGGCGGATTCGGGCGTGCAGACGATTGATATGCCGGCGACGCCGGAGGTGGTCTGGAAGGCGCTGCACGCGGCGTAGGCGGCGGGCGTCACTCCTCCATGGGCAGGGCCAGCGCGAGCCGTGAGAGATGCCGGCCGTGGGTGGCGGCGTTCCAGTAGCGGGCTGTCTTCTTATAATCCAGCGGGATGTGGCTGCGCACGTGACGCCCGGCCCGGTGGAAGGGATGGATGGTCACAGCCGGGCGCGCATGTCTTGCCGCCGCCTCGGCGCAGGCCGCGGCGACGACGCGCGTCAGGAGGCCGGGGCCGGTCTTCGACCACACGCTGTCATTGTCCCGCCGCAGCAGCGCCTGCTTGGCCGAGACGGCCGCATGGACGAGTACGGGATGCGCGGGCTCGGCCAGGAGGAGGTTGTTCGCGATGGTGCCGCGCGACTCGCGAAACACCACAAGCCCCCGCTCGCCCGCGATGAGGCCTGCGGGCGAGCCGACCAGAAGATCGTCGCAATCCGCGTAGATTCCGCCCCGCACGACCAGCCAGCACAGCCGGAAGAAGTCGCTCTCCTCCGCCGGGTGCTGCGCCAGGCGCAGCGCCGCGGCCCATTCCCGCCCCAGCTCCTCGTTCAGGAAGCGCAAGGCGCCAAGCCGGTCGAGGCGGGCATAGGAAAAACCCTCCGCCTCGGCCCAGCCGCGCATGATCTGGGCCAGCTCCGGCGGGGGCTCGCCCTGGCTCCAGTATTGCATGACCCGCCGCGGGATGGCGCCCTGCCCGGCGGCGGCAGGCGGCGCATCATCGGCGAGCCAGGCATCCAGCGCACGGATGCTCGGCCCGACAAGGCGGAACGCGTCCTCCGCCGGCGCAGCGGGGTCCTGCGCGACCTCGGTAAGTGCCAGCTCCGCCATCGCCACGCCGCCCTGCGTCGCGCCGGCATGCATGGCCCGCCGCGCATGGCGGAGGGTGGCGGCCTGCCGCGCCACGGCCCTTGCCTCCTCGTAACGGCCGAAGCGCGGCAGCAGGTGCGCATGCCGCCTGAGGAGCTCCTGCCGCGTCGCACGGTCCTCGGTCGCGTCAATCAGGGCGAGCGCCTGCCGCGCCTCGCCCAGGGCGAGCAGGAGCGAGATGGCCGTCCGCCGGTTTTCGGCATCGCCGGCTTGCGGGCCGCGGAGCAGCCGCTCCACCTCCCCGCGCACGGCCTCCTCCTCGCCGCGTGCGATGAGCTCGGCCAGATGACGGGCCTGCAGCTTGCGGTTCGCCGGATGGAAGCGGCGCGCCATCCCGAGGTAGCGCATCGCCCGGTCCAGCTTCGAGGCCTGCATCAGAAGACTGAACAGCAGAAGGATCTCATCCACCCCGCGCCCCGGGCGGCGCTGGCGGCGGCGCAGCGCCTCACGGGCGCCGCGCGCCAAGGCATCGCCGTACAGGTCGAGCAACGGGAGCTGACTTTCCGGAACGCGGCGGCGCAGACGGGGCATCAGATCCTGCCCATGCGCGTCGGAGATGCCCTGGGACCAGCGCAGCAGCCGGGTGGCCAGGGAGAGCGGGAGGCTTGGCTTGTCGAGGAGGGCCGCCAGCAACAGCTCGCACGGCTGGGTCAGGCCGCGCAGCTCCGCCAGCTCATACAGCGTCCAGAGCGCCTTGGGCGGGACTGCGGCGGCATTCGCCGCGATCACCTCGATCCAGGCCCAGGTCTCGTTGTTCCAATGCGCGAGGTCGAGCCGGGGCAGGAGCTCGGCCAGCCGGCCAGCGGCCATCGGGTCGCGCCGGGTGAGGATGCGGGCATGCAGCCGGCGGCAAAGCCCGGACAGGGCGGCGGGATCAGGGTGCGCGTCAGCGGCGTCAAGCCGGGCGCCCCATGCGGCGCGGTGGGCCGGGTCGGCGGCCAGGACGGCGTCGAGCAGGGCCATGCCGCCGGCGCCGTCACCGAGGGCGAGCCTGGCCCGCCCCAGCTCCGTCATCACATCGAGGTCATCCGGCGCCGCCTCATGCAGCGGCGCGAGCAGGGCCGCCGCCTCCCCCGCCCGGCCGCCTTCGCGCAGACGCGCGGCATGGCGCAGGGTCAGCCAGGCATCATCCGGCCATAGCGCGCGGGCGGCCTCGATCGCCGGGAGAAGTTCATCGTGGCGCCGGGCGGCCGAAAGCGCCCTGATCCTGGCCATCCAGGCGCGGCGATGATGGGGCTGCACGGCCAGCACTGCATCGAACTGCGCGAGGGCCGCCTCAGGTTCGCCTGTCGCCTGCAACACGCGGCCGAGTTCGAACGCAATGCCGGGCAGGGCCGGAAACTCGTGCCGCAGCGCACGGAGAAGGGCCACGGCCGGCGCGTCCTGGCCGAGCGCGCGCAGGCGTGCGGCCTCGGCCAGCCGCGGGCGGTGATCCGGGGCGGGCGGCGCGGCCAGCCCGGCCGGCGCAGCCGCCCGCGCCTGGCGAAGCGTGTCCAGCTTGAGGCGCCGCGCCACGGCGTGCTGCGGCTTCGCCTGCAGCACCATGTCACAAATGGCGAGGCAGGCGGAGCGCTCGCTCGCCGCGCCGAGCGTCCTCGCCAAGGCAAGGATGACGCGCAGGTCGGCCGGGTGGGCCCGCGCGAGGGCCGAGAGCGCGGCAAGTGCCGCCGGATGCCCGGCCCGCGCGCGCCCCGTGGCGTCAGGCGGGACGGCGCCCTCGTCGGGCAGGCGGGCCAGGGCGGCCTCCACCTCCAGCAGCGCGCCGGCCGGCCAACCGGCATCGCGCATCCCTTGCACGCAGGCGAGGGCGAGGTCTCGCCAAGGCGCGGTCCCGCGTCTCCCCGCGCAGCCGGTTTCGTTGCCCAGTGGCAGGCCAGCCCCCCGGCCTCAGGCGGCCTTGAGGCGCCGCATCAGGGCGCCGGCCTCCGCCGCGACCGCCGCGCCGTGGTCCGGCAGGCCGAGGCGCGCGCGCAGATGCGCCGGCAGCATCCGCTGCGCCGAGACGCGCGGGCGCCTCATCTCCGGGATGATCCGCTCGGCGCCGTAGAGGTCCAGGTATTCCTGGTGGTTGTCGAAGCGGCTGCGGCCCACATAGTCCACAAAGGTTTCCGTCGGCGCCCCATGCGCCAGGATCTCCTCATGGCCTTCCGTCTCGATGTGATACCAGGTGAAGGTCTCGGGCATCTCCGAGAGCGGCACGAAGCGAATGGTGGTCCCGTTCACCAGGGCGCCGGCATTCACCACCAGGCCCTCCAAGATCATGCCATGCGCGGCGGTGACATAGAGGTCGCGGTGCGGCAGGCCATCGCCCAGCGCGCCGGCCGAGATGCGGACCGGCTCCAGCTTGGGCGAGGCGAAGATCGGGTGGTTGCGGATGCGCTGGCGCCCGATCCACTTCACCGGGACCGCGCGACCATCCGCCGTCAGCACCAGGTCGCCGATGGCCAGGCTTTCCACCACGCGCTCGCCCTCCGGCGTCGCGATCCGCGTGCCTTCGAGAAAGCAGACGGTGAAGGTGGAGGTATCCAGAGGGGGAAGGGTGGCCGGGGCCACGAAGGCATCCGGGTCAGCCACGATGCCATAGACATCAACCTGCGGCCCATCCCCCAAGACGACGAAGGTGCCGCCACCCGACGAGAAGCTGCCGGCAAAAGGCCCGCCAAAAAACTCATTGATCTGGTCGCCCACCTGGAATGTACCGCTATCAGGAGACGTAATATTTTGAAGCGTTCCTACGTTCCATGGAAAATTACCAACCAACTCTCCATTAGTATATTGGAGAATGATATTGTAATCAAAGCTGGTCATTATTTCTTTTCTCCGGAAAAGTTCTGAAAAATACGATAGGGTGAGGCGCGCCTATTTTGGCGCCACGCGTGCAAATCGGCCGACGGCGCGGCGGAGGGCGCCCCCTCCGGATGCCACATCGCGCCCCACACGCTTCTGTGATCCGTCGAATTATTGCCGTTTTGATAGAAGGCGAAGGCGGTTTTGCACAAGATTAAAATGCTACGGCAATCAAAAGTGGTGGTCGCACGAGCCGCTCCAGGCGCGAAGCGCCGGCTACCCGCCCCCTATCCCAGCCGGGACAACCCCTCCTCATACGCACAATGTATGATCATTCGCCCGTTTTGTGTCCGCTTCACTGGAGAATTCCGCCGCATACACCCGTATTGCCGTCCATTTGCGCTTTCATGGGTGGCCACGCGCCTTCCAAGCTGGCCGCTCCCAACCGGAGCCCGCCGATGAACGCCACCCGCCGCGCCCTCCTTGCCGCACCGCTCGCCGCAGCCCTGCCCTGGGACGTGACTCAGGCGCAGACCCAAACCGGCACCTTGCGCGTCGGCATGACCGCCTCCGCCGTGCCGCTCTCCAATGGCGTGCCCGACCAGGGGGCGGAGGGGCATCGCTTCATGGGCATCACCCTCTACGACCAGCTCGCCATGTGGGACCTCAGCAAGTCCGACGTGCCGGTCACCATCCGTCCCGGCCTCGCCACCGCCTGGACGGTGGACCCCGCCGACCCCAAGCGCTGGATCATCACGCTGCGCGAAGGCGTGCGCTTCCACGACGGCAAGGTGATGACGGCCGAGGACGTCGTCTTCTCCTATGACCGCGCCTTCAAGGCCGACGCCCCCTGGTTCGACCCCCGCGCCGCCGCCCAGGCGCGCATCCGCATGCCGACCATCGCGAGCTGGCGCGCGGAAGGGCCGCTCACCTTCATCATCGAGACCCGCACGCCGGACAGCTTGGTTCCCTTCGGCCTCACCTGGGTCGGCATCACGCATCAGGGCGCCTGGGAGGCCGCGGGCCGCGACTGGGACCGCTACCTGGACCGCGCCGTCGGCACCGGCCCCTATCGCCTGGAGACCTTCGCCGTCCGCGAACGCTGCGTCATGCTGCGCAACGCGAATTACTGGGACGCCGCGCGCACCCCCCGCCACGAGCGCCTGATCCTGCTGCCCCTGCCCGAGGCGAACACCCGCGTGGCGGCACTCCGCTCCAACCAGGTGGATTTCATCGAGGCGCCGCCGCCCGATGCCATCCCGGCCCTGCGCGCGGCGGGGATGAACATCGTCTCCAACACCTATCCGCACAACTGGACCTGGCACCTCAACATGTCCGAGGGCTCGCCCTGGCGGGACATCCGGGTGCGCAAGGCGGCCAACCTCGCCATTGATCGCGCCGGCATGCGCTCCATGCTGGGCGACATGATGGTGCCCGGCGCCGGCCTGCTGCCGCCCGGCCACCCCTGGCACGGCACGCCCCGCGAGCCGATCCGCACCGATGTCGCCGCCGCGCGCCGGCTGATGACGGAGGCCGGCTTCTCCCGCCAGAACCCGATCCGCACGCGCGTCGGCATCTCGCCCTCCGGCTCGGGTCAGATGCAGCCGCTGCCGATGAACGAGGCGGTGCAGCAGAACCTGCGCGACATCGGCATCGAGGTGACCTTCGAGGTGCTGGAATGGAACGCCCTGCTCGGCATCTGGCGCGACGGCGCGCGGGCGCCGTCAAATCGCGGCATCAGCGCCATCAACATCAGCTATGCGGCGCTCGATCCCTTCACCGCGCTGGTCCGCTTCCTGAAGAGCGACATGGTGCCGCCCGCCGCCAACAACTGGGGCTATTTCAGCGATCCCTGGTATGACGACATCATGACGCGCGTCTATGCCGAGTTCGACCCGGCCCGCCAGGCCGCGCTGCTCTCCGAGCTGCACGCCCGGGTCGTGGATGACGCGCTCTTCCTCTTCGTGGCGCATGACCTGAACCCGCGCGCCATGAGCCGCCGCGTGCAGGGCTTCGTGCAGGCGCAGAGCTGGTTCCAGGACCTGACACCGATCCGGATCACGTAACGCCTGGCCGGGGCCTGCCCCGCGCCCTCACCCCGTTGACATCCATGCTTCCCGCGCCGGACACTCGCGGGCAACGAGGATCAACGGGGAAGACCAGTCCATGGCAGAAGAGCGCTTCGTCGAGCACGATCGTGACGGCGACATCCATATCCTGCGCATTGCCAACCCGCCGGTGAACACGCTGCGCACCGGCGTGCGCGCCGGGCTGCACGAAGGCATCGCCGCGGCTGTGAAGGAAGGGGCGCGCGCCATCGTGCTCATGGGCACGGGCCGCATGTTCTGCGCCGGCGCCGAAATGACCGAGTTCAACAAGCCCCGCCAGCCGCCGAGCCTGCCTGAGGTCTTCGACGCGATCGAGAACTGCAAGGTGCCGGTCATCGCCGCCATCCATGGCTCGGCGCTGGGCGGCGGCCTGGAACTGGCGCTGGCCTGCCATGCGCGCGTCGCCGTCGCCACCGCGCAGGTGGGCCTCCCCGAGGTGAAGCGCGGCTTCGTCCCCGGCGCCGGCGGCACGCAGCGCCTGCCCCGCCTGATCGGCCCCGAGGCGGCGCTCAAGATCATCGTGACGGGCGAGCCGATTTCCGCCACCGAGGCCGCGAAGCTCGGCGTCATCAACGCCGTGGTGGATGCGCCGCTGGAGGCCTCCGCCGTCGCCTGGGCCCGCGCCCATGCGGGGGACAGCTTCACCCTCGCCCGCAAGCGCGAGGACAAGATCAAGGGCGCCGACCTCGCCGCCTTCGACGCCGCGGCCGCGGCCCTGCTGAAGCGCACGCGCGGGCAGGAAAGCCCGAAGGGTTGCGTGACCGCCGTCCGCGCCTCCATCACCCATTCCTTTGAGGATGGGCTGAACATCGAGCGCGAGCAGTTCCAGAAGCTCGTCGCCGGTGAGCAGAGCTTCGCGCTGCGCCACATCTTCTTCGGCGAGCGCGAGGCGGTGCGCGTCCCCGGCCTGCCCGAGGATGTGCAGGGCACGCCTGTGAAGAACGCCGTCGTCATCGGCGGCGGCACCATGGGTGGTGGCATCGCGATGAACTTCGCCAATGTCGGCATCCCCGTCACCATCGTGGAGACGAGCCAGGAGGCCCTCGACAAGGGTCTCGCGCGTTGCGAGGCGAATTGGCAGCGCTCTGTGACCTCGGGCCGCATGAGCCAGGCCGAGTATGAGAAGCGCCGGTCCTTCCTGCATGGCAGCACCAGCCTCGATGTGGTGAAGGAGGCCGACATCGTGATCGAGGCCATCTTCGAGAACATGGAGGCGAAGAAGGAGCTCTTCGCCAAGCTCGACAAGCTGGCGCGGCCGGGCGTGGTGCTCGCCTCCAACACCTCGACGCTTTCGATTGATGAGATCGCGTCGGCCACCTCCCGCCCCGAATGGGTGATCGGGATGCACTTCTTCTCGCCGGCGAATGTGATGCGCCTGCTGGAGAATGTGCGGGGTGCCAAGACCAACAACATCGCCATCGCGACGGCGACGGAAGTCGGCAAGCGCATCGCCAAGCTGCCCGTGCTGGTCGGCAATTGCGACGGCTTCGTCGGCAACCGCATGACCGGCAAGCGCACGCCGCAGGTGGAAAAGCTGCTGCTGGAAGGCTGCCTGCCGCAGGATATCGACCGCGTGATGGAAACCTACGGCATGGCCATGGGGCCCTGCGCCACGGGCGACCTCGCCGGGCTCGACATCGGCGCCGCGGTCCGCAAGGCGCGCGGCACGGTGGCGCCCATCGCGGATGCCGTCGTCGCGCGCGGCCGCTTTGGGCAGAAGACCGGCAAGGGCTGGTACATGTATGACGAGAAGCGCAACCGCCTGGTGGACCCCGAGGTGGAGGCGATCATCCTCGACGTGGCCGAGAAGATGCAGGTCCGCCGCCGCAAGATCGAGGATGCCGAGATCCTGGAGCGCCTGCTGCTGCCCATGGTGAATGAGGGCGCGCGCATCCTGGAAGAGGGTGTGGCCTCGCGCGCCATCGATATCGACGTGATCTTCTGCAACGGCTTCGGCTGGCCCGCCTGGCGCGGAGGCCCGATGTTCTGGGCCGACCGCATGGGGCTGAAGAATGTCCGCGACAAGCTGGCGCATTACGCCGCCGCGACCAATGATCCCAACCTCAAGCCCGCTGCGCTGATCGAGCAGCTGGCCGCCTCCGGGGGCAGCTTCGCCGCCGGTGGCGCCAAGAGCGCCGCGTAAGGAACACCGCCATGGAACTCCGCTTCACCGAGGCTGAACTGAACTTCCGGCAGGAGGTGCGCGACTTCCTCGCCGCCGAATGCCCGCCAGAGACGCGCGCGCACATGATCGCCGGCAAGTCGCCCACCAAGGCGATGGTCGTCGAGTGGCAGCGCAAGCTGAACGCCCGCGGCTGGGCCGCGCCGGAATGGCCGGTAGAACATGGCGGCCCGGGCTGGTCGCCCGCGCAGAAGTACATCTTCCGCGAGGAGCTGCAGATGTGGCCGGCACCCTCGCCGCTCGGCTTCAACATCAACATGTGCGGCCCCGTGATCATCGAATTCGGCACGGATGAGCAGAAGAAGCGCTTCCTGCCGCGCATGCGCAATCTGGACGACTGGTGGTGCCAGGGCTTCTCCGAGCCCGGTGCCGGCTCGGACCTCGCCGGCCTCAAGACCCGAGCTGTGCTCGAGAACGGCGAATGGGTGATCAACGGCCAGAAGACCTGGACCACGCTCGCCCAGCATGCCGACTGGATCTTCGTCCTCGCCCGCACCGATCCGGCGGCGAAGAAGCAGGAGGGCATCTCCTTCTTCCTGGTGGACATGAAGTCCCCCGGCATCACCGTACGCCCGATCATCACGATCGAGGGCGGGCATGAGGTGAACGAGGTCTTCTTCGACGATGTCCGCGTGCCGGCCGACCAGCTGGTGGGCGAGGTGAACAAGGGCTGGGATTGCGCCAAGTTCCTGCTGGGCAATGAGCGCTTCGGCCAGGCCCGCGTCGGCGCCAGCCGCGAGCGCATCCGCCGCCTGAAGATGATCGCGAAGGAGACGCTCGATGGCGGCCGTCCACTGATCGAGGATCCCGAGTTCCGTCGCCAGATGACGGAGATGGAGATCGAGCTGAAGGCGCTCGAGATGACCGTCATGCGCGTCATCGCCAACGAGACGAAGCGCGCCGGCACCGGCAAGCCCGATCCCGCGACCTCCGTGCTCAAGATCAAGGGCACCGAGATCCAGCAGGGCGTCTCCGAGCTGCTGATGAAGGCCGCCGGCCCCTATGCCTGGGTGGATGGCGACCCGGATGCCGAGGGCAGCAACGACTGGGACGTGGCGCCCGACTGGGCCTTCGGCCTCGCCGGGATCTACTTCAACTGGCGCAAGCAGAGCATCTACGGCGGGTCCAACGAGATCCAGCGCAACATCATGGCAAAAGCCTTTCTGGGACTGTGACGCACCATGGATTTTGATCTGAACGAGTCCCAGTCGCTCCTGCAGGACAGCATCCGCAAGACGCTGACGGCGAAATACGGCTTCGAGGCTCGCCGCGCCTACATGGCCAGCGAGACCGGCTGGAGCCGCGAGATGTGGGCGCAATATGCCGAGCTCGGTCTGCTCGGCCTGCCCTTCGCGGAGGAGGATGGCGGCTTCGGCGGCGGGCCGGAGGAGACCATGCTCGTCGCCGAGCAGATGGGCCGCCACATCACGCTGGAACCCTGGTTCAGCACCGTCGTGCTGGGCGGCGGCTTCCTCCGCCATGGCGCGGAAACCGCGCTGCGCCAGGAAATGGTCGAGGGCGTCGCCGCGGGCGAAACCCTCCTCGCCTTCGCGCAGACCGAGCGCCAGTCGCGCTATGACCTCTTCGACGTGCAGACCACGGCGAAGAAGGACGGCTCCGGCTGGGTCATCACCGGCCGCAAGGGCATGGTGCTGCATGGCGACACGGCGGATCACTTCTTCGTGACCGCGCGCGTCTCCGGCGCCTCGCGCGATCATGGCGGCATCGGCGTCTTCGTCGTGCCGGCCACGGCGGATGGCGTCTCGGTGCGCGGCTTCCGCACGGTGGATGGGCAGCGCGCGGCCGAGGTGGACTTCACCGGGGCGCGTGCGGCGCATGTGCTGGGCGACCCGGAGGGCGGCCTCGCCCTGGTGGATCGCGTGGTGGATGAGGCCATCGCGGTCCTCGCCGCCGAGGCGATCGGCGCGATGGACGTGGTCCATGCCATGACGCTCGACTACATGAAGACGCGCCAGCAATTCGGCCGCGCCATCGGCAGCTTCCAGGCGTTGCAGCACAAGGCCGCCGACATGCTGGTGGCGATCGAGCAGTCGCGCTCCATGGCCTATTTCGCCACCATGGCGGGCCAGGGCACGGATGCGGCCGAGCGGCGCCGCAACATGCATGCGGTGAAGGCGCAGATCGGCCGCTCGCAGCGTCTGGTGGGGCAGCAGAGCATCCAGCTGCATGGCGGCATCGCCATGACGATGGAGTATGCGGCGGGCCATTACTTCAAGCGGCTGACGGTGAACGAGGCGATGTTCGGCGACACCGACCATCACCTGCGTGCGCTGGCGGATGCGGGCGGCCTGGTTCAGGCCGCCTGAGACGGCACGGCCCGCGCCTTACCGGGTGCGGGCCGGTGCCGAAGTGGCGCTGGAGCTGGAATTGCCCGGCACGGAAGCCGCCAGGGCCGCGGCAGCGATCAAGGGCAACGCGATCAGGCCGGGCGCGGCGAGGCCAAGCCCGGCCGAACTGCCCCCACCGGCTTCCAGCATGGGGCGCGTCATTGCCTGACCGGATGCGGGCTGGCCGGGCGGCGGAATGCGCGGGCGCGGCGCCCGCACCAGGGCCGGCCCATCGGCCCCGCGCGGCGGGATCACCACATCCACACCGGCCGGCACGACCACCACACGCTGCTGCGCCACAGCCGGCGCGGCCAGCGCGACGAGAGCGGCCAAGGTGGAAAGCATGCAACGCATGGTTGTTCGTAATCCCGCGCGCCCCGCCGGGGCAAGCGGAATCAGCGCGCCAGCACCTGGCGGGCGATGATCACCCGCATGATCTCGTTGGTGCCTTCCAGGATGCGATGCACCCGAAGGTCGCGGACAATCTTCTCGATCCCGTAATCGGCGAGATACCCGTAGCCGCCCAGCAATTGCAGCGCCTCATCCGCCACACGGTGGCCGACATCGGTGACGTGCCGCTTGGCCATGGCGCAGAAGAGCGTGGCGTCGGGCGCCTTCTGATCGAGCTTGGTGCAGGCGCGCCAGAGGAAGGTGCGCGCCACCTCCAGCTCCGTCGCCATGTCGGCCAGGCGGAACTGCGTGGCCTGGAAGTCAGAAACGGCCTTGCCGAAGGCGCGGCGCGTCTTCACATAGTCCAGCGCGATGTCGAGCGCGGCCTGCGCGCCGCCCAGCGAACAGGCGGCGATGTTCAGCCGCCCGCCATCCAGCCCCGCCATGGCGTAGCGGAAGCCCTGGCCTTCCTCGCCCAGCAGGGCCTCGGCGGGGACGCGGGTGTTGTCGAAGATCACCTGGCGGGTGGGCTGCGCGTTCCAGCCCATCTTTTTCTCATTCGCGCCGAAGCTCACACCCGGCGCCTCCTTCGGCACCAGAAGGGCCGAGACGCCATCCGCGCCCGGCCCGCCGGTGCGCGCCATGGTGAGATAGAGGTCCGAGGCGCCCGCGCCGCTGATGAACTGCTTCACGCCATCCATCACATAGCCTTCATTATCGCGCTTCGCGCGCGTGGCCAGCGCCACCGCATCGCTGCCCGAGCCGGGCTCGGTGAGGCAATAGGAGGCGATCTTCTCCATGGTCAGCAGCTGCGGCAGCCAGGCTGCCCGCTGCGCCTCGCCACCCCAGCGATCGATCATCCAGGCGACCATGTTGTGGATGGAGAGGAAGGCGCTGGTGGTCGGGCAGCCCGTCGCCAGCGCCTCGAACACCACCGCGGCATCGAGGCGCGTGAGGCCGGAGCCGCCGCTCTCCTCGCGCACATAGAGCCCGGCCATGCCGAGGCCCGCCGCCTCGCGGAAGACATCCACCGGGAAATGGCGCTCCTCATCCCAGCGCAGCGCGTGGGGGGCGATGCGCTCGCGCGCGAAATCCAGCGCGGTGTCACGCAGCGCCTTCGTGTCTTCGGGCAGGTCAAACATGGGTGGCGTCCAGGGCGGCCCAGCGGGCGCGGGTGGCTTCGACATTGCGCCGCTTCACCGGGCCGAAGCCCTTGATGCCGGCGGCCGCCTCGGCCCATTCGCAGGCGCGGGCGTAGGTGGTGGGGTGCAGGCCGGCGAGCAGCTTTTCGATGCCGGCGCGGTATTCGCCGATCAGCGCGCGTTCCATCCGCCGCTCCTCAGTGTGGCCGAAGGGGTCGAGCAGGGTGCCGCGCAGCGCCTTGCCGTGGCGCAGCATCCCCATCGCGCTCAGCATCCAGGGCCCGAAGGTGATCTTGCGGATGCGGCCATCGGAGCCCGGCTTGGCCAGCAGCGGCGGGGCGAGGTGCAGGTTGATGCGCGTGGTGCCGGTGAAGCCCTCCGCCAGCTTCGCCTGCCAGCCAGAATCGCTGTGCAGCCGCGCCACCTCATACTCATCCTTGTAGGCCATCAGGCGGTAGAGCTGCGTCGCCACCGCGCGCGTCAGCCGCGTCTCGCCCGGGAGTTCCGCCGCCTGCACGCGCGCCACGAAATCGGCGTAGCGCCGCGCGTAGCGCGCGGATTGATAGGCGGTGAGGTCGTCCACACGCCGGGCGATCAGCGCCTCCAGCGTCTCGGGCGCCTTGGGCTCGGCTTCGGCGGCCAGCCGCCCCGCCTCGAAGGCGGCGAGGTTCTTGGGCACGGCCGCGCCGTTCAGCTCGATGGCCCGGCGCAGGGCGTCGCGCGACATCGGGATCAGGCCGCGCTGGAAGGCCGCACCCAGCAGATAGATGTTCAGGTAGATCAGCTCACCGAAATCCTGCTCCACGCGGCGGGCGGCGGGCAGGGCCACCACCTCGCGCGTCACGGCGCGCACGCTTTCCAGCATGGCGGCCGGGTCGTCACGCGCCTCGGGGTTCAGCACGAAGCGGCCGGTGGGCGAGACATCGGCGCTCAGCACCACGCGCGAGCGGCCGGGGCCCAGCAGCGGCCGCGCCATGCGGCCATGCGCGCCGACGAGATCCGCCGCGATCATCGCATCCGTCTGGCCCTGGCCGATGCGCGGGCTGGTCACCACCTCGCCCACGCGGCCGATGCGCAGCTGCGCATAGACGCCGCCCCCCTTCTGCGCGAGGCCAAGATTGTCGAGCGAGCGCACCGGCCGCCCTTCCAGATGCGCCGCCATGGCAAGGATGGCGGAGAGCGCCGTGACACCTTGCCCACCCACGCCGGCCAGCAGGATGTTCCAGGCATCGCCGGGGGCGGCCTCGGGCAGCGCGGGCAGCGGCGCCTCGGTGACGATGACGGGCATCGGCGGCTTCGCCGGTTCGGCGCCTTCCAGGGTCAGGAAGGAGGGGCAGAACCCCTCGACGCACGAAAAATCCTGGTTGCAGCCGGACTGGTCGATGCGGCGCTTGCGGCCCCATTCCGTCTCGATCGGCTCGATCGCGATGCAGTTCGAGGCAACCGAGCAATCGCCGCAATCCTCGCAGACGCGCGGGTTGATCACCGCGCGCTTGGTGGCCTTGGGCGCGAGGTCGCGCTTGCGCTGGCGGCGCTTCTCGGTCGCGCATTGCTGGTCGTAGATCAGCACGGAGCAGCCCGGCACCTCGCGCATCATGCGCTGCACGGCGTCCAGTTCGCTGCGCGGATGGAAGGTGACGCTGCGCGGAATCAGCGGGTCGCCGCGATGGCGATCCGGGTCATCGCCGACGATGACGACCTTGGTGGCCCCTTCCGCCACCATCTGGGCGGCGATGCGCGGCACGGTCATGTCGCCCTCGGCGGGTTGGCCGCCGGTCATGGCCACGGCGGAATTCACCAGGATCTTGTAGGTGATGTTGGCCTTGCTCGCGATCGCGGCGCGAATGGCCAGCACGCCGGAATGGCCATAGGTGCCGTCGCCCATGTTGGTGAAGACATGCGGCGTCTCGGTGAAATGGTGCTGGCCGATCCAGGCCGCGCCCTCGCCGCCCATATGGCTGAACAGGTCGCTCTCGCGATTCATGTCCTTCGCCAGGTAGTGGCAGCCGATGCCGGCCAGCGCGTGACTGCCCTCGGGCACGCGGGTCGAGGTGTTGTGCGGGCAGCCCGGGCAGAAATAGGGCTGGCGGACATCCAGCGGCTCGGCGGCGGCGGCCGCCAGCGCGCCCAGCTCCGCGATGCGCGCGGCGAGGCGCTCGGTGCGCAGCGGCTCGGGCAGGGTCTTGGCCAGGCCGCGCAGGATCATGGCGGAGTCGAGTTCGGCGAGGTCGCTCAGCACATCCTTGCCGTGGATTCGCGGGCGGTCGGACTCGGCATAAAGCGCCTCGCGCAGCTGCGATTCGAGAAAGCTGCGGCGGTCCTCCACCACCAGCACGCTTTCCAGGCCCCGGCAGAAATCGCGCGCGGCGTCGGCATCCAGCGGCCAGGCGAGGCCCACCTTCCAGATGCGCAACCCGCCCATCCGCGCGAGTTCCGGCGTGATGCCGGCATCGGCCAGCGCCTGCTTCAGCGTGGACCAGGCCTTGCCGCGCACCGCGATGCCGAAGCGCGCATTCGGCGCCTCCTGCACCACGCGGTTGAAACCGTTCAGCCGCGCGAAGGCGAGCGCAGCCGGCAGCTTGAAATGCCGCACCCGCTCCTCGATCGGCAGGGCCGCATCCTTCAGGCGGATGTGCAGCCCGCCCGGCGGCATCGCCACGCCATTGGGCGTCAGCGTCATCAGCGCGGCCGGGTCCACCGTCAGGCTCATGGTGGCGTCCATCGTCTCCGCGATGCACTTCATGCCAACCCAGAGGCCGGAGAAGCGCGAGAGCGCGATGGCCTTCACGCCATATTCCAGCACCTCGCCCACATCCGCCGGGTCCAGCATCGGAATCTCAAGGTCCGCGAAGGCGTATTCCGAACCGCTGGTGACGGTGGAGGATTTGGATGCCGGGTCATCGCCGGCCAGCGCCAGCACGCCGCCCAAGGGCGCGGTGCCCGCCCCGTTCGCATGGCGCAGCACATCCCCGCTGCGGTCCACGCCCGGACCCTTGCCGTACCAGATGGCGAAGACGCCCTGGTGCTTCGCCTTCGGATAGAGGTTGAGCTGCTGCGTGCCCCAGCAGGCGGTCGCCGCGATATCCTCGTTCAGCCCCGGCTCGAAGACGATGCGGTGCTCGGCAAGCCGCTTCTTCTGCTTCCACAGCTCGCGGTCGTACCCGCCGAGCGGCGAGCCGCGGTAGCCGCTGATATAGGCCGCCGTATCCAGCCCCTCGGCATCGTCCAGCTCGCGCCGCATCAGGGGGATGCGCACCAGCGCCTGCGTGCCGGTCAGCAGGGTTTCGCGCCCCGCGGCGTCCCAACGCTCCTCCAGGGAGATGTCGGCGCGGATGATGCTGTTCATGACGGTCTCCGGTCCCGGGCGGATTATGACCATGGGAGACTGCGCTGGAAAGCGTGGGAGGTTTTGCCGCATTCTGTTGTGCGCCGCCAAAATGACAGAAGGATCTTCCGCGATGGATGCGATTGACCGCCGGATCCTCCGCGCCCTGCATGGCGAGGCGCGGTTGACCAATGCGGAGCTGGCCGAGCGCGCCGGCCTTTCCCCCTCGCCCTGCTGGGCGCGGGTGCGGCGGCTGGAGCAGGCGGGCGTGATCCGCGGCTACCGGGCCGAACTCGATCAGGCCAAGCTGGGTTTGCCCGATACCGTCATCATCGAGGTGATGACCGAGAAGCATGACGGCGAGCAGCTCGCGCGCTTCGAGGAGGCAATCGCCAATATGCCCGAGGTGATCGAGGCCTGGCTCGTCACCGGCGAGTACGACTACATCCTCAAGGCGGCGGTGGGCGGCACGGCGGGCTATGAGCGCCTGCTGCGCGAGAAGATCTACCGTCTGCCCGGCGTGCGCCACACGCGCACCGCCTTCGGCATCCGCTGCCTGAAGCAGGTCTTCACGCCGCTGCCTGCCTAGCGATTACTGCGGAAGCGGGCCGAGCAGCCCATGCTCCAGCGAGGTGCGATAGACCCGCGCCACGAAATCCTCGGCCAGCGCGGCTGCGCGCAGTGCCACCACATCCTCCTCCATCAGCGGCGTGAGCGAAGGCAGGAATTGCGGGATGGGCTTGATCGGCGCCGGGCGGCCAAGCAGGGATTCGATCACCTCGTCGCTCAGCGGCGCCAGCGCCCCGCAGGTCATGTCGAAACTGCCCAGGTGCATCAGGCGGCCGGCGAAGGCGCAGCCTTGCGCCTCTTCCCGCGCCAGCATCTGGTCCTGGATGTGCAGGGCCGTGCCGCGCAGCAGGTCCTCCGCCATCACGCCGCCCTCCGGATGCGTGGCACCGACGCGGAAGAAGGTGAAATGCGCGCGGGACAGGGCCGCCAGCACGCGCGCCTCCTCGCTGCCATCCGGGTAGTCGCCCGCCTTTGCCTCACGGTCCAGCGCGCGCCCATGGCCACCCACCGGGCCGAAGACGCCGAGGTCGAGCACCAGCTGGAACTGCGCCTCGTTCGTCACGCGCACCTCCTTGTGGTGCCAGACACCCAAGGCGCGTGCCTGCGAGGCCGCGCTGGCCTGGGGGATGCGGCGCGCGGCCGCACTCAGGATGCGCTCGCGAATCGCGCGAAAGGCCTCGTAGGCGGTGGTGCTCATGCCAGGTCTAGATCCCTTGCGGCCCGTTGATCCCCAGCGAGGCGGCCGTGTCGAGAATGCCCTGCCATGCCTCGCGCGGCAGCGGAAGGCCCGTCACGCGGCGCTGGGCGCGGCGCTCATTCTCCGGGTCGCCCGGGGCCATGATCGGCGCCTCCGGGTCGGCCGGGCGGCAGGACTTCACCCAGGCCACGTAATCCTGCGCGGCCTGGTGGAAGGCCGCCTCATCGGCGAAATGCGCCGGCGAGAGATAGATGGAGAGCATGCCGTTCGCGATGCGCCCGCGCTCCGTGATGGGGCCTGAGCAGCCGCCGCCGGTCAGCGCACCCGCCAGCAATTCGCAGATGAAGGCGAGACCCGAGCCCTTGTGGTCGCCAAAGGCGCGAATCGCGCCCGTGCCATTCGCCGGATTGCGGGGCCCCACCGGCGGGTAGTCGCCATAGAGCGTGTGCGGATCGCCCGACATCTGGCCATCGGCCGTGATCAGCGCGTTCTCCGGCAGCGCCTTGCCGCCATTGGAAGCGACCAGCACCTTGCCCTCCGCCACGAAGGAGGTGGCGAAGTCGAGGATCACCGGCCCCTCGGGCAGCGGCACGCCGACGCAGAAGGGCGCGGTCGAGAAGCGCCGCTCGGCGCCGCCGAAGGGGGCCACCAGCACCGAACCCGCGACGTTGACGAAATGGATGGAAATCAGCCCCTCGGCCGTCGCCGTCTCGGCGTAGTCGCCGGTGCGGCCGATATGGCCGGCATTGCGCAGGCCCACGATGCAGGCGCCCTGGGCGAGCGCGCGCTCGATTCCGAGGCGCGTGGCCTGCTCCGCCACCGTCTGGCCGAAGCCGAACTTGCCGTCGAGCAGCACGAAGCTGCCGCCATCGGTGACGATTTCGACATTCTGGCCCGCCAGGACATGGCCGGCGCGCTGCCACTCGACATAGCGCGGCACGCGCACCACGCCGTGGCTGTCATGGCCGGCGAGGTTCGCACCCACCAGGTGGTTTGCGATCCGCGCCGCTTCGTGCGGCGCGCAGCCCGACGCGGTGAAGATGCGGGTGACGAAGCCTTCCAGCTCGGCTTCGGGGATATAGACGTAGTCAGGCTCGGCCATGGCGCTTCCCTCCGGTTGGGAAGGAAACTGCCCCTCGGCGCGCGGCGCGTCCAGACCCGCGCCGGGCTCAGCCGGGCAGGAGGGTACAGGCCGCAGCGCGCAGCCTGAGTAGGCTCTCAGCCCCCGCAGCCGCCGGCATGCGCAACAGCGCGGCGTGCACGTCCTGGCCACGCGGCAGACGCAGGGTGATGCTGCCAAGGCCGGTTTGGTCACCGCCCGATAATTCCCCGCTCCGTGTGAATTGCACGGAGGAGGTGCCGGCATTGCGCAGCATCGCGGTGACCTGGCCGTCCCGCGCATAGGCCTGCGGGGAGGTCACGTCGCAGTCATCCGCGCGCGAGGGCGTGCAGATCAGCGCACTTCCGATGAAGCGGCGATTCTGCGTGCCCTGCCCCATCGCCGGGGCCGCGAGGAAGCGGGCCGCGACGAGGGGGCGCCTGTGCAACGCGGCGGCATCAGGCGCTACAGCACCTTCCCCGTCGCCTCGTCCAGCAAATGCATGTTGTTCATGTCCACCGTCAGCGTGGTGGGCACATTGGGCTCCACATGCACGGTGGGCTCGAAGCGGGCGCAGCAGTCGCGCGCATCGCCGAGGTGGAAATGCACCATGGTCTCCATGCCCATCGGCTCGATCACCTCGGGGGTGATGATCAGGTCGGCACGGCCCGGCAGGTGGGGACGGTGGTCGGTCAGGTGCTCGGGGCGGATGCCGAACAGCAGCTTGCGGCCGGCCGCACCGGCATAGCGTGCGCGGCGCGCTTCCGGGATGGGCAGCACCGTGCCGCCCGCCAGGTGCACGGCGCCGTTCTCGACATGGGCGGGGAGGAAGTTCATCGCCGGGCTGCCGATGAAGCCCGCCACGAAGCGCGTGGCGGGGTTGTGGTACAGCTCCTGCGGCGGGCCCACCTGCTCGATCACGCCGTGGTTCATCACCACCACGCGGTCGGCCAGCGTCATCGCCTCCACCTGGTCATGCGTGACATAGACGGTCGTCGTCCGCACCGTCTGGTGGACCTTCTTGATCTCGGTGCGCATCTGCACGCGCAGCTTGGCGTCGAGGTTCGAAAGGGGTTCGTCAAACAGGAAGACCTTGGGGTCGCGCACGATGGCGCGGCCCATGGCCACGCGCTGGCGCTGCCCGCCCGAGAGCGCCTTGGGCTTGCGGTCCAGCAGGGGCACGATGTCGAGGATGCGGGCCGCATTGTCCACGCGGCGCTTGATCTCCTCGCGCGGGAATTTCCGCAGCAGCAGGCCGAAGGCCATGTTGTCGAAGACCGACATGTGCGGATAGAGCGCGTAGTTCTGGAAGACCATCGCGATGTCGCGGTCGCGCGGCGGGATGTCGTTCACCACCGTGCCGCCGATCGAGATGTCGCCGCCGCTGATCTCCTCCAGCCCCGCGATCATGCGCAGCGTTGTGGACTTTCCGCAGCCGGACGGGCCGACGAGGACCACGAACTCATGGTCCGCGATCTCGAGGTCGATGCCCTTCACGGCCTGCACGCCGCCCTCGTATTCCTTGACGACCTTGCGCAGCGAGAGTTCAGCCATGTCTCGTCCTTTTGCGTTCAGGGCCTTGAGGGGCTTGGTCCCTCAAACTCCCCAGCAAGAACCTCAGGTTCTTGCATCTCCGATCAAATATGGGTGCAGGGAACTGGTTCCCTGCTGGGGGAGTGCGAGGGGGCAAAGCCCCCTCACCCCTTCGTCGCACCGGCGGTCAGGCCGGCGATGTAGTAGTCCATGAGGAAGGCGTAGACGATCACCGGCGGCAGCGCCGCGAGCAGCGCGCCGGCCATGAGCTGCCCCCAGGCGAAGGTGTCGCCGCGGATGAGCTGGCTCACCACGCCGATGGTCAGCGGCATCTCGTCCGGCCGGGTGATGAAGGCCGTCGGGTAGACGAAGGCCGCCCAGCTCACGGTGAAGGCGAAGATGGTGGCGGCGATGATGCCGGGCAGCGCCACGGGGATGAAGATCTTCAGCAGCATCTGCGGCCAGGAGGCGCCGTCGATCAGCGCCGCCTCGTCCAGCTCCTTCGGAATGGAGGCGAAGTAGCCGATCATGATCCAGGTGCAGAAGGGCACGGTCAGCGTCGGATAGACCAGGACCAGCCCCCAGGTGGAGTTGAGCAGGCCAAGCGAGCCCACGATCTGGTAGAGCGGGATGAAGAGCAGCGTGTCCGGCACCAGGTAGGTGAGGAAGACGCCGGTCGCCAGCATCTGGCTGCCCCAGAAGCGCATGCGCGCCAGCGCGAAGGCCGCCAGCACCGAGATCACCATGGTGATGATCACCACCAGCACCGTGATCTTCACGCTGTTGTACATGAAGCCGCGGAACATCGGGTTGCCGATGATGGCGGCGTAGTTCTCCAGAGTCGGGTTGCGCACGATCCAGGGATTGGCGGCAAGATCGGCGATTTCCGCACTCGTCTTCAGGCTGGTCAGCAGCATGTAGAAGGGCGGCGCCAGCATCACGATGGCGGCGAAGATGAGCGAGGCATAGGCGGTCCAGAGCGCCCAGCGCCGCTCGGCGCGCAGGCTGCCGGCCTTGTGGTAGATGCCGGGGACATCCCGGCTCGTGGCGGCGGACATCACGCCTCCTCCTTGTTGCGCTGGTTGATGCCGCGCAGCACGAAGAAGGCGATCACGGCGAGCAGCGGGAACATGAACAGGCTGACGGCGGCACCGCGCGGGATGTTCCCCGAGAGCACGCCCACCTGGAAGGCATAGCTGGCGAAGACATGCGTCAGGTCGCGGGGGCCGCCATTGGTCAGCACGCGGACGATGTCGTAATTCGCGAAGGTGACGATCAGGCTGAACAGCACGGTGATGGAGATGATGTTGCGCATCATCGGCAGCGTCACGTAGCGCAGCCGCTGCCAGGATGTGGCACCGTCGATCGCCGCCGCCTCATAGAGCTGCTCGGGCACGGATTTCAGCGCGGCCAGGTACATGATCATGAAGAAGGGCGCGCCGTACCAGACATTCACGATGATGATGGAGATGCGCGCCCACCAGGGCTCGCCCAGCCAGGGCACGCCCGGCAGGCCGAAGACGTTGATCAGCCAGTTGATCGAGGAATAGGAGGGCTCGAACATCCACCACCAGCCGAGCGTGGAGAGCGCCGGCGGAATCACCCAGGGCACCAGCAGCATGCCGCGCCACTTGCGCTGACCCTTGGTCGGGATGTGGTGCAGCATATGGGCCAGCCAGAAGCCGATCAGCGCCTTGAGCAGCACGGCGGTGATGGCAAAGAAGCAGCTCTGCCAGATCACCATCCGGAATGTTTCGGAATCCAACAGGATGGCGAAGTTCTCCAGCCCGATGAAGGTCGTCATCCGCCGGTTCAGCGTGGCCAGGTACATCGCGTAGAAGGCGGGCCAGGCGACCAGCCCGCCGATCACCGCGATGAGCGGCAAGGTCATGATGAAGGCGATGGTCGAACGCCGCCGCGCGAAACGCTGCAACGTATTTCCGCCGCTACGCGCATGTGCGGCCGCAAGCCGACCCTCGGTGGCGTCCAGTGCCATCTCGCCCCCTTCCCCCTCGGAATGAAAAATGCGGGCGGGGGATCACCCCGCCCGCATGAGCTCAGCCGCCGCGGCGCATGTTGTTGATCTCGCGCTCGAGCCAGGTGAGCGCCTGCTCGATCGTCTCGCCGCCCTGGGCGACGCGCGCGATGACCTTGGTGTTCAGCGCCTGGATGTACATCTGGCTGGCGAGTTCGGCCGGCGCGGGCGCGAAGGCGATATGCGCCTTGGCCTGATGGTGCGGCTTGTTCGGATAATTGTAGACCGTGCCGGTCGGCGGGCCTTCCGTCTCCCAGATCTTGAAGTCGCTCATCGAGTCGAAGGGCGGGATATCGTAGCCGTTCGACGTGTTGGTCGTGAGCTCCGCCGCCTCGCGCGTGCTGAGGAATTCGAGGAACTGCTTCGCCACGTTCTTGTTGCGGCCGAAGCTCCAGATGCCCGAGCTCCAGGGGAGATAGGCCAAGAAGCGGCCGCGCGGGCCAGCCGGCATCGGGATGGTCCAGCAGCGCTCGGAGACCTGCGGCGCATCGCGCTTGGCGACCGCCCAGGCGGAGGGCGGGTTGAAGATGAGCGCCGAGCGGCCGGAGATCAGCGCGCGGTTGTTCGCCGCGTCATCCCAGGCCCAGACGTCGTTCGGCAGGAAGCGCGAGAGACGGACGGCGTAGTCCATCACCTGGCGCAGCGCCTGGTTGCCGCGGATGGTCGGGTTGCCGCGCTCATCGGTCACGCGGGCGCCGTAGCTCTCGAACAGCGCGCCGACCCAGTCCACGGAATCGGTGAACTGGCCCATGGGCAGGCCGAAGGGGAAGCCGGCGCGATGGCAGGCCTCGGCAGCGCGGAGGAAGGTGTCCCAGTTCCAGGTCTCGGCCCCGGGGCCGGCGCGGTTCTCGGCGGGCCACATGGCGCGGACGTCGATGCCGGCATGCTCCTGCATCAGGTCGAAGCGCACGCAGGCGGGCTTGTTCTGCGTGCCGGAGGTTGCGGGCACCGCGCGCCAGGCGCCCCGGTGCTTGCCGAGGAACTCGGCCGCCGGGTTCACCGCGCCGTAGCGGGAGATGAGGCGCGTCATCACGTCATCCACCGGCTCCAGCTGGTCGGCATAGGCGCCGATATCCCAGGGCGAGAGCGAGAGGATGTCATGCCCGCTGCGCGACTGCGCCTGGGCGGCGGCGGTCAGCTGCAGCTGGTTGCCCACCGTCGTGATGAAGTCGAGGTTCACATTGACGCGGTTGCGCTCACCGAACTGCTGGGCCAGCTGGCGCAGCGCGCCATTGCCGGTGGGGACCCAATGGTCCCAGAAGGCGCAGCGCAGCGTGGTGGTGGGCTGGCCGAAGACGGCCGGCGCGCTCAGCGTGCCGGCGGCGATGACGCCCGCGCCCGCGCCGAGGGCGGCGCGACGGGACAGATCCTTGTTGGACATTCCTGAACTCCCTTGGATGTTTCCGCGCGGTCTCCGCCGCTGGTGGGAAGGTTAGGCATGCTCCGGCAGGCAGTGCAACCGATCTTGCCGCGCCGGGCGGGCGGGATGAGGATGCGCGAATGAACACCCATTCATTCGACGCCCTTGTCATCGGGGCGGGCATCGCCGGCGCGACCGCCGGCGCGCATCTCTCCACCACCCATCGCGTGGCGCTGCTGGAGGCCGAGGATTCCGCCGGCTACCACACCACCGGGCGCTCGGCGGCGATCTGGATCCTCAGCTATGGCAGCGCCGATGCGCGGCGGCTGACCGGCGCCTCGCGCAGCTTCTTCGAATCGCCGCCGGAAGGTTTCACCGAGGCGAAGCTCGCACATCACCGCCCGGTGCTGACGCTGGCCGATGCGGCCCAGGCCGCGGACCTCGCCGCTTCGCTCGATGCCGGGCGCGTCGCCATCCCGCTGGAGGAGGCACGCGCCATCGTCCCCGCCATCCGCCCCGACTGGGCGGTGAGCGCCGCGATCGAGCAGGACGCCTTCGACATCGATGTGGCGGCGCTGCACCAGGGCTTCCTGGCGCAGTTGAAGCGCGCGGGCGGGGTGCTGGCGCTGCGGAACAAGGCCGGGCGCATCTGGCACGCGAAGGGCCTCTGGCACGCCGAGACCAGCACGGGCGACGTCTTCACGGCGCCCGCTTTGGTAAATGCCTCCGGCGCCTGGGGCGATGTGGTGGCGGAGATCGCGGGCGTGGCCAGGATCGGCCTGCAACCGAAGCGCCGCACCGCGCTGATCGTGGATCCCGGGCGCTACCAGAGCGCCGACTGGCCGCTGGTCGGCGACATGCACCACAGCTGGTATGTTCGGCCCGAGGCGCGCGGCAAGCTCATGGTCAGCCCGGCCGACGAAACCGACAGCGATCCCTGCGACGCCCAGCCCGATGAGCTCGACGTCGCCATCGCGGTGGACCGCATGCAGCAGGCGCTCGACATCCCGGTGCATCGCGTCGAGCATCGCTGGGCCGGGCTGCGCAGCTTCACGCCGGATCGCGGCCTTGCCATCGGGCCTTGCGCCGCGCCCGGTTTCTTCTGGTTCTGCGGCCAGGGCGGCTATGGCATCCAGACCGCGCCCGCCGCCGGCCGCCTGCTGGCGCAACTCCTGCGCGGCGATACGCCCGATCCGGATGTCGCGGCCGTCATTCCCCTCACCGATCCCCGGAGGTTTGCGGCATGACGCCGAGTTTCGATGACGTCCAGGCCGCCGCACAGCGCCTGAGGGGCCGCATCCGCCGCACGCCCATGCTGCGCCATCGCGCGCTGGATGAAGCGGCGGGCGGCGTGGTGCTGGTGAAGCCCGAGCCGCTGCAGATCACCGGCAGCTTCAAGCTGCGCGGCGCCACCAATGCCGCGATGCTGCTGCCGCCCGCCGCGCGGGCGCGAGGGATCGTCACCCATTCCTCCGGCAATCACGGCCAGGCCGTCGCCGCGGCCTGCGCGGCGCTCGGCATGCCCGCGCTGATCGCCATGCCGCAGGACGCGCCCTCGGTGAAGGTGGAAGCCACGCGCGCCTGGGGCGCGGAGATCCACTTCTTCGATCGCCACGGCGTGGACCGCGACGCGCTGGCGCTGGAACTGGCGCAGAAGCGCGGCGCCACCGTCATCCCGCCCTTCGACCATGCCGACGTGATCGCGGGCCAGGGCACCGCCATCCTCGAATTGTTGGAGGATGCGCGGGCCGAAGGCTTCAAGCCGGACCAGATCGCCATCTGCACCGGCGGCGGCGGGCTGCTCGCGGGTTCCGCCCTCTCCGCCAAGGCGCTGGCGCCGCAGGCGCGCATCTACGCGGTGGAGCCCGAGGGCTGGGATGATTACGGCCGCTCGCTGCGGGCGGGCCAGCGCATCGCCAATGACGGCACGGGCGCAGGGCTGTGCGACGCGCTGCTCTCCAGGCAGCCGGGCCAGATCACCTTCGCGGTGAATGCGCCGCGCGTGGCGGATGGCCTCGTGGTGACACCGGCCGAGGTCTTCGCCGCCATGCGCTTCGCCTTCACCCACCTCAAGCTGGTGGTGGAGCCGGGCGGCGCCGTGGCACTCGCCGCCGTGCTGGCCGGCAAGCTCGCCACGCGCGACGCGGTGACCGGCATCATCCTCAGTGGCGGCAATGTGGACCCCGGCGTCTTCGCGCAGGCCATGGCGGCCTGAGACGGATGCCCCTGCCAGCGATCCTGCGGCGCGGCTTCACCCTGCCGGCGCTGGCCGTGGGCCTGGCGGTCTTTGCCACGCTCCTGCTCACCGGCCGGACCATCGAGACGGCGGCGATGCTGGGCTGGTCGGCGCATGTGATCACCCATGCGGGCCTGCTGCTGCAACGCCTGGGCAATGCCACGCCCGAGACGATGCGCAACCGCGCGCGGGAGGTGGTGGAGGGCCGGCGCGTGGTCTCCATCCTCTCCGTGGTGGCGGCGGCCGCCTCGCTGCTCTTCCTGGTGTTCCGCTGGGACGGGCTGGGCGGCGGCGTCGCCATCCCCGCCATCATCCTCTCCTGGTTCTATGTCCACCTGCTCTTCGCGCAGGATTATGCGCATGAATACTGGACGCATGAATGCGGGATCGAATTTCCGGGCGGCGACGGCACGCCGGAATTCAGCGAGTTCCTCTACATCGCCTTTACCGTCGGCATGACTTTCCAGGTGAGCGACGTGACCACCAGCAGCGCCGCCATGCGCCGGCTGGTGCTGATCCATGGCCTCGTCGCCTTCGGCTTCAACGCCGTCATCCTCGCCGCCGCGGTGAATATCGTGGCGGGCGGGTCGAACTGACGCCGCGTCAATCCACCCGCGCGCCCGAAGCCCGGATCAGCGGCGCGAAGGCGGCCTCGTTCATCGCGCGGAAGGTCGCGAAATCCTCCGGCGTGGTGTACCAGGTGGAGGCGCCGTTCTCCTCGAAGCGCCGCTTCAGGTCGGCGCTTTCCAGCGACTCCTTCGTCAACTGGTTCAGCCGGTGGATGATGGCGGGCGGCATCCCCGCCGGTCCCATGACGCCCCCCCAGGAGGTGATCTCGAAGCCCGGCAGGAATTCGGCCATGGCCGGGATCTCGGGCGCCTGCGGGCTGCGCGTGGCCCCCGTCACCGCCAGCGCGCGCAGCCGCCCCTCGCGCGCCAGCGCGAGGCCCTGCGGGATGTTGTCGAAGATCATGTGCACACGCCCCGCCTGCAGATCCACATGCGCCGGCGCCGCCCCGCGATAGGGCACATGCAGCATGTCCACGCCCGCAATGGACTTGAACATCTCGCCCGAGAGATGGACCGTCGTGCCCGAGCCGGAGGAGGCATAGGCGTAGCGCCCCGGATTGGCCTTCAGCAGCGCGATCAGTTCGGGCACCGAGCGCGCCGGCACGTCATTGTTCACCACCAGCAGGTTCGGCAATTGCCAGAGGCCCGAGACGAGCGAGAAATCCTGCGCCGGATTGAAGGGCAGCCGCCCATAGAGCGTGGGGCCGATGGAAAGCGGCGCCACGCTCGCCAGCCCGATCGTCATGCCGTCCGGCGCCGCGCGCGCGATGGCCTCCGTTCCGACATTGCCGCCCGAGCCCGAACGGTTCTCGACGACGAATTGATGCCCCGTCATCTCGCTCATCTTCAGGCACCAGATCCGCGAGAGGATGTCCGTGCCGCCGCCGGGCGGAAACAGGCCGATGAAGCGGATGGAACCGGTGGGCCAGGCTTGCGGCTGCGCCTGGGCCAGCGCGGGCGCGGCCAGCAGGCCAAGGGCAGCGCGCCGGCTCACGCCGGCTGCATTCACGTTTTTCATGCTTCCTCCCCGGGGCTTTCCGCCCCTGCCCGCCATCGGCGCGCGGATGGCCGCCGCAGGTCAAGAAAATTCGACCGCAGGGCGGATCCGCTTGCCGCCGTCCGGCTTTGCCAGGATGCTGCGTCCGTGTTTCCGCGCCGCTTCCTGCCCCTTCTGCTGCTGCCCGCCTGCACGCTGCCGCTGAACAGCGCGCTGCGCGACTGAGCGCGTCAGGCGAGCTTCGCCGTGGCCCGCGCCGCCCCCGGCGAAGCCGCCGCGCAGCGCGAGGCCCGCGGCGCGCTCGCCGCCTATTTCTATGCGCTCGGCGTACTGTGGGACGGCGCGCCACTGAACTTCCAACCTGCCGCCTTCGCCCCCGGCGCGACGGAGCCCGCGATCCTCACCATTTCGACCGCACTCTCCGCCGCCAGCGCCGACACGCCGCCGCGCTGGGCGACGAATGAGGTCACCTCCTCCCGCCCGACCTATGAAGACCGCCGCCTCGCGCGCCTGATCCGCGCGGCCGATGGGCCGGTGCAGCTTCTCCTGCTCCAGCTCAAGACCGGGGTCTCGCCGGGCGAGGCGGTGGTGCTGACGCGAATCGGCGAGGGGCATGTGGTGCTGCTGGCCGCGAGCGGCCGTCTCTCGCAACGCGCGACCGAGCGCGAGATTCTCGCCGCGCGGGACGCGCTGTCACGCGACATGCGGCGCGTGCCGCCGCCCGCGCCGCAACTCACCACGGCGGGTGACGGCACCACCCCTGCCAGCCTCGCCGCGATCTTCCCGCCATGACCCGGACCTCTCCCATGCGCCTTCCCCTGGTGGCCCTGCTGGCGCTGACCGGCTGCGGCGCGCCCGACTACACGCCGGTGCGGGACTGGGCCTCCACCGCGAGCCTGGCACTGGACGAGCCGGAGCTGGGGCAGACCGGCAGCCTCGCCATGCAGCAGGCCCTCGTCACCTACCTCCAGGCCGTGGCCGTGCTCGCCTCGGATGGTGTGCTGCCCTATCGGGAGAGCCCCTTCTCCAGCATGGCCATCACCGCCGGCCAGGCGTCCGAGCGCGGCGGCAAGGCCGTGGCGGCGCTCGGCCTGCTGCTGCGCCACGCCAACCGGACGAATGCCCAGGCGCCGCAGCTGCGCGACAACATCGTGGCCGCAGACCCGCATGTGCAGGCGCTGGTGGAATCGCTCGCCACGACGATGGAGCGCGAGGGCACGGACAGCCCGGCGCGCCGGCAATACCTCTTCGTCCTGACGCAGGTCGGCCAGGGCCATGCGCTGCTCAAGGCGCAGGCCCCGAGCATCACGCAGGAGGAGGCGGTGCAGCGCATTCGCGCCGCCGAGGACCAGCTGCGCCGCAGCGCCGCGCGGAGCTGGCCGGGATGAGGCGCCTCGCCGTCATCGCCGCTTCGCTGGCCGCGCTGCTCTCCGCCGCACCCCTGCGCGCGCAGACGGTGGACAACGTCCTGCGCGACGCCCTGACGTCGCAGATCAACGAGCGCATCTCGGCCCAGCGCGCGCTGCAGCAATCGCGCCGCGGCGGCGTGCTCGGCCTCTTCGGCTACAACGCGATTCCGGACGGCTCGACCAATGCGGTTGGAAGTCACGCGCAGCTCCACCTCCTCGACCATCTCGCCCACGCTGCAACTCGGGCAACTCGGCTTCGGCTTCACCGTCTCCGAGGCGTTTCCGCTCTTCCTGGAGAGCTATATCGGCTATGCGCGCTACGACCCGCGCGCCTATATCGCCGGCGGGGATGAGACGCGAAGCCTGCCGACGCGCTGGAACAACGTCATCGGCACGGTGGGCATCGGCTACGACATCCGTCTCGCCGAATATCTCTGGCTGAGGCCGATCATCAACGGCTCGCTCGGCTATGCGGCGTCCGATGCGTCGCTGCTCGGCGCCTTCGTCAACTGGCGGCGCGAGAGGGACATCTCCTTCCTCACCGACAAGCACATGAACGTCTATGGCCTCGGCGGCGCGCTGATGCTGGCCTATTACGACTACACGCCCGCCCGGAACATCGATGTGGAGCTGCGCTATACGCAGATGCGGCTGCAGACCTTCGGCGACACGCCTGAGGCCGTCCGTGGCAATTCCACCGCGCGCACGCTGGGCCTCTGGGCGCGCTACCGCTGGCCCACCGGGCTTGAGGCCTTTGGCCGGCCGGTGCGCTGGGTGCTGGACGGCTCCGGCTCGCTCTACCTGGGCGACCAGCGGGATTCGATCGGCTTCGGCTGGGCGGTGAAGGTGGGCGGCGGCATCGAGTTCGATGTAGGGCGGCACGAGTTCGGTGCGGCGGGCATCAACCTCAGCCGCATCCGGCTCATCGCGCGATATTTCTACGGCGATGGCGGCGTCACCGGCACCAGCTTCGGCATCGGGATGAGCTTCTGAGTTTTATGCCCTCATACGCCGGGCGCGGCCTCCGGCCGCTTGGCTTCGCCGCGCCGCTGGTGCGCCGGGGCAATCGCTCGGTTGGGCGGCGCCGGCCGCCGTGCGGCCGGATGATTTTGTCTAACCCCTCATACGCCGGGCGCGGCCTCCGGCCGCTTGGCTTCGCCGCGCCGCTGGTGCGCCGGGGCAATCGCTCGGTTGGGCGGCGCCGGCCGCCGTGCGGCCGGATGATTTTGTCTATGCCCTCATACGCCGGGCGCGGCCTCCGGCCGCTTGGCTTCGCCGCGCCGCTGGTGCGCCGGGGCAATCGCTCGGTTGGGCGGCGCCGGCCGCCGTGCGGCCGGATGATTTTGTCTAACCCCTCATACGCCGGGCGCGGCCTCCGGCCGCTTGGCTTCGCGCCGCCACGGTCGTGCGAGAGGTGAGCCCAGTCTGGGCGCGCCGGCCGCTGTGCGGCCGGATGGTCCTGTGTACGCCCTGGGCAATGGGTGGCGCCTACTGCCGCAGGAAGGCGCGTTCCTCCTCCGTCACCGGCTGGGCCATGGCGCGTTCCAGCACTTCCCAGATGACCACGCGCGGCGGCGCCTCGCGGAAGGTGGCGCCGGCGAAATAGGCGCGCGCAGCCCCCGCGAACCCGCCGCCGGCCTGGGCCAGGTTGGTCACCGCCGCACCCAGCGCCTCCTGCAGAAAGCCGTGGAAATTGGCGTTGAGCGAGTAGGAGGAGCCGATCAGCGCGACCTGCGGCTGGCCCTCGTCATCCAGTAGCCCGCCGCCACCGCCCGCGGGCACGGCCGCCGAGGTGGTCGCCAGGTGCTGCCGGTCGGGCGCGGGGCGCCAGCCATCGGGCATGATGTCGAGACCCATGAGGCGCAGCAGGTCGCCCGGGCCGTTCGTCTCCTCAGCGGCGAAACGCGTGGTGAAGCCGCCGGGGCGCTCGATGTCGAGGCCCCGCGCGGCGGCGGCGATCTGCCGCGCGGCCAGCGCCGCACCATCCTGGTTCCAGTGCGTGTCGGTCCGCCAATAGGCCGGCTTCTCCCGCGCCAGGGCGCGCAGCGGCTCCAGCAGCGGGATGGGCGTGATGCCGCGCGCGGAAAAGACGGCCAGCAACTCCCCGTAGCGGCCCTCGGCCTGGGCGGAGAGCGGCGCGCCGCAAAGCTGCTCGCGATGCACCCGCGCCTTGTCCGGCACGATCGTCACCAGCAGTGTGATGTTCTGCGCCGCCAGCCGGTCACGGATGCGGGCCAGGCCTTCCACGCGCTCGCGCATGGCGGGGCCGGGGTCGGGCCAGGGGCGCAGCTCCTCCGTCAGGAAGAGCCAGTCGTCGCAGCCGACGCGCACCTGCGGCCCGCCGGAATCGAAGAAACGCCAACGGAAGAAGCCGCCCGCAGCGCGGATGTAAGGGTCCGCCGGCAGGTTGTGCGCCATCACGTAGTTCACGGCGGCCGCGAAACGCCCGGCGAGGAAGGCCTGCAGGTTCACCGTCGGCTCCAGGCGCCGCTGCGCCAATTCCGAGCGGATGGCCGCCACACCCTGCCAGGCGCCCCAGCCCAGGATGGCGATGACCACCGCCGCCTGGAGGGTCGCCATCCGCTTGATCCAGCTCTCGATCATGGCGTGTTCCTCAGAACTGGAAGTAGAGGAAGGGAACGGCGGCGCGGCTGTAGAGCAGGATCATCCCGAGGATGAAGCCCGCCGTCGGCGCCCAGAACCAGCAGAGGCGCCAAAACCCGCTCATCGCCTCGACTGGTTGCTGCCAGGGCAGGCGGCTGCCCGCCAGCGGGAGGTAGACCAGCACCACGCCGATCAGCATGCACCACCACTGGTCCGGTGTGACCTGCCAGGCCAGCGCGTCGGAGAGGCCGATGCTGGAGGGCATGAACATCGCGCCATACATGGCAAAGGCGCTGGTCAGGTCATGCGCGCGGAAGGCGACCCAGCCCAGGATCACCGCCAGCATCAGCAGCATGTTGCCGAGGATGAAGGGCATTGGCCCATTGCCCGCCGCGCGCCAGTAGCGATGCAGCGCGAGCAGCCCGCCATGCCAGAAGCCCCAGAGGATGAAGGTCCAGTTCGCACCGTGCCAGAAGCCGCCGATCACCATGGTCAACAGCAGGTTCACATAGGTGCGGACCGGGCCTTTCCGGTTGCCGCCGAGCGAGATGTAGAGGTAGTCGCGCAGGAAGCGGCTCAGCGTCATGTGCCAGCGCTGCCAGAATTCCTGGATGTTGCCGGCGAGATAGGGGTTGTTGAAGTTCTCGGGAAAGCGGAAGGCGCACATCTGCGCCAGCCCGATCGCCATGGCCGAATAGCCCGCGAAGTCGAAGAAGAGCTGCAGCGTGTAGCCGATGGCGCCTGCCCAGGCATCCGCCATGGAAGGGTTGGGCAGCGCATAGACCACATCCACCATGGGCGCGATCGTGTCCGCGATCAGCACCTTCATGCAGAAGCCGATCATGAAGCGGCGCGCGCCCAGGCCGAACTTCTCCCAGGTATGGACGCGGTGCTTCAGGTCATGCTCGATCTCGGCATAGCGCACGATGGGCCCGGCGATGAGCTGGCTGAAGATGGCCTTGTAGGCGGCATAGGCGATGAAGTTGCGGCTGACCGGCACGTCCTTGCGCCAGACGTCGATCAGGTAGCTCACCGATTGCAGGACATAGAAGCTGAGGCCGATGGGCAGTATGATCTCATGCCAGGGGGTGGGGGCGAAGCCCATCGCCGTCACCACCTGATTGAAACTCTGCACGCCGAAATTCGCGTATTTGAAATAGGCGAGCACGCCCAGATTGCCGATCAGCCCGGCCATCATCCAGCGGAAGCGCGAATCCGAGCCCTCCTCAGCCGCATTCACCCGCAGCGCGATGAAGAAGGTGTAGAGCGTGACGCCGCCCAGCAGCGCCAGGAAATCCACCCGCCACCAGGCGTAGAAGGCCCAGGAGAGGATCAGGATCGTCCAGTTCCGAAAGCGCGCCGGCGTCAGGAAGTAGAGGACGAAGAAGAGCGGCAGAAAAAGGAACAGGAATTCGAAGGAAGCAAAGATCATGCGCTCACGCCTTTCGGGATGCGCGGATTCCGGGCCTGGGCCGGCCGGGCGAGGCGGCTGGACGGCGCAGAGCCCATTTTGCTTCCCCCGATCTGTCCAAAAATGGTGATTTCGCTTACCATTACGCGAATTGGTTGCGCAATGGTCCACCCTTGTTCGCGTAAATCCCATATTGTGAGAGGCGGATTTCCGTGCCGGGCCAGCTGGGCTATAGGCTGCGCTGTTCTTCCTTTCCCAAGGCGCGCGCGTGCAGGACCAGATCACCGATCCCGATGCCCTGACCTATATCGCCCGGCGCGGCGTGGCACCGCAGTGGCGTCTCTTCCTGCGTGCCATGATGGAAACTTTGGAAACCCACCTGGACCATGGCGCGCGAGAGGGGCTGTTGCGCATGGTCGGCGCCCGCATGGCGGCCCTCATGCCCTTGCCCGCCTGCAACACGCTGGGCGAGCTCGAGGCCCGGATGAACGACACGCTGGCCGCGGCCGATTGGGGCTATGTCCGCCTCAGCTTCGACCCGGGCAGCAACAGCGTCATGCTGCGGCATGTGGCCGCACCCCTGGTCGGCACCCATGCGGATCTGACCGGTGGGTGGCTCGGCTCCGTGCTGGAAGGCCTCTACGGCGCCTGGTTCAGCGGCCAGCCGGGGGCCGAGCCCGGCATCCAGGTGCGCCGCTGGGGCGGGGATGGCGGGGCCATGCTGCTGCGCTACGCGCGGGGATAGCTCAGCCCGGGTTGCGCAGGTTCTCGCGCAGCGTCCGCCCCGCATAGTCGCGGCGGAAAATTCCGCGCCGCTGCAGTTCCGGCACCACCATCCGGCCGAATTCCTCGAAGGTGGTGGGGAAGATGGTGGGCGGCAGGATGAAGCCGTCACACGCCCCTGACGTGAACCAATCCTCCATCATGTCGGCGATCATGGCCGGCGTGCCGGCCACCAGAGCGCGCGGCTGGCGCACCGCCTCGGCGAAGGTGATCCCCTTCTGGCGGGCCACCTGCATCATGCGGTCCCGATGGCCCTGAACGCCCTGGTTGGTGTCCGCCGCCGCCATCGCCTCGGGCGTCTCCACCTTGCTGAGATCCGCCACCACCGACCAGGAGCTGGAGGCGATCACCAGCTCCGGATCCACCAGCGATTCCAGATGCGCCGCCTTCTCGCGCGCGATGCTCTCCGTCTCGCCCACCACCACGGTCATCGAGGGCAGCACGGCGCATTCATCCGGGTTGCGGCCGATGGCTTCCATCCGCGCGCGGATGTCCATGCGGTAGGCCAGCGAGTCCGCCTTTGTCGCGGGTGTGGCGAAGATCATTTCGGCCCAGCGGGCGGCGAAGGCACGGCCGCGCGGCGAGGCGCCGGCCTGCATGATGCCCGGCCGCACCTGCGGGCTGCGCGGAATGGAGAGCGGGCCGCGCGTGCTGATGTATTTCCCCTGGTAATTGGCGTAGCGCACCTTGGAGGGGTCGGCGAAGATGCCGGCCTCGCGGTCCAGCACCAGCGCGTCGTCGTCCCAGCCGTTCCAGAGCGCGTCACAGGCCTCCATCACCTCATCGGCCATGTCGTAGCGCTCCTCCTTCGGAGGCAGGCCCGGCATGCCGCAATTCTGCGCCTCGAAATCGCGCCCGGTGGTGACGACGTTCCATGCCGCGCGCCCCTGGCTGATGAGATCGAGCGAGCCGAGATAACGCGCGATGACATAGGGCGCGATGAAGCTGGTGGAGAGGGTGACGCCGATGCCCAGATGCTCCGTCACGCGGGCCATCATCGGCGCGATCACCATCGGATCAAGCAGGCTCAACTGCCCGCCGCGGCCGAGATAATCGTCATAGCTGCCCTTGTAGAGATCGGGGATGCCCAGGCCGTCGGCGAAGAAGCAGGCGTCGAAGCGCGCGGCTTCCAGCATGCGTGCGCATTGCTCCCAGCGGCGCGGATCGAAGAGGTCATCCAGCGAGGCGGAAGGGTGGCGCCAGGTGCTGGGATAGCTGGCATTGGGGCCGGACTTCAGATAGGCCACGAGATGCATCTTGCGCGCGCTCACGCCGTTTCCCCCCGCGTCGTCACGCCCTTTCCCTCGCGCGTCGTCACGCCCTTCCCCTCGCGCGTCGTCACGCGACGCACTCCTGCGAGACGCTGCGCAAATCCACCTCGAAGGCGAGGCCCGTGACGGGCGGATGCGCGGGCACCAGCGTCAGCCCGCCCCAGGCCAGCGGCAGGCGGCCGGTGACGATCTCCAGCACCGGCTCCAGCGGGTGGATGGTGTAGGCCTGGGCGCCGGTCACGCGCGCCTCCTCCACGCCGAGCTCCGCCATGCGGGCGCGCAGCTCGCGCATCACATATTCCGCCTTCATGCGCAGCCCGGCGGGCGAGACATCGGCGCCACCGACGATCCCTTCCTCGAAGCTCGGCGCCGCGCTGGTCTCGGGCTTGCCGGAGATGAAGAAATCCGTGCCACCCGCGCCCTCGGCCGGCCCCTCTGCGGGCACGGTGAAGGTGACGGCGAAGAGCACCACCTCGGCCGGCGGCGCCAGGATGGGGGCGAGGTTGCTGCGCCCGATCGGATAGGGCGGTGCCGCGGTGAAGCCCTGCGAGCGCAGCGCGGCGAGATAGGTCTCGTTGAAGGCCAGGAAATCCGCGATGGGCAGCGGCAGGGGCGAACGCAATTCGCAGGCGGCCAGCGCCTCCGGCGGGCGGCCCGCCGCGTCCAGGATGGCGCGCGCGGTGGCGAGGCCCTGCGCCAGCGGCAGGGGCTCCCGGAAACGCACGCGCCGCAGCGCGAAGCCGCGCTCGGCGGCGACGCCACCGGAGAATTGCCGGCCAGGCACGAAGCGATAGCCGCCAGGGGCGAAGGAGGTGGATTTGGGCTGCATGCGCCAAGTCTGGCCCATCGGCCCCGCGATGCAAGCCTGGATCAAGGGGCCAGAAGCTCGCGCGTCCGGGCCACGGCCTCGGCCAGCGTCACCCGACGCGGTGTGACACCCTCCGGCAGGCCGGCCAGGATGCGCGAGGGGCAGCCGCGGTCCAGCAGCACGAAGACGCCCTTGTCATCGGCGCGGCGCACCAGGCGTCCGAAGGCCTGGCGCAGCTTGTGCCGCGCATGCGTGTCGTCATGGCCCTGCGGCGCGCCCTCGCTCAGATGCAGGCGGCGCTCGCGGTGCAGGATGGTGCGGCGCGGCCAGGGCACGCGGTCGAAGACCAGCAGGCGCAGCGCGCGGCCGGGCACGTCCACGCCGTCGCGCATCGCATCCGTGCCGAGCAGGCAGGAGTTCTCCTCGGCGCGGAAGATGTCCACCAGCGTGGCATTGTCCATCGCATCCACATGCTGCGCGTAGAGCGGGATGCCGCGCGCCTCCAGCGCGGGCGCGATGCGCTGCGCGACCTCCCGCAGGCGGCGGATGGCGGTGAAGAGGCCGAGCGCGCCGCCGCCGGACGCGAGAAACAGCTGCTGCATGGCGCTGGCCACCGGGCCCGATTGCCGCGCATCCACATCGGTCACGATGAAGGTGCGTGTGTTGGCCGCATAATCGAAGGGCGAGGGCAGCGCGGCGCGGATCGCGGGCAGCGGCAGGTGCGCGGCGCCCGTGCGCGCCTCGGCCTCGCGCCAGGCCACCTCGGGGTCGTCGCGCTTGGCCGCATCGGTCAGCGTGGCGGAGGTGATCAGCAGCCCATGCGCGGGCGCGGCCACCACCTGCGCGAAGGGGATGGTCGGGTCCAGCCAGTGGCGGTGCAGGCCGGCATCCACGTCCCGCCCCTCACGACGGTCGAGCTGCAGCCAATCCACCATCACGGGACGCGTGCCGGGCTCGGGCTGCGGCGCGGCGAGCTGCCCCAGCATCCCGCGCCAGGCGCCGAGCGGCATGAGGGCACGGCGCTCGATCCCGCGCATCGCCGTCTCCAGGCGGATGCGCTCCCCCACCTCCGGCTCCTCCTCGCCTTCCGGCGTCTCGAGCTTGGCGGCGAGTGCGTCGCGCAGGCGGGTCAGCGGCTGCTCCAGCGCATGCAGCGCGGCGGCCAGGGTGGCACCGGCTTCGGCCACGGCCTCGCTCACCGGATGGAGGTCCACCTCCAGCGTGTAGATGCCGTCATCCTGCACCGCGCGGGCCAGGATCTGCTGGCGCGCGGCATGCAGGAAGGCTTCGGTGGCGTTGCCGTCGGGCGGGGGTGCGCCATCGCCCATGCGGGCATACCAGCCGCCGCCAGGGAGGCAGCGCGCGGCGTGCAGCGCCTCCTCCATGGGTGCGAGCACTTGTGGGATGTCGCCGGCCAGTTCCTGGATGCGGGCGCGCAGGCCCTTGGCGCGGGAGCGGCCACCCTCCGCGCCCAGAAGCCAGCGCCGCAGCTCCGCCGCCTCCACGCCGGTCAGTGCCGCGGAGAAGGCACCATCGGCCGCGTCGAAGAGGTGATGCCCCTCGTCGAAGACGTAGCGCGTGGGCTTGCCGTCCTCGCCACCGCCCAGCGCCGCCTGCACCATCACCAGCGCATGATTGGCGACGACGAGGCGCGCCGTGCGGGCGCGGCGGATCGAGTGCTCCACGAAGCATTTCTTGTAATGCGCGCAGGCCGAGCGGATGCACTCGCCGCGGCGGTCGGCGAGGCCACTCAGCGCGCCCGGCTGGAACAGCTCGCCGATCCAGCCCGGGAAGTCGCCGCCCTGGATGTCGCCATCGCGCGTCGCACCCGCCCAGCGCGAAACCAGCGCCAGCGGCAGCGCCATCTGGCGCATGGCGGATTGGCCCAGCGCCTCCTCCAGGTTGAGCAGGCAGAGGTAGTTCTCCCGCCCCTTGCGGACGGCGACGCGGGCGCGCCGCTCCTCCGGATCAGGGAAGAGCTGCATCAGCTCCTGGTCGATCTGCCGCTGGAGATTGCGCGTATAGGTGCTGAGCCAGACCGGCGCGCCGTTGCGCTCGGCCCAGAGGCTGGCGGGCGCGATGTAGCCCAGTGTCTTGCCGGTGCCGGTGCCGGCCTCGGCGAGGATCATGTGCGGTGCGCCCTCGGCCTCCCTGGGGGCGAAGGCGCCGGCGGCGGCGGAGGCGAAATCGGCCTGCTGCGGGCGTTGCTCGGCGCCCCCGCCCAGCATCTCGGCGAGGCGGCGGCGCGAATCGGCGCCGCTCACGTCATGGCTTGCGGGTGGCGGCGGCGGCGAGGTCTCCTCCCATTCGGGCAGGCGGCGCCAGGTCTTGAAGGCGTTGCGGTCCGGCTTGGCGTCGGGCTGGCCCAGTGCCGCCAGCACGCTCGGCACCCATGGCCATTGCGCCGCGCCGGCCAACTGCGCGGCCATGCCCGCGGCCTCCTTGCCCGAGGGGGCACGCGCCTCATCGGCCAGGGCCCGCAGCAGGCGGGAGGCGATCTCCGGCAGCAGCGCGGCCGCCGCCTCGTCATCCTCTGGCGGCGGCAGGTCCAGCACCAGAGCGAGGCCGCGCGGCGTGGGGGGCGCGCTGCGGCCCGGCAGCGCGAAGGCGAAGAGCTCCAGCAGGTCGAAGCAGTCGAGGAAGCGCGGCAGGTCCAGCCGCTTCGCCGCGGAGGGCGCATGGACCAGCATCGGCGGCGGGTATTCGGCCAGGGCTTCCGCGATGCGCCCGCCGGTCAGCGTCAGCACCTCGCCATCGGGCGTGAGCAGCGTGGCGCGGCCATGCGCGGCGACGAGGGCCGGCGCATCGGGCAGCAGGAGGCGGGGGGAAGCGACGGCCATGGGCGCCTGCTTATGCGCCAGGGGGCGCGGCGCGCCAACCTCGCAACCGGGCAACCAGACGCGTGCCTGGCGGTTTCCCCTGCACACCCCCCGAACGGAGAATGCCGCCATGGCTTCCACCATGCTTGAGACCTACATCACCGGCCTGAAGAACGCCCATGCGCTGGAGAGCCAGGCGGTCCAGCTGCTGCGCCGCCAAGTGGAGCGCCTGGAGAATTACCCCGAGATGTCGGCGAAGATCGAGCAGCACATCGCCGAGAGCGAGATGCAGCAGAAGCGGCTCGAGAGCCTGCTGGAACGGCACGGCACCAGCTATTCCTCGATCAAGGATTTCGTGACCGGCATGATGGGCAACATCGCCGCCATGGCGCATGCGCCCGCCTCGGACGAGGTGGTGAAGAACAGCTTCGCCAATTTCGCCTTCGAGCATTACGAGATCGCCGCCTATCGCGCGCTGATCGCCCTCGCGCAGGCGGTGGGCGCCGAGGGGGATGTCGCCACCCTGCGGGAGAGCCTGGCCGAGGAGGAGCGCACGGCCGAATGGATCGGCCAGCGGATCGAGCAGGTGATGCTCGAATACGCGCGGCGCGAGGAGAGCGGCCTGACGGCAGGGGTGTAGCGCTTCCGGTCGGGGCGCGGGCCGTGCTATTCTCAGGGCACGTCTCCGTAGCTCAGCAGGATAGAGCACCAGATTCCTAATCTGGGGGCCGTGGGTTCGAATCCCGCCGGGGACATTTCCCATGTTCCAACCGCGCGCGACGAACCCACGAAGGCTTGGCGCGCGCGGCGCGAGTCGTTCAGGCGGCCTGCAACCCGGCCACGAAGGCGCGCGCGGCCGGGCCGGGCGGGCGTTCGCGGTGATGGATCGCGGCCAGCAGGGCGGGCGGCCGGTCGCGCCACGCGGCCGCGGCGTCCAGCAGGACCATCCGGCCCGCGGCCAGGTCCTCCTCCACCAGGGCGCGCGGCATGCTGCCCCAGCCGAGGCCGGCCCGCAGCAGCGCCAGCTTCGTCGCCACGTCCTGCACGTACCAGCGGTTGATCCCGACGACCCCATGGTCGCGCCCGCGCCGGGCGGCGCGCTCGACGCTGACGGCGACCTGGAGGTGTTCGCCGAGCACCTCGGGCGAAAGCGGCCCATCCAGCCGGGCGAGCGGATGCTCCCGCGCGGCCACGAACACCATGCGCAGATCCGTAATGGGGATGCGCTCCGCCCAGGCCGGCAGGCCCGGAAGGTCGAGCGCCAGCGCCAGGTCGGCCTCGCCCTCCGCCAGGCTCGCGGTGGCCTGCTCGTCGGGCTGGATCAGCAGGCGCAGCTGCACGCCGGGATAGCCGGCATGCAGCCGCCCCAGCGCGGGCGTGACCAGCACGAGCGGCGCGAGGCTCGACAGCGCCACCGTCAGCTCGGGCTCGACGCCCTGGGCGATTCCCGCAGCCTGGCGGCGATAGGCCGCGACATCCTCCACCACCCGCCGCGCCCGCGGCAGGAGCGCGCGCCCGGCCTCGCTGAGGACGGGGCGATAGGCGGAGCGGTCGAAGAGGGGCAGGCCCGTCTGCTCCTCCAGCTTCTGCACCGCATAGGTCACGGCGGATTGCGCGCGACCCAGGCGGCGGGCCGCGCCGGCGAAGCTCCCGGCCTCCGCGATGGCGACGAAGACAGTGAACTGGTCGAGCGTGAGGGCATCCATAATCTTCGGAATATCCGAATTTGAACTACGAAACTATTCCACTTTTTTGAAGATAAGGACCCGTCCATCTGCTCCTGCAAGCGCGCCATCGCAGGGCCGCGACCCGCATGAGCAGGAGCCATTCATGCACGACACCCTCTTCGTCACCGGCGCCTCCGGCCAGTTGGGCCAGGCGGTGATCCAGCATCTGCTGACCACCGAGGGCGTATCCCCCGCCCGCATCACCGCCGGCACGCGCGACCCCGCGAAGCTGGCCGACCTGGCCGCGCGCGGCGTCCGCGTGGTGGCGCTCGACTTCGACCAGCCCGAGGCCATGGCCCAGGCCTTTGCCGGGACCGGGCGCCTGCTGCTCATCTCGACCGATGCGCTGGACCGGCCCGGCCGGCGGCTGGCGCAGCACCGCGCGGCGGTGGCGGCGGCGCGGGCGGCCGGGGTGGGGCATGTCCTCTACACCTCGATGCCCAATCCGGATGACTCCCTCGTGCCCTTCGCGGTCGATCACCTCGGCACCGAGCGGGCGCTGCGGGAGAGCGGCCTGCCCCACAGCATCCTGCGCAACGCCTGGTACCAGGAGAACCTCCTGATGGAACTCGGCCCCGCGCTGGAGCGCGGGCAATGGACCACGGCGGCAGGCGAGGGCCGCTATGCCCCCATCGCGCGTGACGATGCCGCGCGCGCGGCGGCTGCGGCCCTGGCGGGCACGGCCGAGGCGGGGCGCATCTACAACATCACCGGGCCCGAATTGCTGGGGATGGACGATATCGCGGCCTGGGCCGGCCAGGTCTTCGGGCGGCCGGTGGCGGCGGTGAAGCTGGACGAGGCCACGCGGACGGGCATCCTCGTCCAGGCCGGGCTGCCGCCCTTCATCGCGCCGGTGCTGGTGGCGAGCGAGGTGAACATCCGGGCGGGCAAGTTCGCGCTGCTGAGCGACGATGTGCGGGCATTGACCGGCCGCGCCCCGGCGCCGCTGGCGGCCACCTTCGCGGCGATCCGGGATGCCGGCCCGCCGGCGGCCTGACCACCAGGCCCGCGCCGGCGCGGATCACGCTCCGGGCCGCGGAGCTTCAGGCCAGCCCGTCCGCCGGCGCCTGGGGCAGGGTGATGGTGAAGACCGCCCCCGCGCCGGCATTCACCACGGCGATGCGGCCCCCCATGGCCGTGACCAGCCCGTAGGAGATGGAGAGGCCAAGGCCCGTGCCCGTATCCGGGCCCTTGGTGGTCACGAAGGGTTCGAAGACACGCGCCGCCACCTCCGGCGCGATGCCGCCGCCCGTATCGGCGACGCCCAGCCGCACGAGGCCATCGCCGGCCTCGCTGGTGAGGGTGATGGTCCGCGCCACGCCCTGCGGCGCAAGGGCCAGGGCGTCGCGCGCATTGACGAGCAGGTTCGTCAGCACCTGCTCCAGCGCGACGGGATGGCCGAGCACGGCCCGCGCCTCGGGCGCGAGGCCGGTCGCCATCTCGCCGAGCGAGGCGAGGCGCCCGGCGGCGGCTGCGCGGGCCTGGGCCTCCCGCTCATTCGTGATGTTGATGCTGTAGCCCACGACGGTGATGCTCCCGTCCGGCCGCCGCGCACCGGCCCAGAGCAGCGTGACGGCGAGCAGCTGCGCCGCGTTGACCAGGGTGAAGACCAGCTCGACAGGAAGCTTGCCGCGCAGCGCGTGGCCGAAGGAGGAGAGAGCCTGCACCACCGCAGCGCCCCACCAGGCGGCCGGCACGGCCACGGCCCCGCGCTGCGCGCTGGTGCGGCTGCTGCGCACCAGAAGCACGCTGCCAACGAGTCCGACGAACCCCGCGGAAAAGAGGATGGGGGGAGCGTCGAGAAGCCCGGCCACGAATTTGGATCCTGCGGAGGAGGAGGTTTAGCGGCGCCGGCCGCGGCGCGCCTCCGCCCGCTTCGTCTCGCTTCCGAAACCAAGAGTAGCAGCCGGTCGCGCGGCGCCGCAAGTTGACGCCGCGCCGATGGGACGGGCGCGGAATCACGCTACCGCCGCACAAAGAGGACGCGCCGGCGCTCCGCTCCGGTGGCTCTGTCCTCGCGGGTCGGTCTCTACGCCCGCCGCAAATTCCACAGCATCGGGTTGGGCGCCTGCAGCACGCCGGTCAGATCACTGCGGAAGGCCGTCCTCAGGCGGAACAGGCCGGTGGGGGCGATCGGCACCGCCTCCCAGAGCAGGCGTTGCAGGCGCTGGAAGGCGGCGGCCTGGGCCTCGGCATCGGCGGCGAGCGTCCAGGCCTCCACCTCAGCCTCCACCGCCGCATCCGTCGGCCAGCCAGCCCAGGCCTGGGCGCCGTTCATGCGGATGGCCCAGCTCACCGCCGGGTTGGCGATGGTGGCGGCCGGTCCGTTGGTGTTGTGCAGGTTCCAGCCGCCCTGCGCGGGCGGGGCGCGGTTGGCGCGGCGGGCGATGATGCTGGCCCAGTCGCTCTCCACCGCCTGGATGTTCACGCCGAGGCGGCGCATCAGATCCACCGTCACGCGGCCCTGCTGCGTCACCGCCGGGAAGTCGCTCGGGTTGATGTGGATGATGGGCTCGCCATTGTAGCCGGCCTCGCGCAGGGCATCGCGCGCGCGCTGCATCGCGGCCTCGCCGCGAGGCGCCGCGGGGAATTCCGTGGCGCCAGGCAGGCCGCAGGGGAACATCGCGTGGCATTGCTGCCAGTCCTGCGGCAGGGCGACCGCCTGCATGTAGTCGGGCTGCACCACCACATCGCGGATGGCGCGGCGCACGCGCACATCATTGAAGGGCGGGTGCAGGTGGTTGAAGCGGATGAAGCCGAGGAAGCCGTTGGGGTCGTAGATCTGCGTGCGGGTTCCGCGGTCACGGTCCAGCACGGGCACGAGGTCCGGGAGGGGGTATTCGATCCAGTCGATCTCACCGGTGCGCAGAGCGGCGGCGGCGGTGCCGCCATCGGGGATCCAGATGATCTCCAGCCGGTCGAAATGCACCCGCTTGCCGCCGGCTGCCGCCTCGGCCGGTTCCTCGCGCGGCACATAGGCCTCGTTGCGAGCATAGGCGGCGCGGGAGCCGGGCGTGTATTCGCTCGCCAGGAAGCGCCAGGGGCCGGAGCCGATCATCGCCTCGGGGCCGAGGGCACGGTCGGGCGGCGTGGCGGCGAAGCGCTCGGGCATCATGAAGCAGGGGCTGGCGCCCGGCTTGGCCAGCGCGTCCAGCAGCGCGGGGAAGGGGCGGCTCAGGCGGAACTGGATGGTCTTGTCATCCGGGGCCGAGAGCTCGGCCACGGCGCGCATCAGCACCTGGCCGAAGCCATCCCGCACCGCCCAACGGCGGATGCTGGCCACGCAATCCCGCGCGCGCACCGGTTCGCCATCGTGGAAGCGCAGCCCATCGCGCAGGGTGATGGTCCAGGTCAGCCCATCGGCCGAGACCTGGTGCCCGGCGGCCATCTGCGGATGCGGGCGCAGCGCGCGATCTGCGCCGTAGAGCGTGTCGAAGACGCAATAGGCGTGGGTGGTGACGATCGTCGTCGGGTTGAAGATCGGGTCCAGCACGGCCAGCGCGGCCTGCGGCATGAAGCGCAGGGTGCGGGCCCGGGCGGACTGCGCGAAAGCAGGGGCTGAAAGGCTGGCGCCGGTTAGGGCCAGGAAGCTGCGGCGTTCAAAACTGAGATAGGCCATCCATTTCCTCCATGCGGCCCGAACGTGACGCATGGAGGGAATGGCCCCGTGGGCGCAGGACGCGCCGGGGGCCAAGGCACCACTCCCTTCGCCGGTCCGAACCGGATCAGGTTCCAGGGATCGCGGGATGCATCCCGCCTCTCAGCCCGGCGACCCGATCAGCCGGCATTCCGCAGGAATGACGAAATCTGACCGGGCAAAGGTTTCAGGGCTCACCCAGGTGACGGCGCTGTGATGGGCCCGCGCGGCAGCCCTGGCAAGCCCCGGCGGGGCAAAAAGCCGCCCGGCGGCTTTGCGCGACACTCCTTCACAATATTTATCATGCATGCAACTTGAAGTTGAAACCAGCCAAAGCGCGCTGTTAGCCTCGCCCCGCCGCAAAAGGCCAAAGGGAGAGAAACGATGTCACTGTCACGCCGCGCGGGCCTTGGGCTCGCGGCCATGGGACTTGCCGCGCCCTTCATGCCGGCTTTCGCCGCGGCGCCCCCGCGCAACCAGCCCGCCCCCGCCTGGTACCGCTTCCGCATCGGCGAGTTCGAGGCGACGGTGATCTCGGATGGCGCGCTCCCGCTCGGCAAGCCGGGCGATGGCTTCCCCGCGGCGCCGGCGGCGGAGATGAACCAGATCCTCACCGACAACTTCCTGCCGACCGATGGCGTGGTGCTGGAGCAGAACATCCTGGTGCTGAACACCGGCCGGCAGCTCATCCTCTTCGACACCGGCATGGGCGAGAGCATGGGCGCCGATAGCCGCATGTTCGGCCCCACCACCGGCCGCATGGTGCAGAACCTCCGCGCCGCCGGGATCGAGCCCGCGCAGATCGACATCGTCGCCGTCACCCACGCGCATTGCGACCATTGCTGGGGCCTGGTGGATGCGGCCGGCGCGCGCGTCTTCCCCAATGCGCAGGTCGCGATCAGCGAGCTGGACCTGCGCTTCTGGACGGATGACGCGAACAAGCGCGGCCCGGCCTTCATGCCGGTCTTCATCGAGGGCGCGAAGCGCAACCTCAACGCCTATCGGGACCGCATCCTGCCCATTCGCGACGAACAGCCGGTGGTGCCGGGCGTGACCGCGCTCGCAACCCCCGGCCACACCATCGGGCACCATGTCTTCGCCATCACCAGCGGCGGGCGGACGGTGATCAATTCCGGCGACCTCGCGCATCACCACGCCATCATGCTGCGCCGCCCCGCCTGGGAATTCGCCTTCGACAGCGACCCCGCGCAATCCGCCCGTTCCCGCGCGCGGATGCTGGACCGGGTGGCGACGGACCGGCACGCGCTGCTGAGCTATCACTTCCCCTGGCCGGGCCTCGGCCATGTGGCGCGGCAGGGGGATGGCTATGCCTGGGTGCCAGCCCCGATGAACGTGACAGGCCTCGGATGAGCCTGGTTTGGATGACAGCGGTTTAAGTCGCCTGCATCCTTCTTTCCGATAGAGTCCCACCCAAGCAAGGTTGGGGAACGCGTTTGGACAAGCCCTTCGAGGGAATCGCGCAGGCGGAGGAGGCGGGCTATGCCGACGACCTCCGCCATTTTTCCTTCCGCAACTACGGCATCGAGGACTGGGTGGGGCTCGGCCTGCTCTGGGTGCTGGGCATCCTCGTCTTCACCCAGTTCTTCACGCGCTACGTGCTCAACGACAGCGTCACCTGGACCGAGGAGGTGGCGCGCTACATGCTGATCGTCCTCACCTTCATCGGCAGCGCGGGGGCCGTCCGGCGCGGCACGCATATCCGTGTCGAGGCGCTGGAGATGGCCCTGCCGATGGGCGGGCGGCGCGTGCTCTGGGCCTTCCAGGACCTGTGCCGCCTCGCCTTCTGGGGCTTCGGCGCCTGGATCAGCGTGGACCTCTCGGAGCGCATGGGCGTGATGCCGATGGACAGCCTGAATGCCTCGCTCGCCTGGGTCTATTGGCCGGTGGCGGCGGGGTTCGTCGGCATGTTCCTGCGCGAGGGATGGTGGGTCTGGCGCCGCTGGCGCCATGGCGACGCGCCAAGCCAGCAAGACGTGCTGGCGTGATTTTTTCGCCCTCAAGCGCCGGGCGCCGCCTCCGGCGGCTTGGCTCGCCGCGCCACAGTCGTACCGGGCCATGCGTCAGGTTGGGCGGCGCCGGCCGCTGTGCGGCCGGATTCGTGCCGGAGGCGCCCGCCATGACCTGGTCCGGCACGCGCTTGGAGGGTCCGGCCGCAACGCGGCCGGCGCGCCGCGACCGCCTCCCCCACCCGCGCCACATGTCTGCGGCGCGAAGGCAAGGCGGCGGAGCCGCCGCCCGCCGCTCGAGGGCATAAACCATGACCGCTGCCATCCTGCTCTTCGGCTTCTTCGGGCTGCTGGCGCTCGGCCTGCCCGTCGCCATCGCGCTGGCCGGCGCATCCATCATATTCGCCCTCGTGGATGGCTCCATCCCGCTCCTGGCCATCGTCCATCGCATGGTGGGCGGCGTGGATTCCTTCCCGCTGCTCTGCGTGCCCTTCTTCATCTTCGCCGGGCTGCTGATGAACTCCTCGGGCATCACCGAGCGCATCTACGCCTTCGCGGTGGCCGCCGTCGGCTGGATGAAGGGCGGCCTCGGCCAGGTGAATGTGGTGGGCTCGGTCGTCTTCGCGGGCATGAGCGGCACGGCGGTGGGCGATGCGGCGGGCCTCGGCACCATCGAGGTGCGGGCCATGCGCGCCCATGGCTATGACCCGAAATTCGCGGTCGGCATCACGGCGGCGAGTTCCATGCTGGGGCCGCTGCTGCCGCCATCGCTGCCGCTCGTGATCTACGGCGTCTCGGCCAATGCGAGCATCGGGCAGCTCTTCGCCGCCGGGATCGTGCCCGGCCTGCTGCTCGCCTCCTGCCTCATGGTCATGGTCTGGTGGTATGCGCGCCGCCATGGCTATGGCGCGGATGCGAAGTTCCGCCTCTACGAACTGGGCCGCTCGCTGGCGCGGGGAATCCTGCCGCTGCTCACGCCCGTGCTCATCATCGGCGGCATGCGCTTCGGCCTTTTCACGCCGACCGAGGGCGCCATATGCGCCGTGGCCTATGCGCTGTTCCTCGGCGTCATCGTCTATCGGACGCTCGGCTTCCGCGCGATCTGCAAGGTGAGCTTCGAGACGGTGGAGGTGACGGCCACCATCCTGCTCATCGTCGCCGCCTCCGAGATCTTCGGCTGGCTGCTGACGACGACGCGGGTTTCCGAGCAGGTGGTGGGCTGGGTCCTCGCCATCACCGAGCAGAAATGGCTGATCCTGCTGATCGCGAACGTCTTCCTGCTGCTGGTGGGCCTGGCCATCGAGCCGCTGCCCGCCATCCTGATCCTGGTGCCCATCATGCTGCCGGTGATGGAGAGCATCGGCGTGGACCCGGTCCATTTCGGGCTCATCATGGTGCTGAACCTCTGCATCGGGCTGCTGACACCGCCCGTGGGCATCGTACTCTTCATCCTGGCCCGGGTCGGCGGCATCTCCTTCGAGGATGCGGCGCGCGGCGTCATGCCCTTCATGGTACCGCTGGTGGGCGTGCTGCTGCTCTGCACCTATGTGCCGGAGGTCGTGATGTACCTGCCGACGCGGTGGTACCGCTGAGGGTTGGCGCTCAGCCCTTCGCCTTCAGCGCGCTCAGTTCCGCCTTCAGCGCCGCATTCTCGCTCTTGAGCGCATCCAGCTCGCTGCGGCCCTGGAAGGGCGAGAAGAGGTTCATGGCGCGCTCCATCATCTGCATGTTGCGCTGGCTGATCTCCTCCAGGCTGAAGGGCCTCAGCGCCTGCTCCATGCCACGGCGCATCTCCTCCTGCTGGCGGGAAAAGCCGGTCATGGTCGCCTCAAGGTAGCGCGGCAGCACGCCCTGCAGACTATCCCCATAGAAACCGATCAATTGCCGCAGGAAGCTCTCGGGCAGAAGGTGGCTGCCCTTCGCCTCCTCCTCCACGATGATCTGGGTGAGGACGGAGCGCGTGATGTCATCGCCCGATTTGGCGTCATAGACCACGAAGTCCCGCCCGGCGCGGACCATCTGGGCCAGGTCCTCCAGGGTGACGTAGCTGCTGCTCTCGGTGTTGTAGAGGCGCCGGTTGGCGTATTTCTTGACGACGACCGGAGGTTTGACGGGCTTGGACTCGGCCGTTTGATCGGGCATTGCATGCATCCCAGTCTGGCTTCGGTTGGAAGTCTGGCGTTTGTTGCACTGCAAGCGTAGCACGCCCGGCATGGGAAGCCGCAAGGCTTCGCGCTATGTTGCGGCTTCCATCAACACATAGTCACGGGCATGGATGAACTCCCCGGAGGATCTCGACCGCCTCGCCGCCGACTGGATCGCCCTCTGGGAGAGCGAACTCGCGGGGCTCGGCCAGGATGCGGAGCTGGCCGAGGCCTGGTCCGCCTCGGTCGCGTTGATGGCGGCCTTCTGGCGCGCGCAGACCGCGCAGATGGCGGCGGCGGCCCATCTGGCGAAAGATTGGCAGGCGCCGCATGAGCCAGCCCGGCCCCCCTCCGCCGCGCCGGGGCCCGCGCCCGCTCAACCTGCACCTGATCCTGGGCGCCAGCCGGGGCTGGGCGGCGATGATGACGCCGCTGCCCTCCGGGCCCGGCTTGCCGAGCTGGAGCGCCGGCTGGCCGCGCTCGAAGGCGGGCCAGGCGGAGGCGGCAAGGATCGCCGCAAGCCTCGCGCCCCTCGGCGCAAGCCCTGAGGCGTTTCGGGGCGCCGTGCTGCGCCGCCTCTGGCGTGAGGATGCGGCCCTGCTGCGTGGCCTCGCCGCCTATCGCCGCCACCCCCATGCCCGCCGCCTGAGCGAGCCGGCCGTGCTCTGGCAGGAGGGTTCCGCCCGGCTGCTGGATTATGGCGGGAAGGGTCGGCCCGTCCTCTTCGTGCCCTCGCTGGTGAACCGCGCCTACGTCCTGGACCTGGACGAGGGCGCTTCGCTGATGCGCTTCCTGGCCGGGCAGGGCGTCCGGCCCCTGCTCCTCGACTGGGGCTGGCCCGGTGCGGTCGAGCGCCGCTTCACCCTCACCGACCACATCGCCGGCCGGCTGGAGCGCGCGCTGATGGCCGCCCCCACCGGGCTGGTGCTGGCTGGCTACTGCATGGGCGGGCTGCTGGCGCTCGCCGCCGCCCAGCGCCGGCCGGACCGTGTCGCGGGCCTCGCCTTGCTCGCCACCCCCTGGGATTTCGGCACCATCCCCCAGGCGCCGACCATGGCGAAGCTGCTGCCGGGGCTGGAGCCCATGATGGCGCCGATGAACGCGCTGAGCGTGGACATGCTGCAAAGCCTCTTTGCCATGCTCGACCCCTATTCCATCGCGGAAAAATTCCGCGCCTTCGGGAAGCTCGACCCTGCCTCCGCCCGCGCTAGGCGCTTCGTGGTGCTGGAGGATTGGCTGAATGACGGCGTGCCGCTCGCCGCCCCCGTCGCGCGCGAGGCGATGGGCGAGTGGTATGGCCGCAACACGCCCGCGCGGGGCGAATGGGCGGTGGCCGGCCTGCCCGTGACGCCCACGGACTGGAAGGGGCCGAGCTTCGTCGCCGTCCCGGCGCGGGACCGCATCGTGCCGCCCGCCGCCGCCCTGCCGCTGGCCGCCGCCCTGCCCGGCGCCCAGGTCCATCTGGCCCGAGCCGGACATATCGGCATGGTGGCGGGCGAAAATGCCGAGGCCGCGCTGTGGCGCCCGCTGCTTGACTGGCTGAAGGAGCTCTAGCCCCGGGCGCAAGCCAGACATACCGGGCGGAAACTTGCCGCACCCCCTGTCTCACATTATAGCCGCGCCTAAAGTGAAGGCGTAGCAGACCTTGGCCAGTATCGACTCCCCCAGCACCTCCCCCAACCTCGCCCTCGCCGCCCAGGCCGCGATCCTCGCGCTGCCGGTGACGGAGGAGCGGCGGATGGCGGATTGCATCCGCGTCCTCGCCATGGATGCGGTGGAAAAGGCCAAATCCGGCCATCCTGGCATGCCGATGGGCATGGCCGATGTCGCCACCGTCCTCTTCACGCGCTTCCTGAAATACGACGCGGCCGACCCGCGCTGGGCCGATCGCGACCGCTTCGTGCTCTCGGCCGGCCATGGCTCCATGCTGCTCTATGGCCTGCTGCACCTCACAGGGCATGCGGGCATGGAGATGGAGGTTCTCAAGAACTTCCGGCAGCTCCATTCCGCCGCCGCCGGCCACCCGGAATTCGGCGAGCACCCGGCCATCGAGATGACCACCGGCCCGCTGGGCCAGGGCATCTCCACCGCCGTCGGCATGGCGATGGCCGAGCGCCTGCTGGCCGCGCGCTTCGGCAAGTCGCTGGTGGATCACCGCACCTGGGTCATCTGCTCCGACGGCGATTTGCAGGAAGGCATCAGCCACGAGGCGGCGGCGCTGGCGGGGCATCTCGGCCTCGACAAGCTCACCGTCCTCTGGGACGACAACCATATCTCCATCGATGGCGACACCGCGCTCTCCTTCAGCGAGGATGTGCTGAAGCGCTACCAGGCCTATGGCTGGGCGGTGAAGCGGGTGGACGGGCATGACCACGCGCAACTGGCCGCCGCCATGGCCGCGGCCACGCGCAGCAAGAAGCCCACCATCATCGCCTGCCGCACCATCATCGGCTTCGCCGCGCCCAAGAAGGCGGGCACCGCGGGCAGCCATGGCGCGCCGCTGGGGGCCGACGAGATCGCTGGCGCCAAGTCGGCGCTCGGCTGGAACGACGAGCCCTTCACCATCCCCGAAGGCCTGAAGGCGAAGTGGGAGGAGGCCGGCCGTCGCAGCGCCGGCACGCGGCGCTCCTGGCTGAAGCGGCTCGCAAAGCACCCGATGCGCGTGGAGTTCGAGCGCGCCATGGCCGGCAAGCTGCCGGAGAACTGGGCCGAGGGCCTGCAGGCGCTGCGCGCGACCTTCGCCACCGAAAAGCCCAAGATCGGCAGCCGCATCGCCAGCCAGCGCAGCCTCGGCGCGCTGGTGCCGGCGGTACCGGAGATGGTGGGCGGCAGCGCCGACCTCACCGGCTCCAACAACACCGATGTGAAGGGCGTGCCCGCCATCGGCCCGGGCAACTTCAACGGCCGCTACGTGCATTGGGGCGTGCGCGAGCATGGCATGGCGGCCGCCATGAACGGGATGGCGCTGCATGGCGGCATCATCCCTTATGGCGGCACCTTCCTGATCTTCGCCGACTATCTGCGCCCGGCGCTGCGCCTGGCCGCGCTGATGCACCAGCGCGTGATCCATGTGCTGACGCATGACAGCATCGGCCTCGGCGAGGATGGGCCGACGCACCAGCCGGTCGAGACCATCGCCTCGCTGCGCGCCATCCCCAACCTCGCCGTCTTCCGCCCCGCGGATGCGATGGAAACCGCCGAGTGCTGGGAATTGGCACTCCGTCGCACGGAAGGCCCCTCGGTGCTGGCCCTCTCGCGCCAGGCGCTGCCGGCGCTGCGCGAGGATGCGACCGAGAACCGCTCGGCCCGCGGCGCCTATGTGCTGGCCGAGGCCGAGGGCGCGCGCGACATCACGCTCATCGCCACCGGCAGCGAGGTGCAGATCGCCATGGCCGCCCGCGCCACGCTGGCCGAGCAGGGAATCCAGGCCGCCGTTGTCTCCATGCCCAGCTGGGAGCTTTTCGCCCAGCAGGATCCCGAATACCGCGCCAGCGTGCTGGGCACGGCACCGCGCCTGGGCATCGAGGCCGGCATCGGCTTCGGCTGGGAGCGCTGGACCCATGCCTTCGTGGGCATGAGCGGCTTCGGCGCCTCGGCGCCGGCCGAGAAACTTTTCGAGCATTTCGGGATCACGGCCCCCGCCCTCGTCGCGGCCGCGAAGAAGCTTCTGGGATAAGGACCAAGAACATGACGGTGAAGATTGCCATCAACGGCTTCGGGCGTATCGGCCGCCTGGTTCTGCGCGCGGCCTGCGAGAGCGGGCGTGACGATGTGGAGTTCGTGGCCATCAACGACCTCGGCTCGGTCGAGGCCAATGCCCACCTCTTCCGCCATGACAGCGTGCATGGCCGCTTCCCGGGCGAGGTGATCGTCAATGGCGACAGCATCACCATCAAGGCCCATGGCAAGACCTGGGGCCCGATCAAGGTGACGGCCGAGCGCGACCCCTCCAAGCTGCAGTGGAACGGCGTGGACGTGGCGGCCGAGTGCACCGGCATCTTCACCGCGCGCGACAAGGCCTCGATGCTGCTGGGCACGGGTGCGAAGAAGGTTCTGATCTCCGCCCCCGGCGACGGCGCGGACAAGACCATCGTGTACGGCGTGAACCACACGACGCTGACGGCCGAGGACAAGATCGTCTCCAACGCCTCCTGCACCACCAACTGCCTGGCGCCGGTCGCCAAGGTGCTGCACGACCACTTCGGCATCCTGCGCGGCTACATGGTCACCATCCACGCCTATACGGGTGACCAGAACACGGTGGACACGCTGCACAAGGACCTGCATCGCGCCCGCGCCGCCGCCGTCTCCGCCATCCCGACCTCGACCGGCGCGGCCAAGGCCGTGGGCCTGGTCATGCCGGAGCTGAAGGGCAAGCTGGACGGCACCGCCATCCGCATACCGACGCCGAACGTCTCGCTCGTTTCGCTCGACTTCGTGCCGGCCAAGACCGAGGGCCTGACGAAGGAGGCGATCAACGCCGTGATGAAGGCGGCGGCCGAGAGCGGCCCGCTGAAGGGCATCCTGGGCTACAACACGGCGCCGCTGGTCTCGATCGACTTCAACCACGACCCGCACAGCTCGACCTTCGACGCGACACAGACGCAGGTGGTGGATGGCGGCCTGGTGCGTGTGATGTCCTGGTACGACAACGAGTGGGGCTTCAGCAATCGCATGAGCGACACAGCCGCCTACTACGGCAGCCTGTGAGTGCGATTGCTTGATTTTTTGACGCCCTCAGACGCCGGGCGGCCGCATCCGCGGCCTTGGCTTCGCGCCGCGTAAGGGGCGCCCGGCGGCGCTGATGGTCTGGGCGCGCCGGCCGCTTTGCGGCCGGATTCTCCGGGGGCGGCTCATTTTTTCGTTGGTTCTGTCCTTTTGCCGGAGGCCCTGATGCCCGCGTTCCGCACCCTCGATGACCTCGATCCGCGCGGCAAGCGCGTGCTGCTCCGCGCCGACCTCAACCTCCCGGTGAAGGACGGCAAGATCACCGACATGACGCGCATCGAGCGCCTCTGCCCCACCATCGCGGAGCTTTGCGCCAAGGGTGCGCGGGTCATCGTCTGCTCGCATTTCGATCGCCCCAAGGGCAAGCGCGTGCCGGAGATGTCGCTGAAGCCGATGCAGGCGGCCCTCTCCGCCTCGCTCGGCAAGCCCGTCGCCTTCGTGGATGACTGCATCGGCGGGGACGCCGAGGCCGCCGCCGCCGCGCTGAAGGATGGCGAGGTGCTGCTGCTCGAAAACACCCGCTACCATGCGGGCGAGGAGAAGAACGACGCGGCGCTGGCCGCCGGCCTCGCCAAACTTGCGGACGTGTTCGTGAATGACGCCTTCTCGGCGGCGCATCGTGCGCATTCCAGCACCGAGGGCGTGGCGCGGCTGCTGCCGGCCTATGCCGGCCGGCTGATGCAGCAGGAGCTGGAGGCGCTGGATGCGGCGCTGGGCACTCCGCAGCGGCCGGTGGTGGCGATTGTGGGCGGGGCCAAGGTTTCCACCAAGCTCGACCTGCTGGGGAACCTCTCGTCCAAGGTGGATGTGCTGGTGATTGGCGGCGCGATGGCCAACACCTTCCTCGCGGCGCAGGGGCATGCGGTCGGCAAGTCGCTGCAGGAAGCCGACATGCATGAGACGGCGCGCGAGATCCTGGCCGGTGCCAAGGCGCGCGGCTGCGAGATCGTGCTGCCGCTCGACCTGGTCGTGGCCGAGGGCTTCGCCGCGCATTCGCCGAACCGCGTGGTCGGGCTGGACGCGGTTCCGGCCGACATGATGGCGCTGGATGTGGGGCCTGCCACGGTGGCCGATGTGGTGAAGCGTCTGGCGGCGGCGAAGACGCTGGTCTGGAACGGCCCCTTCGGCGCCTTCGAGATCGCGCCCTTCGATGCGGCGACGGTGGCCGTGGCGAAGGAGGTGGCGCGCCTCACTGAGGCCGGGCAGCTGCGCTCGGTGGGCGGCGGTGGCGATACGGTTTCGGCACTGCGCCACGCCGGCGTTTCCGAGCGGATGAGCTATGTGTCGTCCGCCGGCGGCGCCTTCCTGGAGTGGCTGGAAGGCAAGGAACTCCCCGGCGTCGCCGCCCTCTCTTGAGGTTTGCAAAGGCCTGGGCCTTTGCCGGGGTTCAAGGGGCAGAGCCCCTTGAATGCTAGTAGGGAAGCTTCAGCCCCGCTTCCCGCCAAGGCATGCTCACCAGCTTCCCCGTATTCGACAGCGTGATGTAGGCCGTCTTCATGTCGGCCCCGCCGAAGCAGATGTTCGTCGGCATCCGTTCCGGCATCTTCACCACATCGAGGATTTCGCCGGCGGGCGAGACGGTGGTGATTTCCCCTGAGACCAGCGTGGCGACGACGATGTTGCCCGCCGCCGTGATCGCCAGGCTGTCCAGCCGGCGGAAGCCCGGAAACTGGCAGAGCAGCGAGCCGCCGCTGGTGCTGGGCCAGGGGTTCTTGCGCAGGTGCCCCGGGCCCATGATGTCGAAGGCCCAGAGGCGGCCGGTTTCGGTTTCGGCCACGTAGAGCTTCTCGCCATCCGGGCTGATGCCGATGCCGTTGGCGCCGCCGAAGATGGGGAAGGCGGCTTCCACGATCCTGCTGCCGTCGAGCGCCGCCCAATAGACGCCGCCGTGATCGCGGTCGCGCGCGCGGACCTTGCCGAGATCGCTGAACCAGAAGCCGCCCTTGCCATCGAGCTGCAGGTCGTTCGGGCCCTTCAGCATCACGTCGCCGCAGCGGTCATAGAGGGTGCGGACGCTGCCGGTTACGATGTCCACCACCTCGATCCGGCCGTTCGTGTAGTCGGGCGCGGTGCCGGAGGGGCGGAGGATTTCCGGCTCCTCATGCCAGGTGAAGCCGCCATTGTTGCAGAGGATGAGGGTGTTGTTTGGCCCGGCAGCGAGGCCGTTCGGGCCGCCGCCCGGGCGCGCGATGATGCTGCGCGTGCCGTCAGGCGCGATGCGGGAGACGACCTGCGCCTCGATCTCGACCAGCGCGATGGAGCCGTCCGGCAGCACCACGGGGCCTTCGGGGAATCTCAGGCCGGTGGCCAGGGTGGTGAGAGACATATGCGCTCCTCCTCTTTTGGTTCCCGGCAGGATGCGCCACGCTCGGGACCTCGCCAAGATGGAGCCGTGCCGCATGGACCCCGTGACGCTTGCCGTTCTCTCCGCCCGCTTCACCGCGATCGTGGAGGAGATGGGCGAGGGGCTGCTGCGCACCGCCTATAGCCAGATCCTGAATTCCAGCCGCGACTTCTCCATCGCGATGACGGATGGCGCCTGCCGGCTGGTGGCGCAGGCGGACCACATCCCGGTGCATGTCGGCGCCATGCCCTTCGCGGCCAAGGCGGTGCGGGATGCCTTCGACGGGAAGATGAAGCCGGGCGACGTGTTCCTGCTGAACGACCCCTGGCATGGCGGTAGCCATTTGCCGGATTTGACGATCGTCGTGCCGGTGTTTGAAGGCGGACAGGTGCGCTTCTTCTCCGTGGTCCGCGCGCATCAGAGCGACATCGGCGGCGGCACGCATGGCGGCTACAACCCCGGCGCCACGGAGATCTGGCAGGAGGGCCTGCGCATACCGCCCATCCGCCTCGGCGAGAATGGCGAGATGCGCGAGGACCTGGTCGCCATGCTCGCGCTCAACACCCGCATCAACCGCGACTTCCGCGGTGACCTCGCGGCCATGCTGGGCGCGGCCAAGCTGGGCGCGAACCGGCTCGGCGAGCTGCTGGCACAGCATGGCGGCGAAGGGCTGATGGCGGCGGTGGAGGCGATCCTGGACCTCGCGCATGCGCATACGCGGCGCATCCTGGAATCCTGGCCCGATGGCACCTGGACCGGCACGGCGCTGCTGGATGATGACGGACATGGCAATGAGGACATCGCCATCCGCGCCACCTGCACCAAGCAGGGCGGCACGCTGACGGTGGATCTGAGCGCCTCGGACGACCAGGTGCCGGGCTTCGTGAATTCCTCCTACCCCAACATGTTTTCCGCGGTCTGCATGGCCTTCGCCTATCTGCTGGACGCGGATGTGCAGAAGAACGAGGGCGCGTTCCGCGCGCTGAAGGTCGTGGCGCGGGAGGGCTCCGTGGTCTGGGCGCGGGAGGGTGCCGCGGTGACGCTCTGCACCAGCCATTGCAGCAATGAGATCGTGGAGGCGATCATGCGCGCCATGCAGCATGGCTGCCCGGAGCGCGCGATGGGCGGCTGGGGGCGGCGCTTCCGCATCGCCATCACGGGGCGCGACGCGCGCCGGCCCGAGCGGAAATTCGTCTGGCACCTGTTCCATGCGCGGCCGGGTGGCGGCGGGCATGCGAAGGGCGATGGCTGGTCCACCGCGGGCGAATGGCATTCGGCGGGCGGGCTGAAATTCGGCAGCGTGGAAATGGCCGAGGCGCGCTTCCCGCTGCATTTCCGCCGCCATGAATTCCGCGCCGGCACGGCGGGCGCCGGCGAGTTCCGCGGCGGCCATGGCGCGGAGCTGGAGCTGGTGGTGGAAAGCGACGGCCCCGCGCGCGGCAATACGGCCGGCGACGGCGCGCGGCATGGCAGCGCGGGCATGTGCGGTGGGCAGGACAGCGCGCCGCATCGCTACGCGCTCCGCCGGGCCGATGGATCGGAGCGCCTGCTCCGCACGAAGGAAGTGGGCGTCGAAATCCAGCCGGGCGAGGTGCTGCACATCCGCTCGGCCGGTGGTGGCGGCTGGGGCGACCCGGCGCGGCGTGACCCCGCACTGATCGCTCGCGACGCAGAAGAAGGGCTGGCCTGATGCGCTACACCATCGGCGTGGATGTCGGCGGCACCTTCACGGATGTGGTCGGCGTGGATGAGGAAGGGCGCGAGTTCCTCGCCAAGGCGCCCAGCACGCCAGGGGATCAGAGCGAGGGCGTGCTGGACGGCCTGGCCAACCTCGCCGCCGCCATCGGCCTGACGCTGGCCGAGCTGCTGGAGACGACGACGCGCATCGTCCATGGCACCACGGTGGCCACCAACGCGCTGCTGGAGCGGCGTGGCGCGAAGACGGCCATGCTCACCACGGAGGGCCATCGCGACGTGATCGCGATGCGCGAGGGGTTGAAGCCCGCGCGCTACGACCTCCGCCTGCCGCAACCGCCCGCGCTGGTGCCGCGCCAGCTGCGCCTGCCGGTGCGCGAGCGGCTGCGCGCCGATGGCAGCGTCGAAATCCCGCTCGACGCCGCGAGCCTGGAGGCGGCCATCGTACGCCTGCGGGAGGCGGAGGTGGAGTCCGTCGCCATCTGCTTCCTGCATTCCTGGGCGGCGCCGAAGCACGAGCATGCGGCGGCCGAGGCGGTGCGGGCCGCGCTGCCCGGCGTCTTCGTGACCTGCTCGGCCGATGTGCTGCCGCAGATCAAGGAGTTCGAGCGCTTCTCCACCACGGCGGTGAACGCCTATGTCGGCCCCGTCGTCTTCCGCTATCTGACGCGGCTCGAGGCGCGGCTGCGCGCGGCGGGCTACACGCAGCCGGTCTTCGTCATCCTCTCGCATGGCGGCATGGCACCCATCGCCGAGGCCGCGCGGCTCGCCGTCGGCACCGCGCTTTCCGGCCCGGCGGGCGGCGTTGCGGCGGCGGTGGCGCTGGCCAAGCGGGGCATGGGTGATCAACTCGTGACCTTGGATATGGGCGGTACCTCGACGGACATCGCGCTCATCCAGGATGGCGCGGCCACGCTGGGGCGCGGGCGCGAGGTGGGGGGCGAACGCATCGCGCTCGACAGCCTCGACATCATCACGCTGGGCGCGGGCGGCGGCTCCATCGCGCATCTGGGCGCGCGCGGCACGCTGGAGGTCGGGCCGCAATCCGCCGGCGCCAGGCCCGGCCCTGCCTGCTACGGGCATGGCGGCACCGAGCCCACCGTCACCGATGCCAACCTGACGCTCGGCTACCTGGACGCCACGCGCTTCCTGGGCGGCGCGCGCCTGCTCGACGCCGCGGCCTCGGAACGCGCCATCTCCGCGCTGGCCGCGAAGCTGAACCTCTCCACCGAGGCCACGGCGCTCGGCATCCATCGCCTGGTGAATGCGCGCATGGCCGATGGCGTACGCGTGGCGACGGTGCGGCGCGGCGTGGATCCGCGCAGCGCGACCCTGCTGGCCTTCGGCGGCGCGGCCGGGCTGCACGCGAGTGCGGTGGCGCGCGATCTCGGCATGGCGCGCATCGCCGTGCCGCTCTTCGCCGCCGGGCTCTCCGCCTGGGGGATGCTGCAGACGGAGCTGCGGCACGAGATCGCGCGCAGCGTGGTCAGCGCGACGGCCATGCCGGAGGACGCCGCGCTGGCCGCGCTGTTCGAGGGGCTGGAGGCGGAAGCACAGGCGCAGCTCGCGCAGTGGTTCCAGGGCGAGGTGCGAGGCCATCGCGCGGCCGACCTCCGCTATGGCGAACAGGTCTTCGAGATCACGGTGGATCTGGGCGGCGTGCCGATGACGCGCGCCGGCCTGCGCGAAGCCTTCCATGCCCGCCACCGCGCGCTCTTCACCTATGACCTGCCGGAGGAGGAGGTGGTGCTGGTCACCGCCCGCGCCGCCGCCGCCGGTCTGCTGCCGCCGCTGCCGCAACGCCCCGCCGGCGCGGCCACACCCGCCGCACCCCTCGGCACGCGGCGCGCGCTGTTGGAGGGTGGATGGGCCGACTTGCCGGTCTGGGATTTCGCGGCACTGGCGGCGGGACAGGCGGTGACAGGCCCCGCCATCATCGAGAGTGCCACCACCACCATCCTGCTGTTGCCCGGCGATGCGGCGGAGATGGATGCGCGCGGCTGGCTGAACATCCGGCTGTGATCAGCCGGCGCGGTCGTTGCCATCCCAGCCGGATTTGCGCTCGTAGTGCTTGTAGTACTTGTCGGTGATCTGCTGCGTCATCACCACGATGGCGACATCGGTGGTGTTGAACTGGTGGTCCAGCACCGCGCCATCGCCGACATAACCGCCCAGGCGCAGATAGCCCTTGATGAGCGGCGGCAGGGACATCAACGCCCGCTTCGCGTCGAAGCTGCCGGCGGGCAGTCGGTCCATCGGCAGGTAGCGGGATTCGACCGCGCGCGGGCAGAGCTCCGCCGGCGCCTGGTGGTTCTGCGCGAGATAGGAGAGCTGCGCCGCATTGGCCTCGAGATCCGTGCCGGGCAGGCTGGCGCAGCCGAACATCAGGCCGATCTTGTGGTTGAACACATAGGCCGCGATGCCGCGCCAGAGCAGTTGCAGCGTGCCGCGCGTGCGATAGGCGACATCCGTGCAGGAACGTCCCAGCTCCAGGATGCCGTCCTTGTAGGCGAGGATGCGCGCGATGTCGTACTCGTCCTCGGAGTAGAAGCGGCCGATGCGCTGCGCGGCGGACCGGCGGATCAGGCGATAGGTGCCGACCACGCTCTCAGGCCCCTCGCCGCGGTCATGGTCCACCACCAGCAGGTGATCGGCCACGGCATCATAGGCATCGGCGTCCAGGCGGCTCGCATTGGTCGCGGCGTCGGCGCGGGCACCCATCTCCTCGTAGAAGACGCGGTAGCGCAGCGCCTGGGCGGCGACGATCTCCGCCTCGGTCGTCGCGACACGGACGCCGAGGTTGCTGGAGCGGATTTCCTCGAAGGGCGGCGCCTCGCTCATAGGCGGCGGCCGAAGATCTCGAGGCGGACCTGCACGAGGTCGAAGCCCAGCCGGGCCGCGATCTCGCGCGCTAGGGCATCGTGCTCGGCGTCGGAGAATTCGATCACGTTGCCGGTGTCCACATCGATCAGGTGGTGATGGATGCCGCGATCGGCGGGGTCGAAGCGGGCGCGGCCGCCGCCGAAGTCGCGGCGCTCGAGGATGCCCTTCTCCTCCAGCAGGCGGACGGTGCGATAGACGGTGGCGACGGAGACGCGGTTGTCCAGCGCCACGGCGCGCCGGTACAGCTCCTCCACATCCGGGTGGTCTTCGCTTTCGGAGAGCACGCGCGCGATCAGCCGGCGCTGGCCTGTCATCTTCAGGCCGCGCTCCACGCACATCTGCTCGATCCGGGACATGCGGTCGCTGATGGCCCCGCCCTCTCTGCCTTCCTGGCCCGACATCACTGGGCGCGATCCAGCCCATAGAGCATGTTCGCGTCTGAATGAAGCCGCCCCGGCCGATCTGGCCGGGGCGCGCGGGTGTTACGCCCCAGGCTTGCGGGATTGCGTGCCGAGGCCGATCTGCTTGGCCAGGGACGAACGGTGCTTCGCGTAGTTCGGCGCCACCATCGGGTATTCCGGCGGCAGGCCCCACTTGTCGCGGTACTGGTCCGGCGTCATGCCGTAGGAGGTCTGCAAGTGGCGCTTCAGCATCTTGAGCTTCTTGCCGTCCTCCAGACAGATCAGGTAGTCCGGGGTGATGGATTTCTTCACCGGAACCGCGGGCATCTTCTTTTCCGCCTCAACCCGGGCGGGAACCGTGCCGAGCGAGGCCAACGTCCGGTGGACTTCGACGATCAGCGTCGGCAAATCATTCACCGAGACCGGATTGTTCGAAACATGAGCGGATACGATTTCGGCGGTCAGGCCCAGGAGATCGCTGCCATTTGCAAGATCAGACATGGTTTTTCTTTCCAGAATCACTTCACCAAGTGAATAGCGAGTTCATCTGGCCTTTTGCAAGATGCTTCCACCCTGAATTGCTCCGTAGAGCAAAGAATCAACGAGGATGAATCCCTTGGTCATCGACGTTACAGCAGATACCTGCCCCATGACCTTCGTTCGAACTCGGTTACAATTGGACAAGATGGCGGCCGGTGGCGTGCTCGACATTCTCTACAAAGGCGAGGAACCGCGCCGGAACCTCGCGCGCAGCCTGGAGGAACAGGGCCACGAGATCCTGGAGGCGACGCATGGCGAGGATGGGCACGGGCGGCTGCGCGTGCGCAAGGGCGGCTGAGCCGAGCCCGGAGGGCGTGCTGCGCCTCGGGATGCGGCCAAGAGGATGACTCACCGCTTCGGCTTTCGCCTCAGCGGATCATGCTCGCTTGGCCGAGAGGATGATTCACCGCTTCGGCTTTCGCCTCAGCGGATCATGCTCGCTTAGCCGAGAGGATGATTCACCGCTTCGGCTTTCGCCTCAGCGGATCATGCTCTACCGGCCCGTCATGATCCGCTCGACCAGCTGCTTCACCGTCGGCACGAAGCCGTTGGAGTAGAAGGGGTCGGAGCTGAAGCGATAGGCGTTGTGCCCGGCGAACATCAGGTTGTTCTCCAGGCTGCCATCATGCGCGATGTCCTGCAGCGTCTTCTGAATGCAGAAGCTGCGCGGATCGGCCTTCTTGCCCGTGCTGAAATCGGGCTCGTTCTGCGTCCAGTTGCTGAAGCGGCAATGGCTGAGGCAGCCCATGCAGGCCACCTGGTCGGCCAGGATTTCCTGCGCGTTGGGCGGCGTCACGAAGATCAGCGTCGAATCGGGGGTCCGCATGGCTTCCGTAAAGCCCGCCTGCGTCCAGGCCTCAGCCCGGGCGCGATCGCCCGGCGTCAGCCAGACGAGGCGCTTGCGCGGGCCCACGCCGAATTCGGCCGTGTGCTCGCCCACCGGCTCGCTCGTATAAGCGACCTGGCGCTCATTGCGGGCCTCCAGATCGCGGAGGAAGTCGTTCCGGACAGCCGAGGAGTAGAAGCCGGTCGGCGAGAACGGCTGCAGCAGCACATCCCCCGGGTTCAGCTGCGTCAGCCGCTGCTTCCAGGCGTCGCTGATCGGGCTTTCCTTGGTCAGCAGCGGGCGGGTGCCGAACTGGAAGGCGATGGGGCCGAGCTCGGGGTTGTCGATCCAGTCGGACCACTCCTCCAGCCACCAGACACCGCCCGCCATGATGATCGGCGTCTCATCGAGGCCGAAGGCGCGCATCTGCTCGCGCAGCTTGCGCACGCGCTCATAGGGGGCCTCGGGCTTCTTCGGGTCCTCGCTGTTGGAGAGGCCGTTATGGCCGCCGGCCAGCCAGGGGTCCTCATAGACCACGCCGCCCAGCCATTCGCTCACCTTGGAGTAGCTGCGCTTCCAAAGCGCGCTGAAGGCGCGGGCGGAGGAGACGATCGGGTAGTAATGGACGCCGAAATCCTTGGCGATCTCGGCCAGGCGATAGGGCATGCCCGCGCCGCAGGTGACGCCGTTCACCAAGCCCTTGGCGCCTTCCAGCACCCCGCGGATCACGCGCTCCGCGCCGCCCATCTCCCAGAGGATATTGGCATGGATGCGGGCGTTCTTGCCGCCTACGTCCCGCGCCTCGCGCGCCTGGGCGATGCCGCCGGCGATGCCGTAGGCGACCAGCTCCTCATGGCGGTCGCGCCGGGTCTTGCCGGAATAGATCTGCCGGATGGTCCGGCCCTCGCTGTCGTAGCTGTCGGCATTCACGGCGGAGAAGGTTCCGACGCCGCCGGCCGCCGCCCAGGCGCCCGCGGTCAGGCCATTGCTCACGGCCACGCCCTTGCCACCCTCGACCAGGGGGAGGACATCCACGCCGCCCATGCGGATGCTGTTGATCGCCTTCACTGCTGCCGTCCCTGCCGTGCCGAATTCTAGAATTGTGAAGTTATGGCGAAACCGTCCGGCGCAAGAAAGCACCGGACGGTTTCACTGTTCAAGTCGCCTTTGGGCCGGGGATCAGTCGTCCCGGCTGCGGCGCGGGCCGCGGTCCCGGCCCTCGCGGCGCGGACGCTCCTCGCCCTCACCCTCGGCGCGGGGGCGGCGCTCGCCCACCTGCTCGGTGATGTCCGCACCCGTCTCCTGATCCACCACGCGCATGGAGAGCTTCACCTTGCCGCGATCGTCGAAGCCGATGACCTTGACCTTCACGGCGTCGCCTTCCTTCACCACGTCGGTGGTGCGGTTCACGCGCTCATTGGCCAACTCGCTGATGTGAACCAGGCCATCCTTGGCGCCCAGGAAGTTCACGAAGGCGCCGAATTCGGCGGTCTTCACGACCTTGCCGTTGTAGATCACGCCGATCTCCGGCTCGGCCACGATGCCGCGGATCTTGTTGATCGCGGCTTCCGTCGCCTCGGTGCTGGAGGACGCGATCTTGATCGTGCCGTCATCCTCGATGTCGATCTTGGTGCCGGTCTGCTCGACGATCTCCCGGATCACCTTGCCGCCCGTGCCGATCACGTCGCGGATCTTGTCCTTCGGCACATTGATCACGGTGATACGCGGCGCGGTGGCCGCCATCTCGCCGCGGGCACCGGAAATGGCCTTGGCCATCTCGCCCAGGATGTGGAAGCGGCCGTCCTTCGCCTGCTCCAGCGCCGTCTTCATGATGTCGAAGGTGATGGAGGTGATCTTGATGTCCATCTGGAGGGCGGTGATGCCCGCTTCCGTCCCGGCCACCTTGAAGTCCATGTCGCCGAGGTGATCCTCGTCGCCCAGGATGTCCGACAGCACGGCGAAGCCGCGGTCTTCCTTGATCAGGCCCATGGCGATGCCGGCCACCGGGCGCAGCAGCGGGCAGCCCGCATCCATCAGCGAGAGCGAGGTGCCGCAGACCGTCGCCATGGAGGAGGAACCGTTGGACTCCGTGATCTCCGAGACGACGCGCATCGTGTACGGGAACTTCTCCTTCTCCGGCAGGACCGGGTGGATCGCGCGCCAGGCGAGCTTGCCATGGCCGATCTCGCGACGGCCGGGCGAGCCCATGCGGCCCGTCTCGTTCACCGAGTAGGGCGGGAAGTTGTAGTGCAGCATGAAGTTCTCGCGGTACTCGCCCGCGAGTGCGTCGATGATCTGCTCATCCTGGCCGGTGCCGAGCGTGGCCACGCAGAGCGCCTGCGTCTCGCCACGCGTGAAGAGCGCCGAGCCGTGCGCCCGCGGCAGCACGCCCACCTCGGAGAGGATGGGCCGGACGGTCTTGGTGTCGCGGCCGTCAATGCGCAGGCCGGTGTCGAGGATGGCGTTGCGGACCACGTCCGCCTCCAGCTCCTTCATCAGCCCCTTGGCGGCGGCGACATCGCCCCCCTCCGCTTCCAGCGCCGCGATCACGGCCTTCTTCGCCTCGCCCACGGCCTTCTGGCGGGCGAGCTTCTCGGTGATCTTGTAGGCCTCGGCCATCGGCGCGGTGCCGAGCTCGGCGATGCGGGCCTTCAGCGCGTCCTTCGCCGGGTCTTCCAGCGCGACGTCCCACGGCTCCTTCGCGGCCACTTCGGCCAGCGCGATGATGCCCTGGATGACCGGCTGGAAGCCCTCATGGCCGAACTTCACGGCGCCCAGCATGACATCTTCCGACAGCTCGGAGGCCTCGGATTCCACCATCAGCACGCCCTCGGCCGTGCCGGCGACCACGAGGTCGAGCTTGGAGAGCTTGCGCTGCGCGGCGGTCGGGTTCAGCACATAGGCGCCGTCGATGTAGCCGACGCGCGCGCCGCCCACCGGGCCGAAGAAGGGAATGCCCGAGAGCGTCAGCGCGGCCGAGCAGCCGACGAGGGCGACCATGTCGGGATCGTTCTCGAGGTCATGGCTGAGGACGGTGGCGATGACCTGCACCTCGTTGCGGAAGCCCTCGGGGAAGAGGGGGCGCAGCGGGCGGTCAATCAGGCGCGAGATCAGGGTCTCGCTCTCGGAGGGGCGGCCTTCGCGCTTGAAGAAGCCACCCGGGATCTTGCCGGCCGCGAAGGCCTTTTCCTGGTAGTTGACCGTGAGCGGGAAGAAATCCTGGCCCGGCTTCACGCTGCGGGCGCCGACCACGGTGCAGAGCACGATGGTGTCGCCCAGGCGGGCCATCACCGCGCCATCGGCCTGGCGGGCGATCTTGCCCGTCTCGAGGGTGAGGATCTGCCCGCCCCAGGAAATATCCTTGCGGAAGTAGTTGTCGAACATGCGTCGTCCTTCTGGCCCCCCGGATGGAGGGCATGCGTCTGGCCCCGCGCGACGGCGGAGCTGTGAGTTGCGACGCGGCAGGAAGGCAGTCCAACCACCGGGGCACCCTTGGGAAGGGAGGCTTCCGGCGTCTCGGGCGACATGGAGGCCGGGGATCTGCAACCCCGCGGCGGTGCCATGTGGCCGGAAACGCCGCCAGACCCATCATCCGTTCAGGAGGGCTCGGAGGCTCTGACAACCCGCCGCAAACGCAGGCGGTTTGAACCGCCCCGGGCCATGCCCCGGACGGTTACGGGGGGTTATGGACCGGAAATCGCCCAAGCGCCAGCAGGATTTGGGTGCCAGCAGGATTTGGGCGCCAGCGCGATTTGCATGCGGCGCGCGGGCAGGTTTCGCTTGGCCCCTGGTTGCGGCTGGCCAATGATGGCGGGCCACATCGAAGGAGCGCATCCCTGGTGAGACGGTTCATCCCCCTCCTGGCCCTCTGCCTCGCCGCACCGGCGGCCCTCGCGCAGGCTTGGCCCGACCGCCCGCTGCGGCTCATCGTGCCCTTCGCCCCCGGCGGCGTGACCGACAGCGTGGGGCGGCTGAGCGCCGAGGCGCTGGGCGCGAAGCTCGGCCAATCGGTGGTGGTGGAGAACCGCACCGGCGCGGGTGGCGCCATCGCGGTGGAGGCGGTGGCCCGCAGCCGGCCGGATGGCTACACCCTGCTCACGGCCAGCGCGTCGCAGATGGTGATGCTACCGGCGCTCACGCGCGTGCCCTATGATGCCGCGCGGGATTTCGCGCCGATTTCCATCATCGGCGCCAACCCGCAGGTGCTGGCGGTCTCGGCGCGGATCGGGGTGAACACGCTGCCGGAATTCATCGCCTATCTGCGCGCCAATCCGGGGCGCGTCAGCTATTCCAGCGGCGGCAACGGCTCCTCCAACCACCTGGCCATGGCGCTGCTGCTGCACCGTGCGGGCGTGAGCGCCGAGCACGTGCCCTATCGCGGCGGTGCGCCCGCCATGCAGGCGGTGCTGGCGGGCGATGTGGCCGCCTATTTCGGCAACCCTTCGGACATCATCCCCCACCAGGGCACGGGGACGATCCGCGTTCTGGCGGTGGCGGGCGGCGCGCGCATGGCGGCGCTGCCGGGCGTGCCCACGGTGGAGGAACAGGGCTTCCCCGGCTTCCGCGCCGAGACCTGGAACGGCATCGCCGCACCCGCCGGCACGCCGGAGCCCGCGATCGCGCGCATCGCGGAGATCCTGGGCGCCGCCTGCGGCGAGGCGCCCTTCCGCGCGGCGCTGGAGCGAATGGGCACGGTGCCGGTCTGCTCCACGCCCGCCCAGTTCCGCGCCGCGATGGAGCGCGACGGCCCGCAATGGGCGGAGCTGGTCCGGGTGGCCGGGCTGAAGCTGGAGTAGCCGAGCCTGATCGCCCTGGGCGGGACGCCCGGGGCGTGAATCAGCCTCGCAGCGAGGCCCCTACATCCCCAAGGCGCGACGGTAGAGGTCGAGCAGGGTCTCCTGCTCCTCCACCTCGGCCGGCTCCTGCTTGCGCAGGCGGATGATCTGGCGGACGACCTTCACCTCGAAGCCGGCGGATTTCGCCTCGGCGTAGATATCCTTGATGTCGTCGCCCAGCGCCTTGCGTTCCTCCTCCAGGCGCTCGATGCGCTCGACGATGGAGCGCAGCCGGTCGGCGGCGATGCCCCCCGTGTCGGAATCGGCGGCCTGGCGCGCGCGGCTGGCCCCCGCCTTTGATGTATCGTCTTCGGTGTCGGACATGGTGTCTCTCGCAAGCGGAATTCGGGAGAGGGAGGTAGCGCCTCTACCCGTGCTTGGCCATGGCCGCGCCGAAGGCCGCCTTCTGCTCGGCGGTGGCTTCCTTCTGGTTCGCCGCCTGCCAGGCCTTGTAGTCCATGCCGTAGATGATCTCGCGCGCGGCCGGCGTCTCCAGCACCGTGCCGGCATCGGCGGCGGCTTCCTGGTACCAGCGGCTCACGCAGTTCCGGCAGAAGCCGGTCAGGTTCATCATGTCGATGTTCTGCACGTCCGAGCGCTCGCGCAGATGCGCCACCAGCTTGCGGAAGGCGGCGGCCTCGATGCGGTCGCGCGTCGCGGCGTCGGCATCGAGCTTCAGTTCGGCTTCGGGCTGCGGGGTCGGCATGTCGGGTGCTCCTTGGTTGGAGCCTAGATGCGCCCGCGGGCGCATCCCTTCAAGCCGCCTCAATCGGGCCGGATGTTGCCGTCGCGGATCACCCGCGCCCAGCGCGCGCGGTCCTCGGCGATGCGGGCCTGGAAGGCGGCGGGCGTCATGGCCAGCGGGTCGGAGCCCTGGGCGGCCATGCGTTCCTTCAGCATGGGCTTGTCCAGCAGCGCGTTCACCTCGCGGTTCATGCGCGTGATCAGCGCCTCGGGCGTGCCGGCGGGGGCCGCCATGCCGTACCAGCCCACCGCCTCGTAGCCGGGCACCCCCGATTCCGCGACGGTCGGCACATCCGGCAGCGCGGGGTGGCGCTGCGCCGTCGTCACGCCCACCGCGCGCACCCGCCCCTCGCGGATATGGGGCAGGGAAAGCGGCAGCGTGTCGCAGAGGATCTGCACGCGGCCGGCGATGGTATCGGTCAGGGCCGGGCCGCCGCCGCGATAGGGCACATGCTGGATGTCGAGGCCGGCCATCTGCTTCAGCATCTCGCCGAACAGATGCTGCGCCGTGCCATTGCCGCCCGAGGCGTAGGAGAGCTGGCCCGGCCGCGCGCGGGCGAGCGCGATCAGCTCCGCCATGTTGTTCGCCGGCACGGCCGCGTTCACCACGAAGACCGAGGGCACGATGGAGACCATGGCCACCGGCGCCAGGTCCCGCGCAGGGTCGAAGTTCAGGCGCACCAGCTCGGGCGTGATGGCGAAGGGGCCGGTGCTGGCCAGCAGCCATGTGTAGCCATCGGGCGTGGAGCGGGCGACGAATTCGCTGCCCACCGCCCCGCCCACGCCGGTGCGGTTCTCCACCACCACGCTCTGGCGCAGCACGCCGGTCAGTTCCTCGGCCATGATGCGGGCGGTGAGGTCAGCCGCGCCACCGGGCGGGAAGGGCGAGACCAGGCGGATCGGGCGGTTCGGCCAGTCGGCGACCTGGGCCTGCGCGGCCAGATGGGGTGCGGCAAGCGGCAGGCCGGCGGCGGCGAGGGCAAGGTGGCGGCGGCGGATCATGGCGTTGTCTCCCGGCTTCGCGCTGGCGGCGGCGCCACCTATCCTGAAGCGGGCCGCGACGGGCGGTCAATCAGCGAGGCGGCGCATGACCAAACCCTGGGACCATTTCCTCACCGAGCAGGACCGCGCCGTGCTGGCCAAGGGGCGATTCGGCCGCCGCATGGGCTTCGGCCAGCGCCCCGCCGTGCTGGTGATCGATGCCCAGCGCTACATGGTGGGCGCGGAAGGGCAGGATCACCTCTATCCGTCGAGCTGCGGCGCCATCGGCCGCGCGGCGCTGGCGGCGGCGGCGCGGATCGTCCGCGCGGCGCAGGCGGCGGGCGTGCCCTGCGTCTTCACCCGCTTCGCGCTCGACCCCTCGGGCTCCGACATCGGCGTCTATGGCCGCAAGCGCGACCTGTTGGAGAGCCCCAACTGGTGCCTGGAGGGCACGCATGGCGCGGAACTGGCCGAGGGCATGGAGCCCGGGCCGAACGACCTGGTGCTGGTGAAGAAGAAGCCCAGCGCGTTTCACGGCACCCCGGTGCTGGGCCACCTGCTCGATCGCGGCGTGGACAGCGTGATCGTGCTAGGCGGCGCCACCAGCAATTGCGTGCAGGCGACGGTCTTCGACGCCTCCTCCTTCAACCTGCGCGTCTGCGTGCCGCAGGAGGCGGTGTTCGACCGCATCCCCATCAGCCACGCCATCGCCCTCTTCGACATGGACCGCCAATTCGCCGATGTGGTGCCCATGGCCGAGGTGCTGGAGTTCCTGGGCGGATTGCGCGAGGGGGACGCGGCGTGATCGAGGGACACCCCATGCGGCACCTGCTCCTGCTCTCCCTTCTCCTGGCGCCGCCCCTGGTCCTGGCGCCGTTGGGCGCCGCGGCGCAGAACCGCCCGGCCGCCACCCCCGCCCCCGACACCACGGGCGTGCCGAGCTGCAACGAGCAGGTGCGCGACTGGCGCGCCTGCATCGCCGCCTCCAACAAATCCACGCCCGAGAAGAACACGGCCTATGCCGAGGTGAACCGCTTCATCAATGATGTGCGGAACTCCACCGGCCAGGGCCGCGCCGGCCTCGCCCGTGCCTGCGGCCCCGCCAGCGCCGGGTATCGCCGCATGCTGGCCGAGGGCGCCTGCGCGCGGGGCCAGACGGGGCTGTATGACGACCTGCGGCAGAGCAGCACGCCCGCGCCCGCTATACGGCGCTGACCTTCACCTTCTTGCCCTCATCCGCCGCGCGCCAGAGATACCAGGCGGCAATGCTGCGCCAGGGCTTCCAGGCCTCGCCGATGGCGGCGAGTTCCTTCGGCCTCGGCTGCGCCTCCAGCCTGTTGATGAGCTTCCAGCCCTCGCGCACGCCGAAATCATCCACGGGAAGGATGTCGGGGCGGCCCAAGGTGAAGATCAGCAGCATCTCCACCGTCCAGCGGCCGACGCCGCGGATGGCGACCAGGCGCTCGATCAGCGCGGCATCGCTGATGCGGCCCGCCTCCTCCAGCGTCGGCACCAAGCCATCCCGCGCCTTGGCGGCGATGTCCTGGATGGCGAGCACCTTGGAGCCGGAGAAGCCGCAGCCGCGCAGCGCGTCGCCCGGCAGGGCCAGCACGAAGTCGGCGGGCGGGAAGCCTTCGCCCTCATGCAGGGCGCAGAAGCGGTTCAGCATCGCCTCGGCCGCGCGGCCATGCACCTGCTGGTGGGCGATGGCGCGCACCAGCGCCTCATAGGGCTCGCGCTGCAAGGGCACGAGGGTGCAGGGGCCGATCCGCTTGACCAGCGGCTTCAGGGCGGGGTCCTTCGCCAGCAGGCGTTGGGCTTTGGTCCAGTCGGACATGGCGTCACCTCATGACGATCAGGGCCAGCGTGCCGCAGAGCATCACCAGCGCGATGGAGGGCAGCATCAGCCGCCAGACCTGGACCGGGCGCGTGCCATCGGCCAGCAGGGCGCAGAGCATGGCCGTGCCGGCGATGCTCATGCCAGCCCCCGCGGCACCCGCGAAATTGTGCAGCGCGGGCGCCAGCAGCACGGGCAGCCCGAGCACCTGGCCCAAGGCCGCCTGCACCGGCATCAGCGCGGCGTTGGCGCCGACATTGCTGCCGGTGATGAAGCCCGAGACGAAGCCGAGCGGCACGATCGCATAGGCGGCGAGATCGCCCTTGCCGTCGATCAGCGCGGTGGCCAGCGCGAGGGCCACGCCGCTGCCGGCCAGCCAGCGCCCGAGCGTGACATAGAGCAGCATGGCGAGTGCGGGCTTCTGCGCCCGCTTCAGCGCGGCGGTGGCGCGCGCCAGCCCATCGCGCCGCGCCAGGAGCAAACCGCCGGAGACCACCCAGAGCACGACGGCCACATGCGTCATCGGGAAGGCCGGCAATTCGTCGAAGGGCCGCAGCGCCGGCGGATCGGGCACCAGCCGCGCGCCCAGCAGCGCCGCCGTCAGCAGGATGTAGGGCCAGCTCATACCCAGGGCCGCCTTGAGGTCCCGCGGCGGGTCGGCGCGCCAGAGCGCCCAGATGGTGACGAGGCCCGAGGCGACGACGCCGATCACCTCGAAGGGGAGGATGGGGTGCAGCGCCACCAGCAGCACGGCCAGCACGGTCAGCATCAGCGCCTGCATCGCCTTCTCGCGCCCGGTGACGAGGAGGCCGGCACGCGCCTGGAGCCACCACATCACGGGCGTGAGCAGGATGATCCAGGCGGCATTGGGCCAGGCGGTGAGGGCCACGGCCTGCTGTGCGGGCACCCCGGCCAGCACCGCGCCGAGTGAAGTGCCGGGGCCGAGCCCGCCCCAGGGCACCATCACCAGCCCCTGCAGCGAGAGGGCCACGGCGACCGCGCCGCCAATGCCCATGGAGCGCAGCGCAGCCAGCGCGAAGACGGCGCCAACGGCGAAGCCCGTGACCGATTCGAGGAAGCAGCCCATGGGCAGGGTGACCGCGAAGATGCGCGCCGCATTGGCCTCGCGCGGCGCGCCATCGGCCGTCTGCTGGACGGCCGCGTGGAAGAGCAGCCCGCCGGCCACCACCGCCATGGGTTGGAGGGCGAGGAAGGCGGCGCGCAGCGTGGCATCGGTCAGGAAGGAAGGAAGGCCCGCACTCTCGGGCAGGGTCACGGCGATGGCCGGGACGGCCAGCGCCAGCGCCACGCCGCAGGCGGCGAGCGGGCCCATCCGGCCGGTGGCCAGCAGCAGCAACAGCGCCAGCAGCGGCGCGGCCTGAAGCAGGAGCGTCACCTTCTGCGCGCCTCGCTGACGGTGATGATCACGGCGCCGCTGAGGATGATCAGGGCACCCAGCAAGGTCCAGCCATCCGGCACCTCGCCGAAGAGCACCCAGCCGAAGGCGGCGATCACCACGAGGCGCAGATATTGGAAGGGGGCGACGGCGCTGGCCTCGCCCGCGCGCAGCGCCTCCGTCACCAGCCAGATGATGCCGGGCGTGACCAGGCCGAAGACGGCGAGGATCAGCAGGTCCACGAGGCCGATGGGCTGCCAGTGGGCGATGGCGAAGGGCGCCACGCAGGCACTGGTGATGATGCCCACCCAGGCCAGCACGGTCTGCGTGCTCTCGGTGCGCGAGAGGCTGCGCGAGGTGAGCGTGATGCCGCACCAGGACAGCGCGGCCGCCAGCGCCACCAGCGCGCCGATGAGCGGGATGTCGGTGCCCGGGCGCAGCATGACCGCGATGCCGACGAAGCCCAGCAGCGTGCCCGCCCAGCGGGCCGCATCCACCCGTTCGCCCAGCACGGGGCGGGCCAGGATCGTGGTGAACATGACGTTGGTGAAGGAGAGGACGGTGGCAGTGGTGAGGTCGAGGAAGGAGAAGGACAGGAAATAGAAGCCCCAGGTCGCGGCCGAGCAGCCGCCGCGCAGCAGGTGCATGCCCGTGCGCCGGGTGCGGAACACGGCAAGGCCGGCGGCCAGGATCAAGGGCAGGACCCAGATGAGCTGGCCGATGGAGCGCGCGAAGAGCTGCGTGGTGACGGGGATGCCGCGGTCGCTCATCCAGCGGATGAACAACGCCTCCGTGGCGAAGAGCACCCCGCCCAGGGACATGAGGATCGCACCCCTGAGATTGCCGGGCAGGGCCGCGAAACGGGTTCTCATGCCGGGATGGTGCGGCGGTCCCGCTTGCGAGGCAACGCCCATGGGCGCATTTTCGCCTCCAAAGAGGGAGACGACGCATGACGGCCTATGATGCCGCGGTGGCGCAATGGCGCAACGACCCCGAGGGATATTGGCTGAAAGCCGCCGAGGGCCTGGCCTGGAGCCGGCCGCCCAGCCGCGCGCTGGACGCCTCCCAGGGCCTCTTCGGCCGCTGGTTCGCCGATGGCGTGCTGAACACCTGCCACAATGCGCTGGACCGCCATGTGGAGGCCGGGCGCGGCGCGCAGACCGCCCTCATCTATGACAGCCCCATCACCGGCGCGCAGGCGAAGATCTCCTACGCCGAATTGCGGGACCGCACGGCGCGGCTGGCGGGGGCGCTCGCCGCGCGCGGTGTCACGAAGGGCGACCGCGTCATCATCTACATGCCCATGGTGCCGGAAGCCGCCATCGCCATGCTGGCCTGCGCGCGGCTGGGCGCCATCCATTCCGTCGTCTTCGGCGGCTTCGCGGCGGCGGAGCTTGCCGCGCGCATCACGGATGCGACGCCCAAGGCCGTGATCAGCGCCTCCTGCGGGCTCGAGCCCGGGCGCGTCATCGCCTACAAGCCGCTGCTCGATGCCGCCATCGGCATGTCGGCGCATAAGCCGGATTTCTGCGTGATCCTGCAACGCCCACAGGCAGAGGCCAGCATGGTGGCGGGGCGCGACTTCGATTACGCGGCGGAAGAAGCGGCCGGCACGCCGCATCCTTGCGTGGATGTGGCGGCGACCGATCCGCTCTACATCCTCTACACCAGCGGCACCACCGGGAAGCCCAAGGGCATCGTGCGCGACAATGGCGGGCATGCGGTCGCTCTCCACCACTCCATGTCCATGATCTACGGCGTGCAGGCGGGCGACGTGTATTGGGCGGCGAGCGACGTCGGCTGGGTCGTCGGCCATTCCTACATCGTCTATGCGCCGCTGCTGGCCGGCTGCACGACGATCCTGTTCGAGGGCAAGCCGGTGGGCACGCCCGATGCCGGCACCTTCTGGCGCGTCTGCGCGGAGCATGGCGTGCGCCTGCTCTTCACCGCGCCCACCGCCATCCGCGCCATCCGCAAGGAGGACCCGGAAGCCGCGCTGATGCGGAAGTATGACCTCTCGAAGCTGGAGGCGCTGTACCTCGCCGGCGAGCGCTGCGACCCGCCGACCGCGCTCTGGGCCGCGGAACAGCTCGGCATCCCCGTGGTGGATCATTGGTGGCAGACCGAGACGGGCTGGCCGATCACGGCGGGCTTCCGCGGCTTCGGGTTGTTCGAGCCGCGCCCCGGCTCCGGCGGCAAGCCCACGCCGGGCTTCGACGTGCGCGCGCTGGATTCCGAGGGCAAAGAGGTGCCGCGCGGCGAGAATGGCGCGCTGGTGGTGAAGCTGCCGCTGCCGCCCGGCTGCGCGCCCACGCTCTGGAACGCCGAGCAGCGCTACCGCGAGGCCTATCTCTCGACCTTCCCCGGCTATTACGACAGCTCCGACGCCGGGATGGTGGATGCGGAGGGCTTCGTCTGGGTGATGGGCCGTACGGATGACATCATCAATGTGGCCGGCCACCGCCTCTCAACCGGCGCGATGGAGGAGGTGCTGGCGGCCCACCCCGATGTCGCGGAATGCGCCGTGGTGGGCATCGCCGATGCGCTGAAGGGCCAGGCGCCGCTGGGCCTTGTCGTGCTGAAGGCCGGCGCGGCGCGCGACCCGGATGACGTGGCGAAGGAGCTGGTGAAGCTGGTGCGCGATCGCATCGGCCCCGTGGCCGCCTTCAAGGAAGCGCGCGTCGTGCAGCGCCTGCCCAAGACGCGTTCGGGCAAGATCCTGCGCGCCACCATCCGCAAGATCGCCGATGGCGAGAGCTATTCCGTGCCCCCCACGATCGATGATCCGCTGATCCTGGACGAGATCGCGGGGGTGCTGGGCCGATGATCGTCACCGAGCGCCACAACAACGGCGTGGCGGTGATCACGCTGGACCGGCCGGCGGCACGCAATGCGCTCAGCCTCGCGCTGCTGGAGGCGCTGCGCGAGGGGCTGCACGCCGCCGAGGATGCGCGCTGCGTGGTGCTCGCGGCGAACGGCCCGGCCTTCTCGGCCGGGCATGACCTGCGCGAACTCACGGCGGCGCGCGCCGAGGCCGATGGCGGCCGCGCCTTCTTCGCCCGCACCATGGCGCTGTGCAGCCAGGTGATGCAGCAGGTGGTGAACCACCCCGTGCCGGTCATCGCCGCGGTCGAGGGCGTCGCCACCGCCGCCGGCTGCCAGCTGGTGGCGAGCTGTGACCTCGCCGTCGCCACGCCCCAGAGCCGCTTCTGCACGCCGGGCGTGGACATCGCTCTCTTCTGCTCCACGCCCGCCGTCGCCGTCGCGCGCGCCATCCCGCGCAAGGCGGCGATGGAGATGCTGCTGACCGGCCGCTGGGTGCATGCGGAGGAAGCGCGCGCGCTCGGCCTCATCAACCGCATCGCCGAGGATGCGCGGGCGGAGGCGCTGGCGCTGGCATCCAGCATCGCCACGCGCTCGGCGGTGACGGTGCGGATGGGCAAGCGCGGCTTCAATGCCCAATGCGGGCTGCCGCTGGCCGAAGCCTATGATGCGGCGAGCGCGGTGATGGTGGAGAATATGATGGCCGCGGACGCGGAGGAGGGCATCGGCGCCTTCCTCGGCAAGCGCGCGCCGGTTTGGCAGGACAGATAGAGACATGGCCGCTTCCGACTATGACGCGCTTCCGCGCGTCGCCGCCAATCACCAGCCGCTGACGCCGCTGCTCTTCCTTGAAAGAACAGCCGAAGTCTTCCCCGGCCATGTCGCCGTGATCCATGGCGCGCTGCGGCGCTCCTACGCCGAGTTGCGGATGCGCTGCGTGAAGCTGGCGCATGCGCTGCACCAGCGCGGGCTCGGGCGCGGCGATACGGTGGCGGCCCTGCTGCCCAACACGCCCGCCATGCTGGAATGCCATTACGGCGTGCCCATGGCCGGCTGCGTGCTGAACACCATCAACACGCGCCTCGATGCCGCGACCATCGCCTATATCCTCGACCACGGCGAGGCGAAGATCATCATCGTGGATCGCGAATTCGTGCCGGTGCTGCGCGCCGCCCTGGTGCAATGCACGAACAAGCCCACCATCATCGAGGTCAATGACAGCGAGGCGCCCTCGGACGACACGCTGGGCGGCCTCGATTACGAGGCGCTGCTGAGCCAAGGCAGCGAGGAATTCGCCTGGCCCCTGCCGCGCGACGAATGGGACGCCATCGCGCTGAACTACACCTCCGGCACCACGGGCAAGCCGAAGGGCGTGGTCTATCACCATCGCGGCGCGCAGCTGCTCGCCATCGGCAATGTGCTCTCGGCGGGGATGGGGCGGCATCCGGTCTATCTCTGGACGCTGCCCATGTTCCACTGCAATGGCTGGTGCTTCCCCTGGACCATCACGGCCATGGCGGGCACGCATGTCTGCCTGCGCGCGGTGCGCGGCCCGGCCATGTGGTCGCTCATCGCCGAGCATGGTGTCACGCATATGTGCGGCGCGCCCATCGTGATGGGCACGCTGCTGGCGACGCCCGAGGCCGAGAAACGCGCCCTGCCCGGCTCGGTCACCTTCGTCGTCGCCGGCGCGCCGCCGCCGGAGGCCGTTCTGGCGGCGATGCGCGCGGCCGGCTTCGCCGTGCTGCATGTCTACGGCCTGACCGAGGTCTATGGACCCGCCGTCACCAATGAGTGGCACGCGGACTGGGACAATGTGCCGCCGGCCGAGCAGGCCAGGCTCATGGCGCGCCAGGGCGTGCGCTATGTGCCGCTGGAGGGACTCGACGTGATGGACCCCGCCACCATGCAGCCCGTCCCCGCCGATGGCGTGGCGATGGGCGAGGTGATGTTCCGCGGCAATGTCGTGATGAAGGGCTATCTGAAGGACAAGGCGGCGACCGACGCCGCCTTCGCCGGCGGCTGGTTCCATTCGGGCGACCTCGCCGTGAAATACCCCGACGGCTACATCCAGCTGCGCGACCGCTCGAAGGACATCATCATCTCGGGCGGGGAGAATATTTCGTCCATCGAGGTGGAGGACGCACTCTACAAGCATCCGGCGGTGGCGCTCGCCGCCGTGGTGGCGCAGCCCGACGAGAAATGGGGCGAGGTGCCCTGCGCCTTCGTCGAGCTGCGGGCGGGAATGAGTGCCACCGAGGCCGAGATCATCGCCCATTGCCGCAGTATCCTGGCCGGATTCAAGGCGCCCAAGCGCATCCTCTTCCAGGAGCTGCCCAAGACCAGCACGGGCAAGATCCAGAAGCACGTGCTGCGGGGCGGGATCAAAGCCTGACGCGTTTTCACTTGCGCAACGCGGGGCGGCGGCGTCAGGCTGACCGGGTCAACAACCGAAAGGAGGTGATCCAGTGTCTCATTGCAGCTTGGCCGACGCCGTTTCCGTGGCCTGGATGACCGCCCCTGTTGGGGTGCCTGGCTGAAGGCGGCAACGCCACACGCAATGTCTTGAATCGGGGGCCCGGCGGAGCCATCCGCCGGGCCCTTTTTCATGCGGCGCGCGCCAGGAGCAGCGCGCCCCAGGTGAAGCCCGCCCAACCCGCCGCTGCCCCCCAGGCCGCCGCCGCGCGCGGCCAGAGCCAGCTGGCGAGCGGGATGGCCTGCATGGCGTGGATGGCCAGGAAATGCGCGATCCGCAGGTCACCCGCCGCGAAACTCCAATAGAAGGGCGCCCAGCCCGCCGCATTGCTGCCCCCGCCCACCCAGGCCGAGCCCTGCCCACCGATGGCGAAGCCCGTGACGCCGCCCAGCACGCCGGTCACCAGCAGCCCGAGCCCAGCGGCAAGGCGCGCCGCGCGCGGCATCCCGGCGTTGCCGCGCCAGAGGATCATCAGCCCGAGGAGCGCGGCCCCCGCGACCAGCAGCGTGGCGCCCAGGCCCATCAGCGCATAGACCACCGCCCCCAACCCATCCCGCGCGAAATGGGAGGGTGCGCCCCAGGCCGCGCGCCAGGTGATCCAGCCCTGCTCGAAGAGCGCCATGGCCAGCATCACCACAACCACCGCCCGCGCCACGCGCCCCGCCTGCTGCGCGGGGGAGAGCGCCGGCCAGAGCCAGGCCAGCGTCCAAAACCAGGCGACGAAGGAGGCGGCGAATTTGGCTGGCTTCACCCAGACGGAGACGCCGTCGAAAAGGCGCGGGTCCAGCGCCGCGAGCATGAGGCAGAGGAGCAGCCAGGCCAGCGCCACCCAGCCGGCCCGCGCGAAATCCGACTGGCGGCGGTGCAGTTCGGCGAGCACGCTCATCGCACCACCCGCCGCAGCCCGAGGAAAACGAGCAGGCCCAGCGGGCCCAGCAGGAAGGTGGGCGGCAGCGCGAGGAAGAGGGTCCAGCGCGGCAGCCCCTCCGCCGTCGCGCGCCGGGCCATCCAGGCGCCGAGGAAGAGATCGAAGGCCAGGTAATGCAGCCAGCCGGCCAGCAGCACCCAGGGCGAGGCGAAGAGCGCAGCCACGCCCGCCAGGCTGGAGAAGCCGCCCTCCGCCCCCGGCATGGCGAAGGCCAGCACCGCGCCATAGGCCAAGGCGAAGAGCACCGGCAGCGTGAGGCCGCAGAGCGTCCAGTTCACGCCCCGCCGGTGCGGGAAGAGCAGCAACGCCACCCAACCGGCGAGCGCCAGCGTGTTGGCGAGGGTGAAGAGGGTCTCGGGGGTCATCGTACTTCTGTCCAATGGTAAGTTCCCGATATCGCCGCAAACTGACCATTGTCAAGTTCAACCTGTGACGCGATACGTGAGGGTATGGCCGTCACCCCCAAGCCACCCGGGCGCTTCCACCATGGCGATCTGCGCCGCGCCCTGCTCGATGCCCTGGCCGAGGCGCTGCGCGAGCAGCCGCCCGAGGCGCTCTCCCTGCGCGACCTCGCGCGCCGCGCCGGCGTGGCGCATAGCGCGGCCGCACCCCATTTCGGCGACAAGCGCGGGCTGCTGACCGCCTTCGCGACCGAGGGCTACACCCGCCTCGCCGAAGCGCAGCGCGCGGCCATGGCGGCGGCGGCATGCGATCCTGCGGCGCAGCTCGCCGCTTCCGGCCAGGGCTATCTCGGCTTCGCGCGCGACCATCCCGGCCATTTCCGCCTGATGATGCGGGCCGATCTGGTGGATGGCGCGAACCCGGCCCTCCGCGCCGCGCAGGAAGCCGCCTGGCAGCCCCTGGCCGAGGCCATCACGGCCGGCACGCCGCATCTGGATGCGGCGCAGCGCCACGCACGCATGGTGCTGGCCTGGTCGGGCGTGCATGGCTTCGCCGCCCTGACGGCGGAAAAGGCAGGCGCGGTGCTCGCGGGGGAATGCGGCGCGGCGGCGGCGGCGGGGGCGCTGCTGGACGGCCTGGTCGGCGCCTGCCTCAGGCGGTGAGCAACCCGATCCGGTCTTCCTCGAAGACGCCGCAGGTCAGCACGCCGCCAAACACCGCGCCGGTGTCGAGGTTGATGCGGTTCTCGCGCAGATCGGCCACACGCTCGCGCACGGGCGTGTGGCCGTGGACGATGAAGGCGCCGTGATCGGCCTCGCTGTCCAGGAAGGCGCCGCGGATGCGCATCAGGTCATCGGGCGCTTGCGCGTCGAGCGGCACGCCGGGCCGCACGCCGGCATGCACGAAGAAATACGGGCCGACGCGGTGGCTGAGCGTCAGGGCGCGCAGGAATTCCAGGTGCGGCGCTGGGATGCCGGTGGCCCAGCTTTCGCGCGGGGCGTGCTCGGCGAGGCCCCAGCTGACCAGGGCTTCGCGCCCGCCGTAATACATCCAGTCGGTGGCGCTGGGTGCGTCGCCATCCAGCGCGGCGAGCAGCGTCGCTTCATGATTGCCGCGCAGGTTCACGACGGGGCAGGCGTCGAAGCGCATCGCGAGCTCGATGGCGCCCGCGCTGTCCGGCCCGCGATCAATGAAGTCGCCCAGATGGATCAGCAGCGCGCCGGAGGTCGGGTTCTCGGTCAGGTCCGCCCGGATCTGTGCGTGCAGTTCCCGCAGCTTCTCCGCGCAGCCGTGGACGTCGCCAATGGCGTAGACTCGCTTCCCCCGCGGCATGACCACGGGTGACTTCAGCCACTTCATCGAACGGAGGCGCAGGAACCTGGTGGAAGCCACGCAGGCTTCCACCCCGCCGGGGTCCAGGGGCAGAGCCCCTGGCTAGCGCGCATTGGCGCTGGCATCCGACCGCGTATTCCCCACGCGCGCTGCCAGCGCGGCCGCCATGAAGTCATCCAGATCGCCATCCAGTACGGCGGAGGGGTTCCCCTTCTCCAGCCCCGAGCGCAGGTCCTTCACCAGCTGATAGGGCTGCAGCACGTAGTTGCGGATCTGGTGGCCCCAGCCGATGTCGGTCTTGCCGGCCTCGATGCCGTCGGTGATGGCCTCGCGCTTGCGCAACTCCAGCTCGTAGAGCCGCGCCTTCAGCATATCCATCGCGATGACGCGGTTGCGGTGCTGCGAGCGGTCCTGCGTCGAGGCGGCGACGATGCCGGTCGGGATATGCGTGAAGCGCACGCCCGATTCGGTCTTGTTCACGTGCTGCCCGCCGGCGCCGGAGGCGCGGAAGGTGTCGGTCTTCAGGTCGGCCGGGTTGATCTCGATCTCGATCTTGTCGTCGATCACCGGATAGACATAGACGCTGGCGAAGCTGGTCTGGCGCTTGTCATTGCCGCCGAAGGGGCTGATGCGGACCAGGCGGTGCACGCCGGTCTCGGTCTTCAGCCAGCCGAAGGCATTGGGGCCGGTGACCTGGAGCGTGGCGGATTTGATGCCCGCCTCCTCGCCCTCGGACTGCTCGGTGAGCTGGACCTTGTAGCCGCGCCGCTCGGCCCAGCGCATGTACATGCGCATCAGCATCTCGGCCCAGTCCTGCGCCTCGGTGCCGCCGGCGCCGGCATTGACTTCGAGATAGGCGTCGTTGCCGTCGGCCTCGCCCGAGAGCAGGCTTTCGATCTCGCGGCGCTTCGCTTCGGCGGCGTAGCTGACCAGGTCGGCCACGGCGGCATCGGCCGTCGCGGCGTCGTCCTCGGCCTCGGCCAGCTCGATGAGTTCGATCGCATCCGCCACGGCCTGTTCGAGGCGCTGCACGCCCTCGATCTGGTCCGCCAGGCGGGTGCGCTCGCGCATCACCTTGGAGGCTTCGGCAGCGTCATTCCACAGGGAAGGGTCTTCGGCCCGCGCGTTCAGTTCGGCGAGGCGGATGAGGGAGGCATCCCAGTCAAAGATGCCTCCTCAGCAGGGACACCGAGGCGGTGATCTGCTCTTGGAGCTGGAGGGCGTCTGCGCGCATGGCGGTTCAGTAGAGCCCACCCAGCCCGCTGTCCACCCGGGCGGCGGCGCCCGAGCCCATTTCCGTGGGCATGGTCGCGGAATTCTCCGTCCCCGGGCGGAAGGCCTCCAGGATGGTCTCGCCGCGATCGGTCTGGATGCGGACCAGCGCCACGCCGGGCGGCGCGCGGAAGGGCACGGCCGGGCTGCCCTGGAGGGCGGCGGCCAGCACCTCGCGGAAGATCGGCGCGGCATTTGTGCCGCCCGTCTCGCCCTGGCCCAGGCTGCGCGGATCATCATAGCCCACCCAGACGGCGATCACGATGTCCGGCGTGAAGCCGACGAACCAGTTGTCCTTGTAGTCATCCGTCGTGCCGGTCTTGCCGGCCACGGGGCGGTTGAGACCCGCGCCGGCGCGGGCGCCCGTGCCGCGCTGCACCGCGCCCTGCAGGATGCTGGTGATCTGGAAGGCGGCGATGGGGTCCGCGATCTGGCGGCGATTGTCGGTGAAGCGCGGCGGCCCACCCTCGGGGCCATTGGCGCAGCCGGCGCATTCGCGGTTGCTGCTGCGCCAGATGACGCGGCCGCGCTGGTCCTGCACGCTGTCGATCAGCGTGGGCTCCACCCGCTTGCCGCCATTCACGAAGCTGGCATAGGCCGCCGCCTGGCGCAGGACGGTGGTCTCACCCGCCCCGAGGCTCATGGAGAGGAAGCGCGGCATGTTCTCGATCACGCCAAAGCGCGCGGCGGTCTCGCTCACGCGGTCCATCCCCACCTCCTGCGCGAGGCGGACGGTGACGAGGTTGAGGCTGCGCTCCAGCGCGTTGCGCATGGTGACATAGCCGCCGGAGGACCCACCGCCGTAATTGCCCGGCCGCCAGACGCCCTGCGGTGTGGCGATCTCGACGCCGCCATCCAGGAAGCGCTGGTTGGGCGGAATGCCCTGCTCCAGCGCCGAGATATAGACATAGGGCTTGAAGGAGGAGCCGGGCTGACGGAGCGCCTGGCTCGCGCGGTTGAACTGGCTGCGCTCGAAGCTCCAGCCACCGGCCATGGCCAGCACGCGGCCCGTGTTGGGGTCGAGCGCCACGACGGCGCCCTCCACATCCGGGATCTGGCGCAGCAGCACGCGATCGGCACGGGCGGCGGCGGCGTTGCGCGGCGGCGTGGCGCCAGCGGCCGGGGCGGCGGCGGGCGCGGGCTCCACCATCACCACATCGCCCGGCGCCAGCACGTCGGACATGCGGCGCGGCGCATTGCCGAGGCGCACGGGCTGGATGCCCTGGCTCGGCAGCACGGGGCGCGCCCAGGCCAGATCCTCCAGCAGGATGGTGCCGGTGCGCGGCTGGGCGGGCGCGCGGGGATGGGCGCGCTCGAACCAGCCGACGCGGGCGTCGCGCTCGCGCAGCTCGATCACCACGGCCTGGCGCCATTCGGGCAGCATGCCGGGCGGGCGGCCGAAGGCCTCCAGCGCGGGCAGCCATTCCGTCGCGCCATGCGCGCTCTTCGCCAGCGGGCCGCGCCAGCCGCCCCGGCGGCGGTCAAAGGCGAGCAGCCCATTGCGGAGTGCCACCTCGGTCGCGGCCTGGAGCGCGGGGTCGAGGCTGGTGCGGACGACGAGACCGCCGCCCTGCGTCTGTTCCTGCCCGAAGCGGGCGATCAGCTCGCGCCGCACATCCTCGGTGAAGTGGCCGCCCACGGGCACCACCTCGGGCCGGCGGAAGGGGCGGGCCAGGATGGTCTCGGCCCGCGCGGCGGCGGCTTCCTCCGCGGTGATCACGCGGTCCTCGACCATGCGCTCCAGCACCCAGTTGCGGCGGATGCGGGCCTGCTCGGGGAAGCGCAGCGGGTTGTAATTGTTGGGCGCCTTGGGGAGCGCGGCCAGGAAGGCCATCTCGGAGGTGGTGAGCTCCTCGAGCGACTTGTTGAAATAGGCCTGGGCGGCGGCGGCGACGCCATAGGCCTGGGCGCCCAGGAAAATCTCGTTCAGGTAGATCTCGAGGATGCGCGACTTGGGCAGGGCGTTTTCGAGCCTGAGTGCCAGCAGCGCCTCGCGCGCCTTGCGCAGCACCGTGCGGTCGCTGCCCACCAGCATGTTCTTCGCCACCTGCTGGGTGATGGTGGAGGCGCCGACCATGCGGCGGCCCGTGCCGTATTGCTCGATATTCGTGATGACGGCGCGCATCACCGCCACCGGGTCCACGCCGCTGTGGCTCTCGAAATTCTGGTCCTCGGCGGAGATGAAGGCCTGCTGCAGGCGGCGGGGAATCGCCTCGATCGGCACGAAGACGCGGCGCTCGGCCGCGAGCTCGGCCATCAGGCGGCTGTCACCCGCATAGATGCGGCTCATCTGCGGGGGGGAGTAGTCGGCCAGCCAGCGATAGTCGGGCAGGCCCGCCTCCAGGCTGCGATACAGGCCATAGGCCGCGACGGCACCGCCCAGCGCGACCACGGCGGCCAGGATGAGGAGGCTGCGGATGAAGCCGCCGAACAGCCGGAAGGGCGGCCGCTTTTTCGGCGGCGGGGGCGCGAGCTTGTCCGGCCGCGGCGGGACGACCGGGGCCTCGATGGCGGGCGGAGGCGTATTCATGCGGGCCCTCTAGCACAAAATCCGAACGAATCGCGCGCCTTCTGCGCGGGGCGGGAATGCGGAAGCTTGGCCCGAGCGCAAGAAAGGTGAAGCCCACCTAGCTTGCCGCGTAATCTTGCTGCTACATCACACGCTTCATTCGGTGCCCCCTCGGGAGAACAATCATGGCCTGGACCCGGAGAATCTTTGCGCTGCTGGGCGCGCTGTCCTTGGCGACGGGCCCGGCAACCGCCCAGCCGGCCAACCCGACGCTGAACATGGCGGTGGGCGCGCCGGTCACCTCGCTGGATCCGCATTTCCATCAGCTTTCGCCCAACAACGCCGTGGCGGCGATGATCTTCGACCGGCTGATCAACACCGACGGCCAGGCCCGCATGCAGCCCGGCCTCGCCGAGAGCTGGACCGCCATCGCCCCCGATGTCTGGGAGTTCAAGCTGCGGCGCGGCGTGCGCTTCCACAACGGCAATGAGTTCACCGCCGAGGATGTGGTCTTCACCTTCCAGCGCGTGCCCAACGTGCCCAACAGCCCGTCCAGCTTCGCCGCCTTCGTGCGGCCCATCCGCAATGTCGAGGTGGTGGACAGCCACACGCTGCGCATCACGACCAATGGCCCCTACCCCCTGCTGCCGCAGGACATGACGAACCTCTACATCCTCGACCGCGAGACGCATCAGGGCGTGACCACCGAGGATTTCAACGCCGGCCGCGCCGCCATCGGCACAGGTCCCTACCGCATGGTCAGCCACCGCATGGGCGACCGCATCGAGTTCGAGCGCAACGAGCAGTATTTCGGCGAGCGCCCGGCCTTCGCCCGCGTGAACTACCGCATGATCACCAATGACAGCGCCCGCACCGCAGCCCTGCTCGCCGGGGACGTGGAGTTCATCGACCAGGTTCCGACGGCCGACCTCGCCCGCCTGCGCCAGGACCAGCGCATCGCGATGAGCGAGGTCACGGGCCTGCGCCTGATCTACCTCAGCTTCGACCACCACCGGGACGACGCCTCGCCCTTCGTCACCGACGCGGAAGGGCGCCCCATCCCGCGCAACCCGCTGCGCGACATCCGCGTGCGCCGCGCGCTCTCCATGGCGATCGATCGCCAGGCCATCGTGGACCGCGTGATGGAAGGGGCCGGCACGCCGACGGCGCAGTTCTTCCCGCCCGGCATCTTCTCCTTCATCAATGAGTTCCCCGCCCAGCGGCCCGATCCCGAGGGGGCGCGGCGCCTGCTGGCCGAGGCCGGCTTCCCGAACGGCTTCCGCATCACCCTGCACGGGCCGAATGACCGCTACCCGAATGACGGCCGCGTGATCCAGGCGATCGGCCAGATGTGGACGCGCATCGGCGTGCGCACCGCGGTCGAAGCGCAGCCCTGGACCACCTTCGTGGCCCGGGCCGGCCGTGGCGAATTCTCCGCCTTCCTGATCGGCTGGGGCTCCAACCCCGAGGGCTCGCACCCCCTGCGCAACCTGATCGCGACCCCCAATCGTGACCGCGGCTGGGGCGCCAGCAATCGCGGCCGCTACAGCAACGCGGCGATCGACGCGCAGCTCGAGCAGGCCCTGCGCGAGATTGACGACGCGCGGCGCGAACAACTGCTGATCGCCGCCCAGCGCGCCGCCTTCGAGGATGTCGCCATCGTGCCGCTCTATATCCAGACCAATATCTGGGCGATGCGCCGCAACCTCCAGCACGCCGCGCGCGCAGATGAGCTGACGCGGGCGCAGGATGTGCGTCCGCGATGACCGTCTATCTGCTGCGGCGGATCTCCCAGTCGCTCCTCGTGCTCGTCGCGATGAGCATGATCGTCTTCATCGGCGTCTATGCCGTGGGCGATCCGGTGGAGATCCTGATCTCGCCCGATGCGGACCAGATGGAGCGCGAACGCGCGATCCAGGCGCTGGGTCTCGACCTGCCGCTCTGGGAGCAATACGGCGTCTTCGTCTGGCGCGCCCTGCATGGCGATCTCGGCCGCAGCTTCGTCTATAACGAGCCGGCGCTGCAGCTCATCCTGCAGAAGATGCCGGCGACGCTGGAGCTCGCTTTCGGCTCCATGTTCATCTCGGTGCTGATCGGCCTGCCGCTCGGCATGTATGCCGGCCTGAAGCCGGACAGCCCCGGCTCCAAGATGATCATGGCGGGCAGCATCCTCGGTTTCTCGCTGCCCACCTTCTGGGTGGGTCTGATGCTGATCATGGTGTTTGCCGTGCAGCTGGGCTGGCTGCCCTCCACCGGGCGGGGCGAGACGGCGTATTTCCTCGGCCTGCAATGGTCCTTCCTGACGGCGAACGGCCTCTCGCACCTCGTGATGCCGGCGATCAACCTCGCCTTGTTCAAGATCAGCCTGGTCATCCGCCTCACGCGCTCCGGCGTGCGGGAGACGATGCTGATGGATTATGTGAAGTTCGCGCGCGCCAAGGGCCTTTCGCCCGCGCGCGTCACCTTCGTACATGTGTTCAAGAACATCCTGATCCCGGTGGTGACGGTGGTGGGCCTCGAGCTTGGCTCCACCATCGCCTTCTCGGTGGTGACGGAGAGCGTCTTTGCCTGGCCGGGCATGGGCAAGCTGATCATCGACAGCATCAACGTGCTCGATCGCCCGGTGATCGTGGCCTACCTCATGATCATCGTGCTGATGTTCATCACCATCAACCTGATCGTGGACCTGCTCTATTCGGCGCTTGATCCGCGCGTCCGGCTGGAGGGCAAGGCATGAGCGACGTGACGCTGGCCACGCCGGCGGCGGTGAAGGAAGAAACTCCCTTCCGCCGCTTCGTCTCGGAGTTCATGGCGAGCAAGATCGCGGTGGGCGGCCTGCTGGTCTTCACCATCATCGCGCTGCTGGCGATCTTCGCGCCCTGGATCGCGCCGCAGAATCCCTATGACCTCGCGCAGCTCGACATCATGGATGGGCGGCTGGAGCCGGGCGCCGTGGGCGGCTCGGGCATCACCCATTGGCTCGGTACGGATGACCAGGGGCGGGACATGCTCTCGGGCATCATCTACGGGCTGCGGATCTCGCTCACCGTGGGCGTGGGTTCGGCGCTGATCGCCTGCCTGGTCGGCGCCTCGCTCGGGCTGCTTGCGGCCTATGCAGGCGGGCGGACGGACAGCGTGATCATGCGGCTGGTGGACCTCCAGCTCTCCTTCCCCACCATCCTCGCCGCGCTGATGATCCTGGCCTTCCTCGGCAAGGGCATCATGAACGTGGTCATCGCGCTGGTGATCGTGGAATGGGCCTATTACGCGCGGACCGTGCGCGGCTCGGCCCTCGTCGAGCGGCGGCGCGAATACATCGAGGCGGCGCAGTGCCTCGCCTTGCCCACTTCGCGCATCCTGTTCCGACATCTGCTGCCCAATTGCCTGCCGCCGCTGATCGTGGTGGGCACCATCCAGATCGCGCGGGCCATCGCGCTGGAGGCGACGCTCTCCTTCCTCGGCCTCGGCGTGCCGATCACGGAGCCCTCGCTCGGGCTGCTCATCGCCAATGGCTATGAATACATGCTGAGCGGGAAGTACTGGATCAGCTTCTATCCAGGCATCGCGCTGCTGATCACGATCGTGAGCATCAACCTGATGGGCGATCACCTGCGCGATGTGCTGAATCCGAGGCTGAAAAAGTGAGGAGTCTTGATGCCCTCATGCGCCGGGCGCGCGCTCCGCGCGCTTGGCTTCGCCGCGCCCCTGTCGCGCATGGCCACGCGGTCGGTTGGGCGGCGCCGGCCGCCGTGCGGCCGGATTCGGGCAGGGATGGTTTGATCCGATGAGTTCACCGACTCTTGAGGTGCGCAACCTCCGCACGCATTTCTTCACCCGCGCCGGCATCGTGAAGGCGGTGGATGGCGTGAGCTTCACCGTGGGCCGCGGCAAGGTCATGGGGCTCGTCGGCGAATCCGGCTCGGGCAAGACCGTGACCGGTTTCTCCATCATCGGCCTGGTGGACCCGCCGGGTCGCGTGGTGGAGGGCGAGATCCTCTACCAGGGCCGCAACCTCGCCACGATCAGCGAGGAGGAGATGCGCCACCTGCGCGGCAACCGCATCGCCATGATCTTCCAGGACCCGATGATGACGCTGAACCCGGTGCTCCGGGTGGACACGCAGATGATCGAGACGGTCCTGGCGCATGAGAAGGTGAGCAAGGAGGAAGCCCGCCAGCGCGCGCGCGATGCGCTCGGCATGGTCGGCATCCCCTCGCCCGATGAGCGGCTGAAATCCTACCCGCACCAGTTCTCCGGCGGCATGCGGCAGCGCGTGGCGATTGCGATTGCGCTGCTGCACCGGCCGGAACTCATCATCGCGGATGAGCCGACGACCGCGCTGGACGTGACCATCCAGGGGCAGATTTTGGCGGAGGTCCAGAAGCTCGCCGCCAATACGGGCACAAGCCTGATCTGGATCACGCATGACCTCTCGGTCGTCGCCGGCCTCGCCGACGACATCGCGGTCATGTATGCCGGCCGCGTCGTCGAGGACGGGCCGGTCTCCGAGGTACTGGACCGGCCGCTGCATCCCTACACGCATGGGCTGATCGGCTCCGTGCCCAGCCGCAACAAGCGGGGCGAGCCGTTGCGGCAGATCCCGGGCATGACGCCCTCCCTGCTCAAGCTGCCCGCGGGCTGCGCCTTCCGCGCCCGCTGCGAGCGCGCCGATGAGGCCTGCCTCGCCGAGCAGCCGCTGCGCGAGTTGCGGCCGGGGCGCCAGGCGCGCTGCGTGCATCCTCACCTTGACGAGGTGTCCGCCTGATGGACATGCCGATCATCGAATTGCGCGGCATCAGCAAGCGCTTTGAAAAGAAGCTCGACTTCGCGGGCAAGATCGCCAGGCGCCTGGGCGCGCCGGTGCGCGAGGAAATCGTCCATGCGGTGGACGGCGTGAGCCTCTCCATCCGCAAGGGCGAGGTCGTCGGCCTCGTGGGCGAATCCGGCTGCGGCAAGTCCACGCTGGGGCGCGTCGTCGCCGGCATCATGCCGCCTTCCGAGGGCAGCGTGATGTGGCGCGGCACGGATGTGAACGCGCTGACCGGGGCCGCGAAGAAGGAGGCGCAGCTCCGCGCCCAGATGATCTTCCAAGACCCCTACGCCTCGCTCAATCCGCGCATGAAGGTGCAGGACATCGTGGGCGAGGCGCCCTTGGTGCATGGCATCACGACGCGCGCGGGTTTCGACGAGTATGTGGACGAGCAGATCCGCCGTGCCGGCCTCGATCCCGCCTTCAAGAAGCGCTACCCGCACCAGTTCTCGGGCGGGCAGCGGCAGCGCATCGGCATCGCCCGCGCGCTGGCCGTGAAGCCGGAATTCATCGTCTGCGACGAAGCGGTGGCGGCGCTGGACGTCTCGATCCAGGCGCAGATCCTGAACCTCTTCATGAAGCTGCGGTCGGAGCTTGATCTCACCTATCTCTTCATCAGCCATGACCTTGGCGTGGTGGAGCATCTCTCCGACCGCGTGGTGATCATGTATCTCGGCCGCGTGGTGGAGCAGGCGCCGGCGGAGGAGGTCTTCGCCCGGCCGAACCATCCCTATACCAGCTCGCTCCTCTCCTCCGTGCCGCGGATCGAGGCGCGCAAGCGGGCCTTCGCGGTGGTACAGGGCGAAATCCCCTCGCCGCTCAACCCGCCCAGCGGCTGCCATTTCCACCCGCGCTGCCCGCACGCGACGGAGCGCTGCAAGGTCGAGGTGCCGAAGCTCAGGGAGATCGCGCCCGGGCATTTCTCGGCGTGCCATCTGAACGGGTGAGATGCGGCGGCGCCTCGCCCTGCTCGGCCTGCTGGCCGGCTGCACCAGGCCGGCGCCGCCATCCCCGGAGGACTCCGTGATCCCGCCCTATTTCGCGCAGTGGGAATCGCCCGAGCTGGTGGGCGAATTCCTCGAAGGCCGCGACGCCGCGACCGATCCGCGCTGGGCGGAATCGGGTGCGACCGACATCGCGGAGTATGCCCGCTGGGCCGAGCATCTTTGCGGCATGGCCTGCCTGAAAATGGCCATGGCCTCGCGCGGCCAGCGGCACACCATCCATGACCTGCGGCGCGGCGTGCAGCCCCTGGGCGGCTATGTCGAGCAGCCGGATGGCGACATCAGCGGCCTGATCTATGTCGGCGCCGTGCGCTGGCTGAACGAACGGGGCATCGCCGCGCGGATCGTGCTGGACGAGCCCATGCCGAGCCTGGCGCCGGGTGAGTTCTACATCGCCTCCGTCCATGCCGCGATCCGCACGCCGGAGGTGGAGCCGCCCCGCAAGGGCGGCCACCTGGTGCTGGTCTTCGGCACGGATGAGGCGGGGCGCTGGCGCTTCCACAACCCCTCCGGCATTGGTGCGGCGCAGCAGCGCGATGTGCGCCTTTCGCCCGAGACCTTCTCGCGCTTTCACGCGGATCGGGGCATCCTCATCCCGTTGTGAACCGCACCTCAGATCGCGCGCTGGTCCTTGGGACGGCCCTGACCCAGACGATCGGCTGGGGCACGCTGTTCATCCCCTTCGCGCTGATGGTGCAGCCCATGGAGGCGGCCCTCGGCTGGAGCCGGGCGGAGATCAACGGCGCCTTCACCCTCGGCATCCTGCTCTCCGGCATCCTTGCCATTCCGGTCGGCCGCTGGGTGGACCGGCAGGGCGGCCAGGCGCCGCTCGCCTGGGGCAGCGTACTGGGCAGCGCCATGCTGGCGCTCTGGGCGATCACGGACCAGCTCTGGCTCTTCTACCTCGTCTGGATCGGCCTCGGTGTCGCGCATGCGACCGCGCTCTGGGGGCCGGCGATGGCGGTGGTGGTGGCGCTGGCTAGGCAGCCCATGCGGGTCATCACGGCCATCACCTTCATCACCGGCTTCGCGGGCACCATCTTCGTGCCGCTGGTGGCCGCGCTCATCGCGGGCTTCGGCTGGCGGGGCGCGCTCTGGATCCTGGCGGCCGTGCAATTGCTGCCGGCGGCGACGGCCTGGTGGCAGTTCGCGGGTGCGCAGCCGCCCACGCCGCATGAGCGGCAGAACAGCGACGAGGCCTATCGCCGCACGCTGCGCCGCCCGGCCTTCTGGGGCCTGGCGCTGTGCTTCGCCGCGCATGCCTTCATCGGCGTCTCGCTCGGCGCGCATCTCGTGCCCCTGCTGCGTGAGGCGGGGCTGCCGGAGGCGAGCGTGATCCTGCTGGTGGCACTTCACGGCCCCTTGCAGGTGGCGGCGCGCGCAGGCCTCTACGTCGCGGGCTCGCGCGCCTCGACGCGCTGGGTGGGCTTGGGCGCCATGCTGCTGCTGCCCATCGCGCTGGCCTGGCTGGGCGGCGCGCCGGCCGCCTTCCTGTGGCTGCTGCCCTTCGTCTTCTGCTGGGCGGTGGCGGATGGATTGCTCACCATCGTCCGCGCCGCCGGAACCGCGGAAATCCTGGGGCGCGAGGGTTATGGCGCGGTGACGGGCGCGCTCAGCCTGATCGCCGTGCTGCCGCGCACCCTTGGCCCCATCACGGTCGCCCTCATCTGGGAGGCTCAGGGCGGCTATGCTTCCGTGCCCTGGATCCTCGCCGCGGTCGGCATGCTGGGGGCGGCGAGCTTCGTTCTCGCCCTGAGGGACAAGGGATGATGCGCGCCTTTCTCCTGCTGATGCTCATGATGGGCCCGGCCCTCGGCCAGACCCTCACCCTCCCGGGCGAGGCACGCTTCGGCGATGACCGGCGGGCGGTGCGCTTCACCTTCCTCTGCTCGGCCAATGCGGGCCCGCAGGTGACGGGCGTGCTGGGCGTGGAGCTGGCCATCCCCCGACATGCCAGCCTGCGCCCGCAGTTCAATTTCGACGTCTTCGAGGGGCCCGATGCGCGGGCGGGGCGGCGGACGGCGCTGGAGAGCCAGGCGGGCGGCGCGGCGGCCCGGATGCAGGCGGAGGTCAGCGGCTCGATCGGCGTGGCGGAGGATGCGCCCTTCCAGTTCGGCCTCTATGCCGCCCGGCGGGGCGAGGTGGCCCGGCTCGGTGAGGTCGCGCGCCTGCTGGCGCCGCTGACGCTGGGGCAGGCGCAGCTCACCTGGACCCAGTGGCAGCCGCGCGGCCCGGCGATTGAAGCGCGGCTCATGGTCTCCGCGGAAAATGCCGCGCGGCTGCGGAGCCTGCTTGCGCCCTGCTTCCCAAGGTAGCGATCAGCGGGCCGCCGTGCGGCGGATCGGCGTGCCGGGGAAGTTCTGGTTGAACTGGGCCTGGCGGGCGGCGCGGGCCGCGCGGTCGGCGGCGGTGCCGGAACCCTGGGTGGTGGTCATGCCCTGCAGCGTGGACAGGTTCTGCGGCAGGTTCCAGGACTGGCCGTACATCACGCCGTTGGAGGAGATGCCCTGCGCGGAGGCAGCGCCAGCGAAACCGGCGATCAGCAGGGCGGCGGCGGCGATGGTGATGCGGCGCATGGCGGTGGTCCTTCTCGCTTCGGGGCGGGAGGATGTCCCCCGCCGGTGAGAGAAGAATTAGCGCCAGGACCACAATAGGCGTGAGACCGTAAAAACGATCATCACGATAGGATTGGCCGATTATATGGCGTTGGTCCAATCGGCCGGCACGAAGCGGAAGCCCTCGCCCATGCGCTGGACGAAGCCATTGGCCGGGAAAGGGAAATGATAGGCCGTCATCCGCGCCCGCTCGGCCGCGATGCGGTCGAAGATGGCGATGCGGCTGGCCGTGGCCGTCGGCCCGTCAATGTCGAAGATGCTGGTCCAGCCCGGGTTGCGCAGGAAGAGCTCGGGCCGCGAGGCCGTGTCGGCGGTGACGAAGAGCTGGTCCGCGCCGTCGGCCACATGGAAGACGGTGTGGCCCGGCGTGTGGCCATAAGCGGCGACCGCGCGCACCCCGGGCAGGATCTCGGCGCCGGCGGCGAAGCGCTCCACCTTGCCCTGGTACGGCCCGAAGCGGCGCGTGACATTGGCGAAGGTGCCGCGCTGGAACTCCGGCACGCTGCCGCTGTTGGAGGAATCCGTCCAGAAGGCCCACTCGACCTCCGGCACGAAGACCTGCGCATTGGGGAAGACGGCGGCGTTCTCGGCGGTGGTGAGGCCGGTGATGTGGTCGCCATGGAAATGGCTGACCAGAATGCGCGTGACGCGGGCCGGGTCAATGCCGGCGGCGGCCAGGTTCTCGCGCATGCGGCCGGCGGTGGGGGCGAGTTGCCCACCCGTGCCGCTGTCGAACATGGTCAGCCCGGCCGGCGTCTCCAGGAAGGTGACGATGAAGGGATTGTCCAGCCGCGCGGTGGAGAGCATCGCATCGCGCAGCGCGCCCTCGACGGCCGCCTGGTCAGCATTCACGATCCAGCCGCGGCCGGGGTTCTGGCGCGGCGCGAAGCCATCCCACACCGTGGTGGCGACGAAGCCGCCGACGCGGAAGCGGTAGAAGCCCGGCGCCTGGGAAGGTGCTGCGGCGGGGGCGGCCGTTTGGGCCACCGCGCCCCCGATCAGCGCGGGGGCGGCGAGCAGCGCGCCGGTGGCGGCCAGAAGATGGCGGCGGTCTGTCATGACATGTCTCTCCACGAAGGGTGATGTCTGGCAAGGCCGGCCGCGATCTGGCCGGAAGGAAACCCGCCCGGGCGAGGCCGGGCGGGGAGTTCGTTCAGACGGCGCTCGACCAGTCGGCCGGCACGAAGCGATAGCCCTGGCCGTCGCGCGTGAAGAAGCCATTCGCCGGGAAGGGGAAGTGATAGCCCGTCACGCGGACGCGGTCCGTCGCCGCCATGTCGAGGATGCGGCGGCGGGTGGCGGCGGCGGCATCGCCATCGAAGTCGAAGACGATCTGCCAGTCGGGGCGGCGGGCCATCAGCTCGGGCCGGTTGGTCACGTCGGCCAGGAAGATCATCTGATCCGCGCCGTCGCTGATGCGGTAGATGGTGTGGCCCGGCGTGTGGCCATGCGCGGCGATGGAGCTGATGCCCGGCATGACCTCACCGCCTGGCGTGATCTGCCGGACGCGGCCCTGATAGGGCGCGAAGCGGCGCGCGGCATTGGCGAAGGTGGGGCGCTGGCCCTCGGGGCTGCGGGTGCTGTTGCCCTCATCGGTCCACCAGGCCCATTCGGGGGCGGGGACGATGATCTCGGCATTGGGGAAGGCGCGGCCGTTCTCGGCGTTGAGCAGGCCGTTGATGTGGTCGCCATGGAAATGGCTCTGGATCACATGCGTCACGCGCGCGGGATCAATGCCGGCGGCGGCCATGTTGGCGATCATCCGACCATTGGTGGCGCCGGCCGCGGTCACGCCATTGCCGGCGTCGAAGACCACCAGCGCGTCGCCGCGCTGGGCGAAGGTGATGGTGAAGTTGATGGTCAGCGCATCGCCGGGCAGGAAGCTCTCGGCCATCACGGCCTGCACCTCGGGCAGCGGCGCATTGCGCACGAAGCCCTCGAGCGGGCGGCGGAAGAAGCCATCATGCACGGTGGTGATCAGCCAGCCGCCGACGCGGAAGCGGTAGAAGCCGGGGGCCTGCGCCGCGGGCGCCGGGGCGGCGCCCTGTTGCGCGGCGGCGGGCAGCGCCAGCGCCGTGGCGAAGGCGGCGGAGCCGGCGAAGAGCGTGCGGCGGTTGGACGCGATCATCTGGTTATCTCCCTGGAATGATCAGGGAGATAAAGTCTCAACGCGCAAATACAACCACGCTTTCCAGATGCGGCGACCAAAGGAACTGGTCCACCGGCGTCGCCGAGACGAGCCGGAACCCGGCTTCCCGCAGCGTGCCCGCATCCCGCCCGAGCGCCGCCGGGCTGCAGGAGACATAGATCAGGTGGGGCAGCGTGCTGCGCGCGATCTGTGCCACCTGCTCGGCCGCGCCGGCGAACGGCGGGTCGAGCACCACGGTCGCGAAGGCCTTGAGCTCGGCCGGCAGGAGCGGCTGGCGCACCAGGTCCCGCCGCGCGGGCTGCACGCGCGAGGCCTGGGCGGCATTGACCGCGAGGCGCAGCGCCTCGGCCGCCGCGGGGTCGCCCTCATAGGCGTGCACCACATGGTTGGCGGCGAGCGGGAAGGAGAGCGTGCCGATCCCGGCATAGAGATCGGCGATGCGCGCGCGGGGCGACAGCTTCTTCGGCAAGCCGGCGAGGACCGCGGCGATGATCGCGGCCTCGCCCTCCGCACTCGCCTGGAGGAATGCGCCGGGCGGCGGTGAGACGGGGATGCCGGAGAGCATGTGGCGCACCGGCTTCACCTGCGCCGCGACCTCGGCCGGCGCGCCCTTCCCCGCCCAGGCGATGCGCGGGATACCGGCGCGCGCGGCGAAATCCGCGAGCATCTTGCGATCGGCCATGGTGAGCGGCGCATCGGTGCGCAGCAGGATATCGGCGCCCGTGTCGAGCCAGTTGATGACGGCCGAGCCCAGGCGCTTCAGCGCGTTCAACCCACGCAGCGCATCCTGAAGCGCGGGCAGGAGCGCCACGAGCGAAGGCAGCATCACATGGCATTCGCGCATGGGCACGAGATGCGTCGCGCCGCGCTCGTGAAAGCCGATCTCGACGCGGCCATCGGTCAGGCGTTCCAGCCCGAGATCGGCGCGCTGCCGCACGGCACGCGGCGTCGCCACCATCGGCGCCACATCCGGGTCGGCATAGCCGGCGCGCGAGAGAGCTTCCGCGAGCCGCCCGCGCTTCCATTCGGCATAGGGCGGGGCGTCCCAGTGCTGCAGCGCGCATCCGCCGCAGATGGTGAAGTGGCGGCAGGGTGGCTCCACGCGATCCGGGCTGGCCAAGACGATGCTCTCCAGCACCGCGCGATCCTTGCCCGCCACACGCGCGGCGACGCGCTCGCCCGGCAAGGTGAAGGAGACGAAGGCCGCTCCGCCATCCGGCAGCGGCGCGATGCCGTCGCCAGCGGCCCCCATTTGCGTGACCGTGAGTTCCAGCATGGGGGAGCCTTCCAGGAAAAATCAGGCGGGCCGGGACCACCCGCCCAAGCCCATCGCCACGCCAGACGCCGCGCCCGGCGTGGCCCTCATGTGGCTTCGCCACATGAGGATCAACCGCCCCGCCAGGATCAACACCAAACCGGGGCCCCCACGAAAGCGCGAAGCGATTTCGTGGGGAAGTGAGACGGGGCCCCCGCAAAAATGCCGAAGGCGTTTTTGCGGGGATTACCCGAAAGCGTTGAGTCCGGTGATGGCACGGCCGAGGATCAGCGCATGCACGTCATGCGTGCCCTCATAGGTGTTCACCGTCTCGAGGTTCATGACGTGGCGGATCACGTGATACTCATCCACGATGCCATTGCCGCCGTGCATGTCACGCGCCACGCGGGCGATGTCGAGCGCCTTGCCGCAATTGTTGCGCTTGATCAGGCTGATCATCTCGGGCGCGGCCTTGCCCTCGTCGAAGAGGCGGCCCACGCGCAGCGCGGCCTGCAGGCCGAGGGTGATCTCGGTCTCCATGTCGGCCAGCTTCTTCTGGATGAGCTGCGTCTGCGCCAGCGGCTTGCCGAACATCTTGCGGTTCAGCGTGTAGTCGCGCGCGGCGTGCATGCAGAATTCGGCGGCCCCCAGCACGCCCCAGGCGATGCCGTAGCGCGCGCGGTTGAGGCAGGAGAAGGGGCCGGCCAGCGAGCGCACGCCCGGCAGGCGGTTCTCATCGGGGACGAAGACCTCATCCATCATGATCATGCCGGTGATGGAGGGGCGCAGCGAGAACTTGCCCTCGATCTTCGGCGTGGTGAGGCCCTTCATCCCGCGCTCGAGCAGGAAGCCGCCCAGCGTGCCCTCGTCATCCTTCGCCCAGACCAGGCAGACATCGGAGATGGGGGAGTTGGTGATCCAGGTCTTGGAGCCGGAGACGAGCCAGCCGCCATCCACCTTCTTCGCGCGGGTGCGCATGGAGGAGGGGTCGGAGCCGGCATCGGGCTCGGTCAGGCCGAAGCAGCCGACCCATTCGCCGGTGCGCAGCTTCGGCAGGAATTTTTGTTTTTGCGCCTCGGAGCCATAGGCATGAATGGGGAACATCACGAGGCTGGACTGGACGGAGAAGGCGGAGCGGTAGCCGCTGTCCACCCGCTCCACCTCGCGCGCCATCAGGCCGTAGGCGACGTAGGAGACGCCGGCGCAGCCATAGCCCTCCAGCGTGGCGCCCAGGAAACCCTGCTCGCCGAAGGCGTTCATGATGGAGCGGTCGAAGGTCTCGTGCCGGTTGGCCATCAGCACGCCAGGCATCAGGCGGTCCTGGCAGAAGGCGCGCGCCGCGTCGCGGATCATGCGCTCGTCTTCGGTGAGCTGCTCATCCAGCAGGAAGGCGTCGTCCCACTGGAAGGGCGCGGGCTTCGACTTGAGGGCGGGCGAGACGACGTTCATGAGCTTCTTCCTTCCGGCGATGCTGGCGCGCTGGCTTTAACATGCCTGAGTTGGGCAGGGCCATAAGCCCTGCAACCCGATCGAGCATGATCCGCTGAGGTGGAACACCGAGGCGGTAAATCATCCTCGCAGCTAATCCAGCGGCGGCAGACTGCGGAAATAGGCGAAAAGATCGGCGATGTCCTGATCCGTCATCGCGGCCCAGACCCGCCCGCGCCCCATGGGTGGCATGAGCGGGCGGCCATCGGCGCCGATCTCCTCGCGCAGCGCGCGGGTGAACTGCGCCAGCGTCCAGTTGCCGATGCCGGTGGTGCTGGGCGTCAGGTTGCGCGCGACGACGGTGCCCCAGGGGCCGGTGAAGGAGAGGCCCTGCGCGCCCTCGCGCCCCGGGATGATCCGCATGTCGGGGCCCCGGCCGGAATGGCAGTCGAGGCAATGGGCGATGGGGCCGGCGAGATAGGCGCCGCGCGCCACGGGGTTGTCGGCGGGCGGGGGCAGGTTCGCCACCACAGGGTGGGTCGGCACCGGGAAGGGATAGCTGGAGCGCCCCTGCACCGCGTTGCGCACCGGCGGCACGCTGCGGAGATACGCGGCCATGGCGGCGGCATCGGCGTCGGAGATGCGCTGGTAGAAATCCGCCGGCATGGGCCAGCCGATATTGCTGCCATCGGGGCGCTTGCCTTCACGGATGGCACGGATGAGTTGCGCCTCGGTCCAATTGCCGATGCCGGTCTCGCGGTCGGGCGTGATGTTGGGGACCACGGCCCGCATCGGGCCTTCCTCGATCACCCAGCCGCCGGCCAGGCCGCGCCCGGGCAGGGGTGCGCCATCCGGCCCGCGGCTGGCGTGGCAATTGGCACAATGGCCAGCAATTTCGACGAGGCAGCGCCCGCGTTCGAGCTGGGCGGTGGAGGGCTGCGCCCCGGCCGTGCCGACCCAAAGCGCGCATAGCCCAGCCAGGATCCACCGCCGCATCCCCAACCTCCCGTTCGTGTCGTTGCCGGAAGGTCAGAAAAGGCGGTGCGGTGGCTGCAAGAAAACGCCGCGTCAGGCGGCGGCTTCGGCGCCCTGGCCCAGGGGAGCGACGCCCTCCGCCGGCGTCTCGGCGGCGAGCATGGCGGGCGTGTCCGGCATGGCTTCAGCCGGGGCCTCGGCGGCGGCCGCTTCAACGACGGGCGCCTCCGTGGCGGAAGCCTCCGGGGCCGGGCGCTTCGGACGCGGAATCGGGATCAGCATGAAGGCGGGGATGCTGTCGCCGAAGCCGCGCACGGCAGGGCCCATATCGTCACGGTCGCGGTCACGGCCGCGCGGGGCGTCGTCGCGGTCACGCGCGCGGGGCGCGTCGTCGCGGTCACGCGCGCGGGGCGCGTCATCGCGGTCACGCGCGCGAGGCGCGTCATCGCGGTCGCGGCGCGGGCGCGCGCCCTCGTCGCGGCGGAACTCGTCGCGCGGCGGGCGGGCATCGCCGCGGCGCGGGCGGTCCTCGCGGCGCGGGCGGTCCTCGGCGACCGCGACTTCGGCAGGCGCGGCCTCCTCGGCGTCACGGCGCGGGCCGCGGCCGTCGCGACGGCCGTCACCCCGGCTGCCCTCACCGCGTCCACCGCGATCGCGGCCACCCCGGCTCGGCTCCGCGCGGCCGCCCGGGCGGGCGCCGCCCCGGCCACGCCGGCGGGTCGCCGCCTCGGCGATCTCCTCCTCGGTCACGACATCGAGGCCATCCACCTGCATGCGTGGAATGGCGGCGCCGGTCAGCTTCTCGATGGCCTGGACGAGCTTGCCGTCATCCGCCGTCGCGATGGTGTAGGCATGGCCCTCGCGCCCCGCGCGGCCTGTGCGGCCGATGCGGTGGACGTAATCCTCGGAGTGGAAGGGCACGTCGAAGTTGAAGACGTGGCTGAGGCCGCCGATGTCGAGGCCACGCGCCGCGACATCGGAGCAGACGAGCAGCTGGATCTCATTCGCCTTGAAGGCGTTGAGCGTGGCGAAGCGGGCGGACTGGTCCATGTCGCCATGCAGCGCGCCGACCGAGAAGCCGTGCCGCTTGAGCGACTTGTAGAGGATGTCCACCTCGATCTTGCGGTTGCAGAAGATCAGCGCGTTCTGCACCTGCTCGCGCCGGATCAGGCGGCGCAGCGCCTCGCGCTTGTCGCGCTCCTGCACATAGAGCACGCCGGTGGTGATCGTCGTCGCCACCGTGGCGGGGCGGGAGACGGTGATCTCCTTCGGGTTCTGCAGGAAGGCATCGGCCAGCTTGCGGATCTCGGGCGCCATGGTGGCGGAGAAGAACAGCGTCTGCCGAAGGCGCGGGATGATCTGCACGATGCGCTCGACATCGGGGATGAAGCCCATGTCCAGCATGCGGTCGGCTTCGTCGATCACCAGCAGCTTGCAATCCGCCATCAGGATGCGGCCGCGGTCGAAGAGGTCGAGCAGGCGGCCCGGCGTGGCGATCAGCACGTCCACGCCCTTCTCGAGCACGTCGCGCTGGTCGTTCATGCTCTCGCCGCCGATCAGCAGCGCGTGGTTCAGGTTGAGGTGCTTGCCGTATTTCACGAACTGCTCGGCCACCTGCAGCGCGAGCTCGCGCGTCGGCTCCAGGATCAGGCTGCGCGGCATGCGGGCCTTGGCGCGCGAGCCCGCGAGGATGTCCATCATCGGCAGGGTGAAGCTGGCGGTCTTGCCGGTGCCGGTCTGCGCGCAGCCCAGCACGTCCCGGCCCATCAGCACGATGGGGATCGCCTGTTCCTGGATCGGCGTCGGGTGGGTGTAGCCGGCCTCGGTGACGGCGCGGACCAGCTCGTCGGAGAGGCCGAGATCGGCGAAGACGGTGCGGGGTGCCGCGGCCTCTTCCGGTTCGGCTTCCGCCACGGGCGCTTCGTCGGCGTCCGCGGCGAGGATCTCGACCGGCTCGGCGGGTTCTTCCGCGACGATCTCGGCGATGGGCTGTTCGATCACGGGGGCAGCGGCCGCATCGGCGGCGGGAAGGCTCTCTCCGGGCATGTCACTCGCCACGGCGGCGTTCGGGGTGGTCTCGTTCAAAATGGGGCATCCTGGCCTAAGGGGGCCCGCGCGAAGGCGCAGGGCCGCTCGGGCGGACCTGCCGCCCTCTTCATCAACGGGGGGCATATGCGCCCGAAACGGGCAGCTTGCAACCGGAAACCGGGCAATTGCGCCCAAGGGGACCGCGATTTATGCCCGTCGCATGGCGATTCCACTGCTCCTGCTCCCCGGCCTTCTCTGCGACGCGCGGCTCTGGCGCGATTGCCTTCCCGCAGGTGCGGAGGCGCGCATCGCCGACCTGACGCGGGATGACAGCGTCGCCGCCATGGCGCGCCGCGCGCTGGAGCTGGTGGTGGATGCGCCGCATTTCGCCGTGGCCGGCCTTTCCATGGGCGGCTATGTCGCGCTGGAGGTCTGGCGCCAGGCCGCGCCGCGCGTCACACATCTGGCGCTGCTCGACACCTCCGCCCGGCCTGACACGCCCGAGCAGACGCAACGCCGGCTCGACCTCATCGCGCTCTCCGGGCGCGGCGCTTTCAAGGGCGTCACGCCCCGCCTGTTGCCGATGCTGCTGCATCCCTCGCGGCTTGAGGGCCCGCTCGCCGGCGAGGTGATGGAAATGGCCGAGCGCGTGGGCGTGGAGGGTTTCCTGCGGCAGCAGCGCGCCATCATGGCGCGGCCTGATTCCCGGCCGGACCTGCCGCGCATCGCCGTGCCCACGCTGGTGGCCTGCGGCGATGCCGATCTTCTGACGCCGCCCGCCCTGCATGATGAGATGGCGGCGCTGATCCCCCGCGCGCGACAGGTGAGCTTCGCCGGCTGCGGCCATCTGCCGACGATGGAGGCACCCGATGCGGTGCGCGCCGCGCTGGAGGATTGGCTCAGCCCGCCACGCAGCGCGTGACGTTGGGCTGATCCCGCGCCGGGATGGCGGTGGTGCCCGGCGGGCAGGGCGCCTGGGCGCGCGTCGGCGGCGCCAGGCCACGATCCCAGTCGCGCACCTCGGGGTCATCGCCGAGCCAGCCGGTGCCGGCGGCGCCGATGCCCGGGCCGCGCGAGCAGCGCCCCCGCCCCTGCGGCGTGCCGCCATGCGGGCAGAGGAAGGCGCGGGCGGAAGCCAGCGCGGCGGCGCTGGCGCGCGGGCTGCGCGGCTGGCCCAGCGGGCGCGCCTCCACCGCCCGCCCGGCGCCGTGCGTCTCGGTGCGGGGAGCGGTCGGGTTGCGCGGCAGCTCCTGCGCTGCGGCGGCGCCACACCAGGTGAGCGCGAGGAGGACGACGAGGGGGCGCATCTGCGCTCATTCTAGGACGTGATCCGGCGAAGCGGGATCGGCCTCGCGCCGTTCCGCGGAATGATTCACCGCCTCGGCGCCAGCGCCTTCGCGGATCATCCAAGCTTCGCCGGGAGGATGATTCACCGCTTCGGTGCCAGCACCTTCGCGGATCATGCTCCGTGACAAACCCCAAGATGAAGGGATTTGGGAAGGGGAGACGGCGCGCGGCAAATTCATGCGCGGGAACGCCTGTCCGGATTGCACTCAGGACATGGCTGCCGCATCCTTCCCAAATGAGGCAGTCCTGGCCCGATCTCCCGGCACCGAAGGCGCCCGCGGCGCGGCTTCGGCGCGCCGCGGGGCGATGGGCGGGCGCGGGATTGATGCGCGGCCTCCTTCTTCTGCTGACCATCCTCGCGCTGGCACTCCCGGCTGCGGCGCAGCAGCCGCAGCCCAGCCACGCCTGCCGGATCGCCTGCCGCGTCGGGCAGGCCCCGCCCTCCCCGGACCAGCGGCAATGCCTCTCGCAATGCATGGCGGGCCAGCCGATCAGCCGCGACGCGCCGGGGCAAGCGCGCCCCTCCGGCTCGCAGGCGGTCGCCCCCTCGGCGGTGGCACGGCCAGCACAGCCGCCGCCGCCAAACGCGCAACAGCAGCAGCAGCAGCAGCAACAACAACAGCAGCGCGGGCGTGGCGCGGCGCCGCCCCCCGGCGGGGCGCAGGCGGCGGCCCGCACGCCGCCACCCGCGGCGCAGCGGCCGGGCGCGACCTATGGCGCCTTCTATGTCGGCATCCCGCCCAGCATGAGCTATGGCATCTCCGTCGCGCAGCGCGACCGCAGCCAGGCGCATCGCCTGGCCGAGACCGCCTGCCGCGGGCGGGGCGGCAATTGCTCGCTCCAGATCGAGTTCAACGACATCTGCGTGGCGGTGGTGGAGGGCGTGCGTCGCGCGCCCAGCGCCTTCTTCATGACGAGCGACCCGCGCACCTATGTCGTGCGCGCCATCACCCTCGGCAATGCCGGAAATCCGGCCGATGCCGAGCGCATGGCGCGCGACGCCTGCGCGCTGCGTGAACGCGGCGGCCTGACCTGCCGCATCGTCCATGCGGAGTGCGGGGCGCGCTGAAGCGCCCGCCCCGGATCAGCGGCGCGCCGAACGCACCAGCTCGGCCAGCTCCCGGTTGAAGCGCGGCGCGTCCTCCCAGAAGGGCGCGTGGCCGATCGCCGGGTATTCGCTGAGCCGTGAGCCCGGAATGAGCGAGGCCGTGTGCCGCCCCATGCTGATGTCCGAGACCTTGTCCAGCGCGCCATGCGTCACCAGCACGGGCACATCCACGCTCCGCAGGCGCTGCTCGAAGGTGATGGGCCGGCCGCCCAGGCCGATCCGCACATGGCGCGGCACCATCATGTTGAAGGAGAGCATCACCTCGAAGTCATTGGCGCTGGGCTGCACCTCGAAGCAGTCGCGCAGGAAGGCGATGGTGGCGGCGATGGCGGTGGCAGGGTCCGCGCTGCCCATCGGGCCCAGGTGACGCAAGGCGCGGCCATAGCGCGAGGTATCGGCGGTGGAGGAGGTGGCGGCCACCCAGTTCATCGCCCCGATGGCGCCGGTGCCGTATTCGGCCACGTAGTCGCCCATCAGCCGCCCGGCATAGGACCAGCCGACCAGGGTGGGGCGCGCGAGCTGCAATTGCTCGATCACCGCCTTCACGTCATCGGCCCAGAGCTTGCTGTTGCGGTAGTGCTCATTGCCGACGGGCTTGTCGCTCATGCCATGGCCGCGCAGATCGAGTGCGACCATGCGGAAGTCGCGCGCGAGCGCCGGGTCGCGCGTCTGGCGGTCCCAGCAGAGCGCGGCTTGGGCATAGCCGTGCAGGAAGAGGATCGCGGGGCCCTGCGGGTTGCCATACTCATAGGCGGCGAGCGTCAGGCCATCCGGCGTGCGGATGTTGTGCGCGCGATAGGGCAGCGTGGGGCCGGCGGGGGCCGGCGCGGGCGTGGCGGGCGCCTGGGCCAGCACCACGCCGCCGGGCAGCGCGGCGGCGGCTGCAAGGCCTGCGGTGAGGGTGTTGCGGCGGCTGGGCATGAGATTCCTCCCTGAGGTTTGGGAGGAAGCCTAACGCCTCTGGCTCCGCGGATCGAGGGCGTCCCGCAGCCCATCGCCCACCAGATTGAAGGCCAGCACCACCAGGAAGATCGCCAGCCCCGGAAAGATGGCGAGCCAGGGCGCGGATTCGATGAAGCGCTGCGCCGAATTCAGCATCGAGCCCCAGGAGGGGTTGGGCGGCTGCTGGCCGAGGCCCAGGAAGCTGAGCGAGGCTTCGGCGATGATCGCCTCCGCGATGGCGAGCGTCGCCTGCACCAGCAGCGGCGGCAGGATGTTGGGCAGAACATGCAGAAGGCCGATGCGCCAGGGCGGATTGCCCATGGCGCGCGCCGCCTCCACCCAGTCGGTGCTGCGCGCATCCAGCGCCATGCCGCGCGCGAGCCGCACGAAGATGGGCGAGGCGGAGATGGCGATGGCGAGCATCGCATTCTCCAGCGCGGGGCCGAGGAAGGCGGCGAGCGCGATGGCGAGGATCAGGAAGGGGATGGAGAGCATGGCATCGGCCACGCGGCTGATCACCATGTCGATCCACTTGCCGCCCAGGCCGGCGAGCAGGCCGATCGGCACGCCGATCAGCGCCGCGCCGCCAACCGCGATGACGCCGGCCATGAGGCTGGCGCGCGCGCCGTGCAGCACGCGGCTCAGCACATCGCGGCCATTCTCGTCGGTGCCGAAGGGATGCGCCCAGGAGGGCGGCTGCCGCAGGCGGGACCAGCTGGTCTCCAGCGGGTCATAGGGCGCGAGCCAGGGGGCGAAGACCGCCGCCGCCACGAAGATGACGACGACGACCAGGCCGAACATGGCCAGCTTGTGCTGCGCGAAGCGGCGCAGCGCGCGGCGGCCGGGGCTTTCGCCCGTCTCGATGGCGGCTTGTCCCGTGGTGGTGCTCATGCCGTGCGCAGCCTCGGGTTGATGGCCATGTAGAGCATGTCGGCGATGAGGCTGAGGGTGACGAAGATCAGGGCCGTCGCCATCACCACGCCCTGCACCACCGGGTAGTCCCGGTTGAACACCGCATCCACCACCAGCTTGCCAAAGCCGGGGATGGAGAAGATCTGCTCGGTCAGCACCGCGCCCGCCAACAGGCGCCCGAACTCGATGGTGCCGAGTGTCACCACCGGGATCAGCGCATTGCGCAGCGCATGCTTGCCGACGACGAGCTTCTCCGAAAGGCCCTTGGCCCGCGCCGTTCGCACATAATCCTGGCTGAGGGCGCCGAGCATGGCCGCGCGGGTGTGGCGCATCAGCACGGAGGCGACGCCGGTGCCGAGCACGAAGGCCGGCATGATCGTCGTCTCCAGGCTCATCACCGGGTCTTCCCAGAGCGGCACATAGCCGCTGGGCGGCAGCCAGCCGAGCTGCACGGAAAACAGCAGGATCATCATGATGCCGAGCCAGAAATTCGGCATGGAGATGCCGAACAGGGCCACGCCATTGATCGCCCAGTCGGAGGGCCGGTCGCGCCAGACGGCGCTCAGCACGCCGGCCGGCACGCCGATCAGCACGCCGATGACGAAGCTCATCGCCGCCAGCTGGAAGGTGACGGGCAGCTTCTCGAGGATGAGCTGCCCCACCGGCATGCGGATGCGCCAGGAGAAGCCGAAATCCCCATGCAGCACACGCCAGAGCCAGTGCAGATATTGCTCCGCCAGCGGCCGGTCGAGCATCAATTCGGCGCGGATCTGCGCCAGCACCTGCGGGTCCCCCCGCTCCTCGCCCGCCAGGATCAGCGCGGGGTCGCCAGGCATGAGCTGCTGCAGCCCGAAGACCAGCACCGAGAGGATGAGCAGCGTCGGGATGACCTGCCCGAGCCGGCGGAGGAACCAGAGGAGCATGTTACTGGAGGCGCATGCCCTGCGGGCGGATCAGGCCGTCGGGCACGCTGACGAAGCCGTTGAGCCGCGCCGTATGCGCCACGATGTTCTTGCGGTGCCACAGGTAGATGCGGTGGCGGTCCTGCCGGAAGGCGATCTGGTAGGCCTGGGCATAAAGGGCGCGCCGCGCATCGGCATTGGATTCGACGCGCGCGGCATCCAGCAGGCGGTCCACCTCGGGGTTGCTGTAGCGCCCGTCATTCTGCGCGCCGCGCGAATGGGTGAAGGCCCAGAAATTGCCGTCGATGTCCACGCGGCCGGACCAGGCCACCAGATAGGTCTCGAACTCCCCGCGCGCGGCGGCTTGCAGCGAGGTGGCGAACTCCGTCGCGTTCAGGCGCAGCTCGAAGCCCGCCTCGCGCACCATGGCCTGGATCACCTCGCCCACCTGGCGGAGGTCGGGGTTGTTGGGCACGGTCATTTCCACGCGCACGGGCGTGGTCACGCCGGCCTCGCGCAGCAGGGCGCGGGCACGTTCCACATTGCGCGGCTCGGGGCGGAAGTCGCGGACATGCATCGGGTTGGCCGGCGGCACGGGCTGCGCGGTGGGGGCGAACATCCCCTCATAGACCACGCGGTTCAGCGCATCGCGGTCGATCGCCAGCTCGAAGGCCTCGCGCACGCGGGCATTCTGGCCCATCGGCGTCTGCGCGCGCGGGCCATTGCCGGTGTTGATGGTGATGCCCTGGTAGCCCAGCTCATCGCTGATCGAGAGGCGCAGGCGGTTGTTGCGGCGCACCGCCGGCACGTCATCCGGATCGATGGTCTGCACCATCTCCAGCGCGCCGGATTGCAGGTTGGCCAGGCGCACCGTGCTGTCCGGAATCGGCAGGTAGGTGATGCGGTTCAGGTGGATGGCGCCGGCATTCCAGTAGTCCGGGAAACGCTCCACCACGATGCGGTCCTGCGCCACGCGCTCGACGAAGCGGAAGGGCCCGGCGCAGACGGGACGGTTGCCGAAGTTGCGGCCGGCGGCCTCGGCGGCCTTGGGGCTCACGACCATGCCGGCGCGGTCGGTGAGCTGGCTCAGGAAGGGCGCGGAGGGCGCGGTGAGCTTGATGCGGATCTGCGCGGGGCTCACCACCTCCATCGCCTCGATGGTGTTGATCTCGCTGCGGCGGAAGCTGCCCTGCATGGTGAGGTGGCGGTTCAGGCTGTAGCGCACCGCCTCGGCATCCATCACCTCGCCATCATGGAAGCGCACGCCCTCGCGCAGCGTGATGAGCAGGGTGCGCGGGTCCTCCCAGGTATAGCCGGTGGCGAGCTGCGGGACGATTTCCAGCCGCTCATTGATGTCGAAGAGCTTGTCGCACAGGCTTGCGAAGACGATGCGGCCCACGAAGGTGCGTGCCAGCGTCGGGTCGAGGATGTCGGGGTCCTCACGCAGGCCGATGCGGAGATTTTGGGCCTGAGCCTCCGCGATGCCGGCGGAAAGACCGATGGCGGCGCAGGCGGCGAGTAGAATCCGGCGGATCATGCGGGTTGCTCCGTGAAGAAGGCTTGCAGTCGGGCGAGGCGCTGATCGGCCGCGGCCTCGCGGATCGGGGTGGCGGCGGGCAGGCTCTCCTGCAGGTGGCAGGCGGCGCGATGCGCTACGCCTTGCAGAAGCGGCGCCTGCTCGCGGCAGATGGCCTCAGCATAGGGGCAGCGCGTGTGGAAGCGGCAGCCAGCGGGCGGCGAGACCGGCGAGGGCACGTCGCCCTCCAGCAGCTTCGCCGTGGACCCCTGCCCCGGCACGGCGGCCAGCAGCGCGCGCGTGTAGGGGTGGCGTGGGCTGTGGAAGAGCGCCTCGGCCGGCCCCTGCTCCACCACCTGGCCGAGATACATCACCGCCACCTCATCGGCGATCTGCCTGACGACGCCGAGGTCGTGGCTGATCAGCACAAAGGTAAGGCCGAGCTCGCGGATCAGATCGCCCAGCAGGTTCACCACCTGCGCCTGCACGGAAACATCGAGTGCGGAGACCGGCTCATCGCCGATGATGAGCCGCGGCTCGGAGGCGAGCGCGCGGGCGATGGCGATGCGCTGGCGTTGGCCGCCGCTGAATTCATGCGGCCAGCGGCGCGCGAGTTCGGGCCGCAGGCCCACACGCTCCAGCAATTCGGCGACACGCGCACGCTCGCGGCCGCGATGCAGCTTGTGCAGGATGAGCGGCTCGGTGATCGCCGCCTCGACCGTCATGCGCGGATCGAGGCTGGCGAAGGGGTCCTGGAAGATGAGCTGCATCTCGCGCCGCCTGGCACGCAGCGCCGCGGGGGAGAGGGCAAGAACATCCTCGCCGTCGAAGCGAAGCGCGCCTGAATCCGGCTCGATCAGCCGCAGCAGCAGGCGGCCCAGCGTGGACTTCCCGCAGCCGCTCTCGCCCACGATGGCGAGCACGCGGCCGCGCGGCACGGCCAGCGAGACGCCATCCACCGCGCGCACCGCGCCGCGCGTGCGGCCCAGGCTGTCGCGGAAGGGGAAGTGCTTGACGAGGCCGTCAGCTTGAAGAAGGGGCGTCATGCCGCCAGCACCTGATCGAGCGGCGCGCGATGGCACGCCACGAGATGGCCGGGCGTCACCTCCGTCAGCGGCGGCAGCGCCGCACAGGCGGCGAGGGCGAAGGGGCAGCGCGGCGCGAAGCGGCAGCCGGGCGGCGGGCTGCGCAGATCGGGCACCGTGCCCTCGATGGAAGCGAGGCGCGCGCGGCGTGAGTCCAGGCGGGGTGCGGCGCCCAGCAGGCCGATGGTGTAGGGGTGCTCGGGCCGGGCAAACAACTCAGCCGTGGGCGCGCGTTCGGCGAGGCGGCCGGCATACATCACCGCCACCTCATCCGCATGGTCGCGCACCACGCCGAGATCATGGGTGATGAGGACGACAGCCGTTCCCGTCTCGCGCTTCAGCTCGTCCAGCAGGGCCAGGATCTGTGCCTGCACGGTCACATCCAGCGCGGTGGTGGGCTCGTCGGCGATGAGCAGCTTGGGCTTGCAGGCGAGCGCGATGGCGATCATCACGCGCTGGCGCATACCGCCCGAAAGCTGGTGCGGATACTGCTTCGCACGGCGCGCGGCTTCCGGGATGCGCACGCGCTCCAGCATGGCGATCGCCCGGTCCATCGCGTCGCGCGCGTTCAGACCCTCGTGCAGGCGCAGCGCCTCGGCCACCTGCTCGCCCGCGGTGAAGGCGGGGTTCAGGCTGGTCATCGGCTCCTGGAAGATCATGGCGAGCTCCCGCCCGCGCGCGCTGCGTTGGCGCTCGGGCGTCAGCGCCTGGCCGGCGAGGGTGAGGCGGCCCGAGACCTCGGCATTCTCGGCCAGCAGGCCGAGGATGGAGAGCGCGGTGGCCGACTTGCCGCAACCACTCTCGCCCACGATGGCGAGCGTCCGCCCGGGCTCGACCGAGAAGGAAAGGCCGTCCACCGCGCGCAGCACGCCGCGCTCGGTGTGGAAATCAATGCAGAGCCCTTCGACCTCGAGCGCGTTCATGCAACCCCTGCCTTCTGCAGCGCTTCGTTGATCACCGCGCGGTCGAAGACGCCCGGATGGTCGGCGCCGGGCAGGAAGCGGCGGAAATGCACGAAGCGCTGCTGCGCCACGCCATGCAGGCGGCGCAGCTCGGCCAGCGGGTCGGCATGGTCATCCACGCGCAGGTCGAGATCCGGGTAGGGGTCGTTCGAGGTCACGATCAGCGCGGCGGATTGCTTGCCCCGCGCATCGCCGCCCGCGGCCTCGCCCGCTTCCATGGCCTGGATCAGCCGCAGCGCCATCGGCAGATGCGGCGCGGCGAGGTAAGCGGTCAGCGTATCTTCGACCACGCGGGGACCGGCGAGCATGTTGCCGGCGACCGAGACATTCTCCGCCCGCACCGCGCCGCACCAGGGCACGCAGTCGGACCCGGTGTGCTGCGCGATGCGCCCATCGGCCGAAAGGATGTGGCATTGCCGGGACTCCCGCCCGGCATCGGCGGCGAGCAAGGCGGCCAGCGCCTCCTCCGGCGCGGCGCCGTTGCGAAGCGAGTCGAGCCCGCGCGGGGCATAGAGCGGATTGATCAGCGCCTGGGTGGCCAGCGCGCCAATTGCCGCCTCGGCGCGCGGGCAGAGCGCGCCCACCGCGAAAAAGCGGGTCGCGACGATGACGCCCAATTCTCCGCTCTGCGGATCGCGGGCGAGGAGGGACCAGGTCATGACCCCGCAATGAAACCAGCCGCCTTCGCGCGCAAGGGGGGGTCACACGGATGCCCCGCCGGCGCTCTCCCCCGGTGCCTCCCAAACAGGCAGAGCCCGCGAAGTCAGGGTGCACGGACTGTGAAAGCCACGCGGGGTTTTCACCCCTGCCGGGGAGCGTGAGGGGCGGCGCCCCTGGCCTATTCCGCGGCGGGCTTGAGCACGCCGCGCCGCACCTGATCCAGCTCGATGCTCTCGAACAGCGCGCGGAAATTGCCCTCGCCGAACCCCTGGTCGCCCTTGCGCTGGATGAGTTCGAAGAAGATCGGCCCGATCACCGTGTTGGTGAAGATCTGCAGCAGCCGCCCGCCGGAGGGTGAGCCATCCATCAGGATGCGGTTCTTCTGCATCCGGGCCAGGTCCTCGCCCGTGTCGGGCAGGCGTGTGGGCAGCAGCTCGTAATAGGTGTCCGGCGTGTCGAGGAAGGCCACGCCCTCGGCGCGCAGGCCCTCCACGCTCGCGTAGATGTCCTTGGTGCCCATGGCGATGTGCTGGATGCCCTCCCCGCCATAGGCGCGCAGATATTCCTCGATCTGCGACTTGTCGTCGCTGCTCTCGTTGATGGGGATGCGGATCTGGCCGCAGGGCGAGGTCATGGCCTTGGATTTCAGGCCGGTCAGCTTGCCCTCGATGTCGAAGTAGCGAATCTCGCGGAAATTGAAGAGGCGCTCGTAGAAGCCGGCCCAGGCATCCATCCGGCCGCGATGGACGTTGTGCGTCAGGTGGTCGATCACCGTCAGCTCATTGCCTTTCGGGTGCGGGTCCACGCCGTCGATCCAGCGGAAATCCACGTCGTAGATCGAGCCCTTGGCGCCGTAGCGGTCCACGAAATAGATCAGCGAGCCGCCGATCCCCTCGATGGCCGGGATGTTCAGCTCCATCGGGCCCACGCGGCCATGGAAGGGGCGGGCGCCCAGGCTGATCGCACGCTCGAAGGCGGCGGCCGCATCGGCGACGCGAAAGGCCATGGCGCAGGCGGAAGGCCCGTGCACGCGGCCGAAGGATTGGGCGAAGCTCGCCGGCTCGGCATTCAGGATGAAGTTCACCTCGCCCTGGCGCCAGAGCGTCACATCCTTGCTGCGATGCCGCGCCACCATGGTGAAGCCGAGACGCGCGAAGACATCGCGCAGATGCGCCGTGTCGGGGCCGGTGAATTCCACGAATTCGAAGCCATCGGTGCCCATCGGGTTGGCCTCGCAGATGCGGCCGGCGATGTCGGTGCGGTCGGGCGGGATATCCATGGACGCTCTCCTCGGAGGGTTTCCCGCTTGTAGCCAGGCTTTTCGGGTGAAACTCACCGAATACGCTGCTACACGCGTCATCGGTGATAGAAATTCACTCCCAAAGGTACAAATCATGGCGAAATCCACCAAGATTCCGCTGGACGCGGCGGACCGGCGCATCCTGCGCGCCCTGCAGCACGATGGCCGCCTGCCCATCACCGCGCTGGCCGAGCAGGTGGGCCTCTCCGCCACCCCCTGCCAGCGCCGGGTGAAGCGGCTGGAGGAGGCGGGCGTCATCGCCGGCTATGCCGCCCGCATCAGCGCCGCCCGCGTCGGCCTGCCCTTGCAGGCCTTCGTGCAGGTGGCGCTGGAAAGCCATTCGGAGGAGGTGGCGGAGCGCTTCCACACCGCGCTGGCCGCCCGGCCCGAGGTGATCGCCGCCTACACGATGAGCGGGGAGATGGACTATCTGCTGCATGTGCTGGCTCCCGACATGGAGGCCTTCGGCGAATTCGCCACGCGCGGCCTGCTGCGGATGCCGGGCGTGAAGGAGACGCGCAGCAGCTTCGTCCTCGCCACGCTGAAGGAGGCGGGCGAGGTTCCGGTCTGACTTCCGTGGAAAGGCTTCGGGCGTCTATATCCCCTTGCCACGGCAAGGAATGCCAATGACGCCCGACCAGATCGCCCTCGTTCAGCAGAGTTTCCGGCAGGTGGAGGCGACCCAGGAAGCGACGGCGAAGCTGTTCTACGAACGGCTCTGGCAGGTGGACCCCTCCACCGCGCCGCTCTTCGCGCGGAGCGACATGGCCCTGCAGGGGCACAAACTGATGGCGGCCATCGCGCTGATGGTGAACGGGCTGAGCCGGCCGGAGACGGTGATCCCGGCCGCGCAGGACATGGCACGCCGGCATGTCGCCTATGGCGTGACCCGCGCGCATTACGCGAGCGTGGGCGCGGCCCTGCTCCGGACGCTGCGCCAAAGCCTCGGCGAGCGCTTCACGCCCGAGGCCGAAGCCGCCTGGACAGCGGCCTATGAGCTGCTCAGCGCCATCATGATCGAGGCCGCCTACAACGGTTGATGCACGGCGCGGCCGCCCGGCATGGTCGGGGCGGCGGGGCAGGACCTGCGGGCGGCGATGCCGCCCGGGACGGATGGCGCGCGCCGCGCCCAGTCCAGCGCCGTGGGTGGCGGCGCGGGGAAAAGGCAGCGCAGCCCGCTCTCCAGCTCCATCGCGGCTTCGACGCCGAGCACATGGATCGCCTCGTTCGGGTCGCCCAGGGCGGCGCGCAGCTCCTGCGGGCGCCGCGGGCCGAACTGCACCAGCGGCACGCGCGCGGCGACGACGCCCATGAGGTCCGCCAGGGCGCGGATCGTGGTGGCGCGGCCGGTGCAGAGGTTGAGCACGAGCGCCTGCGGCTGGAGCTGGAGCAGCTGCATCCCCGCGAACAAGTGTCGCACCACGTCGGAGACATGCACGAGGTCGCGCACCTGCTGGCCGTCTCCATGCAGCGTGATGACTTGGCCGGCCAGGATGCGCTCGGCGAAGATCGCGACCACGTCGCGCCGCTGACCCTCGGTGCGCGCGCCATAGGCGTGGAAGATCCGCAGGCCGAGATTGGGAACGCCATGCTGCGCGAAGGCGAGTGCCGCCTGGTGCTCCGCGCCCAGCTTGTCGGCGCCGAGATGGCCCTGCGGGCGCGGGCGCGCCGCCTCCTGGATCGCGCGGGGCCCCTGCTCGCCATAGATGGCGGCGGAGGAGGCGTAGCAGACGGGGACGCCCCCCGCCGCGCGCGCCGCGTCCAGCACGGCGACGGTGCCGCCCTGGTTGACCCGGTGGGAGCGGGACCAGTCCTCCCGGCAGCGCGGTTCCGCGGTGATGGCGGCGAGGTGGAAGACGCCGGCGCAATCCTCGACGGCACGGCGCACCAGCGCGGTGTCCGCGACATCGCCCTCCAGGAACTCGATCGCGGGGTCGCTCGGGCGTGGCGCGGCGGAGAGGTCGTCCAGCACGCGCACCTGGTGGCCGGCGCGAAGCAGGGCCTCGGTCAGGTGGCTGCCGATGAAGCCGGCGCCGCCGGTAACGAGATAGCGGGACATGGGGCGCGCCTCCGGCGTCAGGCGAAGGGGGCGAGGAGGTGGCGGGCCGCCGAGCGCAGCGCCACGGGAATGGCGGGCACGGCGGCGACCAGAGCGGCCAGCACGAAAGCCGCGACCAGGGCGCATTCGAGGAAGCTCATCTCCTCATGGCCCGCACGCGAGGGGCGCGGGGCGGCAGGAAGCCGGGACATCGTCGTTCCTCACCGGGCAGGCTCTTCCCCGCCCTTGACCGGGGGCGCTGCGCGGGGGGTCGCGAACGCTCATCCGATGTGAGATTTTTTAGAACAACCCCCCACGCTTCCGCAAGAATTTTGTTCCAAAAATTAGTATTTGCAATTTTAATGTTCATTCGTGACCCGGAACCGCCAGCGCACGGGCATGAAAAAAGCCCCGGGCCGCCCCTTCGAGGGGGTGGCCCGGGGCCGTTCACGGATCAGCCGGCGATCAGAGCCGGACGCGCAGCCAGTTGCCGATCTCGCCCACCACGCCGCGGCGGAAGGCGAGCACGCAGAGCACGAAGATCACGCCCTGGATCACCGTGACCCAGGCGCCGAACTCGGCCAGGTAGTTCTGCATGGTGATGATCACGGCCGCGCCCACCACAGGCCCGAAGATCGTGCCAAGGCCACCCACCAGCGACATCAGCACCACCTCGCCCGACATGGTCCAGAAGACGTCGGTCAGGGTCGCGATGCCGAAGACGATGGATTTCAGCCCGCCCGCCACGCCGGCCAGCGCAGCCGAAAGCACGAAGGCCATCAGCTTGTAGTCATCCGTGCGATAGCCGAGCGAGGTCGCGCGCGGCTCGTTCTCGCGGATGGACTTCAGCACCATGCCGAAGGGCGAGTGGACGATGCGGTGGATCAGCAGGAAGCCCGCCAGGAAGATGCCGGCCGTCATCCAGTACATGGTGAGGTCGGGCTGGAGGTCCACCACGCCCAGAAGCTTGCCGCGCGGGATGGACTGGATGCCGTCCTCGCCGCCGGTGAAGGGCGCCTGCACGCAGAAGAAATAGACCATCTGCGCGAAGGCCAGCGTGATCATGGCGAAGTAGATGCCCTGCCGCCGGATGGCGATCCAGCCGATGACGAGGCCGAGCGCCGCGCCGACGGCACCGCCGATCAGGATCGCGATCTCGGGCGTGAAGCCCCAGACCTTGGCCGCATGGCCCGCCAGATACCCGCCCATGCCGAAATACGCCGCATGCCCGAAGCTGAGCAGGCCGACATAGCCGATCAGCAGGTTGAAGGCGCAGGCGAAGAGCGCGAAGCACAACAGCTTCATCAGGAAGACGGGATAGAGGAAGAAGGGGCTGATCGCGATGAAGGCCACCATCGCGAGAAACGCCAGGAGCTGCGCCTTGGTGAAGCCGAGGAGGAAGGTCTCCTCCTGCTTGAAGTCGGTGCCGCTGAAACCGCCGGGAGCCGCCATCGCTCAGCTCCTCCCGAACAGGCCGGCGGGACGCGCCAGCAACACGATCGCCATGACGACGAAGATCACGGTGGATGATGCCTCCGGATAGAAGACCTTGGTGAGACCCTCGATCACCCCCAGCGCGAAGCCGGTGATGACGGAGCCGAGGATGGAGCCCATGCCGCCGATGACGACGACGGCGAAGACGATGATGATGAGGTTCGCCCCCATCTGCGGGTTCACCGAATAGATCGGCGCGGCCAGCACGCCCGCGAAGGCGGCCAGCGCCACGCCCGCGCCGTAGGTCAGCGTCATCATGCGCGGCACGTTGATGCCGAAGGCCTGCACCAGCGCCGGGTTCTCGGTCGCGGCGCGCAGGTAGGAGCCGATCTTGGTCTTCTCGATCACCAGCCAGGTGGCGAGGCACATGACGAGCGCCACGACGACGACCCAGCCGCGATAGATCGGCATGAACATGAAGCCCAGGTCCCAGGCGCCGGTCAGCTCGGCCGGGATGCGGTAGGGCATGCCGGAGGAGCCGAACTCATTGCGGAACAGGCCCTCGATGATCAGGCCGACGCCGAAGGTGAGCAGCAGGCCGTAGAGGTGATCGAGCTTGTACAATCGGGCGATCATTGTTCGTTCGAGGATGACGCCTGTCAGCCCCACGATCAGCGGCGCGATCAGCAGCGCGCCCCAATAGCCGATGCCCAGATAGTTCAGCAGCATCCAGGCCACGAAGGCGCCCATCATGAACTGGGCGCCGTGGGTGAAGTTGATCACGTTGAGCATGCCGAAAATCACGGCGAGCCCGAGCGAGAGCAGCGCATAGAAGGCCCCGTTGATGAGGCCCAACAGCAGCTGCCCGAAGAGCAGCGGCGCGGGGATGCCGAAAATCTCGTCCATGCCTAATCCGTTTCCTGGATGGATTTGCGGCCGGCCCCGGGCATTGCGCCTGGGCCGGCCGCGATTGGTGAGAAGGCGCCGCCCTTACGTGCGGAGGAAGGCGCAATTGCCCTCGGCGAGGGGGCGGAAGGCCTCCTCGGCGGGGGTGGTCTGCAGCAGCTTGTAGTAGTCCCACCGCCCACGGCTCTCACGCGGGGACTTCACCTCGAAGAGGTAGGAGGGGCAGAGCTTGCGGCCATCGGCGCGGATGGTGCCGCGGCCGAAGGCGTCGTCGTCGCAGGGCATCGCCTTCATGCGGTTGATGACCTCGACGCCGGAGGCCTTCGCCGCCGGCACGCCCATGTCGGCGATCGCCTTCAGGTAGTGCAGCGTGCAGGAGTAGTTGGCGGCCGAGGCCATGTTCGGCACCACATCGCGCAGGCGCGGGCGCATGCGCTCGGTGAAGGCGCGGGTGCGGTCGTTCAGGTCCCAGTAGAAGCTCTCCGTCAGCACCAGGCCCTGGGCGGTGTCGAGGCCGATGGAGTGCACGTCGGGCAGGAACATCAGCAGCGCGGCCAGCTTGGTGCCGCGCCGCGTCACGCCGAACTCGGCCGCCTGCTTGATGCTGTTGATGGTGTCCGCACCCGCATTGGCGAAGCCGATCACCTTGGCCCGGCTGGCCTGCGCCTGCACGAGGAAGGAGGAGAAGTCGGTCGTCGCCGGGAAGGGATAGCGCACCGCGCCCAGCACGCGCCCGCCGGCCGAGCGCACGAAATTGCCCGTGTCCCGCTCCAGCGCATGGCCGAAGGCGTAGTCGGCGGTGATGAAGTACCAGCTGTCACCGCCGGCGCGCACCATGGCGGCCCCGGTGGACTTCGCCAGCATGTAGGTGTCGTACATCCAGTGGATGGTGTTCGGGCTGCACTGCGCGCCCGTCAGGTCCGAGGTGGCGGAGCCCGTGTTGAGATAGGCCTTGTTCTTCTCGCGCGCGACGTTCGCGACGGCGAGGCCGACCGAGGAGGTGGGCACGTCCACGATCACATCCACGCCCTGGTCGTACCACTGGCGGGCGATGTTGATGCCGACATCCGGACGGTTCTGGTGGTCGGCGTTGATGACTTCGACGTTGAAGCCGCGATTGCCGAATTCCGCCACCGCCTGCATGGCGCATTGCACGCCATAGGGGCCCGAGATGTCCCGGTAGGGGCCGGACTGGTCGTTCAGGACGCCGATGCGGATGGTGTTGGCCGCCTGCGCCCGCGCGTGCGAGAGCGGCAGCGCGCCGAGCGCCGCCGTGGCGGCGGCCCCTCCGATCAGCGTGCGACGGTTGAATTCGGTCATTGGACTTTACTCCCTCGGTGGTGGGGATGGCGGGTCTCTCGCCCGCTCATCCCCGTGCGGGTCAGGTGCGCAGGAAGGCGCACCCACCCTCGGCGATCGGGCGGAATGCCTCCTCGGCCGGAGTCGTCTGAAGCAGCTTGTAGTAGTCCCACGGGCCGCGGCTCTCGCGGGGCGACTTCACTTCGAAAAGGTAGCTCGGCTGGATGCGGCGGCCATCAGGGCGGATGCTACCCTGGCCCATCGCGTCGTCATCCGTCGGCTGCGCCTTCATGCGGTTCACCGTCTCGACGCCGCTCGCGCGCGCGGCCGGCACGCCCATCTCGGCCACCGTCTTCAGGTAGTGGAAGACGGCCGAGTAGCAGCCGGCCTGGCCCATGCCGGGGCGGAGCGAGCCGCCGGGCATGTTGGGCAGCACGCGGCGGGTGAAGGCGCGGGTTCGGTCGTTCAGATCCCAGTAGAAGGTCTCGGTGCAGACCAGGCCCTGCGCCGTCTCGAGACCGAGCGAATGCACGTCCGAGATGAACATGAGCAGCGCGGCGAGCTTGGTGCCGCGCCGCGTCAGGCCGAACTCGGCCGCCTGCTTGATGGAGTTGATGGTGTCGCCGCCCGCATTGGCGAGGCCCACGACCTTCGCGCGGCTGGCCTGCGCCTGCACCAGGAAGCCCGAGAAGTCGGTGCCGGGGAAGGGCGTGCGCACGCCGCCCACCACGCGGCCGCCGGCGGCGCGTACGAAGTTCGAGGTGTCACGCTCCAGCGCATGGCCGAAGGCGTAGTCGGCGGTCAGGAAGAACCAGGTGTCGCCGCCCGCGCGGACCATGGCGCCGCCCGTGCTCTTGGCGAGCATGTAGGTGTCATAGGTCCAGTGGATGGTGTTGGGCGAGCACTGCGCGCCGGTCAGGTCGCTCGTCGCGGCGGAGGAGTTCAGGAAGATCTTGTTCCGCTCGCGCACGATGGTGTTGACCGCGAGCGCCACCGAGGAGGTCGGCACATCGAGGATCACGTCCACATTGTCGCGGTCGATCCACTGGCGGGTCAGCGTGGCGCCGACATCGGGGCGGTTCTGGTGGTCGCCGACGACGACCTCCACATTGATGCCGCGCGCCGTGACGCCGGAATCCTGGATGGCCTGGCGCACGCAGGCGACCGAGCCCGGGCCATTCACGTCGCGATACAGGCCGGACTGGTCATTCAGCACGCCGATGCGCACGGTATTGGCGGCCTGGGCGCGCGCGTGCCACGTCGGCAGCGCGCCGAAGGCGGCGGTGGCGGCGGCGCCGCCCAGCAGGCTGCGGCGATCAATCTGGGTCATCGGACAAGGCTCCCGTTGGGCGGGGGTGGCGGATCTCTCGCCCGCTCACCCCCTTGTTGTTGGTGTCAGCGAACCAGCGCGCAGTTGCCTTGCGCCATGGGGCGGAAGGCTTCCTCGGCCGGGGTGGTCTGCAGCAGGGTGTAGAAATCCCAGGGGCCGCGGCTTTCCTGGGGCGTCTTCACCTGGAAGAGGTAGGCGGGGTGCAGCTTGCGGCCATCGGGGCGGATGGTGCCGGCGCCGAAGGCGTCGTCATCCGTCGGCATGGCCTTCATGCGGTTGATCACATCCACGCCGCTGGCCTTGGCATTGGCGATGCCCATGTCGGCCACCGCCTTCAGGTAGTGCAGCGTGGCGCTGTAGCAGCCGGCATGGCCCATGGAGGGGCGGTTGCCGCCCGGCGTGCCATTGGCGACGATGCGCTGGCTGACGGCGCGGGTGCGGTCGTTCAGGTCCCAGTAGAAGGTCTCGGTGCAGACCGAGCCGCCGGCGATCTGCAGGCCCATGCTGTTCACGTCGTTCACGAAGACCAGCAGGCCCGCGACGCGCTGGCCGCGCCGCATCAGGCCGAATTCCCCCGCCTGCTTGATCGCGTTGATCGCGTCCACGCCCGCATTGGAGATGCCGACGATCTGCGCGCGGCTCGCCTGCGCCTGGAGCAGGAAGGAGGAGTAGTCCGTCGTGCCCGGGAAGGGATGGCGCACGCTGCCCACAACGCGCCCGCCGGCGCTTCGGACGAACTCCATCGTCTGGCTTTCCAGGCTGTGGCCGAAGGCATAGTCCGCCGTGATGAAGAACCAGCTCTGGCCTCCGGCCCGCACCAGCGCGCCGCCGGTGCTGCGCGCCAGCATCCAGGTGTCATAGGTCCAGTGGATGGTGTTGGGGCTGCACTGGCCGCCCGTCAGCTCGACGGTCGCGGCCGTGCTGTTCAGGTAGACCTTGTTGCGCTCGCGCATGACGGAATTCACCGCCAGCGCGACGCCCGAGGAGGGCACGTCCACCACCGCATCCACGCCGTCGCGGTCGATCCACTGGCGCACCAGCGAAACGCCGACATCGGGGCGGTTCTGGTGGTCGGCCACCAGCACTTCCACGTTGAAGCCGCGATTGCCGAAATCCTGCACCGCCGTGCGCGTCGCCACCACGCTGGTCGGGCCCGAAATGTCGCGGAAGGGGCCGGACATATCGGTCAGCACGCCGATGCGGATGGTATTGGCCGCCTGGGCTCGCGCGCCCGTGACCGGCGTCGCGGCGGCGAGGCCGAGCGAGCCGGTGGCGGTCAGGAAATTGCGGCGGCTGGATTCGATCATCTGGGCTTCCCGTGGCTGTGGATCAGGTGCGGATCAGGCTGCACCCACCCTCGGCGAGGGGGCGCCAGGCCTCCTCCGCCGTCGTGGTCTGGAGCAGCTTGTAGTAATCGTGCTGGTAGCGGCTCTCGGCCGGCGACTTCACCTCGTAGAGGTAGGCCGGATGGAGCTTGCGCCCATCGGCGCGGATGCTGCCGGCGCCGAAGGCGTCATCCTGCGTCGGCATGGCCTTCATGCGCTCGACGGTGGCGCGGCCGCTGGCCTTGGCGTTCGCCACGCCCATGTCGGCCACCGCCTTCAGGTAGTGCAGCGTGCCGGCATAGTCGCCCGCATGGCTCATCGCGACCGGCGTGTCGCCGCCGGCCAGCGCGCGGATGCGGCGCGTCAGCGCGCGCGTCTGGTCGTTCGCGTCCCAGTAGAAGGTGTTGGCGCAGATCAGCCCCTGCGCCACCTGCAGGCCCAGCGCATGGACGTCGGTGATGAAGAGCAGCAGCGAGGCGATCTTGATGCCGCGCCGCGTGATGCCGAATTCGGCCGCCTGCTTGATGGAATTGATCGTGTCCACGCCGGCGTTGGCGAGGCCGATGACCTTGGCTCGGCTGGCCTGCGCCTGGAGCAGGAAGGAGCTGAAATCCGTCGTGCCCGGGAAGGGCGTGCGCACGCTGCCCACGATGCGGCCGCCGGCGGCGCGCACGAAGTTCGAGGTGTCGCGCTCCAACGCGTGGCCGAAGGCATAGTCCGCCGTCATGAAGAACCAGGTGTCGCCGCCTGCCCGCACGGTGGCGAGGCCGCTGGTCTTGGCCAGCATGTAGGTGTCGTACACCCAGTGGATGGTGTTCGCGTTGCAGGCGCGGCCCGTCAGGTCCGAGGTCGCGGTCGAGGTCGCGATCGCCACCTTGTTGCGCTCGCGCGCGACGTCCGAGACGGCCAGCGCCACGGAAGAGGCGGCAAGGCTCGTCACCACATCCACATTCTCGCGGTCGAACCACTGGCGGGCGATGTTCACGCCGACATCGGGGCGGTTCTGGTGGTCGGCCACCACCACCTCGACATTGAAGCCGCGGCCCGCGAATTCCTGCGCGGCGAGGCGCGTGGCAGCGACCGTGTTCGGGCCGTTCAGGTCCCGGAAGGTGCCCGAGAGATCGGTCAGGACACCGATGCGGATGGTGTTGGCCGCCTGCGCGCGGGCGGATAGCGGGGCCGCCGCCAGGGGGGCGGCGGCGATGCCGCCCAGAAGGGTGCGGCGTGTGGCTTCGGTCATCGTCTCAGCTCCCTGTGGTCATTTTTTTCATCGGACGTTTTTTCATGATCCCGGGTCAGACGCCCAGGTATTCGTGCAGACGGTCCAGCGAGGACATGAGCTCGGAATTCGGCACCATGTCCACGACATGGCCGTGTTCCATGACGTAGTGCCGGTCGGCCACGGTCTGGGCGAAGCGGAAATTCTGCTCCACCAGCAGCACGGTGAAGCCGCGCGTCTTGAGTTCGCGGATCGTGCGGCCGATCTGCTGCACGATCACCGGGGCCAGGCCCTCGCTGGGCTCATCGAGCAGCAGGAGCTTGGCGCCGGTGCGCAGGATGCGGCCGATGGCGAGCATCTGCTGCTCGCCGCCCGAGAGCTTGGTGCCCGGGCTGCGCGCGCGCTCCTTCAGGTTGGGGAAGAGCGTGTGGATCTCGGCCACCGAGAGGCCGCCGGGCCGGATCACAGGCGGCAGCATCAGGTTCTCCGTCACGTCGAGCGAGGCGAAGATGCCGCGCTCCTCCGGGCAATAGGCGATGCCGGACTGGGCGATCAGGTCCGACCGGAGGCCGATCGTCTCCTTCCCCTCGAAGCGGATGGAGCCGGAGCGCCGGCCCACCAGGCCCATGATGGCGCGCAGCGTCGAGGTCTTGCCCGCGCCGTTGCGTCCGAGCAGCGTGATGACCTCGCCCTCATGGATTTCGAGGCCCACGCCGTGCAGGACGTGGCTCTCGCCGTACCAGGCCTCCAGGCCCTCGACCTTCAGCAGCGGCTCAGCCATGGGCGGCACTCTCCGGCACGCCGACCGAGGCCGGATCGGTGCCCAGATAGGCGGCCTGCACATCGGGATTGCGACTGACGGCCATGTAGTCCCCTTCGGCCAGCACCTCGCCGCGGGCGAGGACGGTGATGTTGTCGCAAAGCCCTTCGACAACCTTGAGATTATGCTCCACCAGCAGCACGGTGCGGCCCTTCGAGACGCGCTTGATCAGCGTCACGATGCGGTCCACATCCTCATGCGTCATGCCGGCGGTGGGCTCGTCCAGCAGCATCATGGTGGGCTCGAGGGCCAGCGTCGTCGCGATCTCCAGCGCGCGCTTGCGGCCATAGGGCAGCGAGCCGGCCTGGAGTTCGGCGTATTCGGTCAGGCCCACATCGGCCAGCAGCTCGCGGGCGCGGCCGTCGAAGGTCTTGAGCACCGAATCCGAGCGCCAGAAGTCGAAGCTGCTCCCGCGCGCGCGCTGCAGCGCCACGCGCACATTCTCCAGCACCGTCAGGTGCGGGAAGACCGCCGAGATCTGGAAGGAACGGACGAGGCCAAGCCGCGCCACCTCGGCCGGCTTCATGTTCGTGATGTCCCGCCCGTCATAGGTGATCTTGCCGCGCGTCGGGATCAGGAACTTGGTGAGCAGATTGAAACAGGTGGTCTTGCCGGCGCCATTGGGCCCGATCAAGCCATGGATCGTGCCGCGACGGATGGAAAGGTTGACGCCCTGGACCGCGAGAAAGCCGCGGAACTCCTTTGTCAGCCCTTGCGTTTCGAGGATCGTATCGCTCACCCGGACCTGTCCCTTGCATATCTGGGTTGCCACATTCGCGGGCCACCTTGCCGCCTGTATGGCGAGGCCGGAAGGACCTTGCAAGCGGCATTCATGTCGTGGTTTTTTGTGCCCGCAAATTGAGCAGAACCCGCTCCGGCGTCGCCGGCAGATCAAGGCGGGTCACCCCCGCCGCCGCCCGCAGCGCGTTCACCACGGCGGTGGCCAGCAGCAGGGGCGGCTCGCCCACCGCCTTGCTGCGGAAGATGGTGGCGGCCCGATTCGGCGCACCCTCCAGCAGGCGCGTACGCAAGATGGGCGGTACGTCGCGCGAGCCGGGGATCTTGTAGGTGGAGGGGCCGAGATTGCGTTGGCGCCCTTCCGAATCCCAGAACAGCTCCTCGCTGGTCAGCCACCCCATCCCCTGCACGAAGGCGCCCTCGATCTGGCCGAGATCGATCGCCGGGTTCAGGCTGCGGCCGCAATCCTGGACGAGATGCGCCGAGAGGCAGCGATGCTCGCCGGTCAGCGTGTCGAGCAGCACTTCGGCCACCGCGGCGCCGTAGCTGAAATAGAAGAAGGGCTCGCCGCGCATGGATGCCGCGTCCCAATGAATGTCGGGCGTCTTGTAGAAACCGGTGGCGGAGAGGCTGACCCGCGCCTTCCAGCAGAGCTTGGCGAGATCCCCGAAACTCATGCGCGCATTGCTGCCGGGCCTGGCCGGGAAGACCGCGCCATTCTCGAAGATGACCTCCTCCTCGGCGCAGCCGAAATGCCGGGCCGCAACCTCCGCCATGCGCGCGCGCAGCGTGCTGGCCGCCGCATGCGCCGCCCAGCCATTGAGGTCGCTCCCCGTGGAGGCGGCGGTGGCGCTGGTGTTGGGGATTTCGGCCGTGGTGGTGGCGCTGATGCCCACCTGCTCGACGGGCACGGAGAACACCTCCGCCACCACCTGCGCCACCTTGATGAAGAGGCCCTGCCCCATCTCGGTGCCGCCATGGGCGAGGCGGATGGAGCCATCGGTATAGACATGCACCAGGGCGCCCGCCTGGTTCAGATGCGGGATGCCGAAGCTGATGCCGAAGGCGCAGACGAAACTCCCCAGGCCGCGCCGCAGCGTGGGGTGCGCGGCGTTGAAGGCGGCGATCTCGGCCAGTTTCTCCGCCCAGCCCGCATCGCGCTTGGCTTCGGCATGGACGCGGCGGATGAGATCGGGCTCCAGCGCCTGGCCGTAGGGCGTGCGGTCCGCGATGTTGAGGGCGCGGATGTCTTCCACGTCGCGGCCGAGATGCCGGGCCACGGCGTGCAGCACCTCCTCCATCAGCAGCGCGCCTTGGGGGCCGCCGAAGCCGCGAAAGGCGGTGTTGCTGACATGGTTGGTCTTCACCGCGCAGGCGGTGAGCGTGACATCGGGCACGGCGTAGCAGTTGAGCGCATGGGTGACGGCGCGGAACACCACACCGCCGGACATGTCCACACTGTGCCCGCCATCGCCGGCCAGCAGCGCGTCCAGCGCCAGCAGCCTGCCCGAGGCGTCGAAGCCCACATCCCAGCGATAAAGGAAGGGGTGGCGCTTGCCCGTCGCCGCCATATCGGCGCGGCGGGGCAGGCGCAGCTTCACGGGGCGGCCCGTCAGCGCGGCGCCGGCCGCGGCGGCGGCGGCGACCCAGCTCGCATTGCTCTCCTTGCCGCCGAAGGCGCCGCCCATGCGGCGACACTGCACGGTGACGCGGTGATAGGGCACGCCCAGCACGCGCGCGATGACGTGCTGGCCTTCCGTCGGGTGCTGGGTGGAGGAATGGACCAGCATCTCGCCATCCTCGCCCGGGATGGCGAGCGCGATCTGGCCTTCGAGGTAGAAATGCTCCTGCCCGCCCGCGTGGAACTCGCCTTGAAGCCGGTGCGGCGCATGCGCCAGCGCAGTGGCGGCATCGCCCTCGCGGATGGTCTGCGGCGGGATGATCCAGGCCTGGCGCGCCAGGCCTTCCTCGATGCTGAGCACGGGCGGCAGCGTCTCGATGCGCGGCGCGATGGCGGCGGCGGCGCGAAGTGCGGCATCGCGCGTCTCGGCGATGACGAGGGCGAGGGATTGGCCGTGATGCTCGACCACGCCCTCGGCCAGCATCGCCTCGCCGCTTGCGATGGGCGCGATGTCGTTTTCGCCCGGGAGGTCGGCGGCCGTGACGATGCGCACCACGCCGGGCATGGCCGCCGCCGCTGCGGTGTCGAGGCCGAGCAGCCGCCCATGCGCGACCGGCGAAAGGGCCAGCGCCGCATGCAGCGTTCCGGCGGGCTCGGGCATGTCGTCCAGGAAGCGCGCCTCGCCCGTCGCGTGCTTCAGCGCGCTGTCATGGCGGAGCGCCTGGCCGGCAAAGCGCAAGGGGGCGTTCATGCGTGCACCTCGGCGGCGAGGTCGGGATGGGTGTGGCGCAGGGCCACGCGGCGCAGCAGGCCGCGCGCGGCTTCCAGGCGGTAATCGGCGCTGGCGCGGGCATCGCTCAACGGCGTGAAATGCAGCGCGGCGCCGGCCGCGATCATCGCCGCGTCATCCAGCGCGCGGCCTTCCAGCGTGGCCTCGGCGGTCAGCGCGCGCTCGGTCTTGGCCGCCATGCCACCGAAGGCCAGGCGCGCGCGGCGCACCACGCCCTCCTCCAGCACGAGGCATGCGACGAGCGAGACCGCGCTGATATCCTGGTCATGCCGGCGCGAGAGCTTTTCCGCCGCCAGCAACGCGCCCACCGGCGGGCGCGGCAGGTGGATGGCGAGGATCAGCTCATCCGGCGCCAGCGCATTGCGCCGGTAGCCGGTGAGGAAATCCTCCACGCGCATCCGCCGCGTGGCGCGCGGTGCGGCCAGCTCCACCTCCGCCTCCAGTGCCAGCAGGATGGGCAAAGCGTCGCCGATGGGCGAGGCGGTGCCGAGATTGCCGGCGACGGTGCCAAGCCCGCGGATCTGCCGCGAGCCCAGCCGCGCGAGATAGGGGGCGAGCGGCGCGAAATCCTCATCGGCGCGGCAGGTGGCGAGAAGCTCGGCATAGGAGGCGGCGGCGCCGATGCGCAGACCCTCGGGTGCGCGGGAGATGCCTTGCATCTCCGTGACGTTCAGCAGGCAGATCACCTCGGCCGGATGCTCTCGATGCTCGGACAGGCGCAGGCCGAGATCGGTGCCGCCCATGAGCAGCCAGGCGGCGGGATGCGCGGCTCGCAGCGCCAGTGCTTCTGCGAGCGTCGCGGGCAGATGAAAGCCACCGAAGCGCGCGCTGCCGACGGACGGCAGCGCGGGCGGTGGCGCTTCTTCAGTGGCGAGGGCGGCCATGGCGTCGAGGATCGGGCGATAGCCGGTGCAGCGGCAGAGATTGCCGGCCAGCGCCTCATGCACGTCGCCGCCCTCCACCACATGGGCCCAGGCGGACATGACGATGCCGGGCGTGCAGAAGCCGCATTGCGTGGCGTCCGCCTCGGCCAGGGCGCGCGGGATGGGGTGGTTTGCGCCCAACCCCTCGACGGTGCGGATGGCGCGGCCATGCAACTGGCCCAGCGCGCAGAGGCAGGCATTGATGGGCGTGCGGCTGCCATCGGCGCCCTCCAGCACCACGGTGCAGGCGCCGCAATCGCCCTCGGCGCAGCCCTCCTTCGTGCCGGTGAGGCGTTCGGTGCGCAGCCAGTCGAGCAGGGTGGTGGTGGCTGGGGTCTCGCGCGGAAGGTCGCGCGAAACCCCGTTCAGGATGAGGCGGATGGCGTCATTCATGCGCCGCAGCATAAATGACGCTTACGGAAAGTTCATCCGTTTATCGGAGGCCGTCCTGCCCAATGATCTGCTCGGTGGTCAGCCCGCCCACGCGCGGCAGCGGCCGCCCGCCGGTGGTGAGCGCCAGGCAGAGCAGGATCTCGTCGCGCATCGGCGCATCGGTGATGCGGGCCTCGATCGCGTCGAAATGGCTGCGGACGAAGGCGGCATCCTTGTGGCCGAGGGGGATGTCGATCGGCGTGCCCGGCCCGCCGCGCTTTTTCGCAGACGGGATCACCGCCGGGCCCTTCACCAGCGCGCTGCGCACCGGCGCGCCCATCTTGGGATGAAGCAGCGCGGCGGCGTGTTCCAGCTCGCCATCCTCACCGACGATCGCGGCCTTGCCGAAGCTGTGCACCTGGTCGCCCGGGATGCCGAGGGCGGCGATGGCGCGCTGCGCGAGCTCGGCGCCGAGCGGCACGCTCGCCTCGATCAGCTCCGAGAGGTCCTCGACGTAGCGGCCGGCGAAGGGGTTCTTCAGCACCATCGCGGCGATGGCGCGGCGGATCACGGGCGAGACCTCGCGCCCCATTTCGAGATGCGTCTCCTCGACGCTGACGAGGATTTTGCGGATGATCATGACTGCACCGTGGGAATGCGCGCGGCCGGGGGCGTGTTGCGGCTGCGCATGGTCTTCACCTCGCCATCCACCATGACCATGCCGATGCCGGGCAGCTCGCCATAGGTGAAGGCCTCATCCGCGTCGCGGCCCGCGCCGCCGATGGGGGCATCGAGGAAGACGAGGTCCGCCGCCGCACCCGGCTTGATCACGCCAGCCTGGATGTTGCGCCAGCGCGCCGTGTTGCCGCCCGCCGCCGCGATGCCGATGGCGGGATCCAGCCCGCCCAGCGAACAGAGCAGCGAGATGGTGCGCATCACGCCCAGTGGCTGCACGCCCGAGCCCGCGGGGCTGTCCGTGCCCAGCACCAGGCGGTCCAGCCGCCCCATCTCGGTCAGCACCTTCAGCGCATGGATGGCGTTGCGCGGGTTGCCGTTGTGCACGATCTCGATGGCGCGCTTCGTGCCCGCGATCACCTTCGTCAGCTCGGCCGCGGGCAGCGAGGTCGGACCGCCATTGATGTGCGCCACGATATCGGCATCGGCGGCGATCACCACCTCGGCCTGCATGAGGTTGGAGCCGGCGATGGAGGGGCCCCCGCAATGGATCATGGCATTGAGGCCCGCCTTGCGCGCCCAGCCCATGGTCTCCACGACTTCGTCCGCTTCCTTCAGCGTGCCGAGGCCGATCTCACCCAGCAGCGTGACGCCACCGGCCGCCATCTCCTGGTAGTCGGATTCGCGAAAACCACGCTCGGGCACCGGGGCGCCCGCCAGCACGCGGGCGCCCATGGGGCGGAAGGCGGCGAAGCAGCGCTGGGCGGCGATGGCGAGCGCCTTCACGCCCACCGCATCCTTGGGGCGGCCGGGGAGATGCACCTCGCCGGCCGAGATCAGCGTGGTGGTCCCGCCATGCACCATGGCCTCGATGAAGCCGAGCTGGTTCTGCCGCGGCGTCCAGTCGCCGAAGGCGGGGTGAACATGGTTGTCGATCAGCCCGGGCATGACCGCGCAGCCCTGCGCGTCGATGATCGTATCGGCCTCGAAATCCTTGGCGCGGCCGATTCCCGCGATCTTTCCTCCCTCGATCAAAATCGCTTCCGCATCGAGACGCGGTTGCGCAAAATCGCCGGAAAAGACGAGGCCGAGGCCCTTGATGAGTATGCGCGCCATCGCTGGCTCCCCTAAACTGTGACAGCAGGTTAATGGGCGGTGCTGCGTCGCGCCAAGTGGGAGACCAAGGGTGGGTTCGTATCGAAGGCCGCATGAATTGCCGGAGGCGCTGGAGCTCCTGGCTCAGGGAAGCTGGCAGGTGATGGCGGGCGGCACGGATGTGTTTCCGGCGCGCGCGCATCGCATGGCCTGGGGGAACCCGAACGACGCCGATTGGCTCGACATCACCGCCATCCCGGAGCTGCGCGGCATCACGCGCGAGGGCGACGGCTGGCGCATCGGCGCCGCCACCTCCTGGGCCGCGCTGCGCGATGCGGCCCTCCCGCCCGGCTTCGATGCGGTGCGTGAGGCGGCGCGCCAGGTGGGCGGGCGGCAGGTCCAGGCGCGCGGCACGATCGGCGGCAATCTCTGCAATGCCTCGCCGGCGGCCGATGGCGTGCCGCCGCTGCTGGTGCTGGATGCGGAGGTGGAGCTGGCCAGCGCGCGGGGGCGGCGGCGGCTGAAGCTCGGCGAGTTCATCCTGGGCAATCGCCGCACGGCGCGGGCGGCCGATGAACTGCTGGTGGCGCTGCATGTGCCGGCGGCGCGGGCGGAGGCGCGCTCGGTGTTTCTCAAGCTGGGGGCGCGCTCGCATCTGGTGATTTCCATCGCCATGGTGGCCGCCGATGCGGAAGGCCGCGTCGCGGTCGGCGCCTGTTCCGAGGTCGCGCGGCTTTGGGATGGCACGCCGCTGACGCCGATGGATGATGTGCGCGGCAGTGCCCTCTATCGCCACGCGGCGGCGGCGGAACTGGTGGCGCGCGCGCAGGCGAGGTTGGCAGCATGACGGCGCTTCTGGTGAATGGCGTGCCGCGCGACCTGGCGCTGGACGGCGGCACGCGGCTGGCGGATGCGCTGCGCGACGGCCTGGGGCTGACCGGCACGAAGCTCGGCTGCGATGCCGGGGATTGCGGCGCCTGCACGGTCCTGGTGGATGGCGCCCAGGCCTGCGCCTGCCTCACCCCGCTCGGCCAATGCGCGGGCACGGAAGTGGAGACCATCGAGGGCATCGCCGCCACGCCGGAAGGCCAGGCGCTGATGGCGCGCTTCCACGCGCATGGCGCGGCGCAATGCGGCATCTGCACGCCGGGGATGGTCGTCGCCGCGACCGAACTGCTGCGCCGCAACCCGACGCCCTCCGAGGCGGAGGTGGAGGAGGCGCTGGGCGGCGTGCTCTGCCGCTGCACCGGCTATCGCCGCATCATCGACGCGGTGCGCGGGGTGGAAGCGAGCGCCGAGACCGGAACGGTCGGCGCGCGCCTGCCGCGCGTGGATGGTGTGCCCAAGCTGGATGGCACGGAGCGCTACGGCGCGGATCTCGCACCCGCCGATGCGCTCTGGCTGCGCGCCATCCGCAGCCCGCATGCCCATGCGCGCTTCACGATCGGCGATGTCGCGGGCTTCCTCGCCGCGCATCCCGGCATCACGCGCGTGCTGACGGCGGTGGATGTGCCGGGGCGCAATGGCTATGGCATCTATCCGCACATCAAGGACCAGCCGGTCTTCGCGCAGCACACGGCGCTCTATCGCGGCGATGCGGTGGCGGCCGTCATCGGCACGCGCGAAGCGCTGGAGGCGCTGCGTTTCGAGGCGCTGCCCATCACCTGGGAGAAGCTGAACGCGCTGGACGATCCGCGCGCGGCGCTCGACGCCCCCGCGCTGCACACGCAATTCCCAGACAATGTCCTGGCCGAGGGCTTCGTGCGGTCCGGCGACGTGGAGGTCGCGCTGCGCGAGGCCGCGCATGTGGTGCAAGGCGACTGGCAGACCAGCTTCGTCGAGCACGCCTATATCGAGCCGGAAGCCGGCTATGCGCGCCGGGTCCGGCCGGAGGCCGGCAAGGAACATCTCGGCGACCGCATCGAGATCTGGTCCAGCACCCAGGCGCCGGCGATGGACCGCGAGGAGGTGGCCGGCGTGCTCGGCCTGCCGCTGGAAGCCGTGCGGATCATCCCCTCCGCCTGTGGCGGCGGCTTCGGCGGCAAGCTCGATGCCGGCATCCAGCCCATGCTGGCCGTGGCCGCCTGGGTGCTGGACCACCCGGTGCGCGCCATCTGGCCGCGCAGCGAGAGCATGGCCGCCAGCACCAAGCGCCACCCCGCGCGCATCACCGCGCGCGCCGGCTGCGACGCCGAGGGCCGGCTGCTCGCCCTCGACTTCGAGGGCATCTACGACACGGGGGCTTACGCTAGCTGGGGCCCGACCGTCGCCGGCCGCGTGCCCGTCCACGCCACCGGGCCCTATCGCGTGCCGCATGTCCGCGCCCGGGCGCGCGCCGTGCACACGCACCAGCCGCCCTCCGGCGCCTTCCGCGGCTTCGGCGTGCCCCAGGCCGCCATCGCGCAGGAGGCGCTGTGGGATCGCCTCGCCGATGCCTGCGGGCTGGACCGCCTGGAATTCCGCATCCGCAACGCGCTGGTGGCGGGCGATGTGACCGCCACCGGGCAGAAGCTGGAGCATTCGGCCGGGCAGCGGCTGTGCCTGGAGGCGCTGCGGCCGGCCTGGACGGAATTCCGCGCCGAGGCCGCCGCGCGCAACGCCAAGGGCGGCGTGCTGCGGCATGGCGTGGGCGTCGCCGGCATGTGGTACGGCATCGGCAATACCGGCATGTCCAACCCCTCGGACATGCGGCTCGTGCTCGGCACGGATGGGCGCATCACCTTCTTCAACGGCGCGGTGGATATCGGCCAGGGTTCCTCCACCGTGCTCGCCCAGATCGCGGCCGAGGCGCTGGGCCTGCCCGTCGCCGCACTGCGCCACGTGAATGGGGACACGGCAACGACGCCCGATGCCGGCAAGACCAGCGCCTCGCGCCAGACCTTCGTCAGCGGCCGCGCGGCGATGGAAGCGGCGCTCGACCTCCGGCAAAAAATCCTGCGCGGCAGCAATGGCGTGCTGGGCTGGGATGGCGGGCTGACCCTGGATGGCGCGCCCTTCCGGCCCATGGCCCCCATCGAGGGCCTGGGCCGCTTCGACCCGCCGACCGTGCCGCTCGACGCCAATGGCCAGGGCATTCCCTACGCCACCTATGGCTTTGCGGCGCAGCTTTGCGCGCTGGCGGTGGATGTGAAGCTCGGCACCATCCAGTTGCAGCGCATCGTCGCCGCGCATGATGTGGGGCGCGCGATCAACCCGACGCTGGTGGAGGGGCAGATCCATGGCGGCATCGCGCAGGGCATCGGGCTCGCGCTGATGGAGGAATACCTGCCCGGCCGCACCGAGAACCTGCATGACTACCTGATCCCCTCCTTCGGCGACGTGCCGCCGATCGAGACCATCCTGATCGAGGAGCGCGAGCCGCTCGGCCCCTATGGCGCCAAGGGCGTGGGCGAACCCGCGCTGGTGGCCACCGCGCCCGCCATCTTCTCCGCCATCCGCGACGCGACGGGCGCGACCATCCATCGCATCCCGGCACTGCCGCACCGCGTGCTGGAAGCCCTGAAGGAGACGGGCCGTTGGTAGACCGCACTTCCATCTTCGGCGCCGCCGAAGCCGACGGCATCGTCCGCTGCGATGCCTGCCCCGTGCTCTGCCGCATCCGCCCCGGCCGCGCCGGCGCCTGCCACCGCTACGCGAACGAGGATGGCCGCCTGGTCCGCACCGACCCGCTGGTGCTGCTGACGCAGACCGACCAGCCGCTCGTCCCCTTCCTGGAGGGCGCGGAGGATTGGGATGGCGGGATCACGCGCCCCACCTTCGTCACCGCCATCGGCGCGGGCACCACCTACCCGGACTACAAGCCCGCGCCCTTCATCGTCTCCAGCCAGCACCAGGGCGTGGACACCGTCACCGTCGTGACCGAGGGCATCTTCAGCTATTGCGGCCTCAAGGCGAAGATCGACACCGACCGCCATCTCGGCCCCGAGAGCGCCCGCGTGATGCATGAGGGCGAGCAGATCGGCCATGTCACCACCGCCGAATATGGCTCGCAGATGCTTAGCATCGGCGGCGTGCGGCATCTGACCGGCGGCTCCAAGCGCGAGGGCAGCGTGACCTGCGCGACCATGCTGGCGCTCGCGTCCAAGCAGGCGATCGAGGTGGAGATCGAGGGCGGCTCGCGCCTCATCCTCCAGGCGGGGGCCGCGCCCATCGTCAACGGCGTGCCCGAGACGCGCATGCGGGTGGGCTGCGGCAGTGCTGCCGTCGGCATCTTCGCGCAGCAATGGCAGGGCCATGTGGATGAGGTGATCGTGGTGGATGACCACATCACCGGCGTGCTGACCGAGCACCAGGCGGGCAAGTGCCTCAACATGCGCGCCTCGGGCATCCGCGTGCGCGGGCGGCGCTCCACGCCCGGGCGCTATTTCCAGGTGGCGCATCCTGGCAGCGGCTGGGGCGGGACGGATGTGACGGACCCGCTCTCGCTCATCGAGAGCATTGATCCCAAGCTCGCCTGGCCCGGGCTGCGCCTGCTGCTGACCAGCACGACGGGCGAGGATTTTCTTTACGTGGAGCTGGACGAGGCGCTGCGGCCTGTGCCCGCGCCCGTGCCGGCGGCCGTCGCGGCCACCGTCGCGCGTATCGGGGAGAATTGCGAACCCGCGCTCACCTCCATCCTCTTCATGGCCGGCGCGGGCGGTTCGCTGCGCGCCGGCGTGACCGACAACCCGATTTTGTTGACGCGCGCCGTGCAGCGTGGCGAGGTTGTGGTCACGATGGGCGGCGCGCCCTGCTACCTGTATCCGGGAGGCGGCATCACGATCATGGCGGACGTCCTGCGCCTGCCGGATAAGGCCTTCGGCCATGTGCCGACGCCCGCGCTTGTCGCGCCGCTCGAATTCACCCTGCGCGCCGATCTCTATGCCGCCCTGGGCGGGCATGTGGACCAGGCGATCAGCCTCGCCACCCTGCTCGCGCAGGAAGGGGACGCGGCCCGGCGCGAGGCCTGGCTGAGCGACAACCCCTGGCCCGGCGCGCCGGGATGACCGAGGTCGAATGGCCCGCGCCGCGCCGCGCGCTGCTGCCCGATGGGCGGCTGCACCTGCAGGACGGGCCGATTGACCTCGTTATCGGGCTGGAGGGCGCGCGCCCCGCGGTGATCGAGGCGCGGGAGGCCGCCTGGCAGGGGCTGCATGGCGTGCTGGCCGGCCTCTCGCGCGAGTTGCCGCTGCTGCGTTCCCCGCTGATGGGCCGCATGCCGAACTTCACGCATCCCGTGGCAAAGCGCATGGCGGAGGCCGCCTGGCCGCACCGCATGCATTACGTGACGCCGATGGTGGCGGTGGCCGGCGCCGTGGCCGAGCATGTGCTGCGCGCCATCATCGCCGTACCGGGCATCAGCCTCGCGCATGTGAACAATGGCGGGGACATCGCGCTGCATCTCTCGCCCGCCAGCACGCTGCGCGTGGGGCTGGTGGAGGATCCGGCGCGGCCGGAGCCGAGCGGGCTGGCCGTGATCCGCGGGGGCGACGCGGTGCGCGGCATCGCCACCTCCGGCTGGCGGGGGCGCAGCTTCAGCCGGGGCATCGCCGATGCGGTGACCGTGCTTGCCGCCCACGCGCCGGAGGCGGATGCGGCGGCCAGCATCATCGCCAATGCGGTGGATGTGGACCACGCCTCCATCTCCCGCGCCCGCGCCTGCGAGCTGGACCCGGACAGCGACCTGCGCGACCTCCATGTCACGGTGGGCGTAGGCCCGCTGCCGCAGGATGCCATCGCCACGGCGCTGGATGCGGGTGAGCGCTGCGCCGAGGGGCTGCTGGCACGCGGCCTGATCCTGGGCGCCTGCCTGCGGCTGCAGGGGCGGCTCAGGCTGGTCGGCGCGGCGGGCGTGCTGGCCGCGATGGAGCAGGCGGTCGTCCCGCCCTGATCCCGCCCGCGCGGGAAAAAAGCGCCTCCGTTGCGCGTGCAATTCGAGCGGCGCCGTCCTACCATCCTGCCCCGTTGAGGAGGCACGCATGACAGAATTCGACCCACGGCTGCGCCGCCGTCTGTTGGTGGTGAACCTGGTGGCCCTGGGCAGCGCGGCCACCGGGTCCCCAGCCCTGGCGCAAGGCACGAAATCCGGCCCCCGCCCGCCGCAGAGCGGCCTGACCGACGCCGACCCCGGCGACCAGCCCGGCAATGGCCGCGGCGGCAATGCGCCCCGGCCCGGCCGCAGCGATTCCGATCCGAATGACCCCGCTGGCCAGGGGCGTGGCGGCAGCGGTGGCCGTGGCGTGAGCGATGCCGATCCGAACGACCCTGCCGGCCAGGGGCGCGGCGGTGGCGGCGGGCGCGGCGCGAGCATTCAGACCCCAATGACCCGGCCGGCCAGGGGCGCGGCAGCGCCCGCCCGGGCGGCCAGAGCGATTCCGACCCGACCGATCCGCCGGGCCAGGGACGCGGCGGCAATGCGCCACGCGGCCAGGGCGCCAGCGACTCAGACCCGACCGACCCGCCCGGCCAGGGACGGGGCGGCGCCCGCCCGCGCGGCCAGAGCGATTCCGACCCGAACGACCCGCCGGGGCAGGGACGCGGCGGCAATGCGCCACGCGGCCAGGGCGCCAGCGACTCAGACCCGACCGACCCGCCCGGCCAGGGGCGGGGCGGCGCCCGGCCCGCGCCGGCCGGGCCAACCGACAACGACCCGAGCGACCCCCCCGGCCGGGGCCGTGGCGGCAGGCCGGAGCAGAAGGGCGCCTGATCGCGGGGCACGCCGGCCATGGGGGCGGAAAACCACCCGCCGCCCATGGGCGGCGAAATTACCAGATTGTGAGACGGCGCATTCCCTGCTTCTCTCCCGCGCGGGCGATGTCCAGACCCGCGTCTTCCATGGAGGCTCCTGCCGATGCGCAGCCATCACGTCACGCTCACCAAGCCGGCGCTGCGCGCGGCCACACTGGCGCTTCTCGCCGCGCCGCTGCTGGGCGCACCCGCCGCCGCCGTCGAATATGACGGCAACTGGCAGTTCACCATCAGTTGCACCGCCACCGGCAACCAGGCCGCCTTCACCGAGCGCTTCATCGCCCCCATCGCGCAGAACGCGGCGACCCGCGCGCGCGACACGCGCAACGCCCAGGGCACGCAGGACATCAACCGCTTCAACGCGCGCATCGAGAATGGCCAGATGACCGCCAATATCGAGCGCAGCCGCGGCAATGAGCGCTGGAGCCTGCGCTTCGCCGGCCCCGCCACCTCCGACACGCGCTTCGACCTGGCCGGCGGCATCTTCTCGGGCGAGCGCCAGCTTCGCAGCTGCCGCCTGATGGCCGAGGCGCAAAGCTCCGCCCCTGGCAGCCTGGCCGCCACCGCGCCCGCCCGCGCCGAAGCCGCGCGCCAGCAGCTGGCCGTGGCGGTCGCGGCGCTGGCCGCGCTGGAGGCCAATGCGGCGGCCGAGATCCAGGCGCTGCGGACCGACCTCGACCTCGCGCGCTTCGAGAGCGTGGCGATGCGCGCCGAGCTGGACCAGCGCGGCGCCGCCATCCTGGCGCTGGAGACGCGGCTGCGGACGGCGGAGGGTGTGGCCACCCAGGCGCAGACGGCCCTGACCCAGGCCGTGGCCACCGCGACCGCCGAGATCGGCCAGCGTGACCAGCGCCTGACCGCCGCCGCGACCGAGCGCACCGCGCTGCAGCAGCGCCTGACCGCGGCCGAGGCCGCCCTGGCCCAGGCCCAGGGCCAGGCCCAGACGCAAGCCCAGGCCGCCGCCACCGAGCGCACGGCGCTGCAAGGCCGCGTGACCGACGCCGAGGCCGCGCTGGCCCAGGCCCAGGCGCAAGCCCAGGCCGCCGCCACCGAGCGCACGGCGTTGCAGGGCCGCGTGACCGACGCCGAGGCCGCCGCGACGCAGCTTCGCACCGCGCTGGAGACTGCGCGGCGCGAGCTGGCGGAGGCCCGCGCCGCCCAGCCGCCGCGCTAGGCCGGCAACCGGGGACACGATGATGGCGCGCTTCACCCGGCGCAGCACCCTGGCCCTCGCGGCGGCCGCGCTTCCGGCCCCGCTCGGCGCCCAGGGCCTGTGGAACCCGACGCGCCCGATCACACTCGTCGTGGGCTTCCCCACCGGCGGGCAGACGGATTTCGCCGCCCGCGTCATCCAGTCGGGCCTGCAGAAGGCGCTCGGCGTCTCCGTCATCATCGACAACCGGGCCGGGGCGGGCGGGAACCTGGGAACCGAGGCGGTGATGGCCGCGCGGCCGGACGGCTATACCCTGCTGGCGGGCAACATCTCGCCCATGGTGATCAACCCGCACACCATGCAGGGCATGATGATCGACCCGCGGGAGATGGCGCCGATCGGCCTGATCCTGCGCTCCTCGCTCATTCTCTGCACACATCCTTCTCTGAATGTCGGCAACCTGGCGGAGCTGCGCGCCTGGATCGCGGCCCAGCCGCGCGGCTCGATCCAGTATGGCTCCACCAGCACCGGCAGCCTCACCCATATCGCGATGGAGCTGTTCCGCGAGCGCCTGGGCAAGCCCAAGATGACGCAGCTGCCCTATCGCGGCTCCGGCCCTGCCATGGCGGATTTCGTGGCCGGGCGCTTCAGCCTGATGTTCGACGGCGCCTCGGTCGTCGCACCGCTGGTGCAGGCCGGGCAGCTGCGCTGCGTGCTGGCCACCGGCAGGACGCGCAGCCCCGCCTTCCCGGGCCTGCCCACGGCCGAAGAGCAGGGCCTGCCGGATTTCGCCTTCTACACCTGGACCGGCCTCTTCGCGCCGCGCGGCACGCCGCCCGAGATCGTCACGCGCCTCAACGCCGCGCTGAACGCCGCCCTGGCCGAGCCCCCCATCCGCGCGCGCATGACCGAGCGCGGCGCAGAGCCGGGCGGCGGCAGCGCGGAGGAGATGGGCCGGATCATGGCCGAGGATTACGCCCGCTGGGGCGGTGTGGTGCGCGCCAACCAGATCCGCGTGGAGAGCTGAGTGGTCATGCCTCCGGCGAGGACCCGCGCATCTCGCGCACCAGCTTGCGGGCGATGGCTCCGGTGAAGTCGGCGTAGTCGGCGCAGGGCAGGGCGAAGCTGCCGGGCCCGCCGATCACCTCCGCCGCGTAGTGCTGCAGCAGGTCCGGCTCCTCGTTCAGCACGGCCAGGCCGTTGATCACCACGCCCGCCGCCACCGCCACATCCCGCACCGGGCCCGAGGCGCGGCCGCGATTGCCCGCGCCATCGCCCGAGACGTCCACCACCTGGCGCGTGGCGGGCGCCGGGCAACGGCCGAGCAGGGTCAGCGCGGCCACCAGCCCCTCCCCCAGCGCGGTGGCGCCGGCCCGCGGCAGGCGGGGGGCGTCCCGCAGCGCGGCCGCGATGGCCGCCCCCTCCCCGGCGGAGGAGAGGCGCGTCCAGGGCAGCGCCACCTCCTGCGCCTCGGACCAGAAGAGGGCCGAGACCGCCACCGCGCCACGCGGGCCGCTGGCGGCGGCGGCGAGCACGTCCGTATCCTCGAAGGCGGCGGCCAGGCCGCCCAGCATCAGGGCGAACTCCTCGAAATCCACGCTGGCCGAGACATCCACGGCCAGCACCAGGGCCAGGTCCACCGAATCCATGCGCCCTTCCTGGCAGCATCGGCGCGCGCCGGCCAGCTTTGTGAATCGGGGCGGGAGATTGCGCCACCGCAAGGCGCGCTCCGCGTTGTCATGGCATCATCACCTGCAAGGAAGAGGAGCCGAGACATGCAGACGCGCACCATGGCGGAGATGGTTCGCCACCAGGATCCCCTGACGCTCGGCGCTGGCGCCACGGTGCAGGAGGCCTGCGCCGCCATGCACAGGCGCCGCGTGGGCGCCGTGCTGATCGTGGACGGGCAGCGCCTGCTCGGCATCTTCACGGGCCGTGACGCGGTGCATGCGCTGGCCGTCGGCCTTGACCCGCAGCGCACGCTGGTGGGCCAGGTGATGACGGCCGAACCCTGCTGCCTCAGCCCGCATGACCGCGCGCATGACGCGCTGCGCCTGATGACCGATGGCGGCTTCCGGCATCTGCCCGTGGTGGAGGACGGGCATCTGCTCGGCATCGTCTCCCGCTACGATTTCCGCACCGATGAGCACCGGCGCATGGATGAGGAGACGGGGTTCTTCGAAGTCCTCCGGTAGAGGCTTACAGCGCCGGCAGCGGCTTGCCGATCTCCGGGTCCGTCTTGAACTTGGCGAGGCTGCCCCAGGCGCGGTCATATTGCGGCGGGATCTTCAGCGCATCCACCCGGCCCAGCGCCACCGCGGCGTTCACCACCCAATAGGGGTCGCGCAGGAAGGCGCGGGCCAGCAGGATCATGTCCGCCTTGCCCTCGTCCAGGATGGCCTGGGCCTGGGCCGGCTCGGTGATGAGGCCGACGGCCATGACGGGAATGCCCGCCCCCTTCTTCACGGCCTCCGCCCCCGGCACCTGGTAGCCCGGGCCGAGCGGAATCTTCTGGCCGGCATCCAGGCCGCCGGAGCTGACATCCACGATGTCCACGCCCAGCGCCTTGAGCTGCTCGGCCAGCATCACGCTCTCTTCCGTGGTCCAGCCGCCCTCGACCCAGTCGGTGTGGGAGATGCGGACGCCGAGGGGCATGCTCTCCGGGATCACGGCGCGCGTCGCGCGGGTGATCTCGCGCAGCAGGCGCGTGCGGCCCTCGAAATCACCGCCCCAGGCATCGTTGCGGAGGTTGGAGATGGGCGAGAGGAACTGGTGCACCAGATAACCATGCGCCGCGTGCAGCTCGATGAAGGTGTAGCCGGCCTTGACCGAACGTACCGCCGCATCGGCGAAGGCCTGGATGGTGCCGAGGATCTCCGCCTCGCTCATCGCGCGCGGGGTGGCATAGCCCTGGAAGGGCGTGGCGCTGGGGGCCAGCGCCTCCCAGCCCGGCACGGCGGGGCCGGCTTCCCAGGCGGGAAGGCGGCTGCCCTTGCGACCGGAATGAGCGAGCTGGATGGCCGGCACAGTGCCCATGGCGGCCATGGCGGCCACCAGGCGCTGGTGGCCGGGCAGCTGGTCATCGCTCCAGATGCCGAGGTCGCCCGGGCTGATGCGGCCCTCGGGCGTCACCGCCGCCGCCTCGGTCATCACCATCCCCGGGCCGGCGACCGCGCGGGAGACGAGGTGGGCGAGGTGCCAGTCGGTCGGCTTGCCGTCCTCATTCGCGCAGTACTGGCACATGGGCGAGACGCCGATGCGGTTACGGAAGGTGACGCCACGCAGGGTGAGCGGGCTGAACAGGTCGGTCATGAGCGGAGGTCCTGGAGATTGAAAGGCGGCGTGCGGCCGAGGCGGTTTTCCATGATGACGAGAAACGGCCGGGGATCGGGCAGCAGCCGCCCCTCCCCATCCGTCGCCCAGCGCATGAGCGCCACGCTGTCGCTGACATTGCCACCCACCGCCTCCACCACGCCAGGGGCGGCATGGACGACGATGTCGCAATGCATGGGACGGAAGCGCCCGCGCTCGACCGCGCGCTCGGCCCAGTTCCGCAGCGGCCGGCTGGAGCGGTCACGGCAGACGAGGTCTCCGGGAGCGGGGGCATGGAGGGCCGGGTCGCGCGGCAGGAAGGGCGCCTGGACGGGCCAGGCGGCGGCCAGCGCGTCGAGGTGGTCGAGGTAGCGGGCATGGGCGGCATCGGGCGCGAATTCCGGCGCATCCACCCCGGCGGCGCCGATCACCCAGGAGATGAAGGCGGCGGACCAGAAGGGCTCGGCCCACAGGTTGCCGCCGCCGGTGCCGGCCAGGGCGCGTTGGTAGCGGGCGCGGTTGGACGGGATCGCCTCGTGCGATTGCGGCACGCTGCGCCAATAGGCCAGCACACGGGGGAAGTTCTCGGGCGCGCTTTCGGGGCGGGCGGGCTCGGTGGGCGTGCAGGGGAGTGCGGCGGGGCCGGGCAGGCCCACGGTCATGCAGCCCCAATCCTGCCACTCCCCGAGGGCGAGGCGCAGCATCCGCTCACGCGCGGCGGGCGGGTAGCTCAACGGCTCGGGCAGCGTCGCCACAGGCGGCGGGGCCGCGCAGGCGGCGAGCAAGGCCAGCAAGGGCAGGAGGCGAAGCACCCGCCGTCTCTGCCAAAGCCTATCCTTGTGGGCAAGACGGCCTATGCTGCGCGTCGCCATGTCCGACACGCCAGAGAAAGAAGGCGGACGCCTCTTCTTCCGCAGCGAGACCTTCGCGGCGGACCCGAGGCGCAGCCGCCGCATCCCCACAGGAGAAGCGGTGCCGGAGCCCGCGCGCGACATCCCGCTGCATGCGCGCTGCGACGTTCTGGTGGTGGGGGGCGGGCCCTCGGGCGTGGCCGCCGCCGTCGCATCCGCGCGACAGGGGGCGCGGACCATCCTGCTGGAGCGGCACAACCATCTGGGCGGGCTCTCCACCGGCGGGCTGGTGATCTGGATCGACCGGATGACGGACTGGTCCGGCCAGCGCGTGATCCGCGGCTTCGCGGAGGAGTTTCTCGACCGGCTGCCCCAGGGCGCCGTGAACGGCCCCTCCCCCGCGCTCTGGGGTGCGCGGGATGCCGCGACAGCCGCCTGGTGGGCGGCGCGGACCAGCGCCTTCCACGGCGTGGTGACCCATTCGCCCACCTGCGACCCGGAGGCGATGAAACTCGCCGCGCAGGAGATGGTGCTGGAGGCCGGGGCGGAGCTGCTCTTCCATGCCTGGGGCGCGGAACCGATTGTGCAGGGCGGCGCGGTGCGCGGCGTCTTCTTCGAGTCCAAGCAGGGGCGGCGCGCCATCCTGGCCGGGGTCACGGTGGATGCGACGGGCGATGGCGATCTGTTTGCCCGCGCCGGCGCCGCCTTCAACGACGATGTGGATGAGCGCGACATCCATCATTGCATGAACACGAGCTGGCTCTTCGGCGGCGTGAACATGCCGCGCTACCAGCGCTGGCGGACGGAACACCCCGATCAGTTCAGCGCCTTCCTGCAGCGCGGGCGGGAGCGGACGCGCTTCTTCGACAAGGCCTTCGCCTCCTGGCGGGAGGATGTGGCGCTGTTCATGGGCCCGCGCCTCTCCGGCTATTCCGCCGTGGATGTGGATGACCTGACGGCGGTCGAGATCCAGAGCCACCGGCTGATGGCGGAGCATCTGGCGCTGTACCGCGAGGGCGCGCCGGGCTTCGAGCACGCCTATATGATGCTCTCGGCGCCGCAGCTCGGCGTGCGGCATGCGCGGCGTCTGACAGGCGTGGCGGCGGTGACGCGGGGCGATTGGGACGGGCGGGTCTGGCCGGATGAGATCGGCGTCTCGCCCAGCCTTTCGCCGAAATTCCCCAATGTCTCGGTGCCTTATGGCGCGCTGGTGCCGGCGGCGCTGGACGGGCTTCTCGCGCCAGGGCGGCATCTGAGCTGCGATGCCAACAGCCACTCCTTCCTGCGGGAGATCCCGCAATGCTGGATGACGGGCCAGGCGGCCGGGGTGGCGGGGGCGCTGGCGGTGGCGCGGGGGGTGGCGCCGCGCGCGGTGCCCATCGCGGAATTGCAGGCGGCGCTGCGGGCGGGCGGGGCGCATCTCTCGGCTCCCGCCCCGGAGCGCGCCATCGCCTGAGCCGTCAGGCGGTGGCGAGGCGGCTTTCGCCCAGGCCCGAGCGGGCGGCGGCGCTGTTCCCCGCCGCGTCGCGGATGATGTAGCCGCGGCCCCAGACCGTGCCGATCACGTTGTTGGCGCCGGCCGTCTGCAGCTTCTTGCGGAGCTTGCAGACGAAGACGTCAATGATCTTGCTGTCCGGCTCATCCATGCCGCCATAGAGGTGGTCGAGGAAGTTCTCCTTGGAGAGGACGGTGCCGCGCCGCATCAGCAGCAGCTCCAGGATGGCGTATTCCTTGCCGGTCAGGTGGACGGCCCGGCCCTGGACCGCAACCTCCTTTGCGCCGAGGTCGAGCGAGAGGGGGCCCATCTGGATGCGCGGCTGGCTGAACCCCTTGGAGCGGCGGATCATCGCCTGCAGGCGGGCCACCAGCTCCTCCGGCTCGAAGGGCTTGGCCAGGTAGTCATCGGCGCCGACCGAGAGGCCGCGCACCTTGGCCTGGGTCCGCGCCACGGCGGAGAGCATCAGCACCGGCGCCTCGATCCGCGAGGCGCGGAGCTTGGTGACCACGTCATACCCCTCCATGTCGGGGAGCATCAGGTCCACGACCACCGCGTCGTAGTCGTAGAGGCGGGCGAGCTCCAGGGCCTCGGCCCCGCAATCGGCCACGTCCACCACCATCCGGTGCTGCTGGAGCTGGAAGGTGATGCCGCGGGCGGCGGAGCGGTCATCTTCGACAAGAAGGATACGCATTTCCAGGGGATCTCCACACGTTTTGCGTGTGGAGATTTACCACCATGACGCGAACTCGCCAAGGGAAATTCAGCTTTTGGTGTGTCTTTAAAAAAATAAATTTCATTAAACGGTATCAAATGCCACATTTCCCGCAAAAATCCTGATTCATCGAGTCAGTTTCGTCCGCAATCCGAGGCTCGTTAATGAATTTGCCGCAAACCTCGGATCAGTCTCGCAATTGAGTCTTTTGTCTCGCCATTCGATGCGCTTTCGACCCGTTCCAGGCCGCGCACAACAAAAAAGGGCGCCCCTCGCAGGGCGCCCTTTCCCGTTCCGAGCGGCTGCGAGCCGCGCGGGATTACTCCTCGCCGGCCATCTCGCGGCGGCGGCGGATGGCCGCGCCCAGGATGTCGCCCAGCGAAGCGCCGCTGTCGGCCGTGCCGAACTCCTTCACGGCCTCGCGCTCCTCCTCGATCTCCTTGCCCTTCACGGTCAGGGAGAGGCGGCGGGCGGCGCGGTCCACGGCGGTGATCTTCGCATCGACCTTCTCGCCCACGGCGAACTTGTCGGGGCGCTGGTCCTGGCGATCGCGCGCCAGCTCCGCACGGCGGATGAAGCCGGTCAGCACCTCGTCGATCTTCACCTCGATGCCATTGGCCTCGATCTTGGTCACGGTGCAGGTGACGATGTCGCCCTTCTTCACCTTGTCCAGGACCTCGGCCGCCGGGTCGGCGGCGAGCTGCTTGATGCCGAGCGAGATGCGCTCCTTCTCGACATCCACGTCGAGAACCTTGGCCTTCACCACATCGCCCTTCTTGTAGCCGGCGATGGCGGTCTCACCAGGCACGTCCCAGCTCAGGTCGGAGAGGTGGACCATGCCGTCCACATCCGGGCCCACGCCGATGAACAGGCCGAACTCGGTGATGTTGCGGATCTCACCCTCGATCTCGCTGCCCAGCGGGTGGTTCTGCAGGAAGAGCTCCCACGGATTGCCCTGGGCCTGCTTGAGGCCGAGCGAGATGCGGCGCTTCGGCTCATCCACGTCGAGGATCAGCACGTCCACCTGCTCGGAGGTCGCGACGATCTTGCCGGGGTGAACGTTCTTCTTCGTCCAGGACATCTCGCTGACGTGCACGAGGCCCTCGACGCCCGCTTCCAGCTCCACGAAGGCGCCGTAGTCGGTGATGTTCGTCACGCGGCCGGAGAACTTGCCGTTCACCGGGTACTTGATGGCGACGCCATCCCACGGATCGGACATCAGCTGCTTCATGCCGAGGCTGATGCGCTGGGTGTCGCTGTTGAAGCGGATCACCTGCACCTTCACGGGCTGGCCGATGGTCAGGGCCTCGCTCGGGTGGTTGATGCGGCGCCAGGCGATGTCGGTCACGTGCAGCAGGCCGTCCACGCCGCCCAGATCCACGAAGGCGCCGTAATCGGTGATGTTCTTCACCACGCCGTCGAGCACCATGCCCTCCTTCAGGCCCTGGACGAGCTCGGCGCGCTGCTCGGCGCGCGTCTCTTCCAGCACGGCGCGGCGGGAGACGACGATGTTGCCGCGGGCGCGGTCCATCTTCAGGATCTGGAAGGGCTGCGACTGGCCCATCAGCGGGCCGACGTCACGCACCGGGCGGATGTCCACCTGGCTGCCCGGCAGGAAGGCGACGGCACCGCCGAGATCAACCGTGAAGCCACCCTTCACGCGGCCGAACAGCACGCCATTCACGCGCTGGTTGGCGGCGAAGGCCTTCTCGAGGTTGGTCCAGGACTCCTCGCGGCGCGCCTTCTCACGCGACAGGACGATCGAGCCGTCCTTGTCCTCATAGCGCTCGACGAACAGGTCCACCACGTCGCCGGGCTTCACCTCGGGCTTCATGCCCTGGGGCGCGAATTCCTTGAGCGGAACGCGGCCTTCGCTCTTCAGGCCGACATCCACGACGGCATAGTCATCATCGATGCGGATGATCTTGCCGGTGACGACGGAACCGGCGAAGCCGGTGTTGGCGCCCAGCATCTCATCGAGGAGCGAGGCGAAATCTTCGGAAGCCGCGCGCGTGGCGGGGCTGTTGGCACTTGCCATGTAGAGTTTGTGTCCTGGGTCTTGTGCGGGGCGGCGCCCCGCATGCCGGTCTTGCGCCACGCCCCGCCCATGGCGGTGCATCACGGCTTGCGGCGCCAATTCCTGATCATCAGGGGGGAGGGCGACCGCCGGGTCCGGGGCGCGTGTCGGTCCACCCCAATCCGGCCAATGGCCTGATCAGGCCATGACAGGCGCTACATCCGCCGAGTTGGGCGGAGCGTCAAGGGAAATTCACCGAAAGCCCGAGGATTCCACGATTCGGAGCGCGGCGGCGAAGGCGGCCTCGGCGTCCAGAGCACTTGTATCCAGCGTGACCGCATCCGGCGCCGGGCGCAGCGGCGCCACGTCCCGCGCGGAATCCCGGGCGTCGCGCGCCGCCATCTCGGCCGCCACCTGTTCGAGCGGCGGGGCCGCGCCGCGCGCGGCGAGCTCGGCATGGCGGCGGCGGGCGCGTTCCTCAGGGCTTGCGGTGACAAAGAGCTTCACCTGCGCCCCGGGGAAGACCACCGTGCCGATGTCCCGCCCGTCGAGCACGGCGCCATGCGCCTGGCCGAAGCGGCGCTGGAAATCGAGCAGCGCCGCGCGCACGCCGGGAATGGCGGCCACCTGGCTCGCCGCCGCATCCGCGGGCGGGCCGCGCAGGTCACCGCGATCCAGGTCTGCGGGTTGCAGCGCCTCGGCGGCGGCGGTCGCATCGGCCGGGTTGGCGGGGTCGCCCCCCGCATCCAGCACGCGGCGGCCGGTGGCGCGGTAGAGCAGGCCCGTGTCGAGATAGGGCAGGCCGAGATGGGCCGCGAGGCGGCGCGCCAGCGTGCCCTTGCCGGCCGCCGCCGGCCCGTCCACCGCGATGATGAGCGGCCGGCTCATGCCGTCGCGATGGCCTCGGCGCCGACCGCCTGGTTCATCAGCGGGATGAAGTTCGGGAAGCTGGTGGCGATGAACGCGCCGTCATCCACCCGCATGGGGTCGCGGCAGGCCAGGCCCAGCACCAGCGCGCTCATCGCCAGGCGGTGGTCCATCTGGGTGGCCACCACCCCTCCACCCGGGGGCGGCCCGCCGCAGCCCTGGACCAGCAGGTCATCGCCCTCGATCGCGCATTCCACGCCGGCGGCGCGCAGCAATTCGGCCGTGCCGGTCAGGCGGTCGCTTTCCTTCACCTTCAGCTCGCTGAGGCCGCGGAAGCGGCTGGTGCCGGTGGCGCAGGCGGCGGCGACGGCGAGGATGGGGTATTCGTCGATCATGCTGGGCGCGCGTTCGGCCGGCACGTCCACGGCCGTGAGGCCCGTTGCGCTGACGGTGAGGTCGCCCACGGGTTCGCCGCCCTCCAGGCGGGGCGCGCCCACCTCCAGCACCGCCCCCATCTCGCGCAGGGACTGGAAGAGGCCGGTGCGCAGCGGATTGAGGCCGACATTCTCGATGACCAGCTTCGAGCCCGGCACGATCAGGGCGGCGACGACGAAAAAGGCGGCGGAGGAGGGGTCGCCCGGGACCATCACGGGGGCGGCGCGCAGCTCGGGCTGGCCGTCCAGCTCGATCACGCGGCCATGGCCCTGCGCGGCGACGCGCACCGTCGCGCCGAAATGCCGCAGCATGTTTTCGCTGTGGTCGCGCGTCGCTTCCGGCTCCACCACGCGCGTGACACCCGGGGCGCAGAGCCCAGCCAGCAGGCAGGCGCTCTTCACCTGGGCGGAGGCGACGGGCAGCGTGTAGTCCAGCGGCAGCGGCTCGCGCGCGCCCTGGATGGCGAGCGGCAGGCGCCCGCCCTCGCGGCTCCAGAAGCGGGCGCCGGTGGCGGCGAGCGGCTCGGTCACGCGCTTCATCGGGCGACGGCGGAGGCTGGCATCACCCGTCATCACGGCGAAGATCGGGTGGCCGGCCAGCAGGCCGCAGATGAGCCGCGCGGCGGTGCCGGAATTGCCCATGTCCAGCACATCGGCCGGCTCGACGAGGCCGCCGATGCCGCGGCCGGCGACGCGCCAGCGGCCGGGGCCCAGATGCGCGACCTCGGCCCCCAGCAGGCGCATGGCGGCGGCGGTGCGCAACACGTCCTCGCCCTCCAGCAGGCCCTCGATCTCGGTGGTGCCGATGGCCAGCGCGCCGAACATGAGCGCGCGGTGGCTGATGGACTTGTCGCCCGGCACGGACAACCGCCCGGAGAGGCCCTTTCGGGCCGGGAGGGAGCGCAGCGGGGTGGGGTCGGAACCATGGGACATGAGAGAGGGTTTGACACCGATGCGCGGCCCGTGGCAATGCGCCCCGCCCTCCCGTCGGGGAGTGGGCAAAAGGAACAGAGGGCTCCATGGCAAAGCCTGATCTCGGTTTGAAGCGCGTCTGCGTCTCCTGCGGCGCCAAGTTCTACGACATGGCCAAGGTGCCGGCCGTGTGCCCCAAGTGCGGCACCGAGCAGCCGGCCGAACAGCCGCGCCTGCGCCGCTCGGCCAACATCACCCCGGACGACAAGCTCAAGAAGCGCGCCGCCGCCGCCACCGAGGTGGATGGGGACGAGGTGGAGCTGGACGACGTGGAGGCGGATGCCGGCGTCGAGGATGCGGACGAGCTGGAGGACGAGGACGACGCGATCGACGCCGAGATCGAAGTCGAGTCCGACCGCGAGGAAGAGGGCTGATCGGCCCCATGGAGCAGGATGTGTGAGCAGGGTTGCGCGCTTCGCCGTTGCGATGCGCCCCGCCCGCTCGTAAGGAGCGCCATGCGCCGTCTTCTCCTGCCTGCCACCCTGCTGCTGCTCATCGCGCCGCTGGCCGAGGCACAGCAGGCCAACCGCGCCGCGCCGCAGTCGCCCCGGCCCTCACGCCTGGGCGACTACCAGTCCTGGACCGCCGCCGCCCATACCGAGAGCGGCCAGAAGGTCTGCTACGCCTTCACCCGCGCCCGCAGCCTGGATGGCGTGGGGGGGCGCGATGCCAACAACGTCATGCTGCTGGTGACGCACCGCCCCGGCGGGCGGGACCAGGTGGCCGTGCGCTCGGGCTACAACTTCCCGCGCGGGGCCGAGACGAAGCTCTTCGTCGGCCAGAATGAGTTCGCCTTCTTCACCGCCAGCGACAATTCCTTCGCCCGCGATGGCCGCGCCGTTGTGGCGGCCCTGCGCGGCGGGCGGGAGGCGGTGCATCGCGGCCCGGGTCCCAATGGGCGCGGCCAGGCGACCGACACCTTCGCGCTGGCCGGCTTCACCCAGGCCTATGAGGCGATCGGCCGGGAATGCCCGCCCCCGGCCCGGCGATGAGCGCCAGCAAGGCCTTCACCCCGCATTCCCGCGTCGCTGCCAGCGACGGGCTCACCGAGGCCGAGCGGGACCGAATCCTCGCCAAGGCCGCGCTCTTCGCGCCGCCGCCCATGGTGGACGCCGAAGGCCGGCGCGAGCTGGTGGGGCTGACGCGCGAGGAACTGGCCGAGGAAATGGCCGCGATCGGCGAGAAGCCCTTCCGCGCCAAGCAGCTCTGGCACTGGATCTACCACCAGGGCGTGCGCGATTTCGCCGCGATGAACAGCATCGCCAAGCCGCTGCAGGCCAAGCTGGCGGAGCGTTTCGTCATCGGCCGGCCCGGCATCACCACCGAGCAGACCAGCACCGACGGCACGCGGAAATGGCTGTTCCAGTGGCGCGACGGGCAGCAGGTCGAGACCGTGTACATCCCCGAGAGCGACCGCGGCTCGGTCTGCATCTCGACGCAGGTGGGCTGCACGTTGTCCTGCACCTTCTGCCACACCGGCACGCAGAAGCTGGTACGCAACCTGGGCGTGGCCGAGATCGTGGGCCAGTTCCTCGCGGCGCGCGATTCCTACGGCGAATGGCCGACGCCCAAGGGCGAGGAAGGGCGGCGCCTCTCCAACATCGTCGTCATGGGCATGGGCGAGCCGCTCTACAATTATGAGAATATCGCCCGCGCTCTGACCATCCTGATGGATCATGAGGGCGTGGCCCTCTCGCGCCGGCGGATCACGCTCAGCACCTCGGGCGTGGTGCCGATGATGGACAAGTGCGGCGCGGAGCTGGGGGTGAACCTGGCCGTCTCGCTGCATGCGGTGCGGGATGAGCTGCGCGACGTGATCGTGCCGCTGAACCGCAAATACCCCATCGCCGAGCTGCTGGGTGCCTGCCGCCGCTATCCCGGTGCCTCCAACGCGCGGCGCATCACCTTCGAATACGTCATGCTGCGCGGCGTGAATGACAGCGAGGCCGAGGCGCATGAGCTGGTGCGGCTGCTGCGCGGCATTCCGGCCAAGGTGAACCTGATCCCGTTCAACCCCTGGCCCGGCTCGCCCTACCAGACCTCCACGCCCGAGGCGCTGCGGAAATTCGCCGCCATCGTGAATGATGCGGGATATTCCAGCCCGATCCGCCGGCCACGCGGGCGGGACATCCTGGCCGCCTGCGGGCAGCTCAAGACCGAATCCGAACGGGCGAAGCGGGGCGCGTGAAGAAAAGGGCCTCCGGCGGCTGGGGCCACGGGCCCCAGACCCCATTCCGTTGAGCGCGGCGCCTTCCGTTTCGATCTGGCTTGTGGCGCTGGCGGGCTTCGCCTCCGGCTCGGGCATGCGGATCATGGATCCGCTGCTGCCGCTGGTGGCCGCCGATTTCGGGGTGACGGTCTCGGGCGTGGCCATCCTTATCGCGGCCTTCATGCTGACCTATGGCGGCGGGCAGGTGGCCGTGGGGCCGCTGGGCGATCGCCTCGGCAAGCTGCGGGTGGCGGCGGTGGCGCTGATGCTGTTCGGCAGCTTCACCGTGCTGGCGGAATTCGCGACGAGCCTGACGCAGCTGACCCTGCTGCGCGCGGCGGGCGGGCTGGTGGCGGGTGCGGTCATCCCGCTGCTGCTGGCGCATATCGGCGACACGGTGCCCTATCACGAGCGCCAGGCGGTGATCGGGCAATTCCTGATCGGCAATGTGATGGCGCAGATGCTGACGGGGCCCGTCTCGGGCATTCTCGGCCAGCATTTCGGCTGGCAGACGAGCTTTCTCGTCTTTGGCTGCTTCACCGCCTCCATCGGGCTGCTGCTGGCGGCGCGGCTCGGGCCGCAGATGTGGCGCGGCACGCCGGATGGGGCGCGGGGGCAGTCCGGGCTGATGGCCTATGCGCGGCTGCTGCGGAACCCCAATGCAAGGCGCCTGCTGCTGGCGGCCTTCCTGGACGGCGCGTTGCTGTTCGGCGGGGCCTTTCCCTTCATCGCCTCCTTCCTCATCGAGGATTTTTCGCTGTCCGCCGGGGAGGCGGGGCTGATCGTGGCCGCCTTCGGGCTGGGGGCGCTGGCCTACACCCAGATCGCGCGGCGGATGGTGCGGCGGTTTGGCGAGCGGGGGCTGCTGCTTTGGGGCGGGCTGGGGCTCTCGGCCGGGCTGGCGCTGACGGCGGTGGCGCCGGGCTGGGGCGTGATCCTGACGCTGCAATTGCTGCTGGGCTTCTGCTTCTACAGCTTCCACGGCGTACTCCAGGCCCGCGCGACGGAAGCCATGCCGGAGGCGCGCGGCACCGCCGTTTCGGCCTTCGCGATGGCGCTTTTCATGGGGCAGACGAGCGGGAGCCTGATCTTTGCGGGCGTGATCGCGGCGACGGGCTATGCGGGGGCGTTTGGCATCGCGGCGGCGGGGATGGCGGTGTTCGCGGTGTGGGTGCGGGGCCAGGGGCCACGCGCGGCTTGAAGTGGCCGGCTGCGGTATCTATCTTTGGTAGGTATCTTTTGGAGCACCTGCCATGGACACCGCCAAGCTCTTCTGGACCGGCCGCTCCCAGGCGGTGCGGCTGCCCAAGGAATTCCGCTTCGAGGGCGAGGCGGTGCGCATCCGCCGCCAGGGCAACGCTGTAATCCTGGAACCGGTGGCGCCGGATTGGGCTTGGCTCGACGGCGTGGCTGGCGCGCTGGATGCGGATGCCGCGCAGGCCGCGCTGGAACAGCCTGACGCGCAGGCACGGCCGGGGCTGGATGAATTGTTCCGCTGATGGCCTTCCTGCTGGACACCAACGCCGTCATCGCCGTGCTGAAGGATCCCGCCGCGCCCATCGGGCTGCGGCTGCGGCGATGCCGGCCGGCGGAGGTCTTCGTCTCCGCCATCGTGATGCACGAGTTGTTCTGCGGCGCCTTCAGGAGCGCGCGGGTGGAACGGAACCTCGCGGTGGTGGAGGGGTTGCGCTTCGGCGTGCTGGAATTCAGCCGGGAGGATGCGCGAGCGGCGGGGGAAATCCGGGCCGCGCTGGCGGCGCGGGGGGCGCCGATCGGGCCCTATGACGTGCTGATCGCGGGGCAGGCCGTGGCGCGGGGGCTGGTGCTGGTGACGCGGAATGGGGCGGAGTTTGGCCGGGTGGTGGGGTTGGTGGTGGAGGATTGGGAGGGATCGTAGGATGGGTTTGGTCACAGTTGATGAGTGGTCGCGCCGATCAGTTCCACTAAAGCTTCGCATGGCCGGACAGGAAATTTCCACTGCAACCGGCTTTTTTTGGCATGCCGCGGACGGCTTTTATCTCATCTCCAATTGGCATGTGTTTTCTGGTCGACACACAAAGACCTTTCAACCTCTTGATAAATCACATTCCACAATCCCGGACGAAATTTTCTATCCAAGATTTATAAGTAATGCCGACCCCACTCAAATCGAATGGTATTCCATCTCTGTCAATACGCTGTCACCGTCACACGCAAATTGGCTTGAACATCCGGTTTTCGGTTCAGATGTTGATATAGGTGCCATCAAGATCGCAGATAGACGCGATTTTTTTGGAAATAGCGGATTGAAAACTGTAATATGGGAAGCAGGGGGGGTTAGAGGAACGCTTTCGAAGGAGCTTATCTCTGGATTTCAGTATTTTGGTCCAAGGCGAGAGATGGGTGATGATTTATTTGTAATTGGCTTTCCGTTCGGCATGAACCAAACAGACCATTTTCCTATCTGGAAGCGGGCTTCTGTTGCAAGCGAGATGGATTTTCTGATCGGAGGAAAGCCCGCGTTTTTGATTGATACTGCCGGGAGACCAGGTATGTCAGGCTCTCCTGTCATATTCGTCGAGCCAATGGAGCCAGTATCAATTGGGTTGGTTCGGTCTCGAAAGGCCACATTTATGGGTATTTACTCTGGGCGCCATGTTGGCGAACGAGATTTTGAAGCTCAATTGGGAATAGTCTGGCGGGAAGAGCTCATCAACGAGGTAGTTGAGGGAGGGAAGCAGGCGCCCACAACGCTCGCCGAGTTGGAGCGAGAAGCTGTCACGCGAGGGGAGCGCCGCTAGCCGGACCCTCCACCTCTGCACCTTGCCCCGCCCGCCATCCGCTGGCATCCACCTCCGCACAATTTCGTTCCGCGAGAAGGTTGCCCTCCCATGCGCGTCAAGGACGTCAAGAAAGTCGTGCTCGCCTATTCCGGCGGGCTCGACACCAGCGTCATCCTGAAGTGGCTCCAGACCACCTATAACTGCGAGGTCGTGACCTTCACGGCCGATCTCGGCCAGGGCGAGGAGCTGGGCCCGGCGCGGGACAAGGCGCTGATGCTCGGCATCAAGCCCGAGAACATCTACATCGACGACCTGCGCGAGACCTTCGTGAAGGATTTCGTCTTCCCGATGTTCCGCGCGAACGCCCTCTATGAGGGGCAGTATCTGCTCGGCACCTCCATCGCCCGCCCGCTCATCTCCCAGCGGCAGATCGAGATCGCGGAGGCCGTCGGCGCCGATGCCGTCGCCCATGGCGCGACCGGCAAGGGCAATGACCAGGTGCGCTTCGAGATCAGCTATTATTCGCTGAAGCCCGACATCAAGATCATCGCCCCCTGGCGCGAATGGGAACTCACCAGCCGTACCGCGCTCATCGCCTTCGCCGAGCAGCACCAGATCCCCATCGCCAAGGACAAGCGCGGCGAATCCCCCTTCAGCGTGGACGCAAACCTCCTGCACAGCAGCTCCGAGGGGAAGATCCTGGAGGAGCCCTGGGACGCGCCGGAGGAGATGGTCTGGCAGCGCACGCTGAGCCCGATGGATGCGCCGGACGTGGCGACGGAAATCACCATCGAGTTCAAGAATGGCGACCCGGTCGCGATCAATGGCGAGGCGATGAGCCCCGCCACGCTGCTGACCAAGCTGAACGCGCTGGGCAAGGCGAATGGCATCGGCCGCCTCGACCTGGTGGAGAACCGCTTCGTCGGCATGAAGTCCCGCGGCTGCTACGAGACGCCGGGCGGCACCATCCTCTGGCAGGCGCATCGCGCGATCGAGAGCATCACGCTCGACCGCGAGGCCGCCCACCTGAAGGACAGCCTGATGCCGCGCTATGCCGAGTGCATCTACAACGGCTTCTGGTTCAGCCCGGAACGCCGCATGCTGCAGGCGCTGATCGACACCTCGCAGGCCTCGGTCGAGGGCACGGTGCGGATGAAGCTCTACAAGGGCAATGTCATCGTCACCGGCCGCCAGTCGCCCAACAGCCTCTATTCGATGAAGCACGTCACCTTCGAGGATGACCAGGGTGCCTATGACCAGTTCGACGCGCAGGGCTTCATCAAGCTGAACGCGCTGCGCCTGCGCCTCGGCGCCATGGCGGGCCGCAAGGGCGGCGGGCTGTAAGCCTTCCGCAACGCTGCTAGGCTGGGAGGCATGTACACGCCCCCCGCCTTCCGCGAGGACCGCCCGGAGGTCCTGCTGCGCCTGATGCGCTCGTCGCGCCTGCCGCTGCTGGTCAGCAATGGCGCTTCCGGCGTTCCCGACGTCACCCATCTGCCGCTGCTGACCGATGGCACGCGCATCGTCGGCCACCTGGCGCGCGCCAATCCACATTGGAAGGCGCTGCGCGAGGCGGGCCGCGCCATCGCCATCTTCCCGGGGCCGGAGGGCTATGTCTCGCCCTCCAGCTACCCCTCCAAGGCCGAGCATCACCGCGTGGTTCCGACCTGGAACTACGAGGCGGTGCACGCCCATGGCCCCATCGAGATCGTCGAGGATGCGGGCCGGCTGCATGAGATCGTCTCCACCCTGACGGATCATCACGAGGCGCCGCGCGCGGCGCGCTGGGCCGTTTCCGACGCGCCGGCGGATTTCATCGCGGGGCAGCTCAAGGGGATTGTCGGCGTGGTGCTGACGATCGAAGCTCTGATCGGCAAGCGGAAGCTCTCGCAGAACCGGCCGCCCGCGGATCGCGATGGCGCGCTGGAGGATGTGAGCCACGACAACGCCGCGCTGGCGGGTGCGATGCGCGCGGCACGGGAAGGGAACTAGCCGGATGGACATGGAACTCAGGGGCAAGCGCGTGGTCGTCACCGGCGCGTCCAAGGGCATCGGCTATGCCTGTGCGGAGGCCTTCGCGGCGGAGGGGTGTGACATCGTCCTCGCCGCGCGCCAGCCGGATGCGGCCGCCGCCGCGCTGCGGGCGAAGTACCAGGTGCGGGTGGAGGCGATCACCGCCGATCTCTCGCGCCCCGAGGATCGCGCGAGCCTGCATGCGGCGGTGCCGGAGGCGGACATCCTGGTGAACAATGCGGGCGCCATCCCCTCGGGCGGCATCCATGACATCTCGATGGAGCGGTGGGCCGAGGCCTGGCAGCTCAAGGTCTTCGGCTATTTCCACCTGACGCAGCTCTACATGGGCAGCATGTGCGCGCGGAAATCGGGTGTGATCGTGAACATCATCGGCATGGCGGGGCGGGCCTGGAAGCCGGCCTATATCGCGGGCACGGCGGGCAATGCGGCGCTGATCGCCTTCACCAGCGCGGTGGGCTTCGACGCGCAGAAGGATGGCGTGCGCGTCTTCGGCATCAACCCGGCGGTGACGCGGACCGAGCGCATGGAGACCCAGGCGCGCTGGCGGGCGGAGCAGGCGCTGGGCGACCCGAACCGCTGGCCCGAGATGGTGACGGGCCTGCCCTTCGACCGCCCGATCGAACCGCGCGAGATCGCGGAGATGGCGGTCTTCGGCGCCTCGCCGCGTGGCGGCTACCTGAACGGCACGGTGATCGACATTGACGGGGCGGGGCAGTTCAAGGGGTGAGAATCAGCGTTGAAGATGGGGGCGGCGCGGCAGGATTGACCTGCACGCGCTTCGCCCCTATTCCCGCGCCACTGACTGTCCCGTTCGTCTAGAGGCCTAGGACACCAGCCTTTCACGTTGGCAGCACGGGTTCGAATCCCGTACGGGACGCCAGTTTCAATTCCCCTAACCCCTCTCCCCCGCAGCGGCCGTCGTCGTGTGGCGCAGGTTTTCCGCCATTTTTGCGCGATGGCTGGCGGTTGCTGAGTCGCAACGACACCCGAAAATCGCTCTCTCAGGCGCGAAATTCTCCAAAGCTGGCGACTTGGGCGATTTACCAGCCAGGCTGAAATCCGCAGAAATCCTAGAGTTTTTGCGGCGAAAATGCGGCCGAGTTGGAGTGGAGCATGCCCATCCAAGAGGGGCGAACAGCAACCATCGCTGTTCAGGATCACCCGCCAATCAGCCTCGCGGCTGGACGAATGGCTCCCCTGGAATTTACGGGACGCGCCTGACAGACTGGGTGCGTGGGCAGGAGAGGCACCATGGCTGCGACCGCAAGCGTGAACGAGATTTGCACCATGCGAATCGAGCTATGCGATAGTGATCCGCTGATCTGGCGCCAGGTCGAGGTGCCGACCTCCATGACGCTGAAAGCCATGCATGAGGCCATCCAGGCGGCGATGGGCTGGTTCGACTACCACCTCTGGGAGTTCACAATCGGCGAGCGACGATACGGCCTACCGATGGACGAGGATTGGGGCACAGAACCGCGTGTCGAGGCGGGGAAGGTTCGTCTCCGTGATGTGCTGACGCCAGGCCAGACCGCCATGACCTACGTCTACGACTTTGGCGATGATTGGCAGCACCGGCTGGTCCTCACGAACATCCGCCAGGGAGATCCCGACATCGAGTATCCGCGTTTCGTGGCTGGCGAGGGCAGCGCGCCGCCGGAAGATTGCGGTGGTCTCTCCGGGTTTTACGAGAAGCTCGAAATCCTCGGTGATCCACTCCATCCTGACCATGTCGAGCTCAAAGAGTGGTTCGAGGACTACGATCCCAACAGCATCGATGAATTGGTGATCCAGATCAGCCTCAGCCGCATCGCCCGGCGCAGAAACGCGGCAAGGGCACGGATCAAGAAGAAGGCAACCTGAACGCTGGGCGAGGTCGCCGGGCGCCCGCATGCCCCCTGGCGGAAGGCGCTCGGGTCATGCGGCATGCAGCGGAACCCGCTTGGCCGAGATGCCAGCGCGCGCCTCATCCCAGCGCGCAGGGCACCCAGCCATCAGATTTGCCATGTCCAACGGAGCCGGCTCCCGCCCGTCCAGGATGGCCTCCACTAAATCCGGCGCCAGCAGCGTGAGGTTGAGCGCCCGCCCGATATAGGCGCGGTCCACCCCCTCGGCGGTGGCAAGCTCGCGAATCGAGCTATGCCGTCCCTCCTCAAGCATCCGCCGCCACCGAAACGCTCGCGCCAGGGCCTTCACCAGCGCTGGATCGCCGCGTGTGGTCGCTTTACCGTCCGCCTCGTAAGCCCCAACCGCCGCCCCGTCCGGCCCGATGATCTGCTTGCGCCCGCCGCGGCGGCGAATCGCCAGCGGCACCATCACCGTCACGCTGGTCATGCTGCCAACGCCTTCTGCTTCGCTGCCATGTCCCGCGCCAGTCCGGCGATCCCCTCCAGGTTCAGCTTGATCTCCGCCCCCGCCTCGCCGACCGTCACCCGCTCCACCAGCAGCCGAATGATCCGCTCCTGCTCGGCAGGGAATAGCTCGTCCCAAAGCGGATCCAGCCGCCCGATCGCCTCGCGGCATTCGTCTTCCGTCACGTCAGGCGCTTGCGCCCGCGCGGCGCGCCAGGTGCCCACCACCACCTCCGGCTGGCGCAGCAGCGCGCGCACCTGCTCCATCACCACCGCCTCGATTTCGCCAGCCGGCAGGCGTCGGTACGTCGCATCATTCGCCCCGCCCTGCAGCACCGACTGGCTGACATAATATCGGTAGAGCCGCCCCTTCTTTCGAGTGTGCGTCGGCGACAGCGCCCGCCCATCGGCGCCGAACAGCAGCCCGCGGAGCAACGACGCTGCCTTGCCGCGCGACCGACCTCCCCGGACGCGTGGGCTCTCCTGCAATACGGCGTGCACCCGATCCCACAGTTCCTGCGGGACGATGCCGGCATGCTCGCCAGGATAGGATGTCCCCTTGTGCACCGCCTCCCCGAGATAGACCCGGTTGACCAGCAGCTTGTAGAGCGCGCTCTTGTCGAATGGCTTGCCGGTCTTCGTGACCAGGCCCTCGGCGCGGAGGATTGGCAGCAGCTTCGTGCCGGAGCCGATTTCCGCGAAGCCTTCGAACACGCGGTTGACCGTGGCGGCACCCGCCTCATCCACCAGCAGCTTCCGGTTTTCGACGCGATACCCGAGCGGCACCGGGCCGCCCATCCACATGCCGCGCGCGCGGGACGCCGCGACCTTGTCCCTAACCCGCTCGCCGATTAATTCTCGCTCATACTGTGCAAAGCTGAGCAGGATGTTCAGCGTCAGCCGGCCCATGCTGGTGGTCGTGTTAAACGACTGGGTCACTGAAACAAACGTGACCTCATTCGCGTCGAAGGTCTGCACCAGCTTCGAGAAGTCCATCAAGGAGCGCGACAGCCTGTCGATCTTGTAGCAGACGATGACATCCACGAGGCCGGCCTCGATATCGGCCAGCAGCCGCTGCAGGGCCGGCCGCTCCAGCGTGCCGCCACTGACCCCGCCATCATCATAGCGATCGTGCACCAGCACCCAGCCTTCGGATCGTTGCGAGGCAATATACGCCTCACAGGATTCCCGCTGGGCGTCGAGCGAATTGAATTCCTTCTCCAGCCCCTCGTCGGTGGATTTGCGGGTGTAGACGGCGCAGCGGCGCTTGCGCAGCTTCGCCGGCATGGCGGCGGGATCGTCGCGGCGGGTCATGCGCTGGCCTTCCGCAGGCCAAAGAATAACCAGCCATTCCAGCGCGTGCCGGTGATGGCGCGAGCGATAGCAGAGAGCGACTGATAGGGCCTGCCCTGCCAATCGAAGCCGTCGCGCGTCACGGTCACGACGTACTCGACGCCCTGATATTCGCGGATCAGCCGCGTGCCAGTGATGGGGCGCTGATCCTTGCGGATGCGGCGCAACGTGATGTTCTTTCCGTCGATCTGCTCACCCAGGGCCTCGAGCCGCGCCAGCGTCTCGGGCTTCAAGCCGCCATAGGCCAATTCCTGGACGCGATATGAAAGCCGGCTTTCCAGGAAGCGTCGATTGTACGGGGGTGGTTCAGCCCCAAAAAGCTCCCGCCACATCTGCTTGAGGTCCGGCGTCGTGGCAGTCTTGATCGCCGCCAGCCGGCCCGGCACGTCCGGCTTGGGGATGGCGGGAATGCTGAGCGCCGGCGTGCTGCCGGGTTTGGATTTCGTGGCGCGTGTCATGCGGGTCTCCGGTTGGTCCGGATTGCATGGAGGCGCTGGGGGGCCGGAAAGGGTAGCAACCTGTCTCCCTGATCCGCCGCCTCGCGCGCAGCTTCCTCGGCAGCGCGGCTCCGCAGCCGCACCAGCCCCGCGGCCAGGATGCTGCACACCTCACGGAGGTGAGGAGGCAGGTGGGCATTGTTGGCATTTGGCAGGGGCATTGGGGTCCACGCGCATTGTCCTGCCTCTTATTTACCGATCAGGCCGCCAGATTTTCCCACGCCCCCTCGCGCGACAGCTACGCGATCTTGCGCTTGGCCTCTGGCGCGAACATCGCCCAAAAATCCTTCAACTCCCGGTGCAATGTGCTCTCATCCGGCACCTTGCGGCGCTGCGCGACGAACCATTGCTGCGCGTGCCGAATCAGCGCCGTCTTCGACTCCGGGACCCCGTCGAAATATACCAGCCGCGCCAGCTCGAGCAGGAGCGCCTTCCAGTCATGCGTTGCCTGGACGCCACGCGACCTGGCCTGCGGGCCTGCTGTCTCCGCAGCCGGAGAACCATACTGCGCCTGCAGGCGAAGCATCTCGGCATGGCGCACACCCACATCATTGCGCGTCACCTCATGACCCGGGTGTTCCGGGTTAGCCCCGCCAATGCGCATGTAGCCAGGCGCAGGCACATCGAGCCAAACGAGGACCCCGCTGCCATTGCGCAAGACAGCCCAGGCATCTTGTGGTCGCAGATCGATGAGCCCGGTAAGCATCCGGTAGTCATCGGGAATACGGTACTGGCTACCGCTGTCCACGTCCTCCCAAATGCCAATCTCAACCGGCAATCCTGCAACCGGCGTACAGAGACGGATTTGCTGCTCCGCGAGCAGCACCCCGATGTCGATTAGCGACATGTCGAGGCGCGCCGTGATCTCGTCGACGTCATAAAAAAGCTTGGTCTTCGAACCGCTAGCCACCTGGATCTCCTTCATCGTCCCAAAGCCCGTATGCGGCGATAGGCCACCACCACCTTGCCGATCTCGCGGCGCATATCGGGCGGCAGGCGATCCGCCTCGACAAACAGATCATCGAGCCGCTCTCCCAAGATCGCAGCAGCACGCTCGATCAATTCATCCCGTGGCGGCTTCTCGAAATCACGCTCAATGCGAGACCAGTAGGCCGGCGATATGCCCAGGCGCTCGGAGAAGTCATTGAGGCCAATTCCCAGCGCAATGCGGCGGCTTCGCACAACGGCACCAAAGCTCATGGCCGGCTCTCCTGCAGCAGCCCATAGCGCCGCAGGCGAACCTCAACGAACCGGTCCGACACGCCGAATTCGCAGGACAAAGCGGCCAGCAAGCCTCCGATCATCTCCGGTGGGTTTTCCGTCGAGAGGATCGGACTGCCCGGTCGTCCCTGGTGGGGGCCACGCGCAAAGCGCATGCCCTCATTGCGGGCGAGCGCCAGCATGCGGGTGTGCAGCGCCACCGGCGGGGTGAGCAGCGCGCCCATGAATTCGTTGGCACGCCCTTCGGCACCGCGGCTCTGCCGTTCCAGCGCCGCAGCACTGGCGGCCACAGCCCGATAAAGGCTGCCACCTGCATGCAAGGCGGACGGCACATCAAACAGCACATGCCCCAACTCATGTGCTGCGGTGCTGAGCTCCAGATCTGGCCGATTGGCTGTCAGCTTCGCGTTGACCGAGATATAGGCGCAACCGGGCTCGTCGGGCTCGGTGGCACAGATCCCCAGCACTGGCTTGCCTGCCTCGTCGTGCACGGCATGAGCCAGATCCCACACGACCCTCATACCACGACCGTTGACGACGACGCGCTGGCTGGCCTGCAGCAAGGCCGACGTGGTGAGCATCAGGCTGTCCGGTTCGCGCGCGATCTGCGCGCGCACCTGGGTGGCTACAGCGCGAATGGCCGCAGCTGTGATGTTGCGTGGCGCGCCTGTCTCGGGCTGACACGCGTAGTGGATCGCGAGAGGCATCAGACCTCATTCCTATCAGGTTAAGCGCTTCATCAATGATGATGTTCACTTTACGTTCCCATCACCGGCAGAGTCCAGCCCCGTCGTAGGCGTGAGGTGTGGAAATCGGATTTCCGCACCACCGCCGCGTCAAGCTCAAGAAATCATCACATATCCCATTGTTTTATATCGGCTTCTGAAATCCCAGTGACGCATTTCCACAGCATTCCACACCTTTCCGCCCTCGCCGCACCAATGGAGCGCGTGCTGCCTTCTGGTCACCGCAGACCAGTGGACAAAGGAGATTACGGTGTTCGTTCAATACCAAAACCAAGGCGCAGACAGCCGCTTATGGGATGATGTTCACACAAAGCTTGCCCTTGCGGCTGCCACCCACCGCGCCGTCCGCTGGGCGCGACGCGGGCGGCGACACCAGGCGGATTGCGACGACCTCCGACAGGACATTCTCCTGGCGATCCTCGAGCGCGCTGAGCACTTTGATCCCAAGCAGGCGGCCTGGTCGACGTTCGTCAGTCTGCTGGCCCGCCACGTCGTCGGCGACCGTCTGCGTGCCGATGCCAAGGCAAGGAAGACAGAGCCAGTACAGGTGGACCTGGCGGCCCTCTCCAGTGTCAGCCAGCTGACGTCGGTCACGCTGCCGGAGGCGGGCGATGACGAATTGAGCAGCGTCCTACGCATCGACCTTGATCAAGCGGCGGCGGTACTTCCAGCCCAGGCCCGCGAAACACTCGCGCTGTTGATCATGAGCCAGGGCGACATCGCCGCGGCACAGCGGGCCAGCACGCGCTCGTCATCTGCTTTCTATCGCGACCTGGCCGATCTGCGCTTGTGGCTGCGCGCGGCTGGGCTCGCTCGTGCCTCTCGGTGCCGTGGGAAAAATCGCTGCCTCGATCAGTAAATAAGAAGCAGCCATCCACGACGAGAGGACCACGTGCCATGCACGCCTTTGCGCTCCTTGCTGCGCCTCAAAACGACAATGACCACCGCGCTGATCCAGAGGTGGTAGCCGACGCCAATGCGCTGAGCGACTTCATCGCAGATGCCGTGCCTGGCGCGTCGATCGCCTATTACCTCGGCGCGCTCGCCCGTGATCGGTACCCGCATCTCTCGGACTTGCCGGAGCAGCGGCGGGCTGAACTGAATGTGCTGGCTGACTATGCGCTGAGCCTGGCTGAGGCAGGTTGGGTGCATCTGCTTCAGCGGCGTCTCGGCCATGAGCGCTTCGCTTATTTGGTCGTCATCCGGCCGCGCTCCCGCGTCACCCGCCATCACGAACTGCCACGGCTTCAGGTGGTCGAGCTGGCGGAGGCGGCGTGATGCAGCCCCTTCTGACCAACCGCCCCAGCTTGGACGCTGCGCGCCGGATGCCGGTGGCGGAGCTCCTGGCCCTGCCGGCCGAGCATCTCGCGCTCCTACAGGAGGATGCCCGCGCCGCGCTGGACGCGGCCAACCGCATGCGCGACTGGATCGAGGGCACTATCGCTCTGCGATACGAACAGCGCGCCGTCGGCGCCCGTGCCGCCGCTGGCAAAGACACCGGCACGATCCGCTTCCAGGACGGCGCCGTCGAGGTCATCGTCGATCTCCCTAAGCGCGTCGATTGGGATCAGCAGCGCCTGGCCGCGTTGGCCGAACAAATCCGCGCTGGCGGCGAGGATCCCGGCGAATATGTCGAGGTCAGCTTCAAGGTGTCGGAGCGAGCCTACACCGCCTGGCCCGAGCGCATCCGCGCTGCCTTCGAACCGGCACGCACGGTGCGCACCGGCAAATCCACCTATCGCCTGACCATCGTGCCAGAGACCACGCTGCACGATCGCACCCAATCCACCGACACCATTCTCGTGCAGGGAGGCCGCTGATGGCGTCTCTGCCGCTGACCGAGGTGCGGTTCGATGCGGACTGCCAGTCGCGCGTCTGCCTCGATGAGGAGACTGTCGCGGAATACGCCTTCCGCATGAAAGAAGGCGCGGAATTTCCGCCCCTGGTGGTCTTCTTCGACGGCGCCGACCACTGGCTGGCCGATGGCTTCCATCGCTATGCCGCCTGCAAAGGCCTGGCCCGCGAGGGTGGCAATGAGGGGACCGCGGTCGTCTCAGCCGATATTCGCCAGGGTACCCGCCTGGAGGCGGTGCGCCATGCGCTGTCGGCCAATGCCCTTCATGGCAAAAGGCGCGAGCCAGGGGATTATCGCAAGGGTTATAGCATCGCAGTGCGCTGCAGGCTCTGTGAAGCACACGATGCTGAGGCCGTCCGTCGTCTCCTCGCCTGTTCCGAGCGGTGGGCGCGAGAACTGACCTCCGAGGCGCGTGACGCAGTCGAGCGTGAGCGTGATGGTCGCATCGTGGAGGCCCGCCGCACCGGAGAGCGCGTTCGCAGCATCGCAGCCCGCGAGAACCTGACACCCGGTGCGATCAGCAAGATCGAGGCACGTGTTTCCGAACGGCAGCCTGCCGAATGGAAACACTCTGATCACCCGATAGGCAGCAATGCCTCCACAGCGCTGCCGGCCGCCATTGCCGCACTGGACCGTCCGTCGCTGACCGCCTGGTCGGACGCGATCTACGCCCTCGAAAAACTCATCGATGCGCTCGACGCCGCAAAGCCATTCGGGGTCCCGCGCAAGGCGATGCCCCGCGTGCAGGCGCTGGTCGGGCGCGCGTCAAACCTCATCAACAACCTCGAACTGGAGCCCGAATATGACGTTGCGTAATCTCCTCCGCGAGATCGTCTCGGAACTCGATGCCGATGGCGCTGGCTTTCGTACCAACGACGCCGCCAACCTGCTCTACGCCAAGGCCAGCGAAGGCCGCGGGGACATCCCGGGCCTCGTAGAACGGCTGGCCCGGCGTGGCGCCCGAGAGGAAGTGGCCAACTTCCGCCCCGAGCGCGAGGCGGCCACCCGCACCACCAACGACATCATCGCCGGCCAGCGCGATCTCGCAGAGTTGGAGCAGGGTTTCGATCACTGGGTCACCGATATTGCGGCACTGGACGAGGGCTGCGACGCGCTCCGCAAGCGCGTGCTGCGCATGACCCATCCTGAGTTCGTCCAGATGATCGAGCTGCGCGAACAGAAGGCAACCCAAATGCGGGAATACGCCCGTCGCGCCCGCAAGATCCTCACCGACTTCCCGGAGTGGGCAGACAACCCGCGCATGATGCTCGCCGACGTTCTGGGGGTCTCAGAATGACACTCCGCATCATCAACGTCGACGAGCGACGGCCCGAGGCGCTCGGCGTCAAGGTCGTGATCCTGGGCAGGAACGGCATCGGCAAAACTGGCGCGCTGATTGCCTGTTCCTTGCCGATCCACCTGCTTCTCAGCGGTGGGAACCAGGACCAGGGAGTTTCCGAATGACGCTGCGCATCATCACCGCCGATGAGCGGCAGGCGGAGGCGCGCGGCATCAAGGCCGTTATCTTCGGCAAGAGCGGCATCGGCAAAACCTATCTCCTCCTGACGCTCGATGACGGCACGACGCTGTTCATTGACCTGGAGGCAGGCGATCTCGCCGTGCAGCACTGGCGCGGCGCATCCATTCGGCCGCGCACCTGGGAGGAATGCCGCGACATCGCGCTGTTCCTCGCCGGTCCCAACCCCGCGCTGCGTGACGATCAGCCCTATTCCGCCAAGCAATATGCGCGCGTCGTCGAGGCCTATGGCGACCCTGCCCGTATGGACGGCTTTGTCACCATCTTCGTGGACAGCATCACGGTCGCTGCGCGGCTCTGCTTCAATTGGTGTCGCGGGCAGCCAGAGGCGCATTCCGAGAAGACCGGCAAGCCCGATCTCCGCGGCGCCTATGGGCTGCATGGCCGCGAGATGATCGCCTGGCTCACGCATCTCCAGCATGCCCGCGGCCGCAACGTGATCTTCGTGGGGATCCTCGACGAGAAGCTCGACGACTTTAACCGCAAGGTCTTCGTGCCGCAGATCGATGGCAGCAAGACTGGCCTCGAACTGCCCGGCATCGTCGATCAGGTCATGACGCTGGCCGAGATCAAGATGGACGCCCCTATCGGCAAGGCGCCACCCGCTCCCTTTCGGGGGCTGGTCTGCCAGACGATCAATCCCTGGGGCTATCCGGCCAAGGACCGCTCCGGCCGGCTCAACATGCTGGAGCCGCCGCATCTCGGGCAGCTCTTCCAGAAGATCCGCACTCCGGTGCCGCAGGGCGTGGCGCACGACCCGCCGCCGTTGGCGCTGGCCGCCCCCACCGACATCCCCACCACCTGACCGGAGAAGAAGCACCATGGCTTCCTGGAACGATTACAACGACGCCCAGTCGAACCCGAACCTGATCCCCAAAGGGACGCTGGTGAAGGTCCGCCTCACCATCCGCCCCGGCGGCTTCGACGATCCGAGCCAAGGCTGGACGGGTGGCTATGCCACGCGCAGCAGCGCCGGCGCGGTCTACCTCAACGGCGAATTCACCGTGCTGGAGGGCCCCTACGCCAAGCGGAAGATCTTCACGCTGATCGGCCTCTACAGCCCCAAGGGGCCGGAATGGGCCGGGATGGGCCGCAGCTTCCTGCGCGGCATGCTGAACTCCGCGCGCGGCATCTCCGACAAGGATGTCTCGCCCCAGGCCCAGGCGGCGCGCCGCATCAGCGGCTTCGCGGATCTCGAAGGGTTGGAGTTCCTGGCCAAGATCGACCACGGCACCGACGTCGGCGGCGAGGCCAAGAGCGAAATCCGCATGGCGGTGACCCCGGATCATCGGGATTACGCCCAGGCGATGGGGCGGCAGGCGGCCCCAGCCGGTTATGCGCCGCCACAGCCCGCTTATGCGCCGGCACAAACGGCCTACGCGCCACCCGCCATGCCGGCCATGCAGCAGGGCGCCTTCCCCATCCCGACACTGCAGCCCGCCGCGGATGCGGACCCGCGTCCCGCCTGGGCGCGCTGAGGGAGGGTTGCACCAGCATGATGCTCCGCCCCCGCCAGAAGCTTTTCGTCGAGCGCAGCCTCCGTGCGCTCGGCGAGCATGGCAACACCCTCGGCGTCGCCCCGACCGGATGCCATGCCGCGGGCACGCCGATCCTAATGTTTGACGGCACCATCCAGGCGGTCGAGGAAATCTGCGTAGGCGATCGGCTCATGGGCCCCGACAGCACGCCCCGGACCGTGTTGGAATTGCATGCAGGCGAGGACGAGATGGTCGAAGTACGGCCCATCAAAGGTACCCCGTTCGTCGTCAACGCCGGCCACATCCTCACGCTCGTCAAGGTCAGTGAAGGCTCCTGCGGGTCGCATGCGACGGCGGTCCCTGGCGGCACGATCCTCGACATCAGTGTGGAGGAATATCGTCAGCGCAGCGCCTACTTCCGTCATCTCCATAAGCTGTTCCGGGTTGGTGTCGACTTCCCCGCCCGCGAACAACCGACGTTGGATCCATACTTTCTCGGACTTCTGCTTGGGGACGGCAGCCTCAAACACGGAAGCCTGGCGATCACGACGCCCGATGCCGAGATCGTCGAGACCTGCTTCGCGATGGCTGACCACCTCGGGCTGAAAGTCCGCACCGATTGCCGGGGCAACAACGAGTCGAATTCCTACCATTTCTCGGGTCCGCCGGGTGGCACCAATACGCTCCGTCAGATGCTGCGGGACCTTGGTGTGCTGGGTGTCGGATCGTCTGAGAAGTTCATGCCCGACGCTTACCGTCTTGGATCGCGCACTGTGCGCCAGGCGATACTGGCCGGCCTGCTTGATACGGACGGCCATTTCACGCATCGCTGCTTTGAGATCGTCTCGGCCTCGCGCCAGATGGCCGACGACATCGCCTTCGTGGCCAGAAGCCTTGGGCTGCGTGCTTTGATAGCGCAGCGACATGTGAATGGCACAGCATACTGGCGGCTGTGCATCTCGGGCGACTGCACCTGCCTCCCGCTTCGGGTAGTACGCAAAATTCCCCAGCCGAGGCGACAGAAAAAGGATGTGCTGCGGACCGGCTTCACTCTGCATGATGTTGGCAAGGGGACGTTTTACGGCTTCACCGTCGACGCCGATCATCGCTACCTGCTGGGCGACTTCACCGTCACGCACAACAGCGGCAAGACGATCATGTTGTCTGCGGCAGTGGGTGAGCATATTGGTGGCGGCTCTGGAAAGGCCGCCGTCCTCGCGCATAGGGATGAGCTGACGGCGCAAAACCTGGCGAAGTTCCGCCGCGTGAATCCCTGCATCAGCACCTCGGTGGTGGATGCAGGCCAGAAATCCTGGGCCGGCCAGGTCACCTTCGCCATGGTGCCGACGCTGACGCGCCCGGCCAACCTGGACGCCATGCCGGCACTGGACCTGCTGGTGATCGACGAGGCGCATCACGCCGTCGCCGACAGCTATCAGCGCATTATCGGTCAGGCCCTGCAGCGCAATCCGATGTGCCGCATCTACGGTGTCACCGCCACGCCGAACCGCGGCGACAAGATCGGGCTGCGCCAAGTCTTCTCGAACGTCGCCGACCAGATCCGCCTTGGCGAACTTATTGCTTCCGGCCACCTGGTGCCGCCCCGCACCTTCATCATCGATGTCGGCGTGCAGGATGAGCTCCGGACCGTCCGCCGCAGCGGCGACGATTTCGACATGGGCGAGGTCGCCCGCGTCATGGACACCGTGCCGGTCACCGACGCCGTGGTGAAGCACTGGCAGGAGAAGGCCGGCGGCCGCCAGACCGTGGCTTTCTGCTCCACCATCGCCCACGCCGAGCATGTTGCAGCTGCCTTCAATGCCGCCGGTGTGCCCGCCGTCATGGTGACCGGCGACATGCCGGACGGGGAGCGGCGCTCGGTCCTGGCGGCCTATGCCCGGGGCGAGGCGCGCATCGTCGTGAATGTCGCGGTGCTGACCGAGGGATGGGACCATCCCCCCACCTCCTGCGTCATCCTGCTGCGGCCCAGTTCGTTCAAATGCACCATGATCCAGATGGTCGGCCGCGGGCTGCGCACCGTGGATCCGGTCGAGCACCCCGGCATCGTCAAGCGCGACTGCATAATACTCGACTTCGGCACATCCTCGCAGATCCATGGCTACCTGGAGCAGGATGTCGATCTCGACAGCCAGCCCGGCGAAGGTGAGCCGCCCACCAAGACCTGCCCCTCCTGCGATGCCGAGGTGCCGATCGCGGTGATGGAGTGCCCGATCTGCGGCCACGCATTCGAGCCGTGCGAACGCGAGACGGCGCCGCTCACCGACTTCATCATGACGGAGATCGATCTGCTCCGCCGCTCCGCCTTCCAATGGTGCGACCTGTTCGGTGATGACGCAGCGCTACTGGCCAATGGCTTCAACGGCTGGGCCGGCATCTTCTTTCTCAATGGGGCCTGGCATGCAGTGGGTGGTGCGAAGGAGGAACGGCCGCGCCTGCTGTCCATCGGTGAGCGGCTGGTGGCATTGGCCGCAGCGGATGACTGGTTGAACAGCTACGAGACGGACGAGAGCGCCCACAAGAGCAAGCGTTGGCTGCGCGAGCCGCCGACTGAACGGCAGCTCATCCACCTACCGCTCGAGGCGCGCGCTGATCTTGGCATGACCCGCTACCAGGCCTCGGCGCTGCTGACCTTCAAGTTCAACAAGCAGGTGATCCGCAGGCTGGTCCGTAATGCGCAACCCATGGCGCTGGAGCAGGCGGCGTGACCGGCCATGCGCAATCCCGTCCCGCCCTGCGCCATCTGCCGCCGCTCCACGCGCGGCTTTGGGTGGTTCGATCCGACACGGCGGCGGCCGCCACGCCCCACCGCTTCCTTCTGCAGCATGCCCTGCCAGGCGCTGTGGACCACCCTTGCCGCCAGGAGCTCCCCCGCCATGGTTGATCTGACTGAACAGGAACAGGCCGCCATCCGCGCCACCATGCGACCGCTCGGCGAATGCCTGGGCGAGATCGGTTGGCAGACGCGGCTGATCGATCTGACCGAGCCACAGGTGCTGACGCTGATCGAGGTGGCCGTGGGCGGCTTTCAGGACGCGATGCAGGCGACGGCCCAGCAGGCACACGCCCCGCACCGCCCGCTCAGCGCTGCGGATGCGCCCTACTGATGCTGGATCTCAATAGCCGCAGCCAGACGTCAGAGCACGTCAACGCCGCCATCGATGCCGCGCTGGTCGCTGGCAACGCGGCCTCACCGCCGCGCAGCTATCTGGGTGGCTCGCGCCTGGGCCACGCCTGCGAGCGGGCGCTGCAATTCGAATTCGTGAAGGCGCCAAAGGATGAGGGTGCCGATTTCGACGGCCGGCTGCTGCGCATCTTTGGGATTGGGCACGCGCTGGAGGATGTCGCGGTCGCGTGGCTCCGGGGCGCCGGCTTCGAGCTGTTCACCCGCCGTGGCGGTGGCGACCATGGCGAGCAATTCGGCTTCTCCGTCGCCGGCGGTCGCATCCGCGGCCATGTCGATGGCGTCCTGGCCGGCGGCCCCGCCATCCCCGGCATGGCGTTTCCCGCGCTGTGGGAATGCAAAACCATGAATGCGAAGTCATGGCGGGAGACATCAAACAAGGGCGTGGCGGTCAGCAAGCCCATCTACGCGGCGCAGATCGCGGTCTACCAAGCGTACATGGACGCCAGCGTCCCAGGCGTGGCGGACAATCCGGCGCTGTTTACCGCCATCAACAAGAACACCGCCGAGCTCCATCACGAGCTGGTGCCGTTTAATGCGGAGCTGGCGCAGCGCATGTCGGACCGCGGTGTCCGCATCCTGGCCGCCACCGACGCTGGCGATCTGCTGCCACGTATCGCCGCCAAGCCAGACCATTTCGAATGCCGCTTCTGCCCCTGGGACAAGCGCTGCTGGAGGCTGCCGGCATGAACGCATGGGGAGATTTCAACGACGCGGCGCCGCTGGTGGATGACGGCGTGACCGATATTCCCACCGGTGGGAATGTCGAGATGGATCGACTTCCCGGCGCTGGGCAGTCGATGCAGGCCGGCGCCGAACCGGCCGCTGTGGACCTGGCCGCGATCACCACCTTCCTGGATGTGGTCTTCGGGTATTGCGAGGGGCTGATCCCCATCCGCGGCTTCGTGGACCAAGGCCAGGGGCTCGACACGAAGCCGCACAACATCTGGATCCCCGCCGACAGCAACGCGCCTGAGTTGCTGGCGACCTACGCCACCTGGGCCGCGCGTGAAGGCAGCGCCGTCTATGTCATCCCCGGCACGGTCGCGGAGCACGGCCAGGCACGCGCCGAGCATGTGCTGCAGATGCAGACACTGGTGGTCGATCTCGACGCCGGCGATATCGAGGCCAAGCTGGGACATCTCCTCCAGCACCTCGGTTCGCCAACGTTGCTGGTGGAAAGCGGCGGTCGCACGGCCGAGGGCGCCGCCAAGCTGCATGTGTGGTGGCGCCTGACGGAGCCGGCCGAAGGCACCGACGGCCTGCGCCTCTGCGCTCTGCGCGGCGAGATCGCCGATAAGGTGGGCGGCGACACGCATTTCCGATCTGCGCACCAGCCCATCCGCGTCCCAGGGACGGTCTATCGCAAGCACGGCGTCGAGCGGATCGTTTCCATCCGCAGCCACGATCCCCGCCGCGAGCTGGACCTCGCCGAATTCACGGAGGCCGTCGCCGGCATGCCTTTCCTGCCGGGCCAGGAGCGCAGCCAGGCGGCCCCACAGGGCGACCGGCCAGGCCTCGACGCCATCCTCACCACCCCGGTTCGCGAGGGCGCCCAGGACGCCTGGACGCGCTTCCAGGGGGCCAGCGCCGCCATCGGCCACTTCGTGCGCCAGGTGCATGAAGGCCGCATCACCGGCGACGAGGGCTGGGAGGCCATCTGCCAGTACAACGCTGCCTGCCTGCGCCCCACCTGGCCACTCGAGCGGCTCAAGGCCGAGGCCGATGCGCTCTGGGCCCTGCACGTCGGACGCAACGGGCCGGCGCTGCTGCGCGCCGGTGACGCGCCGCCCACCGCGGTCCCGGCGCACACCCTCGGCGCGCTGCTCGACGACACATCACCCATGCCCGATGACCTGATCAGGCCGCGCCTGCTGACCCCGGGCGGGATGCTGGTGCTCGGCGGCGCGCCGAAGGTCGGTAAATCCGATTTCCTGATCAACCTTCTGGTCCACGCCGCCGCCGGCGCCCCCTTCCTGCGCTTCACGGTGCCGCGCCCGCTCCGGGTGTTCTATCTCCAGGCGGAAATCCAGTACCACTACCTGCGCGAGCGTCTGCAGCAGCTGAGCCTGGATCCCGGCGTAGTCGCACGCGCCCGTGACACCCTCGTCGTCACCCCCAAGCTCCGCATGCTGCTCGATGACCAAGGCGTGTCCCTCGTCGCCGCCGCCATCCGCGCGGCATTCCCCGACGCGCTGCCGGACATCATTTGCATCGATCCCATCCGCAACCTGTTCGATGGCGGGCCCGCGGGCGAAGGTGAGAACGACAACGGCGCGATGATGTTCTTCCTGCAGAGCCGCGTCGAGGCTCTGCGCGACCTGGTTGCCCCCGAGGCGGGCATCATCCTGGCCCACCACACCAAGAAGCTCAGCAAGCTGCAGGTGAAGGACGATCCCTTCCTGTCACTGTCTGGCGCCAGCGCACTGCGCGGCTACTACACCTCGGGCGCCATCCTGTTTCGTCCCGACGAGGAGCAGACCCAACGCGAGCTGCACGTCGAGTTGCGCAACGGCCCCGGCCTCGAGCCCATGTTGGTCGACAAGCGCGGCGGCGCCTGGGTGGAACTCGATCGCCAGGGCGAGCGCCTGGTCAGGAAGGACATCGGCCGCAAGCTGGATGCCGAGCGTCTGCGCAAGCACGATGTGATCCTCGGTATCCTTCTCGATGAGGCCGCGGCTGGCCGCCTCTACGCCCTGATGCTGTTTGCGGAGACCTTCGAGAACAAGGTCGGGCTGGGCAGCAAACACACGATCCGCGAGCGGTTGAGCGTGCTCGCCACGAAGGGCTTTGTGAAGTTCCGCCGTGACGGCACGGAATTTGGGCACGAAGTTGTCCGGTCGCGCTTCGGGTATCTCTGCGTCGAGGGCATGACCTTCGGCCCCGATGTCGAAACCGTGGATCCAGACACCGGCGAGGTGACCACCAGCGTCCGCCGCGTCCTGCCCAGCCACTTCAAATGCCCCCAGTCCGGCACCTGCATGGAAGTCGAAAATCCGGAGGTTTGGGTCTACCCGGAGGGCGTTTTGGAAGGCCTCACTCCTGAGGAGTTAGGCCTAACTCCTCACTCCTCCCGGAAAACAAAGTCATGAAAACAATGGCTTGTGAGGACAGAGGAGTTAGGTCCCTCACTCCTCCAATTTCACACCTAACTCCTCTTTTCGTGTTGTTTTTCAATGCACTAAACATGATGGAGGAGTTAGGTGTTGTACCCGCCCCCCTACGGGGGGTGTGCGTGCGCGTCCCAAAGACGCGCGCACACCACACCCGGGGGCGCCTGGTTCGGGTCCGCGGACCACCACCCACCAGGGTCAATCCACCCAAAGCCGGGCAGCGACGACGAGCTCCGCCAAGAACCGCGTCGTCGCCACCCTCACCAGGATCATCCCCTCTCGGAGACCACCATGGATTTCCCGACTCTCACCACGACCGCCTCGGATGCAAGCACCACCTTGCCCGATCCCAGCCTGTACCGGCCGCGCAAGCCCGGCATCCTCGCCCTCGATCTGGGCACCACCACCGGCTGGGCCCTGCGCTTCGGCGACGGCGGCACAACCTCCGGCACCATGACCTTCAAGCCCGGTCGCTTCGAAGGTGGCGGCATGCGCTACCTCCGCTTCACCGACTGGCTCGTCGAAATCGCCATGCATGCGCACGGCCTCCGGCGCGTGGTGTTCGAGGAGGTGCGCCGGCACGCCGGAACCGACGCAAGCCACGTTTACGGCGGCTTTCTCGCCACGCTGACCTCGTGGTGCGAGGAGCACGAGGTGCCCTACGAGGGCGTTCCGGTCGGCACGATCAAGCGCTACGCCACTGGCAAGGGCAGCGCCAACAAGGCAGCGATGATCGAGGCCATGCGGGCACGCGGCTATCTACCGGCCGATGACAACGAGGCGGACGCCATCGCCTTGCTCCTCTGGGCCACCGATCCGAACGGAGGCCGCGCATGACCATGCACGGCGCACCCCAACCGCCCCGGTCCTGCCTCGACCGCGGCACACGCAGCCCGATCAACGACACCGAGGTGAACGCCATGCGCGCCGCCGCCTGGCATCGCCACGGCGTGGCCGCGATCCCGGTCGAGGACATCATCGATCCCTGGTTACGCCAGGCCATCACCAACGAAGCAAACCGGCGCTGGGGGCGTCGTAACGGAGAGAACCACCATGGCCGGTAAGCGCAAGGCGAAACGGGTGGTCGAGGATCTGTCCAAGCCCTCGAAGTGGAGGCTCCAGCATGGCGGCTTCTCCGAGCCAGTCCGTGCGGCCGACCCGGAAACGGGGACGCCCGTGGCGCACCGTCGCGCCGTGGATGCCTTGGGCATGATGCTGGCCAACGGCACCATCACGCCGCAGATGCACGAGGCGGGGTGCATCTTTCGGACGCTGTTCCGCTCCGCGGCGCTGGACAGCATCGCCACCACCCAGTTCGTGCGTGTTGGCGGCGCAACGGCGGACATCATGTCGACCCGGCAAGTGGATGCGCGACGGCGTGTGGCCCGTGCCATGGATGCGCTGGGTGGGCACGGCAGCCCAGCCGGCTCCGCCATATGGTTCGTGGTTGGGCTCGAGATGTCGATCCGCGAATGGTCAGCACGCCAGGGCTGGTGCGGCAGGGCCGTGCCGCAGCCCATCGCGAGCGGCATGCTGGTCGCCGGCCTGGGCATCCTCGCGATGCATTTCGGGCTGACGGCAGGGTCACAGGCGGCGTGAAACAGCGCGTTGCTACTCCGAGGCCAGGATGTAGGCCACGGCCTCGGAGATCATCGTGAGGGGCAACGCAGGGTGGTGCGCCAGCAGGACGTCGCGCACCGCCCTGTTTTCGCTCTCACCCACCCTCGTGTGCGGCCCAGCTGGGCGTCGTGCCACCCGCGCCGCCATCAAGGCGGCCTGGCTCAGCCAAGGGATCGGAGGGTGGGGAGGGTCGCCGTGGGGCATGCCCAACGGTATCCCCCCTATGAGAACAAGACAAGAACATGCTATCCAGCCGGGAAACCGAAAGGAGATAAGCCATGGCCAAACGACCCCCAGCACGCATGCGCCCTGTTGACGCCGCAACTGTCCGGCTGATGGAGCTCGCCGCCAAAGGCGTGCCTGCGAGACGGGTTGCCCGCGAGGTGGAGATCATCGTCGCCGAATGGCTGCGCGTGCCTGACGCAGACCCGCAGGATGCAAAGACCTGGCTCGATGAGATGCGCGAGCAGATCGTGGTTGGCGTGGCCGATGCCGAGGAGCAGGTCTCCTACGTCGACCCCGATGACGCCGTGGCGGCAAAGCAGGCTGGCCTGACCTTGGCTGCGCTGCAGGCGTCGCGCGAGGCGGTTGATCGGGCGTCCGCCTCGCTCTGAGCCGACTGGCTGCGCTGTTACAATTCACCCCATGGCGCAGCGCAAATCGAGTTGGCTATGATGCAGCCACGTCGAGAAGGTGCGTCGGTTTCCCGGTCCTGACCTCACCGGACCCGATCACCAGACTTCATCGCCGCTGTTACAATACGCCCCGTAGCGGCGTGCAAATCGAGTAGGCTATAACAGCGGCACGTCGAGAAGGTGGGTCAAGCGGACGGCTTCCGAGCCAGTCACCCACCGATCGAAGTAAAGGTGAAGTACTAATCCAGGGTCCTTCCCGCCGATACTGTATGCGGGGAGCAGCAGCGCGCAACATTCCTAGCGCCAGGCTATTTTTCCAAGTTGCCAGTATCTGGCGACTGTCTACAAATCTACGCTTGCGACCAATAAATCAATCACAGAGCATATTGATAAGAATCCGTGCGGCGCTTCGCCTCAGCAGCCAGTGCACGGGATCACCTTACCCGGTCGCCGTCTTACCCCCCCGGGTTTTGAGGACGGCGACCGGATTTTCTCCCACAACAGCAGGTGCGTATGCCCCAAGCTCCATGGTCTGCGAGCGCCGTTGAGGCGCGCGCGGTCGTCGCATTGCTGCCCTATGCTGGCAATGCGCGCACGCATTCCGCCGAGCAGGTGGCGCAGATCGCGGCCAGCATTCTGGAGTTCGGCTTCGTGGCGCCGGTGCTGGTCGACGAGCGCGGCGAGGTCATCGCCGGCCATGGCCGGCTGCAAGCAGCCAAATCCCTCGGCCTGGAGACGGTGCCCACCATCATCCGCGCCGGCCTGACCGAGCCGCAGAAGGCCGCCTACCGCCTGGCGGACAATCGCATCGCGCTGAACGCCGGCTGGGACGAGGCCCTGCTCGCCGCCGAGGTGGCCAAGCTGCAGGAGATGGGCGGCCTCGACCTGGCGCTGACTGGCTTCGACGCGGGCGAACTCGATCGGCTGCTGGCCGGCATGGAGCCGGTGGCAACGGACCCTGGCAACGGGACCCTTGCCAGCCCGGCCGTTGCCAGCGCCGACGCCCCTGGCAACGAGGCGCCGGCGGAGGATCCCGCAGACGCCGAACCGGAGCCGCCGCGCCAGGCCGTCACCCGTCCCGCCGATCTCTGGTTGCTCGGCGGCCATCGCCTGCTCTGCGGCGACAGCACCGACGCCGCCTCGGTCGCGCGCGTGATGGGCGATGACCGTGCCTCGCTGCTGTTCACGTCGCCGCCGTATGGAAACCAGCGCGACTACACCACCGGCGGCGGCACGGATTGGGACGCCCTGATGCAGGGCGTGTTCCGGCATCTCGACGCGGCCATGCGGCCGGATGGCCAAGTGCTGGTGAACCTCGGCCTGATCCACCGCGACAGCGAATGGATCCCATATTGGGCCGGATGGCTTGACTGGATGCGCGCCCGCGGCTGGCGCCGGTTTGGCCTCTACACCTGGGACCAGGGACCCGGCCTGCCCGGTGACTGGAACGGTCGCCTCGCACCGGCTTTCGAGTTCGTCTTTCACTTCAACCGCCAGGCCCGCCAGGCGAACAAGATCGTCCCCTGCAAATGGGCCGGCACGCCCAACAAGGGCAGCGGGCTGCGCGCCGCCGACGGCACCATCTCGGAGTACCAGCATGCCGGCCTGCCGGTGCAGGACTTCCGGATCCCCGACAACGTGCTGCGCCTGACCCGCCACAAGGGCCGCGGCATCGAGACGGAGCACCCCGCGGTGTTCCCGGTCGTGCTGCCGGAATTCCTGATGCGCACCTACACCGACGAGGGCGAGGTCGTGTTCGAACCGTTCGGCGGCTCCGGCACGACCATTCTCGCCGGCCAGCGCACCGGCCGTCGCGTGCGCGCGATCGAGCTGGCCCCGGCGTATGTCGACCTGGCGGTCGCCCGGTGGCGCATGCTGCATCCCGACCTGCCCGTGACGCTGGCCGATGATAGCCGCGATTACGAGGCTGTCGCCGCGGCCCGGATGGAGGTCACTGCCGATGCGGCCTGACCTTCAGATGGAGATGATGCCGGTGGCATCGCTCGCGGCCTACGCAGCCAACGCGCGGATGCATCCCACCGAACAGGTGGCGCAGCTGGCGGCGTCCATCGCCGAGTTCGGCTTCAACGTGCCGGTGCTGGTGGATGATACCGGCGTGCTGATCGCGGGCCATGGCCGCGTCCTGGCGGCCAAGGCCCTCGGGCTCGAAGCAATCCCTGCTATCCGGCTCGGCCATTTGACCGAGGCGCAGGCGCGGGCCTTTCGGCTGGCGGACAACCAACTGGCGCTGAACTCGACCTGGGACGAGAGCCTGCTTGCCGCCGAAATGCGGGAACTGCGGGCGGAAGAATTCGATCTGGGCGTGATTGGCTTTGACCAGGCGGCGTTGGATCGTTTGCTGGCCGATGCAACAGGCGATGAGACGGGCGGCGGCAGCGGCGATCCCGATGCGCCGGCGCCCGAGCCACCGGTCGTGCCGATCACGCGTTCCGGTGATCTCTGGCAACTCGGGCCGCACCGCCTGCTCTGCGGCGATGCCACCTCCGCCGCCGATGTCACGCGCCTACTGGACGGTGCGTCACCGCATCTGATGATCACCGACCCGCCCTACGGCGTGAACTACGATCCGGAATGGCGAAACGAGGCCGGCGTCTCGGCAACCATGCGCACCGGCAAGGTGGCGAATGACGATCGCGCTGACTGGCGCCAGGCCTGGGCGCTGTTCCCCGGTGACGTGGCCTATGTCTGGCACGCCGGCGTGCACAGCCGCACGGTGATCGACAGCCTCGAGGCGACCAGCTTCGTGATCCGCAGTCAGATCATCTGGGCCAAGTCGCGCTTCGTGCTGGGGCGCGGCGATTATCATTGGCAGCATGAGCCGTGCCTCTACGCGGTGCGCAAAGGCGCGACCGGGCATTGGCAGGGCGCGCGTGACCAGGCCACGCTCTGGGCCATCAGCAATGGTGGCGACGAGGACGCGGCCACGGTGCACGGCACGCAGAAGCCGGTCGAGTGCATGCGCCGCCCCATCATCAACAACAGCGCCGTCGGCGAGGCGATCTACGATCCGTTCCTCGGCAGCGGCACAACGCTGATCGCAGCGGAGACCGCGGGCCGCGCCTGCTACGCGGTGGATATCGACCCGCGCTATGTCGATGTAGCGATCCAGCGTTGGCAGAATCTCACCGGCAAGGCAGCGGTGCTGGCAGGCGAGGAGCGGACCTTCAACGATATCGCCGCCACCCGCGGGGTGCAGGCGGCGGCGTTATGAGGCCAGTGATCTTCGACTGCCGGGAGGGTGTTTCCATTTGGCACGCTGCCGTTTGGAAACACCCGCCTGGTCGTCACTCAGCGATGCGGTAGATTGTAAAGCTCCCGCGCGCACCCTCTTTGTTCGGGCCGACCTGGCGGATCCGCTCCATCACCTCGACCGCGTGGCCCTTCTTCTTGAGGCTGGCCAGGAAGCCCCGGACCGTGTTGTTGTTCCAGCCTGTGCCCTCGGCGATCTGCGCGACCGTCGCGCCCTCGGGCCGGCGCAGCATGGCCAGCACCTGCTCCTGCTTCGTGCCCTCCCGCGGCTTGCGCGGCGTGTTGGCGTCCCGCGGGGCGTGGGTGGGCTTGCTCGCGAGCGCGGCGCGCAGGGCCGCGATCGGCGCGTCGAGCGCCCCAGTCAGGTCGCCTTCATGCGTCCCAAATCGAGCGGCCTGATCATCCCAGGCGGCAAGGATGGCCGCGGCGGTGTCGCGGAGGCTGGCGCGTGGCGTCGCGGCGCGTTCCGCGAGGACTTGGTCGAGCAGGGCAATTTCCTCCGTCAGGGGCGCGGCCTGGGCGGGGTCGGCTGCGGGCGCGGGGCTTTCCCCCGGCGTGGCGTCCGGCGCCGCCGTGGGCGCCGTGTGTGCCACCGCGTCGCCGTCGTTCGGGTCGATGCCTATGGCGCGCAGCCCCTCGTCGGTGATGCGCGCCACGATCCAGGTGCCGTCCTCGTCCTGGCGCCAGCCCAGCCCGACGAAGTCCCGCGGGGCGTTGATCTCGGTCAGCAGGTTGTTCTTGATGAGGCTGCGGAACACTGCATTGCGCGCCGCGGCCGGCAGGGTCTTGGGCGCGCGGGCCAGGCCCATCTCGTGCTGGGCTGCGGCGCTCAGGATCACGCGCTGTGTGTCAGAAAGCTGGGTCATCGTGTTGGTCTCCGGTTCTGGGTGCCGGTCATCGGCCCCTACTGCCGGGAGCCCCGCCGGGCAGAACCCGGTCGGGGCGGTGCGGGGGGGCCGCGTCAGGCTTCGTATTCGCCGCGGCGGAAATGCTGGTCCGCGATGTCCTTCAGATTCGCGGTGGCATCCGAAAGCCAGGCCGCTTCGCCCCAAAGCACCGTCTCGGGGTCCGCGCCGAAATGGTCCTCGCTGGCCTGCGCCAGTTCCGCGAGAAGGGCGTCGAATTTGGCCTTCTTAGCCAGGAAGGCGGCCAGGCTGTTTTCCTGGTTGCGGGCGGCGCGGGCAGTGCGGTCGGTCATGCTGGTCTCCGTCGTGGTGCAGGGCGTGATGCTCTGCGCGTGACGGACCATTCGCGCTGCACCACGCCCGAGCCAAGCGCATCTCGCGCTCATCGAATTGCTCAGATCGGAGGGGTTCGATCACATCATGATCGCAGCCGCTTCTGATGCGCTGGTGTCCTCGCAGCGCGAGGTGGCGCGGCGCCTCGGCATCTCGCACACCGCGCTGCAGAAGGCCGCCCAGTCCGGCCGCATCGCGCAGGAGCCGAACGGCGGCTGGGACGTCGAGAAGGTCCGCGCGCGGCTGGCTGCGAGCAGCGATCCGGCCCGGAAGACGGCAGCCATGGTGGCGCCGGTATTGGTCGAGCCTGCGCCTTCGCCGCCCCGGGCCCCGGCCCCGCCGCGGCCGGCAGTCGTCGCCCCGTCCATTCCGGAACCGCTGCCGACACCCTCCGCGGGCGGCAGCAGCTTCCACAATGCCCGCACCGCCAACGAGATGCTCAAGGCGCAGGAGCGCAAGCTCCGGCTCGATGAGCGTCGCGGCCAACTGGTCGAGAAAGCTCGCGCGCTCATGCTGGTGCACCGCCTCGCCAAGGAGGAGCGCGATGCCATCCTCGCCTGGCCAGCCCGTATCGCCGCTGAGCTGGCGGCCGAACTCGGCGTCGACGCGCATCGGCTGCAGACGCTGATGGATGCGCGGCTGCGGCAGCACTTGGCCGATCGCAATGACGTGCGGATGGCGGTCGCATGATAACGGGCGAACAGATCATCGGCGAGCTTGGCAACTTCGACGGCGCCGCCGAGATCCTGCAGGCGTGGCGCGACGGCATGGCGCCAGAGCCCGCGCTGCTGGTCTCGGACTGGGCCGATAAGCACCGCATGCTCGGCTCTCGGGATTCGGCAGAGCCCGGTCCCTACCGAACCGCCCGCACCCCTTATCTGCGCGAGGTTATGGATGCGCTCTCGCCGCTGCATCCCGCGCGGCGGGTTGTGTTCATGAAGGGGGCGCAGGTTGGCGCCACCACCTGCGGGAGCAATTGGATTGGCTATGTGATCCACCACTCCCCTGGCCCGATGCTGGCAGTGCAGCCAACCACAGAACTGGCCAAGCGCTTCTCCGACCAGCGCATCGATCCGCTGGTCGAGGAGACGCCGGCCATCCGGCAGCGCGTCGCGCCGGCGCGTTCGCGTGACAGCGGCAACCGGCAGCTCAGCAAGGAGTTCCCCGGCGGCCAGCTGGTGATGACCGGCGCCAACAGCGCGGTCGGGCTGCGCTCCATGTCGGCGCGGTTCCTGTTCCTGGACGAGGTCGACGCCTATCCCGGCGATGTCGAGGGCGAAGGTGATCCGGTCGCGCTGGCCGAGGCCCGGGCCCGCACCTTCGGGTGGCGGCGCAAGGCCTTCCTGGTCAGCACGCCCACCATCTCCGGCCTGTCGCGCATCGAGCGGGAGTACCTCGCCTCCGACCAGCGGCGGTTCTTCGTTCCTTGCCCGCACTGTGCCACGATGCAGTGGCTGCGCTTCGAGCGGCTGGTCTGGGACAAGGGCGAGCCGGACAGCGCCCGCTACCTCTGCGAGGCCTGCGATGGCGCCATCGGCGAGCAGCACAAGACCGCCATGCTGGCCGGCGGCGAATGGCGTCCCACCGCCATCCCGCAGGATCCACACGCGATCGGCTTCCACATCTCGGCGCTCTACTCGCCGGTCGGCTGGTTCTCCTGGTCGCAGACGGTGCGGGACTGGGAGGCGGCGCAGGGCGACGACCGCGCCATCAAGACGTTTCGCAACACTGTCCTGGGTGAGACCTGGCAGGAAAGCGGGGAGGCCCCGGACTGGCAGCGGCTCTATGACCGCCGCGAGGAATGGGCCCCCGGCACGGTCGCTGCCGAGGGGCTGTTGCTGACCGCCGGTGTCGACGTGCAACGCGATCGGCTCGAGGCCAGCATCTGGGCCTGGGCGCAGGATCGGCAGTCCTGGCTGATCGAGCACCGCATCCTGGTGGGCAATCCGTTTGAGGCGGCGGTCTGGGACGAACTGCGGGGCCTGCTGGGCGAGACCTGGCGGCATGCCTCCGGCCACCGGCTTGGCCTCGCCATGACGGCGATCGACAGCGGCGATGGCATGACCACCGCCGAGGTCTATGCCTTTGTGCGTCGCGCCGGTGCCGGTCGGGCCATTGCCGTGAAGGGTCATGACGGGCTGCGCGCGGCGCTCGGCCAGCCCTCGGCCACGGAGGTGCGGCGGAACGGCCGCAAGCTGGGCGGGCTGAAGGTCTGGCCGGTCGGCTCGTCCTTCCTGAAGGGCGAGACCTATGGCTGGCTGAAGCTGGAGCGACCCACCGCGGAAAGCGGCGATCCCTTCCCGCCAGGCTTTGTCCACCTGCCGCTGCACGCGGCCGGCGAAGAGTTCTGCCGGCAGCTCACGGCCGAGCAGTTCGTCGCGCGCGCCGGCCGCAACGGCTTTCGCCGGCTCGAATGGGTCAAGACGCGAGAGCGCAACGAGGCGCTGGACTGCCGGGTCTATGCCCGCGCAGCCGCGGCAGCCCTCGGCATGGATGGCTGGGGCGACGGGCGCTGGGCGCGGATGGCGGATGCGCTGTCGCTGCCCGCCGCGGAACCCGCCGCACCGACCCAGGCGGATGGTGCTGCGCAGAACAGCACCACCAACACACGCCCACGTGGCTGGCTCGCGCCGCGTAACGGCTGGCTTCGCTGAAGGAGGACGAATATGGACCCGACCGTCCTCGCCTGGGCGCTGGCTCAGCCTGCCACCAGCCGCGCGGCTGTGCTGGCCGCGGCTTTCACCGGCGGCACCACGCGCGTGACCTTTGATGGACGCACCGTGGAGTACCGCTCGCTGGATGAACTGGACCGTGCGCTGTCGGTGCTGCACGGCGCCGAGAACACAGCCGCCCGCCGTCCGAGCGTCACCTTCGCCAGCTTCTCGCGCGAGGGAAGCTGGTGATGAGGCGTCTTCGCGATGCCTGGCAGGCGCTGCGCGGCTATGCCGCCGCGCAGGACAGCCGCGCCTCTAGCTGGGCCGCCTCTGGCGGCAGCGCCACAGCCGAGGTCGGTGCCGCCGCCCCCACCGTCGCGCGCCGCGCCCGCGACGCCGTCCGCAACGATCCCTACGCCGCCCGCATCGTCGATCTCTGGAGCGGCAACGCGGTGGGTGCCGGCATTACCACCCGCTGGCCGGACAAGGCGCACGCCGACGCCTGGCGCCGCTGGTCCGATAGCACCGCCTGCGATGCCGAGGGCCGGCTCGACCTCTATGGCCTCCAGGCCCTGGTCATGCGCGCGGTGGTCGAGAGCGGGGAATGCTTCGTCCGTCTGCTGCCGGCCGACATCACGCCCGCCAATCCCATCGGGCTTCGGCTCCAGGTGTTGGAGAGCGATCACCTCGACACAGCACGGCAGGGCGTCATCGAGGGCGTCCCCACGCTGCAGGGCATCGGGCTCGGTGAGGCGGGTGAGCCGGTCGGCTACTGGCTGCACCGCGTGCATCCCGGCGCGTCCTGGATGCTGCCGGGGGGCGCCACCTGGTTGACTAGTCAGTACGTCCCAGCTTGGGACGTGCTGCACATCTATCGCAAGCGTCGGCCGGGCCAGCTGCGTGACGTCTCCTGGCTGGCGCCGGTTCTGAACCGGCTGCGCGACCTCGGCGACTACGAGGCGGCGCTCCTCATGAAGGCCAAGATCGAGGCGTGCCTGGCGGCGGTCGTGTCCGAGGATGGCGACGAGGCCATGACCGGGCCGGCGTCGGGCCTGCTGCGCGATGCCCAGGGCCGCACGGTCGAGAGCTTCGAGCCAGGCATGATCCTGTATCGCCGCGGAATGGGATCCGTGGAGGTGGTGAACCCCTCGGGCGGTGGATCGCATGCTGCTTTCGCGCGCCGCGCGCTGGAAGCGTCGGCGGTCGGCACAGGCCTGACCTACGACCAGGTCGCCGGCGACCTGACCCAGGCCAACTACTCGTCGCTCCGCGCCGGCAAGATCGAGTTCCGCCGTCTCTGCGAGCAGGTCCAGTACGGCATGCTCATCCCGATGCTGGTCCGGCCCATCGCCGACCGCTTCCACGCGCAGGGCGCGCTGCTCGGGTTGTGGGGCGCGGAGGTCCCAGAGGGCCTGTCGCACGTCCCGCCCGCCCACGAGATGATCGACCCGCTCAAGGACACAACGGCGCTGATCGCCCAGGTCCGCGCCGGCTTCGTGCCGCAGCCCGAGGCGGTCGGAGCCTTCGGCTACGACTTCCGCCAGGTGGTCGAGATGATCCGCGAGGCCAATGCCCTGCTCGATGATGCGGGCTTGTCGCTCGACACCGACCCACGCCGCGTTGCCAAATCCGGCGCCGCCCAGGACGCGGCCCAGCTCGCCGCCATAGAAATCGCCGCCACCGGCGCCGCAGCGCCGCGTGCGGATGCGGGCGTCACCCCCAATCCAGGAGTATCGCCATGACCACCGGTGCCTATGATCCCGTCGAGGACATGCTCAAGGTGAAGTCCGTCCAGAAAAAATGGCGCGACAGCTTCACCGGCGCCGAGCTCAACCCGGGCAAATGGACCAACCAGATCGGCAGCGGCGCCACCATCAGCGTCGGCAGCGGCCTCCTCACCATGGCCAGCGGCGCGACAGCCGATGCCGAGACCTGGGTACTCAGCACCGAGACCTTCACCGTGCCCTTCCGGTTGTCGATCGGCCTGACGCTGTCGCAGCGTCTCGCCAACCAGAGCTTTTGGGTCGAGGCCGTCAGCGTGAACCGGGAGACCGGAGTGCCGGACGGGCTGCACGCTCTCAGTCTGCTCTTCGACGGCACGACGGCGACGCTGGCCAAGTACGAGGTGCAGAATGGCGGCCTCGCGCGGCTCACCTCGGCGGGCTCGACCTTCCCCACCACGGCGAGCGGTGGCGTCTATGAAATCGAGCCCTTTGCGGATGAGGCCTGGTTCCACGGTGGCACGCTCGACGCCACCACGGGCCGGGCCAATTCCTATCGCCGGCACCAGCAGATCCCGGATCCGAATGCGCTCTACAAGGTGCGCCTGCGCTGGCTGAACGCGGCGACGCCGCCGGCCAGCAGCACGAATGCGGTGGTGCAGTACATCGCCGTGCAGGACTATGCCGAGCTCACGGCGGAAATCACCGCCGGCCGCGGCCAGTCGGTGGCCGGCCAAAGCGTGGCCGTCGGCGTGGTCAGCATGCCGGCGGTGAGCACGGTGGGCGGCCAGGCCCGCAACACGACTGGCGCGCTGCCGGTGCTGGTGGCGACAGGTGCCTCGGCGAACCCGGTGGCGGTGACCACCGGCCGCGGCGTGGATCTGCTGGCGACGCTGGTCGGCGCGCTGGTCACCAAGCCCTTTTCGCTCCCTGAGCTCGACTGGTCCTATGCCGGGCCGATCACTGGCCTCACCACGGCCACCGACACAGCCGTGCGGGCCGCGGCCGGCGTGGGGATCCGCAGCTACGTCACGGGCCTGCAGGTGCAGAATACCTCGGCCACGGCGAGCGAGTTCCAGATCAAGGATGGCGCGACGGTGCTCTGGCGCTGCCTGATGCCGGCCAATAGCGCCTTCCTCGACATCACCTTCCCGAGCCCACTGCGGGGCACCGCCAACACGGCGCTGAACATCCAGGCGGTCACCGCCGGCAGCGTCGTGGTCGCCAATCTGCAGGGCTACGCCGCGCCGTAAGGCGCTCCACCCAGGACACCCACATGACCGACACCACCGACCCGGGCGGCGGCGATGCCGCGCCGGAACCCACTGTCGCGCCCGATCGACTTCCCACCGCTGGGCTATCGATCACCGCCTGCCGTGCGCTGGCGGCACCCATCACGGTCGATCGTGCCGCCCGCACCGTCGAGGTGGTGTGGTCCACCGGCGCCCGGGCTCGCAACTTCGTCCCCTCCCTCGGTCTCATCACCGAGGAATTGGATATGGCGCCCTCCGCCGTGCGGATGGACAGCCTGCGCTCAGGCCGTGCCCCGGTGCTCAACACCCATCGCCGGGGCGATGCGCGCGACGTGCTGGGTCGGGTCGTTGCGGCTCGCCTGGAGGCCGGCCGCGGTCATGCCACGCTGCAATTCAGCGCCGCCGCCGATGTGGAGCCGGTCTGGCAGCGCATCGCCGATGGCACGCTGCGCGCGGTCAGCGTCGGCTATCGCGTGCACCGTTACGACCAGGCGCCCGACGCCGCCACCGGCCAGACCATCCACCACGCGGTGGATTGGGAGCCCTTCGAGATCTCCATCGTGCCCATCCCCGCGGATGCAGCCGCTGTTGTGCGGGGCGAGGAGCCACAGGGCGCCCCTGCCATCGCCCTCGAACCCGCCCTGCCTGACCCCATCCCCACCGAGGAAGCCCCCATGCCTGACCCCACGCCGACCCCGCAATCGGATGCACCCGCACTGCCCGCCACCATCGCCCAGGAGAACCCTGTGACCACGACGCCCGCCACCCTGCCCATCACTCCTCCCGAGCCCACGCGCGCAGCGCCCGCGCCCGACCTGGACGCCATCCGCGCCGAGGCCGAACGGACCGCCGTGGAGCGCATCGCCGGCTACGAGCCGGTCCTCGCCGGCGCCCGTGGCTTGCTGCACGAGGATCGTCTCGACGAACTGCGTCAGGCCGCTATCCGTGAGCGTATCTCGCCCGAGGTGCTGCGAGGTCGTCTCTGGGAGGCCTTCACCAGCAGCGCCACCCGACCCTCGCTGCCCGCTCGCCCCGAGACCGGGCCCGCCCAGGACGACCCGGCGCAGATCATCGACGCCATGGCCGAGGCGCTGGCCGCACGCTCCATGCCCGGCTACCGGCCGCCCAGCACCGCCCCCAGCGCCGGCCGCCACAGCGAATTCATGGGCTGGCGCCCCTCCGACATGATCGGGGAGCTCATCCGCCGCCGCGGTGAGCGCCAAGTGCCGCGCAACCCCACCATCCTGGCCGAGCGCGCCTTTCAGACCACCAGTGATTTCCCAGCGCTGCTCTCGGCGGCCGCCAACAAGATGCTGCTCGCCGCCTATGCGCCCGCCGCGCCCAGCTATCGCCAGATCTTTCTCCGCCGCGACTTTCGGGACTTCAAGCCGCATCGCCATCTGCGCGTCGGCGATTTTCCCACGCTCCTGCCGCTCACCGAAAATGGCGAGGTGCAGGCCGGCACCATGTCCGAGAGCCAGGAGCTCGTGTTTCTGCAGACCTTCGCGCGGCGCATCCGCGTCACCCGCCAGATGTTGGTGAATGACGATCTCGGCGCCTTTACCGACTTCGCCGCCGCCATCGGCCGCCGTGTGGCCGATTTCGAGAACGCGACTGCCTATGGCCTGCTGAACTCGGCCAATGGCGATGGGCCGACGCTGACCACCGGCGCGGCCGCCGTCTTCGGCACCGCCGCGGCCCGCGCCAATAAGGCCGCCGCCGGGAGCGCTCTCGACCTGACGAATCTGGCCGCCGGTCGGGCTGCCATCATGCGCCAGCGCACCCTCGACGGCCTGCCCATCGCCGTCGGCGCGCAGATGCGGCTGCTGGTGGGGCCGAACCAGGAAATGGCGGCGCGGCAGCTGACCGTGAGCGTGGCGGCAGCGCAGATCGGCAACGCCAATGTCTATGCGGGCTTTGTGCAGCCCCTGGTGGAGCCGCAGATCGGCGCCAACCGCTGGTACCTCTTCTCGGACCCGATCGCGGCCCCGGTCTATGTCTATGGCTACCTGAATGGCGCCGAGGGACCGCAGGTCACCACCGGCAATGTCCAGGGCGTGGATGGCGTCGAGGTCTCGGTGATCTTTGACTTCGGCGTGGGCGCCATCGACTGGCGCGGCGCCTGGTTCAATCCCGGCACCTGATCCCCACCGCCACCCATCACTCCATCCATCACCAATCCATGCAGAGGCCGCCCCATCGGGCGGCTTATGCGTTTCTGGAGACCTCATCCCCATGCGCAACTACGTGCAGCCCGGCGACAGCCTGGCGCTTGCCGTCCCCTATGCGAGCGGCGTCACCTCCGGCCAGGGCGTTCTGGTCGGTGCGATCTTTGGCGTGGCCGCCGTCGATGGCGTCCAGAACGCCGTGATCGAATGCCAGACCAAGGGCGTCTTCGACATCACCAAACAGCCGGCCTTGGCCATCACCGCCGGCGCGCGGCTCTTCTGGGACGACACCAATCGCCGCCTCACCACCACCGCGACCGGCAATTTCCAGGTGGGCATCGCCAGCCTCGCGGCGCTCGCCGCCGATACGACGGTGCGCGCTTGGCTCAACCGCGTGCCGCCCTCAGGGTCGTGACCATGCGCACGCCCTTCACCATGCGCGACCATCAGCGCCTGGCTGGCCTGCATCCCGATCTCGTCCGCGTCGTGGAACGGGCTCGCCTCGCGGTTCCTTTCATCGTGGTGGAGGGGATGCGCAGCCGGGAGCGCCAGGCGCGCCTCGTCGCCATCGGCGCCAGTCGCACCATGAACAGCCGACACCTCACCGGCCACGCCATCGACCTCGCCTATTGGCTGGACGACGACGACGGCACGCCCGAGGCCGGCGAAATCCGCTGGGATTGGCCACTCGCCCACAGGATCGCCGCCGCGATGAAAAACGCCGCGGCCGCGGAGGATGTCGCCCTCGCCTGGGGCGGCGACTGGGCCTCCTTTCCGGACGGCCCACATTTCGAACTCGATCGGAGGATCTATCCGTGACCTACCTCCTCGCTCGCCTGCGCGAGCAGGGCACGCATACCGGCGTGTCCCTGCTCGTGGCGATCATCCTCCTGGCGCATCTCGCCGGCCTCGACTTGCGCAACTTGGCTGACAGCGCCATCGGCGTCGCCACCGCCCTGGGCGCACTGGCCGCCGCCGCCAAGACCGTGCTGCCCGACGCACCGAAGGAACCCCCGCGATGAGCGGCGCCGCTTTCGCCGCGGCCCTGGCCACGCTGCATGCCGACCCCAACATGGCCACCGACGCGGAGTGGCGGGCCGCGGGTAGCGGGGTCTGGCGCCCCCTGCGCGTGCTGCTGTCCGCGCCTGCCGATGAGGTGGCTGGGTTGGGCGGGCCGGGCGCCCGCGCTGGTGCGCTGGAGGCCACACTGCGCGCCGCCGAACTCGCCCCCGACACGCCGCGCCGCGGCGACCTTCTGCGCCGGCTCTCGCCGCCGGAGACCTGGAAGGTCGAGGAGGTCGATCCCGATCCGCTCGGCCTGTCCTGGCGGCTGTCCCTGGCGCGCTCCTCATGAGCGGCACCGTCCCGCTGCGCGAGGCCGCGCTCGCCGCCATCGCCGAACGGCTGGCGACGCAGTTGGCGGACGTCGCGGTGGAACGGGCCCGCCGCGCCCCGGTGGACACCGACGCCGAACCGCTGCCGCGGCTGGTGGTGCGCGGCGACGATCTCGAGGCGGACGACACGCAGGAGCCGGGCCGCACGCATTATCGCATCGGCTTTGGCGTCTCAGGCTTCGCGGCCGGCACCACTGACCTCGCCGCCGAACAGGCGCTTTCCCTGCTGCACGCCCGCAGCGTGGCGGCGCTGGCCGGTTGGACGCCCGCCACCCCGGACCTCGGCGACGTGGCCGAACAGGGCGCCGAGTTCCGTCTCTATGAGGCCGAGGACACCGCCCGCCCCGCCGGCGAATTCCTCGCGCGCTTCACCATCCTCGCCATCGGCCCCGCCGGCGGACCCTGGTCGTCCTGACCGCCGCCCCACCCCTCACAGCCATAAAGGAGCCGCGCGATGAGCATCGACCTCGTCCGCATGCGTTTTGCCGCCATCGCGGCCAAGATCGAAACCACCGCCGGCGTCGATTCCATCGGCGGCACTCCCGCGGCCGCCGACTGGCTCGCCGCCGATGTCGAGATCGACTTCGACCCGGTCACTGTCGAGAACCCCGAGCTTACCGGCTCCCTCGACCGCTCGCCCGCCATCGTTGGCGGCCTCAAGCCGCGCATTCGCCTGCGCATCCCGCTGCGCGGCTCCGGCACCGCCGCAACCGCGCCGGAATGGGGCCGGCTGATGCGCTGCTGCACCATGGCCGAGGGCCTCACCGCGGCCGCCATCGGCGCGCCCACCGCCGCCAGCGCCGGCACCACCACCTCGCTGACGCTCGCCACGCCCTTTGCCGCAACCGCCCAGCTCTATCGCGGCATGCCGCTGCTGCTTACCGGCGACCGAACGCTCACCACCGGCATCACCGACTACACCGTGGCCCGCGTCGCCACCCTCGGCGAGACCATGGCCACCGCCGGTACGGTGACCACGCTCGCGCAAATCCCGCCGCATGTGCTCTACAGTCCGACCTCGGACGAGGCGGTCTACCGGACGGCGACGCTCTACTTCTACGCCGACGGGCTGCGCTGGCGCTTTACCGGCGCGGTCGGCACCTGGAGCCTCGAGCTCTCCACCGGCGGCATCGGCTTTCTCGTGTTTGAGCTGCGCGCGCAGATGCTCGACAAGGCGACCGCAGCGCTGCCGACCGGCTGGAACACCACCATCCGCCCGACGCCGCCGCGCTTCGTCGGCGGTCGCTGCCAGCTGAACCAGCAGGTCGCCCGCGCTCGGCGCGTCATGCTGGAGGCCGGCGTCAGCGTCACCCTGCCGGACAACCCGGAGGCGGCCGAGGGCTATGACCCAGCCGTGCCCGTCGAGCGCGACGCGCGCGGGGCCATCGATCCGCTGATGAACACCACCACCGCGGTCGCGCTGTTCAACGCCTTTCGCCAGGGGACGGCGATGTCACTGATGGCGATCCTCGGTGTCACCGCGGGGAACCGCTTTTGCGTGATCGCGCCAGCGGCGAAGGCGACCGGCATGCGGCCGGGCGAGCGCGACGGGCTCGGGCAGCTGGACATCGCCTTCCAGCTCGATGGGGCGGACAGCCCGCTCTTCCTGGCTCAATTCTGATGGAGAAACCCATGACCGTTGTCTTCTCGCGGCGCGATGCCGAGTGGTTTGGGCCGCCCGGCACCGAGCGCCGCTATCTCGTCGCGCCGCTGACCTACCGCGAGCGCCAGGCCTTCCGCGCCGATTTGGCACGTGAGGGCGGGATCTATCCCTCGTATAGCCAGATGCTCGACGCGCTCCGGGCCGCCGTGCGGGAGATCGCGCCGGAGAATACCGGCGAACTGCTGGCCGTGATCGACGCCTCAGAGGCCACGCCTGACGACGCGGCCGTGCAGGTGCAGCTCGGCACCATCGAGGCAGCCTGCGCCACGGTGCCGGTCTATGCCGGGCTGCTCGCGGCGCGGCAGCGCTACCTCGGCACGCTGCCTTGGGTCGCCGCCCGGCACGCGCTCCGCGGCTGGGAGGGCGACGGACTGCCGCCGTTCCGTCGCGCGCGTGGCCTGGTGCCCGACGACCTCCTCGAGGCGCTTCCGCAGGACGAGGTCGAGGCGGTGGGCTGGCGGGCCAGCACCCTCATGCAGCCCGGTCAGGACGCGGCAAAAAACTCCGGGGCGCCCTCGCCGTCGCACGAGACCCCGGCGCCTATAACGGCGGCCTGAGGCCCGAGGGCGGCGGCGACTGGCTCGTCGGTGGCGAGCCTTTGGCGGAGAACCCACGGTTCACCATTGCCGAGCCCTGGCATGCCTTCGTCCGCCTCTGGGCGGCCTGCCGCGGCGGCATGGGCGGGATCGCCCATTGGCCCGATCCGGGCGGTGTCGGCGATCAGGCGGCCTGGGTGATGGATGCCTTCGCGGCATTGGGCGGGATCGACGCCGCGCTCGACGAGGAACGGCGGCGCCTGGCCGGTGGAGGCTGACCCATGCCCCTCCTCACCGCCGCCATCCGTGGCGACCTCCGCGCCGCGCTGGAGGCGGAGGTCCGCGACGCCGCCCGCGCCATGCGCCGCGGCGTCGAGCGCGCCGGCCGCGAGGTTCAGGCTGAACTCCGCGCCCAGGCCCGCGCCGCCGGCTTCAGCGACCGCGGCCGCGCCGTCGCCAATGCCTGGCGCCTGAGCCTCTACCCGCCGCCCGCTGCTGCGCCACGCACGCTCCGGCCCGCTGCCCTGGTCTGGACCAACGCGCCCAGGCTCGTCGACGCTTTCGACCGCGGGATCCCCATCGTCGCCCGCGGCGGGCGCTATCTCGCCTTCCCCACGCCCTACAATGCCGCCGGCGGCCGGCGCGGCGCCTCCGCCCGCGGCGGGCTGCGCGTCACCCCCGCGCAGATGCAGGCCGCACGGCGCGACGCCTTCGTCATTCGATCGAAATCCAACCCGTCGGTCCGGCTTTGGTGCCTGCGCGTCCGCGCCGCCAGCGGCATCGCGCGCCGTGCTCGGCGCCTGCGGCTCTTTGTCGGGCCGAACGCTGAAATCCTGACCGGCCGTCGCCGCGGCCAGCAGCAGCGCACCCGCGAAATCCTCGCCCAGGGGTTCGTCCCGATGTTCTTCCTCCTGCGCCAGGTGAGCCTGCGTAAGCGGCTCGACGTCGCCGCCCTGCGCCGCCGCGCCCCGGGCATCCTGGCGCGCGCGCTCGCCGCCGAGCTGGGTCGCCGGGCATGAGCGGCAGCGCCGCCCGCACCATCGCGATCCGCCTCACCGCCGACAACGCCGAGCCCACGCGCCGCGCGCTTGAGCAGGTGGGCGAGAGCGGCGAGCGGGCACTCCGCCGCATCGACGCCGCCTCCGCCCAGGCGCAGCCCGCATTGCAGGGGCTCGCCGCCGCCTCCGACGGCGCGGTGCGCGCCTTCGCCAACATGGGCGTCGGCCTCGGCGGGACGGAGCGGGCCTTCGCGGGCATCGCCACCGGCGCCGGCCTTGCCGCCACCGCCATCGCGGCACTCGCCGCCGGCACCGTCGCCGCCGGCGTCGCCGTGGCCCGCGCCGGCGACCAGGCGACCGAATCCCTCGCCCGGCTGCAGGCCGCGACCGGCTCGATCGCCGCGGCCGAGGCGGCCTACCAGGGCCTCTACCGGCTCTCCCAGCAGACCGGCGTCGCCGTCTCCGAGAGCGCCGGCGCCTTCGCGCGCTTCGCGCTGGCCGCCCGCGAGGTGGGTGCGACCAACGACCAGGTGCTGGCCCTCGTCCGCACGGTGCAGCAGGCCGGCATCGTCGCCGGCGCCAGTACCTCCGAGACCACCGCCACCGTCATGCAGCTCGGCCAGGCGCTGGCCTCCGGCAAGCTGCAGGGCGACGAGCTGCGCTCCATCCTGGAGAACATGCCCACCCTGGCCGAGGCGCTTGCGCGCCAGCTCGGGGTCGGTGTCGGCGAGCTTCGCAAGATGGGCGAGGAGGGCAAGCTCACTGCCGACGTGGTGATGCCCGCGCTGCTCCGCGCCGGCGAGCGCATCAACGCCGAGTTCGAGAAGCTGCCGCCCACCATGGGTCGGTCCTTCTCGATCCTCGGCGAGGCGATGACGCGCTTTGCGGCGGATCTCGACCGGGCGCTGGGCCTGTCACAGGCCATTGCGCGTGCGGCGCAGGCCGCGGCCGCCGCGGTGGACCGCACCCGCGTGTCGGTCGGCCTCGGCACGCCGGAGGAGACCGCCCGCGCCGGCCAGGCGACCGCGCAGCAGCGGCTGTCCAACGCTGATCGGCAATCGGCAGAGATCGAGCGCAGCATTGCCGCGCTCGAGGCCAACCCGCGCCGGACCGCCCCCGAGGACGCGATCCTGGAGACGCTGCGCCGCCAGGCCGCACCCCTGCGCGCCGATCGCGAGCGCGCCATCGCCGAGCTCGAGCGCTTCAACCGCGAGGTCGAGCAGATCGAGCGAGAGACGCTGGTCCGCCGGCTGGGCGAGCAGGAGGCGGCCGAGCGTCAGCGCGCGGAGGGCCAGCGGCGGCGCGATGCCGGATCCCTGGAGGAACTCCGCAAGGCGCTCGACAAGGAGCGCGGCATCCGTGAGGAGCACGCCACCCGGGTCCGCGAAATCGAGGCGCTGTTATCGCGCGGCGCGGTGGAGGGTGCCGAGGCCCAGCGGCTGCGCGCCGCCGCCGACCGCGAGCGCGACGACGCTCTCAAGCGGTTGGGCGACACCGCCCGCGAGACGGCACGCCAGGTGCGCGAGGTCGAATACGAGAACGCCCCGCCCGGGCAGACGGTGTTTCCCGCCGCCGCCGTCCAGGCCGCGCTGACGCGCGCGGGGGAGCAGCAGGAACGCCGGGACGCAGAGGCGCGCCGCAGCCGCGAGCGCGCCATGGACGATGCGCGCAGGGAGGTGGAGCGCTTCGAGCAGCAATCCCGCGATGCCTTTTCCCGAGTTGGCGAGACCGCTTTCGACCGGATTGGCCAGGGGCTGGTCAGCGCCTTCACCTCCGGCGGCAAGGCGGCGCTCGATTTCGGCAGCCTGGCCAAATCCGTACTCGCCAGCGCGGCCGCGGATCTCGCCAAGCTGGGCCTGGTCAACCCACTGGCCAATGCGCTGCTCGGCACAACCCGGCCGACGCTGGCCGGTGCATTTTCGGCTGCTGGCGAAAGCGGCAGCGCCGACGCAGCGGGTGGCGTGGCGAGCAGCACCGTGTCGGGGCTGTCGAGCGTCGCCGGGTCCTCGATCTTCTCGGGCCTGGGCGAGAGCCTCGGCCTGACGGGGAGTGGTGGCGTCTTCTCCGGCCTGGGCGCCTCCCTCGGCCTGACCGGCTCGGGCGGCCTCCTTGGCACCACGCTCTGGACCACCTCCTCCGGGGCGGGGGCCACGGCCGCACTCCCCGCCGGCGTCGCCGGGCCCGTGCTGCCCGCCTCGGGCCTCGGCACCGCCGGCATGGGCACCACGCTGGGCAGCCTGCTGGGGGGCGCCGGTGCAGGATTTGGCGCGGGGATGCTCATCTCCTCCATCGTGGGGGGCATGCGCGGCACGGTGGGCCCCGGAGGCACCATCGGTGCCGGCGCCGGTGCGCTGGCGGGTGCCGCCATCGGCTCGATCATCCCCGGCATCGGCACGCTCATCGGCGGCCTGATCGGCGGCGCCATCGGGGGTGGCGGCGGCGCGCTGTTCGGAGCCACCAAAAAGGGCATGGCCCAGCGCGCGGGGGGCGACGTCTTCTACGGCGTGAACGAGGCCGGCCAACTCGCCATCACCGCCGCCCGCGGCAAGCGCTGGGATGAGGCCGGCTCCCGCACGGCGGTGCAGGAGCAGCTCGACCGCATCAACGTCGCCATCCGCGAGCGCGACCTGCGCTTCGAGGGAATCAGCGGTGCCCTCGGCTTTGGGCAGGCCAGTGGCAGCCCGCGCGAGCTCGACGGCGCGGCACTCACCCGCGGGCTGCGCAGCGGCAACGGGAACGTCCAGACCGTGCTTGGCACGCTGGGCGGCCGCGGCGCGGGGCTGGAGGAGGCGCTGAACGCCGTCGACTGGGTCCGCGGGGTGTTCGAGACGCTGGGCAAGCCCGACCGCGTCAGCGGCTTCCTCAAGGCGCTGGAGGATCTGAACAAGACCTTCGACGAGGCGACGGCGCGCGCCCGCGACCTCGGCCTGTCTGAGGCTGACCTCAACGCCCGCCGCGCCGAGCGCATCGGCCGGCTGGAGGAGGAGCGGGCCAATCGGCTGGGGGCGATTGACGCCAACCTGAGCGCGCGAGGGCTGCGGCTTGTCGGCGACGAGCGTGGTGCCGACCTCACCGCCTTCGACAACACCGCGCGCGAGGAGGTGCGCCAGCTCCGCGAGACGTTGTTCCAGCTCGGGCTGGAGGGCACCGCCGATTACTGGAACCGCATCGCGCGCCTGGAGCAGACCCTCGCCGGGGAGCGGCTCGCCATCGCCGAGCGCTATAACCAGCAGGCATTGGCGCAAGAGCGCGCCCGGCAGTCCTCCGCTCGCGGCCTGCTGGAGCAGCTGACGCTGGGCGACCTGGGCGGCCTCGCCCCGGAGACGCGCTACTTCGCTGGGCTGCAGGCGCTGAACACGGCCCGCGGCACGCTCGCCGACGGCGCGACCCCAGAGGAGGTCTCCGACTTCGCCCGCCTCGCCCAGGCCGTGCTGCCGGTCGCGCGCGACTTCCTGGGCACCTCCGATCGCTACGCAGGGCTGGTGGCCGACATCGCCAGCACCATCCGCCAGGCCGTCCCCGGCGCCGATACCGCCAACCTCGCGGCCCTCCTCGAGGCTCAGGCCACCGGCACCGACCGCGTCGAGCTCGCCATCCTGTCCAGCGGCCAGCAGCAGACCGAGGTGCTCCGCACCCTGCTCGTCGAACTGCGCCGTCTCACCGCGCAGAACGAGGCGCTGCTGCGCCGCGTCGCCTGACCTTCTTGAGGAGCAACCATGCCCATCCTCGGCTACCGCACCCAGCAATCCACCGACACCACCGGCACCGGGCCGCTCGCGCTCAACGCCGCACCCTCCGCGATGCGCGGCTTTCAGGGGACCTTCGGGACCTCGGCCCGGCGCGTGCTGTACTGCATCTCTTGGGCGACGGGCTTCGAGATCGGCCACGGCCAATTCGATGGCGGCAGTCCCGGCGCGCTCACGCGCGCGACCGTGCTCGCCAGCAGCAATGCCGGGAACCCGGTCGCCCTGCCGGCCGGTACCAAGGACGTCTTTGCGGTGCTGGAGCCGAATGCGCGCGAGGTCCTCCCGCTCGCCGCCGGCGCCACGCTGTCGCTCGCCGACCTCGGAAACCTCGTGGTTTTCACCGGGGCGGCGCCGGCAATCCTCGCCCTGCCCACCATAGCCATCGTCCCCCCGGGCATGGGCGTCCTGGTCCGAAACAGCGGTACCGCCGACCTCACCGTCGATCCCGCCGGCACAGAGACAGTGAACGGCGGCGCCACCGTCACGTTGAACCCGGGCTTCTCGGCCGAGCTGTTCAACACCGGTACGGGCTGGACCGCGCTGCTCTCGGCGCCACAAAACTTCGGGCGCATTGTCGGCGAGCTGATCCCGATCGCCAGCACCTCGCTGCCGCCGCTCTGCGTCTGGCCCAACGGCCAGAACCTCTCGCGCAGCGCCTATGCCGCGCTCTTTGCCGCGCTGGGCACCAGCTACGGCGTCGGCGATGGCAGCTCCACCTTTGGCACGCCCGACTTGCGCGGCCGCGCCCTGTTCGGGCGGGACAATCTCGGCGGCACCGCGGCCAACCGTGTCACCGCCGGCAATAGTGGCATCGCTGGCAGCACCCTGGGCGCGGGTGGCGGCGATGAGCGCATGCCGGCACACGCGCACGGCGTGGGCGATCCCTGGCACGCCCATGGTGCCTGGTCCGGCAATGCCGGCGCACATAATCATGGAACGGCCTGGCCCTTTGGCGTGGGGACGTCGTTCGACTTCGACTCAGGGTCCTGGTTCCCAGGACCGCCCTCAGGCACCGGCCCCTTCATCCGCATCGAGAACACCAACTACATCGACCAGGGCGCGCTGATCGGCTGGGTCGGCGATCATGCGCATGGCATCGGCATTGGCGGCTCGGGCACCGGGATCAGCATCCAGACCGCCGGCGCGGGCGGCTCGGCCAATATGCCGCCGGCCCTGATCGGCAATTACGCCCTCTTTGCAGGAGTTTGAACCATGCCAGGCATCGAGATCGCACGCGCGGGCTATGACGGCTTTGCCGGCACGCTGGAACAGCGGGTCAACGACTTCATGGCCGCCTTGGAGGCGCACCGCACCTCCGTCGGGGTCCCCGCGCCGGTGGAGGCACCGCTCATCGAGGCCATTGCGCGCGCTGGCGGCATGGCCGAGGTGACGATCATCGATCCACTGCCGCCACCTCCACCGCCGGAACCCGCCATTCCTCCGCCGGTCCTGGTCTCCAAGCTCGTGGTGGTCGAGCGCATCGGCGCTGCCGGCAAGCTGCGCGACGCCCGCGCTGCCCTCAAGATCGGCCGGCCCGATGGCGAGCTCACGGACGCCGAGTTGCTGCTGCGCGAGCGCTGGGAGGCGGCAAGCATGATCGCGCCGGATGATGCGCAGGTGCGCAGCTTTGTCACGGCGCTGGCCCTTGATCCTGACGTGATCCTGGCTCCCTGACCCATGCCGACACGTCCCATCCTCTCCCCCGGCGGCCAGCCTGCTGCGGTGATCGTCCTCGTCGAGATCGAAGTCCGCGGCCAAGGCGGCTGATATCAGGAGGCTGATCCATGGAAGCCTTTGCCCCAGCCGCAGCCGTCGCACCGGCGACGCTGCCGAGCGCCTTTGTCAGTTCGGGCAATCTCCGCACCCTGCGCATCGCCTCGGCCGGATACGCGAGCGCGCCGGCCGATACACCCGCCAGCACACCCTGGACGCCGCGGCTGCTCGGCGACGTCGAGATCGGTCAGACGGCGGTGGACGCCCTCGGCCTCGGCGGCCGGGCGGCCCTCGCCGCCGCTGCCATCGAGATCTGGGATGGCGATGGCTTCGCCGCCGACCTCGCCCGCTACGGCACCGCGACCGGCCGCGCCGTCTCGGTCCGTCTGGCCGATGTCAAAAATTCTCGCGCATCCGACGTGGGCACGCCGCTGGCCCAGGCGCGGCTGGTCTTTGCCGGCACCGTCGCCGCGGTGGACCGCACGGACGGCCAGCGCGCCCGCATCGCACTCGCCGACGCCACCGATCGGCTCAACACCCCGCTGCAGCCCATCCTCTATCAGGGCACCGGCGGCCTTGAGGGCGGTGCCGACCTCAAGGGCAAGCCCAAGCCGGTGGCCCTCGGGAGGGTGTTCAATGCAGCGGCGGTCTTCCTGGGGAACATCGACCTGGGCGCCGGCGCGCTGCCCACCTGGCAATCCTCCTGGCGTGCGGTGCAGGCGCATGACACTGTCCGTATCAGGGGCGTGGCCCAGACCATGGTGGTTGGCACGCCCACCGTCGGGCAGGCGTGCGACTGGCCCGCCCAGGGATGCTTCCAGATCGGCGCCAGCCCGGACGGCGACGTGACCTGCGATCTCCGCGGCGATGCCGGCGAGGGCTATGTCGAGACCACCGCCGGCGTGCTGCGCCGGCTGCTGCAGACCCTCGGGCCAGGCTTTGGCGCCACGGAATTCGACACTGACGCCTGGGCGTTGGCCGATGCCGACCTGCCGGGGGCAATTGGCTTTTTCCAGGCCGCGACACCGACCACGGCGCTGGCAGCCGCCGAGACCGTGCTGGCAGGGTGTGGCGCCATTCTCGCCGGCGACCGCACCGGCCGGCTGCGGCTCTCCGACCCTCTGGCGCGCGATCCGGTGCCGCAATTCGAGCTTCCCGCCCCCTGGATCGTCGAGTGCCGCCCGTTGGCCCTGCCGGCCGCCTTCCAGCCACCACCGCGTGTCGTGGAAGTCGCCTGGGGCCGCAACTGGTCGCCGCTCTCCAACATGGCCGGCAGCGTCCCGGCCGCCGACCGACAGCGGCTCGAGGCCGCGCAGTCCGTCGCGCGGGCGGAGAGCGCGCTGGTCACCAGCCGCGTGGCACAGCAGCGCAGCCTGACACTCCCCGGCCTCTACGCCACCGAGGCCGCCGCGGGCGTGCGGGCCGCGCGCTGGCGCGACTGGATCGAGCGCGGACCGCGGCTCGTCGCCGTCACCACCGACCGCTATCTCGGCCAGATCGAGATCGGCCAGATCGGGCGCATCGCCTATCCGGCCTATGGCCTGGACGCCGGCCTCTCCGGCGTCGTCATCGGCTGGCGTGAGGCGCTGGCCGGCCGGCGCGTCGAAATCATCCTCGCAGGATCCGACTGATGCCCGGCGCCTTCCTCTACGACGAGCGCGTCCGCGACGCCGTCGCGCTCACCGCCCTGACGCCAACCGCGGCCGGCATGCCCGCGGCCAACCTGCGCGATCCGCAGCCGCGGCTGCGCGCGCGCTTTACTGGCGGGGTGGCCTCGGTGCTGATCGATTTCGGGGCAGCGACACCGGTGGAGGCCGTGGCGCTGATCTCCACCAACCTCGGCGCTTCCGCCACCGCGCGCTGGCGGCTCGGGACGCTGGAGGCCCTCGTCGAGGCGGCGCCGCTCGTCGGGCTCGACTTCCTCTCCGCCACGCCATCGGCGATGACCGGCTGGACCGGCACGCGCGGCGGCGCCGGCACTGGGGAGGCGACGTTATTCAATGCGGCCGGGGACCTGGCCGTCGCCGCCGGCTCGGAATGGCGCATCGCGCACGACCCAGCGACGCTCACCCGCCTTGGCCTGCTGGTCGAGCCGGCGCGCACCAACGGCGTACGGAACCCGCGCGCCGAGGGCGCGGTCGCCGGGAACCCCGGCACGGCCCCGACCAACTGGGCCATCGGCGGAACCAACGGCATCGCCGCGCAGATCGCGGGCACCGGCACCGAGAATGGCATGCCCTACGTCGCGGTGCGCTTCACCGGGACCGTCCCCTCCGGCACCGGCAGTGGCAACATCTGGTTCGAGACCACCACCGCCATCGCCGGCCTGAACGGCGACAGCTTCGCCCATTCCTACTTCGCCAAGCTGGAGGCGGTGGCCGCCGGCGGCATCGCCACGCATCAGGCGGGTATCGCCGAACTGACGAGCACCGCGACGTCGGTGCGGCAGGGCTTCGAGAACCAGGCCGTGCCAGGCACGGGGCGGCTGGCGGCGCAACGCGCGGTGCAGGTGATGACCCTCTCGGGTGGCGCCACCGTCGCGCGGATCCGGCCCTTTGCGGCCTTCAACTTCAACGCAGGCACCCACGACGTCACCATCCGCCTGGCTCTCCCACAGGTCGAGCTTGGCACCTTCCCGACCATGCCCATCCTGCCCGCCGCGGGGGCACCAGCGGCGGCGACGCGGGCCGTGGATGGCGGTTCGCTCACCGTGGCGGTCTCCGGCGCGGCGACGCTGCACGTCGAGCAGGTCACCACCGCCACCGCGGCCACTGGCTTTGTCGGGCATGTCAGCCTCGACAATGGCAGCAACCTGGACTCCATCCAGCTCCGCGTCACCGCCGCCAGCACGACCAGCGTGAGCTTGGCCCATCGCGTTGTCCGCTCCAACGCGACGCAATTCCAGCAGACCGTGGCGCGCGCCACCGGCGTCGCGACGCGGGGCACGATTGCCGCGGCGACCAACGATGCGGCCGTGGCGGAGAACGGCACCTTGCTGGGGTCGTCAGCCTCTGTCGTCATGCCACCACTCAACAGGCTGAACATCACCTCCGGCGAGCGGCAGGTCTTCTATCGGGCCATCCGCGTCTACGCCGCGCGGTTCACCAACGGGCAGGCGATCGCCCTGTCCGCCACGGGCTCCTCCCTCGACACGACGGCAATCGCGCACGACACCGGAGCGGTGCCCGCGAGCACGGGCGACGAGGCCAACGGCAACGTCGTCCTGCTCCGCAGCGGCGCTGCGACAGCGCGCTACCTCCTGGTCGACGTCGCCGACGCCTCCCTGCCGGCGATCGACATCGGCATCCTCGCCGCCGGCCCGCTCTGGCGCCTGGCGCGGGGCATGGCCTACGGCGTGCGCGAGGGGCGCATGATCCTCGACCAGCGCGACCGCAACCCGCTCACAGGCGCCGAGTTCGTCGTGCCCGCGCTGGCCAACCCGCGCTTTGCGGCCTTCACGCTGCCGGCGCTCTCGCGCGCCGAGGCGACGGACGCGCATCGCGACCTCGTGCGGCGGCTCGGTGCGGCGCGGGACGCGCTCTGGATCCCGGAGACCGCGGACAGCCGGGCAGAGACCAACCGTCGCGCGATATGGGGCGCGGTGAACCAGCCCGGCGAAGAGGCCGCGGCCGTGCGCGGGAGCTTCCCACTGCTGAACCGGGCTTTCCGGATCGTCGAGCGGCTATAGGGGACAGGAGACCAAACAATGAGCGAAGATGATGTCGCGGCGAGGCTCGCCGTGCACGAGGCGGTCTGCGCCGAACGCTGGAAACAAGCCAACAACCGGCTCGGCAGGATCGAAATGGTGCTGGCCGCCATTGTCCTGCTGCTGCTGGTGGGCGAAGGCAGCGTGGTCGCGGTGCTGCGGAGAATGTTGGGCGGATAGGCCCGTCCCGCATATCCCGACCACTCCAGCTTGTGCAGCGGACACCAAGCGATACCACTAGTTTTACGAGTGTCGAGGCCTTGCACGGCCTGAGTGCGGACGAAGTGCGCGCCGTGATACAATAAACATTAAATTCCGGCAGCCACCGGACATGGCGCAAGCGCGTTCGCCGATAGTCGGATAATCGCGAAATTTACAAGTGAAGGTTGCATGAAGGCATGATCGAGCTTCCGATCTCGTTAATATTTTGAACGCCGCATTGCCGCTAAATCCTCGCTACCCACGATCAAACGAACGCCCAACGATCCTGTTCCTGCCAACACCGGATACTTCCGAAGGCAAATTTCTACAGCGAGGATTTCGGCGTGGGCCGCGCAAGCCTGTGCGATCAGTGTCATCAGGTATTCCTGTGTTTCGAATTTCCGGCTGCGTGCAATCACTGCGATCTGTGCAATCAGAGGATCGTAATCAAACACGTGGACCATCGCATCCGACGCGACCTGTATGAGATCAGCAGAGATTTCGAGGTCGAGATCGAGGACATGGGCATCGGGCACGACATCGCCCGGCCCGTATGTCCCGATTGACGCCGGAAGATGAAGATCGCGCAGTTCAATCCGGGCATGGCTATTCATGGGTAAGCCCTTCTGTTCGCACTGGCTGGCAGTTTCCCGCGCCACATGAGTGATTTCCGGTTCAGGTCGGCAAGATCGATACGACCCGAGATAATGTCCTCGCACAATTGAACTGCCCGCAGCGCCTGCGCATCGCTGAGGTGCTTGTATGCTGGTCGTTCGATATGGTCATACCAGACGCCATTGCAGATCGCGTCGAGGACAATTCTTTGAAAACAGTGATCGTTGCGCACTGGCCATTCCGTTTTTCCGGATCTCGCCAGGTCTGGCATGATCGTTCCGGTCAGATGCCGATACCGGTTGATCGAATCGGTCCTCGTGCTCTCATACATATCGCATTATTTTCAGAAGCTCGCTCGGAAATCGATATCAATCATCCTGTAATCGCTGCGGCTCTACGGGCTGCCGGAGGCCGCGCCGGCCGTACTGAATGGCACGCCGTTGCTCCCACAGTCCGGGCAGCGAGAGTTCGCGGCAGAGGTCTCCTGGGATCTGCCGAGCCTGGCGCCCGGGGCAACTTCGCTGATCGATGTCACTGTGAGCGGGGCACGGGCCGGCGATCTGGCAGAGGCGTCGCTGGTTTCCTCGACGCGGTTCATCGAACTCGACGCCGCGGTTTGGTCGAACAATACGGTGCGGGTGATGGCGCGGAACATCTCGGCAGCCACGTTCGACCTGGCGGCGGCGACGCTGTCTGTCGGGGTTGCCAAGCGACGGGTGCCGTGAGGCGCATCGCAGAACCGTCAATGCGCTCCGACTGGGTCAATCCAACCGCGTTGTTCGCAGCCGAAGTGCATTCCCGACCACGCTCACCGACGACAGCGCCATGGCCGCCGCCGCGATGATGGGCGACAAAAGGATACCAAACATCGGATACAGCACCCCCGCTGCGATCGGCACACCAGCCGCATTGTAGGCAAAGGCGAAGAACAGGTTCTGCCGGATATTGCCCATCACGGCCTCCGACAGCCGCCGCGCCCGAACGATCCCCATCAGATCGCCGCCCAGCAGCGTGATTCCCGCGCTCTCGATCGCCACGGCCGTGCCGGTACCCATGGCGATGCCAACCTCGGCCGCCGCCAGTGCCGGCGCGTCGTTCACGCCATCGCCCGCCATCGCCACACGGCGCACCTCGGCCTTCAGCTTTTCGATGATGCGCTGCTTGTCCTCAGGCAGGACCTCCGCCTCAACCTCGGTGATGCCGAGCCGCCGCGCCACCGCCTCAGCGGTCGTGCGGTTGTCGCCGGTCAACATCACCACCCGCACGCCCTCCTTGGCGAGGCCCGCGAGGGCTGCCGCCGTCGTCTCCTTCACCGGGTCGGCCACCGCGACGATGCCGAAGGCATGGCCATCCACCGCCACGAAGAAGACCGTGGCGCCATCACCGCGAAGACGCTCGGCCTCCGCCGATAGGGCGCCGACATCCACCTTGGTCTCATCCATCAGCCGGGCGTTGCCTACCGCGACCTGGCGTCCTTCGACCGTGCCGGTCACGCCGCGACCCATAGGGGCATCGAAACCCTCGACTGACGGCACGACGATCCCGCGCTTTTCCGCCGCCCGCACGACGGCTTCGGCGAGCGGATGCTGGCTCGGCCGTTCCAACCCCGCAGCGAGGCGTAACACCTCCTCCTCGGCCACGCCTGCTGCCGGGATCACAGCCACGACGTCCGGCCGCCCCTGGGTGAGCGTGCCGGTCTTGTCGACGACGAGCGTGTCAATCCGCTCCATGCGCTCAAGCGCCTCAGCGTTCTTGATTAGCACCCCCGCCTGCGCGCCCCGTCCCACGCCGACCATGATGGACATCGGCGTCGCCAGCCCCAGCGCACACGGGCAGGCGATGATCAGCACCGTCACCGCGGCGACCAGCGCGAAGGCGAGACGCGGCTCCGGTCCCCACACCGCCCAGACTGCGAAGGCGGCCAGCGCGATGCCCACGACTACGGGTACGAACCAGCCGCTGACCTGATCAGCCAGGCGCTGGATCGGCGCGCGGGAACGCTGCGCGCCCGCGACCATGCGCACGATCTGCGCCAGCACCGTGTCCTGGCCAACGCGATCGGCCCGCATGACGAAGCTGCCCTGGCCGTTCAGCGTACCGCCGACGACCTGATCGCCCACCGCCTTGGTGACCGGCACGGCCTCGCCCGTCACCAGGCTCTCGTCGACGTTGGAGGCGCCCTCCAGCACCGCGCCGTCGAGTGGCACCTTGTCGCCGGGACGGACGCGCAGCCGATCGCCGACCACGATGGCGGCCAGCGGCACCTCCTCGTCGGACCCGTCATCGCGCAGCCGACGCGCCTGGGCCGGCGCTAGATCGAGCAGCGCGCGGATGGCGCCGCCCGTCTGCTCCCGTGCGCGCAGTTCCAGCACCTGGCCCAACAACACCAGCACCACGATCACCGCCGCCGCCTCGAAATACACCGCCACCGAGCCATCGGCCGCGCGGAAGGCTGCGGGGAAGATACCGGGGGCGAGGGTCGCCACGACGCTGAACACCCAGGCGACACCGGTGCCGAGGGCGATGAGCGTGAACATGTTGAGGCTGCGGTTCACCAGGCTCTGCCAGCCACGGACGAAGAACGGCCAACCCGCCCAGAGCACCACGGGCGTCGCCAGCGCCAGTTGAATCCAGTTCCCGACGCGCGGCCCGCCGACGAGGTGCATCATCCCCGTCAGGTGACCACCCATTTCCAGCAGGAAAACCGGGACGGTCAGCACAAGGCCGATCCAGAAGCGCCGGGTGAAGTCCACCAGCTCCGGATTTGGTCCCGTCTCGGCCGAGGGGGTTTCAGGTTCGAGTGCCATGCCGCAGATCGGGCAACTGCCAGGGCCAGGCTGCCGGATTTGTGGGTGCATCGGGCAGGTGTAGATGGTGCCCGGCGCCACCGCCTCAGCGCGCAAAGGCGCACGCGCCTGCAGATACTTTCCCGGTTCGGCGATGAACTTGGTGCGGCAACCGGCTGAGCAGAAATGGTAGGCATGTCCCGCATGATCGGCGTGGTGAGCCGTCTTTGCCGGGTCCACCGTCATGCCGCAGACCGGATCCTTCACGGTGCCCGATGCCGCCGCAGTCCCTTCAAGCTCAGGATCGTGCTTGCCCTGGGCTGTGTGGGGGCCGTGATGTTCCATGTCCGTCTAACTCCTCAGCGCGCGAAAGGTCGCGGAGGCGGCCGCGCTGCCAGCATCGCCAGTGGCGGCAACAGCAGCCATTGGAGGAAGGGGGCGAGCCCGGTTCCCCACGGCGGAAGGCGCGGCATGGCGGCCGTGTAGGTCCAGGATTGGCGCAGATCGACATTCAGCCACTCGCTGAACACCGTGTAGCCAAGGCCAATCAGGGTCGCGATCAGCGTCACGCGGCCCCATCCCTGGCTCGGCCAGTGCCAGGATCGTGTCAGCAGGATCGCCGCCGCCAACGCGACGGCAGCGATCATCGCGTCCCCGCCAGTGCAATGAAGGACGGCGAAGGCGATCTCGCCCGGCATTCCCTCCAGCCACAGCGTGTAGAGGGGGAGCTGCGCGACTTCCCAGGCGAGGTTCAAGGCGAGCATGGCCGCGAGGTAGCGGGCCGCGGGAGCAGCCCATCCAGCCCAACCCCGCGGTAGATAGTGGATCACCTGGCGCCGTTGCCACGATCTGAGGCGGCGTCTTGCCCGCCGCCGCCATGGCCATGCCCGTGATGCATGAAAAGGTGCATCAGCGGGCAGGCGAGGAGGATGAGATAGGGAAGCGCGCCGAACGCGTGGCCCCAATGCTCCCGCAGGATGTAGAAGGCCCCGATCAGCGCGAAGCCGATCACAGCTATTCCAGTGCGAGTACGCCACCAGGAAGGCGTTCCCTGCGTGTGGACTCTGTCTATTTGATCCATGTCACGGCATCCTCATGCTGCGCAGATGTTCGGCCATAAGCTCGTCGGCGGTGCGGCGCTGCTCCTCGGACAACGCCGCATAGAGCGGTGTCGCTGCCGAGTTGACCGCGCGCATCGCTTCATGATGGGCGGAGAGCAGGGCGATCCGACGCTCCATCTGTTGTGGCGCCGTCCCGGGGCCGGTGGTGCCGCCCATCGCCTGCTGCGTGACCTGACGAAGCCTGTCGCCCTGGGCGCGGACGGCGTCGGCGAAGGCGGCCCATTGCGGGAGCTGGTCGTCGGTAATGCGCAGCTCGGCCCGGAAGAAGGCGAGCTGCCCCTCAATGCGGCGGAACGGCTGCATCGCGGCCGCGGCCATCCGGCCCTGCATCATCTGCTGCATCATGCGACCCATGTCGCCGCCCATCATGCCGCTCGGGCCGGCCAAGCCGGCTGCCGGCGCCCCAAGCGGCAATACGGGCGGCTGGGCGGCAGGCGGCGCGTCAGGGTGATGGCCCTCGTGTTCCGCACCGGCCGGGAGCGTCGTTTGTGCGAGCGCCGTGCCGGCGAGCCCAACCGCCAGGACTGCCGCTGCGGTGTAGGTGCTGAGCTTCCTCATGGTATTTTCCTTGTTCGTTGTCAGACGGCGCGGGCGCCGGTGAAACGCATGAAGGGCCGCTGCCTGCCGTCAGTGGTCCAGGCGATCACGTCGTAGGTCTCGGGCTCACGCCCTGGCATTTCCATGCCGGGCGAGCCGATTGGCATGGCAGGCACCGCAAGGCCGATCACGCCGGCGGGGCGCTCGGAGAGCGCGCGACGGATCGAAAAGGCCGGCACGTGGCCCTCCAGCGCCAGGCCAGCGACACGGCCGGCATGGCACGAGAGCAGATCGGCCGGCGTCCCCAGCATCCGGCGGAATGGCGCGACGGAGGGAACGACGCGATCTGTAACCCCGAACCCTTCTGCACGCAGATGCTCGACCCAGGCGGCGCAACAGCCGCAGTGGGGGTCACGCCAAACCTCGACATGCTCTTGCCGCTGGGCCACCGCTGGCGCCGCCAGAAGCGCCGTAGTAACGGAAAACATGCAGCGGCGCTTCATGGCGGCGTAGTGGCTCATCGCGCAGGCAGCCGGGCCACGATCGCACGCATTTGCGCGATCTCACGCTCCTGATCCTGAATGATGCTTTCGGCCAGCGCCCGTACTTCCGGGTCGCGTCCAAACTCCAGCGCGACGCGAGCCATGTCGATGGCACCTTGATGGTGCGGGATCATGCCGGCGGCGAAGTCGCGGTCGGCGTTGCCGGTAAAGGTGACCGCCATGTCACGGTGCATCTTGTCGTTCACCGCCATGAACGCCCGCGTTGACGCCGACGCATTAGCGGGCGCGGCGGCGCCATGATTGTGGCCGGCCTGCGGCTGCGCGGCACCATGGCCTGGCCCGTGATGCGGCATTTGGGCCACGGCAAAGCCGGCACCCCCAGCGAGCGCGAGGCCAAGGGCGGCAATAATCAGGGTGGAACGGCGCATGGTGGGACCTTTCAATGGATCAAAGTAGTAAGGGCAGTACGACCGCAATTGTGACGTTGCTTCTCACGCAGATGACAAATGATGTCAGGACGGTGCCGTCATCTCCTGGTCGGCAACCGGCACGGCTTGCCATCCGTCGCGGCGCAGCTTTGCCAGCACGGGCGCCGCGTCTGGGACGTCCAGGCTGGCTTCCCGGCGCTCCAGGTTGATTTCCACGGTGACACCGGGTGCGACCTCGCTCAAACTGGCGCGAACGCCCTTGGCACAGCCGCCGCAGTGCATGTTGGCAATCGTCATGTGAAGCATGATGCCAGTCCTTCTTCGCTGCAGCGCTTGAGGTGGCGCTTGCTATTGTGGGAAGGTCAAGGCCTGCCTACCGCCCGACGCCTTGTTGGCGTGGCAGTGCAATGCGCACCGCCAATCCACCCTGGTCCGCATGGCCCAGTTCGATCGTGCCGCCGCTCGCCTCAGCAAAGCGTTGCGCGATGGACAGCCCCAAGCCGCTTCCGCCGGCACCGCGCGCCATGTCGAGTTGCTGGAACGGCACAAGGGCGCGGGCTCGGTCATCAGGCGCGATCCCTGACCCGCCATCGCTTACATCCACCACCATGCCGTCGCGCTCGATCTGAACGGTCAGGCGCACCGGCGGCCCGCCGTGCCGCACGGCATTGTCCACCAGGTTGGAAAAGGCGCGCTTTGCCGCCAAGCGCCGCAGCGGCAACACGGCGCGGGCTGGTCCGTCATAAGTCACGTCATGCCCGGCATCGGATGCGTCCGAGGCCAGCGTCAGCAGGATGGCAGCGAGGTCCGTCGGCACGACCGGCTCGCCGTCGCGCCCCTCGCGGATGTAGTCTAGGGTCCGCACCACCATTGCTTCCATCTCGGCGATGTCCGCCTCCATCCGCGCACGGTCCTCGCCCTCGGGCAGGAAGCCGGCGCGCAGTCGCAAGCGTGCGAGCGGAGTTCGCAGATCATGGCTGACCGCCGCCAGTGCTTCAGTTCTGTCCTCGACCAGGCGCCGGATGCGGCTCTGCATGGCGTTGAAGGCAAGTGCCGCGTGGCGCACCTCGACCGGCCCCTCCGTCGCCAGGGGGCGCGTTGCTAGATCATGGCCGATGCCATCGGCGGCATCGGCCAGGCGCCGCAGCGGTCGCGTAATCCAGCGCACCACCAGGACCGAGACGGTGCCGATTCCCAGCGCCATCGCGACCATCGAAATGACGGCACCGCGTTCCATCGAATTGGCGGGGGCTGCGAGCCAGCTTGCGGCGAAGACGATCCAGCCCCCACCGTCCGCCAGGGGCACCGCGCCCACGACTCGATGCCCTGGCTCCGCCTTTGGGTCCCAGTACAATCTCGCACCGCTGCCCAGACGCGCCGCGGCCTCCGCCAGGGCTGCGGGCGGTGAACCCTCGGCCAGCGGCGGCACCCGGTCCCAGTGCAGCTCGATGCCTGGACGTGCCAGCGCATGGGCCGCGGCGTCTCGCGCGCCTTCCGGAAGTGCGCCAACGGCCACCACGGCGGCCGAAAGGCGCTCGGCCAAGCGTTCGATACGTGCACCGCTTTCGGCTCCGTGCAACGCCTGCTCGTGCACGACCATGCTGCCGACGTGCAGCAGGGTCAGGCCCCCCAGCATGAGAAGCGTGATCCGCCCCGCGAGTGAGCGCGGCCACGGCACCCGCAATCGAGGCATCAGGCGCGCGTCACATCGGCCACGAAGACGTAGCCCGCCCCGCGCACCGTCTTGATAAGGGAAGGGCTGGTGTCCTGTGGCTCGATCTTGCGGCGCAGCCGCCCCACTTGCACATCCACCGTGCGGTCGAAGGGGTCCACGCCGACGCGCCGCTTGGCCACCTCCAGCAGTTGCTCGCGCGAGAGGACACGCTGCGGGTGTTCGAGGAAGGCCAGGAGCAGATCATATTCGGCGCCCGAGAGGTCCACGATGGCCTCTTCGGGGGAGACGAGCTCCCGCCGTGCCATGTCCAGCACCCAGCCCGCGAAACCGAGCCGGCGCAGGCGCGGCTCCGCTTCCGCTCCCGCCGGAGTGCTGCGTCGCAACAGCGCCCGGATGCGCGCCACCAGCTCGCGCGAGGAAAAGGGCTTGGCCACGTAGTCATCGGCGCCGAGTTCCAGGCCCAGCACGCGGTCCATCTCCTCGCCGCGCGCGGTCAGCATCATGACCGGGACGCGGGAACGTTCTCGCAGGCGCCGAAGGAGATCCAGGCCTGAGACACCGGGCAGCATCACATCCAGCAGGATCAGATCCGGCTGGGCCGCGATGGCATCCAGCACCTCCCACATCTCGCGCCCGTCCCGTGCGACAGAGGCCCGGAAGCCCGCCTCACGCAGCAGGCGCGCGACGAGGTTGCGCATGTCCGAATCGTCTTCGACGACCAGGATGTGCGCCTCGGGGTCCAGCAGCCGGCGTTCGGCGGGTTCCAGCATCTTGGGATGATCCGGCACTACTCGACGGGCGTAAAGCGAGCCTGGCGCTGCGCCTGGCCCGGCAGCGTCATGGTGGCGACGACGCGCATCGCGCTCTCGGCGCGGAAATCACCACGTGCGACCAGGAAGGCGCCCCCCTCGGCTGCTTCCAGCCGAAGCGTCTGGGAGCGGCCCTGCGCGAGGACGATCAGACTGCCGGTGGTGCCGTTCGCGGAAACCGGACGATCCTGGGCATCAAGCACCCAGACGCGGATTTCACCGTCCCGTGCCAGCACCTCGACGTGTCGATCGCCGATTTCGCCGATGACGCCACCATTGCTGCCACGTGCCCCGCCATGCGCAAGGGCCGGGCCCGTGGAGACGGCCAGGAAAGCCAGGAGAAGAAAGCGGCGTGGTGTCATGATGATCCTCATCGTGTCAGAAGGTTTCGAGAGCTGGGCGCTGTATGGCCGCGGCCGATTTCCGCTCCGCGGCATCCGCGCGCAGGCGTTCCAGGGCCGGCCGCCCGAACCGGTGGAACAGGATCGGCGTCACAAAGGCATCCAGCAGCGTGGCCGACACGAGGCCGCCCAGGATGGTGACGGCGACGGGGTGAAGGATCTCCTTGCCCGGCGCATCGGCGCCGATGGCCAGCGGGATCAGCGCGAGGCCGGCGGCCAGCGCCGTCATCAGCACGGGCGTCAGTCGTTCCGCGCTGCCGCGCAGCACCAGGGCAAGACCCCAGCGCTCGCCCTCGTGCAACGCGAGGTTCAGGTAGTGGCTGACCTTGAGGATGCCGTTGCGCGTGGTGATGCCGGTGAGGGTGACGAAGCCCACCATGGTGGCGACGGACAGCGGCTGCCCGGCGATCCAGAGCGCCGCCACCGCGCCGATCAAGGCCAGCGGCACGTTGCCCATGATGATCGCCGCCAGCATGGCCGAACGGTAGCGCGAGTACAGCACCACGAAGATCAGCGAGAGCGAGATGACGGCCAGCACGCCGATGGTCTGCATCGCCTCCTCCTGCGCCTGGAAGGTGCCCTCGAGGCTCGTCGTGTAGCCTGGTGGAAGGGCCATGCGGGCGACCTCTTCGCGGATGCCGGCGACGACGGCGGCCATGTTGGTGCCCGGGGTGGTGTTGGCCAGGACGACCATCCGTCGGCGGGCGCCTTCCCGCAGGATCTGGTTGGGACCGTCGGATTCCTCCACGGTGGCCAGCATGCGCAGCGGCACGCGGCCGCCGGGCGTCTCGACCAGCGCCTCGGCTAGGCGCGCCGTCGTGCGGTCGGCATCCGAGAGGCGCATGACCACGTCGAAACGGCGCGGGCCGTCCATGATCTGGCTAATGACCGCCCCTCCGGTCAACGCTTCCAGGGTCTCGGTCAGGGAGGCGGCGGAGACGCCGTAGAGGGCGGCGCGCTCATGGTCCACCGCGATGCGCAGCTGCGGCACGCGGACCTGCCGTTCGAGCTGAAGATCGGCGAGGCCCGGCACATTGGCGGCGAGCCGCGAGCGCAGCGTCTCGGACAGCGTGCGCAGCGTGTCGAGATCATCGCCGAAGATCTTCAACGCGATCTGCGCCCGCACGCCGGAGAGCATGTGGTCGAGCCGGTGCGAGATGGGCTGGCCCAGATTGATCGCGGCGGGCAGGGCTGAGAGGCGGGTGCGGATATCGGCCAGCACCTCGGCCCGCGGGCGGCCGGTGGTGTGCAGGTCGAGGTCCAGTTCGGAGGTGTGGACTCCCTCGGCGTGCTCGTCGAGCTCGGCCCGGCCCGTCCGGCGACCCACGCCCTTGACCTCGGGCACGGCCATGACCAGGCGCTCGGCCACGGTGCCCAGGGCGTCGGACTGCGCCAGCGAAATGCCGGGCTGATAGGTCAGACCGATGACGATGGTGCCCTCGTTGAAGGCCGGCAGGAAGGCACGCGGCAGGTAGACCGCGGCCGCCCCGGCCACGGCCACGCCCACCGCCGCCACGCCCAGCACCAGGGAGCGATGGCCGAAGGCCCAGCGCAGCGCACGATCATTCCCGGCCTTCAGCTTGCGCACCAGCCAGCCATCGCCGTGCGCCATCCGCTTCATGCGCGGCAGCAGGTAGTAGCACATGACGGGCGTCACCGTGATGGACACCAGCAGCGAGCAGAGGATGGAGACGATGTAGGCGATGCCGAGCGGCGCGAAGAGCCGCCCCTCGATGCCCGAGAGCGCGAAGAGCGGCAGGAACACCAGCACGATGATCAGCGTGGCATAGACGATGCCAGAGCGGACCTCGGAACTGGCGGCCGCGATGACATGCAGCGCGGATTCCGGAACAGCTTTCTCCCGGTTCTCGCGCAGCCGGCGGAAGATGTTCTCCACGTCCACCACGGCATCGTCCACCAGCTCGCCCACGGCGATGGCGATGCCGCCCAGCGTCATCGTGTTGATGGACAGCCCGAAGGCCGCGAAAAGAATGGCGGTGAGCAGGATCGAGAGCGGAATGGCCGTCAGCGAGATGAAGGTCGTGCGGACATTCAACAGGAAGGCGAAGAGCACGATCGCGACGACGACGAAGGCCTCGGCCAGCACGGTCTGGAGGTTGGCGATGCTCTGCTCGATGAAGCCGGCCTGCCGGAATTTGATGCGGTCGGCGACCACGCCGCGCGGCATGCCGCGCTGCAGTTCGGCCAGCGCCGCCTCGACGGCGCGGGTGAGGCGGATGGTATCGGCGCCAGGCTGCTTGCCGATGCCCAGGATCACCGCCGGTGCGCCATCCACCCCGGCATCGCCGCGCTTGAAGCGGGCACCGAACTCGACCGTCGCCACCTGGCGCAGCGCGATGGGCTGGCCTTCGCGGAAGCCCACGGTCGCGTTGCGGAGATCCTCCAGCGAGGTGGTGCGGCCGATGTTGCGGATCAGGAACTCGCGCCCCGCCTGGTCGACATAGCCGCCGCCGGCATTGACGCCGAACTGGCGCAGGGCTGCCACCATCTGCTCATGCGTCAGGTCCAGCGCATGCAGCCGCTGCATGTCGGGCATGACGCGGAACTGCCGCACCTCGCCGCCGATGGGGATCACCTGGCTGATCCCGGGAATGGTCAGCAGTCGCGGCCGCATCACCCAATCGGCGATCTCGCGCAGCTGCATCGGTGTGACGCTGCCATCGGCCGGTGCCGTCAGCGCCACCAGCATGATCTCGCCCATGATCGACGAGACGGGGGCCATGGAAGGCAGCACACGCGGCGGCAGCTGTCCCTGGATCTGGTTCAGCCGCTCGCTCACCTGCTGCCGCGCCCGCCAGATGTCCGCGCCCCAGTCGAACTCCACGAAGACGATGGACAGCCCGACCGAGGACACCGACCGCACCCGGGTGACGCCCGGCAGGCCGTTCACCGCGGTCTCGATGGGGAAGGAGACGAGCTGCTCGACCTCTTCCGGGGCGAAGCCTTCGGCTTCGGTCATCAGCGTGACAGTGGGCTTGTTCAAGTCCGGGAAGACGTCCACGGGCATCCGGGACAGGGTCCACATGCCGTAGGCGGTGACGAGCAGGGCGGCCACCAGCACGAAGAGCCGGTTGCGCAGGGAGAAGCCGACGAGGGCGTTGAAGAACATGGCTCAGCGCACCTGGGCGATGAGGCCGGCGCCCTGGACGACGACGCGCCGTCCCGACTCCAACCCGGCGGTGACCACGACGCGCGTGCCGTCCAGCGGCTGCACGCGGACCTGGCGAGGCACGAAGCGCTCGGCGGTCGCGTGCTCGAACACCACCGGTGGGCCTTCGGCGGAGCGCACCACGGCATCGGCCGGCAGCACGATGCCCTGGACTTGCTGTGCGGTTCGCAGCGTCACCATCACGGAGGCGCCGATCGGCGCATCGGGCGGCGGGTTTTCTACCCGGAAGTTCACCGGCACGGCCTGCTGCCGCACCGTCAGGCCACGGCCCATGAAGGTGAGCTCTACCGTTCGTCCATCTGCCAGCGTGGCGGTGGCACCGGCGACCCGATCCAGGCCCTGCCGCTCGAAGGCCAATGCCTCTACCCAGAGGCGCGAAGGGTCCACAATGTCGAAGACGGAGACCTGGCTGTCCACCAACTGCCCGACCGCGCCGCGCACGACGGAGACGACGCCGGAGACCGGGGCGACCAGCGGCTCGCGCCCGGAGAGTGCCGGCTGAATGGCGGCGCGGCGTTGCCGGGTGCCGGCGAGCTCGGCCTGCGCTTCAGAAATCTCACGCTCGGACACGCTGCCGCGCAGGGCGACCAGGCGGCGCACCCGTGCGTCCAGGATGGTGATCTGTGCGTCCAGCTCCGCCGCATTCTGCACGAGGCCGCCGCGCTCGGCCGCGCTGTAGGTGGGCAGCACGAAGGCCAGGACCTGGCCGCGCTCCACGCGCTGACCGAGGATGGGAAAGCCGCGTTCCGTAGGCTCCAGCCGGCCCGGCTGGGAGGACTGCACACGGCCGGAGGCATTGGGGTCCGGGACGAGGGTGCCGACCATGCGGATCGACGCCGATGCATCGCCGCTCGCCGTCACCTGCGTGCGGATCGTCAGAAGCCGCTGCGATCCCTTGGGCATGAAGATGGCACCGTCCTCCAGTCGGCGCGGCGCCTCGAAGGTCGAGGTCGAACCAGGTGCCGACCCATGGCCAGGATCGGCCCAGGCGGGGGCGGCAAGCAGCGCCAGGCCAAGTCCCAGCGCCGCGACGCGACGCGCCGGCAGTTCGGCGGAGGCCGGCTTGACCGGCGCGGCTGTCGGCGGCTGCTCTTGCGTCACTTCCTCCTCGACCATCGGCGGCAGCGGCCGGCGGACAGAGCCGCGGCCCAGCAACACGCCGACCACCAGCAGTAGGGCACCCAGCGCGAGCTGGGTGGCTGTGTTGCGGAGGAAGGCCAGTGCCGAGGCGGCCGCGCCGGCAGCCACCGCGGCCTCGGGCACATCGAGCCGCGCCGTCAGCAGGTCCATCTCTGCGCCCGCGCTGACGGTGAACACCACGTCACGTGGGCCAGGTTGCGCCAGCAGCGGCGAGCGGACAACGAAGAGGCCGATGCCCTGGCGTTCTGCGGCCACCTCCTGGCCGCCAATGGTGAGCGTCACCGCGCCATCCACCGGCGCGTTGTCGGCCCAACGATCCAGGTAGATCGTCAATACGCCGCCAGGCTGGAGCACGGCGACGATCTCGAACAGGTCGCTGTGCGTCTCAGCCCGCGGCAGGGCAGAGGCGACCCCTGCGGGTTCGTCGTCATGGCCGGGATGGGCAAGGGCAGGGAGCGGGCCGCTCAGCAAAAGCGTCGCGGCCAGGAGGATGGATCGGATCATTGTGGCTCCAGGCCCAGGGTCTGGTTGATGGTGGAGGCGGCGCGGCCTTGCTCGACGCGCGCGCGGCGGCGCTGCGCATCGGCTTGGGCAATCTGTGAACGGACACGAACGACTTCGGCGAAGGGAAGCTGGCCGGCGCGATAGGCGGCCTCGCTGAGGCCGGTCTGCTCGGCCAAAGCGCGGTGGCGCTGCTCGGCGAGGCCCGCGATGGTGGCGGCATCCCCGGCCTGGGCGCGGGCGCGGGTATCGGCGCCGGCCAGGGTGCGCGCGACGGTGGCGAGCGTCGCCTCGGCCAGCGTCGCCTCGGCCCGTGCGGTGGCGATGCGTTCGTTCACCTGGGGCGCGTAGGAAAAGGGAATGCGGACACCGATCAGCAGGCGGTCGATATAGGGCTCTCCCGTGCCGTCACGTTCCCGCCGCCAGCCGCCGAACACAGTCGGGCTGGCGCGGTCGCGCACCTGTGCCAGCCGCTCCTCCGCCCGCGCCAGATCCTGCGAGGTGCGGGCAACGGCGGCAGCAGGCAGGGCGCGCAGCGCGGCCTCGCCGGTCGGTGGGGGTGCCGCGCGTTCCGGCTGGCCCTGAGTCGGGTTCGTGCCGGTTAGAGTGCGAAAGGTGATGGCGGCGTCACGCGCAAGGCCGGCGGCCGTGGTAAGGGTGGCCTCCGCGTCGCGCGCATCCGCAGCGGCCAGCAGCAGGTCGGCACGCGGGACCTGCCCGGCATTCACCTGGCGGGTCAGGTCACGCTCCAAAGCGCGCGCTGCGGTGACGCGAGCCTGGGCGGCCTCGCGCTCGGCATTGGCCGCAGCCCAGTTCCAATAGGCTTCGCGGACCAATCCAGCCAAGGTGATGCGCGCCTCGGCAATGCGGGCATCGAGCTGGGCCGTCTGCGCCTCAACGCTGCCGCGCAGCGCGCGCGATTCCCCTGGCAGCCAGACCGGCACCTCGCCGCCGATCTCGAACTCCTGGAAGCCCGTGCGCTGGGTGAAGGTGGTGGTCCGCCAGGAGGGGCTGATGGACGGCGCACCAGGCAGCAACGCCTGCGCACCCTGCCGGCGCGCCTCGATGACCGCACGCTGGGCCATGAGGCCACGAAGCTCGGCATTCAGCTCAACGGCCGCCCGAAAGCCGGACCGTATGTCTTCGGCCGTCGCGGGCACAGCCCAAGCCAAGGCTGCCGTGATCAGCAGGATTTGACGCATGTGTGGAACTCCATGTCGCTTCTTTTGCCGCATGGAGTGCGACAAGACCGCTCTGGTTCATGACAAACTGTGTCAGGCGTAGCGGAGCAACGTCTCCATGCCGCGCACCTGGTGGTAGAGGTGATGGCAATGGAATGGCCACGGCCCGGGGTTTTCCGCCGCAAAAGCGATGGTCACGCGCTGCATGGGTGGCACAAGCACGGTGTCGCGGAGGGCGCCCGCGAAGCGGCGGCCCTCGATTGCAACAACCTGGAAATGGTGGCCGTGCAGGTGCATGGGGTGCGACATCATCGTCGTATTGCGCATCTCGATCTCCAGGCGCTCGCCGCGACGCACCTGTATCGGCGCGCCATCGCCCATTCCCCACCGGTAGGTCGCCATGTCGCCCGTCAGCGGCATGACGATCGTGCGCGTGGCGCGCGCCGGGGTGGCGGGGCCGCGAAGGCGGGCTTCGAGTTCCAGGCCCACGGCCGGCACGGCATCGCCCATGCCGTCCAGGCGGGAGATGGCGGCCCCGGGCGGACGGAGAATGACCCCCGTGCGTTCCCGAGCGCCTTCGCGGCGGAACAGCACCGGCAACGCGCCGCCACCCTCCGGGATGTCCAACAGGATGTCGGCGCGTTGAGCCACGGCGATGGGGACGGTCGAGACCCGCAGCGGTTCAGTAAGGTCCTCGCCATCCACCGCGACCAGCATGCCCGTGGCGGAGCCGAGATCGAGGTGGAATCCGGTCGCCGACGCACCGTTGATGACCCGGAGCCGCACGCGGCCGCGGCGCTCGACGGCAATCACCTCGGGGTCGTCCAGCGTTCTGTCATTGGCGAGATAGGCGTCAAACTCGATATCGTTGATGTCCATGGCCATGCTGCGGCGGCCAAGGCCGACCAGGCCGCGCAGACGGTCCACGATGCCCATGCCGCCCATCGCGCCGTGAGGTGACGGCGCCGCAGCATGCGGCGCGGCGCCGCCATGCGGGGCCATTTCGGCCGGTCCGCCCACCAGGCGCGCCAGCAGCTCATCGGCCGGGGCGAAGCTGAAATCCTGGAGCAGGATCACGACCTCCTGCTCATCCGGCGCACTGGCCGGCCGCACGATCAGCGGCGCGGCCATCAGGGCTTGTTTCTGAAGGCCGAGATGGCTGTGCATCCAATGGGTTGCCGGACGATCGAGAGGGAAGCGAAACTCCTGGCTGCCGCCGGCGGGAATGGGCTCCATGGAGACGCCGGGCACGCCATCCTGGCGCCAGGGCGGCGTGGGGCCGTGCCAGTGGATGCCGGTCGGCTCGGAGGTCTCGTTGACGAGGCGAACCGCGAAGCCCTCCCCAGCGCGGCGCGACCAGCCCGGACGACCGTTGCGGTCCACCAGGCCAAAGACCTGGGCGGAGCGGCCCTTCACCTCGATCTGGCGGGTGACCGCACGGATGACGTCCGGCTCGGTTTGGGCCATGGCCGGGAGTGACATTGCCGCCATTGGCATGGCGGCGGCGCTGGCGAGGAACTGACGACGGTTCATGGGTAGTATCCAATAAGGAGTGCGGTTGGTGTTGGGCGGGCTTGCACCCGCCCAACCGGTTCAGCGGCTGCCGGCCGGCCGGTGCCCGTGTTCGATCACCGGCCGCCCGTCCTCGTTGTCCACGACGCGACCGGGGGCCGGCGTGCCGACCGTACCACGGCCAGGGCCGCTTCGGACCACAGTGCGCTCGGCGTCACCGGCGGGCATGCTGGCGACACCCCCGGACGTGCCCACATGCGACGAAGCATCCGGGCGATGGATCTCGGGCCTGCCAGCCTCGGCGGAGCCGGTCACGTGGGGCGCGAAGTTGCCGGTCTCGGGCCGCCCTGACGGGTCGTGCGCCAGCGCGGCCGTGGCAAACATGGCGAAGGTGGCAGCGAGAATGAGGGAGGAGCGCATTGATCGATTCCTTGTGTGAGCGGCGGACCATCCCGTGCTCGTGGAACCGTTATGGCGGCTGAATGATGACGTTGCTTCTCCGCGGCGTGACAAAAGATGTCCGATCAGGGCCTTATCCGAATCGGGATCCCGCGGCGGCGCAGCCTGGCGAAGACGGAAATCGTGCGGGCCAGCGAAACCCAGCGCCCCACAACGATTGCCTTCCGGGGCGCGCCACGGTTGGTGAATCTGCAAGCGTGATCAAGAAGTTCAGATGGAGCCTCCTACTCCAGCGGTTCATGACGCGTGCGATGACATGCGGGCGTGCGCACGGTATGTCTTCGCGAATGAATTCGTTGGGCGCATCGGCGCGCGGGCCTGCGACCCGCGCGCCTGTTCGCTTCAGCGGGAGGCTGTTTGCGGCCGCGTGATCTCATTGGCGACCCAGTTCACCAGCGATGGCGCCTGGATGAAGTTCCGGTGATCGACGAGAGCCCTGACGGGCACGTTCGTCGCGCGATCGAACCAGACAGATTCGGTGAACTGGAATGCCGAGCCCTGGACAACGAAGTAACGGTCAACGCGGACCGTGTTGAAGGTGCCGGCGGGTGTGGTCACCGAGCCACCGGCCTCGGCTGTCCAACGTTCCTGCAGGACGATGCTGTCCCCAGTGAGGCCGGTTCCGAAATACGAGAACTCCAGAGGCCTCGCGGTCGCGAGGTTGACCCCGTTGGCGAATGCCCCGGCCAGACGTGGACCCGCCGCACGGTAGAAGCCTTCACTCACCCGCCAGTAGCCCATAAAACGGGGTTGGTTGCCCGACATCATGCAACTGCCGGGTTGGCTGGTATCCTCGCCCCGAAAACGGAGCGCCGCCCCGTTCGATGGTTCGACGACCGTGCCGGCGGCGGGGCAACGAAACTGCCAGTTCGCATCCGAGGCGCCGGACTGGGCCTGGGCCTGTGGTCCGGTGCCCAAGGCCGCGAGGGCGATGGCGGCCACCAGAATGTTTCTGATCATGGAACTCTCCCTTATGTGTGGATTCGCAGCGTTGAGTGGGATCAGGACTGGCTGCGGCAGCCTTGACCGAGCCACGACAGGGTTGGGCCCGTCATGGAAGGCAGTTCCTTCATCGGATGATGACCGGACGGCCGTCTTCGTTGCCGACAACGACGGCCGGGCGGTTACCACCCATGGTGCCGCGACCCGGCCCGCTGCGGCTCACGCTGGTATCATCAGCGCCGCCTTCCAAGCGGCCCAGACCGGCACTGACGGCGCGGGAATTCGGGATTTCGGGACGGTGGATCACCGGCTTGCCGTCTTCGTCCACATCGACCACGCGGGCGGACGCAACACCCTCCACCCCGCCTGGAAGCGAGCGTATGTCGCGCGGCAGGGGCGCAATGGTGCACCCCGAGAGGAAGATGAACGTGAGGAGCAGTCCTCGGGCCATTGTCTGCGATCCATGAGCGGTCCAGCGCTTTGCTGTGGGCCGAATATGGTCGAGATGAATTGTCACATGGCGACAGCAGCATATCAGACTATGACAAATTAAATACACTATCTAAGGCATGAGGATCTGACATTTATTTTTACATAAAGACAAAATGTAAATATAAAAGGATTATTACTCGGACGACGATGGGTTTTTGAGTTTAAAATGGTTGTTCAATTTATCTTGGTTGGTATGGCGTCTGGAAATTGGTATGGCCCGGCTAACTGAGGGGATTGTCGCCATTGGTGCCGAGCCAGGCGATGAACGGTGCGTCCAGCAGGCCAAGCATCGTCATCGCGGCCAGGAGGCGAGATTGTTGCCGACGGTCTGCGTAGCACGACAAATGCGGTCAGCAGATCCCTACGTAAGTCTCGGCAATCGGCGTCCCCAGAGAAGGTTGGAATCCGGTTCCCACCGCTACGCCAGTTTCAACTCCCCTAACCCCTCTCCCCCGTAGCGGCCGTCGCCCTGTGGCGCAGGTTTTCCGCCATTTTTGTGCGATGGCTGGCGGTTGCTGAGTCGCACCGACACCCGAAAATCGCTCTCTCCTGCGCGGTATTCTCCAAAGCTGGCGACTTGGGCGATTTACCAGCCAGGCTGAAAGCCAAGAAAAATCTCAAGTTTTTTCGGTCATGATGTAGCGGAGTTCGCCGTTGCGGGTGGGGGAGCGGAAGGAGCTGCTACCGAATCGCCTATTGCCAGCCGCCACGCCAGCGCCACAATCAGGCCGCCCAAGCCGCTGACAGCGCCTCGGCCTACTGCAGAACCGTCTGGACGGCCGCGTCCTGGAGGTCCGGCGGATACCCTCACCGGCGAGATCCGCTTCCATCGTGGCGATGAAGCACCCTTCACCGCCCGTCGCTCGTAGCTTTTCAGAGGCCTGCTAGAGAAGCGCCTCGCGCCCTATGTTTCCGGTTCTGCCTTGGGCGCGTAGCAGCCGGGCGTGGCCATGACGGGAGTTCCCCCGTCCAGCCAGTCGTGCAGCGCCCTCTCATAGGCCGGGAAGGAAGGCAGCGCCTTCGCCTGCGGCATGTAGCGCAGGTCGTCGGCGCGCACCCTGATCCGCACAGCCAGGTCGCCAAGCTCTTGGTTATAGATGCGCTTCGCGTCGTTCATGGCTTCCCAAAGCGGATGACGAATACTCATGCGGCCATGGCCTCCTCGATGTGCGGGGCCTGGAAGTCGGCCAGATAGGCGCTGACCTTCTCCGCGGCGCGCGCTGCGGTCCACAACCTCATCGGATCCTCCTTCAGCTTCCTGAGCCACGCGGCGAGATAGGTGGCGTGATCCTCGCGCGGCTCCTTTGACAGGCCCAGGTCCGCGCATAGCAGAGCGGATGCCATCTCCGCGATCAGTTACTCGCGGGCATAGCCGGTGCTGGCGAACTCGCTGGTAAGGTTGCGGTTCAACCGGCTCCGCTCGGCGGTCCAGTGCGCCAGCTCGTGCAGCTACGGTCGCGTAGAAGGCCTCCTCGCTGGTGAAGCTGCGCCGGTCGGGCATGTGGATGGTGTCGGTGCTGGGCCGGTAGAACGGCCCACCCACGCCCTCGATGCGCCTGGCTCCGGTGTTGGCGATGAACTGCTCCGCCATTTCTCATACGAGCCATGCCCTCCGCCTGACCGAGCGCCGCGCTGTATGGCGAGTTTCCTGGGGTTTTCAGTACAGACCTGTTGACTGGCCGGACGCGGAGGCAGGACAAGCCGGTCTTCGTGCATAGACTGGTCACGCTGCAGAGCATCGAGGAGAAGATGGAAGTCCTGAAGGAACGAAAGCGCGCGCTCGTAGCGACAGTGCTGGGCGGCGAGGAAGGCGGCGCGCTGAAGCTGACTGACGCGGATGTGGAGGAGCTCTTTGCGCCCATGTGAGTCTGGCTCGTAGGTTGCTGACAAATGGTCAGCGAGCACCGAGCGTAGGACACTGCTCCGTCCATGCGGAGGCTTCGCCATCCAGGAGGCGCTGCAGAAGCGGTGCAGCCTTACCGTCCAAAATGGCCTCTACCAGATCCGGCGCCAGCAGCGTCAGATTGAGCGCCCGCCCAATATAGGCGCGGTCGACTCCCTCCGCCTTCGCCAGTTCCCGGACCGAGGCGTAGCGGCCGCCCTCCAGCATCCGGCGCCACCGAAACGCCCGCGCCAGCGCCTTCACCAGTGCCGGATCGCCCCGTGTGACTGCCACCCCTTCCGCCTCGCCCGCCCGAACCGGCGCCCCATCCGGCCCGATGATCTGCTTGCGCCCACCGCGGCGCCGAATGGTCAGCGGCACCATCACCGTCACACTGCTCATGCTGCCAGCGCTCCCTGCTTCGCCGTCATGTCGCGCGCCAGCCCGGCGATCCCCTCCAGGTTCAGCTTGATCTCCGCCCCGACGTCACTGACCGTCACGCGCTCCACCAGCTGCCGCACGATCCGCTCCTGCTCCGCGGGGAACAACTCCTCCCACAGCGGATCAAGCCGGCCCAGCGCCTCGCGGCATTCGTCCTCGGTCACGTCCGGCGCTTGGGCCTGCGCGGCGCGCCAGGTGCCCACCACCACCTCCGGCTGGCGCAGCAGCGCGCGCACCTGCTCCATCACCACCGCCTCGATCTCCCCAGCCGGGAGGCGCCGGTAGGTCGCGTCATTCGCGCCACCCTGCAGCACGGCCTGGCTGACATAATAGCGGTAGAGCCGCCCCTTCTTCCGGGTGTGTGTGGGCGATAGCGCCCGCCCGTCGGCCCCGAACAGCAGCCCGCGGAGCAGCGACGCTGCCTTACCGCGCGACCGGCCTGCCCGAACGCGTGGGCTCTCTTGCAGGATGGCATGCACCCGGTCCCACAGTTCCTGCGAGACAATGCCGGCATGCTCGCCAGGATAGGATGTGCCTTTATGCACGGCCTCGCCGAGATAGACCCGGTTGACCAGCAGCTTGTAGAGCGCGCTCTTATCAAAGGGTTTGCCCGTTTTGGTGACGAGGCCCTCGGCGCGGAGGATCACCAGCAGCTTCGTGCCGGAGCCGATTTCCGCAAAGCCCTCGAACACGCGGTTGACAGTGGCGGCACCCACTTCGTCCACCAGCAGCTTCCGGTTCTCGACGCGATAGCCGAGCGGCACCGGGCCACCCATCCACATGCCGCGCGCGCGGGACGCCGCGACCTTGTCCCTCACCCGCTCGCCGATTAATTCACGCTCATACTGTGCAAAGCTGAGCAGGATGTTCAGCGTCAGCCGGCCCATGCTGGTGGTGGTATTAAAGCTCTGAGTGACCGACACAAACGTGACGTCGTGCTCGTCGAAGGTCTGCACCAGCCTGGCGAAGTCCATCAGCGAGCGGGAGAGGCGGTCAATCTTATAACAGACGATGACATCAACGAGGCCCGCTTCGATGTCGGCCAGCAGCCGCTTCAATGCGGGACGCTCCAGCGTGCCGCCACTGACCCCGCCATCATCATAGCGATCGTGCACCAGCACCCAGCCCTCGGATCGTTGCGAGGCAATATAGGCCTCACAGGATTCCCGCTGGGCGTCGAGCGAGTTGAATTCCTTTTCCAGGCCCTCGTCGGTAGATTTGCGCGTGTAGACGGCGCAGCGCCGCTTGCGCAGCTTCGCCGGCATGGCGGCGGGATCATCGCGGCGGCTCATGCGCTGGCCTTCCGCAGGCCAAAGAATAACCAGCCATTCCAGCGCGTGCCGGTGATGGCGCGAGCGATAGCAGAGAGCGACTGATAGGGCCTGCCCTGCCAATCGAAGCCGTCGCGCGTCACGGTCACGACGTACTCGACGCCCTGATATTCGCGGATCAGCCGCGTGCCAGTGATGGGGCGCTGATCCTGGCGAATGCGCCGCAGGGTAATGTTGCGGCCGTCGATCTGCTCGCCCAGGGCCGCGAGCCGCTGGAGCGTCTCGGGCTTCAGGCCGCCATAGGCCAATTCCTGGACGCGATATGAAAGCCGGCTTTCCAAGAAGCGCCGATTGTACGGGGGTGGTTCGGCCCCAAAAAGCTCCCGCCACATCTGCTTGAGGTCCGGCGTCGTGGCAGTTTTGAGAGCCGCCAGCCGGCCCGGCACGTCCGGCTTGGGAATGGCGGGGATGATGAGCGCCGGCGTGCTGCCGGGCTTGAGCTTAGATGCGCGTGTCATGCAGATCTCCGGTTGGTCCGGGTTGCATGGAGGCGCTGGGGGGCCGGAAAGTGTAGCAACCTCTCTCCCCGATCCGCCACCTCACGCGCAGCTTCCTCGACGGTGCGGCTGCGCAGCCGCACCAGCCCCGCGGCCAGGATGCTGCACACCTCTCGGAGGTGCGGCGGCAAATGCTGGTTAATGGTCGAGGGATGGGACCTGGCGCTCATACCAAGTCCTACCCGCGGGCTCTGCCCGGTGTCTCACGCGGCCGGGCGGGCGAGAGCCTCCGCGTGCCGGCGCCACAGCAGCGTCACCTTGCGCTTCACCGTGCTCGGGTCCGGGAACTGGCCGCGCTTCGCGAACCAGGCCTCCATGCGCCGGATGACAGCCGCCTGCGTCTCCGGCATGCCCTCGACCTGCAGCATCACCGCCAACTCGCACCAGAACGCGTCCCAATCGTAGCGCGCGGGCGCGCCACGCTGGCCGAGCTGTGGAACAGCCGGCGGGGGCGCGGGTTCATAGGCAGCCGCCGCTTGTGCGGCTTCGAACCGCTCGAGCTCCGCATGCCGCACCACCAACCGGTCGCGCGGTACGATGAACTCCGCCGTCTCTTCGTTCGGCGCCCACACTGAGCGGTACCGGCCCGCGTCGGCCTGGAATGCTGTTACGGTCTGCGCCCCCTGCATCACCGCGGTCCAGGCATCCTGCGGCCACAGGTCCAAAGTGCCACTGAACCAGTACCGACGGTGCGGGATGTCGACGAACTGACCATCATCCACCTCGTCGACCTCCCCCTCTTCCAGCGGCAGTCGCGCCACCACGACCGAGAGGGTGATCTCTTCGCCGAGGGCGAAGTTCGCCAGATCCGCCTCGGTCACACCCCATCGTGTGCAGAGCTCGGCCAAGGCGTAGCAGGGCTTTCGGAGGACGCGTGGCGCCATGGCTAGCCTCGCCCCACAGCCCGCAGTCGCCGATAGGCCTGCACCACCTTCGCCATATCCTTGCGCATGTCGGGGGGCAGCCGCTCAGCCTCGACAAACAGATCGTCCAGCCGCACGCCAAGGATCGCCGCCGCCTTCTCGATCAGATCGTCGCGCGGCGGCTTTTCCTGGTCGCGCTCGATCCGTGACCAATAGGCGGGCGACACCCCAAGCCGCTCCGAGAAGTCATTGAGGCTGATCGCCAGCGCCTGCCGCTTCTCGCGCACCACCGAACCAAAGCTCACGAGTCCAGCCCTTCCTGCACCAGCCGGTAGCGGTTCAGCCGCACCCGAATGAACCCCTCTGAGACGCCGAAGTCGCCGGCAAGTGCGGCCACCACGCCCTCCACCGCCTCACTGGGATTGCCCCGCGCCAAGATGCGCGAGCCCTGCCGGCCGTAATGCGGGGCGTGTGCGGTGCGCAGCCCCTCGGCACGGGCGTGTACAAGCATCTGGAGATGCAGCGGCACCGGGGGCACCAGCAGCGCGCCCATAAATTCGTTGGCACGCCGCTCGGACAGCACGGCGCGCCGGTCCAGCAGCGCCTCGGGCAGCGCGGTGATGGCGCGGAACCGCCGCCCCGCCTCTCCGAGCGCCGCCGGCACGTCGAACAGCGCATGCCCCAGTTCGTGCGCTGCCGTGCTCAGCGCCAGCTCCGGCCGCCCTTCCACCATCGGACCGTTGACCGATACCAGCGCCGTGCCCGGCATGTCGGGGTCCGTCTCGCACACGCCCAGCACGGCCAGACCGGCATCGTCATGCACCGCCTGCGCCAGTTCCCATGCAACGCGCACCGGGCGGTCGTTCACCACCAACTCGGACGAGCGTCCGACGAGCCGGCACATATCAACGGCCGGGGACTCGCCCGGCGCGCGCAACTGCCGTCGCACCTGCGCAGCGACGGCCCATAGCGCCTCGCGGGACAGAGGATGCGGGGCGGCGGAGCCGGCGGAGTGCGGGTAGCTGACGACGAGAGGCATGGGCTGAGGTTGCCGATGATTTGACCTTTTGGTCAATGTCTATGTTCTCTTCTTGTTCGCATATCCCCGCTATCCACAGCCGCGCGCCCGCAATGTGTAGGGCAGAAATCGGGGCAGGTCGTCAGAGGGATCGGACGTCAAGGTCATAGAAAACATCGACTTTGCCGTGGTGCAGAAATGCCGCCGGGCATTTGCGCCCCATTCCGCCCCTTTCCGCCTCCACCCTCCATGACGGCATCTGTTTGCATCTCTGGGTCATCCAGATCCCGGTGCCGCCATGCCCACCAGCCTGACCCTCACCGCCCTCCATCGGCTCCGTCCGATCCTGCGCCGCGAGTCGCGCCGCACCCTCCGCTTGGCCCGCCTCCCGGGGCATGACCGTGAGGATGTCGAGCAGGAGATGGTGCTGGACCTATTGGCACGGCTCAGCTCCTTCGACCCTGAGCGCGGCAGCTTGGAGGCCTTCGCGACCGTCTGCTTTCGGCACCGCGGCTACCGCCTCGCCCAGCAGGCTCAGCGTGACCGGCAGCGTCAGCATCTCACGGCCTTCGACGAAGTGGACGCCGGCAGCAGTGATGCCGGCGGTGATGAGACGCTTACACTGGCCGAGATCCTGCCCGAGGCCGCGGGACTGGGCGCGTGGTGGGGCCAACCCACCGACGCGGTCGCAGCCCTCGAGCGCCGCATCGATCTCGATCGCGCGGCCCCAGTCATCGACCCGCGAGACCGCTCCCTCTGTGCCGAACTCTCCGCGATCGCGCCGTCCGCCGCGATCGCGGCCGCGGGCACCTCCCGCGCCACCGCCTATCGCCGCATCGCCGAAATGCGACTGCGCCTCTTTGCCGCCGGCATCGCCACCGCGGCGTGAGACGGATCCCGCTCCCCCTGCGTAGGACCTGGTATGAGCAACATCGCATCCCTGGCGCCCGCCGCGGCGTCGCCGTCCTGGAGCCCCGCTCCGCCCCTCACCGAGGCAGCGCTCTGCCGCTGGCTCGGCGCCGCCGCACCGGGTGACACCATCACCTATTTCCGCGGCACGCTGGCCCGCAGCCTCTGCCCGCAGCTCGCCCTGCTGGACAAAGCAGAGCGAGTGGCCCTGACCCAGCTCGCCAGCCGCGCCTGGATGCTCTGCGAGCAGGGCCTGGCGCATCTCGTGCAGCGCCGCCGCGGCGTGGAGGACTTCGAGTACCTCCTCATCGCTCGCCGCCGTCCTCGTCGCTCCGGCACCTCCCTGCTGCCGCAGATCCTGGTGGAGGCCGCCTGATGAACGCGCCCTCCAACCGTCCCACGCTCGACGCCCTGCGGCACATGCCCGTGGCTGACCTCATCGCGCTCCCCGCCGAGCATCTCGCCTTGCTGCAGACCGACAGCGCCGACGCGCTGGAGGCCGCGCGTCAACTCCATGACTGGCTGAACGCTGCCATCGCGCTGCGCTACGAGCAGCGCGCCATCGCCGCACGCGGTGTCGCCGGCAAGGACACCGGCATCGTCCGTTTCAAGGACGGCAGCGTCGAAGTCGCCGTCGACCTCCCCAAGCGCGTCGAATGGGACCAACGTCGCCTTGCCGCGCTGTCCGAGCAGATCCGCGCTGGCGGCGAGGACCCGGGCGACTATGTCGAGCTGACCTTCAAGGTCTGTGAGCGCGCCTATACCGCCTGGCCAGAGCGCATCCGGCAGGCTTTCGAGCCGGCCCGTACCGTGCGCACCGGCCGGCTCACCTATCGCCTCTCCATCCTGTCCGAGACGGCGCTGCGCGACAGGCTGCACGGCGCCGACTTCCTCCCGCTGCAGGGAGGCCGCTGATGAACCTGCGAATTATCACCGCCGACGAGCGCCAGGCCGAGCAGCGTGGCATCAAGGCTTGCATCTTCGGTGGAAGCGGCCAGGGCAAGACCAGCCTGCTTTGGACCCTGCTCGCCAGCACCACGCTCTTCATGGACCTGGAGGCAGGCGATCTTGCGGTCGAGGGCTGGGGTGGCGACACCATCCGCCCGCGCACCTGGCAGGAATGCCGCGACTTCGCCGCCTTCATCGGCGGGCCGAACCCTTCGCTGCGTGACGACCAGCCTTATTCCCCGGCGCATTACGCCGCCGTCTGTCAGCAGTTCGGTGATCCGGCTTTGCTCGCCCGCTATGAGACGCTGTTCATCGACAGCATCAGCGTTGCTGGCCGGCTCTGCTTCCAGTGGTGTCGCGGCCAACCCGAGGCGTTCTCTGAAAAGACCGGCAAGGCTGACATCCGCGGCGCCTATGGCTTGCATGGGCGCGAGATGATCGCCTGGCTCACGCATCTGCAGCACACACGCGGCAAGAACATCATCTTCGTGGGAATCCTCGACGAGAAGCTCGACGACTTCAACCGCAAGGTCTTCGTGCCGCAGATCGATGGCAGCAAAACGGGCCTCGAGTTGCCCGGTATCGTCGATGAGGTACTCACGCTGGCCGCGATCAAGGACGAGGCGGGCCAGCTTCGCCGCGCTCTCATCTGCCAGACGCTGAATCCCTGGGGCTATCCCGCGAAGGATCGCAGCGGCCGGCTCGATGTGATTGAGGAACCGCATCTCGGCCGCCTCTTCGAGAAGATCCACGGCCCCGCCCGTCCCGTCGCCGAGCGTCTCGCGCTGCTGCCGCCGCCGCTCGCGCTAGCCGCCCCCTCCGACCTCCCCCCCCCCTGATCCGAGGAGAAGCATCATGGCTTCCTGGAACGATTACAACGACGCCCAGTCAAACACCAACCTGATCCCCAAGGGAACGCTGGTGAAGGTCCGCCTCACCATCCGCCCCGGCGGCTTCGACGATCCGAGCCAAGGCTGGACGGGTGGCTATGCCACGCGCAGCAGCGCCGGCGCGGTCTACCTCAACGGTGAATTCACCGTGCTGGAGGGGCCCTACGCCAAGCGGAAGATCTTCACGCTGATCGGCCTCTACAGCCCGAAGGGGCCGGAATGGGCGGGAATGGGCCGCAGCTTCCTGCGCGGCATGCTGAACTCCGCGCGCGGCATCTCCGACAAGGATGTCTCGCCCCATGCCCAGGCGGCGCGCCGCATCGGCGGCTTCGCGGATCTCGAAGGGTTGGAGTTCCTGGCCAAGATCGACCACGGCACCGACGTCGGTGGCGAGGCCAAGAGCGAAATCCGCATGGCGGTGACCCCGGATCATCGGGATTACGCTCAGGCGATGGGGCAGCAGACGGCACAGGCTGGGTACGCGCCGCCGGCACCCGCTTATGCACCGCCCGCCATGCCGGTCATGCAGCAGGGCGCCTTCCCGGCTCCGACGCCGCAGCCCGCCGCGGATGCGGACCCGCGTCCTGCCTGGGCGCGCTGAGGGAGGGCCGCACCAGCATGATGCTCCGCCCCCGCCAGAAGCTTTTCGTCGAGCGCAGCCTCCGTGCGCTCGACACCCATGGCAACACTCTCGGCGTCGCTAGCACGGGTTGCGGCAAGACGATCATGCTGTCGGCCGTGGTGGGCAAACACATCGGTGGGGGCGGCGCCAAAACCGCCGTCCTCGCGCATCGGGATGAGCTCACCGCACAGAATTTGGCGAAGTTCCGTCGCGTGAACCCGGGCATTGCCACCTCGATCGTGGACGCCAGCCAGAAATCCTGGGGCGGCCAGGTCACCTTCGCCATGGTGCCGACGCTGACGCGCGCGGCCAATCTGGACGCCATGCCGGCGCTGGACCTGCTGGTGATCGACGAGGCGCATCACGCCGTCGCAGACAGCTACCTCCGCATCATTGATCGCGCACGCCAGCGTAATCCGGCCTGCCGTATCTACGGTGTCACCGCCACCCCGAACCGTGGCGACAAGATCGGGCTGCGCCAGGTCTTCTCCAACGTCGCCGACCAGATCCGGCTTGGCGAACTGATCGCCTCCGGCCACCTGGTGCCGCCCCGCACCTTCATCATCGATGTCGGCGTCCAGGATGAGCTCCGCGCCGTCCGCCGCAGCGGCGAAGATTTCGACATGGGCGAGGTCGCCCGCGTGATGGATACGGTGCCGGTCACCGACGCAGTGGTGAAGCATTGGCAAGAGAAGGCTGGCGGCCGCCAGTCCGTGGCCTTTTGCTCCACCATCGCCCATGCCGAACACGTGGCCGCGGCCTTCAATGCGGCCGGCGTCCCCACCGTCATGGTAACCGGCGACATGCCGGAGGGGGAGCGGCGCTCCGTCCTGGCCGCCTATGCCCGGGGCGAGGCGCGCATCGTCGTGAATGTCGCGGTGCTGACCGAAGGATGGGACCACCCGCCCACCTCCTGCGTCATCCTGCTGCGGCCCAGTTCCTTCAAATGCACCATGATCCAGATGGTCGGTCGCGGCCTGCGCACCGTGGACCCCATGGAGCATCCCGGCATCGTCAAGCGCGACTGCATCGTGCTCGATTTCGGCACCTCCTCGCAGATGCATGGCTGCCTGGAACAGGATGTCGATCTCGACAGCGAACCCGGCAAGGGTGAGCCGCCCACCAAGACCTGCCCCTCCTGCGATGCTGAGGTGCCCATCGCGGTGATGGAGTGCCCGATCTGCGGTCACGCCTTCGAGCCCCGCGGGCGCGAGGTGGCTCCCCTTTCCGATTTCATCATGACGGAGATCGATCTGCTCCGCCGCTCCCCCTTCCAGTGGTGCGACCTATTCAGCGACGACGCGGCGCTGCTGGCCAATGGGTTCAACGGCTGGGCGGGCATCTTCTTCTTGAATGGCGCCTGGCACGCGGTCGGCGGCGCGAAGGAGGAGCGGCCGCGCCTGCTGTCCATCGGCGAGCGGCTGGTGGCGCTGGCCGCGGCAGATGACTGGCTGAACGCGCACGAGACCGATGAGAGCGCCCATAAGAGCAAACGCTGGCACCGCGAGCCGCCGACTGAACGGCAGCTCATCCACCTCCCGCCCGAGGCTCGCGCTGATCTCGGCATGACCCGCTACCAGGCCTCGGCGCTGCTGACCTTCAAGTTCAACCGCCAGGTCATCCGCAGGCTGGTGCGCAACGCCCAGCCCGCGACGCTGGGCCAGGCCGCATGACCGGCCATGCGCAATCCCGTCCCGCCCTGCGCCATCTGTCACCACTCCGCGCGCGGCTTTGGCTGGTTCGATCCAACACGGCGGCGGCCGCCACGCCCCACCGCCTTCTTCTGCAGCATGCCCTGCCAGGCGCTGTGGACCACCCTTGCCGCCAGGAGCTCCCCCGCCGTGGTTGACCTTAATGAACAGGAACAGGCCGCCATCCGCGCCACCATGCGCCCGCTGGGCGAATGCCTGGGCGAGATCGGTTGGCAGACGCGCCTCATCGATCTGACCGCGCCCCAGGTCCTGACGCTGATCGAGGTCGCCGTGGGCGGCTTCCAGGACACGATGCAGGCCACCGCACAGCAGGCGAACGCCCCGCACCGCCCCCTCAGCGCCGCGGATGCGCCCTTCTGATGCTGGATCTCAACAGCCGCAGCCAGACGTCAGAGCACGTCAATGCCGCCATCGATGCCGCGCTGGTCGCGGGCAACGCGGCATCGCCGCCGCGCAGCTACCTGGGCGGCTCCCGCCTCGGCCATGCCTGCGAGCGGGCGCTGCAATTCGAATTCGTGAAGGCCCCGAAGGATGAGGGGGCCGACTTCGACGGTCGGCTTCTGCGCATCTTTGGGATTGGGCACGCGCTGGAGGATGTCGCCGTCGCGTGGCTCCGCGGCGCCGGCTTCGAGCTGTTCACCCGCCGTGGCGGTGGCGACCATGGCGCGCAATTCGGCTTCTCCGTCGCCGGCGGTCGCATCCGCGGCCATGTCGATGGCGTCCTGGCCGGCGGCCCCGCCATCCCCGGCATGGCGTTTCCCGCGCTGTGGGAATGCAAAACCATGAACGCGAAGTCCTGGCGCGAGACGGCCGGCAAGGGCGTTGCAGCCAGCAAGCCGATCTACGCGGCGCAGATCGCTGTCTACCAGGCGTACATGGACGCCAGCGTCCCAGGCGTGGCGGACAATCCGGCGCTGTTTACCGCCATCAACAAGGACACCGCCGAGCTCCATCACGAGCTGGTGCCGTTTAATGCGGAGCTGGCGCAGCGCATGTCGGACCGCGGTGTCCGCATCCTGGCCGCCACCGACGCTGGCGATCTGCTGCCACGTATCGCCGCCAAGCCAGACCATTTCGAATGCCGCTTCTGCCCCTGGGACAAGCGCTGCTGGAGGCTGCAGGCATGAGTGCATGGAACGACTTTAACGACGCAGCGAGCCTCCCCTGGGACGAGGCCGGAGCGACGCTGAACCACGGTGCCATGGCCATCTTCCTGGAGGTGGTGTTCGGCTATTGCGACGGGCTGATCCCGGTGCGCGGCTTTGTGGACCAAGGCCAAGGCCTCGACACCAAGCCCCACAACATCTGGATCCCAGCCGATCGCCACGCTGCGGAGAGCCTTGCGGCCTACGCCACCTGGGCCGCGCGCGAAGGCAGCGCCGTCTATGTCATCCCCGGCACCGTCGCAGAGCACGGCCAGGCACGCGCCGAGCATGTCCAGCAGATGCAGACACTGGTGGTCGATCTCGACGCTGGCGACATCGAGGCCAAGCTGGCGCACCTCGTCCAACACCTGGGCGCGCCGACCCTGCTGGTGGAAAGCGGCGGCCGCACGGCCGAGGGCGCCGCCAAGCTGCATGTATGGTGGCGGCTCACCGAGCCGGCCGAGGGCACGGAGCTGGCTCGCCTCTGCGCTCTGCGCGGCGAGATCGCCGATAAGGTGGGCGGCGACACGCATTTCCGATCTGCGCACCAGCCCATCCGCGTCCCAGGGACGGTCTATCGCAAGCACGGCGTCGAGCGGATCGTTTCCATCCGCAGCCACGATCCACGCCGCGAGCTGGACCTCGCCGAATTCACGGAGGCCGTCGCCGGCATGCCTTTCCTGCCGGGCCAGGAGCGCAGCCAGGCGGCCCCACAGGGCGACCGGCCAGGCCTCGACGCCATCCTCACCACCCCGGTTCGCGAGGGCGCCCAGGACGCCTGGACGCGCTTCCAGGGGGCGAGCGCCGCCATCGGCCACTTCATCCGCATGGTCCATGAGGGCCGCATCACCGGTGACGAGGGGTGGGAGGCCATCTGCCAGTACAACGCCGCCTGCCTGCGCCCCACCTGGCCATTGGAGCGGCTCAAGGCCGAGGCCGATGCGCTCTGGGCCCTGCACGTCGGACGCAACGGGCCGGCGCTTCTCCGCGCCAGTGACGCACCACCCGCCGCTGTCCCAGCCCACACCCTGGGCGACCTGCTCGACGACACCTCGCCGATGCCCGACGATCTGATCGGGCCGCGCCTGCTGACCCCGGGCGGGATGCTGGTGCTCGGCGGCGCGCCGAAGGTGGGCAAATCCGATTTCCTGATCAGCCTGCTGGTACACGCTGCAGCCGGCGCACCGTTCCTGCGCTTCAAGGCTCCGCGCCCGCTCCGGGTGTTCTATCTCCAGGCGGAAATCCAGTACCACTACCTGCGCGAGCGTCTGCAGCAGCTGAGCCTGGATCCCGGCGTAGTCGCACGCGCCCGTGACACCCTCGTCGTCACCCCCAAGCTCCGCATGCTGCTCGATGACCAAGGCGTGTCCCTCGTCGCCGCCGCCATCCGCGCGGCATTCCCCGACGCGCTGCCGGACATCATTTGCATCGATCCCATCCGCAACCTGTTCGATGGCGGGCCCGCGGGCGAAGGTGAGAACGACAACGGGGCGATGATGTTCTTCCTGCAGAGCCGCGTCGAAGCTCTGCGCGACCTGGTTGCCCCCGAGGCGGGCATCATCCTGGCCCACCACACCAAGAAGCTCAGCAAGCTGCAGGTGAAGGACGATCCGTTCCTGGCGCTATCCGGCGCCAGCGCGCTGCGCAGCTTCTACACCTCCGGCATGATCCTGTTCCGCCCCGACGAGGAACAGACCCAGCGCGAGTTGCATGTCGAGCTGCGCAACGGCCCCGGCCTCGAGCCGATGCTGGTCGATAAGCGCGGCGGCGCATGGGTGGAACTCGATCGCCAGGGTGAGCGCCTGGTCAGGAAGGACATCGGCCGCAAGCTCGATGCCGAGCGTCTGCGCAAGCACGATGTGATCCTCGGTATCCTTCTCGATGAGGCCGCGGCTGGCCGCCTCTACGCCCTGATGCTGTTTGCGGAGACCTTCGAGAACAAGGTCGGGCTGGGCAGCAAACACACGATCCGCGAGCGGTTGAGCGTGCTCGCCACGAAGGGCTTTGTGAAGTTCCGCCGCGACGGAACGGAGTTTGGGCATGAAGTCGTTCGGTCGCGCTTCGGGTATCTCTGCGTCGAGGGCATGACCTTCGGCCCCGATGTCGAAACCGTGGATCCGGACACCGGCGAGGTGACCACCAGGGTCCGCCGCGTCCTGCCCAGCCACTTCAAATGCCCCCTGTCCGGCACCTGCATGGAGGTCGAAAATCCGGAGGTCTGGGTCTACCCGGATGGCGTTTTGGAAGGCCTCACTCCTGAGGAGTTAGGCCTAACTCCTCACTCCTCCCGGAAAACAAAGTCATGAAAACAATGACTTGTGAGGACAGAGGAGTTAGGTCCCTCACTCCTCCAATTTCACACCTAACTCCTCTTTTCGTGTTGTTTTTCAATGCACTAAACATGATGGAGGAGTTAGGTGTTGTACCCGCCCCCCTACGGGGGGTGTGCGTGCGCGTCCCAAAGACGCGCGCACACCACATCCGGGGGCGCCTGGTTCGGGTCCGCGGACCACCACCCACCAGGGTCAATCCACCCAAAGCCGGGCAGCGACGACGAGCTCCGCCAAGAACCGCGCCGTCGCCGCCCTCACCAGGATCATCCCCTCTCGGAGACCACCATGGATTTCCCGACTCTCACCACGCCCGCCTCGCATGCAAGCACCACCTTGCCCGATCCCAGTCTGTACCGGCCGCGTAAGCCGGGCATCCTCGCCCTCGATCTCGGCACCACCACCGGCTGGGCCCTGCGCTTCGGCGACGGCGGCACGACCTCCGGCACCATGACCTTCAAGCCCGGTCGCTTCGAGGGCGGCGGCATGCGCTATCTCCGCTTCACCGACTGGCTCGTCGAAATCGCCATGCATGCGCACGGCCTCCGGCGCGTGGTGTTCGAGGAGGTGCGCCGGCACGCCGGAACGGACGCCAGCCACGTTTACGGCGGCTTTCTCGCCACGCTGACCTCGTGGTGCGAGGAGCACGAGGTGCCCTACGAGGGCGTTCCGGTCGGCACGATCAAGCGCTACGCCACTGGCAAGGGCAGCGCCAACAAGGCAGCGATGATGGAGGCCATGCGGGCACGCGGCTATCTACCGGCCGATGACAACGAGGCGGACGCCATCGCCTTGCTCCTCTGGGCCACCGATCCCACCGGAGGCCGCGCGTGACCATGCATGGCGCACCCCAACCGCCCCGGTCCTGCCTCGACCGCGGCACACGCAGCCCGATCAACGACACCGAGGTGAACGCCATGCGCGCCGCCGCCTGGCATCGCCACGGCGTGGCCGCGATCCCGGTCGAGGACATCATCGATCCCTGGTTACGCCAGGCCATCACCAACGAAGCAAACCGACGCTGGGGGCGTCGCAACCTGGAGAACCGTCATGGCCGGTAAGCGCAAGGCAAAGCAGGTAATCGAGGATCTATCGAAGCCCTCGAAGTGGCGGCTGCAACATGGCGGCTTCTCGGAACCGATCCGCGCATCAGATCCAGAGACGGGGTCGCCCGTGCAGCATCGCCGTGCGGTGGACACACTGGGCATGATGCTGGCCAGTGGCAGCATCACGCCCCAGATGCACGAAGCGGGCGAGGTCTTCCGCGGGCTGTTCCGCGCCGCCTGCTTCGACAGCATGTCGACGTCGCAGCTCCTGCGCATCCCTGGCTCCCGTGTCGACACGCTCTCCACCATGCAGATCGAGGCCCGGCGCCGTGTGGCCGCGGCACTGGATTTACTCGGTGGGCACGAAAGCCCCTGCGGCTCTTGCGCATGGTTCGTCGTTGGCCTGGAGTTTTCGGTCCGTGAGTGGTCGATGCGCCAGGGCTGGGCAGGACGGACGGTGCATGGCCCTGTCGGGCAGGGCATCCTGGTCGGCACGCTGGGTACGCTGGCCATGCACTTTGGCCTCACGCCGCGGGCGAAGGCAGCGTGATGCAGCGTGGCCGGGGCGAGCTGCATTCGCCCCGGTCATGCTGTTACAATTCACCCTCTGGCGGCACCGAAATCGATAAGTCTAAAGTCAAGACACGTAGAGAAGGTGCGTCGAGCGCCAGCGCTGCTTTCCATCTCCAGGGTCCTTCCTGGCCTCGCTGTATGCGGGGAGCAGCAGCGCGCGGCATTCCTAGCGCGAGGCTATTTTTCCAGGTTGCCACGGCGCCACGTTGCCAGCCCCGTCAGGCGGCACCTTTCACCACCACCATCGATTTCAGCAGGTGCGCATGCCCCAGGCTCCATGGTCTGCGAGCGCCGTTGAGGCGCGCGCGGTCGTCGCATTGCTGCCCTATGCCGGCAACGCGCGCACGCATTCGGCCGAGCAGGTGGCGCAGATCGCGGCCAGCATTCTCGAGTTCGGCTTCGTGGCGCCGGTGCTGGTCGACGAGCGTGGCCAGGTCATTGCCGGCCACGGCCGCCTGCAAGCAGCCAAATCCCTGGGCCTGGAGACGGTCCCTACCATCACCCGCTCCGGCCTGACCGATGCGCAGAAGGCCGCTTACCGCCTGGCGGACAACCGCATCGCCCTGAACGCCGGATGGGACGAGGCACTGCTCGCCGCCGAGGTGGCGAAGCTGCAGGAGATGGGCGGTCTCGATCTGGCGCTGACTGGCTTCGATGCTGGTGAGCTCGATCGGCTGCTGGCCGGCATGGAGCCGGTGGCAACGGACCCTGGCAACGGCGCCCTTGCCAGCCCGACCGTTGCCAGCAGCGATGCCCCTGGCAACCACGCGACGACGGACGACCCTGCGGACGCCGAACCGGAGCCACCGCGCCAAGCCGTCACGCGGCCGGGCGACCTTTGGCTGCTGGGCGAGCACCGCCTGCTCTGCGGCGACAGCACCGACGCCGCCAGCGTGGCGCGTGTCATGGGCGCGGACCATGCGGCGCTGCTGTTCACCTCCCCGCCCTATGGAAACCAGCGGGACTACACGACCGGCGGCGGCACCGATTGGGACGCCCTGATGCAGGGCGTGTTCCAGCATCTTGACGCGGCCATGGGGCCGGACGGCCAGGTGCTGGTGAACCTTGGCATGATCCACCGCGACAGCGAGTGGATCCCGTATTGGGCCGGGTGGCTCGACTGGATGCGCGCCCGCAGCTGGCGCCGGTTCGGGCTTTACACCTGGGACCAGGGGCCCGGCCTACCTGGCGATTGGAATGGCCGCCTCGCACCCGCCTTTGAGTTCGTCTTCCACTTCAATCGTCAGGCCCGGCAGGCGAACAAAATCGTCCCCTGCAAATGGGCCGGCACGCCCAACAAGGGCAGCGGGCTGCGCGCGGCCGACGGCACCATCTCGGAATACCAACATGCCGGGCTGCCGGTGCAGGATTTCCGGATCCCGGACAATGTGCTGCGCCTCACGCGCCATAAGGGCCGCGGCATCGAGACGGAGCACCCTGCGGTGTTCCCGGTGGTGCTGCCGGAATTCCTGATGCGCACCTACACCGACAAGGGCGAGGTCGTGTTCGAGCCCTTCGGCGGCTCAGGCACCACCATCCTGGCAGGCCAACGCACCGGCCGCCGCGTGCGGGCGATCGAACTGGCGCCTGCCTATGTCGACCTGGCAGTGGCGCGCTGGCGCATGCTGCATCACGACCGGCCCGTGACGCTGGCCGATGATAGCCGCGATTATGATGTCGTCGCCGCGGCCCGGATGGAGGTCACTGCCGATGCGGCCTGACCTTCAGATGGAGATGATGCCGGTGGCATCGCTCGCGCCCTATGCCGCCAATGCCCGCATGCACCCCACCGAGCAGGTGGCGCAGCTGGCGGCGTCCATCGCCGAGTTCGGCTTCAACGTGCCGGTGCTGGTGGATGATGCAGGTATGTTGATAGCTGGCCACGGCCGCGTGCTCGCCGCGAAAGCCCTCGGGCTGGCGGAGATTCCGGCCATCCGGCTCGGCCATCTGACCGAGGCGCAGGCGCGGGCCTTCCGGCTGGCGGATAACCAGCTGGCGCTGAATTCAACCTGGGACGAGAGCCTCCTCGCCGCCGAGCTGCGGGAACTGCGCGCTGACGAATTCGACCTCGGCCTCATCGGGTTCGACCAGGCGGCGCTGGATCGGCTGCTGGCTGACGCCTCCGGCGACGAGACGGGCGGCGGCAGCGGCGATCCCGATGCGCCGGCGCCCGAGCCACCGGTGGTGGCGGTCACCCGTCCAGGCGATCTGTGGCAGCTCGGACCACATCGCCTCCTGTGCGGCGATGCCACCAGCGCGGCGGACGTGGACCGCCTGCTGGATGGTGCGACCCCGCATCTGATGATCACCGACCCGCCCTATGGCGTGAACTACGATCCGGAATGGCGCAACGAGGCCGGCGTCTCGGCCACCATGCGCACCGGCAAGGTGGCAAATGACGATCGCGCCGACTGGCGCCAGGCCTGGGCGCTGTTCCCCGGCGACGTCGCCTATGTCTGGCACGCTGGCGTGCACAGCCGCACGGTGATCGAGAGCCTCGAGGCGACCGGCTTGGTGATCCGCAGCCAGATCATCTGGGCCAAGTCGCGCTTCGTGCTGGGGCGCGGCGACTACCACTGGCAGCACGAGCCCTGCCTCTATGCGGTCCGCAAGGGTGCCATCGGACACTGGCAGGGCGCGCGGGACCAGGCCACGCTCTGTGCCATCAGCAATGGTGGCGACGAGGACGCGGCCACGGTGCATGGCACGCAGAAGCCGGTGGAGTGCATGCGCCGTCCCATCATCAACAACAGCGCCGCCGGCGATGCAATCTATGATCCGTTCCTCGGCAGCGGCACGACGCTGATCGCAGCGGAGACCGCGGGCCGCGCCTGCTACGCGGTGGATATCGATCCGCGCTATGTCGATGTGGCAATCCAGCGCTGGCAGAACCTCACCGGCAAGGTCGCGGTGCTGGCGGGTGACGGGCGCATCTTCGAGGACCTTGCTGCTGTACGAAGCGGTCCCTAACGGAGGCAGCCATCAACGATTGTTTGTCCCGGACGCGCTCCAAGCGCATCTCTTGAATTGGCCAGGGAGAACTGTTGGCGCCAGCCGATCTCCGGAATCTCAGCAACGAACGTACGGGAATTGCTCCTGACTAGGGCATGTGCTGCGTTGACGACCGCCGCCTCTGCCGACCGCCCTCGTCCGAGCGAGAAGCCGTCATTCAAACCGAGTGGGTAATTACGGCCATCAACAACGATCTGAAGCGTTGTCTGACCGCCAGGGGTTCGGCCTCTCACCTGGACCGAAACAGACGGAGCCGGATCCATCTGACCGCCAGGGCACGCAAAGGCGACGTATGAATAGTCCGCTGTACGGATTATGGCCTCGACGGTTCCTTGAGCGAAACCGCTCGCCCATCTGAATTGCACCGGGCCTTGTTGCGCGAGGGCAGACGTTGCTGCTGTTGCTGCAACCAGAAGGCCGATGAACAGCGCCCTATCGATGGGAACGAAGCGGGAGCCTGGTACCGGCTCCCGCCGAGTCTTGCCCGATCCTGTCATTAAGTTCCTCCGCTGGTGACCGAAGTAGGCTGCTTGACGCAGCAGCCTACCGCAACCACTGGGCCAACCAATTAGCTCCCAGTTCGATACACGCTGTAGGAGCCCCGTGCGCCTTCCGTGTTCGGGCCGACCTGACGCACCCGCTCCATCACCTCGAGCGCGTGGCCCTTCTTCTTCAGTCCCGCCAGGAAGCCGCAGACCGTGTTGTTGTTCCAGCCTGTGCCCGCGGCGATCTGCGCGACCGTCGCGCCCGCGGGGCGGCGCAGCATGGCTAGCACCTGCTCCTGCTTCGCGCCTTCGCGCGCCTTGCGCGGCGCACCCGGCTCGCCAGCAGACCTACGTTCACCGGCTGGGCCTCGCGGGCGTAGCCGAACCGGCAGGGCCTTGCGGACCAGCAGGGCCGGCGGGGCCTCGTGGACCGGCTGGGCCAACGGGCCCAACCGCACCGGCCACGCCTTCCGGACCAGCTGGCCCCGCTGGTCCCTGTGGTCCCGGCCCGCGCATGCCGCCCACGGCGATACTCGTGAGCAGAGCTGTCACAAAAGCTACGGCGATGGTCCCACCGAGGGGGTTGGCGGCCATCCACTGCTTGAACTTATCCATGTCTCTCCCGGCAAATCAGATCGGCAGTCAGCACCGCGCCATCAAACCTTTTGGCTACGCAGCAAAAACCTTTAGCCCGGTTTATGCTCGTGGCCCACTGCGCCCCGCCCCGCCGTAACGCGCGGAAGTGGACGGATTAGTCTGCAAGCCGGGGATCTGGATGATCCCCGGCGCTTCCGATCATGTTCAGTGGCGTGGCTGAGATGCTTCACCCCGCCAGGGCATAAATTGTAAAGGAACCCTTGGCTCCGGTCTTGTTAGGGCCAACCATCCGCTCCCGCGATTTCACCTCGACCGCGTGGCCCTTCTTCTTAAGCCCAGCCAGAAAACCGCGAACCGTGTTGCCATTCCAGCCAGTGGCCTCGGCGATATGGGCGACGGTCGCGCCCTCGGGCCGGCGCAGCATGGCGAGCACCTGCTCCTGCTTGGTGCCCTCCCGCGGCTTACGCGGTGCGCCGCCCGCCCGCGACGTGCGCATGGCGTTGCCGGCGAGGGCTGCACGGAGGGCCTCAATGGCGCGGCTTATCGGGTTGTCAGTCGCGTCCTGCGCCGGGCTTGCGTCCCTGGCGGCCAGCACTGCCGCGGCGGCGTTGCGCAGGCTGGCGCGTGGCGTCGCGGCACGTTCGGCGAGGACCTGGTCGAGCATGGCGATCTCCTCCGTCAGGCGCGCGGCCTGGGCGGCTTCGTCGGCGGGCTCGGTGCTTCCCCCCGGCGTGGCGTCCGGCGCCACCATTGGCACCGTGTCGGCCACCGCGTCGCCCTCATTCGGGTCGATGCCGATGGCGCGCAGACCCTCGTCGGTGATGCGCGCCACGATCCAGGTGCCGTCATCGTCCTGGCGCCAGCCCAGCCCGACATGCTCCCGCGGCGCATTGATCTCGGTGAGCAGGTTGTTCTTGATCAGGCTGCGGAACACCCCGTTGCGGGCCGCGGCCGGCAGGGTCTTCGGTGCGCGGGCGAGGCCCATCTCATGCTGCGCGGCGGCGCTGAGGATCACGCGCTGTGTGTCAGAAAGCTGGTTCATCGTGATGGTCTCCGGTTCCGGGTGCCGGTCATCGGCCCCTACTGCCGGGAGCCCCGCCGGCGCTGCCGGTCGGGGCCGTGCGGGAGTGGCCCGCGTCAGGCTTCGTATTCGCCGCGGCGGAAATGCTGGTCCGCGATGTCCTTCAGCTTCGCCGTGGCATCCGAAAGCCAGGCGGCCTCGCCCCATAGGACCGTCTCGGGGTCCGCGCCGAAGTGGTCTTCGCTGGCCTGGGTGAGTTCGGCGAGCAGGGCGTCGAATTCGGCCTTCTTCGCCAGGAAGGCGGCCAGGCTGTTTTCCTGGTTGCGGGCGGCGCGGGCGGTGCGGTCGGTCATGCTGGTCTCCGTCGTGGTGCAGGGCGTGATGCTCTGCGTGTGACGGACCATTCGCGCTGTGCCGCGCCCGAGCCAAGCGCATCTCGCGCGCATCGAATTGCTAAGATCGGAGGGGTTCGATCACATCATGATCGCAGCCGCTTCCGATGCGCTGGTGCCCTCGCAGCGCGAGGTGGCGCGCCGGCTGGGCATCTCGCACACCGCCCTGCAGAAGGCCGCCCAGTCGGGCCGCATCGCGCAGGAGCCGGGCGGCGGTTGGGATGTCGAGAAGGTGCGCGCGCGGCTGGCCGCGAGCAGCGATCCGGCGCGAAAGACGGCGGCCATAGTGGCGCCGGTACCGGTAAAGCCTTCGCCCTCGCCACCGCCACCGCCGGCGCGGCCGGCATTCGTCACCCCGCCCATCCCGGAGCCGCTGCCCACGCCCTCCGCCGGCGGCAGCAGCTTCCACAATGCCCGCACCGCGAACGAGATGCTCAAAGCCCAGGAGCGCAAGCTCCGGCTCGATGAGCGTCGCGGCCAGCTGGTCGAGAAGGCCCGCGCGCTCATGCTGGTGCACCGGCTTGCCAAGGAGGAGCGCGATGCCATCCTCGCCTGGCCGGCCCGGATCGCCGCAGAGCTGGCGGCCGAACTCGGTGTCGATGCCCATCGGCTGCAGACGCTGATGGACGCTCGGCTGCGGCAGCACCTGGCCGAACGCAACGACGTCCGCGTGGCCGTCGCATGACGACCGGCGAGCAGATCATCGCCGAGCTCGGTAACTTCGACGGCGCAGCCGAGATCCTGCAGGCGTGGCGGGACGGCATGGCGCCGGAGCCGGCGCTGCTGGTCTCGGACTGGGCCGACAAGCACCGCATGCTCGGCTCCCGCGGCAGCGCGGAGCCAGGGCCCTGGCGCACCGCGCGCACGCCCTATCTGCGCGACGTGATGGATGCGCTCTCGCCGGCCCATCCGGCACGGCGGGTCGTGTTCATGAAAGGAGCGCAGGTCGGCGGGCCGCTTGCGCTCGACACCGCCATCCCAACTGCCGAGGGCTGGGCCACCATGGGCGGCCTGCTGGTCGGCGACACGCTGTTCGACGAGGCAGGGCGGCCGTGCCGTGTCACGGGGGTCTCGCCCGTGATGATTGGGCGGGAATGCTTTGGCATCACGTTCGACGATGGCACCTACATCGTGACAGATGCGGACCATCGCTGGCCGGTCCGGGACTTCACCAATACCGAGCAGCCAGCGCAACGCACGCTGCGCACCGCGGAGATGATCGGGCGTACCAAGATCGGCGTCAGCAAGCGCTATCGGTACGCGGTCGATTGCTGCGAGCCTGTCGTGCTTCCAGACCAGGATCTGCTGATCCACCCCTATGTCCTCGGCGTCTGGCTCGGCGACGGCTCTGCCACCATGAACCACATCAGCGTCGACGAAGACGATGCAGAGATCGCCAAACATCTGCGGGTATGCGGCGTCGACGCAGTTTTTCGCCTGCCGGCATGGCGGAAAGGGCGATGTGCAAACATCGTCATTGACCCCACCTTCCGGCTGATCGACGACGGCGCGACGCCGGCCCGGCTTCAGCATCGCTCGCGCTTCACCACGCATCTGCGCATGCTCGATGTGCTGGAGAATAAGCACATTCCTGCCGCCTATCTGCGGGCCAGTCGCGAGCAGCGGCTCGACCTAATCCGCGGCATGATGGACTCCGACGGCAGCATCACGCCGAACGGGAAACGCTGCGAATTCAGCAACACCGATCCCGGCCTGATCGAGGGCATCGTGGAGCTGCTCCGCAGCCTGGGCTACAAGCCGACGATCTACCAGGTCGCGTCGCGACGGCAGGTCATCAACGGGATTGATCGAGACTGCCTGAGCTACTCGCGCGTCTCGTGGACGGCATACGCCGAGGAGCCGATGTTTCGGCTCTCGCGCAAGCTGGCACGGATGCGCTCAATCGAGCGCGGCCGGCCGCTCAAGAGCCGCCGTAGACGCATTGTCAGTATTGAGCCGGTGGAAAGCGTCCCAGTGCGCTGCATCGAGGTGGATTCGCCCAGCCATCTGTATCTGTGCGGCGAGGGCTGGATCCCAACGCACAACACGGAGTGCGGCAATAATTGGATTGGCTACGTCATCCATCATGCGCCCGGCCCCATGCTGGCGGTGCAGCCGACGACGGAACTGGCCAAGCGCTTCTCCGACCAGCGGATTGATCCGCTGATCGAGGAGACGCCGGCCATCCGGCAGCGCGTGTCCCCGGCGCGCTCCAGGGACAGCGGAAATCGCCAGCTCAGCAAGGAGTTCCCCGGCGGCCAGCTGGTGATGACCGGCGCCAACAGCGCGGTCGGGCTGCGCTCCATGTCGGCGCGCTTCCTGTTCCTGGACGAGGTCGACGCCTATCCCGGCGACGTCGAGGGCGAGGGCGATCCCGTCGCGTTGGCCGAGGCCCGCGCCCGCACCTTCGGCTGGCGCCGCAAAACGCTGCTGGTTTCGACGCCCACCATCTCCGGCCTGTCGCGCATCGAGCGGGAATACCTCGCCTCCGACCAGCGGCGGTTCTTCCTGCCCTGCCCGCACTGCGCCGCGATGCAGTGGCTGCGGTTCGAGCGGCTGGTCTGGGAGAAGGGTGAACCGGACAGCGCCCGCTATCTCTGCGAAGCCTGCGACGGGGCGATCGGCGAGCAGCACAAAACGGCGATGCTGGCCGGCGGAGAGTGGCGTCCCACCGCCATCCCGCAGGATCCGCACGCCATCGGCTTCCACATCTCGGCGCTCTACTCGCCGGTCGGCTGGTTCTCCTGGTCGCAGACGGTGCGGGATTGGGAGGCGGCGCAGGGCGACGACCGCGCCATCAAGACGTTTCGGAACACCGTCCTGGGCGAGACCTGGCAGGAAAGCGGGGAGGCCCCGGACTGGCAACGGCTCTATGACCGCCGCGAGGAATGGCCCCCCGGCACAGTCGCAGCCGAGGGGCTGCTGCTGACCGCCGGCGTCGACGTCCAGCGCGACCGCCTGGAGGCCAGCATCTGGGCCTGGGCGCAGGATCGCCAGTCCTGGCTGGTCGAGCATCGCATCCTGGTGGGCAATCCCTTCGAGGCAGCAGTATGGGACGAGCTTCGGGCCCTGCTCGGCGAGACCTGGCGGCACATCTCCGGCCATCGGCTCGGCCTCGCCATGACGGCGATCGACAGCGGCGACGGCATGACGACCGCCGAAGTCTATGCCTTCGTGCGGCGGGCAGGCGCCGGCCGTGCCATCGCTGTGAAGGGCCAGGACGGACTGCGGGCGGCGATCGGCCAACCTTCGGCCACCGAGGTGCGGCGGAATGGCCGCAAGCTCGGCGGGCTGAAGGTCTGGCCCGTGGGCTCCTCTTTCCTCAAGGGCGAGACCTATGGCTGGCTGAAACTGGAGCGGCCGACCGCGGAGAGCGGCGATCCGTTCCCGCCCGGCTTCGTGCACCTGCCGCTGCACGCGGCCGGTGAGGAATTCTGCCGCCAACTCACCGCCGAACAGTTCGTCGCCCGCGCCGGCCGCAACGGCTTTCGCCGGCTGGAATGGGTCAAGACGCGCGAGCGCAACGAGGCGCTGGACTGCCGGGTTTATGCCCGCGCCGCTGCGGCGGCCCTCGGCATGGACAGCTGGGGCGACGGGCGCTGGGCGCGGATGGCGAATGCCTTGTCGCTCCCCGCCGCGGAACCCGCCGCACCGATCCATACCGACGGTGCTGCGCCGAACAGCACCACCACCACACGCCCGCGTGGCTGGCTCGCGCCGCGCAGCGGCTGGCTTCGCTGAGAGGAGGACGAATATGGACCCGACCGTCCTCGCCTGGGCACTCGCCCAGCCCGCCACCAGCCGCGCCGCCGTGCTGGCTGCCGCCTTCACCGGCGGCACCACGCGCGTAACCTTCGACGGCCGCACCGTGGAATACCGCTCGCTGGACGAACTGGGCCGCGCGTTGTCGGTGCTGCACGCGGCGGAGAACGCCGCCGCGCGCCGCCCCAGCGTCACCTTCGCCAGCTTCTCACGCGAGAGAAGCTGGTGATGGGGCGCCTTCGTGATGCCTGGCAGGTGCTGCGCGGCTATGCCGCCGCACAGGACAGCCGCGCCTCAAGCTGGGCCGCGTCTGGCGGCAGCGCCACGGCCGAGGTGGGCGCTGCCGCCCCCACTGTCGCGCGCCGTGCCCGCGACGCTGTCCGCAACGATCCCTACGCCGCCCGCATCGTCGATCTCTGGACGGGCAATGCCGTCGGCGCCGGCATCACCACGCGCTGGCCAGACAAAGCCCACGCCGAGGCCTGGCGCCGCTGGTCCGACAGCACAGCCTGTGACGCCGAGGGGCGGCTCGACCTCTATGGTCTCCAGGCCCTGGTCATGCGCGCGGTCGTCGAGAGCGGCGAATGCTTCGTCCGCCTCTTGCCGGCTGACATCACGCCGGCCAATCCGATCGGCCTGCGGCTGCAGGTGCTGGAGAGCGACCACCTCGACACGGCCCGCCAGGGCGTCATCGATGGTGTCCCCACGCTGCAGGGCATCGGCCTCGGCGAGGCCGGCGAGCCGGTCAGCTACTGGCTGCACCGCGTCCATCCGGGCGCGTCCTGGGTTCTGCCAGGGGGCGCCACTTGGTTGAGCAGCGAGCGCGTCCCGGCCCGCGATGTCCTGCACATCTATCGCAAGCGTCGGCCGGGCCAGCTGCGTGACGTCTCCTGGCTCGCCCCGGTCCTGACGCGGCTGCGCGACCTTGGCGACTACGAGGCCGCTCTCCTCATGAAGGCCAAGATCGAGGCCTGCCTGGCCGCGGTCGTCTCCGAGGATGGCGACGAGGCCATGACCGGGCCGGCGTCGGGCTTGCTACGCGATGCCCAGGGCCGAACGGTCGAGAGCTTCGAGCCGGGGATGATCCTCTATCGCCGCGGCATGGGATCCGTGGAGGTGGTGAACCCCTCCGGCGGTGGATCGCACGCCGCCTTCGCGCGCCGGGCGCTCGAGGCCTCCGCCGTCGGCACCGGCCTGACCTATGACCAGGTCGCGGGCGACCTGACCCAGGCGAACTACTCCTCGCTGCGCGCGGGAAAAATCGAGTTCCGCCGGCTCTGCGAGCAGGTGCAATACGGCATGCTGATCCCGATGCTGGTGCGGCCGATCGCGGATCGCTTCCACGCCCAGGGCGCGCTGCTCGGCCTGTGGGGCACGGATGTGCCGGACGGCCTCTCCCACGTCCCGCCCGCGCACGAGATGATCGACCCGCTCAAGGACACCACGGCGCTGATCGCGCAGGTACGCGCCGGCTTCGTGCCGCAGCCCGAGGCGGTCGGCGCCTTCGGCTACGACTTCCGCCAGGTGGTCGAGATGATCCGCGAGGCGAATGCCCTGCTGGATGATGCCGGGCTATCGCTCGACACCGATCCGCGCCGCGTCGCCAAATCGGGCGCCGCCCAGGACGCGGCCCAGCTCGCCGCCATCGAAATCGCCGCCACCGGCGCCGCATCGCCAGCTCGCACCACCGAGCCCTGACCCCTAACATCCCAGGAGCCCACCATGTCCCTGCATGTCGAATGCAGCACGGCGCCGCGCGACCATTTCGGCCGGCTGCTCTCCCCGTTGGAATCCGCCGAGGGGCTGATCTGGTCGGAGACCCTGGCCGCCGGTCAGACCAGCGAACCGCTGCCCTCGGGCGCCGGCCTCATCCTCACCCTGACGCCCATGGTGGATCTCTGGCTCGCGATGGGGGCCGAGCCGGATCCCACCAAGGCCCCGCGCCGCTGGTTGCGCGCCGGCGTCGCCCGAACCTTCGAGGCGAGTGGCGGAATGCGGATCGCCTGGTGCAGCGTCGAGCCCGATGGCCCATCCGTGTCGCGCCGCAGGGCCAAGCCGGTTGCCTCGGAGCCGGCGGCATGACGGAGCCGATTCAGGCGAGCGGCGGCTCTCCGACGCCGGAGGCTGCGCCGGCGCCAGATCGAATGCCCACCACTGGGCAGTCGATCACCGCCTGCCGTGCGTTGGCGGCGCCCGTCACGGTCGATCGTGCCGCCCGCACCGTCGAGGTGATCTGGTCCACCGGCGCCCGCGCTCGCAACTTCGTCCCCTCCCTCGGCCTGATCACCGAGGAACTCGACATGGCGCCCGACGCGGTCCGCATGGACGGACTGCGCTCCGGCCGCGCCCCAGTGCTCAACACCCATCGCCGGGGCGATGCGCGTGACGTGCTGGGCCGCGTCACCACTGCCCGCCTCGAGGGCGGCCGCGGGCATGCCACCCTGCAATTCTCGGCCGCTGCCGATGTCGAACCCGTCTGGCAGCGCATCGCGGACGGCACCCTTCGCGCGGTGAGCGTCGGCTACCGCGTGCATCGCTACGACCAGGCGCCCGACGCCGCCACCGGCCAAACCATCCACCGCGCGGTGGATTGGGAGCCCTTCGAAATCTCCATCGTGCCCATCCCCGTGGATGCGGCCGCTATTGTGCGGGGCGAGGAGCCACAGGGCGCCGACGGCTCGATGCCGGCCTGTGCGAGACGCTCGGTGTAGTGGATGGAAACGTACTGGGTGGATTCACGTGGTCGTCGCAACACCGTGGCGGAGGATGGTGCGATGGCGGGTCGGCGGCGTTCGGATCGTGCCTTGCGAGAGAAGCTGCGGTCTCCGGGTCGGCCGCCTGTCGCGAGGCAGGAGCATCGGCGGCGGTTCTGGGCGTTGATTGCCAAAGGGCATTCAAGCGAGGAAGCGGCGATGGAGGTTGGAGTATCGGCACCGGTCGGGTTCCGGTGGTTCCGGGCGGCGGGCGGGGTGGCGCCGTCGCACTTGTCGTGCGCGTTGAAGCCGCCATTGATGGGGCACCTCAGTTTCGCGGAGCGCGAGGAGATCGCGCTCTTGCAGGCCGGGGGCCTGGGCGTTCGGGAGGTTGCGCGTCGGCTGGGGCGCGCGCCGTCCACGGTCTCGCGGGAATTGCGGCGGAACGCGGCGACGCGGAGCGGCGCCCTGGACTACCTTGCGACAACGGCGCAGTGGCATGCGGAGCGTGCGGCGCGCCGACCAAAGCAAGCGAAACTCGCGACGAACCTGGCGCTACGATCCTATGTGCAGGAGCGGCTTGCCGGGTCCGTCGTCGCGCCTGGCGGGACTGCGGTTCCTGGTCCCTCAGTGCCGTGGAAGGGTCGGCGGCACGGGCCACGTCAGAGCCGTCGCTGGGGCAAGGCATGGAGCCCGCAGCAGATCGCGCAGCGACTGCGGCTGGACTATCCGGAAGACAGCACGATGCGGATCAGCCACGAGGCGATTTATCAGGCGCTCCACGTCCAGGGCCGGGGAGCCTTGAAGCGCGAACTGACGCAGTGCCTGCGAACCGGGCGTGCGCTGCGGGTGCCGCGCGCACGGAGCCGTCGACGCGGGAAGTCGTTCATCACCCCCGAAATCCTGATCAGCGCGCGTCCGGCCGAGGTGGAGGATCGCGCGGTGCCGGGCCACTGGGAAGGAGATTTGATCATTGGCCTCAACTGCTCGGCGATCGGCACGCTTGTGGAGCGGACGACGCGGTTCACGATGCTGCTGCACCTGCCGCCAATGGACGGGCATGGGACGGAGGCGCGCGAGAAGAACGGGCCAGCGCTGGCCGGCCACGGCGCCGAGGCCGTGCGCGACGCGATCACCGGCACGATTACCACCTTGCCTGAGCAGTTGCGGCGTTCGCTGACCTGGGACCAAGGTGCGGAAATGGCACGGCACGCGCGCCTGCGGATCGACACGGGCCTGGAGGTGTATTTCTGCGATCCACACAGCCCGTGGCAACGCGGGACGAACGAGAACACGAATGGTCTGCTGCGACAGTATTTCCCGAAAGGGACGGACCTGAGCGTGCACGGCGCTGATGATCTTGCGGCGGTGGCCGCCGCCCTCAACGCGAGGCCCCGCAAGACGCTGGGCTGGAAGACGCCTGCCGAGGCTCTCGACGCCGCGCTGCAAGCCGCTCAAGATGGTGTTGCGATGGCCGGTTGAACCGAAGCTGGCTGCCCCTGTCGCTGTGATGCACGAGGCCGCCGCGATGCAACGGGCGCCGCTCGTGCAGGGCCTGTTCCAGCGCATCCAGCACGAAGCCCGTATGTGCCGTCCGAGACACGCGCCAGACGACGATCCGCCGCGCATAGGCGTCGATGATGAAGGCGACGTAGACGAACCCTGACCAGGTCGCGACATAGGTGAAGTCGGAGACCCACAGGGCGTTCGGGCGCGGTGCCTTGAAGTGCCGGTTGACGTGGTCCAGCGGGCAAGCTGCCGCCTTGTCGCTGATCGTGGTCCTGACCGGCTTGCCGCGGATCACACCCTGCAGGCCCATGCCGCGCATCAGCCGCGCCACGGTGCACCGCGCCAAGTGATGCCCTTCACGTTTCAACTGGTGCCAGACCTTGCGCACGCCGTAGACGCGGAAGTTCTCCTCGAAAACGCGCTCAATCTCGGGCATCAGCGCGGCATCACGCTTCGCCCGAGCCGGCAGCTTCGCCGGATCACGCCGCCGGGCCGCCTGTGCGCGATAGGTCGACAGGGCGATCGGCAGGACCTTGCAGATCGGCTCGACCCCGTGCGCCCCACGATGATCATCGATGAACGCGATCATGGCTTGAACCGGCGGTCGAGCTCCGCCTGGGCAAAATACGCCGATGCTTTGCGCAGGATCTCATTCGCCTGACGCAACTCCCGGTTCTCCCGTTCCAGGGCCTTGAGGCGGGCCGCCATCTCCGTGGTCGGACCCGGCCGGCGGCCAGTGTCGCGCTCCGCCTGTTTCACCCATTCGTTCAGCGTCTGGCCCGTGCAGCCGATCTTGGCCGCGATCGACAGGATCGTCGCCCAGCGGGACGGGTGCTGCGCCTCATGCTCCAGCACCATCCGCACCGCCCGCTCGCGAACCTCAGGCGAGAACTTGTTCGTCGTCTCGCTCGTCATCGCTCCAGCCTCTCAGGAGTTGGAGCCTCCGACAAACCCGGAGCGGTTCAACCACACCGACCCCCGAGGGCGACAAAACGGCCAATGCGCGCCGTCAGATCAGCCGCAAAACGCGGTTTCCGGAGGCGTCCACCTCGTTCAGCATCCGAACCACGACATCGAATTAGAGATCGACGCGGCAAATCAACTCATCCGCGCAGAGGTTTCACCATCCATCGTTCCAGAGGAATTTTCGTGCGAATATATATATTTAAAAAAAAGGGGGGGGGGACGTCATCGGTTAGTCAGCGCTCGGCTTGAAACACTAAGACCGGCGTAATCCCAAGTGGAAAGGATGCGATGAGGGTAAACCAAGCGTCTCGGAAGCCCGCATCCCGCGCCCGATCGATAATGTCCCAGCCCGGCACTTGGAAGACCAGCGAGCCCCCGTTAGGATCGATAGGATTGCCGTGATACTCGGGTGTTGTCAGGTAACGAACTCGGCCTCCCTCAAGAACTGCCTTGACAGTAGTTTGCTGTCGGAATGTGAAGGGAAACGTGCCTATAAGGCGTCCATGCGGCTTAAGAATCCGGCAGGTATCGCGCAACGCGGCGTCTAGGTCCGGCACATGCTCTAGAACCTCGTTCGATAGCACCACATCAAAGGTGTTTGCGGGCAATCCGGAAGCTGTAATGTCAACACATGGAATGGGGTAAAGGCTTGCTGCGGTAGCAGCATCCGAAGCGTATTCCGATCCAAGAAATTTAGGATAAAGGCCGCGGAACAATAACGAGAATGCGGTCACCGCCTCGTGGGCGTAGATTCGCAGGTCCATCCTACTTTGGCTACCGGCGTGAGAGGTGAACATCTCCATTACAGCGCGCAAGCGCGGGTTAAAACCTGCGGCGTTCAGGCATTCACGCAAGTTTGGACCGCTGACCAGGACTCGTTCCGGCGTCACGCGACCGAGCATCGCGCTCTCCACACCTTCTGCGCATGCATGCTGGGCTATGGCCTCGGCGTAGGACATCTCAAAAATATAAGAGTAATCCCTGTAGAAGGCGCTAAAGTCAGCTTCAGATCGCAAAATCGTTTCAAAGTTCGAGTATGTCGCCATCACGCGTTTCGTACCTGTTGTCATTGGCCCTCTACCTAAGCCGCTGTCAGAATACTACACAAGATCGGGACCCGATCACGTCCGGCAGCGTAGTGGAAATTGCTGTAGATTTTGAGATAGCAACGGCTCATGACCTTTTGAGAATGGCTTGGCCCGACGCGGCCGGGGGTGATTCAAGCTCAGGATGTGGACCCGAGAAACCCGAGGCCGGATGGCCGAATGAACCGCGCTGGTCTCTCGGGCAAAACAAGCTGCGACATTTTAAAATCTTTAGTACCCCAAAATCTGTTAAATCCGACAAAAAAAACCTTGCGCAATCTACGTCTTTAGAAATATTTCTCTTTCATAAGAGTATGTTTGCGAGTATTTTTTGAGATACATATTTCAACTTTCCATCGAAATCATTGAATAAAGGGCATTTGACCGGTAATTTTCGTACACGCATTCATTTTCAATCACTCGCACAGCATTCCCTTTATACGTTCTTTTTTATTTATACTATTATGTTAAAAATGAACGCATGCTCTGCCGTATACCGCCAAGATTTAGGCGCTCACATCAATATTGCAGCAAGATTCCTAGGATTGCGTAGGTTTTAATGATGCTTTTTGTGCATTTTTTAGTTTCGATGCGATAGCCGTATGCGCGCATGTGCAGGAGGCAGGTCGGCTTAGGGCCTATCTTAGATCATCGCTCCATCAGAAATTTCATTTTTTACTATCTTGGGTCTTCCTTTTTCAAACCGGAGATATTTGCCGGCGCCAGAGAGATCGGCGATCGAGCATGCTGCGGATATCTTCGTCACTTAAAATATTCATGAAATATTATCAAATATTCACTAAATTATTTAGTCATTTATAGTGAAAATATTGATGTCATATTTTTGGAAAGCGCTCATGAAGAAGCAATCAGGCAACATCCAGGCTAGACCAGACCGCAACACCGGAGATGATATTGCACGAATCGTGACTTCCAAACGAAAATATGCACGTTCCGCTCAATCAGACAACCCATTTAGTAATATTGGAGTTATTTGTGGCGTCAAAAATGGCCAAGCCATACTTTTACTTGATAAATCTTCCTCTATAGAAGATGTAGAAGTGCGCGTTGGCGGCCACACATTTCTCGCGGTCGAAAGTGATCTGATTTCAGATGATCCGCTCCTAAATCAAAATCATATAATCGATAGCGACTTCTCTACTGGAACTTCTCGCTGGCAGCCATTAGTTGCGCCGGACGGTTGGAGTGTAGGCCTTGATCATCCGGATTTGCGGATACATGACTGGCGCGTTGCTTTCATCCACCAATACCAATCGCCCTCTACAGCGCCAGTAGAACTAGCATATAGATCAGATCAAGAAAATGGACTTATCCCGTTGCGCCCAGGGGCCAACTATCAGTTCTCAGGCATTTTCGTAACGCGTAGATGCCAAGCTTATCTAGTGGTTCGTGTGCTTGATTCTAATGGTATTTTGTTGGGTGAGGCAACTAAGCCCACCTCGTCACCAGCGAAGGGGCATCCGGATTCGTACAACCATAGCACATTGAACTTCACGGTTCCTCCAACTGCATGCTCGGCGCAACTGATTTTACGCAAAGACTCAACGGCTGCCGGCGAGAAGGATAGTTGGTTCTTTTTCTCACGTACATGCTTCAGCCGCGTGACTGAGCCGGCGACCCTGACGTTCAGCCTGCCACGATATGCTCCCCGTGAACTCGCCCTCTTGCAGAGGCTAGACGTTACTGGTGTTCAAGCGCATAATATACAGCTGCCGAGGAAGGATTCGCTGTCGGCGCGCCTACAGGTCGATGCGGTTGAGCGCGCTAGTGGCCGTCCGCTTATTGGCTCGCCCCTTGTGGTGTTAGCGCCCCAAATCTCAGGCGCCATTACAGCAATTGAGGGCACTACCGTAATCGGGTGGGCCAAGGTTGATGCTTGGCCTTTTGTGCCTGTCGAAGTCAGTCTTTTCGTAGATGGCCGCGCCGCGGGGACCGTGATGGCCGATGAGCCCCATGGCGAAGGGGCATGCGGTTTCCGCCTGCCGCTCCCCTCCAATGCGCTCGACGACCAGCCGCACAGGATCAGTGTTCGCCTGCTCACCAACGATGCCTTGGTCAGCGAAGTGGCGGAGGTTCTCCCGGCCGCTTCGACACCCTGGTCTGCGCTCGTCAAGCATGGCGGCGTGCAACTGCCGGCAAAGCTCTCCATTGCGGCGTCTTACCGCTATGAGGCTCTACGAGCTCACGTGCAGGCGCTCGGTACGGAGAAGTCGTTTGGCAAGGTAAGCGCGCTGCCCGCGCGGCGACTGATTTTTTCGCAACTAGGCCAGGCGCATGAGCGCGTGGTTGTCGGGCTCGACCGGAACCCGCCACTCGCGCCACTTGCTTTTCCTAAGTTTGACACTCCTAGGGTATCTATCATTATACCTGTACACAACAAATTTCCCGTTACCCACAACTGTCTGGCTGCGCTGCTTCTTGCCTATAACGACACAACCTTTGAAGTGATAGTCGTGGACGATGGCTCCTCTGACGCGACACGACAAATCGAGCATCTCATCTCAGGAATCACCTATTGTCGAAATGAAACTGCTGAAGGCTTCGTGTCTGCGTGTAACCTCGGCGCATCCAAGGCGCGAGGAGATTTCATTGTCCTACTTAACAATGATACAGAGCCGACCGTTCGCTGGCTCGATGAATTACTATACATATTCGACAACTTTGATGATGTCGGCCTAGCGGGATCTAAGCTCATCTACCCTGATGGCCGACTTCAGGAGGCTGGCGGCATTGTTTGGGGAAACGGAGCGCCCTGGAATTACGGACGGCTCGGCAATCCTGCGGAACCCAAATACTGCTACACGCGGCAGGCAGACTATCTTTCCGGCGCTGCGATCATGATGCCGCGTAAACTATGGCAACAACTGGATGGGCTAAGCGAGGAGTTTCGCCCCGCATACTACGAAGACACAGACTTAGCCTTCAAGGTTCGTGAGGCCGGTTACCGAACCGTTTACGCCGCGAGCTCTGTTGTTATCCATTTCGAAGGGATTAGCAGCGGCACCAGTACAGCGTCAGGCATGAAGCGGTTCCAGGAAGTTAACAGGCCGCAGTTCCTGCGTAAGTGGCGTAAGGCGTACCGGCACTTCGGCACTGACACCACGATGGCTGACCTCGAGAAGGATCGCGGCGTAGGTTTACGTGCGCTTTTTATCGATGCTCAGACGCCACGTCCAGACAACGACGCTGGCAGCCACGCAGCCGTGCAGGAGATGAGGGCCATGCAGGCCCTGGGCGCCAAGGTCACATTCCTGCCAGAGAATTTGGCCTATCTTGGCACCTACACCACGGACTTGCAGCGAGCAGGCATCGAGACCGTCTACGCGCCCTTCGTTTTGTCGGTCGAGGAGTTCCTGCGCACCCGTGGCGCCGAGTTCGATGTCATCTACATAACGCGCTACATGGTGGCTAGCCGTCACCTCGAGGCAGTTCGGCGCCACGCCCCGCAGGCCAAGGTCCTGTTTTGCAATGCAGACCTCCACTTTCTGCGCGAGCTTCGCGAAGCTATCCTTGCCGACAGTCCCGACAAGCTTCAGGCGTCGCTGGTAACCCGCGATGCCGAGCTCAGCGTCATGCGCAACGTAGAAGTCGTCCTATCCTACAATCCAGTGGAGCACGCAGTGATCGTGTCACACAATCTCAACTCAACGAGGATCGTGACTGCCCCCTGGATTGTCGATGTCGCCAACAATGTGCCGGCCTTTGATGCGCGAGCTGATGTCGCGTTCCTGGGCGGCTTCGGGCACCCACCGAATGCAGAGGCGGTGCGCTACTTCGTCCGGGAAGTCATGCCGCTGCTCCGCCGGCGAGTGGCCGGAATAAACTTTCTGATCTACGGAAGCGGTATGCCGCCGGAAATCGAGGCGCTAGGTGCAGTAGATGTGATCATTAAAGGCTACGTCGAGAATCTGGCCGACATCTATGAATCCTGCCGGGTCTTCGTGGCTCCCCTGCTTACTGGCGCCGGCGTAAAAGGCAAAGTGGTGGATGCGCTAAGCTTCGGGGTCCCCTGTGTCCTTTCACCTATCGCTGCGGAGGGAATCGGACTCGGCGAAGGGAGCGACGCGCTGATTGCTCGCAGTCCGGAGGAGTGGGCAGATGCAATAGAAACTCTTTACCATGACGCTACGCGATGGAGCGCTATCTCGGATCGTGCGCTTGCCTTCACACGCCGGAATTTCTCTTTCGAACGAGGGGTCGAGCAGATGCGTGTGGCCGTCGAGGCAGCCGGACTGGTCCCGGACAAGGGGATGGCGTTGAGGCGTGCGCGGTTAGGGATTTGATGCCTATATCCGCGGCATGAAGTTCTGAAGCGCCCCGGTTCTGTCAGAGGCCTCGAATCTTGAGAGGCTCTACCCATGACAAGCCCCAGGCAGCGGCGGTTTTCGCCGGAAGTTCGAGAGCGAGTGGTCCGGCTGGTGCCGCGGCATCAGGGTGATCACGCGTCACAACGGGCTACGATCAGCTCGGGCGTGCTAAAAGACACTGCGCAGCTGGACACCTCCGGAAACGTTCTGGCGTCTTTGTGCTGGAGGTGATTCGCTTCGCTGTGGGCGAGACGGGGAGCGACGCGGATGTCATCAGGCCAACCCGGCTTCTGGGATGTGCAGGACCGGCTGCGTGAGCTCTCTGCCCAGGGCGACCCGCTGGAGAAGCTCAGCGCGACGGTGGATTTCGAGTTGTTCCGCCCCGAACGGACCTCGGCGCTGGGCACGCGAGACATGCGCAAGGGGGGGGCGCCCTGCCTTCGACGCAGTGCTGACGTTCCGCATGCTGGTGCTGCAGGCCCTGCACGGTCTGTCGCTGGCGCAGACGGAATCTGGAGCGGCCCCCAATTCGACCGGACATGCGGCGCAACCGTGAGGGCCTAGGTGGAAGCCTAGGCGTGCGCCTATGTCGAAGCCCATCGAGCGCGTCGAAATCATCACCGGCATCCAGCGCCGCCGACGCTACAGTGCCGAGGAGAAGGTCCGACTGGTCGAGGAGACGATGCAGCCCGGCATGACGGTCTCCGCCGTCGCCCGGCTCAATGGCGTGTCCCCCAGCCTTCTCTTCGGGTGGAGGCGACGCATGACCGAGGGTGGCTTGGAGGCGGTCAGGGCCGACGAGGACGTGGTGGCCGCGAGCCGTGTCCGCGAGCTCGAGGCGAAGGTGCGGTAAGCGTCCTTCCTCGACTGCCTTGCGGCGTGGGGTGCTGATCGGCTGACCTGCGGGGCTGCTGGGCGGCTCGGATGTCGGTTACCGCCCTTACGCGTAGGGGTATGGGCGTTGCCGGACGGTCAGCTGGGCGAAGTGATCAGCGTGGTGCAGCGGCGACGTCGCTGGACGACGGAACAGAAGCTGGCGTTAGAGCTTAATCCTACCAGTCTGGATCATATCCTGCTGCTGCGAACATGTTCTGGCACTCTCGCGGCGTGACGATGTCGATGATGCGCCCGATGGCAGCCCACAGCGTGTCGATGGTGCGCGTGGCTTCCTTTCGGAGCACGTCACTGTGCCTCGAGCAGTTTCAGGGGGTCACGTCATCGACAAAATTCACGTGGCCAAGCCGCTATTACTCGATTATGGCCCATGGCATGCAATTGGGGGATGGGGCTGAATGCCGGAAGCTTCAGCAATGGCGCCGTCAGTCGCGAGGTGCCGCGCGATGGCAGAGGCTGCCCGCCGACTTGGAGCCGATCTAGGGGCTGCTCTAACCGCCCCCTCTCTGGAAACCAGTCCGGCCGCGCTCGCGGAAATTGCTCAAGAGGGCGGGCTGCGGGCCAAGAGCCTCAGCCTGAGTTGGCGTGATTTGGTACGCTTGGCAGTTCCTGCCGCCGCCGCCTCAACGGTCGTGATACTATTGCTACGCGATGGTGGCGCGGCACTCCTGGAAGGCGCAACGCCCGACGGCAAAATCCTGCTTCTCAGCAACCCCCTGGAAAGCGTGGTCACGCCCGCGCCCATGGATGCAGTGCGCCTCACCACATACTGGGACGGCGCGACCGTCGTTTTGACACGTACGCGGCGCGAAGGGAGTGAGGAGGCAGCCTTCACCCTGCTCGGCATCGCACGGGAGGTGTTGCGCGAACGCCGGCTGCTTCGCGACATCGGGATCGCCTCGATCGTGCTGAGTGCACTCGTACTGGTACCTCCCATTATCTGGATGACCGTTGTAGACCGAGTGCTGGTTTACCAGAGCATCCCAACGCTTGGGCTGCTTGCAGGCGGCGTCGCTATTGCGATTTTTTACGAAACTGCCATCTCTCACAGCCAGCGGCATTTGACGCTGCTCGCCGCCGCAAGGATCGATGGCCGCCTTCAGCTGAGGATCTTTCGACGATTGGTAGGCCTTCCGGTCGATTATTTCGAGCATCACCCGGCTGGCGAAACCGCCTACCGAATAGGAGAGGTTTGGCGCATCCGAGAGTTTCTAACAGGCCGACTGTTCCGGACTGGGCTTGACCTGGTGACGGTCGCCATCCTCGTCCCGGTCTTATTTTTCCTAAGCCCCTCGCTCACATGGCTTGTCCTGGCCTGCGCCGTAGCCATGGCGTTGATCGTCGCTGCCTTTATGCCGGCTATTGGACGGGCCACAGCACGCCTTATTGAGGCGGAAACCAAGAAGTCGTCTGTCATGGTAGAAACCATTTCAGGAATGCGCACGGTGAAAGCTCTGGCGCTGGAGGGCCACCAGCAGCAGATCTGGGACGAGCGGGTCGCTGCTGCGACGGAAGCCCGGCTCACGCTCGGTCAAACAGCGAACTGGCCCCAAACGCTGGTCGCGCCCCTCGAGAGGTTCATCTATGCTGGTGTCCTGCTTACGGGCGCTTATCTGGCCCTCTCCGGCGACAGCACGCTCACGATTGGAGCCCTTATGGCTTTTGCCATGATCTCGGGCCGCGTGGCGTCACCGTTGGCCAGCGTGGCGCAGCTCCTTCAAGAATATCAAGAAGTTCGGGGGGCGATCGGGAATGTGGGCTACGTCCTAAATCGCCAGCCAGAGCGTCCGCCTGGGGTTGTGGGAGCGCGACCGCCGATTGAGGGACGAGTTAGCTTCCGGGACGTCACTTTCCGCTATCCCGGCGGTCAGATGCCCGTCCTCAAAGATTTGAATTTCGACTTGGAGGCGGGCGCGACAATTGGGATCGTCGGTAAGAGCGGCTCAGGAAAGAGCACAATTACCCGCCTTCTGCAGGGTATAAACACGGGCTACTCCGGACTCATCAAGATCGATGGCATCGAGGTACGCGAGATAGACCTTGCCCATCTTCGCCGAAACCTTGGCGTTGTGATGCAGGATAACTTCCTGTTTCGTGGCACAATTCGCGACAATATCATCGCGGGGCGCCCCGGAATCGGATTCGAGGATTTGATACGCGCTGCGCGCCTCGCTGGCGCCGAAGAATTCATTGAGCGTCTTCCCGGCGGCTACGACACGTACATTGAAGAAGGCTCGCCAAATCTTTCCGGCGGGCAGCGGCAGCGAATCGCGATCGCTCGCGCGCTAGTCACCAACCCGCGTGTTTTCATTTTGGACGAAGCGACCAGCGCGCTTGATCCCGAAAGCGAGGCGGTGGTGAACGCCAACCTCAAGCGGATTGCCCGCGGGCGAACAATGTTCATCGTCTCCCACCGGCTCTCCTCGCTGGTGGATTGCGACCAAATCATGGTGCTTGATCGGGGACAGCTCCTCGACAATGCCCCGCATGCCACATTGCTTGATCGCTGCACCATCTACCGTCAGCTCTGGCTCCAGCAAAACCACGCGATCGATTCACGGATCCCATCCCATGCTCAGCCAGTTGTCGTCCCGCCGCCCCTTTACTGAAGGCGGCGCTTCGTTGGAGGCGCTGTCTTTCGTATCGCCGACCGCAGCCATCGTGGAGCAGCCACCGCCACGTGGCGCACGCACCACCATTTGGTTGGTCGCCGGGCTCTTCGCCTCTTCGATCGCGCTGATGGGCCTGCTGCCGATCGATCGCGTTGTTGCGGCGCCAGGACGCGTCGTGTCTCAGGCTGCGACAGTGACGATACAGCCTATAGAGACAGCTATCGTCCGCTCCGTGGAGGTGAGGCCCAATCAAATAGTGCGTGCCGGACAGATACTCGCGCGTCTGGATCCGACTTTCGCGGTCGCCGATCTCAGCACTATAGAAGCACAGGCGGCGGCGCTTTCTGCGGAAGTCGCTCGCCTGCAGGCGGAAGCCGACGGCGTCGACTACATACCGACTAGCTCGCCTCAGGCACTTCTCCAGGCCACGGTATTCGCGCAACGCCGAGCAGAGCTTGGGTTCCGCATGGACCATTTTGGCCAGCGCATGGAAAGTCTCCAGGCGGGTGTCGACCGTGCGCAATCGGAGATAGTTTTTCTCCAGCGTCGCCTTGGCGTTCTCACGCAAATCGAGTCGATGCGGGAAAATCTCGCGCGGCAGGAGATTGGCAGCCGCCTAAATCTCCTTTTGGCAGCTGATTCCCGCCTCGAAGTTTCCCGCGCCCTGTCAGCGGCTGAAGGAACGGTGCGGACTGCCGAGCGTGATATCGAGGCGATACGCGCTGAACGGAACGCCTTCCTGGGTCAATGGAGGACGAGGACAGCGCAGGACTTGGCCACTCGCCGAACGGAGTTCGCTGACGCCGATGAACGGCTAAACAAGGCTCGGTTGCGACGGACCCTTGTCGAGATGCGCGCGCCTATGGATGCCGTGGTTCTCGAATTCGGCCGTACGGCACCGGGAGCAGTGCTTCAGAGCGGCGAGTTACTGATGACGCTTGTTCCGCTCAACGCCCCGCTCGAGGTTGAAGCGGATATTCAGGCCCGGGACATGGGATTCATCGCGCCAGGTGATCGCGTCGCCGTCAAACTGGAAGCCTATAATTTTGTGCGCCACGGCTTGGCGCGGGGGGCGGTACGTACGGTTAGCGAAGACACGTTCGGCCGCGATTCTAACCAGCCCGGGCGAGAGCAAAACACTCAGCTTCGGCCTGCCTTTTATAGAGCACGCATCGCGATCGAGGATATATCGGAGCTACGCAATCTCCCCGCGGACTTCCGACTCACGCCTGGCATGCCAGTCGCGGCAGACATTGTAGTCGGGCATCGGACGATCCTAAGCTACCTTTTCGAAAGTGCGATGAGTGGCATGTCCCGCGGCATGCGCGAGCCATGACATTCTCGCCTCCGAACCAACGCGTTGGCCGGAGCTGGTGGGCGGCGGCGTTGCGGTTGTTGGGTGTTGGTGCTCAGGCTCGGCCAGCTGGTCCTCCAGCTGCAAGGCCGGGCGATGATAACAAAGCCGAGCTGGTGGACGTTACAGTACTGGCGCGTCGCGCGATGGCCGGAGACACATCCGCCTGCTATGCTTTGGGTCTCACTTTCCTCGATGGTCGCGGCGTGGTGCCGAGTGCCGTCGAGGCGGAACGCTGGCTCACACTCGCTTCCAATTCGGGGCACCCTTCTGCCAAGGCCGCTTTGGCTGCAATGGCCCTGCAGGGTGCGACGGGAACTGAGCACCAATCCGGGCTATTCGCGGAGGCGCCCCGCGGAGGCGCCCCAGATTTGGCTTTAGCAGCAAGGTTGTCGGCCGAGGCGGCCGAGGCGGGGGTACCGGAAGGCCAGGCCCTTTTTGCATATCTGCTGGCCACTGGAAGCGGGATTCCCGAGGATCACACAGCCGCCGAGCACTGGTATCGCAAGGCGCTTGAGGCCGCTGACATTCCTCAGGCCATGCTGGGCCTGGGCCTGATGCGAATTTTCGGCATGGGGTCGCCTGCGGATCCTGCTGAAGGGGCCACACTCGTTGCAAAGGCCTCAGACGCTCAACTCACCGCGGCGACGTATATGTTGGGCGTATTGCATCAAAGCGGAACGGGGGTCTCAGCCGACGCTGGAGCCGCGGTGGGATATTATAGGCAAGCGGCTCAGGCCGGTCACCGAGCGGCGCAGGCGCGCCTTGGCCTACTTCTTCTCGAAGGGACGGAGACCGTCGTCGCGGACGTCTTACAGGGAGAGACTTGGCTACGCCGGGCAGCCCTAGCTGGCGACACGGAGGCAGCAGCTCTTCTAGGAGACCGTTCCATCCGAAGCGATGAAGGCCTGCCCCCCAATTATCTGGAGGCCATAAACTGGTACCGCCTTGCGGCAGACGGCGGGCATCGCATGGCGCAGCGTGCGCTTGGCATGCTTCTCATATCGGGTAAGGGGGGCATACTCGACACAGCCGAGGCGATCCGGCTCTTCTCACTGGCTGCCGATGCTGGGGACGAGCATGCGAGTGCGGATATCGGCAATCTGATTCTGGGAGGACTGCGCGAGGGCTCCGAGTTCGCCAAGGGTATTGTTACTTTTTTCGATGAAAAAGCCAGGAATGGTGACCCTGTGGCCGCCTACAACCTTGCCGTTTGCTATCTTCACGGCGTCGGTGTCGCGCCGGACCATGAAGAAGCAAAAAAATGGCTGCGCGAAGCGGCAACCTCAATAAACAACGCTCAATATTGGTATGCTAGATTGATTTCTGAGAATGGCTCGGAGGACGAACTAGTCGAAGCGCGCACTTGGTATCTCGAAGCGTCTAATGCAGGTTTGGTTGACGCAACTGCCGCATTAGCCGAAATGTTGGATAATGGGCGGGGTGGACCTTCAGATCCGGCGTTCGCCCTCAGCCTGTACATCCAAGCGGCGGAGGCAGGTCACATCGGTGCCATGTTTGGTGCTGGAGCAATGCTTCAGGGCGGACATGGCATTATGCCAGACCCGATTGCAGCAAGGGACTGGTTTTATAAGGCGGCCGCCCAAGGGCACCCGGAGGCCCGGTTAATGCTGAGGAAATTGGGTGAAAGCGAAATGGGACACACCTCCGGAAATCGTACTTTTTAGCAAAAACGCACCCCCCACAATTGCAATATAATATTTTTGGCGATTTTACAATATGCGCAAATGTGCGCATTATCGCCGTTGAAATATATGCTAAATTTCCTTAATCTAATCTAGAAATCCGGCGTAATGGGAAATCAAGCGATGTCTGGAACGGTTACTCTGCCTGGCGGCACGGCCCTGCCAACCACAATTACCGTGCCGTCAGAGGTGCAGGGCTTGGCACAAAGCGCTGCTTCGCAGTTGACGGCGATAATTGACGCTGGGGGTACCGTCAGCACGATCGCGCCAGGCGACACCCCGACACCCCTTTCCCCCGGCGAGCAGGGCATCATTCAGCTTGTCACGACCGGGCCTTCGGGTGGCACTGTCGCCTTGGGAGATGGCTACAATGCCATTCTCATCACCGGCAACGACGCGCCGACCACTGTGGTCGGAGGCAGCGCGAGCGGCCAAGTTATTATCGGGAACGGTCCATTGGTGGCGAATACCGGTACCGGCAGCGCGACCGTAACCGGCGGCTTTGGTAATAACCTGATCGGTACCGCGGCAACGGGTTCTCAGGGTGCTCGCATTGGAACGGGTGACGGCAATGACACTATCATTGCGGCAAGCGGTAACAGCACCATAACTGCTGGCACGGGCAGTAACCTCATTAGCTTGGGCGCGGGCAATAACGTCGTTTACTCGCAGGGCGTCGATAGCATTATTGCCGGCTCGGGCCAGGATACCATTGGTGTCGAGGCCGGCAATATTGTGGTTTGGGGCGGCGCGGGCGCCATGACATTCATCGGCGGCACCGGAAGCGCCACCGTGGCAGCTGGCTCGGGCAGCGCAACCATTTTTGGCGGCACGGGTGGAGGTATTTTCTCTGGCGGCCTGGGTGGAAACAACGTGTTGGTCGCTGGCAGCGGCCAGACCACCGTCTTTGGTGGCGGCAGCGGCAGCACGCTGTTCGCTGCAGGTGCGGGTGGCGATATGCTCGTTGCTGGGATAGGCAACCAAACTCTGAGTGGTGGCAGCAGCACGGGGAATAACACCTTCTTCGCCGGCTCCGGGGTCAACATTATTGGTGGTGGGACAGGCAACGATACCATCTTTGGCGGTAGCGGTGTGGCTACTGTACGCGGCGGCGCTGGCGCCGATGTCTTCGCCTTCGTCAACGGATCGGGTGGAGCGAATGCGGTGGTCCGCATTGAAGACTTCACTGTTGGCACTGACCGCGTTGCACTCTCGGGCTTCGGCACGAACGTGGCCTCCGTCCTGGGGACGCAGACGGCCGCCTCGGGCGGCGGAACGCAGATCACGCTGAGTGACGGTACGCGTGTGGTGTTCGGTAACATGAGCTCCGTGTCTGGCAGCGTCTTCGGCTGATACTCGGAGCGCTATTTGCGGCGATGGGCGAGCGGCTATGCCGCTCGCCCCCGCTACACCCAGCCGGATGCGTGCATGTCGACATGGGCTTCGCCATCACCAGACCATCCGGCCGCTTTTGCTGCACGGAAAGGTCGAGTTCTGTTGGCGGCTGGGCAGCGGGAACTGGCTATTTCCTGGCTTGACCGAGCTGCCCGCCTCGCTCCCGAGGATGTTTTTGTTCGCCTCTCCCTCGCCAGTGCGATGGCTGCTGCCGGTGATGGGCACGCACGCCGTCTATTCGGCGAAATGGTGCGCTGCGGGGGACCGAGGGAGGCATTTCTAGGCCTCGCCATTCTTGATTTCCGGCAGGGAAAACTCCTGGAAGCATCGAAAACGCTCGGGACAATGCTGCAGCACTTCGCTCCACCCGAGGGGCCGGCGATGATGAAGGCTGCCGAACAAATCTCGGAAGCGTGTGGTCTGCCGGGTTGGGTCAGCTCTAATGCGGATGGCGAGGTCACTGTTCATCTTCGGCAGGGAGTGACGGCTAAGCCGACCGGTAGGATCAATGGAACAGATATCCCATTTGTCTCCGTGAAACCTTCCTCGGCAGGCAGATGGTCCAGCCGCTTATCCGAGAGCCAATTCCATGGCCTCCTGAGCGTCGAGGCCGCCGGCCTTCCTCTCCTTGGAAGTCCGCTCGATGTGAGCGTCCTTCGTCGCCTGGAAGGCGTTGTCCAGGCACTCGACGGCGGCCTGAAGGGGTGGATTCGCTATCCTGCGGATCCAGACAAAATTCCCTACATCGACATTACGCCTGCCGGTTCTTCCCCTACCGCAAGCTTTACCCTGGCGACGACCGGCCTCGATCAAGACAGTTCGGCCCCAATTGTGACGGGTGGGCAACGCTGGGCGTTTCAAATGGCTCGCCAGGATATTCCCTGGCTCGGGCCGCTCCACGTTACGTGCCCTGGTGGCCGTGCCCTCTTTGGCAGCCCGATCGATCCGACACTGGACGAACGCACAGCTTTGCGTGCGGCCTACCAGTTGCGAGACGTTACCCTGGCCCATCCAGGATGTGGTCACGAAGCGGATTATACGCGGCCCCTCCCTGCCATGGCCCCCATGCCGCAGCGAACACCAAGTATTGTTTCGCACGCGCCGGGCATCGACGTGATCATTCCCGTCTACCGCGGTGCCGCGGAGTTCCGGGCCTGCCTGGACTCGGTGTTGCTAGCCGATACGGGTGCAGTCCGGATTATCATCGTGGATGATGGTTCGCCCGATCAGGAGCTGCGCGCGGAGGTGGCGGCTGCGCAAAAGTATGTCGGCGTTGAGGTGCTTAGTCATAGCCGCAATCTCGGCTTCCCGGCGGCGATCAATACAGGCCTGCGCGGCAGTGCGGGCCGGGACGTCGTGCTTCTCAATAGCGACACCCTGGTTCCCCACGGTTGGCTCGAGCGACTGCGGGCCGTGGCCTATTCGGCATCTGATATCGGAAGCGTCACGCCGTTCACGAACAACGGTTCGATTGCATCCTACCCCGATCCAGGAGGCAACGAAGCACCGGATGGTTTGGATGGCCTGACGGCCCTGGATCAGGCGGCATGGGCGGCGAACGGGGCGGGTTCAGTCGAGCTTCCGACCGGCGTCGGCTTTTGCATGTACATCCGGTACGACTGTCTTGCAGAGGTAGGCCATCTGCGAGACGATGTCTTTGCACAGGGCTACGGTGAGGAGAACGACTGGTGCCTGCGCGCCCGCCGTCTTGGTTGGCGGCACGCCCTGGCCACTGGTGTCTTCGTGGCGCATCTCGAGGGCCGATCATTCGGGCCGGCCAAGACCCATCTGATGCGACGTAATGCAGACATCCTCGAAGGGCTTCATCCTGGCTACGGAACCCTGGTGCGGCAATTTCACGCGCGGGATCCTCTGGCTCCCGCGCGACGCGCCATTGATATCGAGCGTTGGCGGCAGGCGAAGTCCGCGGCGGGCGCTATCATCCTCATCACGCATCGCCGCGGCGGCGGCGTCGAACGCTTCGTAAGCGAACGGGCCCAGGCACTCCGGGTGGTTGGGCTGCGTCCCATCATCATGCGCCCGTCAAGCAATACGAAGTTGGCCGCGTGTGTCCTTTCTGACGGTACCGGTGCCAATTATGCGAACCTTTGTTTTGCGCTACCCGACGAGAAGGAATCACTGCTCGAGCTGTTGCGCGAGGAAGGCGTACGACGCGTGGAAATCCATCACCTCCTCGACCACGGGCCAGAAATATCTAGTCTTGCAGATGAATTGGGAGTGCCTTTTCATATTGCCGTGCATGATTATGCATGTCTTTGCCCCCGTATCAGTCTCCTTGGACGAAACGGGCGATACTGCGGCGAGCCCGATCTGCCAAGCTGCTCCACCTGTGCGGAAGATTGGGAGGAAGGCGGTGATCAATCTGATGTCGCCGGCCTGAGGGTCAATTCAAGGAAGCTGTTTCAGAGAGCACAACTCATAACGGCCCCATCGCTGGACGTTGCGGACAGGCTGACCCGGCATCTTGGCACGCTAAGCAGCCTTCGCGTGACCCCCTGGGAGTCGCTGCAGGGGACCGATAGCCCGCTTAAGGAGCGCCACCTCGACATGGGCCAGGACGCGGTCCTAGCCGTCGTCGGAGCAATTGGACGTGAGAAGGGTTACGACGTGCTGCTTGCCTGCGCGCGAGATGCGGAGCGGCGAGGTCTTCCCCTTAGTTTCCTGGTCGTGGGTCGGACTATGGATGACAATCGTCTCCTGCGTACTGGGCGCGTCTTCGTCACCGGCCCTTATCAGGAGGGCGAGGCTGAGGATTTGCTCAAACGACATGCACCAGCCGCAGGCTTCGTGCCATCGGTAGTACCGGAGACTTGGTGCTTCGCCCTGACCGAGCTCCTGAAGGCACGGCTGCCGGTTGCTGCTTTCCACCTTGGCGCCCAGGCTGAGCGCTTGGAGGCAGTGCGGGGCAGTTTGCTGCTTCCGATTACTGATACGGCGCCCGCAATCAACGCGGCGCTCCTCGAATGGCTCGGCTTTCCGACGCGATCCTCAGATGACGCGAATGAAACTGCCATTATTGCGTAATCATCTTGAGTTCAGGTGCACATATGAAAAACCATCCTCCTGCCATCTCACCGATCCAGACTGCGGTCCAGGTCCTTTCGTTTGATCCGGGCGTCTACAGCGTGAGCTTTAGCCCTGAACGGATGCAGGACAGCGATATCGGCTTCAGCTTTCCGCGTGCCCGCCTTGATGCGCCGACGGGCGGCGAAGGCCTCGTCATCGTCGCATTGCAGGGGGAGAATGGTTGGCTCTCACGTCCCGGCGATGTTGCCATGGTGCAGGTTGCGGGCGCCAGGATGAGCCTGCTCCTGACGACCTATCAGATCGAAGGCGCAAATGCGCCCGCGTTGCTGCGCGTTAGCCGTCTCGACAATGCTATGGCGGTACCGGCACCGGCTCCTGAGAAGGCAATAACCGCGTCGGCGTCGGGTCTGGTGCACATCGGTGCCCAAGGAGACACGCCCTTCGGTTTCGATGGCTGGGCTGGGGCCGCCCTAGGGGCGGATGGCTTGATCGAAGGATTTTCCCTTCAGCCGCCAGCGGGGCTGGATCCGACTGCTATCGAATATCAGGGCATCCTCGGCATCGATTGGAAGACGCCTTGGTCCAAGGGTGGCGAGTTTTGCGGCAGTCGGGGTCTTGCGCTTCCGTTGCTCGGTTTCGCTATCCGTCTACAGGCGGACGCGGCCGGCTCCTATGGCTGTACTTACCAGGCACGTTTTGCGGATGGCAGCATCATCGAGGCGGCCGATGGCGCACCATGCGAGGCATCCTCGGCAGCAGCCCTGGTCGCCATTTCGGTTTCCTGGGTTGCCCGTGAGAATGTAGCGGTCCCTCCAGTGGCGCCAACGCACGAGATCAATCCCCCAAAGCGGACATCCTCGGCCAGTCTGGCCAAGTCAGCGGTGCCTTCTTCAGAGCCTACCGCCGCGAAGCCCGGAGCCTCCAGGAAATCGGCCACGGTCCCCAAAGCGATCGCTCCAAAATCGCCTTCATCATCCGCGCCTGCCCGTCAGAAAGTTGCGCCCCCCTCCTCGGTTTCGGCCAGCGAGATCAGCAAACTAAAGAAGACGTCGGGGGCTACCCGGCCTAAATCCGAGGCGCCGCCTCCAAAGACGGCCGCCGCCAAGGCTGGAGCCTCCAAGAAATCGGCCGTAATCCTTCCAGTGGGTGATCCAAAATCCGCATCACCATCCAGGCCCGCCGGTGATAAATTCGCCCCGCACTCCTCGATGTCGCCGGAGGAAATCAGACCATCGAAAAGGGGGGCCGCAGCCGGCCGGTCTAATTTAGTGGTGCCGTCGCCGAAGCCTACAACTTCCAGGAAAGCAGCCAAGATTTCCTCTGCCAGCGCCCCAAAATCTGCCTCTACGCGCAATGGAAGAAACAATACTGACAAATTAGCGCCCAAAAAATCGGCGAAAATTTCGGCCACACCTGCACCAAAAGCCAAAAAGCGCTCCAAGCGCCCTTAATTTTATGGCCAGAATTGCTTGTAGCGAAATCCATTCCGCCAAACTGTCATTATGACTCTAGGTGCGGAACGTTAAAGAGCAGGTAAGCCGTGAATTTTCTTTTCGTGCATCAAAATTTTCCTGGGCAGTATTTGCACTTGGCCTCATGGCTGGCCTCGTCTCCCAAGCATAACGTGGTCTTCGTAAGCGAGCCGAACGAGAACTCCCTTGCAGGTGTGCGGCGCGTTCCTTATCGGCCGGTTCGCGGATCCATGCTGGGCATCCATCCCGATGCCACAGAGTTCGAGGCGGCCATGATTCGTGCGACTTCCGTAGCGCAGACCTGCGCCGAGCTTGCGCGGACCGGCTATCGACCTGACTTCATCATTGGCCACAATGGTTGGGGCGAACTGCTGAATCTCAAGGACATCTGGCCGAAGGCCATCCTCGATGGATATTTTGAGTTCTTCTATAAACTCGAAGGCGCAGATGTAGGCTTTGACGCAGAATTTCCTCTTCCCGAGCACGATCGATCTCGTGTGCGAGCGAGGAATGCAGTGAATCTTTTGGGCCTAGAAGTATGTGATCGCGGACATACACCTACTCGGTGGCAACATAGCACCTACCCTGGCTGGAGTCGCCGCAAGATCAGGGTAACCCCTGAAGGGGTAGACCTCTCTCGGTGCCGCCCTAATCCTTCGGCTATTTTCCAGCTTCCAGGTACTCAACATATGCTGAAGGCAAATGATCAGCCTGTTGTTACCTTCGTGGCCCGCAATCTTGAACCTTATCGCGGCTTCCACGTGTTCATGCGGTCATTGCCGAGTCTGCTACGAAATAATCGTGCCTTGCAGGTCGTGGTAGTTGGCGGTGAAGGCGTCTCCTATGGACAGCCTCCTCCGGCCGGAAGCTGGCGCGATTACATGCTGGCAGAACTCGATGGGCAATTCGAAAAAGAACGCGTACATTTCGTCGGTAAATTAACTTATCATGATTACATTACACTGCTTCAAGTGTCCTGGGTTCATGTATACTTAACTTATCCCTTCGTCGCCTCTTGGTCCTTGCGCGAGGCGCTAGCAACTGGTTGCTGCGTAGTCGGAAGCGACACAGAGCCGGTGCGAGAATTTATTGCGTCCAACGAGAACGGGGTGCTCGTACCTTTTTTTGATAGTGAAGGTCTCGCTGAAACAGTATCGGAACTCCTCTGCCATCCCGCACGACGTCGCGCGCTATCTCAAGAGGCTGCTCGCCGAGCGGAAACCTTTGGTCTACCAGCCTGCTTGGAGAATTTTGTTCGTAACCTCTGTCGAGGTTAGAGTCCTTGTGTGGACGGCTCCCTCGACGCAAGAGTTTTGGACGTTTTGGCGCCGCGGTCGGGTGCGGTCATGTGTCCGGCCTGTTGGTACGGCGCATGACCGCTGGCCCTGATGCAGTTCGCGGCCCGGCTCCCAATCAGTTCGTCGCGCTCGGAGGCGCAGGCCTCTAAACGGGTTTTGCCAGGCCCCGGGTTCGACCGGTTTGCCATCACGTCTTTTCACCCTCACACCCCGCCGGTCACGATGCTGACCGTCGGGATATCTTCCCGCCCTCAGGCTGCGGCGGCCACGCTGGGCGAGGCACGATAGCTGCCTCCCCTGGTGAGCAGCGCCCAGACGATGCGGGCTGTCTTATTGGCCTGCGCCACGGAGGCGAGGCGCGCCGGGCGGCGCTCCAGGATGCCCTTCAGCCAGGCGACCCCCGGCGTCGATTTCCTCCGCGCATGTCGGATCACCGCGGTGGCGCCCAGCACCAGCAGCCGGCGCAGGCTGCGGTCGCCTTGTTTGGAGGTACCCATCCGGCCAAGGCCGCGGGTTGGTGTTGATCAGGCGGCGGCCGCCTGTTGGGTTTGTGCTGCCTTCCAGTTCCATGGGAGCAACTCATGCAGGAGCGAGGCGGGTTGATCGGCGGTCCGTGCCAGCACATCGGCCAGCCACGCGCGCGGATCGACATCGTTCATCTTGGCCGTGACGATCAGCGAGTACATGGCCGCCGCCCTTTCTCCGCCGCGGTCCGAGCCCGCAAACAGCCAAGCCTTTCGGCCCAGGGCGATCCCGCGCAGCGCGCGTTCAGCGGCATTGTTGGTCATGCAGATGCGGCCATCGCCAAGGAACCGGCTGAACGCCTCCCACCGCGTCAGCATGTAGTTCATCGCCTTCGCCAGGTCGCTGTGGCGTGACATCTTCGCGCGGGTCTCCCGCATCCAACTTTCGAGCTCGGTGACCAGCGGCGCGATGTCCTTCTGCCGCACCGCCAGGCGCTGTTCAGCCGGCAACCCATTGATGGCGCGCTCAGCGGCAAAGATCAGGTCGATCCGCCGTACCGCCTCCGCCGCCAGCGGCGCCCGCGCCAACTCTGCCAGCTTGAACAGCTTGCGCCGGCCATGCGCCCAGCAGGCAGCCTCGGTGATCGGCCCGGGCTTGCGGCCTGGCAGATACAGCTCGTTGAACCCCGCATAGGCATCGGCCTGCAGGATCCCGGCATAACCGGCCAAGTGCCGCTGCGGATGCTCGCCGGTACGATCACGCGAGTAGCGGAACATCGCTGCCGGCGGCGCCGGCCCCCCGAATGGTCGGTCGTCGCGCACATAGGTCCAGGCCCGCGCGATGACCGTCTTGTCGCGCGCCAGCAGCGGCACGGTGGTGTCATCGCCATGCAACCGCGCGGCCGCCAGGACATGCACGTCGATCAGCCTTACCAGCGGCGCCAGCATGGCCGTGCAAGTGCCCACCCAGTCGGCGATGGTCGAGACGCTGAGCTCGATGCCCTCTCGGGCAAAGCTTTCGCTCTGACGGTTCAGCGGAAGGTGCTGGCCAAACTTCGCTTCCAGGATCATGGCCAGGAGGTTTGGCCCGGCGCGGCCGCGGATGATGGGATGGAACGGCGCTGGCGGCTGGGTGATGACCTCGCAGGAACGGCAGCTGAACCGCTCGCGCACGGTCTGCACCACCTTCCACTGGCGCGGGATCACCTCGAGGGTCTCGGTGACATCATCGCCCAGCTTGGAGAGCTTGCCGCCGCAGCAGGGGCAGGCGACAGGGGCGGCAACCACCACCCGCTCGCGCGGCAGATGTTCCGGTAGCGGTGCGCGTACGGGCTTGCGTGCCGGGCGATCCACCGTGGCATCCTTCGGCGCTGGCTTCTCGGCTGCGGCCGCCGCCTCGCTGGCCGCGGTGACCAGCTCGTCGAGTTGCAGTTCCAGCTGATCGATCAGCTTGCGGCCACGCTCGGAGGAGGCGCCGAACTTGTCATGCTTGAGCTTGGCGATCAGCAGCTTGAGTTGCAGGACCAGGGCCTCGGCACCCGAGGCGCGGGCCTCGGCCTCGCGCCGCGCCGCCTGCTCGGCCGCCAGTGCCGCGCGCAGCATGTCGATATCGTCAGGCGTGGAATCCGGCGCGGGCATAACGCTGCGAAGTGAATCACGCGCTGTTTCGGACCGCCAGCACTATCCGGCGACTTGCGGGCGCCAAGTGTGCTGCGGGTTCCGCCAGTCGATGCCGTCCAGCATATAGGCCAGCTGCGATGCCGAGATGGCCACCGCGCCATCCGCCGGGGCGGGCCAGATGAACCGGCCGCGTTCCAGCCGCTTGGCGTAGAGCGACATGCCCAAGCCGTCATGCCAGACGATCTTGATCAGCGAGCCGCGCCTGCCGCGGAACACGTAGAGGTCACCGGCATGCGGGTCACGCCCCAGCGCCTGCTGCACCTGCAGCGCCAGACCGTTCATGCCTCGCCGCATGTCGGTGTGGCCCACCGCCAGCCACACCCGCGCGCCCGCGGGAACGGGGATCATCGACGAAGCGCTGCCAGGACGCGATGCAGCCCGACGGCGCCGACCGTCTCGCTCACCCGCAACGTCGTGCCATCCGGCAGAACGATCTCGATCCGAGGGTCCGTCTCGACCGGCACGTCAGCACCCGGGGGCGCAGCTGGAGCCTCGGGTGCGGCCAACACCCGCATGGGCAGGAAGGCTGGTTGATCCACCAACTCTCCGCGCCGATGCGCGTCCCGCCACTGCCACAGCAGGCCACGGCTGACCTCGTGCCGCCGAGCTACCTCCGCTACCGTCGAGCCCGGCTCCTCGAGCTCGGCCAGGATCCGCAACTTCTGCTCCGGCCGCCAGCGCCGTCGACGCTCGACCCCGGTGATGATCTCCATCCACGCCTCCGTCCTTACCGACGCTCACAAGAGCGCCCGTACGAACACAGGACAGGTTTAGCCGCGCCGCGGTAGGCGGTGCTCGCCGGACGGGTACGTTTGGAGATACCCCCCTGCCGCTGCTTACCGCCGCTGCTGTTCTGCTTGGGCACCAGCCCGATCCAGGCCGCGAACTGACGGGCGGAGCGGAACTGGCTGGGGTCGGTGACGGTGGCCACGATGGCCGATGCTGTGATCGGCCCGATGCCAGGGATGGTGGCAAGCCGCCGGCTGGTCTCGTTGTCCTCGTGCCAGGCCAGGATGGCTGCCTCGATCTCCTCTACCCGCTTGGCCTGCGCCTCCAGTTCGGCGGCGAGTTCACCGAGTGCCTTGCGGGCCAGCACTGGCACATCGACCTTATCCTCCGCCATGAGCACGGCAACCAGATCCGCCACCCGCCCGATCCCCTGGGGGGCGGTGACGCCCAATTCGGCCATGTGCCCGCGCAGCGCATTCACCAGCATGGTCCGCTGCCGCACCAGCAGCTCGCGTGTCCGGTGCAACATCAGCACGGCCTGCTGCTCGGCGGTCTTGATCGGCACGAAACGCATCGTTGGACGCGTCAACGCCTCGCAGATCGCTTCCGCATCCGCAGCATCGGTCTTGCCCCGCTTGACGTAAGGCTTCACGTAACTGGCCGGCATCAGCCGCACCTCATGGCCCAAATCCCTGATTTGGCGCGCCCAATGATGCGCCGTGCCGCAGGCCTCGATGCCGACCAGGCATGGCGCCAGCGCCTCGAAAAATCGCAGCACATCCGTACGTTGCAGCTTGCGCCGCAGCACAGCCTGGCCCGACTTATCCACGCCGTGCACCTGAAACACGTGCTTGGCGATATCCAGACCGATCGTGGTAATCTCCATGGCGGACGGCTCCTTCCTGCTCGTTGCTCGCAACAGCCACGAGCTTGGCACATCGATGCCGAACAGGAGCCGTCCACCGCATCAGTTTGATAATCAGCGATGGGCCACGCGACGCAGCAGCAGGGCGCCCATTGCGACGTGGATCATGGCCTCGGACACGTCGAGGCGCTTCTCGTAGTCGCGGACCAGCCGCCGCCAGCGGATCATCCAGCCGAAGGTGCGCTCCACGACCCAGCGTCGCGGGATGACCTCGAAGCCCTTCGCCGTGTCGGATCGGCGGACGATCTCGACGACGAAGTCGAGTAACGCAGCCTTGTCCATCAGCTTGGTGCGGTCGTAGCCCGCGTCGGCGAACAGGTGCTTCAACCAAGGCCAGCGCTTGCGGATGGCGGCGAGGATCGTCTGCGCGCCAACGCTGTCCGATACGTCGGCAGGCGTGAGGTTCACCATCAGCAGCCGCCCATCGGTATCCACCGCGACGTGCCGCTTGCGGCCGACGATCTTCTTCCCGTGTAGCTGCTGCGTGAATTCTCCCCGGAAGTGCTGGCTGAAAATTCCTCAGTCCAGCGCGACTGCCCGCGCCCGGGGGTGAGCCCCCGGGCGCGGGCGGCGCCGGCCATGCCCGAGGATGCTGACCGGCATCACGGGAGTCGTCGGTGGTCACCCTTGGGGAGCTTGTCATGATCCTGGATCTTCATCGGCAGGGATTGAGCGTCTCGGCCATCGCGCGGCGCACCGGCCACGACCGAAAGACCGTCCGCAAATATGTCGAGCGCGGCCTGGAGCCGCCGACTTACACTCCGCGGCCGCCCATGCCCTCGCCGCTGGCGCCCTTTGATGCCTTTCTGCGGGATCGGGTCGGGCGCTTCCCTGACCTGACCGGACGGCGCCTGTGGCGAGAAATCCGCGAGCTCGGATTCACCGGCGGCTACGCCACGGTGACCGACTTCCTCCGCACCGTCCGCCCGCCAGTCGAGCCGCCCTTCGAGCGTCGCTTCGAACCCCTGCCAGGCCGCCAGGCGCAGGTGGATTTCGCCCACTTCAAGGTCCGCTTTGAGGATGATCCCCGCACCGAGCGCATCGTCTGGCTATTCTCCATGGTGCTCGGCCACAGCCGCATGATGTGGGCCCGCTTCGTCGCCCAGCAGGATCTCGCCACCGTGCTCCGCTGCCACGTCGCGGCCTTCGCCGCGTTAGGCGGCGTGCCGGAGCAGATCCTCTATGACCGCATGCGCACCGCCGTTCTCGGCGAGGTCGATGAGCGCGGTATCGTGTACAACGACAAGCTCCTGGCGCTCGCTGCCCACTACGCCTTCGTGCCGAAAGCCTGTCGTCCCTACAGGGCCAAAACCAAGGGCAAGGTGGAGAGGCCGTTCCGCTACGTCCGCGAGGACTTCTTTCTGGCCCGCAGTTTCCGCAGCCTGGACGACCTGAATGCCCAGTTCACCCAGTGGCTCGACCAAGTCGCCAACCGCCGCCTGCACGGAACCACGGGCCGCATCGTCATCGAGCACTTCGCCGAGGAACAGCCGACCCTTCGGCAGCTGCCGGCCGGGCCTTTCAATGCCGTGCTCCGCCTCGAGCGGCGCATCTCGCACGAGGGTATGATCTCGGTGGGCGGCAATTTCTACTCCGTCCCCGACGGCACGCGCCGACGCCCCGTCGAGGTCCAGGTCACCGCCTCCGAGGTCCATATCCTGGAGGACGGCCGCCTCATCGCCGCACATCCAGTGTTGGAGGGGCGCGGCCGGCGCCGCATCGCCGAGGGACACCGCAGCCTCCCGCCGCCCCACAACAGCGCCACACCGCGTGCAGGCGCCGCGGCGTCACCATCGGTAACCGCCGCGGCAGCTGGCGTGGCACCACGCTCGCTCGCCATCTACGATGGCGGTCGGCCGGCGCCTGGCCACCGGGGAGGCCGCGCGATGAACGCTGCACCCGCCACTCTTGATCGCATCCGCCGACACTTGGTCGGCCTAAGGATGCCGCGCTCCATCGAGGTGCTGGATCACCTGCTGCGCCAACTCGAGCGCGGCGAGATCTCTCCCCTCGAGGCGATCGATCAGCTGCTCGACGAGGAACTCAGCCTGCGCGAGGGGCGTCGCGTCAAGGCAGCCCTCAAAATGGGCCGGCTGCTGAACATCAAAACGCTGGCCGGGTTCGATTTCTCGTTCCAGCCCTCCCTCGACCGCAACCGCATCCTCACCCTCGCGGGCCTCGACTTCATCGATCGGCACGAGGTGCTCCACTTCCTCGGCCAGCCCGGCTGCGGCAAGACCCACCTTGCCATCGCGCTCGCCGTCGAGGCGGTAAAGGCCGGACGCAGCGTCTATTTCACCACGCTTGCCGAGCTGATCGCCTCGCTCGCTAAGGCGGAGCGCGAGGGCACCCTGCGCGAGCGCATCCGGTTCCTCTGCCGCCCCCAACTGCTGGTCGTCGATGAGATCGGCTACCTGCCCGTCGTCCCCGGCGGCGGGAACCTGTTCTTTCAGCTGGTCAACGCCCGCTACGAGCGCGGCGCCATGATCCTCACCTCCAACCGCGGCTTTGCCGAATGGGGCGAGGTGTTCGGCGACACCGTCGTCGCGACCGCGCTGCTCGACCGCCTGCTCCACCACGCCATCGTCGTGCGCATCGAGGGCGCCAGCTATCGCCTCCGCCGCCATGCCGACCTGCTGCCCGACAGCGCCGGTACCCGGAACATCCAGCAGTCCCATCCACGACCACGACGGCGCGGCAGACCGCCGAAGGCACGCCTTCCCGAACTCACCGCCGCGACATAGCCGCCAGCCGAATTGGGGAACTTTCACCCAGAACTTCTGAGGAATTCAACCTCAGCATTGACACGGTCTGCCATGGGCCGAAGTGCACCGGCAGCATCCGCCAGCCGCCCGCACTGCGGGCCGTGTAGCGGATCGCGTTCAGCACCTCCCGCAGGTCAACCGCTGGTTTACGCTCCCGCCGTGACGGCTTCGGCAGCAGCGGCTCGATCCGCGCCCACTCCTCGTCCGTCAGGTCAGACGGGTAGCGCTTCGTCTTTCGGCCAAGCTCAGCCATCCGGCATCGGGTGTCTCGGGTCCACATCCCGAGCTTGAATCACCCCCGGCCGCGCCGCGCCAAGCCATTCTCAAGCGATCACTTACGCCACCACCCAAGCCCTGCTTGCGCATGCACGAGGCACGTGGGTTCGTGCCCCCGCAGTCAGCCAACCAAGCCCCTTGTTGGTTTTATCCAGGCTACTCCAAGCATGCAAAATATCAGCAAAAAACAAACAAAGTGGCGATGGTGCCGGCCGGCATTTGCTGCCACTTGTAACTTACGCTGGCTGCGCTGTGGCAAGTCTTCGGCTTGCAACGTGGCTATGTTCGATCCCTCATCGCCGCCGGGTGGGGATGGGTGGCGCCGCGCTCCGGCAAGCGCGGATCTATTTCCGTTTGGTGGGAGCGTGCCGGCTTCCATTTCAGGTGTCCTGTGTCGTCATCACTTGCCCAGTCCGATATTCCCCCGACCTTGGTCGTGACCTCCAGCGGGGAGGCCGCCTTCGAAGAGAACGGCACGGGGCCGGTCTACACCGCAATGGGCATTGACCCGGAGGGGGACCCGCTGACTTGGTCATTGAGCGGTGACGATGCGGGGCGGTTCAACATTGACGCCGGCACAGGCGTGGTGACTTTCAAGGTGCCGCCGAACTATGAGGCGCCGTCCGATTTTGATGGTGATAACATATACCGTATCGTGGTGTCGGTCACCGACAACATCGAGTCCAGCGCGTCGCTCGATGTCGCAATCACGGTGACGGATGCCAATGATGCGCCGCAGATCACTCTTTCGCTGCCGCTGGCCGTAGAGTTTGGCACCTTTGCCGACAATCCCTTCGCCGGCATCAGTGTTGGGTCCTTCAGCGCGCCGGCCTTTGCCGATGTTGATGGGGATGGTGACGTCGACCTTGTGGTGGGCGCGGGTGACGGGCCGCTGCTGGCCTATGAAAGGAACGGTGCCGGCTTCAGCCCTCTCGCCGTCAACCCCTTTGCCGGAATCAGTGTTGGCTCCCGCAGTTCGCCAGTCTTTGCCGATCTTGATGGCGATGGCCGCGCCGACCTGGTGGTGGGGAACGTTGACGGCACATTATCGGTCTACCTGCAGACCGACTTTGGTTTCACGCCTGATCCTCTCGATCGTTATGCTGGTCTCCAAGCGGGCGGTGCGGCAAAGCCAGCATTCGCCGATTTGGACGGCGATGGCAGCCTCGACCTCGTCGTATGGACGGAGTCAGGCGTTCAGGTGATTGGCCAGGTCGGCGTTGCCTTTACCATTGACCCTCTCGCCGGTGTTGGCGGGAGCATCCCTAACGCGCCTGCCTTCGCAGACCTGGATGGCGATGGCGACTTCGATCTCGTCATGGGGGCGCAGGACGGCACTTTGGTTGCCTATGAAAACACTGTCGATGGCTTCAGCGTATTCGCGACCAATCCCTTTGAGGGCGTCGACATCGGCGATTCCAGTTCGCCCAGCTTTGCCGATCTGGATGGCGATGGCGACCTCGACCTTGTGGTGGGGGATTCTGCCGGCACGCTGACAGCCTATGAGAACACGGGTGGCCCTCTGGTCCCCTTCGTCGAGAACGACACCGGCGTTGTATTCACCGCGACGGGCACCGACCAGGACGGCGATGCATTGACCTGGTCGATTAGCGGCGGAGCAGATGCGCTGCTGTTCGCGATAGACCCCGTCACAGGGGAGGTGAGTTTCGTAAATGCGCCGGACTTCGAGGGCCCCGCCGATGCCGGCGCTGACAATGTCTACGACATCATCCTCACCGCCGCCTCGGATGGCGGTCTGACCAGCACCCCTCAGGCCGTCGCCATTACGGTGGCCAACGTCAACGACGAATCCTCTGTGTCCATCGCGGCCACCTCTGGCAGCAAGGCGGAGGGTAACGCTGGCACCACCAGCTATACCTTCACAGCCACACGCACAGGCGACATCTCAGTGCCGCATACAGCGAACTGGGCTGTCACAGGCTCGGGCACCAACGCAGCCGCAGCAGCGGACTTCGTGGGTGGAGTGCTACCCACGGGCACGGTAGCCTTTGATATCGGCGAGACCAGCAAGACGATCACCATTGAGGTGGTAGGCGACGCTGCTATCGAAAGCGACGAGGGCTTCACCGTCACCCTGAGCAGCCCTAGCACGTGGCTGGTGATTGGTACGGCTTCTGCCACAGGCACCATCATCAATGACGATGCCTCTGTGTCACTCGCAGCCACCTCTGCAACCAAGGCAGAAGGTCAGAGCGGCACCACCAACTACACCTTCACAGCGACACGCACAGGCGACAGCTCTGTGGTGCACACCGCTGCCTGGGCTGTGACAGGGTCAGGCACCAACGCAGCCGCAGCAGCGGATTTCGTGGGCAATGCGCTGCCCACTGGCACTGTGACCTTTGACATCGGCGAGACCAGCAAGACCATCACGATCGAGGTCGCAGGCGATGCCTCTGGCGAAACGGACGAGGGCTTCATCGTCACTCTCAGCATTCCCAGCACGGGACTGGTGATTGGCACCGCATCTGCCACGGGCACGATCGTTAATGATGATGCATTCGTCGGCACGCCCAACGCAGACACGCTCACAGGGTTGGCTGGGAATGACACCCTGATCGGCTTGGGCGGAAATGATGTGATCGATGGGGGCGCTGGCGTTGATCTGGCTTCCTTCAGCGGTGCGCAATCCGCCTATCGTCTTGGCTATGACGGCGCCACACTCATCGTGTCAGGTCCTGACGGTACGGATAAACTTTCAAACGTCGAACTCTTGAGCTTTGGTGGCGCTGCACCCGTGCTGGTGAGTTCGCTCCAAGGCTTAGAACCATTGGTGACTGTGCTAACGGGCGGCGTATCGACCCAGATTCTGCCTGACCGCTATGTGGGTCCTGTTGCCTGGCTGGAATATCAGACACTGGGAAGTCCCAATAGCGATGTGGTGATCGGCACGTCACGCAATGACTTCTTCAATCTGTTGGGTGGTGATGACGCAGCCAACGGCGGAGCGGGCGATGATGTGTTGGATGGCGGCACAGGCTCCAACTTCCTCACAGGTGGCGCTGGTCGCGACGACTTCTTCCTGGATGGTCGCGGAGGCACTACCACCTGGGCAACCATCACAGACTGGGAAGTGGGTGAGCGTCTGTCGGTGTTCGGCTGGCTTCCTGGTGTGAGCCAGGTGCTGTGGGTCGACAGTGCTGGTGCGCCTGGCTGGGAAGGCGTCACCATGCACGGTGATCTGGATGGCAATGGCGTGATCGACACCTCAGTGACCTGGACGGGTCGCACACGAGACCAACTGCCCGCGCCGCTGCAGTACGACGGTCTACTATGGTTCACGTGACCTGAGGTCCAGGTAGCGTGCGGACACTAAGCCGGCGTGTGGTGTTTTTGCCGGCCCCGGTTTTCTGGACAAACGGTTGCAAGATGCGGGGCGCCTGAAATCGGTGTCGTGGCTTACGGCGCAAGCAAGCAGTGCTATCCGCGATAGTTTATGAAAACAGGGCAAACGGTTAAAATTTATGATTTTAATTAAATAAATATTTTCATTTATAAATAAAATACAATAAATATTTCCTGCATTGTTGTCGTTTATTTTAATGCTTTTGCGTGCGGGTTGACCTGCCGTGCGCGCGATCCAGAAAGAGGCCCAGTTGATATGACAGCGACGTCGCCGCGTTGGCTTACGGCACGCGCAGCATCCACCGCGTTCATGCGCTGCCCGAACTGCACAGCCAGCATCATGCAGCGCCCGGTGCTGGAAGTGCCCACACCTCGCGGAGAGTGGCTTCGCTTGTTGGCGTGCGAGGCATGTGGCGCGCATTTTTTCGAAAAGCTGGCCGTCGGAGATTATGCCGAGGATCCGCCGGGCGGCGGTGCCGCTTTGGCGTTTTATCTGCAGCAGGGCGCAAATATGGGCGGCATGGCTGTGCGGTTGGCCTCTCTCGGCCGCCAGCCCGGTTCGCGCTACCTTGAAATTGGCTGCGGGTTCGGCCTTGGACTCGACATCGCGCGCCGCACTCTCGGCTGGGACGTGACGGGCCTCGACCCGTCTCCTTTTGCCGCAGCCGGACGTGACTTGCTCGGCCTGCCCATCACGCCGCGCTACCTGCTTTCCGATGATCCGCTGGGCGAGAGTTTCGATGTCGTCCATGCCTCCGAAGTCCTGGAGCATGTGCCTGATCCGCTTGCCATGCTGATCACACTGCGGCGCGCGCTTCGGCCGGATGGGACATTGGTGCTCACCACCCCGGCAGCCGAACTGATCGCGCCCGAAACGGGGGAAGGCCTGCTCATCCCGCTTCTCTCAGCGGGCTGGCACATGGTGATCCAATCGCGGGCGAGCCTTGCGATGCTGTTGCGTCGCGCCGGTTTCGACGAGGTGAATGTAACGCGTGAAGGTGCGCAGCTGATCGCCATCGCCGGCGCGCCGCCCCATGGCTCCGATAACGATCGCGCGCCCTATCTTGCTTGGCTGGCCGCGGCGTCCAGCGCCGTGCCGCCCACCTCCGACCTCGGGCTTGGCGTGCGGGCACGCCTGTATCGGGAACGAAGCGCCGCCGGCGACATGCCCGCCGCCATGGACGCATGGGATGATCTGGAGGCAGCGGTCACAGCTCGGTTTGGCCGTGGGATCGAGAGCTTCGATACGGCAGCCGGGACCCTGTCCCTGGAAGCCCTGGTCGCGCGGGAGCCGGTCTGCCTGGCGGGGGTGCTGTTGCACAGGGGACTGGAGAAGCTCCAGCGCGGCGAACCCGCGGAGCACCTGCTGGCCGCCGCCGCGGCGGCGGCCGGGCGTTTGCGCGCCGCCTTGCGGGCCATCGGCTCCGATGATGGAGACGCCGAGGAGGTGGGCTTCGTCGCAACCCGCGAGCTTGTCGTCATGGCAGCGCTGCGGGGCGACGGCGGCATCGCAGCCCGCATCGAGGCGCTGATCGGGGCCGGGGGCATGCGCCACGCGGAGGTCGCGGTCCGAGGCTGCTTTGTCGCGCTGGTCAATCGCGGCGCATTGGAGGAAGCACGCCGCATTGCGGAGGCGATGCCGGCCGAGTGGTGTGCCATCAACGACATCGGCCCGATCAGCCAGGCAGATGCATCGCTCGCTTATTGTCGCGCCGTGATGGAATTGCAGTTGGGGCTGGAGAAGCTCCAGCGCGGCGAACCCGCGGAGCATCTGTTGTGCGCCGCTGCGGCAGCGGCCTGGCGTTTGCGTGCCGCCCTGCGGGCCATCGGCTCCGATGATGGAGACGCAGAGGAGGTGGCCTTTGCCGCAACTCGCGAACTTATCGTCATTGCCGCGCTGCGGGGCGACGGCGGCATCGCAGCCCGCATCGAGGCGCTGATCGCAGCCGGGGGCATGCGCCACGCGGAGGTCGCCGTCCGAGGCTGCTTTGTCGCGCTGGTCAATCGCGGCGCGTTGGAGGAAGCACGCCGCATTGCGGCGGCGATGCCGGCCGACTGGTGGAACATCAGCGAGGTGGGCCCGATCAGCCATGCCGAAGCGTCGCTCGCTTATTGCCGCTCCGTGATGGAATTGCAATTGGCCGACGGGCGTCGGCGCGATGCGCTGGACTGGTTGCGGGTGCTGCGTGCTGGCCTGCTACGGAGCTTCGCTACGGGCGACACCGCCGCTGCCACGGTTCTTTACTGGCCGGCAACCGAGGCCGCGGCCCTTGGCCTGAGCATGCTTGGTGAGGCGGATGCGGCGGCCGCACTGGTTCGGGAGGCCGAAGCAGAGGTCGCTCATCTGAACAGCTTTCCGGCGCGGTCAACCTCGTGAGCGGGCTTCATCGCCTCGCGCAGAAAGTGCGATTCAGCATCATCATCTTGTGGCGGAGCGTGGCTGCCCATATCCATTTTTGGATCGCTGCGGGCGACACGAAATCCTGTGTGCACACCAATATGGAGGGCGAGGCGCCACCGACCGGCAAGGTCTGCATCTTCGTCCACTATGATGGAGGCGGGGTCGTGCACCGTCATTCACGACGCTACATCGATGCCCTTTTGGCCGAAGGCTTCTGCATCGCCTTCGTCACTAATTCGGGCATCACCAGGGAGAGCCTGGATTACCTGTCCGGTCGCTGTATCCGGATCATCTTGCGCGACAATCGCGGCTATGATTTCGGAGCCTATCGCGACGGCATTCTGAACTTGGGCATCGAACTGGAATGCCTGTCCATGCTGGTACTGGCGAATGACAGTGTCTATGCTCCCTTATCGCCCCTCGCGGGATTGTTCGACAAGATGGATTTCGCGAGCGCCGATGTCTGGGGTGCGACTGACAGTTGGCAGAAGCGATATCATCTGCAGAGCTACCTCGTCGCCTTCGGACCGGCTGCACTGACCCATCCGGCATTCTCCGAGTTTTGGCGCGGAGTGAGAAATGTTCGGTCAAAATGGGCCGTGGTGAAGCATTACGAAATCGGACTTACTCCCGCGATGCAGGCGGCAGGACTGCGCTGTGCCGCAGCCTTCCACTATCAGGCGCTGATCCGTCACGCCCAGGCCATTGTCGAGGCTGAGAGCCCGCCTCCCTCGCATGCTATGGCAAACCTGATCAGGGCTGCCGCTGAGCGGGCGCTGCATGCTGCGGCACGGCGCAGCGCGTCCAATCCCGTGATTGACCTTTGGCTGCTGCTGGCCGATGCGGGAGGGCCCTTCATCAAACGTGAGTTGCTGCGCGACGATCCAACACGGGTACCAGACCTCTTCGCCTGGCACCGCATCATGCAGGACCGCGCGCCGGATCTCTACCGGGATGTGATGGACGACCTGAAGCGTGTGATGCGTCGATCCGCGCCGTGATGAATATTGGGCGAGAGAACAGTGGCCTGCCCCCCTGGGGTGGCCCAGCGGCGAGCAGATACTGCTGCGGCTGGCCGCCGGACACCCATCTCATCTCGGAACGGCGCAAGGGGGCGAGCTGTAACCGGGGCGTGGCCGCCTGGGCCAGCAACGTACCGCCAGTTGCCTGCTACTTGAGCCGCGTGACGGTTGCGGAGATTGTTTTCGGGATCGAGCGCGTCGCCGACCCTGGCTTTCGCGCGGAACTCGAAGCCTGGCTGCACGATGGGGTTCGCGCTTGGTTCGGCGCGCGGATCCTGGAGCTCGATGAGGCTGTGCTAGTCGCATGGCGCCACCTCGTCGTCGAAGGCCAGAAAGCGCGATACGCCTATGCTCAGCCGGATGCGCTGATTGCAGCAACGGCGCGCATCCATGGCCTCGCGATAGTCACTCGGAATGTCGATGATTTCGTGCACGCGAAACTGCCGATCCTGAACCCTTGGGACAAGGGCCAGCTGCGAACGAAACCGGAACTCAGAGAGTTTCCGCGCCCAGCTCCCTTTCCTACGCCAGTTCACCCATCCTTCTCCAGCACCGCCTGGATCGCCGCCGGGTCGCATTTGATCTGCACCCCCGCGCGCTCCAGCTGCAATTTCATCGGCGCGCGGCTGTCCTGCTCGCCCCAGCCGCGGTTCAGCGCCTCGTTCATCTCCTCCAGCGTCAGCTGGCAGAAGCGCATGGGCACGCCGAGTTCGCGCGCCATGGTCACGGCCAGCGTCACATCCTTGTGCGCCAGCTTCAGCGCGAAGGCCGGCGGCTCGTACTGGTCGATCAGGAACTGGTCGGCCAGGCGATCGAAGACGCGGCGCCGCCCATAGGCGCCCTGGCGCACGGCCGCCCAGAGGTCGAGCGGATCCATGCCCCCCTTCACGCCCATCGAGAACACCTCCGCCATCACCACCTGGATCGCGTAGCCCGCCATGTTGTGCACGAGCTTGGCGACCGTCGCGCTGCCGATGGGGCCGAGATGCGCCGCCTGGTCGCCGATCGCGTCCAGCACCGGCTTGCAGCGCTCATAGACGGCCTTGTCGCCGCCCACCCAGATGGCGAGCTGGCCGGTCTCGGCCCCCTTGGGCCCGCCGCTGACCGGCGCGTCGAAGCCGAAGGCGCCCTTTTCCGCCATCGCCTCGCCCACGCGGCGCATCAGCGATTGCGCGTTCGTCGAGAGGTCGAAATAGGCCGCGCCGGGTTGGATGCCGGCCAGCAGGCCCTGGGGGCCGAAGACCACCGCCTCCACCTCCTTCGGGCCGGGCAGGGAGGTGAAGACCACCTCGCATTGCTCGGCCACCGCTTGCGGCGTTTCCGCCCAGATGGCGCCGGCGGCGATGCGGTTGGCCCCGGCCTCCCGGCGGATGTCGTTGATGACGAGCTGATAGCCGGCGCGCTGGAGATTGGCGGCCATGAAGGCCCCCATGGTGCCAAGCCCGATGAACCCGATCTTCATGCTGTCGTTCCTCCCTGTTCTGGTTGGGGGCAGCATGCCGCCGCCGGGCGCCGCGCGCCATCGTGTCAAAAAACATGGTGCGAGGCGAAGACGCTGCCCTAAGCTCCGCGCGTGAGAGCGTGGCGCGGATGAGACGCCACCCCGCAGGGAGAAACGATCCATGCTGAAACGCCGCGCGGCGCTCGCCGCTCCGCTTGCCCTGGCCATGCCTACCCTGGCCATGCCTGCCTTGGCCCAACCCGCCTGGCGGCCGGACCGGCCGATCCGCGTCATCATCCCGCATGCGCCGGGCGGCGGGACGGATGTGGTGACGCGCGTCCTGGCCGAGGCGGTGGGCAATGCGCTGGGCCAGCCGCTCGTCATCGAGAACCGCACCGGCGGCGCGGCCGGGCTGGTGGGCACGGACCTCGTCGCGAAGGCGGCACCGGATGGCTACACCATCCTGGTCAACAGCAGCGCGCAGGCGATCACGCCGGCGCTGGTCGCGCGCATGCCCTATGACGCGGTGAACGACTTCGCGGGCATCGGCATCATCGGCTTCGCGCCGCATGTGGTGGTGGTGAACCCCCAGCTCCCGGCCCGCACCTTCCAGGAGCTGCTGGCCCTGCTGCGCGCCCATCCTGGCCGTTACAACCTGGCCTCGGGCGGCATCGGCAGCGCCATCCACCTGGCGGGCGAGATCCTGCGCGCCAGCGCGCAGGTGGATTTCCAGATCGTGCAGTATCGCGGCGGCGGCCCCTCCATGCTGGCGGTGCTAAGCAACGAGGCGCAGATGAGCACGCCGGATATTCCGGCCGCCACCGCCGTGGTGCGCGCGGGCTCGGCCCGGCCGCTGGTGATCGCCGCGGCCGAGCGCAGCCCGGCGATGCCCGATGTGCCGACCTCGGCCGAGGCGGGGCTGCCCCAGTTCATCGCGGAGATCTGGTTCCCGGTGCTGGCGCCCGCACGCACGCCGCCGGCCGTTGTCGCCGCACTGAGCGCCGCCTTCCAGACCGCGATCGAGCAGAACAAGCGGCGGCTGACGGAACTGGCCGTGCAGGTGCGCCCGGGCTTCACCACCTCGGAACAGGTGATGGGCTATGTCCGCGCGCAAATGGAGCGCAGCGTGGCGCTGCTGCGCGCGGCGGGGGTGCAGCCGGAATAGCGCGCTCAGCCCAGCGCGGCCGCGACCTCCGCAAGGGAAGGGCGGTCCGCCGGGCGCGGCGCGAGACAGCGTTGCGCGACGGCGCTGAGCGCGGTCGCCGCCGGAGCCAGCGCGCACAGTTCCTCCAGCAGGATGCCGAGGGCGCGGGTCTCGATCCGCGTCAGGCCAGCATCGGCGCCGAGCAGGGCCGCCGCGCCGAAATCACCGAGAACGGCCGCGCCCGTCATGCCGTCCCACAGGATGTTGTGCGCGTAGAGGTCGCCATGCAGCACGCCCGCCGCGTGCAGATGCGCGGTGGCCGCCGCGATGCCGCGCGCCAGCGTCAGGGCCGCCCCGGGCTCGAGGCGAAGGCGGGGCGCATAGACATCGCGCGTGCAGCTCTCCGGGCTCGGCCGCCCGGCCAGCACGCGCCAGTGCGGCGGGATGAGCGGCATGAGCAGCGCGGCCTGGCCCTCGGGATGGTCCCGCACCTCGCCCAACGCGCCCACCAGGTTTGGATGCGCCCCGGCGGCGAGGCTCGCCGCCATCTCGTGGCGCGGCAGGCCGTCGCTGGTCATCGCCCCCTTGAAGAGCTTGAGCGCGACCTCGCGCGGCGCGCCATCGCGCCAGAGGGCCTGATGCACGCGGCCCGAGGCGCCCTCGCCCAGCAGCGCGCCGGGCGTCAGCGCGGCCCAGGGCACCAGCCGCGCGGCGGGCAGCGCGCCTTCCAGCGCCGGGTTCCCCGCGAGGCCGAGCCAGGCCAGCGCCGGATGCTCGCCCAGCCACCCCGGCAAAGTCCCGAACCGATTCGCGCCGAGGCGCAGCAACTCCAGCCCGGCCGCCCCGGCCAGGCTTTCGGGCAGGGCCGTGAGCTCATTGCCGGCGAGCATGAGCTTCTGCAGCGCGGGCCGCTCGCCCAGCGCCGCCGGCAGTGTGGCGATGCGGTTGTCGGTCAGCGTCAGCCACCGCAGCTTGGGTGGCAGCGCCTCGGCCGGCACCTCGCGCAGGCCGGTGCCGCGAAAGCCCACCTGGCTGAGTTCGGCGCAATCGCCCAGCGCGGGCGGCAGCCGCGCGAAGCGGTTGTTCGAGCCGAACAGCACGCGCAGCCGCGTGAGGCGCCCGAAATCGGCCGGCAGCTCCGACAGCGCATTGCCGCCGAGGTCCAGCACCTCCAGCGTCTCCGCAAGGCCGAAGATCTCGCGCGGGAATTCCGTCAGGCCGCAATGGGCCAGGCGCAATTCGCGGGCGCCGGCGAGGTCGCCGCGGCGCAGGGCATCGAGGGTCATGCGCCTGCCTTACCGCAGATCACGCGCGGCGCCATGCCGCCCCTTGCGCCCCGCACACCGCCCCCTCAACCTGCCCGCATGACGCCCCTCATCTTCCGCTACGACGTGCACAGCCCCTGGTGCTACCTGGCGGCGCTGCGGATCGAGGGCATCGCCGCGAAGCACGGGCGCGGCGTGGAATGGCGGCCGGTCTATCTCGCGCGGCTGATTGACGCGATTGACGGGCGCCGCCCGCTGGAGGCGAACCCCGCCTTCCTCGCCTGGTACAGGCAGGACCTGAAGGACTGGGCGGCGCTCGGCGGCGTCACGTTGCGCTATCATCCGCGTTATCCGCTGCGCCCGGCCCGCGCGCTGCGCGCCGCCTGCTTCGCCAGCGCCGAGGGCAAGGGCGGCGCCTTCGCCCGCGCCGTGCTGCGCGCCTATTGGAGCGAGATGGGCGACATCGAGGATCTCGACCAGCTCGGGCGGCTCGGCGCGGAGGCGGGGCTCGACGCGCAGTCTGTGATCGCCGCCACCAGCGAGGAACGCTGGAAGACCCAGCTCGCCGCCAACACCGAGGAAGCCATCGCGGCGGGCGTCTTCGGCCTGCCCATGGTCACGGCCGATGGAAAACTCTTCTTCGGCAATGACCGGCTGGATCTGCTGGATCGCTTCCTGGCGGGGTCGCTGCGATCCTGACCCGCCCGCAAGAAATGCCGGGCTTGCGCCAAGTGCATGGCCCGGCCGATGATCCCACCCAGAGAGACACCTTCCCGGAGAAGCCCGACCATGACCGTGACCCGCCGCACCCTGCTGGCCGCCGGCGCCGCCGCCCCCCTGATGCCGGGCCTGGCCAGCGCCCAGGCCCGCTGGCAGATGGCCACCCCCTATCCGGACGGGAACTTCCACACCCGCAACAACCGCGCCTTCATCGAGGCGGTGCAGACGGCGACGAGCGGCCGCGTGCAGGTGCAGATGCATTCCAACGCCTCGCTGCTGCCCATGGCGCAGATCAAGCGCGGCGTGCAGCAGGGCCAGGTGCAGCTCGGCGAGATCCTGCTCAGCGCCTATGGCAATGAGGACCCGTTCTTCGAGATTGACGGCGTGCCTATGCTGGCGCCGACCATCGCCCAGGCCCGCCGCCTGAACGAACTGACCCGCCCCTTCATCGAGGCGCGCTTCCAGCGCCAGGGCCTCTCGCTGCTCTACACCGTCGCCTGGCCCAATTCCGGCTTCTACACCAACACCCCGGTGGATACGCTGGAGGCGCTGCGCGGTTCCCGCTTCCGCACATTCAGCGTGATGACCAACCGCTTCGCGACGCTGATCGGCGCCAACCCCGCGCTGATCCAGGCCGCCGAAGTGCCGCAGGCCTTCGCCACCGGCGTGGTGAACGCGATGGTGACGAGTGCGGCGACCGGCGTGGACAGCAGCGCCTGGGATTTCAGCCGAATCTATACGCCGGTCGGCTTCACCCACACGCGCAACGCCGTCTTCGTGAACCGCCGCGCCTTCGAGGCGCTCTCGGCCGCCGACCAGGCCGCGATCCGCACCGCCGCCACCGCGGCCGAGGCCGCCGGCTGGCGCCTGGCGGAGGAGGCGATCACGGCGAGCGAGGCGACCCTGGCCCAGCGCGGCATGACCGTCGCCCGCCCCTCGCCCGCGCTGCTGGAGGCGCTGGACCGCATCGGCCAGGAGATGACGCGCGAATGGGTCGCCCGCGCCGGCGAGGATGGCGCCCGCGTCATCGCCGCCTATCGCGGCTGAGTGAGGGGGCAGCGCCCAAGCGCTGCCCAGATGCAGGACCCGGTTGCGCAAGCGGCGTGCAGCGCCGCCGCGCACCGGGCTTGCCGCTTGCCATAAGCCCTTGCCCCGGCCCGGCGGCCGGGCCGAACATCGCGTGACACCACGCCCTGCGATAATCCCCTGAGGCACCCCGCCCATGACGATCCTGCGCCGCGCCCTGGATGGGCTCTACCTCGTCAGCGCCGGGCTCGCCGCGCTGTCGCTCTTCGGGATTTTCGCCACGATGATGGCGCAGGTCTTCCTCCGCCAGGGCAATATCCAGCTGCCGGGCGCGGACGATTTCACCGCCTATCTCTGCGTCGCCACCACCTTCTTCGCGCTGGCCTACACCTTCAAGCGCGGCGAGCTGATCCGCGTCGGCCTCTTCATTGACAAGGCGGGGCCCGGGCTTCGGCGCCTCATCGAGATCGCGGTGCTGCTGCTCGCCGCCGCGCTGGTCGCCTACATCGTCTACTGGACCTTCTCGGACGCCATGTTCTCGCGCGAGATCGAGGAGGTGGCGCAGGGCAGCGTGCCCTTCCTGATCTGGATCCCCAAGCTCGCCATCCCCTTGGGTTCCGGCATCCTGCTCATCGCCATCCTGGATGAGCTGGCGATCGTGCTGCGCGGCAAAAAGCCGAGCTACGTCCGAGCGGCCGAAGAACGTGCCGCGCGCGGCGATTTCTCGGCGGAGATGTAAGCATGGAACTCCTGCAACTCGCGCTGCTGCTGCTCGTCCTGCTCTGCCTGCTGCTGGGCAGCGGGCTCTGGATCGCGTTGGCGCTCGCCGGCACCGGCTATGTCGCGATGTCGCTGGTGAACCCGACGCCGGGCCTCTTCCTCGCCTCGGCCTATTGGGAGAGCACCGGCTCCTGGACGCTGGCCGCCCTGCCCATGTTCATCTGGATGGGCGAGATCCTGTTCCGCACGCGCCTCTCGGAGGAGCTGTTCAACGGCCTCGCCCCCTGGGTACGGCGCATTCCCGGGCGGCTTCTGCATGTGAACATCCTGGCCTGCGGCATCTTCGGCAGCGTCTCGGGCTCCTCGGCCGCCACCTGCGCCACGGTCAGCAAGATCGCGCTGCCCGAACTCAAGCGGCGCGGCTATGACGAGCGCGTGGCCATCGGCAGCCTCGCCACCGCGGGCACGCTCGGCATCATGATCCCGCCCTCCATCATCATGGTGGTCTATGCGGTGGCGGCCGAGGTCTCGATCGTGCGCGTCTTCATCGCGGGCATGATCCCCGGTGCCATCGTGATGGGGCTGTTCAGCCTCTACATCATCATCTGGGCGATGCTGAATCCCGCGAAGCAGCCGGCCGCCGGGCCGGGGATGAGCCTTGGGGCGAAGCTGAAGCAATCCGCGCAGCTCATCCCGTGCATCCTGCTGATCGTCACCGTCATGGGCTCGATGTTCCTGGGCTGGACGACGGCGACGGAGGCGGCGGCCTTCGGCGTGCTGGGCAGCCTGGTGCTGGCCGCCGTCACACGCTGCCTCACCTGGCGCAGCTTCGTGGAAAGCCTCGCCGGCGCCACGCGGCTCTCCTGCATGATCCTGTTCATCCTGGCGGGTGCGGCCTTCCTGACCAAGGCGATGGCGCTGACCGGGATCCCGGCCGCACTGGCCGCCGCCGTGGCGGGCGCGGGGCTGGGCCCCTTCGCCATCATCGGCATCCTCACCGTCGTCTATCTGATCCTGGGCACGGCGCTGGACGGCGTCTCGATGATCGTGCTGACCACCTCCGTCGTGGTGCCGATGGTGCAGCTCGCCGGGTTCGACCTTGTCTGGTTCGGCATCTTCATCATCCTGCTGGTGGAGATCGCGGAGATCTCGCCGCCGCTCGGCTTCAACCTCTTCGTCATGCAGACGATGACGGGCAAGGAGCAGACCGAGATCGCCTGGGCGGCGCTGCCCTTCTTCATGATGCTGGTGGTGACGGTGGTGCTGATCACGATCTTCCCCGGGATCGTCACCTGGCTGCCGGATTATCTCTTGCGGCAGTAGCCGCAAGAGTTTTTGCCGCCCTCAGGCACGTCACGCCGGCGGCGTGCCTTCGGCACGACGCGCCGCCTCCGGCGGCTTGGCTTCGCGCCGCGGCGGTTGTGCCAACCGTGAAGTCGGTCTGGGCGCGCCGGCCGCGTTGCGGCCGGATACTTGGTGGGCGGCGCTATAGCTTGGTGGGTGTCGCTTCGGCGACCGCGTAGCGCAGGCGCACCACGCCGTTCGGCCAGGTCTGGGTGTCCAGCAGGTTGAGCCGGCCCGGTGGCGGGTGGCCGCCCGCGAAGAGGGGGACGCCGCGGCCCAGCAGCGCCGGCATCACGAAAAGATCCAGCTCGGTCAGCGCACCCTCGGCCAGCAATCCCGCGATGAGCTTGCCGCCGCCGACCACCCAGACGCGCTCGGGCAACGCCGCCAGATGCGCGGCGAGCGAGGCGAGGTCGCCCTTCCAGGCTTCCACGCCCTCGGGCGCATGAGCGATGCCGCGGCGGCTCAACACGAGGCAGCGCTTGCCGGCATAGGGCCAGGCGCCGGAATGCAGCACCTGGTCATAGGTCGCACGCCCCATGACCAGCGTGCCGATGCCGGCGAAGAATTCGCCATAGCCGTAATCCGTCGCCTGGAAGGCTTCGAGCCAGGCGACGGAGCCGTCCTCCGCCGCGATGAAGCCGTCCAGGCTTGTCGCGATGTAGGCGACGCGGACGGTCACGTTCAGTCCTGCCACTTCACCTGCATGAAGGGCGCCGGGATCAGCAGCTTGCTTTCCTGGCTGGCGATGAAGGGGCGCACCTTGGCCAGGTAGTTCAGCCAGTCCTGGTTGGCGAAGAGCTTGGTGCGGCGCTCGGCGCGCTCAGCGAGGCTCTCGTAGCCCCACATGTGGATCACCTGGTTCAGCGGCCCGAATTCGGTGGAGTAGTAGCCGACGAGGCGGCCCAGGATGGGCTTCTGGATCGCGAGCCCCTCCGCCGCATAGGCCTTGATGTAGTCCCCGATCTTGCCGGGATGCATGGTGTAGATGCGCTCTTCGACGAACATGGAGTCGTTCTTTCCCTCAAACGCCGGCGGCGGCTCCGCCGCCTTGGCTTCGCGCCGCAGGCATGTGGCGCTGGTTGATAAGGCGGTCGCGGCGCGCCGGCCGCTTTGCGGCCGGATTCTCGGTGCGCGTCGTTTCCCCTTCCAACGTCGCGCGCGTTGGAAGGGCTGTCCAGCCATCCCCACTGGCCGCCCCCCGGCGCCCTGTCGTGGCTTCATCACGACAGGATGAGCCCAGCCTCCAGGATCAGCGCCAAACCGGGGCCCCCATCAAAGCGCCGCAGGCGATTTGATGGGGAACTCTGTGGGGCCCCCGCGAAGACGCCGAAGGCGGGTTCGTGGGGATTACTTCGTCACGAAGGCCTTCTCGAGGACGTAGGTGCCCGGCGCGTTGTTGGTGCCCTCGGTGAAGCCCCGCGCCTCCAGCAGCGCCTTGCAATCGGCGTTCATCGCCTCGCTGCCGCAGATCATCACCCGGTCATGCGCAGGGTCGAGCGGTGCCACGCCCGCCTGCTTCTCGGCCTCGCCGGTCTCCAGGCGGGTGGTGATGCGGCCCTGCACGGGGAAGGGCTCGCGCGTGACGGCGGGCAGGTAGATCAGCTTCTCCGAGACCATCTCGCCCAGCAATTCGTGCTCGCGCAGCTCGCCCGTGATGTAGTCGCGATAGGCGAGTTCCTTCACCTCGCGCACCGTGTGGGCGACGATGATCCGCTCGTAGCGGTCATAGACCTCGGGGTCGCGCATCAGGGACATGAAGGGGGCGAGGCCGGTGCCCGTCGCCAGGAACCAGAGGTTGCGCCCTGGCAGCAGGTTGTCGGGGATCAGCGTGCCCACGGGCTTGCGGCCGATCAGCACGCGCTCGCCCACCTTGATGTGCTGCAGGCGCGAGGTGAGGGGGCCGTTCTGGACCTTGATGGAGAGGAACTCCAGATGGTCCTCCCAGGCGGGGCTCACCATGGAATAGGCGCGGGTCAGCGGCTTGCCGTCCACCATCAGCCCGATCATCGCGAACTGGCCCGAGGTGAAGCGCAGCGTCGCATCGCGCGTGCATTTGAAGCTGAACAGGCTCTCGGTCCAGTGATGCACCCAGGTGACCTCTTCGGCGAAGAAGCCCGGCGGCGCGGTGAGGATGGGTTGGGTGTTCGTGTCCATGGCAGGCGTTTTGCGGCCCGTGACAGGCGCGCGCAAGCGGGGAATGATGGGGGCATGGCTGATTTCATCCCTGCGCATGACCCCGAGACCGACCCGCCCGTGGGCCCGCCCGTGGACACCACGCCCCGGCCCCTGCCCGCGCGCATCCCCCACAAGGGCCGCAGCGTGGACCTCGAGGTGCTGCACATGCGCCATGTGCCGGATCTCTGGCAGGCGGCGCAGAGCGATGCGAGCGGGGCCGGCTGGGCCTATATGGGCTATGGCCCCTTCGCCTCCGAGGCGGCGCTCGGCCAGTTCATCGGCGGGTTCGCCACCACGCATGACCCGATCGCCTGGGCTGTCCGGCCGCATCGCAGCGGCACGGTGGATGGCTGGCTGACGCTGATGGAGATCCAGCCGGCCAACGCGCATATCGAACTCGGCAACATCTGGTTCAGCCCCCGCATGCAGCGCACGCGCGCGGCGACGGAGGCGATGTTCCTGCTGATGCGCCACGCCATGGAAGACCTCGGCTACCGGCGCCTCACCTGGAAGTGCAACGCGCTGAACGCGCCCTCGCGGCGGGCGGCGAAGCGGCTCGGCTTCACCTATGAGGGCACGCTGCGCGCGGTGATGACCATCAAGGGCCGCCGGCGGGACACCGCCTGGTTCTCCATCCTCGCCGATGAGTGGCCGGCCCGGGCCGCCGCCATCCAGGCCTGGCTGGATGACGGCAACTGGGATGCGGCGGGCCGCCCGAAGCGCTCCCTCATGGCCGCCGAATAAACTGGCCGAGAGACGGGTTTCGTCCTAGGTTGCGTCATCGCAACGTCACACGGGAAACGTCAGATGACAGGCATTGATTCGGGCGACGTGCTGGCCTGGGCCCTCATCGCGGCCGGTGCCGTCTGGGCCTTGACCTCACGGCACATGTCGCTGGGCCCGGCGCTGGCCGCCGCGGCGCTGGCCGCCATGGTCACCAAGGGCGCGCTGGTCGGTTTCGTCTAGGGTCGCAATATTGACGCAGCCGCAACAAATCCGTCGCGGCCGCGTCATCGTGCATGGCTAGGCGGGGGCCTCCCTTCCGGAGGTTTCCCCATGCGCCATCTTCTGCTCGCCACCGTCGCCGCCCTCGGTCTGATCGGCCCCGCCGCCGCCGATACGCGCTTCGAGGCGCGGCTGGTCGGCCAGGCGATCCTGCCCGCCGCCACCTTCCTGGCGCCCCCGGCCGACGCGCCCGAGTATTTCCGCCTGTCCGGCCGCTTCGCTGGCCCGGGCAATGCCCGGAATGAGCAGGCCGGCAGCATCCCCGGCGTGACGCTTCCGGGCTATGGCCCGCGCCCCACCGGCCTCGCCATGCCCTTCCCCGGCCAGCCGCTCCAGGGCTTTTCCGGCATCAAGCCGGTGGGCGATGGCAGCTATTGGGTGACGGGCGACAATGGCTTCGGCAATCGCCGCAACAGCCCGGACGCGCTGCTCATGATCCATCGCGTGCGGCCGAACTGGCAGAGCGGCGCGGTGGCCGTCGAGAACACCATCTTCCTCTCCGACCCGAACCGCGTGACCAGCTTCGTGATCCAGAACGAGGCGACGCCGAACCGCTACCTGACCGGCGCCGATTTCGACGTGGAGAGCATCCAGCCCCTGCCCGACGGGACGATGATGATCGGCGACGAGTTCGGCCCCTATCTGCTGCATTTCGATGGCCAGGGCCGCCTGCTGCGCGTGATCGAGACGCGGATGGAGGGCGAGGTGCTGCGCACGCCCGATCATCACGCCAACCTCATCCCCGCCAACCCGACCGCCGGTGTGCCCCACCGCGTGCGCCGCTCCGGCGGCTATGAGGGCATGGCGCTGACGCCGGATGGCCGCACCCTCTGGGCGCTGATGGAGCAGCCGCTCTTCGCGCCGAACAGCAACCAGCCCGAAGGCCAGTTCCTGCGGCTGCTGGAATTCGACGTGGCGCGGATGGACTGGACCGGCCGCACCCTGCGCTACCGCCTGGAGCCGGGGGCGACGGCGATCGGCGACTTCAACTTCATCGACGAGCGCCGGGCGCTGGTGATCGAGCGCGACAATGGCGAAGGCGATGCCGGCCGCGCCTGCGCCCAGGGCGTCGAGAGCACGCATGCTGCGCCCTGCTTCGCCATGCCGGCGCGCCTCAAGCGCATCTACCTGGTGGATGTCGGCGCGCCGGATGCGGAGGGCTTCATCCGCAAGATCGGCCATGTGGACCTGATGGCGATCCAGGACCCGGACCGCGTGGCGCGCCAGCGGGGCGACCGGGCGGCGGGTGCGTCCGACACGGTCTTCACCTTCCCCTTCTTCACGATCGAGAACGTGGCGATGGTGGATGCGGATCACATCATCGTCGGCAATGACAACAACCTGCCCTTCTCGGCCGGGCGGCACCTGACGCGCGCGGATGACAATGAGCTGATCCTGCTGCGCGTGCCGGAGCTGCTGCGGGCGCGTTGAGGCGCCCGCACTTGGCGCATTCCGGCCGCCCCTCTACCATGGCAGGGTTCTTCCAGGGTCCCCGCCATGACACTCTCCGATGATGTGAAGGCCTTCATTCCGGGCGAGCGCGTGACGCACGCGCCGCTCGGCTCCGGCGTGCTGGACGGGCTGACCTTCGCCGTGAAGGACCTCTTCGACGTCGCGGGCTCCGTCACCACCTATGGCAATCCGGATTGGGGCCGCACCCACCCTGTCGCCGCCGCCACCGCGCCCGCCGTCATGGCGCTGCTGGAGGCGGGGGCCCGGCTGGTGGGCAAGACCAAGACGGTCGAGCTCGCCTATGGCCTGACGGGCGAGAATGTCTGGCACGGCACGCCCATCAACCCGAACGCGCCCGATCGCTTCCCGGGCGGTTCCTCCTGCGGCTCGGCCGCCGCGGTGGGCGGGGGGCTCGCGGATTTCGCGCTGGGCTCGGACACGGGCGGCAGCGTGCGCATCCCGGCCAGCTATTGCGGCGTCTTCGGCATCCGGCCGAGCTGGGGGGCGGTCAGCCTCGCCGGCGCCTGCGGCCTGGGGCCGAGCTTCGACACCTGCGGCTGGTTCGCGCGCTCGGCCCGCGTCCTGCAGGCGGTGGGAGATGCGCTGCTGCCCGAGGACACGCTGCCCAATGTCGCGCAGCTCGCCCCTGTGCTGAAGCCGCAAAGCGTCTGGATGAACGCCGATCCCGCGACCGCCCATGCGCTGCAGCCGGCGCTGGAGGCGGTGGAGCGCGTCACCGGCACCGGCACCGCGGTGCGCGTCGAGGGGCCGACCAACATCCTGGCCCAGACCTACGAGAATTTCCGTTGCGCCCAGGCGCAGGAGGCCTGGGCCACGCTCGGCAGCTGGATCACCGCCACCAATCCGCAATTCGGCCCGGGCGTCCGCGAACGCTTCGACGCGGCGCGCGACATGGACCCCGCCAAGGCCGCCGCCGGCCGCGCTTACCGCAAGCGCTTCTCCGTCCGCATCCGCTCGCTGCTCGCGGGGGGCGCGGTCTTCGCCTTCCCGACCTCGCCCTTCCCCGCGCCGCTGCTCACCGCCTCCCAGGCGGAGCAGAACGCGGTGCGCGAGCGCAGCATGGGCGTCACCGCGCTCTCCGGCCTCGCCGGGCTGTGCGAGGTGACGATCCCGGCGGGGCTCGTGGATGGCGCGCCGGTCGGCCTTTCGCTCGTCGCCGCCCCGGGGCGGGACCGCGCGCTGCTCGACCTCGCGCTGCGCGTCTCGGCGGAGCTTGGCCTCGCATGATCATCCGCGACGCCACGCCGGGCGATATCGACGCCATCACCGCCATCTACGCGCATCATGTGCGGACCGGCACCGGCACCTTCGAGGAGACGCCGCCGGACGCGGCGGAGCTCGGCCAGCGCATGGCGAAGGTGCAGGGCGCGGGGTGCGCCTGGCTGGTGGCCGAGAATGACGGCTGGATCGTGGGCTATGGCTATTACGCCCAGATCCGCGACCGCAGCGCCTATCGCTTCACGGCGGAGGACAGCATCTATGTGCGCGACGACGTGCGCGGCATGGGCGTCGGCAAGGCGCTGGTGCAGGCGCTGATCGAGCACGCGACGGCCAGGGGCTTCCGCCAGATGATCGCTGTGATCGGCGACAGCGAGAATGTCGGCTCCATCGGCCTGCATTCCTCGCTCGGCTTTCGCCAGGTCGGCACGATGAAGGCGGTCGGCCTGAAGTTCGGCCAATGGGTGGATGTGGTGACGATGCAGCGCCCGCTCGGCGAGGGCGAGCGCACGCTGCCCGACTGAGCGCGCCGCTCGGCCCCAGCCCCTCAGCCGAGCCCCAGCGCCCGCAATTCCGAGATCGCCGCCCTGACCGGCGTGAAGCCCGAGACGGCCTCCAGCGCGGCGAGGCGCATGCGGCGCTGTTCCACCTCGGAGAGGGAGAGCATGCGGCGGATCGCCTCGGCCACCGCCGCGTCATCCGTGGTGTCGGCCAGGAAGCCGCTCTCCCCATCCGCGATGAAATCCACCGCGCCGCCGAGCGCGGGGGCGAGCACGACGGCGCCGCAGGCCATGGCCTCGGCGGCGCTGCGGCCGAAGCCCTGGTAGTCGGAGAGGTCGAGGAAGATGTCGGTGGCGCGCATCAGCTCGGCCACCTCCAGCTGCTTGAGGCGGCCGAGCAGCGTGACCCCCTCGGGCAAAGCGAGGCCATGGGTCGCCAGCTCCTCCGCGTCGCAGCCGAAGGCGGTGATCGCCACGGGGCCGAATTCGCCGGCGGCCAGGCGCGCCAGCATCCGCAGCGTGCGGCGCGGCGCGCGGCGCGGCGTGGCCGGGCGCACCATGGCCACGACATGCCGCACCGAGGCCGGTGCGCGGCGGACCGGGCGGTAGATGCCGTGGTCCACGCTGGGCACCACCAGCGCCGCCGCATGGCCGTGCGCCGCCTCGACCATGCCGGCGAGCCAGCGCGTCTTGGCGAAATGGGTGCAGTCGCGCAGCACGGCATAGCTGGCGATGGCGAGCGCGTGCTCGGTACTGCCGGCGCGATAGAAGAGCGGCTCGTAGTCCTGCACGTAATAGGCGTGGCGGAAGCCGAGGCCGCGCGTGGTCTTGTGCGTATCCGCGATGGCGTGCGCCGAGGTGTTGGTGGTGGCCACCGCCACATCGGCCTCGGCCAGCAGGGCGGCCAGCTCGCGCGCGCCGTCGAAGGCGGCCATGCCGCCCTCCGCCACCCAGGGGAAGCGGTCATAGGCGGCGCGGAAGAAGGGGGCATTGGCCTGGTTCACCAGGATGCGCGCCTCGACGCCGAGGTCGCGCATGGCGTCCACCTCCTGCACCACGGAATGCGCGCCGCCGCCGCCGCCACCCACCGGAAGAACGAAGGAAACGCGCGCCATCTTCAATCCTGTCCTTTGGCCAGCTCCGCCGCCAGGTTGCTCAGCCGGGCGCGCAGGCGGCCCAGCGGCGCGCAATCCTGCATGATGCGCTCCAGCGCCGGGACGATGACGCCGGAATGCTTGTTCGTCATCTCGAGCCCCCCCGCGCGGGAGAGGCGCGCGCGCGCCGCCTGGCCGAAGCTGACGCTCTTGTGGTGATAGACGAAGCAGTCATCGGCCAGCGTCAGCCGGAAGCCGGCCTGGCGCGCGCGCAGGCAGAGGTCGGTCTCCTCGCCATAGCCCATCGGGAAGGCATCCTCGTCATAGAGGCCGACGCGGTCGAACACCGCGCGCGCGATCAGGGTGCAGAAGCCGTTGAGCACCGGGAATTCGGGATAGGCGCGCTCCGACAGCTCGTCGAGGAGCGCCTGCATGCGCGCGAGGTGGCACGGCGCGATGATGTCATTGGTGGACCAGCTGCCATCCGGGCGCTTGGCCGCCGGCACGCTCTGCCAGGTGGCGGCGTTGGAGAGCGGGCCCACCATGCCCGTGCCCGGCCGCGCCAGGGCGGCGGCATGCAGCCGGTCGAGCCAGCCCTTCGAGACCAGCGTGTCGGAATTCAGCACCACCACCCAGTCGGCGCCGGTCAGCATCACGCCCTCGTTGATGGATTTGGTGTAGCCGCGGTTCACGTCCCGCCGGTGCAGGATGAAGCGGGGGTCGGCGGCGGCTTCGGCGCGCAGCATCTCGGCCGTGAAGTCGCGGCTGGCGTCATCCACCATCACCACCTGCATGGGCCCGGTGGCGGCGGCGCGCAGCGCGTGCAGGCAGGCCCGCACCTCGTCATGCCCGTTGTAGACGGGCAGGATCACCTGGGTGAAGGGATGCGCGTGCCCGGCCGGCCGCGCCGCGAGGGGGGCGGCCAGGGGGGCGGGCAACGGCGCCTGCCACAACCCGGGCAGCAGCGGATGCGCCGCGCGCCCGGCCTCGCCATGCACCCGCACGAAGCCCATGGCATGGGCGAAGGCGCCGTCCAGCCGCGCATCCTCGAAGACGGGCCGCTCCGGCAGGGGCGCGGGGCCGGGGCTGGGCAACCAGGCGGAAAGGCCCTTGGCCGAGAGCGCCGCGAGGCCGAGCCAGACGCCGCCCTCGGCCAGCAGCGCGGCCTCCTCCTCCGTCAGGGTGAGGCTGACCAGGTGGTCGGAAGGGCGGCGGAAGAGCGTGCCGCGCCGGAGCCGCCGCAGCGTGTGGAAGGCGGCGCCCTCGCGCCGCTCCAGCGTGATGTCGAAGCGCGCCTTCACATGGGCTTCCGTGGCCTCGGGCAGCCAGGCGGTCACCTCCCAGGTGAGGGGCTGGCCGGCGGGCGCGGGGCCGAGATGGAGGTGCAGGCGGATGGCGGGCGCCACCGCATCGGCCAGCAGGCGGACGCCGCGGCGCAGCGCCTCGGGCGCTTCGCCCGCCTCGGCGAGGAGCTCGAAGCGGAGCCGGCCGGCGGCGGCCTCGGCCTCGGCCAGCACGCCCTCGGCGATGGGCAGCAAGCCCCCGGCGGCGCGCGTGCCGGCCAGCCCGTCGGGCCAGCGCAGGCCGAGGCCCGCCTCGGGCGCCGGGCCCGCGTCTCCCCCTGGCCCTGGCGCGGCTTCCGGCGGCGCGGCGAGGGTGAGGGGCGAGCCCTCCAGTTCATGCCCCGAGAGCATGTGGAAGGCGCGGACCCGGCGGGCCACGCCGTCGCGCAGGAGGGGGGGCGGCGCCCAGTCGAGGCGGAAGCGGCCGCGGGAATCGCGCTGCGGCCCGGCGGTGACGATGCTGGTGGGGGCGCCCTCGATGTCCAGGCCGATCTCGGGCGGTTCGTCGGGCGTGAGAGGATCGGGCGCGGCCCAGCCGGTCAGCCCGGCGGCGCCCGCCATGGCGCGGATCTCGCCGCGAGGCTGGAGGGCGGCGAGGAGCGCGGCCTCCGGGCTGGCCTCTCGGGTCTCGGCGCTGCCATCCATCGGCTCTGTTGCCATCTCCGCATGAACTCTCGGCGCCGGGGGGATGGCGCCTGTCGGCGCCTGCGGGGATAGCGCGTTTCCGCGCCCGGGGGGAGAGCGGAGGTGCCGCGCCGCTTGAGCCGCATCAGGCGCGGGGATACACCGGACTTCGTTCATCGCCGATGAAAGGGGTTTCTCCTGGACCAGGACGCGCCTGCCGGCCCCCCGCCGCCCCGCCTGCTGGTGGTGGCCGCGCGCCACAGTCCCGCGGGCGAAGCGGCGCGGCTGCGGGCCGCGGCGGAAGCGGCCGGCTTCGCGGCGCGGCTGCTCTGCGGCGCGGGCGGGCATGAACCGCCGCCCGGCATCCGCCTCTTCCAGCCCTTCGCCGACGGGGCCTTCCTGGCCGAGGCCGAGCCCGGCTACGACGCGGCGGAGCTGAGCCAGAACGACGCCGACCTGCTGCGCCGCCTGGCGCGCTGGCTGGCGGAATGGCCGCCCGACCTCGTCCACCTGCAGGACCTCTCGCCCTTCGGGATGGAGTTCCTGGGCCTGGTGCGCAGGACCTGCCCGGCCGCGCGCCTGCTGCTGTCCCTGACGCCGGAGCTGGCGGGGCGCATCGGCATCCTGGGCGCGCCGCGCGGCTTCCTGCATGCGGCCCCGCTGCGCCGCTTCCTGGCCGAGGCGACGCTGCTGCTGCCCTGCGAGAGCCTGATGGCGCCCTGCCTCGGCTTCGGGCTCGATCCGGCGCGGCTGGTGCTGGAGCCCGGCCTGCCGCCGGAGGTGCAGCCCTGCCCGCTGCCGCCCACCGGGCGCTTCCTGGTGGTGGCCGGCTTTCCGGCGGATGAGGCCGGACGCGCCCTGCTGGCCGCGACGGCGGGGCTGATGGCGGGATTCGCCCGCGCCCCCCTCCTCGACATCCGCGCGCCGGAGGAGGCCGCGGCCGCGCTGCCCGGCGCGCATCTGGCGCTGCTGCCCGGCCCCGATCCGGAAGGGGTGGCGCGCCTCGCACAGGCCATGGGCCGGCCGGTGCTGACCGTGGGCGAGGTGGCGATGAACCCGACGGCGCTGGCGCATCACTTGCTGGACCTGGCCGAGGCGCCGGAGCGCCTCACCGCCCCGCCGCCGCCCGATGCGGAGGCGGCGGCCGCAGCCCTCTTCGCGCGCTATCGCGAATGGGCGGCGGACCCCGCCCGCATCGCCCCGCCGGCGAGGATCTGAGCCATGCCGGAGACGCTGCACCCGCCCTTCGCACAGGCGCTGCGCTTCAGCCCGCGCGCCGTGGCGCGGTCGGAGAGCGCCAATTACCACCAGGGCGAGGATATCCGCCTGCATCTGGTGGTGCGCGGGCATGAGGGGCGGCCCTGCCTCATCGTGAATGACTGCCTGGGCGGGCAGTGGGGCGAGGAGCTGCGCCTGCCGCTGACGCCGGAGGAGGCGCTGGCGCCCACGGTCGAGGTCGCCTTCACCGGTGGCGGCATCCTGGTGCAGATCCTCGGCGAGGCGCCGGTCGCCTTCCGGCCGGGCGAGGCACCGCCCCAGTCCCTGCTGCCGCGCCATGGGCCGGATGTGACAGCCACCCCAGCCGAACTTCCGGCGGAGAGCGCCCCCGCCGCCGCGCCCGTCACCGGGGATGGCGTGATCGAGGCGGCGGCCGGCCTGCCCGGCACCGGGCACCGGCTGCTGGTGCTGCGGCTGGCGGATGCGGGGCTGGAGGCGGCGCTGGTCCAGGCCCCCGCGCCCATGCGGCTGCGCGATGCGGCCGGCGCCGGCACCGCCGCCCCTGCCCTCTTCTGCGCCCTGCCCGGCGGCGGGCTGCTCGCCGCGATCGCCGCCCCGGGCGAGGCCGCCGTCACGGGCGCGGAATTGCTGCCGCCGGGCCGCCCGCCCCTGCACCTCTCGCCCGCACGCGGTCTGGCCGAGGCGCCGCGCCCCATGCCGGCGGAATTCGTGAACCGCCTCGCCGCCGCGCAGGGACCGGCCAAGCGCGAGATGGAACGCCTGCTGGCGCGCGGCTTCACCGGGCGGGACACGCTCGCCTGGCTTTCGGCGCCGGTCCGGATGCGCGTCGCCCGCGGGCTCCGCACGCCCGAGGGGCTGCTGCTGCAAGGCTGGCTGCACGACCCCCAGGGGGCCATCCGCACGATCCGGCTGCGGGCGGGCGAACAGGCCTGGCCGCTCAAGCCCGGCGCCTGGCTCGACACCATGGCCTGGGACGGCGAGGGCGGGCGCGGTTTTCTCGCGCGCGCCCCGGTGCCGGTGAAGCTGGGCGAGGCCTGGCTCGACGTGACGCTCACGAGCGGCGAGAGCGGCACGCTGCCCCTGCCCGCGCCGGAAAGCGCGGAATTGCCCGCGCTGCGCGCCATCCTGGCCGAGGCGGGCGCCATCCCCGAGGCGGCGCTGGACCATGCCTTCGGCAGCGTGCTGGGCCAGCCGCTGGTGGCGCTGAACCGCCAGCGCCTCGCCCGGCCCATGGCGGTGGAGGAGCGCGCCTTCGGCACGCCGCCCGCATCGCCGCGCGCGAGCCTCGTCATCCCGCTGCATGGGCGGCTCGACATGATGGCGGCGCAGATGGCGCTCTTCAGCGCCTGCCGCATGGCGCGGGACGAGGTGATCTTCGTGCTAGACGATCCGCCGCGGCGGGCGGCGGCGCTCGGCCTCGCGCAATCCGCCTTCGACCGCTTCGGGATGCCGCTGCGGCTGATCCTGCCCGGCGAGGCGCGGGGCTTCGGGCCGGCCAGCAATCTCGGCATGCGGCATGCGAAGGGCGAGGTGGTGGTCTTCCTCAACGCCGATGCCTTCCCGCAGGGCACGGATTGGCTGGATCGTCTGGTGGAGGCCGTGGCCGATCCTTCGGTGGGCGCGGCGGGGGCGCAGCTGCTCTATCCGGATGGCAGCCTGCAGCATGGCGGGATGGCGCTGGAATCAGGCCCGGGCGGATGGCTCTTTCCCGAGCATCCGGGCAAGGGGCTGCGCCCGCCGGAACCCGCGGATGGGCCGCGCGATGTGGAGGCGCTGACCGGCGCCTGCCTCGCCTTGCGGCGGGAGGTCGCGCAGCGCTTCGGCGGCTTCGACGAGGATTACGTGATCGGCGATTTCGAGGATGCCGATCTCTCGGCGCGGCTGGCGGAGGCCGGGCTGCGCCGCGTCATGGTGGATGCGGCGAGGCTGGTGCATCTGGAACGGCAGTCGCAGGGCCGCGCGGATGAGCAGGCGGGGCGCTGGAACCTCACCCTGCTCAACGCCTGGACCTACAATCATCGCTGGAGGCGCGGCTGATCAGAAGCGTTCGGCCCGGTAAGGCGTGGGGTCGAGGAAGGGCGCCTCGCCGCACATCATGTCCGCCAGCAGGCGGCCGGTGGTGGGGCCGAGCGTGAGGCCCTGATGGGCGTGGCCGAAGGCGCACCACGCGCCGGGCTGGCCGGGCAGGGGGCCGATGATGGGCAGCATGTCCGGCGTGCAGGGGCGGATGCCCATCCAGGGCGTCTCCTCCACGCGCTCGGCCAGCGGCAACAGGCTTCGCGCAATGGGTTCGGCGCGTTCGAGCTGGATGGGCGTGGGCGGCGCGTCATTCGCCGCGAATTCCGCGCCGGTGGTCAGCCGCACGCCGGCCCGCATGGGCGCCAGCAGGAAGCGGCTTTCGGTGTCGAGCATGGGGCGGTTCAGCGTGGCATTGCCGCGCATCCGGTAATGCCGGTGATAGCCACGCTTGCCGAAGGTGGGCGGCGCATAGCCGAAGCGCCGGGTGAGGTTCGCGGCGGCCGCGCCGAGGGCGATGACGACGTCCTCGGCCTCGATCGGGTCCTCCGCGCCCTGTACGCGCCAGCCGCTGCCCGCGCGTGAGAGCGTCATCGCATCGCCGTGCACGAAGCGGCCGCCGGCCGCCTCGAATTGCCGCGCATAACTCAGCGTCAGCGCGTGCGGGTCGCTCACCGAATAGGGATCGGTGAAGTGGATGGCGCCGAGGCGGCTGACCTGGAGATGCGGCTCGGCCGCCGCCAGGCCCATGCTGTCCAGCACGGTGTAGTTGACGCCGTGATGCTCATGCGCCGCGCGCGCCTGGGCCAGGGCGGCGTCGAAGGTCGCGGCGTCGCTGTAGAGCTTCATCCAGCCGATGGGGCGCAGCAGCGCCATGGCCTCGGTGCCCTCCGCCAGCGCGCGGTGCTCATCCAGGCAGGTGGTGATCAGGGCGGCGAAGGCGCGGGCGGCGTGTTCATAGCGGGTGGGTTCGGAATGCCACCAATACCGCAACAAGGGCGAAGCGAAGCCGGGCAGCGCGCCCGGGTGGTAATGCACATCGAGCGCGGTATTGCCCGCGATGCGGCGCAGTTCGGAAAAACTGCGCGGGAAAGGGTGCGGGTGCACCGCCTCGCGCTGGATCAGGCCCCCATTGCCGAAGGAGGCGCCCTCGCCCGGCGCCTGGCGGTCCAGCAGCGTCACCGCGCGGCCGCGCCGTTGCAGGTGCAGCGCGACCGAGACGCCCACCATCCCCGCGCCGAGCACGATCACCGAAGCCGCCATGCCACCCCCATCCGCATCACGGCGCGCAGCATGGCCGAGGATTCCGGAATGCGTCCATGGATGTCCGGATGACTTGCCCGCAAGAACCGGACTAGGCTTCCCGTACCCACGGGAGAACGCCATGACCCTGAGCCGCCGCGACGCGCTGTTCCTGCCCCCCGCCCTGGCGCTGTCGGCCCCCGCCCTCGCGCAGGACATGCGCGCGCGCACCCTGCGCCTCGTGCCCTCGACCGACCTCGTCTCGCTCGACCCGGTGATCTCCACCGCGCTGGTGGCCGTTCAGCACGGCTATCACGTCTTCGACACGCTCTATGGCGTGGACGGGCAGATGCGCGCGCGGCCGCAGATGGCGGAAGGCCACCAGGTCAGCGCCGATGGCCGGGTGTGGACCATCCGCCTGCGCGAGGGGCTGCGCTTCCATGATGGCGAGCCGGTGCGCGCCACGGATTGCGCGGCGAGCCTGGCGCGCTGGGCGCGGCGCGACACCTTCGGCCGCGTCTATGCGACGGCGGTGGAGGCCTATGAGACGCCCGATGACCGCACGCTGGTGATCCGGCTGAAGCGCCCCTTCCCGCTGCTGCTGGACGCCATCGCCAAGCCGCATTCGCAGCCCGCCTTCATCATGCCCGAGCGCATCATCCGCGCCGCACCCGATTCCCCCATCACCGAGGTGGTGGGCTCCGGCCCCTATCGCTTCCTGCGCGAGGAATGGTCATCGGGCCATCTCATCGCCTATGGGCGCTTCGACGGCTATCGCCCGCGCGCCGAGGCGCCGGAATGGACCTCGGGCGGCAAGGTCGCGCATTTCGAGCGGGTGGAGTGGCGCGTCATCGCCGACAAATCCACCGCCGTCGCCGCACTCATCCAGGGCGAGGTGGATTGGATGGAATCCGTCCCGCATGACCTGCAGCCGCTGGTCGCGCGCAACCGGCGCATCCGCACGCAGAACGCGGACCCGCTCGGCTCCGTCGTCGTCATGCGCTTCAACCATCTGGTGCCGCCCTTCGACAATGCGGCGCTGCGGCGCTTCGTGCTGATGGTGGCGCGGCAGAGCGACTACCTCACCACGGTCGCCGGCACCGAGCCGGGCGCCTTCCAGGAATGCCGGGCGATGTTCCCCTGCACCATTCCGGGCGTCGAGGAGATCGGCCGCGAGACCTTCGGCCGGCTGGCCGCGGGCGGGCCCGCCATGGCGGAGGCGCTGCGCGCCACCGGCTACAAGGGCGAGAAGGTCGTCATCCTCAACCCGGCGGACAATGCCACGCTCGCGCCGCTCGGCCCCATCACGGCGGAGCTGCTGCGGCGCGCGGGGCTGAATGTCGAGCTGCTGGACATGGACTGGGGCACGCTGCTGCAGCGGCGCAACAATCGCGGGCCGGTGGAGCGCGGCGGCTGGAGCCTCTTCCACACCACCTGGCCGAGCATCGCCATCGCCAATCCGGTGCTGAACACGACCGTGCGCGGCGAGGGCGCCACCGGCTGGCCCGGCTGGTTCGAGAGTGCCGAGATGGAGCGCCTGACCAGCCAATGGCTCGACGCGACGGACCCCGCGCAGCAGGCGCGGCTGATGGGCGAGATCCACGCGCTGGCGCTGCGCGAGGTGCCCACCGTGCCGCTCGGCATCTACTACCCCAAGACCGCCTATCGCGCGGAGCTGACAGGCGTGCTGGGTGGCTCGGTGCGCTATCCCTGGAATGTGCGGCGGGCGTGAATGACGGCCTGCGGCGTGAAGGCGATGTCGTCCACCGGATAGAAGGGGCGCGCGACGGTGAAGGGCATCTCGGCCACGCGGTAGGAGGAGAGGCCGGGCGTGTCCACCGTCACGCATGCGCCGATGGCGGCGAAGTTCAGCGTGAAGTGATAGCCGGAGCGCACCACCACCACGGCGTGGTCTGACGGCTCCAGCCCCATGGCGCGGAAATAGCCGGGGTCGAGATAGGAATAGGGGAAGGCGGTCAGCGCCAGGTTCAGCTTCCCCACGCGCAGCACGGCATAGGGGCCGATCAGCGCGCGCTGCCCGGCCTCGGCCGGGCCGGCATAGGTGAAGGCGGCGCCCTCGGCCGCGGCGATCACCTCGCCCGTCACGCTCACGGGCGGCATCATGGTGGAGATGCGGCCACCGGCTTGCAGCGTCACCGTGGCGCCCACGCCCGCCGCTCGGCAGGCGGCGACGGCCTCGGCATCGGTCAGCGGCAGGATGGCGGGAAGCTCCCGCCCATCGGCCAGCAGCGCATGCAGGATCACGGTGCTGTCGCCCGGCGCGCCGGCCGCGACGCGGTCGCCCTGGTCGCCCAGGATCAGGGTGCGGCCGGGGGTGGCGCGGGCCAGCGTTTCCTCCAGGCCGGGGTATCGGATGATGGTCTCGGCGCGGGTGGCCCAAAGCGCTTCGGCCAGATCCTGCACCAGGGCGCGGGCCGCTTCCGCCTCGCCATTCCCATAGGCCATGACGACCTGGCCCAGGCCCGGCACGTCGAGGAATTGCTGCGCGTTGAAGATGGAGGCATCCACCACCGCGCCGGAAGCGACGGATGCCGCCGCCCGGGCATGCAGGCCGATCAGCGGCGGTTCATCCGTGCGGTCGCGGCCGAGGGTCAGCATGGGCAGGTGGGCATGCGCCAGCACGGGCGTGAGGCGCCCCTCCAGCATGGCCAGCGCCGCGCGGCCGGCGCGTTCGCCCGTGGCGCCCTGGTCGGCATGCGGGTTGGTCAGGTAGCCCGCCAGCAGGTCGCAATCGCGCAGGATCTCGGGCGTCACATGCGCGTGCAGGTCGAAGGCGGCGGTGATGGGCATGTCCGGGCCGACGATGCCGCGCAGCGCGGTGATGAGGACCCCCTCCGGATCATGCAGCGAGGGGGTGAGCATGCCGCCATGCAGCGGCAGGGCGATGGCGTCGAAATCGCCGCGCCGTGCGGCCTCGCACATCAGGCCCAGCACCTCCTGGAAGACGCCCTCCTCCACCGGGCCGCCGGATTGCGCGCGGAACAGGGTGGGGACGAGGACCTCCGCGCCCGCCGCCTCGGCCGCGGCGATGATGCCGCCCAGCGTGGAATTGGTGCCGCGCGCCTTCGCCAGCGCATCGGTGCCGGTGGTGATGGTGAAGCTGTCCCGCCCCGTCCGGACGGGGGTGAAGCTGTGGGATTCCTGGGAAATGCCACCAGCCAGGATGCGTCGGCGCGCCATGGTCAGCCGAGCCCCGGCGGGCGATGCTGCGCCCAGGGGCGCGCCTGCTCCAGGATGGCGCCGAGCCGCAGCACATCCGCCTCGGCCCGCCAGCGGCCGACGATCTGCAAGCCGAAGGGCAGCCCATCCGCCCCGAAGCCCGAGGGCACGGTAAGCGCCGGATGGCCGGTCAGGTTGAAGGGGTATTGCGGCGAGGTCCAACCCTGGCGGGTGATGCCGCACTTCACGCCATCCACCTCCACCTCCTCATTCGCCGCGTCGAACACCGCCGGCAGCGCGGTGCGGGACATGGTGGGCATCATCAGCACGTCGTAACGCTCCAGCAGCGCCTGGATCTGGCGGAAGAGGCGCGTGCGGGCGAATTGCGCCTCGCGGAATTGCGCCAGCGTGAAGCCCTCGCCGCGGCGCATGAATTCCAGCGTGACGGGGTCCATCACGTTCTGGAAGCGCGGGAGCTGGGCCGCCAGCAGCACGGTGAAGTTGGCCTGGTAGAGGATGCGGCCTTCCAGCTCGATCCAGTCGATGGCGTCGGTGATCTCTTCCACCTCGGCGCCGAGATCGGCATAGGCGGCCAGCGCCGCGCGCGTGCCGGCCTCCACCTCCACCGATGTGCGGGGGTTGGCGCAGCGCATGAGATAGCCGATGCGCAGCCCGCCGAGGTCGCCGCCGGTCAGGCCGGGCGAGAGGGGAAGGTCCGGCCCCGCGCCGGCGGACCAGGGGTCGCGCGAGAGCACGTCGGCCTCGGCGGGGCCGCGCAGCACGCGATACATGAGCGCGGCGTCGGTCACGGTTCGCGTCATCGGGCCGGAATAGGAGTTGTTGCCGAAGCCGTCGCGCGCGCCCTCCAGCGGGATGGCGCCCAGCGTGGGCTTGAGGCCGACCAGCCCGCAGCAGGCGGCGGGGCCGCGGATGGAGCCCGCGCCATCCGTGCCGAGCGCCATGGGGCCGAGGCCCGCCGCCACCGCCGCGGCGCTGCCGCCGGAGGAGCCGCCGGCGGTGCGCTCCAGGTTCCAGGGGTTGCGCGTGATGCCGAAGGCGGGGCCGTCGGTCAGGCCCTTCACGCCATATTCGGGCGTGGTGGTCTTGCCGAAGAGGATGGCGCCGGCCGCGCGCAGCCGGGCGACGGGGACCGCGTCGCCCTTCGCGGGCGCGGCGTCGTCGAAGATGCGGCTGCCCATGCGGGTGGAGGCGCCCTGCACGTCCAGCAGGTCCTTCACGCCGATGGGGATGCCGTGCAGCGGGCCGAGGGGCAGGCCCGCCATCACCGCCGCCTCGGCCGCCTTCGCCGCCTTGCGGGCCTCCTCGGCCATCACGGTGACGAAGCAGTTGAGGCGCGGCTGCTGCCGCTCCACCGCCGCCAGCACGGCGTCGAGATATTCGACGGGCGAGAGGCGCTTCGTTCGGATCAGCGCGGCGGCGCGGTGGGCGGGAAGGAAGAGCAGGTCGGACACGGGCGGGCCTCGGTGATGGCCAGCCAGCTTCGCACCAATTCAGGCGGCGTCCAGCCGCAGCACGCGGCCGCGCGATTCATCGGTCAGCAGGAGGAGAGCCCCGTCAGGGGCGAAAAGCACCTGGCGCATGCGGGCACGGCCCCAGAGCAGGCGCTCCTCCGCCACCACCGCATCGCCCTCCATCTGCAGGCGCAGCAGGCCCGGCGTGTTCAGGCAGGCGATGTAGAGCGCGCCGCGCCAGAGTGGCTGGGCATGCGTGGGCGCGAAGTTGATGCCCGAGGGGCTGACCGAGGGCGTCCATTGCCGCACGGGCTCGCTCATCCCGGGGGCCGAGGTGCGGCCACCCGCGATCTGCCGGCCGGAATATTCGCGGCCATAAGTGACCTCGGGCCAGCCGAAATTCCGGCCAGGGAGGATGAGGTTCAGCTCATCCCCGCCGCGCGGGCCGAATTCGGCGAGGAAGAGGCTGCCGGTGGCCGGATTGAAGGCGATGCCCTGCGGGTTGCGGTGGCCATAGGTGAAGATCTCGCCCCGCAGGCCCGCCTGGCCGAGGAAGGGGTTGTCGTGCGGGATCTCGCCCTGGCGGGTCAGGCGGATCACCTTGCCGGCCAGGTCGTTCAGCTTCTGCGCGCGCTCGCGGCTGTTGTTGCGGTCGCCCGTGGTCAGGAAGAGATGCGCGCCATCGGGCGAGAAGGCGAGGCGGCCGCCGTAATGCAGCCTTCCGCGCTCCTGCGCGGGGGTCGCGTCCAGTACCGGACGCACCGCCTCGAAGCCGCGCGGCGTGAGGCGCGCGCGGGAGAGGCGGGTGAGGACGCCGCCCTGAACATAGGTGGCGGAGGTGAAGAAGACCTCCGAGCTGGTGGCGAAATCGGGCGCGGGCTGGATGTCGAGCAACCCGCCCTGGCCCTCGGCCACCACCTCGGGCAGGCCGGGCAGGGGCGCGGAGAGGGTGCCGTCGGGCGCCATCAGCCGGGCGCGGCCGGCGCGCTCGCTGAGCAGGAGGCGGCCATCGGGCAGGAAGCCGCCGCCCCAGGGGTTTTCCAGGCCGGAGGCGAGGACGCGCCAGCGAAAGGCGCCGCGCTCGCTGCGTTCCGTCTCGGATTGGGCGCGCGCGATCCCGGGCGTGGCGAGCAGCGCGGCGATCAGGGGGCGGCGGGGGAGGGACATGCGGGCTCCGTCATGGCTGGCACAGAGATGGGAATGATTTGTCACCTGCCAGCGTTTCCCGACGCGGGATGATTGGTTTAAGCGGGGGCGCATGTCCGGCCCCGCCTCGTGACGCGCGCGAACACCACACCGCCCCGCCTGCGCACCCGCACGCTCTTCGGCGCACGGCGGCGCGTGGCGACGCGCCGGGAGCCGCAGCCGCCCAGCTGGCGCCCCGCGCCGCCGCGCGCCCGCTGGCGCCCGCCCGAGCCGCCGCGCGCGGTGCTGGGCTTTCCGGCCTATTGGATCGGCTCGATCGCCGCGCATCTTCTGGTGGCGGCGCTGATCCTGTTCTGGCCGGAGCCGCGGCCGCGCCCCTCCAACGAGATGCCGCCGCCCAGCTTCGACATCGTGTTCGAGGGCGGGCAGCTGGAAAGCCCCATGGCCGAGCCGGTGGAAGGGGTGGAGACGCCGCCCGCCGTGCCCTCGCCGCCCAACCAGGCGCCCGTGCCGCCGCCGCCGAGCGCGCCGCCCATCCCCTCGCAGCCCGCGCTGCCGCCGGTGCAGCAGGCGATGCCCCTGCCGCCGCCACCGCCGCCCATGCCGCAGATGCAGCCGCCGCCGCCGGTGACGGTGCCGCCCCTGCCGCAGCCGCCGGTCCCGCCGCCGCCCGTGGTGGCCGAGGCGCCGCCACCACCGCTGCCGCCCCTGCCGGGCGCGGTGGAGCTCTTCGTCCCGCCGACGGAACTGCGCCTGCCGGACCGTCTGGCCGAGAGCCTCCCCCTGCCGCCACCGCCGACGCCCCCCGCGCCGCCACAGCGCCAGCCGAGCCCGCCCCAGCCGCAACAGCAGCAGGCGCAGCGCGCCCAGCCGGCCCAGCCGAACCTGCCCGGCATCTGGGTGCCGGGCGGCGTGCAGCTCGGCCGGCCCGCCGCCCCGCCCGCCGGCCGCCCGCAGGCGCGCGGCACGGATACGACGGTGGACCCGCGCTTCCTGGAGGGCCGCCCGCGCACCGATCCCTCGGTGCGGGTGACGGGCGCGCAGGTGGGCGCCGATTGGCGCGCCGCCTTCCGCCGCTGGCTGGACCAGAACCTCAGCTACCCGGAGCGCGCGGTCGCGCTGGGCGAGGACGGGGTGGTGCGGGTGGTGGTGACGGCCGCCCCCGACGGCACGGTGCGAAATGTGCGGCTGGTCGGGCCCTCGACCTCGCCCTCGCTGAATTTCGGGACGACCTTCCCCTTCCAGGGGGCCCGGCTGCCGGCTTTTCCGCCCGGAGCGGACCCCAATGGGGTGACGATCGAGCTCACGGTGAACTATGTGCTGATCCGGCGCTGATTCCGGGGACTCACAACCCCCTGTTTCTGAATCCGAAAGTCAGCCGCCAAGGCTTTTCCACAAGTTTCTGGCGAATCGAAATTATCCAGACCTTGTATGTCAATCCTCTATTTTGCTACTCTATCTAGTATCAGGGACGGGGGATTTCATTCCATGGACTGGACGAACGAAGCCATTGACCGCCTGCGCGCCCTCTGGGCCGAGGGGCACTCAACCGCCGAGATCGGTCGCCGGATGGGCATTTCGAAGAACGCCGTCGTCGGCAAGGCGCATCGCCTGGACCTGCCGGCCCGCCCGAGCCCGATCCGCCGCGATCCGGCCACGCCGCGCCCCGTCGCGACCGGGCGCCGACCCACCCTGCCGCCGCTGCGCGCCGCCATGCCCATCGCGGCCGCCCCGCGCCGGGAGGAGCCGAAGCCGGCGGCACCCACCATCCTGGCCCTGCCGCCCAAGCCGGCGGCGAGCGTGGTGCGCGCCTTCCCGCGCGTCAGCAGCAAGGCCTGCTGCTGGCCGATCGGCGAGCCCGGCACCAAGGGCTTCCGCTTCTGCTCGGACCCCGCGATGACCGGCAAGCCCTATTGCGCCGAGCATGCGGCGCTCGCCTATGTCCGCGTGAAGGACCGCCGCGAGGACGCGGCCTGAATTCAGGCTGCGGCTTCAACCCCATCGGGGGCGTTCCGCGCCCCCGATGCGAGACGGCGCGCGCCGCCGCGCCGCTTCGGATTCCCCGCAGGATGAGAAGCTTGGGCTCGGCTTGGCGCCTGCCCTGGGCGTATTGCTCCGCAAGGCCTTGAATCCTGCCCGCAGGGCGGTATCGCCCCTTCAGATCCCGCGTTAGGCTCGCACCCCATGGCCGGTGTGGTGCTGCAACTCTGTGCCCTCATGATCTTCGTCGTGATGGACACGATGCTGAAGCTCATGACGGCGGAGTTCCCGGTGCTCCAGATCATCTGGGCCCGTTTCATCTTCTCCTCCCTCACGGTGGCCATCGCGCTGCGGATCGCCATGGGGCGCTTCCCCTGGCGCTCCCGCGCGCCGGGGCTGCAGGCGCTGCGCTCGCTGCTGCTGGCGGCCTGCAGCCTGCTCTTCACCGCCTCGGTCGCGCGCATCCCGCTGGCCGATGCCACGGCGGTGGGCTTCGCCTCGCCGCTGATCACCGTGGCGCTGGCCGCCCTGCTGCTGGGCGAGTGGGTGAGCCCGCGGCGCTGGTTCGGCGTGGCGCTGGGCTTCGTGGGCGTCCTGGTGGCGGTCCGGCCGCCCTTCCTGACCGGGGCGCCGCTCGACTGGGCCTATCTGCTGCCGCTCGGCACCGCCACCATGTTCGCCTTCTACCAGATCCTCACCCGGCGGCTGGCGGCGCTGGATGACAGCCGGGTGACGATCTTCCACACCGGGCTGGCCGCCGCCCTGGCCACCAGCCTGGCGCAGCCCTTCGTCTTCGTGGCCCCCGGCGCGATGGAATGGAGCGTGCTGATCGCCATCGGCATGCTGGGCGCCCTCAGCCACGGGCTGCTGGTGCTGGCTTACGCCCGGGCGCCGGCCAGCCTGCTGGCGCCGCTCTCCTATACCCAGCTGATCTGGGCGACCCTGGCGGGCATCCTGGTCTTCAGCGACTGGCCCGACGAAATCACCCTGCTGGGGGCCGTGATCATCGCGGCCGGCGGCGTGCTGACTGCCCTGCCGCAGCGGCCCCGTCCGGACCCCCTCCGCGCGGAAACCCATACCGGGAATGCAACATGACCTCCACAATCCCGCTTGCACGCCCCCCATGGCCGCGCTAACCCCTGAGCCCGATCGAACAGGGGATCGTCACATTCCAACCTTTGGGCTTTCCGAGGGCGAGCGCGCCCATCCCCGGGCCGCGCTGGACGCCGCCTCCGTCCGTGACGCCTACCGGCGCTGGGCGGGCGTTTATGACCTGGTCTTCGGCGGCGTTTCGGCCTTTGGCCGGCGCAGCGCCGTGGCCGCCGTCAACCGCATCTCGCAGACCGCGGGCCGCCGTATCCTGGAAGTGGGTGTCGGCACCGGCCTCGCCTTGCCGCATTACCGGCCGGACCTGGACGTGGTCGGCATCGACCTCTCGCGCGACATGCTGCTGAAGGCGCAGGAGCGCGTGGCGGCCGAGCGCATCACGGCGTGCCACGGCCTGCTCGAGATGGATGCCGAGAACACGGCCTTCGCCGATGACAGCTTCGACATCGCGGTGGCGATGTTCACCGCCTCCGTCGTGCCGGATGCGCGCAAGCTCTATGCCGAGATGTCGCGCGTGGTGCGGCCGGGCGGCCACCTGCTCTTCGTGAACCATTTCGCGGCGGATGACGGCTTCCGCTGGTGGCTGGAGCGCACGACGGCGCCGCTGGCGCGCATCCTGGGCTGGCACCCGGACTTCAAGCTCAGCGACCTGCTGGGCGAGGGCGAGGCCGAGATCGAGCGCATGGAAGCCTGCCCGCCATTGTCGCTCTTCACGCTTGTCGAAGTGAAGAACTGAAACGGCCGCCGGGGCTGGCCGACGCCGCGCGCGGCGTCTGAGGGCACGCCAACGACGTATCCGCGCCGAGTAGCCGCGGCGGAACGCTTCAGCATTCTGAAGCCAAGGCCGCGGATGCGGCCGCCCGGCGTCTGAGGGCAAAAGATGCAAGCCCGCCTGACAAGGCGGGCAAGTTACGCCACATGGAGGGGTGATGACCCCTTCCGCGAAACGCCCGGTCCCTTGGCAACGCCTGATCCTGCCGAGCTTCCTGGCGCTGCCGGTGCTCGCCCTGCTGCTGGGCCTCGGCGCCTGGCAATTGCAGCGCCTGGCCTGGAAGAACGGGCTCCTGGCGGAACTCGCCGCCGCCCAGGCGCGCGGGCCGGTCGAGGCCACGGGCAACCCGCCCCCCTTCGCGCATATCACCGCCACAGGCCGGTTCCGCCCGGGGGCCGAGGCCATGCTGGGCCTGGAGGTGCGGGGGCCGGTGCTGGGCGGCAGCCTCATCACCGTGCTGGACCGCCCGGGCCAGCCGCCCTTGCTGGTGGAGCGCGGCTGGGCACCGCTGGAGCGGGGCGACCAGATCCAGCGGCCGGTGGGCGAGGTGACGGTCAGCGGCTATGCCCGCTATGCCGACCGGCGCGGGCTTTTCGCCGCGAAGGATGATCCGGCCAACCGCCGCTTCTACAGCTTCGACCCGCGCGCGATCGCCGAGGCGCTGGGCGCCCCGGATGCGGCGCCCTATGCGCTGACGGTGGTGGTGCCGGGCGCCGCCCCCCTGCCCTCGGGCCTCGGCTCCACGCCGCCGCCGCAGCGCGGGCCCGTGCCGGATGCGGCGCATGGCTTCCCTTCCCCCAACAACCCGCATCTCGGCTATGCCGTGACATGGTTCGGCCTGGCCCTGGCCTGGACCGCGATCTTCCTCCTCTGGGCCCGAAGACGGATCACCGACGCATGAGCCACCCCGCCTATCTCCGCCTGACGCAGCGCGCCGCCCGGCTGGGCGCTTTGGGGGAGGCGGCGGCCATCCTGCATTGGGATGCCAGCACCATGATGCCGCGCGGCGGTGGCGCGGCGCGGGGCGAGCAGCTGGCGACGCTGGCCGGCCTCGCGCATGACATGATGACCGCGCCCGAGGTGGCGGATGATCTCAACGCCGCCGAGGCGACGGGCGAATGGGAGGCGGCGAACCTCGTCCTCATGCGCCGCGCCCATGCCCGCGCCACGGCCCTGCCCACCGCGCTGGTGGAGGCGACCGCGCGCGCCAATTCCGCCTGCGAGAAGATCTGGCGCGAGGCCAAGGCGAAATCCGACTTCGCCATGGTCCGCCCCGCTTTGGAGGAGGTGCTGCGCCTGCAGCGCGAGACGGCGCAGGCGCTTTCCGCCGCCACCGGCCTCGCCCCCTATGACGCGCTGATGGAGGGCTACCAGCGCGGCGTGACGGCGGCCGAGGTGGAGCCGGTCTTCAACGCCTATGAAGCCTGGCTGCGCGACGCCCTGCCGCGCGCGGAGGAGATCCAGGCCCGGCGCGGCGCCCCCCTGCCGCTGCCCGGCCCCTTCCCGGTGGAGAAGCAGCGCGAGCTCTGCCGCCGCCTCTCGCTGCGGCTGGGGCTGGAGGCGGATCATTCGCGGCTGGATGAGAGCGTGCATCCCTTCTGCGGCGGCACGCCCAGCGATGTGCGCATCACCACCTTCTACAGCGAGGCGGACCCGGCCAAGGCGCTGCTCGGCGTGCTGCACGAGACGGGGCATGCGCTCTATGAGCGCGGGCTGCCCGAGGCCTATGCGCGGCAGCCCGTGGGGGAATCCGCCGGCATGGCGGCGCATGAATCGCAAAGCCTCATCATCGAGATGCAGGCCTGCCGCAGCGACGCCTTCCTGAGCTTCCTCGGCCCCGAGCTGCACAGGCTCCATGGCGGCGATGCCGCGCCCTATGCGCCGGCCAATCTCGCGAAGCTCTGGCGCCGCGTGTCGCGCGGCTTCATCCGCGTGGATGCGGATGAGGTGACCTATCCCGCCCATGTCATCCTGCGCTTCCGGCTGGAGCGCGCGATGATCGAGGGCCGGCTCGCCATCGCCGAGCTGCCCGGCGCCTGGGCCGAGGGGCTGCGCGGGCTGCTCGGCATCACGCCGCCGGATGACGCGCGGGGCTGCCTGCAGGACATCCATTGGCATGATGGCGGCTTCGGCTATTTCCCCAGCTACACGCTGGGGGCGATGGCGGCCGCCCAGCTCATGAAGGCCGCGCGGGCCGCGACGCCGGGGCTGGATGCGGCGCTGGCCGAGGGCGATCTCGCGCCGCTGGTGGGCTGGCTGCGGGTGAACGTCCATGCCCATGGCGCGCGGCTCGGCTTCCAGGACCTGCTGCGGGCGGCGACGGGCAAGCCGCTCGACCCGATGGACTTCCAGGCGCATCTCACCGCCCGTTATCTCGATCCGGCCGGCGACTGATGCCGCATGAGACGGGGCTGATCGCGACCATCGCGCTGGGCCTGACCTTCGCGCTGTTCCTGGGCCTCGCCGCGCGCGCGGCGCGGCTGCCGACCATCGTGGGCTATCTCGCCGCCGGCATGGTGATCGGGCCGGCGACGCCCGGCTTCGTGGCGGATCTCGGCGCGGCGCAGCAGCTGGCCGAGATCGGCATCATCCTGCTCATGTTCGGCGTGGGGCTGCATTTCTCGCCGCGCGAGCTGGCGGATGCGCGCGGCGTGGCCGTGCCCGGCGCGCTGCTGCAGATGGGCTGCGCCACGCTGCTGGGCTGGGCGCTGGCGCGGCTGATGGGCTGGGGGGATGCGGCGGGCGTCATCTTCGGCTTCTGCCTCTCCGTCGCCTCCACCGTCGTGCTGCTGCGCGCGCTGACCGAGCGCGGCGAGCTCGGGACCACCCAGGGCCATACCGCGGTCGGCTGGCTGGTGGTGGAGGACATGGCGATGGTCGTCGCCCTGGTGCTGGTGCCGGTGCTGGCGGCCGTGACGCAGGACCGGCCGGCGGCGGGGCTGATGATCGGGCTGGGCGGCGCGGAAGGCGTGGCGCTCATGCTGCTCGTCACACTGGGCAAGGTCGCGATCTTCGTGGCGCTGATGCTGGTGGTGGGGGCACGGGTGCTGCCCTGGGCGCTCTCCTGGGTGGGGCGCCTGCGCTCGCGCGAGCTGTTCTCGCTGGCGGCGCTGGTGACGGCGCTGGGCATCGCCTACCTCGCCTATGTGCTGTTCGGCGTCTCCTTCGCGCTGGGCGCCTTCCTGGCGGGGCTGGTGCTGGGGCAGTCGGCGCTCTCCCAGAAAGCCGCGGAGCAGACGCTGCCGCTGCGCGATGCCTTCGCCGTGCTGTTCTTCGTCGCCGTCGGCATGCTGTTCGACCCCTGGATCGTGCTGCGCGAGCCGCTGGCGCTGCTGGGCACCGTGCTGGTCGTGCTGGTCGGCAAGACGGGCGCCGCCTATGTCATCGCGCGGCTGCGCGGGCTGGGGCGCCCGGGCGCGCTCTCCATCGCCGCCGCGCTGGCGCAGGTGGGGGAGTTCAGCTTCATCCTGGCGGGGCTGGCCGTGACGGAAGGCGTGCTGCCGGAGGCGGGGCGGGACCTGATCCTGGCGGCCGCGATCATCTCGATCGCGGTCAATCCCTTCATGTTCCGGCTGGCGGATTGGATCGGCCGGCGAGCCCCTGCCTCCCCCCCGGCGTGATCCGGCGGGCGGGCGCGCTCAGTAGGCGCGGCCCGCCGCCATCTCGGGCGCCGCCCCTTCGCGCGCTTCCGCCACCGCCGCACGCAGATCATCGAGATATTCGTCGGCGACCTCGGCATGCAGCGGATTGAGGTGCAGGTGGATGCCGTCCGGCTCCTGCTGGCGGCTGACCAGCCAGCCGCGCGCATCCAAGGCCGTGGCCACGCGGCCGATGGGCAGCGCAGGGTCCGTGCTGCGATAGACCAGGATGGCGTGGTTGCCGGGCAGCACCTCAAGCCCCGGGATGGCCGCGATACCAGCCGCGATGGTGGCGCGCGCCTGCTGGATGCGCCGCGCGCAATCGAGATAGCCTGCCTGGCCCAGATGGTTCATCACCGCCCAGGCCGCCGCCACCGCCCCGCCCGGCCGCGTGCCCTGCGCGGTGTGCGCCGCATACATCCCGCGCGCCCAGGCCTTGCTCTCGAAGCGGTGATGCGCCTTCAGCGCCGCGTCGCGCAGCAGCAGCAGCGAGGCCCCTTTCGGCGCCATGCCGTGCTTGTGGATGTCGGCGCTGATGGAGGTGACGCCGGGGACGCTGAAATCCCAGGCCGGCAGCGGAACGCCGAGGCGCGAGAGGAAGGGCGAGAGGAAGCCACCGACGCAGGCATCCACATGCAGCCAGACGCCGCGCTCGCTGGCCAGCGCGCCGAGTTCGGCGATGCGGTCGATGCCGCCGAAGGGGTAGTTGGGCGCGGAGCCGATCAGCGCCACGGTGTTGGCATCCATCGCCGCCGCCATGGCCGCGACGTCGCTGCGGCGCTCGGCATCCACCGGCACCCGCCGCGCCTCCATGCCGAGATACCAGGCCGCGCGGTCGAAGGTGAGGTGCGCCGTGTCGGGCAGGACGATGTTGGGTTTCGCCACGCCCGCTTTTTCGCGCGCGGCCAGCATCGCCAGAAAAATGCTTTCGCTGCCGCCCGAGGTGAAGGTGCCGCCCGCGCCCTCGGGCGCGTGCATGAGGGAGAGGCCCATCTGCACCACCTCGCCCTCCAGCCGCGCGAGGGAGGGGAAGGCCCGCTGGCCGAGATTGTTCTCGGTCCAGAAGGTCATGTAGGCCTCCTGCTGGATGCGCTCCAGCGCCTCGTCCAGGTAGTAGAAGAAGACCGCCATGCGGCCGCGCTTCCAGGAATAGTCGCGGGCCTTGGCCTCCAGCAGGGCCTGCTTGAGCGCGGGCCAATCCTGGCCTTGTTCGGGAATTGCGATCATGATTTTCCTCGGACGGCGTTTCGGGCATCTGAACACGCCGCAATGAACGGGGGAAGCGAGATGCAGCTGGGCATGGTGGGCCTCGGCCGGATGGGCGGGAACATCCTGCGCCGGGTGATGCGGGCGGGGCATGAGGGCGTCGCCTTCGACCGCGATGATGCGGCCGTCGCCACCCTGGTGGCCGAGGGTGCCACGGGCGCCACCAGCCTACGGGAGCTGGTGAGCCTGCTGCGCGCGCCACGCACCGTCTGGGTCATGCTGCCGGCGGGCGAGATCACCGAGGCCGCGCTGACGGAGCTGCACGGCCTGCTGAGCCCGGGCGACACCATCATCGAAGGCGGCAATTCCTTCTGGAAGGATTCCGCCCGGCGCGGCGCGGAGGCCGAAGCCCGCGGGCTGCATTACCTCGACATCGGCACCTCGGGCGGCGTGTGGGGGCTGAAGCGCGGCTATTGCCTGATGATCGGCGGGCCGGCGGAGGTGGTGGCGCGGCTGGACCCGATCCTCGCCGCGCTGGTGCCCGGCGCGGGCACGGCGCTGCCGACCGAGGGGCGCGAGGCGCGGGACGCGCGGCCCGCCCAGGGCTATGTGCATTGCGGGCCGAATGGCGCGGGGCACTACGCCAAGATGGTCCATAACGGGATCGAGTACGGGATGATGCAGGCCATGGCCGAGGGGCTGGACCTGATGCGCGCCGCCCCCTTCGATCTCGATCTGCCCGACATCACCGAGGCCTGGCGGCGCGGCTCCGTCGTCTCCTCCTGGCTCTTGGACCTGACCGCCCAGGCGCTGGCCTATGACCCGGACCTCGCGGAATATAGCGGCCATGTGAGCGACAGCGGCGAGGGGCGCTGGACGGTGGACACCGCCGTCGAGCAGGCGGTGCCGGTGCCGGTGCTGGCGGCGGCGCTCTTCGCGCGCTTCCGCTCCCGCCAGGAGGCGAGCTTCGCGGACAAGGCGTTGAGCGCGATGCGCAAGGGCTTCGGCGGGCATCTCGAACCAAAGGTTCGAGATGCTTCCTGATGCCCTCAGACGCCGGGCGGTCGCGGCAAGCAGCCACGACCCAGCCGCTTGGCTTCGCGCCGCGACGCGCAGTGCGAGCGTCACGCGCAGTCTGGGCGCGGCGCGCGCCTTGCGCGCGCAATCGGTGAGCGGCGGCGCATGACCCTCCACCTCCTCGTCATGGGCGTCTCCGGCTCCGGCAAATCCACCATCGGCGCGCAATTGGCGCTGGCGCTGTCGCTCCCCTTCGGCGATGCGGATGCCTTCCACCCGCCCGCCAACGTACGGAAAATGTCCGCCGGCACGCCGCTGACCGATGAGGATCGCTGGCCCTGGCTGGATGCGCTGGGCGCCTGGCTCGCGGCGCAGACGGGCGGCGGCGTCATCGCCTGTTCGGCGCTGAAGCGCGCCTATCGGGACCGGCTGCGCGGCGCGGTGCCGGGGCTGCGGATCCTGCATCTTGCGGGGCAGCCCGCCCTGATCACGGCGCGGCAGGCGGCGCGGGAGGGGCATTTCATGCCGCCCTCGCTCATGGCCAGCCAATTCGCCACACTGGAACCCCCCGCGCCGGATGAAGCGGCGCTGGTGCTCGACATCACCGCCCCGCCGGAGGTGCTCCTCCTCCAGGCCGCGGCGCAATTGCGGAGGATCGCGGCATGCTGAGTTACGTCCACGGCGCTTCGTCCACGCCCCTGCTGGGCGAGACGATCGGCACGAATTTCCGCAACACCGTGGCGCGCGTGCCGGACCGGCTCGCGCTCATCGCGCGGCAGCAATCCGTGCGCTGGACCTATGCGGAGATGCTGGCCCATGCCGAGAATGTGGCGGCCAATCTGCTGGCCGCGGGGCTTGAGCCCGGTGAGCGCGTGGGCATCTGGTCGCCCAACAATGCCGAATGGGCGCTGACGCAATATGCCACCGCGCTGGCCGGCCTGGTGCTGGTGAACATCAACCCCTCCTACCGCCTGTCGGAGTTGGAATACGCGGTGAACAAGGTGGGCTGTGCGGCCATCGTCACCGCCACGCGCTTCAAGACCAGCGAATACGTGACCATGCTGGACATCCTCGGCGCCGAGAAACTGCCCACGCTGCGCCACCGCTTCCAGATCGGCGCGGAGACGCAGAAGGGCTATCGTAACTTCGCCGAGCTCATGCAGCCCGCCCCCGCCGAGGCGCGCGCCAGGCTGCACGCGATCGAGGCGGCGCTGCAGATGGATGACCCGATCAACATCCAGTTCACCAGCGGCACCACGGGCGCGCCCAAGGGTGCGACGCTCACGCACCACAACATCCTCAACAACGGGTATTTCGTCGCGGAGGCGCAGCGGATCACGCAGGAGGATCGCATCTGCATCCCCGTGCCGCTCTATCACTGCTTCGGGATGGTGATGGGCAACCTCGGCTGCACCACGCATGGCGCCACCATGGTCTATCCGGGCGAGGGCTTCGATCCGCTCGCCACGCTGGAGGCCGTCGCGGCCGAGCGCTGCACCGCGCTCTATGGCGTGCCCACCATGTTCATCGCGCAGCTCAACCACCCGGATTTCGCGAAGTTCGATCTGAGCAGCCTGCGCACCGGCATCATGGCGGGCTCGCCCTGCCCGATCGAGGTGATGCGCCGCTGCATCAGCGACATGAACATGGCCGAAGTCACCATCGCCTATGGCATGACGGAGACCAGCCCCGTCAGCTTCCAGTCCTCCACCACGGATTCCGTGGAGCGCCGCGTCTCCACCGTGGGCCGCGTGCAGCCGCATATCGAGGTGAAGATCGTGGATGCGGAAGGTCGCGTGGTGCCGCGCGGCCAGCCCGGCGAACTCTGCACGCGCGGCTATTCCGTCATGCTCGGCTATTGGGGCGATGAGGCGCGCACGAAGGAGGCGATTGATCCCGCCGGCTGGATGCACACGGGCGACCTCGCGGTGATTGATGATGAGGGCTTCTGCAACATCGTCGGCCGCATCAAGGACCTGGTGATCCGCGGCGGCGAGAATGTGTATCCGCGCGAGGTGGAGGAATTCCTGTTCCGCCATCCGAAGGTGGCGGAGGTGCAGGTGATCGGCGTGCCCGATCCGCGCTTCGTCGAGGAGATCTGCGCCTGGATCCGCCTCAAGCCCGGCGAGAGCGCGACGCCCGAGGAGATCCGCGATTTCTGCCAGGGCCAGATCGCGCATTACAAGATTCCGCGCCACATCCGCTTCGTCGAGGAATTCCCGATGACGGTCACCGGCAAGGTCCAGAAATACCTGATGCGCGAGGCGATGATCGCGGAACTCGGCCTCGCCGAGCAGAAGACGGCGTGACGATGATCCAGCGCAGTGGCGGCCGCGCGGCCCGCGAGATCACGCCCGAGACGGCGGCGGCGCTGGTGAAGTCCGGCGATTGGCTGGATTATGGCGCGACCTTCAACCAGCCCGACGCCTTCGACCGCGCGCTCGCCGCGCGCAGGGACGAGCTGCGCGACGTGAGCATCCGCAACTGCCTGAGCATGCGCCCGCGCGCGACGCTGGAAGGCGACCCCGAGCGGAAGCACTTCGCCTTCTACAACTGGCATTTCTCCGGCTACGACCGGAAGAAGCATGATGCCGGCCTCTGCCACTACATTCCCTGCCATCTCGGCGAGATCCCGGACTACTACCGCCGCTTCGTGGACCGCCTGGACATCGCCATCCTCAAGGCCTCGCCCATGGATGCGGAGGGGTATTTCAGCCTCGGCCCCGTCAGCATCTGGCATCCGGCGGTGGTGGAACGAGCGACGACACTGATCCTGGAAATCACGCCGGACATGCCGCCCGTGGTGGGCACGCATGTGCGCGTGCATCGCGATCAGGTGGACTATCTGATCCAGGGCGACGACACGCCCATGCCCGAGCTGCCCAACGCCCAGGCCAGCGATGTGGATCGCGCCGTGGCGCGCCTGATCGCGACCGAGATCGAGGATGGCGCCTGCCTCCAGGTGGGCATCGGCGGCATGCCCAATGCGGTGACGACGCTGCTGCTGGAATCGAATGTGAAGGACCTCGGCATCCACACCGAGATGCTGAATGACGGGCTGATCGAGCTCTATCGCGCGGGGCGCGTGAGCGGCGGGCGCAAGGCGACGGACCAGGGCCTCGTCACCTACAGCTTCTGCCTCGGCAGCCGCGCCAGCTACGACACGCTCAGGCACAATGACGACTTCCTCTGCCGTCCGGTGGATGACACGAACATGCCCGACATCATCGCCCGCAATGACCGCGTGGTGGCGATCAACAACACGACGCAGCTCGACCTCCAGGGCCAGGCGGCCTCGGAATCCGATGGGCACCGGCATATCAGCGGCACGGGCGGGCAATCGCAATTCGTGCGCGGGGCCTATGCGTCCAGGGGCGGGAAGTCCTTCATCTGCCTGGCTTCCACCTATGAGCGGCACGGAAAGCGGCGCAGCCGCATCGTGCTGGACCTGACGCCCGGCAACATCGTCACCACGCCGCGTTCGGACCAGATGTTCGTCGTCACCGAGTACGGGATGGTGAACCTGAAGGGTCGCTCCGTGCCCGAGCGCGCGAAGGCCATCATCGGCCTGGCCCACCCGGACTACCGCGAGGAACTGAGCCGCGAGGCGCGGGAGCGGCGGATCGTGCCCCCGCATTTTCTATAGGCGCATTTCCTCTGAAGCACCCGATTGACGCTGAACCCGGGCGGGCGGAAAAGCGCGCCATCGTTCAGGAGAACCACCATGGCGCTTTCCGCCGAGACCAAGGCCAAGCTCGAGAAGATCACCACCGCGACGCTGACGACGGTGCTGCTGAAGAAGGGGCTGCGCAACGTCTGGATGCGCAAGGCCGCGCCCTTCACGCCGGCCGCGCAGAATGTCCGCCTGGTGGGCGAGGCCTTCACGCTGCGCTTCGTCCCCGCGCGCGAGGACCTGGCCACCCCCGCCTCCTGGTCCAGCCCGATCAGCACGCGTGCGGCCATCGAGGCGATGCCCGAGGGGGTTATCGCCGTCGCCGACGCCATGGGCGTGACCGATGCCGGCATCTTCGGCGACATCCTCTGCGCGCGGCTGGCCAAGCGTGGCGTGACGGCGCTCGTCACCGACGGCGCGGTGCGTGACGTGGCCGGCGTGAACGGCACGGGCCTGCCCGTCTGGTGCGCCGGCGGCGCGGCCCCGCCCTCCGTCGCGGGCCTCACCTTCGTCTCCTGGCAGGAGCCGATCGGCTGCGGCGGCGTCGCGGTCTTCCCCGGCGATGTCGTGGTCTGCGATGCCGATGGCTGCGTGCTCATCCCGCAGGACATGGTGGAGGCCGTGACCGAGGAGAGCGTGGAGCAGGAGCGCCTGGAAGGCTGGATCATGCAGCAGGTGGATGCCGGCATGGCGCTGCCCGGCCTCTACCCCGCCAATGCCGAGAACAAGGCGCGCTACGAGGCCGACAAGGCCGCCGGGCGCGCATGAGGCTCGGCCTCACCGGGGCGCTGCTGGCCGGCGCCCTGGCCCTCGGCGCCTGTGCCACGGAGCCGCCCGAGCCGCGAACGGAGACACCCGCCGCCACGCGCGGCCCGGCCTGCGACGGGACGCTGCGCGTCACCAACAACTCCTCGCGCATCGTCTCCCGGCTGCATCTGCGCGATGCGGCGCTGACCAATTGGGGACCGGACCTGCTGGCGCGGGATGTGCTGGCGCCGGGGCAGAGCAGCACGCTCCGTGCGCCCACGCCCGGCGTCTATGACATGCGGCTGCTCTGGGCCGACAGCCAGGCGACGGAGCGGCGACGCATCACCATCTGCACGGCCACGCCGGTCAGCATCGGGGATTTCGGCATCAGCGCCCGCTGAGCGAAGGGCGGGTTGCCGACCTTCGAAGCCTGGTTACACTCGCATCACAACCCGTCACGACCGGAGCTTGTGATGCGCCGAGTTTTCGCCCCAGGCCTGCTGGCCGCCGGCCTTCTCCTGGGCGGCTGCACGCCGGATGCGCGGCAGCCCGTCACCTCCGGGCCGGACGTGTGCGACACGAGCATGCGCTTCGTGAACAACTCCTCCAACACGGTGCTGAGCCTCTATTACAGCCCCTCCTCCACGAGCGGCTGGGGGCCGGACCGGCTGGGCGCGAATGTGATGCGCCCGGGGCAGACCTCCTCGGTGCGGCTCGCCAATCCCGGCAATTATGATTTCCGCGTGGTCTGGGACAATGGCCGCTCGGCCGAGGTGCGGCAGGTGAATGTGTGCCGCGCGGCGCGGATCAACGTCACCAATGCGGGGCTGCGTGTCCTCTGACTTTCCTTTCTGGACGGAGGAGAAGCTCCGCATCCAGGACACCGACCTGAACGGCCATGTGAACAACGCCTCCATCGCGGCGCTGTGCGAGGCGGGGCGTGGCGAGATCATCAGCGCCGTCGCCGGCATCCCGCGCGAACGTCCGCTTGCCTCCGCGCTGCGCCGCGTCACGATCGAGTATCTCGCGGAGGTGCATTATCCGGGCCTGGTGCGCATCGGCAGCCGCATCGCGAAGGTGGGCAACAGCTCCATCACCATCGCGCAGTCGCTCTTCGAGAATGGCCGCTGCTTCGCCACCGCGGAAAGCGTGATCGTCTTCACCGACCGCGTCACGCGCCGCCCCGCGCCGATGCCGGAAGAATGGCGCGCGGGCTACGCGAAGCTGGGGTGATGCCGCGCGATCAGTATTCCGCGAAGATGCGGTTCAGCTCGGCGCGGTCATTCGTCACGGTCAGGCCCAGCATGAGCAGGATGCGCGCCTTTTGCGGGTTGAGGTTGTCGGCGTTCAGGAAGCCCGCCTCCCGCATGCGCGTCGTGTGGAACATCCGGCCCGAGCCCGCGCGCGTGCTGGCCGCGATGGGCGTGCCGGCCGCCATGGCGGCGGTCATCGCCTCACCCAGCGCGGGGGTGACGAAGGAGGGCGCGAAGCCGGCCGAGACCAGGCCCTGCGCGCCGGCGGCGATGAAGGCCTCCACCGCCGCGCCATCGGCGCCGGCATAGCAATAGACGATGTCCACGCGCGGCAGGGTGGCGAGGCCCCGCACATCGAATTCCGTCTCGCGCCCCAGCTTGCGCAGCGGGCGGCGATACCAGGCGATGGCGTCGGCATCGGCATGGGCGAGGCAGCCGAAATCCGGGCTGCGAAAGGTCTGCAGGCGGGAGGTGCTGGTCTTCGTGACCTCGCGCGCCGCATGCACCTCGTCATTCAGCAGCACCAGCGCGCCGAGGCCGCGGGCGCGCTTGTCGCCCGCCACGCGGCAGGCATTGGCGAGGTTCATGCCCGCATCGGAGGAAAGCCCCGAGGAAGGCCGCTGCGCGCCGACCAGCACGACCGGCACCTCGGTCTTCACGGTGAGGGAGAGGAAATAGGCCGTCTCCTCCAGCGTCGCCGTGCCGTGGGTGATGACGATGCCGTCCAGGCCCGGGATCTCGGCCTCCACCTGGTCGCAGAGGCGCACAAGCTCCAGCCATTCCTTGGGGCCGAGCGCGGTGGAGGGCACGGCCGCGTATTTCACCGCGACGACCTCGGCCACCTCATGCACCTGCGGCCAGTAGGCGAGCAGCTGCTCGGCATCCATGACCTTGCCCAGCGTCGCGTAGTCCGCGATGTCGAAGGGCCCGCGGCCGAGCGAGCCGATGGTGCCGCCGGTGCCGATCAGCGCGATCTTCGGTTTCCCTTGGGGCTTGCTCACTTGTTGGGCTTCCTCTCGATGATGGACGTGGTCAGGCGGGAGACGCAGAAGAGTTCGCCATCCTCGCGCCGCAGCTCGATGTTCCAGACATGCACGCTGCGCCCGATACGGACCGGCGTGCAGAGGCCGAAGGCGCGGCCGCCCTTGGGCAGCGGGCGCAGATGGTTGGCGTTGATCTCGAGGCCGACGGCCATGTAGCCGGGGTCGCAGGCCATCATGGAGGCGACGCTGCCCAGCGTCTCGGCCAGCACGACGGAGACGCCGCCATGGATGATGCCGAAGGGCTGCACATGGCGTTCATCCACCGGCATCTCGCCGCGCAGGAAGTCGGGGCCGATCTCGGTGATGCGGATGTCGAGCAGCCCGTTGACCGAGCCGTGCGCGCGGCTGTGGATTTCCTCGGGCGTGGTGTGCTGGCGCCAGATGCTCACTCTTCGCTTCCCTCCGCCCGGGCCTGCGCCCGGGCCTGCCGCTGGTCGGCCAGGCCGGCGGCGCGGATGTCGCGGCGCAGGACGAAGCCGAAATTCACCAGCATGATGCCGGCCCAAAGCAGCGAAAGTCCATCCAGCACCGAGACGCCAAGCCCGGGAATGATGGCAAGGAAGAGGCCGGGCAGAAGGTAGAGCAGGGTCGCGAGTGCGAGGAAGGCCACGCGCAGTTCCGTCGTGCCGATCGTGTCCAGCGCCAGGTTGTGCACCCCGGTGATGAGCATGCGCGCCAGCGCCAGATTGCTCAGCAGCATGTAGAGCGCGAGCAGGAGAAAGGGGATGGGCAGCGAGACGAGGCCGGAGGCGGCGAAGCCCGCGGCCAGCAGGGTGTAGGAGATGAGGTCCACGCCGTTGTCGAGGACGAAGCCCTGCACCTTGCGCTCGACATGGCGGTGGCGGGCCACCTTGCCGTCCAGCGAATCCCCCAGCCAGTTCAGCCCGAAGCCGAGGAAGACAAGGAAGAGGGAAAAGAGGCTGGCGAGGCCCATCGCGCAGCCGGCGGCACCCAGCACGGCGCCCAGGACGCCGATGCCGGTGAGCGTGTCCGGCCCGATGCCGGCCGGCACGCGGTGCACCATCGCGTCGAGCAGCCGCGCCTCAGGCTTGGCCAGCCAACCCCCATTCACACGGCGCGGAATCACGACCGATCGAGGATCGTCGCGACGGCGTCGAGGGCGGTGTCGATCTGGGCGGTCTCGTGCGCGGCGGAGAGGAAGAAGCGCAGGCGGGAGGTGCCCTTGGGCACCCCGGGGGAGCTGACCGGGAAGCTGTAGACCCCCATCCGCTCGAGTTCCTGGGCCATGGCGAAGGTGCGGATGTCGGTGCCGAGGATGATGGGCGTCACGCCATAGCCCCAGCTCGGCCCCACATCCAGGCCGCGGGCGCGGGCGCCGGCGATGAAGTGCTGGCCATTGGCCTGCAGGGCCGCCACGCGCTCCGGCTCGCGCCGCATGATCTCGAGCGCCTTGAGCGAGGCGGCGGCGACCGGCGCCGGCATGCCCACGCTGTAGACCAGGCCGGGGGCGCGGGCCTTGAGGATGTCGATCAGCACCTGGCTGCCGCAGACATAGCCGCCGCAGCCGACCAGCGTCTTGGAGAGGGTGCCGAACCAGATGTCCACGCGGCTCGGGTCAATGCCGCAATGCTCGGCGATGCCGCGCCCGGTGGCGCCGATCACGCCCAGCGAATGCGCCTCATCCACCATCAGCCAGGCCTGGAAACGCTCCTTGATCTCGGCCAGGCGGAACATGTCCGGCCCGTCGCCATCCATGGAGAAGAGGCCCTCGGTCACGATCAGCACGCGCTCGAAGAGGTGGCGCGTCAGCGTCAGGTAGTTCTCAAGGTCGTCCAGGTCGTTGTGGCGGAAGGATTTGCGCTGGCAGCGGGCGCCCTGCGCGCCGACCACCACGCAATTGTGGATCAGGGAGTCATGGATGATCAGATCCTTGGGGCCGAGGATCGTCTCGATGACCGAGGCGGCCGTCGCGTGGCCGCTGACGAAGAGCACGCCGGCCTCCGCCTCATAGACCTCGGCCAGCGCGGCTTCGAGGGCGCGGTGGACCGGCCGCTCGCCCGAGGTGATCCGGCTGGCGGAGACGCTGGTGCCGTAGCGGCGCGCGGCCTCCTCATGCGCGGCGAGGACTTCCGGATGGCCGTTCAGCGCGAGGTAGTCGTAGCTGGAGAAATTCAGCAGTTCCCGCCCCTCGATGGAGGTGCGGGTGGCGGCGCGGCCATCATGCACGCGGTAATAGGGGTTGGTGAAGCCGAGCGCGGGGCCGACCTGGCGTTCCAGCAGGATTTCGCGATAGGCGGGCAGGCTCTCGAAGGAGAGGTCGTGTTTCGGCAAGTCCTGGCGGAGCGCGCGGGCGCGCGGCTGCCGCCGGTCGGTCACGAGGCTGGACGGAATCTCAGGGACGGGGACAGGCGCCGCGGCCTCACGGCCCAGGCCCGCCACATCCAGCTCCGTCGGAGTCAACCTCAAATTCATGGGCGCGCGTTCTCACTAACCCTGTTAATCGTAACGAAGGGGTTCTGAACCGAAAGTGAACGATAGCCTCGCGCGGCTCAAGAGAAACTTCAAGTCCTTGATTATCTTGAGCCTAGACTATTCCGATTTCGAGACTCCGCACAACAATTGATGGCCGACCACCCCAGGGCTCAGTGATTTTCACTGCCAAATCATGCGGCGCAGCATGAGGGGCGGGCGGCTTCGCTTCTTTGCGAAAGAAGGGACGGAAATCAACCGACGCTCGCTTTTTCCAGTCATAAATGCACGAAATCTCGTTTATTGAGATCGTTGGGCCGACAAGGTGCCGACAATCCGTCCGACCAGGTCACGGATCGAGCGGTTGCCGCCCATGGTGGTCAGCGGCAGTTCCACCCCCGTCCGCTTCTCCACGCCGAGGCGCAGTTCCAGCGCCATCAGGCTGTCCAGGCCGATATCGATCAGCGGGCGGTCAGGCTCCACCGCCTCGGGCGGCAGGCGCAGGATGCGGGCCACCTCCTCCCGCACCAGGCCGAGCAGCGCCTCGGCCGCCGCATCGGGCGAGAGGGCGGACAGGTCGAGCACCTCCTCACCGCCCCTGGGGCCGCCCGTGGCGCCGGACTGGCCCTGCTCCGCGAAGACATCGGCGAAATAGGGCGAGCGCAGCACGGCGAGCTTGTTCGCCGCCGGCGACCAACGGATCACGGAATAGCCGCTGACGGCGGGCGCCGCCGCCGGATCGGCCAGCAGCGTGCCCAGATGCTGCAGCGCCTCGGCCGAGGTGACGCCCGAGACGCCGGTCGCGGCGCGCAGCCGCTCGGCGAGCCCACGCGTGCGGGCGATCACGCCGACATCCGAGATGGCGCCCCAGCAGACCGCCAGCGCCGGCACGCCCCGCGCGCGCAAGCCGAGCATCGCGCCCTCCAGGAAGGCATTGCCCACCACATAGGAGGACTGGCCCGGACTGCCGACGAAGGTGGTCGAGGAGGAATAGGCGACGAGGTATTGCAGCGCATCGCTCGCGATCGCGGCCTCCAGCGCCCGCATGCCGGTCACCTTGGGGCCCAGCACGCGGGCGATCTTCTCCTCGGTGAGGCCGAGGATCATCCCGTCCTCCAGCACCATCGCGCAATGGATCACGCCCGAGATCGGGCCGAGCTCGGCCCGCCAGCGGGCGAAGGCGGCGGCGACGGCGGCGGCGTCGGTGATGTCCAGCGCCTCGAAGCGCAGATCGGTGCCGGCGGCCCGCGCGCGTTCGACGCGCGCCGCCAGCGCCTCCTCCACCACGCCCCGGCGCGAGACGGCGATGACGGTGCCCGCACCTTGCGCGGCGAGCCAGAGCGCGGTCTCCAGCCCGAAGCCGCCGGTGCCGCCCAGCACCACATGCAGGCCGGGGGCGGGGCGGAAGGCGGCGGAAGCGGGGGCCGACGGCACGGCCGTGGCGCTCGGCCGCACCAGGATCTTGCCGAGATGGCCGGAGGCCTGCATCAGCCGGAAGGCATCCGCCACCCGCTCTCCCTCGAAGGCCAGGTAGGGGATGGGCCGCAGGCGCCCGGTCTCGAACAGCACCATGATGACGCTGACCATGCGGCGCACCGCCGCCGGATCATGCGCGAGGAGCTGGTCGATGTCGGCGCCGATATAGGTGATGTTCTTCACGAAGGGCCTGAGGCCCAGGCGCGTATTGTCGTAGAAGTCGCGCTTGCCGAGCTCGACGAAGCGGCCGAAGGGCTTCACCAGCCTGAGCGCGGCGCGCATGGCCTCGCCCGCCACCGAGTTCAGCACCACATCCACGCCGCCCACCGCGGCCCGGATGCGGTCCTCGACATCCGCCGCGCGGGAATCCACCACATGATCGGCGCCCAGATGCCGCAGCAGGGCGCGCTTCTCCGCCGTGCCGGCGGCCGCCACGACGATGGCCCCGTGCGCCTTGGCGATCTGCACCGCCGCCATGCCGACGCCGCCCGCGGCCCCCTCGATCAGCACCGTCTCGCCGCGCTTCAGCCCGGCGCGCTCGATCAGCCCGAACCAGGCGGTGACGAAGGCGACGGGCACCGCGGCCGCCGCCTCCTCCGGCAGCACCTGGCCCAACTGGAACAGGCGGTCGGCCGGCAGCGTCAGGTGCGAGGCGAAGGCCTGGGCGCCGAAGCCCATCACCGCATCGCCGGGCGCGAAACCCTCCACGCCCGCGCCCACGCGCAGCACATGGCCCGCGAATTCGAAGCCGAGCGAGCCGCTGGTCAGCCCCTCGCCCAGGATCTCGGAATCCAGCACGCCGAGGCCCAGCATCACGTCGCGGAAATTCAGGCCGGTCGCGGCGACGGCGATCTCCACCTCGCCCGCGCCGGGGGGCAGGCGCGGGGCGGCGGCCCAGGCGAAATCATCCAAGCCCCGCGAGCCGATGCCGAGCAGGCTGCGCTCGCCCTCCGCCAGGGCGCGGGCGCGGGCCTCCAGCCGGCGCGCGGCGCGCGGCACGAGCGCGCCCGCGGCGGTGAGGCGCAACTCGCGCTCCAGCAGCGGCTCGGCGATGTGGCGGCCGAGGGCGGCGGCCATCACCTCCGGCGGGGCGTCGGGCGTGATGGCCAGCAGGCAGGTCTCGACGGCCGGGAACTCGTTCATCAGGCAGCGCGCATAGCCCGCCATGGCCTGGGACATGGGGGTGGGCAGGCCCTCAGCCCCCTGCACCAGCGCGACATAGAGCCGCGCGGTCGCCTCGCCTTCGCTGAGCGCGAGGGCGATCTCGCGCAGGCGCAGCATGCGCGCCGCCAGCGCCGGGGCCTCGTCCTCCGCGGTGGCGGGACCGGCCTCGATCAGCACGGGCGGGCCCTCGCCCGTCGCCGCTGCGGCCACCCAGGCGGCGGCCGCGGCGGCGGTCGGCAGCGGCTGGAGCGCGAAGCCGGGCAGCCGGGGCGCGAGGGCGTCGGCCTCGCCGAGCAGGGCGATGGTGCGGCGCGGCGGGGCTTCGGCCTCGGCCGGGCGGCGGGGTGGCTGCGCGAAGACCAGCCGCTCGCCCGAGGCCGGCAGGCTGGCCTGGCGCAGAGCGGTGAAGCCGTGCTGGACCAGCGCCTCATCCACCTCGGAAGGGTAAGGCCAGGAGCCCACGGGCTGCTCCGGCGAGGGCGAGAAGCGGAACCAGCCCGGCGTCGCGGCATGCAGCACGTCGATCGCGGGGTGGTGCGGCGGGATGGCGACCAGGAGCGGCGGCGCCGCATCGCCCAGGCCGGTCAGCAGGTCGAGCGGGCTGGGCTGCCCGCCATCCAGCGGCGTGACGGCGCCGCAAAGGGCGAGGTCGAACATTGCCCCGCCCGGCGGCGCGTCCGGCCCGTGCACCGGGACGGCGCGGGCGGCGCCCGCGCGGGCCAGCAGGCGCTCGGCCGCATCCACATCGGCGGCGAGGATGGCGAGCGAAATCCCGCCCGCGGCGGCGCGTGGAAGGAGGCGCGGCAGCAGCCCCGCCAGGCCCGGTTCCAGCAGCAGCAGCCGCAGGCGGCCGCCTTCGCCGGGCGCATCCCGGGCCAGGCGGTCCACCACCGTGGCCAGCGCGTCCAGGCTGGGGGCGGCGAAGACGGAGGCGCTCGCCGCAGCGTCCAGCAGGTCGGCATTCGGGGGCGCATCCTGGCCGGTGGCGAGGATGGCGGGCAGCGCCTCCAGCGCGTGCAGCGCGAGGCGAAGATCGGCGCTCGCCCCCGGGTGGTGGGCCGCGAAGGCGGTCAGCGCCGCACCCGGATCGGCCAGCCTTCCGGCCAGCACGGGGGCCGCCTGCTGCTCGGCGGCGAGTTGTTCGGCCTCGCGCCGGGCCTCGATCAGCGCGCGCCAGATGACGCGCGAGGGGGCCGCGATGGTGCCGGCCAGGTCCGGGCTGCGCTCGGCGGCGCGGCCCTCTTCCACCCGGCTCACCACATGCCCGGCGATGTCGAGGGCAAGGCCGATCAGCGCCGGCCGGGCGCCGCTCTCCGCCACCGGGATCGGCCGGGCGAGCGCCTCCGCCATGGCGGCGTTGAGGTCGGCCGCGCCGGCGCGCCAGGGCTGCAGGCGCTGCTCGATGATGCGGTCCGCCTCGCGCCAGGCGGCGAAGGTGACGCGGCGCATCACCACCCCCTCGCCACGGGCGACCACGCGGCCCTCGGCGGAGAGCAGCTCGATCTCGAAGACGCGCGCATCGGCCGTCTGGCGGATCAGGCGGGCGACGGCGCGCGTGACGGCCTCGCCCGGCGCGAAGAGGGAGAGCCGGCCGATGCGGACCGGCAGCTCGCCCAGCACCTGGCCGGGCTTCTGCGGGATGCCGAGGAAGATGCCGTGGAAGGCGGCGTCAAAGCTCGCGGGCTCGATCACCAGGCGGTCGGAGAAGAAGCCCAGATCGGGCACGGCGCCGGCGATCTCGGTGACGACGGCGTCGCCGGCCACCCGGGCCGAGCGGGCCACGCGGAAGGCGCCGCCATAGCCCAGGCGGCAGGCGGCGGTCGCGGCGTAGATCGCCTCCGCGTCATGCGGGACGCCCCCGCCCGAAGCCAGGAGGGGGGACAGCGGCCGCGGATGCGGCTGGGCGGCGGGCTCGGGCAGCAGCGTGGCGCGCGCATGCAGGGTGAAGCCCGCGGCGCCGTCCAGCCGGGGCCGGGCGCGGATCTCCACCATCCGCTCGGACTCGTGCCAGAGGATGCTCACCTCCTGCGCCTGGTCGAGGCTGAGGGCGCGCAGGATGTCGAGGTCGAGGATGCGCAGGCGGCTCGTGCCATGCACCTCGCGCCCCACGGCCAGCATCATCTCCATATAGGCGGTGGCCGGGACGATGACCTGCCCATCCACCCGGTGGCCGGCCAGGAAGGGCTGCGTCGGCACGCTCAGGATCTGGCGCCATTCGGGGCCGCCGGGCGCGATGCGCGAGCCGATCAGCGGGTGCAGCGGCTGGCCGCCATGGCTCGGCCCGTAGATGCCATAGGCCTCGGGCGTCGCGGTGATCACGTATTCCTGCCGGTCCCAGCGCATCTGCGGCAGGTCGCGCAGACCCGGCGCGGGGCTGCCGGCGGCCGAGGGGGCGGCAAGCGGCGCGCCCTTCACCACCGCCTCGAGCAGGATGCGCGCGATCGGGTCCGCCTCCTCCGTGCCGCGGGCCTGGGTCAGGGTCGCCATGGCCGCCGCCCGGGCGCCCGCATGGCGCGCGACATCGGCGACGAGCGAGCCCAGGATGGGCCGGGGCCCGATCTCGACGAAGAGTTCCGCCCGGCCCAGCGCCACCGTCACGGCGTCCTGGAAGAGGACGGGGGCGCGGATGTTGGACCACCAATAGGCGCCGTCCAGCTCCGGGCCGGCCACCTCCGCCCCGGTGACGGCGGAGATCATCGGCACGCGGGTCGGCCCGGGCTTCAGGCCGGCCAGCGCCGCCACCGTCTCCTCGCGCCCCGGGTCCAGGATGCGGCTGTGGAAGGGGTAGGCCACGTCGAGCGTGACGGAGGCGATGCGGGCGCGGCGGGCGGTGCGCAGCACCTCGGCCAGGCCCTGGCCGGTGCCGGAGAGGGTGGTGGAGCCGGGCGCGTTGCGCGCGGCGATCTCGACCTCCTCCGTGCCGGCCTCGGCGATGATCTCGGCGGCGCGGGCGGCGTCGCAGGCCAGCACGGCCATGCCGCCCAGGCCCTGCACGGATTCCTGCCCCGCGCTGCGGACCACGATGAGGCGGGCGGCGTCCTCCGGCGTCAGCGCGCCGGAGGCGGCGGCGGCGGCCACCTCGCCCACCGAATGGCCCAGCACCACGTCGGGCCGCAGCCCCTCGGCGGCCAGCGCGGCGCAGAGCGAGAGCTGGATGGCCATGAGCAGCGGCTGCATGGCGCTGGTGGCGGCGATGCGCTGCGCCACATCCTCGGCCAGCATGGTCTCCAGCGGGCAGATGCCGCCGGCGGCGCGGATGCGCGCGGCCCATGCGTCGAAGGCGGCGCGGAAGGCGGCGTTGCCGGCATAGGCGGCGCGGCCCATGCCAGGCCATTGCGTGCCATTGCCGGAGAAGACGAAGGCCACGCGCGCCTGGCGGGCGATGGCCTCGCCGAGGGCGAGGTCGGGGCGGGGCGTCTCGGGCTCGATCAGCGCCTGGGGCACGGCGCCGCCCACCCCGCCACTCTGGGCGAGGTCGAGCACGAGACGATGCGGCAGCCGGTCCCGCCCGGCGGCGGCGGCGGCGGCGACCGTGGCGGCGCCGAGGCGCTCCACCGGCTCCAGATAGGCGGCGGCCAGGTCACGCAGCGCCGCCTTGCTGTGGGCGGAGATGACGAGGTAGCGCACGGCGGGGGGTTCGGCGGAGGCCCCGACGGGAGCCCCCGGGGCGCTGCCGATCACCGCATGGGCATTGGTGCCGCCGAAGCCGTAGTTGCACAGGCCCGCCAGCAGCGGCCCCTCGGCCGCCAGTTCCACCGCCCGGGCGGCGGGGGCGAGGCCGAGGCCGGCCACGTCGATGTCGGGGTTCAGCTCCTCCAGGTAGAGCGTTTCGGGGTAGCGCCGATGCTCCAGCGCGAGGACGAGCTTGGCGAGGCCGGCCATGCCGGAGGCGGACTCCAGGTGGCCGATATTGGACTTCACCGAGCCCACCGGCAGCGGGGCGCGGCGGTGCCGGCCCAGGGATTCGCCGATGGCCCGCGCCTCGATCGGGTCGCCCACGCGGGTGCCGGTGCCGTGCGCTTCCACGAAGGCCAGCGCCTCGGGCGAGATGCCGGCCTGGCGGTAGATGGCCTCCAGCAGGTCCCGCTGGCCGGTGACGGAGGGCAGCGAGATGCCGTTGGTGCGGCCATCCGAGTTCACGCCGATGGCGTGCAGCACGGCGCGCGGGGCGGCGGCGCCCCAGGGGGAACCCAGGCCGGACCCGGGGCGCGCCAGGATGAGCGCCACCGCGCCCTCGGCCCGCACATAGCCATCCCCCTTGGCGGAGAAGGGCCGGCAGCGGCCGGTGGGGGAGAGCATGCCGGCGCGGGAGAATCCGATGAAGGGCGCGGGCGAGGAGAGCATGTTCACGCCGCCGACGATGGCGAGCTCGATCCGCCCCGCCTCCAGCGCCGCCGCCGCCTGGGCCAGCGCCACGACGGAGGAGGAGCAGGCGGTGTCGAGCGTCAGGCTCGGCCCCTTCAGGTCATAGGCGTAGGAAATCCGGTTGGAGACCAGCGCCAGGCTGTTGCCCGTCATGAAATGCGCGTCGAGCGCGCAGACGTCGAGCAGCGGCACATCCGCGTAGTCGGTGGCGGAGGCGCCGACGAAGACGCCCACCTGGCGCCCCGCGAGGCTGGAGGGGGCGATGCCGGCATCCTCCAGCGCCTCCCACGTCACCTCCAGCATGACGCGCTGCTGCGGGTCCATCTGCTCCGCCTCGCGGCGGGACATGCCGAAGGCCGCGGCGTCGAAGAAGAGGCCGTCCTCCAGATAGCCGCCGGCGAAGGTGTAGGCGGTGCCGCGCGCCGTGGCGTCCGGGCTCAGGAAGCGCTCCGGCCGCCAGCGATCCGGCGGCGAGATGTCCCGCACGGCCGAGCCGCCCGCCTCCAGCAGCGCCCAGAGGGCACGCAGGTCGCTCGCCCCCGGGAGCCGGACGGCGAGGCCGAGGATGTCGAGCGGAACGGGGAAGTTCAGGATCAACGCGGTGTCCAGGAGGCTTGGGGTGGCGGGGATCGGCGCCGGGTGGACGCCGGGGAAGGGTGGTCTCGGTCGGTGGGTTCAGTCCGGGTGCATGACCCCTCGAGGTGCTGGCCCTGAACAGGCTGGGCCGACCCCGCGGCCCGCCCCGTCTCTTTTCCTTTCCTCCTTTTTCCTTTCCAAAGGAACACGCTGGAGCGTTCGGTGGGTTTTCGGTATCAGTCCGTCCACGGAAGGACACGGAGATTGCCTTCCGCTTACAATCGGATACGCTATTTCCCGTCGGCGGTTCAAGTTTCCCCGACCCCCCGCTCCCGCCCATGGGGCCCCCCAGCCTGGAGGCCGGATCGTGACCGAGGCGCAGCCCGACCCCTTGCCCGCCCCTTGGGCGCTGGTCACCGGCGGCTCGAGCGGCATCGGCGAGGCGCTGGCGGCGGGCCTGCTCGCCCGGGGGTGCCACCTCGTCCTCGTCGCGCGCGATTCCGTGCGGCTGGAGGCCGCGCGGGCCCGGCTGGAAGGGGCCAGGCCGGGGGCGCCGCGCACCGAGGCCCTGGCGCTGGATGTGGGCGACGCGCCGGCGGTGGCCGCCGCCATGGCCGGGTTGCTGGCCCGCCTCGGCCCGCCAGCCTGGGTGGTGACCAGCGCGGGCATCGCGCTGCCCGGCCGCTTCCTGGACCAGCCGCTGGCCGAGCACGAGGCGCAACTGCGCACCAACGCCCTCGGCACGGTGAACGTCCTGCACGCGCTGGCCCCGGCCATGGCGCAAGCGGGGCGGGGCCAGGTGGTGCTGATCGCCTCGGCCGCGGCCTTGGGCGGTTTCGCCGGCTATGCCGCCTATGCGCCCTCGAAATGGGCGGTGCGCGGCCTGGGCGAGGTCCTGGATCTGGAGCTGGGCGCGCATGGGGTGCGGGTGCTGACCGCCTTCCCGCCCGACACCGACACGCCGCAACTGGCGGAGGAGCGCGCGCGGCGCCCGGCCTTCACGGCGCGCTTCGCGGGGGGCGCCAGGCCGCTCAGCCCGGGTTTCGTGGCCGAGCGCATCCTTGCGGCGGCGGAGCGCGGGGCGCGGCGGGTGGCGCCCGGCTTCGGCGCCAGCCTGCTGCTCTGGGCCGGGCGGCCCTGGGCGCGCTATCTGGAGGCGGCGCAGCGCCGGCTGCTGCGCCGGCACCCCGAGGATTCCCGCTGACGTGACGCGCCTCTCGCTGCAGCCGCCGATCATCGAGGAGGCCGGGCCGGGCTGGCTCATCCCGGCGCATCCCGAACCCCTGGCGGAGGGGCCGGGCAGCCTGCGCCTCGCGCTCATGGCGCGGCACAGCCTGATCGGCGTCTGGACGCGGGACAGCTACGCGGCGCGCGACTTCGCCATGCGCCTGCTGCGCCGTCAGGTCTGCGTCTTCAACGACCCGGCTTCGGTCAAGGCGGTCTTCGTGAACGGCGCCGAGGTCTTCGAGCGCAAGGGCGCCATGATGCGCCGCGCCCTGGCGCCGCTGCTGGGCGACGGACTCTTCATCTCGGATGGTGGGACCTGGCGGCGGCGGCGGCCCCTGGTGGCCGACATCGCGCACAAGACGCAGGTGCCCTTCTACGCGCCCATGATGACCGGCGCGGTGGCCGAGATGCTGGCCGGCTGGCGCGGGGGCGCGGTGGTGAACCTGCTGCCCGCCATGGCCGAGCTGACGGCGCAGATCATCGCGCGCTCCATCTTCGGGACCAGGCTGGGGGCCGGGGCGCTGGAGGGCATCGTCCACGGCTTCGGCCGCTACCAGGCGGGGATCGACAGCTTCAACCTCCCCTTCTTCCTGGGCGCGTCGGAGGGCTGGCCGGTCGGGCGCGGGCGGGCCATGCGCGCCGCCATCGCCGAGGTGCATGGCGTGGTGGAGCACGTCATCACCGAGCACATCGCCGGGCGCGGCGAGCATGGCTCCATGGTGGACCTGCTGGTGCGGCGCATGCAGCGCAGCCCGGAGCTCGGCCTCGACGTGCAGGCGCTGCGCAACGAGGCGGCGACCATCTTCATGGCCGGCCACGAGACCACGGCGGCGACGCTGACCTGGGCCTTCTACCTGCTCGCCAAGGCGCCCTGGGCCGAGGCCGCGCTGCATGCGGAACTGGACGCCGTGCTGGGGGACCGCGAGCCCACCGCCGGGGACGTGCCCCGCCTGCCCTATGCGCGCGCCGTGATCGAGGAGGCGTTGCGCCTCTACCCGCCCGTCCCCATCCTGCCGCGCCAGTCGCGGGAGGCGACGCAGGTGGGCGGCATCGCGGTGGAGAAGGATGCGCTGGTCCTGGTGGTGCCCTGGGTCCTGCATCGTTCGCCCGACCTCTGGGACCAGCCCATGCATTTCCGCCCCGAGCGCTTCCTCGAAGGCCCCTCGCCCGTGCCCTACAGCTACATCCCCTTCTCGGCCGGGCCGCGCATCTGCGCCGGGCTGAATTTCGGGCTGACGGAGGCGATCCTCTGCCTCGCCATGGTGGCGCGCGCCTTTCGGCTGCGGCTGGCACCCGGCTTCGTGGCGGAGCCGGTCTGCCGGCTCTCGCTCCGCCCGCGAAAGCCGATCATGGTCGAACTGGAAGCGCGCGCATGAGGGAGGAGACCGACCCGGCCGCCGCCCTGCCGGACCGGCGCGCGCCCGGCTGGCGCAACCGGCTGCTGGATGCATGGGAAATCGGGCAGTACCTGGTCTTCCGCCACATGCCGATCGACCTCGGCCCGCGCCTCGCAGCACCGGGGATCATCGCCTACATCAAGCGCGAGCGGCCCTGGGTGGTGGAGCGCGCGCGGGCCAACCTGAAGCGCCACCGCCCCTCAGCGAGCGACGAACAGATCGAGGCCTGGGTGGAGGCCTTCCTCGACAATATCGGCCGCTACATCGGCGAGACGCCGAGCATCGGCCGCTACATGAAGGCCGGCCGGATCGAGCTGCCGGACGCTGAGCGCACCAGGGAGATCCGCCGGCGCGGTAGCCTCATGGCGCTGTGCCTGCACACCGGCAACTGGGAGGTGATGCTGGAGGGGCTGAGCGCGATGGGCATGAGCGCCGCCTGCGCGCCCATCGAGTGGGAGACGCGCGGCCAGACCTGGATCATCAACGACCTGCGCCGCCGCAACGGGCTGCGCTACCTCGCGCAGGACCATGGCGGGATTCGCGCGGCCTGGCGCGAACTGACCGAGGACGGGCTGCTCGCGATCTTCGTGGACGAGGCGCGGCACGGGCAGCTCATGGCACCGCTCTTCGGCCGGCCGCCGCATGCCGAGGGCAACCTCGCCGTCGCGGCGAAGCTGGCGCGGCGCAGCGCGTGCAACATCGTCCTCTCCTACGCCACGCGCCTGCCGGGGCAGCGCTTCCGCATGACGGTGAGCGACGTGATCGAACTGCCGAAGGAACCGCGTGGGCTGCTGGATGACGTCGCCTTCCTCAACGGCGTGATCGAGCCGGTGGTGCTGGAGCATCTGGAGCAATGGTTCTGGCTCGATGACAGCTTCTGAACCGCCGGTCGTGGTCGGGCCGCTCGCGCCTGGGCCGGTGGGCGATCAGGTGCTCGACCTCGCGGCGACGGGCCGCGCGGGCCTGGCCGCGCTGCTGGGCGATGACGCGGCGCGCCACGCGCTGTTCCGGCCGGGGCTGCGGGCGGACCGCTTCCTGGTGGCGACCGTGGGGGGTGAGCTGGCCGGCTATCTCAGCCTGAAATACGCGGGCGCGGGCCCCTTCGCGCCCGGCCTCGCCGACTTCATCCGCTGCCAGGGCTGGCGGCGCGGGGCGCGGGCCTGGGCGGTGTTTTCCTGGATCGAGGCGCGCACGCGGCCACGGCCGGGCGGCGCCTATATCTACGGCCTCGATGTGCTGAAGGCCTGGCGCGGGCACAAGCGCGGGCGCGACGTGGGCGGCGCGCTGATGGCGGCGGCCGTGGCGGAGGCGACGCGCCTCGGGTGCCGGCACCTCGACATGGAGATCCGCCGGCCGGCCATTCGCGCCCTGGTGCGGCGCGCGGGCGCCGTGCCCGTCGTGGCGCCGCCGCTCTCCCTCACGCGGCTGCTGATGGCCACCGCGGGCGATTATGAACGCATGACCATCGCCCTGACGCCGGAGGCGGCCCCGCGGTGAGTCAGCCCCTCGCCCTGGATGTCTCGCGCCTGCTCTGGCGCGCGGTACGCGCGGCACCCGGCGGCATTGACCGGCTGGAGCTGGCCATGGCGCAGCACCTGCTGGAGGAGGAGCCCGCGGCGCGCTTCGTCTTCACCGATGGCGGCGCCATCCGCGCGCTGAAGCCCGCCATGGCCCGCCGCCTGGTCGAGGGTGCCACGGCGCGCTGGGCGGGCCAACCGGGCGATGCGGCCTGGCGGCGCGTCCTCGCCTATCTGGAGGGCGACGACGCCGCCTTTCCGCCCGCCCGCGCGCGCCTCGCCGACCGCCAGGTGCCGCTGGTGGATCTCGGCCGCAACCTGCTGGCCGGGCTGCTTTACCGGCGCGGCGCGCTGCGCGCGGAGGAGCCGGAGGCGCTGCACGGCGCAGCCTATCTCAACCTGTCCCATCGCAACCTGGACGATGCGAAGCTCTTCGCAGCGCTGTCCCGCGCGGGGCACCTCCTCTGCTACCTGCATGACGACATCCCGCTGCGCCGTCCCGCTCTGGCCGCGCCGGGCAGCGACCAGCGCTTCCGCCGCATGCTGCGCCACCTGGGCGAGCGGCCGGTCAGGATCGTCACCAACTCCGCCGCCTCACGCACGCGCATCCTGGAGAGCGCCGCGGCGCATGGGCTGCGCCTGCCGCGTGTGGAGGTGATCGCGCCGCCGGTCTGCGAGATCTTCACCCATCGCGCGGCGCGGCCCGTGGCGGGTCGGCGCTTCTTCCTCGTCCCCGGGCTCGTCACCGCGCGCAAGAATCTCGCGCTGCTGGCCGAGGCCTGCCGCGCCATGGCCGACGCGACCGGCGGCTTCGACGTGATCCTGGCCGGGGCGTCGGGGCTCGACGCGGCGGAGGTCCTGGCCGGGCTGGGCGAGATGCCACCGGGCGTGCGGCTGCTGCGCGCCGAGGGGTTGAGCGACCACGCCATGGCCCGGCTGCTGCGCGCCGCCATCGCCGTGCTGGCGCCCTCGCTGGAGGAGGGGTTCGATTATCCGGTGCACGAGGCGCTGGCCTCGGGCGTGCCGGTCATCGCCTCCGACATCCCGGCGCATCGAGAATATGTCGCGGGCTTCGCCGAATTGCTGGAAGCGCGGGACGTGGCCGGCTGGGCCGCGGCGATGGCCGATTTCGCGGCGGGCGGCCCGCGCCATGCGGCGGCGCGGGCGGCGGCGGGCCGCTTCGCCACACCCAGCCCGGCACGGCTGCTGCGCGGCATGACGGAGCTGGCGCGCGCCGCGTGAGGCGCTTCTCATGAAACGATCCCTTGTCGCTTGGCGAGAGACGCGCAATCCTGTTTTTTAAGATAGGTTCTGCCTATCGGACAATAAGAGTGAGTGGATTTGTGCCGATCAACCGGCGCCGATAACTTCCCCATCACAGAACGGGATGGCCCCGAACCTGAGACCCAAGAGGAGATCTGAGATGTCCAAGCGCTTCACCCTCGCCGCCCTGGCCGCCCTGCCCATCGCCTTCGCCTCCATGGGCGCCCAGGCGCAGATGGCCACCTATTGCGACGGCCGGATCGTCGCCAATTCCTTCTACAGCAACGTGATCAGCAACAACACGCGCTCGACCGTGCCCTATTTCGTGCAGTTGCAGAACCGCTCGGGCGACCCGATCCGCTACACGGTCCGCTTCACCGCGCCGAACATCCAGATGCCGCAGACCGGCTCGGTGGTGGCGACGCTGGCGAGCTACCAGCAGGTGACGGTGACGCTCGGCCAGCAGAGCTTCAACAACCCCTCGGGCACCGGTCAGCTCAGCCAGCAGGACCTGATCCGCTACACGCAGGTGACCTGCCCGCGCTGAACGCGCCGCAGCGTAACAGGGCGGCCCGGCTTCCTTGGAAGGCCGGGCCGCTGGACCGTGCGGCGTTCGCTCGCGCTCACTTCGCGCGGTCCAGCCTTTACCGAGAGGATGATTCAGCGTTTCGGCGATACCGCCTCAACGCATCATGCTCTACGCCTTCTGCCAGCGCAGGAAGAGCGCGCAGCCGATCACCAGCGCGGCGGCGAAGGTCAGCAGGGCCGCGGCCACGCCGCCCAGGGCGGCGGCCGCGCCGCTCAGCCCCTGCAGCACGGCCGCGCCGCCGAAGAAGAAGATGTTCTGCGCCGAGAGGGCGCGCCCCGCCTCCTCCGGCCGCACCAGGCTGCGCAGCAGCGCGAAGCAGAGGATCTGGAAGGTGATGCTGGCGCCGAAGAGCACCAGCAGCGCCCCATCCGCCCAGGTCGGGAAGGCCAGCGGGCCGCCCAGCACCAGCAGCGCGATGAAGCCGGCCGCCGCGAGATGGCCGCCCAGCAGCATCCGCCGCAAATGGCCGAAGCGGCCGACCAGCCAGCCCGCGAAGGCCGGGCCCGCCACCAGGGTGAAGGTGCAGAGCAGCAGCAGGTGGCCGGCCTCGATCCGGCCCATGCCCTTGATCTCCATGAGCCAGGGCCCGCCCCACAACCCGCGCACGCCCAGCACCGCGCCGAAGGAGACGAAGGCGATGGCCATCAGCCCGCGCAACCGGGGCGAGGTGGCGAACTGCATCACCTCCCGCGCGTTCCGCCAGATGCTGACGCGCGCCGCCTCGGCCGGGCGCTCATGCTTCACCGTGAGGAAGACGGCGACCATGGCGCCCAGCGCCAGCGCGCCGCAGGCCCAGAAGCCCGCGCGCCAGCCCGAGACCTCGACCAGCCAGGCGAGCGGCGAAGCGGAAAGGATCATCCCCGAATTGCCGAAGCCCTGCACGAGGCCCGCCCAGAGGCCGAATTCGGCCTGGGAGACGCCGCGCGCGGCATAGGTCATCGGGCACATCATCATGCCCGAACAGGCGATGCCGAGGACGATCTGCGCCAGCAGAAGCGTGGCGGCCGAGGGTGCCAGCGCCGCCAGCGCCGAGCCCACCACCGCGATGGCCAGCAGCGTGAGCGCCACCGGCTTCACGCCGTAGCGGTCGAGCCCGACGCCGACCGGGATCATCGCCGCGGCGAAGGCCGCCGGGAAGGCGCTGGTGATGGCCGCCAATGTCTCGGCGCTGATCGCGAGATCGCGCGTCAGCACATCGGTGGCGACGGCGGGCAGGGTGCGGACCGCGTTGGAGAAGACGTGCCCGAGCGTGAGCGCGAGCAGGGGTATCGCGATGGGGTTCAATTCCGAAAGATCTTGCCCGGATTGAGGATGCCCTTGGGGTCCATCGTCGCCTTCAGGCTGCGCATCACGCCGATGGCCTCCATCCCGTGCTCCGCCTCCAGGAATTCGCGCTTGCCGAGGCCGATGCCATGCTCGCCCGAGCAGGTGCCGCCGAGGTCGAGCGCGCGTTGCACGATCTGCCTGTCCAGCGCCCAGGCGCGCTCCATCTCCGCGGCGTTGCCCTCCTCGACGAGGATGATGGTGTGGAAATTGCCGTCGCCGACATGGCCGACGATCGGCGCCTCGAAGCCGCTCGCCTCGATATCGGCCTTCGCACCCAGCAGGGCCTCCGCGAGGCGGGAGATGGGGACGCAGACATCGGTGGTGATGCCGCGCTTGCCGGGGCGATAGGCGATGCCGGCCCAATAGGCGTCATGCCGCGCCTTCCAGAGCTTGTTGCGCGTCTCGGCATCGCGCGCCCAGGCGAAGCCGGAGCCGTTGTGGTCCGCGGTGATGGCCTCCACCGCGCCCGCCTGTTCGGCGACGCCGGCCTCGGTGCCGTGGAACTCCAGGAAGAGCGTGGGGACGGGCGCGTAGCCCTCCAGCCTGGAATAGGCGATGCAGGCGGCCATCTGCACCTCGTCCAGCAGCTCGATCCGCGCCACGGGAATGCCGAGCTGCATGACGGTGATGACGCTGTTCACCGCATCGGCCAGCGTCGGGAACTGGCAGACGGCCGCACTCGTCGCCTCGGGGATGCCGTGCAGGCGCAGGCGGATCTTCGTGATGACGCCGAGCGTGCCCTCGCTGCCGATGAAGAGGCGCGTCAGGTCATAGCCATTGGCGCCCTTGCGCGTGCGCCCGCCCGTGGTGATGACGCGGCCATCGGCCAGGACGACCTCCAGGCCCAGCACGTTCTCGCGGATGGTGCCATATCTCACCGCATTGGTGCCGGAGGCGCGCGTGGCGCACATGCCGCCGATGGTGCAGACCGAGCCGGGGTCCACCGGGAAGAACAGCCCCTGGTCACGCAGGAATTCGTTGAGCTGCTGGCGCGTCACACCCGGCTCGATGCTGCAATCCATGTCCTCGGCGTTCACCTCGAGGATGGCGGTCATGCGGCTGAGGTCGAGGGTGATGCCGGCGCGCACCGGGTTCACATGCCCCTCCAGCGAGGTGCCGGCGCCGAAGGGCGTGACCGGCACGCCGTGCTGGTGGCAGAGCTTCAGGATCTCGCTGACTTCCGCCGTGGTTTCGGCGAAGGCCACGGCATCGGGCAGGGTCGGCGCCGTCGTGTCCTCGCCGCGGCTGTGCTGCTGGCGGATGGCGTCGTTCGTGGTCAGGCGCTCGCCCAGCAGCGGGCGCAGGGCGGCGATGACGGCATCCACAGGTCGCGGCGCGAGGGTGTTCATGGCGTGTCCTTCCGGTAGCGCGCCATCATGCCGCGTTCCGCCGCATTGGGCGATGGTGGGCAGGGGAGGGCTGGGTTGCATCATCGGCCGGGCCGATGGGCGCGATGGGGCGCGTGGCGTTGTCCTTCGCCCGCGGCCCGCACATCCTCAACCCCGTCGAGAGGAGACCACCATGTTGCATCGCATGCTTCCCCTGATGGCGCTGGGCCTGGCGGTTTCGGCTGCGGCGGCGTCACCCTCGCGGCCATTGTGCTCGATCCGCGCTCGACCAGCGATGAGCGGCAGGCCTGGGTCTATGGCGCCAATTTCGGCAATCGCGGGGGCACGCGCAACGTGGTGATCACCTTCGTGGGCCCGGCCGGCACGATCAGCCAGGCCAATGGCCGCTCGGTCTCGCTGCCGGGCGGGACGCTGACCCAGGTGCCGCTGGTGCAATGGCCCAAATCCCTGGGCCAGCCGAGCCTGAGCGACGTCGCTTCCGGCATCCGGATGGAATGCCGCTGAGCCGCGGCGCAGGACTGTCCAGCCGCGCCCTTCCGTCCTAGCCTTCCAGCCATCGCATGCAACGCAGGAGGAAAGCGATGGCGAACAAGGTCAAGGAAGCCTGGAAAGCGGGCCAAGCCGTGGTGAACGGGTGGCTCGCCATCCCCAATGCGTTCAGCGCCGAGATGTACAGCCAGTGCGGCTGGGATTCCGTCACGGTGGACATGCAGCATGGCGTGCAGGACTACCTCTCCTGCGTGTCCTGCTTCCAGGGCATCGCGGCCTCTGGCTCGGGCGCCACGCCGATGGTGCGCGTGCCGTGGAACGAGCCCGGGATCATCGGCAAGGTGCTGGATGCCGGCGCCTATGGCGTGATCTGCCCGATGGTGAACACGCCGCAGGAAGCCGCCAACCTCGTTCAGTACAGCAAGTATCCGCCCGGGGGCACGCGCTCCAACGGGCCGATCCGCGCGGGCGCCTATGGCTCCTCGGGCAATTACCAGGCGACGGCGAATGACGAGATCCTCGTCATCCCGATGATCGAGACCAAGCAGGCGATCGAGAACATCCAGGCCATCCTGGACGTGCCGGGCATTGACGGCATCTATATCGGCCCGTCCGACCTCTCCTTCAGCTACGGCCTGACGCCGAAGCTGGACGTGGAGGACCCCTTCATCCTCAACATCTACGAGATGCTGCTGAAGGAGACGTCAAAGCGTGGCATCGCGGCCGGCCTGCACAACGGCACGCCGGAATACGCGAACCGGATGATCAAGATGGGCTTCAAGCTCGTCACCATCGCGAATGAGGTCGGTCTCATGGTCGGCGCCGCCAAGGCGGCCGTGAAGGTGGCCAAGGGCTGAACGGCGCGAGGCACATCCTCTGCGTCCTCGGGACGCGGCCGGAGGCGGTGAAGATGGCGCCCGTCATCACCGCGCTCCGGGCGCGCCCCTGGGCGCGGGTGAGCGTGCTGAGCACGGGCCAGCATCGGGACATGATCGGCCCGATGCTGGGCATCTTTGGCATCACGCCCGACCTCAGGCTGGACGTGATGCGGCCCGGGCAGAGCCTCTCCGAGCTCACGGCGCGGCTGCTGCAGGGCCTCGATCCGCTGCTGGCGCGCGAGGCGCCGGATCTGGTGCTGGCGCAGGGCGACACGACCACGGTGCTGGCGACCGCGATGGCGAGCTTCCATCGCCGCATCCCCTTCGGCCATGTCGAAGCGGGGCTGCGCACCGGCGACATGGCGTATCCCTTCCCCGAGGAATTCAATCGCGTGGCGGCCGCGCGCATCGCCGCCCTGCATTTCGCGCCGAGCGCGGGCGCGCGGGACAACCTGCTGCGCGAGGGCATCGCGCCCGGGCGCGTGCATGTGACGGGCAACACGGTGATGGATGCGCTGCTGGATGTCGCCGCGCGGCCTGATCTGCCGCCCGGCCATCCGGTGGCGCCTGGCGCGCGCATGATCCTGCTGACCATCCATCGGCGCGAGAATACGGGCGCGGCGCTGGAAGGGATCTGTCGCGCGATCGCGGCCCTGCATGAGCGCTTCGCCGATGTGGAATTCGTCTATCCGATGCACCCCAACCCGGAGCTGCGCGCCGTGGTGCGGCCGCTGCTGGGCCGGCTTTCGCGCGTGCACCTGATCGAGGCGGTGGACTACACGCGCATGGCGGCGCTGCTGAAGCAATGCACGCTGGTGCTGACCGACAGTGGCGGCCTGCAGGAGGAGGCGCCGGCGCTGGGCAAGCCCGTCTTCGTGCTGCGCGCCGAGACCGAGCGGCCGGAATTGGTGGAGGCGGGCTTCGCGCGGCTGGTGGGGCATGAGCCCGATGTGATCATCGCCGCCGTGGCCGGCTTCCTGGACGATCCACGGCCGGGTGGCGGCTTCGCGCGCGGCGCCTCGCCCTATGGCGATGGGCGCGCGGGGGCGCGGATCGCCGATCTCTGCGGGGCGTTCCTTGGCATGGACGCCAGCGCCGGGGCATGATCCGGCGTCGCAAGCTTTCCATGGTGCCTGAATGACCGTCTCGCCGCTCGCCTCGCTCAAGGTCGTCGAATTCACGCATATGGTGATGGGGCCGACGGCGGGCATGGTGCTGGCCGATCTGGGCGCCGATGTCGTGAAGGTGGAGCCGGCCCCGAAGGGGGATTCGACGCGCGCGCTGACCGGCTCGGGCACCGGCTTCTATGCGAGCTTCCAGCGCAACCGCCGCTCGCTCTGCGTGGACATGAAGACGCCGGAGGGGCTGGCGCTGGTGAAGAAGCTCGTGGCGTCGAGCGATGTGCTGATCGAGAATTTCCGCCCTGGCGCGATGGAGAAGCTGGGCCTCGGCTATGCCGCGTTGAGTGCTGAAAACCCGCGGCTGATCTACTGCTCCTGCAAGGGGTTTCTGAACGGCCCCTACCAGCACCGCACCGCGCTGGACGAGGTGGTGCAGATGATGGGCGGCCTCGCCTACATGACCGGGCCCGTGGGGCAGCCGCTGCGCGCCGGCGCCTCGGTCATCGACATCATGGGCGGGCTGTCGGCGGCCATCGCCATTCTTTCCGTCGTCACGGAACGCGCGCAGACCGGGCGGGGGCGTTATGTGGAGGCGGCGCTGTTCGAGACGGTGGCGCTGCTCATGGCGCAGCACATGGCGCAGACGGCCATCACCGGCACGGAACCGCCGCCGATGAGCCGGCGCACGCCGGCCTGGCCGGTCTATGACGTGTTCGATACCTCCGATGGCGGGCAGGTGTTTGTCGGCGTCGTCACCGACACGGCTTGGCCGGCCTTTTGCGACGCCTTCGGGCTTGATGAGCTGAAGGCCGACCCGTCGCTCGCCACCAAGCAGCAACGCGTGGCGCAGCGGGCGCGGACCATTCCGGTCATCGCCGAGGCGCTGCGTCCCTACACCAAGCCGGCGCTGATGGAGAAATGCGAGGCGCTGGGGCTGCCTTATGCGCCGATCGGCAAGCCGGCGGATCTGTTCGAGGACCCGCATCTCAATGCCAGCGGCGGGCTGGTGCCGCTGACGCTGCCGGATGGACGCTCAGTGAAGCTGCCCGCGCTGCCCATCACGCTGGATGGCGAGCGGCCGGGGCTGCGGCATGATCTGGCGCCGCCCGGCGCGCAGAATGACGAGCTCTGCGCGGAGCTTGGGTACTCGGCGGCGGAGGTGGCACGGCTGCGGGAGGCGGGGATTATTGTTTGAGCGAGGGGCTCTGCCCCTCGACCCCGGCAGGGAACTCGTTCCCTGCACCCACATCAGATGAAGGTCCAGGAAACAAGTTTCCTGGTGGGAGAGCACGAGAGGGCAAAGCCCTCTCGTAGGGTCAGGCTTTCACCACCCCCGCATCGCGCAGATAGGCGAGCAACGGCAGCAAGGGCAGCCCCAGGATCGCCGTGTGCTCCCCGCGGATGTCGCGCATGAGCTGGATGCCCATGCCTTCCAGCCGGTAGGCGCCGACGCTGGAGGTGACGAAGCCCCCCTCGCGCGCCAGGTAGTCGTCCAGGAAGGCGTCGGAGAAGTCGCGCATGGCGAGGCGTGGCGTGGCCAGATGGTGCCAGGCGCGCTGGCCGTTCCGCCAGACCACCACCGCCGTCATCAGCTCATGCGCGCGGTTGCGCAGCTTCATCAGGTGGCCGCGGGCGGCGGCGAGGTCGGCCGGCTTGTCGAACCACTCGCCCTCGCAGACCAGGAGCTGGTCGGCACCGATGATGGTCGCCTCGGGGTGGCGGCGGGCGATGCGCGCGGCCTTCGCATCGGCCAGCAGGATGGCGGTGTCCGCCGCGCTCACCCCCTCGGCCTGGGCGCTTTCCTTGATGGCGGCCTCGTCCACCGCGGCGGGCATGGCCTCGAAATCCAGGCCCGCGCCTTCCAGCAGGGCGCGGCGGGAGAGGCTTTGCGAGGCGAGGATGAGTCTCACGAATGGGGCCCCAGAACGGGGGCCGCCGGGTCCTCCGGCGCGGGCGCGGCCTGGGTGCCGCGGCGCTGATGCCAGAGCTCCACCTGCTGCATCACGGTGGCGGCGGTTTCCTCGATGCTGCGGCGGGTCACGTCGATCACCGGCCACCCATGCGCGGCGCAAAGCCGGCGCGCGGCCAGGATCTCCTGCTTCACCGCATCGGGGTCCACATACTCATTCTCACCCACGCGCACCCCGCCGGCCCCGATCAGCTTCAGGCGGTGGCGGCGGATGTCGATGAGCGAGACGGGATCAATGGTGAGGCCCACCACCGGGCAGGGCGGGTTTTCCAGCTCGGGCGGGAGCGGCGCGCCAGGCACGAGCGGGACGTTCGCCGCCTTCACCCCGCGATTGGCCAGGTAGAAGCAGGTGGGCGTCTTGGAGGAGCGGGAGACGCCGACGAGGACGACATCGGCATTCATGATGCCGGCGGTGCCCTGGCCGTCATCATGACTGAGGACGTAGTGCATGGCGTCAATGCGACGGAAATAATCGGCGTCCATCACGTGCTGGGCGGCGCGCTTCTCGGTGGCGCGCAGGCCGATCTCGGCCTGGAGGAGGTCCATGACGGAATCCAGGACGGAGAGGCAGGGCACGCCGAGGCGTCCGCAGGTCTCCTCCAGGGCGTGGCGCAGGCTGCGGTCCACCAGGGTGAAGATGACGGGGCCGGGCTCCTGCTCGATGCCCTCCAGCACGCGGTCCAGGTTCATGCGGCTCCGCACCAGGAACCAGCGGTGCTGGATGACGCCGGCATTGTCGAAGCGGGCGATGGCGGCGCGGGCGATGCTGTTCAGCGTCTCGCCCGTGCTGTCGGAAACCAGGTGCAGGTTGGTGTTTCGGCTGGGCATAGGGCTGTGGATCATTTCGTGCATGGCTGGGCAAAACGGGGATGAAATGCCCGCCAGCAGGATACGCCGGCTGGCAGCGGGGACAAACGGCACATTTCCTCCCGCCGGGGATGAATCCCCGGGCATGCCGTGCGGCCTTGGGACAAGCATCGGCGAAGCGAGGCTGAGCCTGGGTTCGCGGCGGATCGGGCGCACCGGACAAGCCTGTGGATATTTCCGGGACAAGCTGTGTCCCCATGATTCACACCCCCTACAACCTACCACCACCTCTTCTTCTTTTCCTTTTTTCCTGGGATGGTCCTGGGCATGACAGACAAGCCCATTCTCCGAGTGCTCTCCGGCGAGAGCGTCTGGCCCCCTCCGGTCTGGCTCATGCGCCAGGCGGGGCGGCACCTGCCCGAATACCGGGCGACGCGCGGCGTGGCCGGCAGCTTCATGGATCTCTGCCTCAACCCCGAGCTGGCGGCCGAGGTCACGACCCAGCCGGTGCGCCGCTATGGCATGGACGGGGCGATCCTGTTTTCCGACATCCTGATCGTGCCCTGGGCGATGGGCCAGGGGCTGACCTTCGCGGAAGGGGAAGGCCCGCGCCTGCCCCCGATCACGGACCAGGCGGGCGTGGACAGGCTCGACGTGGCGGGCGCGGCGGCGAAGGCGGAGCCGATCATGGAGACGGTGCGCCGCGTGCGGGCCGGCCTCACCAAGGATCATCCGAACACCACGCTGATCGGCTTCGCGGGCTCGCCCTGGACGGTCGCCTGCTACATGGTGGAGGGCAAGGGCGGCGGCGAGTTCAAGCATGCCCGCCGGATGATCCATGACGATCCGGCCCTGTTCGGCGCCCTGGTGGAGAAGCTGGAGGCGGCGACGCTCGCCTATCTGATCGCCCAGGTGGATGCGGGCGCCGAGGCGCTGATGCTGTTCGACAGCTGGGCTGGCCAATTGGCCCCCAATGCCTTCCGCAAATGGGTGATCGCGCCCAACAAGCGGCTGCGCGCGGCGATCAAGGCGGCGCGGCCGAACATCCCGGTGATCGGCTTCCCGCGCCTGGCTGGCCCCATGCTGGCGGAATACGCGGCCGAGACGGGCGTTCAGGCCTGCGGCATGGACACGGCCATGAACCCGGCCTGGGCGGCGGCCAATGTGCCCGGGAACGTGGCGCTCCAGGGCAATCTGGACCCGGAGGTGCTGATCGCGGGCGGGCCGGCCCTGCGGCAGGAGGCGGAAAGCATCCTGGCGGCCATGAAGGGGCGGCCCTTCATCTTCAACCTGGGGCATGGCGTGGAGATCACAACGCCCCCGGAACATGTCGTGGAATTGCTTCAAATCATCCGGGCCGCTTGAAACCCCGCCCGGAGAGGGTATGTGCGGGGTTCGATCCGGGGGTTTGGCTGAATGGCGCGGCGCGTTGCGGTGGTCTTGTTCAATCTGGGTGGGCCTGATGCGCCGGAAAGCGTGCGGCCCTTCCTGGTCAATCTGTTCAGCGACCCCGCCATTTTGCGGGTGCCGGGCTTCGTCCGGCCCTGGCTCGCCAAGCTGATCGCCTGGCGGCGCACCAAGCCCGCGCAGGAAAATTATGCGGTGCTGGGCGGGAAATCCCCGCTGCGCGAGCTGACCGAGGAGCAGGGCCGCAGCCTGGAGGCGGTGCTGCGCGCGCGGGACCCGGGCACGGAATGGCGCAGCTTCGTCGCCATGCGCTACTGGCACCCGATGAGCGACGAGGCGGTGAGCGCCGTGCAGTCCTGGGGGGCGGATGAGGTCCTGCTGGTGCCGCTCTATCCCCAGTTTTCCACGACGACGACGGGTTCCTCCATCACGGCCTGGAACGACGCCTGCGCCAAGGCCGGGCTGCGCGTGCCGACCACGGCGCTCTGCTGCTTCCATGCGGATGAGGGCTATGCGCGCTCCACCGCGCGGATGGTGCAGGAGGCCTATGAGAAGGCGCGGGCCGAACTGCCGGCGGATATTCCCCTGCGCATCCTGTTCTCGGCGCATGGGCTGCCCGAGAGCATCGTGAAGGCGGGCGATCCCTATCAGTGGCAGGTGGAGAGCACGGTGGCGGCCGTGATCGAGCATCTGACGATCCCGGATCTGGATTCCATCGTCTGCTACCAGTCCCGCGTCACGCCGCAGAAATGGATCGGGCCTTCCACCGAGGATGAGATCGAGCGCGCGGCGAAGGAGAAGGTCGCGATCCTGATCAGCCCCATCGCCTTCGTCTCCGAGCATTCGGAGACGCTGGTGGAATTGGACGTGGAATACCGGGAGGAGGCCGAGCATCTCGGCATCCCCGGCTATTTCCGCGTGCCGGCCCAGAACAGCGATGCGGGCTTCATCGAGGCGCTGGCGGATCTCGTGCAGCGCACGCGGGGTTCGGGGCGGGCGCTGTGCAGCTTCGCCGGCGCGCGGCAATGCCCGAAGCAGCATGGGGATTGCCCCCATGCGCGCGCCAAGACCGAGCAGCAGGATGTGAAGCTGGCGAAGGCGGCGTGATCCGGGCCGTCCTTTTCGATTGCGACGGCGTGCTGGCCGACAGCGAGACGCTGTCCAACCGCATCGTGGCGGAGGAGATCACGACGCTGGGCTGGGCGCTGGATGGCCACGCGGCGCAGCGAGAGTTCCTGGGGCTCTCCCTGCCGGACATGCTGCCGATCATCGAGGGGCGCGTGGGACCGGTGCCGGAGGGCTGGGGCCTGGCGCTGAGCCATCGCATCGCGCGGGAGATGGAGATCGGCGTCACGGCCATGCCGGGCGCGCGGGCCGCGCTGGAGGCGGTGGCGGCGGCGGGATTGCCGATGGCGGTGTGTTCCAATTCGGCGCGTGCCGAGCTCGGCATGAAGATGCGGGTGCTGGGCTTCGAGGGGTTTTTCGAGGGCCGCGTGTTCAGCTTCCAGGATGCGGCGCGGCCCAAGCCGGCGCCGGACCTCTATCTTGCGGCGGCCGAGGCCTGCGGCGTGGCGCCAGCGGGTTGCCTGGTGGTGGAGGATAGCGCGACGGGTGTCGCGGCGGGTTTGGCGGCCGGCTGCCGGGTGGTGAGCCTGGTCCCCGGCCTGGGCGTGCCTTTCCTGCCTGATCTGGCCGGCCTCGACACATTGCTGCGCTGACGCTGGTTGGAATTCGCCTTCGCGGGTGCGCGCGCAAAGCGCGCGCCGCGCCCAGACCACCTGTGCCGCTGGCACATCCCGCCGCCGCGCGAAGCCAAGCGGCTGGGTCGTGGCTGCTCGCCGCGACCGCCCGGCACCTGAGGGCACAAGAATATCAGAAGCGCCGCAGCAGCCGGTCGATGTAGTCCAGCTCTTCCGCGGGCCGTTCCCGCTCCGCCCCGCGCCGGCGCAGTTCATCCTGCAGCCGCCGTGTGCGGAGCTGTTCCGCCTCATCCGGCACGCGGGTGTCGCTGCCATTGTCGGCATTGCCGGTGTTTTCGCGGGCGCGGCGGCCGAGGGGGTCGCGGCCTTCGCCGAGCTGCTGCTCGCCATCCTGGCCTTCGCCGCCCATCTCGGTTTCGCCCATGCCGTCTTCCTCGCCCTCGCCTTCCCCCTGGCCCTGGCCGAATTGGCGTTGCATCTGCTGGGCCATCTGCCGGCCGCCTTCCTGCAGGCGGCGCATGGCTTCCTGCTGGGCGGGACGAGCGTCGCGGCCTTCCTGGAGGGCTTCCATCGCCTCGCGCATCGCCTGGTCGGCCTGACCGAGGGCTTCGGGCACTTCGCCGGTCAGGTCGCCCTGCTGCTGCATCAATTCGCCCAATGCGCGCCGAAGGGCGCGCTGGCGGCGGGCCTCGGCCTGGAGCTGGCGCTGCTGTTCCTGCTCGGCCTGTTGCTGCTGCTCGGGCGTGACCTGGCCCGGCTGGCCGGGGCGCTGGTTCCAGGGCTGGGCCAGGCGGCGCTGCTGGGCGGCGCGCTGCTCCTGCTGCTCGGCGCGGCGCTGGCCCTGATCCACCATCTCGCCCTGTCGGCGCACCATGTCCTGCACGGCGCCCATCTGCTGCTGGCCGCGCTCCCGCTGGCGCTGCCGCTCGGGGGATTCGGAGCGGGCGACCCGGCCCTCCTGCAGGGCGCGGAGCATCTCCTCCAGCTCGGCCAGTTCCCGCTGGGCATCCTCCATGCGGTTCTGGCGCGTCGCTTCCTCCATGCGGCGGGTGCGGCGGTCCATGTCGCGCTGGTCGAGCATGCGCTGCTGGGGGTCATAGGGCAGCGCCTCGGCGTTTTCGCGCTGCAGGCGCTCGGCCATGGCTTCGAGGTGGCGGCGGATGGCCTCGCGCAGCTGCTCGATGCGGCGCTCCACCTCGCTGCGCTGCTGCTCGTTCTCGGCCTGGGGGGTGCGCTCCGCCTCGTTCATCGCCTCGCGGAGCTGGCGTTGCGCTTCGGCGAGCGCCCGGGCGGTGCGGGTGTCGCGGCCCTCCTCCAGGGCGAGGGCGGCCTCCCAGAGGAGTTCCTGCACCTCGCCCACCGCCTCCGCGCGGCGGTCACGCTGGAGCTGGCCGCGGGCGGTGCGGAGCGCCAGCAGGGTGCCGGCGTCATGCTCGAAGGCGTCGGGCGCCTGGGTGATGCGGTCCATCTCCCGCATCGCCTCCATGCGGCCGCCGGGGTTGAGGGAGAGGCCCTTGCGGATCTCGATGATGGCCCGGGCGACGGGGTGGTTGAAGCTGCGCTCGGGCAGGATGAGGGTGACCTCCTCCGAGCGGCCCTCCTGCTCCGCGCCGTCGCGGGCGATGAGGCGGAGCTGCACGGGCAGGCCGGCCCAGGGATGCGCCGAGAGGTCGGGCTGGGCCAGGCCGCGCGCCTGCTTCGGCGCGGCGGAGGGGAGCGTCATCTCCAGCGTGATGGGCGCGGCGTCGGGCCGGGCGGCGAGGTGGAATTCGGCGCGCAGCGTCACGACGCCCCAGTCATCCTCGGTCCGCCAGGGCAGGCGCAAGGCGAGGCCGCGGGGCGAACGGACGGGCGCCTCGGTGAAGGCGGCGATGGGCGGTGCATCGGCCTGGACGGCGAGGTTCCAGGTGGCGATCTCCGTCCCCTCGCGCCGGATCGTGATGCGGGCGCCCGCCTGCATGCTCGCCTGGGCGGTGTGGCTGCCGCCGCCCAAAGCCTCGAAGGCGAGGCCGGGCAGGCCGGTGATCTCGGGCAGCGTGGTGCCGAGGCCGCCGGAGAGGGCGATCTGCAGCCGGCTGCCCGCTGGGATGGTGGCGCTGCCGCCCTGGCCGGGCAGGAAGATGGGGGGCGCGCCGGTATAGGCGGGCGGCGTCACCCAGGCCTCGACGCGCAGCGCCGCGGGCGGCGGGGTGCTGCCGAAATGCGGGACCAGGCCACGGGCCAGCAGGGCCGGCGCATCGCCACCGGCGGCGAAGAGCGCGGCGCAGAAGGCGACGAGGATGCCGGCGCGGAAGGCGCGAGGATCGCGCGCGGCGAGGCCCGGGCGCGGCGTGCCGACGCGCAGCCGGGCGATCAGGCGCCGCATGCGCGACTGGTGCGCGGCCCAGAGGGCGAGGCCGTCCGGGTCCTGCGTCGCGGGTTGGTCCTGCAGGGCGGCCAGCGGGCGGTGGGCGAGGCCGGTGGCGCGTTCCAGGCGGCGGTCCACGGCGGCGGCATCGGGGGCGCGGAAGCCGGTGAAGCCGTGCCGCAGTGCTGCGATGAACGCGGCGACGAAGCCCACCAGGATCAGCACATGCGCCCAGCCGGGCAACAGCGCGGGGATGCCGCCGAGCGCGAAGACGCCGAAGAGGCCGAGCGTGCCAAGCGCCGGCCAGAGCGCCGGCCAGAGGGCCTCCCACCACAGCGCGCCCCGGGCGAGGAGGCGCTTGCGGGCGAGGCCGGCCGGCGTCACGTGGCCCAGCCGGAGCGATCGCCCGGCAGGCGCTGGCCCGCCAGGAGCGCCTCATGCGACTGGCGGTCCCGGATGACGGCGAAGCGGTTGCCCTCCACCATCACCTCGGCCGCCAGCGGGCGCGCATTGTAGGTGCTGCTCATGGAGGCACCGTAGGCGCCGGCATCAAGAAAAGTCACCAGCGAATTGGGGGGCAGGGCCGGCAGGTCGCGGCCCTTGGTGAAGGTGTCGCTGCTTTCGCAGACAGGGCCCACCACATCTGCCGGCGAAAGCGGCGCATGGAAGGCCGCCGCCGAGACGGGCAGGATGCCGTGCCAGGCCTCGTACATGGCGGGGCGCAGCAGGTCGTTCATCGCGGCGTCCACGATGACGAAGCGGCGCGTGGTGGCGTGCTTCTCGATGATGACGCGGGCGAGCAGCACGCCAGCCGGGCCGCAGATCCAACGGCCGGGCTCCAGCATGATCTTCACGCCGAGATCGCCGAGGCCGGCCTTGATGGCGCCGGCGAGCGCGGCGGGCGTGCCCGGCGTCTCGTCGCGATAGGGGATGCCGAGGCCGCCGCCGCAATCCACGCGCAGCACCGGGTGGCTGGCGGCGCGCAGCTCCCGCACCAATTGGCCGAGGCGCTGATAGGCGGCGCGGTAGGAGGCCACGCCCTGGGCGATCTGGCTGCCGATATGCACGGTGAGGCCGACGGGATCGAGGCCGGGCAGCGCGCACATCTTCGCATAGAGGGCGGGCGCCATGGCGATGGGCACGCCGAACTTGTTCTCGGTCAGGCCGGTCGTGATCTTGGCGTGGGTCTTGGCGTCCACGTCGGGGTTCACGCGCAGCGCGCAGCGGGCGCGCTTGCCCATGGAGGCGGCGACGGCGCTCAGCATCTCCGCTTCCTCGGCGGATTCGATGTTGAGCTGGAGGATGTCCTCAGCGAGGGCCAGGCGCATCTCGCGCTCGGTCTTGCCGACGCCGGAGAAGACGATGCCGGTGGCCGGCACCCCGGCGGCACGGGCGGCGCGGAGCTCGCCCTCGCTCACCACATCGGCGCCCAGGCCCTCCTGGTGCAGCAGGTTCACGACGGCCAGCGCCGGGTTGGACTTGGTGGCGAAATGGATGGAGGCGTCGAGGCCGGCCTCGGCCAGGGCGGCCTTCAGCGCGCGGGCGCGGCGGCGCAGCGTGGTGGCGGAATAGACCCAGGTGGGCGTGCCCACGACATCGGCGATGCGGGCGAGCGGGACCTCCTCCACCATCAGCCCGGCGATGGGGTCCATGGCCAGCGCGGGGCGCGCGGCGAGGAGGTCGGCGAAGGAGGGGTCGGGGCTGTCGAAGACAGGAGCGGGAGCGGCCATCGCGGTAGATAAGGGGCGGAGGGGGCCCGCGCCAAGGGTCAGGCGCGGGCGGTGAGCTCCCGGAAGGGTCCGGAGGCGGCGGCGAGGTGGCTTTCCCACTGCGGATCGGGCGCCTGACCCTCGGCCCGGCGGCGGAAGGCCTGGAGCATGCAGGCGATGGAGACGGGATCGATCAGCACGGACTTGCCGGCCCAGGCGAAGACCAGCGCGAAGAACAGGCCGCCGCCGCCCCAGCCCCCCGGCAGGGCGCGCGCCACGGGCACGGCCGGAAACAGCATCAGCACGTAGAGCGCCAGGGCAAGAAGGAAGCTCGGCACCATCAGCAGGACGGTGTTGCGCATCAGCGCGCCGGTGTTCTGGGCGTGGAGGAGCAGGCCCTCGCGCGTTGCCGCCCAGGGATTGATGTCGGTGCGGCTGAGGGCGTGGCCGAGGATCACCTCATCCGCCCAGCCGGAGAGGCGGCGCAGCGTGAAGTTCAGGATCCGCAGAAGCTCCTGCACCACGGGCGTCTTGATCAGCCGGCGGGAGAGGCCGTGCAGCAGCTCGCGCATCGCCTCCAGCGCGCCGCGCAGCAGGTCGTCGAGCGCGAGGAGGAGGGCCGGGCTGGTGAACCGCGCCTGGACCAGCGCGGTGGCGTGCGCGATCTGCGCGCGGCCGCCCGGCAGGGCCTGGCCGTCGAGCAGCGCGGTCATGGCCGCGATATGCGCGGCCTTCACATGGAAGAGCATCTCGGGGCGCCGGGCGTGGAGGAGCAGGAAGGTCAGCCCGAAGCCGGCGGCGCCGCCGAGGAAGGTGGTCAGCTCCAGCTCCAGCGCGAAGAGGGTGCCGATCCCCCAGCCGATGCCGGCGCCCAGGCCGGAGAGGGCGACGCAGGCGGCGCAGATGCCGGCGAAGACGAGCAGGCGCAGCATCAGGAAGGGCCAGGTGAGCGCCACGAGGCCCAAGGCGCGCGGGAGCGAGAAATCCCACATCTCAGGTCACCGCCGGAAGAGGATGAGCGTCGAACATGCCTGGAGCAGGGCTGCGGCCACCAGCACCGCCGCACCAGAGCCGGTCAGGTCGCGCAGCAGGCCGAAGGCGCCCGGGGTCAGCGCATAGGTCGCCTGGTTCACGGCGGTGACGAGGGCAACGACGCGACCGACATCGGCGCGCGTGAATTCCGCCTGCGCGATCATGGGCGGGAGCGAGAGCATGTTGCCGACGGTGAGGCCCACCACGACGCAGCCGAGCAGCAGGAGCGGCGCGCTGACATCGAGGGCGGCGAGCAGGATGAGCGTGCCGAGCGTCTGCAGGGCGAAGTTCCAGGCCCCGGCGCGGCGACGATCGGCACCCACGGGCAGCGCCCAGCCCAGCAGCGTGCGGCCGGCGACGGCGCAGAGGGTGATGAGGCTGAGGGCCAGCCCCGCGCCGAAGGCGCCGAGCGTGGGGGAGATGAGCGAAAACAGATGCGCCAGCAGCCCGACCAGCGCGGCGGCGCCCAGGCTGAAGCCGGCGCAGAGCCGCAGGAAGCTCGGCACGCGCCAGATGGCGCGGCCGGGCGGCAGGCTGGGGGCTTCGGCGGCGGCGCGGGGCGCGGGCAGGTCGGGCAGGATGCCGAGGCCCTGCGGGGTGTGGCGCAGGAACAGCAGGGCCAGCGTCACCATCACGGCGAGCGTGGCGATGGCGACGGCCGCGCCGGCCGCCGGGAAGCCCCATTGCGTGATGAGCAGCGCCCAGAGCGGCGCGAAGACCACGCCGCCCATGCTCGCCCCGTTGAAGGCGAGCGCCAGCGCGGCGGGGCGGCGGCCGTCGAACCAGGGGGTGAGCATGGCGTTGATGGAGGCGCCGGAGGTCAGCGCCCAGCCCGCGCCGCTGAAGACGCTGGCCACGAAGATGTGCCAGGGCTGCGTGGCGGACGACCAGCCGACCAGCCCGGCCGCTGTCAGCGTGGCACCCAGCAGCACCACGCGCGTGATGCCAAGGCGCGCTTCCACGGCCGGAAAGCGCGCGACGAGCAGGGCGCCCAGCAGGAAATGCGTGGTGATGGCGGCGGAGATGAGGGAGACGGACCAGCCATGCCGGTCGTGCAGCGCCTCGAGGAAGATGCCCGGGCCATAGAAGCCGATGCCCCAGGCGAAGATGGCGATGGTGAAGGCGGCCCAGACGACGCGCCAGCCGAAATAGGTTGGTTCCGTTCTCACCATGGCCCCCATCCTCCGGGCTGGAGGATGGGGGAATGGTGCCGGATCAGGCGCTCTCGTAAAGGCGCGTGAGCGAGAATTCGCGGTGGCCGAGCAGCTCGGCCGCCGTGAGTTCGCCATCGGCGGTGCGGATCATGCAATCCAGCAGCGCCTCGCCCGCGTCATCCATGTTCATCCGCTTCTGCAGCAGGCCGGTCACGTCCACGTCGATGTGTTCGCTCATGGTGCGCTGCGTGCGCGGATTGGCGGTCAGCTTGATCACCGGCAGGATCGGGTTGCCGATGACATTGCCCTGGCCCGTCGGGAAGAAGTGCACGGCATAGCCCGAGGCCGCGCAGAGCGTGACCATCTCGGCCGCGGCCGAGGAGCTGTCCATGAACCACAGGCCGGGGCCGGTCGGCACCTCGGCCTTGTCCAGCACGCCATCGACCAGGCACTTCTTGCCGATCTTCTGGATGTTGCCCAGTGCCTTTTCCTCGATGGTGGTGAGGCCACCCTCGATGTTGCCCTTGGTGGGCTGGCTGTCCGAGAGGTCGCTCGTCTTGTTCGCCTCGATGACGCCCTGATAGCGGTCGAACATCGCCATGAACTGCTGGCGGATCTCGGGCGTCTTGCAGCGCGCGGCCACCAGGTGCTCACCGCCGGTGAGTTCCGTGGTTTCGCCGAAGACCAGCGTGTGGCCGGCTTCCCAGAGCTTGTCGAAGGCATTGCCGACGGTAGGGCAGGAAGCGAGGCCGGAGGTCGTGTCGCTCTCGCCGCACTTGGTCGAGACCCAGAGTTCCTGGAGCGGGGCCTTCACCTTCCGCAGCTTGGAGGCGTGCTTCACCATCTTATAGGCGGCGCGCGAGGCGTTCATGATGGTGTTGAGATCGCCATTCTGCTCGATGGCGAAGCCTTCCACCGGCTTGCCGCTGGCGGCGATGCCCTCGACGATCTTGCCGGTCCAGCCGGGCTCGATGCCGATGACGATGACGGCGGCGACGTTCGGGTTGCAGCCGGTGCCGATCAGCGTGCGGAAATGCAGCTCGAGGTCGGCGCCGAATTGCAGGCGGCCATAGGCGTGCGGGATCGCCATCGCCCCCTTGATGTTGTTGGCGACCGCTTCGGCGGCGGCGTTGGACAGGTCGTCCACCGGCAGGATGATGACGTGGTTGCGCACGCCCATGCGGCCGTTCTCGCGGCGCCAGCCCTCGAAGGAGGAGCCCTTCAGATTGATTGCCATGTGGCGTCCCTCCCTTACCAGCGCTTCGTCTTGACGTTGTGGACGTGCAGGTGCTCGCCCGGCGCGATGTCGGCGATCGCCTTGCCGATGTCGATGCCGTACTTGATGATCGTGTCGCCCTTCTTGATGGGCTTGATCGCCAGCTTGTGGCCGATCGGGATGTCCGACTTCGCGTCGAACTCGATCATCTTGTCCTGGTCCATGATCCAGCCGTTGATGCGGTTGCTGGCGCTCAGGCCCTCGACCACCACGACCCCCACGGAATCGCCCTCGTCATGCACGACGAAATGGATCGTCATCGCGTTTCCTCCTGTTCAATGAGAGGGACGCTAGGGGCCTCTTGAACCCAAGTCAACTATATGACCTAGATGAGTTGAATGAATATCGAGACACCCCTCTGGCGCCAGGTGCGCGCGGCGATCGTGGCCGAGATCGCGGCCGGCGAATTCCCGCCCGGCACCCCGCTGCCCGCAGAGAAACTGCTGGCCGAGCGCTTTTCCTGCGCGATCGGAACGATCCGCCGCGCGACGGACGGGCTGGTGGCGGAGGGCGTGCTGAGCCGCCAGCAGGGGCGCGGCACCTTCGTGGCGCAGCACACGCCGGAGCGGCTGTTCCGCTTCTTCCACCTGCGCCGCCCGGATGGTGCGCCCGAACTTCCGCGCACCGAATTCCTGGATTTTGCCGAGCGCCGGGCGGACCGCGCGCAGGCGGCCGCACTCGGCACGGAACGCGAGGCGCCGCTGCTGCGCGCGCGGCATTTGCAGCATCTGGGCGGGCGGCCCGCCATGCTGGAGACGCTGTTCCTGCCGGCCGCGCTTTTCCCGGGGCTGGATGGCGCGCGCTTCAGCGGCCGGCCGGGCACGGTCTATGATCTCTACCAACGCGAATTCGGCATCAGCGTCACGCGCATCGATGAGCAGTTGCGCGCGGCCATGCCCGCGACGCGCGTCGCGGCGCGGCTCGGTCTGCGCGCCAAGGAGCCAGCCCTGTTCATCCAGCGCATCGCCTATGCGGTGGACGGGAAACCCGTGGAATTGCGCCTGGCCTGGGCCGATACGCGGGAATTGGCCTACTTCAACAGCCGGGCCTGACGTGGCAAAATCGGCGCTTCAGCATGGAGTGCGGATCATGGCCGGCGTGTACTGGTACAAGGGCGAATGGACGACCGAGGAGCCCAAGATCATCGGGCCGATGGACCATTGCTTCTGGCTGGGCTCCGTCATCTTCGACGGCGCGCGCTCCATCACCGGCTGGGCGCCCGACCTCGACCGCCATTGCGCCCGCGCGGTGCGCTCGGCCGAGGTGATGGGGATGAAGCCCAGCATGACCGCCGCCGAGATCCAGGCGCTGTGCGAGGAGGGCATCCGCCGCATGGGCGCGGCGGCGACGCTCTACATCCGGCCCATGTTCTTCATCCGCCAGGGGCTTGGCGCGGCGCGGCCCGACCCCGACAGCACGGATTTCATCCTCTCGCTCTATGACACGCCGCTGCCCGCCTGGGCCGGCTTCTCGGCGATGCTCACACCCTTCCGCAAGCCCGCCACCGACATGGCGCCGACCGATGCGAAGGCTGCCTGCCTCTACCCGAATGGCGCGCGCGCGACGGCCTGGGCGGTGGAGCGCGGCCATGACATGGCGGTGATGAGCGACGTGGCCGGCAACATCGCGGAGTTCGCCAGCTCCAACCTCTGGTTCGCCAAGGATGGCGTGGTGGTCACACCCGCGGTGAACCACACTTTCCTCAATGGCATCACGCGCCAGCGCGTCCTCGCCCTGTTCCGCGAGGCCGGCGTGCCGGTGGAAGAGCGCGCGGTGCGCCCGGAGGAGCTGGAGACGGCGGACGAGATCTTCTCCACCGGCAACTACGCGAAGGTGCAGCCCGTCATCCGCTACAATGGCCGTGACATGCAGATCGGCCCCTTCGCGACCAAGGCGCGGGAGCTGTATTTCGCCTGGATGCGCGCGCAGCCGCGCGTGGTGAGCGAGGCGGCCGCGGCGGAGTGATCCGCCGGCGCCAGCCCCGGGCACTGACGCCGGGGCGGCCGGCGGCCCCGGCACCGCTCACGCCGGATATCCAGGCGCGCATCCTGCACCAGGATGCGGAGGTGCTGGTGCTGGACAAGCCGGCCGGGCTGCCGGTGCATCGCGGCCCGCGCGGCGGCGCCTCGCTGGAGGATTGGCTGCCGGCGCTGCGCCAGGGCAAGCGGCATCTGCCGCAGCCGGCGCATCGGCTGGATGCGGATACGGCGGGCTGCCTGGCGCTGGGCCGCACCAAGCCGGCCATCGCCGCGCTGAACAAGCTGTTCGCCGAGGGGCAGGCGCGCAAGACCTATTGGGCCGTGCTGGTCTCGTCGCCGCCCGGCGAGAGCGGCGTCTGCGAGGCGCCCTTGCTGAAGGTCAGCAGCGCCGCGGCGGGCTGGCGCATGGTGGTGGATACGGCGGGCCAGGCGGCACGCACGGAATGGCGCGTGCTGGGGCGCGCGGGCGCGCTGACGGCGGTGGAGCTTTCGCCGCGCACCGGGCGCACGCACCAGCTCCGCGCGCATATGGCGCATCTGGGCTGCCCGATCCTGGGCGATGCGCGCTATGGGGGCGGCGGGGGGGCGATGCATCTGCTGGCACGCGCGCTGGCGCTGCCCGGGATTGTCGCGGTGGAGGCGCCGATCCCCGCTCACATGCGGGAGGCGCTGGCGCGATGCGGAATCTCCTGATCCTGATCACCACGGCCCCGTTGCTGATGGCGCAGGGCCTGCCCCGCCCCTATTGCGGCTATGGCGAGGGCCTGGCCGCGCTGCGCGAGGTGGCGCGCGAGGCCGCGCTTCCCGTCCCCGGCATCCTGGAAGGCCGCGCGCGGGGCGAGGCGGTGCTGCGGTCGCTGTCCGGGGCCGCCACCACCTTCACGGCCTGCGGCTGCCCGCGCCTCGTGGAACTCACGCGCGAGGCCGAGCGCGTGGCGCAGAGCGCGCCCTCCGAGGCGAGCATCGCGCGGCTCAGCCAGGTCTTCGGCCAGGTGGCGTTCCGCACGCAATTGGCGCAGGAGCAGTCGGAGCGGGCGGGGTGTCGCTAGAGCATGATCCGCGAAGGCCGCAGGCCGAAGCGGTGAATCATTCTCTCGGTGAAGCCTGCATGATCCGCGAAGGTCGCAGGCCGGAGTGGTAAATCATTCTCTCGGTGAAGCCTGCATGATCCGCGAAGGTCGCAGGCCGGAGTGGTAAATCATTCTCTCGGTGAAGCCTGCATGATCCGCGAAGGTCGCAGGCCGGAGCGGTGAGTCACCCTCCCGGCGCGCCGGTCAGCGCCAGCCCGCGATCTCGCGGCATTGGCGGCGGGCGTCGGGGATGATCTGCTCGAGCGCGGCGATCGTCGCGGCCCCTGCGTCATTCGCCTGGCCGACGAGGCAGGTGCAATAGGTCATCCGCACGAGGGGCGGCGCGGACTGGTTCGCGCTGTCGTCCATGCAGCGACGGATCCAGTCGGCCGCATCCGGCAGCTGTGCGACGGCGGGCGCGGCAAGAAGGAGCAGGGCGGCGAAGGTGGGGAAGCGCATGCGGGATCTCCATGGCGTCATGTCCAGCCCGCCTCGCGCGAGCATTCGCGGCGGGCGCGGGGATTTACGCGCTCCCATTGCGTGACGGAGCGCGTTTCGTTGCTGCTCATGCGGTTCACCATGCAGGCGCAATAGGCTGTGACGACGCGGCGTGAGGCGCCCTCATCGGCATTGTCCCGGATGCATTGGTTGATCCAGCGGCGGTCATCGGCGCTGCCGCTGCTGGTGGTGACGCAGCCGCTGGTGACGAGCGCGGCGAGGAGAAGCAGGGCGATGCGTGTCATGTGCGGACCCAGCGTGGAATGAGGGCGAAGATGAGGTAGCCCAGCAGCGTGACGAGGCCTGGCGGTGTCGCCAGATGCGCGAGCCAGGCGCTCAGGTCCCAGCCGCGCAGCGGGACGCCCAGGGAGAATTCCAGCGCCACCAGCAGCGCGAGGGCGAGAAGGCCGAGGCGCAGGCGCGCGATGCCGGGCGGGACGCGGCAGCGGCGCAGGATGCGCGGCGCGATCCAGGCGCAGAAGCCCAGCAGCAGCGGCAATTCCAGGGCGAGCGCCAGGATGGGGCCGATGGCGGGCGCCAGCACGAATTCGCGCAGCGGCCCCAGCAGGAAACCCATGCCGAAGGCGGCGAGGACGTAGAGGATGGCGCCTTGCAGCTCGTGGATCATCGCACGCGCAGCTCCGTCCGCGCCGCCGCGCCTTCGGCGTCGAGCACGGTGATGCGGTAGAAGCCGGGGCCGGGCGGCATCCAGCTCACCTCACGCCGCGCGGGGTCGGTGGGGAGCGGCGCGCCATCCACCAGGAAGGTCAGCGGGCGCTGGCCGCCGGCGGCGCGCAGCACCACGCGGCCCGCTTCCGGCAGCGTCGCGCGCGGCGGCGGGAAGAGCAGGCGCAGCGCGTCGGTGGTGGGCGCCGAGCCGGCACTCAGCGGCCGCGGCGTGAAGCCCTGGCGTGGCGCGGGGGGCAGGCGCTCGAAGACCTGGCCCAGCAGGGGCAGCGCGAGGCGCGCGCCGGTCGCGTTAGGGATGGGCGTGCCGTCGGGCCGGCCGACCCAGAGGCCCACCACATGGCGCTGGTCCATGCCGATGGCCCAGGCATCGCGCCCCCCCCAGCTCGTGCCCGTCTTCCAGGCGATGCCGGCGGGGCCGCCGCCGGGCAGTGGCTGCACGAGGATGGCGCTGGCGAGGTTGGCGGCGCGGGGTTCGATCAGCCCCGCGCCGCCATCGCCGAGGCGCGCATAAAGCCCCACCAATTCGCGCAGCGTGACGCCGACGCCGCCCAGCGCCAGCGGCAGCGAGGGCTCGGCGCCGGGCGGCAGGCGTGGCGGGGCGCCGCCCGCCTTCATGACGCTGGCGAGGCGCAGCGGGCCCACCTCGTTGAGCAGCGCCACGGCGGGCTGGTTGAGGCTTTGGCGCAGCGCGTCGGCGATGCGCAGGCGGCCCTGGAAGGCGCGGTCGAAATTCTCGGGCGCGTAGTCGCCGAAGCGGCGCGGCAGGTCCTCCATCAGCGTCTCGGGCGTCACCACGCCGGTCTCGAAGGCGAGCGCATAGATCAGCGGCTTGAGCGTGGAGCCGGGCGAGCGCACGGCGCGCGTGAGGTCCAGCGCGCCGGCGCGGGCGGGGTTCAGCCAGTCGCCGCCGACCAGCGCGCGGGTTTCACGGGTGCGGAGATCGGCGACCATGATGGCGAGCGAGACGCGCTCGGGCAGGCGGGAGAGCGCCTCGCGCGCGATGGCCTCGGTGGCGCGTTGCAGGTCCAGGTCCAGCGTCGTCGCGGCGACGCGCGCGGATGATGAAGTGTTGCCCTCGCGCGCGACATGGGGCGCGTGGCGCGGCAGGGGCAGGCGGCGGGTGGGGACATCCCCCGCCAGGGTGATCTCGGCCTCGCTCGCGATGTCGGGCGCGCGGGCGAGCAGGACGGCGTCGCGCGCGCGGCGCGCGGCCTCCGGATGGCGGTCGGGGCGCAGCGCCTCGGGGCGGCGGGCGAGGGCGACGAGCAGCGCGGCCTCGCCGGCATCGAGCGCGTGCGCGGGGCGGCCGAACCAGGCGAGGGCGCCGGCGCGCAGGCCCTCGAGATTTCCGCCCTGGGGCGCCAGGGTCAGCCAGATCTCCAGCACGCCGGCCTTGCCGTGGCGCCATTCGAGCTGTAGCGCGCGGGCGATCTCGATCACCTTGCTGCGGAGGTTGCGCGGGCGCGGCTCCAGCAGGCGCGCGGCCTGCATGGAGAGGGTGGAACCGCCGGAGATGACGCGCCCCGCGCGCAGCCATTGTGCTGCGGCGCGGGCCAGGGCCAGCGGATCCACGCCGGGATGCGCGTGGAAGCGGCGATCCTCGGCGGCGATGAGCAGGGCCAGGAGATGCGGCGGCACGTCCGCCGGCGTGGTGCGCAGCCGCCAGACGCCGCCTGGGGCGGGCCAGACGGAGAGGAGGCGGCCATCGCGCGCCGTTACCTCGCGCGCCGCGTGCTCGAAGCGCGCCATGGGCGGGGGGAAGGCGCGATCCAGCGCCCAGGCGAGGCCCGCCAACGCCAGCAGCAGCACCAGGGAGATCCGCGCCCATCGCATGGAGGGGATGATGCCTCGGCCTCAGCCGCTTGTCGCGCGTGATCAAGCTGGACTGATCGCGCCGATCGCTTGCGCCGATTGGGCGGGGCCGTGGCGCAAGCCATGCGCGCGCCGCCGCAGCGGGAGGAGAGAGACCATGCGCCGTGCCATCCTGACCGTGATGATCCTGGCGGGCCTCGCGGGCCGGCGCGCGGAGGCGCAAGGGGCGGCCTGCAACGGCCGGGTCGCGATCGAGTCGGTGTACCAGACGGGCGTCGGCGGGGAGCGCTTCGAGTATTTCTTCGTGCTCAGGCACACGACGACCCAGCGGGTGACGGCCGATGTCACCTTCTCCGGATTTCCGTCCAACGTGACGCTCTTCCCGCCCATGCTCCCGAATATTCCGATGTCTCCCAATGCCACGGTGTCGCCGAACACTCGCTTTGGAGACGGCACCAACAACATCATCAGCGGGCACATGGTCCGCATCGTCCATGACAGCCCGCCTCCCGCCGGCCCCGCGGTGCGCGTGACCAATTGCCGGGCAGGGTGGCGGGCATGCGGATGCGAGGCGAAGAGCCGAGCCGAAACGCTTCAGCGTTTCGAAGCCAAGCGCGCGGATGCGCGCGCCGAGCGCTTGAGGGGGCAAGACATCCCCACGGACATCTGCTCCGCGCCTGGCGGATGCGAGGCGAAGAGCCGAGCCGAAACGCTTCAGCGTTTCGAAGCCAAGCGCGCGGATGCGCGCGCCGGGCGCTTGAGAACGCAAGACATCCTCACGGACATCTGCTCCGCGCCTGGCGGATGCGAGGCGAAGAGCCGAGCCGAAACGCTTCAGCGTTTCGAAGCCAAGCGCGCGGATGCGCGCGCCCGGCGCTTGAGGGGGCTAAAAAAGCGCCGCCGGTGAGACGGTGCTGCCCGAGAATCCCTGCGCGCGCAGCGGCTGCATCATGAAGCAGAACTCGCTGCGGCCGGAGGCGACGATCTCGGCGAGGTTCATGTTCTCCAGCAGGTGCACGCCATGCACCACCAGCGCGATCTGGTGAACGGGGAGCGAGGCGCTGGGCATGGTCTTCGACGGCGCGACCTCCACCGGCCAGTTGTCGGCGCCGAGCAGCAGCGGGTTCTTCGCGATCAGCCATTCGGCCGCCGCCACGCCGATGCCCGGGCAGCCGGCCACGTAGCGGGCGTTCTCGCGGCCCCAGAGATGGCCCCAGCCGGTGTTGATGATCATCGCGTCGCCCTCGCGCAGCTCCACGCGCTGGCGGTTCAACGCCTGTTCGAGGTCGGCCACCGTGATCTCATAGGTGTCGGGCAGGGTCTGCACGCCCTTGGCGCCGGCGACGTCGATCAGCACGCCGCGCGTCATGATGGTGCCGACCGTCTCGATGCCCATCTGGGTGAAGCCGGTGCGGGACATGATGGAGGGGAGGTCCACGCAGTTGTAGACCTCGTTGCCGATGGTCTGGTGCGGGAAGCCGTCGAACTGCGTGCCGACCTGGCCGATCTCGCCCACCACCAGCTCCTCGTTGGAGCCGCGGCGATTGGCCTGCGGGTTCATGAAGAGCTGCTTCTGGTGCACGTCGAAGCGGCGCGTGCCGAAGAAGGGCATGTTCTGCGCCAGCACATGGCCCATCTCGATCTTGCGGCCCTCGCGGATCATCGAGGCGGCGTTGCGGATGCGCTCGGGCGTCATCAGGTTCATCGAGCCGCGCCGGTCATTCGGCCCCCAGCGGGAGGGGCAGCGCTGCGCAGCGGCTGGGGGCGCCCAGCCTTGCGCGCTGGCGGGGCTGGCCTGGAGGCCGAGATGGGCTGAACCACAGGCGAAGCAGGCGAAGAGTGCGCGACGTGACAAGGCCTTCATGGGCCGTCTCCTCCGTGATGTTATAGCATCCTTAGGCGATTGAAATCGCCAGGGAAATGCTAACACCCCGGAGGTGGGTGACGGCCAGATGAAACGCCCGACATGGATAGGGTTTCATCTCCGTAAGGATCTGCGAATGACACGCGGAGGCGGACGCGCCGGATCACCCGCGCGGCACAGCCTAAACCCCGGCGAAGATATAGTTCGGCATGGGCTGCGTCTCGTCGCGCACGCCCTTCACGCCGGGAATGGCCTCGGCCAGAACGCGCAGGCCGCGCCGCACGCCTTCGTCGCGCATGAAGCCGTGGAAGGTGACGATCCCGTCCTTCACATCCACCAGCGTGTAGAAGCTGTCGGCCCAGGGCTGCTTGCGCATGGCGGCGATGACGGCGCTGCGCAGGCGGCTGTCGCTGAACTCGCCCTCCTCCGGCATGGGCGCCACCAGGGCGCGCAGCAGGTCGGCGCGGCTGACGATGCCGCGCAGCCGCCCATCGGTCACGACGAAGACGCGGCGGATGTTCCGCTCTTCCATCAGATGGGCGATGTGGGCGGCGGTGTCGCCCTCGCCGACCGTGAGGACCGTTTCGGTCATGATGTCCTTCGCGCGCACGCCATGGGTCTTGGCGTAGCGCTCGGCCTCGGTCGCGGGGTCCACGAAGAGGCTGGCGAACCAGCCGGGCTTCGCGTCCTCCTCGCCGGCCAGGCGGCGGATGAGGTCGGCCTCCGTCACCACGCCCAGAACCTCGCCGGCCGGGCCCAGCACCGGCACGGCGCTGATTCCGCGCTCGGACAGCAGGCGCGCCACGGCGAGGACGGGCGTCTCGGGCGGCACGGAGACGACGTCGGGGGTCATCAGGTCTCGGGCGGTCAATTGGGTCATGATGCAATCCTCCTGGTGGGAAGAATGGCAGCCTGGGGGCGTTTTCCGCATTGAGGTATCGCAACCCCTTTGCGTTTGGACGCGGTTCCCCCTATTGGCGCGTCCAGAAAACAATGCCGGAGGACCATCTCATGATCCATCTTTCCCGTCGCGCCGCCGTCAAGGCGACCTTGGGCGCCGGCCTCGGTCTTGTCGCCGCGCCTCAACTCGCCGCGGCCCAGGCGGCGCAGCAGATCGCCATCGCCACCGGCACGACCGGCGGCGTCTATTACCCGCTGGGCGGCGCGCTCGCGAACTACCTGACGCGCGGCATCCCGGGCGTCTCCGCGACCGCCGAGGTGACGGCCGGTTCCACCGCGAATTTCCAGCTGCTGGGCGCCAGCCGCGCGCAGCTGGTCTTCGGCCAGGTGGATGCGGCGGTGGACAGCATCCGCGGCGCCGGCCCCTTCCGCGGCCGCGTGGTGCCGACGCGCGCCATCGCCGTGCTCTACACCAACCGCATGCAGGTGGTGACGACGGCCGACCGCAACATCCGCACCATGGCGGACCTGCGCGGCAAGCGCATTTCGACCGGCGCGCCGGCCTCGGCCACCGAGCTGTTCGCCCTGCGCCTGATCGCCGCCGCCGGCCTCGACATCAACCGCGACTTCCGCGGGCGTGAGCGCCTCTCGCCGGCCGAGAGCACGAACGCGATCCGTGACGGCAAGATCGACGCCTATTTCTTCGTCTCGGGCGTGCCGACCTCGGCCATCACCGACCTGGCGGCCACGCCGGGCACGCAGCTCGTGCTGATCGACCATGCCGATGCGCTGGAGCCGATCGTGCGCGAGCATGGCCCGGTCTATTTCGCCGAGACCATCGCGGCGGGCACCTATCCCGGCCAGAACACCCCGAACCAGCAGCTCTCGGTCGCCAATATCCTGGCGGTGCGCGAGGACACGGCGCCGGCGCTGGTCACGCAGATGCTGACCATCCTCTGGCAGAACCGCGAGGACTGGGCGCGCGTCCATTCCGCGGCGCGCGACTTCACGCTCGGCCAGCAGAAGACGGCGGCGGCGGGCGTGCCCTGGCACCCGGCGGCCGAGGCGTTCTGGCGCGCGGCCGGCGCCACGCTGGGCTGAGCCCGGCAAGCTGTTCCGCATCGCGGCCGGGTGGAAGCACCCGGCCGTTTCTCTTCAGACCGCGCCACGGTCTCACCTTTGTTGAGAGGATGATTCAGCGTTCCGGCGAGGCCGCCCAACGCATCATGCTCCAAGCGCGCGAGTATCCGCCATGTCCCAGAGCTCCCTTCCGCCCGAGATCAACCCCGCCTCGATGGATGCGGCCACCGCCGCCCGCGTGGAGAAGCTGATCGAGTCCGAAGAGGGGGTGATGAACCGCTTCACCGGCGCGCTGGGCGTGGTGGCGGTGGGGCTGGCGCTCGCCATGTCGCTGTTCCACCTCTACGCGGCCTGGAGCATCGTCCCCACCACCACGCTGCGCTTCGCGCACGTGGGCTTCACCATGGTGCTGGGCTTCTTCCTCTTCCCGGTCGCGCGCCGCTTCCGCGACCGCTTCCTGCCCTGGGACTGGGCGCTGATGGCGGCCGGCATCTACGTCACCTGGTATCTCATCTCCGGCGGCGATGACCTGCAGGACCGCATCATCTTCCCCGAGCCGATGGACATCGTGGTGGGCTGGATGCTCATCGCGCTGGTGCTGGAAGTCACGCGGCGCTGCACGGGCTGGATCATGCCCGTCGTCGCCATCGCCTTCCTGCTCTACGCCTTCTACGGCAACCACCTGCCCGCCCCCTGGACGCATCGTGGCTATGACGAGGAGCGGCTGATCCCGCACATCTCCATCACGCTGGAGGGCATCTTCGGCACGGCGGTGGATGTCAGCGCCACGCTCATCATCCTCTTCACCATCTACGGCGCGATCCTGGGTGCGACGGGTGCCGGCAAGTATTTCGTGGATTTCTCCTTCGCCGCGACGGGCGGCAAGCCCTCCAGCGCCGGGCGCACGGTCGTGCTCTCCGCCTTCCTGCTGGGCGGGCCTTCGGGTTCGGGCGTCGCCACCACGGTCACCATCGGCACCGTCGCCTGGCCGATGATGAAACGCGTGGGCTACACCCCGCATGATGCCGGCGGGCTGCTCGCGGCCGGTGGCCTCGGCGCCATCATCTCGCCACCCATCATGGGTGCCGCCGCCTTCCTGATCGCCGAGTATCTGAAGATCAGCTACCTCGATGTGCTGCTGATGGCGGCGATCCCGACGGTGCTCTACTACGCCTCGCTGCTCTTCATGGTGGAACTCGACCAGCGCCGCATCCGCGCGGCGGGCGGCGGCAAGGATGACGCGCCGATCCAGGTCGAGAAGGTGGGCGCCATGTTCAAGCGCGGCTGGTACCACTTCACCAGCCTGATCGCGATCATCGCCTTCATGGCCATGGGCTATTCCGCGACGCTTTCCGTCCTTTACGCCATGGGCCTCGCCATCGCCCTCTCCTTCCTCTCGCGCGAGCATGCGCTCTGGCCCCGCAAGCTGATCCGCACGCTGGCGGCTGGCTCCGAGCAGGCGATCGGCATCGCCGCCACCTGCGCCTGCGCCGGCATCATCGTGGGCTGCATCACGCTGACCGGCCTTGGGCTCAAGTTCTCCGACATCGCCATCCAGGCGGCGGGCGGTTCGCTGATCATCACGGCGATCTACACGGCGCTGATCGTCTGGGTCGTCGGCCTCGCCGTGCCGGTCACCGCCAGCTACATCATCTGCGCCGTCGTGGCGGCACCCGCGCTGATGAAGCTGGGCGTGCCGGACTACGCGGCGCACATGTTCGTCTTCTACTACGCGGTGCTGAGCGAGGTCTCTCCGCCCACCGCGCTCTCGCCCTTCGCGGCGGCGGCCATCACGGGTGCGGGGCCCTACCGCACCACGCTCATGGCCTGGAAATACACGCTGCCCGCCTTCGTGCTGCCCTTCGTCTTCGTGACCGACCCGCAGGGCGTGGGCCTGCTGCTGAACATGCTGCCGGGCATGGACTGGATGGATGTGGTGGAGCAGGTGTTCTTCGCCACGCTGGGCCTCGCCGCCCTCTCCGCCGCGTGCCAGGGCTATGCCATCACGGTGATGAACGCGGCGGAGCGCTGGCTGATGGCGCTGGGCGGGCTTCTGATGGTGTTCCCGGCCATCGTCGAGGTGATGGTGGCCGACGCCATACCCGCCCCGCATTGGGTGGGCCTGGCCATCGGCGGGGTGCTGCTGGGCGTGCAATGGGCGCGGCGGAGGCGCTTGCAGGCCGCCGGCTAGGAGGCTTTCCTGGCCGGCATGGATGCCGATGAGACGCCCGCTGCCGAAGCGCGCCCGTCAGGGCTGATCCGGCGCGGCTGGGGTCGCGCCGTCGCCATCTGGGAGTTCGGCCAGAAGCTGATGCTGGGTACCCTGCCGCTGGTTCTCGTGGTGCTGGCCGTGGTGATGGTGGTGCGCGAGGCGGCGCGCCAGCCCATCGAGATTGCCGAAGTCGCCGTGCCCACGAGCCTCTCCGACAGCGGGCTCTCCGGCGCGGTCGCGGCGCGCCGGCTGCTGGATGCGATCAACGCCACCGCGCATGCCGTCCGCACCGAGACGCTGCACCGCCCGAGCGCCGAGCTGGAAGGCTCGGAGCCCGATCTCAACATCCCCGCCGCCGGGCTTTCGCTGCGCGGGCTGGCGGCGCTGCTGCGCAACCTGCTGGGCTGGCCGGAGCGCAAGCTCTCGGGCGAGATCATCGTGGCGGGGGACAGGATGCGCCTGCGCCTGCGCCTCGCGGGCCATGGCGTGATCGCGGATGTGGAGGGGCCGACGGCCGAAGGCGCGGACCCTCTGCTGCTGCGCGCGGCGCCCGAGGTGTGGCGCGTCGTCGCCCCGCGCCTCTATGCCTGGCACCTGGCCGAGACGGATGCGGAGGAGGAGGCGATCCGCGACCGGCTGCTGCTGCTGCGCCGCCGCGTCGAGGATGCCGATACGGTGGCCACGATCAACTTCCTCTTCGCGCGCTCGCTGGTGCGCTCGGGCCATGCGCAGCGCGCGCTGGAGCTGCTGGACCTGGTGATGGAGCAGGGGCCGCCGCGCGCCTCGGCGCATTACGGCAGGGCGCTGGCGCTGCGCGCGCTGGGGGACCGGCAGGGCGCGCTGGAGGCGCAGGCGCGCGGCCTGGCGCTCGATCCGCTCTCGCCCTGGGCGCATCTCTCCTCGGCTGTGCTGCTGCGGGAGCTGGGGCGCTACGAGGAGGCGCTGGCGGCGGCGCGCACCGCGCAGCGCCTGGATGATGACGACCGCGACGGGCTGATCGAGGAAGCGCGCATCCTGCGCTTCATGGGGCACCTGGCGGAGGCCGCTTCCGTCGCGCGGCGGGCGGTGGCGCTGGACCCGACCTATGCGCCGGCGCATGCGGGCATGGGGCACACGCTGCTGCGGCAGAACGAGAATATGGCCGCGCTGGCTGCCTTTGAGACGGCGCTGCGCCTCGCTCCGCATCTGGCCGATGGGCATACCGGCCGCGGCCAGGCGCTGGCCGGGCTGGGCCGCACGCCGGATGCGCTGGAATCGCTCGCGCGCGCCATCGCGCTGGACGCCGCCGACCACCGGCCGCACCAGGCCAAGGGCATGGTGCATGCGCGGCTGGGGCAGTGGGAGGAGGCGCTGGCGGCCTATGACACCGCCATCCGCCTCACGGCCGGCGTGCCGGAACTGTATCTGGGCCGCAGCGTGGCGCTGGCCGAGCTGGGGCGGCGGGCGGAGGCCATCGAGGCGCTGCGCCAGGCCTTCGCGCTCGGCCTGCGGGATGATGGCGGGCGGCGGCTCCTGACGGAGCTGGAGGCTACCGGCCGGTGAGGACCGCCATGTCCTCGGCATCCAGTCCCATCGACGTGCCGTTCCGGATGAGCGCCGCGAAATCCTCATCCGGCACCATCAGCGTGAGGCAATAGAGCTTCCCGGGGCCGGTGTTCTCCACCACATGCTCCACGCCGGGCGGCAGCAGCAGCGTGTCGCCGGGGCTGATCTCTTGCCAGGTGTCGCCCGCCCGCGCGCGGCCCTGGCCGCGCAGGACGAAGAAGGCCTCCTGCGCCGCGCGATGCGTGTTGGGCGGCGTGGCGCCGCCGGGGCGAAGACCTCCACCACCAGGGTGAAGCCAGCGCCATCGGCGATGGGGTCGAGCAGGCAGGCGAAGTCATTGCTGTCGCCCGCCGCGATGCGGAAGCCGCGCAGATCGGCGGCGCCTTTCACGAGAGCCGGCATCAATCCAGCTTGATCTCGCGCACCTGGAACTGGTTGTCCGCGCGGTGCCGCACATGGACACCCTGGCGATGCGCCCAGGGGATCATCATGTGATAGAGCGGGACATGGCCGAGGTCGGCGTTGTGCAGCTTGTGCGCCTCGATCATCAGCGCGCGGCGTGCCGCCGGGTCGCCCTCATTGTCGATGCGCGGCAGCAGCGCGTCGAAGGCCGGGTTGGAATAGCCGCCCATGTTCCAGGTGGCCGCCCCGCCCACGGAGCGCGAGGCCATGATGGCGCGCAGCGTGTAGCTGGCATCGAAGGTCGGCACGCCCCAGGAGAGCGCGTAGAAGGCCGTCTCCTGCCGCCGGATGCGCTGGCTGAAGACGGCGTTGGGATGCAGCGCCAGCGTCACGCGGATGCCCACCTGGCTGAGCATGGCGGCGACGGCCTGGCAGGCCTCGTCATAGGTGCCGACGGGGCAATCCAGCGGCACGGAGAAGCCCTGCGGGTAGCCGGCCTCGGCCAGCAGGCGGCGGGAGCGCTCGCGGTCCAGCGGCAGGCGGGCATCGGTGCTGGCGTCCCAGCCATTCACGAATTGCGTCCACATGGAGCCGGTGGGCACCGCCTGGCCGCGCAGCGTCGCGCGGCGCAGCGCCTCGACATCAATGGCATGCGCCACGGCCTGGCGGACGCGGAGATCCTTGAAGGGGTTGCGGCCGCGGATGTCGCTGCCGGGCAGTTCGTCCACATCCTGGCGGAAGCCGAGCCAGACCGTGCGGTTCTCCTGGCCTTCCAGCACGCGCAGGCGCGAATTGGCGCGGATGCGCGCCACATCCTGCACCGGCACCACATGCACCATGTCCACCTCGCCCGAGAGCAGGGCGGCCACGCGCGTGGCGTCCGAGCCCAGCGTGATGTGATGGTATTCCGTCACGTTCCCGTCGGGGGCCACGCCGGCCGCGATGCCCCACCAGTTCGGGTTGCGCACCATGATGGTGCGCTGGTCCACCTCGCGCGAGCGGATCACGAAGGGGCCGGTGCCATTGGCCATGCGGACGGCCGGGATTTCCTCGCGCTGGGCGAAGTTCTGCGGAACGGTGCTGCGGTTCGCCTCGGACCAGCCGCGATCCATGAGGAGGACGCGCGTCATCTTGTCCGGGATCACGGCGTCGGGCACGCGGGTGACGATGTCCACCGTGAGGTCATCCACCGCCTCGGCGCGCAGCACCGTGTCCACGAAGATGCCGTAGTTGCTGGTCGGCGCCAGCGCGCGGGTGATGCTGAAGACGACATCATCCGCCGTGAAATCCTCGCCGCCCGCGAATTTCACGCCGGGGCGCAGGGTGAAGCGCCAACGTGTGGGCTCCACCTGGCGCCAGGCGGTGGCGAGGCCGGGATGCACGCGCAGATCATCCCCGCGATGCGTCAGGCTCTCATAGACCTGGGAGACGACGAGGAAGGTGAAGAGCGCGTTGGTGGCGTGCGGGTCCAGTGTCGCGGCATCCACGCTCGTCGCCATGCGGAAGATGCGCGGCGGCGTGGTCTGCGCCAGCACCGGGAGCGTGACCGTCACGGCCAGCGCCGCCCCCGCCAGGATGTTTCGCCAGCCCATCAGCGCCTCCATGTGCCAAGCCTTCACCATGGGCGGTGATGAAGAACCTCGCAATCCGCGTTCCTTGCCCCTATATTGCGGGAAAGACAGATTTCCTCGGGGAGTTGCCCTCACCATGCGTCGCACTGCACGTTTCCTGACCCTTCTGGCCGCCGCCGCCTTCGTGCTGGCGCCGGCCCTGGCCGAGGCCGCGCCGGGCGGCCGTTCCTCCTCGGGCAGCCGGGGGGCGCGCACCTATCAGGCGCCGCCTCCGACCAACACCGCGCCGCAGCCCGCGCGCCCGATGGAGCGCACCGCGACCCAGCCCTCCGCCCCCGCGACCGCGGGCGCCCCTGGCGCTGCCGCGCGCCCGGCCGCCGCGCCGGGTGGCTTCTTTGCGCGCAACCCGATGATGGCCGGCCTGATGGGCGGCCTGCTGGGTGCGGGCCTCTTAGGCCTGCTGGCGGGCGGCGGCTTCTTCTCGGGCCTCGGCAGCCTGGCCGGGATCATGGGCTTCCTGCTGCAGCTCGCGCTGATCGCGGGCCTCGTCTTCCTGGCTATGGCGCTGTTCCGCCGCTTCCGGCAGCAGCCTGCGCCGGCCGGCGTGCCCAATGGCATGATGCGTGAGGCGCAGCCCGATGCGCGCCCCATGATCGGCGGCGGCAATACCTCCCAGGGCGGCCGCGGCCCCGCGCAGCCGGTGGATGAGATCGGCGTCCAGGCGGCCGACTTCCAGGCCTTCGAGCGCAGCCTCATCGAGATCAACGCCGCCTGGTCGCGCGAGGATATCGCCACCCTCTCGCGCCTCGCGACGCCGGAGATGGTGCAGTATTTCCGCGACGACTACGCGGCCCTGGCCCAGCGCGGCTGGAAGAACGAGACACGCGACGTGAAGCTCGAGCAGGGCGACCTGGCCGAGGCCTGGAACGAAGGCGCGCGCGACTACGCGACCGTCGCCATGCGGATGTCGCTGGTGGACTGGACGCGCGACCTGAAGACCGGCGCCATCACCGAGGGCGACCCGAATGCGCGGCAGGAGCAGACGGAGCTCTGGACCTTCGTCCGCGTGCAGGGCGGCCCCTGGATGCTGAGCGCGATCCAGCAAACGGGTTGATTTTTGCCCTCAGACGCCGGGCGCGCGCTCCGCGCGCTTGGCTTCGGAACGCTGAAGCATTCCGCCTCGCCTATTCGGCTCGCATCCTCGGAGGGTGCGGGCCTTTTTTTGCGCCCGGATCCTCATCGGGCGCGGCTGTTCTTTTTCCGTCTTCGCTTTCCCTCTTGGGCTGGCGCCTCTAGCCTGCGCGGATGTTCACCCTCCCCGCGCTCGAAGCCGCCGAAGCCCTGATCCGGCGGCATTTTCCCGCAACGCCGCAATATGCCTGGCCACTGCTGGCGCAGCGCGCCGGATGCGAAGTCTGGGTCAAGCATGAGAACCACACGCCCACCGGCGCCTTCAAGGTGCGCGGCGGGCTCACCTATTTCGAGACGCTGCGCTCGAAGGGCGTGGTGAGCGCGACGCGCGGCAATCACGGGCAGTCGTTGGCCTATGCCGGGGCCAAGGCGGGGATTCCCGTCACCATCGTCGTGCCCATCGGCAATTCCACCGAGAAGAACGCCGCCATGCGCGCGCAAGGTGCGACGCTGATCGAACACGGCGCGGATTTCGACGTGGCGCGGCAATTCGCGCGCGATTACGCAGCCGAACACGGCCTCGACTTCGCCCCCTCCTTCGCGCCGGACCTGGTGCGCGGGGTGGCCACCTATGCGCTGGAGCTGTTCCGCGCCGCACCGCCGCTCGATGCGCTCTATGTGCCGATCGGCCTCGGCTCGGGCATCTGCGGCTGCATCATGGCGCGGGACCTGCTGGGGCTGACAACCGAGATCATCGGTGTGCAATCCACCGGTGCCGATGCCTATGCGCGCAGCTTCGCCGCCGGCCATGTGATCGAGACGCCGAGCGCCATCACCAAGGCCGATGGCATGGCGACGCGCATCCCGGATCCAGGCGCGCTGGAGATGATCCTCAAGGGTGCGGCGCGCGTCGTCACCGTCACGGATGACGAGGTGCGCGATGCGATCCGCGCCTATTGGACGGACACGCACAACCTCGCCGAAGGCGCGGGGGCCGCGCCCTTCGCGGCGCTGATGCAGGAGCGCGCGAAGATGCAGGGCAAGCGCGTCGCGACCATCCTCTGCGGCGGGAACATCGATCTCGCGCTGTTCCGTGACTGGGTGATGGCATGATCCTGGAGCATGTCAGCCCGCTCGGCGGGGCGCCGGTGGATCTGCATGTGGCGGAGGGTCGCATCGCGAAGCTCACGCCCAGCACATGCGACGGCGCGCCGCGCCTGCTGCTGCCGGGCCTGGTGGAGGGGCATTGCCACCTCGACAAGACGCTCTGGGGCCAGCCCTGGTGGCGCAATGAGGTCGGTCCCTCGCTGATGGACCGCATCAACAACGAGAAGGCGACGCGCCGCGCCATCGGCATGGATGCGATGCGGGAAGGCCGCGCGCTCTGCGAGGCGCATCTCGCCGCCGGCACCACGCGCCTGCGCAGCCATGTGGACGTGGATGAGGAAAGCCGCCTCACCCATGTCGAGAAGCTGCTGGCGCTGCGGGCCGAGATGCGCGGGCGGATGGAGATCCAGCTCGTCGCCTTTCCGCAATCGGGCATCCTGCGCACACCGGGCGTGGAGGATTGGCTGGACACGGCGCTGCGCCTGGGCTGCGACGTGGTGGGTGGGCTGGATCCCTCGCTGATTGACCGCGATCCGGTGCGGCATCTGGATATCGTCTTCAGGCTGGCGCAGCGGCACGGCAAGCCGGTGGACATCCATCTGCATGAGGCGGGCGAGCTGGGCGCCTTCAGCATGGAGCTGATCGCGGAGCGCGCGCGGGCGCTCGGCATGCAGGGGCGCGTCGTCATCAGCCATGGCTTCGCGCTGGGCGATGTGGCGCCCGCGCGGGCCGATGCGCTGCTGGCGCAACTGGCGGAGGCGGGGGTGGCGCTCTGCACCTCGGTGCCGCCGTCCCGCGCCGTGCCGCCGCTGAAGCGGGCGCGGGAATTGGGCGTCACGCTCTTCGCCGGCAATGACAATATTCGCGATACCTGGAGCCCGCACAATGCGCCGGACATGCTGGCGCGGGCCGCGATGGTGGCGCTGAAATATGAGCTGCGGCGGGATGAGGATGTGGCCCTCGCCCTGGACGCCGTGACCTTCCGGGGTGCCGAGGCCTGCGGCTTCGCGGAGTATGGCCTGGCGGTGGGCGACCGCGCCGATCTGGTGCTGGTTGGGGCCAGCTGCGTGGCGGAGGCGGTGGTGACGCGCGCGGCGCCGCTGGTGGTGTATTCGGCCGGGAAGCGGGTGGTTTGATGCGAGAGGGCTTTGCCCTCTCGCGCTCACCCACCAGGAAACAGGTTTCCTGGACCTTCATGTGATATGGGTGCAGGGAACTCGTTCCCTGCCGGGGTCGAGGGGCAGAGCCCCTCGCTTCAGGTATTGCCCCCCGTGAGCGTCTGATTGGCCAGCCGTTCCGACAGCTTCGCCACTGCCGTGTGATCCTCGCCCGGCCCCAGATGTGTCGCCGCCGCCGCCCAGAGTTCACGCGTCAGCGCCGAGAGCGGCGTCGGCACGCCCGCTTCCTTGCCGACCTCGATGGCGATGGAGAGGTCCTTCACCATCAGGTCGAGCCCGAAGCCGGAATCGAAGCGCCGGGACAGCACGAATTGCCGGAACTTCTTCTGGGTGGAGTTGTTCATCCCCGTCGAGGAATTCAGCACATCCACCATCAGCCCAGGTTCGAGGCCGAGCTTCTGGCCGATCAGCAACGCCTCGATGCCCATCAGGAAGCCGCCGGCGCTGACCAGGTTGTTCAGCGCCTTCATTGCCTGGCCCGCGCCGATCCCGCCGCAGCGGTGCAGCGAGGTGCCCATGGCGCGCAGGATGGGTTCGGCGGCGTCGAGATCCGCCGTCTCGCCGCCCAGCATGATGGCGAGCTCGCCCGTCTTCGCGCGCGGCACGCCGCCGGAGACGGGGCCGTCCACCATGCGGATCTTGCGCGTGGCCAGCCGCGCCGCGATCTCGCGCGTGCGGGTCGGGTTGCCCGAGGTCATGTCGATGAAGAGCGCGCCCTCGGGCAGGGCGGGAAGCACGGCGTCGGCGACGAGCGCCACTTCCTTGCTGGTGGGCAGGATGCAGAGGAAGGCGTCCACGCCCTTCGCCGCTTCCGCGGGCGAGGCGGCGGCCTGGCCGCCCACCTCGCTGACGAAGCGCGCCACGCGCTCGGGCGAGATGTCGGTGACGGTGACATCATGGCCGGCCTTGATGAGGTTGGCCGCCATGGGCCAACCCATATTGCCGATGCCGGCGAAGGCGAGGCGCGCCATGGCCTACTTCTTCGCCTTCTTGGCGGCGGGCTTCGGCGCGGCGGCGGCCTTCGCCTTCTTCGCCGGCTTCTCGGCCTTGGGCTGGATCGCGCCCTCGGCCAGCAGCACCTCATGCGTCGCCTTGAAGGCGTCGAGGCCGGCGGGAATGCCGCAATAGGCGGTGGCGTGCAGCAGCGTCGCCTTGATCTCCTCGACGGTCACGCCGTTGGCCAGCGCGCCCTTCACATGCAGCTTCACCTCGGGGATCTTCCCCAGCGCGGTGAGCATGGCGAGGTTGATGATGGAGCGCGTCTTGCGGTCCAGCGTCGGGTCGCCCCAGGCCCAGCCCCAGGCCCAGGCGGTGGTGGCGCGCTGGAAGGACATCATGAATTCGTCGGCCTTGGCCATGCTGCCATCCACATATTCGGCGCCGAGCACGGCGCGGCGGATGGGCAGGCCCTTCTTGAACAGCTTGTCGTCGTCGAGCGCCATGGAAGTTCCCCTTGGGTTGCTGGGTTGTTGAAAGTTGCCGCAGGCTAATCGCCGCGAGAGACGGGTCAATGGGAGGCTGGGATGTTCTTCGAGGGATTCACGCTGGAAACGCGCGAGGTGGATGGCATGGCGGTGCGCTACCGCCGCGGCGGCAAGGGCCCGCCGCTCCTGCTGCTGCACGGCAACCCGCAGACGCATGCCATGTGGCACCGCGTCGCGCCGGAGCTGGCGGAGCGCTTCACCGTCATCGCGGCCGATATCCGCGGCTACGGGTTTTCCGCGAAGCCGGGTGTGACGGCGGATCACGCGCCCTATTCCAAGCGCGAGATGGCCAAGGATGTGGTGGGGCTGATGCGCGGCCTCGGCTTCGATCGCTTCCGCATCGTGAGCCATGATCGCGGGGCGCGGCTCGCGCATCGCATCGCGCTGGATCACCCGGCCTGCGTGGAAAAGCTCTGCGTGATGGATATCGTGCCGACGCTGCATCACTTCGAGCATGCCGACATGAAGTTCGGCCTTGGCTACTACCATTGGTTCTGGTTCGCGCAGCCGCATCCGGGGCCGGAGACGCTGATCAGCGCGGATGTGGAGGCGTGGTTCGACATCCACACCTCGCGCGAGCCCAAGGATCGCAGCTTCTTCCACCCCGAGGCGCGGGCCGATTACCTCGCCGCGCTGCGCCTGCCGGGGACGGTGACGGCGATCTGCGAGGATTATCGCGCGGCTGCGAGCATTGACCTGGAGCATGACCGCGCGAGCCGCGCGGCGGGCGTGCGGGTGCAATGCCCGGTGCTGGCGCTGTGGGGTTCCAAGGGCAAGATCGGGCAGTGGTATGACGCGCTGGAGGTCTGGCGCGCCTATGCGGATGGGCCGGTGAGCGGGCATGCGGTGAACAGCGGGCATTACCTGGCGGAGGAAGCGCCCGGCGAGGTGCTGGTGGCGCTGGAGGGCTTTCTTGCGTGAGCTGACGCTGCGCGTGGCGGCGCCGGAGGATGCGGCGCGGGTCTCGGCGGTGCTCGCGGCGTCCTACGGCACGTTGTGTCGCGGCGCCCGCGAGCCGGAGGCGCTGGATGCCGTGCTGGCGCTGGTGAGCCGGGAGCGGCCGGAGCTGCTGGCTTCGGGGTGGTCCTTTCTGGCGCTGCGGGGCGATGTGGTGGCGGCTTTCGGCGGCTGGAGCCTGGAGGACCCGGGCAGCGGCGTCGCGGAGGCGGGCGGGGTGCCGGCGCCTGACCTGATGAGCCGCGAAGACCGCCGATTTCGACAGGCGGAGCGCATGAATCTTGACCGGAAAGGCATTTTGTCCTAACGACGATAGCGACAATCGGGGTCCCCATGTCCGGCCGGCGCAGTGCTGCCGCCCCGGGGTCTCGCCTTGGCTGGCAGGATGATTCAGCCTCGACCCACCCGGCATCAAGGCGCCCCATCGGCTGCGATTTCGCGCGCGATGGCGGGCGCGGCTGCGCGGGCCGGAACCGAGCCCGCGCCTTGGGTCCGGGCCGTTTTCCAGGATGGGTGATTTGTCCGAAAGCGCGGTGGCGCTCAATCTCCCAGCGCGGCGCCGTCGCGCCTCGGGTCGGCCGCGCCTTCCAGCCCGCCGGGGATGCGGCGGATCACCTGCAGGCCGGTGTTGATCACCACCACGCGCGGCGCATGGCCCATGGCGCTGAGCGCGGGGGCGAGGGCGGCGGCGGCCGTGCCTTGCTCCAGCTCCACCACGCCGGATTGCGCGCCCAGGCGCGCGCGGGATGCGGCGGCCCAGGCGTCGCGGTTCCAGGCGAGGATCTCGGCCAGGCCGGCGGCCACCGCATCGGGAATCCAGGAGCCGCCGCCGGCGCCGATGACGATCTCGGGCGCGCCCGTCGTGCCGAAGACGATGCTGGGGGCCATGGTGGTGGCGGGTCGCTTGCCGCCCTGCATGCGGTTGGGCGAGTTGGATTGCGGGTTCACGGCGAAATTCGTGTTGCCGTTGTTGAGCGCCACACCCATCGCCATCAGATCGGCGCCGAAATTCAGGTTGTTGGTGGTGGTGAAGGCGACGGCGCCGCCCATCGCGTCCATCACGGAGATATGGCTGGTCATCGGCGCGTTCTCGGGCGTGCCGGGGGTGATTTCGGGGCGGGCCTGGGTCGGGCTGATGAGTTCCGCGCGGGCGTCGAGGTAGCGGCGCGCGACCATCGCATCCTCCGGCACGGTGATGAAGCGCGGGTCGCCCACCCAGCGCAGCCGGTCGGCCCGGGCGAGGCGGCCGGCCTCGATCAGCAGATGCGCGGCCGCGGCGCTGCCCGGCGTGGCCTGTGCGAAGCCCGTGCGCTCCAGCAGGCCGAGCTGCTGCAGCACGGAGACGCCGCCGGAGGAGGGGGCGGCGGCGGTGCAGATGCGGTGGCCGAAGGCCTGGCCGCACAGCGCCTCACGCGGGAGGGCGCGGTAGGCGCGGAGGTCCTCGGGCGTGATCAGGCCGGGGATGGGGCTGTCGCGCGTGGCGGCGAGGAAGGCTTCGGCGAGCGGGCCCTCGCGCAGGGCGGCGGCGCCGTGGGCGGCGATGAGGCGCAGCGCCTCGGCCTGGGCGGGGTTGCGGAGGATGTGGCCAGCGGGGTGGGGCGTGCCGTCCTCGGCGTAGAAGAGGGCGCGGAAATCGGGGTTCTGGCGGAGCGCGGGGGCGCGGGCGGTGAGCACGGCGTGGAGATAGGGCGGAATCGGGAAGCCCTGCGCGGCCAGGCGGATGGCGGGGGCGAAGAGGCTGGCCCAGGGCAGGCGGCCGAGGGCGGCGTGCCCGGCCTCCAGCGCCGCGATGCTGCCGGGGATGGCGACGGCGCGGCCGCTGCGGGCGACGCTGGGGGGAAGGCGGCTGCCATCGGTGTCGAGCGTGAGCGAGGGCGTGGCGGCGGCGGGCGCTTCGGCCACGCCGTCCCAGTGCCAGGTGCGGCGGGTGGCGGGATCCCAGGCCAGCAGCAGGCCGCCCCCGAAGAGGCCGGAGGCGTGGGGCTCGACGAGGCTCAGGACCGCCTGGGCGGCGATGGTGGCATCCATGGCGCTGCCGCCGGCGCGAAGCATCTCGAGCCCGGCGGCGGAGGCCATGGGGTTGGCGGTGGCGACCATCTGGCGCGTGGCGCGCGTGGCCTCGGCCTGGGCGGCGAGGGGCGCCAGCAGGAGCAGCAGCAGGAGAAGGGCGCGCATGGATCGGGCTTCCGGGGGAGGGCGTTCTTGGCCACGATGGCGGAACATCCGGGAGACCGCCATGCGCCGCCGCTCTGTCCTTGCCCTGCCCTTCCTTGCCACGCCTGCAATCGCGCAAAGCCCCGCGCCGCGGGCGCTGCGCGTGATCGTGCCCTTCGGGGCGGGGGGCATCATCGACGTGGCGACGCGGCTGCTGGCGGAGCCGATGGGGGCGGAGCTGGGGCAGACGGTCCTGATCGAGAACCAGCCTGGCGCGGGGGCGACCATCGGCGCGCGCAACGTGGCGCGCGCGGCGCCGGATGGGCAGACGCTGCTGGTGAGCGGCGCCGCGCATGCGGTGATGCCGGCCCTCTATCCGGACGCGCCCGATCCGGCGCGGGACTTCACGCCGATCACGCTGATCTCGCAGCAGCCCTTCCTGCTGGCGGTGCACCCTTCCAACCCCGCGCGCAGCCTGCCGGCCTTCCTGGCCTGGCTGCGGGAGAAGCGGGACACGGCGACCTTCGGGACGACGGGCGTGGGGGCGGCCTCGCACCTCGCCGGCGAATTGCTGAAGAAGCTGGCGGGGGTGGATTTCACCGTGGTGCCCTATCGCGGCACGCCCCAGGCGGTGACGGATCTGACGGCCGGGCGGCTCGACTTCATGATCGACAGCCAGACGCTGCTGGCGCCGCTGGCCCGCGCCGGCCAGGTGGTGGGGCTGGCGGTGACGACGGCCGGGCGCTCGCAGATGCTGCCGGATCTGCCGAGCATCGCGGAGGTGGTGCCGGGCTTCGAGAGCTCCTCCTGGCAGGGGATGTATGCGCCGGCGGGGCTGCCGGCGCCGATGGTCGCGCGGCTGGCGGCGGCGGCGCAGGTGGCGCTGGCGCGGCCGGAATTGCAGGCGCGCTTCGCTGATGCGGGCTTGCAGATGATGCCGACGGGGCCGGAGGCGCTGCGGACATTCCTGGCGGCGGAGACGGCGCGCTGGGTGCCGATCCTGCAGGCGACGGGTGCGCGTGGGGGTTGAGAAGGGGCGCGGCTGTCTGTAGGGTCTGCGGGAGCGCGGGCGTAGTTCAGAGGTAGAACGTCAGCTTCCCAAGCTGAATGTCGTGGGTTCGATTCCCATCGCCCGCTCCACTTTCCCCAATCCAGATCAGACCGGCGTGAGCATCCGCCCCAGCGGCCGGCCGCCCAGCACGTGCACGTGGAAATGCGGCACTTCCTGGCCGGAATGCGGGCCCATGTTCGTGATCAGCCGGTGGCCGGGCTGCTCCAGGCCGAGCGACTTCGCCACCGCGCCGACCGCGCGCCAGAAGCCCGCGATTTCCTCCGTGGTGGCGCCCGCGTGGAAATCGGCGGCGCTGACATAGGCGCCCTTGGGGATCACCAGGACATGAGTCGGGGCCAGCGGGTTGATGTCGTGGAAGGCGAGGGCGAACTCGTCCTCATGCACCTTCTTGCAGGGAATCTCCCCGCGCAGGATGCGCGCGAAGATGTTTTGCGGATCATAGGGGGGAAGGCCGGAGACGCTCATGCGGCGCAGGTTAGTGCAAGCGCTGCCGCGTTGGAATCACCTCATCCCTCACCCGCCTGGGCCAGGATGCGGCGGGCCCGGATGAGGATGGGTTCGTCCACCATCAGCCCATCCACGACGAAGGAGCCCCGGCCCTCGCGCGCCGCTTTCTCGCCGGCGGCGAGCTGCCGGCGGGCGAGGTCGAGCTCGGCCGCGCTGGGGGAAAAGCCCTGGTTCAGGATGGGCACGAGGGAGGGGTGGATGCAGCTCGCGCCGACCAGGCCGGTGCGCTTGGAGCGGGCGACAAGGGCGCGCACCTTCTCGGCGTCCTTGTAGTCGGCGACGGTGCCGAGCGTCCCGAGCGGGGCCACGCCCGCCGCCACGGCGGCCAGCACCATCTGGCGCTTGGCCATGGCGATGATCTCGTCATCCGCGGCCGCACCGCATTCGGCGGCCAGGTCCTCGGCGCCGATGAGCAGGCCGGCGACGCGCGGCGAGGCGCGGGCGATCTCGTGCAGGGAGCGCAGCGCGGCCGCGGTCTCGACCATGGGGATGATGCGCATGTGCCCGGTGAGCAATTCGCAGGCGAGCTGGACATGGTCGGGGCCCAGCACCTTGGTGAGCAGGATGCCATCGGCCCCGGCGGCGACGGCGGCCTCGATGTCGCCCACGGCGAGGCGCAGCGGCCGGTTCACGCGGACCAGCACCTCGGAGCCGCCGGAGCGCGCGATGGGGATGGCGGTGGCCAGCGCGGCGCGGGCCTCGGCCTTGCGCTCATGGGGGATGCTGTCCTCGAGGTCGAGCAGGATGGCATCGGCGCCGGCGGTCGCGGATTTCTCCACGAAGCGCGGCACGTTCGCCGGCACATACAGCATCGAACGCCAGATGCGGGCCATCACTTGGTCTCCCCGTCGAGCACGATGCGCGCGGCGCGCAGGCGTGCGAGTTCTTGAGCGCCCAGCAGCGGGCCAAGCAAAGCGTCATTGTCCTGGCCCAGGCTGGGGGCCGGGTTGCGCAGGATGCCGGGTGTGCCGGAGAGGCGCGGCACCTCGCCATGCATGGGCAGCCAGCCGCCGGGCATCTCGGCATCGGGCACTTCGATCAGCGCCTCGCGGCCGGCGACGTAATGGTCCTGCTCCAGGCCGGCCACGTCCATGATGGGGCCGATGGTCACGCCGTCGCGGTCGAACTGCGCCAGCGCCTCTTCCATGGTGAGCTGCGCCACGGCGTCGCGCACCACCGCATCGATCTCCTCGATGTGGCGGAGGCGGTCGCTGTTGGTGCGGAAGCGGGGGTCGTCCACCAGTTCGGGGCGGCCGATGCTCTTCATGAGCTTCACGAAGATCGCCTGGGTGGAGCTGGACAGGCCGACCCAGCCGCCATCCTTGGTCTGATAGGCGTTGCGCGGCGCGGTGTTGGTGCTGCGGCTGCCGGTGCGCGGCTTGAGCTTCCGGGTGATGCGGTAATTCGCCATCTGCGGCTCGAGCACGGAGAAGATCGGCTCGAAGAGCGAGAGGTCCACCACCTGGCCCTGGCCGGTGCGCTCGGCATGCCGCAGGGCGATGAGGGTGGAGGAGGCGCCCATCAGGCCGGCATAGGCATCGGCCATGAACATGGGGGGCAGGACGGGCGGTCGGTCCTCGTAGCCGTTGATGGCGGCGAAGCCGGAATAGCCCTCCACCAGCGTGCCGAAGCCGGGCTTGTGCGCGAAGGGCCCGGTCTGCCCCCAGCCGGAGACGCGGACGATCACCAAGCGCGGGTTCAGCGCGAGCAGGGTTTCGGGCGCCAGGCCCATCTCCTCCAGCACGCCGGGCCGGAAGCTTTCGACGAAGATGGCGGCGGTTTCCGTGAGGCGCTTCACCACGGCGATGGCGTCGGGCTGGCGGAGGTCGAGGCAGATGCTGCGCTTGTTGCGGCACCAGGTCTTCCAGGAGGTCTCCACGCCGCCGACCTTCCAGGCGCGCAGCGAATCCCCGGCGGGGGGCTCGACCTTGATGACCTCCGCGCCCTGGTCGCTCAGCATCTTGGTGAGCATGTTGCCGGCGACGAGGCGGGAGAGATCCACCACGCGCAGGCCATCCAGCGCGCCTGTCGCCGCCGCGTGGAATTCGCGCCGCGTGAGCATCTTTCCCCGGTTTCCCCGCTCCATTGATCGGGGGCGACGCTATGGGCCAGTCTGGACCCGGTCAATGCGGAGGCGGCGCGAGTGGCATATCAAGCAAGGCGCGATTTCATCGGCTATGGCGCGAACCCGCCGGATCCCCGCTGGCCGGGCGGCGCGAAGCTGGCGCTGAACTTCGTGCTGAATGTGGAGGAGGGCTCCGAGCCTTCGGTGCAGGATGGCGAGGGGTTTTCGGAGACGAACCTCAGCGAGGCGCATGGGCGGAACCAGATCCCCAAAGGGCGGGACCTCGCGGCGGAGACGCTGTTCGAATATGGCAGCCGGGTGGGGTTCTGGCGCATCACGCGGATGTTCGCGGAGCGCGGCTTGCCGCTGACCATGTTCGCCTGCGCGCTGGCGCTGGAGCGCAATCCGGAGATCGCGGCGGCCATCCGGAATTCCGGGAATGACGTCTGCTCGCATGGCTGGCGCTGGATCAAGCATTTCGAGCTGGAGGAGGCGGAGGAGCGCGAGCATATCGCGCGCGCCGTCGCCTCGCTGGAGCGGACCACGGGGCAGAAGCCCTCGGGCTGGTATTGCCGCTATGGACCCTCGGTGAACACGCGAAGGCTCGTCGCGGAGCATGGGGGCTTTCTCTACGACAGCGACCATTATGGCGATGAACTGCCCTTCTGGGTGACGGTCGAGGGCCAGGGGCACCTGATCGTGCCCTATTCGATGGCGACGAATGACGCGAAGTATTTCGGCGCGATCGGCAATGGCGAGCAGTGGTTCGGCTATCTCCGCGACGCCTTCGACACCATGCTGGACGAAGGCCGGCGTGGGCGGCCTGCCATGATGTCGGTGGGGCTGCACCCGCGCATCACCGGCCAGCCGGCGCGGGCCGCGGGACTGCGGCGCCTGCTGGACCATGTGATGGCCCAGCCTGATGTCTGGGTGGCGCGGCGCGAGGACATCGCGCGGCACTGGTTGGCCACGCACCCCTATCCGGGGCGCGGGCTGAACGAGTGAGGGCGGCTCAGTCGGCCCGGATGCCGGCTTCCCGAACGAGCCGGCCCCAGCGTTGCACCTCGGCCTCCATGAAGGTCCGGGAGCGGTCGGGCTCCCAGCCCAGCATGTCGAAGCCGCCATCCTCGCCGCGGCGGCGGAGGTCGGCGTCGCGCATGGCCAGTTGCGTCGCGCGGCTGATTTCCGTCAGCGCGGGCCGTGGCACGGCGGTATTGGTGAGCATCGCCGTCCAGTTGGTCATTTCCAGGCCGGGCGCGTTCGCTTCCAGCACGGTCGGGATGTCGGGGACCAGCCGGTGGCGGGTCGAACTGGTGACGGCGAGGCCGCGCAGGCGCCCGGCCTGGATCTGCGCCAGGCACTCCGGCAGGTTGGAGACCATGAAGTCGAGATTGCCGGCGACGAGGTCGGTCACGCCCGGCGCGCCGCCGCGATAGGGCACATGGGTAATGTTGCCGCCGGCGCCGGAGACGCGGCGGAACAGCTCCAGCCCCAGATGCGGGGGCGAGCCATTGCCGGAAGAACCGCCATTCAGCACGCGCGACCGCGCCTGGGCGATGAGGTCGGCCAGCGAGCGTGCGGGGTTGTTGGCGTTGACCACGACGACGAGCGGCAGCGAACCCAGCACGGAGACAGGGACGAAATCCCGCATCAGATCATAGGGCGCATTGGGGAAGAGGCTTACATTCACCGCATGTGTCAGGGTGATGGCGAGCAGCGTATGGCCATCCGGCGGGGATTTCGCGGCGGCGTCGGCGCCGATCAGCGCATTGCCGCCGGCGCGGTTCTCGACGACGACGGGCTTGCCCCAGATCTCGGAAAGCTTCTGCGCGACGAGGCGCGCCATGATGTCGGTGAGGCCCGCGGGGGTGAAGGGCACGATGTAGCGGACGGCACGGTCCGGGAAACTCGGCGCGGTTTGCGCCTGGGCGAGCATGGGAAGGCCGAAGGGCAGGCCGAACGCCGCCCGGCGGGTGATGGACATGATGATTCCTCCGGTGGGTGATGATCGCACCCTTGGCGGCGAGTGTAGGCGAAGCCGGGGCCGGTTTGGCAAGCCGCGAAGGCTCTGGCGTAATGATCGCGCATACGAAGGAAGCCATCCATGACTGACGCCTTTCCGCTGCCCAGCGCGAGCCCCGCCGAACTGGGCCTGGACCCCGCCAAGCTCGATCTGCTCTGTGCGCGGATCGAGGCGGATATCGCGGCGGGGCATCACCCGGGCGCGCAGGTGGCGATCGCCCGGCACGGCCAGCTCGGCTTCTTTCGCAGCTTCGGCGCGGCGCGGCGGGGTCTCGCCGCGAATGACGCGACACTCTGGCTGCTCTACTCCAACACCAAGGTCATCACCGCCGCCGGGCTCTGGGCGCTGGCCGAGGAGGGCCGGCTGCGGCTGACGGATACGATCGCGCAGCACCTGCCGGGCTTCGAGGCGGGCGGGAAGGGCAACATCACCTTTATCGAACTGCTGACCCACCAGGCTGGTTTCCCGAGCGCGGAGGTTCCAGCCGCCGCCTGGGAGGATGCGGCCCTGCTGCGGGAGGTGGTCTGCGGCTTCCAGCTGGAATGGGAGCCGGGAAGTTCCGTGCGCTACCATCCGGCCTCGGCGCATTGGGTGGCGGCGGCGGTGATCCGCGCGGTGACGGGCGAGGACCACCGCGCCTATCTCCGCCGGCGGATCATCGCGCCGCTGGGGCTGGAGGGGGAGCTTTTCGTCGGCGTCCCGCCGGAGGTGCAGCCGCGCACGGTGGACATGCATGACGTGGACGGCTCGGTGAGGATGCCGGAGGGCACGGCGGCGCATCGGGCGGCCGGCATTCCGGGCGGCGGCGGCTATGGCACGGCGCGGGCGATGGCGGCCTTCTACCAGGCCCTGCTGAATGGCGGGGCGGTGGCGGGCCGCCGCGTCATCTCACCGCGGATGATCGGCTATGCCATTCGCAACTACACGGGCGACCGGCCGGATGAGTACAACGGGATGCCGATGCATCGCGGGCTCGGGCCGCATCTGCGGGGCGAGACGCCGGGCATTCGCGGGCTGGGGGATATCGCGCATCCCGGCACCTTCGGGCATGGCGGCGTGGGGTCGTCCTATTGCTGGGGGGACCCGGCCTCCGGCGTGTCCTTCGCCTTCCTCTCGAACACGCGTCAGACGGAGGAATTCCACGGGCCGCGGATGAACACGATCAGCAACCTCGTCCACGCGGCCATCATTTCGTGAGAAGGCGGACCAGCCCATCGAGCTGGTCGAGGTCCTTGTAGGCGAGCACCACCTGCCCGCCGCGCTGGCCGTGGCGGATGGTGACCTTGAGGCCCAGATGGGCGGTGATCTGCCGCTCCAGCGCCCGGGTCTCGGCGTCGGATTTCGGCTGGCGCGGCGCGGGGCCGACATTCTTCGTGGCGGCCAGGGCTTCCGCCTGGCGCACGTTCAGGCCGCGATCCACCACCTGGAGCGCGAGGGCCACGGGGTCCTTCGCGGTGAGCAGGGCGCGGGCGTGGCCGGCGGTCAGCGCGCCCTCGCGCAGCAATTCGCGCACGCGCTCGGGCAGGTTGAGCAGGCGCAGCGTGTTGGCGACATGGGGGCGGCTCTTGCCGACGGCGCGGGCCAGCGCCTCCTGTGTCAGGCCGAACTGCTCGGTGAGGCGGCCATAGCCTTCCGCTTCCTCCAGCGGGTTGAGGTCCTGGCGCTGCAGGTTCTCGACGAGGCCGGCGGCCATCGCTTCGCGGTCGGAGAATTCGCGGACCAGGGCCGGCACTTCGTGCAGGCCGGCGGCCTGGGCCGCGCGCCAGCGGCGCTCGCCGCCGATGATCTGGTAGCGGTTGGCCTTGCCCTTGGTGGGGCGCACCAGGATGGGCTGCAGCACGCCATGCTCGCGGATGGAGGCGGTGAGTTCGGCCAGCGCGGCCTCATCCATCGCTTCGCGTGGCTGGAAGGGGCCTGGCTCCATGGCGCCGACCTGGAGGGTGCGCAGGCCGGGCGCACTGGGGTTGACGGCGGCGGCATCGCCCAGCAGGGCGGAGAGGCCGCGGCCGAGGGCGGGGGGTTTGGTCATGGGGCGGCCTCCTCGGCCATCCTGGGGGCAGGCGGTTTCGGCCCTGGATGGTCACACTCAACACGGATCAGGATTCGCGCTCCAGATCATTCTTCGCCAGCTCGCGCAGGCGGGCGCGGTGGCGGCGCAGGAACTCGGCGGCGAGGCGGGTATAGGCCTCGGCGCCGGGGGAGCGGGGGTCGTAGAAGGTGACGGGCAGGCCGTGCGACGGCGCCTCGGAGACGCGGACGTTGCGCGGGATCACCGTGTCGTACACCTGGGACTTGAAGAAGCCCCGCACATCCTGCGCCACCGCCTCGGCCAGGTTGTTCCGGCGGTCGAACATGGTCAGCACGATGCCGTCGAGGCGAAGCTTCGGGTTGAAGCCGGCACGGACGCGATCCAGCGTCTGGATGATCTGCGAGACGCCTTCGAGGGCGTAGAACTCGGCCTGCAATGGAACCATGACGGATTCGGCCGCCACCAGGGCGTTGAGGGTGAGCAGGCCGAGCGAGGGTGGGCAGTCGAGCAGGATCCACTCGACGCCCTTGAGCGTGCCGGCCCCCTTCTCCAGTGCGTCGCGCAGACGGGTTTCGCGTTGGGCGAGGTCCACCAGCTCCAGCTCGCCGCCGGCGAGATTCGGGTCGGCCGGGATGATGGAGAGGTTCGGGATGGCCGTCGGGCGGAGTACCTCGGCCAGCGGGCGGCCCTCGACCAGCATGGCGTAGCTACCGGCGCCACGGGCGGCGCGGGCGATGCCGAGGCCGGTGGAGGCGTTGCCCTGGGGGTCGAGGTCGATGAGCACGACGCGCTGCCGCGCGGCGAGTGCGGCAGCCAGGTTCACGGCCGTCGTGGTTTTGCCGACGCCACCCTTCTGGTTGGCGAGGGCCAGGATGCGGAAGGTGGCGGGGTCAGACACCGGCAGGGCGTATCTCGCTGAGGCGGAGGATGGTCGCTTGCGCGTCGGTGCGGCTTTGGAACCGCTCCGTCCGCATAAGCCAATGCGGCGCGGCGGCCGTCAACTCCGCCTCGGCATTCCGGCCCTTCAAAAATACCGCGACCCCGCCGGGTGCCAGGATTCGCCCGGCATGGCCGAGCAGATCGTTCAGTGGGGCGAGGGCGCGGGCCGTCAGCACCTGGATCCTCGGCAGGCGCGCGGCCTCGATTCGCGACGGGTGCACGCGCACATGGTTGAGGCCGAGCGTGCGGGCCGCCTCCATCAGGAAGGCGCATTTGCGCCGGTCGGATTCGACCAGGTGGGTCTCCTCTTCACGCCTGATGGCGATGACCAGCCCGGGTAGGCCGCCGCCTGAGCCGATATCCGCCAGCGGGCCGGGCGGCAGGAGGGGGAGCATCTGCCACGAATCCAGGATGTGGCGGTGCCAGGCCTCTTCCTCCGGTACGGCGGCGATCAGGTTGATCCGCGCGTTCCAGGCGAGCAGCAGGCGCAGATACTCCCGGAGTCGCGCCTCTGTTTCATGTGGAACATCAAGGCTGGGCTGATCAGGCTGTTTCACGTGAAACACCTCGCCGCAGATGCACCGCGAGTGCGGCGATGGCTGCCGGTGTGACGCCGGGGATCCGCCCGGCGCCGCCCAGGGTGGCGGGCCGGGCGCGCTGCAGGCGGTCCTTCATCTCGTTGGAGAGGCCGGCGATCTCGGCGAAGTCCACATCGGGCGGGATGGCGAGCGCTTCCTCGCGCTCCAGCAGGGCGCGCTCGCCCTCTTGACGGGCGAGGTATGGGCCGTAGAGCGCTTCGGCCTCGACATAGGCGCGAACCCGGCGCGGCAGGTCGCGCAGCCACGGGAAGAGGCGCTCCGCCGCCTCGCCGGACATGGCGGGCAGGGCCAGCGTGTCCAGCGCACTGCGCCAGCGGCCATCCTGGTTCACCGCGACACCCGCGGCGGCATAGGCGGCGGGCGTCGCCCCCTCGGTCCGGGCCCGGTGCAGCGCCTCCGCCACATCGGTGGCGAAGGCGCGGTGCAGGGCGGCGCGTGCCGGACCGACACAGCCCCAGGCGATGCCCTTCTCCGTCAGGCGCATCCCGGCATTGTCGGCCCGCAGGCTGAGGCGATATTCGGAACGCGCGGTGAGCATGCGGTAGGGCTCGCTCACGCCCTGCAAGGTCAGGTCATCCAGCAGCACGCCCAGATAGGCATCGGCACGGCTGAGCGTCGCGGGGGCAGGTCCGCCGCCCGCGACATGCGCAGCGTTCACGCCGGCCAGCAGGCCCTGGGCCGCCGCCTCCTCGTAGCCGGTGGTCCCGTTGATCTGCCCGGCCAGGAACAGGCCCGCCAGCGCCTTGCACTCCAGCGTCGGGCCAAGCGCGCGCGGGTCTACATGGTCATATTCGATCGCGTAGCCGGGGCGCAGGATCACGGCCTGCTCCAGCCCCGGGATGCTCGCGATCATCGCGCGCTGCACATCCTCGGGCAGGCTGGTCGAGATGCCGTTGGGATAGACCGTCGGGTCATCCAACCCCTCGGGCTCAAGGAAGATCTGGTGCCGCTCGCGCGATGCGAAGCGCACCACCTTGTCCTCGACCGAGGGGCAGTAGCGCGGGCCCACCCCCTCGATCCGCCCGCCATAGACGGCGGAGAGGTGCAGGCTGCTGCGAATGATTTCATGTGTGCGGGTCGTGGTGTGGGTGATGCCGCATTCCACCTGGCGATTGGTGATGCGCTCGGTCATCCAGGAGAGCGGCTCTGGCTCCGCGTCGCCCGGCTGCATCTCGAGGGTGGCCCAGTCGATCGTCCGCCCATCCAAGCGCGGCGGCGTACCGGTCTTCAGCCGCGCCAGCGGCAGGCCGAGGCGTTCCAGCGCCAACGCGAGGCCCACGGCCGGTTCCTCGCCCACACGGCCGGCCGGGATGCGCTGCTCGCCGATATGGATCACGCCACGCAGGAAGGTGCCGGTGGTGATGACCAGCGCGCCGCAGGCAATGCGCCGGCCCGTGCCGGTCACGACGCCCTGCAGGCGGCCCTCCGCGATCACCAGATCCTCGGCCGGATCACCCAGGATGGTGAGGTTCGCGGTCTCGGCCAGCAGGGCCTGCACCGCCTCGCGGTAGAGCCGGCGGTCGGCCTGGGCGCGCGGGCCACGTACGGCAGGGCCCTTGCTGCGGTTCAGCAGCTTGAAATGGATGCCTGCCGCATCCGCCGCGCGGCCCATCAGGCCATCCAGCGCATCCACTTCACGCACCAGATGCCCCTTGCCGACGCCGCCGATGGCCGGGTTGCAGGACATCTCGCCCAGCTTCGCCGGATCATGCGTCAGCAGCAGGGTCTGCGCGCCACAGCGCGCCGCGGCCGCCGCCGCTTCGCAGCCCGCATGGCCGCCGCCCACCACGATCACATCGAAGCGCATGTCCCACATGGCGCGGGCTATAGCAGCGCTCGCGCATCAACGCGATGCGCCGCGCATCACTTGCCGATGCAGAACTCGCCGAACACCACGTCCAGCACCTGCTCGACACCGACGCGGCCGGTCAGCCGCCCCAGCGCCCGCAGCGCGCGGCGCAGCGCCTCGGCCCGCAACTCAGGCAGACCGGCCTCTGGCAGGCGAGACAACTCCTCCGCCGCCTCGCGCAGCGCGGCGCGATGACGCGGGCGGGTAAGCACCGCGCCTTCCACCAGCCCTGCCCGCGCCGCAGCGGCCTTCTCCAGCGTCTGCCGCAGCGCCACCAGTCCCTCGCCGGAGCGCGCCGAGACCGGCAGCGCCCCAGCCAGCCCCGGATGCGGCAGGTCCGCCTTGTTCAGCACCACCAGCGCCTCCGGCCCACTCAGCGCGAGCGTTGCTTCATCGGGCGGCGCATCCGCGGCGAAGACCAGCAGCCGCAGATCCGCGCTCTCCGCCCGCGCCAGCGCCCGACGAATCCCCTCCCGCTCAATCTCGTCCACCGCCTCACGCAGCCCGGCCGTATCGGCCAGCGTCACCGGCACGCCGGCCAGGATCAGCCGCACCTCCACCACATCCCGCGTGGTGCCCGCCCGCGCCGAGACAATCGCCGCCTCCCGCCCCACCAGCGCATTGAGCAGCGAGGATTTTCCGGCGTTGGGCGCGCCCAGGATGGCGATGGTCAGCCCCTCCCGCAGCTTCTCGCCACGGTCCCCTTCGGCCAGCATGGCCTCCATCTCGGCGCGGAGTACGCCGGCATCCGCCTCCACCCGGGCATCGAGGTCGCCGGGAAGGTCCTCCTCCTCGAATTCGATGAAGGCTTCCTGCCGCGCCAGCAACTGTGTCAGGCGCTGCGCCCAGCCGGCATGGCGTTCGGCCAGCGCGCCCTCGGCCTGGCGCAGAGCCTGGCGCCGCTGCGCTTCCGTCTCGGCCGCGATCAGGTCGGCGATGCCCTCGGCCGCTGTCAGATCCAGCTTTTCATGCAGGAAGGCGCGCCGCGTGAATTCACCAGGCTCGGCCGGTCGCGCGCCCAGTGCCGTCAGCGCCTCCGCTACAGCCGCGATCACGGCCGGCCCGCCATGCAGATGCAGCTCCGCGCTGTCCTCGCCCGTGTAGCTGCCGGGCGCGGGGAACCAGAGCACCAGCGCCCGGTCCAGCTCCACGCCCTCGTGTCTCAGCAGCCTCAGGCTCGCCCGTCGCGGCGCCGGCAGCGTCCCGGCGAGCGCGGCCACCACCTCGCCCACGCCCGCCCCGGAAAGCCGCATCACCGCGACCGCGGAGCGCCCACCCCCCGTCGCCAGAGCGAAGATCACGCTCACGTCTTGGCCGGGGGCACGTCTTTCTCGGTCAGCATCAGGCGCCGCGCACGGCCGCCCGCCACGAGATGCGCCTGCAGCACCTCCTCCACATCCTCGCGGGTCTGGACCTGGTACCAGATGCCCTCGGGGTAGATCACCAGCGTCGGGCCGAACTCGCAGCGGTCCAGGCAGCCCGCCTGGTTGATCCGCACGCCCTTGAGGCCGAGCTCCTTGGCGCGCGCCTTCATGTAGTCGCGCAGCGCCTCGCTGCCGGAGGCGGCGCAGCTGCCGCGCTTGTGCCCGTCCGGCCGCCGGTTGCAGCAGACGAAGACATGCGCCTCGAAATAAGGCGGGGGATCGGCCTCGGCCATGCGGCCTCCTTGGGGTCAGGTTCTGTCCCCCATGTAGCAAGCGGGGACAGCGGGGGAAGGGAGGGGATGCTTGACGCCGGCCCCCTCTGGGTGCTGCATCCCGTCACGCGCGCAACATCGGGAAACATGCCGCAACTTTCGCTTCACACTCCGCTCGGCGAGGTCACCCTTTCGGAAGACGAAGGGGCCATTGTCGCGCTCGACTGGGGCCGCGGCAGCGAGCAGGAGGCCACGCCCCTGCTGCGTGAAGCGCGGGACCAGCTGCATGACTATTTCGACGGCAAGCGCGTGCAGTTCCAGCTGCCCCTGGCGCCGCACGGCACGCCCTATCAGCGCCGCGTCTGGTCCGCCCTTCGCGCCATCCCGGCCGGCGAGACGCGCAGCTATGCCGAGATCGCCCGCGAGGTCGCCTCGCACCCGCGCGCCGTGGGCCAGGCCAATGGGCGCAACCCGATTCCGATCCTCATCCCCTGCCACCGGGTGGTCGCGGCCAATGGTGCGCTGGGCGGGTATTCGGGCCTGGATGGACCCGAAACGAAGCGCTATCTGCTCGCTCTCGAGGCGCGAAGTCTGAACCTGCCCTTCCCCTCCCTCTTCTGAACCAGGAACTCCTCCATGAACCACGCCATCCGCGTCCATGAATACGGCGGCCCCGAGAAACTGATGTGGGAGGAGGTCCCCCTGCCGCACCCGAAGCCGGGCGAGGCGCTGATCCGCCAGAAGGCGGTGGGGCTCAACTACATCGACGTCTATTTCCGCACCGGCCTCTACAAGGCCCCCTCGCTGCCCTTCACCATGGGCATGGAGGGCGCCGGCGTCGTCGAGGCGATCGGCGAGGGTGTCACCGAGGTCGCGGTGGGCGATCGCGTGGCCTATGCCTCGGGCCCCATGGGCGCCTATGCCGAGGCGCGCACCAACAAGGCCGATCGCCTGGTGAAGATCCCCGAGGGCATCAGCTTCGAGCAGGCCGCCTCGATGATGCTGCAGGGCATGACGGCGCAGTACCTGCTGCGCAGCACCTATCGCGTGAAGGCGGGCGAGACGATCCTGGTCCATGCGGCCGCCGGCGGCGTCGGCCTCATCATGGTGCAATGGGCGAAGGCGCTGGGCTGCACCGTCATCGGCACCGTCAGCACCGAAGCGAAGGCCGAACTCGCCCGCGCCAATGGCTGCGACCATGTGGTGCTGGCCGGCGAGGACCTGCCGGCGGCGGTCAAGCGGATCACCGGCGGCGCCATGCTGCCCGTGGTCTATGACAGCGTGGGCCGCGACACCTTCACCGCCTCGCTCGACTGCCTGGCGCCGCTCGGCATGATGGTCAGCTACGGCAATGCCTCGGGCGCCGTGCCGCCCATCGACATCGGCATCCTGGCCGCGAAGGGCTCGCTCTACCTGACGCGCCCCACGCTCGGTTCCTACACGATGAAGCGCAGCGACCTAGAGCATGTCGCGGCTGAGCTGTTCGACGTGGTGAAGTCCGGCGCGGTGAAGCTGCAGATCAACCAGCGCTATGCGCTGAAGGATGCGGCCCAGGCCCATCGCGACCTCGAGGCCCGCAAGACCACGGGCAGCACCGTCCTGCTGCCGTAAGGCCCTTACCGCAGCACGAAGTAGCGGTAGCGATAGGCCTCCGTGAGCCCCAGCCCCGCCTGGAGCGCCACGGAGGCCGTGTTCGTGATGGCCACCTGCGCGAAGCAGGTCTCGGCCCCCAGCCCCTGGCCCCAGGCGGCCGCCGCCCGGATCATGCGCTGAGCCAGGCCGCGGCGCCGGAATTCCGGCCGCACTGCGAGGTCGAAGATGCCGGTGAAGCGCCCATCGCAGGTGGCCGACATGGCGGCGGCGGCCTGGCCCTCCTCCTCCAGCACCAGCCAGGCCGCGGGAATCGCAAAGAGTGGCACCGCCTCCTGCTTCTCGGCGCGCCGCGCGGCGGACTGGTATTCCACGGTGCCCAGCACGTCGAACCAGGTCGCGTCCGGGGCGTCGAGGATGCGGATGGCAGGGTCCGTCCGCGCCTCCACGCGCCCATGCGTGACATGGCTCTCATCGGCCTCCGCCCAGCCGCCCGCGCGCAGCAGCGCCTCCAATCCCGGCGGATCGAGCGGCGCGGAGCGGAAGCGCGGCGTCATGCCGAGGCGCTTGTAGTGTGCGGCGATGCGGGTCATGCGCTGCGGCAGCTCGGGATCGGGCGAAGGGTCGAGGCAGCAGGCCGCATTGGCCCGCCCCGTCCCGCCGAGGAAGCTGCGGACGACGAAGGGGCCGTCGAAGACGACGCGCGGCGAAGGCAGGGCGTTCAGCGTCGCCCGCTCCAGCGCGTGCACCAGGGCGAGGTTCATGCCGTGTTTCTCGCAAGCTCGATCATCGCGTTCCGGTAGGTCTGGTCGAACAGCGCCTCGAGCCCGGGGTTCACGCCCCGCAGCCCGGCGGCGACCCGTCCGGCCCAGCCGACATATTCGACGCGGCGCGCATGGTTCCAGTTGGCCGGCGGCGCGCTGACCATGGCGCGCAGGTTGGATATCTTGTCGGCCAGCTTCACCATCTTGGCGGCGGCGGATTTCTTCGGTGCCTGCGCGATCTGCAGCGCCTTGCGCGTCTCCTTGGGAAGGCTCTTGTCGTCGGACACCTCGGCGACGATCGCCGCGACCTCGGCGCCGAAGCGTGCGGCCAGGGCCTCGAGCGTCACCGGCTCGGGGTCATCGCTGCTGTCCTCCACCGTGTCATGCAGCAGCGCGGCCAGGATCGCCTCCTCCGGCGCGTCATGCTCGGCGAGGATCTGGGCCACTTCCAGCGGATGGTTGATGTAGGGCTCGGCCGCCGCACCCTTGCGGCGGTGCGTGGCATGGACGGCGGCCGCGAAGCTCGCGGCCGCCAGGATCTTCGCGCTCAAGCGATTACTTGTAGGCTCGCTGCGGCTGCTGCGGCGTCGTGATGAGGCCGGTTGCGGCACCCACCGCGCCGCCTGTCAGCGCACCAATGGCGGCACCCTGACCGCCGCCCGCGATGGCGCCGATCGCGGCACCCGCACCGGCGCCGATCAAGCCGCCGCCCGCGGCGCGCTGCGCGGGATCATTCGGATTGGTGCAGGCGCCCAGGGACAGCAGGGCGCAAAGCCCGATCGCCGTGAAAGCGTTTCGCATGGTCTGTTCTCCTTGTGTGGCGGCAACCGACCCGCCGCTCAGCGGGCTGAAGCTTCGCCGTTGCTTCCTTGCCATCCGATCAATTTCCCGGATGATTTGCAACGTCCCGCTGCCGGAACAGCGGGCCCAAATTCGGCCAGGGCCGCGTATAGCCATCGGACGGAACGCCCTGTGACGGCGCGCAGCCCGCGAGCGGGCTCAGCAACAGGAGCAGGGCGAATGCGACCTTCGGCATGGCGTGAGCCTGGCCATGCATTGCGGCGGGATCATGCCCGGCCGCGCCCGATTTTCGCACGATGCATGGCGGGGCCCGGCCCCGCCATGGCGCAGATCACGTGTTCATCGCGTCACGCCGGAGGCGTGCCGAGCCATGCTGATGCGACGAACACCCTCAGGTGTTCATCGCGTCAAAGAAGTCCTGGTTCGTCTTGCTGTATTTCAGCTTGTCCAGCAGGAACTCCATCGCGTCCTGCGTGCCCATCGGGTTCAGGATGCGGCGCAGCACCCACATCTTGCTGAGCGTGCCGCGATCCACCAGCAGCTCTTCCTTGCGGGTGCCGGACTTGGTGATGTCGATGGCCGGGAAGACGCGCTTGTCGGAGAGCTTGCGGTCCAGGATCAGCTCGCTGTTGCCGGTGCCCTTGAACTCTTCGAAGATCACCTCGTCCATGCGGCTGCCGGTGTCGATCAGCGCGGTCGCGATGATGGTCAGCGAACCGCCTTCCTCGATGTTGCGCGCCGCGCCGAAGAAGCGCTTCGGCCGCTGCAGCGCATTGGCGTCCACGCCACCCGTCAGCACCTTGCCCGAGGAGGGCACCACGGAGTTATAGGCACGGCCCAGGCGCGTGATGCTGTCGAGCAGGATCACCACATCCCGCTTGTGCTCGACCAGGCGCTTGGCCTTCTCCAGCACCATCTCCGTCACCTGGACGTGGCGCGTCGCCGGCTCGTCGAAGGTGGAGGCCACGACCTCGCCCTTCACCGTGCGCGCCATGTCGGTCACTTCCTCCGGCCGCTCGTCGATGAGCAGCACCATGAGAAACACGTCGGGGTGGTTCGCCGTGATGGACTTGGCGATGGATTGCAGCATCACCGTCTTGCCGGTGCGCGGCGGTGCGACGATCAGCGCGCGCTGCCCCATGCCGATCGGCGCGATGAGATCAATCACGCGATGCGTGTTGTCCTTCTGCTGCCCCTTCGGCACCTCCGGCTGGCCCTCGACCTCCATCTTCAGGCGACGGGTCGGGTAGAGCGGCGTCAGGTTGTCGAAGTTGATGCGGTGGCGCAGGGCTTCCGGCGGCTCGAAATTGACCGCGTTCACCTTGAGCATGGCGAAGTAGCGCTCGCCATCCTTCGGCGCGCGGATCTGGCCTTCCACCGTGTCGCCGGTGCGCAGGCCGAAGCGGCGCACCTGGGCGGGGCTCACATAGATGTCGTCGGGGCCGGGCAGGAAGTTCGCCTGCGGGCTGCGGAGATAGCCGAAGCCGTCGCTGAGGATTTCCAGCGTGCCTTCGCCATAGATCGCCTGGTCGTTGTCGGCGAAGGTCTTGAGGATGGCGAACATGATGTCCTGCTTGCGCAGGATGGAGGCGTTCTCGACGCCCAGCTCCTCCGCGAAGGCGAGGAGTTCGGGCGGCGTCTTCGCCTTGAGTTCAGAGAGGTGCATGCAGCATCCGGAGTGTGGATCGTGGGGAAGACGCCGGGGGCAATGGGATGGGCCCCGCAATTCGTGCCGCGCGCATGGGCTTCGGCGAATTCGGCGATCGGAAGGGAGGGATCGGCCCAGGGAGGGCCGACCCCACTAAACTAGGGAGCCCGGAACGCCCCGTCAACGGTTCCGGACAGGCGGCCTCAGAAGGGCTTCACGATCACCATGATGACGATGACGATCATGAGCAGCGTCGGCACCTCGTTCATGTAGCGCCAGTGGCGCTGCGGAAACAGGCGCTCATCCCGCTCGAAGGCCTTGCGGTGCTTCGCCAGATACATGTGGAACCACGTCATCGCCAGCACGCTGAGCAGCTTCACGTGCCACCAGCCCGAGGTCCAGGAGACGACGCCGGGTGTGGCGACCAGCATCAGGCCCAGCAGCCAGGTGGCGATCATGCTGGGGTTCATGATGCCGCGCAGCAGGCGGCGCTCCATGGTCTTGAAGCGCTCATGCTCCGGCCCGCCGCCGGCCGGGATCTCCGAGTGATAGACATAGAGGCGCGGCAGGTAGAACAGCCCCGCCATCCAGGCCATGACCGCCATGAGATGGAAGGATTTCACCCAGAGGTAGGCGGGGGCGAGGAATTCCAAGGTCAGGTTCCCTTCAGGATGGCGGCGACGAATCCATCCAGATCATCGCCGGGAAAGAGGTGGCCGGGAATCCCGGCCGCGCGCGCGGCCTGCATGTCGGTCTCGCGGTCGCCGATCAGGAAGCTGCCCTCCCGCCGCAGCGGGAAATGCGCGAGCCAATCCTCGATCATGCCGGCCTCCGGTTTGCGGCGGGGGCTCGGGCGGCGGTAGCGCGCATCCTCGGCCGCCGGGTGGAAGGGGCAATAGGCGAAGCCGTCCAGCCGCGCGCCGGCCGCCCGGGCCTCGCTTGCCATCCAGTGGTGCAGCCGGCCGATCGCGGCCTCGTCGTAGTAGCCCCGCGCCACGCCCGCCTGGTTGGTGACGATGCAGACGGCCAGCCCCGCCGCGTTCAGGCGGCGCAGCGCGGCCATGACGCCGGGCACCCAGCGCACCTCCTCGATGCGGTGCGGGTAGCCGGTATCCTCGATCAGCACGCCGTCACGGTCCAGGAAGGCGCAGGGGCGCCGTTCATCCATCGGTTCCATGGCCTTGCCGATAGCATGGCCCTCTGGTGCTGGTCTTCTCACGCCGGGAGGATTAGAGGTGCGGCCATGCAGCCCGTGACCCGCCGCGCCGAGATTGCCCGCAAGACCGCCGAGACCGACATCACCGCCCGGCTCGACCTGGACGGCGCCGGCCGCGCCGAGATCGCGACCGGCATCGGCTTCCTTGACCACATGCTGCACGCGCTCACGCGCCACGCCCTGCTGGACCTGACGCTCCATGCCCAGGGCGACCTGCATATCGACTTCCACCACACGGCCGAGGATTGCGGCATCGTGCTGGGCCAGGCCATCAAGGCCGCGCTGGGCGAGAAGCGCGGCATCACGCGCTTCGGCCAATGCCTGATGCCGATGGACGAGGCGCTGGCGGAATGCGCCATCGACATCTCGGGCCGCCCCTTCCTCGCCTGGAGCGTGACCTTCACGCGCGACAAGGTGGGCGAGATGGATACGGAGCTCTTCGAGGAGTTCTTCCGCGCCCTGGTGATGAACGCGGGCCTGACCTGCCACATCACCCAGAAGGCCGGCACCAACGCGCACCACATCGCCGAGGCCTGCTTCAAGTCCTTCGCCCGCGCACTGCGCATGGCGGTCGAGCCCGACCCCCGGCAGGCCGGCGCCATTCCCTCCACCAAGGGCGTGCTGGAGGGGTGATGCGGAGCTGGACCGTCCACCTCCCGCCTGGCGCCGCGCGCGGCTCGGTGCCCGCCACGGGCATCAGGCAGGCGCCGGTGCTGATCCCGGAGGGGTTCTCCTTCTGGGCCTTTCTCTTCGGGCCCTTCTGGCTGTTCCGCCACCGCGCCTGGCTGGCCGGGATCGCGGTGCTGATCGGCCTCGTCGTGATCAACCTGCTGCCTGACCCCTATGGTATCGCGGCCGCCCTCGCCGCGCATCTGCTGCTGGGCTTCCAGGGCCAGGATCTGCGCCGCTGGACGCTCGGGCGCCGCGGCTGGACGCTGGCGCATGTCGTCCAGGCGCAGAGCGCGGATGGCGCGCTGGCCCGCCTGCTCCAGGCCGAGCCGCGCCTCTTGCCGCTCTATGCCGGGGAGGCCGGACGATGAGGGTTTCCGTCATTGATCCCGGCTCGGGCAACCTTGCCTCCGTCTGCCGCGCGCTGGAACATGCGGCCCCCGGCCCCATCACCGTCGAGATCACGCGCGAGCCGGAGACGCTGATCCACGCCGACCGCATCGTGCTGCCCGGCCAGGGCGCCTTCGCCGCCTGCCGCGCCGGGCTGGACGCGCTGGAGGGCATGGTCGGCGCGCTCTACGAGCAGGTGCGGGTGCACCAAAAGCCCTTCCTTGGCATCTGCGTCGGCCTGCAATTGCTGGCGGAGCGGGGCCTGGAGCATGGTACCACCCCCGGCCTCGCCTGGCTGCCCGGCGAGGTGGCGGAGATGGATCCCCGCGCGCCTGACGGCAGCCCCCTGCCCCTGCCGCAGATGGGCTGGAACGCGCTCGACTTCACGCCCGGCTCGCACCCGCTGCTGGAAGGACTGCTCCCCGGCGACCACGCCTATTTCGTGCATTCCTACGCCTGGCGCGGCGGCGAGGCGCGTGATGTGCTGGCCACCACCGACTATGGCGGCCCGGTTCCGGCCATCCTCGGGCGCGGCAACGTCGTCGGCACGCAATTCCATGTCGAGAAAAGCGCGGCCGTCGGCCTGCGCCTCCTCGCCAATTTCCTGCGGTGGACCCCATGATCCCCGATCCGGCCGTAGCCCACCGCCTGGAGGTGGAGCGGGTGGACATGCTCGACCCGCATGACCTTGCCGATCTTTGCGAGGCGACCAACGCCGCCATCGTGGAAGGCGGCGGCTTCGGCTGGGTGGAGGCGCAAAGCCGCTCCGCCCTCGAGCGCCATTTCCGCGGCGTGATGCTGGTGCCCGAGCGCGAATTCTTCATCGCGCGCCTGGATGGCCAGGTGGTGGGCAGCGCGCAACTGGTCCGCCCGCCGCGCAACAACGAAGCGCAGGGCTTCGCCGCCCAGCTCACCCACGCCTTCATCGCGCCCTATGCGCGCGGCTTCGGCCTGGCGCGGCTGCTGGTGCGGCGCGTGGAGGAACGCGCGGCCGCCATGGGCATCCGCGTGCTGAACCTCGATGTGCGCGCGACGCAGGAAAGCGCCATCACGCTCTTCGAGCGGCTGGGCTATGTGCGCTGGGGCACGCACCCCGCCTATGCGCGCGTGGGCGGCGAGACGGTGGCCGGCTTCTTCTACTATCGCCTGCTGGAGCCGCAGCACGGCCGCAGCACGGCGGACGCATTGGGACAGATCAAGACGTGAGCGGCTTCACCCTCTACCCCGCCATTGACCTCAAGCAGGGCCGCGTCGTGCGGCTGCAGCGCGGTGACATGGCGATGGCCACCATCTACGCGGAAGACCCGGCCGAGCAGGCCTGCGCCTTCGCGGCCCAGGGCTTCCCATGGCTGCACGTGGTGGACCTGGACGGCGCCTTCGCCGGCAAGCCCGCCAATGCCGAGGCGGTGGCGCGCATCCTCGCCGCCAGCCCCAACCCGGTGCAGTTGGGCGGCGGCATCCGCAACATGCCGACGGTGGAGGCCTGGCTGGAGGGCGGCGTCACGCGCGTCATCCTCGGCTCCGCCGCGGTGAAGGACCCGCAATTCGTGCGCGAGGCCTGCCGGCATTTCCCGGGCCGCGTCGTCGTCGGCATCGACGCCCGCGGCGGCATGGTGGCGACCGAAGGGTGGGCCGAGACGAGCACGCTGCCGGCGCGGGACCTCGCGCTGCGCCTGGAAGACGCGGGTGCGGCCGCCATCATCTACACCGACATCGACCGCGACGGCATGCTGAGCGGGGTGAATGTCGAGCAGACGCGCACGCTGGCGCTCGCTCTGGAGACGCCGGTCATCGCTTCGGGTGGCGTCGCCTCCATCGCCGATATCGAGGCGCTGAAGGCGGTGGCGGCGGATGGCATCGCCGGCTGCATCCTGGGCCGCGCGCTGTATGACGGGCGGATCAACCCGGCCGAGGCGCTGGCGCTGGCGGCGGCGTGATCCGCACAGCCGTCCACGCCGACCTGGCGGGGATACTGGACCTCTACCAGCACCTGAACCCCACCGACCCGCGCGTGACGGAGACGACGGCCGCCCCGGCCTGGGCCGCGATGCTCGGCTCCGACCTCATCCGCCTCTTCGTCGCGGAGGAGGACGGGCTCCTGGTCTCCAGCTGCACCCTCGTCATCGTGCCCAACATCACGCGCGGCGCGCGCAGCTATGCCGTGATCGAGAATGTCGTCACCCATGCCGGGTATCGCGGGCGCGGCCTCGGCCGGGCCGTGCTGGCGGCGGCGGTCGAGGCGGCCTGGTCGGGGGATTGCTACAAGGTGATGCTGGCCACCGGCTCGCGCCAGGGCTCGACCTGGAGCTTCTACGAAGGGGCCGGCTTCACCCGCGCGACCAAGACGCATTTCGAGATGCGCCGCGCCTGAGCCTCCACCGTCGCCAAGGCGTCGCTTGACGCACCGCCAAAAACGCCGCAATCGCCTCACTCCGGGATCATCTGGATGCCTGGACAAAGCTGGGATTCATCCGTGCTCGCGCTCCGCATCATCCCCTGCCTCGACGTGAAGGAAGGCCGCGTCGTGAAGGGCGTGAACTTCGTCTCGCTGCGCGACGCCGGCGACCCGGTGGAGCAGGCCCGCGCCTATGACGCGCAGGGCGCGGATGAGCTGACCTTCCTCGACATCGGCGCCACGCATGAGAACCGGGACACGATGTATGACGTCGTCTCCCGCACCGCGGCGCAGGTCTTCATCCCGCTGACGGTGGGCGGCGGCGTGCGCAGCGTGGAGGATATCCGCAAGCTGCTGCTCGCCGGCGCCGACAAGGCCAGCATCAACAGCGCCGCCGTGGCCGAGCCCGAGCTGGTGCGCCGCGCCGCCGAGGCCTTCGGCAGCCAGTGCATCGTCGTCGCGGTGGACGCGAAGAAGGTGTCGGACGGCCGCTGGGAAATCTTCACCCATGGCGGCCGGCGCGAGACGGGGCTGGACGCGGTGGACTGGGCGCGCCGCATGGCGAGCCTCGGCGCGGGTGAGATCCTGCTGACCTCGATGGATCGCGACGGCACCAAGCAGGGCTTCGACCTCGACCTGCTGCGCCGGGTGACGGCGGCGGTGCGCGTGCCCGTGGTGGCCTCGGGCGGTGTCGGCGCGCTGGACCACTTCGTCGAGGGTGCGCGGGCCGGCGCCACCGGGCTGCTGGCGGCCAGCGTGTTTCATGATGGCGTGTTCCGCATCGAGCAGGCCAAGGATGCCTTGGCGGCGGCGGGCCTGCCCGTGCGCCGCGTCCGGGAGATGGCGTGATGGCGAAGGCCACGAAGAAGAAGGCGGCCGCCAAGGCCCCGAAGGCGGCAAAGACCGTCAAGGCCGGCAAGCTGCCGGTGCCGAAGAACATCCCGGCGAAGAAGACGCGCATCCCCAAGGCCGTGCTGAAGGCCGAGGCCGCGCATCTCAAGCCGCTGGTGCTGCCCGAGGATGGCGATGCGGCCGTGCTGGATCGCCTCTGGGCCACCATCGAGGCGCGCCGGCAATCCGGCGACGTCGCCACCTCGCACTCCGCGCGGCTGATCGCGCGCGGCACGCCCAAAGTGGCGCAGAAGCTGGGCGAGGAGGCGGTGGAGCTGGTGATCGAGGCGGTGGCCCGCAACCGCGCCGCCACCATCAGCGAGTCGGCCGATGTGCTCTATCACCTGATGCTGCTGCTGGTGGATGCCGGCATCACGCCGGGCGAGGTCTGGGCCGAGCTGCGCCGGCGCGAGGGGATCTCCGGCATTGCCGAAAAGGCCTCCCGCGCCCGGCCCAAGGCGCTGCTGGCCATCGCGCAGACGACGAAGCTGCCCTGACGGGTCGGATCCTCCTCGGCGGTATGCCGAGGAGGTGATTCGGCCCCGCTTCTGTCTCAACGCCGGCTCAGCGTCACGACGTAGCGGCAATCCTCCGTCGTCGAGGGGTTGTGGAATTCGCAATCGCGTGGCGTCGTCAGGTCGTAGGCGAGCGCATCGCCGGGCCCGAGGGTGGTTTCCTCCTCACCCTCGCGGATCACCAGCGCCCCTGTTTCCAGCCAGACCACCTGCCCCCGGAGGAGGCGATAGGACGCCGCCGGATAGGCGATCCGCGCGCCGGGCGGCAATTCCACCTGGACCAGCTCCGGCTCGGCGCCGGGCGGTGAGATGGCGCGGCGGCGATAGCCGGTGCCGGGATCGGTCCAGAGCTGCTGCGTGGCGGCGCGGGAGACGCGGCCGCCCCCCGCATCGCCCTCGGCGCGGGCCAGCAGGGCTGAGATGGTGAGGCCCAGCGCGCCGGAGAGACGGCCGAGCAGGGCGGCGGTCGGGCTCGCCTCGGCGCGCTCGATCTTGCTGATCATGGCGCGGGAGACGCCGGATTTGGCGGCCAAGGTGGCGATGGACCAGCCCCGCGCCTCGCGCTCGCGCCGGATGCGGCGCGCGAGGAGGTCATCCAGCTCTGTCATCATGGTGGACATGAAACCATTTTAGTGGAAGATGCGAAGCATGACCAGCATCGGCCACAATGGCGGTCCGCCGCTCGAGGATGAAGGCACCGCCTGGCGTGGCTGGGTCTGGCGCCGCGCCCACAAGAAGGCCTGGAAGACCCCGCCCCGCGAGATCGCGCTGCGCCGCCTGGCCCGCACGGAGGAGCTGGGCATGACCTACAAGGAATACACGCTGGAAATCCTGGAGCGCGGCAAGTTCCTGTGAGGCAGGGCCAGGCAGCGACCGTCGAGGAAGCGCCCTCCCTCCATGGCTCCGGGCGCACAGCGCCCGGCGCCGCCCAACCGGACGCCTGGCCCCTCACACCAGCCGCGCGGAGCGCGCGCTTCGTGCGAACAGCCCGCCTGCGGCGCGACGCGCCGGAGGGCGGGAAAATCTATTCCCCCCGAAGCGGCCGGGCCATCAGCGCGGCGAGCGCGCCCTGCACATCCAGGCGCCCCTGCAGCATGGCCACCACCGCCGCGCAGATCGGCAGCTCCACCCCGGCCCCTTGCGCGCGCTCCAGCAAGGCTGGCGCGGTGGCGATACCCTCGGTCACGCCCGCGCGGCCGGCCAGGGCCTGGGGCAGCGTCATCCCCCGCCCCAGCGCGAAGCCGAGCGAGGCGTTGCGGCTGGAATTCCCCATCGCGGTCAGGATCAGGTCGCCCAGCCCCGAGAGCCCCGCCGCCGTCTCCGCCTTGCCGCCCAGCCCGACCACGAGGCGCGACAGCTCCGCCAGCCCGCGCGTGATCAAGGCCGCGCGCGCATTCTCGCCCAGCCCCGCCCCCGTCGAGATTCCGGCCGCGATGGCCAGCACGTTCTTGGCCGCGCCGCCCAGCTGCACGCCCAGCACATCCGCGCTGCCATAGAGCCGCAGCGCCTGGCCCGAGAGCAGCCCCTGCGCGGTGGCGACCAGCGCCGCATCCCGCGCCGCGACCACGCTGGCCGCCGGCAGCCCCGCCGCCACCTCATGCGCGAAATTCGGGCCCGAGAGGACGCCGCCGGTCAGGTCCGGCCGCGCGTCGGCCAGCACCTCCAGCGGCAGGCGCAGCGTATCCGCCTCCAGCCCCTTGCAGACCAGCAGCAGCGGCGGCAAGCCGCGGGGCAGCCCCGCCAGAACGGCACGCAGCGGCTGCATCGGCACGGCGAGGATGCCGAGCGCAGCACCGCCCGGCGCGGCGTCATGCGTCACTCGCAGCGCCTCCGGAAAAGTCGCGCCCGGCAGCAGGCGCGCATTCACGCGCGTGCGCTGCATCTCCTCGGCGCGCGCCGCATCGCGCGCCCAGAGGGTGACGCCATGGCCCAGCCGCGCCGCATGGATGGCCAGCGCGGTGCCCCAGGCGCCGGCGCCATAGACGATGACCTCACTCATCGGCGATCCGCGTCAGCGCCCATCCGGCGCCCTCCTCCGCTGACAATTCCATGCGCAGCGCCTCCAGTATGGCGCTGGCCGCCGCCTCGAAGCCATAGGGCGGGTTCACGACGATGAGGCCGCAGCCGTTGAGCCGCGCCGCATCCAGCGGCTCGCGCAGATGCAGCTCGGCCGCCACCACGTCCCGCACGCCGGATTCCGCCAGCGCCGTGTGGAAGGCACGCACCGGCGCGCGGCCCTTGATGGGATACCACGCCGCCTGCACCAGGCCGCGCGCGCGGCGCGAGACCTCGGTGATCGCTGCCGTCAGGCGCTCATATTCGCCCGGTTGCTCGAAGGGCGGGTCCATGAGGACGAGGCCGCGCTTCTCCGGGAAGGGGGTCAGCGCGCGCACCGCCTCGAAGGCGTCGCGCCTGTGGACCGCCACGCGGCTGTCACGCCGGAACAGCGCGCGCAGTGTCGCGTGGTCCTCCTCATGCAGCTCGACCAGCGCGAGGCGGTCCTGCGGGCGCAGAAGTGCCGCGGTCAGGGCGGGCGAACCCGGATATCCCCCATCGGCCCGTACCAGATCGAGGTAGTCGGCCAGCGGCCCCTCGGTGATGTGAAGCAGCCGGCCGATCCCCGCGCGCCATTCCCCCGTGCGCTCAGCCTGGTTGCTCGCCAGGTCATAGCGGCCGATGCCGGCATGGGTGTCCAGCACGCGGAAGGCCGCCGGCTTGCGCGCCAGGGCGCGCAGCAGCCAGACGAGCAGCGCGTGCTTCATGCAGTCGGCGAAGTTGCCGGCGTGGAAGGCGTGGCGATAATTCATGGCTCAGCCCCCGGATGCCGGGCGTCAGATGGGCAGCGTCGCCCCATGCGCGAAATCCTGCCCGAGCAGGGCGAGGATCGCCGTCCCCACCTCCTCCGGCTGGCGCAGCTTCGCCGGGTCCTCGCCCGGAAAGCCGGCCGCGCGCAGCTTGGTGGCGACCGGGCCCGGATCCACCAGCGCGACCTTGAGGGGCGAGCGCGCCACCTCCGCCGCCCAGCAGCGCACGAGGTTGGCCTGCGCCGCCTTGGCGCTGCTGTAGAGGCTCCAATAGGCCGTCGGCTCTTCCGCATGCACGTCGTGCAGGAAGAGCGCGCGGCCGGCGGGGGCCGCGCGCAGCGGCGGGTCGCAGGCGCGGATCAGGCGATAGGCGGCGGTGGCGTTCACCGCCAGGCTCTCGCTCCAGTCGCGCGGCGGGATGTGCCCGGCCGGCGTCAGCTTGGCCAGCAGGCCCGCCGCATGCACGAGGATATCGAGCCGGCCGAAGCGCTGCACGATGGAGGGCCCCAGCATGTCGAGCTGGTCGGCCTCCTTGATGAAATCCAGCGGCAACAGCGTCGCCGTCCCGCCCGCCGCGCGGATCATGTCGTCGGTCTCTTCCAGACCGCCCTGGCTGCGTGCCATGAGCACGACATGTGCTCCGGCACCCGCCAGCGCCAGCGCCGTGGCGCGGCCGATCCCGCGCGAGGCGCCGGTGATGAGCGCAACCTGTCCCTTCATGCTCAGGCGCCCGCCTTGAGCAGGCTGCCGCGCGCCTCGGTGTTGTCGGTGCGGTCGGTCAGCGGGATCGCGTATTCGCCGGTGAAGCAGGCGTCGCAGTAGGCCGGCGCGGCGGGGTCGCGCCCCTCGCGGCCGAGGGCGCGATAGAGCCCGTCCAGCGAGATGAAGGCCAGGCTGTCCACGCCGATCAGCTTGGCCATCGCCGCCAGGTCATGCTGCGCGGCCAGCAGTTCGGAGCGCTCGGGCGTGTCGATTCCGTAGAAGCAGGAATGCGTGGTGGGCGGCGAGGAGATGCGCATGTGAACCTCGGCCGCGCCCGCCTGGCGTACCATCTCCACGATCTTCTTCGAGGTGGTGCCGCGCACGATGCTGTCATCCACCAGGATGACGCGCTTGCCTTCGATCATCGCGCGATTGGCGCTGTGCTTGAGCTTCACGCCGAGATGGCGGATCTGGTCCGTCGGCTCGATGAAGGTGCGGCCCACATAGTGGTTGCGGATGATGCCGAGCTCGAAGGGAATGCCGGCCTGCACGGCATAGCCCATGGCCGCCGGCACGCCGCTGTCGGGCACCGGCACCACCACATCGGCGGCCACATGGCTCTCACGCGCGAGTTCGGCACCGATGCGCTTGCGCGTCTCATAGACCGGCGTGCCCTCGACCACGGAATCCGGCCGGGCGAAGTAGATGTATTCGAAGATGCAGAAGCGGTTCGCTTCCTTCGGGAAGGGCTTCACCGAGCGGATGCCGGAATCGTCGATCACCACGACCTCGCCCGGTTCGATGTCGCGCACGAATTCGGCGCCCACGATGTCCAGCGCGCAGGTCTCGCTCGCCAGCACCCAGCCATCGTTCAGGCGGCCGAGGACGAGCGGCCGCACGCCCATCGGGTCGCGCGCGCCGATGAGGCCGCCATTGTGCAGCGCCACCAGCGAATAGGCGCCCTGCACCTGCTTCAGCGCGTCGATCAGCCGGTCCAGCACGGTGGAATAGAGGCTGATGGCGATGAGGTGGACGAAGACCTCGCTGTCCGTCGTGGACTGGAAGAGGCAGCCGCGGCGCACCAGCGCGCGCTTCAGCACGGCGGCGTTGGTGAGGTTGCCGTTGTGGCCGACGGCGAAGCCGCCGAACTCGAAATCCGCGAAGAGCGGCTGCACGTTGCGCAGCGCCGTCTCGCCCGTGGTGGCGTAGCGGTTGTGGCCGATGGCGGTGCGGCCGGGCAGGCTCGCCATCACCTTGGCATCGCCGAAGATGTCCCCCACCAGGCCCAGGCCCTTATGGGCGTGGAAGTGGCCGGCGTCGTCCAGGGTGACGATGCCCGACGCCTCCTGCCCGCGATGCTGCAACGCGTGCAGGCCGAGCGCGGTGAGTGCCGCCGCATCCTTGTGCCGCCAGATCCCGAAGACCCCGCACTCCTCGTGGAACTTGTCGTCGTCAGAGGCGGCGGGAAGGGGCATGGGAGTGACCTTCAGCTTCGGTTGCGGGCAGGCGGACGCATCAGGTCCTCCTGCGTGGGCACGCGGCGTTCCGGTGGGGCTGCGATGCGGGGGCGATACTCCTCCGGCATCAGGCCGACAACCCACCGTGCCCCATCCACCACATAGGGCAGCGAGCGCGCCTCCTGCACGGGCTCGGGCCAGCGCTCGATGGCGGGGACGAAAAGCCCCGCGAGCACATAGGCCAGGACCGCGATGAAGGCGCCGCGCGCCAGACCGAATATGGCGCCCAGCGAGCGATCCACACCCCCCAGAGGGCTGCGCTGCACGCTGCCCGCCAATGCGTGAATCAGGAGCTTCAGCACCACCAGCACGATGAGGAAGACACCGCCCACGGCGACGCCATCGGCCAGCCAGTCGGGCTCGATCGTGCCGGCCATCAGGGGCCGGAGGTGGTCGAGCAGGGCGAAACCGGCCAGCGCGGCGCCGATCCAGGCGGCGATGCCGAGGAATTCCCGCACGAAGCCGCGCAGGAACGACAGGATGGCGGAGGCCACCATCACGAGGAGAAGGATGCCATCCGCCCAGGTCATGCTGCAACGCCATGTAGCGGGGGCGGTGATTCCTGTCACCTGATCCGCCTGCCGCGGCGCGGGGGGGAAGCCGGCCGCGACTCTTCACGTGCACCTCGTTCGCATTTCGAGATAGATGAACGCAGCTTCAGCTTCACCTTGTCCCTCTCCGTGCGTTGAACCCCTGACGGCGCGCCCGTCGGCACCTTGAGGAACTGCCGCCCTGACCACCCCGCCTGCCCCCGTCAGAGCCCCGCGTGCCGGCCGCTCCTTCCGCAGCCTGATGCTCTGCGTCGTCCTGGCGGTCGCGCTTCCGCTCCTCGGCGTCGCGCTTCTCGGCACCCTGGATGGCGTGCGGCGGGAGCGCGCCCTGTTCAACGGCCAGATGGTCCAGACGGTGCGCGCCTTGGCCACAGCCCTGGACGGCGATATCGCCCGCCTGGAATACGCGCTGCGCATCCTGTCCGGCGCACTGGATGGCGGGGAGCTGACGCCCGGCCGCGGCCTGCGCCAGACCATCCGTGCGGCGGTTGATGGCCCGGGGCTGGCCCTGGTGCTGGACGAGGCGGGGCAGGTCCTGGTGGAACTCGATGCCTGGCCGGAGCGCCGCGCTGGCACGGTGAACCTCGACGAGGGTTTCCGCGCCGCGGCCCGCGCCGGGCCGGCGCCGCTCCTCTCCAACATCATTCCCCTGCCGGGGGGCGGCTTCGCCGTGGCGGCGGCGCAGCCCCTGGGGCCTCGCACCCTGGTCGCCCTGCTCGTGCCCTCGACGCGCTTCGGCGACGTCCTGCGCGCGCAGAGCCTGCCCGAAGGCTGGGTCGCCGCGGTGGTGGACCGTGAGGGCCGTGTCGTCGCCCGCACCCGCTCGGAGGCGGAATTCCTCGGCGCCCTGGCGATGCCCCGCACCAGGGCGATCCTGGCCGAGGCCGGCAGCGGCCTGGTCACGCACATCACCACGCATGACGGCATGTTCAGCACCACCGCCGCCGCCCGCGCGCCGCGCAGCGGCTATGGCGTGGTGATCGCGGCGCCGGCCCCCGGCGTCTTGCAGGACCTCCGCTCCGTGCTCGGCTTGCCGGCGCTGGCGGGCGCCCTGCTGGTCCTGGCGGGCGTCTGGGCCGCGCGCCGGATCAGCATCCAGGTGCTGGACGGCATCGCCGCCCTGGCGCCCGGGGCCGCCGCCACGCCATCCGGCGTGCGGGAGCTGGACGCCGCCGCCGCACGGCTACGCGCCGCCGAGGCCGACCGGGCGAGCGCCATGGAGCGCCTGGAGCAGAGCGAGGCGCGCTACCGCATCGCGACCGAGGCCTTCGCCGGCGGCATCTATGAATGCCGCCCGCGGGAGAATGCGGTGATCCGCAGCCGCGGCCATGTCGCCATCCTGGGCGAGGAGCGCGATGTGCCGGTGCGCGAATGGTGGCTCGACCGCCTGCACCCCGCCGACCGGCCCCAGCTGGACGCGGCCCTGGCGGAGCTTCACGCCGGCGAGCGCGACCGGTTCGAGCTGGAGTATCGCGTCCGCCACCGCCTGGGTCACCATATCTGGGTCTGGCACCGGTCCGTCGCGACCCGCGACGCCGGCGGCGAGGTGGAGCGCATCTTCGGCTCGGTGACGGACATCTCCGCCGAGCGCACGGCGCGCGACAAGGAGGTGCTGGTCGCGCAGGAGATGGACCACCGCGTGAAGAACAGCTTCGCGCTGATCGCGAGCCTGGTCAGCCTCACCGCGGCGCGCTGGCCAGAGGCGCGCGACTTCGCCGACGAACTGCGCCAGCGGGTCACCGCGCTGACGGCGGCGCATGATCTCGTCCATCGGGGGGCCGTGGGGGCCACCCTCCACGGGCTGATCCGCCGCATGGCCGCGCCCTACGAGTCGGAGCAGGTGGCGCAGCGCGTCGTGCTCGCCGGGGATGACCTGCCCCTGCCGCCGCCCGTGGTTCCGCAGCTCGGCCTCGTGCTGCATGAATGGCTCACCAACGCGGTGAAATACGGCGCCCTCTCCCGCCCCGAAGGCCGGCTGCGCATCGTCACGCGGCGCTGCGGCCCGGATCTTCGCCTCGACTGGGAGGAGAGCGGCGGCCCGCCCATCGCCGCCCCGCCGGAGGAGATCGGCTTCGGCTCGCTGCTGCTCGCCTCGACCGCGCATGCGCTGCAGGCGCATCAGGAGATCGCGTGGCACCCCGAGGGCCTGCGCATCCGCTTTACCCTGCCGCTGGACCAGCTGGCGCAGGGCGATGGGGTCACGCCCGCTCCCGCTTGAGGGTGCCCGCCGCGAAGGGTGCCACCAGATCGGCCAGGTGCCCCACCTCGGTCAGCCGCAGGCCCTCGATCGCGGCGGGCGGCTTGTTGCCGCGCGCCACCCGGCGCGGCAGCACCGCGGCCGAGAAGCCAAGCTTCTGCGCTTCCCGCAGCCGCTGCTCGGCCTGGGAGACCTGCCGGATCTCGCCCGAGAGGCCGACCTCGCCGAAATACACCGCATCCGGGTCGGTCGGCCGGTCGGTGATGGCGGAGGTGAGCGCGGCCGCGACCGCGAGATCAGCGGCGGGCTCGTTGATGCGCAGGCCGCCGGCGATGTTCAGATAGACGTCCGACTGGCCGAAGCTCAGCCCCGCCCGCGCCTCCAGCACGGCGAGCAGCATGGAGAGCCGCCCTCCCTCCCAGCCCACCACCTGCCGCCGGGGGGAGCCGCCATTGCTGGGCGAGAGCAGCGCCTGCACCTCCACCAGCACCGGCCGCGTCCCCTCCAGCCCCGCGAAGACGGCGCTGCCCGAGATGTTGCCCCGCCGTTCGGCGAGAAAGAGCGCGGAGGGGTTGGTGACTTCCACCAGCCCGCCCTCGGTCATCTCGAAGACGCCGATCTCGTCCGTCGCGCCGAAGCGGTTCTTGGTGGCGCGCAGGATGCGGAACTGGTGGCCGCGATCGCCTTCGAAATAGAGCGTGGCATCCACCATGTGCTCCAGCACGCGCGGCCCGGCCAGCGTTCCCTCCTTGGTGACATGGCCGACCAGCACGAGCGCGAAGCCGCGCGCCTTCGCGCAGCGGATCAGCTCCGCCGCGCAGGTCCGCACCTGCGCCACGGTGCCGGGCGCCGAATCCAGCGCGTCCAGCCACATGGTCTGGATGGAATCGATGACGACGAGCGTGGCTTCCGTCTCCGCCTCCAGGCTCGCCAGGATGTCCCTGAGCGCGGAGGCCGCGGCAAGCGCCATGGGTGCCTCGGCCAGGCCCAGCCGGCGCGCGCGCATCCGCACCTGCGCCACCGCCTCCTCGCCCGAGATGTAGAGGACGCGCTTGCCGCCCATCGCCATGCGCGCCGCGGCCTGCAGCAGGATGGTGGATTTGCCGATGCCCGGATCGCCGCCCACCAGCACGGCCGAGGCGGGTACGAAGCCGCCGCCCAGAACGCGGTCCAGCTCGGCGATGCCGGTCAGGTGGCGCGGCGGCGGCGCGCTCTCGCCCGCCAGGCCCACGAAGCTGATGCCCCGCCCCGGCGGCGCCTTGCCCACCGGCCCGGGCGCGCGCGGGGCGGTGCTCTCCTCGACCAGCGTGTTCCATTCGCCGCAGCCATCGCAGCGGCCCTGCCACTTGGGGTGCGTGGCGCCGCAGGATTGGCAGGTGAAGCGGGTGCGGTCCTTGGGCATGGCTCGGAACATGAATAGAACGAAGCTGATCCGCAAGGGATGAAGCGCGATAGGCAACGCCGATGGGCGGCGATGCCGCCATGGATTGGCCGCGCGCCGGGATGCGGCCTAGCTTTCAAAATATCGGAAAGGCGGTCCCGCCGGCCGAGATGAACCCGAAGGAATGACCGACATGAGAAAGCCCCTGTTCACCGGTCTGGCCGCCGCCGCCCTCGCCACCCTGCCCATGGCCGGGGCCTCCGCCCAGGGCAATTCCTACTGCAACGGGATGGTCCAGGCCGCGAGCTTCTACAGCACCACCGACTCCACCTCGACGCGCAGCACCGTCTCCTACTTCGTGATCGTGCAGAGCATGGTGGAGCAATCCCTCCAGATCGAGGTGACCTTCCGGGATCGCCGCAACATCGTGATCGGCGGTGGCAGTGGGCCGCATGGCCGGCGCCTCGGCCCATGGGGCACCTCGCAGCCCATCCAGCTCGGCGTGGCGACGCTGGCCAATCCCTCAGGCACCGGCGGGCTGAACGTGCCGACGGACCTGGCCGCCGGGACCACCATCACCTGCCGCGTCCTCGTCCGCTCCGGCGCCTGATCCGCTCCTCGGGATGAGTGGCCGCGAGGCGGCTCGTCCGAGCAGGTCGCCGCGCCACTTCCCCATCCCAGGCGCGGCGGCAACCCCAGCGGGGCGATCCCCCCATTGGCCCCGCCGGGGGCCCTGTCTTCCTCAACCCATGCGGCAGGAGGCGCCGAGGCCGCGCAGCAGCGCCTCGGGCGGCAGGCCGGCTGACTGCTCCTCCGGCACGCGCAGCGCGAAGACCGTCTGGCCCTGGCGCACCAGCATCAGCGGCAGCCCCATCTGCGGCCGCCCGGCGCCCGTCGTGAGCACGGGCTGCAGCAGGATCGCCTCGCCCGTGCGATTGGCGACGGCCACGCTGATTCCCGTCGCGGCCCGGCCCGGCGCGTGCTCATGCCATTTCGGGCTGACCGCCAGAACCTCGACGCGCCCGCCGCACAGCGTGCCCGCGCCAAAGGCGGGGCCGGCGAGAAGGCAGACGGTGGCCGAGAGGGCCAGAGTGCGGCGCATGGGATCGCTCCATCCAACTGAGAACGATCCCGTCCTATGGGATGAAGGTTAACGGCCGCCTAAACCTAATCGCCGCGCAGCGCGGCACCGGCCGCCAGCGGGGCGAGGGGTGCGGCCAAGGCCAGGATCGCGGCCTCCAGCAGCAGGTAGGGCCGCGCCTGGAGGCCGTTTGCCGCCGCCTCGATCGCCGCCGCGCCGAAGATCACCGCCGGGATGGAGAGGGGCAGGACCAGCAGCGGCAGCAGCACGCCGCCGCGCCGGGCGCCCAGCGTGAGTGCCGCGCCGGCCGCGCCGAAGACGGAGAGGATGGCCGAGGCCAGGCCCAGCGCCAGCATGGCGGCGGGCCAGGCTTCGGTCGGCAGGTTGAGCAGGGCGGCGGCGAGCGGCGTGGCCAGCACCAGCGGAATGCCCGTGGTGATCCAGTGCCCCAGCGCCTTCACGGCGGCGATCCCGGCCGGATGCAGGCCGGACAGCAGCAGCTGGTCCAGCGAACCATCCTCCGCCTCCGCGCCAAACAGGCGATCGAGCGGCAGCAGCGCGGCGAGAAGTGCCGCCGCAAGCAGGACGCCGGGTGCCAGCCGCGCCAGCAATTCCGGCGATGGGCCGACGCCGAAGGGGAACATCGCCGCCACCAGCACGAAGAACATGACGGCCGAGAGCGTATCGGCCGGGTGGCGGAGCGCGAGGCGCAGCTCGCGGGCCAGCAGAGCGATCACGCGCGTCCCCTCCGATGGTCGGAGGGCCGCATGGCCCGGAGGGCTGAATCGGTGGGGCCCATCCCCCGATGGCTGGAGGGCCGCATGGCCCGGAGGGCTGGATCGGTGGGGCCCATCCCCCGATGGCTGGAGGGCCGTATGGCCCGGAGGGCTGAATCGGTGGGGCCCATCCCCCGATGGCCGGAGGGCCGCATGGCCCGGAGGGCTGAATCGGTGGGGCAATGTCTCGCGATCACAGCCTGAGCTCCCGCGCATCCGGCAAAGGCAGCGGCAGGTGGGTGGCCGCCAGGATCATCCCGCCCGCCGCCCGGTGCGCGGCGAAGAGCGGCGCCAGCCGCTCCACCGAAGCCGCGTCCAACCCGACCGAGGGCTCGTCCAGCAGCCAGAGCCGCGCCGGTGCCAGGGCGAGCCGCGCCAAGGCCAACCGCCGCTTCTGCCCGGAGGAGAGCACCCGCGCCGGCAGATCGGCGAGCGGCGTGAGGTCGAGCGCGGCCAGCGCCGCCTCCACATCCCCGCCCCAGAGGCGCGCGAAGAAGGTCAGGTTCTCGCGCGCCGTCAGCGCCGGCTTCAGCGCGTCCTGATGGCCGATGTAACGCAGCCGCGCGCCATGCGCCGGCAGGTCGGCCCAGCAATCCGCGCCATCCCAGGTGAGTGCTCCTTCCGCCGCCGGAATCAAACCGGCGAGCAATCGCAGCAGGGAGGATTTGCCCGCGCCATTGGCGCCGGTCAGCAGCAGGGCCTCGCCGGGGGAAACCTCGAAGGACAAACCGGCGAAGACCAGACGTTCCGCCCGCCAACAGGCCAATTCTCGCGCTTGCAGCAGGGCGGCCTCCATGGACCTCGTCACAAGGCCATGCTTAAAAGCGCGGCGCAAGAGTGAGGAAGAAAATCATGAACGGGACCGACACCCTCAAGGCGGCGCGTCAGCTTACGGTGGATGGCAAGACCTACCACTATTTCAGCCTGCCCGAGGCGGCCAAGCAGATCGGCGACATCTCGCGCCTCCCCTTCTCGCTGAAGGTGCTGCTGGAGAATGTGCTGCGCTTCGAGAATGGCCGCAGCTACACCGTGGACGATGCCAAGGCCATCGCCGAATGGGTGCAGGCCGGCCATTCCGAGAAGGAAGTCCCGTTCAAGCCCGCGCGCATCCTGCTGCAGGACTTCACCGGCGTCCCCGCCGTGGTGGACCTCGCCGCCATGCGCGACGCGCTGCTGAACCTGGGCGGTGACCCGCGCCGCGTGAACCCGCTGGTTCCCGTGGACCTCGTGATCGACCACTCGGTGATGGTGGATGTCTCGGGCAGCGCCAGCGCGCTGCAGAAGAACGTGGACATCGAGTTCGAGCGCAATGGCGAGCGCTATGAGTTCCTGCGCTGGGGCCAGGAAGCCTTCAACAATTTCCGCGTCGTGCCCCCCGGCACCGGCATCTGCCACCAGGTGAACCTGGAATATCTGGGCCAGGTGGTCTGGACCAACACGGTCGCGGGCGAGACCTATGTCTATCCCGACAGCTGCTACGGCACGGACAGCCACACGACGATGATCAACGGCCTGGGCGTGCTGGGCTGGGGTGTCGGCGGCATCGAGGCCGAGGCCGCGATGCTCGGCCAGCCCATCGCCATGCTTATCCCCGACGTGATCGGCTTCAAGCTCTCCGGCAAGCTGAAGGAGGGAGTCACCGCCACCGACATGGTGCTGACGGTGACGCAGATGCTCCGCAAGAAGGGCGTCGTCGGCAAGTTCGTCGAGTTCTTCGGCCCGGGCCTCGCGCACATGCCGCTGGCCGACCGCGCGACCATCGCGAACATGGCCCCTGAATACGGCGCCACCTGCGGCTTCTTCCCCGTGGACGAGATGACGCTGGGCTACCTCACGCTCTCCGGCCGTGACGAGCACCGCATCAAGCTCGTTCGCGAATACTGCAAGGCGCAGGGCATGTTCCGCGATGAGAACACGCCCGACCCCGTCTTCACCGACACGTTGGAACTGGACCTCTCCACCGTCGAGCCCTCGATGGCCGGCCCGAAGCGCCCGCAGGACCGCGTGGCGCTGGTGAATGTCGGCGCCTCCTTCGCCAAGGACCTCGCCGCCGGCGCCATGGGCGTGCCGGGCGACGAGGCCAACAAGCGCGTGAAGGTGGCGGACGCGAATTTCGACCTCGGCCATGGTGACGTGGTGATCGCCGCCATCACCTCCTGCACCAACACCTCCAACCCCTATGTACTGGTCGCCGCCGGCCTTGTGGCGCGCAAGGCGCGCGCCCGCGGCCTGAAGCCGAAGCCCTGGGTGAAGACCTCGCTGGCCCCTGGCTCGCAGGTCGTGACGGACTACCTGGACGCCGCCGGCCTCTCGGCCGATCTGGACGCCATCGGCTTCCAGACGGTGGGCTATGGCTGCACCACCTGCATCGGCAATTCCGGCCCGCTGCCGGATGCCATGGTGGACGCCATCGAGGAGAACAAGCTTGTGGTTGCCGGTGTGCTCTCGGGCAACCGCAACTTCGAGGGCCGCGTGCACGCCAATGTGCGCGCGAACTACCTCGCCTCGCCGCCGCTGGTCGTCGCCTATGCGCTCGCCGGTACGGTGAAGCTCGACATGGGCAAGGATCCGATCGGCATCGGCAGCGACGGCAAGCCCGTGATGCTGGCCGATATCTGGCCGACGCAGGAAGAGGTGAATGCCACCGTTCATGACGTGCTGACGCGCAAGATGTTCATGTCCCGCTACTCGGACGTCTTCAAGGGTCCGCAGCAGTGGCAGGCCATCAAGGTGGATGCGGGCAGCGACACCTATCGCTGGAACGCCGGCTCCACCTATGTGCAGAACCCGCCCTATTTCGAGGGCATGACCATGGAGGTGAAGCCGCTCGCCTCCGTGCAGGGCGCGCGCGTCCTGGGCCTGCTGGGCGACAGCATCACGACCGACCACATCTCGCCCGCGGGCAATATCCGCAAGACGAGCCCGGCCGGCGAATACCTGCTGGAGCACCAGGTCCGCCCGGCCGACTTCAACAGCTACGGCGCCCGACGCGGCAACCACCAGGTCATGATGCGCGGCACCTTCGCCAATATCCGCATCAAGAACGAGATGGTGCCCGGCATCGAGGGCGGCATCAGCAAGCACTACCCCTCGGGCGATGTCGCGCCGATCTATGACGTGGCGATGCGCTACAAGGCGGAGGGCGTGCCGCTCGTGGTCTTTGGCGGCAAGGAATACGGCACCGGCTCCTCCCGCGACTGGGCGGCCAAGGGCACCTTCCTGCTGGGCGTGAAGGCCGTGATCGCCGAGAGCTTCGAGCGCATCCATCGCTCGAACCTGGTGGGCATGGGCGTGCTGCCGCTGGTCTTCAAGGAAGGCGAGAACCGCCAGACGCTCGGCCTCAAGGGCGATGAAAAGGTCGACATCCTCGGCATCGAGAACCTGAAGCCGCGGATGATGCTGGACGTGGTGATCACCCGCGCCGATGGCAGCGTGGTGAAGACGCAGGTGCTGTGCCGCGTGGATACCGCCGACGAGGTGGAATACTACCGCAATGGCGGCATCCTGAACTACGTGCTGCGCGAAATGGCCAAGGCCGCCTGATCGCCTGAACCCCGCCGTGCCGCACCGGCACGGCGGGGTTTCTTCTCACCGTCCGGCCATCTGCATGCGCGGCAGGATGAAGCCGTGCGCGGCGAAGACGGTGTTCCCGTAGTCATTGATGCGCGGATACCAGACGCGGATCTGCGTCCAGTCATTGCCGGGCGAGACGTCGATCACCGGCTGGTCCTGCGCGATGCGGCCACGCGCCGCGCCGCTCGCCCAATTCGCATGATCCACCCGGATTTCCCGCGCGGAGACGACGCGCGAGACGACGGCCACATGCCCCGTCGGCAGGCGCCGCGTGCGGGCCAGCACGATGACGCTCCCCGGCGCGGGCCTGCGCGCGCGGGTGTAGCGCCCCGCCGCCGCGTCCCACCATTGCCAGGCATCGCCGCGCAGCTCGATCCCTGAGCGCGCGCGCGCATAGGGCACGCAGGAGAGCTGCATGTCCGGCCCGAAGCCGGGCACGCCGGAGGGCGCGGGCGCGCGCGAGGTGCCGCAGCCCGCCAGCGCGGACAGCGCGATCAGCCCCAACCAGCGCCGCCCGCTGGCCTGGAAGACGCTCGACACGATGAAAACCCCCAAAGCCGCCTCCCCCGAGGCGGTGTTTTCAATTTATCGCAAGGCGGGCTGCGAAAAAAGCGCGATCATTCGGCCGGCTGGAAGTCGAGCGCGAGCGGGCCGATCCCCGGGCCGATCCACTGCTCGGCATAGCCCACCGCGCCGCTGTCGCGCTCCGCCCAGAAGCGGTTCACCACGGGCGAGAGGCCGGGCACGCGGCAGCGCTCCTCCACCAGGATGTAGCCATCCTCCGTCTCGGCCGCGCGCAGGCGGCAATCGAAGGAGAGGCCGAAGCGCATGGTTGCGGGATCGCGTGAGGCGCCGGAGACATCCACCAGGCGCCGCGTCTCGGCGGTGCGGGTCAGCAGGGCGCGCGGGTCGGTCAGCGGGTCCGGGCCATCGAAGCGCGTGGCCATCACCATCTGCGGCAGCCCGGCGGTACCCACCACGCGCGCGCCATCGGTGGCGACGACCACGCCGCCCGGCGCGCGCCACATGCGCCGCGTGCCCTGCTCCTGGATCAGCACCGCGCTGGCCCGCCGCCGGCCCAATGCCATGCGCAGCACCTCGCCGCTTTCCTCGGCCTCGGCGCTTTCGATCTCGGCGATGGCGAGGCGGTCGGGCTCGCCGCTGGGCAGGAAGCCGGCGAGGGGTGAGTTGCTGCCACAGCCCGCCAGGGCGAGGAGCAGGATGGGCAGGACGACGCGCATGCCCGATGATGCGAACACGCCCCGGTTGTGTCGAGAGGATTTCGCCGCCGGATGGGGAGGCTGGACGCCCTGCCGCAAAAGCCGCAGAGACACGGGCCATGTCGCCCTTGAACTCCGCCCGTCGCATCGTCGTGAAGATCGGCTCGGCCCTCCTCGTCGAGCAGGCGGAGCCGCGCCGCGCCTGGCTCGAATCGGTGGCCGCCGACATTGCCGCCTTCCGCGCGCGCGGCACCGAGGTGGTGGTCGTCTCTTCCGGCGCGGTGGCGCTCGCGCGCGGCACGCTCGGGCTCACGCGCAAGACGCTGAAGCTCGAGGAGAAGCAGGCCGCCGCCGCCGTGGGCCAGATCCGCCTCGCCGGCGCCTGGGAGCAGGCGCTGGCCGGGCAGGGGCTGCGCGCCGCGCAATTGCTGCTGACGCTGGAGGACAGCGAGGACCGCCGCCGCTACCTCAACGCCCGGGCCACGCTCGCCACGCTGGCGGAACTCGGCTGCGTGCCCGTCATCAACGAGAATGACACGGTGGCGACGGCGGAGATCCGCTTCGGCGACAATGACCGGCTGGCCGCCCGCGTGGCGGAGATGATCTCGGCCGATGCGCTGATCCTGTTTTCCGACATTGACGGCCTCTACACCGCCGACCCCCGCAAGGACCCCGCGGCCCAGCATCTGCCCGTGGTGGAGCGCCTGACGGACGAGATCATGGCCATGGGGGGCGAGCCGCCGCCCGGCTATTCCTCCGGCGGCATGCGGACCAAGCTGATCGCGGCCCGCATCGCAACCGGCGCCGGCTGTGCCATGGCGATCGCGATGGGCCATGCGCCGCATCCGCTGAAGCGCCTCTCCGAGGGCGAGCGCTGCACCTGGTTCCTCGCCTCGCCCGAGGGGCGCACGGCGCGCAAGCGCTGGATCGGCGGCAGCCTGCAGCCGCAGGGCGTGCTCGTGGTGGATGCCGGCGCGGCGCGCGCATTGAAGCGCGGCGGCTCGCTCCTGCCGGCGGGCGTGCGCGCGGTGAGCGGCGATTTCTCGCGCGGCGATCCGCTCAGCGTGCAGGACGAGACGGGGCGCGAGCTGGCGCGCGGCCTTTCCGCCTATGACGCGGCGGATGCGGTGCGCATCGCCGGCCATCGCAGCGCCGAGATCGAGGCCATCCTCGGCTGGCGCGGCCGCGACGAATTGATCCACCGCGACGACATGGTGCTGGCCGAGCAGGAGACACGCTGATGTTCGACGCCTTCCTGATGGGCGTGGTGGAGGGGCTCACCGAGTTCCTCCCCATCTCCTCCACCGGCCATCTGATCCTGCTGGGCGAGCTGCTCGACTTCCAGGGCCCGCCGGGCAAGGTCTTCGAGATCTCGATCCAGCTCGGCGCCATTCTCGCCGTCATCGTCGTCTTCTGGCGCAAGCTGCTGGATGTCGCGCTCGGCATGTGGAAGCCGCGCACGCCGGAGCGCTATTTCGCGGTGAACATCGCGCTCGCCTTCCTGCCGGCCATGGTCATCGGCGCCACGCTGCACGGCACCATCACGGCGCTGCTCTTCAATCCCTGGGTGGTGAGCGTGGCCCTCATCGTGGGCGGCATCGCGATCATCCTGATCGAGCGCACCATCCGCGTGCCCACCATCCGCTCCGTGCCCGAAATCGGGCCGCTCGCCGCCATCCTCATCGGCTTCGGCCAGGCGCTGGCGATGATCCCGGGCACCTCGCGTTCGGGGGCCACCATCATCACCGCGCTGCTCTGCGGCGTGGACCGCAAGACGGCGGCCGAGTTCAGCTTCATCCTGGCGATCCCGACCATGCTGGCGGCGGCGGCCTATTCGCTGCTGAAGGCGCGCCATGAGCTCTCGCTGGAGGGGCTCGGGCAGATCGGCATCGGCTTCGTCACGGCCTTCATCGTTGCGCTGGTGACGGTGCGCGCGGTGCTGGCGGTGATCGGCCGCATCGGCTTCACGCCCTTCGGCTGGTACCGCATCGCCATCGGCACCGTGATGCTCGTGGTTCTGAGCCTGAGCTGAGCCACAAGCGCAACCTCGGCGGGGCATGCCGCGTTCTCCGGGTCATGGCAGCCAAGGGTGGCTGCCGAGCCGGAGGTTCCGATCATGCGTCTCTCCCTTGCCGCCCTGATGGCCCTGCCCCTTCTCGCCGCCTGCACCGTCAACAACCCGCCCGCGCCCACGCCCGTCGTGGTGCAGGAGCGTCCGGTACAGCCGCAGGTGGTCACGCCGCCGCCCGTCGTCCTGCAGCGCTACTGAGGCGGGAGATGCGCGCATCTTCCCTCTGGGCGGCGGGCCTGATCCTCGCCGGCCCCGCGCTGGCGCAGTCCTGGCCTGATCCAGGGGCCAGCCGCGCCACGGACAGCATCACCGAGCAGCAGCGCGAGATGCGCCGCATGGGCGAGCCCTCCGTGCCACTGCAAAATCGCGACAGCCGCCAGATCGATGCGCTGGGCGAGCTGGCGGGCTCGCGCGAATGGCTGAAGGAGGCGCAGACGGCGATCCGCCGCGGCCAGCTCGGCCTCGCGAACGAGCTGCTGGAGCGGACGGCGACGCGCATGCTCACTCGCAGCACCGAGCCCGCGCTGGCCGGGCAGCCGATGCGTGACCCGCGCCTGGGCTACGTCAATGACGCGCGCCAGGCGCTGTTCCGCCGGGACCGGCGCGAGGCGGACCGGCTGATCGAGATGGCGATCCAGGCGCCTTGAAGGGCGTGCCATAAAACTGTCACTCCCCAAGCGGCCGGGCTGCTTCTATGCGGCTCGGAGACCAGCATGGGGATTCTTCGTGGATATCAGCTTCGAGCAACTGCCCTCCGGCGTCGCGCTCATCCGTCTCAAGGGCCGGCTGGACATCATGGGTGCGATGAAGATCGACGTGCAGTTCGCCGCCGTCACCGCCGCCAACAGGGCCGTGGTGGTGGATCTGGGAGAGGTGGAGTTCCTCGCCTCCATGGGGCTGCGCACGCTGATCATGGGGGCCAAGTCCATGCGCGGCAAAGCGGGCCGCATGGTGCTCTACCGCCCGCAGCCGCTGGTGGAGGAGGTGCTGGTGACGAGCGGCACCACCACCCTGATTCCCCTCGCGCATGACCTGGCCGAGGCGGAGGCGCAGGCGCTGGGATGAGGGTGCGGGAGCTGCATCTCCGTGCCGAACTCGGCGAGATGCCGCGCCTCGCCGCCTGGGTGGAGGCGCAGGCGCCCGGCCTCGGATTGGGCGAGCGGCAGCTCTATGCCATCCAGCTCTGCCTGGAGGAGGTGGTGGCGAACCTCGTCCTCCATGCCCGCCCGGCCGCCGGCGCGGGCATCACCGTGACGGTCCGGATCGAGGAAGCCCCGCTGCGCGTTACGGTGGAAGATGACGCGGAGCCTTTCGACCAGACGGCGATCGCGCCCGCCGCGCCGGCAGAAACCCTGGAGGCGGCGCAACCGGGAGGCCTTGGCCTCAGCCTTGTCGCGGCCTTCACCACCGCGCGCGACTACCGGAGCGAGAGCGGGCGCAACAGCCTCATGCTGCGTTTCGCCTGACCGGCACGGTCAGTTCAGCTTCTTCGCCCGCTCCGCCTCGCGCAGGTAATCCTCGGTCGTCTTGGTCTTGGGCCGCTCGGTGGTGGCATAGGGGTCGAGTGCCGCATTGGTCGCCGCCGTCACCCGGCAATCCTCGCAGAGGTCGAGCATGGCGAGCCGCGCCGGGTCCTGGAACATCCAGTGGCCGGAGGCGACGAGCTTCGCCTTCACCCGCTCCACGCTCGACTTCATGCCGAACAGCTTGCCGCAGGACGGGCATTCCGCCGGGGGCTCTTCTTTCACGATGACAGGGCGCGCGGCTTCTGCGGAGAAATTCAGGCGCGGCTCCAGCGTGATCACCTTCTCCGGGCAGGTCACGGCGCAGAGGCCGCATTGCACGCAGGCATCCTCCAGGAAGCGCAGCTGCGGCGTGTCCGGATTGGCGGTGAGGGCCGAGGTCGGGCAGACCATGGTGCAGGAGAGGCAGAGCGTGCAGCCCTCGGTGTCCACGCGGGCCAGGCCGAAGGGCGCCTTTTCCGGCATCGCCACCTGCGTGGCGGTGGCTCCGCTCGCGCCATGCAGGGCGCGGAAGGCCTGGCGCATCACCTCGCGCGGCGCGCCCATGGGCAGGAAGCTCTCCGCCGTCCAGCTCGTGCGCAGCGGCTTCAGGGCCGCCAGCGCCTCGCCCAGGGTGAAGGGATCATCCGTCTCGATCGCGGCGGCGCGGGCGCCAAGGCCCATGCCCTCCAGCGCGGCGTTCAGGTAGTCGAGGTTGCGGAACACGCCCTCGGTGCCATGGCCACGCCGTGCCGGCATCAGCAGGCGCAGGCCCGCTGCGCCCCAGGCGAAGGCGCCGGCCAGCAGCGAGAGATCGAGCTGGCTCACCTCATTCACGCGGATCGGCAGCACGCGGGCGGGCAGGCCATCGCCATGGCGCGCCAGGGCATCGAGCAGCGCCTCGCCATGGGCGTCGTCATGGATCAGCAGGATGGGGTCGCGCCCGCCGGCCTCGGCGAAGCCCAGCAGCATGGCGCGGATGCGCCGCGCCAGCGCATCGGCCGGCGGCAGCGCATACTGGATCGCGCCGGTCGGGCAGACGGCGGCGCAGGCGCCGCAGCCCGCGCAGATCTCGTTGGAGACCGCCACCCAGTCCTTGCCGGAGGGCGTGATGGCGCCGGTCGGGCAGAGGTCGAGGCAGCGGGTGCAGCCGGTCTTCTTGTTGCGGTTATGCGCGCAGAGGCCCTGCTCGAAATTTACGAAGCGCGGCTTGTCGAAGGTGCCGACCAGCTCGCCCGCCGCCGCCATCGCGCGGGCCACGGCCACCGGATCACGGGGATCGGCCCGCAGGTAGCCCTGGCGGGTCTCGTGGAACAGCGCGGGGCGGCCCGAGAGGTCCAGGATCACGTCGCAGCGGCTTTGCGTGCCGTTCTTCCCCTCGCCCCAGAGATAGGTGGCGCGCGAGGCCGGCGAGGCGGCGGAGGTGTCGTCCACCACCACCGTGAAGTCGCCCAGATGCCCGGTGGCGGAGCGCGCGCGGCCGCGCAGCACCGGGAATTCCACGCGGCGGGCGGGCGTCACCGGCTCCTCGCCCGTCAGCAGCACGGTGATGTCGAGCTTGTCGGAGAGTGCCTGCGCCGCCTCCAGCGCCACCGCATCGCGCCCCAGGATCAGCGCGATGCCCTGGCTGGTCATGGAGACCAGCGAAATTCCCGGCAGCGGCTGCGCGGCGGCCGCCAGCAGTCCCGCCATCTTCGGCCCGGCCTCGGCGCCCTCGCTGCTCCAGCCCGCATGTTCGCGCACATTCACGAAATCGAGGGGCGCGTCGAAGCCCACCTCCTCCGCCTCCTGGGTGAAGAGCGGTGCCTCCTGCGTGCAGGCCACAGTGACGGGCCGGCCCTCGCCCAAGGCCTTGAGAAAGCGGTCCATCTGGCTGCGGCAGAGGTGTTCCGCCGTGCGCAGCTCGGCCCCCTGGGCGGCGCAGCCCTTGGCCAGGGCCTTGCCATCCAGCGTCATCGTGTCCTCGCAGGAGCACACAAAGGCGATGCGCGATGCGGTCATGGGGGCTGGCTTCCTTCCCGGCGGCGTTGCGGGCGCTTATATCCTTACACGCAAGTCAGGATAGATGGGGGGAACCCAAGCGTGCATACCGGCGACACCTTGCCGCCTCTGCCCAGCCTCTTCGCACCCGTGATGCTGCGCGAGGGCGGCGATGCCATGGCCCGCGCGGTGGAGCTGGCGCCCGAGGGGGCCTCGCCCATCGCCAGCGGCGCCGGCACGCTGGTGTGGGTGCGCGCGCTGAACCGCGCCGAGGCGGCGGTGGTGCTGGAGCCCGACCGCCCGCTGGGCCAGGCGCGCCTCGCCTATCTCGCGGCCGCCAATGCGCTGGCCGACACACTCTCCGCCATCGCGCCGCCCGAGCTGCCCGTCACCTGGCGCTGGCCGGGGACGCTGGCCGTGAATGGCGGCGTGGTGGGCGAGATGCGCCTGGCCTTGCCGGAAGGTGCCAGCGAGGATGACATCCCCGAATGGATGGTGGTGGGCTTTGAGCTCCGCCTCGCCTGGCCGGAATCGGTCACCCCCGGCGAGCGCCCGGGCGAGACCTCGCTGGTCGAGGAAGGCTTCGAGGAACTGACGCCGGCCGGCGTGACCGAGGCCTGGGCGCGGCACCTCATGGCCAATATGGATGAATGGAATGCCCGCGGCCCGCGCCGCGTGGCCGAGAAATACCTGGCCCGGCTGGAGGAAGCGGCAGGCCAGAAGGGCGTGAAGCGCGGCATTGATCCGAACACGGGCGCGCTGGTCATCCACCGCGAGGAAGGGCGAGAGACATGGCCGCTCTCCTGAGGACGCTGCGCCTCGACCCCTCCGACACGCTGATCTTCCCTGTGGCCGCCGAGCCCGGCGAATGGGCCGTCCCTGGCGGCTTCCAATTCTGGGATGACGCGCCGGAAAGCCTCAACGGCAAGCGGCAGCAGGCCTTCCGCAGCGGCTTCCTGGGCCTTTCCAGCTTCGGCTGGTCCACCCTGGTCGAGGTGGCCGAGATCACCCCCGAAGCCCGCGCCGAGGTGCTGGAGGCGCTGGCCGCCCATATCCAGGCCGAGCATGGCGCGCCCGACCGCGACGCCGCCCGCGCCGCCGCGGCCGAGGAGCTGGGCTTCGCGGAATCCCTCTGCGACCAGCCGCCCGGCACCGTCTTCGCGCTCCATCGCAGCCATGACGAGGGCGGTGAGGTGCGCGAAGCCTTCCGCACCCTGCACCGGCGTGAGACGCCGCACCATGATTTCGGCGCGCTGCCGGTCTTCGCCATCTCCCAGGTCGAGGAGGAATCGCCGCCCGATTCGCCCGACCTCACCGCCCTCATCAAGGCCCGCCCATGACCCTGCATTCCCCCGGTGATTTCTGGGTCGCCTCCGGCCACCACCTCTGCGACCTCGACGCCGAGGGCCGGCTGCGCGCCACCTCCGACCTCTGGCGTGCCTTCCTCGCCCGGCCCGAGCTGGTCCCCCCCGAGGAAGCCTGCGACGCCGAGCGCGCCCTGCATGCGCGCCTGATGGAGAACCCGCTGGCGGCGGTGGAAGTCGCCGGCCTCGCCGACCCCGATGCCGCCGAGAACTGGCAGGTCTTCCTCGGCTTCCGCGACAAGGTGGCCGCCGAACCCACGCTGGAGGCGGCCTGGCTCAAGCTGTTCCGCGGCAATGTCGGCGGCATCCCGCCGCTGTTCCTGCAAATGCTGACGCATCTTGTCGCCCGCGCGGCGATGGAGGGCGAGGGGGATGCCTTCACGCTGCGCGCCGCCGAATGCCTCTTCCGCACCCAGCGCGCCGCCATCACGCAAGGCGCCACGCTGCTCGCCGATGAGGAAGTGGTGGATGCCCGCCACGCCGATGGCGACCTGGGCGCGCTGGGCCGCCTGCTGACCGAAGCCGGCGCGCCGCCGCGCGAGGTGGAACTGGACGTGCTGAGCGAGGAGAACGCGCCGGGCTACAAGGCGCGCTCCGACGCGCATGATATGGCGCTGGATATCGCCGAATCGCGCCAGGGCCAGTTTGGCCTGGCCCGTGCGCTGGAGCGCTTCACCCGCCATATGTTCGGCGAGACGGTGCGGATCAGGCCCGTGCCCGTCATCGAGGACCGCAACTGGACCTGGCATGTCGGCCTGGATGCGGAGGCCACGCGCATCGCGAACGCGCTCTGGGACGGCAAGAAGGTGAAGCAGGCGGACCTCGCGCGCATCCTCTGGCTCGGCGTGCTGGAATTCGAGGATCCGACGCGGGTGGTGAAGCGCGCCCAGGGGCGGCCGGTCTATCTGGCGCTGGCCATGGATGCCGCGCAGCGCGTCAGGATGAAGCCGCAGAACCTGGTCAGCGGCCTGCCGCTGGTGGAAGCGGAGAAGGCGGCATGAGCGGCACGGCTCTTCCCCCGGAACTGACCATCCCGGTCGCGATCCTGGCCGAGCGGCGGCCCGGCGTGACCATCTGGCAGTCCCATGTCTGGCGCGCGCTGGCCGTGCTCGAGGAGGCGCCCCCCGTTCCCGCCTGGACCAAATTGCGCGAGGAAAACGGCCGCGAGGTCTTCTTCGCCGGCACGGCCGAGGTGCACCTCCATCGCACGGACACGCCCAACTACAAGGACAATCTGGAAGCCGCAGAGCCGCGCATCTGGGTGGTGCTGCGCGAGACGCCGGATGGCATGGTCATCCAGGCCGTGACCGTGGATCCCGGCGAGGCCGAAATCTACACCGAGGGCCCCGCCGACCTGATCGAGGCGCTGCCCCTGCCGCCCGGCCTCGCGGTCCTGCTGGCCAGCTTCGTCGCCACCCACCACGTCGAGCGCGAATTCCACAAGCGCAAGCGGGACCGGCAGGATATCGATTCGCTCGGCCGGAAGGGGCGCGTGTGATGCCGGAGGAGGCGGAAAAGCTCGGCTTCCTCAGCCGATGGTCGCGCCGCAAGCGCGGCGAGGAACTGCCGGAGCCCGAACCCGCCCCGGTGGTGGAGGCGAAGCCCGAGCCCGCGCCGGAGCCGGTCTGCGAGCCGGTGGCCGAGGCCCCGCCGCCCGAGCCGGAATTCGACATCTCGACCCTGCCGCCGATCGAAAGCCTGGACGCCAGCAGCGACTTCACCGTCTTCCTGAAACCCGGGGTTCCCCAGGCGCTGCGCACGGCGGCCCTGCGCAAGGCCTGGCTGGCCGACCCGCTGATCCGCGACTACATGAGCCCGCTGGACTACGCCTGGGACTTCAACAGCCCTGGCGGCCTGCCGCATGGCTTCAGCAATGTGTTGGCCGAGACGGGCGAGGCGCTGCGCAAGCTGGTGAACCAGGCCATCGGCGAGATGGAGCCGGAGGAGGAGAAGCCGCCTGAAGAGGCGGCGCTGGCCGAGGCCGGCTTGCCAGCTTCGGACGATGATCCCGCGCCGCCCGATGAATCTCATCTGGTGGAAGCACCGCCCGCTCCGGATGACAGCCAGGACATGTCACTTCCGAGTCCGATCCGCCTCAGCGAGGCGCTCCTGCCGGCGCCAGTCCCTGTCCTGGAGGAGCCGCCGCCGCCGCCCCGGCGGCGCCATGGCGGCGCCTTGCCAGCCTGAAAGCCCGGTTCGAGGCCGGGTGTTTTTGAGAATGCCTCGCATTCTCATTTAAGTCCTTGAAATTGCGCCGCCTTTTCGTCACCCCCGTTGACGCCGGTGCAAGATTTCTGCACTGTCATCCCAATGGACCGGGGAACGCAGACAGGCGGGCTTGACGCCGCCATCACTGCGGCTGGGGGCATGGAAGCCTTCCAGTCGGCGCTCGATGTCGCGCGCCGCACGGTTTTCCTGTGGAAACAACAAGGTGTGCCCGCCGAGCGCGTGCCGGAGATCGAGGCCGCCACCGGCATCTCCCGTCACGCCCTGCGCCCCGACCTCTGGCCCGCGCCCAGCGCCCAGGCGGCCGATCCGCTGCGCGAGGGCCGCGCCAATCTCTACGCCCTGCTCGGCCATCTGCTGAGCGACGTGCCCGACCCCGCCCTGCTCGCGCGCCTCACCGCCATCCCGGCGGATGAATCGCCCATCGGCCGCGCGCTGGGCGCGCTCGCCGCCGCCGCCCGCGTGGCGAAGCCCGAAGCGCTGGAGCGCGAGTATCACGACCTCTTCATCGGCCTGGGGCGCGGCGAGCTGCTGCCCTATGCCTCCTACTACCTGACCGGCTTCCTGCATGAGCGCCCGCTGGCCGAGCTGCGCTCGGACCTCAAGCGGCTGGGCATTGCTCGCTCCGCCGGGGTGCATGAGCCCGAGGACCACATCGCCTTCCTCTGCGAGGTGATGGCGGGCCTGCTCCGCGGCGGCGTCCCGGAGGAGGCCGATGCGATGTTCCAGCGGCATATCCGCCCCTGGGCGATGCGCTGCTTCAGTGATTTGTGCGTGGCCCAGGCGGCGGTGTTCTACCGGCCCGTCGGCGAATTGGGCCGCGCGCTGATGGATGTGGAATTGGCCGCGGCCGAGCTGCCGGCCTGAGTTTTTCGAAGGGAGAGGGAAATCGCCATGGCGAATGATCAGGAGACGGCCGGCAAGCGCCGTGGGTTCCTCAAGACCTTGGGCTTCGGCACCGCCGCCGCGGCGGCAGCCGTGACGCCGGCACTCGCGCAGCGCGCCGATTCCGTGCCGGCGCGCGACGCCCGCAAGGAGAACGCGGCGACCCGCACCGCCGCGCGCTACCAGCCGAACTCGCCTTCGGTGCAGGCCTTCTACCGCACCAACCGCTACGAAACCTGAGCACAGGAAAGACTCGCACCATGCTCATCAAGCGCTCCGACGGGGTCCGCGCCAAGCAGCGCCTCGCCTCCGCCTATCAGGGCCTCTCCGCCGGCGGCCTCGACCGCCGTGGCTTCCTCAAGCAGGCGGGTCTCGCCGGCGCCGGCGTGGCCGCGCTGGCCGGCATCGCGCCCCGCATGGCCGAGGCCTCGGGTGCCGCCACCGGCGTGATCAACCACGAACAGCCGGTCACCCGCGTCAAGAACATCTGCACCCATTGCTCGGTCGGCTGCACGGTCGTCGCCGAGGTGCAGAACGGCGTCTGGGTCGGGCAGGAGCCCGCCTGGGAATCGCCGATCAACCGCGGCACGCATTGCGCCAAGGGCGCCTCGGTGCGTGAGCTGGTGCATGGCGATCGCCGCATCAAATTCCCGATGAAGCTCGTGGGCGGCCGCTGGCAGCGCATGAGCTGGGACGCCGCGATGTCCGAGATCGGCGAGAAGATGATGGACATCCGGCAGAAGTCGGGTCCGGATTCGGTCTTCCTGCTCGGCAGCGCCAAGTTCTCCAACGAGGGCGCCTATCTGTACCGCAAGTTCGCCGCCTTCTGGGGCACGAACAGCGTGGACCACCAGGCCCGCATCTGCCACTCGACCACGGTGGCCGGCGTGGCCAACACCTGGGGCTACGGCGCGCAGACCAACTCCTACAACGACATCCGCAATTCCAAGACCATGATCATCATGGGCGGGAACCCGGCGGAGGCGCACCCGGTCTCGCTGCAGCACGTGCTCTCCGGCAAGGAGACCAACCGCGCGAACCTGATCGTCATCGACCCGCGCTACACCCGCACGGCGGCGCATGCCACGGATTACGTCCGCATCCGCCCGGGCACCGACATCCCCATCATCTGGGGCATGCTCTGGCACATCTTCCAGAACAACTGGGAGGACAAGGAGTTCATCCGCCAGCGCGTGCACGGCATGGACGATGTCCGCGCCGAGGTCGCGAAGTGGACGCCGGCCGAGGTCGAGCGCGTGACGGGCGTTCCCGGCGCGCAGCTCCGCGCGGTGGCTGAGAAGTTCGCGACGCAGAAGCCCTCCACGCTGATCTGGTGCATGGGCGCCACGCAGAAGACCGTCGGCACGGCCAATGTCCGCGCCTATTCGATCCTGCTGCTGGCCACCGGCAATGTCGGCAAGGAAGGCACGGGCGCCAACATCTTCCGTGGTCACTGCAACGTGCAGGGCGCGTCCGACTTCGGCCTCGATGTGGCGACGCTGCCGGCCTATTACGGCATCGACGAGAACGCCTGGCGCCACTGGTCGCGCGTCTGGAATGTCTCCTTCGAGAGCATGCGCGCGCGCTTCGACACGCCGCAGATGATGCACACGCCGGGCATTCCCACGACGCGCTACTTCGACGCGATCACGCTGCCCAAGGACCAGGTGCAGCAGCGCGACAACACCAAGGGCATGATCGTCTTCGGCCATGGCGGCAACACCGTCACCCGCATGCCGGAAGCCGTGAAGGGCCTGGAGGCGCTGGACCTGCTCGTGGTGGCGGATCCGCACCCGACGACCTTCGCGGTCCTCTCTGGCCGCCGCGAGAACACCTACCTGCTGCCCATCGCGACCCAGTTCGAGTGCAATGGCAGCCGCACCAGCTCCAACCGCTCGGTGCAGTGGTGCTCGAAGGTGGTGGACCCGATCTTCGAGAGCCGCACCGACTACCGCGTGATCTATGACCTCGCGAAGTCGCTCGATGCCGCCGCCACGAAGCGCAACATGACCTACCGCATCGCGGAGGAAATGTTCCGCCCCTACGAGATCGTGAACGGCGAGCCGACCGCCGAGAGCATCCTGGGCGAGATCAACCGCGGCGCCTGGGGCACGGGCTATTCGGGCATCTCCGCCGCGCGCCTCAAGCTGCACCAGCAGCACCAGGACAAGTTCGACCTGGTGACGCTGCGCGCCGGTGCGAACGCGCCGGCCGAGATCCGCGGCGACTATTACGGCCTGCCCTGGCCCTGCTGGGGCACGCCCGAGATGCGCCACCCGGGCAGCCACATCCTCTACAACACGAACATCGCCGTGAAGGATGGCGGCGGCAGCTTCCGCCCGCGCTTCGGCCTGGAGCGCAACGGCCAGACGCTGCTGGCCGAGGGCAGCTGGTCCAAGGACTCGGACATCCAGGACGGCTACCCCGAATTCACCGTGGCGGTGCTGAAGCGCCTCGGCTGGTTCGATGAGCTGACGGTGGCGGAGAAGGAGAGCATCGCCCGTGTGGGTGGCGCGAACCAGGATGCCGTGTCCTGGATGACCGACCTGTCGGGCGGCATCCAGCGCGTGGCCATCGCGCATGGCTGCTCGCCCTTCGGCAACGGCAAGGCCCGCGCCAATGCGTGGAACCTGCCCGACCCGATCCCGGTCCATCGCGAGCCGATCTATACGCCGCGCAACGACCTGATCGCGCAGTTCCCGACCCTGCCCGACCGGCGTGGCTTCCGCCTGCCGCATCTGGGTCAGTCGGTGCAGGCGCGCAGCCCGCAGCTGGCGGCGGAGTTCCCGATCATCCTCACCTCCGGCCGACTGGTGGAGTATGAGGGCGGCGGCGAGGAGACCCGCTCGAACAAGTGGCTGGCCGAACTGCAGCAGGACATGTTCGTGGAGATCAACCCGCGTGACGCGGCCGCCCGCAACATTCGCGACGGCGGCTGGGTCTGGGTCATGGGCCCCGAGAGCAGCAGCCGCACCCGCGTGAAGGCGCTGGTGACGGAGCGTGTGGGCCCGGGCGTGGCCTTCATGCCCTTCCACTTCGCCGGCTGGTTCCAGGGCACCGACCAGCGGTCCAAGTACCCGCAGGGGACGGACCCGATCGTGCTCGGCGAGTCGGTGAACACGCTCACCAGCTACGGCTATGACCCGGTGACCTTCATGCAGGAAACCAAGGTCACCATCTGCCAGATCCGTGCGGCTTAAGGGAGAATCGACATGGCCCGCATGAAGTTCCTGTGCGACGCGGATCGCTGCATCGAGTGCAACGCCTGCGTCACCGCCTGCAAGAACGAGCACGAGGTGCCCTGGGGCATCAACCGCCGCCGCGTCGTCACCATCAATGACGGCAAGCCCGGCGAGCGCTCGATCTCCATGGCCTGCATGCACTGCACCGACGCGCCCTGTGCGGCGGTGTGCCCCACCTCGTGCTTCTACACGACGGCCGATGCCGTCGTGCTGCACGACAAGGACACCTGCATCGGCTGCGGCTACTGCTTCTACGCCTGCCCCTTCGGCGCGCCGCAATATCCGCGCGTCGGCAACTTCGGCGGCCGCGGCAAGATGGACAAGTGCACCTATTGCGCCGGTGGTCCGCAGCAGGACAACACGCGCGTGGAGTACACGCAGTACGGCAGCAACCGCCTGGCCGAGGGCAAGCTGCCGCTCTGCGCCGAGATGTGCTCCACCAAGGCGCTGCTGGCCGGCGATGGCGAGATGATCGCGACCATCTACCGCGAGCGCGTGCAGCGCCGCGGCTATGGCTCGGGCGCCTGGGGCTGGCGCACCGCCTATCGCGAGAACATCACCACCTGATCGGATAAGGCCCCGGCGCAAGCCGGGGCCAAGTCTTTCAAGGGAGGGCGAACCCTCCCGGAGGAATGCACATGAAACGGCTCATTCTCGCACCCTTCCTGGTGCTTCTGCTCGCCCTCTCGGTTGGCTCCCTTGGGCCCGCCTTCGCGCAGCCCGCGCCGGGCGGCCAGGCGCGTGGCCAGGTCAGCGCCGACGAGATGGAAATGCAGCGCCTGCTGCAGGGCGGCCGCATCGAAGGCCGCACCTCGATCCCCGATCCGCGCTCCGAGGTGCTGGTCCAGCCGCAGGGCAAGGCCTGGCGTGACTTCCACAACGTGACGCTGGCCTGGGTCGGCGGCATCGCGGTGGGCGGCATGGCGCTGATCCTCATCGCCTTCTACGCCACGCGCGGCCGCATCAAGATCGAGGGCGGCATGTCCGGCCGCACCATCAGCCGCTTCAACATGCTGGAGCGCGCGAACCACTGGATGGTCGCCTCCTCCTTCATCGTGCTGGGCCTGACCGGCCTGAACCTGACTTTCGGCCGGCACATCCTGCTGCCGATCCTCGGCCCCTATACCTTCGCGGAGATCTCGCTCTGGGGGAAGATCGCGCATAATTTCGTGGCCTTCCCCTTCACGCTCGGCATCGTCGTCATGCTGCTGCTCTGGGTGAAGGACAACATCCCGAACGGCCGTGACATCGAGTGGTTCAAGATGGGCGGCGGCCTGATCGGCAAGGGCCATCCCAAGGCGGGCCGCTTCAACGGCGGCCAGAAGATGGTGTTCTGGATCACCGTGCTGGGCGGCGGCATCGTCGCGGCCTCGGGCTACTTCCTGATCTTCCCCTTCTGGGGCGAGTTCGGCGTGGCCGACATGCAGCTCGCGCACATCATCCACTCCATCCTCTCCGTGCTGATGGTGGCGGCGATGATCGCGCACATCTACATCGGCTCCGTCGGCATGGAAGGCGCCTTCGACGCGATGGGCTCTGGCGAGGTGGACCTGAACTGGGCCAAGGAGCACCATAGCCTCTGGGTCGAGCAGGAGATGGCCAAGGCCCGCCAGGTCGTCGCCCCCTCCGGCGTGAAGCCGGCCGAGTAAGGTCGAGAATTCCCTTCGCGGGAGGGCGGTTCTGGGTTACAGGACCGCCATCTTTCTCGGGGGGTCTCATGCGCTTTCGTATTCCTGCGGCCATCGCCCCGGCGATGGCCGTTTTCGTTTCCTTCGGCGCCGCCGCGCAGGAGAGGCAGGCCTGGCGCGTGGATCTCGAATCCGGCGCGACCTTCCAGACCAAGAATCAGGTCCGCAACCCCGGCAACACCGGCACGCAGTTCAACCTGAACGCGCTGCAGGGCGACCCGGTCTCGCCCTTCTTCCGCGCGACGCTGGCCTGGGACCCCTGGGAGCGGCACGGCTTCCTCGTCGCCTACCAGTATCTGCGCAACGAGGGCTCGGGCACGCTGCTGGGCCCGACCAACTTCGCCAACACCACCTTCGCGCCGGGCGTGCGGACCACGGGCGACTACCGCTTCGACACCTGGCGCGCCACCTATCGCTACACCCTGGTGCAGACGCCCGATTTCCGCCTGCGCGTCGGCCTCACCGGCCTGATCCGCGACGCCGAGATCCGGCTCAGCCAGAACGGCATTACGCGCGCCGATTCCAATGTCGGCTTCGTACCACTGCTGCATGCGAGCTTCGACTGGCGCGTGGCCCCGCGTCTGAGCCTGATGGGCGAGGTGGATGGGCTGGCCGCCTCCCAGGGCAGCGCGGTGGATCTCGGCCTGCGCGCCGGCTTCGACCTGACGCCGCAATGGCAGGCGACGCTCGGCTGGCGCATGCTGACGGGCGGCGTGGACAATGACACGACCTATAATTTCGCCACCTTCCAGACCATCACGGCGGGCGTGGCCTATCGCTTCTGAGAATGGTCCCAGGCGCGCTCCGCGACGTGGTGCCTGGCGCGCGCCGCGACGCGGTGCTTGGCGCGCTCCGCGACGCGGTGCTTGACGCGCCGCGCATGGGGGTTTGAAAGGCCCCATGCGCATCATCGGCCTCGCGGGATGGAGCGGCGCGGGCAAGACCACGCTGCTCACCCGGCTCATTCCGGAATTGCGGGGGCGCGGGCTCAGCGTCTCCACCCTCAAGCACGCGCACCACGCATTCGACGTGGACAAGCCGGGCAAGGATTCCTTCGAACACCGCGCGGCCGGCGCCTCCCAGGTGCTGGTCGCTTCCGCGAAGCGCTGGGCGCTGATGACGGAGCATCGCGACGCGCCGGAACCCGGCCTTGCCGAGCTGCTCACCCATCTCTCCCCGGTGGACCTCGTCATCATCGAGGGCTTCAAGCGCGAGGCGCATCCGAAGATCGAAGTGCACCGCGCCGCCAACGGCAAGCCCTGGCTGCACCTGGAGGATCCCCGCATCGGCCTGGTGGCGAGCGATGTGGCGCCGCCCCCCGGCGCGCCCGGCTGGGTGCATCTGGACGACATCCCCGCCATCGCCGATGCCGCGCTGCGCCTCGCGGTGGATTATCGCTGAGCCATGGCCCAGCTCTCCGATGACTGCTTCGCCTTCGGGGGACCGCTGCTCACGGTGGAGCAGGCGCAGGCGCTGATCCTGGAGCGCGTGGCCCCCTTGGCCGGCGCGGAGGGCGTGCCGCTGCGCGAAGCCTTGGGCCGCGTCCTCGCCGCGCCGCTGGTCGCGCAGACGCCGCTGCCGCCCTTCTTCAACTCGGCGGTGGATGGCTATGCCTTCCGCCATGCCGACCTCGCGCCCGAGGGCGAGACGCGCCTGATGCTGGCCGGCCGCATCGCCGCCGGGCATGCGGGCACCGCCATCGCCCCCGGCACCGCTGCGCGCATCTTCACCGGCGCGCCCATGCCCCCAGGCGCGGATACGGTGATGATGCAGGAGGATGCGCGCCTCGACGGCGAAACGCTGCTGCTGCCCCCGGGCCTGAAGCGCGGTGCCAATGCCCGCCCGGCCGGCGAGGATGTCGCGGCCGGCAGCCTGGCCCTGCCCGAAGGCCGCCGCCTGCGCGCGCCGGAGCTCGGCCTCGCCGCCGCGCTGGGTTTCGCGCAGCTCTCCGTGCGCCCGATGCTCCGCGTCGGCGTCTTCTCCACCGGCGATGAACTGGCCTCGCCCGGCGCGCCGCTCGGCCCGGCGCAGACCTTTGACAGCAACCGCTTCACGCTGATGGCCATACTGGCGCGGCTGCCCGTGCAGGTGACGGATCTCGGCATCCTGCCCGATGACGCGGCCGAAACCTCCCGCGCGTTGCATGGCGCGAGTGCCACGCAGGACCTGCTGGTCACCTCCGGCGGCGTCTCGACCGGCGAGGAGGATCACGTCCGCGCCGCGATCGAGGGCGCGGGCAGGCTCGTCTTCTGGCGCCTCGCCGTGAAGCCGGGGCGGCCGGCGGCGATGGGCGTGGTGAATGGCGTGCCCATGGTGGGGCTGCCGGGCAATCCCGTCGCGGCCGTCGTCACCTTCCTGCACCTGGTGCGGCCCTTGGCCCTGCGGCTGGCCGGTGCCGCGCCCGAGGCGCTGCTGCGCGTGCCGGCCGTGAGCGGCTTCGCCTACCGCAAGAAGCAGGGCCGCCGCGAATATGTGCGTGTGACGCTGCGCGAAGAGGAGACCGGCCTGGTCGCGGAGAAATTCCCGCGCGAGGGGGCCGGCCTCCTCACCTCGCTCACCCAATCCGACGGCTTCGCGGAACTGCCCGAAAGCATCACGGAACTGGCACCCGGAGCCCCCATCCGCATCCTCCCCTTCGCCGCGATCTTCTGATCTAATTCCCCCCAGCAAAGGGGAAACGCGATGACCGACCATGTGCTGACCGGGCGCCACGGCGCCGTCATGACCATCCGCCTGAACCGGCCGGAGAAGAAGAACGCCCTCACCCGCGACATGTACCGCGCCATGGCCGCCGGGCTGCACGCCGCCGCCGCGGATGACGCGGTGAATGTCGTGCTGCTGGCTGGCGGCGCCGATTTCACCGCGGGCAACGACATTGGCGACTTCGCCAAGGCCGGTGAGCGCGACCCGAAGGACCCCGGCGCCGCCTTCGATTTCCTCGAGGCCATCCTGGCCTTCCGGAAGCCCGTCGTCGCCGCCGTGCGCGGCAATGCGGTCGGCATCGGCACCACCATGCTGCTGCATTGCGACGTGGTGGTGGCGAGCGAGACGGCGCGGCTGATGATGCCCTTCACGCGCCTGGCCCTCTGCCCCGAGGCCGGGTCCTCGCTGCTCATGCCCGCGCGCGTCGGCCCCGCCATCGCGAATTGGTGGCTGCTGGCGAGTGCGGGCTTCAGCGGCGCCGATGCGGCGGCCGCCGGCCTCGCCACGCGCGCGGTGGCGGATGACGAGGTGGAGGCGACGGCGGCGCAGATGGCGGCCACGCTCGCCGCCTTGCCGCCCGGCTCGGTGCAGGAATCCAAGCGCCTGATCCGCGCGCCGCATATGGAGGCGGTGAAGGCCGCGATGGCGGCGGAGCGTGTGAGCTTCGGCGAGCGGCTGCGCAGCCCGGAGGCGCAGGCGGCCTTTGCGGGCTTTCTGAAGAAGGCAAGCTGAGGTTGTTGCGAGAGGGCTTTGCCCTCTCGCGCTCACCCACCAAGGAACTGAGTTTCCTGCCGGGCAGCCCGAGGGGCTGGCCCCTCGGTTACGCCAAACACCCCTTCGCCAGCGCGGCGAAGGCCCGCGCCCGGTGGCTGTGCCGCGCCTTCTGCTCCGGCGTCATCTCGCCGAAGGTCAGGGTCGCGCCATCTGGCACGAACATCGGGTCATAGCCGAAGCCCTGGGCGCCGCGCGGCGGCGCCACCCAATGCCCGGCGCAGATCCCCTCGAAGGCCTCGCTGTGGCCATCGGGCCAGGCCAGCACAAGCACGGCCACGAAGGCGCAGCGGCGCCGCGCGCTGCGATCCTCGGCCGCGATGCGCGCCATGGCGGCGGCATAGTCGCGCGTGCCGTCCGGCCGCATGGCCCAATCCGCCGTATAGACGCCCGGCGCGCCACCCAGCGCTGCGACCGCGAGGCCACTGTCATCGGCCAGTGCCGGCAGGTCGGTCGCCCGCGCCGCCGCCTGCGCCTTGATCTTGGCGTTGGCCACGAAGGTCGCGCCCGTCTCGGCGGGCTCCGGCAGGCCGAGGGCGCCGGCCGATATCAGCTCCAGGCCATGCGGGGCCAGCAGCCCGGAGAATTCGCGCAGCTTGCCCGCATTGTGGCTGGCAAGCACCAGCTGGCCCGGCGCGAGTTTCCTCACAGGCCGACGGCGGCCTTCTGCGCCGCGACGAGCTGCGCCACGCCATCGCGCGCCATGTCCAGCATCGCCAGGAACTGCGCCTCGCTGAAGGGCGCGCCCTCGGCCGTCGCCTGCACCTCGATCAGGTTGCCATTGCCGGCGAGCACGAAATTCGCATCCGCATCCGCCGTGCTGTCCTCGGCATAGTCGAGGTCGATGATCGCCTCGCCGCCCGCGATCCCGCAGGAGATGGCGGCGACGTGGTCCGTCAGCGGGATGGCGCTCATGATGTTGTTGCGCTTCGCATGTTGGAAGGCCAGGTGCAGCGCGACCCAGGCGCCGGTGATGGCGGCGCAGCGCGTACCGGCATCGGCGTTGATCACGTCGCAATCCAGCGTCACCGTCATCTCGCCCATCGCCTTGCGATCGGTCACGGCGCGCAGGCTGCGGCCGATCAGGCGCTGGATCTCCTGCGTGCGGCCGGATTGCTTGCCGCGCGCCGCCTCGCGATCACCGCGCGTGTGGGTGGCCCGCGGCAGCATGCCGTATTCGGCCGTCACCCAGCCCAGGCCCTGGTTGCGCAGGAAGGGCGGCACGCGCGCCTCCAGGCTCGCGGCGCAGAGCACCTCGGTGTTGCCCATGCGGATGAGGCAGGAGCCTTCCGCATGCTTGGCGATGCCGGTCTCGATCGAGATCGGGCGCAGGGCGTCGGGGGCGCGGCCGGATGGGCGCATGTTCGGGCAATCCTCAGGGTTTCTCCGGCGGCACTCAGCACAAGCGGGGCCGCATGACCAGTGGTTGCCGCGCAAAGGTTGACCAACGCTTCCCGGACAACCAAGCTATCAGAAGCGATGCACACCCCCTTCAAGACACCCCTCGTCGCGGTGCCGAGTATCGCCACCAGCGCCCTGGACCCCCGCTCGACCGCCGTGCTGCGCGAGCTGGTGGAGGTCTATGTCGCGACCGGCGAGCCCGTGGGCAGCCGCACCCTCTCCCGCCGCCTGCCGCTGAACCTCTCGCCGGCCTCCATCCGCAACGTGATGGCGGATCTGGAAGAGGCGGGCCTGCTCTATGCCCCGCACACCAGCGCCGGCCGCCTGCCGACGCAGCAGGGCCTGCGCCTGTTTGTGGATGGCCTCCTGGAATTCGGCGACCTGGCCGAGGAGGAGCGCGCCGAGATCGCCGCCCGCTGCGCGGCGCATGGCCGCTCGCTCCAGGATACACTGGCGGAAGCCGGGCAGATGCTCTCCGGCCTCGCGGGGGCCGCTGGCCTCGTCGTGGCGCCGAAGGGCGAGGCGCCGCTGCGCCATATCGAATTCGTGCCCTTGGGCCCCGGCCGCGCGCTGGTGGTGCTGGTGCAGGGCGATGGCCGCGTGGAGAACCGCGTGATCGAGGTGCCGCCGGGCCTGCCGCCCTCCGCGCTGGTGCAGGCGGGCAATTATCTCAACGCCCGCCTCTCCGACCGCACGCTGGACGAGACGCGCGCCAACGTCATGACCGAGATCGCCGCCAACCGCACCGCGCTCGATGCGCTCACCACCCAGGTGGTGGAGGCCGGCATGGCGACCTGGGCGGGCGGCGGTAGCGGCTCGCTCATCCTGCGTGGCCAGGCGCGGCTGCTGGAGAACATGGAGAACCTGGCCCGCGTGCAGGAGATCCAGGCCCTGTTCGAGCGGCTGGAGGCGCAGGAGACCACCCTCAAGCTGCTGGAACTGGCCCAGCGGGGCGAGGGGGTGCAGATCTTCATCGGCGCCGAGAGCGGCATCTTCTCCACCGCGGGCCTCTCCGTGGTGGTGGCCCCATTCCGCAACGGGCAGGAGAAGATCGTGGGCGCCATCGGTGTGATCGGGCCATCGCGCATCAATTACGGCCGCGTGATCCCGGTGGTGGACTACACCGCGCGGGTCATCGGCCGGCTGCTGGGTTGATCCCGCGCCGCCACGCGCCTACCTCTGAGGCATGAGCGAACAACCCAACCCTTCCCCGGCCGAAGCCGCGCCGGAGACCCCTGACGCGCCCCCGCCCGCACCGACGCCGGAGGAGCGCATCGCCGCCCTCGAGGCCGAGCTGGCCGAGATGAAGGACCGCTGGCTGCGCGCCGAGGCCGAGGTCCAGAACGTCCGCAACCGCGGCAAGGACGAGGTGGAGAAGGCGCGCAACTACGCCGTGCAGAAATTCGCCACCGACATGACGGAAGTGGCCGAGAACCTGCGCCGCGGCCTGGACCTTCTGCCCAAGGCCGAAGAGGGCGAGGCCGAGATCATCGGCAAGATGCGCGGCGGCTTCGAGGGTGTGGAGCGCTTCCTGCTGCAGCGCCTGGAAACCCACGGCGTGCATCGCAAGCCGGCCGAAGGCCAGCCCTTCGACCCCGAGCTGCACCAGGCGATGAGCGAGGCCCCGGCCCCCGAGGGCGTGGAGCCCGGCACCGTGCTCCAGGCCTGGACCAGCGCCTGGACGCTGAACGGCCGCTTGCTGAAGCCCGCCATGGTGGTGGTCGCCGGGAAGGGCTGAACGCCCTGGCATGAATTTCGCTCCACGGGAGGGGCGGCGCCGGATTTGCCGGTTTCTGCCGCGCCTTTCAGCAGGAGTGAGCCCATGCCCCTGTCCCGTCGCCTCATCCTGGGCAGCGCGCTCGCCGCGCCCGTCGCCGTCTCGGCGCAACCGGCCTGGCCGAGCCGCCCGGTGCGCGTCATCAACCCCTATTCCCCCGGCGGCACCACGGATGTGGTGATGCGCCTGATGAGCGAGCGGCTGGAGCGCGCCTTCGGCCAGCCCTTCGTGGTGGAGGCGCGGCCCGGCGCGGGTGGTTCGGTCGGCACGGCCCAGGCGGCGCAGGCCGCGCCCGATGGCCACACGCTGCTCATCACCAACACCGGGCCGCTGACGGTGGCGCCGACGCTCATGGCCAACATCACCTATCGGCCCGAGAGCTTCACCTACATCACGATGTTCGGCGGCGCGCCCATCGTCTGTGCCGTGCGGGCGCAAAGCCCCTACCAGACCATCCAGGACTACGCGGCGGCCGCCCGCGCGCGGCCGGAGGGCATCAGCTTCGGCAATTCGGGCGCCGGCTCCATCGGCCACCTGGCCGGCATGCTCTTCGAGCAGGCCGTCGGGGTGAAACTGCTGCATGTGCCCTTCCGCGGCGCGCCCGAGGCGCAGGCGGCGGTGCTCTCGGGCGATGTGACCTCGCTCTGGGACACGATCGGTGCGCATGCGGGTTCTGTGCGGCAGGGTTCGCTGCGGGCGCTCGCCTTCACCAGCGCCGAGCGCATCGGGATTTTTCCGAGCGTGCCAACGGTGCGCGAATCCGGCTTTCCCTCGGTGGTGGCGAACAACTGGTTCCTGCTGGCGGGCCCCGCCGGCATTCCGCCCGCCATCGCCACGCGCATCAACGAGGTCTGCCAGGCCGCGATGCAGGAGGCCGTGGTGCGCGAGCGGATGGACGCGCTGGGCCTGGCCTCGCTCGGCAACATGACCGGGGCGCAGATGCTGGCCTTCGTGGTGGAGGAAACGGCGCGCTGGGCGCCGGTGGCGCGCGCGGCGGGGTAACCGGGGGCGCCAAAAGCGCCCCCGATCAACTCAGATGTAGTGTTCGGCCAGCGGCTCGAAGCCGTTGAACTTCTGGCTGGCATAGGTCGTCACATAGGCGCCGGTGGCCAGCAGCTCCACGCGGTCGCCCGCCGTCAGCGCCATGGGCAGACGGTAGTTGCTCTTCTCGTAGAGCGTGTCCGTGCTGTCGCAGGTCGGGCCCGCGATGGTCACGGGGCCGTCGCTGGCGCCGTCATGCGGGGTGCGGAAGGCATACTTGATCGCCTCGCCCTCGGTCTCCGCCAGCCCGCCGAAGCGGCCGATGTCGAGATAGACCCAGCGCACCGGATCATTCTCGGCCTTGCGGCTGACCAGCACCACCTCGGACGAGACGACGCCCGCATCGGCCACCAGGAAGCGGCCGGGCTCGATCACGATCTCGGGGATCGCGTTGCCGAAATGCTCGGCCATGGCGCCCATGATGGCGGAGCCGAAATCATCGATCTCGGGCACTTCCGCCTTGTAGCGCACGGGGTAGCCACCGCCGAGATTCACCATGCGGATCTTCACACCGGCCTCGGCCAAGTCGGTGAAGAGCATGGCGACCTTGGCGATCGCCGCCTCATAGGCGACGGTCTTGGTCTGCTGGCTGCCGACATGGAAGGAGAGGCCGAAGGCGTCGAGCCCCATCTCCGCCGCGCGGATCATGAGCGCGCGCGCCATCTCGACCTCGCAGCCGAACTTGCGGCTGAGCGGCCATTCGGCGCCGTCATTGCCCACGAGGATGCGGCAATAGACGCGGCTGCCCGGCGCGGAACGCGCGAGCTTCTCCAGCTCCATCTCGCTGTCGAAGGCGAACATGCGCACGCCGGCCGCATAGGCGGCGGCGATGTCGCGCTCGCGCTTGATGGTGTTGCCGTAGGAGATGGAATCCGGCGCGGCGCCCGAAGCCAGGCACATCTCGACCTCCTGGAAGGAGGCGGCGTCGAAGAAGGAGCCGAGCCCCACCAGCCGGTCGAGAATCGGGGCGGCCGGATTGGCCTTCACGGCGTAGTAGATGCGCGCCAGCGGCATCGCCTGCTGGAGGCGAGCGAAATTCTGCGCGACGCGGTCCACATCCAGCACGAGGCAGGGCGTGGCCGGCTGGGTGTCCGCCAGGTAGCGAGCGACCTTGGGGGTCATCGCACGATACTCCACAAACAAGTGGAACCGACCCCGTCAGGGGTGGCCCCAGATTGACGAAACGGTCGAACGAACCAGCGACCAGAAGAAGACCGTGGGGTAAGCCACGGGGTTGCCAGAACGCTTGACGTCGTTGCGTAAACCTTGCGCCGCGGTGGCAAGCCTTATTCGGGGCTCAGCTCCGTGGGCCTGGGGCCAGAGGCACGTGCGTACTGCGTCTTGTGAGGCGCGATGTAGGGCCAGTCGCACCAGCATGCAAGCGGGAAATCCCGAATGGGCGAAGTTTTTTCGCGTCTCTCCCCGGGGGCGCCGGAAACCCCGCCGAAAGCCCCCCGGGGGGTCACGGGAAAATGCCGGAATCTCCCGGGGGGAGGCAGGAGTGTTTCCGGCGCGTGTCAGGATTGCACCCGGCGCATCGGGGGCAGGGGCCGATTCGGCCGGTGCTCCGCGAAGGCAGGAAAGGCGTTGACCTCAGCGAATCCTGCCGCACAGCGGCCGGCGCCGCCCAACAGGCTATTGGCCCGGCGCACCAGCCGCCCGGCGTCTGAGGGCACAACAACGACATATCCGGCCGCACGTGGGGCCGGCGGATCGCTTCAGCGATCCGAAGCCAAGCGCGCGGAGCGCGCGCCCGGCGTCTGAGGGCTTTTACAAAGTCCCCGGATAGGAGCCGCCGTCGAGCAGGATGCTCTGGCCCGTGGTGAAGCCCGCATGGGCGGAGCAGAGGAAGGCGGCGAAGGCGCCGAATTCCTCGGCGGTGCCAAGCCGCCCGGCCGGGATGCCGGCGATGGCCCGCCGCTCCAGCTCCGCCACATCGCCCCCGCCACCCTTGGCCACCGCTTCCCAGTTCCCCCGCACGCGGTCCGTGTCGAAGGGCCCCGGCAGCAGGTGGTTGATCGTCACATTGTGCGCCGCCACCCGCCGCGCCAGCGAGGCCAGCGCCCCGGTCAGGCCCGCACGCGCGCCGTTGGAGAGCTCCAGCCGCCCGATCGGCATCTTCACGGAATAGCTGGTGATGTTCAGCACCCGGCCGAAACGGCGCGCCTGCATGGCCGGCAGCACCGCGCGGATCAGCGCGATGGGCGTCAGCATGTTGGCCTCGACGGCGCGGCGCCAGTCATCCAGCTCGAATTGCGAGAACTCGCCCTGCGGCGGCCCGCCGGCATTGGTGATCAGGATGTCCGGCTCCGGGCAGGCGGCGAAGAGGGCTGCGCGCCCCGCCTCGGTCGTCACATCGCCCTGCACGGTGGTGACCGGGACGCCGGTCTCGGCGCGGATGGCGGCCGCGGTCGCCTCCAGCGCCTCGCCGCCACGGGCGGAGATGACGAGCGAGACGCCCTCCCGCGCCAGCGCGAAGGCGCAGCCGCGCCCGAGCCCCTTGGAGGCCGCGCAGACGATGGCGGTGCGGCCCTTGATGCCGAGATCCATGATGTTTCCCCCTGGGTTCAGGGGGGTGAGGCTATCTCAGCGGATCAGCCCCGTCATGGGGCTGGAGGCATCCGCCTTGTAGTCCCGCGGCATGCGGCCCGCGAGATGCGCGGCGCGCCCGGCGATGACGGCGTGCTTCATGGCCGTGGCCATCTTCACCGGGTCCTGCGCATGCGCGATGGCGCTGTTCAGCAACACCGCGTCGCAGCCCAGCTCCATGGCGAAGGCCGCCTCGCTCGCCGTGCCGATGCCCGCATCCACCAGCACCGGCACCTTGGCCGCGGCCTTGATGGCGCGGATCATGTAGGGGTTCACCACGCCCATGCCCGAGCCGATGGGTGCGCCCAGCGGCATGATGGCCACACAGCCCATCTCCTCCAGCCGCTTCGCCGCCACCGGGTCATCGGCGCAATAGACCATCACCTCGAAGCCATCGGCGATGAGGGCGGCTGCGGCCTCGAAGGTCGCGGCCATGTCGGGGTAGAGGAAGGGCGGCGGGCCCAGCACTTCCAGCTTCACCAGGTTCCAGCCGCCCGCCTCGCGCGCCAGGCGCAGCGTGCGGACCGCATCCTGCGCGGTGAAGCAGCCGGCGGTGTTGGGTAAGTAAGTGTAACGGTCTGGCGGCACGAAATCCTGCAGCATGGGCGCCGAGGGGTCGCTCAGGTTCACCCGGCGGACGGCGACGGTGACGATCTCCGCCCCGCTCGCCGCGATGCTGTCGCGCGTTTCCTCCAGCGACTTGTAGCGCCCCGTGCCCACGATGAGGCGCGAGGTGAAGCGCCGCCCGGCGACGTCCCAGCTGTCTTCGGTCACGGCTCAGCCACCCCCGATGAAATGAACGATCTCGATGGCGTCGCCCTCGGCCAGCGCCGTCGTTGCATGTTGGGAACGCGGCACGATCTCGAGGTTGCGCTCCACGGCCACCTTGCGTTCGGCGAGACCGATCTCGGTCAGCAGCCCGGCCACGGTGAGGCCCTGCGGCACGCGCCGCGCCTCGCCATTCACGGTGAGCTTCAGGCCCAGGGCCAGCTCGGACATCGCACGCGCACTCCCGCCAATGGGGTCAGGGACGGCGGGAGGGACAGGGGCTCCCATCCCTTCGCCGGCATGACCCGGATCAGGTTCGTAGGGTCACCGCGCCATCGCGGACTCTCAGCCCCCTGGACGGGGGGCTCCCCTTGGTCCTGGGCAATCTGGGTCGCCCGGGGCCGGCGCGCAAGCCGGGGGCGCGCTTGCCGCTGGCGCATGCCCCATGCTAGCCCGGCCAATCCATTCCCTGTTTGACCGAACCGCCATGAACCTGATCGCCGTCTTCAACGGCCCCAACCTCAACATGCTGGGCACGCGCGAGCCGGAGAAATACGGCACCGCGACGCTCGATGATGTGGAGAACCTCTGCGCCGAGGCGGCGGAGGAACTCGGGCTCGCGATCGATTTCCGGCAGTCGAACACGGAAGGGGAGCTGGTCTCCTGGATCCAGGAATGCCGTGGCCGCGCCGCGGGCATCGTGATCAACCCGGCCGGCTACACCACCACCTCGGTCGCCATCCTGGACGCGCTGCTTGCCGTGGGCTTGCCGGTGATCGAGGTCCATATCACCAATATTCATCGGCGCGAGGAGTTCCGGCAGCACAGCCTGGTCTCCAAGGCAGCCACCGGCGTGATCGCCGGCCTGGGCGTCGCGGGCTATGCCCTGGCGCTGCAGGCCATGGCGAACCTCGTCGGCGGAAACGAGGATGACGAAGCATGACCACCGGCATTCAGTTCGACGCGGAGGCGATCCGCAAGCTCGCCGAAATCCTGCGCGAGACCGACCTGACCGAAATCGAGCTCTCGGAGAAGGAATCGCGCATCCGCGTGGCGCGGATCATTCCGCAGGCCCCGGTGGCGGCGCCGCAGTATTTCGCGGCGCCCTCCATGCCGATGCAGATGCCCATGCAGATGCCGATGGCCGCCCCGGCCCATGCGGCGCCCGCCGCCCCGGCCGCGCCCGCCGGGGACTCGGACGCGATCGACCCGAAGCATCCGGGCCTGATCACCTCGCCCATGGTGGGTGTGGCCTATCTCTCGCCCGAGCCGGGCGCGCCGCCCTTCATCACGGTCGGCGCCAAGGTGAGCGCGGGCCAGACCGTGCTGCTCATCGAGGCGATGAAGACCTTCAACCAGATCAAGACCAGCCGCTCGGGCACGGTCACGCGCATCCTGGTCGAAGCCGGCACGCCCGTGGAATACGGCGAGCCGCTGGTGCTGGTGGAATAGGGCGATGGCCCCGCGCATGGACCACCACAGCGCGCTCCCCGGATCATTCGTGCCCAACGCGGTCAGCGACCAGGACCCGCGCTTCCTTTCAGAACCCGGCCGCACATCGGCCGGCGCCGCGCAACTGACTTCCCCGCCCGGCACACCCGTCGCGCGGCGAAGCCAAGCCGGCGGAGCCGGCGCCCGGCGCCTGAGGGCTTAGAAAAATGCTCAAGAAAATTCTGATCGCCAATCGCGGCGAGATCGCGCTGCGCGTGCACCGCGCCTGCCAGGAGATGGGCATCCGCACCGTCGCCGTGCACAGCACCGCCGATGCTTCCGCCATGCATGTGCGCCTCGCCGATGAGAGCGTCTGCATCGGCCCGCCGCTGGCGCGCGACAGCTATCTGAACGTGGCGGCGATCCTCTCGGCGGCGGCCATCACGGGGGCGGATGCCATCCACCCCGGCTACGGCTTCCTCTCGGAAAATGCCCGTTTCGCCGAGATGGTGGAGGCGCATGGCCTCACCTTCATCGGCCCCACGGCCGACCACATCCACATGATGGGCGACAAGATCGCGGCCAAGGACGCGATGCGCAAGCTCAACGTGCCGCTGGTGCCCGGCTCGCCCGGCGCGCTGGAGAGCTTCGAGGAAGCGCGCGAGATCGCCGAGCGCATCAAATATCCGGTGCTGATCAAGGCGGCGGCCGGCGGTGGCGGGCGCGGCATGAAGGTCGCGCGCTCGGCGGACGAGCTGGAGGAGGCGTGGCAGGTGGCCCGCACCGAGGCCAAGGCCGCCTTCGGCAATGACGCGGTCTATATGGAGAAATACCTGGATCGACCGCGCCACATCGAGCTGCAGATCCTGGCCGACACGCATGGCAATGTCGTGCATTTCGGCGAGCGCGACTGCTCGCTCCAGCGCCGCCACCAGAAGCTGGTGGAGGAGGCGGGCTCGCCCGTGCTCACGGCGGCCGAGCGCAACGCGCTGGGCGCGCAGGTGACGTCGGGGCTGCGGCAATTGGGCTATCGCAACGCCGGCACGCTCGAATTCCTCTACCAGGACGGGCAATTCGCCTTCATCGAGATGAACACCCGCCTGCAGGTGGAACACCCCGTGACGGAGATGGTCTGCGGCGTGGACCTGGTGCGGGAGCAGATCCGCATCGCGGCCGGCGAGAAGCTCGGCTACGGGCAGGAGGATGTGCAGTTCAACGGCCACGCCATCGAATGCCGCGTGACCGCCGAGGACCCCGAGAGCTTCGCGCCCTCGCCCGGCCGGGTGAACACCTATCACGCGCCGGGTGGCCTCGGCGTGCGCGTGGATAGCGCGCTCTACTCCGGCTATGCGGTGCCGCCGCATTACGACAGCCTGGTGGCCAAGCTCATCGTGCATGCGCCCTCGCGCCCGCAGGCCATCGCCCGCATGCAGCGCGCGCTGGACGAGATGGTGGTGGACGGCATCAAGACCACGCTGCCGCTGCACCGGCGCATCATGGCCGATGCCGAGTTCCAGTCGGGCGACTACACCATCCATTGGCTGGAGCGCTTCGTCGCGCGGGGGTGAAGCCCCGCGCTTGCATGCCCGGCTGATCCCGGTGACGCTTGCGGGGCACAGGAGGCCCCCCATGCAACCACTCTCCCGCCGCGCCGCGCTGATCGGCGCGGGGGTGCTCGCCACGCCCGCGCTGGCCCAGGCGCCCTGGCCCGACCGCCCCATCCGCTGGATCGTCAACTTCCCGCCCGGTGGTGCGGCCGATACGCTCTCGCGCATCATCGCCCCCGTGGTCAGCGCGCGGCTTGGCCAGCCGGTGGTGGTGGAAAACCGGCCGGGCGCGGGTGGCGCCCTGGGCGCGGACATCGTGGCGAAGGCGCCGGGCGACCGCTTCCTGGTGATGATCTCCTCGGCCGCCTCGCATGGCATCGGACCGGTGCTCTATCGCAACCCGCCCTATGACGCGCTGCGTGATTTCTCCAACATCCGGCTGATCGGCACCTTCCCCTCCGTGCTCGCGGTGAATCTCGATTTTCCCGCGCGCAACCTGGCCGAATTCCTGGCGGTGGCGCGGCAGCGGCCGGTCTCTTACGGCTCGGGCGGGAACGGCACGCTGAACCACCTGATCGGGCAATTGCTGGCGCGGGCGGCGGGCGTGGACCTCACCCATGTGCCCTATCGCGGCTCGGCCCCCGCGCTGACGGATACGATCAGCGGGCAGATCCCCGCCATCATGGAGAGCCTGCCCATCGCGCTGCCGCATCTGCGCGGCGGGCGGCTGCGCGCGCTGGCCACCAGCGAGCAGACGCGCCCCGCCTCCCTGCCCGATGTGCCGACCTTCGCCGAGCAGGGCTTCCCCCAGGTGGTGGCCAGCAACTGGTTCGGCTTCTCGGCGCCGGCCGGCCTGCCGCCCGAGATCATCGCCCGCTGGGATGCCGAGATCGCCCATGCCCTGGCGGACCCGGCGGTGGTGGAGCGCTTCACCCCCATCGGCGTGCGGCCGGGCGCGGAGGGGCCGGCCGGCTACACCGCCCTGGTCCGGGCCGAGCTGGAGCGCTGGCGGGCGGTGATCGCGGCCGGGAACATCACGGCCGATTGAGGGGCGGCTTGCGCCCGGGCGCCTGCGGGCCAATCTTGCGGGCATGAGCACATCCGTTCCCGACCATGCAGCGATCCTCGGCGCCTTCTGGCGCGTCCTGGCCGGCAGTGGCTGGCATGGGCTGACGCTGCGCGCCGTGGCCGCCGAGGCTGGCCTCTCGCTGGCCGAACTGCGCCGCCACTTCGCGACACCGCTGCACATCCTGGCCGCGCACCAGCGGGCCGTGGATGCGGCGGTGCTGGAGGGCACGGTGGATGACCTCGGCAGCACGCCGCGCGATCGCCTCTTCGACGTTCTGATGCGCCGCCTGGACTCGCTGCAGCCCGACCGCGCCGGCGTGGTGCGGCTGCTGCGCGACCTGCCGCGCGCGCCGCTGCTGGCGCTGTGGTTCGCGCCGCGCAACGCATCCTCCATGGCCTGGATGCTGGAGGCCGCCGGGCTGGATGCGGCCGGCCCGAAGGGCGTTCTGCGCGTCCAGGGGCTGATCGGCGTCTGGCTCGCCGCCCTGCGCGCCTGGGAAAAGGACGAGAGCGAGGACCTCTCCGCCACCATGGCGGCCCTCGACCGCGCGCTGGACCAGGCGGACCGCGCGGCGCGCTGGTTCGGCATGGCGCCCAGGGAGGATCAGGCCGAACCCGAGCCCGAGGTTGAAGCCGCCCCCGAATCTCCCGACGAAGTCATTTGACCGCGTCGCCTTCGGGCGGTTACGACTCGGAAAGGCGGTTCCCGGCCGGAACAATGGATCGCTGGGGTCCATTGGGTGGCGGGGGCGCGGAGACTCACGCCATGACGAACAGCTTCAACCCCGAAGAGATGATGCGCGCCTTCACCTCGATGAAGATGCCGGGCCTGCCCGATTTCCAGGCCTTCGCCGACGCGCAGAAGCGCAACCTCGAGGCGCTGACCACCGCGAACAAGCTCGCCATGGAAGGTGCGCAGGCCGTGGGCCGCCGCAACATGGAGATCATCCAGCAGGTGATGGCCGAGATGACGCAGGCCATGCAGAGCCTGAGCGCCGCCGATGGCTCGCCCAACGCCAAGGCCGCGCACCAGGCCGAGATGATGAAGGCCGCCTATGAGCGCGCGGTGGCGAACATGCAGGAGATCGCCGAGCTCATCCAGAAGTCCAATGGCGAGGCTGTCGGCGTGCTGAACCGCCGCTTCGCCGAGGCGCTGGAGGAAGTGAAGAGCCTGGTGAAGGCCTGACCTGCCGCCGGGGCGGGTCTATTCGACCCGCTTCAGCTTCGCCTCGACGACGGCCGCCAGCACGCCCGCGCCATGCGGGATGGCGGCGTCGTTGAAGTCGAAGCGCGGATTGTGCACCTCGGCGCTGTCGCCATTGCCGGTGACGATGTAGGCGCCGGGGCATTTCTCCAGCATGTAGGCGAAATCCTCGCCGCCCATCACGGCGGGGAATTCGCGCTTCACATGGCCCTCGCCCACCAGGGATGCGGCGGCGTCGCCGAGCGCCACGGCCTCCATCGCGTCATTCACCAGGGGCGTCGTGATCACGCGGAAATCCAGCACCGCCGAACCGCCAAGGCCGGCCGCGACCCCTTCGCTGATCGCGCGCATGCGGTCCTCGACCAGCTTCATGATCTCGTTGCTGAAGGCGCGCACCGTGCCGCCGAGGCGCACCTCGTTCGGGATCACGTTGTAGGCATTGCCGGCATCGAAGCGCGTGATGCTGAGCACGGCGCGCTCGGCCGCCGGCACGTTGCGCGCGACGACGGATTGCAGCGCCTGGACGATGGCCGCGCCCATCACCACCGGATCATGCGTCGTCTCGGGCCGCGCGCCATGGCCGCCCTTGCCGGTGACGTGGATGTCGTAGAAGGCCACCCCCGCCATCATCGGCCCGGGGCGCAGGCCGTATTGGCCGACCGGCATGCCGGGGCGGTTGTGCAGGCCGAAGACGGCGTCGCAGGGGAAGCGCTCGAAGAGGCCATCCTCCAGCATCGCGAGCGCGCCGCCCGCGCCCTCCTCGCCCGGCTGGAAGATCAGATGGACCGTGCCGTCGAAGCGCTTGGTGGTCTGCAGATACTTGGCGGCGGCGAGCAGCATGGTCGTGTGCCCGTCATGCCCGCAGGCGTGCATCTTGCCCGGGATGGTGCTGGCGTGGCCGAAATCATTCGCCTCGCTCATCGCCAGCGCGTCCATGTCGGCGCGCAGGCCGATCCGTCCCTGGCCGTTGCCGTTGCGGATCACGCCCACCACGCCGGTGGCGCCCACGCCGCGATGCACCTCGATGCCGAGCTCCTCCAGCTTGCGGGCGACGAGATCGGCGGTGCGATGCTCTTCCAGCCCCAGCTCGGGATGCGCGTGGATGTCGCGGCGGATGGCGGTGAATTCATCCTGCCACTGGGCGATGGTCTCGGTGGGATTGCTCATGCCCGCATTATTCCTCCGGCTTGGCGCCTTGGGCAATCGCCAGCGCCTGGCGCAGCACCGTCATGTCGCCGATGTGATTGGCCAGCAGCAGGATGAGCTTGGCATCCAACTTGCGCGAGGCCGTCTCATCCAGCGCGCGATGTGCCTCCATCAGCGCGGCGTAGAATTCGTCGGGCTCCGCGAGGCGCGGTTCGGTGCGAAGGCGGGTCATGGTGCGAGGGTCCCTCGTCCAAGAGCTTTACCGCGCGCGGCGAGGATCGGATCGGGCGCGGCGGTGGTGAACCGCGCGGCGACATGCTGGTCGGGGCGCAGCAGCACGCATTCGCCGGGCGAGAGGCCATAGCGCGCGGCGACGAGGCCCGAATGGTCGAGCAGCGCGCCGGGGCGCGGCGTGTCCGTCAGCACCAGCGTGGTGATGCCGGGCAGCGGCACCGGCGTCACCTCGCGCGCCAGCAGCGTGAAGCCGCCATCGGCGCCGATGTGACGCAGCAGCCAGTCGCGCGCATCGCCGCGCAGCACCGGCGCATCGGGGGCCGGCGTGCCGGGTGGCGCCAGGCCCGGGGCTTCGTCCGGGCCGTTCAGCGGACTGTTCCAAAGCGTCGAGGGGCGCGAAAGACGGCCCGAATTCACCAGCGGCCGCGCCAGCGGCCAATCCTCCGCCAGCTCCAGCACCGCGTCGCGGAAGGCGCGGGCGGCGGCGTTCTTCGGCGTGATGAAATCCGTGCTGCGCGTGGAGTTCAGGATATTCTCATCCGCCGCGGGAATGCGCTCGGCGTCGTAGCTGTCCAGCAGCGCGTCGCCCGCCTCGCCGCGCAGCACGGCGGCGAGCTTCCAGCAGAGGTTGTCGGCATCCTGCACGCCGCCATTGCCGCCGCGCGCGCCGAAGGGGCTCACCTGATGCGCGGCGTCGCCCAGGAAGAAGATGCGGCCATGGCGGAAGCGCTCCATCCGGCGGCAGCGGAAGGTGTAGACGCTGACCCATTCAAGGTCGAAGGGCACGTCCGGCCCCAGCATCGCCTTGACCCGTTCGCGCACGCGCCCCGGGTCCTTCTCGCGCTCCGGATCGGCGTCCCAGCCCAGCTGGAAGTCGATGCGCCACACGTCGTCCGGCTGCTTGTGCAGCAGCACGGACTGCCCGGGATGGAAGGGCGGGTCGAACCAGAACCAGCGCTCGGTCGGGAAGGGGGCGGTCATCACCACATCGGCGATGAGGAAGCGGTCGCGGAACACCTGCCCGGTAAAGGCGAGGCCGAGCGTCTCGCGGATGAAGCTGCGCGCGCCATCTGCCGCCAGCAGCCAGTCGGCGTGCAGCGTGTAGGAACCGGCGGGCGTCTCGACGGTGAGGCGCGCGCCCTCGGGAAAATTCTCGACGCTCGTGACGCGGGATTTCCATCGGAGATCCACGAGGCCCGTCGCCTCGCAGGCCTCCACCAGCCATTGCTCGGCGTAATACTGCTGCAGGTTCACGAAAGCCGGGAATTCGTGGCCATCCTCCGGCAGCAGGTTGAAGCTGTACGCCTCGCGCGACTGGAAGAAGACGCGGCCCTGATTCCAGGTGATGCCCTTCTCCAGGAATTTGTGGCCGAGGCCGAGCCGGGCGAAGATTTCAAGCGTGCGCTTGGCGAAGCAGATGGCGCGGCTGCCGAAGCTCACCGTGTCATCCTCATCCAGCACCACCACGCGCTGCCCGCGCCGCGCGAGATCGAGCGCCGCCGTCAGCCCGACGAGGCCGGCGCCCGCGATGACCAGCGGCGCGCTCTCCTCACCGCCCGGATGCGGGCGGAAGGCGTAGTGCGGCTGGGTGTACGTCCCCGGCACCTCAATCACTCCAGGTCAGTGCGCTTCGGCGGGCTTCATGGGCGTCGCACCCTCGACGGCGCGCCACATCTCGAGGTCGCGCTCGGCGGTCCAGATGCGCGGATGGGTGATGCCGCTCGCCTCGTCGAACGCGCGGCTGACATTGAAGGGCATGCAGTGCTCGAAGATCACCCAATGCCCGTATTTCGGCCGCATCGCGTCCATCGCCTCGGCATAGAGCTGCGTCAGGTTCCAGCCCTTGGCCACGGCGCGCTGCGCGAGGCCGAAGAGGTCGCTCGTGAAGCTTTCCGTCTCGTGCAGGGCCTGGGCGACATCCGCCTTGGTCAGCAGCGCGGCACCCCGGCCGGGGACCAGCTTTTCCGGCCCCAATTCCCGGATGGCGGCGATGGTGGCGGGCCAATCGGCGAAATGCGCGTCGCCGCAATAAGGTGTTGCGCCGAATTCCACCGTGTCGCCGGCGAAGAGCACGCGCTCCTTGGGCATCCAGACCACCGTGTCGCCCGCTGTGTGGCTGCGGCCGATATGGATGATCCGCGCCTCGCGCTCGCCGAGCCAGAGCGACATCTTCTGGTGGAAGCTCTGCGTGGGCCAGGTGAGGCCCGGGATGCTCTCCCGCCCGCGGAACAGGCGCGGGAAGCGGCCGATCTCGCTGTCCATGTCCTGTGCGCCGCGCTCGACGATGAGGTCGCGCGTCGCGTCCGAGCAGATGATGGAATGCGCCGGATAGCCGGAGGCGCCGAGCACGCGCACCGCGTGGTAATGCGAGAGCACCACCTGCTTCACCGGCAGGGGCGTCACGTTGGCGATGCGCGCCTGCACATCGGCGGCCATGATCGGTGTGGCCTGGGCGTCCACCACCACCACGCCCTCCGGCCCGACGATCACGCCGGAATTCGGGTCGCCCTCGGCGGTATAGGCATAGAGCCCGGGGCCGAGCTCGTCGAAGGAGACGTGCTTGTCGGCGAGGTCCTGCGTGGAAGCGAAGCTCATGGAGTGGCGGCCCTTTTCGCTTTGGCGTTGGGCTACCTTATACCCCCAATCCGGCCCCGTCAGGCTAGGCGGAACCGCGCCGCCGCCAGGGCGTCCTCGGCCAGGGCGACGCGCACCGCCTCGCCCGCGCCCTCCTCGTCCAGCACCAGGACGCGGTCGAACCAGCGGGCCTGGCCGCGCACGCGGGCCTGGAAGAGGCGGTCCAGCGCCTGGGCGGCCGGGCTGCGGCCCTGGCAGCAGGCGCAGGCCACGGCGTGGGCCGTGACGCCCGCCTCGAAGGCGACGGAGCAGGCCGCGCCCTCGGGCAGCGGGCCGGGCGGGGCCAGGGTGACGACCGCCGCCGGCTTGCCGGCCGCCAGCGCCGCCGCCAGCGCGCCGGGCTCCGGAAGGATCGAGACAGGGATGCGGGCGTCCAAAGACCAAGCCATAGGGTAGACATAAGGATATCTTTATGCCATTTGCAAGCCCATGGACGCCCTCCTCTCCCAGCTGCGCGCGACGGCCGAGCCCACACGGCTCCGGCTGCTGGCACTCTGCGCCCGTGGCGCCTTCTGCGTGACGGAGCTTTGCGCCGTGCTGGGCCAGTCCCAGCCGCGCCTCTCCCGCCACCTCAAGCTGCTGACCGAAGCCGGGCTGCTGGAGCGCCTGCCCGAGGGCTCCAACGTCTATTTCCAGGTGCCCGCGCAGGCCGAGCTGGTGCGCGTCATCCTCGCCCGCCTGCCGGAGGAGGAGCCGGTGCTCCAGGCCGATCGCCGCCAGGCCGCGCGCATCGCCGCCGACCGCGCCCGCGCCGCCTCCGACGCCTTCCAGCGCGAGGGGATGGACTGGGACGAGCTGCGCGCGCTCGACCTCGACGCCGCCGCGATCGAGGCCGCGCTGCTGGCGGCGCTGCCCGAGCGGATCGAGGCGCTGCTCGACATCGGCACCGGCACCGGCCGCCTGCTGGAGGTGCTGGCCCCCCGCACCCGCCGTGCGCTGGGCGTGGACGCCAGCCGCGAGATGCTGGCCCTGGCCCGCGCCCGCCTCTCCGAGCGCGGCCTCGCGGAATCCTGCACGGTCCGCCAGGCCGACATGTACCGCCTGCCGCTGGCCGACCGCAGCTTCGACGCCGTGACGCTCCAGATGGTGCTGCACTACGCCGAGGACCCCGCCGCCGCGCTCACCGAGGCGGCGCGCGTGCTGCGGCCCGGCGGCGTGCTGCTGCTGGCCGATCTCGCCCCGCACGGCGCGGCGGAGGTGCTCACCCGCTTCGCCCATCGCTGGCCCGGCTTCGATGATTCCGAACTCGCCGGCTGGCTCGGCCAGGCCGGTTGCGTGCTGGCCGCCCGGGCCGACATTCCCGGCCGCCTTCCCGTTCGCGTCTGGCGCGCCGAAAAGCTGCCCGCCGACGCCCTCACCCACGCCTGACCTGAAGAGTATCTCCCATGGCCTCTCGCCCGCACCTCCTCGATGCCCTGCGCGACCGCGTCCTGCTCTGCGACGGCGGCATGGGCAGCCGCGTCCAGGCGCTGACGCTCGATATCGTCAAGGATTTCTGGGACAAGGAGAACTGCACCGAGGTGCTCTCCCTCTCCCGCCCTGAGCTGATCCGCGAGATTCACCGCGGCTATTTCGAGGCCGGTGCCGACATGGTGCTGACCAACACCTTCGGCGGCAGCCCCATCACGCTGGAGGAATTCGAGCTCGGCTCGCGCGCCTTCGAGATCAACAAGCTCGGCGTCGAGCTGGCGCGCGAGGCGGCGGAGAGCTTCGCCGATGGCCGCCACCGCTGGGTGGTGGGCGATATCGGCCCGGGCACCAAGCTGCCGAGCCTCGGCCATGTCACCTATGACGCGCTGGAGACGGCGCTGACCGAACAGTGCCTCGGCCTCATCGCCGGCGGCTGCGACGCCATCCTCACCGAGACGAACCAGGACACGCTCTACATCAAGGCGGCCGTCAACGCGGCCAAGATCGCCAAGGCCAAGACCAAGAGCGACATCCCCATCTTCGTGCAGGTGACGGTGGAAACCACGGGCACCCTTCTGGTCGGCCCCGACATCGCCGCCGCCGCGGCCGTGGTGCATTCGCTGGACGTGCCGCTGCTGGGCCTGAACTGCGCCAGTGGCCCGCAGGAGATGGCGGAGCATCTGCGCTGGCTCAGCCAGAACTGGCCCGGCCTGCTCAGCGTGCAGCCCAATGCCGGCCTGCCCGAGCTGGTGGACGGCAAGACGCATTACCCGCTGGGCGCCGAAGAGATGGCCGTCTGGATGGAGCGCTTCGTCGTCGAGGACGGCTTCAACCTGATCGGCGGCTGCTGCGGCACCTCCACGCCGCATATCGCGGCGCAGGACGCGATGCTGCGCCGCCTGGGCGGCGACAAGCACCGCCCCACGCCGGTGCCTCGCCGCTATCACTGGGTGCCCTCCGTCGCCTCGCTCTACTCGGCGGTGGCGCTGCGGCAGGAGAATTCCTATTTCTCGATCGGCGAGCGCTGCAACGCCAATGGCTCCAAGGCCTGGCGCACCGCGCAGGAAGCCAATGACTGGGACAGCTGCCTCGCCATCGGGCGTGAGCAGGTGGCGGAAGGCTCCAACAGCCTCGACGTCTGCACCGCCTTCGTCGGCCGCGACGAGATGCGCGAAATGAGCGAGGTGATCACGCGCTTCACCGCCAGCGTGAACAGCCCGCTCGTCATCGACAGCACCGAGACCAACGTCATCGAGGCCTCGCTGAAGCTGCATGGCGGCAAGGCCATCATCAACTCGATCAATTTCGAGGAAGGCGAGGGCGCGGCGCATGACCGCATGAAGCTCGCCAAGAAGTTCGGCGCCGCCGTCATCGCGCTCACCATTGATGAAGTCGGCATGGCCAAGACCGCCGAGGACAAGCTGCGCATCGCCGAGCGGCTGGTGGATTTCGCCTGCAACAAATACGGTCTGCCGCAGTCGGACCTGATGATCGACCCGCTGACCTTCACCATCGCGACGGGTAACGAGGACGACCGCAAGCTCGGCCAGTGGACGCTGGAGGGCATCCGCATGATCCGGGACAAGTTCCCGGACATCCAGATCATCCTCGGCCTTTCCAACATCTCCTTCGGCCTGAACCCGGCCGCGCGTCATGTGCTGAACAGCGTCTTCCTGGACCACGCGGTGAAGGCGGGGATGACGGGCGCCATCGTCCACGTTTCCAAGATCAAGCCGCTGCACAAGATCCCGGCCGAGGAGGTGAAGGTCATGGAGGACCTCATCTACGACCGCCGAGAGGAAGGCTACGACCCGCTGCAGAAGGTGCTGGAGATGTTCTCCGGCCGGAAGGCCGCCGACAACGTCGCCAAGGTGAAGGCGGCGACGGTGCAGGGCCGCCTCAAGGACCGCATCGTGGATGGCGACCGCAAGGGCCTCGACGATGAGCTCGCCGCCGCGATGGCCGAGGGCATGAAGCCGCTCGACATCATCAACGACGTGCTGCTAGACGGCATGAAGGTGGTGGGTGACCTCTTCGGTGCGGGCAAGATGCAGCTGCCCTTCGTGCTGCAATCCGCCGAGACGATGAAGGCGGCCGTGGCCTATCTCGAGCCCTTCATGGAACGCGTGGAAGGCCAGGAGAAGGGCACCATCGTGCTCGGCACCGTGCGCGGCGACGTGCACGACATCGGCAAGAACCTGGTGGACATCATCCTCACCAACAACGGCTACAAGGTGGTGAATCTCGGCATCAAGGTGCCGCTGAACGACATCGTGGCCGCGGCCCGCGAGCACAAGGCCAATGCCATCGGCATGTCCGGCCTGCTGGTGAAATCCACCGTCGTGATGCGCGAGAACCTGGAGGAGATGTCCCGCCAGGGCATCGACATCCCCGTGCTGCTCGGCGGCGCGGCGCTGACCCGCAATTACGTCGAGGAGGACTGCGTCCAGGCCTATGCCTGCGGCAAGGTGGTCTATGCGCGCGACGCCTTCGATGGCCTGCACCTGATGGACAAGGTGATGGGCAATGACTTCGAGGGCTATCTCGGCGCCATCCAGGCCAAGCGCGCCGGCAAGACCCGCAACGAGAAGCGCACGCTCGGCACCGCCGATCCGCGCGGCTTCGCGCCGGTGGACGTGGCCTATGCCCAGAAGCGCCGCCGGCGCGAGACGGCGAACCTGCCCACGCCCGTGCCGCCCTTCTGGGGGGCGAAGATCATCGAGACCGATCCCAAGGCGCTGGTCCCCTTCATCAATGAGCGCAGCCTCTACCAGTTCCAATGGGGCTTCCGGAAAGCCGGCCGCAGCCTGGAGGATTTCCTGGGCTGGGCGAAGCAGGAGCTGCGCCCCGTGCTGAAGCGCATGCTGGCGCTGACGCAGGAGCAGAACATCCTCAAGCCGCAGGCCATCTACGGCTACTGGAAATGCGCGGGCCAGGGGAATGACCTGATCCTCTTCGCCGAGGACGGCACGACCGAGGTCGCGCGCTTCAACATGCCGCGCCAGCCGAAGGAGGATGGCGACTGCATCGCCGATTTCGTGCGCGACGTGGATGATGCCGAGCGGGACGTGATCGGCCTGCAGGTCGTCACCGTGGGCCAGAAGGCTTCCGACATGGCGCGCGAGTGGTTCGAGGAGAACCGCTACCAGGACTACCTCTACCTGCACGGCCTCTCGGTCGAGATGGCGGAGGCGCTGGCGGAAGTCACCCACAAGCGCATCCGCGCCGAGCTCGGCTTCGCCGGCGAGGATGACCGCGACATCGAGAAGATGCTGAGCCAGGGCTATCGCGGCGGCCGCTACAGCTTCGGCTACCCGGCCTGCCCGAAGCTGGAGGACCAGGCGCCGCTGCTGGAGCTGCTGGATGCGAAGCGCATCGGCGTGGACATCAGCGACGAATGGCAGCTGCACCCGGAGCAGAGCACCAGCGCCATCGTGCTGCACCACCCGCGCGCCAAGTACTTCACGGTCTGAGCGTGCGACCCGCACTCGTCCTCGCCTCGGCCCTGCTGCTCGCGGGCTGCGGCCTGGGCGAGCGCCGCGTCACGGACATTGGCGACACCTTCTGCGCCAACCGGCTGCGCACCGCGGTGGCCCATCTGCCGCCGCCCGCGCCGGGCCAGGTGGAGCGCCTGTTGGCCGGCGGGTTCAGCGCGGACGCGATCGAGACGGCCGAGGCGATCGGCGTGCTGGACCGCATGCAGGCGCTGATCGAGACGGAGCGCCGGCCCGGCAATGGCGTGCCCGTCATCCTGGCCCGCCAGGCGGTGACGGACCGTGTTGTGCTGGCGCTGCTCGATGTGCAGGCGACACTCGCCACCATTGATTGCGAGGGTGAGCGCGCGGACCAGCTCCGCGGCCAGCTCGCGCGCAACGAGGCGCGGCGGGCGCGCAACCTGGGCCTCGCCGGCATCCTGATCGGCGCCAGCACGGCGGCGTTGACGGGCGGGCTCTCGCTGGCGGGTTCCACCGCCGCGGGTGACACCATCGGCATCGTCGGCGGCTCGACCGAGGCGGCGGTGGCCAGCCTGCTGCTCTTCGGCGGCGGCGACGGGCTGCTGCGCACCCGCGCCAACCTGCTGGCCGAGATCCATCGCCAGCCCGATCAGTCCACCCTCTTCCCGCCCACGGTCTGGCGCTACCTCACGCGGCGCGATGCCGCGGGCGAGCCCAGCATCGCCGAGGAGATCGTCACCGAATGGCGCGCCGCCGGCCTGCTGGAGGGCACGGGCGAGGATGACCCGCTCTTCCAGCCCGAGGCGCGCCTCACCATCGATCAGCTGGAGCGGCGCGATGCCATGCTGGACCTCACCGAGGCGCGGATCGCGCTGATGAGCCGCGACCTTCGGCAATTGCTGGAGGAGGTGACCAGCCGCCCCATCCCGGCCCGCGCCCGCCGGCCGTGAGGGGCCAGCTTTCCGGTGGGCTTCCATGCGGGGCAGGATGCTTCGCGGCCTGTCGGGAATGGGGTAGACCACGCCCCTCCGCCGCTGCGATGAGGTAGAGCTTGACCCGCGCCGTTTCCCTCGCGGCCGGCAGTGTTGCCGTGGCCCTCGCCGTGCTGGCGATGAAGCTGGTCGCCTGGTGGCTGACCGGGAGCGTGGCGCTGTTCGCCGATGCGCTGGAAAGCGTGGTGAACGTCGCCGCCGCCGCCGCCGCGCTGGTGGCGGTGCACTATGCCGCCCAGCCGGCGGATGCGAACCATCCCTATGGCCATGACAAGGCCGAATATTTCTCGGCCGTGCTTGAAGGCGCGCTGATCCTCGTCGCCGCCTTCATCATCCTGCACGAGTGCTGGCAGGTGTGGCAGGCGCCGCGCACGCCGGAGCTCAGCCTCATCGCCTTCGCCGTGGCGCTGACGGCGACCGCGGTGAACGCCGCCTGGTGCGCCATGCTGTTCAAGCAGGGCAGGCGCCTGCGCTCCCCGGCGCTGTTGGCCGATGCCCGGCACCTGATGGCCGATGTCGTCACCTCCATCGGTGTGCTGCTGGGCGTCGCGCTGGCGCTGGCCTCCGGCCTGCTCTGGCTCGATCCGCTGCTGGCGGCGCTGACGGCGGTGAACATCCTGTTCAGCGGCGCGCGGCTGGTGCGCGAGAGCGTGGGCGGGCTGATGGACGAGGCGGTCTCGCCCCAGATGCTGGCGCGTATCCGCGCCACCGTCGCGGCCGAGGCCGAGGGCGCGATCGAGGCGCATGACATCCGCTCCCGCCAGGCGGGGCGCTCCACCTTCATCGAGTTCCATCTGGTGGTGCCCGGCGATATGCGCGTGGTGGAGGCGCATGCCATCTGTGACCGCGTGGAGGCGGCGCTGAAGGCCGAGCTCGGCAGCGCCATCATCACCATCCATGTCGAGCCTGACACCAAGGCGAAGCACAGCGGGGTGCTGGTCCTGTGATTGCGGGCCGGCGCTGGGCGCCGCCGGAGCGCGGCGGGAACATCTCCATCGCCGCGCTGCTTTCGCTGCTGCTGCATGGCGCGGCGCTCGCCGGGCTGGTCGGCCTGTTCCACCGCGAACCCAGGACGGAACCGGCGCCCGAGCGCGGCGTGGAGATCGTCTGGGACCAGGAGGCCTCCGAGACGGTGAGCGAGGCCGAGGAGCCCGTCCCGCCCGGCGCGCCGCCCGAGCCCGCGGCGGCACCCGCCGGTGGCCGAGACGCCCCCACCCGCCCCCGCCGCCCCCGCCCGTGGCCCCGCCGCCACCGCAACTGGCGATGGCGCCGCCGCCCCCGCCGCCCCTGCCGCTCAGCCTGCCGCCGCTCGAATTGCCAGCGCCCGATCTCTCGGTCGCGCCACCGCAGGAAGCCGCCGCCCGCGCCTGAACCGCCGCCGGCGGAACCGCCTCCCCCGGCGCCGGAACCGCCACCGCCCGAGCCGCCTCCACCGCCCCCGGAGCCTGAGCCGCCGCGCGCGGAACCGCCCCTGCCGGAGCCGCCGCCGCCGACCCCGGAGCCGCCACCGCCCGAGCCGGCGCGCCAGCCGCCGCGCCCCCGCCCCGCGCCGCCGCCTCGCCCGGCCCAGCGCAACCAGCCGCCCAACGAGGCCGGCCGCGCGGGCGAGGAGCGGCCGCGTCACAGGCGGCGGGTGTGGGCCGCGCCACCGGCGCCGTCGTCCCGCCCGGCCGCGATGATCGCTACAACAATGCCGCGCCCAGCTACCCGGAGGCGGCGCGGCTGCGTGGCGAGCAGGGGACGGTCGGGCTCGAAATCGCGGTGGGCACGGATGGGCGCGTCATCAACGTGACGGTGGCGCGCAGCTCAGGCTCGCCCATGCTGGATGCGGCGGCCCGGCGCGCGGTGCAGGAATGGCGCTTCCGCCCGGCGATGCGTGATGGCGAGCCGGTGCCCGGCACCATCCGCACCTCGGTGCATTTCCGGCTGCAATAGGGCGTGATGCGCTGAACCACGCTCTGAGCAGGCGCGGCGTCAGAAATCGATCCCGCGCTGCGCCTTGATGCCGGCCTGGAAGGGGTGCTTCACCTCGCGCATCTCGGTGACGAGGTCGGCCATCTCCATGATCTCGGGCTTGGCGTTGCGCCCGGTGAGGATGACGCTGGTGCGGTTCGCGCGGCCTTCCAGCGCGGCCAGGACGGCCGGCACCGTGAGGAAGCCGAATTGCAGGGCGATGTTGATCTCATCCAGCACCACCAGGTCATGCGCGCCGGAGGCCAGCATCTCGGCGGCGGCGGCGAGTGCGGCCTCGGCCGTCTTCGTGTCGCGCGCCAGGTTCTGCGTGTCCCAGGTGAAGCCCTCGCCCATGGTGCGCCAGACCACCTGGCCGCCGAGCTTGTCGAAGAACTGCTTCTCGCCGGTCGGCCAGTCGCCCTTGATGAACTGCACCACGCCCACGCTGTGGCCCCAGCCCAGCGCGCGGATGATCACGCCGAAGGCCGAGCTCGACTTGCCCTTGCCGTCGCCAGTGTGGACCAGCACGAGGCCGCGCCCGGGGTCGCGCGCCTCGATGATCTTGCGGCGCTGCTCGGCCTTCAGGGCCTCCATTTCCGCCTTGTGGCTGTCGTCATCCGGCATGCTATTCTCCTCTGGGTGGGCAGATGGTCACGAATTCGCCGAAGGCGAGGGTGGCGGGCCAATCCTCGGCGCGTGGGCCGGTGGCGAGTGCGGCCTTGATCACGCCGCCATGGGTGACCAGCAGGGGGTGGCCCGGGCGGGTGCGGAAATCGGCCAGCGCGGCGCGCACGCGGGCCTGAAGCTGCGCCACGCTCTCGCCGCCATGCGGGCGCGCGTGCAGGAAATCGGCGGCCCATTGATCGAGCTCCGCGCGCGGGATGTCATCCCAGGGCCGGCCCTCCCAGGCGCCGAAATCCATCTCGATGAGGCGTGGGTCCATCTCGACCTGGAGGCGGAGCCGCGCGGCCAGGGCCTCGGCCGTCTCGCGGCAGCGCCGCAGCGGGCTGGTGGCGATGGCGGTGACCGGCGGCAGGCGCGGCAGCAGCGCCTCCAGCGCCGCCTGATGGCCCGGCGCGAGGGCGAGGTCCGTGATGCCGTAGCACAGGCCCTCCGTCACCTCCGGCCGCACATGCCGCAGCAGCGTCAGAGCCACGCGAGCACGCCGAGATAGAAGCCGAGTTCGCTGCCCTGCTGCACCGCGCCCAGGCAATCGCCGGTATAGCCGCCGACCTTGCGCTCATAGACGCGGCGGATGGCGAGATGCCCCAGGGCGAGGCCGACCAGGCTCAGCAGCGCCGCCATCCAGCCGAGGCCGAGCGCGAGGCCCAGCCACAGCACCAGCGCGGTGGCGGCCGCGATCATCAGACTCTCGCGGCTCACCCCGTCCGCCACCGGCTTGGCGGTGCCATGGTCCCGCACATAGCCGCTGGTGGCGATGACCAGCACGGAGGAAAAGCGGCTGAGCCCATGGCCCGTGATGAGCGCGATGATGACGGCGTGCGGCGGCAGGGCGGCCAGCGCCGTGGCCTTGAGCAGCAGAGCGAGCATCAGCGCCGCGCCGCCATAGGTGCCGATGCGGCTGTCCTTCATGATCTCCAGCGCGCGCTCGCGCGTCATGCCGCCGCCGACGCCATCGAACATGTCGGCCAGGCCGTCCTCATGGAAGGCGCCGGTCAGCAGGAGGCTCGCCGCGATGGAGATCACCACCGCCACCAGCGGCGGCCAGGCCAAGAGAGCCAGCGCATAGACCAGCGCCACCAGCGCGCCGATGAAGGCGCCCACCAGCGGGTGATAGCGCGTGGCCGCCGTCAGCCGCGCGGGCGTGAAGCCGGCGCTGGCCGGCACGGACAGCCGTGTGAGGAACTGCACGGCCAGCAGCAGGATCGCCCATTGTTCTCTCATGCCGGCCCGCTCACCGCCGCACTCTCGAAGCTCGCCATCTCGTTCAGCATGGCGGCCGCCGCGCGAAGCAGGGGCCAGGCGAGCAGCGCGCCCGAGCCCTCGCCCAGGCGCAGCCCCAGGTCGAGCAGCGGCTCGGCCTCCAGCGCCGCCAGCAGCGCCGCATGCCCCTGCTCGGCCGACCGGTGCGCGAAGACCAGGTTGGCGCGGATCGCGGGCTCCAGCCCCAGCGCCACCAGCGCGGCGGCGCCGGCGATGAAGCCATCCACCAGCACCATGCGCCGCGCTTCGGCCGCGCCCAGCATCGCGCCCGCCATGGCGGCGATCTCGAAGCCGCCATACTCGACCAGCGCCTCGGCGGGCGCGAGCTTTGGCGCGGTGCGGGCCGCGGCCGCCTCCAGCACGGCCTGCTTGCGCGCGAGCCCGGCCGCATCCACGCCCGTCCCGCGCCCGATGAAGCCCGCGACCGGTCGGCCGGTGATCTTCGCGGTCAGCAGCGCGGCGGCGGAGGTATTGCCGATGCCCATCTCGCCCAGGCAGAGCGCGTCGAAATCGCCCGCGCGCGCCAGTTCGCGGCCCATGTCGAGTGCGGCGTCGCGCTGGCTGGCGGTCATTGCCGGGCCGTGGCGGAAATTGTCCGTGCCGGGCGCGATCCGCCGCGCAATCAGGCGGGGTGCTTCAAGCGGCGCGCCCGCCACGCCGCAATCCACGACGGACACCGGCAATCCCGCCTGCCGCGCGAAGACATTGGCCGCCGCCCCTCCCGCGAGGAAATTCAGCACCATCTGCCGCGTCACCTCGGCCGGATAGGCGGAAACCCCCTCGGCCGCGATGCCGTGATCGGCGGCGAAGAGGATCAGGCGGCAGGCTTGCATGCGGGGTTCCAGGCTCTGCTGGACCCGTGCCACCTGCGCCGCCAGCGCCTCGATCCGGCCCAGCGCGCCCAGCGGCTTGGTCTTGCCGTCAATCTTCGCGCGCAATGCGGCTTCGAAATCCTGCTTGGGCGTCATGCCCGCCGTTATTGTCCAGCTTGGGCGCATCGCCAAACCCTGCTATCCGCCCCGCCATGCGCGCACTCCAGCTCCTTGCCGACCGTGACCTCCGCCTGGTCGAGATCCCGCCCCCGCCCCCGCCCGGCCCGGGCGAGATCCAGCTCGCCATCAAGGCCGTGGCGCTGAACCACATCGATGTCTGGGGCTGGCGCGGCATGGCCTTCGCCAAGCGCGAGCTGCCCATCAGCGTCGGCGCCGAGGGCGTGGGCGAAGTGGTGGCGCTGGGCGAGGGCGTGACCGGCTTCACCCCCGGCCAGCTCGCCGTGCCCTATGGCGGCTTGACCTGCGGCACCTGCAAGGAATGCCTGCGCGGCCGGGACAACCTCTGCGAGAATATCAAGGGCATCCGCGGCTTCCATGTGGATGGCTTCGCGCGCGGGCTGATGAACATCCCCGCGCGGCAATGCGTGGCGGTGCCGGCCGGCGTCGCGGTCGAGGACGCGGCCTGTGCCGGGATCACCTTCTCCACCGTGCAGCACATGCTGTTCGACAACGCGAAGCTGGAGCCCGGCGAGACGGTGCTGATCCATGCGGCCGGCTCAGGCATCGGCACCGTCGCGGTGCGGATGGCCAAGGCCATCGGCTGCACCGTGATCGGCACGGTGGGCGATGAGTTCAAGGCCGCGAAGGCGCGCGCCGAGGGCGTCGACCACGTCGTGAACTACAACACCGACCGCTTCGAGAGCGTGGCCCGCCGCGTCACCGGCAAGCGCGGCGTGGATGTGGTGTTCGAGCATGTCGGGGCCGCCACCTGGGCGGGCTCGCTGCTCTCGATGAAGATGGGCGGGCGGCTCGTCACCTGCGGCAGCACCAGCGGCGTCTCGGCCGAGACCAACCTGATGATGATCTTCCAGCGCCAGCTGAAGATCCAGGGCAGCTTCGGCGCCACTTTGCGCAACATCGCGGAGGGCGTGGAGAAGATGGCCCAGGGCATCCGCCCCGTGCTCGACACCGTGCTGCCGATCGAGCGCTTCGAGGAAGGGCTCGCCCGCCTTGAGGCGCGGAACGTCTACGGGAAGATCGTCATCAAGCTGTGAAGCGGTTGCAGCGCATCGGGGAATGGCTGGTCGCCTGGCTGTCCCGCCGGGTGTTCGGGCTGCTGCGTCTTCTCGGCCCGGATCGGGCGTCGAATCTCGGCGCCTGGATCTCGCCGCGCGTGGGGCGCTTCCTGCCGCATCACCGCCACGCGATGGAGAATCTCCGCCTGGCCTTCCCCGAGAAGACCGAGGCCGAGCGCGAGGAGATCGCGCGCGAATCCTGGGCCAATCTCGGCCGGACCGTCTGCGAGTATCCGCATCTGGACGTGCTCTATGACGGCGACGGCAAGCGCGTCGAATCCGAGCAGGCGACCAAGGACCGCTTCGCCGCCATCCGCGAGGGCGGCCGGCCTGTGCTGATCTTCGGCGCGCATCTGGCCAATTGGGAATTGCCGGCGGTGATCGCCCACGCCTTCGGCCAGCGCGCGGCCCTGCTCTACCGCACGCCGAACAATCCCTACATCGCGGCCGACATCGTGAAGATGCGCGAACCCATCATGGGCGAGCTGATCCCCACGGGAATCTCCGCGCCGATCCGCATGACGCAGGCGGTGGACGAGGGCATCAATCTCGGCATGCTGGTGGACCAGCGCTTCGGGCGCGGGCCGCGCGTGCCCTTCTTCGGGCACCCTGTCGCGGCGAACCCCTTCATCGCGCGGCTGGCGCGCCGCTTCGAGGCGCCGGTGCATGGCATGCGCGCCATCCGCCTGCCGAACAATCGCTTCCGCCTGGACCTGACCGCGCCGCTCGATCTGCCACGCGATGCGTCCGGGAAGATCGATGTCGAAGCCTCGACCGCGATGATCAACCGCGTGATCGAGGAGTGGGTGCGCGAGCATCCGGGCCAGTGGCTCTGGATGCACCGCCGCTGGCGGCCCTGACCCGAAGGCCAGGGCGGTGCTGAGGCGAAACCGCCTCAGCGGATCATGCGGTCGCGATCAGGCCGCCGCCTTGATCGCGACCTTCTTCACGCTCTCATCCACGGCGCCGGCGAAGGTCTCGAAGTTCTGCTCGAACAGGCCGACCAGGTTCTTCGCCGTCGCGTCATAGGCGGCCTTGTCGGCCCAGCTGTCGCGCGGGTTCAGCACATTGGCGGGGATGCCGGGCACGCTCTTCGGGATCATCAGCCCGAAGAACGGGTCCTGCACGAACTCGACCTGCGCGAGCGAGCCGTCCAGCGCCGCGCGCAGCAAAGCGCGGGTGTGCTGGATGCTCATGCGCTGGCCCGTGCCATAGGCGCCGCCGGTCCAGCCGGTGTTCACCAGCCAGCAATCGGCGCCATGCTTCGCGATCAGGTCGCTGAGCATCTTGCCATAGACTTCCGGGTGGCGGGGCAGGAAGGGCGCGCCGAAGCAGGTGCTGAAGGTCGCCTGCGGCTCCTTGCCCATGCCCTTCTCGGTGCCGGCGACGCGCGCCGTGTAGCCCGAGAGGAAGTGGTACATCGCCTGCGCGGGCGAGAGCTTGGAGATGGGCGGCAGCACGCCGAAGGCATCGGCGGTCAGCATCACCACATTCTTCGGCAGCCCCGCCTTGCCCGTGATCGTCACGTTCGGGATGAACTCGACCGGGTAGCAGGAGCGCGTGTTCTCCGTGTAGCGGTTGTCCTCGAGGTCGAGGACGCCGCGCTCATCGGCGACCACGTTCTCCAGCACGGCGCCGAAGCGGTGGGAGGCGTCCCAGATCTGCGGCTCCGCCTCGCGCGAGAGCTTGATGACCTTGGCGTAGCAGCCGCCCTCGAAGTTGAAGACGCCGGCATCGGACCAGCCATGCTCGTCATCGCCGATCAGGCTGCGCTCGGGGTCGCTGCTGAGCGTTGTCTTGCCGGTGCCCGAGAGGCCGAAGAACAGGGCCACATCGCCCGCGCGGCCGACATTGGCGCTGCAATGCATGGGCAGCACGCCCTTGGCGGGCAGCAGCCAGTTCATCACGGTGAAGATGCTCTTCTTGATCTCGCCCGCGTAGCTGGTGCCGGCGATCAGGATGGTCTTCTGCGCGAAGCTGAGTGCGATGCAGGTGTTGCTCCGGCAGCCATCCACCGAGGGGTCGGCCTCGTATTCCGGCGCGTGCAGGATGGTGAAGTCCGGCACGAAGGAAGCGAGGTCCTCCACCGGCGGGCGGATGAACATGTTGCGCGCGAACATCGCATGCCAGGCATTGGTGGTGACGAGGCGCACGCGGATGCGATGCGCCGGGTCCGCGCCCGCGTAGAGGTCCTGCGTGAAGAGGACGGGCCGGGCGCCGAGCCAGCCGCGCACCTTGGCGGCCAGGCCCTGGAACTTCACCGGCTCCATCTTCTTGTTGATCTTGCCCCACCAGATCTCGTTCGTGACCTCGGCATCGTCCACCACGAACTTGTCCTGCACCGAGCGGCCGGTGTGCACGCCGGTCAGCGCGATGAAGGCGCCATCCGCCGAGAGACGGCCCTCGCCGCGCGCCAGGGCGTGCTGCACCAGCAGGGGCGCCGTGAGATTCGCGTGCACCGGATTGCTGGAGGTGACGCCGGTCCCGGCGAGGGCGGATGCGGTCATGCGGAATGTCCCCGTTTTGAGCATTAAGCCGTGACCGTTCCCATGTCCCGGCCGTGTTGGTTCACTCAGGGGCATTTCGATGACAGTCGAGGCGGAATTACGGCCTGGGGGTGGCCCTGGTCAATGCCGCCAAGGGGCTGAAATCCATGGCTTTCATGAAATTTTACCTTGTTGCGATGCAGCAAGCGCCGCGCGTGCCGTCCGGGCTGACCGGACCAATTCGGTGCGCACCCCCTCCGCATCCGTGACAGGCGCCGCGAAGGCGAGGCGCAGCACCGAATCCCCTGCGGCCAGGTCCAGCCCGTCCACATCCACGGCGGTGAGGCGCCATGCACCCGGCGCGGCGCCGAGCAGGCCCGTGGCGATGGCTTCCACGGCATCGGCATGGTCGGCATTCACATGGCCGATGATGCCGGCCTCCGCCGCCGCGATGGCGGCGACCGCCGCCGCATCGGGAAGCAGTTGCCCGAGGCGCAGCCGCGTGGCGCGGGCGAAGCCGCCCACCATCAGCGCGCCCTGCGGGTTGATGCGCCACAGGCCGAAATCCGCGAATTCCGCATAGAGCGCGGCATAGGGGTGGCGCGCCAGCCAGCGCGCCTTGAGCTCCGCATCGGTGATCGGCTCGGCCAGGCCGGTCAGCGTCACGCGCGGCGCGGTCTGCGGATTGGCGCCCTCGGCCGCGCCGGTGAAGAGCAGGGCGCAGCGCGGGTCGCGCTGCAGGTGCCGCGTGTGCTCGGAGAGCGTCGAGAGCCAGAGCAACGGCGCGAGGCCGGGCGCGGTCCCTGGCGTCACCAGGCTGGCGAAGGGCTGGCCGTCCTGCTGCGTGGCGAGCGTGGCGGCGGCGGCGGCGCGGATGATGCGGCGGGCTTGGAAGCCGGGATCTTCGGTCATGTGCGGGAAAATGGGCGCTGCGGGCGGCGCTGTCATCCCGGTGCGATATTGCGCCCTGCATGGTTTCAGGCGCAGAGTCATGCATCAGCCGCTGCGAAGAATCCCACGCAAGGCAACCCTGTCTGAGATCCCGCCGAGGAGACCACCCATGTCCGAGCCGAAGCACCTCGCCGCCGCGCTGGGTGCGCTGCTGGGCGCCGCGCTGATGTCCTCCGTCGCTACGGCGCAGACGGTCCCGGATGGCAGCGACAGCGGCTGGCGCTTCTCGCTCACGCCCTATGTCTGGCTGCCGACCGTCGGCGGCGACCTGCGCTACGGCCCGCGCGAGCGCCGCACGGCGCATGTGGACATGGACCCGCAGAGCATCGTGGACACGCTGAAATTCGGCATCACCTTCGGCGCCGAGGCGCGCTACGGCCGCTTCACCCTGGCGACGGACCTGATCTACTTGAACCTCGGCAACCAGACGAGCTTCGTGCGCAGCGTGGATTTCCCCTCGGCGCGCGTCGGGGCCTCCGCCAATCTCGGCACGCAGACCTCGCTGAGCAACACGCTCTGGACGCTGGCGCCGGGCTATACCGTCCTGCAAGGCGCCTGGGGCAATGTGGACATCCAGGCAGGCTTCCGCATGCTGGCGGTCAGCACGCGCACCAGCTACCAATTGGCCACCGATATCGTCGGCCCCAATACGGGCGATGTCTTCGCGCGGGCCGGGCGGCTGAGCGCGAGCGACCAGGTGTGGGACGGCATCGTGGGCGTGCGGGGCCGCTTCAACCTCGGGCATGGCTTCTACGTGCCCTATGCGGCGGATATCGGCGCCGGCGGCTCGAACACCACCTGGCAGGTGCAGGGCGGCCTCGGCTATTCGACCGGCTGGGCGGGCGTGGTGGCGGGCTATCGCTACCTCTCCTATTCGGGAACGGGCGATTCCCTCATCCGCAACCTGCATCTGGGCGGCCCCTTCATCGCGCTCAACATGACCTTCTGACGCGCGACGCCGGCGCGCTGCTCGCGTGAAGCCGGCGCGCTGCTCGCGCGACGCTGGCGCGCCTCCCGCGTGCCGGATTACCCTCGCCCCAGAAGGCGAGGAACGACCCGCATGGCCAAGACGAGTCTGCCCGACCACGCGACGCCCGAGCAGCGCAACGCGGCCGGCAAGGCGATGCGTGACGCTGTGCCGCGTGCGGCCCAGGGCGCCTGGAAGCCGCATCCGAAGCGCCCCGACATCATGGCCCTGCTGCAAAGCGCGGACGCCAACCGCCTGCCCGAGCTGGTCCCCATCCGCTACGGGCGCATGCTCCGCACGCCCTTCACCTTCTACCGCGGCTCCGCCGCCATCATGGCGGGAGACCTCGCCACCACGCCCGGCACCGGCCTGCGCGTCCAGGCCTGCGGCGACGCGCACCTGATGAATTTCGGCGGCTTCGCGACACCCGAGCGCCGCCTGGTCTTCGACATCAATGACCTGGATGAGACGCTGCCCGCGCCCTGGGAATGGGATGTGAAGCGCCTCGTCGCCTCCTTCGTGCTCGCCGCGCGCTCCAATGGCCTGTCCGACGATGCGGGGCGGGAGGCGGCGATGGCCTGCGCCAGATCCTATCGCAAGCGCATGCGCGACTATGCACGGTGCGATGTCCTCGAAACCTGGTACGCGCGCATCGATGCCGATGACGTGCTGGACATGCTGCCCGCCGCGCATCGCGACCGGCTGGAGAAGCGCATCGCCAAGGCGACCGAGGCCACCAGCTCGGAGCTGGTCTTCCCCAAGCTCGTGGAGCAGAGCCGCGCCGGGCCGCGCATCCGCGACGAGCCGCCGCTGCTCTTCCACTGGACCGGCCCGAACAGCGAACGCCACATGGACATGATCCGCGAGGCGCTGGGCGCTTACCGCGAAACCTTGGCCGATGACCGCCGCGTGCTGTTCGACCGGTACGAGCTGGCGGACGGCGCGTTGAAGGTGGTGGGCATCGGCAGCGTGGGCACCTTCTGCATGGTGCTGCTCTTCACCTCGATCGCGGGGGACCCGCTCTTCCTCCAGGTGAAGCAGGCCAACGCCTCGGTCCTGGAGCCGCATGCCGGCCCCAGCGCCTATCCGCATCACGGCCAGCGCGTGGTGATGGGGCAGCGGCTGATGCAGACCGCCTCCGACATCTTCCTGGGCTGGGTGACGGGCGGCGCGGGCCGGCAATTCTACCTGCGCCAATTGCGCGACGTGAAGCTGAGCCCGATGGTCGAGACCTTCGACGGCGAGATGCTGGAGATCTATGGCGCGCTCTGCGGCTGGGCCCTGGCCCGCGCCCATGCCAAGGCGGGCGACCCCTGGACGATCAGCGGCTATCTCGGCAGCAGCGAGAAGTTCGACGAGGCGATGGGCCGCTTCGCGCTCGTCTATGCCGACCAGGCCGAGCGCGACCACGCGACGCTGAAGGCCGCGGTGCGGGCCGGCAAGATCGCAGTGGAGATGGAGCGGTAGCCCCGGGCATCAACTTCGCAAGACGGATCAATCGGGGCCGCGCTATCAGCGCCGCATGCCGATCAGGACCCGCATCCCCAAATCCCGAACCCTGGCCGATCACGCCACGCGCATCGCCCGTGCCATGGCGCATCTGGCCGCCCAGCCGGACCGCACGCCGAGCCTGGAGGAGTTGGCCGACGTCGCCGCCTTCTCGCCCTGGCATTTCCACCGCGCCTATCGCTCCCTGACCGGCGAGACGCCGGCCGAGACGCTGGCGCGCATCCGCCTCTCCCGCGCCGCCGCCGCGCTGATCAAGAGCGACGCGCCGATGGCGCGGATCGCGGCCGCGGCCGGCTATGGCTCGACCGCCGCCTTCACCCGCGCCTTTCGCGAGGCGCTGGGCATCCCGCCCGGCGCCTATCGCCAGCGCGCCGCCATCGGCGCCCCCATCCCCGAGGAGGAGACCATGCAGGACATCATCATCGTCGAGACGCCGCCGCTGCATCTGGCCGCCCTGCCGCATCGCGGATCCTTCGACGCCATGGGCCCGGTCTTCGACCGGCTCGGCGCCTGGGCCGGGGCGCGCGGGCTGATCAACGAGACGACGCGCTTCATCGGCATCTACCCCGATGATCCGCACAGCGTGCCCGAGGCCGAGCTGCGCTCGCTCGCCGCGCTGACGGTGCCGCCGGGCACGCCGCTCGATCCCGGGATGGAGGTGGTGGACATCCCCGCCCTGCGCTGCGCCCGCCTGCGCTACCAGGGCCCCTATGCGGAGCTGGAGGCGGTGTATGAACGGCTCTATGGAGCCTGGCTGCCGCAATCGGGCGAGGAGGCCGGCGATTTCCCGGTCTTCGAGGAATACCTGAACGACTGCCGCAGCCTGCCGCCTTCCGAATGGCTGACGGACATCCTGCTGCCGTTGAAGTCGCGCTGAAGGCGGATTTGCCACGGCTCGGCCTGTTTTGTGCCACCATCGGCGCCTATAAGCGTCGGCAAGGAGGCCCAAATGCCGCAGACCATCGCCCTCGTGGATGACGACCGCAACATCCTCACCTCGCTCTCCATGACGCTGGAGCAGGAAGGCTACAGCGTCCGCACCTACACGGATGGCGAGAGCGCGCTGCAGGGCCTGATGGGCAAGCCGGCCGACCTCGCCGTGCTCGACATCAAGATGCCGCGCATGGACGGGATGGAGCTGCTGCAGCGCCTGCGCGCGCGCAGCGCCATGCCGGTGATCTTCCTCACCTCCAAGGATGAGGAAGTGGACGAGCTGATGGGCCTGCGCCTGGGCGCCGACGACTACATCACCAAGCCCTTCAGCCAGCGCCTGGTGCTGGAGCGCATCCGCGCGCTGCTGCGCCGGAACGAGGCGATGAAGGCCGAGAGCAGCGGCGTGGTGGCCGGCGGCCTCCTGGTGCGCGGCGACCTCACGCTGGACGAGACGAAGCACACCTGCACCTGGAAGGGAAAGCAGGTGCAGCTGACCGTCACCGAATTCCTGCTGGTGAAGACGCTGGCGCTGCGCCCCGGCCTCGTGAAGAACCGGGACCAGCTGATCGACGCCGCCTATGGCGAGAACATCTATGTGGATGACCGCACCATCGACAGCCATGTGAAGCGCGTCCGCAAGAAGTTCCGCGCGGTGGATGACGAGTTCGCGCAGATCGAGACGCTCTACGGCATCGGCTACCGCTACAAGGAGCAGTAGCCGCCCGCGCCCTCACGCGGCGCGGATCTCCGAGAGGAAGCGGTCCACCTGGCCGCGCATCTGATCCGCCTGCCGCGCAAGGTCGCCCGAGGCGCCGCGCAGCTCGATGGCGGAGCTGCCGGTGCGTTCGGCCCCTTCGCGCACACCCGCCGCATGGCGCGCGGCGTCCTGGGTGCCGGCCGCGGCCTCCGCCACCGCACGCCCGATTTCGCGTGTCGCCGCTGCCTGCTGCTCGGCCGCCGCCGCCACCGCGCCGGTATTTGCCTCCATCTGCGAGATGGTGCGCGAGATGCCGGCAATGGCGGCCACCGTGCGCGCCGTCTCCTGCTGCATCGTGCCGATCTGCGCGCTGATCTCCTCGGTCGCCTTGGCGGTCTGGGCGGCGAGCGTCTTCACCTCGCTCGCGACCACGGCGAAGCCCTTGCCGGCCTCGCCAGCGCGCGCCGCCTCGATCGTCGCGTTGAGGGCGAGGAGGTTGGTCTGCCCCGCGATGCCGCTGATCAGCTGCACCACCTCGCCGATGCGCTGCGCGGCCGTGGCCAGCCCCTGCACCGTCGCGTCCGTCTCCTGCGCGTTGCTGGCGGCATCGCGCGCCACCGCGGCGGCTTCCTGCACCTGGCGCGAGATCTCGCCGATCGAGGCGGAGAGTTCCTCGGCGGAGCCGGCGACGGATTGCACATTGGCACTCGCCTGTTCGGCGGCGGCCGCCACGGAGGTGGCGCGCTCGGTGCCCTCGGCCGCGTTCTCGCTCATCTCGGCCGAGGTCTGCTCCAGCCCGCTGGCCGCTGCGGACAGCGCGCCCAGCACCTTCCCCGTCTCGGCCTCGAAGCCATGGATCAGCGCCTCGATCCGCTGGGCGCGCGCGGCCTTGGCGGATTCCTCGGCGAGGCGTGCCGTGGCCATCTCCTCGCGTTGCAGGGCGCCCAGCCGCAGCGTCTCCACCGCCGAGGCGAGGCGGCCCAGCTCATCGGCGCGGTCCTGGCCGGGGACGGCGGTGCCGAGCTCGCCGGCGGCGATGCGGTCCACCACCTCCGTCGTGGCCTGCAGGGGCGAGACCACGCGGCGCAGCAGCAGCAGCACCGCCGCCGCCGAGATCAGCGCCGTCACCAGCACCAGCGCGAGGCTGACGGCCAGCTCGATCCAGCCGGCGCGTGTCATGCCCTGCGCCTTGGCCAGGGCGTGGTCCAGCGCCGTGTCGCGCAGCTGGAGGATGCTGGCCTGCGCCGGCAGCGACCAGGCGCGGAACGCCGTCAGATCCTCCGGCCAGGCTGCGGTGGATGCGCCCGGGACGGCCCGCGCCCGCGCCCATTCCATCACCTGGTTCCAGCGCACCGCATCCCGGTTCTGGAAGACCTGGACCTGGCGCTGCACCTCGGCGGTGAGGGCCGGCGCGTCGTTCAGCGCGGCGACCATGCGCTGCACCGTCTCCCACGCCTGGTCCACGCGGCCGGTCATCTGCTCGGCCGCGACGATCTGCTCGGGCGCGATTGGCCGGCCGGCCACCCAGGCATTCATCATCAGGTTCCGGCGCCCGGCATATTCGCGCATGTCCATCGCCTGCAGCGCGACATTGACGGGGGCCGCGATCACAGGCGCCTCCGTCGCCACGCGCTCGGCCGCTGCGGCTGCGAGGTGGGTGAGCTGCGTGCCCGCCGCCATGCGTGCGGCCAGGAGCTGCGGGGCGAAGCTGGCATCACGCTCGGCGGGCGGACGGGTCAGCAGGCCGTCCAGGCGCTGCCGGAAGCGCGAGACCATGGCGGCGCCCTCGCGGATGGCGGCGGCGTCGAACCCGGCCTCCAGCGCGCTGCGCTCGGCCGCCCGGAGCAGGCCGTCGGTCGTCGCCGCCGTCGTGGCGAGGAAGGCGCGGTCCGGGCTGGCGGTCTGGGCCGCGGTGTTCAGATGCCCGGACTCCACCGCAAGCGCCGTCTGCGCGCGCTGCACATCGCTGATGACGCGCGCCGCGACCTCCGCGCGCTGGCTGCTGGTCAGCATCCGCGTGCTCTCCCAGGCGAGCCAGCTGGTGCCGAGCAACCCGGGCAGGGCGACGGCGAGGAAGCCGATGTAGAAGACGTGTCGGATGCGCATGCTGGTCCCCGTGCGGATGAGCCTCTCCGCCACGATGCATGCCACAGAAGGGTTAGCGCATGATGAAGCGCCGCGCGCTGTCAGCCGCCCGGCTGCTCGCAGGGGCCGGGGGCCTCGCGCCGGTTGGGGTCTTCCTGGAATTCCAGCGCATAGGGCCGCTGCGGAATCAGCACCAGCGCGCGCATGTCCTGCGGGCTGCCATCCTCGTAGATCGCGTGGGATTGCACGAAGCGCACCGGCTGGCGGCGTGGCACGACCGGGATGCGGCGCATCGCGCCATCAATCAGGTGTTCCACGCAGGTGGCGGCACCGGGGGCATAGCCGCGCACCACCATCTCGAAGCGCGGCAGGCTGGCCGGGATGTCCTGCGGGATGGCGATGAGCAGGGTGGTGACGCAGTTCTCCGGCAGGCGTTCGACAGGCGGGCGGCGGCGCATCTGCGTGATGAAGGCCTGGGCGGCGCGCGGCGTGTAGCAGACCACCGTCTCCATCGTCGGCAGCGGCGCACCCAGGCGGATGTCGTCCTGCGCCCGCGCGGGCGCGGCGGCGAGCAGCCCGGCCAGGATCAGCGCGGCGCGACGCATGCCGGCAGCTCCAGCAGGCTGGTGACGCGCGTGACACCTCGCGCCGAGGCATCCTGCACCTCGCCCCAGAGGCCGCGCGGGATGAAGACGGGATGCATGCCGGCCGCGCGCGCCGGCTCCACGTCATTATCCACGCGGTCGCCCACATAGGCGATGCGCGCGGGCTCTGCGCCCGTGGCGCGCAGCACCTCATCGAAGAAGCGCGGATCGGGCTTGGAGATGCCCCATCGGTGAGAGGTGGCGATGAAATCGGCACCCAGCTCCAGCGCCGTCAGCGCCTCCAGCACGCCGTCCGGCTGGTTTCCGGCGATGCCGAGGCGGAAGCCCGCTTGGCGCAGCGCCGCGAAGGCGTCGCGCACATCGGGGTAGAGATCATCCTCGCCGGGGATCTCCAGGCCCGCCAGGCGCTGGCGATGCGCCTTGATGTCGAGGCCGGGCGCGATCTCGCGGATGGTGCCGCCGATGCCCTTGCCGGCGGCGATGCCCTGGCGCAGCGCCTCGGTGAAATCCACCTCGTGCATGTCCAGCACGCCGGCCCAGCCGCGGATCAGCCGCGCCTCATCCACCAGCACGCCGCCCACATCGAAGACGATCCAGTCAATCACCAGGTCATCTCCAGCAGCGCGATGCGGTTCTCGCTGAGCGGCAACACGCGGCCGGCGATATTCTCCTGGTTGAAGACGCCCGCGATGGGCGTGCCCACACGCTCCGCAGGCAGGCGCAGATTCGCGACGGCAAGGCTGGCGATGCCTTCGCGCCGCTCCGCCACCTCGCGCCCATCCAGCACCACCACGTCGCGCGGCCAGGAGAAATAGCCGCGCGGGCGCGTGAGGCGCGTGAGGCTCGCGGCCCCGCGATCGGCCTCCGTCAGCGCCGCAGGCGGGCGGAGATGCAGCACCTCGGTCGAGCGCGGGAAGGGCGAGCGGAAGGTATGCGCGATGGGGTGGCCGGGGGCGGCGAGCACGATCTCCAGCGTCCAGTCGCTCTGCACCGTGGCGGGCCCCCACACGCCATCCGCGCCGGTCTCGCGCCGATGGATCGCCTCGCCCATCCGTGCGCCGGTGCGCGGATCGGTGCGGAAGACCTCCACCACCGCGCCCGCCACCGGTCGGTTGGTGGCGGCACCGCCCACGATATTGGTGACGAGGCCGTTCAGCACCGGCCGGGCCTCGGCCGGCACGGTCAGCGTCGCGGGCTCGCGCCCCGCGATGAAGCGGAACTGCTCGCGGAAGGCGCGCCAATGATAGGCGATCTCGCGGTGATCCAGGCCCGGCAGCAGGATGTTGGTCGCGCCCCGCAGCGCGGGGCCATCCTGCGTGATGCCGGTGGGCGTGCCCGGCCGGCCGACGAAGCGGCCATCGGGCTGGGCGAACAGATCATTGTCGGAGCGCAGCGCAAGGAAGGCCGTCCCCTCCGCCACATCGGAGGCACCGCCGTTCAGCCGCTGCAGGAAGGGGCTGCGCGCGTTGAATTCGCTGCCCTCGTTGAACTCCCAGTCGAAGACGCCGCGATTGGGCGTGCCGCAGGTGATGGCGTGGCTGACCTGCGCGGCGCCCCCCTGATGCACCACGAAATCGCGGATGGGATAACCGCCGCGCGAATTGCCGATCAGCGCCACGCGCGGCGCGCCGGTGCGGGCGCGCAGCTCGGCCACGAAGGCGGCGAGGCGCTGCGTCTGCTCGGCGCTGGAGCTGCGATTCTCCTGCGGCACGGCGTCATTCGCGCGCGCCAGCGGGTCCGGCATGTTCACCGCCATCAGGCGGTCGCGCGGCCAGCCATTCACCTCGAAGCGCCAGAGCGTCGTGAGCCAGAGCGCCGCATGGTCGCCATTGCCATGCACCATGAGGATGGGCGGTGGCCCCTCCTGCGCACGAAGCATGCGAGGGGCGGCGAGCGCGGCGGCGGCGCCGAGAAGCAGGGAGCGTCGGGCGAGCATCATGCGCGTGGCTTTACCATCCCGGCACGCGTGAGTCGCGTCCCGCTTTCGTGTCAGCGCCGCACGGCGCGGCGCAACGCATCCAGCACGGAATCCATCGCCGCCTGGTAGCCGGGCCCGTCGAGGTAGCCATCCATCGCGCCGGTGCGCTCCAGGAAGGTCTGCCAGGGCTGCGTCTCGCGGGCGCGGCGGAAGCGGTCATGCAGGGTGGCGGCGATGTCGTCCGGCGTGCCGGCGGGCGCGTTCAGCCCCTTCATGTTCTCGATCACCACATTCCAGCCCAGCTCGCGCAGCGTCGGCACCTCGCGGAAGGCGGAAAGCCGCTCGGCGGAGGCGACGGCCAGCGGCCGCACCTCGCCCGCCTGGGCCAGGCCCGCCATCTCCTCCGGCGCCAGGACGGCAAGCTGCACCGTGCCCGCCATCAGCGCCTGGAGCGAGGGCGCGCCCCCGGTGAAGGGCACGTGCAGGAACTCGACGCCCGCAGCCTGCTGCAGCAGCACGAAGACCGCGTGATAGATCGAGCCCTGGCCGGAGGAGGCATGCGGGATGGTGCCCGGCGCGCGCCGCGCCGCCTCCACCGCGGCCGGCAGCGTGTCATAGGGCCCGCCGCGCCGCGCCACGATCAGCAGGGGCTGGCGCGTCAGGCGGATGATGGCGCGGAAGGAGGTCTTGGGGTCATAGGGCAGGTCGCGGAAGGCAGGGAGCGAGATGCTCTCGCTGCCGCCGCCCACCAGCAGGTTCAGCCCATCCGGCGCCATGCCGGCCACCTGCTGCGCCGCGATGGCGCCGCCGGCGCCGGGGCGGTTCACCACGATGATGGGCGTGGGAAAGAGGCGCGATGCCGCCTCCGCCGCCGCGCGCCCCGCGAGGTCTGCGCCACCACCCGGCGCGAAGCCGACGATGAGCTGGATGGGCCGTGTCGGCTCCCAGGCGCGTGCGGGCGTGGCCGCCAGAATGGCGGGCGCCGCCAGGATCATCCTGCGTCGAAACATCGTGACCTCCCATGATTTTCGGCGAGGATAGCGGCGCGCCGCGCGGCACGCCATGCTGGCGGAATGCTGCGACATCCGACCCCCGCCGGCGCCACCGATTGCCACATGCATATCTACGGCCCGGCCACGCGCTACCCCGTGGCGCCGACCAACCCCTCGCCTGTGCCCTTCGCCGCCGACCTGCCGGCCTATCTCGCCGTGAAGGCCGCCCTTGGCCTCGGGCGGACGGTGGTGGTGCAGCCCACCGCCTACGGCCTGGACAATGCCTGCACGATGGATGCGGTGGCGGCACTCGGCCCCGACGCCGCGCGCGCCGTGGTGGCGGTGACGGCCGAGACACCGATGGCGGAACTGCGACGCCTGCACGCGGCCGGCGCGCGCGGGGCCCGCGCCTTCATGCTGAAGGGCGGGCCCGTGCCATGGGAGGGGCTGGCCGCGCTCGCCGCGCATGTGGCACCCCTCGGCTGGCATGTGCAGCTGCAATTCGACGGCGGCGAGATGGAGGCGCGCGCGCCGCTTATCGCCGCCCTGCCCTGCGACGTGGTGATTGATCACATCGGCCGCTTCCATGATCCGGTGCCGCCCGACGCGCCGCCCGTGCGCGCGCTGCTGCGCCTGCTGGAGAGTGGGCGCGTCTGGGTGAAGGCGTCCTCGCCCTATGGCGTCTCGCGTTCCGGCCCGCCCGGCTATGCGGATGTCGCCGCCATCGCGCGCGCCATCATCGCGGCCGCGCCGGAGCGCGTGGTCTGGGGCTCCAACTGGCCGCATCCCAATGCGCCCCAACCCAAGCCGGACGAGGCCCCGCTGCTCGACCTGCTGGCCGACTGGGCGCCGGATGAGGCGCTGCGCCGCGCCATCCTGGTGGACAATGCGGCGCGACTCTACGACTTCGGCGTGTAGCCGCGGGCCTGGTGGACGATCTCGCCGCCCACCATCGTCATCTCCGCCGCGATGTCCTTCAGCGCGGAGAGCTCCACCGTCAACGGATCGGCCGTCAGCACCGCGAGGTCGGCCAGCTTGCCCGGTTCGATCGCGCCCTTGTCGCGCTCGCTCATCGTCAGATACGCGCCGGCATTGGTCGCCGCGCGGATGGCGCTCTCGCGGCTGATCGCCTGCCGCTCGCCCACCGCGCGTTGCGTGTGCATGTTCTGCCGCGAGACCGCCTGCCACATGGGATAGAACATCGAGACGGGGACATTGTCCGTCGCCAGCGCATAGGTCACGCCCGCCTCCTCCAGCCAGCGCAGTGGCGAGATGCTGTCCTCATCGGCCAGCTTGTTCCGCTCCACCAGCAGGTGGCCCTCCTTGTAGATGTAGCGGTTGGTGTGGGTGGTCAGGACGAGGCCGAGGTCACGGATGCGGCTTACCTGATCGCGGCTCAGCACCGCGATATGGCCCAGCACCCAGCGCAGGTCGCGGATCGGCACCACCTCATTCACCTCGGCAAACAGGTCCAGCATGTTGGGCCAGATGCCGATGGCGCGGATGCCGTGCCGCGCGCAGGCGATCAGCATCTCCTTCGCGCGTTCGCGATCGAGCCCCATGTCGTAGTTGAAGCCCGCCCAGCCGGTATAGGGCGCGGCGGCGGCGCGCAGCGCATTGTCGGGCGTGCGGCCGATCTCGGTGATGAGGCCCGAGAGGCGCAGCCTGTCATCGCCCAGCCCCGCACCGGCCAGCTGATGCGCCCAGCCGCCGATCAGCCGCTCCATGGAGACATTCTCCATGCCGCGCCAATCCGGGCTGAGCGCCAGATGCGAGCGCATCGTCAGCTTCCCCGCCGCATGCACCTCGCGATAGGCGGCGAGAAGCTCCGCCGCCACGCCATGCTCCTCATAGACGCTGGTGGTGCCGAAGGCGTGATACATCGCGGCCGCTTTGGGCAGGCCCGCCACGCGATGCGCGTGGGAAAAGCCCGGCGCCATGTGGAAGGCGGCGAGTTCCATCAGCGGCACATAGCCCTGCTCGATGATGACGCCATCCGGCTCGCCCGCCGCATCCTTGCGGATGGTGACGGAGGGGTGCGGCGGTGCCGTCTCGCGCGTGATGCCGGCGAGTTGCAGCGCCATGGAATTGGCGAGCGAGACCAGCGGCAGCGAATGCCGCCAGAAGCCCCAGATGGGCCGGATATAGACGGGGTTGCGCGGCGCCGCGTCATCCAATTCCTGCCGTGTCGGCCAGCGGCCCTCGGCGAGCGATTCCGGCAGGTCCCAATAGAAGGGCGGTTCGCCCACAGGCATGGTGACGATCCATTCGCCCGGCGCCTTGTCCTTCGCCAGCTCCGCGATGCGGGCCTGGATGGCGGCGATGGAGCGGCAACCGGCCAGGCTGGGGAACACATCCTTCAGCCCCTCGCGGTCCATATGCGCGTGGCCGTCGATCAGCCCGGGCAGCACGGCGCGGCCTTCAAGGGCGATGTGCTGCGTGTGCGGGGCGGCGTGGCGCCGCACCATCGCGTCATCCCCCACCGCGATGAAGCGGCCGGCGCGGATCGCGACGGATTGCGCGATGGAGAAGCGCGCATCGGCGGTGATGATCTTGCCGCCGCTGAGGATGATGTCGGCCGGTTCCATGGCGCTCACTCCGAAGGTTGCAGGCGGCCCTGCCGCACCATCTCCGCCCAGCGTTCCACATCGGCGCGGAAATAGGCGGTGAAGGCGGCGCTTTCCGCCGGGATGGGTTGCGCGGCCGAGAGCCGCAGCCGCTCCCGCACGGGCGCCGATTGCAGCGCGGCGAGTGCGGCCGCCTCCAGCCGCCGCTGCGAGGCCTCCGGCGCGCCGGCGCGGATGAAGAGGCCGACCCAGGTCTCGAAGGCATAGCCCGGCACCGTCTCGGCGATGGCGGGCACGTCGGGCAGCACGTCCGAGCGGTTGTGCGAGGTGATGCCGAGCGCCCGCACCGTGCCCTGCTGCACCTGGCCGATGGAGGAGGCCATGACGTCCAGCAGCATGGTGATGCGCTGCGCGATCAGGTCGGGATAGACGGCGCCCGAGCCGCGATAGGGCACATGCAGCAGCTCCACGCCTGCCGCGGCACCCAGCAGCACGCCGGCCAGGTGACTGCCCGTGCCCGGGCCGGAGGAGCCATAGCTCACCCGCCCCGGCGCCGCCCGCGCGGCGGTGAGGATCGAGGCCACGTCACGATGCGGCGATTGCGGCGAGACGACGAGCAGCGAGGGAATCGCCCCCATGCCCAGTACGGGCGTGAGATCGCGCACCGGATCGAAGCCGAGCTGGCTCAGCGAGACGCTGCTGGCCAGCCCCGCGCCGGTGAAGAGGATGGTGTGCCCATCGGGCCGCGACTGCTGCGCCACATAGGCCGCGCCCACATTCCCCCCCGCGCCGGGCCGCGTATCGATCGCCACCGGCTGGCCGAGGGCCGCCGAAAGTTCCGGCGCCAGCACGCGGGCCAGCACATCAATGGTGCCGCCGGGCGCGAAGGGCACCACCAGCGTCAGTGGGCGTTCCGGGAATGTCTGCGCCTGGCTGGCGACAGGCAGCAGGAGCAGGGCGGCGAGCAGCAGGCGGCGCATCGAAACCTCCGAACGGCGGAGGCTCAGTTTGGGCCGATCGTGCCGCCCCCGCCCAGCCCCTCACGCGCCAAGGTCGCCAATTCATCGGCCCGCTCATTCATGGGATTTCCGGCATGGCCGCGCACCCAGATCCACTCCACCTCATGCGGCTTGGCGGCGGCGAGCAGGCGCTGCCAGAGATCGTAATTCTTCACCGGGTCGCGCGCCGCATTGCGCCAGTTGTTGCGCACCCAGCCCTTGATCCAGCGCTCCATGCCGTTGCGGACATATTCGCTGTCGGTGTGCAGCATCACCTGGCAGGGGCGGGTCAGCGCCTCCAGCGCGGCACATGCGGCGGTGAGTTCCATGCGGTTGTTCGTCGTCTCGCGCTCGGCGCCGGTCAGCTCCTTCGTCGCCTCGCCGAAGCGCAGGATGGCGGCCCAGCCGCCCGGGCCTGGATTGGGCTTGCAGCCGCCATCCGTCCAGATCTCGACCTTGCGGGGAGCTTCAGACACCAAATGCCTCCGGGCCGCTGGCATGGCCAAAGAAGCGCAGCTTGTGCAGGTATTCCAGCGGGTCCTTGCGCGTCACCATCGCCCCCGGCGGCGTGTTCACCCAGTCATAAAGGCGCGTCAGCAGGAAGCGGATCGCGGCCCCGCGGCACAGCACGGGCAATGCCGCCAGCTCCGCCCCGCTCAGCGGCCGCACGGATTGATAGGCACGCAGGATGGCGCGCGCCTTGGTCACGTTGAAGCTGCGATCCGCCTCGAAGCACCAGGCGTTCAGGCAGACCGCGACGTCATAGGCGTAGAGGTCCGTGCAGGCGAAGTAGAAGTCGATCAGCCCGGAGACGCGCGGCGTCCCGCCCTCTTCCAGGAAGAAGACATTGTCGGGGAAGAGATCGGCATGGATCTGCCCCACCGGCAGGCTGCCGGGTGTGGGCCAGGCGGCCAGGATGCCGGCCAGCGCCGCATCCAGCTCCGCGATCAGCCCGGCCTGCACGCCCTCGCCATCGGCGCGGCAGCGGTCCAGCAGCGGCGCCCAGGCGGCGGGGCCGAGGCCGTTGGGGCGCACCTCCGTGAAGCCCGTGCCCGCGCGGTGCAGCCCGGCGAGTGCCGCGCCGAGCGGTCCGCAATGCTCGGGCCGGATGCGGCGCGGCCAGACGCCGGGCAGGAAGGTGCAGATCGCCGCCGGCCGCCCCGCGAGTTCCCGCAGGGCCTGCCCGTCCCGCCCCGCCACCGGCTCGGGCGCGGAGAGGCCATGCGCGACGAGGTGCCGCATCAGGCCGAGGAACCAGGGCAGCTCGCGCGGGTCCACCCGGCGCTCATAGAGCGTCAGCACATAGTCGCCCGCGCTGGTCTTCAGCGCGTAGTTGGAGTTTTCCACGCCCTCGGCGATGCCGCGAAACGCCAGCAGGTCGCCGATCTCGTATTCCGCCAGGAAGGCGCGCAGCGCCTCGTCGGAAACTTCCGTATAGACCGCCACAAATCAGGCCGTGGCCAGCGCCGCCGGCAGCTTGAAGATGATCTTCTCCTCCGCCACCACGATCTCCTGGATGGTGAGGTCATAGCCCTCGCGCAGGCGCTCGATCACTTCCTCGACCAGCACCTCGGGGGCGCTGGCGCCCGCCGTGATGCCGATGCGGGACACGCCCTCGACGGCCGCGAGGTCCAGATCCCGCCCGCGCTGCACCATCACGGCCTTGGCGCAGCCGGCGCGGCCCGCGACTTCCACGAGCCGGACGGAGTTGGAGGAATTGGGCGCGCCCACCACGATCATCATGTCCACCTGCGGCGCGATCTCCTTCACGGCCGCCTGGCGGTTGGTGGTGGCGTAGCAGATATCCTCCTTCGCCGGCGCCGCGATGTCCGGGAAGCGCGACTGCAGCGCGCGCACGATGCCCGCCGTGTCATCCACCGAAAGCGTGGTCTGGGTGATGAAGGCGAGGGAGGCGCCTTCCGGCGGCGTCACGCTCATGGCCTGGGCCTCGTCCTCCACCAGGGTCACGGCGCCCTCGGGCAGCTGGCCCATGGTGCCGATCACCTCCGGGTGGCCCGCATGGCCGATCAGGAAGATGTGCCGCTGGCGCGAGAAATGGTGCTCCGCCTCACGGTGGACCTTGCTGACCAGCGGGCAGGTGGCGTCCAGGAAGAACATCTGCCGCCGCTGCGCCTCGGCCGGGATGGATTTCGGCACGCCATGGGCCGAGAAGACCACGGGCTGGCCGTCATCGGGGATCTCGTCCAGTTCCTCGACGAAGACGGCGCCCTGGCGCTCCAGCGCCTCGACCACGAAGCGGTTATGGACGATCTCATGCCGGACATAGACCGGCGCGCCATGCCGCTTCAGCGCTTCCTCGACGATCTTGATCGCCCGGTCCACACCGGCGCAGAATCCACGCGGGCCGGCAAGGATGACATGAAGCGAGGGCTTGGCGGCCATGCGATGGGGTTCCGGGGGCGGGTTGCGAAGCCTCCACACTATCGCTTTGCGCGGATCGGTGCCAGACGGAGCGCCACTTGGGACGTAAGCGAGGACGAAGCATGAAGCGTCTGGGTCTGGGTGTGACGGTGGCGGCCGCGCTGGCCGTGGCGGGCTGCGGCGGGCCGCGCATGGAGGACCTGCTGGTTCCCTGCCCGAGCCTCACCCTGCCGGCCGACGTGGCCGACCTGACGCGCTACGCGCCCAACAGCCCGCCCGATCATTCCACCATGGTGATGGATGCGCGCGTCACCGGCATCGAGGGCAGCTGCCGCCGCGGCCGGCGCGACCAGACGCTGGATTCGAGCATCGCCGTCCGCTTCCAGGTGGAGCGCGGGCCGGCCGCCCCCGGCCGCGCCTTCCAGCTGCCCTGGTTCATCGCGCTGCTCGATGCCCGCACCAATGAGGTGCTGAACCGGCAGAGCTTCATCATGAACGGGCAGTTCGCGGTGAACACCACGCGCGCCAACGTCACCTCCCAGGCGGTGGACATCGCCTTCCCGGTCGGCCAGGGCCGCCGCGTGCAGGATTACCGCATCCTGGTGGGCTTCCAGCTCAACGAGGATGAGGTGGCGCTGAACCGCCGTCGCGGGCCGCGCTGAGGCCGCCTGGCAGTTTGAGCATGATGCGTTGAGGCGGAATCGCCGAAACGCTGAATCATCCTCTCAGCAAACGCCTAGCGCAGCCGCCCCAGCAGCCAGACGGCGCGGGCATAGGCATCGGTCGCGCTGAACAGCCGCTGGCAGGCATTCCCGTCCAGCCCGGACATGACCCAGCGCGCCCGCATCACCTCCATCGCCGCCGTACGGTCGTGCAGCAGTTCGGGCATGATGTCCTGCGCCTCGCTCAGCAGCAGGTGCAGCGCCTCGACCAGCGTGCCGAGCGGCGCCTCGACCGGGCCGGTCGCGCCGCGCATGCTCTCGGACAACTGGTTCGCCGCTTCGCGCAGCGCCGCCAGCGTGACGACGCGCCCACGCAGTTGGGCCGCCGGCTCGATGCTCTCGGGCGCGGTGGTCTGCAGCCGCCGCAGGTAGTCATCCACCGCGGCCTCCAGCGCGACCGAAGCGGCGTCCAGGCCGGGCGGTGGCGGCGCATCGGCATGCGGGCGCACGCCATCGAGGAAGAGCGGCAGGCGCTCGATCAGGCGGGCCTCCTCGAGGCGGGCGAGGGCGAGGGCGCTGGACGGGTCCGCCAGGGCGGCTTCCGCCAGATGGAGGGGTTTGCCCAGCTCAGTCCCGACCGGCTCGGGCATCACCCGCAGCAGCCAGCGTTCGGCCAGCCCGTTCAGCGGCCAGGCGGCCAGGGCGATGATCGTCTGGTAGAGGATCAGCAGCGCGCCGATTTCTGCGGGCACGCCTTGGAACAGGCCGCGGCACAGCGCGATCACCCCCGGCACGCCCGCCGCCTCGATGGCCCAGAGGCCGACCAGCAGCGTGGAGCCGATGATCTTCCACAGGCCCTGGTAGAGGGCGGTGCGCCGCCCATGCACGTCCGAGGACGCGCCGGCGATGATCTGCGCCAGCCCCGAGCCGGCGCAGCCGCCATAGATCAGCAGGGCGGCCTGCGCGAGGTCGAGCGTGTCGCTGGTGGCCAGGGCGATGGCCAGCACGCCCGAGGCCGCGGCGCTGGCGGCGACGAAGGCGGCCAGGAAGCCCAGCAGCCAGAGCAGCACGAGCACCCAGGAGGAGGCGAGCAGCTCCACGAGCAACGGCGCATGCGCCAGCTCCGCCACCGACTGCTTCAGCATGGAGGCGCCCAGCAGCTGCATGCCCATGGCCAGTAGCAGCGCATAGGTGGTGGCCATGCGTCCGCGCCAGTCGATGCGGAAGAAGGGCAGCGCCCCGCCCAGGCCCACCAGAGCGAGCGAGGCGGTGTACAGATCCACCGTCGCGAGCAGCGCGACACCCGTGGTGCCGATATTGACCCAGGAGAGCAAAGGCAGGGATTGCCGCAACGTCATCGTCCCGGTGGACACGAGCCCGCCTGCCGCCGCCGTGACCGCGAGGTTGGACTGCGTGACCCCCCCCGCGAGGAGCCCCGCCGCCGCGCCGCCGAGCGGTGTCTGCACGCCCTCGCTGATCATCCGGCGCAGCCGGGGGCCGACCAGCATGCGGGTCGCCTGCGTCAGGGCCGCCACCCCGGTCAGGAACAGCCCGAGGCCGCCCAGGAACAGCGCCAGCATGCTCATGCCGGCGCGTGTCCCGCGGGGGGGCCGCGCCGGTCCATCGCGATGTCGGAGGGGTGTGTCACGACGGCCGAGGGTTCATCGGGGAAGTGATCGCCAGAGGCCGTTCCAGGAGCAGGGTTCCCGGCGGCCATGCCGACCGTCAGGGGTGGCGATGCCACCATATCCAATATTGGAACACTCCGGCCGGGGCGGCGTCAAATGACGCGCCGGCCGGATCACGCCTTGCCATGGCAGTGCTTGTACTGTCACTGTATGTATTTATCTCGTTGTTTTCATTGAGTGTTTTCACCCCAGATCAGCGCTGCCAAACATCTGCCTAACACACATTGCGCCCACCTCAGCTGGTGCCACAGCACGATTTTTGTGCTGTGCATTTATTCACATAGATAAATCCGCGCACAATCAGCCCATAAGCTCCACGGCGGCACGCTTCTGGTCGTCGTTCACGTCGATGTAGCGCTGGGTGGTGCTGATGCTGCGATGCCCAGCCAGGCTTGCCAACACCCTCACGCTCACCCCCTTGTGTGCCAGCGTGGGGATGAAGCTTCTGCGTCCAGAATGGCTGCTGGCACCATCCAGCCCTGCAGCGCGATAGATTGAGTTGATGGTCTGGGCGAGCGTGTTGGCTGAAAACCCAGCCCGCTTCTGGGTGCGCAGCAGCGGATCCTGGGTGGGCAGCGAACTGGGCTGGCTGCGTGCATAGGCAATGAGCTCCTTCCTGAGCCTGTCACTCACAAACACAGTGCGAGCCTGCTCACCCTTGGTCTGCGCAGCTGATAGCCTGATTTCTGGCTTCACCTGAGCATCCTGCGCGATCACATCGCTCCAGCGCAGCGCAGCCACTTCCCCCACCCGCATGCCAGCCCAATGCGTGAGCAGCAGCGCGATGCGGTTGCGTGTGGCATGTGCTCGTGTGGCAACATGGTCCAGCGCCTTGCGCAATTCCTTGGGATTGAGAGTGCGAGCTTGGCTCATGGGTAAAACCTAATGATTTCGTTCGCATAATATAAAACAATGGATTTGCGGCCAGCAATCAGAACCAGAACACACGTAAATCCAAGGAACTCAGTGGTTTCGAGTAAAACCTAACAGTTTCAGTATTTCCTGTGGTCTTTGTTGCGTGACCAAGACCATAAGCTGCTGCGCATAAGGCGGGTGATATAAAAACTTTATATATGGCTGACCTATGCGGATCAGGGCATTCTGCGCGCCAGCGCAGCCATGATCATCACGCAAATCTCTTGGATAATTTGATCGCGTTCGGTTCGGCTTGTGGTGTGGGATAGGGTGAATGTTCTCATATCGCTATTTATACAGTGCTGTGAAAGCCCCCTACGAGCCCCAACTTGTCCACATACACGCCATGCAGAAAATCCCTATCATATATCGCAATTCCAGACAGGACACGCTTAAATAGCGATGTGAACGTTCGACCGAGTTGGTCGTCAGCACGCCCAGATGCGTGCCCGCACAGAGATTGCCGCGACAGCGTAGCCGTCAGATGTTGTGTGGAAGGGCGAAGAACATTCACCAAGCCCTGAAAGGGGCACTTGGGATATGACGACGGTAATCTCACATCAATGACATCGCGCGGTGGTAAGCACCGTGAGCTGCGCGACGAGATGAGCAGGCATTTAGCGTAAAGGCAGGCAATCGTAACAGCGCCTACCCCGCATGAGCGGGTTGCGAATAGACGGACTGGGTTGGGGACTAAGCGAATCCAAATCGCACACTCAATTCACACGATGACGCTCGGACAGTCGTCGTGTGAGCCGAAGATCTAGCGAATGCCTACCTCCTTCACCCAAACAGCTTGGTTGATCATGCAGTTCTACTATATCATAAAATGTGCAGCCGTTCATGATCCTGAAACCCCAGGACCAAAAAGAACTCATTGGCGAGGACAGCGAACGCGGATGCGTGAAGCTGTCTGATGCCAATGCGCATCCTGCGTAGCAGGTGCGTGAAAGGGCGAATAAGACCTCGATGAGAGATCAGCCCTAGATCACACAGAAACAGATCATGCTAGGGCTGGGAATGGGTCTATATAGCAGCTCATGTAGAAGCCCGAAATCCGAAACCCGAACCAGATCAAACACGCAGATAGAGAAATGGCGCTACATGATCACTCATGCGGCGCCAGGGATTTATTTGACTTGAGCGCGAGACCTACGCCTTGCCTGCCTTGCGCTTGGTCTCCGTGATGGCTGCATCCATGGCAGCATCAAGCTCACCCGCTTTCACAGCTGCTATCAGCGTGTGCAGCACACCAGGCAGCATGGCTGGGCTCTGGATGCTCACTGCCCGCTTGCCCTTGCTGAGTTCCAGCGAGCGAGCGCCATAGCGCACGATCATCGCCACACCCTCTCCCTCCTGCCACCACCAGGGGCGCACCTGGCGCTCGCGCTGCACACGCACTCGGTTGCCGTCAGCATCACGGGTCCAGCTGGGCTTGATGACCAGATAGCGTTCGCCCTTGGAAAGCGCCTCGGCGAGCTTGAGCTGTTCCTCCAGCTTGACGACCAGCTTGGCGCGTCGCTGCTCCTGTGGGCTCAGCGCAGTTTGGCGCTTCATCTGCGTGATGTTGAGTTTGGCGAGGTGGCTCATGGGCATGTGTGTCCTTGTTGGTGTCTCCCGTCTGAGGGGATCGCCAAAAAGGGTCGAGTGGGAAAAGGCACGCAGCTTCTGATTGTGGGGCGCACATAGGAGGAGATAGAGACACGCATAATTTCCTTGCGTGATCTCGCATTCAAAAGCGTCAAAATTACAAACACGCGAGAACGCCCAGAGAGAGCGCGACAGACTGCTCCCAAGTGCTGCGCTGTACAGATACCAAAATCAGCTTTGAGTGCCCTGTCCCGCTCTCGTCTTGCGTTGCGCAGCTGTGCAGGCTGGTCGTGCTAAATAGCGCATGCACAAAATTTCCGATCAAACCATGTTTCACTGGCTGCGCGAGCTGGGCGTGGCACGCAGTCAATATCATGTGAGTGCGCTGTGTGGTCGTTCTCCAGGTTGGTTCAGCAGCACACGATGCCAAGGACGTGATATTCTCGCAAAAGATATACTGGTTCTTGTGCGTTATGCGCACCAACGGGCAGAGCAGGAAACAGAGCCACTTGCCCAGGAACGGCTGCGTATTGTGATCAAAGGCATGGAAACAGAAGCTGCACAGCGCACATTATGTAAGAGAAAGAGAACGGATTAGGTGATCATGCGTATCTTGTGTGTCATGCATCAACGTGCATAAGCCCATGCCATCAATCGCAGGGAGGTATTATCCGTGGCATTCGCCGACAAATACAAAGTGCAGCCGCTGCCCCAGGCACCACGTGGCAGCATGCGTGCGCCCATCTCTCCCCGAGAGCGTGCCCGCGCCAAGCTGCTCGCAGCTCTCAAAGTGCAGCACGAGCTGCTCGCTGCTGAGCTCAAGGGCGAGACCTTCATGGTCACACGCATGGGCAAGCAGATGGCACCTCGTGCGTTCTGGCAGACCACCGCTGTGGGTGTGGCATTCACGCCCAGGTTCGGCAACCAGTTCCTGTTCGACAAAGGACAAGGCATCTTGGTGGGAGAGCTGGCTACGCTGAGCCAGGTGCTGCGCGACTTCGAGGAAGCCGTGAAGCTGGGCGAGTTCGACGCCCAGATCACAGAAATCGCCGAAAGCCGCGGCAGCCGTGGCACCTCGCCCACTGTGCCTGGAAAGCGCGGCAGAGGTCGCCCGCGGCGCAGCTGATCAGTCTCGCAGGTTCTGCAGGCGCTTGAGCCTGCGCTGTGCTCTGGCAGGATCAGCCAACACGGTGGGTTTGGTGGGAGCAATCAAACCAGATCGAGGCTTGCGTGCTCTGGGTTTGGTTGCCTTGGGCTTGCGTGGTTTTTTCCAAGCCCATTTGTGCGTCTTGGGCTTGGGGGCGCTTTCCGATGCCCCCTTGCGTGCCAGCTGCATGAGGTTGTTCAGCTCTGCCCAAAGCCACGCACGCTGCCTGGCTCGCACTTGGTCGGGGGTGAGCTGTGTTTCCAGAAGCTGGTCGTGGGGGACGAATTCGTGCGCTCTCATGGTGCCGCTATTTACGGGACGATCCCCACGGCACGTGAGGCAACCGCAGGGGAACGTGCCACTTTTCAGCGGCACACTGTCGCATACGCCAAATGTGGCACGAATTGAGCCGTCACACTTTGACATAACACTTTGTGGGCTACCAAATCTGGCTGCGTCTTGCACGGGCGCGAAGATGGTGTGTTGGTTCCCCCATCCGCACAGTTGCGTGGTGCTACACCACGCAACTGTCTCACTCGGTATATGTGTAGGCTGACGCAGACCCTGTTGGGTGCTCTACCCCAATCTGGAAGATCGTGTGCCGCTCAAGTGAACCAGAGCAGACCATCAAACTGCATGGGCGTGGGAAGCTGATCGCGCGTACGACCCGTCCAGGTCACAGAGGTGTCGATCACGCCATTGCCATCCAGGTCACCGTGCATGGTGACACCTTCCCATCCAGGCGCACCCGCACTGTCGATCCATTGCACCTGGCTCACACCAGGGCGCCAGCCGAACACCGACAGACGCTCACCCACTTCCCAGTCTGTGATGGTTGCCCAGGTGGTTGTGCCCCCTCGACCATCCAGGAAGAAGTCATCGCGACCAGCGCCACCTGTGAGGAAGTTGGAGCCCGTGCCTCCGTCCAGCACATCATCGCCCGCTCCGCCGTTGGCTGCGTCATCACCACCCAGCAGATTAAAGAAGTCATTGCGTGAGGTGCCAATAACCACATCGCCATTGGGACTTCCCAGCGTCTGATACTCCAGCCAGTCCACTGGACCCACATAGCGGTCAGGCAGAACCTTCGTGGACACGCCGCCAGTTTGCACAGTCACCAATGGTTCCAAGCCTTGCAGCGCACTCACCAGCACAGGTGCAGCGCCACCAAAGCTCAAGGCTTCCACATTCGACAGCCTGTCTATGCCATCAGGACCAGACACGATGAGTGTGTTGCCATCCAAGCCGAAGCGGTAATCGGAAAGCGATCCGCTGAAGGAAGCCAGATCAACGCCAGCGCCCCCATCGATCACATCATTTCCGCCCACGCCGATCAGGGTGTCGTTGCCAGACAAGCCTGTGAGTGTGTCTGCGTTCTGCGTGCCCGTGAGGATGTCATCGCCCTCCGAAGGCACGTTGCTTAGGTCATCGTTGATGATGCTGCCTGTGGCAGAGGGCGTGCCGATCACAAGACCTGCGCTGGGGCTGCTCAGTGCGACCGTGAAGCCCTCGGTGCTCTCGACGGAGGTATCGCCGAGCACGTCGATTGTGATGACTTTGCTGGTTTCGCCAATACCAAAGGTCACCGTGCCTGAGGGCAGCGCATTACCCACAAAGTCCGCAGCGGCAGCGGCATTGGTGCCCGAGCCCGTGACGGACCAGGCAGCGGTGTGTGTGACAGACGTGTCGCCAGACCTGGTCGCCGTGAAGGTATAGCTCGTGGTGCCCGACTGCCCCTCCGCCTTGCTGGCCGAGGTGGCTGCGAGGGACACCGAGGCGTCATCGTTGATGATGCTGCCTATGGCAGAGGACGTGCCGATCACCAGACCTGCGCTGGGGCTGCTCAAGGTGACAGTGAAGCCCTCGATGTTCTCCACGGAGGCATCGCCGAGCACGTCGATTGTGATGACTTTGCTGGTCTCGCCAATACCAAAGGTCACCGTGCCTGAGGGCAGCGCATTACCCACGAAATCCGCCGCCACAGCGGGATTGGTGCCCGAGCCCGTGACGGACCAGGCAGCGGTGTGTGTGACAGACGTGTCGCCAGACCTGGTCGCGGTGAAGGTATAGCTCGTGGTGCCCGATTGACCCTCGGCTTTGGTGGCGGAGGTCGCAGCCAGCGATACCGAGGCGTCGTCGTTGATGATGCTGCCTGTGGCAGAGGCGGTGCCCAGCACCAGCCCTGTGCTGGGGCTGCTCAGGGTGACGGTGAAGCCCTCATCGCTTTCGACGGAGGCATCGCCTGCCACTTCGATGGTGATGGTCTTGCTGGTCTCGCCGATGCCAAAGCTCACCGTGCCCGTGGGCAGGGCATTGCCCAAGAAGTCCGTTGCTGCCGCGGCGTTCGTGCCAGAGCCCGTGACTGCCCAGGCGGCAGTTTGTACTGTGCTGGTGTCGCCCGTGCGTGTGGCAGTGAAGGTGTAGCTGGTTGCGCCTGAGTTTCCCTCTGCCTTGCTGGCAGCTATTGCAGAGAGCGAGAGCAAATCTGTTGGTGTCGCAGGGGCGCCTTCTACCCACGCGCTTCCGCTCCACGCAAAAACTCGCGCACTTCCCTGATCAATATTAGCGCCTACGTCGTCTTTCGGGTGACCTATGATGGCCGTTCGCCCATCCGCACTTAGAGAAATGGAGTTGGCGAAGAAATCGTAGGGCGCCCCATCGGCGAGAGTTATGGTTCCGCCTAGTTGGATCCACGAGGTGCCATTCCAAAAGAAGGCATGCGCACTACCTTGAGACAGATTACTGCCAACGACCGCTGATTGGCTACCCACTATGGCCGTGCGTCCATCAGCGCTAAGTGCAACGGCCCCACCAAAGCCTTTAACTGATCCACTATCTGCGGGTATGAGGTCACCCCCGCGGGACATCCAAGCACTTCCGTCCCATGTGAATACGTGCGCACGACCCTGACCAATATTCCTGCCCACATCAGCGGAGGGTGCGCCCACAATTGCCGTAAGACCGTCAGCGCTCAGGGCGACTGCTTCACCAAATAAGTCATGGGCAGTACCATCGACAGGTGTTAAAGCCGCTCCGCGCTGTACCCAAGTACTACCGCTCCAGGTGAATACGCGGGCACTGCCCTGGTCGACGTTAGCCCCCACATTATCCACATAGCCTCCGACGATTGCCGTGCTACCATCGTCGCTTATATCTACCGACCAACCGAAAACGTCGCCTGCCGCACCATCGACAGGTGTGATAGCAGCTCCCCGCTGTATCCAGGCACTTCCATTCCACGTGAACACACGAGCACTGCCCTGGTCTATGCTCACGGCTATGTCGTCCCCGCCACCGCCAATAATAGCCGTGAGACCATCCGCGCTTAGGGCGACGTCGGTGCCAAAACCGTCACCTGCAGCACCATCAAGAGGTGTGATGGCGCCCCCCCGCTGCACCCAAGCGCTACCGCTCCATGTAAAAACTCGCGCACTGCCCTGGTCGACGTTGTCTCCCACATCCTCGTATCTGTTGCCCACTATAGCTGTGAGACCGTCAGCGCTAATGGCAACTTCAGTAGCTACTCCTGGTGCGCCGCCTGTAGGTGTGAGAGCAACTCCACGCTGCTGCCATCCACCGCCGTCCCATACGAATACGCGGGCAAGATCACCACCTAGAATTGCCGTCATGCCGTCAGAGCTTAGGTCGACCGAGCCCCCCGAAAAAGCATTGGCAGCACCATCCACGGGAGTTAATAATGGCGGCTCGTCATTTATTATTGTCCCTACAGCACTGCCAGAACCAATAATTAGTCCGCCACTCGCTCCACTCAAAACAATATTAAAAAATTCGTCTCTTTCCACCAAATCATCGGCCGAAACGTATATGGTGATATTTTTCGTACTTTCTCCAACATCGAATAAAATAGAACCAGTCAGGGTTTGTCCAATATAAAAGTCATCCGCTCCAGCCGAATCTGCCTCAGAATTGACCACAGACCAATTTACAGACTGAACAATATTATTGTATCCATATCTGGTAACGGCAAACGTGTAAGGGGTTGGCCCAGCAGAGTTTCCTTCAGGCTTACTTGCAGATATAGACGATACGGAAACGAATGGCACAGGAGCGCCTTCCACCCAGGCGCTACCGCTCCATTCAAAAATCCTGGCCGAGCCCTGGTCTATGTTCGTGGCAATGTCGTCAAAAGAGCTCGACACAATCGCTCGCAGACCGTCTGCACTCAGAGCGAAGGAACCAAAATAGTCAGAAGCCGCACCATCGGCAGGTGTAAGGGCAGATCCACGCTGTACCCAAGCACTACCGTTCCAAGTGAACACGCGGGCACTACCCTGGTCGACATTGACGCCTATGTCGTCAGCCCCGCCACTAATAATGGCTGTCAGGCCATCAGCGCTTAGATCGACTCTGTTGCCGAAGCGGTCCCCTGCACTACCATCGGTTGGTGTCAGAGCGTTTCCACGCTGCACCCAAGCAATGCCATTCCATGTGAACACACGGGCACTACCTTGGTCGGCTTTGCCGTCCACATCGTCTCCCCCGCCCCCCACAATCGCCGTGAGGCCATCGGCACTTAGAGCAACGCCAGAACCGAAGTAATCGGCAGCCGCACCATCGGCAGCTGTAAGAGCAGCTCCACGCTGCACCCAAGCACTACCGCTCCATGTGAACACGCGAGCAGTACCCTGGTCGATGTTGCCTCCCACATCGTCCTGTGGTCCACCAACGATGGCTGTGAGACCATCGGCGCTCAGGGCAACGTTCGAGCCAAAACTGTCGCCCGCCAAACCGTCAATGGGTGTTAGAGCGCGTCCACGCTGCTGCCACGCGGCACCATCCCAAACGAACACACGTGCGCTACCTTGGTCTATATCGTTCACATCATCCGCACGAGCGCCCACAATAGCTATTAGACCGTTAGCGCTTAGATCAACCGAAAAGCCAAATCCATCATAAGATGCGCCATCGATGGGTGTAAGTGCAGCTCCGCGCTGCTGCCAGGAGGCGCCATCCCAAACGAAGACACGTGCGCTACCCTGCCCAAAGTTTATTGTATTGCCAAAGGCTGGACTAGAGAATGGGCTAGTAACAGCGTCGTTCATGCCACCCACAATGGCTATGAGACCGTCGGCACTTAGTGCGACCGAGAAGCCGAACAAGTCCCCAGCCTGGCCATCCGTGGGTGTGAGTGCGCCGCCACGCTGCACCCAAGCGCTCCCATTCCAGACAAACACACGCGCGCTGCCTTGGTCGATATTCGCGCCCACGTCGTCATAGGCGCCACCCACAATAGCTGTTCGACCATCTGCACTGAGCGATGCGGACCCACCGAATCGGTCGCCAGCCGCACCATCCACGGGCGTGAGGATCAGCGAACCACTCATGGAAAACTCCTTGCGATGCCCACAAACGATGCGGGGCGATCAGGGTGCAGATGGGAGACAGGGATGCAGGCGCCGTGCACGAAGGGCTCGTGGAGAGCGTGTGGCGGCTGCACGCTGCGTTCAGGCTGTGTGCGGGTGTCTGGTTGAGAGGCAGCCTGGGTCGCGCAAAGTGGGCGTGCCCAGATCGAACCTTGCCAACAGGTGATACTGTTGTCATTCATGGCTGCGGGATACATATGCGAGGAATGCGTGGTTTACGACGAGACTTTTGTGGATGTGGGGCGTAACGCACGCGATCCGCAGCGTTGTCACGGAAATCGCTCGATTTGTTTGTCGCCAACACAGGGTTGCGCATGGGGCGTCAAGAGTGCGCGGGGCAGTCAAAGAAATTTGAGTGGTGTAGCACCACTCAACTCGCGTCACTCAGCGTGGCTGACCACCCAACATGGCAGCCTGACTTTGAGGCGTGGCTGCCTTGCCATAATAGCTCTCGATAATAGCCACGCTGGTGCCCATGTTGCGTGCGATGGTGTACACATTGAGCCCAGACCGAATGTTCATGACCGCATAGAAGTGCCGCAGGCTGTACAGCGTGAACTTGTCCCCCACGCTGTTCCGCAAGATACCAGCTCGCTCCAGCACCTGATTGAAGCTCTCGATGAGCGTGGTGATCTGCTTGCCTGCATGATCGCAGAACAGCCAGGCATCTGGCTGGGGGTTGGGATGGTAGCTGAGCACACGACTGATGTAGCCATGCACACTCACACGTGGGATCACCACGCGGGGACCTGTCTTGCCCCGCACATGCAGCTCCACATTCTCGCGACCCAGTGCATCCTTAAACCTGATCACATCACGAATGCGCAGGTTGTTTGCTTCTCCCACCCTCATGCCTGAGTTTGCCAGCACCAACACATAGTCACGCAACAGCTGCCTGTGTGTACGAGCGCGATCAGTTGCTGCTTCATGTATCCACACACGCATGGCACGATACAGTTGCCTGTATTCCCAGAGCGTGAAGGCAGGTCGCACACGTTTCACCTTGGGCACAAAGGTGAAGGAGGGCAGAGGCTTGTTGCCGCGATAGCCTTGATCATGTGCGAACTTGACGATGGCTTTGCCCAGCATGATCTCCCACTGCAAGGTCTTGTCTGTGGGGTGCAGCTTGGCGTTCTTGGGCAGCGTGGGCATGTTTGAGTAGTAAGCTTTGCGCCATGGCACGTAGCCAGCCAGCACCTTGTCGTCGATGATCTCAATGGCGCGACTGCCTGCGTATGTGCGCCAGAACTTGACCACCCGCTTAACCTGCCTGAGCATGTGATCACTGGTGAACTCACTGTTCACATGCTGCGCAGCCTTGCCCTGTGAATTGTCCTTCTCCCGCATGGCGACATATTCTGAGATGACCACATCCAGGCTGCGCTGGTGCGTGGGCAGCCCGTTTTTCAGCTTGAACTGGGTCTCGTGAAACAGCTGTGTGCCCAGCTGCTTGGCACGCTCAAGGTCTACGGTTTTCAGGCTGCGCCACAGATAGCGTCGCTCACCCAGATACACCCGTGCTTGCCACAGCCCGTTGCGGGTGCGCAGCTGCAACTTGCCGTCATGCAGCGCATGGGTGGAGTTTTCGGGCATATATTCCTGCCAGTCGTTATGCCTAACTTCTGCATAACTGTGTGCAGGATTTTGAACTGCCCAACAAGTGCCTAACAGAAAAAACCCTTGTTCTCGACCGTTAGACGCTTGTTTTAATTGGTGATTATGAACGACCGTGGCAGTGCTTGTACTTCTTCCCCGACCCGCAGGGGCAGGGCGCGTTGCGCGGCGTCTTGTCCCAGGTGGAGGGGTCGTTCGGGTCCACCTCGGAGATCACGCGCGTCTCCTGCCGGGCCGTCGCCGCCGCGCCGTAATCGGGCGCGGGCGGCATCGGCGCCATCTCATAGGGCTCGGCATCGGGGGCGGCGTGGCGCATGTCGGTCACGCGGACCGGCTGCGGCTCGGGGATCGGCGCATCGGCCGTCAGTTCCAGGCGCAGCAGCAGCGAGGTGACGCGTTCGCGCAGGTCTTCCAGCATGTTGTTGAACAGCGCGAAGGCCTCGCGCTTGTACTCGTTCAGCGGGTCGCGCTGGCCATAGGCGCGCAGGCCGATGCCCTGGCGCAGATGGTCCAGGCTCAGCAGGTGCTCCTTCCACACCTGGTCGAAGAGCTGCAGCAGCAGCGACTTCTCGACCATGCGCATGAAGTCGGGGCCAAGGTTGGCGGCCTTGGCGGCGGCCACCTGGTCGGCCGCGGCCTCGATGCGCTCGCGCACCTGGACCTCGTCGATGCCCTCTTCCTTCGCATAGGCGGCGATGGGCAGGTCAAGGCCCAGCACGTCGCGCACGCGCTTCTCGAGGCCCTCCAGATCCCATTGCTCGGGATAGGCGTTCTCCGGGATGGCGCGGTCCACCATGGCGCCGATCGTCTCGTGGCGCATCTCGGCGATGGTCTCGCTGAGGTCCGTCGCGTCCATGTAGGCGCGGCGCTGGGCATAGACCTCGCGCCGCTGGTCGTTCATCACGTCGTCGTATTTCAGCAGGTTCTTGCGCGTGTCGAAGTTCCGCGCCTCGACCTTCTTCTGCGCCTTCTCCAGCGCCTTGTTGATCCAGGGATGGATGATGGCCTCGCCCTCCTTGAGGCCGAGCTTCGTCAGCATCCCGCCCATGCGGTCGCTGCCGAAGATGCGCATCAGGTCGTCTTCCAGCGAGAGGAAGAAGCGGCTGCCACCCGGGTCGCCCTGGCGGCCGGAGCGGCCGCGCAGCTGGTTGTCGATGCGGCGGCTCTCATGCCGCTCGGTGCCGATGACGAAAAGCCCGCCCGCCGCCTTCACGATGGGCTGCGCGGCGGCCACCTCGGCCACGTGGCGCGCGAAGGCCGCGTCATATTCCGGCCCATGCCCCTCGGGCACCTCGGCCTTGGCCAGCATGTCGGCATTGCCGCCCAGTTTGATGTCCGTGCCGCGGCCGGCCATGTTGGTGGCGATGGTCACCGCGCCCGGGCGGCCCGCCTGCGCGACGATGCCGGCCTCCTGCTCGTGGTAGCGCGCGTTCAGGACGTTGTGCGGAATGCCGGCCTGCTTCAGCAGGGTGGAGATCAGCTCGCTCTTCTCGATGCTGGTGGTGCCGACGAGGCAGGGCTGGTTGCGCGCCCGGCACTCGCCGATCAGCCTGATGACGGCCTGGTACTTCTCCATGGCCGTGCGATAGACCTCGTCATCCTCGTCCTTGCGGGCGACGGGCACGTTGGTCGGGATCTCGACGACTTCGAGCTTGTAGATCTCGGCGAATTCATCCGCTTCCGTCGCGGCGGTGCCGGTCATGCCCGAGAGCTTGGGATACAGGCGGAAATAGTTCTGGAAGGTGATGCTGGCGAGCGTCTGGTTCTCCGGCTGGACGGTCACGTCCTCCTTCGCCTCCAGCGCCTGGTGCAGGCCGTCGCTGTAGCGGCGGCCTTCCATCATGCGGCCGGTGAACTCGTCGATGATCACGATCTTGTCGTTGCGGACCACGTATTCCACGTCGCGCTTGAACAGCACATGCGCGCGCAGCGACTGGTTGACGTGGTGCACGACGGAGACGTTGTGGCTGTCATAGAGGTTGCCCTCGGTCAGCACGCCGGCCGCCAGCAGCATCGCCTCGATATCCTCGCCGCCCTTCTCCGTCATGGCGACGGTGCGCTGCTTCTCGTCCTTCTCGTAGCGTTCCTCGTCCTTCACGAATTCCGCCATCACCGCATCCACGCGGCGATAGAGGTCCGAAGTGTCGTCCGTGGGGCCGGAGATGATGAGCGGCGTGCGCGCCTCATCCACCAGGATGCTGTCCACCTCGTCCACGATGGCATACTGGAAGGGCCGCTGGACCATCTCTTCCAGGCGGTACTTCATGTTGTCGCGCAGGTAGTCGAAGCCGTATTCGTTGTTGGTGCCGTAGGTGATGTCGCAGGCATAGGCCGCGCGGCGCTCGTCATCGCTCAGCCCCTGGACGATGACGCCCGTGGTGAGGCCGAGGAAGCCATAGACCTGGCCCATCCATTCGGCGTCGCGCTTCGCCAGGTAGTCGTTGACGGTCACGACATGCACGCCCTTGCCGGGCAGGGCGTTCAGGTAGCAGGGCAGGGTGGCGACGAGCGTCTTGCCCTCGCCGGTCTTCATCTCGGCGATCTTGCCGTCATGGAGGACCATGCCGCCGATCATCTGCACATCGAAATGACGCAGGCCGATGACGCGCTTCGCGGCCTCGCGCACCACGGCGAAGGCTTCCTCCAGCAGGTCGTCCAGCTCGGCCCCCTGGGCGAGCCTCTCGCGGAACTCGGCGGTCTTGCCGCGCAGCGCCTCGTCCGACAGCGCGGCGAGCGGCGCCTCGAAGGCCGCGATCGCGGGGAGGCGCGCCTGGAAACGCTTCAGCGAACGGTCATTCGCGGAACCGAAGATGGCACGGGCAAGACGAGCGAACATGGGGTGTGGATTCTCTCCGGGCGCCGCCGTCGGAAGGGGCGGCTTTGGGACTTTCACAGGTAAGGTCCCCCTGCCCCCGGGTCAACGTGCCAAAGCGGCAGCCTGGGGCCGACCGGCCGGGTTGTGAGGGGGGCGGGCATCGGCCATTGTCGCGGCAATCGTGATGGATTCCCGCTGATGTCCCGCTTTTCCCTCCCCTTCGCCCTGATCCTGGCGGCCGGCCCGGCCCTGGCCCAGGCACCGGCCCCTACGCCCGCCGCCCCGCCCGCCGCGGCCCCCGCCCCGGCGGCCGAGGACAGCAACCCCGTCCTCGCCCGCATCAATGGCCAGGATCTCCGGCTGGATGAGGTGATGGCCACCGCCGCCGAGGCCATGCCGGCCGAACTCCGCAGCGTGCCGCCCGCCCTGCTGCGGACCATGCTGCCGCCCCAGGTCTTCGAGCAACTGCTGGACCGCGCCATCACCGACCGCGCCATGGTCGCCGCCGCCCGCACCGCCGGGCTGGACCAGGACCCCGAGATCCGCCGCCGCGTCCGCCTCGCCGAGGAGAATGAGCTGCGCGACGCCCTGCTCCGCCGCGAGGTCCTGCCCCGCGTGACGGAGGACCTGCTGCGCGCCCGCTATGAGCGCGACGCCGCCAACCGCTCGGCCGAGCCCGAGGTGCGCGCCCGCCACATCCTGGTGGCGAACGAGGCCGATGCCCGCGCCATCCTCACCGAGATCCAGCGCGGCGCGAATTTCGAGGAGGTGGCCCGCCGCCGCTCGACCGACCCGGCCGCCCGCAATGGCGGGGATCTGGGCTTCTTCCGCCAGGGCGACATGGTGCCGGAATTCGCCGCCGCCGCCTTCGCGCTGCAGCCCGGGCAGGTCAGCCCCGCGCCCGTCCGCACCCAGTTCGGCTGGCACGTGATCAAGGTGGAGGAGCGCCGCACCTCCACCGGCCCCAGCTTCGAGGACAGCCGCGACACGCTGCGCCAGGCGCTGATCGAGGAGGAGGTGCTGGCCGCCGTCCAGCGCATCCGCGCCGCGAGCCGCATCGAGCGCGTGGAGCCGCCGGCGCCGCCCGCCCCCGCCATCCAGGCCGAGCCGCCCGCCCCGGCGCGGCCCGCCGCCCCCGCACCCGCCCAACGGAGATAAGTCATGACGGGCCCCGTTTCGCCCCTCGCCTTGCCCCTGCCCGAGATGCCGGCCATCGCCGGCGCCGAATGCGCCAGCATCGCGGCCGGCATCCGCTACAAGTCGCGTGAGGACATGACGGTCTTCCGCTTCGCCGCGGGCACGACGGTGGCGGGCGTCTTCACCATGAACAAGTGCCCCGGCGCCCCGGTGGATTGGTGCCGCGCGGCGCTGAAGGGCGGCAAGGCGCGAGCCCTGGTGGTGAATGCCGGCAACAGCAATGTCTTCACCGGCAAGGCCGGCCGCGAGACCTGCGAGCGCACGGCGAAGGAGACGGCGGCGCTGATCGGCTGCAAGCCGCGCGAGGTCTTCATCGCCTCCACCGGCGTGATCGGCGAGCGCCTGCCGACCGACGTGCTGCTGGCCGCCCTGCCCGGCGCGGTGGGCAAGCTCACGGCCGATTCCTGGCAATCGGCCGCGCGGGCCATCATGACGACCGACACCTTCCCCAAGGGCGCCACCCGCACGGCGAAGATCGGCGAGACGACGGTGACGATCTGCGGCATCGCCAAGGGCAGTGGCATGATCGCGCCCGACATGGCGACCATGCTCTCCTTCATCGCCACCGACGCGAAGATCCCGGCCGAGGCGCTGCAGAAGCTGCTCTCCAAGGGCAATGCCAAGAGCTTCAACTGCGTGACCGTGGACAGCGACACCAGCACCTCCGACACGGTGCTGCTGTTTGCCACCGGCCAGGCGAAGCATCCGCGCGTGCCGGCGGAAGGCGGCGCGATGCTCAAGGATTTCGCCCGCGCGCTGGACGAGGTGCTGCATGACCTCGCGCTCATGGTCGCGCGTGATGGCGAGGGCGCGCAGAAGCTGATCACCATCGACGTGACCGGGGCGGTTTCCGCGAAATCCGCGCATCGCGTGGCCATGGCCATCGCCAATTCGCCCCTGGTGAAGACCGCGATCGCGGGCGAGGACGCGAATTGGGGCCGCATCGTCATGGCCGTCGGCAAGGCGGGGGAACCCGCGGATCGCGACAAGCTCTCCATCGCCGTCGGCGGCGTCTGGATGGCGCGGGAGGGCGGCGTGATCCCGGATTACGACGAGGCGCCGGTGGTGGCCCACATGAAGGGCCGGGACGTGCAGATCACCGTGGATCTCGGCCTCGGGCGCGGCAAGGCGCGCGTCTGGACCTGTGATCTCACGCATGGATACATCGACATCAATGGCAGCTACCGAAGCTGAGCTTCCCATCGCCACGGCGCGGCTCGTGCTGCGCCGGCTGGTGCCGGCGGATGCGCCCGCCGTCACCCGGTTGGTGAATGATTATTCCGTCGCCGGAAACCTCGCCCGCGTGCCCTTCCCCTATCGGGAGGAACTGGCGCGCGAATGGATCGGCGCGGCCGGCGAGCAGATCGATTCCGGCGACGCCTATCACCTGGCCATCACGCAGGATGGCGCGCTGGTGGGCTGCATCGGCCTCACGCTGAAGCGCGGCGCGCTGCCGGAGCTGGGCTATTGGGTCGGCCGGAAATTCTGGGGCCGCGGCCTCGCGCGCGAGGCCGGGCAGGGGCTGCTGGCCTGGGCCGAACAGCATCTGGGCGTCACCGAGGTGGAGGCCAGCGCGCTCTCCGACAATCTCGCCTCGCAGGCCGTGTTGAAGCATCTGGGCTTCCTGCAGGAAGGCACGGCGATGCAGCCCTTCCTCTCGCGCAACCGCGCCATGCCGGTGGTGTTGTTCCGCCGTGCCCGGGCCCCCGCGCCGCCGCCCAAGCCCATCCTGCTCGTCGTCGCCTGCGCGCTGCTGGACAGCGAGGGGCGCATCCTGCTGGCGCAGCGGCCGGAGGGGAAATCCATGGCGGGCCTCTGGGAATTCCCGGGCGGCAAGCTGGACGAGGGCGAGACGCCCGAGGCCGCCCTGATCCGCGAGCTGCGCGAGGAACTCGGCATCGAGACGCAGGAGGCCTGCCTCTCGCCGCTGTTTTTCGCGAGCCACTCCTACGCGAATTTCCACCTGCTCATGCCGCTCTATATCTGCCGCAAGTGGCAGGGGCGCGCGGTGGCGCGCGAGGGGCAGAACCTGGCCTGGGTGCGGCCGGACAAGCTGCGCGACTATCCCATGCCGCCCGCGGACGTGCCGCTGGTGGCGCTGCTGCGCGATTTCCTCTGACCGACAAGGTGCCCTGATGGCCAATCCCATCGCCTGCCTGCTGATCATCGGCAACGAGGTGCTCTCGGGCCGCACGCGCGACGCCAACCTGCAATTCCTCGCCACAAGGCTGGGCGAACTCGGCATCCCGCTGCGCGAGGTGCGCGTCATCCCCGATGTGGAAGAGACCATCGTGGCGACGGTGAACGAGGTGCGGGCGAAGCACGATCACGTCTTCACCACGGGCGGCATCGGGCCGACGCATGACGACATCACCAGCGAATGCGTCGCCAAGGCCTTCGGCGTGCCCTGGGTGGTGCATGAGGAAACCCGCGCGCTGATGGCCGAGGATTATGCGCGCCGCGACCCGCCGGTGGAGATGAACGCGGCGCGGCTGCGCATGGCGACATTGCCGCTGGGTGCGGTGCCCATCCGGTGCGCCATGACCTCCGCCCCCGGCTTCACCATGGGCAATGTGCATGTGATGGCCGGCGTGCCGCGCATCATGCAATCCATGTTCGAGGCGCTGGCCCCCTCGCTCACCGGCGGCGTGCCGGTGGTGCAGCGCGCGGTGCATGCGCTGGGCGTCTTCGAGGGCAATATCGCCGAGGCGCTGGAGGCGATCCAGAAGCGCTACCCCGCGCTCGACATCGGCAGCTACCCTTTCTACCGGCCGACGCCGGGCAGCACGGGCTTTCCGGGCGGTGGCGTCTCGCTCGTCTCCAAGGGCGTCGCGCTGGCCGAGGTGGAGGCCGCGACGGCCGAGATCACCGCGATGCTGGCGGCGATGGGGGCCACGCCCATCCAGGGCGAACCCGCCTGAGACGCGGCCTTACTCCACCCGCGCCAGCCGCACCGCGGTGTGGCCGGGCGAGGTGATCAGGCTGGGCATCACCAGCATGCAGTCGTCATGTGGCGTGCGGATCTCGCGCTCGCCATCCTGCGCGATGATCGTGCCGCGGCGGGGCACCACCGTGCCGCCGCGCCAGGGCTGGCTGAAGGTGAAGTCGGGCGTTTCGGCGGCCACCGTCTCCGTCACCAAGGCGAGGCGTGGGCGCGGCAGCGGCGGCACCGGGCCGGCGGCCATCCCCAGCAGCGCCAGCAGGCGCCGCGTCGCGGCTTCCATGCGCTGGACCGTCTCCGCCTCCCAGTGCCAGCCGGCTTCCAGCAGGACGGAGCGCCGCCCGCTGCCCGGCACGGCAAAGAGGCCGTAATCGATCAGCCGCCGCCCGGTCTGGTGGCCATGATCCGCCACCACCAGCGCAGGCTCGCCCAGCTCCATCGCCAGGCGCACGGAATCCTGCGGCCCGCCCACCAGGAAGAGCGGGTCCGACGGCCAGAGCATCGAGTGCAGGTCGAGGATGACATCCGCGCTGTCCAGCACCGGGCGCAGCGCGCGGGCGCGGCGCAGCTCGGCCGAGCGGCGCGGGCCCTCCAGCGTCGCGATGTCCCAGAGGCGGTTCAGATCCTCCTCCAGGAAGCGCGAGGCCGTCGGGTCCTCCGGTTCGAAGCGGGAGAAGGCGTCGAGATTGGCGAAGATGAGCGTGAGCCGCCCGCGCTGCGGCCTCAGCCCCTCGCGCAGCAGGCGGTCGAGCAGGATGGCGCCGGCGAATTCATTGCCATGGGTCAGCGCCACGACGCAGCAATGCGCACCCGCCACGCCGCTGTCGAAGGTCCAGACGCCGGGCAGGCTGTTGCCGGCGCGCCAGCGCGCGATGTCGGGCGGCTGGAGGCGCGCGGTCGCGCGCGGCGCTTCCAGCAGCTCCGCGAGCGCGGGCGGCAGTTGCGTCCTCATCCGGCACGCCTCGATTGCCGCTCGATCAGGCGGCCGAGGAAGTCGCAGCAGGCGAGCAACTGCGCGGTGGTGATGAACTCCTCCGGCTGGTGCGCCTGGGCGATGTCGCCTGGCCCGCAGACGATCGCGGGGATGCCGGCCTCCTGGTAGTAGCCGGCCTCCGTGCCGTAGCTGACGAAGCCCGCGCGGTTGCTGCCCGAGGCGCGCTGCGCCAGCAGCACCAGCGGGTCATTCTCCGGCAGGCCGAGCGGCGGGGCGTTGGCGCGCACGCGCAGCTCCATGGTCGCCGCCGGGTAGACGGCGCGCATCTCGGGCAGGATCGCGCTTTCCACATGCGCCATGAAGCGCGCGAGGATCTCAGGCGCCGAATCGCCCGGCACGTTGCGGATCTCGAAGGTGAATTCGGCGCGGTCGGGCACGATGTTCAGCACCGTGCCGCTGTGGAAGGTCCCGGCATGGATGGTGGTGTGGGGTGGCTCGAACCCTTCCACGCGGCGGCCCGCGCGCGCGAAGGCCCGCGCCTCGGCCTTCAGCCAGGCGATGGCCTCGGCGGCGGCCATCAGCGCGTTCACCGTCTCATGCGCGCGGGAGGAATGGCCGGAGAGGCCGATGAAGATCACGTCCCAGCTCGCATAGCCCTTGTGCGCGATGACGGGCGCCATGTTCGTGGGCTCGCCCACCACGCAGACGGCGGGCGGCGGGGCGTGGCGGCCCAGGACGGGCATGAGGCGCGCGGCGCCCCGGAAGCTCGTCTCCTCGTCATGCGTGAGGCAGAGATGGAAGGGGTGCGCCAGATGGGCGCCCGTCATCTCCGGCAGCATCGCCAGGATGCAGGCGAGATAGCCCTTCATGTCCGTGCTGCCGCGACCGATCAGGCGCTCGCCCTCCGCGCGCAGCGTGAAGGGATCGGCGAGCCAGGCCTGGCCCTCCACCGGCACGCAATCCACATGGGCGGAAAGCGCGATGCCGCCCTCGACGCGCGGGCCGATGATGGCGTGGAGATTGGCCTTGCCATCCTCGACCATGACGCGGGATTCCACACCATGCGCCTCCAGCTCCGCCTGCACGAATTCGATCAGCGGCATATTGCTGCGGGCACTCGTCGTGTCGAAGGCGACGAGCCTGGCCAACAGGTCCTGGATCCGGGCGATTGACGGCATGCCTTACAGCTTATCCACTCGGCGGGCCGCGTCCATCGGGGGGTCCACACATGTCGCCACGCATCGCCATCCTTGGCCTCCATCTGGAGGCCAACGCTTTCGCGCCGCCCACGTTGCATCAGGATTTTCTGCGCCAATGCCTGGCGCGGGGGGAGGAGATCACCCGTCTGGCCCGCGCGCCCAACCCGCCCCTGCCGGCCGAGATCCCGGGCTTCTACGCCCGCATGGACGCGACGGGCGACTGGACGCCCTGCCCCATCCTGATGGCCGCCGCCCCGCCCGGCGGGCCCATCGAGCAATCCGTCTTCCTCGACTTCCTGGATGAGATGCAGCGCGGCCTGGCCGCCGCCCTGCCGGTGGACGGCGTCTATGTCGCGAGCCATGGCGCGAGCAGCGCGACGGGCGACGAGGACAGCGACGGCACCATGCTGGCCATGATCCGCCGCCTCGTCGGGCCGCGCGTGCCCATCGTCGTGACGCATGACCTGCATTGCAATGTCAGCGAGCGCATGATCGAGCAGCTGGACTGCTTCATCGCCTATCGCACCAACCCGCATGTGGACATGGCCGCGCGCGCGGCGGAGGCCGCCGATGCGATGCGTGAATTGCTGGCGGGCGAGAAGACCGCCCGCGCCTTCCTGCGCCTGCCGCTCACGCCGCCCTCCGTCACCCTGCTGACGGCCGAGGGCCCCTATGCCGACCTGGTGCGCGACGCCGAGGCGCTGATGGCGAGCGACCCCGCCATCCTGAATGCCAGCGTGACCGGCGGCTTCACCTTCAGCGACCTGCCCAAATGCGGCATCACCGTCACCGTCACCGCGCGCAATGCGGACATGGGTGCGGCGAAGCGCGCCTGCGCGCAGCTTGCGCGCCGCGGCTGGGCGGAGCGCGCGCGCCACACGCGGCGGCTGCTCTCCATCCCCGAGGCGACGGAACTCGCGCTGAAGGCCGGGCGTGGCGAGGTGGAGCCGGTGATCTATTCCGACGCGGGCGACAATCCCGGCGGCGGCGGGCGCGGCAGCACCGCCTACACGCTGCGGGCCCTGCATGAGGCGCGGGTGCCGGGCGTGGTGCTCGGCCTCTTCGTGGACCCGGCGCTGGCGGCGGAAGCCCATGCGCTGGGTGAGGGCGCGCATTTCCACGCCGTCTTCAACCGCGTCGAATCGGAGTTCTCGAAGCGCTTCGAATCCGGCGCGCGCATCCTGAAGCTGACGGATGGCGACGGCGTCGGCCGGCGCGGCACCATGAAGGGCCGAACCTTCCAGCTCGGCCCCACCGCGCTGCTGGAGCTGGATGATTCGGGCATGAAGGTCGTCGTCATCAGCCTGCGTCGGCAATGCCATGAGCCGCGCACGCTGGAGATGCACGGCATCGACATCGCCGCCGCGCGCGTGGTGGTGGTGAAGAGCCGCGGCCATTTCCGCGCGGGCTTCGACGAGTTCTTCCCGAATGAGCGCATCCATGAGGTGGACAGCGCGGGCCTGACCAGCCCGGTCCTGACCAACTTCAACTGGAAGCGCCTGCCCCGCCCCACTTGGCCGCTCGACCCGGAGGCGGTCTGGAACGATCCGGGCTGGAACTGAGCGCCCTCAGCCCAGCCGGCTGAAGAAGCGCGCGATCTCGGCCGCCGCGCGGTCGGGGTCTTCGCGATGCGGGAAATGGCCCACGCCCTCGAACATGGCGAGGTCGAGATCCGTGAAGGTCTCGTGCAGCCGGTCGGTCCAGGCAAAGGGGAAGATCGGGTCGTGCTCGGCCCAGCGGATGCAGGTGGGGAGCGTGATGGGCGGCAGCGCGGGCGCCTGGCCCTGCATCATCGCGATGCGCCCGGCATGGGCGGCGCGGTAATAGGCGAAGCCGCCCTCGAGGTTGCCCGGCGCCAGGAAGTTGTCCACGAACACTTCCAGCACCGCGTCGAAGGCGTGTTTCCGATGCGACCAGTGGCGCAGGAAATGCCCGAAATAGGCGCGGCACGCATCGCGCGAGGCGCCGACGAGGGCGGGCGCCATCTGCATCTGATGGAAGGACTGGTACCAGATCTCGTTCAGCCGATCGGGCGCGCCCATGCGCGCGCCGATGCCGGGATAGACGAAGTCGAAGAAGAAGAGGCCCGTGATGCGTCCGGGCGCCAGCCGCGCCAAGGCCTGCATCACGGCGCCGCCCACGTCATGGCCGACGACACCCACGCGCGCGATGCCCAGCGCATCGAGGATCGCGAGGAGGTCCGCCGCATGCTCCGCCGCGCCATGCGGCCCATCCGGCTTGTCGCTCGCGCCGAAGCCGCGCAGATCGGGCGCGATCAGCGTGAAGCGGTCGCCCAGGCGTTGCATCACCGGCTCCCAGGTCAGCCAGAATTCCGGCCAGCCATGCAGCAGCAGGAGCGGTGGCCCCTCGCCGTGGCGCGCGACATGGAAGCGCGCGCCGTTCGCGGCGAGGGTGAGGTGTTCCATCACGGCGCCTTGTAGGGGTGTGTGGCCATCCAGTGCCTGGCGATGTCCACGCGCCGCGTGACCCAGACATCGCGGCGCGCGGCGATATGATCCAGCACGCGCTGCAACCCCATGGCCCGCGCCGGGTGGCCGATCAGGCGCATGTGCAGGCCGATGGACATCATCTTCGGCTGGCCCTTCGCACCCTCCTCGTAGAGCATGTCGAAGGCGTCGCGGATGTACGAGAACCAGTCATCCGAGGTGCCCATCCAGCCGGCATATTTTCCGTCATTGTTCGTCAGCGAATAGGGCACGACGAGATGCGGCCTGCCCTGCACCGTCTTCCAGATCGGCAGTTCGTCGCCGTAATAGTCGCTGTCATAGAGGAAGCCGCCTTCTTCCACGACGAGGCGGCGCGTGTTCACGCTGGGTCCATAGCGGCAATACCAGCCATCTGGCCGGTGACCGACCGTCTTCTCCAGACTGGCGACGGCGAGGCGGATATGTTCGCGTTCCTCCGCCTCGTTCAGCTCGTAATGCTTCACCCAGCGCCAGCCATGCGAGCAGACATCGAAGCCGCTCTCGCGGATCGCGGCCGCCGCTTCCGGGTTGCGCTCCAGCGCGAGCGCGCAGCCGAAGACCGTCATCGGCAGGCCACGCTCCTGGAAGAGGCGCATGAGCCGCCAGAAGCCGACGCGGCTGCCATATTCGAACATGCCCTCGGCCGCGAGGTCCCGCCCGGAGCGGATCTCGTTGCGGCCATGCGCCTCGGTCAATCCGGTTTCGGTGAAGCCCTCGCCATCCTGGATGGAGGGCTCGGAGCCCTCCTCGTAGTTCATGACGAAATTGACCGCGATCTTGGCGCCGCCCGGCCATTGCGGATCGGGGGGCGTGCGGCCGTAGCCGATGAAGTCGCGCTGCTCAGACATGTGGCCTCATGCTCGGGATGCTGCTGCACCCGAAGCATGGGCCAAGCCAAGCCGCCCCGGCTAGGGGGGGCCGTTACAACGGGTAGTCGCGTTCCGGTTCCACGCCCGCCGCCGTGATGAGCTTGCGTAGGCGCATCACCTGGTCGCCGGCGATGGAATGCGTGCCCAGATGCACGCTGTCCTGCGCGCCCTTGAGCGTGATGCGGACGGCGCCGCTGCCGCTGGGGTGCAATTCCGCGCCCATCTCCTCCAGCAGGTGCTCGACCGCCTTCGGGTCGAGATTGTGGTTCAGCGGGTGCGCGAAGATGCCGTGCAGGACCTTGCGGTGACGGTGGTTCATTCTGTCTCATTCTCCCGAAGCGAATGCCGCATCGAAACACGGCCCTCGCCCGGGCGCCTTGCGACAGGTCAAAGCCCTGCCGGGAGGATGATTCACCGCTTCGGCCTTTGCCTCAGCGGATCATGCCCTGGATCGTGACCGGCTGACGCCGGATCACCATCCAGCCTTGCTGAGAGGATGATTCACCGCTTCGGCCTCTGCCTCAGCGGATCATGCTCTACCCTGCCGTGGCGACGTAGTGCTTCAGCTCCTCGGCCTCCAGCTCGGCCTCGGCGATGCGGGCCTTCACCAGGTCCCCGATCGAGACCATGCCGGCCAGGGTGCCATCCGCCTCCAGCACGGGCAGGTGCCGCACGCGCCGGTCGGTCATCAGCCGCAAGGCTTCCTGGATCGTGCTTTTCGGCGTGACGGTGTGCAGGACGCGCGTCATGAGCTGGCCCGCCGTCATGCGCGTCACCGCCTCGCCCATGCCAGCCAGGGCGCGGACGATGTCACGCTCGCTGACGATGCCGAGCACCGCGCCATCGCCTTCCACCACCAGCACGGCGCCGATGCGGTGTTGTGCGAGTGTGCGGGTGATGGAGGCGACGCCGTCGCCCGTACGGACCGAGATGACCTGGCTGCCCTTGCCGCGCAGGATGCTGGAAATCACCATGGTGTTTCTCCCTCTCCTCGAAGGGGAAGGCTGCACCCCGCACGCGAGGGTTGCAATGAAATCCCGTGCTGCGATGCAGTATACTGGGTGCCCTCGAACGCCGGGCGTCCGCGTCCGCGTCCGCGGCCTTGGCTTCGGGATGCTGAAGCATCCCGCCGCGCCTATCCGGCGCGGATTCTCGCAGCGTGCGCTTGCGTCTCGCTTGTTGCGCCGGATGCAAGTTTCCCGGCGCGTGCTCCCTACTCGCTCGTCCCGGTGAGCTGCGTCTTCACCAGATCCGCGAAGCGCCCGCCTTGCGCCAGCAGCGCCTGGAAGTTGCCGCGCTCGACGATGCGGCCCTGGTCGAAGACCAGGATCTCATCCGCGTCGCGCACGGTGGAGAGGCGGTGCGCGATGATGAAGGTCGTCCGCCCGGCCATCAGGGCGCGCAGCGCCTTGGCCACCTTCGCCTCCGTCGCGGCATCCAGCGCGCTGGTCGCCTCGTCCAGGATCAGCACCGGGGGGTCCTTCAGCAGCGCGCGCGCGATGGCCAGGCGCTGGCGCTGCCCGCCGGAGAGCGAGGCGCCGCGCTCGCCCACCATCGTGTCGTACCCGTGCGGCTGGCGCATGATGAAGTCATGCGCCTCGGCCATGCGGCAGGCGCGCTCGATGTCGTCCTGGGTGGCGTCCGCGCGGCCGACCAGCAGGTTGTCGCGGATGCTGCGGTTGAACAGCATGCTCTCCTGGAAGACCACGCCGATGTTGCGGCGCAGGCTCTCCAGGCTGATGTCGCGCAGGTCCACGCCATCCAGCGTGATGCGCCCATCCGTCGGGTCCCAGAGGCGTTGCAGCAGCTGCATCGAGGTCGTCTTGCCCGCGCCCGTGGTGCCCACCAGCGCGATGGTCTGGCCGGGATGCGAGGCGAGGTCGATGCCGTTCAGGATGCGGCCGCTGTTGGGGTAGGAGAAGCCCACGCCCTCGAAGCGCACATGCCCCTCGGCGCGGCCCATCTCGGTCGCGTTCGGCTTTTCCGGCACGGTGCTGACGGCGTCCAGCACCTCGAAGAACTGCTTGAGCGCCGGCGCCTGGAACAGCATGTGCGAGACGAAGGCGACCGCCCCCTCGAGCCGCGCCACCAGCAGCGTGGCGAAGCCCATGAAGCTCACGATGTCGCCCACGCTCGCCTGGCCACGCAGATGCAGCAGCGTGCCCAGCATGAAGATGAGGATGACGGTGATGGTGCTGGCCGCGCGGGAGAGCACGTTCACCAGCGCCCACCAGTTCAGCACCGGGAACTGGTGGTCCAGCACCTGGCGCATGATGTCGCCGAACATCTTCGCCTCGCTGTTGAGGCGCGTGAAGGACTGTACGACGACGACGTTGGAGAGCGCATCCTGCGCCGAGCCCGCCAGCTCGGTATGGAACTGCTCCACCTGCATCTGCGCCGTCTGCGTCTTGCGGATCACCAGCGTGGTGAGGATGGTGAAGACGACGACGAGGCCGATCAGCAAAAGGCCCAGCCGCCAGTTCAGGAACATCGTCAGCGGCAGCAGCACCAGCGCGCCAATGAAGGTGATCAGGTGCTCGCGGAAGAAGGCGAGCCAGAGGCCGAAGAGGTTGTCGCACCCCATCAGCATCACCTTCATCAGCCGGCCGGACTGCACGTCGCCATGGAATTCCAGCGGCAGCGCCAGCACGTGCTGGAAGTATTTCGACATCATGGTGAGGCGGTTGCGATGCGCCATCCGGTCCGCGAGCAGCGAGACGGCGACGTTGCAGCCGATCGCCGACAAGCCCACCGCGGCCCAGACGCCCAGCAGCACGAAGGCCTCGGCCCAGACGCTGCTTTCCTCCATCCGGTCGGAGCGGGCGAGGAGGTCGATCACCCGGCCGAAGAGCACGGGCTCCAGGAATTGCAGGCCGGCCAGCGCGATGGCGGCGGCGGTCAGCCCGAGGGCCACCTGGCGGTCTGGCTTCAGCAGCGCCAGGACGCGGATGTAGATGCGGACGAAGTCCATCGGCTTGTGATCCTGCGGGCGTATGGGAACGCCTGTAGCAACCGCACGGATGCGCGCAAGTCCGCTCCGCCGCCCCTTGAAGCATGGCCGCCCCTGGGCCAGTCTCATGAACAAACAGAAACACTGGGAGTTCGTCCAATGCGCATGAATCGTCGCGGCCTCCTGGCCGCCAGCCTTGCCATGCCTGCCCTCGCCGGCACGGCCCAGGGCCAAGGGGCGGGGGCGGCCTGGTCGCCGACGCGGCCCATCCGCCTGATCGTCGGCTTCACGCCGGCCGGCACCACCGACATCGCCGCCCGCATCCTGGTCGAGCCCCTGTCGCAGCGCCTGGGGCAGCAGGTGGTGATCGAGAACCGGCCCGGCGCCGGGGGCAATGTGGGCGCCGATGTCGTCGCCAAGGCCGACCCTGACGGCCACACCATCCTGATGCAGACGGTGAGCGCGGGCGCCATCAACTACCAGCTCTATGGCGCGCGCATGCCCTACAAGCCCGAGGATTTCGCCGGCATCAGCCTCGTCGTCCGCGTGCCCAACGCGATCTTCGTGAATCCCAATGTCCGCGCCAATACGCTGGCCGAGCTGGTGGCGCTGGCCCGCGCCAATCCGGGGCGGATGAACATCGGCAGCAGCGGCGTCGGCACCTCGCTCCACATGACGGGCGAATTGCTGAAGCTGGCCGCCGGCATTGACCTCACCCATGTGCCCTTCCGCGGCGCGGGCCCGATGATGCAGGAGATCATCGCCGGCCGCATCGAGGTGGGCGTGGACAACCTGCCCTCCGTCATCGGCCATCTGCGCGAGGGGCGGCTGCGCCCGCTCGCCGTCACCACCGCCACGCGCAGCCCCTCGCTCCCCAATGTGCCGACCACGGCCGAGGCGGGCTTCCCGGCGGTGGAGGCGACGGCCTGGTTCGGCCTGGCGGGCCCGGCGCGCATGCCGCGCGCGGCCATCAACCGCATCAATGCCGAGGTGGAGGCCATCCTGGCCGACCCGGCGGTCTGGCGCCGCTTCGACGAGCTGGGCGGCATGCGCGCCGACCTCGCGCCCGGCGGCGGCAGCACGCCCGAGACCTTCGACGCCTTCATGCGGGCCGAAGTCGCCAAGTGGAGCGAGGCGGTGCGCAAATCCGGCGCCACGGTGGAAGGGTGAGCACCCTTCCCCGCCGCGCGGTCCTCGCCGCGCCGCTGCTCGCCCCGGGCCTGGCGCGCGCGCAGCCTTGGGCCCCGACGCGGCCCTTGCGCCTCGTCATTCCCTTCCCGCCTGGCGGGACGACGGACCTGATCGGCCGCATGGTCGCCGAGCGGCTGGCGCCCAGGCTCGGCCAGCCGGTGGTGGTGGAGAACCGGCCGGGCGCCGGCGGCAACATCGCGGGCGAATTCGTGGTGCGCGCCGAGCCGGACGGGCAGACGCTGTTCTTCACCTCGATCGGCACCGGGGCGATCAACTACGCCGTCTATGGCGCGCGCATGCCCTGGCGGCCGGAGGAGATGGCGGCCGTCGGGCTCGTCACCCGCATGCCGAACGTGCTGATGGTGGCGAACCGCCTGCCGGTGCGGACCATGGCGCAATTCCTCGACTTCGCGCGCGGCCGCCAGGGCGAGATCACCTATGGCACCGCCGGCATCGGCAGCAGCCCGCATGTCTGCATGGAACTGCTGGGCCAGCTCACCGGCATCCGCTTCGTGCATGTGCCCTTCCGCGGCTCGGGCCCCATGCTGACGGAGCTGATGGCCGAGCGCGTGGATTGCGGGATGGACAACATCCCCTCCGCGCTGCCCTTCATCCGTGACAACCGGCTGCGCGCGCTGGGGATGAGCGGCGCGACCCGCAGCCCCGTGGTGCCCGACGTGCCGGTGATCGCCGATTCCGTGCCGGGCTTCGAGGCGACGGCCTGGTTCGGCGTGCAGACCGGCGCCCGCGTGCCGCGCCCGGTGATCGAGCGCATCGGCGCCGAGCTGGACGAGATCACGCGCGACGCCGCCTTCCGCGCGCGGCTGGCGGAATTCGGCGCCGAGGGGCCGGGCCTCACGCCCCAGGGCGGCACCACGCCCGCCACCTTCGAGGCCTTCATCGCGGCCGAGATCCGCAAATGGGGCGGCGTGGTGGAGAAGGCGCAGGTGCGCGTCGAATAGCCGACCCGGCTTTCGACGAGCGGCTGATTCACGCCTTGGGTGATGCCACCCAAGGCGATCAGACGCTCACATCATCTCGATGAGGATGCCATCCGCGCCCACCTGCGCGGCCAGGCCGGTGCGGTTCGGGATCAGATGCAGCCGGACGCCCGCGGTGTTCTGCAGCCAGATCCCGCCGCGCATCTGCGTGCCCGGGACCACCAGCCCGGCCCGCGCCTGGCCGTAGAGGCCAGGGAACTGATCGATGCTGGTCATGTTGAAGACGCTGCCGATGGCGCGCACCCGCGCCATGCCGACGCCGCCCGCGCCCAGGCCGCGGACGCGGAAGCGATGGGTGCGCCGCTCGAAGGTGACCGTGCCCGAGCCCCAGGCGACCTGGCCGATGAAGCCCACCTGCCAGTTGTTCATCTCGACCCGGCCGACCGCCCGGCCAGCCGGCGCCTCGGCCGGGGGCGCGGGTGGCGGGGCGTGATGCGGGGCGGCGACGGGCTCGGGCGGCGTCTCGGTGGCGCAGGCGGCGAGGCCAAGCGACGGCAGGGCGGCGAGCCACAGGCGGCGGTTCAGGATGGCGTCGGGCATGGCACGGTCTCCCCCAGGGTGCAGCCAAGCCTGCGCCGGTCCTGGGAGGTCCGCCAGTCCCGTCTGCTGTCCCGTCCGGGCGAATCTGTGTATCGAGCGTCCCAAATCATCCTGGAGATTCGTCATGCTGACCCGCCGCGCGGCCCTGGCGCTGCCTGCCCTGATCCCTGCCTCCGCCCTCGCGCAGCCCTGGGCGCCGACGCGCCCCGGCCGCATCATCGTCCCCTTCACCGCCGGCGGCGCCACCGACGTGACGGCGCGCATCATGGCCGAGCGCCTCTCAGCCCTGCTCGGCCAGAACTACGTGGTGGACAACCGCCCGGGCGCCGGCGGCAATGTGGGCGCCGAGATGGTGGCCAAGGCCGACCCCGACGGCCACACGCTGCTGATGGGCACGATCGGCACCATCAGCATCAACCAGTTCCTCTATCCGCGCCTGCCTTTCGACCCGCAGCGCGACTTTGCCTCGGTGGCGCTGATCAACCAGGTGACGAATGCGGTGGTGGTGCATCCGAGCGTGCAGGCCCAGAGCTTCCAGGAGCTGCTGGCGCTGGCCCGCCGCCAGCCCGGGCGCCTCAACTACGCCACGCCGGGCAACGGCACCTCGGGTCACATGTCGGGCGAGTACCTGAAGTTCCGCACGCAGGTGGACATCAACCACGTGCCCTATCGCGGCACGGGCGCGCTGATCCCCGATCTGCTGGGCGGCCGCGTCGAGATCGCGGTGGACAACCTGCCGGCCTATATCCCGCACATCCGCGAGGGGCGGCTGCGCATCCTGGCGGTGACGAGCCGGGACCGCTGGTTCGCCGTGCCGGATGCGCCGACGGTGCAGGAATCGGGTGTGCCGAGCTTCGAGGCGGTGGCCTGGTTCGGCCTGCAGGCCCCCGCCCGCACGCCGCGCGCCGCGCTGGACCGGCTGACCGCGGCCTGCGTGGAGATCTGCGCCGAGCCCGCAACCATCGCCCGCTTCCGCGAGTTGGGGGCGATGGCCTCGCCGCTCGGCGGGGCCGAGTTCGATCGCTTCATCGCCGCCGAGAACGACAAGTGGCGCGAGGTGGTGCGCGTCGCCAATATCAAGCTCGAGTAGCGCGAGGATGATCCGATGGCCGCCGAGGAACCGCTGAGCCCCTATCTCGTCGTGGCGGATGCCAAGGCGGCCATCGCCTTCTACCAGGCTGCTTTCGGCGCCGAGGAGCTGTTCCGGCTGCTGGACCGCAAGACCGGCCGGATCGGCCATGCCGAGCTGCGCGTCCAGGGCGCGCTGCTGATGCTGGCCGATTCCTTCCCGGAATACGGCACGCGCACGCCGGCGGATCTGGGCGGCACGCCGGTGCGGCTCTCGCTCACGGTGCCCGATGTGGACGCGGCGGCGGCCCGCGCCGAGGCCGCCGGCGCCACCATCACCCGCCCGCCGACCGACGAGTTCTACGGCGCCCGCTCCGCCAATCTGACGGACCCTTTCGGCCATAGCTGGATGTTGACCCGCATGATCGAAGAGGTCACGCCCGAGGAGATGCAGCGGCGCTGGGATGCCATGACGGAGTGAGGGGCGCCGGTAGCACCGGTCCGACTGGCCATAACCGATCAGGACCGGCAGCGCGCTCCGAGGATCCGGGCCGAATAGGCCCGGCGCAAAGCTTCAGCATCCCGAAGCCAAGCGCGCGGATGCGGCTGCCCGACGCCTGAGGGCCCAACAATCCAGTATGCGAGGCGAATAGCCGAGCCGGGACGCTTCAGCTTTGCGAAGCCAAGCGCGCGGATGCGGCTGCCCGGCGCTTGAGGGCCCAACAATCCAGTGTGCGAGGCGAATAGCCGAGCCGGGATGCTTCAGCTTTGCGAAGCCAAGCGCGCGGATGCGGCCGCCCGGCGTCTGAGGGCCCAACAATCCAGTGTGCGAGGCGAATAGCCGAGCCGGGATGCTTCAGCTTTGCGAAGCCAAGCGCGCGGATGCGGCCGCCCGGCGTCTGAGGGCCCAACAATCCAGTATGCGAGGCGAATAGCCGAGCCGGGATGCTTCAGCATCCCGAAGCCAAGCGCGCGGATGCGCGCGCCCGGCGTCTGAGGGCACAAAAAGACTCAGCTTCCAAACGCGCCTTTCAGGCGAGTTTGGAAGCGATCCAATCCTTCATCTGGCCCTTGGGCATGGCGCCGACCTTGGTATCCACCGGCTTGCCGTCCTGGAACAGGATCATGGTCGGGATGCCGCGGACCGAATAGGTGTTGGGCGTCATCGGGTTGTCGTCGATGTTGACCTTGGCGACGGTCAGCTTGCCTTTGTACTCGGTGGCGATCTCGTCGAGGATCGGCGCCACCATGCGGCACGGGCCGCACCATTCGGCCCAGAAATCCACGAGCACGGCGCCTTTGGCCTCCAGCACGTCGGTCTTGAAGGTCTCGTCGGTCACGGCCTTGGTCACGTCGCTCACAGGGGCCTCCTCCAGAATCAGGTCGCGGTAAGGTTGTATCATGGGCGGTTCAGGTCAAGCGGTCCCGGATTGCTCCCCTGGGGCTGGCGCAAAAGCGTCCAGCAGGGTGTCGGGCAGCGGCATGACCTGGGCGCCATAGGTCCAGATCAGGCTGCAATCCACCGGGCGGCCGGGAAAGGCAAGACGCAGCACGGCACGATAGGCGGCCATCTGGCGCAGATAGGCGGACGGCGCGGCCTCGGCCAGGGTGGGTGGCGGGCGGTTGCTCTTGAAGTCGAGCAGGGTGATGCGCCCAGGCGTGATGAGCAGCCGGTCCACCTGGCCCAGGATCAGGCGGTCGCCCACGCGGCCGGCCAGGGGGGCCTCGGCCAGGCTGCCGGGGCCGAAGGCGGCGGCGATGGCGGGGTGAGCCATGACGCCCAGCGCCTCGGCCAGGATCTCGGCCTGTTGCGCGGCGTCCAGGCCATGGCCGGGGCGGGCCAGGAAAGCGCGGCCGGCCGATTCGCGCTCGGCTTCCGGCAGTTCGGGCAGGGATTGCAGCAGCGCATGGATCAGGTTGCCGCGCCGGAAGCGCCGGCCGAGCGGATCGCCTGGCGCGTGCGGGGCGGCGGCCGGTACCTCGGCCTCCTGGTCCTCCATGTGGGAGGGCGTGGCGATTCCCGGTGTGGCGATGGCGCTGGCCGGCATGCGCGCCCAGGCTGGGAGGGCGCGCGCGGCCGCCTCGGCGGCGCGGCGCGGCTCGGGCCGGCGCGGATCGGTCTGGGGCGAGCCGAGGCTGAGCATCGGGCCAGGCGCGAAGCCGTCGGGGTCGCCGCCCCATTCGGCCGGGTCGAAATCGCGCTCGACCACGCCGGGCAGGCGCTCGAAGCCGGCCTTGATCTTCTCGTACCAGCAGTCTGGCGCGGGGGCCTTGCTGCCATGCCAGCCGCAGATGATCAGCCGGTCCTCGGCGCGGGTGAGCGCCACATAGAGCAGGCGGTTGGCCTCCTCCGCCTCCAGCGCCGCCTGGCGCGCCTCGGCCGCGGCATAGGCGGGGGCGTTGAAGCCGCTGCGCTTGGGCGCCCAGAGAGGGAGTTCCTCCTCCGTCCAGCGCAAGCCGGATTTCTGCGGCGGGATGGCGGCGGTGTCAGGCAGGATGACGATGGGCGCCTCCAGCCCCTTCGCGCCGTGCACGGTCATCACGCGCAGCATGTCGGCGCCCGGATCGGCCTCGCGCTTCACGGTGGCGCTGGAGCGGCGCAGCCAGTGCAGGAACCCCTGCAGCGAGGCGGGGTGCGCGCGCTCATGCGCCATGGCGGCGGTGAGGAGTTCGTCCAGCGGGTCCGCCGCATCGGGGCCGAGGCGCGCCAGCAGCCGGGCGCGGCCGCCGCGCTCGCCCAGGATCTCGGCGATCAGCGCATGGGCGGGCACATGATCGGCGCGGGCGGTCAGTGCGGCGAAGAGGTCGGCGGCGCGGCCGGTGGGCGTGGCGGCGCCGCGCTCGGCCATCAGGCGCGCATGCAGCGTGCCCGGGCGGTTCCAGGCGAGCGCGAAGAGGTCGTCATCGGAAAGCCCGAAGATCGGCGATTTCAGCGCGGCGGCGAGCTGCAATTCATCCTGCGGCAGCAGGATGGCGTCGAGCGTCGCCAGCACATCCTGCACCGCGATCTGCTCGACCAGCACCATGCGGTCCACGCCGCCCACCGGCACGCCGCGTTCCTTCAAGGCGCGGACCAGCAGGCCCAGGAAGGCGTTGCGGCGGCGGACCAGCACCAGGATGTCCCGCGCGCGGATCGGCCGGCCCTGGGCGGGGTCGGAGTCGCAGCGGGAATCCAGGCGGCCATGCGCGATCATGTGGGCGATGCGCGCGGCCAGCGTGGCCGCGAGCCGTGCATCGGCGCCGGTCTCGGCCATCGGCGCCTCGGGCACGTCCCAGGCGGGTGGGTCCTCCGCCTTGGCCTGGGATTGCAGTGGCCAGAGCTCGACCATGCCCGCCGCGCCGGCGCGATCGGGCAGGTGGCGCAGGATCTGGCCGGGGGCGACGACGCCCTCCCGGGCCGGACCCTCGGCGAAGACGGCATCCACCAGCGCGAGGATGGGCGGGGCCGAGCGGAAGGAGACCTCGAGCGGGACGGAGCAGAATTCCTGCCCGGCGGCGCTGACGGCGGCGCGGAACTCCGCCTCGGCGCGCGGCAGGCCGCCGGCATCGGCGCCCTGGAAGCCGTAGATGGATTGCTTGATGTCACCCACCGCGAAGATGGTGCGCGGCGCCTCGTTGGCGCGGGTGCCGGTGCCCGCGAAGAACTCGCCCGAGAGCGCGCGGGCGATGGCCCATTGCGCCGGATTGCTGTCCTGCGCCTCGTCCAGAAGGATGTGGTCGAGGCCGCCATCCAGCTTGAACAGCACCCAGGCGGCGCCTGGGTCGTCCAGCAGCTTGCGCGCGGCCTGGATCAAATCGTCATAGTCGAGCCGCCCCATGCGCTGCTTGGCGGCCGCGAAGCGGCGCAGCACGGGGATGCCCAGCACGAGCGCGGCCTCGGTGGAGCGCAGCAGGGCCAGCGCCTCCCATTGCGCATCCATCCGCTGGATGCGCTCCCCCTCCGGGATCATGACGGCCAGCGCCTCGGCCTGGCCGGGAGCGCCGAGCCCACCCTTGGTGGCGAGGTTCTTCTCCGCCTTGACCTTGCCGTCCTTGGTCAGGAAGACACCGCGCCATTCCTCAAGGGCCGCGACACGTGCATCCGCTTCGCCGAGGGCGAGGAAGCGCCGCATCGCGGCCCCGCGCTCCTGGTCATTGGCATTGGTGCTGTTCACGAGCTGCGCCGCGACGCGGGCCAGGCCGCGCTCATCCGCCGGCGTCGCCGCCTCGCGCAGGAGTTCTCCCTCATCCGCCTCGGGGTCGAGGCCGAGGCGCTGCGCGATTTCCGCCACCAGCATGGGCAGCCCCCCCAGCGCGCCGAGCCCGGCCTGGAGCATGGGTTCGGAGTGCCGCAGCTCGCTCATCACCTGGCCGAGCCCGGCGGCGTTGCTGAGCGCGGCCAGCCGCTCCAGCGCGGGGCTTTGCGGCAGCTCCACCTCGCGCGCGCCGGCGAGCTGGGCGTTGGTTTCCAGCTCCTCCAGCACGGCGAAGCCCGGCGGCAGCCCGGCTTCCAGCGCGAAGCCGCGCAGCAGGGATTGCGCGAAGCTGTGCAAGGTGGCGATCCGCATGCCGCCCGGCAGTTCCAGCACGGCGGCGAAGCCGGCGCGCGCACGGGCGATCTCCTCGGCTTGCGGCGGGCGTTGCAGCAGCGCGCGCAGCTCGGCTTCCAGGTCGGCGGGCGTGGCCACGGCCCAGCGGCCGAGGCGGGCATTGAGGCGCGTGGCCATCTCCGCCGCCGCCGCCTTGGTGAAGGTGAGGCAGAGCAGGCGTTCGGGCCGTGCCCCGCCCAGCATCAGGCGCAGCAGCCGGTCGGTCAGCAGCTTCGTCTTGCCCGAGCCGGCCGAGGCGGTGACGAAGGCCGAGACGGCGGGATCGGAGGCTTCCGACTGCCGGGCTTCGGCGATGGCGCGCGGGCTGGTCATGCGCCGTCCTCCGCCTCGGCCGACCATTCGGCGGTGCGGGCCAGGTGCTGGAAATCCCCCGTGGCGCGGCGGCGCGGATGCGGATGGGCGATGAAGGCGGCCTCGCCCACCAGGAAGCGGTCGGCCAGGGCCTGCAGGGCGGCGGCGGCGTCCGCGATGGTGGCGGGCAGGTCATCGAGCTTCAGCGGCTTCACCTCGCCCGGCTGGTCGGCGCCGGTCAGCCGCCAATACTCCAGCGCGCCGACGGCGGCGGCGGGCACCCCCTCGAAGGCGCCCTGCTCGGCCAGCCAGGCCTCCAGCGGCAATTGGGGCGCGGTGCCGGCCTGGACATCGCCCTTCGAGGGCACGGTGCCGGTCTTGTAGTCGAGGATGCGCAGCGTGCCGTCCAGCCGGCGGTCCACGCGGTCTGCCCGGGCTTCCAGGGTGACGCTGCCACCCGGGCGGCGCAGCGTGGCGCGGGCTGTCACCTCGGCCCAGGTGGCCAGAAGCTGGTCGCGCTGCTGCGCCTCCAGCCCGCGGATGAAATGGCCGATGCGGGCGAGGCGCGGGGCCCAGAGGGCTTCGACGGCGGGGCGCAGCGCGGCACGCTTCAGCGCGCGTGCGGCCGCCGCCTCCCAGAGCGGCGCCGCGGCGCCCTCACCCGGCCAGGCCTGGGGCAGGCTCGCGAGGAAGCGATGGATCGCGGCATGGACCATGTTGCCGTAATCCGGCGCGCCCGGCTCCTGCTCCAGCGGGTCGAGGGCCGAGAGGTCCAGGATGCGGCGGGCGTAGAAGGCGTAGGGGTCGGCGATCAGCATCGCCACATCGCTGACCGTCACGCGCTCCGGCCGCGCGGCGAGCGGCGGGCGCGGTGCCGGGCGCGGGCAGGGACGGATCTCGGCGGGTTCGTCCAGCAGCCGCGCCCATTCGGCGCAAGGCTCGGGCGCGAGGCGCAGGCCGGACTGGCCCTGGAGAAACACGTCGAGCCGCGTCAGCCAGCGCGCCGGCACGGCCGGGCTGCCGCCGCGCCGCGCGGCGCGGGAGAGCACGGCGCGGCGTGAGCCGGCGGCGGTGAGCAGGAAATCCGCCGCCACGCGGCCGATCCGCAATTCGGGCGAGGGCAGGCCGAAATCCCGCCGCATGGGCCGGCTCATCCAGGGGCCGGGGTCGCTCGCCTGGGGCCAGATGGTCTCGTCCAGCGCGCCCAGCACGACCAGGTCGAAATCCAGCAGCCGGGCTTCCAGCAGGCCCAGGATCTCCACCTGCGGGTGAGCCGCGTCGCCGCGCCCGCGCGAGATGCGGGCCGCCTGGGTGGTGCCCTGGGCGAGCGCGGCCTCGAAGAGGCCGGGCCAGTCGGCTGGCGCGATGGGCGGCAGCGCGGCCATGGCCGGCGCCATGGCGGCGAGATGCCGCGCCAACGCCTCGCCCTCGGCCTGGGCGTAGAGGCGCAGGCCGCCGGGCAGGCTCGGCGTGGAGGCCAGCGCCTCGGCGGCGGCCAGGTGTTCGGACAGCAGGTCGGCCGGCGGGCGTGGGGGCGATGGCGGCAGGGACGTGAAGGGGCCGAGTCCGGCCTCCAGCGCATCCAGCAGGGCGGCGAGGCGTGGTTCGGGCTCACGCAGGCTGGCGATGGCGGCCCGCAGGCCGGCGAGGCCCGGCCCGGGCGAAGGGCCGCGCAGCGCCACGCGCTCCAGCGCCTGGCTGGCGGCGAGCCACTCGGCCCGCTCCATGTCCCCCGCGCAGAGCGGGTGCTTCAGCACCGAGAGCAGCGCAACCGGCCCGCATTCCCCCGCCGCCAGATGCGCGATGAGGCGCAGGAAGGCGCCGGGCGGCGTGTCGGAGAGCGGCTGGCCGGCGCTGTCATCGGCCAGGATGCCATGGCGCGGCAATTCGGCGGCGACGCGGCGGGCCAGGTCGCGATCCGGCGTGACCAGCGCGGCCCGCGCACCCGGCGTTTCCAGCGCGCCGCGCAGGGTCAGCGCGATGGCGGAGGCCTCATGCTGCGCGTCGCTCGCCTCGATCCGGCTGAGGCGAGCGAGCGCATCATGCCAGCGGGCGGGCTCGGGCCGCTGCCAGGGTTCGAGATGGCCGGCGGGCAGCATGGCCACGCCCAGCAATTCGGCAATGCCATCCGGCCCGGCCGGCACCCAGGGCGCGGCGTCGGCGAGGCTCGCACCCATCCGGTCGAGCATGGCGCGCTGCCCGGCATAGGGGTGCGTCGGCGCGTCGCGCAGTGCCTCCCAGGGCAGGGCAGCGGTCGCGGGGTCCTCGCCGGGCAGCACGACGAAGCCTTGCGGCAGGCGGGTGGCGATGACGCGCAGCAGGTCGGCCGCCGCCGGCACGGTGCCGCCCATGCCGATGCCGGCGGCGATCACGGCACCCTCGGGCGGCGCCTCCTCCCAGGCGACGCGCTGGGCGCGCAGGGCGAGGACGCGCCGGACGCCGATGTCGAGCAGCCCCTGTTCGGTCAGCCAGAGCTGCCATTCCTGCACGATGCCGCGCAGGAAGGTGGTGGTGATCTGCCAATGCTGGGCCAGCGCCTCCGGGGCCAGGGCCTCCAGCCGCTCCAGCCAGCGATGGCCGAGCAGATCGGGATCGTCGGGGATGATCTCCGCCTCTTCGAGGGCTATCTCGTCCAGCAGCTTGCCGAGTTCCATCCCCAGCGCCCAGGCATGCTCGGCGCTGGCGGGGCCGCCCATCTCGCGCGGGAGGCGGCTGGCGAAGCCGGCCAGCACGGCCTGGCGGCGCAGCGGCTCGACGGCGGGGGGCAGGCGCAGCAGGGCGGGCAGCGCCAGTTCGTCCGCATCCTCGGTGGAGAGGCCGGCGAGCGCGCGCATGCGGGGCAGCAGCAGGGCGGGGGTCTCGGCCTCGCGCAGGAAGGTGGCCTGGAGCGCGCGGGCGGCGCGGCGGGTGGGCAGAAGGATGGTGGCGGCGGCCAGCGCCTCGCCCGCGCCGAGCCGCGCCAGCGTGCCGCGCGTGAGCGCCGGCAGGAAGGCCTGGTCCGGCGGGATGGCGAAGAGCTTCAAAGCCAGTGGCTCGACGGCCCCTGGCGCAGCCGCCGCTCGGTGCGGGTGAGGTCGCCGGGCGTGGAGAGGTGGAACCAGGCGCCGTCATGCACCAGGCCGAACAGGCGCCCGGCCTCGATGGCGCGGTCATAGCAGCGGTTCAGGCTGAAGCGCCCCTCGGGCTCGGGCGCGACCAGCGCGGGGGCCATCACCTGCACGCCGCCAAACAGGTAGGGCGCGATCTGGTTGGGCGCGGGGCGGCGCAGGCGGCCTTCCGCGTCCAGGAAAAAATCGCCGCGGCCCACCTCGCCCTCGATGCGCGAGGTGCGGATGAGCAGCAGCAGCGCGTCCATCCGAGCGGGATCGAAGTGGCGCGCGAGGAGCGTCAGGGCGGGGGTGGGGCCGTCCAGCCAATAGGCATCGCCATTCACCACGGCGAAGGGGGCCTCGCCCAGGCGCGGCAAAGCACGCCGGATGCCGCCGCCGGTTTCCAGCAATTCGGGCTCCAGCTGCAGGCCGATGCGGGGCGGCGTGCCTTCGCGCGCGGCGACGGCGGCGGCGACCTTCTCGGCGCACCAATGCGCGTTCACCACCACCTCCTCCACGCCGGCCAGGGCCAGCCGGTCCAGCGCGTGGTCGAGCAGGGAGCGGCCGAGCAGGGGCAGCAGCGGCTTGGCCGTCTCGGCCGTCAGCGGCCGCATCCGCTGGCCGAGGCCGGCGGCCAGCACCATGCCCTTCTCCATTTTGGGCTTCATCATGGGTTGCGGCGCCTTTCCGGCGGCACATGCGCATCGAGGAAGCGGGCCAAGGGCAGGGTGGCCGGATGTGCCAGCGCGCGGGCCAGAAGCGCCCAGCAGCGCGGCCCATGCTGGAGGTAATGCGGCTTGCCGTCCCGCCGGTCGAGCCGGACCCAGAGGGCGGCCACGCGCAGATGCCGCTGCGCCGCATGCACCGCCATGGCGGCGCGGAAGGTGTCGGCCTCCAGCTCGGGCCGCTGGGCGAGATAGGCGCTGACCACCGCCTCGCGCAGGGCCGGGTCCACGTCCCGCCGCGCATCCTCGACCAGCGAGACCACGTCATAGGCCGGGTGGCCGGTCGCCGCGTCCTGGAAATCGATCACCGCCATGCCGCGCGGCGTGGGGATGAGGTTGGCGGGGAAATAGTCGCGATGGACGAAGCCCTCGCCGGCGAAGGGGCCGAGCATGGCGGCGAGGGCGGCGGCCAGGCCCTGGCGCGTCTCGTCCGGGCAGGGGGCGCCGAAGCTGGCGGGCCACCACCAGTCGCAGAAGGTGGCTTGCGTCGCGCGGATCATCGCAGCCGCGTCCCAGGCGGGGAGCCCTTTGGGCGGCGGGCTGGCATGCAGCGTGACCAGGCTGCGCGCGGCGTCGAAATAGAGCGGCGCGGGCTCCGCACCCGCATCCAGCGCGCCCGCCATGCTGGCCGCGCCCAGATCCTGCACCAGCGCCGTGTTGGTCGCCGGCTCCACGCCGATCACGCCGGGGGCCGGCACGCCCAGCGCCTCCAGATGCCGCGCCACGCGGAGGAAGGCGTCGAGATATTCGGCGCTCGGCGTGCGCATCAGCAGGGCCGGGCGCGGGCCGCCGGATAGGCGGGTGTAGTGCTTGCTGGCATCGGCCTGCAGCACCTCCTGCCGGGCGGTGGCATAGCCATGGGCGTCGAGCAGCGTCACAGGCGATCCTCCCATCCCGTCAGCCGGGCGTGGCGCGCATCCTCCTGGGCACCCGGCTTGAGCTCAATGCGCAAGGCGCCCTGGGGTGTCAGGCGGCCCAGCCGCTCGGGCCATTCCACCAGCACGATGCCTGACCGCGCCTCGTCCCAGCCGAGTTCCAGCAGGCCATCGGGGCCGGTGAGGCGGTAGAGGTCGAAATGATGCGCCGCACGGCCGCCGGGCAGGTCATAGCTCTGCACCAGGGTGAAGGTGGGGCTGGGCACCTCGAGCGCCGGATCGCCGGCCGCCGCGCGCAGGAAGGCGCGGGCCAGGGCGGATTTGCCGGCGCCGAGCGGGCCTTCCAGCAGCAGCGCGTCGCCGGCGCGGGCCAGGCCAGCGAGGCGGGCGGCCAGGGCCTCGGTGGCGGCCAGATTCTCCAGGGTCATCTCCATGCCCGCCCATCTTGCCGGGCCGGCGCGAGTCCCGCAAAGGCGAAGACTGGACGCACCCGGCAAAGCAAGGCATGGCCCTGGCATGAGCGAGATGATCGAAACCGACGTGGCCATCATCGGCGCGGGGCCCTGCGGCCTCTTCGCCGTCTTCGAATGCGGCATGCTGAAGATGCGCTGCGTGGTGGTGGACACGCTGGAGGAGATCGGCGGCCAATGCGCCGCGCTCTACCCGGAGAAACCCATCTTCGACATTCCGGCGCATCCGCAGATCGCGGGCGCCGCCCTGATCGAACGGCTCGCCGAGCAGGCAGCGCCCTTCAGCCCGCGCTTCCTGCTGAACCAGCGCGTGGAAGGCTTGGCGCAGGCCGAGGGCGGCTTCACGCTCACCACCAGCCTGGGCAACCAGGTGCGCGCCAAGGCGGTGATCATCGCGGCCGGCGCGGGCGCCTTCGGCCCGAACCGCCCGCCGTTGGAGGGCCTGCCCGGCTACGAGGCCAGCGGCGCGGTGCGCTACATGGTCACGAAGCGCGAGGAATTCCGCGGCAAGCGTGTGGTGATCGCGGGCGGCGGCGACAGCGCGGTGGATTGGGCGCTGAGCCTGAAGGACGTCGCCGAGAAGGTCATCGTCGTCCATCGCCGCCCCAAGTTCCGCGCGGCCCCTGAGACCGCCGCCCAGCTCGAGGCCGCCGCCCAGCGCGGCGAGGTGGAGATGGCCATCCCCTACCAGCTGCACGCGCTGGAGGGTGACGGTTCCAAGCTGGATGCCGTGGTGCTGGCGACGCTGAAGGGCGAGGAACTGCGCGTCCCGGCCGACCACCTGCTGGCCTTCTTCGGCCTTTCCATGGAGCTCGGCCCCATCGCCGAATGGGGGCTGGGGCTGGAGCACAAGCACATCGCGGTCATACCCGCGACCTGCGAGACGAATATCCCCGGCATCCATGCGATCGGCGACATGGCGACCTATCCGGGCAAGCTGAAGCTCATCCTGCAGGGCTTCTCCGAGGCGGCGATGGCGGCGCATGCCATCCATCCGCGCGTCTTCCCCGGCGAGGCGCTGCATTTCGAGTATTCCACCAGCAAGGGCGTGCCGGCTTGACCCCGTCCGGCGCATCGCCGGCGCATCCGGATGCGGACCGCTTCGGCGCCGAGGATCCGCGCCGCTTCGCCCCCGCCGCCGCCCGCAACCGCGAACCCCTCCTGGCGGTGCTGCGCGGCATCCTCCCCGCGCGCGGCCTGGTGCTGGAGGTGGCCGCCGGCACGGGCGAGCATGCCGCCCATATCGCCACCGCCCTGCCGGGCCTGACCTGGCAGCCGAGCGACCCTTCGGAAGAAGCGCGGAGCAGCATCGATGCCTGGGCGGCGGGGCATGCGAATATCCGCCCCGCGCTGGCGCTGGATGCCAGCGCCTGGCCCTGGCCGATCGCGGCGGCGGAGGCGGTGCTCTGCGTGAACATGATCCACATCGCGCCCTGGGCGGCGGGGCTGGGGCTGCTGCGCGGGGCGGCGGCCTTGCTGCCGCCGGGCGCGCCGCTGGTGCTCTATGGCCCCTATCTCCGCGAGGGCGTGGAGACGGCGCCGAGCAACCTCGATTTCGACGCCAGCCTGAAGGCGCGCAACCCGGAATGGGGCTTGCGGCGGCTGGAGGATGTGGCGGCGGCGGCCGAGGGCTTCGCGCTGGAGCGGGTGATCGAGATGCCGGCCAACAACCTGACCGTGGTTTTCCGGCGGCTGGTGTGATCGGGACGTCTCAGCCGTCTCGCCAAGCGGGCAACGTTCAAGTGATGTCTAAGCTCTGCCTCAAGCCGTCAAAGATGTATATAGAAAAGAGACCAAATTCTCCTTTTTGACGCAAAACACATTCTTAATCCCAAAATCGCGTCAATTCAGCATTGCGCAGGCAAAAATCGTTTTGCATGGTGAGGAGGCCCTGGGGGGGGCTTTCTCATGTTTACACAAGCCAATGTCTCGTTTTCCGCGTCCTGGGGGACCGGCCTGATCGGCCAGATGCGTGTCAGCAATGATGCGCAGGCGCTGAACAACTGGACCATCACCTTCGATGTGCCGTTCCAGATCGTGAATCTCTGGGACGCCACCATCCTGAACGCCACCAGCCTGGGCGGCGGCCTGCTCCGCTACACCCTCGGCAGCGCTGGCTGGAATGCCACGGTCCCGCCGGGGGGCGGCGTCAGCTTCGTCTTCGAGGGCCGCGCGGACTCGAACATCCAGGCCCAGGTGACCGGGATCACCTATGGCACGACCGAAACCATCTCCACGCCGCCCGCGGTCAGCATCGGCGATGCCGTGATCACCGAAGGCGCTTCCGGCACGAAGGAGATGGTCTTCACCGTCAGCCTCTCGAAGCCGGCGACCGAGACGGTGACCATCCCCTGGTCCACGCAGGATGGCACGGCCCTCGCCGGCAGCGACTACCAGGCGGCCTCCGGCAGCCTCACCTTCGCGGCGGGCGAGACCAGCAAGACCATCTCCGTCACCATCCTGGGTGATGCGGCGGTGGAGGCGAATGAGACCTTCAGCCTGGTGCTGGGCACGCCCACCGGCGCCACGCTGGCGGATGGAACCGGCCTCGGCACCATCCAGAACGACGATGTCCTGCCCAGCCTCTCCATCGCCGATGCCCAGGTGAGCGAGGGGAATGCGGGCACGAAGCAGATGGTCTTCACCGTGACCCTCTCCGCCGCCGCGCAGGCCCCGGTCACGGTCGCCTACACCACGCGCGACGGCACGGCGCTGGCCGGCAGCGACTACAACGCGCAGAGCGGCACGCTGAGCTTCGCCGTGGGCGAGACCAGCAGGACCATCGCCGTGGAGATCCGCGGCGACACGCTGGACGAGATCGACGAGAGCTTCGAGATCGCCCTCAGCGGGCTGACGGCGGCCAGCTTCGCGCGCTTCAGCGCCGTGGGCCTGATCGCCAATGACGATGCGCCGGCCGTGCTCAGCATCTCCAACGCCGAGGTGGTGGAAGGCCAATCCGGCACGCGCAGCGTCGTCTTCACGCTCAGCCTGAGCAAGCCCGTGGCGCACAGTGTCACCGCCAACTTCGCCACGCAGGACGGCACGGCGCTGGCCGGCAGCGACTATGTGGCGCGCAGCGGCAGCATCACCTTCGCCGCCGGCGAGACGAGCAGGACCATCTCCGTCACCGTGAATGGCGACACGGCGGTCGAGGCGGATGAGACCTTCGGCCTGGTGCTGAGCAATGTGGCGCGGGCGACGCTGGCCCCGGGCGGCGGCACCGGCACCATCCGCAATGACGACCTGCCGCCGCCCACCTTCAGCATCAGCGACGCGCAGCTGACCGAGGGTGCAGCGGGCACGCAGCAGATGCTCTTCACCGTGACGCTCTCTCGCGCCATCGCCACCAGCGCCTCCGTCACCTGGGCCACGCAGAACGGAACGGCGGTCTCGGGCAGCGACTACACGGGCGCGCGGGGCACCCTGAGCTTCGCGGCGGGCGAGACGAGCAAGACCATCGCGGTGACGGTGCGCGGCGATGCGGCGGTGGAGGCGGATGAGGCCTTCTCCGTCGTGCTCGGCACGGCGACGCGCGCCACCATCGCGGATGGCACGGGCCTCGGCACCATCCTGAACGACGACGTGCCGCCCGCGCTGACCATCAGCGACGCGCAGGTGACGGAGGGCAATTCCAGCACCCGGCAGATGCTCTTCACCGTGACGCTCTCCCACGCCGCGACCAGCGCCGTCTCGGTCGCCTGGGCCGCGCAGGATGGCACGGCGACGGCCGGCAGCGACTACACGGCGGCGAGCGGGACGCTCAGCTTCTCGGCCGGGCAGATCAGCAAGACCATCGCGGTCACGGTGCGCGGTGACAGGGTGGTGGAGGCGGATGAGACGCTCTCGCTCGTGCTCAGCCCCGCGACAGGCGCCACCATCGTGGACGGCACGGGCCTCGGCATCATCCTGAACGATGACATGCCGCCACCCGCGCTCACCATCAGCGACGCCCAGGTGACGGAGGGTGATGCCGGCACGAAGCAGATGCTCTTCACCGTCTCGCTCTCGCGTGCGGCGACGAGCGCCGTGGCGGTGAACTGGGCGACGCAGAACGGCACGGCCGCGGCCGGCAGCGACTATGTCGCCACCACCGGCACCCTGAGCTTCGCGGCGGGCGAGGTGAGCAAGACCATCGCCGTGACCGTGAACGGCGACACGGCGTTGGAGGCGAACGAGACCTTCGACCTCCTGCTCTCCGGCGCCAGTGGCGCGACCATCGCGGATGGCACGGGCCTGGGCACCATCATCAATGACGACGTGGCCTTGCCGGGCATCACGATCGGCGACGCGCAGGTGACGGAGGGCAGTTCCGGCACCAGGCAGATGCTCTTCACCGTCGCGCTCTCCAGCGCCGCCGCCGGCCCCGTGGCAGTGAACTGGGCGACGCAGAACGGGACGGCCATGGCCGGCAGCGACTACAGCGCCGTCAGCGGGACGTTGAACTTCGCGGCGGGCGAGACGAGCAAGACCATCGCGATCAACATCCTGGGCGATACGGCGGTGGAGGCGGATGAGAGCTTCAGCCTTCTGCTCTCCGCCGCCAATGGCGCCACCATCGCGGATGACACGGGCCTCGGCACCATCCTGAACGACGATGTGGCGGCACCCTCGGGCGACACGGCCACCTTTCGCGTGACGCAGGGCTGGAATGGCGGCTTCCTGGCCGACATCACCATCGTGAACGACGCGACGCCGATCGAAGGCGGCTGGACGCTGGCCTTCGACGCGCCCTTCCAGATCAAGGGGATCTGGAACGCCGAGATCGTCAGCCAGTCGGGCAGCCACTACGTCATCCGCAACGCGCCCTGGAACGGCAATCTCGGCCCCAATGCCACCACCACCTTCGGCATTGACGTGGCGGGCTCGGGCGAGCCGGTGAACTTCAGCGTGAACGGCGCGGCGCCGCCGCCCGTGCTGCCCGGCCTCAGCATCGCCGATGCCGTCCTGACCGAGGGCGACACCGGCAGCGCGCTGATGAACTTCACCGTCAGCCTCTCCAGCGCGGCCACCGAGGCGGTCACGGTGCAATACGCCACGGCCGATGGCTCCGCGCTTTCCGGCCTCGACTATCAGGCGGCCAGCGGCAGCCTCACCTTCGCGCCGGGCGAGATCAGCAAGATCCTCTCCATCGCCGTGCTGGGCGACACGCTGCGCGAGGGCCAGGAGAGCTTCGGCGTGAACCTGACGGCGCCGGGGAGCCTGCGCCTGGTGGACGGCGCGGCCATCGGCATGATCCGCGACAATGACGCGCCGGCCTCAACGCTGCCGCCGCCCGGCTGGTACTCCACCAGTGGCAACCAGATCATCGACTCGACGGGCGAGACGGTGCGGCTGAAGGGCATCAACTGGTTCGGAATGGAGGGCTATCTCGGCGTGCCGGACGGGCTCTACACCCGCAACTGGCAGGACATGATGGAGCAGATGCAGGCGCTGGGCTTCGACACCATCCGCCTGCCCTTCAGCCTGCAGAACATCCAGCCCGGCGCGATGCCGAACAATATCGTCTACAGCATCAATCCGGATCTCCAGGGCCTGTCCAACCTGCAGGTGCTGGACAGGATCGTGGATTACGCCGGCGATCTCGGCATGAAGATCATCCTCGACTGCCATCGCAGCAGCTCGGGCGCCGGGCCCAATGAGAACGGCCTCTGGTATGACCAGAACTTCTCCGAGGCGCAGTGGATCAGCGGCTGGCAGAGCCTGGTGCAGCGCTATGTGAATGACAGCACCGTGATCGGCGTGGATCTGCAGAACGAGCCGCATGGCGCCACCTGGACCGACTGGTCGGCGGCGGCCGAGCGCGCCGGGAACGCCATCCATGCGGTGAACCCGAACCTGCTCATCATCGTCGAGGGTGTCGGCAACTACCAGGGCGACTACTACTGGTGGGGCGGGCAGCTCGAGGGCGTGCGGGATGACCCGGTGGTGCTGCAGCAGGCCAACAAGCTGGTCTATTCGCCGCATGACTATCCGAACTCGATCTACCCCAACAGCTGGTTCGAGGGGCCGAACTTCAAGGACAACCTGCCCAACGTCTTCCGCGAGCATTGGGGCTTCATCTACGAGCAGGGGATCGCGCCGATCTTCCTCGGCGAATTCGGCAGCAAGCTGCTGGACAGCCGCGACATCGCATGGCTGGACGAGCTGACCCAGTACCTGAACGGCGATTTCGACACGGATGGCGTGCTCGACATCGCCGCCGGGCAGGAGAGGATGAGCTACGCTTGGTGGTCCTGGAACCCGAACTCCACGGATACGGGCGGCATCCTGAAGGATGACTGGATCAGCGTGCACCAGCACAAGCTGGACGCGCTGCAATCCGTCCTCATCGGCTGAAGCTCAGAACTCCTCGGCGCGGAGGGCGCGCGCCAGCGCGTCCAGCACGCCGTTGCAGAAGCGGGGTTCCTCGCCGCCGAAGAAGCCGTGCGCGACGTCCATGTATTCCTTGATGACGACGCGCGCGGGCGGGCCGCCCATGTCCCGCAGCTCGCCCGCCGCGGCGCGCAGGATGGCGCGCAGCACAGGGTCCAGGCGTCCCATCGCCCAGCCGGAGGCGAGGTGCGCCGCGATCAGCTGGTCCAGGTCATCGGTATGGGTCGCCGTACCGCGCATGATGCGGGCGAAGAGCGCCACATCGGCCTCCTCCACCCGGCCATCCTCGAAGCCCTGCTGGCCGGGTGCCGCGCCCAGGCGGTGGCGGATGAACTGGTCCAGCACGGTCTCGATGTTCTCGCCCGACTGCTCGGTCTGGAACAGCGCCTGGACGGCGGCGACGCGCGCACCCGTGCGCGGGCGGCCCGGGGCCTTGGCGGCGGCCTTCACGCCAGGCCCCAGCGGCGGCGCAGCGCCACCTGCATCAGCGCCGCCTGCGCCGCCTCGGCCCCCTTGTTGTGGCCGTCCTGCCGCGAGCGGGCGATGGCCTGCTCGATGGTGTGGACGGTGAGCAGCCCGAAGCCGATCGCGGCCCCCGTCTCGGTCGAGATGTTCATCACGCCCGAGCAGGCCTCGCGGCAGATATGGTCGTAATGGTCGGTCTCGCCGCGCACGACGCAGCCCAGCAGCACGAAACCGTCCCAGCGGGCCTCCTCGTCATCGGCGTCGAGCGCCATGCGGAGTGCGGCGGGCAGCTCGAAGGCGCCGGCCACGTCCACGATTTCGAGCAGGCCGCCGGCCTCCGCCACCACGCGCTCCACGCCCTGGCGCATGCCGCCCACGATCTCGTCGTAATAGGGCGCCTGGATCAGCAGGATGCGCACTGGCGCGCCCGGCACCTGGACCGTGTCGCGCTTCGGGCCGTCAACAGTACTCATCAGCTTTCTCCCACGACGGGCCGCGTGGCGATGACGCGCAGGCCCCAGCCCTCCAGCCCCACCAGCGGGCGCGGATGGTTGGAGAGGCGGATGATGTCGGTCAGGCCGAGATCGGCGAGGATCTGCGCGCCCACGCCATAGTCGCGCAGCTGCGGCGTCGCGTTGTTGTCGCGGCTGCGGCGCACATGGGTGCTGATGCCGTTGGTGCGGTAGTCGCGCAGGATGACGACGACGCCGCGCCCTTCGGCGGCGATGGCCTCCATCGCGCCGTGCAGCTCGCGCACGCCGCGGCCGCCCACCATGTCATGCATGAGGTTCGCCGCATGCATGCGCGTCAGCACCGGCTCGGGGCCCGAGATGTCGCCCTTGATGAGGGCCACATGCTCGCCGCCCTCCAGCGTCGAGTTATAGACGACGAGGCGCCAATCCCCGCCGACGGCATGGGAGATCTCGCCCTCCTCCACGCGCTGCACCAGGCGTTCGGTGCGGCGGCGATGGGCGATGAGGTCGGCGATGGTGCCGAGCTTGAGGCCATGCATCTGCGCGAAGGAAACCAGATCCGGCAGGCGCGCCATGGTGCCGTCATCATTCATGATCTCGCAGATCACGCCGGCCGGGTTGAGGCCGGCGAGGCGCGCGAAATCCACCGCCGCCTCGGTGTGGCCGGCGCGGATCAGCGTGCCGCCCTCGCGCGCCACCAGCGGGAAGACATGGCCGGGTGTGACGATATGCTCGCGCGAGAGCTCAGGGTTGATGGCGACGGCGACCGTGCGGGCGCGGTCGGCGGCCGAGATGCCGGTGGTCACACCATCACGCGCCTCGATGCTGACGGTGAAGGCCGTCTGATGCCGCGTGCCGTTGGACTGCGCCATGAGCGGCAGGGCCAGCTGCTCGACGCGCTGGCGCGTCATGGCGAGGCAGATCAGGCCGCGCGCGAAGCGGGCCATGAAGTTGATCGCATCCGGGGTCGCGAATTGCGCGGGGATGACGAGGTCGCCCTCGTTCTCGCGGTCCTCGTCATCCACCAGGATGAACATCCGGCCGCGCCGGGCTTCTTCCAGAAGCTCCTCGGTGGGCGTGATGAACTGGTGGTAGCTTGTGGTGGTGGTCTGGACGCTCACGCGCGAAACTCCATCAGCCGAGCGACGTAGCGCGCCAGGGTGTCGATCTCGATATTCACCGCATCGCCGGGCTGCAGCGTCCCGAAGCTGGTCACGGCGGCGGTGTGGGGGATGATGTTGACCCCGAAACCCTCCGCGTCAACCTCGTTCACGGTCAGCGAAACGCCGTCAATCGCGACGCTGCCCTTCACGGCAACATATTTCGCGATCTCGCGGGGGACGGCGAAGCGCCAGCGGACCGAGGCATTCTCCGGCGTGGCGGAGAGCACGCGGCCCACCCCGTCCACATGGCCGGAGACGAGGTGGCCTCCCAACTCGTCACCCAGCTTCAGGCTGCGCTCCAGGTTCACCCGGCCGCCGGTGCGCCATTGGCCCATGGTGGTGCGGGCGAGCGTCTCCGCGCTCGCATCCACGGCGAAGCTGTCGGCATTCAGCTCCACGGCGGTGAGGCAGATGCCGGAGCAGGCGATGGAACAGCCGAGCGTCGCACCCGCCAGGAATTCGGGCGCCACGCCGATGACGAGGCGCATGTCATGCCCCTGGCCGATGGGCTGCACCTCGCGCAGCGTGCCGAGTGCCGTGATGATTCCGGTGAACATGCGCCTACTCCTTCACGAACTCGCTCATCACATCCTCGCCCACCGCCTGGCTCGCCACGCGGCGGAAGCGCGGCATGGCGGACAGCGCCGCCACACCCAGCGGCCCCGCGCTCTGCCAGCCCTCGGCGCCCATCACGCCAGGGGCATGGAACCAGACGAGCCGGTCCACAAGCCCCGCCCGGAGCAACCCGGATGCGAGGCCCGCGCCGCCCTCGGCCAGCACGCGGGTCACGCCGCGGGCGGCCAGCGCCGCGAGCATGGGGCGTGGCAGCAGGCCCCCGCCGGGGGAGCGGCGTATGGTCACCACCTCCACCCCTGCGCCGATATAGGGCGAGAGCGCGGAAGGGCGATGCCCCGCGCCGGTCAAGAGCCAGGTGGGGTGGCGCCCCGCCTCGCGCACCAGCCGCGCGCCGGGCGGCGTGCGCAGCCGGGCGTCGGCGATGACGCGCAGCATGGGCACGGGGTCCATGCCGGGGATCCGGCAGGTCAGGTCCGGATCGTCGGCCAGCACCGTGCCGCTGCCCACCAGCACCGCGTCATGCCGGGCGCGCAGCGCATGCACGGCGCGGCGGGATTCGGCGCCCGTGATCCAGCGGCTTTCGCCCGTCTGCGTCGCGATGCGGCCATCCAGCGTGGCGGCGAGCTTCAGGGTCACCAGCGGCAGGCCCTGGGTGATGCGGCGGATGAAGCCGGCATTCAGCGCCGCCGCCTCCGCGCCCAGCAGCCCTTCCTCGACCGTGATGCCGGCCGCGCGGAGGCGTGCGAAGCCGCGCCCATCCACCCGCGCGTCGGGGTCGCGCAGCGCCACCACCACGCGTGACACGCCGGCGCGGATCAGCGCGTCGCAGCAGGGCGGCGTGCGGCCGTGATGCGAACAGGGCTCGAGCGTGACATAGGCGGTGGCGCCGCGCGCGGCTTCCCCCGCGCGGTCCAGCGCCTGGGTCTCGGCATGGGGGCGGCCGCCGGGCTGGGTCCAGCCGCGGCCCACCACCTGGCCCTCCTTCACCAGCACGCAGCCTACGGCGGGGTTGGGCCAGGTGTTGCCCAGGCCGCGCGCCGCGAGCAGCAAGGCCGCGCGCATATGGGCCGCGTCATCGGCCATCAGGGGGCGTCCAGGCCACCCAGAAAAGCCTGGAAATCCTTGGCTTCCGAAAAATTCTGGTAGACCGAGGCGAAGCGGACATAGGCCACCTGATCCACACCCTTCAGCGTGTCCATCACCATCTCGCCAATGCGGCGGGAGGGGATCTCGGCCTCCGTCTCCATTTCCAGGCGGCGCTGGATGCCGTTGAGGATGCGCTCGATCCGCTCGTCATCCACCGGGCGCTTGCGGCAGGCGATCTTGATGGACTTGCCGAGCTTGTCGCGGTCGAAGGGCACGCGGCGGCCATCGGATTTGAGGACGGTGAGCTCGCGCAGGGTGACGCGCTCGAAGGTCGTGAAGCGGTTGCCGCAGGCCGGACAGAAGCGCCGACGTCGGATCGCCGCCCCATCCTCGGAGGGGCGGCTGTCCTTCACCTGGGTTTCGTCATTCCCACAGTAAGGGCAGCGCATGTTCTTATGCCCTCAAGCGGCGGGCGCTCGCTTGCCTTGCGCGCCACAGACATGGGGCGCGGGTTGGGGAGGCGGTCGCCGCGCGCCGGCCGCTTTGCGGCCGGATTCTCGCAGGGCAGCGACGGTTCGGTCCGCGCGGCGCCATCTGCTCAATAAATCGGGAATTTGGCGCACAAGGCCTGCACGTCCTTGCTCACCGCCTGCTCCACCGCGCTGTTCGCCTCGGGCGCATTGGCCTGTGCCAGCCCGTCCAGCACGCGGACGATCAGGCGCCCCACCTCGCGGAACTCGGCCTCGGCGAAGCCGCGCGTGGTGCCGGCGGGCGTGCCCAGGCGCACGCCGCTGGTGACCATCGGCTTCTCGGGGTCGAAGGGGATGGCGTTCTTGTTGCAGGTCAGGTGGGCGCGGCCGAGCGCGGCCTCGGCGGCCTTGCCGGTCAGGCCCTTGGGGCGGAGGTCGACCAGCATCAGGTGGCTGTCCGTGCCGCCCGAGACGATGGCGAGCCCACCCTTCACCAGCTCATCCGCCAGCGCGCGGGCATTGGCCACCACCTGCTTCGCATAGGCGCGGAAATCCGGGCGCAGCGCCTCGCCGAAGGCCACCGCCTTGGCGGCGATGACATGCATCAGCGGGCCGCCCTGCAGGCCCGGGAACATGGCCGAGTTGATCTTCTTCGCGATCGCCTCGTCATTGGTGAGGATCAGGCCGCCGCGCGGGCCGCGCAGCGTCTTGTGCGTCGTCGTCGTCGTCACATGCGCGTGCGGCACGGGCGAGGGATAGGCGCCGGCCGCGACCAGGCCCGCGTAATGCGCCATGTCCACCATCAGGATCGCGCCGATCTCATCGGCCACGGCGCGGAAGCGGGCGAAGTCGATCTCGCGCGAATAGGCCGAGCCGCCGGCGATGATGAGCTTGGGCCGATGCTCGCGGGCCAGGCGCTCCATCGTCTCGTAGTCGAGCAGGCCGTCCTCGGCCTTCACACCGTAAGCAATGGGGCGGAACCACTTGCCGGAATAGTTCACAGGCGCGCCGTGGGTCAGGTGGCCGCCGGCCGCCAGGTCCATGGCGAGGAAGCTGTCGCCTGGCTGCAGCAGGGCGAAGAAGACGGCGATATTGGCCGAGGCGCCGCTATGCGGCTGCACATTGGCGAATTGCGCGCCGAAGAGCTGCTTCGCGCGCTCGATGGCGAGCGTCTCGGCCACGTCCACGAATTCGCAGCCGCCATAATAGCGCCGGCCCGGATAGCCCTCGGCGTACTTGTTCGTCATCACCGAGCCCTGCGCCTCCAGCACGGCACGGCTGACGATGTTCTCGGAGGCGATCAGCTCGATGCCGTCCTGCTGGCGCGTCAGCTCCTGCGCGATGGCGGCGGCCAGCTCGGGGTCGGCCTCCGCCACGCCGGCCTGGAAGAAGCGGGCCGGCAGGAAGCGGGCGGTGTTCTCGTTCATGGCGAAAGTCCTTGCGGGCAGGGAAGACGGCATATCACGGCCCGAGGGGACCGCGAAACGCCCCAGATCAGGTGAGCGCGGTCTCGATCTTGGCAATGCGGCGCTCATGCCGCCCGCCCTCGAAGGCGGTGCCGAGGAAGGTCGTCAGCGCGTCCAGCGCCACCTCCACCCCGGTGGTGCGGGCGCCGAAGCAGGCGATGTTCGCATCATTATGGGCGCGGGTCAGCCGGGCCTCGGTGCTGTTGTGCAGCACCACGGCGCGGATGGCGGGGTGGCGGTTGGCCGCGATGCTCATCCCGATGCCCGAGCCGCAGACCAGCACGCCGAATTCGGCCTCGCCGGCCGCGACCTTGGCGGCGACGGCATGGGCGAAATCCGGATAGTCCACGCTCGCCTCGTCATGCGTGCCGGCGTCGAGCACGGCATGCCCCTGGGCTTCCAGGGCGCTGAGGAGGGCCCGCTTGAGCGGCAGGCCTGCATGGTCGGAACCGAGGGCGATGATCATGGTGCAGCGCATTACCATGCCCGGCCGGGCGGCCGGAACCGCGCTCTGCTTATGGCGGACCGGCGTTGGCTGCGAGGAAGGCGGCCACCCGCGCCCGCGCATCCGCCCGCGCCGCGCCATCCGGGCCGAGCGAGACGCTGCGGCCATTGGGCAGGGTGCGGGTGCGGATTCCGCCCGTCAGCCCGTCGAAGCCATGATGCGCGCCGGGGTAGCTGACCGCCGTGATCACGCCGGGCGCGCGGGCGGCGATCTGTTCGCAGGGCTGGGGTGGCGTCCAATTATCCGCGGTGCCGAGCAGCATGAGCAGCGGCGCCGTGCCGGCTTGCCGCGACTCGCCCTGGCCGCAGCCGGGATAGAGGGCGATGGCGGCCCCCAGCGCGCCGGAGGGCGCGGTGGCCCAGGCGGCCAGCGTGGTCGAGCCGCCATGCGACCAGCCGATCAGGACCGGCGCCTGGCCGCGCCCCCAGGGCTGCGCCCGCGCCCAATCCGCCGCCGCCAGCGCATCCAGCCGCCGCAGGCCGAAGGGTCCGGCCGGAAAGCCGCGCACGCCGCAGGCCTCGCCCAGGCCGCGGCTGCCGAAGCTGTCGGGGAAGAGAACGGGGTGCCCGGCTTCGAGCAGCCGGATCGCCCAGTCGCGCTGATGCGGCGGCAGGCGGATGGGCCGCTCGGCCGCGCCGATTCCTGAGCAGGAATGCAGCGCCACCACCGCCGGGCGGCTCGGGTTGGGCGGCAGGTAGAGCAGGGCGCGCAGCGGCATGCCCTCGGCGCCGGGCACCGTCACCCGCTGTTCGGGGAAGGGCACCTCCCGCGCCGCCTCATCCGCCGTGACGCCGGAGGCGGCGCAGGCGGTGAGGAGCAACAGGGCGCCGAGCCAACGGATCACGTCGCTTCCTTCTCCCCGGCCAGCAGCCGCTTCTTGTTGGGCACGCCCCAGCGATAGCCCGTGAGGTCGCCGCTCGCGCCGATCACGCGGTGGCAGGGAACCGCGAGGCTGACCGGGTTCTGCGCGCAGGCGCGGGCCACGGCACGCACCGCCTCGGGCTTGCCCATTTCGGCGGCCAATCGGCCATAGGTCGTCGTCTGGCCGAGCGGGATGCCTTGCAAGGCCTCCCATACCCGCCGCTGGAAGGCGGTGCCGCGCAGGTCGAGCGGCAGGCGCAGGGCCGCATGCGGCTCGCGCAGGAAGGCCGCGACCTGCGCGACGGTCGCTTCCAGGGCCGGGTCCTCGCGCAGTTCGGCATGCGGGAAGCGGCGGCGGAGGTCGCCCTCCAGCGCCTCCATCGCCTCGCCAAAGCCGATGAAGCAGACGCCCTGCGTCGTGGCGCCGACCAGCAGCGGGCCCATCACGCTCTCGGCGCGGGCGATGCCGATGGTCTCGCCCTTGGCCCCCCGCCGGGCGGCGCCGGGCGTCATGCCCAGCGTCGCGCCGCGCCGTTCATAGACGCGGCTCTCGCTGCCGAATCCCGCCTCGGCCACCGCATCCGCCACGCGGGCGCCCTGGCTGAGCGCGGCCTGGAGGCGGCGGGCGCGCACGCCCTCGGCATAGGAGCGGGGCGTCACGCCGGTGATATCGCGGAACAGGCGGAGGAAATGGTGCCGCGCATAGCCGGCGCGCTTCGCCAGCGCCTCCAGGCTCGGGATGGTCTCGCTGGATTCGATCAACGCCACGGCCGCCGCGATGGCCTCGCGGTGCAGGGCCGCGCGCTCGCCCTTCGGGTCGCAGCGCTTGCAGGCGCGGAAGCCCGCCGCTTCGGCCGCCGGCGCATCGGCGAAGAAGACGGCGTTGCGCCGCAAGGGCGGGCGTGAGGGGCAGCCGGGCAGGCAGAAGACGCCTTGCGTCGTCACGCCATACAGGAAGGGGCCGCAGGCGGGCGCGGCCTCGCGCGCCAAGAGGGCGGTCCAGCGTTGTTCGTCGAGTGTGGGGAGGGTGTCGGGCATGGGGGGAATGTGACCGGGGGCGCTGATCGGGGCCATCCGCGCATTGCGCTCACATCTCCTCGCCCTCGGCGGCGCGGGTGAGTTCGCGCAGCCGCTCGGCCCCGCCGGTCAGGCGCGGGTGGATGGCCAGCGCCGCCTCGTAGCTGCGCAGCGCGCCGCGCGCATCGCCCGCCTCCTCCTGCAGCCGCGAGAGGCTGACCAGGGCGGCGAAATGGCGCGGCTCCAGGCGAAGGGATTCGCGCAGATCGGTCGCGGCCGCCACGCGGTCCCCCACCTGCTGATGCGCCTGGGCGCGCCAATGCCAGGCATCGGCGACGAGGGGGGCGAGGGTGATGGCGGCGTCGAAATCCTCCAGCGCATCACCCGGCTCGCCGGCGCGCAGGTTGCGGATGCCGCGGTTCAGCAGCAGCGCCACGGCGGCGCTGGCCTGGCGCGCCCAGATCTGGCGGATCGCCATCTCGGCCATATGGGCGCCGCGCTCGTCGGGCGCCTCGCGCAGCGCCTCGAAGGCGCGGTCCAGGTCGCGGCTGGCCTGGGACGGAGTGGGCGTCGGGGCCTGCGCGAAGGCGGGTGCGGCCAGCAGCAGCGCGAGGGCGAGGGGAATGAAGCGCATGCGCCGATGTTCGGGCGCGGCCGCCCGGGGCGCAAGCGAATCATGTGGCGTCACCCCCGGCCCAGGCGCAGCCCCGTCTCGCGCACGATGGCCTGGAACTTCGCGAGTTCCGCTGCCACGAAATCCCGCGTGCTGGCGGGCGTCGAGGGCTCGGCCGGGTCAATGCCGGCGAGCGTCAGGCGGCGGCGCAGCTCGGGCTCGGCCAGCGCCTCCATGGTCGCGCGGTTGAGGCGCTGCTGGATGGCGTCCGGCATGGCGCGCGGCCCCTGGATGACGTTCCAGGTGATGATTTCGAAGCCCGGCAGGCCGCATTCGATCAGCGTCGGCACCTCGGGCAGCTGCGGGTGGCGCGTGGGGCCGGTGACGGCGACCGGGCGGGAGGAGCCGTCGCGCAGATGCGGCAGGGCGGAGGCCATGACCTCGGCCGAGAAATCGATCTCGGATTTGCGCATCGCCTCCAGCACGGCCGAGCCGCCACGATAGGGCACGAATTCGCCCTGGAAGCCGAAGCGATGGGCGAAGAGGCTGCCCGTCAGGTGCCCGATGCCGCCCGAACCCGAGCTGCCCCAGAGCATGGGCGCGCGCGCCGCCTTCGCCGCCGCCACCAGCTCCGCCACGTTGCGGTGGGGGCTGCTGCCCGGCACCACGATCACCATGGGCCCGCCGCCCAGGATGGCGATGTGGGAGAAGTCGGCCACCGGATCGTAGCGCACCGTGTCCGGCAGGGCGGCCGGGTTGGTGGCATGGCTGGAGGCGGAATGCACGCCGAGCACATGCCCGTCCGGATTCTGCCGCGCCACATATTCCGCGCCGAGCGAGCCACCGGCGCCGGGCCGGTTCTCGATGATGATGCGCGCGTTCGGCCCGATGCGCGGCGCCATCCGGTCCGCCAGCAGCCGCGCGCCCGTGTCCACCGAGCCGCCGGGCAGGAAGCCGACGACGAAGGTGATGGGCCGGTCGGGGAAGTTCTGCTGCGCCTGCGCGGGCCAGGCGAGAAGCGCGGGCGCGGCGAGGAGGGCGCGGCGCTTCATGCGGAAACGCCCGTCGTGGCCAGCTTGGGCGGCTTCGGCCCGCCCGCCATCCAGTCCAGCAGCTCCACCGTGTGCACCACCGGCATGGCATCGCCGGCCAGCTGCGTCATGCAGCCGATATTGCCGGCGGCGATGAGGTCGGCGCGGGTGCGGTTCAGGTTCTCGAGCTTGCGGGCGCGCAGCTGCCCGGCGATCTCGGGCTGCAGGATGTTGTAGGTGCCGGCGCTGCCGCAGCAGATATGGCCCTCCGCCGGCTCCTTCACGGTGAAGCCCGCGCGGGTCAGCAATTGCTTGGGCAGCGCCGTGATCTTCTGCCCGTGCTGGAGCGAGCAGGCGGAGTGATAGGCGACGGTCAGGCCGGGCTTCTCCCGCGTGGCCGCATAGGCGAATTTCTCCAGCACCTCCGTGATGTCCATGGCGAGTGCCGAGACCTTCGCGGCGGCCTCGGCCTCCGGCTCCTCGCGGAACATGAAGCCGTAATCCTTCAGCGTGGTGCCGCAGCCCGAGGCATTCACCACGATGGCGTCCAGCCCCTCGCCGTTCATCTCGGCGCTCCAGGCGGCGATATTGGCGCGGGCGGCGGCCATGGCCGGGTCGTGGCTCCCCATGTGATGGGTCAGTGCGCCGCAGCAGCCCTGGCCGGGGGTGATCACCACCTCGACCCCCATGCGCGTCAGCAGGCGGATGGTCGCCTCATTGATCGTGGGGTTCAGCACCTTCTGCGCGCAGCCGGTCAGCAGGCCGACGCGGCCGCGCCGCACGCCCTCGGCCTTGTGGACCTGCGCCTCCTGCATCGGGCTGGGCGCGGGCAATTCCGCCGGGGCGAGGGCCAGCATGCCGCGCAGGCGCTGCGCCGTCATGGACTGGCCGGGGATCAGCTTGCCGAGCGGGCGGGCCAGTGCCGCTGCGCGCAGCGAGAGCCGGAACAGTGAGGGGTTGGGCAGCACCTTCGCCAGCATGGAGCGCAGCGCGCGCTCCGGCCACGGGCGGGTGTAGGTCTCCTCGATGTGGCGGCGCGCATGGTCCACCAGGTGCATGTAGTGCACGCCCGAGGGGCAGGTCGTCATGCAGGAGAGGCAGGAGAGGCAGCGATCCACATGCCGGACCTCCAGCTCGGAGGCCGGGCGGTCATTCTCCAGCATGTCCTTGATGAGGTAGATGCGCCCGCGCGGCGAATCCAGCTCATCCCCCAGCAACAGGAAGGTGGGGCAGGTGGCGGTGCACATCCCGCAATGCACGCAGGTGCGCAGGATCTTGTTGGCTTCCGCGGTGTCCGGGTCGCGCAACTGCTCGGCCGTGAAATGGGTCTGCATCTGGCGCCCTTCGTTGACTGATGCGAGGCTGTTCATGGCGGGAAATGGCCCGCAGGTGAAGGGTGGGGGCGCGATGGCGGCTTTGGAAGCGCTGGCGGCACAGGGGCTCGGCGTCTTCGCCCTGCTGATCTTCGCGAGCCTGCTGCTGGCCTATGGCATCGGCGTGGCGGTGGGCCGCTGGCACCAGGCCCGCACCGCCGAGACGGTGGAGGCGACCAGCTTCGTCACCAACGGGCTGCTCGGCCTGCTGGCCTTCACGCTCGGCCTCACCATCGCCATGGCGCAGGGGCGGTTCGAGACGCGGCGCGGCACCTCGCTCTCCGAGACCAACGCCATCGGCACCGCCTGGCTGCGCGCCAGCGCCTTCGACCACCCCCGCGCCGCCGAGATCGCCCGCCTCCTGGAGGACTACACCCGGCTGCGCCTGGAATTCGTCGAGGCCCCGATGCACCAGGTGGAGGTGGACCGGGTGAGCGCCGAGGCGAACCGGATGCAGGGCCTGATCTGGGGCCATGCCACCGCCCTGACGCGGGAGCGGGCGGACCCGCTGACGGCGGCGCTGCAGGCGGCGCTGAACGACGTGTTCGACCAGGGCGCCGCGCAACGCTGGGCCTTCGCGGCACCCATCCCGGCCGAGCTGATGCTCTTCCTCATGGGCATGGCGGTGCTGACCATCGGCACCATCGGCTATCAGTTCGGGTTGAAGCGGGTGGGGCATTCGGTGCTGGCGGTGCTGCTCGTCGCGGTCTGGACCGGGGCCATGGTCGTGGTGGTGGACCTCGCCACCGCGCGCTTCGGCGCGGTGCGGCCGGATGTGGCGCCCTATCTCTGGACCCTGCAGGGCTTTCGGGGCGGCGTGGTGATCCCGCCGCCGCCCTGAGGCCGTCATTCCGCCCGGATGTTTCCGGCGCGGACCACAGCGCCGAAACGCTCGAAATCCCGCTGGGTGAGGCTCGCCAGCTCCTCCGGCGTCGAGGGCACGGCGTCCACCGCGCCTTGCGCCAGCCGCTCCCGCACCGGCGGGGCCAGCATCACGGGGCGGTTGATCTCGGCCATGCGCAGGATGATCTCGCGCGGGGTGTTGCGCGGCGCATACATGGCGAACCAGCTTTCGAAATTCACGTCGGGGATGCCGATCTCACGCGTCGTCGGCACGTTGGGCTGGAGCGGCTGGCGCTCGCCCTTGGTGACGAAGAGGGCGCGCAGTCGCCCCGCATCCACATGCTGTCCGAGCAGCTGGATGCCATCCATGAAGATCGGCACGCGGTTGGCCAGCACATCCGGGATGGCCGCCGCCGTGCCGCGGAAATGCACGGGCTCGGCCTCCACGCCGATGGCGCGGCGCCAGGCCTCCGTCACCACATGGGTGATGCCGCCGGCGCCGGTGCTGGCATAGGTGAAGGGCGTCGTGGCGCGGCGCATCAGCGCCACCAGCTCCGCATGGCTTTGCGCCGGCACCTGGGCCGCGATGGTCATCAGGAAGTAGTTCGTCATCATCTTCGCGACCGGCGCCAATTCGCGCATCGGGTCGAAGGGCAGGTTCGCGTAGGTGTGCGGGTTGATCACCACCTGGCCGGAATTGGCGATGAGGAAGGTGTGGCCGTCGGTGGCGCGGATCACCGCCTCGGTGCCGAGATTGGCGGCGGCCCCCGGGCGGTTCTCCACCACCACAGGCTGGCCCAGCGCCTCCTGGAAGCCGGGGGCGGCGAGGCGCGCCAGCGTGTCGGTCGGCCCGCCCGCGGCGAAGCCCACGATGAAGCGCAGCGGCCGGTTGGGCCAGGGGGCCTGGGCGAGGGCGGGGGTGGCGAGCAGCGCAGCCCCGCCCAGCAGGGCACGGCGCGGCACGAGGCCGCGCTTCACGGATTCACGCATGGACATCTCCCTGTGACGCCGGCTGCGGGCGTCACGCCCCCGCTTGGCCGGCGCGATGGAAGATGACGATTATGTAAGAATTATACAACCAAAAGATGCGTCCGCAGGCATCAATCGGCCTCGGCCAGGGCGGCCAGCACCGCCTCCCCATAGCGGGCGAGCTTGCTTTCACCCACGCCCGGCACCTCGCGCAGCGTGTCCAGGCAGGTGGGGCGGCGGGCGGCGATCTCGGCCAGCGTCGCGTCGTGGAAGATGACATAGGCGGGCACCTGCTGCGCCTTGGCCTCGGTCTTGCGCCATTCGCGCAGGGCCGCGAAGCGCGGGTCATCCAGCGCGGGGCGGGGTGCGTCGGCCCTCGCACCCCGTGCGCCACGGCTGGCACGGGGGCGGATCACCTCCTCGCGCAGCATCACCCGCGTCTCCCCGCGCAGGATGGGGCGCGCGGCCTCGGTCGGCACCAGCTCGCCATGATTCTCGACGGCGATGTCGAGCGCGCCCTGCGAGACCAGTTGCCGCGCCACGCCGCGCCAGGCGGCCTCCGCCACGTCCCGCCCCACGCCGAAGGTGGGCAGCTTGTCATGGCCGAATTGCGCGACCTTGTCCGTCAGCTTGCCATGCAGCACGTCCACCAGATGGCCGAGGCCGAAGCGGCTGCCGGTGCGCAGCGCGGCCGAAAGCAGCTTCTGGGCCGCGATGGTGCCGTCCGTGAGCTTGGGCGGCGCGGCACAGACGTCGCAATGCCCGCAATCCTGCTCCAGATCCTCGCCGAAGCAGCGCAGCAGGACGCGGCGGCGGCAGGTGCCCGCTTCCGCGATGCCGACCATGGCATCCAGCCGCATGCGCTCGATGCGCTTCTGCTCGTCCGAGGCGGGGCTCGCCTGGATGCGCTGGCGGGCGAGCGCGATGTCGGCCGCGCCGTAGAGCAACAGGGCGCGGGCCGGCAGGCCATCGCGCCCCGCGCGGCCGATCTCCTGGTACCAGCCCTCCGGCCCCTGCGGCAGCGAGAGATGGGCGACGAAGCGCACATCGGGGCGGTCGATGCCCATGCCGAAGGCGATGGTGGCGCACATCACCACCGCATCGCCGCGCGCGAAGCGGCGGTGCAGGTCGCGCTTGTCCTCGCTCGCCATGCCGGCATGGAAGGGCGCGGCGTCATACCCGTCGGCGCGCAGCCAATCGGCCGTCTGTTCGGCGCGGGCGCGGGTGCCGCAATAGATGATGCCCGCACCGCGCCCATCGGACGCTTCGCGCAGGAAGGCGCGGATCTGCGCGCGCTCCTGCTCGCGCGGCTCGGCGGCGAGGTGGATGTTCGCGCGGTCGAAGGAGGCGCGGAACACGGGCGCCTCCTCCAGGCCCAATTGCGCGCGGATATCCTCCACCGTGCGCGCATCCGCCGTGGCGGTCAGCGCCAGGCGCGGCACCTCGGGGAAGTCGGAGCGGAGGAAGCTGAGCGCGCGGTATTCGGGGCGGAAGTGATGGCCCCATTGGCTGATGCAATGCGCCTCATCCACCGCGAAGAGGGCGATCCGCCGCTGCGCGAGGCGCTCCAGCATGCCGTCCATGCCGAGCCGCTCGGGGCTGATGTAGAGCAGCTTCAGCGAGCCATCATTGATCCCGCGCCAGACCTCGCGCCGGTCATTCTCTTCGAGCTCCGAGTGCAGCGCGGCGGCGGCCACACCCTGCTGGCGCAGCGCGGCCACCTGGTCCTCCATCAGCGCGATGAGGGGCGAGACGACGATGGCGAGGCCATCGCGGCACAGGGCCGGCACCTGGAAGCAGAGCGACTTGCCGCCGCCCGTGGGCATGAGGACGAGGCCGGAGCCGCCCTCCATGACGTGCTGGACGATCTCGCCCTGCCGGCCCCGGAAACCCGGATGGCCGAAGACCTCGCGCAGGACCTGATCGGGGTCGCGGCTCAAGGGGCGAACCGGATCTCGACGCGGCGCAGCTCGATCGGCGCCATCTCGGCCGGTGCGGGCGGGCGGGTGGCCACCGTGATCCGCTCGGCCGGGACGCCGGCCTGGCGCAGCAGCGCGGCCACATGGTTCGCGCGGGCCGTGGCCAGGGTGCGGTTGAAGCTGCCCCCTTGCGGGCCGCCATAGGCCAGGATGGTCACGGGCATGCGGCGCGCGGGCTCCGCCGCGGCCTGGACCACGGCGCGGGCGGGGGCGTCGAGCGTGGCGCTGTCGCCCTGGAAGAAGACGACGCGCGCGGGCTCGGACGCCGGCGGGGCGTCAAGGCCGGCGCAGGCGGCGAGGCCCATCAGGGCCAGCAGGGTCAGGCTTCGGCGTTGCATGGCGATTCTCCGCGCCCGATGGTGGTCGCGGATGGGGGGCGCGGGGTCAAGGGTGATCCGCGCGGGTCAGGCTGCCGCCGGAAGCAGGCGGCCACCGGCCAGGCGCAGCACGCGGTCCAGCGGTTCCGCGCCGGTCAGCTCATGGGTGATGATGAGCAGGCTGCGGCCTTCCGTCGCGGTGGCGAGCGTTGCCATGAAGGCGCGCTCCGCCTCGGCATCCAGGCCGACCGTGGGCTCGTCCAGGATGAGGATGGCGGCGGGCGGCAGCAGGGCGCGGGCGAGGGCGATGCGCCGCGCCTCGCCGCCGCTGAAGCGGGTGCCGCCCTCGCCGCAGCGGGTTTCCAGCCCCTCGGGCAGGCTGCGCACGAATTCCGCCACGCCCGCCTTGGCGAGCGCCCGCCAGAGCGCGGCATCCGGCGCGCCGGGGGCGGCGAGGCGAAGGTTCTCGGCGATGCTCACATCGAACAGGCGCGCATTCTGCGAGAGACAGACGATGCGCTGGCGCAGTTCGGCGCTGGAGAGGGCCTGGATGTCCATCCCGCCCAGGCGGATCACGCCGGATTGCGGGGCGGCGAATTTCAGCAGCAGCGCCGCGAGGCTGGACTTGCCCGCGCCCGAGGGGCCGAGGATGGCGACCCGCTCGCCCGTCTTCAGGGTGAGGTCCAGCCCGTCCAGCACCGGGGCGGTATCCGGCCGCCAGCCGAAGGTGACGCCGCTGAGCACGAGGTCGTTGCCGGCGGGCAGTGGCGCGGGGGTGGCGGGCTCTTCCACGGGCGGCCTGGTGTCGGCGGCTTCAAACAGGCGCCGGGCGCTGGCCGCGGCCCCGGCCATCAGCGCGCCCGCGCGGGGCATGAGGCCCAGCGCCTCGGCCGCCGCGATGGCGAGGAAGAGGGCGAGCACCGCCATGGCGGCCCCCGCGCTCCCGGTCAGCAGGCCCCAGCCGAGCGCGGCCAGCACCGCCGCCTGCGTCAGCAGCGTGCCCGCCGTGCCGGCGGCGGCCGAGCGCAGCGAGACCTCGCGCTGCGCCGCCATCAGCGTCGCGTCGGCCGCCTCCAGCCGGGCGAGCGCGCGCCCTTCCGCATTGGCGGCCAGCGTGTCCTCCAGCCCGGCCACGGGGTCCACCGCCGCGGCGCGCAGCCCGCCGCGCTCATCGGCCGCGCGCTGCGCCGCGCGGGCGGCGGCCGGGGCGAGGACGAGCGGCAGGATGAGGGCCAGGCCCAACGGCAGGACCAGCAGCAGCATGAGCAGCGGCTCCGCCCCCAGCAGCAGCGCGATGGCGACGACGACGGCCAGCGCGGCCGCCGCCGGCATGAGGCCGCCGAGATAAAGCCGGTCCAGCGCCTCGACATCCGAGATGACACGGCCCAGCAGGTCGCCCGAGCCGCGCAGGCCGATGCCGGCCGGCATGCGTTCCGCCAGGCGGCGGAAGAACCAGACGCGCGTATCGGCCAGGGCCTGGAAGGCGGCGGCGTGGGAGGACATGCGCTCCCACCAGCGCAGCAGCGGGCGGACCAGTACCACGGGCCGGAGCCAGATCAGCGCGGAGACGCCGACCAGCCCCACGCCGCCCGCGCCGGCCGCGACACCCTTGCCGGCAAGCGCCAGCAGCGCCACGCCGCTGAGCGCCGAGAGCATGCCGATGACGAGGCCCCAGGCCAGCGCCTTGCGGCGCGTGCCCCAGAGCCTGAGGACGCGGTTGAGATCAGCCCACATGCTGTTCCACGCGCCTTTGCCCGGCCAGTTCGATGACGCGGCCGGACAGCCCCATGAGCTGCGGCGAATGGGTCGCGATGATCGCCGTGCGCCCGGTGCAGAGGCGGGCGATGGCTTCCATCACCTCGGCCTCCGTCCCGGGGTCGAGCGAAGCGGTCGGCTCGTCCAGCAGCACCAGGGGCGAATCGCGCAGGAAGGCGCGGGCGAGGGCCACGCGCTGCGCCTGACCGCCCGAGAGGCCGAAGCCGCCCTCGCCCACCACGGTGTCGAGGCCCTGCGGCAGATGCGCGGCGAAGGCCATGACGCGGGCGGATTCGGCGGCGCGCTGCACCTCGGCATCGGTGGCGTCCGGCCGGGCGAGGCGGATATTCTCGCGGATCGTACCGCCAAACAGGTGGGCGCGCTGGCCGACATATGCGGAGAGGCGGCGCAGTTCGGCGGGCTTGAGGCGGGTCACATCCTCGCCATTGATGGCGATGCGGCCCGCGCTCGGCGCCACGAAGCCCATCAGCAGCCGCAGCACGGAGGATTTGCCCGCACCCGAGGGGCCGACCAGCATCAGCGTCTCGCCAGGCGCCAGCGCGAAGGTCAGGCGCGGCAGGGCGGGCCGGTCCATGCCGGGATAGCTCAGCTCCACCTTGTCGAAGACCAGTGCCACGCGGGGCGGCACCTCCTCCAGCAGCAGGCCGGCCGCGGCGGGCGCTTCCAGCAGGGGGGCGAGTTCGGCCGCCGCACCCCGCGCCGACATCGCCTCGTGATAGGCCTGGGAGAAGTTGCGCAGCGGCAGGAAGAAGACCGGAACGGCGAGGATGCAGAAAAGCGCGTGCGTCGGGTCCGTCACGGTCGGCGCCAGCAGCATTCCATGCCGCCAGGCGAGGTAGCCGAGCGTGAAGCCGGCCAGCAATTCCAGCGCGGCGGAGGAGAGGAAGGCCACGCGCAGCACGCGCAAGGTGCGCTGGCGGAACTCATCGGCGGCGGTGCCGAGCGCGCGCGCCTCATCCTCGGCGCGGTTGAACTGGACGAGGGTGGAGAGGCCGCGCAGCCGGTCCACGAAGCGGCCGGAGAGGCGGCCCAGCACGTCGAGCTGCTTGCGGCTTTCGACGGCCGCGCCGATGCCGGTCAGCGCCATGGCGACGGGAACGAGCAGGCCCATCACGGCCAGCACCAGCGCGCTGGTGCCGTCGAACTGCGCGACGATGAGGATGATCACGGCCGGGCCGAGGATGGCCAGCGCGGCGGCCGGCACCCAGCGGGAGAAGAAGCCGTCCAGCGCCTCCACCCGGTCCACCAGCAGGGTCGCCTTCTCGCCCACGCCGCGCGGGTCGCCGGGGCCCTGTTCCATCAGGCGGGTGAAGAGGGCGGCGCGGATGCTGGCCCGGGCGCGTTCGCCCGCCGCCTGCTGCGCCATCTCCTGCGACATGGAGAGGGCGGCACCCAGCAGGGCGAGCGCGCCGGCGGCGGCCAATTCGCCGAAGCCGCCGCCCAAGAGTCCGGTACCGGGAAAGCCCAGGATCGTGGCCAGCAGCCGCGCGATGAGGAAGACGAAGCCCACCTGGCACAGGATGCCGGCGAGGCCGAGCGCGACAGGCCAGGCCGCACGGCCACCCTGGGCGCGGACCTGCCGCATGAGCCAGGCCGAACCTTGGCGACCGTTACGAGGCGATTCCATCATCCCTGACACTAAAAGAGTTTACGGCCGAACGCCACGCCTCGCTCTCTTGCCCCTGGCGTGGCGCCGGGGCAGATGGGCGGCTTGCTCACGGATGGGTTTCGCATGCTTCCGCATCATGGCCGCTTCCCCTATTCCCCCTGGACCGCCCGCGCGCGCGAAAGCTGGCCCTCCGGCCGCAAGCTCGCCGTCTATCTCGGCGTGAACCTGGAGCACTTCGCCTTCGGCGAGGGGCTGGGCGCGGAACTCGCCCCGGGCGGGCCGCAGCCCGACGTGCTGAACTACGCCTGGCGGGAATACGGCAACCGGGTGGGCGGCTTCCGCCTGGTGCAGCTGCTGGACGAGCTGGACCTGCCGGCCACGGTCCTGCTCAACAGCGCCATGTATCACCACGCGCCGGAGCTGGTAGCCGCGCACCGCGCCCGTGGCGACGAGATGGCGGGGCATGGCCGCACCAACAGCGAGCGCCAGAGCACCCTGCCCGAGGCGGAGGAGGCGCGCCTCATCGCCGAAAGCACGGCCGAGATCGTGAAGCATGAGGGCCAGGCGCCGCGCGGCTGGCTCTCGCCCTGGATCGCCGAGAGCCGGGTCACGCCCGACCTGCTGGCCGAGGCCGGCTACACCTACAGCCTCAACTGGTGCATGGACGACCAGCCGGTGTGGAAGACGACGCGCGCGGGCCGGCTGCTCAGCATCCCCTATCCGCAGGAGGCGAACGACATTCCCGCCATCGCGGCGCGCAAGGATGGGGCGAAGCAGTTCGCGGAGCTGATCCTGGACGATTTCCATGAGCGGCTGCGCCAGACGCAGGATGGCGTGCCGCAGGTGATGGGCATCGCGCTGCACCCCTATATCGTGGGCCAGCCCTATCGGCTGCGGGCGCTGCGCGAGGCGCTGGCCGTCATCGCCGCGCGGCGGGACGAGGTCTGGATCACCACGGCGGGCGGCATCTACGACCACTGCCTCACCTGGCCGGAAGGGAGCATCGTCTGATGCGCGCGCTGATTCTCGCCGCCCTGCTGGGCCTTTCGGCCTGCGCCGCCACCCTGCCGGGGCCGGAGACGCCGCGCACGGTGGAGCGCGTGGACCTCGCCCGCTATGTCGGCCTCTGGCATGAGGTGGCGCGGCTGCCGCAGCGCTTCCAGGATAGTTCCTCGCTGCGCTGCGAGGAGACGACGGCGGAATACGCCTCGCTTCCGGACGGCCGGATCAGCGTCCGCAATTCCTGCGTGAACGCGCTGGACCCCGCGCGGCCACGCCGCGTCGCCACCGGCCAGGCCTATGTGGTGGAGGGCAGCAACAACACGCGGCTGCGCGTCAGCTTCTTCTGGCCCTTCTACGGCGACTACTGGGTGATCGGCCTGGATCCCGACTATCGCTGGGCGCTGGTGGGCTCGCCCTCGCGGCGGTCGATGTGGCTGCTCTCCCGCACGCCGGTGCTGCCGCCGGCGGAGATGGAGCGCGCGCTCGCCATCGCCCGCGCGCAGGGCTTCGATCTGGGGCCGCTGATCGTGAGCGGGCGGTAGAGCATGATGCGTTGAGGCGGAATCGCCGAAACGCTGAATCATCCCCTCCGCAAAGGCTGGACCGCGCGGAGTGAACGCATGTGAACGCAGCGTGGTCTAGGCCAGCAGCGCGATCCCGCCGGCCGTGACGAGCACGGCCAGCGCGAAGCGCTTGTAGAATTGCGGCGGGATGACGTGGAAGAGCCGCGCGCCCACCGGGACCGAGAGCAGCAGCACGGGCATCAGGATCAGCAGCTTCGCCAGCACCTCGGCCGTGATCATCCCGAACCAGAGCGGGCCGAGGATGGAGACGACGGCGATCAGCGCGAAGAAGAGGATCAGGTTGGCGCGGTGGCGCTTCGCTTCCTCCGGCCCGGCCAGCAGATACAGGATCACGGGCGGGCCGCTCATGCCCGTGGCGCCCTTGAGCAGCCCGGCGCTGGTGCCGACCAGCAGGTTCAGCCCGAGCGGCCGGCTCCCATGGTAGCGCCAGCCCGAGAGCAGCAGCATCCCGAAGACCAGCACGAAGGCGCCGATGCAGCGGCGCAGCACCTCCGGGTCCGCCGTCAGCAGCACCACGGCGCCGAGCGGCGTGGCCAGCGCGGCGGCACCCCCGATGGGCAGGATCACGCGCGTATCGGCATCCTTGAAGGCGCGCGGGAGGAGCTGGAGGGAGACGATCAGCTCCATCATCAGCATCACCGGCACGCCGGCGCGCGGGCCCCAGAGCACGGAGTAGATCGGGGCCAGGATCACCGCCGTGCCGAATCCGGCATAGCCTCGCATCAGCCCGGCGATGGCGGTGGCCAGCGCCGCCGCCCAGATCGGCCAATCCGTCAGCAGCGCGCCCGCGGCCGCCAGCAGCGCGCTCACCCCTCCACCTGTTCCAGCGTGACGATGGCGAGGTTCAGCAGCACCTTGCCCGCATGCTCAAAATTCACCGTGACGCGGTCGCCCACCACGGATTGCACCTGCCCCACGCCCCAATCCGGGCATCCCGGGTGCCGCACCCGCATCCCGGGTTCCATGCCGTGCATCTCAAGACCTCTCCTCGCGCGGGAAGCTTGCCGCGCATTTAAACCATCGGGCAACCAGGCTCGACTAAGCTTGGCCTCCCGAAGCCGCATGGCCGCCCGCTCCGTATCCCGGACGCGCCGTGAATTGGCGCGCATCTTGCGCTGCGATGCCTGAGTTGGTCACCCTGCGCCATCGTCAGCGCGGTAGATTTGAGAGAAATGCGAATGCTCCATCCCCACCGCCTCACCGAGCTGATGGCCGCGCGGATTTTCCACGACCTCGGCTCCCCCATGGCGAGCATCACGGCGATCCTGCCGCAGGCGACCGACCCCGCCGCCCACGCCATCCTGATGGAGACGGCGGGCGAGCTGCGCGCGCGCATGAAGCTCTTCGCGGCCGCCTTCGGCCATGGCGACGACCTGGGCTGGGCCGAGCTGGGCGGGCTGCTCCTGGGCGCGCCCATGGCCCACCGCGTCCGGTTCGAGCTGCCCGCCGCTGACGGCCTTCTCCCGGCGGGCCGCGTCCGGCTCATGCTCTCCCTCGCGCTCTTGAGCGCCGAGGCGCTGCCGCGCGGCGGCGTGGTGCGGGTCGCCGAGGACGCGGAAGGCTGGGTCAGCTTCCTGCCGGAAGGGCGCGACGCCGCCTGGTCCCCCACGCTGGCCGAGCTGATGGCCGGCGGCGCGCTCGATGCGGCGCTGGCCGATGGACCGCGCCGGGTGCTCGCCCCCTGGGTCCTGGCCCAGGCGGAGGCCGAGGGGATGGAACTGAGCTTCGCCCTGGGCGTGGGCCAGGCGCTGCCGCCGCTGTGCCTCGGCCCGGCGGGCTGAGCACCCTCGCCTGGCTTGCCCGCCGCTTCGGCTTGCGATGCAAAACGCAATGCAAGCCGAGGAATCCGGATCCGCGGATTCCCACGTCGCGTTTACGCTTTCTTCGCCAGCCCCGCGCCATCCTGTTCCCTGACGCCACCCCGCCTGTCGCGGGGCTTGCCGGAAGGGACGCCCGATGGACGATCTGCTCGCCGATTTCCTCACCGAGACCAATGAGGGTCTCGCCAGCCTCGATGCCGCGCTGCTGCAGCTGGAGCGCAACCCGGCCAACGGCGCCGTGCTCTCCGAGATCTTCCGCATCGTCCATACCATCAAGGGCACCTGCGGCTTCCTCGGCCTGCCGCGCCTGGAGGGCGTGGCCCATGCGGCCGAGAACGTGCTGGGCCTCTGGCGCGAGGGCACGCTGCCGGTCACGCCGGCCGGCATCACGCTGATCCTCTCCGCCGCCGATCGCTTCAAGCTGATCGTCGCGGGGCTGGAGGCCACGGGCAGCGAGCCCGCGGGCGACGACGCCGGGCTGAAGGCGGCGCTGGACGCCGCCGCCTCCGGCGAGGTCGGCGCCGAGGAGGTCGCCGCCGAGGCCGCCCTTCCGGTCGCCGAGGGCATCGCCGCCGAGGGCCCGATCGAGGCCGCGCCCGCGGCCGCCAATGCGCCGCAGACCATCCGCGTCGCGGTGGATGTGCTGGAGGATCTGATGGTCCTGGTGAGCGAGCTGGTGCTGACCCGCAACCAGCTCATGCAGCTCGCCCGCGCCGAGGAGAACGCGGCCTTCTCCGTGCCCTTGCAGCGCCTCTCGCAGATCACCTCGGACCTGCAGGACGGCGTGATGAAGACGCGCATGCAGCCCATCGGCAATGCCTGGTCCAAGCTGCCACGCCTGGTGCGCGACCTCAGCCATGACCTGGGCAAGCGGATCGAGCTGGAGATGCGCGGCGCCGACACCGAGCTCGATCGCCAGGTGATGGAGCTGATCAAGGACCCGCTGACCCACATGGTCCGCAACAGCGCCGACCATGGCCTCGAGACGCCCGAGCAGCGCCGCGCCGCCGGCAAGAAGGAGACGGGGCGCATCCTGCTCAACGCCTTCCACGAGGGCGGGCACATCGTGCTGCAGATCGGCGATGACGGGCGCGGCCTGAACACCGACCGCATCAAGGCCAAGTGCATCGCCCAGGGCCTCGCCAGCGAGGCCGAGCTCGCCTCGATGAGCGAGCGCGACATCCACCGCTTCATCTTCCGCGCCGGCTTCTCGACGGCGGCCGAAGTCACCTCCGTTTCGGGCCGTGGCGTCGGCATGGATGTGGTGAAGACCAACATCGAGCGCATCGGCGGCACGGTGGATCTCACCTCGCGCGAGCACAAGGGCACGACCTTCAGCATCAAGATCCCGCTCACGCTCGCCATCGCGGCGGCGCTCATCGTCGAGGCCGGCGGCGAGCGCTTCGCCATCCCGCAGGCCGGCGTGCTGGAACTGGTGCGCGTCGGCGGCGTGGACGGGCCGAAGGTGGAGCGCATCAAGGACAGCGCGGTGCTGCGCCTGCGCGGCCAGCTCCTGCCGCTCGTGCCGCTCAAGCAGGTGCTGCGCCTGGAGGCCGAGGCGGGCGTGGAGACGGACGGCTTCGTCGTCGTCACCCAGGTGGCCGGGCAGCTCTTTGGCATCGTGGTGGACCGCGTCTTCGACACGGAGGAGATCGTGGTGAAGCCGGTGGCGCCCATCCTGCGCCACATCACCATGTTCTCGGGCAACACCATCCTGGGCGATGGCAGCGTCATCATGATCCTTGACCCCAACGGCATCGCCCGCGCCTCGGGCCTCGGCCTCGAGGGCAGCACGGAGAGCGGCGCGCTGGAGGAGGCCGCGGCGCTCAGCCGCCGGAGCGACCGCCACACCGCCCTGCTGCTGTTCCGTGCCGGCCCCGGCGCGCCCAAGGCGGTGCCGCTCGGCCTCGTCGCGCGGCTGGAGAACCTGGATGCCGGGCGCATCGAGCGCACGGGCGACAGCCTGGTGGTGCAGTATCGGGGCACGCTCATGCCGCTCATCCCGCTCGACCACGGCATCATGCCGCCTGAGACGGGCGAGCAGCCGGTGCTGGTCTTCGGCGATGGCGACCGCGCCATGGGCCTGATGGTGGACGAGATCCTCGACGTGGTGGACGTGCCGCTCGAGATGGACACGGCCGGGCTGCGCCCGGGCTTCCTTGGCAGCTGCGTGGTGGACGGCAAGGTGACGGACCTGCTGGACACCGGCTACTGGCTGAAACAGGGCCAGTCCGACTGGTTCGAGCCCGCCATCGTCACCGGCGCCCGGCCGCGTATCCTGGTGGCCGAGGACAGCGACTTCTTCCGCAACCTCATCGTCCCCGCGATCATGGCGGCGGGCTATGACGTGACCACCGTCAGCAACGGCCGCGACGCGCTGCGCCTGCGCGAGGCGGGTGAGCGCTTCGACGTCATCGTCTCCGACATCCACATGCCCGAGCTGGATGGCATGGCGCTGGCCCGCGCGGTGCGAGAGGGCGGCGCCTGGGCCGAGCTGCCGATGATCGCGCTCTCCGGCTCCGCCTCGCCGCAGGATGTGGAGCGCGGCCGGGAGGCCGGCTTCAGCGACTACATCGCCAAGTTCGACCGTGACGCGCTGCTGGCCAGCCTGCAGCACTGCCTCCAGCCCATGCTGGCCCGCTGAACCGAGGAATTCGCCATGCAGACCGCCACCAATCCCCCGGCCGAACCACGCCCGCCCACCGGCGCGATCGCCTCCGATGCCGCCAGCATGATGCTGACGCTCACCGTCGCGGGGCAGCCCTGCGCCGTCCCCGTGCTCGCCGTGCGCGACGTGCTGGGAGCGCAGGCCATCACCCGCATCCCGCTCGCGCCCCGCGAGGTGGCCGGCAGCCTGAACCTGCGCGGCCGCATCGTCACCGCCGTGGATCTGCGCGGGCGCCTTGGCCTGCCGGCGCGCGCGCCCGGCGAGGTCGCGATGTCCGTCGTCGTCGAAGTCGGCGGCGAGCTTTACTCCCTGCTGGCCGACCAGGTGGGCGAGGTGCTGACGCTGAACCCCGAGGAACGCGCGCCCAATCCGCCGACGCTGGACCCCTCCTGGAAGGAATTCTCCCTCGGCGTGCATCGCCGGGAGGATCACCTGCTCGTGCTGCTCGATGTCGAGCAGCTGCTGGCGCTCGGCGTCTGAGGGAGTGTGCCATGAGCGGTGAATGCCTGGTGGTGGATGACAGCGCGGTCGTGCGCAAGGTCGCGCGGCGCATCCTGGAGCGGTACGGCTTCACCGTGCGCGAGGCGGAGGACGGGCAGAAGGCTCTGGACGCCTGCCGTGCGGCGATGCCGCGCGCGGTCCTGCTCGACCGCAACATGCCGGTGATGGACGGGATCGGCTTCCTGCGCGCCCTGCGCGCGGAATACGGGCCGGACGAGCCGGTGGTGGTGATGTGCACCACCGAGGCCGGCACGGAGAAGATCCTGGAGGGGCTGGAGGCCGGCGCCCAGGAATATGTGATGAAACCCTTCGACGAGGACATCCTGCGCGACAAGCTCGTGCAGGCCGGGCTGCTCGCCGAATGAGCCTTTCCGCGACGCACGCGCCGCCCAGGGTCTCCGCCGCCGGCAAGCTGCGCGTGATGCTCTGCGACGATAGCGCCACGGTCCGCTCGGCGCTGGCGCGCGTGCTGGAGGCCGACCCCGCCATTGCCGTGGTGGCCCGCGTGGGGGATGGCGCGCAGGCGCTCGCGGCCCTCGATGCCGCGCCGCCGGGCGAACGCGCGCAGGTCGTGCTGCTCGACCTCGAAATGCCGGTGATGGACGGGATGACGGCGCTGCCGCTCATCCTCAAGCGCGAACCCAAGCCCGTGGTGATCGTGGCCAGCGCGCTGACGCAGAAGGGCGCCAGCGCGACCATGGAGGCGATGCGCGCCGGCGCCTCCGACTACATCCCCAAGCCGGGCGCCGCGGGCGGTGGCCTCGCCGATCCGAATTTCCGCGCCGAGCTGCTGGCCAAGGTGAAGGGCTGGGCGCGGCTGCGCCAGCCCGCCGCGCGCGCGCCGGTGGCGCCGCTGCGCCCCGCGCCGGCGCGGACGGGCGAGCCGCCCAAGGTGATCTGCATCGGCAGCTCCACCGGCGGGCCCCAGGCGCTGGCCGCGCTGGTGCGGCGCCTGCCGCGCCGCATCACCCTGCCCATGGTGATCGTGCAGCACATGCCGGCCGGCTTCACCGCCATGCTGGCCAAGCACCTGGACGGGTTGGGCGGCCCGCCCGTCTCGGAGGCACGGCAGGGCGATGTGCTGGAGGCCGGGCGCATCCACCTCGCGCCGGGCGATCATCACCTGCTGGCGAAGGCCGAGGGCGGGCGCATCCTGCTGCACCTCTCCGACGCGCCGCCCGAGAATTTCTGCCGCCCCGCGGTGGACCCCACGCTGCGCAGCCTGATCGCCGTGCATGGCCGCGCGGTGCAGGCCGTGATCCTCACCGGCATGGGGCATGACGGCCTCGCCGGCTGCAAGGCCCTGGCCGCGGCCGGCGGCAGCGTCTGGGCGCAGGATGAAGCCTCCTCCGTCGTCTGGGGCATGCCGGGCGCGGTCTCGCGCGCCGGCCTGGCCACGGCGCAAGGAACCCCCGAATCGCTGGGCGATGCCCTGGCCCGAATCTGCGGAGCGCGCTGATGACGCCCACCACCTTCGCCTTCCTGACCGACATCGTGAAGACGCGCTCGGGCGGCATCATCGGGCCCGACCAGGGCTACATGCTGGAGACGCGCCTGGCGCCGCTGCTGAAGCGCGAGGCGCTGGCCGATCTCGACGCACTGGCGGCGCGGTTGAAGGCGCCGCGCGCCGATGCGCTGGCGCAGGAAATGACCGAGCTGCTGACCACGAACGAAAGCAGCTTTTTCCGCGACACCCGCCCCTTCGAGCATCTGCGGACCCTGCTGCCCGAGCTGCACAAGGCGCGCCCCGCCGGCCAACCGCTGCGCATCTGGTCCGCCGCCTGCTCGACCGGGCAGGAGGCCTATTCCATCGCGATCATCCTGGCCGAGCTGGGCGAGGCCGATCCGGCCTTCAAGGCGCGGCGCGTGGAGATCATCGGCACCGACATCACCACCGCCGTGCTGGCGCGCGCGCGGGCGGGCGTCTTCTCGCAATTCGAGGTGCAGCGCGGCCTGCCCATCCGCACGCTGATGAAGCGCTTCGTGCAGGAGGAGACGCGCTGGCGCATCCGCCCCGAGGTGGCCGCGCCCTGCCGCTTCGAGAATTTCAACCTGCTGGGTGATCCGCGCCGGCTGGGCAAGTTCGACGTGGTGTTCTGCCGCAATGTGCTGATCTATTTCGACGTGCCGACCAAGGCGCGCGTGTTGGGCGGCATCGCGCAGATCATGGCGCCCGACGGCGCGCTCTACCTGGGCGCGGCCGAGACGGCGATGGGCGTGACGACGGCGCTGGTGCCCAAGCCCGGCGAGCGCGGCGTCTATGGCCTGGCCGGCACGGCCGAGCCCGCGCGCCTGCGCGCCTGAATATTGCCCCGGGGCAGGCCGCGCCGCACACTCGCGGCATGCCCCGAGAGATTCGCCTGAACGCCTTCGACATGGCCTGCGTGGGCCACATCCAGCACGGCATGTGGACCCACCCGCGCGACACCAGCGCGAACTACAGCCGGCTGGAGCACTGGCTCGACCTCGCGCGCCTGCTGGAGCGTGGGCTGTTCGACGGGTTGTTCCTGGCCGATGTGCTGGGGGTCTATGACGTGCTGGATGGCAGCCCGGATGCGGCGCTGCGGGGGGCCGTGCAGGTGCCGCTGCTGGATCCCGCGATGATCGTGCCGGCGATGGCGGCCGTCACCTCGCAGCTCGGCTTCGGGATCACGGCCAATCTCTCCTATGAGGCGCCCTATCTGTTCGCGCGGCGGATGAGCACGCTGGATCATCTGACCAACGGGCGCATCGGCTGGAACATCGTCACCGGCTATCTGGACAGCGCGGCCCGCGCGATGGGCCTGAGCCGCCAGATGGCGCATGACCACCGCTACGACATGGCGGATGAATACATGGAGGTGGTCTATCGCCTCTGGGAGGAAAGCTGGGCCGATGACGCCGTGCGGCGCGACGCGGCGGCGGGCCTCTTCACCGACCCCGCGCGCGTCCGGCGCATCGCGCATGAGGGCAAGCAGTTCCGGCTGGATGCGCCGCATCTCTGCGAGCCCTCGCCGCAGCGCACGCCGGTGCTCTATCAGGCCGGCGCCTCCTCGCGCGGGATGGTGTTCGCCGCGAAGCACGCGGAATGCGTCTTCCTGAACGGCGGCCCTGCGCCGGATGTGGCGAAGCAGGTGGCCGCCCTCCGCGCGCTGGCCGAGCCGCGGCCCATCCGCGTCTTCGTCGGCGCCACGCTGGTGCTGGGGCGCACGCGGGCCGAAGCCGAGGAGAAGCTCGCCGAGTATCGCCGGCACTCCAGCGTGGAAGGCGCGCTGGCGCATGCCGCCGCGTCACTCGGCATTGATTTCGGCCGCTACGCGCTGGACGAGCCGATCGAGGCGGGGCCGGGCAATGCGATCCAGTCCAATGTCGCGGCGATGCAGCGCGCGATGGGGCCGCGCTTCACCAAGCGGGGCCTGATCGACCAGTTCATCCTCGGCAGCCGGCAGAAGCCGATGGTGGGCAGCGTGGCGGAGATCGCCGACCGTCTCGTCGCCTATGCGGAGGAGACGGGGGCGGATGGCTTCAACCTCTCGCGCACCGTCTTTCCGGAATGCCTGGTGGAGGTGGTGGAGCAGCTGGTGCCGGCGCTGCAGGAGCGCGGCGCCTACAAGACGGCCTACGCGCCGGGGCCCTATCGCGAGAAGCTGTTCGGAGCCCCGCGCCTTGCGCCGCCGCATCCTGCCGCGCTGCTGCGCGGTTGAGCCTGGTCAGAGCCCCGCGCCATCGCAGAGCGACTGGATGAGGAAATCCGCGAGGTAATGCGGCCCTGACGGGTTGGGCGCGGAAAACAGGCACATCTCGGCGGTGCCGAGGGGCGGGAGGTCGGGCAGTTCCACCAGCCCCTCCGGCAGCCCGGCGCGGCCCATCACGGTCAGCGCGAAGCCCGCCTGGGCGGCGGCCGCAATGCCCATCAGGCTGGGCGAGGTATAGACCACCTCGGCCGCGATCCCGGCGCGGGCGAGCGCCGTCAGCGCGCGATCGCGGAACATGCAGCCCTGCGGCAGCATCGCCAGCGGCAGGGGCCGCTCGGGCGTCAGCGCGAAATCCGTGGCGGCGACCCATACCACCGCCTCGGTGAAGATCACGCGGCCTTCCGTCTCGCCGTCGCGGCGCTTGCCGAGGACGAGATCCAGCTCCTCCCGCGCCAGGGCGGCGCGGAGTTCGTGGCTGCGGCCCACCTCCACCTCGATGCGCAATTCGGGCCAGGTGCGGGCGAAGCTGGCGAGCGCGGGGGCCAGATGGCGCGGGACGAAATGATCCGCCACGCCCAGGCGCAGCCGGCCGGCGATGGGCGGGGCGACGAAGCGGCGCACCGCCTCCTCGTTCAGGGCCAGCATGCGGCGGGCATAGGTGAGCAGTGTCTCGCCCTCGCGCGTGAGGGAGACCTGCTTGGCGCCGCGCGTGAAGACCGGCTTGCCGAGCAGTTCCTCCAGCCGCTTCACCTTCAGGCTGATGGCGGATTGCGTGAGGCCGAGCACCTGGCCGGCCGCGGTGAAGCCGCCGCGCTCGGCGACCGTCACGAAGCCGCGCAGCAGGTCGAGGTCGAGGTCGGGGACGCGCATGCGCCCTTATCGGCCGGGCGGGGCGCAAAAAAAAGGGCGGCCGGAGCCGCCCTTTCCGGGAGGTGCAGCGGGCGAGGACCCCCCGAACATCCCAAACCCATCCGGCCGCAACGCGGCCGGCGCCTGAGGGCGCAGACTAGATATCCTCGTCGTAGCCACCGCCGGCATCGTCATAGCTGCCCGACGCGTCGTCAAAGCCGCCATTGTCGTAGCCGCCGCCGGAGGCGTCATTGCCGCCCCAGCCGGAATTGGCCGCCGCCGCGCCCGGATCGGTCCAGGCGGAGGAGGCGGGCACCGCCTCCTGGCCGAAGGCGCCGCCCCCGGTGGCCGCCGCGGCCGAGCCGCCGCCCGTGAAGGCGTTCATCAGCATGTTGCCCAGCACCATGCCGCCGGCCACACCGGCCGCCGTCATCATGGCAGTGCCCAGGAAGCCGGGGCCCTGGCGCTGCGGCATCATGCCGCCCGGGGGCTGCATGGGCTGCGGGCGGGGCGGCATGGGCGCGGGGCGCGAGCCGCCGAAGCCCAGGAAACCGCGGTTGTTCGCGGCCTGCGCCTGGCGGTTGGCGTTCTCCAGCTCCCACTCCAGCTCCTGGATGCGGTTCTGCGCCTGGACCAGCGCGTGCTCCTGCACGAAGGCGGTCTGCGTCAGGCGGAAGCGCGCTTCCGGATATTTCTGGAAGAGCTCGGCGATATAGGCATCGGCGGCGGGCTCGATCGGCGGCAGGTTCGCGGCCGGCTGCGCGCCGGATTGTACGCCCGTTTGGGGCACGCGGCCGCCCCAGGGGCTGCTGGAGGCCTGGGCGGGCTGCTGCACGCCGGCCACACGCATCACGTAATCGCCGATGATCCGGCGTTCTTCGTCAGTCATGGGGTCCTTCCCTTCAGAAAGGGGCGATTCGGGCCGCCCTTGATGCCGGAGAGATGGCCCGGCGCCCAATGCATTTCAAGAAGTTTAGCAAACCGTCATGCGGTGGAAATACGCTCGGGCAGCCGCGCGGGCCCCCATTCGATCACGGGGCAGCGATCCATCACCACGGTCACGCCCTTGGCGCGCGCGCGGGCGGCCGCGGCCTCATCCACCACGCCCAATTGCAGCCAGACGGCGCGGGCGCCCAGCGCCACCGCCTCATCCATCACCGCGCCCGCCTCCTCGCTCCGGCGGAACACATCCACCAGGTCGAGCGGGCCGGCTTCAGCGAGGCGGGCCACGACGCGCTGACCATGGATCTCCTGCCCCGCCAGGCCGGGATTGACGGGCGTCACCGCATAGCCGCGGTCCAGCAGGAAGCGCATGACCCGGAAGGAGGCGCGATCCGGCTTGGGCGAGGCGCCGACAAGGGCGATCCGGCGGGTGGTGAGGAGCAGTTCGCGAATGTCCATGCGGCTCATATAGGCGCGGGCTTGCGCCAGTGCAGCGGGGGCGCACCTATGGGGCATGTGGAATCCCTTCGCGCCCCGCCCGCCCGTCGTCGCCCTTGTGCGCCTGGAGGGGCTGATCGCCGCCCGCACCGGCCCCTTCGGCGGGCTGAATGCCGCGGGCATCGAGCCCATCCTGGCCCGCGCCTTCGGCATGAAGCGGCTGGCGGCCGTGTTTCTCGCCATCAATTCGCCGGGCGGTTCGCCGGTGCAATCCTCGCTTATCGCCGGGCGAATCCGGCACTGGGCGGCGGAGAAGAAGGTCCCGGTCATCGCCTTCTGCGAGGATGCGGCGGCCTCGGGCGGCTACTGGATCGCCTGCGCGGCGGATGAGATCCATGCCGACCCGGCCTCGATCCTCGGCTCGATCGGCGTGATCTCCTCGGGCTTCGGCTTCCCGGAGACGATCCAGCGCCTGGGCATCGAGCGGCGCGTGCGCACGGCCGGCACCGACAAGTCGAGCAACGACCCCTTCCGCCCGCAAAGCGCCGAGGAGCTTGCGCGCCTCGACGGCCTGCTGGCCGAGCTGCATGCGGAGTTCAAGGACTGGGTGCGCGCGCGGCGCGGCGCCCGGCTGAAGGCGAGCGAGGAGGCGCTGTTCAACGGCCGGTACTGGATCGGCCGTCGCGCGCTGGAATTGGGCCTCTGCGACGGGCTGGCCACGCCGGAGGCCGAGGCGCGCCGCCGCTTCGGCGAGAAGGTGCGGATCATCCCCGTCGGCGCCCGCAAGCGGCGCTTTCCCCTCAGCTTGCTGTCTGGGAGCCTGCTGCCCGGCGCGGGCGCCGCGCTCGTCCAGGTGATGGAGGAACGCGCGGCCTGGGCGCGGCTCGGGCTGTAGATTTTGCCAGGAGACTGATTCACGCCTTTGGCGATTCCACCAAAGGCGATCAGGCTCCAGCCCTCAGTCCTTGTGCGACAGGTAGTGCGCGAGCGCGCTCAGGTCCGCGTCGGAAAGCCCCTGCACCGCGCCGTTCATCTGCGTGTCCGGGCCGGCGCGCAGCCCGTCGCGATACTGGGTCAGCGCATGCAGCAGGTAGTCCTCGCGCTGCGCCGCGACGCGCGGAATCTGCGCGCGGCCGCCATAGTCCGCGACATGGCAGGTGGCGCAATGGCGCGGGCCGCTCAGCGCCTGGCCAGCGGCGAAGAGCGCGCGGTCGAGCGGGCGGCGGTCATCCGGCGGGCCCGGCGGCAGCGTGGCGAAATAGGCGGCGATGTCCTGGATGTCCTGGTCGGACTTGCCGACGGCGAAGGGCTGCATGGCGGGCACGTTGCGCAGCCCTTCCCGCAGCAGGATCATCTGGATGGTGATGAAATCGGCCGGCTGGCCCGCAAGCGAGGGAATGTCGGGCAGCTGGCTGCGGCCATTGGTGCCGTGGCACTGGGCGCAGGGCTCGGCGAGGGTGGCACCGCGGCGGGCATCCTGTGCCATTGCCGCGGTCCCGGTCGCGGCGGCCAACAGGGCCGCCGCCAAGGTCAGTCGAAGGCTCATCGGCGATAGGTGATCCGGTAGATCGCGCCCATCTGCTCGCCCGAGACGAGCATCGAGCCGTCGCGCAGCACATGCACCTCGGCCGGGCGGTCGGCGAAGCGCTGGTTGGCGTCGTCCCGGAGGCCGGTCAGGAACTCCTCCACGCGGGTCACGTTGCCCTGGCCGTCCAGATGGGCGACCACCACGTCATAACCGCTGAGGCGCGCGCGGTTCCAGGACCCGCGGCGGGCGATGAAGATCTGGTTGCGATACTGCTCCGGGAACATGGTGCCGGTGTAGAAGCGCATGCCGAGCACGGCGGTGTGCGGGCCGAGCAGCGCCGCGGGCTGGGAGAACTCGCTGCAGGTGCGGCCGCGGTTGTATTGCGGGTCCGCCCAGCTGCCGACGCAGTAGGGGAAGCCGAAATCCTCGCCGGTACGGCGCACGCGCAGCAGCGTGTCCTGGGGATTGTCATCGCCCACCCAGTCGCGGCCATGGTTCGTGGCCCAGAGCTCGCGCGTCGTCGGGTGATGCGCGAAGCCCACCGAGTTGCGCACGCCGCGCGCCTCGATGCGGCGATCGCTGCCGTCCGGCCGGAAGGAGACGAGGAGGGCGAACTTGTCGCGGTCCGTGTCGCACACGTTGCAGTTCACGCCGACGTTTGTGTAGATCCGGCCATCGGGGCCGAGCGTCGCGTATTTCCAGTGGTGGTTGCCGCCATGCTCCTGCTCGGTCGGCAGGGCGAAGGCCGCGGTCAGGTCAACCGGCGCCGGCGGGTTGTCCAGGTTCGCCTCGACATTGTCATAGCGCAGCACGCGGTTGACCGCGAAGATGTAGAGGCTGTTGCCGATCATCACGAGGCCGTTCGGCTGCGCGAGACCCTGCGCGAAGATGCGCGTGCGCGTCGTGCCATCCGGGTTGCGCGTGATGGCATAGACGCGGCCGATGGCGCGCGTGCCGGCGAAGAGCGTGCCGCCCGGCGCTTCCGCGATGGCGCGCACGCCCGGGATGCCATGGGCGAAGACCTCGGCCTGGAAGCCCTGCGGCAGGCGGATGGAGGAGACGGGCACCTGGTCCAGCGGCGTCACCGTCAGGCGCGCCGCATGGGGCGCGAGCGTCGAGCCCTCGGGGCGGCCGACCGCCCAGCCGGGCACGGGGGCCGGCGTGGCGGCGGGGGCCTGGGCGAAGGCGGGGCCTGCCATCAGCAGCGCGGCCATGCCGAGCAAATTGCGTCGGATCGTCATTGGTTTTCTCCCTGCTCCCGGTTCGGGCGCCCTGTTGCGGGCGTTGCCAGGGCAGGGAAGGACGAAATCCCGCGCGTTGCAACCCCTTGTTACGCGCGCCGCGCGAGTTGCTTGTTCTCGAGCTTGGAAAGCAGCCGCACCACGGGCCAGAGCAGGATGAAATAGGCGATGGCGGCGGCCATGATCGGTGTCGCGTTGAAGGTCACGCTCTGCGCCTGGCGGGCCTGGAAGAGCAATTCCGGCATCGCGACCACGGCGGCGATGGAGGTGAGCTTCACCACCTCCAGCGTGTTGGAGATCAGGTCCGGCAGGACGTTGCGCACCGCCTGCGGCAGGACCACGAGGCGCATGGTCTGCCAGCGGCTGAGGCCCATGGAGCGCGCGGCCTCGCTCTGGCCGGGCGGCACGCTGGCGATGCCGGCGCGCAGGATCTCGCCGTAATAGGCGCCGGTGTTGAGGAAGAAGCCGATGGCCACCGCCGTGAAGGCATTCACCTCCAGCCCCGCGAAGGGCAGGCCGGCATAGACGAAGACCAGCAGCACGAGCGGCGGCAGGGCGCGGAAGATGTCCACCCAGGCCATGAGCGGCCAGCGCACCCAGGGGCTCTTCGCGGTGGAGAGCAGCGCCAGGATCATGCCCCCCAGCAGGCCGAGCGGGACGACGACGACGGAGAGCAGCAGCGTCTGACCCAGACCCTGCAGCAGGATGGGCCAGGCCTCCATGAGGATCTGGGTGTTGAAGAAGGCGTCGAGAAAATCCTGCATGGCGTCAGCGCGCCCGCTTGTAGCGCTGCTCGACCCAGCGGCCGCCGATCACGACGGGCAGGAAGAGGATCAGATAGGCCACGGCGCCCAGCGTGAGCGGCGTCGGGTTGAAGGAGAAGGAGACCCCGGCCTGCGCGGCGCCCAGGATCTCCGGCACCGCGACGACGGAGGCGAGCGCCGTGCCCTTGGTGATGGCGATGGTGCGGTTCACCAGTGGCGGGATCACCATCCGCACCGCCTGCGGCAGGATGATGAGCGCGAAGGTGACGAGGAAACCGAGGCCAAGGCTGCGCGAGGCCTCCCACTGGCCCTGCGGGATGGCGGTGATGCCGGCCCAGAAGATCTCCTCCGCGAAGGCCATGAGCACGAGCGAGAGCGCGAGCCAGGCCGCGACGAAGCCGGACATGGAGATGCCCGCCGCCGGCAGCCCGAAATAGAGCAGCACGATGATGACGAGCGGCGGCAGCGCGCGGAACAGGTCCACCGCGAAGATGATCAGCCAGTTCACCGGGCGCAGCCCCAAGGCGCGGATCACCGCCAGCAGCAGCCCCACGGCCACGCCGGTCACGATGATGCAGCCCGCCAGCGCCAGCGTCAGCCAAAGCCCTTCGATGATCTTCGGGGTGTATTCGGCGGCGACGCGGGCGTTGAGGAAGCTGTCGGCAAAACGGTCCCAACCGCTCATGGGCGAAGCCCATGAGCGGGCATGTCACGCATCAACCGCAAGTCGGGTTCTGCGGCGTCGGGTCGTAGCCGGGCAGGCCGGGAACGCCATAGCCGGGGAACTCCACGCGCTCCGCCTGGTCGGGGCCGGGGGCGTTGCCGAACCAGCGCTCGCTGAGGCGGGCGATGGTGCCGTCGCGCTTCATGCAGACGATCACATCCTCCACCTGGTTGCGCAGCGCGCCGCTGTCCTGGCGGAAGGGCGTGCCCCAATGCAGGCGCGTGCCGGGCAGCACGAAATCGGCGATGTATTGCGGCGTGCGGCTGGCCGAGAAGCGTACCACGGTGTTGCCGGAAAGGTTGGCATAGGCGCGGCCCTGGATCACCGCCTGCACCGCATCGGGCTGGGTGTCGAAGGCCAACAGCGTGAGGTTCAGGCGCTCCGCATTCCGCGTCACCCATTGCTCATAGGGCGTGCCCTTGTTCACGCTGATGGTCTTGCCGCGCAGATCCTCCTCCGAGCGGATGGGCGGCGTGCCGCGGCGGATGCCGAATTGCAGCTCGGTCCAGAGATAGCCCTCGGTGAAGAGCAGGCTGGCCGCGCGCTCCGGCGTGACGGTCGTCGGCGCGCAGAGGAAATCATATCGTCCGGCATTCATCGCCGGAATGAGGCCGGAGAAGGAGGCGCTGTCGATCACGATCTCGCGCCCCATGCGGCGCGCCACCTCGCGGAAGAGGTCGATCTGGAAGCCCTGCACGCCGCCTTGCAGCGAAGGGAAGGCGTGCGGCGCGAAGGTGCCGTCCACCGCGCAGCGCAGCGGCGGCTGGGCGGCGGGGGCCTGCGCGAGGGCAAGGCCCGGCAGGGCGGCGGCGGCGACGGCCGCGGCGAGGAGAAGGCGACGCATGATGGACCTCATCAGTTCCGGACGGCGCGAAGCTTCCACCCGTTTCGGCCGCGACGCAACTTGCACGCGGCCCAGGCAAAGCTGCCTCGAAATTGCCTCGCTTCGTCCCTTTTGCCGCCAGACCGCGCTGCCAAAACGAGGATCAGGAGATCATCGCCATGCAGCGCATCGGGTTCAGCTTCGTCCTTTTCGGCCTCGCCCTCATCCTGGCCGTCGTCGCCGTCCTGCTGACGGACGGGCTGGCGCCGGGCCGCGTGGCGCCGGGCTTCGCGGCGCTGGCGGCGGCACTGGGCGGCGTCTGCCTGGTGCTCGGCCTCTATGGCCTGGAGCGCGGGCGGGACACCACGCGCCAGATCGGCTGAGGCTCAGGCTTTCTCGGGATACATCGCCAGCAGCGCAGATTCGTTCGCGGCGCAGCGGCCGCGCTCGGTGATCAGGCCGGTGACGAGGCGCGCGGGCGTCACGTCGAAGGCCGGATTGGCCGCGGCACTGCCGCCGGCCACCACGCGCACCGTCTCGATGCGGCCATCGGCGGTGCGGCCGGTCATGTCGGTGACTTCCGCGCCGCTGCGTTCCTCGATGGGGATTTCCGCCACACCGTCGCGCACGCGCATGTCCAGCGTGGAATGCGGCAGGGCCACCCAGAAGGGCACGCCATTGTCATGCGCGGCCAGCGCCTTGAGGTAGGTGCCGATCTTGTTCGCCACATCGCCGGTGCGGGTCACGCGGTCGGTGCCGACGATGACGATGTCCACCTCGCCATGCTGCATGTAGTGGCCGCCGGCATTGTCGGCGATCACGGTGTGCTTCACGCCATGCGCGCCGAGCTCGAAGGCGGTGAGTGCGGCGCCCTGGTTGCGCGGGCGTGTCTCATCCACCCAGACATGGATATCCAGCCCCGCATCATGCGCCATGTAGATGGGGGCGAGCGCCGTGCCCCAGTCCACGGTGGCGAGCCAGCCGGCGTTGCAATGGGTCAGCACGTTCACCCGGCCCTTCCGGGCCGCGATCTCCTGCAGCAAAGGGAGGCCGTTCTCGCCGATGCGGCGGCAGGTTTCGGCATCGTCATCGGCGATGTGCACGGCCTCGGCATAGGCGGCGGCGGCGCGGGCTTCGGCCGGGAGGTTGTGCAGCTTTGCGCGCTGGCGATCCAGCGCCCAGCGCAGGTTGATGGCGGTGGGGCGCGTTTCGTTCAGGGCTTCCAGCACCGCGTCGAGATTGGTCGGGTCCGCGCGCATGGCGAGCGCCACGCCATAGGCGGCGACGGCGCCGATGAGCGGCGCGCCGCGCACCTGCATGGAGCGGATGGCGTGCGCGGCCTCCTGCCAGGTGGTGAGGCGGATCTGCTCGACGATCCAGGGCAGCTTCGTCTGGTCGAAGATGCGGACGGACCATTCATCCTTGTCCAGCCACACGCTGCGGTAGGAGATGCCATCAATCTTCATCGGAGGTCTCTACTGTCCGGAGGTGCAGGAACCTCAGGTTCCTGCTGGGGTGAAGGGGCAAAGCCCCTTCAGACTCGCTGATGCAACGCCGCGATCAGTGTGAACAACCTGCGCGCCGTCTCGAAATCCACCGCGATGCGGCCCTCGAGGCGTGTGGTGAGAAGCTCGGCCGCCTCGTTGTGCAGCCCGCGGCGGCCCATGTCGATGGCCTGGACGCGGGCATCCATCGCACCCGTGGTCACCGCCTCCTCGTGGTTTTCCACCAGCATCAGGTAGTCCTTGATGAGGCGGCGGAAGGGGCCGAGGACGAGGATGATGGCGCGCAGCGGCGCGTCCTCCTTGTCGCGGATGTCGAGGATGAGGCGACCCTCGCGCACCATCAGGTGCAGCGCGAAGGGGCCGGGGCCCAGGCCCTCGGGGTCGAAGCGGTTGCCGCGCAGCAGATCCTCGATGGCCTGGCGCCGGTCCGCCTCGGCATAGGCGGAGGGCGGCGGCGGCGCCTCGGGCAATTCGATGCGGATCAGATGGCGGTCAGGCACGGATGGTCAGCCGGTGGTCTCGTTGCCGAAGCCGAAGCGGCTCATCAGACCCACCGTCGCGCCCTTCACGGGCCGCAGCAGCAGGGTGGTGGCGATGGCGAAGAGCGGAATCCAGACGGCCATCTGGATCCACATCTCCGGCGCATAGGCCTTCTCGATCCAGAGCACGGGCGGGATCAGCAGATGGCCGACCAGGAAGATGGTGAAATAGGGCGGCGCGTCATCGGCGCGCAGCTTGCCGAGCGGCGCGTGGCAGACCTCGCATTCCTTGGCGACGCGGAGATAGCCCTGGAAGACATGCCCCTCGCCGCAGACCGGGCAGCGGTTGCGGGCGCCGCGCCAGAGCGAGACGCGCAACGGCGGCAATTCGGGGGCGGCCTCGGGCGCGGATCGGTCCGGTTGCCAGAGCGTGGTGGGGGCGGTTTCGGGCATGTTGCACTGCACAAATGACTGGTTCCGGTGAGTGTGGCAAGAAAAACCGGTTCCTGCCATGCTGGTCGCATGCATGGCAGAATCCTCATCATCAATCCCAACTCCAGCCAGGCCTGCACGGCCGGCATTCGCGAGGCCGTGGCGCCCTTCGCCGGGCCCGGCCTGCCGCGCATCGAGGTGACGCAGCTGGATGAGGGCCCGCCCGCCATCGTCACCTGGCGGGACTGGTTCGGCGTGGCCGAGCCGTTGTGCCGCCGCATCGAGGCCGAGCCGGCGGAAGCCTACGTCATCGGCTGCGTGAGCGATCCTGGGCTGGAGGCGGCGCGGGGCGTGACCGACAAGCCCGTGGTGGGAATGTTCCGCTCGGCGGTGGCGGCCGCGCTGACGCGGGCGGAGCGCTTCGGCATCATCGGCTTCACGGAGAAGTCGCTGCCGCGCCAGCGCCGCGCCCTGCAATCCATGGGGGTGGAGGGCAACATGGCGGGCTGGATCCCGCTGAACCTGCCCATGCATGTGCTGACCGACCCCGTGGCGCCGCAGGCGCGCATCGCCCAGGCGGCGCGGCAGCTCGCCGACCAGGGCGCGGAGGTGATCGTGCTCGGTTGCGCCGGGATGGCGGGCCATGTGGGCGTGACCATGGAAGCGAGCGGCCTGCCGGTGGTGGAACCCTGCCAGGCCGGGGCAGCGGCCGCGATGCTCGCCGTGGTGGGTGCGCGCATGCCGGCGCTGCTCTCCGCGTGAGCGCCGATCTGCTGCGGCGCTACTACGCCGCCTTCAATGCCGGCGACTGGGAGGGCATGCTGGCCTGCCTCACCGAGGATGTCGCGCATGACGTGAACCAGGGCGGGCGGGAAGTGGGCCGTGGCGCCTTCGCCGCCTTCCTCAAGCGCATGGAGCGCTGCTATCGCGAGCGGGTGGAGGAGCTGGTCGTGATGGTCAGCGCCGATGGCACGCGCGGGGCGGCGGAATTCGTCATCCACGGCACCTATCTGGTGGCGGATGAGGGGCTGCCGCCCGCGACGGGCCAGACCTATGTGCTGCCGGTCGGCGCCTTCTTCGAGATCAGGGGCGACCGGATCGCGCGGGTGACGAACTACTACAACCTGCAGGATTGGCTGCGGCAGGTGGGCGCCTGAGGCCGGGATGCTCCGCCGCGTGATGGTCTATGTCCTGGCGGCGCTGCCGCTGCTTCTGATCTTCGCCGTCTGGTGGCTCTACACGCCGGACAAGCCGCGTGCCGCGCTGGAGGCACGCTACGCCGCTGCCCCCTCGCAATTCCTGGAGCTGGACGGGCTGCGCCTGCATCTGCGCGACACCGGGCCGCGCGCGGCAGCCCCCATCCTGTTCCTGCACGGCTTCGGCTCCTCCCTGCACACCTGGGAGGAGGTGGCCGGCGCGCTGGACCGCGAGTTCCGCGTGATCCGGCTCGACCTGCCCGGCTTCGGCCTGACGGGACCGGACGCGACGGGCGACTACAGCGACGCGCGCAGCCATGCCGTGATCCTGGCGCTGATGGCGCGGCTGGGGCTGGAGCGGGTGGCGCTGGTCGGATCCTCCATGGGCGGGCGCATCGCCTGGAGCTTCGCCGCCGCGCATCCCGAACGCGTCAGGCGGCTGGTGCTGATGGCGCCGGATGGCTTCGCGAGCCCCGGCATCGGCTATGACCAGCCGCCCCGCGTGCCGGCGCTGATGCGTGTGCTGCCCTATACCCTGCCCGAAGGGATGCTCCGCGGTTCGCTGCGGCCGGCCTATGGCAATCCGGATGTGATGACGGAGGCGCTGTTCGAGCGCTACCGCGACATGATGCTGGCGCCGGGCGTGCGCCAGGCGATCCTGGACCGCATGGGCCAGCACGTGTTGCGCCCGCCCGAGCCGCTGCTGGCGCGCATCCCGGTGCCGGTGCTGCTGCTCTGGGGGGATCGCGATGCGATGGTGCCGGTCAGCAACGCGCAGGATTATCTGCGCGCATTGCCCGATGCGCGGTTGGTGACGCTGCCGGGCATCGGCCATGTGCCGATGGAAGAGACGCCCGCAGAGGTGGCGAGGGTGCTCCGAGACTTCCTCACGGCGCCCTGAGTTGTGAGGCTGATTCACGCCTTTGGTGATGCCACCAAAGGCGATCAGGCTCAGCCGGATCAGATTCGGAAATAGGCCGTCATCGCCAGCGCGAAGCCGACCAGCGCGGTCAGCACCGGCAGGACCAGGTTCGGCATCGGCTCATCCGGGTCGGCCAGCGCGACCAGGCCCGCCGCCCGGCCGCCGCCGGAGAAGGCGAGGCCCAGGCCCAGCACCGCCATCACGGCCGTGTTCAGGCGGGCATGCTCGGCGTCGAAGGCGATCAGCGCGTCGCGCGCGCCCTCGGCGGCGGCCAGCATGTCCACCGTCATGAAGAGCTGGCCGAGCAGCCAGAGCGCGGAGCCGGCGAAGACCAGCGGCAGGGCGATGCCCATGATCCCGCCCTGCCGGCCGGAGAGCTTGCGCGTCTCGGCCAGGACGAAGGAGGCGGCCAGCAGGCCGAGCGGTATCCAGATCGTCACGCTATTCTCCGAGTGGTGAAGTCGGGTGTTCGTCACCACACCGGGACGCTTTTGGCAAGCGTGCTCTTGGCAAGGTTTTGGTAAGCCCGCCCGTGGCAGGCGGGGCAGGGGTCAGGCCCGCATGCGCCCGGGATTGAGCAGCCCTTGCGGATCGAGCGTCGCCTTCACGCGCCGCGCGATGGCGGCGAGCGGCGGCGGCTCCTCCGGCAGGACGGGGACGGTGGCTGACAGCGAAGCTGGGGCACGAAACAGCGTGAAGCTGCCGCGCGCGCCGGCGGCGGCCTGCATCACCGCGCCATGCGCATGCTCGGTGGCGGGGCCCGCCACCCAGATCAGCCCGCCGCCCCAGTCGAGCAGGAGCTTCGCGTCGAAGGCGGCGCGCAGCGCGATGACGGCGCGCGGCGCGGCCGAGGGGGCGACGGAGAGGCGCCAGATCGCCTCATCGGGCGACGCACCCAGCGGTTCGGCATCGCGCACGGCGCGCCAGAGCGCGTGGGAGGGCTCCGTGTCAAGCAGCGTGGCCTCGCCGAGTGCGGCCAACTCCTCGCGCAGCTTGGCCATGCGGTAGGTCACGCTCTCGCGGAAATCCTCGATGCGGGCCAGGGCGACGGTCCCGGTGAGGCCCATCGTCGCATGCCCGTCCATCAGCAGGGCCGCGCCGCTGACCCCATAGGGCGAGCCGAGCGCCGCACTCAGCGCCGCCACGCCACGCGCCGCATCGGGCACGCGGATGGCGAGCGTGCCGGTGGCCTCGGCGCGGGGCAGGACCTTCAGCGTCACCTCGGTCAGCACGCCGAGTGTTCCATGCGCGCCGGTCAGCAGCTTACAGAGATCAAGCCCCGTCACGTTCTTCAGCACGCGCCCGCCGGAGCGGAAGACCTCGCCCTCGCCGGTGACGGCGCGGATGCCCAGCACATGGTCGCGCATGGCGCCCCACATGATGCGGCGCGGGCCCGAGAGGTTGGTGGAAACCACGCCGCCCAGCGTCGCGCCCTCGCTCGCGCCGAACAGCGCCGAGAGGTCGGGCGGTTCGGCGATGATCTGCTGGTTGTTCTCGGCCAGCGCGGCCTCGATCTCGGGGATGGGCGTACCGGCGCGGGCGCGGATCATCAGCTCGGTCGGGCGGTAGAGCGTGATGCCGGTGAGGTTGCGGGTGGAGAGGGTGCGCGCGGCCTGGACCGGACGCAGCATGGCGCGCTTGGTGCCGCGGCCCTCGATGCCCAGCGGCTCGCGCGCGGCGTGCGCGCGGGCGATCTCGGCGGCGAGCGCTTCCTCGGTGTCCGGGAGAAGGACCCCGCCAGTCCGATTCAGCTCTCCGCGCCCTTCGGCGCTCCGACCATCGGACTGCGTCATGCCGCGAGCTTCGGATTGCCGGTGAGCGGGAAGACCTTGGCGGTGTTCAGCAGCCAGTCGGCGTCGAAGGCGGTCTTGATGGCGCGCTGCAGGTCGAGCTCCCGCGTGGTGAATTGCGCGGTCATCAGGTCGCGCTTTTCCACGCCCACGCCGTGCTCGCCGGTCAGGCAGCCGCCCACCTCGACGCAGAGCTTCAGGATGTCGGCGCCGAATTCCTCCGCCTTGCGGAAGCTTATCGGGTCATTCGCGTCGAACATGATGAGGGGGTGCAGATTGCCGTCGCCCGCGTGGAAGACGTTGGCGACGCCCAGGCCATATTGCGTGCTCATCTCGCCGATGCGCTTGAGCACATGCGGCAGTTCGCCGGTCGGGATGGTGCCGTCCATGCAGAGATAGTCGGGGCTGATGCGCCCCACGGCACCGAAGGCGCCCTTGCGCCCCTTCCAGATGGCGAGCGACTGCTCGGCGCTTTCGGCGAGCTTCATGCTGATCGGGTTGAAGCGGGCGCAGATGTCGCGGATCTTGCCCAGCAGCATGTCCTGCTCGGCATTGCTGCCCTCGACCTCGATGATGAGCATGGCTTCCGCATCCAGCGGATAGCCGGCATGGGCGAAGGCCTCGCAGGCATGGATGCAGGGCTTGTCCATGAATTCCAGCGCGACCGGGATGATGCCCGAGCCGATGATGGCATCCACCGCCGCGCCCGCGACCTCCACGGAATCGAAGGCGGCCAGCATGGCGCGCGCCCCTTCCGGCCCGCGCAGGATGCGCACGGTCACGTCGGTGACCATGCCGAGCTGCCCCTCGCTGCCGGTGATGAGGCCGAGCCAGTCATAGCCCGCGGCATCCAGGTGATTCCCGCCGATCTCCAGCACCTCGCCCTCGATGGTGACGAAGGTGACGCCCAGCAGGTTGTTCGCCGTCACGCCGTATTTCAGGCAATGCGCGCCGCCCGAATTCATCATCACATTGCCGCCGATCATGCAGGCGAGCTGGCTCGACGGGTCGGGCGCATAGAAGAAGCCATCGCCCTCCACCGCCTTGGTGATGCCGATGTTCGTCACGCCGGCCTCGACCACCGCGTAGCGGTCCTCGAGGTTGATCTCCTTGATGCGGTTCATCCGCATCAGCCCCACCACCACCGCATCGGCCAGCGGCAGCGCGCCGCCGGCGAGCGAGGTGCCCGCCCCGCGCGGCACCACGCGGATGCCGTTCGCGTGGCAATAGCGCAGCACCTGCGCCACCTCCTGCGTCGTGCGCGGGAGCGTCACGGCGAGCGGCATCTGGCGATAGGCGGCGAGCCCGTCCGTCTCATAGGGCTTCATGCGGATCTCCTCGCCGATCACCGCATCGGCGGGGAGCAGGCGGCGGAGGTCGGCCAGGATCGTCTCGCGCCGGGCGAGGATCTCGGGCTTGGGGGCAGGAAGGCTGATCATGGGGCGCTGTCCGCGGGGTGACTCTGGCCCGCAACATGTCGTCGGGGGGGCTTTCCCGCAAGCGGTCCGCCGCCCATGCTTTCCGCCCCCTTCGCCCGGAGCCCCGCATGCACGCCTGGCGCGCCAGCCTGCCCATGTACAACCTGCCCGAGATGCGGGCCGAGAATGCCGCCTTCTGGGCCGCGCTGCGCGCCGAACTCGGCACCGATGGCATGACGAACCTGCCGGCCGAACTCAGCTTCGACCGCCCGCCCGTGCCCGGCGCGATCGAGGCCGAAAACCTCTTCACCCAGGTCTGCGGCTACCCGCTGCAGACCATCTTTTGCGGCCAGGCCAGGCTGCTCGGCGTGCCGACCTATGCCGTGGAGCATTGCGCGCCGGGGCGGCATGCGGCGGTCTTCATCGTGCATCGGGATGCCCCCTACCGGGATTTGGCCGACCTGAAGGGGGCGGATTTCGTCTTCAACAGCCCGCATTCCAATTCGGGGATGAACCTGCCGCGCCTCGCCTTGGCGCGCCTCGGCGCCCGCGCCCCCTTCTTTGGTTCGATCCGCGAGACGCACAGCCACCCCGCCAATGTGGAGCGCGTGGCGAAGGGCGAGGCGGACGCGACCTGCGTGGACAACGTCACCTATGCCTTCATGGCGCGGCATCGCCCCTGGGTGGGCGAGCGGACGCGCATCCTGGCGGCGACGCCTTCCACGCCCGCCATTCCCTTCGTCACCGCCGTCACAACGCCCGAGCCGGTGGTCGCCGCGTTGCAGGCGGCGCTGATGCGGGTGGGGCGCGAGGCGCGCTGGGCGGAAGCGCGGGCGGGGCTGATGATCACCGACATCCTGCCGCCCGAACACGCCGACTACCCCGAGCAGATCCGCTACGAGGGAGAGGCCGCCATGCTGGGCTATCCGGAATTTCGCTGAATTTATTGTTCCTTGACCGCAATGGCGACCGGGCGCAGCCTTGCCGAAAGGTTTGAGGAACAATCCATGCACCGCTTCCGCTCGCCCCTGCTGGCCCTCTGCGCCCTCCTCGGGCTCTCCGTTTCCGCTGCGGCGCAGACCGCGCCGCCCTCCGCCAACACGCTGGACCAGGTGCGCGCGCGGGGCACGCTGGCCTGTGGGGTGAACGCCAATACGCCGGGCTTCACCACGGTGGACAGCCGGGGCGAGTATCGCGGCATGGTGGCCGATCTCTGCCGTGGCCTGGCCGCCGCCATCTTCGGCGATGCGACCAAGGTGCGCTTCGTGCCGCTCTCCTTCGCCACGCGCTTCACCGCGCTGGGCGCGGGCGAGGTGGACCTGCTGTTCCTCACCAGCACGCAGACCGTGCTGCGGGACACCACGCTCGGCCTGCGTTTCGTGCAGCCCTATTTCTACGACGGCCACGGCTTCATGGTCCGGCGCGATGCGAACGTGACGGAGGTGCGGGGCCTCGCCGGCGCCACCATCTGCCTGCAGCCGGGCACGACGAACGAGCAGATCACGGCCGAGTATTTCCGCAGCCAGCGTCTCACCTTCCGCCCCGTGCTCTTCGAGCAGAATGAGCAGGTGCGCGCGGCCCTGGCCGCCGGCCGCTGCGACGCCTTCGGCTTCGACGCATCGGGCCTCGCCGCCATGCGCTCTTCCCTGCCGGACCCCAATGCCTGGGTCATCCTGCCGCAACTCTTCTCGAAGGAGCCCTACACCGCCGTCATCCGGCGCGGCGACGAGAGCTGGTTCGAACTGGTGCGCTGGTTCACCTTCGCCCTCTTCGAGGCGGAGGAGGCGGGCATCACCGCCGCCAATGCGGATGAGATGCGCCGGACCTCGCAGGATGCGAATGTCCGCCGCCTGCTCGGCGCCCTGCCCGAGGTGGGGCAGGCGCTGCGCGTGGACCCCGCCTGGGCGCTCAACGCCATCAAGGCCATCGGCAATTACGGCGAGCTTTATGCACGCCATCTCGGCCCCAACACGCCGCTCGCCATGCCGCGTGGCAGCAACGAACTCTGGACGCGCGGGGGATTGCATTACGCGCCGCCATTTCGCTGAAAAGGGGAATTACAATGCGGTCACGCCGGCCACAGATCGGTTGACTCGGGCTGCAATCCCGCCCGACCATCCCGCTCAGAAAAGCAAGGTTGAGGCAGGCAAAGCATGAAGTGGGATCGGACCATCCGAGCCGCGCTGGTCGCGGCATGTGCGGTGTTCATGGGCACGGCGGCGCAGGCCGGGCCGACCCTGGATCAGGTCCGCGCGCGCGGCACGCTGGTCTGCGGCATCCATACCGGCGTGGCGGGCTTCGCGTTGCCCGACAGCCGCGGCACCTGGCAGGGGCTGGATGTGGATCTCTGCCGCGGCCTGGCCGTCGCGATCTTCAATGACGCCTCCAAGGTGCGCTTCGTGCCGCTCTCCTCCTCCACGCGCTTCACCGCGCTGGGCTCGGGCGAGATCGACGTGCTTTTCCGCACCTCGACGCAGACCATGCTGCGCGACACCACGCTCGGCCTGCGGCACGTCGTCACCTATTTCTTCGACGGCCATGGCTTCCTGGTTCGCAACAGCCTGGGCGTGCGCCAGGTGCGCGAGATGAACGGCGCCACCATCTGCCTGATCCAGGGCACGACGAATGAGCAGGTGACGGCCGACTACTTCCGCAGCGTCAACGTGCCCTTCCGCCCCGTCGTCTTCGAGCGCACGGACCAGGCGGCCGCGGCCCTCCAGGCCGGCCGCTGCGACAGCTTCGGCTCGGATGCCTCGCAGCTCGCCGCCGTGCGCTCCACCATGCAGAACCCGCGCGAGTGGACCGTGCTTCCCGAGCGCTTCAGCAAGGAGCCCTACGGCGCCTATGTCCGCCGTGGCGACGACGAGTGGTTCGATCTGGTGCGCTGGTACACCACCGCCATCATCGAGGCGGAGGAGCAGGGCGTGACGGCGGCGAATGCCGAGCAGATGCGCCGCACCAGCACCAACCCAAACACGCGCCGCCTGCTGGGTGTGACGCCGGAGCTGGGGCAGTCCTTGAAGCTCGATCCGCTCTGGGCATATAATGTGATCCGCGCCATCGGGAACTACGGTGAGCTGTATGAGCGCACGATGGGAGAGAATACGCCCGTGGCATTGCCCCGTGGCCCGAACAACCTCTGGACCAATGGCGGGCTGATGTACCCCCTGCCGATGCGGTGACCAGGGTGACGAGATAAGGTCCGGCACCGACTCAGGGCCGGATCACTCACGGCGAAAGCCGGGACTGAGCCCCCTTCGGCCGCAAGGTCGGGGGGGTTTTTCGTGGGGCCGGCTCTTGCCGGCTCAGAGGCTGAACAGGCGGCCGTGCCGGGGCATGGCGTCGGCGATCCCGCGGCTTCTCAGCGCGCGCCAATAGCTCACCGGATTGCTCGCCAGCACGGGCTTGCCCAGCTCGCGCTCCGCCGCGCGCGCCACGCCGGCGAAGGGCAGGCCGGTGCCCACCTGGATGATGGCGTCCACCTCCGGGCCGTCCAGCTCCGCCACGGCCGCGCGCAGCCGGTCGAGCGAGACGCGGCCGATCGAGGCCGGGCTCGGCGCGCGCAGTCCGATCAGCCGCACCACCTCATGCCCGGCCTCCTCGAAGATGCGGCGCGCGGCAGCGTCGCCCACCGGCAGGAAGGGCGTGAGCAGGCCGATCCGCACGGGCCGGCCGAACAGCGCGTCCAGCGCCACGCGGATGGCCGAGGTATAGTCCGTGACGCCGCAGCCCAGCCGCTCGCCCACCTCGCGCACCAGGGCTTCGCCGGCCGCACCGCCACCCACGAAATTCTCCACCATGACGCCGAGGATGACGTGATCGGGGCGGCAGGGCGCCAGCGTCTCCACCGCGCCCATCAGCCCGCCCACCATGGCGGCGCGGACGGCGAGCGTATCGGCCGCCTCCGCCACGCGCTGCTCGGGGTTGGCGATGCGCGCATGGGCGTTGATCACGCCCTCCAGCCGGAGGTCGTCCATCTCGGCCTGAACGGCGGTGTTGGTGGCCGGCGCCACCACGCCCATCAGACAGCGGTGGCCCAGCGTGTCGCGCGGGTTGATCTCGGTCATGCGCCGGAGATTGTGGTCAACCAGGGTTGACCGCAATCCAGGTTGTGCCTGCCGAGAGGATGATTCACCGCTTCCGCGCAGCCGCCTCGGCGGATCATGCGCTGGCTATGGCACCACCCCCGCCGCCTGGTTCACGCGGGAGCGCGCGCGGCTGGCGGCGATGCTGGCCGCCCCTTCGTCATTCGCCGCCTCCAGCCGGAGCTGGCGGACGCGGAACAGGTCGAAGGTGCCGGTCTCGCCCGAGCGGAAGGCGCGCAGCGCGATGCCCTCCTGCTCCCGCGCCAGGGCGAGGCGCTGGCGGGCGATGACCAGCGCCGCCTCGGCCGCCCGCAGCTCGGCCTGGGCGCGGGCGGTGGCGGCCTGCACCAGGCGGCGCGCCTGGGTGAGTTCCGCGGTCGCGCGCGTCACGTCGCTCTCGGCCTCGGCGCGGCGTGGCGCGTTGCGCGCCTCGGTGGCGAGCGGGATGCGGACGCGCAGGCCGAGGCTCGTCGTGTCGCTCATCCCCGTGCCGCCCTCCTGCCGGCCGAAAAGGCCGATCTCGGGGTTGTCGATCGGCGTGGCGGCGACCAGGCGCTGGCGCGCCTCGGCATGGGCCAGCGCCGCCTCGGCCGAGACGAGCGCCGGGTGGCGCGCGGCCTGGCGCGGATTCTCCACCGGCAGGTTCGGATCGAGCCCGCCGGTCAGGGTGCGATAGGCCTGGACGGCCTGGGCCGCCGCCGCCTCGGCCTGCGCCAAAGCGAGTTCCGCGCTCAGCGTCTCGTTGCGGGCGAGCAGCGCCTCGGTGGGCGGGATGTCGCCCAGCTCGGCGCGGCGTGCCACGTCGCGGGCGATCTCGCGTGCCGTGCTCAGGCGCTCGCGCGCGAGCTGGGCGGAGCGGCGCGCCTCGGCCGCATCCCACCAGGCCTCGCGCAGCTGGCCGGCCACTTCGAGGCGGCGCAGCGCGATGCGGCCCTCGAACTCGGTCACCGCGCCCGCCACCGTGCCTTGCAGCGCGCCGCGCTGGCCGGGCAGCCAGAGGGGCGCCGCGATCTCCAGATCCGTCTCGCGCACCTGGCCCGGACCTTGCGTGCCCGAGCGGAAGGAGCCGCCCAGCGCCGGCGAGCCCGCGATGGGCGAGCGCGCCGTGATGCCGCGCGCGGCGGCCGCCTCGCGCTGCGCCTCCAGGCCACGGAAGCCGGCATCCAGTGCCAGCGCCGCCTCCAGGTGGCGCGAGAGCTGGCCCTGGCCGTTGCCATTCCCCTGGGCCTGCGCCGTGCCCACCGGCAGCATCAGCGCCGCCAGTACCGCCGCCACCGCCGCCGCCGTCTTCACCCGCGGCAGGGCGAAGCGCTCATAGAGGATGGGCAGCAGGATCAGCGTCAGGCTCGTCGCCGTCACCAGCCCGCCGATCACGACGATGGCGAGCGGCTTCTGGATCTCGCTGCCCGGACCCGTGGCAAACAGGAACGGCACGAGCGCGAGTGCGGCGATCATCGCCGTCAGCACCACCGGCGTCATGCGGCGCCTGGCACCCTCCCGCACCGCGTTTTCGAGGGAGAGCCCCTCCTCGGCGATGAGGCGGTTGATGTAGCTGATCAGCACCACGCCGTTCAGCACCGCGATGCCGATGAGCGTGAGGAAGCCGACGGAGGCGGGCACCGAGATGAACTCGCCCGAGGCCCAGAGCGCGATCACGCCGCCGATCAGCGCGAAGGGCACGTTGCAGAAGACCAGCGTCGCCTGCCGCGCGCTGCCGAAGGTGAGGTAGAGCAGCAGGAAGATGGCGCCGAGCGCGATGGGCACCACGATGGCGAGCCGCGCCTGCGCGCGCTGCTGGTTCTCGAACTGCCCGCCCCAGACCAGGCGATAGCCCTGCGGCAGCTGCACGCGCTGCGCCACCGCCGCCTGCGCCTCGGCCACGAAGCCGCCGATGTCGCGGCCGCGGACATTGCTCAGCACGGTGGCGAAGCGCTCGGCCTGTTCGCGGATCACCTGCACGGCGCCCTCCTCTTCGCGGATTTCCGCCACCTGGCTCAGCAGCACCGTGCCGCCGGCCGGAAGGGCGATCTGGACGCGGGCGAGATCGGCCGCGGAACGGCGCAGTCCCTCCTCGCCGCGCAGCAGCAGCGGGATGCGGCGGTCGCCCTCCAGCACCTGGCCGACATTGCGGCCATCCACCCAGACGCGCAGCGCCTCCTGCACGTCGCTCGCGTTCAGGCCGAGGCGACCGGCGGCGAGGCGATCCACGCGGACGGTGAGATACTTCATGCCCTCGTTGCGCAGCGCGAAGACATCGGCGCTGCCGGTGATGCCGCGCACCGCCTCGGCCACCTCGCGGCCGATGCGGTTCAGCTCGGGGATCTCGGGGCCGAAGACCTTGATCACCACGTCGCCACGCGCGCCGATGATCATCTCCTGCACGCGCATGTCGATGGGCTGGCTGAAAGAGAAGCTGGTGCCGGGGAAGCCCTCCAGCACCTGGCGCACCTGGTCGAGGATCCAGGGCGTGCCGCCCGCCTTCGCCTCGGCGCGCCATTGGTCGGGCGGCGCCATGGTGAAGAACATGTCCGTCTCGTTCAGGCCGACCGGATCAATGCCGAGTTCATCGGCGCCGGCGCGGGACATGATGCCGCGCACCTCGGGCACGCGGGCGATGATCTCGCGCGCGATGCGCTGGTCGGTCTCGGCGGCTTCCTCGACGCCGATGGTGGGGTGCTTGCGGACCGTGACCACGGGCGTTCCCTCATCCATGACGGGGATGAAGATGCTGCCGATCCGCGTGAAGGCGAGGCCGGCCAGCACCAGGCCGACGCCGGCCGTGGCCGCCACGCGGAAGGGGCGCGCCATGGCCCATTCCAGGAAGGGGTCATAGGCGGCGTGCAGCTTGCGGACGAGCCAGGGCTCCTGGTGGTGGCCGCCGCGCAGCAGGAAGGCGCACATCACCGGCACCACCGTCAGCGCCAGCGTGAGCGCGGCCACCAGCGCGAAGGCGATGGTGAGCGCCACCGGCCCGAAGAGCCGCCCTTCCAGGCCCTGCAGCGAGAGCAGGGGCACGAAGACCGCGATGATGATGATGACGCCCGAGACGAGCGGCACCATCACCTCGCGCGTCGCTTCCGCCGTGAAGCGGAGGCGCTGGGCCATGGAGAGCTTCGACAGCTTCTCCATGCCGAAGCGGTGCGCCGCGTTCTCCACCACCACCACGGCGCAGTCCACCAGCAGGCCGATGGCGATGGCGAGGCCGCCCAGCGACATGATGTTCGCGGACAGCCCGAAATAATGCATCAGCCCGAAGGTCACGAGCACGGCGAGCGGCAGGCTGAGCGAGACGACCAGTGCCGCGCGCCAGTTGCCGAGGAAGAGGATCAGCAGCACGACGACGAGCGCGATCGCCTCCAGCAGCACCTTCTGCACGGTCCAGACCGCCTTCCCGATCAGGTCGGCGCGGTCATAGAAGACGACGAGGTTCACGCCGTCCGGCAGGGCGTTCTGGATGGCCGGGAAACGCTCGCGCGCGCCCTCCACCACGCTGCGCGCATTGGCGCCGCGCAGGCCGAGCACGATGCCCCAGACCGCCTCGCCCTCGCCATCGCGCGTCACCACGCCGTTGCGCGGCAGGGCGCCGAAGCGCACATCGGCCACGTCGCCCACGCGGACCACGCCGGCATCGCGCGCCAGCAGCACGATGGCGCGCACATCCTCCAGCGTCTGGATGCGGCCTTCGGCGCGCACCAGCAGCGCCTCCTCGCCGTCGCGGATGCGGCCTGCGCCGTCATTGCGGTTGTTGCGCTCCAGCGCCTCCTCCAGCATGGCGGTCGAGATGCCGCGCGCGGCCATGGCGGCGGGGTCGGGCACCACCTCATAGGTGCGGACGAAGCCGCCCAGCACGTTCACGTCGGCCACGCCAGGCACGGCGCGCAGCTGCGGCCGCACGACCCAGTCCATCAGCGTCCGCGCCTCGGTGGGCGAGAGCTGCTCGCCCTCCAGCGTGAACATCAGCATCTCGGCCAGCGGCGTGATGATGGGGGCGAGGCCGCCCGAGACGCCCTCGGGCAGCTGGTCCTCCAGCTCGTTCAGGCGTTCGTTCACCTGGGCGCGCGCCCAGTAGATGTCGGTGCCCTCGGCGAATTCGAAGGTCATCAGCGTGACCGAGAAGCGCGTGACCGAGCGCATGAAGACGAGGTTCGGGATGCCGCGCATCGCGAGCTCGATCGGGTTGGTCACGCGGCGCTCCAGCTCCTCCGGCGTCAGGCCCGGCGCGCGCATGGAGACGAGCACCTGCGTCGGCGCCACGTCGGGGAAGGCGTCGATGGGCAGGGCGCGATAGGATTGGAAGCCCCAGACGGCGAGGCCGAGGGCGGCGATGAGCACCAGCAGCCGCTGGCGCAGCGCCGTATCAAGCAGCTTGGCGAGCATGGATCAGCCCCCATCCGCTTCGGACAGCTCGGCCAGCAGCGCGAGCAGGCCACGCGTGGCGATCTGGTCCGTCGGTGCCAAGCCGCCGCGGATCGAGGTGAATTGCGCCGTCTCGTTCAGCACCGTCACCGGGCGCGCGGTGAAGCCGGTCGGCGTGCGGATGAAGACCCAGCTGCGCTCGCGGTGGCGCACCACGCTGCCGGCGGGCACGCGGTATTGCGGCATGCCGTTGCCGCGCAATTGCAGCGCCACCGTCACCGCCTGGCCGGGGCGCAGCGCATCCGCGCCGCGATGCATCTCGGCCACGGCGGTGACGCTTTGCGTCGCGGCATCGGCGGTGCGGCCGATGCGCAGGACGAAGCCCTCGGCGCCCTGGGCGGGCACCAGCACGCGGGCATTGGCCTCCAGCGCCGGCGCGCGGGAGAGGGGGACCTGAATGTTGATCCAGAGCGTGGTGAGGTCGCCGATCGTCATCAGCGGCGCGGCCTGGGCCACGCGCTCGCCCGGTGTGGCGGCGCGGCCAAGGACGACGCCCGCGACCGGGCTCGTCACCGTCAGCCCCTGCTGGATGCGGCGGCTGCGGCGCAGTTCCGCGACTTCGGGATCGGTGAGGCCGAGCAGGTTGAGCAGCTGCGTGCGCTCATCCAGCGCGGCGGCGGCGGCCGTGGCCTCGGCGCGGGTGACGATGAGGCGGCGCTCGGCGATCACGCGTTCGCGGAAGAGTTCCTCGTCGCGGCGGAGCTTTTCCTGCGCGAGTTCGGCGCCGGTCGCGGCCTCCAGGAAGAGGCGCTGCGCCTCGACAAGTTCGGTGCTGCGCAGGCGGGCCACGGCCTGGCCCGCGCGCACGCGCTCATCCGGGGCGACGAAGAGGCTCTCGATCAGGCCCGCGGCTGGCGCGGCGATGACGCGCAGCTGCGTGGGCGGCACCACCACCTGGCCCGGGAGAAGGATCTCGGAAGGCCCGGTCTCGGGCTCGACGCGGCCCAGTTCGAAGCCGCCGGCCCGGAACTGCCGGTCATCCAGGCGGATCTGGATGTCGGGCGTGCCAGGTTGCGCGAGGGCGGGGCGTGCCACCGGGGGTTGCAGGGCGGCAAGCAGAAGCATTGGCGCGCACAAGCGGCGCGCGACGCGGACGGGCATCACGACTCTCCAAATACAGGTCTTCTGGAGAGCGCACGGCTCAGCGCTCAGGGTCCCGGAGCGATTCCGGAAGTCGGCTCAACAGGCCCCTTGGACGGTTGGGGCGTGCCGCATGCCTGCGATCTCCAGCGCCGGCCGACAAATGACATTTGGTTCATCTATCGGAAGGTTTCAAGTCCCGGCCGGCCGGGGCATTACAGGGGCCCGCCTTGATCCCGCCTGAACCAAGGCTTGCGTGAAACTGAACGGAGCCCTCGCATGATCATCCTCGTCACCGGCGCCACCGCCGGCTTTGGCCGCGTCATCGCCCAGCGTTTCGCGGGCACCGGCGCGCGCATCATCGCGGCCGGGCGGCGCGTGGAGCGGCTGGAGACATTGCGCGCGGAACTGGGCGCCGACCGCGTGCTGCCGCTGACGCTGGACGTGCGGAACCGCGAGGCGGTGGCCGCCGCCATCGCGGGCCTGCCGGCCGATTGGGCCGAAATTGACGTCTGCGTGAACAATGCGGGCCTCGCCCTCGGCCTTTCCGGCGCGCAGGAGGCGGATCTCGATGACTGGGACGCGATGGTGGACACCAACATCAAGGGCCTGATGTATGTGACGCGCGCCGTGCTGCCGGGGATGGTGTCGCGCAACCGCGGGCACATCATCAACCTGGGCTCGACGGCGGGCGAGTTCCCCTATCCCGGCGGCAATGTCTATGGCGCGAGCAAGGCCTTCGTCCGCCATTTCAGCCTGAACCTGCGCGCCGACCTCTGGGGCACCAAGGTGCGCGTGACCGACATCGAGCCTGGCCTGGTGGGCGGGACGGAGTTCAGCCATGTCCGCTTCCATGGCGATGACGCGAAGGCAGCCGGCGTCTATGCCGGCGCCGAGCCGCTGACGCCCGAGGATGTGGCGGAAGCCGTCCACTGGTGCGCGACGCTTCCCGCCCGCGTGAACATCAACACGCTGCAGATGATGCCGGTGGGCCAGGCCTTCGGCCCGCTGCGCGTCCACAAGGAATGAGCGGCGCGACACCGCCCTTTCCGCCCCGCCACCGTGGGGAAATCCCGGTCACTGATCTTCTCGCCCGCGCCTCCCGCAGCCTGCTGGAGGTCTGGGGCGAGGAGATGTTCCGCAGCTCCGGTACCCTGCTGGAGGCGCTTGGCCAGAAGCTGATCGTCTTCAACCGGCCCGGCGCCATCGAGGCGGTGCTGGTGACGCAGGCCGAGGTCTTCGCGGCCAAGCCGGCGCAGCTGACGAAACTGCTGGCGCCGCTCCTGGGGGAGGGGCTCTTCGTGGCCGAGGGCCGCGCCTGGGCGGGCCGCCGCGCGGCGGTGGAATCCGCCATGGCCGGCGCGCTGGAGGGGCCGCCGCCCGATTGGGCCGCCCGGCCGGAGGGCGCCACGCTAGACGTGGTCGCGGAGATGGAGCGCGTCTCGGCCTCGCTGCTGCTGCGCCTGCTCTTCGGGAGCGCGGCGGGCGATCCGGGGGAGATCATGCGCCTCGCCCGCGCCTATCGGGCCAAGATCAGCGGCGCGGGGCTGATCCCCCTCCTCGCCCTGCCCGAGCCGCTGGTCCGGCTGCGCCTCGGTGGCGACGCGAAGCGCATCCGTGCCCTGGTCGAGCCGCTGCTGGCGCAGGCGCGCAGGACGGGGCAAGGCATCGCCGCCGCGCTGCCGGCGACAGGCGCGCGGGACGAGGTGATCTCGCTCTTCGCGATCGGGCATGAGGCGCTGTCCGGCCTGCTCGCCGCCGCCTGGTTCCTGCTGGGCCAGGCGCCGGAGGTGGAGGCGGCGCTGCACGGGGAGCTGGATTCGGGCGTGGAGGACGGGCCCTGGGTGCGGGCCGTGCTGCGTGAGACGCTGCGGCTTTATCCGCCGCTGCCGCTCATCGCGCGGGTGGCGGGGCGGGCGACGCAGGTGGGGGTGCTGCCCGTGCCCAAGGGCAGCGTCGCCTTCGTCTCGCCCTGGCTGGTGCAGCGCCATGCCGACAATTGGGAGGCGCCGGATGAATTCCGCCCGGCGCGCTTCCTGCCCGAGGCCCCCCCGCCCCGGCCCTTCAGCTACCTCCCCTTCGGCCTCGGCCCCCGGCATTGCGTGGGCGAGGCCTTCACGATGCGGGCGGCGATGCGCGTCATGGCGCATCTGGCGCGGCGGTACCGGCTGCGCCCGCTGCCGGGGCCGCCCGTGGTGCCGCGCGCGGGGCTGACGCTCTCCCTGGCCGAGCGGCTGCCGATGCGGCTGGAGCGGCGCGATGGCCCCCTGTGATTGCCCCCTGTGATTGCTCTGGGGGCTGATCCGCGCTTCAACCCGGGCATGACGATCAGCCTCGACGAAGCCCGCGCCCTCGCCACCGCCGCCCTGACCGCCGCCGGGGCCAATCCCGGGATGGCGGCGCTGACGGCCGAGGCCCTGGTCGCCGCCGAGGCGGAGGGGCAGGGGGGCCACGGCCTCTCCCGCGTCGCGATGTATGCGGGCTTCCTGCGCGAGGGGCGGGCGGATGGCGCCGCCATCCCGCGCGTGACGCGCGAGCGCGGCGGTGCGGCGCTGGTGGATGCGGGGAACGGCCTGGCCTATCCCGCGCTGCGCCTGGCCGAGGCGGAGGCGGCGCGGCGCGCGGCCGAGCACGGCGTGTCCTTCATCACCATCACCAACAGCCATCACGCGGGCGCCATGGCGCTGCCGGTGCGGCGCCTGGCGCGGCAGGGGCTGGTGGCGCTGGCCTTCACCAATTCGCCCTATGCCATGCCGGTGCCGGGCGGGAGGCGGCCCCTGCTGGGCACCAACCCCGTCGCCGCCGCCTTCCCGCGCCGGGATGCGGCGCCGATGGTGGTGGACCTGGCCCTCTCGGAAGTGGCGCGCGGCAAGATCATGGTCGCCGCCAAGGAAGGCCGGCCCATCCCGGAAGGCTGGGCGCTGGATTCGGAAGGCCGCCCGACGACCGACGCGAAGGCCGCGCTGGATGGCGCCATGCTGGCCATGGGCGGGGCGAAGGGGGCGGCGCTGGCGCTGGTGGTGGAGGTGCTCTGCGTGGCGCTTGGCGGTGCGGCCTTCGGCTTCGAGGCGGACAGCTTCTTCGCCCCCTCGCCCAATCCGCCGCGCCTGGGCCATGCGATCCTCGCGGTGGATCCCGGCGCGCTGGCGGGGCGCGAGGCCTTCCTGGACCGGATGGAGGCGCTCGTGACCGCGATGCTGGGCGATGCGGGCGTCCGCCTGCCGGGCGCGCGGCGCGACGGGCTGACGGCCCGCGCCGAGGTCGGGGGCATCGCCGTGCCCGACGCGCTGCTGGCGCAGCTTCGGGCCATGGCGCATGTCTGAGTTCCGCGGCGGCTATGGGCCGTCCAACTACCCGCCGCCGCCCCGCCGGCCGGAGCCGCAGCGCATCTGCGGGGTGAATGCCGTGCGCGCGCTCTTCCTGCGCCGGCCCGAGGCGGTGCAGCGCCTGCACTACCTGGCCGAGCGCCGACCGGTGGCCGGGCCGCTCTGCCGTTACCTCGCGCGGCACAAGAAGGCCTATCGCGAGGTGCTGGAGGATGAGCTGGCGAAGATCGCCGGCACCGAGCACCATGGCGGCATCGTCGCCATCGCTGATCCGCGCAAGGCCCAGCCCATCCCGACGCCGCCGCCGCCCGTGCTCTTCGCCGCGCCCGTGCTGCTGGTGCTGGATGGCATCGGCAATCCGCACAATCTGGGCGCCATCGCCCGCGCCGCCGCCTTCTTCAACGCCAAGGCGCTGCTGCTCTCGGGCGATTCGCGCCAGGCGGACCTCTCGGATGCCGCCTTCCGCACCTCGGAGGGTGCCTTGGAGCATCTGGCGGTGTTCCGCGCGGAGGATCTGGGCAGCACGCTGCGCCGCTTCGCGGGGCAATGGCATGTGGTGGGCGCGGTCGCCTCGGGCGGGCTGCCGCCGGCGCGGATCGCGCGGAACAAGCCCATCGCCCTGGTGATGGGCGCGGAGGAGACGGGGCTTTCCCCCGACATCCTGGCCTGCTGCGCCGAGCGCGTGACGTTGCCCGGCTCGGGCCTCGTCGAGAGTCTCAATGTTGCGGCAGCCACCGCGGTGCTGCTGCACGCGCTGCAAGGCTGACATCCGGGGAAATCCCTTGAAGCTTCAGCGGGGGCACGTGCATGGTCCCGCACAGATGCCAAGCGCTCCCTTCCAGGCCGAGACCGAGGCCGGCCGTCTCGTCCTGCGCTTCAGCGGCGCGCTCGACACCGCCGTCGCCACGGCCGGCTGGGAAGCGGCGCATCGCGCGGTGAAGTCCGGGGGCGCGCTGACGCTGGATGCGGCGGGCGTCACGCAGCTCGATTCGGGCGGGGCCGCGCTGCTCGTCTCGCTCGCGCGGCAGGCGGGCGAGGCGGATTGGCGCGAGCCGGCGGCCGAGGCGCCGCGCGGCGCGCTGGAGCGCTTCCGCAAGGCCATCCCGCCCGACCCGCCGCCGCCCAAGCCCAGGCCCTTCCGCCCGCTGACCAACCTCGGCGCCTTCACGCTGGACAAGCTCCGGGCCGTGGCCGGCCGCATGGCCTTCCTGGGCGAGACGGTGCTGGCCACCATCCGGCTCATCCCGCGCCCCTGGCGGCTGCGCTGGGCCGAGGTGATGCGCCACCTGGACGAGGCGGGGACGCGCGCCTTCCCACTCTGCATCCTGCTGGGCACGCTGATCGGCGTGATCCTGGCCTTCCAATCCTCCGTGCCCATGCGGCAATTCGGCGCGGAGATCTTCATTCCGCAGCTCGTCGGCATCTCGCTGACGCGCGAACTCGGGCCGCTGCTGGCCTCCATCATCCTGGCCGGGCGCACCGGCTCGGCCTATGCGGCGGAACTCGGCACCATGCGGGTGAATGAGGAGGTGGACGCGCTGAAGATCATGGGGCTCGACCCCGTGGCCTGGCTGGTCGTGCCGCGGATCGTCGCCTCCACCCTCGTCATGCCGGCGCTCACCATGGTGATGAACGTCACCGGCATCCTCGGCATGATGATCGTGATGGGGGCGCTGGGCTTCCCGCCGGTGGCCGTGCTGAACCAGCTGGAGCAATGGCTTTCGCTGCAGGATCTGGCGGGCGGCCTGGGCAAGGCCGCGATCTTCGGTCTCGCCATCGGCTATATCGGCTGCCAGGCCGGGCTCTCCGCCGGGCGCGGGCCGCGCGCGGTGGGCGATGCGGCGACATCGGCCGTGGTGGGCGGCATCGTGGCGCTGGTGGTGCTGGACGGCATCTTCGCCATCCTCTTCTTCCGGCTGGGCTGGTGATGGTGGAGAGCCCGAACGCGCCGGCGGTGCTGACGGCCGAAGGCGTGGCGATGCGCTTCGGCGCGCGCACCATCTTCAAGAATGTGAGCTTCGAGGTCCGCCGCGGCGAGGTCTTCGTCATCCTGGGCGGCTCGGGCTGCGGGAAATCCACCCTGCTCAAGCTGCTGATCGGGCTGATGCCGCCCACCCACGGCGAAATCCGCGTGCTCGATGGCGACTGGACGGCGCTGGAGGGCGAGGCGCGGCGGGCGCTGCTCAGGCGCATCGGCGTGATGTGGCAATCGGGCGCGCTGCTGGGATCGTTGACGCTGGCCGAAAACGTGATGCTGCCGATCGAGGCGCATACCAAGCTGCCCCAGGCGGCGCGCGCGCTGGTGGCCAGCGCCAAGCTCGGCCTGGTGGGCCTGGGCGACGCGCAGGACCGGTTGCCGGCGGAGATCTCGGGCGGCATGCTGAAGCGCGCCGGCATCGCCCGCGCCATGGCGCTGGACCCCGAGATCCTGTTCCTGGACGAGCCGAGTGCGGGGCTCGATCCCATCACCTCGGCCGGGCTCGACGCGCTGATCCTGTCACTGGCGCGGGAGACGGGGACAACCTTCGTGGTGGTGACGCATGAGCTGCAATCCATCCTGGCCATCGGGGACCGCTGCATCATGCTGGACAAGGAGGCGCAGGGGATGATCGCCGAGGGCGACCCGAAGCGGCTGCGGGACGAGAGCGAGCACCCCACGGTGCGCGCCTTCTTCCGGCGGGAGGTGATGTAGATGGCGAGCATGCGCAAGATCCAGCTCTCGGTCGGGCTGATGGTGGTGGTGGGCCTGGCGCTGCTGGTGGGGGTGGTGCTCTTCCTGACGCAGAACCGGCTGGGCCGCAGCGACGTGATGTTCGAGACCTATATCCGCGAATCCGTGCAGGGGCTCGAGGTCGGCTCGCCCGTGCGGTATCGCGGCGTGGCGGTGGGGCGCGTGACGGAGATCGGGCTGGCCGCGGCCGAGTATCGCCGGCCGGAGGGTGAGGCCTTCGCCGCCGCCTTCCAGCTGGTGGTGGTGCGCTTCGCCGTCAGCCTGACGCGGGTGGGGGATGTGCCCTCGACCGATGACGCGGTGGCGGCCGGGCTCAGGGCGCGGCTGGCGAGCCAGGGCATCACGGGTGTGGCGTATATCGAGCTGGATTTCCTCGATGCCGAGCGCTACCCGATTCCGGCCCTGCCCTGGACGCCGCGCTTCGCCTGGATTCCGGCCGTGCCCTCCACCGTGGCGCAGGTGACGAGCGCGGCGGAGATGCTGCTGCGGCAGATCCAGGGCATTGATTTCGTGGGCATGGCGACGAACATCAACGACCTCTTCCTGGACCTCCGGCGGCAGACCGACACGGGCGAGCTGGCGGTGGCGCTGCGCGAGGCGGCGAGCCTGATGCAGGAGCTGCGCGGCATCGCCAGCCAGACGGATGTGCCGGGCGCGGTGGCCGAGCTGCGCTCCACGGCCGGCGCCATCAAGAGCCTGGCCCAGGGGCAGGAGGTGCGGGAGACGCTTTCCGCCATGGGGGCGGCCGCGCAGGATCTCCGGCGGGCCACGGCGCGGCTGCCTGGGACGATCGGGCAGCTGGATTCCAGCCTGCGGGCCGCGCGCAACGCCACCACCGATGTCCAGGCCGACCTGGCGCCGCTGCTGCGGGACCTGCGCGCGGCCACCGCCAATCTGCGCGAGACGACCGAGGCGCTGCGGCGCTCGCCCTCCCAGGCCTTGTGGGGCGCGCCGCCCCCGGCCCCGCCCGGAGCCACACGATGAACCGTCGCCTGCTTCTGGGCCTGCCGCTGCTGGCGGCGGGCTGCTCGGTCCTGCCGGACCGGCCCTTCATCGAATCGCAACGCTTCACCCTCTCTCCTCGGCGGGAGGGGCCGCCCGGCGCGCGGACGCGCCACGCCCTGCTGCTGCGGACCATGCGCGCCGCCCCGGGGATGGAGCAGCGCGGGTTGCGCCGGGTGCGGACGGAAGGCCGGGTGGATGTCGCGCCCTATGAGGAATGGCTGGCGCCGCCCACCGAACTGGCGGAGCTGGCGCTGCGGCAATGGCTGGTCGCCTCCGGGCGCTTCACCGCCGTGACGGCGCCTGGTTCACGTTTGGCGACATTTCTTGTTTTAGAGACGGAATTGATCGCCCTGGAGATGGGGGTGGATGGCGCCCGTGCATCCCTCTCGGCGCTGCTGCTGGGGCAGGCGGGCGGCTTGGGCGATGCCCGTGTGCTGGGGCAAACCATTGTGGAAGGCCGGTCTCCGGCTGCCCTGGAGGCGGATGCGCCGCAGCGGGCGGCGGCCATGCAGGCGGCCCTGGGCCAGGCCTTCGCGCGGCTCGAGTCTTGGATTGTCTCTCTCGTCTAAGTTTCGGAACGGTATTAACCAAGAATATACGATTTTCCCGACATATTCTCAAAATCAAGACTTTGCTCTGATTTGAGCTTCGGTCATTCTCGGCCTGGGGAATATGGGGGATTAAGATGAGTACCACGTGTATCAATACGTGGGACGAGGTCTGGGCGGAGTTCGACGCCCGCCAGGCCGCTCGTTCCGAAATGTCCAACCCGGCGGTGATGGTGGCGGGGGCCACCGCAGCCGCGCCGCGGAAGGACCCGGTCGGCCGGTTGCGTGGCCTGATCCAGGCGCGGCGGACCCGTGCGGATGCCATCCGGCGCTCCTTTCTCGAAGATTCCGTCGAGCGCTGGGGCAGCGAGGCCGAACGCCTGCGCGCGGCCCAGGCGCGGCGCCGCCAGGTAAAGCCCAAGCGTGGCCTCGGGCGCTTCAAGCGCGTCCTCGCCGTCATGGCCTGCACGGCGGTTGCGGTCTATGCCGGTTCGCCCGTCGCTTCGGCCGTGCAGGTCGCGGCCGCGATCCAGCGGGGCGATGCCACGGCCCTCGCCCACTACATCGACTGGAACACGCTGCGCCCGGCGCTGAACGCGGCGCTCACCGCCGAGACGCAACGCAATTCCACCGCACCCATGCCGGACTTCATCACCGGCATGGCGCAGGACATGACCGACCGTCTGGCCTCGCCCGCCGGCCTCGCGCTGCTGCTGAACGAGCGCCTTGCCGCCGCCGGCACCCAGCCCGCGCGGGACATGCTGAGCCGCGTGCGCATGGTCGAGGCCGGGCTCTGGGAGGTGACGCTGACCTCGGTCAACGTGCCCGACCGTTCGGCCACGCTGACCCTGGCCCTGACCGACCCGATGCGGTTGCGCTGGGAGGTCCAGGCCATCCAGCTCCCGGCGCAGCTGCCCGCGCGGCTGCGGTAGGGGCTGGGAGGCTGATTCACGCCTTTGGCGATGCCGCCAAAGCCGATCAGACTCCAGAGATCCCCCCCCGGGATGGCCGGGAGTGCGATGGACGGGCCTCTCCTGTCCATCGCCCTCCCGGCCCCAGAGGGGAGGCTACTTTCCTTCCTCGTGCCAGCGGCGCAGCAGGAGGTGCGAGACGAGGGTGAGGCTGAGAAAGATCAGGATTCCGAAGCCCGAGACCAGCACCAGCGCCGCGAACATGCGCGGGATCTGGAGCTGGTAGCCGGTCTCCAGGATGCGGGACGCCAGGCCCGAGGAGGAACCGCCCGTGCCGGCCACGAATTCCGCCACGATCGCGCCGATGAGCGACAAGCCGCCCGAAATCCGCAGCCCGGCCAGGAAATAGGGCAGTGCCGTCGGCAATTGCAGCCGGACCAGCACCTGCCAGCGGCTGGCGCGGTAGAGGCGGAACAGGTCGCGCAAATTCGGGTCCACGCTGTTCAGCCCGGTGGTGGTGTTGGCCAGGATCGGGAAGAAGGCGACGATCCAGGCGCAGATCAGCAGCGCGAGCCAGAGATTGTCGGCCCAGATGATGATGAGCGGCGCGATGGCGACGATGGGCGTCACCTGCAGGATCACCGCATAGGGGTAGAGCGACATCTCCACCACGCGCGACTGCGCGAAGATGATGGCGAGCGCCAGCCCCAGCGTGGCGGCGACGAAGAGCGCGGCGAAGGTGATCTGCGCCGTGATGACGAGCGAGGGCAGGAGCGAGGCCCAGTCCCGCACCAGGGTCTCGGCGATGAGCAGCGGTCCGGGCAGGATATAGGGCGGGATGCCGCGCGCGCGGACCAGCCATTCCCAGCCCAGCAGGAAGAGCAGGCCCACCAGCGTGGGCGCGGCGATGCGCCACGCCCGGCTCATGCCGCCATCGCCGCGGAGAGCGCGTGGGAGACGGCGCGGCAATGCGCGGCATAGGCGGAAGAGGTGCGGAATTCCGGCGCGGCGCGGTCCTCCGCCGGCACGTGCAGCTCGGCCGCGATGCGGCCGGGGCGGGGCGTCATCACCAGGATGCGCTCGGCGAGGAAGACGCTCTCGAAGGTGGAGTGGGTGACGAAGACGACGGTGAAGCGCTCATCCCGCCAGAGCCGCAGCAGGTCCTCGTTCAGGCGGTGGCGGGTGATTTCGTCCAGCGCGGCGAAGGGTTCGTCCATCAGCAGCAGGCGCGGGCGGGTGACGAGGGCGCGGGCGATGGAGACGCGCATCTTCATGCCCCCTGAGAGCATGCGGGGATAGGCGGTTTCGAAGCCCGCGAGGTCCACGCGGGCCAGCGCCTCGCGCGCGCGGCGCTCGGCTTCGGCGCGCGGCGTGCCGGCCAGTTCCAGCGGCAGGGCCACGTTCCGCAACGCCGTGGCCCAGGGCATCAGCGTGGGCTCCTGGAAGACGAAGCCGATCTGGCCGGTCATGTCGGCGCCCCAGGCGAGGTGGCCGGTGCTCGGTTCGATCAGGCCCGCGATCATCCGCAGCAGCGTGGATTTGCCGCAGCCGGAGGGGCCGAGCAGGGCCAGGAAATCGCCCTCGGCGATGTCGAGTGAAACGTCCGCGACGGCCGTCACGCCCGTCGGGAAACGCTTCCCGACGGCGTCCAGCCTCAAGAGAGACATTTCGCCCGGCCGATTCACGCCCTCGCTCCGCGAGGCCGATCGGACGGGGTCAGAGCCCCACCCGCTTGTTCACAAAGCGCAGGTCATAGCCGCGGCGGAAGTCGAGGCCGGCGGGATAGATCCCGGCATCGCGCATCGTGTTGTAGAAGCGCTCCCACCGCGCATCGGTCATCGCCCCCACGCCCATGGTGGTGGCGTCGCCCGAGATGACGATGCCCTGCTCGTTCATCACGCGGATGGCGTAGCTGATGCGCTCCTCGTTCATCTCCGGGTTGTCGCGGATGATGAGGCGGTTGGCGGCGGCGATGTCCTGGCCGCGCATGTACTGCGTCCAGCCCTCGATGCTCGCGTTGATGAAGCGCTGCACCACGTCGGGCCGCGCCTCCATCTGGCTGCGCATGATGTCCACCGTGGTCTGGTAGTTCTCATAGCCCGCATCGGCGATGAGGAAGACCTTGGGGCGCGCGCCGGCCTGGATGGCCGAGAGCGGCTCGGAGGAGAGAAAGCCCTGCTGGATGGCCATGCGGTCCAACAGCCAGGGCTGGATGTTGAAGGTGTAGGGGCGCACCTGCTCGTCCGTGAAGCCGAAGCGCGCCTTGAGGAAGGGCCAGTAGGTGACGCGCCCGCCGGAGCCCACCAGGATGGGCCGGCCGCGCATATCCTCGAAGCTGTTGATGCCGTTGCCCTCATGCGTCATCAGGACCTGCGGGTCCTTCTGCATCATGGCGGCGATGGTGAGCGCGGGCACGTTCTCCCGCACATAGGTCAGCGCCTGGAAGCCGTTGGACATGATCATGTCCACGCGCCCCGCGACGAGCAGGCGCACGGGGTCGAGGTTCGGGCCGCCCTGGCGGAGATCCACCTCCAGGCCCGCGCGGCGATAGAGGCCGGCGGCGACGGCCTGGTAGTAGCCGCCATGCTCGGCCTGGGCGCGCCAGTTCGTGTGGAAGGAGACGCGGTCGAGGCTCTGCGGGACCGCGACGCGCGCACCGGGCACGGCGGCGAGGGCGAAGGCGGCGCCACCGCCCAGCAGGGCGCGGCGTTGGATGCGGTAGCGGGTGCGCATGGCTCTCTCCTCCGGGGATGCGGCGATTATGTGATGCGGGAGCCGCGATGCGCCAGGGTTTCGCGAATCACCCCGCGCGTGAGGTGGCGCGCAGCATGTTGATGATGCCCGAGAAGTCCGCCCCCGCGCCGCCCTCGGCCGCGAAACGCTCATAGAGGGCCAGCGCCGCCGCACCAAGCGGAGTGGCCGCGCCCGCCGCCTCGGCCGCCTGCTGCGAGAGGCCGAGATCCTTCAGCATCAGCGCGGTGGCGAAGCCGGGCTTGTAGTCGCGGTTGGCCGGGCTGCCCGGCACCGGGCCGGGCACCGGGCAATAGGTGGTCAGCGACCAGCATTGGCCGGAGGATTTGCTCGCCACCTCGAACAGCGCCTCGTGGCTGAGGCCGAGCTTCTCGGCGAGCGTAAAGGCCTCGCTCGTGCCGATCATCGAGATGGCCAGCAGCATGTTGTTGCAGAGCTTGGCGGCCTGGCCGGCGCCCGCTTCGCCGCAATGCACGATGGTGCGGCCCATCTTCTCCAGGATCGGTTTCGCCTTGGCGAAGCTGGCCGCATCGCCGCCCACCATGAAGGTGAGCGTACCCGCCTCGGCGCCCATCGTGCCGCCGGAGACGGGGGCGTCGAGCATGGCTCGGCCCGCGGCGACGTCGCGCGCGGTTTCGACGTCGATGGTGGAGCAGTCGATCAGCACGGCATGCGGCTCGGCCACCGGCGCCATCTCGGCCCAGGCGGCGCGGACATGGGCGCCGGCGGGCAGCATGGTGATGACGATGTCGGCGCCGCGCGCCGCGTCGGGGGCGGATTGCGCGCGCTGGATGCCGCCCTCGGCGGCCGCATCCATGGCGGCGGCGCTGAGGTCATAGCCGCGCACCTCATGGCCCGCCTTGGCGAGGTTGCGCGCCATGGGCAGGCCCATATTGCCGAGACCGACGAAACCGATGCGTGCCATGAAGCGTCCTCCGTGTTTGCGGGAAGGCTAATCCAAGCCTCAGGCGCGCTCCACCCCGCCGCCGCGCAGGGGCGTGACGAAATGGCCGGCGGTGGTGAGTGGCGCGCCCGGCTGCTGCACGAAGGGGACGGCGCGATAGAGGGCGTGCAGCTGGTCGCGCCCGGCCACGTGCAGCGTATAGCCGCGCCGGTTGCTGTTGAATTTGAGGTGCGGGTTGGCCTCCATGATCGCGGGCGCCGTCGCCTGGATGTCGCTGCCATCGCCCTCGCTGGTGATGGAGGTGCCGACGAATTCCACCAGCGGGCCGACCTCATTGGCCCAGGCGCGATGCACATCGCCGGTCAACGCCACGCCGCCGGGGCGGCTGGCGAAGAGGTCGAGCAGGCGCTGACGGGCGGCGGGGTAGCCGTCCCAGCTGTCCATGCTGCGCGTGCCGCGCGGAAACAGGCGCGGGGCCAGGAAGATCTGCTGCGCCAGCACCTGCCAGGTGGCCGGGCTGTTCGTGACACCCGCGCGCAGCCAGGCCTCCTGCGCGGGGCCGAGCACCTGCGCGTCGGGGCGGTTCACCGCCTCGCAGGGGAGCACATTGCCGTCGCCGCAGGGCTGGTCGTCGCGGAAGCGGCGCGTGTCCAGCACATGCAGGTCGAGCCGCCGGCCGAAGCGCAGGCGGCGGAAGGCGGTGATTTCGGTGCCGCGCGGCCGCGCCTCGGGGCGGACGGGCATGTGCTCGTACCAGGCCTGGAAGGCGGCGGCGGCGCGCAGCGCGAAGACCTCGGGCGGGGTCGCCATCGGGAAGCGCGTGCCGCCATCGCGCTTGCTGAGCAGGCTGACCCAGTTGTCTTCGATTTCGTGGTCGTCGTAGCTGACGATGAAGGGATGCGCGGCATGGGCGGCGGCGAGGTCGGGGTCGCCGCGATATTGCGCGTAGCGGGCGCGGTAGTCGTCCAGCGTCAGCGTCTCGTCGCCGTGATGCGTGCGGACCACGGGGCCCCAGCCGCGGCTGCCCGGTTGGCGGCCGGCGAATTCGTAGATGTAGTCGCCATAGTGGAAGACGAAGTCGATGTTTTCCTCCGCCGCCGCGTGACGCCAGGCGGTGAAGTGGCCGTGCTCGTAGTTCTGGCAGCCGGCGTTGAGGAAGCGGATCTCGGCATCCGCGCCGGGCGCGGGCGCGGTGCGGGTGCGGCCGATCGGCGTCTCGAAGGGGCCGAAGCGGAAGCGGTAGAAATAGGTGCGCGCGGGCTGCAGCCCATCCAGAACGAGATGGACGGAATGCGCGTCCTCCGGCCGCGCGATCACCTCGCCGGAGCGGAGGATGCGGCGCATGCCCTCATCGGCGGCGAGGTCCCAGCGCAGCGTGACCGGCACGGGCGCCATGCCGCCGCCCGGCTCCAGCGGCGCGGGGGCGAGGCGCGTCCAGAGCACCACGCTCTCCGGCCAGGGATCGCCGGACGCCACGCCCAGCGTGAAGGGATTGCCCTGCGCCTGGGCCCGGGCGCGCGGCGGCTGTGCCACGGCCAGCGCGGCGAAGCCGGTGGCACCGCGCAGCAGGCCGCGCCGCGCGAGCGAGAGCATGTGCCGCGTGGCGCTATCCATCGGCCAGGGCGTCGCGCACCACGGATCGGAATTCCCGCCGGTGCAATTCGCGCAGCACCAGCAGCGAGGCGAGGATGAGCGCCACCGGATGGATGATCCAGGCGAGTGCCGCGAGGCCGAAGTAGTAGGCGCGCAGCCCGGTGTTGAAGTGCCGCGCGGCGCGGTTCGCCACCTTGGCCGCCATCTCGGCCTGGGGCGTGAAATCGGCGCCGAGGCCGATGCCGCCGATGACGATGGAGCAGTAGTTGAACTGGCGCAGCGCCCAGGTGAGCTCGAAGAAGGCGCGCACGAAGATCAGCACCAGCAGCGCGATCCGCATCTCCCAGGCGATGTCGCTCACCGGGGCTTCGGCAAAGGGCAGGGCGGCCAGCACGCGCCGGCCGAGATCGGGCGAGCCGAGGAGTGCCACGAGGCCCGCCAGGATGAAGATGGAGGTATTGGCGAGGAAGCCCGTGCTCTGCATCAGGTTGCCGATGATCGCCGTGTCGCTGATCCGGTTCTCGCGGTTCAGGAGGGCGATCATCCAGCGCCGGCGATGCTCGTCCATCGCCGCGATGACCGAGCGGCGCTGGATGCGCGGCACGCGGTCCACCACGGCGGTGTATCCCGCCCAGCAGGCGAAGAAGACCAAGAGAGCCGCGATATCCAGCGTGGAGAGCAGGCCGCCGATCATCCGCGGGCGAGCTTCCTCTCCACGAAGTCCAGCCGGTCCTGCCCCCAGAAGATTTCGCCCTCGATGACGAAGGAGGGCGCGCCGAAGACGCCGCGATCCAGCGCCGCCTGGCTGTCGGCCTGGCGCACGGCCGCCCATTTCGGGTCGGCCGCGAGTGCAAGAAGCGCGGTGCCATCCTGGCCGCATTCGGCGGCGAGGGATGCGAAATCGGCCACGGGGTCGCGATCCTCGGCCCAGAGGGCCTTCATGATGCGGTGCGCGAGGCGGATGGCCGGCGCATCGCCCTGCGTCTCGCGCAGCGCGATCACGGCTTGCGCGAGCGTGGCTTCGGGGAAGGGGAAGTTTCGGGGCTCCAGCGTCAGCGGCAGGCCGGTCGCCTCGCGCCAGCGGCGCAGCTCCATCATGCGATAGGCTTGGCGTTGCGGCGAGCGCTTGGGCAGCGGCAGCCCGCCCGAGGCCGGAAAGATCAGCCCGAAATCCACCGGCCAGAGCTTCAGCGTCGCCCCGTGCTTCGCGCAGAGCGCCTCGATCCGGGCCGAGCCCAGATAGGTCCAGGGGGAATTCAGGGAACCGTAGTAGTCCACATGCATGGCAAGCATCCTTCCAACGGATGCAGCCTGGGGCAATTTTCCGCCCCCCGGAACCCTCCCGTGGCTTGGCCACGGGAGGAAGAGCCGGAGCCCCGGAAGGTCAGAACCAGTCCGGGGCCCCCAGAAAGACGCGAAGCGTCTTTCTGGGGATCAGCGCATCGCCTTCTTCAGGTTCTCGTCCAGCGCGGCCAGGAAGGCCTGGGTGGAGAGATAGGGCTGGTCCTTGCCGATGAGGATGGCGAGGTCCTTGGTCATCTGCCCGCCCTCGACGGTCGAGATGCAGACCTTCTCCAGCGTCTCGGCGAAGTTCACCACGTCCGGCGTGGCGTCGAACTTGCCGCGATAGGCGAGGCCGCGCGTCCAGGCGAAGATCGAGGCGATCGGGTTGGTGCTGGTCTCGCGGCCCTTCTGGTGCTCGCGATAGTGGCGCGTCACCGTGCCGTGCGCGGCCTCGGACTCGACGGTGTTGCCATCCGGGGAGAGCAGCACCGAGGTCATGAGGCCGAGCGAGCCGAAGCCCTGCGCCACGATGTCCGACTGCACGTCGCCATCGTAGTTCTTGCAGGCCCAGACATAGCCGCCTTCCCACTTCAGCGCGCAGGCCACCATGTCGTCGATCAGGCGGTCCTCATAGACCAGGCCGGCGGCCTTGAACTTGTCGGCGAACTCGGCGTCGAACACCTTGCGGAAGATGTCCTTGAACTCGCCATCATAGGCCTTGAGGATGGTGTTCTTGTGGCTGAAGTACACGGAATAGCCGCGCGAGAGGCCGTAGTTCAGCGAGGCGCGGGCGAAGCCCTCGATGCTGGCGCGGGTGTTGTGCATGCCCATCAGCACGCCGCCGCCGGCCGGGAAGTTGGTCACTTCCAGCTCGACCGGCGCGCCGCCATCGGCGGGCGTCCAGGTCAGCGTGGCCTTGCCGGCGCCCGGGATCTTCGTCTCGGCGGCGCGGTAGATGTCGCCATAGGCGTGGCGGCCGACGACGATCGGCTTGGACCAGTGCGGCACCAGGCGCGGCACGTTCTTGCAGATGATGGGCTCGCGGAAGATCGTGCCGTCGAGGATGTTGCGGATGGTGCCGTTCGGGCTGCGCCACATCTTCTTCAGGCCGAACTCGGCCACGCGCGCCTCATCGGGGGTGATGGTCGCGCACTTCACGCCGACGCCGTACTGCTTGGTGGCGTTGGCGGCGTCCACCGTCACCTGGTCGTCGGTCTGGTCGCGATACTCGATGCCGAGGTCGTAATATTTCAGGTCGATGTCGAGGTACGGCAGGATCAGGCGGTCCTTGATGAACCCCCAGATGATGCGCGTCATCTCATCCCCGTCCATCTCGACGACGGGGGTTTTCACCTTGATCTTTGCCATGTCCTCAATCCCTTGTGCCGCCTTGGCGGCGCCCGGCGGGTGCCGGCCGGCTGGCGGTCGCCCTTGATGTTGCAGTGCGGCGCGCAACATCGCACCGCCGCCCTTTGCGGACAAGCCCGCCAGGGAATTCGCGGCTTGCGGCGCGGACTCGCTGTCTGTTTATTGGAACAAACACCCTGGGGGTTTCCCGGCCATGGCCCTGTCCGGCCGCGCGCTGATCCACGCCTTGCTGCACCGCACCTCCATCGCCTTCATGCTGCTGGTGACGACCCTGCTGGTCGCGAGCTGGCTGCTGATCGAGGACGGCACGCATGGGCTGCGTCAGGCGGCGCTGGCCCGGGCCACCCAGGCTTCGGCGCGTGCGGCGCTGGCGGTGAAGGATGAGCTGCAGGGGGCCGAGGCGCGGCTGCTCCAGGCGCAGCGCGAGGGCCGTGCGGGGCCGGGCGTGGCGCTCTCCCCGCTGCCGCCCGATGTGACGGCCACGGTCTCCGGCGCCGAGGCGGGGCAGCTCCGTTTCTGGCCGCTGCCGCGCGGCGGCGCCACGCCGCCCGAGGTGCTGGCCTTCCTCGTGCCGGCCCAGCCGGGCGCCCCCACGCCCATGCTGCGGATACCCGTGGCGACGCTGGAGGCCCTGCTGGCCCCGCCCGAGGGCACGGCGCTGCGGCTGGTGACCGGCCTCGGCACCGAATTGGCCGCCGCCGGGACGCCGGGCGACGTGCATGCCAGCCTCTGGGTGCGCGAAGCTGCGCTGCGGGTGGATGCGAGCGCCACGCCCGCCAGGATGTCGCTGGCGGTGCTGCTGATCCCCTTCTTCGGCCTCGGCACGCTGGGCTTCATCTTCCAGCGGCACCTGCAACGGACCGACCGGGTGGAGCTGAAGCTGGCGGCGCTGCGCGGCAGCCTGGCGCGCCATGCGGCGCAGCTCAGCGTGAACGAAGCGCGGATGCGCCTCTCGCAGAATGAGCGCCTGGCGGCGGAGCGGCGGGAGCAGGCGCTGGTCGAGGCCTGGCCGGTGCCGGTGGCGCTGCTCGACCCGGAGGGGAAGCTCTCCGCCTGGAATGCCGGTTTCGAGGCGCTGCTGCCGCCGGAGACCCTGCGGCGGGACCTGCCCTCGGGCATGCTGACCCGGCACCTGGATATCCGGGCGCCGGGCAAGGACAATGGCCGGCGGGGCCCGGGGAACCGGCCGCGCATGCGCTCCGTCACCATGGCCGATGGCAGCCGTCTGCTGGAGGCGCTGCCCGAGGCTCCCGCCAAGGGCCTCGACGAGGCGCGGCAGCTCTGCCGGGAGGAGATGCTGGCCCTCGCCCCGCAGCTGCGCGAGGCGGTGCGGCTCGGCGATGGCGCGGCGGCACGGCGGCAGGCGCATGCGATCCGGGGCCTGGCCGCCAATTTCGGGCTCACCGCGCTGGTGCCCGTGTTGCAGGCCCTGGAAGCCGCGGCCGCCGCACCCCAGATGGCGGGTCTGGGGGCGGCGCTGGACGCCTTCGAGCGCGAATTCGAGGCGGCGCTTCGGCAATTGGGAAGCGCGGCGGCCTGAGCCGCGCTTGTGCGGTTGCGCGGGCGGTAACGAAGCGCGAGACTGAGGCCAATCAACTCCCTGGAGGGCATTCGCCATGGATATCGTCATCGCCTCCGCCGCGCGCACGCCGGTGGGCAGCTTCAACGGGGCCTTCGCCACCCTCGCCGCCCATGACCTGGGCAAGGTCGCGATCGAGGCCGCGCTCTCCCGCGCGGGCGTCGCCGCGACCGATGTGGATGAGGTGATCCTGGGCCAGATCCTCGCGGCCGGCGCCGGGCAGAACCCGGCCCGCCAGGCGGCGGTGAACGCCGGCATCCCGGTCGAGCGGACGGCCTTCGGCATCAATCAGCTCTGTGGCTCCGGCCTGCGCGCCGTGGCGCTCGCGGCGCAGCAGATCGCGACGGGGGATGCCTCGATCGTGGTGGCCGGCGGCCAGGAGAGCATGACCCAGGCGCCGCATTGCGCGCAGATGCGCGCGGGCCAGAAGATGGGCAGCCTGGAGCTGGTGGACACCATGCTGCGCGACGGCCTGATGGACGCCTTCCACGGCTACCACATGGGCAACACGGCCGAGAATGTGGCGCAGAAATACCAGCTGACGCGCCAGGAGCAGGACGAGTTCGCCGCCGCCAGCCAGCGCAAGGCGGGCGAGGCGATGGCCGCCGGCCGCTTCAAGGACGAGATCGCGCCCGTCACGGTGAAGACCCGCAAGGGCGACGTCGTGGTGAGCCAGGACGAGTATCCGAAGCCGGAGACGACGGCCGAGGTGCTGGCCAAGCTGCGCCCGGCCTTCAACAAGGAGGGCACGGTCACGGCCGGCAATGCCTCGGGCATCAATGACGGTGCTGCGGCGGTGGTGGTCATGTCGGCCGAGGAGGCGCGGCGCCGGGGCATCACGCCGCTGGCGCGCATCGTGAGCTGGGCGACGGCGGGGGTGGACCCCTCTATCATGGGCACGGGGCCGATCCCGGCGAGCCGCAAGGCGCTGGCCAAGGCCGGCTGGACCGTGGGCGACCTCGACCTGATCGAGGCGAACGAGGCCTTCGCGGCGCAGGCCTGCGCGGTGAACAAGGACCTCGGCTGGGACACGGCCAAGGTGAACGTGAATGGTGGCGCCATCGCGCTGGGCCACCCCATCGGCGCCTCGGGCGCGCGCGTGCTGACCACGCTGCTCTATGAGATGCAGCGCCGGGACGCCAAGAAGGGCCTGGTGACGCTGTGCATTGGCGGCGGCATGGGCGTCGCCATGTGCCTGCAGCGCGACTGAGGCCGCAGGCCTCAGTCACAACTGGGGTCCGGGGCTTTTCGGCCCCGGCGGGTCCAGGGCAGCGCCCTGGACTTTTTTGTTTCAGATGAACTGCCCGCGCAGGAACCCGAGCGCGGGCAGCGGTGTCCACTTCCGCGGCAGGTCCGAGCGCCGGATGGGCGTCACGCTGTAATGCGGCAGGGGCTGCTTGGAGCGTTCCAGGAAATCGGCATAGGCCCGCACCTGCTGGGCCCGCCAGGCGCGGTCCTCCAGGGCCGCGGCCCGGCTGCGGAAGATCTCGGCCACGCGGTTGGCGCGGCCGACGGTGGCGACCACCGCCCACAAGGTATCCTCGTCGCCTCGCGGCAGCGATGTGATGTCCCGCATGGTCCCAGATAATGGAAGGCCGCGTGGGCGGGTCAAGCGGATCATGCGGCCCGGCGGCTGAAAAATCGGCCATGAAAAAGGCGCCGGAGGTTTCCCCCCGGCGCCCTTTCGAGTCCCCCGGATCGGGAGGTGCAGCCTTACCCCAGGCGCTCGCCATGCTGCGTGACGTCGAGGCCCTCGCGCTCCTCCTCCTCGGAGACGCGCAGGCCGACCATAGCATCCACGATCTTCAGCAGGATGAAGGTGCCCACGGCCGAGTAGGCGATGGTCACCAGCACCGACTTCACCTGGATCCAGAGCATGTCGGGGTTGCCATAGAGCAGGCCGGAATAGGCGATCGCGGCCTCGGCATCGTCCGTCTTGTAGAGCATGCCATAGGCGAAGACGCCGGTGAGGATGGCGCCCAGGATGCCGCCCACGCCGTGCACGCCGAAGGCGTCGAGGCTGTCGTCATAGCCCAGCGCCTTCTTCAGCGCCGTCGCGGCCCAGAAGCAGATCACGCCCGAGGCGCCGCCGATGATCAGCGCGGCACCCGGGAAGACCCAGCCCGAGGCCGGGGTGATGGCGACCAGGCCCGCGATGGCGCCCGAGATGGCGCCCAGCGCGGAAGGCTTGCCCTTGGTGGCCCACTCGGCGAAGACCCAGGTGAGCGTGCCGGCCGCGGCGGCGACCATGGTCACCAGCATGGCCATGCCCGCACGGCCATCGGCGGCGAGCGCGGAGCCGGCGTTGAAGCCGAACCAGCCCACCCAGAGCAGCGAGGCGCCGATCATGGCGAATGCCAGGTTGTAGGGCGACATGTTGTCATGCCCGTAGCCCACGCGCTTGCCCAGCACGAGCGCGGCGACGAGGCCGGCCACGCCCGCATTGATGTGCACCACCGTGCCGCCCGCGAAGTCCAGCGCGCCCCAGGCCCAGATGAGGCCCGAGGGGTGCCACACCGCATGCGCGATCGGCGAATAGATCAGCAGCGACCAGGGCACGATGAAGAGGCAGACGGCGCTGAACTTCATGCGGTCCGCCACCGCGCCGAAGATCAGCGCGGCCGTGATGATGGCGAAGGTCATCTGGAACATGACGAAGACGGTCTCGGGGATGGTCGTCGCCACCTCGCTCTCACCGCCCAGGCCCTTGCCCAGGATGAAGGGACCGTTCCACTCGATGCCTGAGAGCATGACCTTGGAGAAGTCGCCGAAATAGAGGCCGCCATTGCCGAAGGCGATGGAATAGCCCGCGACCATCCAGGTGACGGCGATGAGCGCGGCCACGAAGAAGGACTGCATCATGGTGGCCAGCACCGTCTTCTTGCGGACCATGCCAGCATAGAAGAGCGCGAGGCCCGGCAGCGTCATCATCAGCACGAGGCAGGTGGCGACGATCATCCAGGCAGTGTTGCCGGCATCGAGCTTCGGCTCGTCCGCCGCCAGGGCCGGCAGCGCGCCGAGCGCGAGGGCCGGGGCGGCCAGCAAGGCGGCGCGCATCCAGGGTTTCATGGTCAGGCTTCTCCCAAGGGAAAGGGCGCGAACCGGCGCCGTGTCAGATTGTGTGGTGAGGCTCACAGGGCCGCGCCGTCGGTTTCGCCGGTGCGGATGCGCAGCGCGCGATCCAGGTCGAGCACGAAGATCTTGCCGTCGCCGATCTTGCCGGTGCGCGCGGCGCCGGCGATGGCCTCCACCACCGCATCCGCGAGCTCCGCCGCCACGGCGACCTCGATCTTGAGCTTGGGCAGGAAGCTCACCTGGTATTCGGCGCCGCGGTAGATCTCGGTCTGGCCCTTCTGCCGCCCGAACCCCTTCACTTCCGTCACCGTCAGGCCCTGGACGCCGAGCGGGGTGAGCGCGTCGCGCACCTCGTCCAGCTTGAAGGGCTTGATGACCGCCATCACGAGCTTCATCCGCCTGCCTTTCATGCAAAAAATCGCCGGCCCGAGCCCGGCTCCCGACCTGCCATCCAAGAGTCATGCCAACAGCGAAACCCTTGTCGTTCCGGGCCTTGCAGGGGGCGTTGCCCAAATTGCGGGCAATTGTGCAGGCGCGAAGGCGAGTCTTTTGGCCCTCCGGGGTCCCCCGCTCTCTTGCGTCCCCCCGCTCTTGTATTGGCCGCGAATGGCCTAAGCTCTGGCCCATGAACCCGATCGCCGCGCCTGACCTGATTTCAACGCCCAGCCTCACGGTCGCCGTCGCGATCATCGGCGCGGGGCCGGTGGGGGCCACGCTGGCCGCCGCCCTGGCCGCGCGGGGCGTGCCGGTGGCGGTGGTGGATGCCGCCCCCCTGCCGCCCATGGAACTGGCCGGCTTCGACGGCCGGGCCTATGCCATCGCGCTCGCCTCCAAGCGGCTGCTGGAGGCGGCCGGCATCTGGGAGCGGCTGCCAGGCGCGCCCTGCCCGATCGAGGGCATCAAGGTGGCCGATGGCCGCGTGGGCGAGGCGCCCTCCTCCCTCGACCTCGATTTCGAGGCCGCCGAGGTGGCGGAAGAGCCCTTCGGCTGGATGGTGGAGGCCCGCGCGCTGCGCGTGGCGCTGAACGCCCGGCTGCCGCACCTGGCCCACCTCCAGGCCTTCGCGCCGATGACGGCGAAGGTGGCACGCGATTCCGAGGGCGCCACCGTGACGCTGGCGGACGGGCGGGTGATCCGCGCCGCCCTGGTGGTGGGTGCCGAAGGGCGGGGCAGCCCGCTCAGGCAGCAGGCCGGCATCGGCACCGCGCGGCATGATTACGGGCAGATCGGCCTCGTCGGCGCCTTCGCGCATGAGAAGCCGCATCACAACCGCGCGCTGGAGCTCTTCCTGCCGGCGGGGCCTTTCGCGCAGCTGCCGCTGGCCCATCTCGGCAGCTTCGGGACCAGCACGCTGCCGCATGCCTCCAGCTTCGTCTGGACCGAGCGGCGGAGTGTCGCGCAGCGCATGCTGGCTCTGTCGGACGCCGATTTCGCGCGGGAATTGCGGCGGCGGATCGGCGACCATCTGGGCGCCATCGAGCCCATCGGCCGGCGCTGGCACTACCCGCTGACCGCGATGCACGCGACGCGCTATGTGGCCGAGCGGCTCGCGCTGGTGGGGGATGCGGCGCATGGCATGCACCCCATCGCGGGGCAGGGGCTGAACATCGGCTTCCGCGACGTGGCTGCGCTGACCGACCTCGTGGCCGAGGCCCATGAGGCCGGCGAGGATGTGGGCGGTGCCGCGCTGCTGGCGCGCTACCAGGCGAAGCGGCGGCCGGATGCCCTGATGATGATCGGCGCCACGCATGTGCTGGAGAAGCTGTTCGGCAACGATATCGGCCCGGTGCGGTGGGCGCGGCGGCTGGGCATCGCGGCGGTGGACCGGATTCCGGGCCTCAAGCGCGCCTTCGCCCGGCAGGCGATGGGGCTGCCGCTCAGGGGGTGAGACCCCGATGCGTCACCCGCTTCCGCTGGCCTTTCCCGAGACTCCGGCCCTGCTGGAGGCCAAGGCGGCCACCACGGAGGGGGAGGTGCGCCGGCCTCACGGAGGCGCGTGCCAGCAAGGCCATGGAGGGGATGGACCGGATATGGTCGAATGCGCCGCGGACCGGCGCGCCGCGTGGGACGGGTGACGCATCTCCGGGCTGGGGTTTGCGGAATTCGGGCGGGTCAGCGGAAACAACAGCGGCATCAGGAATCTGGTAGGGACAGAATGGCGAAGCACCTCTTTCCAGGGGCGCGCAGCCGGTAAATGCAAGCGTGCTGGCCTTGGCCACGGCGATCGTCACGGGGGCCGTGGGCTATGTCTACGGTGTCGCCAACGATATCCGAAAAGCCAGGCTCGCCTTCGTGAATGCGCAGATCGAGCGCCTCTACGGGCCGCTTTATGCGGCGACACAAGCCAACGCCGCTGTCCGGGACGTCTTCATCCAGCAACATTGGCGGGATCAGGAGGCCGGCGACGACAGCCCTGCCTTTTTTGACGATCACAATCCGCCGACGGTCGAGCAGGTGCGTCGGTGGCGTCACTGGATGAGGACGGTCTTCCAGCCGCTGAATCTCAGGATGGAGGAGGCGATCATCGCCGCTTGGGGCCCCGACGACTTCGCGGATTGCGGACCAACGGCGCCCCGGACATCACGGAAAACGCCGTGCGCGGCGCTGACGGCGGTGCGGAACACGGCCGGCCTGAACCACCCGGAGGCCCTCGTTCGGTGCGTCGCGGACGACTATGTCAGCCTGAAGCGCCATCAGCAGAGCCTGCAGGGCGGCTTCCTCACCGCACTCTTCGCCGCGAATCCGACGCGCTCCGCCAGGAGCGGTCCGGGCTCGGAGGTCATCCGGAGAAACCCGCAAAGCCCGCCGCCCGGGTAGCCGCGGCGCGGCGCCGGCGATGATTGACAGGCGCGCTCCGCGCCGTGTCCCCTCGCGGCAGACCCGCGAGGAGGCGCCCGATGGACGATCACGACCAGACGAAGAAGCCCTTCAGGCTGCGCAGCCAGCGCTGGTTCGATGACCCGGGCGATCCGGGCATGACGGCGCTCTATTCCGAGCGCCAGCTCAATTTCGGCATGACCTTCGATGAGCTGCAGTCGGGCCGGCCCATCATCGGCATCAGCCAGACGGGCAGCGACATCGCGCCCTGCAACCGGCATCACACCATCCTCGCGCAGCGCATCAAGGAGGGCATCCGCGATGCCGGCGGCGTGCCGCTGGAATTCCCGGTGCATCCCATCCAGGAAACCCTGAAGCGGCCGACCGCCGCACTCGACCGCAACCTGCAATATCTCTCGCTGGTCGAGGTGCTGCACGGCTACCCGCTGGATGGCGTGGTGCTGACCATCGGCTGCGACAAGACGCCCGGCGCGGGGTTGATGGCGGCGGCCACGATGAACATCCCCGCACTCGCCTTCTCCGGCGGGCCGATGCTGGATGGCTGGCACAAGGGGCGGCTGGTCGGCTCCGGCACCGTGGTCTGGGAGGCGCGGCGCATGCTGGCGGCGGGCGAGATCGACTATCGGCAGTTCATGGAGATGGTGGCGGCCAGCAGCACCTCCTGGGGGCATTGCTCCACCATGGGCACGGCGCTTTCGATGAATTCGCTGGTGGAGGCGGTGGGGATGAGCCTGACGGGCTGCGCTGCCATTCCCGGCCCGCATCGCGAGCGCGCGCAGATGGCCTATTGGTCCGGCCGGCGCATCGTCGAGATGGTGCGCGAGAACCTCACGCCCTCGGCGATCATGACGCGAAAGGCCTTCGAGAATGCGGTGGCGGTGGCGAGCGCCATCGGCGCCAGCTCCAACTGCCCCCCGCACATGATCGCCATCGCGCGGCATATGGGGGTGGAGCACACGCTGGAGGACTGGCAGCGCGTGGGCGCCGACATCCCGCTGCTGGTGGATTGCCAGCCGGCCGGGCGCTTCCTGGGCGAGGCCTTCCACCGCGCCGGCGGCGTGCCGGCCGTGATGCGTGAATTGCTGGAGGCCGGGCGGCTGCATGGCGATGTGATGACGGCGACGGGCAAGACGGTGGCGGACAACCTGGCCGCGATTCCGCTCTCACCGGACCGCGAGGTGATCCGCGCCTATGCGAAGCCGATGAAGGAGCAGGCGGGCTACCTGGTCCTCACCGGCAACATCTTCGACAACGCGGTCATCAAGGTGAGCGTCATTGATGCCGAGTTCCGCCGGCGCTTCTTCTCCGAGGACCCCGATGTGTTCGAGGGCAAGGTGGCGGTCTTCGAGGGGCCGGAGGATTACCACGCCCGCATCGAGGACCCCGCGCTGGGCATTGACGAGAAGACCGTGCTGGTGATCCGCAATTGCGGGCCGGTGGGCTATCCCGGCTCGGCCGAGGTGGTGAACATGCAGCCGCCGGCCGCGCTGATCAAAGCCGGCATCCGGGCGCTGCCCACCATGGGCGATGGGCGGCAGAGCGGCACCTCGGGCTCGCCCTCCATCCTGAACGTCTCGCCCGAGGCGGCGGTGGGCGGGGGCCTGGCGCTGCTGCGCCATGGAGACCCGATCCGGATTGATCTCAAGACGCGGCGGGTGGATGTGCTGATCCCGGAGGCGGAGCTGGCCGCGCGCCGCGCCGCCTGGACGGCGCCCAGGCTGGTCCACAAGACGCCGTGGGAGGAGATCTACCGCAATTCCGTCGGCCAGCTCGGTAATGGCGCCTGCCTGGAGGCGGCGACGCTGTATCTCAACATCCTGGAGACGCGCGGCGAGAGCCGGCATAACCACTGATGAGCGATGGATTTGCTGGGGAAGTGGTGGAGCTGAGGGGAATCGAACCCCTGACCTCGTCATTGCGAACGACGCGCTCTACCAACTGAGCTACAGCCCCGCACCACATCACCGGCATTCACGCACCGGCTGCGGGGCGCGTCATGCGGGATTGGGGCCTGGGTGTCAATTGCCCCCCCTCGCTCCGGATGCGGCAACCGCCTTCCCCCTTGCCGGTTCAGCGACCTTCCGCGACAAGGAAGCCTTCACGCCGTCCCTTTCGGAGCGCCGCCGACATGATCCTCGACGCCTTGTTCTTCCTGATCCAGGCGGGGCTCACCCTGTTCTTCTGGGCCATCCTGATCGCCGCCGTGCTCTCGCTGCTCATCGGCTTCAACGTGCTCGACACGCGCAACCGCCTGGTCTGGACCATCTCGGACTTCTTCTACCGTGTGACCGAGCCCGCCATGCGTCCGGTGCGGAACAGGCTTCCGAATCTGGGTGGCATCGACATCTCGCCCCTCATCGTCATGCTGCTGGTCCAGGCCGCCATGCTGCTGGTCAGCGCGATCCAGGGCTACATGATCTCCTTCGGGCTGTATTTCTGAGCCATGACGCAGATCCTCGACGGCAAGGCGGTCGCTGAGCGGCTGCGCGGGCAGCTCGCCGCGCGGATCGCGGCGCTGGATTTCAAGCCGGGCCTGGTCGTGCTCCGTGTGGGCGAGGACCCGGCGAGCGGCGTCTATGTCCGCAACAAGGACAAGGCGGCGACGGCGGCGGGATTCGCCTCCCGCACGCGGCATCTGCCGGAAACCACCACGGAGGCCGAGCTGCTGGCCGAAATCGCGGCCCTGAACGCGGATCCCGCGGTGGATGGCATCCTGGTCCAGCTGCCGCTGCCCGCGCATATCCGCGCCGAGGCGGCGATCGCGGCGGTGGACCCGGCCAAGGATGTGGACGGCTTCCACCCGATCAATGCCGGACGGCTCGCCTCCGGCCTGCCCGGACTGGTCCCCTGCACGCCGCGCGGGGCGATGCACCTGCTGGCCGAGGCCAAGGCCACGCTCCGTGGCGCCCGGGCCGTGGTGGTGGGCCGCAGCCAGATCGTGGGCCGGCCCATGGCGCAGCTGCTGCTGGCGGCGGACTGCACCGTCACCATCGCCCATTCCCGCACGCGCGACCTGCCCGAGGAATGCCGGCGGGCCGACATCCTCATCGCCGCCGTCGGCCGGCCGGAGATGATCCGCGGCGACTGGGTGCGCGAGGGCGCGATCGTGATCGATGTGGGCATCAACCGCCTGCCCGATGGCAGGCTCGTGGGCGATGTCGCCTATGCCGAGGCATTGCCGCGCGCGTCCGCCATCACGCCGGTGCCGGGCGGCGTCGGTCCCATGACCATCGCCTGCCTGCTCGAGAATACGCTCGAAGCGGCCTTGGCCCGACGGTCATGACGGGGCGCGCATGATCCTGCATCGGGCCTTGCAGGTGTTCGGCGGCCTGGCCCTGCTGGCCTGCCTGCATCTCGCCTGGGGCGCCACGCCCTGGGGGGGCGAGGGCTGGTCCCGCGCGCGGATGCTCTATGCCGGGGCGGGGGGTGTTTCCTCCCTGGCGCTGATCGCCATCGGCGGGCTCGGCATCACGCTGCGCCGCCAGCAGGAGGCGCTGGCGCGGATCGAGGCGCTGCTGCGCGGGCGCCAAGGCTAGGCCCGCATCAACCTCCTTCTCGCCACGCTCTATGTGCTGATGTGGGGCTCCGCCTTCAACGCGGCGCGGCTCGTGGCGCTGGAATGGCCGCCGCTCTGGGCGCTGGCCATCCGCTTCGTGGCGGTGGTGCCGCTGCTCTGGCTGATCTGGTGGTGGCGGCGCGCCCCCTTCGCGCTGGGCGAGGATCGCTGGCGGCTGGCGCTGATGGGCGCCTTCGGGATGGGCGGCTATCTGGCCTGCGCCTGGGTCGCCTCGGCGCATGTGCCCTCGGGGCTGGTCGCGCTGCTCGCCGCCTGCACGCCGCTGTTCGTCGCCCTCGGTGAGGCCTGGCGCGGCCGCCGGCTGAGCCCCCTCGGCTGGGCGGGGCTCGGCCTCGGCTGGCTGGGCGTGGCCACACTTGGCCTGCTGCGCTCGGCCGATGGGCTGGCGGCGGCGGAGGCCTGGGGGCTCGGCCTCGCGCTGCTGGGCGCCTTCTCCCAGGCGCTGGGCGTGCTGGCCTATGCGCCGGCGCGAGGCCGGATGGACCCCTGGGCGGCCAATCTCGGCCAGACGGCGGTGGCGGGGCTGCTCCTGCTGCTGCTCGCCGGCGCGCTGGGCGGGTCGCCGCCGAGCAGCGCCAGCCCGGTCGTCCTCTGGACCATGATCTATTCCTGCCTGGTGGTCGGCATCCTGGGCTATGGGCTGTTCTTCGTGGTGATCGGCCGGTTCGGGGCGTCGAATGCCGCGGCGCTGCAGCTCATGGCGCCGCCGGTCGCGGCGATGCTGGGCTGGGCCTTCATGGGCGAGCGGCTGGCCTGGGGCGACCTGCTGGGCGGCGCCATCACGCTCACCGGGCTGCTGCTGATGTTCCGGGCGCGCTGACGCTGGGGGCGCGGTGACACCCGGCCGCGCCCGGCCTAACCTTGGCGTCATGCTTCACGGCCGCAAAATCCTCCTGATCGTCTCCGGCAGCGTCGCCGCCTTCAAGGCGCTGATGCTGGTGCGCCTGCTGCGGGCCGAGGGCGCCACGGTGCGCGCGGTGCTGACGGCTGGCGGCGCGCGCTTCGTCACCAAGGAATCGCTGGCCGCCATCACGGGCGAGGCGGTGCAGGACGATCTCTGGGCGGCGGAGGCCGAGATCGGCCATATCCGGCTGGCGCGCTGGGCCGATGCGGTGGTGGTGGCGCCCGCCTCGGCCAACCGGCTGGCGCAGATGGCGCACGGCCTGGCCGAGGATCTCGCCGGCTGCATCCTGCTCGCCACGCGCGCGCCCGTGCTGGTGGCGCCGGCGATGAACCCGGCCATGTGGGCGCACCCCGCCACGCGGGCCAATATCGCGACGCTCGCCGCGCAGGGCGTGCATTTCATCGGCCCGGAGGATGGCCCGATGGCGGAGCCGGAATCCGGCCCCGGCCGCCTCTCCGAGCCCGAGGCCATCGCCTATGCCATCCGCACCCTGCTGGCCTCGGGTCCGCTCACGGGCCGGCATGCGCTGGTGACCAGCGGGCCGACGCATGAGCCCATTGATCCCGTGCGCTACATCGCCAATCGCAGCAGCGGGAAGCAGGGCCATGCCATCGCGGCGGCGCTGGCGGGCCTCGGCGCGCGCGTCACGCTGGTGAGCGGGCCGGTGGCGCTGGCCGACCCGCCCGGCGTGGTGGTGCGCCGCGTGGAGACGGCGCGGGAGATGCTGGCCGCCTGCGAGGCCGCGCTGCCGGCCGACATCGCCATCTTCGCCGCCGCCGTGGCCGACTGGCGCGTGGCGCAGGAGGCCGGGCAGAAGCTGAAGAAGCAGCCGGGCGAGGCCGCGCCCACGCTCGGCATGGCGCTGAACCCGGACATCCTGGCCACGATCTCGCGCCATGCCGCGCGGCCGGGCCTCGTCATCGGCTTCGCGGCCGAGACCGAGAAGGTCGTCGAGCATGCGCGGGACAAGCTGGCGCGCAAGGGCTGCGACTGGATCGTGGCGAATGACGTCTCGGGCGATGTGATGGGGGGGGCGGAGAACGCCGTCCACCTCGTCACCGCCGCATCGGTGGAGGATTGGCCTAGGATGCCGAAGGAAAAGGTCGCGGCGCGGTTGGCCGCCCGCATCGCGGAGCAGCTCGCATGAAGGTGCTGGTGCAACGCCTGCCGCATGCCGAGGGCCTGCCGCTGCCGGCCTATGCCACATCCGGCGCGGCGGGGATGGACCTGCTGGCGGCGCGCGAGACGGTGATCCCGCCCGGAGGCCGCGCCCTGGTGCCCACGGGCCTCGCCATCGCCATCCCCGAGGGTTTCGAGATGCAGGTGCGGCCGCGCTCCGGCCTCGCGCTCAAGCATGGTGTCACGGTGCTGAACGCGCCCGGCACGGTGGACAGCGACTATCGCGGCGAGGTGGGCGTCATCCTGCTCAACACGGGGGCGGAGCCCTTCGCGATCGCGCGCGGCGAGCGCATCGCCCAGGCGGTTTTCGCGCCCGTCACGCGCGCCACCTGGGAAGAGGTGGTGGTGCTGCCCGAGACGCAGCGCGGCACGGGCGGCTTCGGCTCCACCGGGCGGGGCTGAACCGGCTACAGGCTCTGGCCCACCAGCGCGCCCACCCCCGCCGTGACGCCCATGGCGATCAGCCCCCAGAGCAGCACGCGCGCGATGGCGCGCCCGGCCGGCGCGCCGCCCGCCCAGGCGGCCAGCCAGCCGAGCAGCCCCAGCCCCAGCACCGTGGCGCCGCCCACCGCCGCCAGCACGACGCCCGGGGGCGCCAGCAGCGCGATCAGGATGGGCGGCAGCCCGCCCAGCGCGAAGGAGGCGGCCGAGGCCAGCGCCGCCTGCAGGGGCCGTGCCGTCGAGACCTCGGTGATGCCCAGCTCGTCGCGCAGATGGGCGCCCAGCGCGTCCTTCGCCATCAAGGCGCGCGCCACCTGTCCCGCCAGTTCGGGCGAGAGGCCGCGTGCGCGGTAGATCGCCGCCAGCTCGGCCAGTTCGGCCTCGGGCATGGTGGCCAGCTCGGCGCTTTCCCGGGCGATCTCGGCGGTTTCCAGATCGGCCTGGGAGCTGACGGAGACGAATTCGCCCGCCGCCATGGAGAGCGCGCCGGCGGTCAGCCCGGCGATGCCGGCCAGCAGAACCGCGCCGGGCGCGGGATTGGCGGCGGCGACGCCCACCACCAGGCTGGCGGTGGAGAGCAGCCCGTCATTCGCGCCCAGCACCGCCGCGCGCAGCCAGCCCGCGCGGTCGAGCCGGTGCGCTTCCACCTGGCTCATCAGGCCTTCCCGCCGGGCGTCATCCGCTCCAGCAGGTGGTCGCGCAGGATGTACTGGTGGAAGATCGCGGCCGCCGCATGCAGCAGGGCCAGCGCCACCAGCGCATTGGCCGCCAGCTCATGCGCCTCCTCCAGGAATTTCGCGAGGCCGCGGCTCGCGGTCATCGGCGAGGGCAGCGCCAGGAGCCCGAAGACGGAGATGCCCTGCCCACTGGCCCAGAGCGCCAGCAGCCCCAGCGCCGGGGCGGCCACCATCATCACATAGAGCGCGACATGGGCGTAATGCGCGACGCGCGCCATCAGCGCCGGCATGGGCACGGGGGCCGGATGCCGCGCGAAGCCGCGCCAGAGGATGCGCAGCAGGCTGAGCCCGAAGACCAGGAGGCCAAGCGAGCCGTGCAGGGTCATCGCCCAGGCGCGGCCGGGGCCGTCCTCCACCAGGCTGCTCGCGGCATAGGCGGCGACGATGAGCAGCGCGATCAGCCAGTGCAGGGCCAGGGTGACGGGATCATGGCGGGGCATGGGGAACTCTCCGGGCTTCGATCCCTCCTACACCCATCGCGCGCGGCGGCGCGTTGCGACGGCGCAAGGTGGACGGCTTGCCGAAGCGGCCCGGCCGGGCCACCTCTAGGGCACCATGCGCGCCAATCGCCCGATCTATCTCGACCACCACGCCACCACGCCGCTCGACCCGCGGGTGCTGGCCGCCATGCGCCCCTGGTGGGAAGAGAATTTCGCCAACCCGCACTCCGTCGAACACGCGTTGGGCCGCGCGGCGGAAGAGGCGGTGGAGGAGGCGCGCGCCCATGTGGCCGAGCTGATCGGCGCCGAGGCGCGGGAGATCGTCTTCACCTCCGGCGCCACCGAATCCAACAACATCGCGATCAAGGGCGCGGCGCGCTTCGCCCTGGGTGATGATGCCGCGCCGCGCCGCATCATCACGCTGGCCACCGAGCATAAATGCGTCCTCGAATCCGTGCGCGACCTGGCGCCCGAGGGCTTCGAGCCGGTGATCCTGCCGGTGCGGCCGGACGGGCTGCTCGACCTCGACGCGCTGCGGGACGCCTTGCAGACGCCGACCCTGCTCGTCTCCGTCATGGCGGTGAACAACGAGACGGGCGTGGTGCAGGACCTCGCCGCCATCGGCGCATTGGTGAAGGAGGCGGGCGCGCTGTTCCACACCGACGCCGCCCAGGCGGCCGGGCGCATCCCGCTCGACGTCGCCGAGATCCGGGCCGATCTGCTCTCGCTCTCCGGCCACAAGATGTATGGGCCGAAGGGCGTGGGCGCGCTCTATGTCCGCCGCCGGCCGCGCGTGCGCCTGGCCCCGCTCTTCAGCGGCGGCGGGCAGGAGCGCGGCCTGCGAAGCGGCACGCTGCCCGCGCCGTTGCTGGTCGGCCTGGGGGAGGCGGCGCGGATCGCCGCCGCCGAGGGCATGCTCGATTCCGGCCGCATCACCGGCCAGCGGCAGCGCCTGCTGGATGGGCTGCTGGCCGCCATCCCGGGCCTGCGGATCAATGGCACGATGGAGAGCCGCGTCGCCGGCAACCTCAACCTGACCTTCCCAGGCGTGGAAGCCCAGGCGCTGCTGGCCGCCCTGCCGGATCTCTGCCTCTCCACCGGCTCGGCCTGCTCCTCGGCCGAGATCGCGCCCTCCTATGTGCTGGGCGCGATGGGAATTCCCGATTCCGAGGCTCGGGCCACCTTGCGGATTGGGCTGGGGCGTTTTACCTCGCCCGCCGAGATGGACCGGGCGGCCGCCCTGATCGGCGCCGCCTGGCAACGCCTGACCTCAACCCAGCACGCCGCGGAGTAGTATCGAACCATGCCGAAGATGACCTTCATCGAGCGCGACGGCACGCGCCGCGAAGTCGAGGCGGCGCTTGGCCTCTCCGTGCTCGAGATCGCGCATCGCCATGGCGTGGACATCGAGGGCGCCTGCGAGGGCAGCCTCGCCTGCTCCACCTGCCATGTCATCGTGGACGCCGAATGGTTCGGCAAGCTGGCCGAGCCGACCGAGGATGAGGAAGACATGCTCGACCTCGCCTTCGACCTGCAGGAGACCTCGCGCCTCGGCTGCCAGCTCATCATGACCGAGGCGCTGGACGGGCTGGTGGTCAAGCTGCCCGCCGGCAGCCGCAATGCCGGCTGACCTCACCACGGCGGATCCGCTGGCGTTCGGCGCGGAGGGCGGGCTGTTCCGCCGACTGCGCGACGCCTCGGGCGCGGATTGGACGGGCTACACCTGGCACCCCTTCGTGCGGCAGCTCTCGGCCGGCACGCTGCCGCTGAAGGCCTTCCAGCACTACCTGATCCAGGACTATCTCTTCCTCATCCATTTCGCGCGCGCCAAGGCGCTGGCGGTGGTGAAGGGCGAGAGCCTGCAGGCGATGCGCGACAAGGCGGCGGCCGTGCTCGCCATCCTGGATGAGACGCTGCTGCACCTGAAATACTGCGCCGAATGGGGCCTTTCCGAGACGCAGGTGACGCAGATCCCGGAGACGCTGGAGACCGTGAGCTACACCCGCTGGGTGCTGGATCGCGGCCTGGCGGGCGACATCCTGGACCTCGAGATCGCACTCGTCCCCTGCACCGTGGGCTATGCCGAGGTGGCGCGGCGCATCATGGCGGATCCGAACCGGATGGTGGCGGGCAACCCCTACCAGTCCTGGATCGAGAGCTATGCCGGCGCGGGCTACCAGAGCATGGCGGAAGCCGCCGCACGGCGGATTGACGCGCTGGGCGTGAGCCATGGCGGGGAGGCGCGCTTCGCCAGCCTGCTGCGCGACTTCTCGATGGCGGCGCGGCTGGAGCAGGGGTTCTGGCAGCAGGGGCTGGATGCGGCCCGCTAGCGCCATCCGCCCCAAGACATCCGGCCGCAACGCGGCCGGCGCCGCCCAACTGCGCGCGGGCATCAGCGCAACCGTGGCGCGGCGAAGCCAAGCCGGCGGAGCCGGCGTGACGTGCCGAAGGCACGCCTCCGGCGTGACGCGCTTGAGGGCATCATGAAAATCCTCGTCGCCATGTCGGGGGGCGTCGACTCCTCCGTCGTGGCGGCCCTGCTCCATGAACAGGGGCATGAGGTCGTCGGCGCCACGCTCCAGCTCTATGACCACGGCGCCGCCGTTCAGAAGAAGGGCGCCTGCTGCGCGGGGCAGGACATCCATGACGCGCGGAACGTGGCCGAGCATCTCGGCATCCCGCATTACGTGCTGGACCGCGAGCAGCGCTTCCGCGACGCGGTGATCCAGGATTTCGCCGACAGCTACGCGCGCGGCGAGACGCCCATTCCCTGCATCCGCTGCAACCAGACGGTGAAGTTCCACGACCTGACGGAACTCGCCGCCGAGCTCGGCTGCGAGATGCTGGCGACCGGCCATTACGCGCGCCGGCTGGATGGCGCGGAGGGCGCGGAACTGCACCAGGCGGTGGATCCGGTGCGGGACCAGAGCTACTTCCTCGCCCATACCACCCGCGCGCAGCTGGAGCGCACGCTGTTTCCGCTGGGCGGCTTCGCCAGCAAGGCCGAGGTGCGGGCGCATGCCGCGCGGCTCGGCGTGGCGGTGGCCGAGAAGCCGGACAGCCAGGATATCTGCTTCGTCCCCACCGGCAGCTACGCCGATGTGGTCCAGAAATTCCGCCCCGAGGCGCTGGAGCCGGGCGAGATCGTGGACACGGAAGGCCGCGTGCTGGGCCAGCATCGCGGCCTCGCGCGCTATACGGTCGGGCAGGGGCGGGGCCTGGGCCTCTCGCGGCGCGAGGATGAGGAGGCGCTCTATGTCGCGCAGCTCGACGCGCCCCGCCGCCGCGTGGTGGTGGCGCACCGGCCCGCGCTGGCCCGTGCGCGGATCGCGGTGGGCGAGGTGAACTGGCTGATCGCGCCGCCGGACGGTGAATTCCGCTGCGAGGCGAAGCTGCGCGGGCGCGAGCAGCCCGCGCCGATGCGCGCCGAATGGGATGGTACCACGCTGACGCTGATGCCGGATGACCCGGCCATCGCGGCGCCGGGCCAGGCGGCGGTGCTCTACGACGGGGCGCGCGTGCTGGCGGGTGGCTTCATCCGCGGCTGAACGCCTTCATCCTTTCGCAACCAGCGCCTGCGCATTGTCGCGGCACGGGGGTCTGTCCCCCCGTGCTGGCGCGGGGTGTTCCTGGCCGGCTTCGCGGTTTGTCAGGAAAGGATTTCCGGCATGAACCTGGCCAATATGGCCGCCGGCCCCGCGCCCTGGATCGGTTCCGGGCCGCTGGCGACCGGCGCTGATCTGTCGCTCCAGCTCGGCTTCGCGCTGGCGGGGCCCGTGGAAGCCCCCGCCGCCGTGCCGGCCGCCTGGTCCTGGACGAACGAGCCCCGGGACAGTGCGCGCCATGGCGCCGAACTGGCGGCGCTGCTCGTCATCCTCCAGCCGGTCGAGAGCGACTTCCTGCCCCTGGAGGCCGAGACCGCGCCACCCCTCCTGGCGGAGATGCCCCTGCTTCCCAGCGCGCCGCCGCCCGCGCCCCCGTCCCATTCCTGGGCCGAGGCCGAAGCCTGGATGATCGCCCCGCCCACCCAGCAGCCCCCGCCCGAATGGCTGATGCTCTGAAGCCGCGCCGCGGCGCCGGATTCGCGGGTGTATTTCGGGGGATTTCCTGGACAGCCCACGCAGAAATTGTTTAATGGTTAAAGCGCTCTGCTCAAGCTCTAGGCAGTTTCGTGGACCCATTCTCCGGTTCCGGTCGGGCCTCGCGGTGGGGCGCGCCAGGGGTCCTGCCCGGCGGGCATCCGCAGTGACCATGCAGGGGCTTTCGGTTCCATACGGGTGAAGAAGGTTTCGTGGTGATGTCTCGTCTGCTTCCGAAGGCCATGCGGCGGGGCGCCACCGCATGAGCGGCGCCCAGGCCGCGCGCGGCCCCATCCCGCTGGCGGAGACGCCGCTCGGCAAGGCGCTGGCCGTCTGCCGCAGGCAGTTCTGGCTGGTCGCCGCCTTCTCGGGCGTGGTGAACCTGCTCCAGCTCACCGTCTCGATCTACATGATGCAGGTGTTCGACCGCGTGCTGGCCACGCGCAACACCGACACGCTGCTCTACCTCACCCTCGTTGCGATCTTCGCGCTGATGATCCTGGCCATGCTGGAAGCGGTGCGCAGCGTCATCATGCAGCGCATCGCCGCCTGGGTGGAGCACCGCGTGGCGCCGGAGGGCTTCATGCGTGCGGTGGAAGGCCAGCTGCGCGGCGGCAACTACCGCATGGAGGCGCTGCGGGACCTCGGCGTCTGCCGCAGCTTCCTGGGCTCGCCCGGCATGCTCGCGCTGTTCGACCTGCCCTGGGTGCCGGTCTATATCGGCCTCGTCTTCCTGCTGCACCCGATGCTGGGCTGGCTGGCGCTGGCCGGCGCCATCATCCTCTTCATCCTCACGCTGACGAATGAGGCCGTCACCGCCAAGGCGTTGCAGACCGCGGGCGTCGCCGCCATGCAGGGGCATCGCCGGGCCGAGGCCATCGCCCGCAACGCCGAGGTGATCGACAGCATGGGCATGATGCCCGCCGTGCTGCGGCGCTGGCGCGGCGTGCTGAGCAACGCCCAGGCCCCGCAGGAGACGGCGGCCGACCGCGCCGCCGTGATCCTGGCGCTCATCAAGTTCTTCCGCCTCGCGGTGCAGCTCGCGGTCCTCGGCCTCGGCGCCTGGCTGGTGCTGCAACAGGAACTCACCTCGGGCGCCTCCATCGCCGCCTCCATCGTCATGGGCCGCGCGCTGGCGCCGGTCGAGCAGGTGGTGGGCTCCTGGAAGCAGCTGGTGCAGGCGCGCGCCGCGCTGCGCCGCCTCAAGGTCTTCCTGACCATGCCCCGGCTGCGCCCGGCCGGGATGCCGCTGCCCGCCCCGCGCGGGGACCTCTCGGTGGAGCGCGTCAGCTACAATTTCCCCGGCCAGGCCGTCTCCATGATCAAGGGCGTCAGCTTCGGGCTGGCCGCGGGCGAGAGCCTCGCCATCATCGGCCCCTCGGCGGCGGGCAAGACGACGCTGGTGCGGATGCTGATCGGCACGCTGCCGCCCACCGCGGGCGCGGTGCGGCTGGACGGCGCCGATGTCTTCCTCTGGCAGCGCGAGGATTTCGGCCGGTACCTCGGCTACCTGCCGCAGGATGTGGAACTCTTCGAGGGCACCGTCTTCGACAACATCGCCCGCCTCTCCGAGGCCGAGCCCGAGGCGGTGTTCGAGGCCGCGAAGCTCGCCGGCTGCCATGAGATGATCCTGCGCCTGCCCGGCGGCTACGAGACCGAGATCGGCGATGCCGGCCAGCATCTCTCGGGCGGGCAGCGGCAGCTCGTCGGCCTCGCGCGCGCGCTCTACGGCTCGCCGCGCCTCGTCGTGCTGGACGAGCCCAACAGCAACCTGGATGGCGACAGCGAGGCGGCGCTGAGCCGTGCGCTGCAGCGCCTCAAGGCGCAGGGTGTGACCGTCGTCCTCGTCTCGCACCGGCCGGCCCTGGTGCAGGAGGTGGACAAGGTGCTGGTGATGAAGGACGGCGCGGCCGAGCTCTTCGGGCCCCGTGCCGAGGTGCTGAAGCGCCTCTCCGGCCCGCCGCGCCCGGTGCAGCTCGCCTCCGCCAATGGTGGGGGCGCCTGATGCTGGACACGACCGACCGCAGCGTCCCCGCGCCGCGCCCGACCGTCCTGCCCGAGCGGCTGCCGCCGGTGATCGAGAGCGAGGCGCCGCGCACGCGGGGCGTGGTGCTCTTCGGCCTGCTGGTGATGTTCGGCTTCTTCGGCGGCTTCATGGCCTGGGCCATGCTGGCCCCCCTCTCCGAGGCCGCGATCGCGCCCGGGATGATCAAGGTGGAGGGCACGCGCCGCACCTTGCAGCACCTGGAAGGCGGCATGGTGCGCGAGATCATGGTGCGCGACGGCGACCAGGTGCGCGAGGGCCAGGTGCTGATGCGGCTGGACGACGTGCAATCGGGCTCGGCGGTGGCCGGCCTCGTCGCGCAGCGCGACGCGCTGACGGCGCAGCAGGCACGGCTGACCGCCGAGCTGGAGCGCGCCGAGGCCATCACCTTCCCGCCCGAGCTGGTCGCCTCGCGCGATCCGCGCGCGGCCGAGGCCATGGCCGGCCAGCGCACCCTGTTCCAGGCGCGGCAGGCCAGCCTCGCCAGCCAGCTCAGCGTGCTGACCAACCGGCGTGACCAGGCGCGGGGGACCATCAGCTCGGCCGAGGGGCAGATCGAGGCGGCGCGGCGCCAGCTGACCTTGCTGGTGCAGGAGGAGGCGATGCGCCGGGGCCTGGTGCAGCAGGGCCTGGCCCGCCTGCCCGAACTGCTCGCGCTGCAACGTCAGCTCGCCGCCACCGAGGGCCTGATCGCCGACCTGACCGGCCAGATCCGCCGCGCCAATGCCGCGGTGGAGGAGGCGGAGAGCCAGACGCGCCAGACCATGGACCAGCGCCAGCAGGAGGTCGGCACAGAGATGCGCGAGGTGGTGGGGCGCCTCTCGGAGGTGGAGGAGCGGTTGCGTGCCGCGGCCGACATCTCGACGCGGCGCGACATCGTGGCACCCGAGGACGGTACCATCGTGAACCTGCGCGTCTTCAACCTGGGCGCCGTGCTCCGCCCCGGCGACCCGGCGATGGAGCTGGTCCCCGTGCGGGACCGGCTGATCGCCGAGGTGCAGGTGCAGCCCATGGATATCGACGTGGTCTTCACCGGGCTGCCGGCGGAAATCCGCCTGCCGGCCTTCAAGCAGCGCCTGGTGCCCTTCCTGCATGGCGAGGTGAGCTTCGTGGCGCCCGACATCACGGTGGACCCGCAGACGCGCGCCAGCCATTACCGCGCGCATATCCGCATCGACGCCGACCAGCTCGCGCGGCTGCCGGCCGTGTTCCTCACGCCCGGCATGCCGGTGGAGGCGCATATCCAGCTCGGCAGCCGCACCTTCTGGCGCTACATCACGCAGCCCGTGGTGGACAGCTTCCACCGCGCCTTCCAGGAGCCCTGAGCGCCTTTCAGAGCATGATGCGTTGAGGCGGAATCGCCGAAACGCTGAATCATCCTCTCAGCGGGCCCGGCGCCGCCTGCCCGCCAGGATCGGCCGGGAAGCGGGGCTGCGCGAAGGCCCAGAGCAGCGCGGTGAGCGCGGCGAGGCCGAGCCAGCCGGCACTCGGCCCCCAGGCCAGCAGGGGCGGCAGCAGCGCCGCCCCCAGCGCGATGCCGCCGCCCACCCCGCTGACCACGATGCCCGAGGCGGCGCCACGCCGCTCCGGCGGCACGGCGCGCTGGATGGCGGGGCCGGCGAGCGACATCAGCACGCCGCCCGCGAGCCCGGCCAGCAGGCGCCAGGGCAGCAGCCAGATCAGGCCGCCGGGCAGGGCGGATGCCAGCAGGGAGAGAAGCGCGCCGGCCATGCCCAGCGCCAGCGCCGGCCGCGTGCCGATGCACCGGCCCAGCGCCTGTGCGCCCATGGCGCCGCCGACATAGCCGGCCAGCGCCGCGGCCCCCAGCAGCCCGGCCTAGAGCGTCATCCGGTCTGACTGAATCGTGGGGATTCCCGGAACGGCTGTTTTCTGATTCACGCTGTCTTCCGGAGCGTGGAGGCCGGGCTGGATGTCGAAGGCGCTCTCACTGGATCTACGGCAGCGCACGCTGGCTGCGGTGTTGGAAGAAGGCCTCACGCACCGCCAGGCGGCCGAGCGGTTCAAGGTCAGCGCAGCCAGCGTCAGCCGCTGGCGTACCCTTGCCGCCGAGGGTGCGGTGCCGATGCACGGTCCGCTTGGTGGTGATCGGCGCAGCCATGTTGTGGAGGCCGAGGCTGAGACGATCCTCGAAGTGTTTCACGCGCAGCGCGACATGACGCTGCTGGAACTGCGCGTAGCCCTTGCCGAACGGGGCCTGCGCTTCGGCTACGGCACGCTTTGGCGCTTCTTCGACCGTCGCGGCTACACGCGCAAAAAAAGACCGCGCACGCAGCCGAGCAGCAACGCCCCGACGTCCTGAGCCGGCGCGAAGCCTGGTTCGAGGCGCAGCTCGACCTCGATCCTGAGCGCCTGATCTTCGTCGACGAGAGCTGGGCCAGCACCAACATGGCCCGACGCCATGGCCGCTGCCCGCGTGGCGAGCGCCTGCGCATGGCAATCCCCCACGGCCATTGGAAAACCACCACGCTGATCGCCGGGATGCGCAGCAGCGGCGTGGTCGCGCCCTTCGTGATCGACAGCCCAGTCAACCGGCTCATCTTCGAAGCCTGGGTGGAGCAAGCGCTCGTGCCGGAACTGCGGGCCGGCGACATCGTGGTGATGGACAACCTCAGCAGCCACAAAGGCCCGGCCGTGCGGGCCCTCATCGAGGCCAAGGGTGCGCATCTGCTCTACCTGCCGCCCTACAGCCCGGACTTCAATCCAATCGAGAACCTGTTCGCCAAGCTGAAGGCGCTGCTGCGCCGCGAGGCTGCGCGGACCATCGACACCCTGTGGAACGCCATCGGGCGCATTCTCGACCGCGTCACCCCGCGCGAGTGTCAGCGCATGTTCGCCGCAGCAGGGTATGATCCAGATGGATGGGATTAAGCTCTAAGCCCTCGTCACCCAGCCCGCCGGTACCAGCGCGGGAAAGAGCGGCACGAAGGCGAAGCGCGCGAGGCCGATGCCGACGCAGGTGGCCGCCGCGCCGGAGAGCGCGAGGGAGAGGAAGCGCGGGGTCACGCGGGCCGGGGAGGCGAGGCTTCGGCGTTTCGGCGATGCCGCCTCATCCCCTATTCGGCGCGCGCCTCGGCCCGGGAGGCGCGGAGCGCCCGGCGCAGCTTGGCGATGCCGGTGCGGACATGGCCGGAGGCGCAGAGGCGCTTGCCCTCCTCGCCCAGCTCGCGCGGCGCGGCGCTGACGGGCGTCGGGCTCGCGGCGAGGCGGGCGGCCAGCGCCTCGCAATACTCGGCATTGTCGGTCGTGGTGCGCGACGGGCCCTCATCGGCCCGGGCGGGGCCGGGCGCGGAACCGAGGAGCGGCAGGATCACGGCCAGGGCGGCGAGGCGGCACATGGTGCACAGATGCGCCGGGCCGCGTCTCGGGGCGATGGGCCGGCCGTGAAGCCTTGGTCATGGAGCCGGCGCTCACTCCCCCGGGCCCTCCCGCCCGGCCCCCGGCAGCAGCAGCGAGACCTTGAGGCCGGGCGGGCTGGCGCCGGGCATGGCGTCGCCCAGCATCACCTCGCCCGCATGAAGCTGCGCCACCGCACGGACCAGGGCGAGGCCGAGGCCCGAGCCCGGCAGGTTGCGCGAGGCATCGGCGCGGAAGAAGCGGTCCATGGCGCGCGCCCGGTCCTCGGGCGAGAGGCCGGGGCCGGAATCGCTCACCGCGATCTCGATCCCCTGCTCATCCTGCCGGGCGGTCAGGCGCACGACGCCGCCCGCGGGCGTGAACTTGATCGCATTGTCCAGCAGGTTGGCCACGGCCTGGAGCAGCAGGTCCCGGTCGCCCAGCAGGGGCAGCCGCTCGGGCATCCCGGTCTCGAGCGTCTGTTCGCGCGCCTCGGCCATCACCTCGTAGAATTCGGCCGCATCGCGCAGCACCTCGCAGAGATCTATGGGCGCGAAGGCGGCGCGGCGGGCGCCGGCCTCGGCCTCGGCGATGCGGAGCAGGGCCTGGAAGATGCGGGTGATGTTGTCGAGGTCGGCGATGCCTTCCTCCACCGCCGCGCGCAGCTCCTCCTCCGTCGCGGCCGTGGCGAGGCTGCCCTCCAGCTTGCCGCGGGCGCGGGCGATGGGGGTGCGCAGGTCATGCGCGATGGCGTCCGCCACGCCGCGCATGCCGGCCATCAGCGCCGCGATGCGGTCCAGCATGGCGTTCATGGTGGCGCCCAGCCGGTCGAACTCGTCGCCATATTCGAGGCCGTGCGGGGAGATCGGCACGCGCTGGGAGAAATCCCCCGCCGCGATCCCCTGGGCGGTGGCGACGACCGGGCGCATGCGGTTCTGAAGCGCGCGGCGGATGACGGCGGCACCCATCACGGCAAACAGCAGCACGGCGCCCAGCGACCACGCCACGCCCTCGGTCAGCAGCAGGCGGAGCTGCACGCGCTCGCTCTCGTCGCGGCCGACCAGCAGGCGCAGGCCCGGCAGGTCCCGCCTGTGGATGCGCGCCTCGGCGGTCGCGCCGTCATGCAGGATGCGGGTCCGGAACCAGACGCCCTCCTCGGCGATCGCGGCGGGCCAGGCGGTGAGGTTGCCGGCGAGCCTCACGCCCTGGGTGTTCACCAGCAGGTAGATGGTCTCGGCCTCGGCATCGAGGGCGAGGCGCTCCTCGATCGCGTCGATCAGGCCCTGCGCGCCGGCATCGCGGTAGCGTTCCACCAGGGCGGAGGCATCGGTGCGGATGGCGGCGATGGTCTGCCGGTCCAGCGCGCCGGCGGTCGCCCACCAGAGCACCGCCACCAGGAAGGCGGCGGCGACCGAGAAGATGCCGACGAAGAGCAGCGCGAAGCGGAAGCCCGCCGATTGCAGCAGGCGCGGCGGCTGCCCCGGGCGGGGGATCGGGCGCGTCATGGAGACGGGGCCGCGCGGCGGCGTGCTCATGGCCGCCGGCCTGGGTCAGGCCTCGGCCCGGATCATGTAGCCGGCGTTGCGGACGGTGTGGATCAGCGGCTTGTCGAAGCCCTTGTCCAGCTTCTGGCGCAGGCGGCTGACATGCACGTCGATCACGTTGGTCTGCGGGTCGAAATGGTAGTCCCACACCTTCTCGAGCAGCATGGTGCGCGTCACCACCTGGCCGGCATGGCGCATCAGGTGCTCCAGCAGGCGGAACTCACGCGGCTGCACGTCGATCTTGCGGCTGCCGCGCATCACGGTGCGGCTGAGCAGGTCGAGCTCGAGGTCGGCGACGCGGAGCTTGGTGACCGGCGCCTCGGAGGAGGGGCGGCGGCCCAGCGCCTCGACGCGGGCGAGCAGCTCGGCGAAGGCGAAGGGCTTCACCAGGTAGTCGTCGCCGCCGGCCTTCAGGCCCTTCACCCGCTCATCCACGCCCGACAGCGCCGAGAGGAAGAGAACGGGCGTGCGGTTGCCCTGCTGGCGCAGGGTTTCCACGAGGCGGACGCCGTCCACCCCGCCGGGGAGCATGCGGTCCAGCACCAGCATGTCGAAGGATTCGGAGGCCGCGAGGAAGAGGCCATCCCGCCCGTTCGCCGCGTGCTCGACGGTGTGGCCGGCCTCCTGCAGGCCCTTCTTCACGAAGCGGGCCACCTCGACGTCATCTTCCACGAGAAGGATGCGCATCATGTCTTCTTTTCCTTCATGAGCGCCCGGGCTTCCTCATCCCGGGCCGGGGGGGCGGCGCCCCACTTGCAAAGTGACATCCTGCGTGCGGCCATCGCGCAGGACCGTCAAGCGGACATTCTGCCCGGGCGGCACGGCGGCGACGCTGCGGATCAGCCCGCGGGAGGTCTCGGTGCGCTCGCCATTGATGGCCAGCACCACATCGCCCACGCGCAGCCCTCCGCGCCCGGCGGGGCCGGTGCGCTCCACGCCCGCGATGAGCACGGCGCGGCGGCTGGCGCGCGGGTCATCGGCCACCAGATCCTGCACGGAGACGCCGAGCCAGCCGCGTTCGACCCGCCCCTCGCGGCGCAGCGTCTCGATCACCGGGCGCGCAAGGTCGGAGGGGGTGGCGAAGCCGATGCCGGCGCTGGCGCCCGAGGGTGAATAAATGGCCGTGTTGATGCCGATCACCTCGCCCGCCATGTTGAAGAGCGGGCCGCCGGAATTGCCCGGGTTGATGGCGGCGTCGGTCTGGATGAAGTCGTCGAAGGGGCCGGCGCCTATGTCCCGCCCGCGGGCGGAGACGATGCCGGAGGTGACGCTGCCGCCGAGGCCGAAGGGATTGCCGGCCGCCAGCACCCATTGGCCGATCCGCAGCGACGCGCTGCTGCCGAAGGAAACGGCCACCAGCGGCGTGCGGCTCTCCACGCGCAGGAGAGCAAGGTCGGTCAGCTCGTCGCCGCCCATGACCCGGGCGGGCAATTCCTGGCCGCCCTGCACGCCGACCATGACGCGCTGCGCCTGGCCGACCACGTGGTTGTTGGTGACGACGAGGCCGGAAGGGTCAATGACGAAGCCCGAGCCCGCGCCCTGCACGCGCTCCCGCCGGCCGCGGAAATAGCGCTCGAAGGGCGTGCCGCGGAATTCGGGCGGTGGCTGGACGGATTGCTCGCCGCTGACGGCGATGTTGACCACGGCGGGCAGCACGCGCTCGGCGAGGTCGGCGAAGTCAGGCAGCAGGCCGCGTTGCGCCACGGCCGGCCCACTGCCGCAGCCTGCCAGCGTGGGGGGCAGCAGCAGCGCGCCCAGCACGGCCCGGCGGCGGCTCAGGAAGGGGGTGGACAGCGGCGGCATCGGCGGGTCCGGCGGTTCCTTGGCCAGAGGCCGCCCGCGAATCGGGGCGGGCGGCACGATTACAGTCGTCATCATCTGGCCAGAGCGGGGCCGGATGCAAGCCGGGCCTTGGCCGGGCGGGGGTTGGAGCGTGATCCGCCGAAGCCGGATGACGCTCCAGCCCCTTTGAGAGGATGATTCACCGCTTCGGCGGTCCCGCCTCAGCGGACCGTGCTCTACAGATCCTTCAGCACCGCCCAGAGGTCGTTCTTCACCTCGAAGCCGATGCCGGGCACGTCAGGCATGGCGACGCGGCTGTCCACCACCGGTACGCCGCTGGCGAAGCCGCCGAAGGGCGCGAAGACCTCCGGATAGCTCTCATTGCCGCCGAGGCCGAGGCCGGTCGCGATGTTCAGCGCGAACTGGTGGCCGCCATGCGGCACGCAGCGGCGCGGTGACCAGCCGTGCTCGCGCAGCATCGTCAGCGTGCGGAGATACTCGACCAGGCCGTAGGAGAGGGCGGGGTCGAATTGCAGGATATCGCGGTCGGGGCGCAGGCCGCCATGGCGGATCAGGTTGCGCGCATCCAGCATGCTGAACAGGTTCTCGCCGGTGGCGAGCGGCGGCTGGTAATGCTCGGCCAGCGTCGCGTGGGTGGAGTAATCCAGCGGGTCCAGCGGCTCCTCGTACCAGCGCAGGCCGAAGCCCTGGATGGCGGCGCCGTAGCTCAGCGCCGCATGCAGCCCGAAGCGGCCATTCACGTCCACACAGAGGCGCGAGCCGTCGCCATCCAGCAGCTTCAGCACCGCCTCGATGCGGCTGAGATCAAGCAGCAGCGCCTCGCGCAGCGGCATGCCGGGCGAGCCGCCGATCTTCATCTTCACGACGCTGTAGCCCATGCCGAGGTAGCGCTTCATCTCCTCGACCAGGCCATCCACATCCTTGCCGGGGTGGTAGTAGCCGCCGGCCGCATAGACCCAGGCGGTGGCGTCGTGGCGGCCGCCATTGAAGCGGTTGGAGAGCAGCTTCCAGAGCGGCACACCGGCCAGCTTGGCCGCCGCATCCCAGAGCGCCATGTCGAGCACGCCGACGGCGACGGAACGGTCGCCATGGCCGCCGGGCTTCTCGTTCTTCATCATGGCCGTCCAGGCGGGGACGGGATCGAAGCCGCCATCCTCATGGGCGGGGAGTTCGCCGGCTTCTTCCAGGCGGGGGATGAAGCGCTCGGCCAGCAGGCCGGGCTGGGCGTAGCGGCCATTGCTGTTGAAGCCATAGCCGGTGGCCTTGCGGCCATCGCCGGATTCGACGGTGACGGCGACCACGCTCGCCGTCATCTTCGAGAAGTCGATATAGGCATTGGCGATGGCGCTCATGATCGGCACCACGCCCTGCCGGACGGAAGTGATCTTCACCCTCAGACGGCCTTCTGCGCGCGCAGCGCGGCGATCTCATCGGCCGAGAAGCCGAATTCCGCCAGCACCTCCTCCGTGTGCTCGCCGCGCTCGGGCGTGGGGCGGCGGGCACATTGCACGCCCTCGATCTGCATGGGGGCGCGCACCGTGTTGATGGTGCCGAGCACGGGGTGCTCGACGGGCATCTCCATGCCGAGATGCTGCACCTGGCGGTCGGCGAAGACCTGGTCCATCGAATAGACCGGGCCGCAGGGCACGCCCGCCTCGTTGAAGCGGCTGACCCAGTATTCGCTGGTGTTGGTGCCGATCACGGCCTGCAGCATGGCGTTGGTCTTGGCGCGGTTCTTCGTGCGCAGCTTGTCATTCGCCACATCGGGGTCCTTCGCCGCTTCCTCGATGCCGAGGACGGCGACGATGCGCTCCCACATGTTCTGGCCGCCGCCGGCGAGATTCACCACGCCGTCGGTGGTCTGGAACAGGCCGGTGGGGGTGGTGGTGGGGTGGTCATTGCCGGCCTGCTTCGGCACCTCGCCCTTCATGGTCCAGCGGGTGGCCTGGAAGTCCATCATGCCGATCATGGCTTCCAGCAGGCTGACATGGACCCAGCGGCCCTTGCCCGTCTGCTCGCGCTCCAGCAGCGCGACCATGATGCCGAGCGCGCAATAGAGGCCGGAGGTGAGGTCCGCCACCGGGATGCCGACGCGCACCGGGCCCTGGCCGGGCAGGCCAGTGACCGACATCAGCCCGCCCATGCCCTGGGCGATCTGGTCGAAGCCCGGCCGCTTGGCGTAGGGGCCGGTCTGGCCGAAGCCGGAGATGGAGCCGAGCACGATGCGCGGGTTGATCTTCGAGAGCGTCTCGTAATCGAGGCCGAGGCGCGTCTTCACGTCGGGGCGGTAGTTCTCCACCACCACATCGGCCTTCTCCACCATCCGGTGCAGGACGGCGCGGCCCTCGGCGGATTTCAGGTTCAGCGTCATGCCGCGCTTGTTGCGATGGACCAGCTGGAAATCGGGGCCGTGGCGCTCGCCACCCATGCCCTTGCTGGTGTCCACCTCGTCCGTCGCCTCGATCTTGATGACGTTGGCGCCCCAATCGGCCAGCTGCCGGACGCAGGTGGGGCCGGAGCGGACGCGGGTGAGGTCGAGGACGGTGAAGCGGGACAAGGGCATCATGACGGGGGCCTCCAGATTTTCGCCGGGCATCTTCCACCGGAGGGCTTTCGCTGCAACCCTCCCTCCCACAGGAACTTGAGGGGAACCCGCCATGTCCGATGAATTGCTGATCGAGCGCCGCGACGGCATCGTCTTCGTCACGCTCAACCGGCCGCAGGCGCGCAATGCGCTGACCTTCCCGATGTATGAGGGGCTGGCCAGGCTCGCCACCGAGGCCAACACGGATGACAGCGTGAAGGTCATCGTCATCACCGGCGCGGGGGAGAAGGCCTTCGCGGCCGGCACCGACATCAGCCAGTTCACCAATTTCCGCACGGCCGCGGATGCGCTGGCCTATGAGGAAAAGATCGACCGGATCATGACTGCGCTCGAGACCTGCGTGAAGCCGACCATCGCGGCCATCGCGGGGGCCTGCACGGGGGGTGGGGCGGGCATCGCCTCGGTGTGTGACCTGCGGATCGGCGCGGCCAATGCGCGCTTCGGCTTCCCCATCGCGAAGACGCTGGGCAATTGCCTCTCCATGGCGAATTACGCGCGGCTGGCGACGATGATGGGGCCGACGCGGGTGATGGATTTGGTCTATACCGCGCGCCTCCTGGACGCCGAGGAGATGAAGGCGGTGGGGCTGCTCAGCGAGATCCTGCCGGACCATGCGGCGCTCCAGGCCCGCGCGGCCGAGCTGGCGGAGACGCTGACGCGCCACGCGCCGCTGACCATGCGCGCGACCAAGGAGGCGATGCGCCGCCTGCGCGCGCCGCTGCGCGAGATCCATGGCGATGACCTGGTGGAGATGTGCTTCACCAGCGCCGATTTCGCGGAAGGCGTGTCGAGCTTCCTGGCGAAACGCCCCGCGGAGTGGAAGGGGAAGTAATGGGGAGGGGGCGCGCTGAACGCCCCCGCCCGATTCAGAAGGCGACCTGGTCGCCTCCCTTGAGTTGGAGCATTTCGCGCGCCTCATCGGGGCTCGCGATCTCCAGGCCCAGGCCTTCGATGATCTGGCGCACCAGGCGCACCTGCTCGGCATTGCTGGTGGCCAGACGGCCCGGCCCGGCCCAGAGGCTGTCCTCCAGGCCCACGCGGACATTGCCCCCCATCGCCGCCGCCATGGCGGCGATCTTGAGCTGGTTGGCGCCCGCACCCAGCACGGACCACTGGTAGTTGTCGCCGAAGAGGCGATCCGCCGTGCGCTTCATGTGCATCACATCATCCGGATGCGCGCCGATGCCGCCCTGCAGGCCGAAGACGGTCTGGATGAAGAGCGGCGCCTTCACCAGGCCCTGATCGAAGAAATACTTCAGGTTGTAGAGGTGCGAGGTGTCGTAGCACTCGAACTCGAAGCGCGTGTTGTTCCCGGCGCAGGTGGTCAGGATGTACTCGATGTCCTGGAAGGAATTGCGGAAGATGATGTCCTTGTTCGCGAGGTAGGCGGGCTCCCAGTCATGCTTGAACTCCTTGAAGCGGTTCAGCATGCCGAAGAGGCCGAAATTCATCGAACCCAGGTTGAGCGAGGCCACTTCCGGCTTGTGCAGGGCGGCGGGGCGCACGCGCTCCTCTATCGTCATGGTGGGCGCGCCGCCGGTGGTGATGTTCACCACGCAATTGCTGGCCTGCTTGATGATGCCGAGGAAGGGCGCGAAGGCCTCGGGCGACTGGTCGGGGCGGCCATCCTCGGGGTTGCGGGCGTGCAGGTGGACGATGGCGGCGCCGGCTTCCGCGGCGCCGATCGCGGCCTCGGCGATCTCGGCCGCGGTGATGGGCAGGTGCGGCGACATGCTGGGCGTGTGGATGGCGCCGGTGACGGCGCAGGTGATGATGACGCGGCGCGGCTTGGCCATGATGCGTTTCCTCTCTTTCTGTGGCGCGAGTGTGCGGGATGCGCGAGCGGCTGCAAAGCCTCGGCAACGGCCCCAAGGGCGTCGCGCGAAAAGCGCGCCCCCGCCTATGCGGCGAAGCCAAGCCGTGCGGACGCGCGGCGCGTCGTGCGGACAGCACGCCTCCGGCGTGACGTGCGGACAGCACGCCTCCGGCGTGACGTGCGGACAGCACGCCTCCGGCGTGACGCGTCTGAGGGCTGCGGCGGCGCAGCCGTCGTGCCGTCCATCAATCCTGAATAGGCCCGGAGCGCAGTTTCTTCGTCGTGCCCCGCTTGGTCTTGCTGTCCATGCGGCGGATCTGCGAGCCCTTGGTGGGCTTGGTCTTGCGGCGCTTGGGGGGTGGCGGCTTCGCGGCCTCGTCCAGGAGTTCCTGCATGCGGGCCAGCGCATCCTCGCGGTTGCGCTCGCGCGTGCGGTGGGCCTGGGCCGCGATGATGACCACGCCCTCCTTCGTCATTCGCCGCCCGGCGAGCGTCCTCAGGCGGGCGAAGACGCGCTCATCCAGGCCCGCCTCGGCGGCGCGCCAGCGGAGCTGGACGGCCGTCTCCAGCTTGTTCACGTTCTGCCCGCCCGGGCCCGAGGCGCGGAGGAAATCCTCCTCCAGCAGCAGGGGATCGAGCGTGCGCGGCATTACTGGCGCTGGATGCCGAGATCGGCCAGCAGCGCGCGGTTCACCTGGGATTCCGCGATGAACCGGGCGCGGAATTCGGCGCCCGTCTGGAAGCTCGGCACGGCGTTCAGCCGCTCGGCGATGGTGCGGAAGCCCTCGCTGGTGACGGCGGTGCGGCAGGCGCGCTCGATGGTCTCGGCGATGGCATCCGGCAGGCCGGCGGGGGCGATCAGCCCGCCATAAGTGGTGCCGGCCATGGGGTAGCCGAGCTCGCCCGTGCTGGGCACCTCCGGCAGCGCCGCCATGCGCCGCGTGCCCAGCACCGCCAGCACCGGCAGGCCGGTGGAGGCGGGGATGGAGGCGGCCTCGACGAAGGCCATGATCTGGCCGGCGAGTGCGGCCTGGGACATGGGGCCGGCGCCGGTGAAGGGCACGTTCAGCCCGTCCACGCCGGCCGCGCGCAGCAGCTGCGCGATGAGGATGTGCTGCGTGCTGCCCACGCCGGGCGAGCCGAAGACCAGCGCCTCCCGCCCTGTGCGCGCATGGGCGATCATGCCGGCGAAGTCGCGGAAGGGCGCGTTGCGGCCGAGGATGAGCACCTGCGGGTTGTCATAGACCAGGCAGAGATAGCGGAAGCTTTCCGGCGTATAGGTCACGTTCTGCAGGAAGGGCTGCGTCGTGATGGCGTTGTTCGGCGAGATGCCGATGGTGTAGCCATCGGGGCGCGCGCGGGCGAGTTCCGCATTGCCGATGGCGCCGGCGGCCCCGCCGCGATTGACGGCCACCACCTGCTGGCCGAGCGCCTTGGAGAGCTCCTGTTGCAGCGCGCGGGCCATGAGGTCCGTGTTGCCGCCGGGCGGGAAGGGGATCATGAGCTGCACGGCGCGGCTGGGGAAGTCTTGCGCCGCCGCGGGCAAGGCCAGCAGCGCCGCCAGCATGAGGGTGATCCAGCGCATTCTTGCCTCCCATTCGTTTCGTTGCGGGCGAGGCTAGCCCAGGAGCGGCGTGCTCGTCATGTCATCCTTGAGCGCCACGCCGGTGGCGCCCAGCGCGCGGGCGCCGCGCAGCAGCCAATGCACCTTGGCCGCGGCATCCTGCACGCTGATGCCGCCGGGGCGGACATTGCTGATGCAGTTGCGCTCGGCGTCGGTGCGGCCGCGGCGCGGCTGCCAGGTGAGGTAGATGCCCATGCTGTCCTGCGCGGAGAGGCCCGGCCGCTCGCCGATCAGCACCACCACGGCCTCCGCGCCCATCGCCTCGCCGATGTCATCGCCGATGGCGACGCGGGCCTGCTCCACGATCACCACCGGCCAGTCCGCGCCGAGCGCACGCACCATGGCGGCGGCCTGGCGCTGCACGCCGGAGGCGCAGAGGCCATCCGCCACCACGATCACCGTTCCGCCGGTCCTGGGCAGGGAATCGCGATCGACCGCGCGGAGGCGGCGGCCGAGATCGGGGCGGAGGAGGTAGGTCTTCCGGTCCGCGGCCTCGCTGTGCAGCACGGGCACGGGCCCGAGTTCGGCACGCAGCGCCTCGGTGTCCAACGCGGACCAGACGGCGTCGCGCGCGGCCGCATGTGCCTCCTGGAAGTCGAGATGCGCGCCCGTGGGCACCGCATTGCCCGAGCGGCCAAGGCCGACGCGGGCCTGGGTGAAGCGGCGCAGATCGCTCCAGCGCGTGATGCTCATGACAAGCCGATCAGCGCGGGGGACATGCTGGCGGGAATGGAATCCGCTGCACCGATTCCCATGCGCTCCAGCCAGGCGGCGAATTCCGGGGCGGGCGTCTTGCCGAGTGCCGCGCGGGCATAGAGCCCGTCATGGAAGGAGGTGGACTGGTAGGCCAGCATCACGTCATCAGCCCCTGGCACGCCCATGATGTAGGTGACGCCTGCCACGCCCAGGCTGGTCAGCAGCGTGTCCATGTCATCCTGGTCGGCCTCGGCGTGGTTGGTGTAGCAGATGTCCACGCCCATCGGCAGGCCGAGCAGCTTGCCGCAGAAATGGTCCTCCAGCCCGGCGCGGATGATCTGCTTGCCGTCGAAGAGGTATTCGGGGCCGATGAAGCCGACGACCGAATTCACCAGCAGCGGCGCATAGGCGCGCGCCACGCCATAGGCCCGCGCCTCGATGGTCTGCTGGTCCACGCCGTGATGCGCCTCCGCGGAGAGGGCGCTTCCCTGGCCGGTCTCGAAATACATCACATCCTGGCCGAGCGTGCCGCGCCTGAGGGAGAGCGCCGCCTCCTCGGCTTCGCGCAGCAAGGCGAGCGTCACGCCGAAGCTTTCATTCACGCCCTGCGTGCCGCCGATGGATTGGAACACCAGATCCACCGGCGCGCCGCGCTCGATGGCCAGCAGCGCGGTCGTCACATGGCAGAGGACGCAGCTTTGCGTCGGGATGTCGAAGCGCGTGCGGACCTCGTCCAGCATGGTCAGCAGGCCCAGCACCTGCTCGATATTGTCGGTGGCGGGGTTCACGCCGATCACGGCATCGCCCGCGCCCATCAGCAGGCCGTCCAGGGTGCTGGCGGCGACGCCGCGGAGGTCATCCGTCGGGTGGTTGGGCTGCAGGCGGATGGAGAGCGTCCCTGGAAGCCCGATGGTGTTGCGGAAGCGCGTCACCACCCGGCATTTCTGGGCGACGGCGATCAGGTCGCTGATGCGCATGATCTTGCTGACGGCGGCCACCATCTCGGGCGTCAGGCCGCGGCGCAGCGGCACCAGCGCCTCGGGCTCGGCGGCCAGCAGCCAGTCGCGGAAACCGCCGACCGTGAGGTGCGAAACGGGCGCGAAGGCGGCGGCGTCGTGGCTGTCCTGGATCAGGCGCGTCACGTCATCCGTCTCGTAGGGGATGACCGTCTCGGTTAGGAAGTGCGTGAGTGGCAGGTCGGCCAGGGCGCGCTGGGCCGCCACGCGCTCGGCCGCGCTGGTGGCGGCCACGCCCGCCAGCGCATCGCCCGAGCGGAAGGGGGTGGCGCGGGCCAGCAGCGTCCTGAGGTCCGCGAAGACATGGGTCGTGCCGGCGATGGCGTGACGGAAGGGCATGCGCCTCTCAATCACGGGGAATGCGCCGAAATCAAGGGTGGATGTCTTGTCAGCCGCCCGCATGCGGCGGAAACTTGCCGCAACGGAGGAACTTCATGGCTCAGCACCAAGTGGAAAGCGCGCCCGATGCGGCGGCCGATTGGCCGGATCGCATCTATGACCTGCTCAAGCAGTACAATGTGCGCCAGGTGGCGCTGGTGCCCGATGCGGGGCATTCGCGCCTCATCAAGCGCTGCCTCGCCGACAACAATCTGCGCGTCGTGACGCTGACGACGGAGGAGGAGGGCATCGCCCTCATGCAGGGCGCCTGGCTGGGGGGCGACCGCTCCATCCTGCTCATGCAGTCCTCGGGCGTGGGCAATTGCATCAACATGCTGTCGCTCTCGGGCATTCATCGCACGCCGATGCCGATGATCATCACGATGCGCGGCGACTATGGCGAGTTCAATCCGGCGCAGATCCCGATGGGCCAGGCGACCCAGGCGGTGCTGGAGGCGATGGGCACCATCGTCCATCGCGCCGACGCGGCCGAGGACGTGGCCTCCACCGTGGAAGCCACGCTCAAGCTCGCCTTCAACACGTTCCGGCCGACGGCGACGCTGCTCGGCCAGCGCCTGCTCGGCGCCAAGACCTTCGGGAAGGATTGATCGCCATGGTGGGTGTGGGCGCTTCCGGGAAGATCGACCGGCGGGATCTGGCGCGCGTGCTGCTGGAGGATCGCGGCGGCATGCTGGTGGTGGCGGGCCTTGGGGCCCCCGCCTGGGACATCACGGCGGTGGGCGATGGGCCGCAGAATTTCCCGCTCTGGGGCGGCATGGGGGGCGCGGCCATGATCGGCCTCGGCCTCGCGCTCGCGCAGCCGGAGCGGCAGGTGCTGGTGCTGACCGGCGATGGCGAGATGCTGATGGGCATCGGCAGCCTCGCCACCGTCGCGCATCAAGCGCCGAAGAACCTCGCCATCGTCGTGCAGGACAATGAGCATTACGGCGAGACCGGCATGCAGGAGACGGCGACGCGCCATGGCACGGATCTGGTGAAGATGGCCGAGGGTGCCGGCATCAAGCGCACCATGCTGGTGACGGAGCCGGCGCAGGTGGCCGCACTCAAGGCCGCGACCCGCAAGGCGGAGGGGCCGTTCTTTGCGGTGGTGAAGATCGACCCGGCCAGCAAGCCGCTGGTGCTGCCGCCGCGCGAGGGTGCGATCCTGCAGGCGCGGATGCGCGAGCATCTGATGGGGCCGGCGGCGCATCTGGCTTGAGTGGCGAGGGGCTTGGCCCCTCGCGCTCCCCAGCAGGGAACTCGTTCCCTGCACCCATATTTGTCGGAGATGCAAGAACCTGAGGTTCTTGCCGGGGTGAAGGGGCGGAGCCCCTTCAAGGAAGGAAACCAAAATGCCTCACGTCGTCCTGCTGCGCTCCCTCCATCCCGACGCCGAAGCGGCGTTGAAGGCCGAGCCCGGCTTCACCGTCGAGACGGTGCATGACACCAGCCGCGACAACCTGGTGAAGGCCATGGAGCGCGGCGAGGCGATCATCGTCCGCGCCACGCCGATCAACGCGGATTTCCTGAGCTTCTCGCCCAAGCTCGCCATCGTGGCGCGGCACGGCGTGGGCTATGATCAGGTGGATGTGCCGGAGCTGACCAAGCGCGGCATTCCGCTGACCGTCACGGCCGATGCGAATGCGCTGAGTGTCGCCGAACACGCGATGATGCTGATGCTGACCATCGCGCGCCAGGTGCAGACCTATGACGCCAACACCCGCGCCTTCAAATGGAGCAGCGTGGATGCGCCGGTGACCTTCGACCTCGCGGGGATGACGCTGCTGGTGGTGGGCTTCGGCCGCATCGGCGGGCGCGTGGCGCGGCTGGCGGCGGCGTTCGGCATGGATGTGGTGGTGCACGACCCCTATGTGGCCATGAACACGGTGAAGGGCGCCGGCTTCCGCTACGCCAGGACCATGCAGGAAGGCCTGGCCCAGGCGGATTGGGTGACGATGCATTGCCCCTCCAATGCCGAGAATCGCGGCATGGTGAATGCGGAATTCCTCGCCGCCATGAAGCCCGGCGCGCGCTTCGTGAACACGGCGCGCGGCACGCTGGTGCAGGAGCAGGCGCTGGCCGCCGCCCTGCGCAGCGGGCATGTCGCGGCGGCAGGGCTCGACGTGTTCTGGGATGAGCCGGTCACGAAGGACAACCCGCTGCTGGGCGTGCCCAATGTGGTGATGACGCCGCACACGGCGGCGGCCACGGTGCAGGGCATGCGGCGCATGGGCCTCTCCTGCGTGGATTCCATCATCCGCCACTTCAAGGGCGAGATCGACGTGGACATGGTCATCAACAAGGAAGTGCTGCGGAGCAACCGTTGAACCCGCTTCCCATCCTGGCCGAACACGCGGCCTCCTGGCGGACGGCGCCGCTCTCGGCCGAGGTGGAGCATGCGGCGCGCCGCGCGCTGATCGACTGGTTCGCGGCCCTGCTGCCCGGCTGCCGCCTGCCGCCCGCCACGCTGATGGCGCGCGCGCTGGGCGATGAGCGGGGGGCCGGCCGCGCCGTCTCCTATGTGGATGGCGCGCGGACGGGGCTGCGCCACGCCGCGCTGATCAACGGCACGGCGAGCCATATCGTCGAGTTCGACGACATCTGGCGCTGGGGCGTCTATCACCCGGGCTGCCCGACGGTGGCGGCCGCACTCGCCGCCGCGCAGGCGCGGGGGCGGGACATGGCGGCGCTGCTGCGCGCGCTGGTCGCGGGCTATGAGGTGTCCTGCCGGATCGCGCAGGCGGTGCAGCCCTCGCATTACGATTACTGGCACACCACCGGCACGGTCGGCACCTTTGGTGCTGCGGCGGCGGTGGCTGTCCTGCTGGATTGCGACGCGGATCAGACCGCCCATGCCATCGCCACCGCGGCCACCATGGCGGGCGGGTTGCAGCAGGCTTTCCGCGGCGATGGCATGAGCAAGCCGCTGCATCCGGGCCATGCGGCGGAGGCGGGTGCCTTGGCCGCCATGGCCGCGCGCGAGGGGATGACCGGCGCGCTCGACGTGCTGCACGGCCCGGCCGGCTTCGCGGCGGCGACGAGCGCGGATACGGGCCAGTGGGAGAAGGCGATCGCCGCCCTCGGCCAGCCGCTGACGATCACGCAGATGACGGTGAAGAATCACGGCTGCTGCGGCCATATCTTCGCCGCGCTGGACGCCACGCGCGACCTGCAGCGCGAGCACGGCTTCACCGCCGAGGATGTGGAAAGCCTGCATGTCGGCGGCTATGCGGCCACGAAGAACGTGTGTGACCGCCCGCACGCCCAGACGGAGCAGGAGGCGCGCTTCTCCACGCAGTTCACCATCGCGAGCATCATGCTCTATGGCGGCGTGCGGCTCGATGCCTTCCAGCCCGCGCGGCTGACCGACCCCGCGATCCGCGCCGTGATGCCGCGCATCACCGTCAGCCTGGATGCGGAATGCGAGGCCGCCTTCCCCGGCCGGCGCAGCGCCAAGGTGACGATCCGGCTGCGGGACGGGCGGGAGCTCTATCGCCACCAGCCGACGCGCAAGGGTGATCCGGACGCGCCACTCTCGGATGTCGAACTGGACGAGAAGTTTCTGGAGCTGGCCGGCCCGGTGCTGGGCGCGGCCGAGGCCAAGGCGTTCCTGGCGCAACTGCGCGGCAGCGCGGAACTGCCGGGCGAGCTGCGGATCAGGTAGAGCCTGATCCGCGGAGGCGGCACGCTGGAGCGGCGAATCAGTCTCTCCGCAGGAGCGAGACCGCGATCCCGCAGCGCGGGTCGCGGTCTGGGCGCTACTGCCGCGCCTGTATCTGCTGCAGCTGGCCGCGCATCGCCGTCAGCAGGGCGGAGACCTGGTTGCCGCCGCGCTGCACCACCGCGCTGTATTCGCTGCGCTGGGTGAGGCGGAGCGAGGTGCCCTCCGCCACCAGATCCACCACGCGCGGCTGGCCGTTCACATCGGCCACGCGCCAGTCGAGATTCACCGCCGGCGTGCCGGGGCGTTCCACGATGGTGGTGACCAGCACGTCTTCCTCGGTGCGCTGCTGGCTGCGGCCGAGCGTGAAGCGGACACCCTGGTACTCGCCGAGGCGCGTGGCGAGGTTGCGGATCAGCGTCTCCTCGAAGAGGCGCAGATATTCCTGCTGCTCGGCCGGCGTGGCCACGCGCCACCAGCGCCCGAGGATGAAGCGGCCCGTGCCTTCCATGTCCACCGCCTGGCGCAGGATGTTGCCCACGCGCTCGCGCCGCTGGGCGGCGTTCAGCGTGGTGCTGTTCAGCGCCTCGACCAGCGCGTTGCCGGTGGTCTGGATGAAGGCGACGGCCCGCGTCGCGTCCATCTGGGCGGCGGCGGGGCGGGGCAGGGCGAAGGGGGTGGCCAGCGCAAGGGCGGCCAGGAGGGCGGCGCGGCGACCGGCGGAGGGGGTGTTCATCGTGGGATCACTCAGCGGGAGGGTTGGGTTTCGGCCGGCGGCAGCCTCACGCCGAGGCCCACGCCGAAGCCCGTGCTGCCGGCGGCGTCGGGCGCCACCTGGCCGGTATTGGCGATTTCGCTCTGGCGGCGCTGGCGATAGGCGCTGCGCAGCGTCGAATAGGGATCGAGCGAGGTGGCGTAGAGCGTGTCCAGCGTGTCCAGCACACCCTCGCGCGCGTCGAGCACGGTCATGCCGGCGCGGACCCAGCGCAGCGCCTCGACCACCTCGCCCTGGCCGAACCAGAACCAGGGGCTCGCCACCGCATCCACGCCCGCGCCCGTCAGGTCACGGACATTGGAGGGGCCGAGGACGGGGATGAAGAGGTAGGGGCCTTCGCCCACGCCCCAGCTCGCCATGGTCTGGCCGAAATCCTCGCCATGGCCGGGGATGCCGAATTGCCAGGCGGCGACATCCACGAGGCCGCCGATGCCCAGCGTGGAGTTGATCAGGAAGCGCGCGGCGGTGCGGCCGGCGCGATCCATCTCGCCCTGCAGGATGTCATTCATCAGGATGGTGGGGGCGCGCAGGTTGCCCAGGGCGTTGCGCACGCCCTCGCGCACCGGCGGCGGCACGGCGGCGCGATAGACCACGGCGGCGGGGCGCAGCACGGCCGCGTCAATGACGTTGTTCACGTCATACATGCCGCGGTTCCACGGCTCGAGCGGATCGTTATTGGCCTCGAACTCGGCGACGGCTTCCGGATCGGAGGCATCGGGCCGGGTGGCACAGCCCGCGAGCCCGATCACGATCAGGGCGGAAGCCAGGAGAGGGCCGAAGCGCATGGGTTGAACCGGACCTTTCTTGACGGAACCGAAGGCGGGGGCCGAAAGCGGCGAAGGCCACATATCCCGGCGCACCGGCAATGGAGACCTAAAAAGCACAACCTGCCCCCTTCGGGCAAGTTGCTGGCGTGTCACGAAAAGTCACCAGGGGCGTGGCAAGACCCTTGCGAAAACCCGCCCTCGACGCCAAACCCTGCGGCATGGACACCGCCCCGAACAACACGCTGGAACGCTGGCTGACCGGCCCCCGCTTCGGCACCCTGCCCTCGCCCGCCAGCCTGCCGGCGCCGAAACTCTCCTTCGAGTTCTTCCCGCCGAAGAACGAGAAGCTGGAGGCGGACCTCTGGACCTGCATTCGCCGGCTTGAGCCGCTGGGCCCGCGCTTCGTGTCCGTCACCTATGGCGCGGGTGGTTCCACGCGCGCCCGCACGCATGACACGGTGGCGCGCCTGGCGCGGGAGACGAGCCTGACGCCCGCCGCCCACCTCACCTGCGTGGGCGCCACGCGCGAGGAGGTGGACGAGGTGGCCCGCGCCTATTGGGAGGCCGGCGTCCGCCACATCGTGGCGCTGCGCGGCGACCCGCCGGCGGGCGCCAGCCAGTACACCCCCCATCCGGGCGGCTATGCCCAGGCCGAGGATCTGGTGCGCGGCCTGCGCCGCATCGCTGATTTCGACATCAGCGTGGGCGCCTATCCCGAGGTGCACCCTGCCGCGCTCTCGGCCGATGCCGACCTCGACTATTTCAAGCGAAAGATGGATGCGGGCGCCAACCGCGCCATCACGCAGTATTTCTTCGACACGGATGTGTATCTGCGCTTCCTCGACCGCTGCCACGCGGCCGGCATCACCCTGCCCATCGTGCCGGGCATCATGCCGGTGACGAATTTCGCCAGCGTGAAGCGCTTCTCCGCCATGTGCGGCGCCTCGGTCCCGGCCTGGCTGGAAAAGCTCTTCGAGGGGCTGGACGAGGATGAGGGCACGCGGCGCATGGTGGCCGCGACGGTGGCGGCCGAGCAGGTGCGCATCCTGCAGGCCAATGGCGTGGACGAGTTCCACTTCTACACCCTGAACCGGCCGGACCTGACCTACGCCATCGCGCATATCCTGGGCGCGCGGCCGGTGGCGGCGGGCTGAAGCCGCCCGCCGGAGGGCGGCCTCAGAACTTGAGGCCGGCCAGCCAGAAGACGAACATCAGGAAGCTGAGGCAGGCGATGCCCGTCCCCCAGTAGGAAAGGGCCGATTGCGGCTCGTCCTGGATGCGCTGGCGGTGGGCGGCGTTGTAGGTCTGAGACATGATCGAACTCCTCTTCGGTTCGGGTCGTGCTCCATCCTTGCAGCCGCCGTGCCAGCGGCCGCACCCGCCGCGCCAGCGCCGATTCAGCCCCGCGCGGCGGCGATCAGCCCCTTCATGCGCGCGATGGCGCTGGGCAGCCCCTCGAAGACCGAGGTGGAAATCAGGAAATGGCCGATCGAGACCTCGCTGATTTCGGGGATCGCGGCGATGGGCGTGATGGTCTCGTAGCTCAGTCCATGTCCGGCATGGCACTGAAGATCCATGGTTTTCGCATATCGCGCCGCCTCGGCCAGCTTCGCCGCCAGCGCCGCTCGGGCCTCGGCCGGCGCCTCGGCATAGGTGCCGGTGTGCAGCTCGATGGCCTGGGCGCCCAGCTCGGCGGTCCTTGCAATTTGCAATGCATCGGGTTCGACAAAAAGCGAGACCTCGATGCCGAGCCCGGCGAGCCGCCGGATCGCCTCGGCCAGGAAGGGGCCGGCGCGCAGCACGTCGAGCCCGCCCTCGGTGGTCAGCTCGGCCCGCTTCTCGGGGACGATGCAGATGGCGGGCGGACGCAGCCGTTCGGCCAGCGCCACCATCTCCTCCGTCGCGGCCATCTCGAAATTGAGGCGGGTCTCCACCTCGGTCGCCACGCGCTCCAGGTCGCGGTCGCGGATGTGGCGGCGATCCTCGCGCAGATGCATGGTCACGCCGTCGGCGCCCGAGGCCATGGCGAGGCGCGCGGCCTCGACCGGGCAGGGGAAATGGCCGCCGCGGGCGTTCCGCAGCGTCGCCACATGGTCCACATTGACGGAGAGGCGCATCAGCGGCGGTTCCTTCGATGATCGGCAAGTTGGGCGGCGAGGCGGATGGCCGCGATCAGGCTCTCCGCGCCCGCGATCCCCTGCCCCGCGATGTCGAGCGCGGTGCCATGGTCGGGGCTGGTGCGGATGATGGAGAGGCCAAGGGTGACGTTCACGCCGCCCGCCATGTCCAGCGTCTTGATCGGGATGAGGGCCTGGTCGTGATAGAGGCAGATGGCGGCGTCATAGCGCGGCCGGGCCTGCGCCGTGAACATCGTATCCGGCGGCCAGGGGCCGGTGGCGGCGATGCCCAGCGCCTTCAGTCGCGCGACCGCGGGGGCGACGATGGCGTCATCCTCATGGCCCAGCGTGCCGGCCTCGCCCGCATGCGGGTTCAGGCCGGCCACGGCGAGGCGCGGGGCGGCGATGCCGAAATCCCGCACCAGCGCGTCATGCGTGATGCGCGCGTGTTCCACGATGAGATCCGGCGTCAGCCGCGCGATGGCGCGGGCCAGCGGCTCATGCACCGTGACGGGGACGACGCGCAGTTCCGGGCAGGCCAGCATCATCACGGGTGGCACGCCGGTGCCGGCCAGCTCGCCCAGGAATTCGGTGTGGCCGGGATGGGCGAAGCCGGCGGCGGTGAGGACGGATTTCTGGATCGGATTGGTGACGATGCCCGTGACCGCGCCGGATCGCGCCAGCGCCACCGCCTCGCGGATCGCGGCGAGGACGGCGGGCGCGGTGGCGGTGCTGGGCTTGCCCGGCGTGGCCGGCGTGGGCAGCGGGCGGTGCAGGACGGGCAGGGCCTCCGCGAAACGCGCCTCGGCCGGGTGCGTGATGCGCTGGATGGGGGCGCCGGTGAGCCGGTCGGCGTCGTCGATCAGCAGGAATTCGGGGCCGCTGGCGCGCAGCGCGTGCCAGGCCTTCACGGCGATCTCGGCGCCGATGCCGGCGGGTTCGCCCATGGTGAGTGCGAGCATTGCGCCGCTGTAGCAGAGCGCCGCGCTGGGCACGAGGGGCGCGGCTGCCGCATGATGCCTTTGCGGCGGCGCAAGGCCAGCCGACGCGGCAGGGGATAGACCGGGCACGTGCTCGCCAATTGCCTTCATGATCTGGCCGCCCTCGGGCCAGCCGGGATGCCCGCGCTGATGGGCGCGCTGTTCCTCGCCGGGTTGGCGGGGGGGCTCGCGCATTGCGCGGTGATGTGCGGGCCCTTCGTGCTGGCCCAGGCGGCGGCGACGGCGGATCAGAGCCTCGGCGGCGGCATGCTGCGGCGGCTCTCCGGCGCGGCGCTGCTGCCCTATCATCTGGGGCGCGGCCTTGGTTACGCGGCTTTGGGCGCGGTGGCGGGCGGCGCGGGGGCGCTGCTGGCGCAGGCGAGTGGGCTGCGCTGGCTGGCCGCGGCGCTGCTGGGGCTGGCGGCCCTGCTGATGCTGGCCCAGGCCTCGGCGCGATTGGCCGCGCTGCTGCCGAAGCTGCCCGCGCCGCGCCTGCCGCGCGTGCTGGAGGCGCAGCTTGGCGGGCTGCTCGCGGCACCCACCGGCTGGCGCGGCGTGCGGCTTGGGCTGCTGCTCTCGGCCCTGCCCTGCGGGCTGCTCTATGCGGCGCTGGCGGCGGCGGCGGGCTCGGGCAGCGCGCTGGCGGGCGGGCTGGCCATGCTGGCCTTCGTGCTGGGCACCGTGCCGGCGCTGGCGGGGGTCGCGCTGCTCGGCCGCTTCTTCGGGCATGCCGTGGGGCCGCGCTGGCGGGCGGTGGGGGGCCTGCTCTTCCTGCTGAACGCGGCCGTGCTGGCGGGCCTCGCGGTGCAGATGCTGGCCTAGCGGGCCGCGTCGGGGCGGCATCGCCGAAGCGCTCGATCATTCTCGCAGCACAGCCCAGGCCCTGATCCGCCGGCGGGGCGATTGATCCTCGCGGCAAACCCCCGATCGCGCTCGGGCCCGCTTCACGCTTGCTTCACCATGGGCGGGGCATCCTCCGGACGGGGCCGGACTGGCGCGGCCTGAAGCTGGAGGCAGGGACAGGATGTCGCGCATCACGGTCACGGGTTCGCTGCCCGGCTCGATCAACGAGGACACGCCCCTCTGGGACTGGATCGGCCAGCTGCAGATCAGCATTGATCCGGCATTGATCCGCTTCGTCGAGGTGGCCGGCTTCGGCGCGAATTTCTTCGACGTCTCCCTCAACCGCAGCACGGGCGCGCTCACCATCACGCCGCTCTCGCGGATCGACTTCGAATGGTTCGTGGCGAACAATATCTCGCCCAACATCAGCTTCTGGCTGCGGTTCTTCATGATGGACGGCAGCATCATGGACAGCGCCGGCACGTGGTCCGTCGGCTTGCTCAACCTGGATGACACGCCGCCGCAGGGGCTGCGCTTCCTCACCGGGGGCACGGTCGCCGCGGGCGCGGCGGGGGCCACCATCGGCCGCCTTCAGGTGGTGGACCCGGATTCCATCACGGGCTTCAGCTTCACCATCCGCGAGGATGACGACTGGCTCTTCATGATCGTGGGGGACACGCTGCGCCTGCGCCCCGGCCTGTCCATCCCGCTGGCCGACGGGCCGGAGCGCGAGGTGGTGATCACCGTCTCGGACGGGCGGCAATCCGCCGCGCTGACCGTCTCGATCGGCGTCACCGCGCTCGGCCTCAACAATGGCGGGACGGTGGACCTGCTGGAGAGCCATGAGGCGGCCAACGGCTTCCGCTGGGCCGGGCCGGGCAACCTCTTCTCCATGCGGATGAGCCACGAGATCTCCACGATCCGCGACTTCGGCTCGATCATCCACCTGCAGATGCGCGACGGCAGCGGCGTGACGGTGGAGCAGCCCTCGGTGATCGACCTGATGGACGGCTACATCACCTTCGCGGGGGATGGCCTGCCGGCCCGCGTCTGGGCGATCTACGAGACGGTGCTGAACCGCGACCCGCGGCATGGCGAGATGGCGGCCGGTGTCGCGCGGCTCGCCGCCGGCGGCACCACCCAGGCCCTGGCCAATGACCTGCTGGCGAGCGCGGAATTCGCCAGCCGCTTCGGTGGGCGCAGCAACACCGGCTTCGCGGAACTGATGTACACCAACAGCGTGGGCTGGACCGATGCCGGCGGCATCGGCTTCCATGCCGGGCGCCTCGACCAGGGGCGCAGCCGCGCCGCCCTGGTGGAGGATTTCGTGACCTGGCGCCTCGACTCGCTCGGCCATGGGCGGCAGCGGGCCGAGAATGGCGGCATCTTCGTCCCGCGCGACTGGGTGGATCGCCTGGATGACCTGTCACCCCGGCAGCTTGACGCCATGAGCTTCGGGAACTGGTGGGCGATCCAGATCCTCTCGGGTGACACCCGGATGCGCGAGATGCCGGATGTCTTCCACCAGGTGCAGGGCCCGCTGCCGCAGTTCACGCTGTTCAGCACCCTGCTGGAGCGCCTCTTCATGACCACCACCGCCGCGCCGGTCGCCTCGCGCTGGGCCGAGGCGCTGGGGGAGGAGCTCCTGAAGCGCGGCGCCTCCTCCTCGGAATACCTGCTCGACCTCGTCAAGGATCTCGATCTGGACGAGACGCAGGTGCACATGCTGCCGGGCGGGATCGCCTTCCAGGCGGGCTGGTAGACGCGCCGAACCTGCCGCGCTGCGTGAACGCGGCGCGGTCTAGGCTCGAGACTCATTCAGCACCAGCAGATGATTGCGGCTGCGATGGCGACGGCCGAGGCGCAGTTGTTGGCGAGCTTGTCGTATCTGGTGTGGATGCGGCGCCAGTCCTTCAGCCGGCTAAAGGTTCGCTCGATGGCGTTTCGCGCTCGGTAGGCAGTCTTGTCGAAGGGATGGAACCGCCTGCGGGTGGGGTTGTTCGGGATGACCGGCAGGGTGCCCCGCTCGGCGAGAAACGCACGCAGGCCGTTGCTGTCATAGGCCGCGTCGGCCAGGAGCTTGGCTGACGGGGGCAGGCGGGCGAGTAGGTCGTGAGCGGGGCGCATGTCGCCCATCTGGCCGGGCGTCACGACGAAGGTGAGAACGCGGCCCGTGCCATCGGTTACGAGGTGGATCTTGGTCCCGCGACCGCCGCGGGAGCGGCCAATGGCCTGGAACTCGGCCCCCCTTTTCCGCCCGCCGCCGCGCGCTGTGCCTTGGCTGTCGTGCTGTCGATCAACTGCAGACCACCTGGCGTCGCCTGTACCAGCGCGGTCAACATCTGCGTCCAGATGCCGCGCTGCGACCAGCGGTGATAGCGATTGTAGATCGTGGTGGGCGGGCCATAGATCCGAGGGCAATCCTGCCAGCGGCCGCCATGCTTGAGCATGTGCACGATCCCGCTGAGCACACGCCGGTCGTCCACCCGACGTGCCCCGGGCTGGTTCTGCGGCAGGAGCGGCGCGATCGCTTCCCACTGCCGATCCGTCAGCCAAAACCCATGCGCCATCCGCGTCGCCCCCCTGAACGAAGGCAGCGAATCACATCGCAACGTGTCGAAGCCAGACCTGATTGGGTTTGGAGCCTAGATGTTTGATCCCGGGTTTTGATGGTGCAGTCTTCTCCAAGGAATGGAAGGATGCGCTATGGGTCAAATTCTCCATGGGTGCGCCACAACGACAGAGGCGGTCCGTCGCGCGATCCAGCATAGTCAAGCGAGCCTGAGAGAACTCGCCAGGCGTTACGGCGTGAACCCCAAGACCATCGCCAAGTGGCGCAAGCGCACCTCGGTCACCGATCTGCCCACCGGGCCGCGAGACGCCCGCTCCTCCACGCTGTCACCCGAGCAGGAGGCCATCGTCGTCGCCTTCCGCCGTCACACCCTGCTGCCGCTGGACGACTGCCTCTACGCCCTGCAGGCCACTATCCCGCAGCTCACCCGCTCCGCCCTGCACCGCTGCCTGCAGCGTCACGGCATCTCGCGCCTGCCCGAGGTCGAGGGCGACAAGAAGTCCAAGGCCAAGTTCAAGACTTACGCCATCGGCTTCTTCCACATCGACATCGCCGAGGTGCAGACCGAAGAAGGCAAGCTCTATCTGTTTGTGGCCATCGACCGCACCAGCAAGTTCGCCTTCGTCCAACTAGTCGAGAGCGCCACGCGCGTCACGGCATCCGCCTTCCTAGAGGCCCTCATCGCCGCCGTGCCCTACCGCATCCATACGGTACTCACCGACAACGGAATCCAATTCCGCTTTGCCCCGCGCTACGCCGACGGCCCGACGGCGCGCTACATGACCCACATGTTCGCCATGCGGTGCCAGGAAAACGGCATCGAGCACCGCTTCACCAAGATCAATCATCCTTGGACGAATGGTCAGGTCGAGCGGATGAACCGCACCATCAAGGACGCCACAGTCAAGCGCTTCCACTACGACAACCACGAGCAGTTGCGACGACACCTCGACGACTTCGTCGCCGCCTACAACTTCGCCCGCCGCCTTAAGCGCCTCCGCGGCCTCACACCCTACGAGTTCATCTGCAGGACGTGGGCAGAAACGCCCGAACGATTCAACAAAAATCCGCACCACCAAATGCCGGGACTAAACACCTAGAGCGTGCTGCGTTCACTTCGCTCGCTCTAGGTTTTGCTGAGAGGATGATTCAGCGTTACGGCGATTCCGCCTCAACGCATCATGCTCTAGCGGGCCACCAGATCCTGGTAGGCGTGCCAGGTGGCATGGCCGATCAGCGGAAGCGCGATGACGAGGCCGAGGAAGAAGGGCACGAGCGCGAGGCCGGTGAAGACCACGATCAGCCCGGCCCAGAGCGCCATGGCGCGCCAGTTCTCCATCACCGCCTGGATCGAGACCGTCACGGCTTCCAGGAAGCTGCAACCCGGCCGGTCGAGCAGCATGGGCACCGAGATGGCGGCCACCGAGAAGGTGACGCAGGCGAGCACGAAGCCGAGGCCGGTGCCGATCACCAGGAAGGGGAACAGATCATCGCTGCGGAGCAGGGCGATGGGCAGCTCGGCGAGCGAGGGGGCGAAGTTGATCCCGAAGAAGAGCGCGAAGAGCAGCCCCGCCACCCGCACCCAGAAGAGGTGCAGCACCAGCAGCAGCACGCCGATCATGGCGATCTGCGTCGGGTTGCGGCGGAAGCCGCCCATCGCCTCGGCCAGCGTCGTGTGTTCGCCGAGCGCGCGGCGGCGGCTCGTCTCGTAGAGGCCGGTGGCGAGCAGGGGGGCGAGGATGAAGAAGCCCGCGGTGGCGGGCAGGATGGCCCAGGCGGTGCCGACCTCGAACATGAGCCAGGCGAAGATCCAGCCGCCAAGCGCCAGGACCGCGCCGTAGGAGAGGCTGACGGCCTTGTTCGCCATCATGTCCTGCCAGCCGAGCGTGAGCCAGGTCCAGGGCCGGTCGGTGCTGACATGGCGGATGCGGCTCACGGTGATGCCCGTGCCCTCGCCGATCGTTTCGCTGTTCATGCGTTCCCTCCCGTGCGGGTTTTGGGCGACCTTAACACCGCCCGATGCGGCGCGCGCAACTGAGCCTCGCTTTCCCGGCAACGCGCATTGATCCTGATCAAAGACGTTCCCCACTTGGGATGCTTCCGTCCGACCGTGGATTGGCGGGGCGTGGTGCGCCCGCTTGAGGAAGGACAAAGACCGATGGCCCTGGCAGGCGTCGCCCCATCTGGAGGAATGGCTGTACGCAGCCCCCCTGACTTCGTGGAGGCGCCGATCCGCGCCTTTGCCATCGCCACCATGTTCTGGGGCGTGGTGGGCTTCCTGGTGGGTGTGGTCATCGCCTCCCAGCTCGCCTTCCCGTTGCTGAACCTGGATCTGGAATGGACCAGCTTCGGCCGCCTGCGCCCCGTGCACACCAGCGCGGTGATCTTCGCCTTCGGCGGCAATGCGCTGATCGGCACCAGCCTCTATATCGTGCAGCGCACCTGCCGCGCGCGGCTGTTCGGCGGCGAGGAGATGGGCTGGTTCATCTTCTGGGGCTATCAGTTCTTCATCGTCACCGCCGCACTCGGCTACGTGCTCGGCGTCACGCAGGGCAAGGAATACGCGGAGCCCGAGTGGTTCGCCGACCTGTTCCTGACGGTGCTCTGGGTGATCTACCTGGTGGCCTTCGGCGGCACGCTGGTGCGGCGCGAGGAGCCGCACATCTATGTCGCCAACTGGTTCCTGCTGGCCTTCATCATCACCGTCGCCGTGCTCCACATCGGCAACAACATCTCCCTGCCGCTGAGCTGGGGCAGCACCTTCTCCTATGCCGCGCCCGCGGGCGTGCAGGGGGCGATGATCCAGTGGTGGTACGGCCACAACGCGGTGGGCTTCTTCCTGACCGCGGGCTTCCTGGGCATGATGTACTACTTCATCCCCAAGCAGGCGGACCGGCCGGTCTATTCCTACCGGCTGTCCATCGTGCACTTCTGGTCCATCATCTTCCTCTACATCTGGGCGGGGCCGCACCACCTGCACTACACCGCGCTGCCCGACTGGGCGCAGACGCTCGGCATGGTGTTCTCGGTGATGCTGTGGATGCCGAGCTGGGGCGGCATGATCAACGGAATCATGACGCTGAGCGGTGCGTGGGACAAGCTGCGGACCGACCCCGGCCTGCGCTTCTCGGTCACCGCCGTCGCCTTCTACGGCATGTCCACCTTCGAGGGGCCGGTCATGTCCATCAAGGCGGTGAACAGCCTCTCGCACTACACCGACTGGACGATCGGCCACGTGCATTCGGGCGCGCTCGGCTGGAACGGCTTCATCACCTTCGGCGCGCTCTACTGGCTGGTGCCGGTGCTGTGGAAGAAGCGCGCGATGTTCAGCGCGCGCCTCATCGAGTGGCACTTCTGGTTGGCGACGCTCGGCATCGTTCTCTACATCACGGCGATGTGGGTCTCGGGCATCATGCAGGGCCTCATGTGGCGCGCCTATGACGAGCTGGGCTTCCTGCAATACAGCTTCGTCGAGACGGTGGCGGCCATGCACCCGTACTACGTGATCCGCATGCTGGGCGGCCTGCTCTACCTGACGGGCGCGATCCTCATGGCCTGGAACATGTTCAAGACCATCACGAGCGAAGAGCTGCGCGTGCCCGCCCCGGCGAGCGTGCCGGCCGGCGCCGTGGCGGCCGAGTGAAGGAGGCTCCCATGCTCAAGAAATTCTCCCATGGCATGATCGAGCGGAACGTCGTCCTGCTCGGCGTGCTGACCCTCATCACCATCTCCATCGGCGGTCTTGCGCAGGTGGTGCCGCTCTTCACGGTGGAGAGCACGATCGAGCGCGTGCAGGGGGTGCGCCCCTACACGCCGCTCGAACTCATGGGCCGCAACATCTATGTGCGCGAGGGCTGCTACGCCTGCCACAGCCAGATGGTGCGCCCCTTCCGCGACGAGGCGGAGCGCTATGGCCATTTCAGCCTGGCGGCCGAGAGCATGTATGACCGCCCCTTCCAATGGGGCAGCAAGCGCACCGGGCCGGACCTGGCGCGCGTCGGCGGCAAGTATTCGGATGACTGGCAGGCCCAGCACCTGCGTGACCCGCGCTCGCTGGTGCCCGAGAGCATCATGCCGCCCTACAGCTTCCTCGACCGTCCGCTCGACTACCGGAACATCCAGTCGCACCTCAGGGCACAGCGCGCGCTGGGCGTGCCCTATAGCGAGGAGATGATCGCGAACGCGCGCGCCGACCTGGAAGCCCAGGCGCGGCCCGATGCGGATGCGGCGGGCTTCTCCTCCCGCTACGCCCGGGCGCGCCAGGGCGCCTTCGACGGCAACCCGGCCGTGGTCACCGAGATGGATGCGCTGGTCGCCTACATGCAGATGCTGGGCACGCTCGTGCAGTTCCGCGACGTGACGCCCGAACAGCTGCGGCAGCAGTGAGGAGGATGCGTCATGCATGACCTGCAATCCCTCTTCAACTCGCTCTGGGTCGCCTGGTTCTTCCTGCTCTTCGGCGGAATCCTGATCTGGACGCTGCGCCCCTCCAAGCGCGCGGAATGGCAACAACGCGGAAGCATGATCTTCCAGGACGATGAGAGCAGGAGGCGCTGAGACATGCCCACCAAGATCGAAAAGGACAGCGTCTCCGGCCAGATGACCACGGGCCATGAGTGGGACGGGCTGAAGGAGCTGAACACGCCGCTGCCCAAGTGGTGGCTGTACACCTTCTATGCCTGCATCGCCTTCTCGCTGGTCTGGGTCGTGCTCTATCCGGCGCTGCCCATCACGGGCGCCACCGGTCTGCTCGGCTGGACGGCGCGCGGGGCGCTGCCGGCCCAGCAGGCCGCCGAACGCGCGCGGATCGAGCCGATGATGGCGCGCCTGCGTGCCGCGACGCCCGAGCAGATCGCGGCCGACCCGGAGCTGCGCGCCTTCGCGCTGGCCGGCGGGCGCGTCGCCTTCGCCAACAACTGCGCCGGCTGCCATGGCGCGGGCGGGCAGGGGGCCCCGGGCGGCTTCCCGAGCCTCGCGGATGATGACTGGATCTATGGCGGCAGCTTCGACGCCATCCAGCACACCATCCAGCATGGCGTGCGCGCGAATGAGAGCGACGAGCAGCGCGGCGTGGCGATGCCGGCCTTCCAGGCGACGGGCATGCTGAACGCGGCGCAGGTGAGCGACACGGCGGAATTCGTGCTGAGCCTGACCAACCGCAGCACCGATCCGGCGGCCGTCACGCGCGGCGAGGCGCTCTATGCCGAGAACTGCGCGAGCTGCCACGGCGATCGCGGCGAGGGCAATCGGGACCTCGGCGCGCCTCGGCTGAATGACCGCATCTGGCTCTATGGCGGCGAGAAGGCGGACATCATGCGCAGCATCGCCAATAGCCGCGCGGGCGTCATGCCCTCCTGGCAGGGCCGGCTCGATCCCGCCACGGTCAACATGCTCACCGTTTATGTGCATGCGCTGGGCGGGGGGGAGTAGGCTTCCGTCATGTCCGTGATCCCGCCGCGCGCGCCCCAGATCGAGGAAGGCTCGCTCTACGCCTCGCACCAGAAGGTCTATCCGCGCGCGGTGCAGGGGGTGGTGCGGCGGGTGAAATGGGCCGTGCTCATCCTGCTGCTGGGGCTCTACTACATCGTGCCCTGGCTGCGCTGGGATCGCGGCCCGAACGCCCCGGATCAGGCGGTGCTGGTGGATATGGGCAATGCCCGCCTCTTCTTCTTCTGGTTCGAGCTCTGGCCGCAGGAGATCTACTTCCTGACGGGCATCCTCGTGCTCGGCGCCATCGGCCTCTTTGCCGTGACCTCGCTCTTCGGCCGCATCTGGTGTGGCTTCACCTGCCCGCAGACGGTCTGGACCGACCTGTTCCTATGGATCGAGCGGAAGGTCGAGGGCGACCGCAATGCCCGCATCAAGCTCGACCAGGGCCCGCGCAATTCCGCCTGGTGGCGCGCGAAGCTCAGCAAGCATGCCGCCTGGCTCGCCATCGCGATGGCGACCGGCGGCGCCTGGATCATGTATTTCAACGATGCGCCGACCGTCACCTGGGCCATGCTGACGGGCCAGGCGAGCCTCACCGTCTATGGCTTCTTCGCGCTCTTCACCGCGACGACCTATGTGCTGGCGGGTGCGGCGCGCGAGCAGGTCTGCACCTACATGTGCCCCTGGCCGCGCTTCCAGGGTGCCATGCTGGATGAGAACAGCCTGGTCGTGACCTATCGCGACTGGCGGGGTGAGCCGCGCGGCAAGCCGACCGACCCGGGCGCGGGCGATTGCGTGGATTGCAAGGCCTGCGTGCATGTCTGCCCGACGGGCATCGACATCCGCGACGGTCAGCAGCTCGAATGCATCGGCTGCGGGCTCTGCGTGGATGCCTGCGACGACGTGATGAAGAAGCTCGATCGCCCCACCGGGCTGATCGCCTTCGAGACCCTGAAGAACCTCGCCGCCAGCGAGGCCGCGACGAAGGGCATGGCGCCCGGGCCTGAGCGCCTGGCCCGCGGCATGGCGGTGCGGACGCGACAGAAGGTCGTCCGCCCGCGCACGCTGGTCTATGCCGGCGTGCTGACCTCCGTGATCGTCGTGATGCTGGGCGCCTGGCTGCTGCGCGAGACGCTGACGCTGACCGTGCTGCGCGACCGTGCGCCGCTCTATGTGCAGCTCTCCGACGGCGGCTTGCGCAACGGCTATACGCTGAAGCTCGCCAACAAGCTGCGGGGCGAGCTTTCGCTGCCGATGGTGCTGGAGGGGCCGGCCGGCCTGCGCCTCACCGTGCAGGATGCGGCGCTGGATGCCGAAGGGCGCCCGCTGCTGACGACGCGCGATGACGGCATCACGCAATGGCGCGCCTTCGTGACCGCGCCCGAGGGGATGCGGCTGCGCGGCAGCACGCCCATCACCTTCCGTCTGCTCGACGCGCAGGGCCGCACAATCCTTCGCCATTCCACCGTTTTCCTGGGACCCGACCGATGAGAGACATCCAAGCGCATGATCCCAATCGCGGCCGCTGGATCCCCTGGATCTTCGTCGGCGGCATGGCGGTGGTCGTGGCGGTGAACGCGGTGCTGATCACCCAGGCCATCGGCACCTTCACGGGCGTCACCGTGGGGCAGGCCTATGATCGCGGCCGCACCTACAACCACGTGCTGGCCGAGGCGGCGCGGCAGGATGCGCTGGGCTGGACGCTGAACACGCGGATGGAAGGCGGGCGCCTCGTCGTCAATGCGCGCGACCGCGGCGGCGCGCCGGTGCGGGGCGTGCTGGAAGGCCATATGCTGCGTCCGCTGGATGGGGAGCGGGTGGCGCTGACCGAAGCCGCCGGCGGCGGCCGCTTCACCCTGGAACTGCCCGAGCTGCGCGCGGGCCTCTGGGAGTTCCGCGGAATGCTCGTCTCCGAGCAGGGCGAGCGGCACGACATCCGGCAGCGCTTCACGCTTCCATGAGCCATATCGGCCGCCCTGTCTGCGCGCATTGTGGCGCGCCCAGCGCCACCCGCTTCTGCTGCACGGGGTGCGAAGGCGCGCATGCGCTGGTGCAGGGGCTCGGCCTCGATGCCTTCTATCGTCGGCGTGAGGGCGCGGAGGGGCAGCTCAAGCCGCTCGATCCGCCGAGCGCGGACTTTACCGGCCTCGCGCATCTGAACCGGGACGGCACCCGCACGCTGGAGCTGATGGTGGCGGGGCTGACCTGCGGCGCCTGCATCTGGTTGGTGGAGCAGGCACTGGCCGCCGAGCCGGATGTGACGCGGGCGCGGGCCAATCTCTCGACGCGCCGGCTTTCCGTGACGTGGCGCGGCGAGGCCACGCGCGGCAATGAGCTGGCGGCGCTGGTGGCGCGGCTGGGCTTCCGCGTCGCGCCCTTCTCGCCCGCCTGCCTGCGCGCCAGCGAGGACGCCGAGGGGCGCGAGCTGACGCGGGCGCTGGGCATCGCGAGCTTCGGCGCGATGAACGTCATGCTCGTCTCCGTCGCCGTCTGGGCGGGCAGCGACATGGGCCCCGACACGCGGCACATGATGCATTGGCTGGCGGCGCTGATCGGCATGCCGACCGTGGCTTATGCGGGGATGCCGCTGTTCCGCTCGGCCTGGCGGGGCTTGCGCGCCGGGCGGCTCAACATGGATTGCGCCGTCTCGCTCGGCATCCTCGCCACCACGGCCATGTCGCTCAGCGAGACGATGCGCAATGGCGACTTCACCTGGTTCGATGGCGCGACGGCGCTGCTGGCGCTGATGCTGGCCGGCCGCGTGCTGGACCGCGCGGCGCGGCGGCGGGCGCGGCAGAGTGCGGCCGAATTGCTCGCGCTGCAGGAAGGCAGCGTGACCGTGCTGGGCGAGGCGCATGCTGCCCCCTTGGCCGTGCCCATGGAGCGCGTGCCGGTCGGCGCGCGCATCCTGGTGGCGAGCGGCGAGCGGCTGCGCCTGGATGCGGTGCTGGAGGATGAGACGGCGCTGCTCGACACCGCCGCCACCACGGGCGAAAGCCTGCCGCGATCCTTCGCGCGCGGCGAAGCGCTGGCGGCGGGCGGGGTGAACATGGGCGCGCCCTTCACCGCGCGCGTGACGGCCGCGGCGAGCGATGGTTCCCTGGCCGCCATGGCGCGCATGCTGGAGCGGGCCGAACAGGCGCGCGGGCGCTACACCTCGCTCGCCGATCGGGCGGCGCGGATCTATGTGCCCATCGCGCATGTGGTCGCACTCTGCACCTTTCTGGGCTGGTGGTTTCTGGCCGGCGTGTCCTGGCAGGCGGCGCTGGTGCCGGCGGTGGCGGCGCTGATCATCACCTGCCCCTGCGGCCTGGCGATCGCCGTGCCGGCGGTGCAGGTCGTGGCCTCCGGCGCGCTGTTCCGGCGCGGCGTGCTGCTCTCCTCGCCCACGGGGCTGGAGCGGTTGGCGAGCGCCGATCATGTGGTGCTGGACAAGACCGGCACACTGACGGAAGGCCGCCCGCGCCTGCTGCCGGGTGGGTGGAATGACGCGGATCTGCACGTGGCGTCGAGCCTCGCCGCCACCAGCCGGCATCCGCTGGCGCGCGCGCTGACGCGCGCCTGCCCGGAGGTGGCGCCGGCCTCGGGGGTGGTGGAGGTGCCGGGCTCGGGGCTCATGCAGGGCGAGACGCGGCTGGGTTCGGCCGCCTTTCTGGGCCTGCCGGAGGATGCGGGCATGGCGCTGCATCTGGCGCGGCCGGGGCATGCGCCCGTCACCTTCCGCTTCGAGGATTCGCTGCGCGCCGACGCGGCCGCCGCCGTGCAGGCCTTCCAGCGCGCGGGCCTCGGCGTCGAACTGCTCTCGGGCGATGCGCCCGAGGTGGTGGAGCGCCTGGCGCGGGAAGCCGGCATCAGCGTCTTCACCGCGCGCGCGACGCCCGAGGCCAAGGCCGCGCGCATCGCGGCCCTCGCCGCGCAGGGCCGACGCGTGCTGATGGTGGGCGATGGCATCAATGACGCGGCGGCGCTGGCGGCGGCGCATGTCTCGGCGGCGCCGGCCGAGGGGACGGACCTCGCCCAGGCGGCGAGCGACTTCGTGCTGATGGGCGGCGGGCTGCTGCCGCTGGCCGAGGCGGTCACGCGCGCGCGGCGGGCGCAGCTTGCGGCACGTCAAAACATCGCACTGGCGTTTGGCTATAACCTCATCGCGGTGCCGGTGGCGGTGGCGGGCTTCGCCACGCCGCTCATCGCGGCCCTGGTGATGGCGACCTCCTCGCTCGCGGTCATCGGCAATGCTCTTCGGGTGGGACGATAGATGGACACGCTGGTCTGGCTGATTCCGCTGGCGCTCTTCCTGGGCGGGCTCGCGCTCTTCGCCTTCATCTGGGCGATGCGCTCCGGCCAATACGAGGATCTGGACGGCGCCGCCGCCCGCATCCTCTTCGACGACGACCTCAAGAAAGGAGGCTGACCCGATGCCGATCTCTTCCGGCTTTTTCATCGCCCTGTATCTGGTCTTCGCGCTGGTCGGCCTGTTCGGCGCGGCGCGGGCAGAGGGGTATCTCTACACCTTCTCGCTGCTGCTGCTGGCCTTCGGGCTGTGGATGGCGTTCAGCGTGGTGAAGCGCCATTACGACGCGAAGCACTCCCACTGATTCGCTGCGCGGTGATTCACCGCTTCGGCTGCGCCTCAGCGGATCAGGCTCTGGACCCCGCTGCGTTCACATGCGTTCACTTCGCCGGGTCCAGCCTTGGCCGAGAGGCTGATTCACCGCTTCGGCTGCGCCTCAGCGGATCAGGCTCTGGGTCACGCCGCCTTCGCCGGCTGCACGATGCGTCCATCCTCCATCGCGACGATGCGGTCGGCGATGTCGAGGATGCGGGGGTCATGCGTGACGAGCAGGATGGGCACGCCGCGCGTCTTGGCGAGGTCGCGCAGCAGGCGCACGACTTCCTGGCCGCTCACCTTGTCGAGGGCCGCGGTGGGTTCATCGGCCAGGATCAGGCCGGGTTCGCCGGCCAGGGCGCGCGCCACGGCCACGCGCTGCCGCTGACCGCCGGAGAGGCGTGAGGGCGGCTTTTCCGCGTGATCGGCGAGACCCACGGCGGAGAGCATCTCGCCCGCGCGGGTGAGGCGTTCGCCCTCGCTCATGCCGCCATGCAGTTCGAGCGACATGGCGACATTCTGCCGCGCCGTCAGGAAGCCCAGGAGGTTGTGGTTCTGGAAGATGAACCCGATGCGCCCGCGCAGCTTCACGCGGTCGCTTTCGGAGGCGCCCGAAAGTTCCTGCCCCAGCACCCGCGCCTGGCCGTCCTGCATCGCCCGAAGCGCGCCGATCAGCGTCAGCAGCGTGGTCTTGCCCGAGCCCGAGGGGCCGGTCAGCAGCACGATTTCCCCTGGCGCGATGGACAGGTCCACCTCCCGCAGCACCTCCCGCCGCAGCGCGCCTTCGCCGTAAGCGAAGGTGATGCCCGACAACTCGACAGGATTCACGACTCACCTCGCAGCGATCGAGACAAGAAAGAGAGGCCTGTGCCCTGCCCACTGGCCGCCCCCCGATCGGCGGCGTGGCTTAGCCACGCCAACCAGCCGACGCTTCCAGGACAAGCCCCAACCGGGGCCCTCGCGGCGACGCGAAGCGGCGTCGTGGGGAGAAAAATCAAAACATATCCGCCGGATTGGCGTCCCTCAGCTTGCGCATGGCGAGCAGGCCGGCCGCCGCGCACATGGTGAAGATCATCAGGAAGACGGTCAGCGCGCGCTCCGGATACATGGCGAGCGGCAGGAAGGTCGCCGCCCCCACCCAGTCGTAGAGCCAGGCGGAGAGCAGCAGGCCGGGGATGAAGCCGATGATGGCCAGGATGAAGGCCTCGCTCATCACGACGCGCGAGAGATAGCCGTTGGAATAGCCCATGGCCTTGAGCGTGGCGTATTCCGAGATGTGGCTCGCGATGTCGGAGAAGAGGATCTGGTAGACGATCACCATGCCGACCACGAGGCCCATCAGGCTGCCGAAGACGAAGATGAAGCCGATGGGCGTGCCGTTCTCCCAATAGCTGCGCTCATGCGCCACCAGTTCCGTGTGCGTCATCACCATCACGTCGCCCGGCAGCAATTCGCGCAGGCGGGCCTGGACGGCGCGCGGGTCGGCGCCCTCGTGCAGCTTCAGCGCCACGAGGTCGGTGTTGGAGACGCGGCGCTCGAAGACGCGGCGGAAATTGGTCTCGCTGAGAACCACGTTGCCGTCGGCGCCGAAGCTGGGGCCGATCTCGACGAGGCCGACGAGGCGCATCTCGCGATGGCCCACCTGCACCTGGAAAGGGCCGCGCTCGGCGAAGAGCTGGCCGATGGGGCCGAACTCAGGTCGGGAGCGCACGTCGAAGGCGACGGTGTCCGGCTGCTTCAGCGCCTCGACGAGCGGGGCGAGGCCCGTGAAGCCGACCGCGCCCGCCTCGGCATCGAGGCCGATGAGCTGGACGGCGCGGCGGCGGCCCGTCTCCGGATTCCGCCAGCTCGCCTGGGCCAGGTAGATCGGCACGGCGACGGCGACATCGGGGTCGGCCAGGGTCTGGAAGGCGCGGGCGCGGGGCAGGGGCTCGGGGCGGAAGCTCGCATCCGTCATGGGGTGCATGAGGAAGAGGTCGGCCCGCATCGCGCCCAGCATGTTGGTCGCGCTGTCGAAAAGCGCGCCGCGGAAGCCCAGCTGCATGAAGACCAGCACGCAGGCGAACATGACGCCGGCCATGGCGGCGAGCAGGCGGGACTTCTCCGCGCGGAGCTGCCGCCAGGCGAGGCGCAGCGGCAGCAGCAGGAAGGCGGCGGGGCCCGGGGCCACGCGCGGGCGGGGCGGGATGGGCTCGCCGGTGAGCTCCGGCGCCCAGGGGAGCAGGTTCTCGGTGCCGAGGGGGCTGATCTGGTTCATCGGGCGGCCACCGCGGGGTCCTGCGCGCGGATCGCGACCTGCACCTGCATGCCGGTGCGGCGGCGCAGCAGGGCGGCCCCTTCCTCGGAGAGGGCGAGGCGGACTTCGACGGTGCGGCTGTCCACCGCGGCCACCGGGTCGGTGCCCGCCTGGGTGGTGCGGCGTACCTGCCAGCCGATGTCGCGCAGCGTGGCGGTGACGCGCTGGCGCTCGCCAGGGACGAGGATCTCGGCCGTCATGCCGGGGCGGAGGCGGCCGAGATCGGTCTCGAAGACATCGGCCACCACATCCATGCGTGTCAGGTCGGCCAGTTCCATGAGGCCATCATTGCCCACCTGGTCGCCCGGGCGGGCGAAGATGCGCAGGATGGTGCCGGCGATGGGGGCGCGGACACGGGCCAGCTCGGCATCGGCGCGGGCCTTGGCGAGCGCGGCCTCGGCGCCGGCCACGCGCGCCTCGGCGAGGCGGAGATCCTCCTCGCGCGGGGTGGAGAGGGTCTGGAGGTCGGCCTCGGCCTGGGCGCGCTCGGCGGAGAGGCGGAGCAGCAGGAAGCGGTTGCGCTCGGCGGCCGCCTCGGAGCCGGCGCCGGAGGGGACCAGCCGGTCGGTGCGGGCGGCGTCGCGCCGGGCGATCTCCTCCTGCGCGGCCAGGGCGGCGATGCGGGCGCGCTGGGCGGCGACCTCGGTCGGGCGGCCGGCCTCGCGGACGCGGGCGAGCGCGGCGCGGAGTTCGGCGAGGCTCGCCTCGGCCTGCTGGGCGGCGGCGTCCTTCATCTCGGCATCGGCGAATTCGGCCAGAAGCTGCCCCTCGGTGACGAGGTCGCCCTCGGTGACGAAGACGCGGGCGAGGCGGGTCACGGCCATGCCACCCGGCTGGTTCAGCTTGCGGATGCGCGAGGCGGGCTCGACGCGGCCCAGCGCGCCGACGCCGAGCGGCACGGCGGGGGTGGCGATGACGGGCGCGGGCGGCGGGGGCGCGGCCTGGTTGGCGTAGACATAGTATCCGGCGCCGGCGGCGAGCATGGCGACGCCCAGGAGAAGCTTGCGGTTCATGCGCCGCCCTCCTGCACGAGGTATTCGAGCGCGGTGCGGATCGCCCGCTGGTCCTCCTCGGTCTGCTCGTACATGCCGAAGAGGCGGCCGAAGAAGAGGCCGTCGCTGCAGGCCATCAGGGCGAGCGCCCGGCCGGGAGGCAGCCTGTCGGCGCGCAGATGGTCGCGGATGCGGGCGAAGACGCCGCGGATGGGCGCCAGCATCGCGGGGTCATGGTGAAAGACGGCGAGGAAGACGGCGCCGGCGCGTTCATGTTCTTCGCAGACCTGCTCCGGGTGATCGAAGATCCAGGAGAGGATGGCGCGGCTGGCGGGCGCGGGGCCGGACTGGGCGGCGAGGATCGCCTGGAAATCCTGCTCCACGGATTCCGCGAGGCGGGCGACGAGGCCATTCAGCATCGCCTCCTTGGAGGCGAAGTGATAGAGCAGCCCGCCCTTGGAAATGCCGGCGGCGCGGGCCGCGGCCTCCAGCGTCAGGGCGGGGACGCCCTTCTCCTGCACGATCCGTTCGGCGGCATCGAGGATGCGGGTGCGGACATCGGGAATGGGTGGCGCATCAAGCATGCGCCAGAACTATACCGTCTGGACGGTTTGTCAAGAAATGACTGTACCGTCTGGACGGTTGGTGGCGTCACGGCCCCTCAGGGACCTTGGTCGAGCCCCGCGCGCAGCGCGCGGCCTTCCGCGCCATCCGGATCAATCAGGCCCTCGCGGAGAAACAGGTCGATCAGCACCAGGTTCACGTTGAACTTGATGCTCTCGGTCTCGCGCAGCGCCTCCAGCAGGCGGGGGGCGGGCCAGAGCTCGAAGGCCTCCACCTCGTCGTCATTGGGCCGGGGGGTGAAGCTCTCGGGCAGCTCCAGGTCGAAGACGTGCAGCACATCCCGCCGCAGCCCCTCCTCGGCGGTGAGGATATAGGAGATGCGCCCGCTGCGGCGGGCCCGGGCCACCAGCGCGGCGGGCAGGGAGGCCTCTTCACCGGCCTCCTTCATCAGGCATTGCTCGGCGTCCAGCCCGGCCGGGATGCCGCCGGCGACGAGGTTGTCGAGCCGGCCGGGGGCCACGGCCTTGTTGCGGGCGCGGATGCCGACCCAGACATGCAGCCCATCGGCCCGGCGCACCAGGCCGTTCAGGTGCACGCCCTGCCCGATCACGCCGAATTGCGGGATCATCCCGCGGTCCAGCGTGCCGAGCGCCGGGCCTTCCGCGGCGGCGCGGATGTCGAAGAGCTCGCCGCGGACGCGGCCGAAGCCCTGTTTCGCCAGCACGCGGGCGGCGGCGGCCAGCGCATCGCTGCGCTGGGCGGCGCCGCGCAGGCGCCCGGTCATGGCGACGCCCTTGCCGTCGAAATGGAAGTCGCGCGGCAGGAAGGTGAGCGCCTGGGCGAGGTCGGGCGTCACCCAGCCCACCTGTTCCTCCCCGAAGCGGAAGGGCAGGAGATGCGCGGGGGAGGGCGTGTTGTTGCAGGCCTCGATGTGGCGGAACAGCGGTTTGCTCATCGCTGGCATGTGGCAGGGACCGGGCCGGGCGGGAAGGCCCGTGGTTCCCAAAACCCTTGGCGCGGGCCACATGTTGCATCATGAGCGCGAAGCAGCCGACGAACCACCTCCGCACCGTGCGGAGCATCCTTCCCTATCTCTGGCCGGAGGGGGAGCGCGAACTGAAGATCCGTGTGGTGCTGGCGGTGCTCTGCCTCATCGCGGCCAAGGCGGCCAATGTGCTGGTCCCCATCATCTACGCGCGGGCGGTGGATGCGCTGGCGCCGAAGGAAGGCGTGGGGGCGATGCTCGCCATCCCCGTGGCGTTGGTCATCGGCTACGGGCTCCTGCGCGTCATGTCCTCGGCGCTGGCGGAATTGCGCAACGCCGTCTTCGCCAAGGTGCAGGCGCGGGCGGCGCGGCGTGTGGCGCTGAGCGTCTTCCGGCACATGCATGCGCTCTCGATGCGGTTTCACATGGACCGCGCGACGGGCGGGCTGTCGCGCGTGATCGAGCGCGGCACGCGCGGCATCGCGGTCGTGCTGAACTTCATGCTGTTCAACATCCTGCCGACCATCGTGGAGATCTTCCTGGTCGCCGCCATCCTGTGGTGGATGTTCGCGCTCAGCTTCGCGCTGACCATCCTGCTGACGATCGGCTCCTACATCACCTTCACGCTGCTGTTCACCAACTGGCGCCTCGCCTTCCGGCGGGTGATGAACGACACGGACCAGGAGGCGAACACCAAGGCGGTGGACAGCCTGCTGAACTACGAGACGGTGAAGTACTTCAACAATGAGCGGCACGAGGCGCGGCGCTACGATGAGAGCCTGACGCGCTACGAGGGCGCCTATGTGCGCTCCGAGACCACGCTGAACATGCTGAACGCCGGCCAGGCGACCATCATGGCGGCCGGCCTCACCATCGTCATGCTGCTGGCCGGGCGCGGGATCGCGGCGGGCGAGATGACGGTGGGCGATTTCGTGATGGTCAACGCCTATCTGATCCAGCTCTATCTGCCGCTGAACATCCTCGGTTTCGCCTATCGCGAGATCAAGCAGGGCCTGACCGACATGGAGGAGATGTTTCTCCTGCTCGACGTGCCCGCCGAGATCGCGGATGCGCCCGATGCGCCCGACCTCGTGGTGAGCCAGGGGACGGTGCGCTTCGAGGATGTGCGCTTCGCCTACCGGCCGGACCGCGAGATCCTGAAGGGCGTCAGCTTCGAGGTGCCGCCGGGGCGCATGCTCGCCATCGTCGGGCCAACGGGGGCGGGGAAATCCACCATCTCCCGCCTGTTGTTCCGCTTCTATGACGTGACGGGCGGCGCGGTGCGGATCGATGGTCAGGATGTGCGCAGCGTGACGCAGGACAGCGTGCGGCGGGCCATCGGCGTCGTGCCGCAGGACACGGTGCTGTTCAATGACACCATCCGCTACAACATCGCCTATGGCCGGCCGGCCGCCACGGATGAAGAGGTGGAGGAGGCCGCGAAGCTCGCCCAGGTGCATGACTTCGTGCTGAAGATGCCGGACGGCTACAGGACGCGCGTGGGCGAGCGTGGCCTCAAGCTCTCGGGCGGCGAGAAGCAGCGCGTGGCCATCGCGCGCACCATCCTGAAGGACCCGCGCATCCTCATCCTGGATGAGGCGACGAGCGCGCTGGACACGCGCACCGAGCAGGAGATCCAGGCCGCGCTGCGCGATGTCTCGCGCGGGCGGACCACGCTGGTCATCGCGCACCGGCTTTCCACCGTGGTGGAGGCGGATGAGATCATCGTGCTGGAGGAGGGGCGCATCGCCGAGCGCGGGACCCATGCGGCGCTGATCGCGGCCGATGGCCTCTATGCCGAGATGTGGCGCCGCCAGTCGGAGGCGGTGGCGGCGGCGGAAGCGGCCGCGCTGGCCCAGGCCCAGGCGGAGTTCGGCACCGGCGTGAGTGCGCGCGCCGCGGGCGAGAGAGCCTGATCGCCTCCGGTGGACTCACCGGAGGCGTGAATCAGTCTCGGGGTGGTGCGCCTGATCGGCTCCGGTCGACTCACCGGAGGCGTGAATCGGTCTCGGGGCGGTGAGCCTGATCGGCTCCGGTGGACTCACCGGAGGCGTGAATCAGTCTCGGGGTGGTGCGCCTGATCGCCCGCTCCCCGCATGCATGACAAAGCCTTAATCTTGATGCTCTTCCCTGGCTGGGCTTCAGGCCCCATCTGTCTGGAAAGACTGGAGTTGCCGGACAATGCAAGCTGCGCACGGGGATGCCCCCGAGGATCTGAGCCACGCGGGCTCGGTGGTCGACAAGGCCATCGAGTACATGCTGGAGCAGCAGATCGCCCCGATTTCCGCCGCCTCGGCCCTGCTGGGCGGGGCGCTTGGGCTGCTCGCGCGCAGCATGGATGACCGCTCGATCGCCGGCGTGCTGCGCCAGGCGCTGGCGAGCGTGGAGGCGGGCGAGCTCAGGCAGTTGCCGACGCTGCCGAAGGGCTGACGTCCGCGGCGTGCATGGCGCGTGCGCTTGACTCGCGCGCTGACCTGCCGCAAAAGCCGCGCTCCGATTTACCGCCGCGCCGGGGGAACCCTTGCGCGCCCAGTTTGCAGGATCATCACCATGGCTCGCCGCTGCGGCATCACCGGCAAGGGCGTTCAGTCTGGCAACAATGTCAGCCACGCGAACAACAAGACCCGCCGGCGCTTCCTGCCCAACCTGCAGGAAACCTCCTTCTACTCCGACGTGCTGGCGACCTCGATCCAGCTGCGGCTGACGACGGCGGGCATCCGCACCATCGAGCACAATGGCGGCATTGACGCCTTCCTGCTCACCACCAAGCCGCGCAACCTGCCGCCCGAGGCGGCGGTGCTGAAGCGCCGCATCCTGCGCGCCCAGGCCAAGAAGGCCGCCGCGGCCTGAGAAGGCCCGCCCGGGGCATCGCCCCGTGCTGCATCCACAATGCCGCGAATCGGGCAAATGCCCGATTCGCGGCATTTGTGTTTCTGGGGGCCGACGCGGGATCTGCGACGTGAGACGCCGGTAAATCGTTATGTTTCCGGACCATAAAGGCCGAGAACCAACGTCAGGCAAGCTTTTCGGGATTCGTCGCCGGGTCATTTTAACCGGGCGTTAACCGAATCGGCGCGAGAATCATTCGCATGATGACCGACGCCCTCCCCGAAGCTTTCACCTCCGCCCTTCCTGCTGTCCTGGTCGTGCTCGCGGCCGCGGGTGGCCTCGCCGCCCTCGCCGGGCTTGGCCGGGCATCGCGCCTCGCGGCGGAACTGGCCACGCTGCGCGGCCTGGCCGAGGGAAGGCGCCGCAGCTTCGGCCTGCTCTCGCGCGACCTCAACAGCCTGGGCCTGGCCCTGCTCGGCCGCGCCCAGCTTCTGAGCGCACAGTCCGGGGGAGAGGAAGCCGGCCGCGCCTTCGAGGGGGAGGCGCGGCACCTCCTCGCCCTGGCGGACGCCGCCGCCGAGGAGGCGGGCGGCGCCGTGCCGGCGCGCGGTCTTCAGGAGGAACGCTTCCCGCTGGCTCCCATCCTGCGCGAGGCGGTGGCGATCGCCAGCGCGCAGCTGGGGCCGGGCAAGCGGCATTGGCGCATCGCGCCCGCCATCGAGAACCTGGCCGTGACGGCGGACCGGCGGGCGCTGCGCGGTGCGCTGGTGCAGGTGCTGGGGCGTGCCGCCCGCGCCACGGCCGAGGCGGATGTGATCGAGATCCGCGCCGACCTGCGGCCGCATGCGGCCTCCATCATCGTCGAGGATGAGGGGGTGGGGCTCGCGATCGAGGATCTCGCGCCCATCGCCCATGATGGCGGCGCCGATCGCTCGCGCGGGCTGGGCTTCGGGCTTTCGCTGGCGCGCTCGCTGCTGCGCGCGCATGGCGGTGAACTGGTGATCGAGGCGGCGCCGGGGATCGGGGCGCGCGCCTTCCTGTCCTTGCCGCCGGAGCGGATGGCGGCGGTCGCCTGAGGTCAGGCTACCAGTGGCGGTGCGGTCCGCCGCGCCAGGGCCGCCCGTGATAGCCGCGCGGCGGGCCGTAATAGACCGGCGGCGCGTAGTAGCGCGGCCGGGGTGGCGGCACGAAGACCACCGGCGGCGGCACGAAGAGCGGACGGGGCGGCGCGTAATAGACCGGGGGCGGCGGGGCATAAACATAGCCCGGCTTGTCCCAGTACTGCGCCTGGGCGCCGCCCGGGAGCAACGCGCCCAGGGCCAGGGCGCCGGCGATGATCAGCTTGTGGAACGAACGCATCGGAGAGACCTCCTTCACTCGTCACAGGGAACTCCGCCAGCATGGCCGAAGCATGGCGGCATCAAGGCGTGATCTTCAGCGCCAGCCGCCATAGGGGCCGCGATAAGGGCCACGATAGGGCCCGCGATAAGGGCCGCCATAATAGCGTGGCGGGCCGTAGTAGCGGGGCGGCGGCACATAGACGCGCGGCGGCGGCGGGGCCACGTAGTAGCGCGGGACCGGCGCGTAGTAGCGCGGCGCGGGGGCCACATAGGCGGGGCCGACATAGCCGCCGCCATAGACCGGGGCGCAGGCGGCGAGCGATGCCGCCGCCCCCAGGATCACGCCCGGCTTGAGCCAACGCATGGCAGGTTCCTCCGCCGTGGCGGGGGCCACGGCCAACATCTGATGTGGGGCGACCGGTCTGCCAACGAGCGATGCTGCGTCCGGTTGCGGCCTCGCGCCATGAGGCGCCCGGCTCGTGGCGGAAGCAAGGCGAAAGCGGGGTGATTTGAGGCCGGCTCAGAACCCGCCAGGCGGGACGATGAGGCGCGGCGGCTCGGGCCGCATCGCCGCGCGCAGCAGCGTGTCCAGTTCGGAGAGGAAGCGCGAGCGGTCCTGCTGGGTCATCCCCGAAGGGCCGCCCGTGCGCGCGCCGGTGGAGCGCAGATGCTCGGCCACGGCGCGGCCGGCCAGGGCATGGCCGATATTCTCCGTCGTCCAGCGATGGCCCTTGGCGTTCAGTGCGCGCGCGCCCTTCTCCAGGCAGCGCGCGGCGAGCGGGATGTCCTGCGTCACGCAGACATCCTGCGCGGTGATGCGCTCGGCGATCCAGTCATCCGCCACATCCGCGCCCTCGGTGACGATGACGCGGTGGATCAGCGGGCTTTCCGGCAGCAGGATGCCGCGCGCGCCGTTGGAGACGACATGCGTGTGCACCTGCAGCCGCGCGGCCACCCGGAACGCCTCCTCGCGCACCGGGCAGGCATCGGCGTCGATGTAGAGCGCCGTCACGCGGTTCCGAAGACGCGGGCGAAGATGGTCTCGACATGGCGGAAGTCGAGCTGCGGGTCCATCACGCGCGAGAGTGTGGCCGCATCCATCACCGCCGCCACCTCGGGCCGCGCCAGCAGGTTTTCCGCGAAGCTCTTCACATCCGGCTGGCCGAGCTTCAGCCAGGTCGCCATCGCGGCCTGCTGGACCGCGGCGTAGCTGTCCTCGCGCGAGAGGCCGGCCTGGGTGAGCGCCAGCAGCACCTTCTGCGAATGCACGACGCCGCCGAGGCCTTCCAGGTTCTCCGTCATGCGGACGGGATAGACCGTCAGCTTCTCCATCATGCCGGCGAGACGCATCAGCGCGAAGTCGAGCGCGATGGTGGCATCCGGGCCGATCACGCGCTCCACGCTGGAATGGCTGATGTCGCGCTCATGCCAGAGGGTGATGTTCTCGAGCGCCGGCATGGCATAGCCGCGCACGAGGCGGGCGAGGCCGGTGATGTTCTCGGAGAGCACCGGGTTGCGCTTGTGCGGCATGGAGCTGCTGCCCTTCTGCCCGGCGTGGAAGAACTCCTCCGCCTCGCGCACCTCGGAGCGCTGCAAATGGCGCACTTCGGTGGCCAGCCGCTCGATGGCGCCGGCGACGACGGCCAGCGTGGCGAAGAAGGCGGCGTGGCGGTCGCGCGGGATGACCTGCGTGCTGACGGGCTCGATGGCGAGGCCGAGGGACTTCGCCACATGCGCTTCCACGCGCGGGTCCACGCTGGCGAAGGTGCCGACGGGGCCGGAGATGGCGCAGGTGGCGACTTCGGCGCGGGCGGCGATCAGGCGCTCGCGGTTGCGGGCGAATTCGCAGTAGTGGCCGGCGAGCTTCAGGCCGAAGCTGGTGGGTTCGGCATGGATGCCGTGGCTGCGGCCGATGGTGGGGGTGAACTTGTGCTCCATGGCGCGCATGCGCAACGCGGCCATGACGGCTTCGACATCCGCGATGAGCAAATCTGCCGCGCGTGTCATCTGGACGGCGAGGCAGGTGTCCAGAACGTCACTGCTCGTCAGGCCCTGGTGCATGTAGCGCGCATCCTCGCCGATGCCCTCGCCGAGCCAGGTGAGGAAGGCGATCACGTCATGCCGCGTGACGCGCTCGATCTCATCAATCCGCTCGACATCGGCGGGGCCCATCGCGGCGACGCGAGGCGCGCCGCCCTGGCGGATGGAAACGGCCGCGGAGGCAGGGATGGTGCCGATCTCGGCCATGGCCTCGGCGGCCAGCGCCTCGATTTCGAACCAGATGCGATACCGCGTCTCGGGGGACCAGATCTCGGCCATGGCGGGGCGGGAATAACGGGGGACCATCGGAGCCTCTCAACAACGCTGGGCGGTGGTTTGCCGCCTGCGGCAAATCCGGACAAGCGGGCTTGGCGCGCGCCGCGTCCTCTGTCAAAGAAGCATGGATGCCAAGAAAGTCCTTGGATTACAAATAGTTTATTTAGAAGGGCGCGCCCATGCCGGATTGGTTCGTACCACTCATGCAGGTCCTGATGATCGACATCGTCCTCGCGGGGGACAATGCGATCGTGGTCGGCATGGCCGCCGCCGGCCTCCCGCCGGACCAGCGCAAGAAGGCCGTGCTCTGGGGCATCGCCGCCGCGACGGTGATGCGCATCGCCTTCGCCAGCGTGACGGTGCAGCTGCTCGCCATCACCGGCATCACGCTGGCCGGCGGCGTGCTGCTCGCCTGGGTCTGCTGGAAGATGTATCGCGAGCTGCGTGAGGGTGGCAGCCATGAGGCGCCGGCCGAGGGCTTCGACGAGTCGACGACCAACCCCGACGGCTCGCCGAAGAAGACCATGCGCCAGGCCATCACGCAGATCCTGATCGCCGACGTCTCGATGAGCCTGGACAACGTGCTGGCCGTGGCGGGTGCCGCGAAGGACCATCCCTATGTGCTGATCGTGGGCCTCGCCATCTCGGTCATCCTGATGGGCGTCGCCGCCACCTTCATCGCGAACCTGCTGAACAAGCATCGCTGGATCGCCTGGGTCGGCCTGCTGATCATCGTCTATGTCGCGGGCGACATGATCTGGTCGGGCACGCATGAGGTCGCGGACAAGGTGCCCGGCTCCTACGCCTTCCTGCTGCTGCCGCTGGGCTATCTGGCCCTGCCGGGCGTCTTCCCCGCCTGGATCTGGGCCGGCGCCACGCTGCTGCAGGTCGCGGTGATCACCGCGCTCGCCGCGCTGATCGTCGAGGCGGTTCTGCGTGCCCGCCGCGGCGGCGCCGAGGCCGAGAGCCACGGGCAGCACCACAAGACGAAATGACCGGGCGTCCATCCCGGCGCGCTGAATGACGCAGGCGGAATGACAGGCGAATGACCATTCCGCAAAGACAGGTGAGGGCGGCGCAGTCTAGTTTTCGAGCAATCCCCGTTGAGGAAAGCACGAAAACATGGATCTCGCCGCCTTCATGGCCGATTGGAACTGGGTCGTCCTGACCGAGATCCTCGGCGTCAATCTCATCCTCTCCGGCGACAACGCCGTGCTCATTGCGCTCGCCGCGGCGGGGCTTCCCGCCGAGCAGCGCTCCAAGGCCATCCTCTTCGGCATGGTGCTGGCGGTGGTGCTGCGCATCGTGCTCAGCCTCGGCGCCGTCTATCTGCTGGCCATTCCCGGCATCATGCTGGTGGGCGGGCTCGTGCTGCTCTGGATCGCCTATGGCTTCTTCAAGGAGCTGCGGCAGAAGGACAAGGACGAAGCCGCCGGCCACGAGGTCGAGGTCGAGGCCAAGACCATGGCCGTGGCGCTGCGGCAGATCGTCATCGCCGATGTCTCCATGAGCCTCGACAACGTGCTGGCCGTGGCGGGTGCCGCGCATGGCAACATGTCCATGCTGATGATCGGCCTGCTGGTCTCGATCCTGCTGATGGGTGTGGCCGCCACGCTGATCGCGCGGCTGCTCGAGAGCTTTCCGGTCGTCGCCTATATCGGCGTCGCGCTCATCGTCTACATCGGCGTCGAGATGGTCTATGAGGATGTCCATCGCTTCATGAGCGGGGGCGCCGCGCATGGTGAATATCGCGAGGCGCCCACGCCGCTGATACGGATGGGTTGATGCGCAAACTTTCTCTCCTGATGTTGGCGGGCCTCGCGGCTTGCGCGACCGAAGGCGCCGATGCGCCGGCGACGGCACCCGCGGTGCCCGTCGTCTCCGCGCCGCAACGCCTGGCGGAGCGGCTGCCGGCCCAGGCGGGCGCCTTCCAGCGCGGCACGACGGCGAATATCGACCAGCCGCTGCCGGGCGTCGAAGTGCCCTACGCGACGGCCGGGCGCACGGCGGCCGGCTTCGTGCAGGTGCTGCGGCCGCCTTCCGTCGCGCCGCCGGACGGGCCGAACAGCCTTGTCGTGCAGGATGAGTACCAGCGCGTTTTGGCGGCGGCGCAACGCGGCGCGGGCCCGCATCGCCGCCTGCGCCTGGTGCAGGAGAGCGACCAGCCGCAGGGCGCGCCGCTGTTCCGCTGCGCCGACCTCGAAGGCGCCTATGGCCGGACGGCGGTTACGAGCACCACCTGCGTGGGTGCGGCGGGGGGGCAGTTGCTGCGGCTGCGCGTCTCCATGCCCCGGCGCGACCCGCCGGTGGCCGATCCGCGCGCCTTCATCCGCGACATCAGCGAGGCGCTGCGGCGCGGAGGCTGAGGAGGGCGACCTCCCCAACCTTTCCGGCCGCACAGCGGCCGGCGCCGCCAAACCGGGCGCGGAGCGCGCGCCCGGCGCTTGAGGGCGGACCTATCACCAGCTCCTGATCCGCTCGTAGAGCGGCTTCAGGAGGAAGGGGCTGAGAAACAGCGGGAACTGGCAGAGCACGCAGAAGAGCAGGATGCCGGGATCGGTGTTCGCGGGCAGCACGGCGAGATACAGCGCCATGTTGCGGTTGCCAGCCAGCAGCCCGGCGGAGAGCGCGAGCCTCTGCCCGAAGCCGGTGAAGGCCAGCGCCGTCATCGCGTTCATCGCCAGCATGCCGCCGAAGGCCATGGCGACGCCGGTGAGGATGAAGCCCGGCTCGCGCAGCAGGCGGTCCAGCACGCCATCCATCACGCCGAAGCCGTAGAACACCACCAGCAGCACCACCGCGCCATCCACCGCGCGGCCCCAGTGGTTCAGCTGCGCGGGCGCCACCACGCGGCGGATCACCATGGAAATCAGCAACGGCAGCAGCACGACGAGGCCGAGCCGCAGCATCAGCCCCGTCATGGAGATGGCGAGGTCGATGCCGAGCAGGCCGAGCGCCAGCGGCGGCGCCGTGAGCGGGATCAGCAGGATGGAGAGCACGGCGACGACGAAGGCGATCTCGCCATCGAGCCCCACCATGCGCGCGAAGGCGGGCGAGGAGGTGGCGGCGCAGCCGGTGGCGACGATGACGAGGCCATTCGCCAGCGGCCCGGTGATGCCGAGCGCCGTCAGCAGCGCCCAGGCCAGCAGCGGTGTCGCGATCAGCAGCCAGGCGAGCAGGGCCGCCACCAGCAGCGGGCGGCGCAGATAGGCGATGACCTGCGCGGGGTCCACCCGCAGCAGCACCAGCACCATCAGGATGAACACCACGGGCGTGATCACGTCCCGGAACAGGGCGGCGAGCGGGGGGATGAACAGCCCCGCGAAGATGCTGCCGGCCAGCAGCGCCGCCCCATGCAGGGCGGACCATTCCAGAAAGCGGCGCAGGGCGTTCAAGGGGCAGGCCGTGGTTGGTGGCGTTCGCCGGATGTTCTATAGGCCTTGGCGTGTCCGCACCATACGCCCCCCCTCCCGAATACCTCGCCCGGCTGAACCCGGAGCAACGCGCCGCCGTGGAGACGCTGGACGGGCCGCTGCTGGTCCTGGCCGGCGCCGGCACCGGCAAGACGCGCGTGCTGACCACGCGATTCGCGCATCTGCTGATGACGGGCCGCGCGCAGCCGCACCAGGTGCTGGCCGTGACCTTCACCAACAAGGCGGCGCGCGAGATGCGCGAGCGGCTGGGCGCCATCCTGAACCGCCCGGTGGAGGGGCTCTGGCTCGGCACCTTCCACGCGCTGGCCGCGCGCATGCTGCGGCGCCATGCGGAGCTGGTGGGCCTGACCTCGAGCTTCACCATCCTCGACACGGATGACCAGACGCGGCTGCTGAAGCAGGTGATGGAAGCGGAGGGCGTGGACCTGAAGCGCTGGCCGCCGAACGGCCTCATGGGCATCATCCAGCGCTGGAAGGATCGCGGGCTGACGCCGGATCGCATTCCGGTGGCGGAGACCTCGGACTATGCGAACAACCGGGCCGAGAAGCTCTACGCGGCCTATCAGGCGCGGCTGATTGCGCTGAACGCCTGCGACTTCGGCGACCTGCTGCTGCATGTGACGGAGATCCTGCGCACCAACCCCGAGGTGCTGGCGAGCTACCACCGCCTGTTCCGCTACATCCTGGTGGACGAGTACCAGGACACGAACCTCGTTCAGTATCTCTGGCTGCGGCTTCTCGCGCAGGCGCACAGGAACATCTGCTGCGTGGGCGATGATGACCAGTCCATCTACTCCTGGCGCGGCGCCGAGATCGAGAACATCCTGCGCTTCGAGCGCGACTTCCCGGGCGCCGTGGTGGTGCGGCTGGAGAGCAATTACCGCTCCACGCGGCCCATCCTCGCCGCGGCCGCGGGGCTGATCGCGCGCAATGAAGGCCGCCTGGGCAAGACATTGCGACCGGGGCGCGCGGATGCGTCCGGCGAGCGCGTGCGCGTCGTCTCGCTCTGGGACAGCGAGGAGGAGGCGCGCATGGTGGGCGGCCGCATCGAGGAGGCGCGGCGGGACGGCGTGCAGCTCGGTGAGATCGCCATCCTGGTGCGTGCCGGCTTTCAGACCCGCGCCTTCGAGGAGCGGCTGATCACGCTCGCCATTCCCTATCGCGTCTTCGGCGGCGCCAAATTCTACGAGCGGGCCGAGATTCGCGACGCCATCGCCTATTTCCGCGCGATGTCGCAGCCGGCGGATGACCTCGCTTTCGAGCGAATCGTGAACACGCCCAAGCGCGGCCTGGGCGATACGGCGCTGGCCGCGCTGCACGGGCTCGCGCGCGAACAGCAGATGCCGCTGCGGGTCGCGGCCGAACGCCTCTGTCAGACCGATGCGCTGCGGCCCCGCCCGCGCGCGGCGCTGCGCGAATTGCTGGAGAACCTGACGCGCTGGAATGCGGGGCTGGAGAGGGAGGGCCACGTCGTCATCGCCGCGCAGGTGCTGGAGGAGAGCGGCTATATCGAGATGTGGAAGAACGACCGCAGCATCGAATCCGCCGGCCGCCTCGACAACCTGAAGGAGCTGGTGCGCGCGATGGGCGATTTCGCGACACTCGGCGCCTTCCTGGAACACATCGCCCTCGTCATGGAGAATGACGACAATTCCGAGGGGCAGAAGGTCAGCATCATGACCCTGCACGCGGCCAAGGGCCTGGAATTCGACATGGTCTTCCTGCCGGGCTGGGAGGAGGGCCTCTTCCCCTCGCAGCGCAGCCTGGATGAGGGCGGGGCGAAGTCGCTGGAGGAGGAGCGGCGCCTCGCCTATGTCGGCATCACGCGGGCGCGCAGGCATTGCATCATCAGCCATGCCGCCAACCGGCGCATCTACGGCAATTGGGTCAGCTCCATCCCCTCGCGCTTCCTGGATGAGCTGCCGGAGGGCGAGGTGCTGCGCGAGGGCGGCGTCACGCAGGCCCCGCGCATGCCCGCCAGCGTGTTCTCGGCCGGGCTGCCGCTGAGTTCGCAGCGCCGGCCGCGCGTGATCGAGGCCGGCGCCTGGGAGGTGGACCAGCGGCCGGAGCGGGAGCGCGCCTTCGCGCGCGGCGCGCGCGTCTTCCACCAGAAATTCGGCTATGGCCGCGTGCTGGACGTGGATGACGACAAGCTGGAGATCCAGTTCGAGAAGGCGGGCGTGAAGCGCGTGCTGGATCGCTTCGTCGAACCGGCCTGAGCTCGCTTCTGCGCGGATGCTTCACCGCCTCGGCCCTGCGGCCTCGGCGGATCATGCGCGGGGCGTCACCCGAACTTCTTCTCGCCGTTCACCCAGGTCTCGCTCACCTTGATGGCGGCGATCTTGGTCGGATCCACCGTCAGCGGGTTGTCCTCCAGGATGGTGAAATCGGCCCATTTGCCGCGCTCCACCGTGCCCACGCGATCCTCGAGGCCAAGCTGGCGTGCGGCATCCACCGTCACCGCCTCCAGCGCGCGGCGCACCGGCACGGCCTGGTCGGCGTTGATGACGGAATTGTCCACCGTGCAGATGCGCGTCACCGCCGTCTGCACCAGGCGCAGGCTACCGATGGGCGAGCACGGGCTGTCCGTGTGGAGCGTGAAGCGTACGCCCTCGCGCATGCAGTCGCCGGCGGGGTCGGCGATGGCGGTGCGCTGCGGGCCGAAGATCTGGTCGCGATAGGCGGCGCCATAGAGCGTCACGTGGTTCATCAGGAAGCTCGGCTCGACGTTGAGCCGCTTCATGCGCTGGATCTGGTCCCGCCGCAGGATGGTCGCATGCTCGATGCGGTTGATGCCGCTGGCGGTGGAATTGCCGTAGGCGGCCTCGATCGCGTCGAGCGCGAAATCGATCGTCTTGTCGCCATTGCAATGGATCAGCACGGGCATGCCGGCGGCCTTCACGGTCGCCACCATCTCCTTCATCTGATCGGCGTTGAAATTGGGCGTGCCCGCATCGGTCCCGCCCAGATAGGGCTGGGTCTGGCCGCCGGTGCGGGTCTGGTTGGAGCCGTCGCCCACGATCTTCACGCCGTAGAGCATGAGCAGCGTGTCGGGCAGCTGCAGCGCGCGTGCCCCCATGCCGAGGCTGCGATAGGTCGCGAAGCCCGCCATGTCCTCGTACATCATGCTGGCGCTGAGGCGCAGCGGCGCCGTGGCCGCGATCTGCCGGAAGCCCTCGATCCATTCCGCCTTCATCGTGCCGGGCTCGTGCAGCAGCGTGTTGCCGGTGGCCGCCGCGGCCTGCATGAAGCGGTTGACCGCCTGGATCGCGATCTGCGGGGTGATGCGCGGAAGGCCGGCCTGCACGATGCGCAGCAGGGCGCTCATCTCATAGACGCGGCCATCCAGCCTCCCATCCGGCCCGCGCCCGAAACGGCCGCCGCCGGGCAGGGTGCCGATGTCTTCCGGGATGTTAGCCGCGCGCAGCGCCGGGCTGTTCACCGCCGCGTCATGCCCGTTGGTGTACCAGACGAAGATGGGCCGCGTGGTGGAGATGGCGTCCAGCTCGGTGCGCGAGAGGTCGCCGCCCTGGAGCAGGTTGTCGAAGTTCGACACCAGCACCCACTGGCCTTCCGGCGTATTGGCGACGAGCTGGCGGAGATTGGCCAGCAGGTCCGCCCGGGTGCGGTTCTTCATGTAGCCGATATCGGTCAGCAGCTCGAGATAGAGCGAGGAGAGGGCGGTGTGGTTGTGCGGATCGATCAGGCCCGGCAGCAGCGTCCGGCCCTGCAGGTTCACGATCCGCGTCGCGGGCGTGGCGAGCGCCATGACATCCGCCGTGCTGCCCAGCGCGGTGATCCGGCCCCCGGTGACGGCGACGGCCTCGGCCGTCGTGTCGCCGGCCATGGTGACGATGTTGCCGCCGCGGAAGATGGTCTCGGGGCCGCTGGGGGCGGGCGCGTTGGCCGGCGCATTGGCCCAGGGCATGGTCTGCGCCCGGGCGGCGCCGGTGCCGGCGAGCGGGGCCGCGGCGGCGGCCGAGACGGCGGTCGCCATGAAGGCGCGCCGGGTGGGCGGCTTGAACAGGCCGGCGAGGCCACCCGGCTGCGTGAAGAGCGAGGGATGGGCGATCAGCGGGCTGACGCAGGCGCGACACATGGCAGTGGCTTTCCTTTGGCGGGCCTGTGGACAGCCCGCTCCGCGGGCAACCTAGGTGCCGCGGCATAGGGCGCGCAACACTTGCCTGACATCCAATGTGTCCGCGTTTTGTGACAGGTTCGTCACGAAGCGCCGCGCCCCGTGCGAAACCAAGGCATGGCGCATGTCCGGATCGCCCGGCGCACACAAAATTCTACAAACGGCGCGCGGTTTGGGGCTGGCGGCGAATGGGTGTAGCGAGGACGCTTCTGCCCCCTGGAATGCCCGATGAAGAAACAGCCCGCGCCGCTCGAAACCCTGGTGCTGGACCAGCTGCCGGATGATGCCATGCCGGCCTATGAGGCCGCGCTGGTCTCGGTCAGCGCCACCGTCGCCCTCTTCCTGGACGAGGAGACGGGCAACTGGCGCATCGAGGCGGTGCGCGAGGCGTTGGCCGACCAGGATGCCTTGCAGGCGGCGCTGGCGCTCGCCGCCGGCCTGACGGGGCATGAGGCGGAGTTGACGCGCCACGCGACGGAATCCGAGGGCTGGCTCGCCCGCACGGTGGAGGCCTTCCCCGAGCAGGAGATCGGCCGCCGCTTCCTGATCCGGCCGACCCATGTGGAACCGCGCCCGACCTATGGGCGCGTCGCGCTGACGCTGGATGCGGGGCTGGCTTTCGGCTCGGGCGAACATGCCTCGACCCAGGGCTGCCTGATGGCGCTCGAAGGCTTGCCGCGCAAGGCGCGGCGCGTGCTGGATGTGGGGACGGGCAGCGGCATCCTCGCCATGGGCGCGGCCAAGCTCTGGCATGTCGGCGCGCTGGCGAGCGACATTGATCCGTGGTCCGTGCGCGTGACGCGGGAGAATGCGGAGCTGAACGGGCTGAAGCCCCGGCTGCGCGCGGTGCTGGCGACGGGCTACGCGCACCATGCCATCACGCGCGGCGCGCCCTATGACCTGATCTTCGCCAACATCCTGGCGCGGCCGCTCTGCGCCATGGCGAAGGACCTGGCCGCGCATCTGCGCCCCGGCGGGCGGGCGATCCTGGCCGGGCTGCTCGGCCGGCAGGTGCGGATGGTGCTGGCCGCGCATCGCCATGCCGGGCTGGTGCTGGAGCGGCGGATCAGCCTCGATCCCTGGGCCACGCTGGTGCTGCGGAAGCCGGGTTGAGGGAGACGCGCGCATGACGACCCACACCCACACCGTCACCTGGGAAAGCCTGGACGGCCCCTCCCCTTACGCCGGCCTGCCGGGGCTGGAGGCGATGCAACGCTCCATCGCGGATGGCGTGCAGCGCAGCCCGATGTTCGCGCTGATGGGCATCCGCCTGGTGCGCGCGGAGGAGGGCCTCGCCGTGATGGAGGGCGAGATCGGCGAGCAGTTCTACAACGGCATCGGCATCGCCCATGGCGGCTATGCGGCCACCATCCTCGATGCGGCGCTGTGGAACGCGGTGCGGACGGTGATGGAGGCAGGCAAGGCGCACACCACGCTGGACCTCAAGGTCAACTACGCCCGTCCGCTGACGGTGGCCTCGGGCCGCGTCTCCTGCGAGGGGCGCGTGGTGCATCGCGGCGGCCGCACCGCCATCGCGGAGGCGCGGCTGACGGGGGATGGAGGCGCCAGGCTCTACGCCCATGGCACCTCCACGCTGATGATCCTCTAGCGAGGGCGGCTCACGCCTTCGTCAGCCATTTCTTCGCGATGCGGCAGGCCACCGTATAGGCCGGGTTGAACACGTTCCCGACATCGTAGCGCACCACCATGCCCATCAGATGCGCGGCGGCGCGGGGATCGAGGCCGTAATCCTCGCCCAGCCAGGCCTGCATCTCCGTCGTCGCGTGCTGCAAGGCCTGGTCCAGCGGGCGCGCATTGCCGAGGGTGATGATCTCCTCGGCCGTCTCGGCGCGCGGCCACTTGATCCGGCGCTTCAGCACCGAAAGCCGCACCTCCATCTCGAAGGAGGTCTCGATGCCGGTGCCGGTGATCTCGCCATCGCCCTGCGCGGCATGGCCGTCGCCCAGGTAGAAGAGCGCGCCGGGGACGGCCACGGGGAACCAGGCGGTCGTGCCGGGCGCGAAGCGGCGATAATCCATGTTGCCGCCATGCGGGCCGCTGGTGGCGGTGGAGATCGCCTCGCCGCCCGCGGGTGCGACGCCGAAACAGCCGATCATCGGCGCCAGCGGCGGCGTGAAGCCGGCCAGCGCGGCGGGCGCGTCCTGCAGGCGGACGGTGCCTTCGTTGGCGTTGATCTCCCAGATGGCGCGCTCCTGCTTCGGGCGCTCCAGGATGGCGGCGGGGTCGAGCACGGTCAGCGCCAGGGGCGAATAGGTCCAGCCCGTGCGGCGGTTGGGGGTGAGGCGGAGGATTTCCACGGCCAGCGTGTCGCCGGGCTCGGCGCCCTCCACGAAGAAGGGGCCGGTCATCGGGTTGGGGCGGCTCGCCACCGGCTTTTCATGGGCATCCAGGCCGGAGGCGTCCACCGTCTCGGCGACGATGATGTCGCCATCGGCCACGCGCAGGCAGGGTTCGGCGGTGCCGAGGGTGTTGTGGTAGCGGGTCGGGCGGAAGATGTGGCGGGCCATGCTGTCCTCGGGCGATGTGCCGGGAGAGGCTAGGCGCACATCGCGCCGGAGGGAACGGCGGCCCGGAGGGGACGCCTTCCCGCGGCGGGACTCAGAAATGCTCGGCGCGGAGCACCTGGCAATCGGTGATGTTCACGATGGCCGGACGCGCGCCCAGCAGTTCCTCGCGCGCCTCGATCACGCGCTCGGCGACGGTCGCGCCGCAGATGCAGATGATCACCACATTGTCGAGCACGCCCGAGAGGTCGCCGCCGCGGCGCACGCCCTGGCGGCCGCGCCCGGCGAGGACGGGAAGCTGCGTCCACCCCGTCGCACCGAGGCGGTCCAGCAGGTCCGTCACCTCGGCGGCGCGGACGGCCTCCACCACGATTTCGATGCGCTTGCGCTGATGCGTCATGTTCCCACCCCGGCGAGGCGAATCCACAGCGGGATGCCCACCAGGATATTGAAGGGGAAGGAGATGGCGACGGAAAGGGTGACGTAGATGCCCGCGTCGGCGCGCGGCAGGGCGAGGCGCATGGCGGCCGGCACGGCGATGTAGCTGGCCGAGCCGGCGAGGACCGCCAGCAGCGCGACGCCGCCGGTGGAGAGCCCGATGAACTGGCCGGTGACGAGGCCCGCCGCGCCGCCGATCAGCGGCATGAGAAGCCCGAAGATGATGAGCGCCACCGGCAGCCCCTTGCCGCTGGCGCGAAGCTGCCGCACCGCCATCAGCCCCATCTCCAGCAGGAAGAGGCAGAGCGCGCCCGGGAACAGCGCCTCGGTGAAGGGGGCGAGCTGGCGGCGGCCCGGCTCGCCCGCCAGGTAGCCGATCAGGAAGCTGCCCATGAGCAGCACGACGGGGCCGTTCAGCAGCACCTCGCGCGCCAGCTTGCGGGCGTTGAGCTTGGGCGCGTCGGCGCTGCCGCCCAGGCGTGCCAGCAGCAGCGCGGTCAGGATCGCGGGCGTCTCCATCACGGCCAGCACGGCGGGCATGAACCCCTCCTGCGGCACGCCGAGCGTGACCAGCGTGCCCGAGGCGGCGGCGAAGGTGACGACGCTGACCGAGCCGTAATGGCCGGAGACGGCGGCGGCCGTCTCGCGGTCGAGCTTCGTGCCCAGGCGCAGCAGCAGGAAGGCCGGCAGCGGCAGCAGGAAGGAGAGCAGGATGCCGGCGGTGAGCGCGGCCCAGAGCCCTTCCGAGGCGCCGGGCATCGCCAGCGCCGCGCCGCCCTTCAGGCCGATCGCGACCATGAGGTAGAGCGAGAGGCTGCGCGCCAGCGCCTCGGGCACGGAGAGTTCGGCGCGGACGGCCCCGGCCCCGAAGCCGAGGGCGAAGAACATGACGGGGGGCGGGATCAGGGAGAGGAAGCTCGACACGCGCTGCGTCTAGAGCAGGACAGGCCGGGGTGGAAACGCCGGGCGTTGATTTCTTGCATTTTCTTCATCTTGATGCATATCGAGTCGGATGCGAAAAGGTTGACCCTGGAGCAAGGCGCGGCAGAGCATGCTGCCCGGGCCCCATGGTCAAGTTACGTGGGTCCGCCACGACACCGGAGGAAACCATGCCCGATGCGGGCCTGACGCTCTCACCTGAAGCCATGCGCCAGCAGGCGCTGGAGACCCTCGCCTCGCTCGTGGGGGGCACCTTCTGGGAGAAGATGCGGATCGAGGCCGCGGCGCGGATCATCGTCACCGCCCGGCGCGTGGCGCTGCTGGCCGAGGGCGGGGCGTTGGAGGGGCCGCCGCCGGCGGGCGTGATCCTGCCCATCGCCGCGCGCTGGGATGCGGTGGCGATGACCGCCAATGAATATGCCGAGACGCTGGAGACGGCGGAGGTCGTCGCCATCCTGGAGGAGGCGCCGGCCTGGTCCGAGGGGGTCTGGTCGCAGACCGGGCTCTCCGAGCGGGAGAAATCGCGCCTGCTGCAGCGGGTCTAGGGCATGATGCGTTGAGCCGGAATCGCCGAAGCGGTGGATCATCCTCTCAACGAGGCCAGACCGTGATCCAGCGATAGCGGATCACGGTCCAGGCCGGGTCAGCCCGCCGGCAGCACGCGCCCCCGGCATTCGCCGAAGCCGATGGGCACGAACCCTTCGCGCCGGGCGATGGCGCGCAGAATCACCTCGTCCCCATCCTCCAGGAAGCCGCGCTCCTCGCCGGAGGCGAGCTTCAAGGGCTCGCGCCCGCCCTGGGTCGCTTCCAGCAGGCTGGCATAGCCCTCGCGCCCGGGGCCGGAGATGGTGCCGGAGCCGAAGAGGTCGCCCGGGTTCAGGTTGCAGCCGTTCGAGCTGTGATGCGCCACCATCTGCGCGACGGTCCAGTACATGTGGCGCGCATGGCTGTCGGCGATGCGGTGCGGCGGCAGGCCCTGCGCCGCGAGGCCGGGTGTGACCAGCCAGGCCTCGAGCGCGAGGCCGAGGCCGCCTGAAGCCTGGTCGGCCGCGTCCCACAGATAGGGCAGGGGGGGAGGGTCGCCCGCCGGGCGGGGCGGCTGGGGAATGCGGAAGGGTTCCAGCGCCTCGGGCGTCACGATCCAGGGGCTGATGCTGGTGGCGAAGCTCTTGCCCAGGAAGGGGCCGAGCGGCTGGTACTCCCAGGCCTGGATGTCGCGGGCCGACCAGTCGTTCAGCAGGCAGAAGCCCGCGATGTGATCGGCGGCGTGCGCGATGGGGATGGGCGCGCCCTGGGCGTTGCCCGGGCCGATCCAGATGCCGAGCTCCAGCTCGTAGTCCAGCTTCTCGCAGGGGCCGAAGACCGGGCCGTCGGGCCGGGGCAGCTGGCCCGTGGGGCGGCGGAAGGGCGTGCCCGAGGGCAGGATGGAGGAGGCGCGGCCGTGATAGGCGATGGGGACGTGCCGGTAGTTGGGCAGCAGCGGGTTGTCCGGCCGGAAGAGCTTGCCCACCGCCGTCGCGTGATGGATGCCCACGTAGAAATCCGTGTAGTCGCCGATGCGGGCGGGCAGGTGCAGGGTGCAGGCGGCGGCCTCATGCAGGCGGGGGGCGAGGCGGGATTGCGCGGCGCTGCCCTCGGCCAGCTCCTCCGAAAGGCGGGCGCGCAGCGCGCGGCGGAAGGCGGCCCCCTGGGCCAGCAGCGCGTTCAGCGTGCCGTCGGGCGGCGCCTCCTCCAGCTCCAGGATGGCGTCGCCGATGGCGACCCCGGCGCGCGGCGCGCCCCCGCCCGGGGGCGTGAAGAGGCCGAGCGGCAGGTTCTGGATGGGGAAGTCGGGATGGCCATTGGCGGAGGCGACCCAGCTCCGGCGGGCGGGGTCATGCGTGGCATCGGGCATGGGCGTCTCCTCTGGCCAGGGCCATTTCGCGCAAGCGGGCGCGGGCCTGGGGATGTGTCGTCACACATGGTCCGGCGCGCCAGGCGAAGCCGCCTCGCCTGAAGCACGCCGGCGGCGAGTCTGGCCCGCTTCGTGCGTCGCGCCAATGGCGCGCGGGTGGATATGCGCCAATGGCGCGCGGGTGGATATGCGCCAATGGCGCGCGGGTGGATATGCGCCAATGGCGCGCGGGCGGATACGCGCCAATGGCGCGCGGGTGGATATGCGCCAATGGCGCGCGGGTGGATATGCGCCAATGGCGCGCGGGCGGATACGCGCCAATGGCGCGCGGGCCGATATGCGCCAATGGCGCGCGGTCAGGCGGGCGCCGGCGCCGCCACCACCGCCACCGGCAGGCGGATCTCCGCCTCGGCGCCGCCCTCCGGGTGGTTCCCCAGGGTCACGGTGCCGCCGAAGCCCGTTACCGTGCCATGGATGATGGAAAGGCCGAGGCCGGTCCCCTTGCCGACCGGCTTGGTGGTGAAGAAGGGCTCGAAGCCGCGCTCCTGCGCCTCGCGCGCCAGGCCCATGCCGTTGTCGCGGACGCGCAGCACGACGAAGGCGCCATCCTCCGTCACCTCGGCGGAGATGCGGACCCGGCGCTCCTCCGCGGGGATTTCCTCCATGGCATCGCGCGCATTGACCAGCAGGTTGACCAGCACCTGTTCCAGCGCGATCAGGCTGCCACGCACCGGCGGCAGGAGGGAGGGCAGCGCCGTCTCGACCCGCACCTCCGAGGCCGCCATGGTGCCGCCCGCGATGGTCAGCGCGCCGGCCAACGCCTGGGCCCAGTCCACCGCCGTCTCGCCGCCCTGGTCCACCCGCGCGAAGAGACGGAAGTGATCGATCACGCTGCGCATCCGGAGCGTCTGGCGGGCGATCTCGTCCAGCCGCCGCGCGGCGGAGGTGGTCCGCTCCTCGCCACCCTGTGCCAGCTCGAGCGCCGCGAGGTCGGCCGCGAGGGTGATGGCGGCGCAGGGCTGGTTCAGCTCATGCGCGACGCCGGCCGCCATCTCGCCCAGGGTCGCCAGCCGCGCGGCGGAAAGCGCCTGCGCCTTGAGCTGCCGCTCGGCCGTGATGTCGGTGATGAGGCCCACCACCTCGACGCAGCCATCGGGCAGGGCGCTGATCACGCGGCAATCGTCACGCACCCAGATCGGGCCGGCGGCGCCGTAGAGGCGGTATTCCATCGTGCCGTGCCCCGCCTGCCGCACCGCGAGGAAGAAGCCGTGGAGTCCGTGGCGGAACTCCGGCTCGATGATCGCGTTGTAGGAGCCGGCGGGGGCGAAGCGCTCCAGCGGCCAGCCGGTGATGCGGGCGATGGCGGGCGAGAGATGCAGCCGCCTCAGCTCGCCCTCCGGGGAGAGAAGGCTGCGATAGGCCGCGCCCGGCAGGCCGTTCAGCAGGCGGCTGATCTCGGCGCGCGAGGCCTCCACCGCCGCCATCGTCTCGCGGGCGGCGCGGCGGGCGCGCAGCTCGATCAGCAGCAGGCCGCCGATCGCCACGGCGGCGAGCGCCACCACCAGAAGGACGTAGAGATCCTGCGCGTGGCGGGCAGAATCCTGCATCGCCGAAGCGGAATCGATCGCGAAGGTGACGGCGAGCGGCCAGCCGGCGATCTGCCGCCAGGCGAGGAAGATGGCCCGGCCGGAGATCGGCCCCTGGGTGATCTTCTGCCCGACGGGCTCTTCCTGGATGCGCGGCAGGTCCGGCCCCGCGCGCAGCACGCCCAGCATCTCGGCCGTCTGCTGGCTGCGCGCCAGCACGATGCCGTCCCGGCGCAGCAGGTTCACGGTGACGCCGGCGGCGAATTGCAGCTCCCCCATGCTGGCCGAGAGCAGCATCGGGTCCACCGAGACCACGGCCACGCCCACGAAGCCGCCATCCGCATCGCGGATCCCGCTGGTGATGTTGAGGCTCCAGCGTCCCGAGGCGCGGCCGATGAGCGGCACGCTGACGAAGGCGCCTTGCCAGCCATCCAAATGGACGCGGAAATGCTCGCGGTCGGCCAGGTCCACGCCCACGAAGCCCGCTGCGGTGGACCAGGCGAGGTATCCGTCCCGGTCGATCAGCGCGACCTGCAGGATGCCGAAGCGGCCCTGTGTCGCGACATCGCGCAGCAGGCCCTCGATCACGCGCCGCTCCGGTGCGCCCGGCTCGGCGTAGCTGAGGGCGAGCGAGGCGGCGAGGCTCTGCATGGAGCTCACCGCCTCCAGCGTCTGGCGCAGGCCATGCGTGGCGGCCTGGGCACCGACGGCGACGAGGCGGAGATTCTCGGCCTCGGCCGTGTGCTGCAGCCGCATCGCCTCGCTGCGCACCAGCAGGAAGCCGCCGACGCCCAGCATCATCAGCACGCCCAACAGGACCGCATAGGCCCCGCCGCGCAGCCGGCGCCCCTCGGCGCGGGCCTCCGTCACAGCCTCAATGCGAGGCGGATCGCCATGCGGCCCGGACCGCCATTCCAGGAGGTGAGCCGCCCGCCATGCTGCTCGGCGATGCGGCGCGCGATGGCGAAATGCAGCGATTCCTGCGTGCGCGCATGGGCCGAGCCGGTGACGGGGAGGGCGATGCCGGGGGGCGGCGGTTCCAGCCCGTCGGCCGGGCCGGCCAGCAGCGTGACCAGTGCCCAGGCCGCGCCCGCTTCCTCGTGCCGCTCGAGCTGGGCGAGCACGTCGCCGCCCTCGGCGCACCAATCCACCGCGGCGACCACGCATTGCTCGACCGCGCGGCGCAGGCGGGAGGGGATGCCGCCGGCGGAAAGCTCCGGCAGGACGGGCGCGGCGCCGAAGCGCAGGCGCTTCGCATCGGCCATGGGCCGCGCCGCTTCCACCGCCGCGCGAAGCACGGCGGCGAGGGGCACGGCGGCGGGGGCCTCGCCGGTCGTCGGGCGCTCCATGCGGTGCAGCTCCTCGACCAGCTCCACGGCCTGGACCACGCGCTGCACGCCGCCGCGCAGCATGTCATGATACTCGGCCTCATGGGTGGGCGAGAGGCCGCCATGGGCCAGCAGCTCCGCGCCGCCCGAGATGGCGATGAGCGGCGTGCGCAGCGCGTGGGAGATGGCGGCCATGTCGCGCTCGATCGCGGCGGTCGCGGCGGCGGGGGCGGATTGCGCGGCCAGGCGCTCGCCCAGTTCGCGCATGCGCTCCAGCAGGGCGGCGCGTTCCTGCTCCATGCTGGCCAGGCGGTCGCTCACCGCGGCGCGCTCGCTCGCCTGCGCGCGATGCGCGACGACCCGCGCCATGGCCTTGGTCACGGCCTGCACGGCCTCGGCCAGGCGGAAGGGCTTGCGGAGGAAATCGGCCACGCCGGTGCGGACGGCGGCCGTCGCGTCGTCGATCGTCGCGTGGCCGGTGATGATGATCACCTCCACCGCCGCGCTGGCCGGGCGCTGGGAGAGGATCTTCTGCGCGAGGCCGAGGCCGTCGCCGCCGGGCATGCGGATGTCGGTCACCACCACGCCGATTCCGGGGTCGGCATCCAGGCGGGCCAGGGCGTCGGTCGCGTTGTGGACGAAGCCGGTCCGCAGGCCGTGCGCGGCGAGGCCTTGGGCGAGCTGCTCGGCCACCACCGGCTCGTCATCCACGACGAGCACGCCGATCGCCGCGCCATTGGCCCAGGTGATGGAGCCCGGGCTGGTGGCTTGCGACATGCTGCTCCTCCTCCGGCGGGATCGTCTGGCAGCCGCGGGATGCGGTCTTCCCGGTGGTGCAATCAACCACAAAGGGCGGGCGAAGTCACGCCGGGCCAGGGGAAGTCCGGGGCGTGCCAGGCCGGGCCGAGTGATGCTAGAATGTTCCATCACGAGGGATGGTCCCGCCGCGTGCCAGTCCGATCGCCCGAGACGCCGAGCGCCCGAGCCCGCCCCGCCGGGCGGCGGAGCATGGGCATGGCGCTGCTGGCCCTGCTGCCGCTGCTGCTTCTCGCGGGCTTCGCCGTCACCGAGGCGGTCCGCGCCTATCGCGAGGCAGAGAATGAGCGCATGCGCGACACTGCGGCCCTGGTGGCGGCGGCGGTGGATGCGCGCCTGGGCGCCTATGTGGCGGCGATGACCACGCTCTCCCTCGCGCCCTCCCTGCTGCGGGACGACAACCACGCGAGCTTCCATGCCCGCGCCCGGGCGGCGGCGCAGCTGATGGGCGGGGATGTGCTTCTGCTGGGCCCGCCGCCCGCCTTCGATCTCCATGCCGCGAGCGACGTGCCGCTGACCGCGCCGCTGCCGGTGCACCCGCGGCCCGATGAGCGCCAGACCTTGCTGCGCGCGGCAGCGCGGGCGGCGGCGGAGCGGCGGCCGGTGATCTCCGACCTCTTCCTCGACTATTCCAGCGAGCAGAGCATCGCCGTGGTGGCGCCGGTGATGAGCGGGGACCAGCCGGTGTTCATGGTGGTGTTCCGCTTCCCGCCCGAGAACCTGCTGCAGGCCATCGTGCCGCTCGGCAGCGGCCAGGCCGAGTTCGTGGCCGTCACGGACAGCCGGGGGCACATCGCGATGCACACGCGGGGTGCGGCGGGCCCGCCGCTCGGCACGCCGAGCCCGCCCGATGTTCTGGCCAGCACGCAGGGGCGGCAGCGCGGCATCATCGTTGCCGCGCGGGTGGACTGGCAGGTGACCACCTTCGCCTTCGAGCGGCTGACCCAGGTGCCGGACTGGATGGTCTTCGTCGGCCGCACCCGGGTGGGGCAGGCGATCGCCGCCAGCGTCATCATCGGCTGGTCCCTGGCCGCCGTCGTGGCGCTGGCCGTCGCCATCGGCCTGCTCGCCCTCGCGCACCGGCGCGAGGCGCTGCGCGTGGCGCGGCAGGAGGCGGCGGCGCTGCGCGCGGGGCGGGATGAGATCGAGCGCCTTCTGGGCGGCCTGCCGGCCGTGATCTTCCTGCGCGATGTGGCGGCGGATGGGCGCTCCCGCCTGCTCTATCGCGCGGGCGACATCGCGGTGGTGACCGGCTGGCCGACCGCGCAGCTGCGCGACCATGATGACCGGAGCCCGCTCTACGCGCCCGGCGTGACGGCCGAGAGCTTCTTCGCCGCCGTGATGCGCGACGGCAGCGGGACGACCGACTGGCAGATGATCCAGCCCGATGGCCACCACCGCGCCATGCGCACGCATGCGCGACGCCTGACGCTGCGCGCCGATGGCGGGGGCGAGATGGTGGGCTATGTGCTGAACGTGGAGGCCGAGCTGCGCGCGGCCGCGCGGGCGGCGGCGGCGGGGCGGCTCTCCTCGCTGGGCGAGATGGCGGCGGGCATCGCGCATGAACTCAAGCAGCCGCTGCAATCCGTCTCGCTGCTGGCCGAGAACGCGCTGATCTCGGCCGCGCATGGCGCGCCGGTGGCGGAGCGGCTGGACCGCATCATCGAGCAGGTGGCCCATGCGGCCGACATCATCGAGAACCTGCGGCGCTTCGCGCGTGGCACGCCCGAGGGGGCGGCGCCGCGGCCAGTGGACCTCGGCCATGTGGTGCGGCAGACGTTGGCGCTGGCCGATGCCGCGCTGCGCGATGCCGCGGTGCGCGTGGAGGTGGATCTCGGCCAGCCGGCGCCGGTGGTGATGGGCCATGCGGTCGGCATCGAACAGGCGCTGCTGAACCTCGTGATCAATGCGCGTGACGCGATGCGGGCCCTGCCCGCGGGTGCCACGCGGCGCATCCGCATCACGGCGGAGCCGCTGGAGGGCGAGCGCGTGGCGCTCACCCTCGCCGATACCGGCGGCGGCATCCCGGCCGAGGTGCTGGCCCGGATCTTCGAACCCTTCGTGACCACCAAGGGGCCGGAAACCGGCACGGGCCTCGGCCTGTCCATCTCGCACGGGCTGATCCAGGCGATGGGCGGGACGATCGAGGCGCGGAACTCGTGCGACGGCGCGGTCTTCACGCTATGTCTGCCGGCCGCGGCGCCGGCGCTGCGGCCGGTGAACCTGGTTTAGCCCCCTCAGGCGCCGGGCGCCGGCTCCGGCCGCTTGGCTTCGCCGCGCCACGGTCGCGCCGGGCCCAGAGCCCTGTTGGGCGGCGCCGCGCGCCTTGCGCGCGGAGGAGTCTGGTGGGCTGCCCCTCAGGGCCCCCCCCCTCAGGGCTTCGTCGGGTCGAAGTTGCGCTTCAGCGCCGCGCCGTAGCTCGGGTAGTCCTGCTGCAATTGCGCCACGCCCGCCGCGAAGGCGGTGACGCGCTGCGGGAAGCGGGTTTCGAACATGAAGGCGAGCGTGCCGGTGAGCTTGTGCGGCTTGAGTTCCGCGCGGCTCGCCGCCTCGAAGGCGTCCATGTCCGGGCCGTGCGGCAGCATGGTGTTGTGCAGCGAGAAGCCGCCAGGCGCGAAACCGCCGCCGGTCTTGGCGTCATAGATGCCGTAGATCAGGCCCATGAACTCGCTCATCACGTTCATGTGGTACCAGGGCGGGCGGAAGGTGTTCTCCGCCACCATCCAGCGCTCGGGGAAGATCACGAAGTCGATGTTCGCCGTGCCCGGCGTCTCGGAGGCCGAGGTCAGCACGGTGAAGATGCTGGGGTCCGCGTGATCAAACAGCAGCGGGCCGACGGGCGAATAGCGCCGCAGGTCGTATTTGTAGGGCGCGTAATTGCCGTGCCAGGCGACGACGTCGAGCGGCGAATGGCCGATCTCCGTCGCCCAGAGGCTGCCGCCCCATTTCACCATCAGCTTCGTGGGCGCGTCGCGGTCCTCATAGGCGGCGACGGGGGTGAGGAAGTCGCGCGGATTGGCCAGGCAATTGGCGCCGATCGGGCCGCGCTCGGGCAGGGTCAGGCCGCCGCCGTAATTCTCGCAGATATAGCCGCGGGCGGGGCCGTCGGGCAGCTCCGCGCGGAACTTCACGCCGCGCGGGAGGACGGCGATCTCGCCCGGGGCCGCGTCGATCACGCCGAATTCGGTGACGAGACGGAGCGCGCCCTGCTGGGGCACGATGAGCATCTCGCCATCGGCATTGTAGAACACCTCATCCGCCATGGAGCGCGTGGCGAGGTAGATGTGGGCCGCCATGCCCGCCATCGCGCCCGCATCGCCGGCGGTGGTGATGGTGTGGATGCCCTCGATGAAGGAGAGGCTCTCGCCGGGCAGGGGCAGCGGGTCCCAGCGCAGCGGCGCGGGGGCCATCGCGACCTCGGCGCAGGGCGCGGTGCGCCAATGGCGCGTGTCCATCGGCTGGAAGCGGCCCCAATGGGCCACGGTGGGGCGGATGCGGTAGAGCCAGGAGCGCTCGTTCGTCGCGCGCGGCGCGGTGAAGGGCGAGCCCGAAAGCTGCTCGGCATAGAGGCCATAGGCGCAGCGCTGGGGCGAGTTGCGGCCGATGGGAAGTGCGCCGGGCAGGGCCTCCGTCTCGAAGCCATTGCCGAAGCCGCTCATGTAGCCTTGGTTCATGCGGTCAGCTCCGCTGCGCGGCCGTCAGCCGCTGAAGGGTGGCGAGGTCCACGGCGCCGGGGATGAGCGTGGTGCCGGCGATGAGCGCCGGCGTCCCCTGGATGCCGAGGGCGCGGGCCAGCTCCAGGTTGCGCTCGATGCGGGTTGTGGTGGCGGTGTCGTCCATGTCGCGGCGCAGCCGGGCCCAGTCGAGGCGCAGGCGCTCGGCCTCGCGGCGCAGCACGGGCTCGGTCGGTTCCTCGCGCAGGCGCATCAGCGCGTCATAGAGCGCGCCATACTGGTTCTGGCGCTGGGCCGCGATCAGCGCGCGGGAGGCGGCGATGGAATTGGGGCCGAGGATCGGCATGTCCTTCATCACCACCCGCACGTCGCGCTCGCGCTGGAGGAGCTGCTCCATGGTCGGGTGCAGCTGCTTGCAGAAGCCGCAGCGCGCGTCGAAGAACTCGACGATGGTGACGCGGCCCTGCGGGTTGCCCTTCACCGCGTCCCGCGGGTCACGGAAGAGGGCCTCGGCGCGGCTCGCAATGGCGCGGGTCTGGGCCGCGGCGCGCTCCGTCTCCTCGGCCAGTTCGAGGCCGGAGAGGGCGTCGCGCAGGATGGAGGGGTCCTGGCGGAGCGAATCGCGCAGGATCTGCACCACCTCGGCCCGCTGCTCGGCCGTGAGGGGTTGCGCCAGGGCCGTGCCCGGGACCAGCGCGGCGAGCGCCAGGAGGCCGCGCCGCTTCACTGTTGTCTTCATGCCCTGTCAGGCTCCTCTTCCGGGGCATGTTATAGCCGATCCGGGCGGCGGCGTCGCGCCCAGGGTCGGGAAGCCAGGGGCAAAAAACGGGTGCGGCGTTGCTTGGGGGGGCGAAGGCGTCTATCCCAGGTGACCCGCCGGGAGGGTCCGGCCGCTTGAGGAACAGAGCGTCGAACGCATGAGCAACACCCCGCGGCACATGAAGAGTCCGATCCGCCTGATGGCCCTGGTGCTGGGCGGCCTCACGCTGGCCGGCTGCGACGCCACGCGGAACGCCACCAATTCGCTGCTGGGTGCCCCCGCCGTGCCCGCGGGCACGCCGGGCCATGTGCGCGGCTTCCTGGGCGGTGTGGCGGCCGAGGAACCCGTCGCGGCCGCCGTGGCGCGGGACATCCTCTCGGCCGGCGGCAATGCGGCGGATGCGGCGGTGGCGGCGGCCTTCACCATGACGGTGACGCTGCCCTCGCGCGTCGGCCTCGGCGGCGGCGGGGCGTGCATCCTCTATGACGTGCGCCGCAACGACCCGGAGGCGCTGGTCTTCCTGCCCGGGCCGCGCGCCGGCATCCCGCCCAACGCGGACCGCCCGGCCGCCGTGCCGCTGATGGCGCGCGGGCTGTTCGCCGTGCAGGCGCGCATGCCGCGCGGCCGGCCCTTCGAGGAGCTGATCGCGCCGGCCGAGCAGCTGGCCCGCTTCGGCGCGCCCATGTCGCGCGCGCTCTACAATGACCTGGTGGCGGTGCAGGCGCCGCTCTTCGCCGACCCGCAGGCGCGGGCGGTGTTCGGCACGCCCGATGGGCGGGCCATCGCGGTGGGGGACCGCTTCCAGAACCCGGCGCTGGGCGGCACGCTGACGGCGCTGCGCGTGGCCGGCGTGGGCGATCTGCACCAGGGTGCCCTGGCGCGGCGCATCGAGGAGGCGACGGGCCAGATCGGCGCCGGGACCATCAGCGTGGGCGAGATGCGCGCGGCCCTGCCCGAGGTGGTGCGCCCGGTCTTCATCAATGCGCGGGGTGGCGACCGGATCGCCTTCCTGCCGCCGCCGGCCGATGGCGGCCTGGCCGCCGCCGCCGCCTTCCAGGCGCTGCAGGCGAACGAGCGGCTGGAGGAGGCGGAGGCCCGCGCGCTGGCCGTGGCCGCCGCCTGGCGCCAGCGCGGGGGCGACCCGCAGGCCCTGCTGAGCGAGGCCGGGCTGCCGGGCGGGCTGCCGGGCAATCTGCCGGCCAGCGCGGGCCTCATGGTCTATGACAAGGACGGCAACGCGGTGACCTGCGCCTTCACCATGAACAACCTTTTCGGCACGGGGCGCATCGCGCCGGGCATGGGCTTCCTGATGGCGGCGGCACCCAATATCGGCCGTGTGCAGCCGCCGTTGCTGGCCGCCGCCGTGGGCTGGAACCCCAATCTGCGCGCCTTCCGCATGGCGGCCGCGGGCTCGGGCCAGGAGGGGGCGGCGATGGCGGTCGCCGGGCCGATGGCGGCCCAGATGCTGCGCGATGCGGGGGCCGAGGCGGCGGTGCAGATCGTCCCGGAGCCGGGACGCTCGCAGCTGGGGATGTGCCCGCGCTACCTGCCGGGCTGGCCCTCGCTCTGCACCACGCTGTCGGATCCGCGCGGCACGGGTGTCGCCATGGGCGCCACCGACAGGTGAGCCTGAAGCCAATGGGGCTCAAGGTTGGCCGGGGGGCGGAGGCGCCGCCCTTCCTGGTGATGGATGTGATCGCCGCCGCCAATGCGCGCGCCGCGAGCCTGCCCCCGGGCGCGCCCGGCATCCTGCGCATGGAGGTGGGACAGCCGGGGACGGCCGCACCCGCTGGCGCGGTCGAGGCCGCCATGGAAGCCCTGCGATCGGGCGCGCCGCTGGGCTATACCGAGGCCTTCGGCCTGCCGGGGCTGCGCGAGCGGATTTCGCGCCATTACGCGGAGCATTACGGGCTTTCCGTGCCGGCCGCGCGCATCGCGGTGACGGTGGGGGCGTCCGGCGCCTTTCCGCTGGCCTTCCTGGCGGCCTTCGACCGGGGCGACCGGGTGGCGATGGCCGCCCCCTTCTACCCGCCCTATGCGAATATCCTGACGGCGCTCGGCATGGAGCCGGTGTTGCTGGAATGCGGGCCCGAGACACGCTTCCAGCCGAGCCTCGCCATGCTGGAGAAGCTCGACCCGCTGCCGGAGGGCCTCGTGATCGCGAGCCCGTGCAACCCGGCCGGCACCATGCTTTCGCCCGAGGAACTGGCGGCGATCGCGGCCTGGTGCCACGCGAAGGGGGTGCGGCTGATCTCGGATGAGATCTATCACGGGCTTTCCTGGGGCAGCGTGGCGGAGAGCAGTGCCGCGGCGTTTTCCGAGAGTGCGGTCATCGTCAACAGCTTCAGCAAATACTGGTGCATGACGGGCTGGCGCATCGGCTGGCTGGTGCTGCCGGAGGATCTGGTGCGGCCGGTGGAGTGCCTGGCGCAGAACATGTTCATCTCGGCCCCGCATGTGGCGCAGGTGGCGGCCCAGGCGGCGATGGATTGCGTCGAGGAACTGGAAGGCAAGAAGGCCGCCTATGCCCGCAGCCGGGCGCGCCTGCTGGAGGGGCTGCCGCGCGCCGGGTTCGACCGGATCGCGGCGGCGGATGGGGCGTTCTATCTGTGGTGCGACGTCTCGCACCTGACCAATGACAGCGTGGAATTCGCGGCGCGGATGCTGGGGGGCGCCGGCATCGCGGCCACGCCCGGCGTGGATTTCGACCGCACGCGCGGCGCGCGCTTCCTGCGCTTCAGCTATTGCGGGGATGAAGCCGCGATGGCGGAGGCGCCGGGGCGGCTCAAGGGGTGGCTGGCGAGGTAGTCCGCCGGCAGGAGCCGCTACAGCCCCCGTGCCTCCTCGCGAGCCACATCGAAGATCGTGCACATGGAGAGCCCATCCCAGAAGACATCCGGGATGTTGTGGCGGATGAGGGTCTCCTCGCCATGATGGCGGACCGAGTAGGCCCTGTAGGGGCTGAAGTCGAACAGAGGCTCGAATTGCTGTTCGAGGTCGTCCGCGCCGAAGCGGCGGACATGGTTCACCTGGCCAAACCGCTGCTTGAAGCTGCGGCGGTTTTCCGCCGTCCGGGGCGTCAGGTCTTCCGCGTATCTGCCGGGAAGGATGGGGATCGCGAAGATCTGTCGCCCTCCGGGGCGTAGAAGGCGAAAGAGCCGCCGCAGGACATCCTGATGATTGCAGGGCAGATGCTCAAGGACGTGGGAGTGGATGATGTAGTCGAATGAGCCCTCGATCTCGATCGCGGGCGCGCACAGTTCGATCTGTTTGAAGTTGATGGAGAAGTCATAGCGTTCGTCGTCAATGTCGGCGCACAGGTAGTTTTCGCGGCCGACAAGCCTGAGCAGGTGGTGCATCAGGCTCGGCTCCGGCGCGAAATGCAGGATCCGGGCCGTCCGGGACAGGTTCAGCTTGTCGAGATGGAGCTTCATGAGCCGCGCTCGCTCCAGGCTTCGGCACCCGGGGCGCTCGCACATCACATGAGGGCGGACGGAGCGCGTGAGCCATCGCAGGCCGTTGCAGAAGTTGCACTCATAGACAACGCGGTCGGCGTATTTCCTGTGGAAATCGACGAAGGGCAGAACCTCCTCGACCTGCGCCCGGCGCGAAGCCGTCGGCCGACTGGCGAGGATCTGCCGCCAGAGTGACGCCGCCGTCACCCAATCCCGCCGCGCCGTCGCGAAATGCGCATCGAGAAGCAGGCGGTCCGCGGCCTTGACCTCGATTTGACGGATAACCTCTTCTGCCGCCTCAAATTTTCCGGATCGGATCAGCGTGATCGCGTTCCGCCTGTCCATCGCGATGCCCCTCGCATTTCAATCATGTCATGCATGATCCATGTTGCGCGGGGCGGCAACCTATTATTTTCTATGGCATGTTTGACCGGCCAGCGCCTGGGTGGAGAGGTCCTCTGAGCGCCGCGCAGTTCAAGATTTCTGGCCGCTCCTGCCATGTGGGCCGGCAGCCTCGTCCGGGGCGCCTGGCGGGGTGGCTGGCGCGCGGGAGGCGCGAGCGCCGCATCATCCGCCCGGGCCCCGTGCTTCCCTTGCGGCGTTGCCCCATTGCGTTTCTGATGCGCGTGGCGACGCCCATCTGACCGCACCGGGAGATGACACCATGGCCGACCCCTTCCTGCCCGCCAGCCGCCGCGCCCTGATCGCCGGCCTCGCCGCCGCGCTCGTGGCAAGCGAGGCGGCCGCGCAGGAGGCGCCGCCGCGCGATCCGCTGCCCTCCTGGCGGGACGGGCCCGTCAAGCGCGCGATCCTCACGACCATCCGCCGCACCGCGCGGGCGGGCAGCCCGGATTTCGTCCCCCCGGCCGAGCGCGTCGCCGTCTTCGACAATGACGGGACGCTCTGGGTCGAGCAGCCCCTCTACCCGCAGCTCGCGCTCTCCGTGGAGCGGCTGAAGGAGATCACCGCGCGCGACCCCGCGCTGCTGCAGCGCCCCGTGGTGAAGGCCGCGGTCGAGGGTGACCTCGCCACCGTCCTGTCGAGCGGGGAGCGCGCCCTGGCCGAGCTGGCCGCTCTCGCCTCGGCCGGCATGTCGCAGGTCCAGTTCAACCGCCTCGTCACGCACTGGCTTTCGACGACGCCGCATCCCCGGTTCAACCGCCCCCATATGCGGCTGATCTACCAGCCCATGCTGGAGGTGATGCGCCTGTTGCGGCGCGAGGGCTTCGCGGTCTGGATCGTCACCGGCGGTGAGCAGGAATTCGTCCGCGCCTTCAGCAATGCGACCTATGGCGTGCCGATCGAGCGCGTGGTCGGCGCCGTCACGCTGACGGAGTTCCGGCTGGACGGCGCGCGCAGCTCGGCGCTGTACCGCCTGCCGGCGATCGATGGCGTGGATGTCGGGCCGGGCAAGCCCATCGGCATCGGCCGCTTCATCGGCCGCCGGCCGCAGATCGCCTTCGGCAATTCCGACGGCGACATCGAGATGCTGCAATACGCGACCTCGGCGCCCGGCGCGCGGCTCGGGATGCTGGTCCATCATGATGATGGCGCGCGCGAATACGCCTATGACCGGGACAGCCATGTGGGCCGGCTCGACCGCGGCCTGGGGCTGGCGCAGCAATGGGGCTGGCCGCTCATCTCGATGAAGAATGACTGGCTGCGGGTCTTCCCGGCGGGCTGAGGGCCGGTGTCCCGGGGTCCGGGGCCTTTCGGCCCCGGCGGGTCCAGGGCGGAGCCCTGGTCTTATCAGTCGGCGTATTGCCCCGCCGCCACGATCAGCGGCCTGAGGCGCGTGATTTCGCTCGCCAGGAAGCTCGCGTGGTAGTCCGGGTTCACCTCGTTCTCGGCGGCGACGGTGGTGAGCGTCTCGGCGTAGCGGGCGCGCAGGCGTTCCTCGCGGAGTGCGGCGCGCATCGCCTGGGCGAGGCGGGCCTGGATCTCGGGGGGCGTGCCGGCGGCGGCGTAGAGGCCGTGCCAGGCGGACATGATGAGGTCCACGCCCTGTTCGCGCGCGGTGGGCAGGTCGAGGCCCGGGATGCGCTCGGGCAGCGTGACGGCGTAGCCCTTGATGCGGTTGTCGCGCACGAAGGGGGCGGCGACGGTGGCCTGTTCGCAGCTGATGTCGAGGCGCCCGGCCATCATCTCCGTCATGGCCGGCGCCGAGCCGCGGAAGACGATGGTGGTGGCGCTGCGCCCCGCCGCGTGCTGCAGCAGCATGCCGCAGAGCTGGTTGGAGCCGCCCAGGCCGCTATGGCCGAGGTTCAGCGCATCGCCGCGCTCGCGCAGCAGGGCGATGTAGCCGCGCAGGTCATTCGCCGGGAAATCCGGGCGGGCCACCAGCGTCATGCCCGTGTGGGAGACGAGGCCCAAGGGCGCGAGCCCGCGCTCGATGCTGAAGGGCAGCTGGCGGTAGAGGGTCGCGGCGGCGGCCAGGCCGATGTGATGGATCAGCAGCGTGTGGCCATCGGGGCGGGAGGCGGCGACGCGGGCCGCGGCGATGGTGCCGCCCGCGCCGGTCACGTTCTCGGCCGCCACGGGCTGGCCGAGTTCCTTGGACATGCCCTCGGCCATGAGGCGGGCGATCATGTCGGTGGGGCCGCCCGCGGCGAAGGGGATCATGATGGTCAGCGGCCGATTGGGGAAATTCCCCTGGGCGAGCGCGGGCGTGGCGAGAAGCGGCAAGGCCAAAGCGGCGCGGCGCGTGATCATGGAGGTGCTCCCGGGGTGTGAACTATTGGTTATCCGCACGGATAGCCTCGACCACCGCCGCCGTCACGTCCTTTGTGGTGGCCGTGCCGCCGAGGTCGGGCGTCAGCACGCCCTTGGCCGTCGCCATCTCGATGGCGCGCATGAGGCGGGCGGCGGCGGGCTTCTCGCCGAGGTGCTCCAGCATCATGCAGGCGGTCCAGAAGGTGGCGATGGGGTTGGCGATGCCCTTGCCCGTGATGTCGAAGGCCGAGCCATGGATCGGCTCGAACATCGAAGGGCGGTGGCGGGAGGGGTCCAGGTTCGCGGTCGGCGCCACGCCCAGCGAACCGGCCAGCGCGCCGGCCAGGTCGCTCAGGATGTCGGCGTGGAGGTTGGTGGCGACGACGGTATCGATGCTGGCGGGCTTGCGGACCATGCGGGCGGCCATGGCGTCCACCAGCTCCTTCTCCATGGTCACGTCGGGGAAGTCCTTCGCCACCTCGGCGGCGATCTCGTCCCAGAAGACCATGCCATGGCGCTGCGCGTTGGACTTGGTGACGACCGTCAGCAGCTTGCGCGGGCGGGACTGCGCGATCCGGAAGGCGGTGCGCATGATCCGCTCCACGCCGACACGGGTGAAGATGGAGGTCTCGGTCGCGATCTCGATGGCATGGCCGCGATGGGCGCGGCCGCCATGGCCGGCATATTCGCCCTCGCTGTTCTCACGGACGATCACCCAGTCCAGCCCGCCGGGGGCCAGATGGCGCAGGGGGGATTCGAGGCCGGGGAGGACGCGCGTCGGGCGGATATTCGCGTATTGGTCGAAGCCCTGGCAGATGTTGAGGCGCAGGCCCCAGAGGGTGAGGCTGTCGGGCAGATGCGGATCGCCGACCGCGCCGAAATAGATGGCGTCGAAGCCTTCCAGGGTCTTCAGCCCGTCCTCGGGCATCATGCGGCCGGTGGCGCGGTAGAAATCGCTGCCCCAGGGGAATTCCTGCACGTCCAGCTGGAAATCGCCGGCGCGTTCGGTCAGCGCGCGCAGGACTTCCAGGCCGGCGGGGATGACTTCCTGGCCGATGCCATCACCCGGGATGGCGGCGATCTTGTGCGTGCGCATGGTCGGTTTCCTTCTGCTGGGGTTACTGGTATGGAATCTGGTATGGAAGTCAAGCCCTCCCCCTTGCGCGTCACCGCGACGGCCCCCGCGCCCCAGCGCGAGAAGCTGGCCGATGCGGCCTATGCCGCGCTCAAGGCCAGCATCCTGGAGGGGCTTCTGCCGCCGGGCGTTGAGACGGCCGAGCAGGCCATCGCGGACCAGCTCGGCATGAGCCGCACGCCTGTGCATGAGGCGGCGCTGCGGCTGCAGCATGAGGGGATGCTGCTTGTGCTGCCGCGCAAGGGTGTGCGCGTCCTGCCGCTGGACCCCGAGGATCTGCGCCAGACCTATGAGGTGCTCATCGCGCTGGAGGGCGCGGCGGCCGCGCTGCTGGCGGGGCAGGCGCAGCCTTCAGCCCTGGCCGCGATGGAACGCGCCACGGCCGAGATGGGCGTGGCGCTCACGGCCGGCGACCGCGCGGCCTGGGCGGCGGCGGATGACCGCTTCCACCGCGCGCTGGTGGAGGGCTGCGGCAACCCCAAGCTCGCGCGGCTCGCCGCCACCGCGACGGACCAGGCGCAGCGGGCCCGGGCGCTGACCGCGGCGCGGCGGCCGGAGCCCGTGCTTTCCGCCGAGGAGCATGGCGCCATCCTGGCGGCACTCCGGGCTGGCGATGCCGAGGCCGCCCGTGCCGCCACCGCCGCGCATCGGGCGCGGGCAAGCGCGGAAATCCTGGCGGTGCTGAAGGGGTGAACGAGAGAGGGCCGCCGGCGGCTGGGGCCTCAGGCCCCAGACCCCTTTCGTCAGAAGGGCTGCGCGGAGAGGCCGGGTGCCGTCCCAAGGAAATGGGGTCTGGGGCCCATGGCCCCAGCCGCCGGAGGCCTGTTTTTCTTCCGCTTTCGCGCCATGATGGCGCAAAGGACACGCCCATGACCCATTGGACCGACGCCACCGCCACCGCCGCGCTCAGCGACCTCTATGCCGCCGCGGTGCGCGCGGCCGATCCGCTCGCCGTGCTGGCCGCGCACCTGCCGGAGCCGCCGAAGCAGGGCCGCGTCATCGTGGTGGGCGTGGGCAAGGCGGCGGCCAAGATGGCGCAGGCGGTGGAGGCGGCCTGGGCGCATCTGCCGCTCACCGGGCTGGTCATCGCACCGCATGGGGCGGGGCTGCCGCTGGAGCGGATCGCGCTGCGCTTCGGCAAGCATCCGACGCCGGATGCGGGCGGGGCGGAAGCGGCGGCCGAGATGCTGGCCATGGTCCAGGGGCTGACGGAGCAGGATCTGGTGCTGGCGCTGATCTCGGGGGGCGGGTCCTCGCTCTCCACGCTGCCGGCGCCGGGGCTTTCGCTGGAGGACCTGATCGCGACCAACCAGGCGCTGCTCGCCTCGGGCGCGGTGATCGGGGAGATGAACTGCATCCGCAAGCATCTCTCGGCCTTTTCGGGCGGGCGGCTGGCGGCGGCGGCACATCCGGCGCGGGTGGTGACTTTGGCCATCTCGGACGTGCCGGGGGATGACCCGGAGGTGATCGCCTCCGGCCCCACCGTGGCGGACCCCTCCACCTTCGCCGAGGCCCGGGCGATCGTCGCCCGCTACGGGATGGAGTTGCCGCCGGCGGTGGCGGCGCATCTGGCGGCCGGCGCCGAGGAATCACCCAAGCCGGGCGATGCGCGGCTGGTCCGGGCGGAGTTCCGGATGATCGCGACGCCGATGATGGCGCTGGCCGCCATGGCGGAGGCGGCGCGGGGCATGGGCCTCACCCCCCTCATCCTGGGGGATGCGCTGGAGGGCGAGGCGCGGCATGTCGGCACGGTGCTGGGCGGCATGGCGCGCAGCGTGGCGGCGCATGGCCTGCCGCTGGCCGCGCCCTGCGTGCTGCTCTCGGGCGGGGAATGCACGGTCACGCTCGCGAAGGGGACGGCGGGGGCCGGGGGGCGGAACACGGAATGCCTGCTGGGCATCACGCTCGCGCTCAACGGCGCGCCGGGCATCTGGGCCCTCTGCGCCGATACGGACGGGATTGACGGCAAGTCCGAGCATGCCGGCGCCATCGCGGGGCCCGGCACACTGGCGGCGGCGCGGGCGGTGGGGCTCGATCCGCAGGGGCTGCTGGCGGCGCATCGCAGCCTGGATGTCTTTGCCGCGGCCGGCGGGCTGCTGACCCCGGGGCCCACGCTGACCAATGTGAATGACGTGCGCGCGATCCTGATCACTTAGCAATACTAAGCAACGAAAGCGTCACTGGCGCATGATCTTAACTCGTGTAAGTTAAGCCCATGCGTGACCCCACCCTCGAGGATATCCTCGCCCGCCGCGGCGCCGTCACCCGGATCGCCTCCGCCCTCAACATCTCCACCGCCGCCGTCAGCCAATGGAAGCGCATCCCGCCGGATCGCGTGGCCGATGTCGCGCGCCTGTTCAACCTGCCGCCCGAGCGGCTTGCCACGGCCGGCGCCACGCCCGCCCCGGCCCCGGAAGGATTGCCCCGCATGGCCAACCGCATCGCGCTGCGCCGCCACCGCCGCACCAAGATCATCGCCACCCTCGGCCCGGCCAGCGCCACGGTGGAGATGATCGAGAAGCTGTTCCGCCAGGGGGCGGACGTGTTCCGGCTCAATTTCAGCCATGGCAGCCATGAGGATCACGCGGCCCGCATCCAGATGATCCGCGAGGTGGAGCGCAAGACGGGCCGCCCCATCGGCATCCTGGCCGATGTGCAGGGCCCCAAGCTGCGCGTGGGCAAGTTCGCCGCCGGGCGCGTCCAGCTCTCCACCGGCGCGCGCTTCCGCCTCGACCTCAACCCGACGCCGGGCGATGTGAAGCGGGTGAACCTGCCGCATCCCGAGATCATCAACGCGGCGCGCATCGGCACCACCCTGCTGCTCGATGACGGCAAGCTGAAGCTGCGCGTGGTGCGCCAGGTGGAGAATGACCACCTGGAGACCGAGGTCGTCGTCGGTGGCGCGCTGTCGGACCGCAAGGGCGTGAATGTGCCGGACGTGGCGCTGCCCATCCCGGCGCTCACCGAGAAGGACCGCGCGGATCTCGATTTCGTGCTGCCGCTCGGCATCGAATATGTCGGCCTCTCCTTCGTGCAGCGGCCGGAGGATGTGGCGGAAGCGAAGGCGATCGCCGATGGCCGCGCCTGGATCATGGTGAAGATGGAGAAGCCCCAGGCGGTCGAGAACCTCGATGCCATCCTGGAGCTGTGTGACTGCGTGATGGTGGCGCGCGGCGACCTCGGCGTGGAAATGCCGACGGAGGAGGTGCCGCTGGTGCAGAAGCGGATCGTCCGCGCGGCGCGGCAGCTCGGCAAGCCGGTCGTCGTCGCCACCCAGATGCTGGAGAGCATGATCACCGCGCCCTCGCCGACGCGCGCCGAGGCGAGCGACGTCTCCAACGCCGTCTTCGACGGGGCGGATGCGGTGATGCTCTCGGCCGAGACGGCGGCCGGCCAATATCCGCTGGAAGCCGTGAACATCATGGACCGCATCGTCGGCCGGGTGGAGCAGGACCCGGGCTGGCGCGCGCAGACCGACGCGAACCGGCCGGCGCCGGAGCCCACCAGCGCCGGCGCCATCGCGGCCGCCGCGGCCCAGGTGGCGCACACCGTGCATGCCCAGGTCATCGCCACCTTCACCAGCACCGCCTCCACCACGTTGCGCGTGGCGCGCGAGCGGCCGGACTGCCCCATCCTCGGCCTGACGCCCGAGTTGCGCTCCGCCCGGCGGCTGGGCGTGGTCTGGGGGGTGCATCCGCTGGTGGTCCAGGATATCCATTCGATGACGGAGATGGTGGCGCGCGCCAGCCGGGCCGCGCAGCAGGAGGGTTTCGCCCGCCTGGGCGATGAGCTGGTGGTGACAGCGGGCGTGCCCTTTGGCACACCGGGCACCACCAATGCGCTCAGGGTGGCCACGGTGAAGTGAGCCGCCCCAACGGAGACGAGGCTGAATGACGCGTATCTTCCTGGCCGCCGGCCTCGCCCTCTCGCTGGCCGCCGCCCCGGCCCAGGCCCAGCGCAGCGGCACCTATGACGTCACGGGCACCAATCCGGACGGCACGCAATACACCGGCACGCTGGTGCTGGAGCAGATCGGCCTGCTCTCCTTCCGGCTGCAATGGACCATCGGGCCGGATGTGATCGAGGGGGTGGGGATGGTGAGCGGCCTCAGCTTCGCCACCGCCTTCAGCCTGGGCGGCGGCAACACCCCCAGCATGGGCGTCTATGAGCTGCGGCCCAACGGGCAGCTGGTGGGGCAGTGGACGACCATCGGCGCCTTCGCGGCGGGCCAGGAGACGGCGACGCCGAGGTGATGTTGTGCCGCCCTCAAGCGCCGGGCGCGCGCTTCGCTTCGCGCCGCGGCGGGTGCGCTGGCGGTAAGGGCGGTCCGGGCGCACTGGCCGCGTTGCGGCCGGATGTTCCAAGGGCTGCGATGAACCTGATCGGGCCCGCCCATGCAGGTGGGTGCGGCGCCCGCTACCCCAGGGCCCAGCTCGGCTTGCGCTTTTCGCGGAAGGCGGCGATGCCCTCGGTGGCTTCGGGGCCGGCGGCGGTGCGGCCAAAGGCGGCGGCGCCCGCTTCGGCATAGCCCTCGGGTGAGAGCGGGCCGAGGGCGGCCAACAGCTTCTTCGTCTCGGCGAGCGCGCCGGGCGCGCCCTCCAGCAATTGCGCGATGCTGACCTCCACCAGCGCGTCGAGGGCCGCGCGGTCGGCCGCCACCTCATGCACCAGGCCGCGGCGGGCGGCTTCGGCGGCGGTGATCACGCCGCCTTCCAGCACCATCCGCGCCGCGTTCGGCCGGCCCATGCGGCGGGCGAGCCAGGGGAGGATCTGGGCGGGGACCAGGCCGCGCCGCGCCTCAGGGGCGGCGAAGCGGGCATCGGCGCTGGCGAAGGCGATGTCGGCGCTGCACAGGAAGCCGAGGCCGCCGGCATGCGCCGCGCCCTCGACGGCCGCGATCACCACCTGCGGCAGGAGCGAGAACTCCTCATACCGCGCGCCGAGGCGGCGGTTGCGGGCCTGCATGGCGGCCAGCCGCTCCTCCGGCGTGCCGGTGACGACCTCGGTCAGGTCGAGACCCGCGCAGAAATGCCCGCCGGCCCCGCGCAGCACCACGACGCGGGCCGTGGCATGGCCGCGCAGCTCGTCGAGCAATTCGTCCAGCGCCTCGCCCATCCCGCCGCCGATCGCGTTGCGGCGGGCGGGGCGGTTCAGCGTGACGTGAACCACCGGGCCCTCGCGGCGGACGAGGACCGGGGGCTCGGCCTGGCTCACCGCTTCCACCAGCCGCCACGGCGGGGCGCGGCGGCGGCCACTTCCTCGACCGTCTTGGGCAGGATGGCGGGGCCGATCACCGGCTCGGCCGGGGTGGGCGCGGGGTCCGGCTCGGGCGCGGGTTCCGGGGCGGCGGCGACGGGCGCGGGTTCCGGTGCGGGTTCCGGCGCGGCCACGGGCTCGGGCGTGACGGCCTGAGGCTCAGGGGCCGCCTGGGTGGCGGGCGCGGCCTGCGCCGGCTCGGGCGTCGCTTCCGGCGCCGGGCGGTGGCGGGCGGCGGCGGCGGCCTCGGCGGCGGCTTCGGCGGCTTCCATGGCCGCCATCAGCGAATCGGGGGCGCCACCGAAGGGGTCGGCCGGGGTGGGGCCGGCATAGGCGGGGGCGGGGCCGGGCGCGGGCTCGGCGGCGTCCTCACCCTCGCCCATGGGGGCCTCGGTGCTGGGCTCGCCCTCGCGCCGGCGGCGGCCGCCACGGCGACCGCGGCGGCGCGGGCCGCGCTCCTCGCCCTCGGCCGGCTCGGCGGCGGGGGCTTCGGTCTCCTCTGCCGCGGAGGGATCGGCTTCCGCCTCGCCTTCGGCTTCCGGGCCCTCGGACTCACCGCGCTCGGATTCGGCGCTTTCGGATTCGCCGCGCTCGGAATCGCCGCGCTCGGAATCGCCCCGCTCTGGCGCACCACCCTCGCGGCGGCCGTTGCGGCCCCGGCGGCGGCGGCGCGGACGGCGGGCGCGTTCCTCGGCGGTGCCGCCCTCGGCGGCGTCGGCCGCGGCCTCCTCGAGCGCGTCCTCGGCCTGGTCCTCGGCCTCCTCCTCGGCATAGTCCATGCGGAGTGCCGCGGGGCGCTCATTCACCGGGGCGGGCGGCGCCTTGCTGCGCTCGATGCGCGTCTCCGCGCCGTGCAGCGTGTCATCCGGATCGAAGAGGACGGTCACACCCCAGCGGCTTTCGATATCGGCCAGGCGGTCGCGCTTCTTGTTCAGCAGGTAGAGGGCAGCGGGCGAGTTCACGCGCACCGTGATCTCGGCGGCGCGGCGCTTGGCGCATTCCTCCTCGACGGCGCGCAGCACGGCAAGCGCGCTGCTCTCCAGGCCACGCACGGTGCCACGGCCCAGGCAATGCGGGCAGGTGACGAAGGTGGTCTCGGCCAGCGAGGGCCGCAGCCGCTGGCGCGACATCTCCAGCAGGCCGAAATGGCTGATGCGGCCCACCTGGATGCGCGCGCGGTCATTGCGCAGCGCATCCTTCATGCGCTTCTCCACCATCGCGTTGTGGCGGTTGGCGTCCATGTCGATGAAGTCGACGACGATGAGGCCGGCCAGGTCGCGCAGGCGGAGCTGGCGGGCGATCTCCTCCGCCGCTTCCAGATTGGTCCGCAGCGCCGTGTCCTCGATGTTCCGCTCGCGCGTCGAGCGGCCGGAGTTCACGTCGATGGCGACCAGCGCCTCGGTCTGGTTGATGACGATATAGCCGCCGGAGCGCAGCTGCACCGTGGGCTCATGCATCGCGTCGAGCTGCGCCTCGGCGTTGTAGCGCGAGAAGAGCGGCACGGTGCCGTCGCGATAGGCCTGGATCTTGCGGACATGCTCGGGCATGAGCATCCGCATGAATTCGCGGGCCTGGGAATAGGCGTCGTCGCCCTCGACCAGGATCTCGTCCATGTCGCGCGCATAGCCGTCGCGGATGGAGCGCTTGATGAGGTCGGCTTCCTCATAGATCAGCGCGGGCGCGGTGCTGGCGAGCGTGCGCTCGCGGATGTGGTTCCACAGGCCCAGCAGGTATTCGCAGTCGCGCCGGATCTCGGGCTTGGGCCGCTGGGCGCCCGCGGTGCGGACGATGAGCGACATGCCCGGCGGCATGTCCAGCTCGTCGATCACTTCGCGCAGGCGGCGACGGTCGGAGCTGGAGGTTATCTTGCGGGAGACGCCGCCGCCGCGCGGGCTGTTCGGCATCAGGACGGAGAAGCGGCCGGCGAGAGAAATGTAGGTGGTGAGAGCCGCGCCCTTGGTGCCGCGCTCCTCCTTCACGACCTGGATGAGGATGATCTGCCGGCGGCGGATGACTTCCTGGATCTTGTAGTTGCGCAGGAAGCGGGGCGTGGGGCGGCGCTCGCGCAGGCGTTCCTCGGTGTCGGCCTCGGTCTCGCCATCGGGGGTGCCGACCAGCTCGGGGGCGGGGGCGGGGGGCTCGTCGCCTTCGGGGTCGGCATCGCCTTCGGCGGCGGCGGATTCGGCCTCCCGGGCGGCCTCCTCGGCGCGGGCGGCCTGCTCGGCCTCCAGCTCGGCGGCGAGGTCGGCCGCGATCTCGGCGGCGGTGGGGGCGACTTCGCCGGCGAGGTCCTCGGGCGCTTCGAGGACGGCGTCATCCTGCACATCCCGCGGGTCGGCCTCCTCGGCCTCCTCGGCGGGGGCGGGCTGGCCGGCGCGGGCGGCGGCGGCGGCCCGGGCGGCCTGGGCTGCGGCCTGCGCCTGGGCGCGGCGCTCATCCTCGCGGGCTTCGGCCTCGGCCTCCTCGCGGGCTTCCTGCTGCTGCGCCTCGATCAGCCTCTGCCGGTCGGCGACGGGGATCTGGTAGTAGTCGGGGTGGATTTCCCCGAAGGCGAGGAAGCCGTGGCGGTTGCCGCCATATTCCACGAAGGCGGCCTGGAGGCTGGGCTCCACCCGGACCACGCGGGCCAGGTAGATATTGCCCTTCAGGGGGAGGCGGTTGGCGGCCTCCAGGTCGAATTCATCAACCCGGTGACCATCCATCACGACCACCCGGGTTTCTTCCGGATGGGCCGCGTCGATCAACATGCGCTTGGTCATGCAAGGAACACTCCGCACCGCGGCGGGGACGGGCAGGGCCCGATTCCGGCCGGCGGCGGAAAAGAGAGAGGGAATCCGCGTGGGGGCCGATCGGCGGCGATGTCGGTGACATGCGCTTTCGTCCTCACTCGGGGGCGTGGCGCCCGCTGGAACCTGCGCCCAATGGGGCGGCAGGGGCGGGGCGTCTTGCCCAATGGCTCCACCCCCACGGATGTGCGCCCTTCACGGGCGGGCGATATCGCGGCAGTCCAGGGGCGCGGAGGTCGTGGAACGACGCGGGCCGGGCTGCACCGCTGGCGCGCTGGCGAAACCGGCCGGCGGACCGCCAGGTGCCACCCAAGGGGGCGTCCATCCGGCGGGGTTCGACCAGGGCCGGGCGCGAACCACACGCGCCTGCGGCCCCTGTTCCGCCCGCAGCGCCTATCGCTGGGGCATCCCACCCTACGCGGAAAGGGGGGTGCTCACAACCCGGCTGTTACGATATGTCGCCCCGGTTGCAGCCCCGAATGGCCGATCATGGCGCCGCGCTGCCCAAGCGGATGGCACGGAATGCTGGATTTTCGTGCGAATTTCGGTAGAAGGGGCGCGTCGCGGTGGGGGTCGCGGCCGAATGCAGGGGTTCCATCGTCGTTCATTTTTTATGGGGATCGCCGGGCTTGGCCTGTCGGCCCCGGCACACGCACAGGTTGCGCGATCCAGATCGCAGCTACCCCTGGTGGTGCTCGACCCCGGGCATGGCGGGGCCGATCCGGGTGCCATCGGGCCCGGCGGCACGCAGGAGAAGCGCGTCACCCTGCCCATCGCGCTCGAGCTGAAGCGGCTGCTGGAGCAGTCCGGCCGCTGCCGTGTCGCGCTCACCCGCACGCGGGATGTCTTCGTGCCGCTCGCCCGCCGCGTCCAGCTGGCGCGGGACCGTGAGGCGGCGCTGCTGCTCTCCATCCATGCCGATGCCATGCCGGCCGGGCAGAATCAGGGGCTGCGCGGCGCCTCGGTCTATACCCTTGCCGAGACCGCGACGGACCCGCTGGCCGCCGCCCTCGCCCGGCGCGAGAACCTGGCCGACCGCGCGGGCGGGCTGCGCCTGCCCTCCGTCTCGCCCGACGTGCAGCGCATCCTGCTCAGCCTCATGCGGCAGGAGACGCGGGCGGGCTCGGAGCGCCTCGCGCGGCTCACGGTGAATGCGCTGGATGGCGACGTGCCGCTGCTCAACCAGCCGCTGCGGCGGGCCCAATTCGTCGTGCTGAAAGCGCCGGACGTGCCCTCGGCGCTGGTCGAATGCGGCTTCCTCTCCAATCCGGCGGAGGAGGCGCTGCTGCGCCGGCCGGAGCACCGCGCGCGGATCGCCGGCGCGCTGGCGGAGGCGGTGAACGGGTTTCTCGGGCGGCGGGTGGCGGCGTAGCGCCTGATTTCAATTCCCCGCGAGAACCTGCGCGATCCGCTCCCGCAGCGCCTTGGGGCGCAGCTGCGCATCATAGGGCAGGCCGCGCGTGAGCTGGCCGTCGCGCCGCGCCACGGCGGGCTCCTGCACCAGCCAGGAATCGCGGTCGGTCAGGCCCCAGGTGAGGATGCTGCGCGCGCCCCCCTCCAGCGCCGCGCGGAGGAATTGCCCGGCGTAGTCGGCCACCGCGGCGTCCCGCTGCGCCAGCGTCGGCGGCAGGACGTCCGGCTCGCGCACATCCAGCTCGGTGATGAGGGTGGCGAGGCCGAGGCCGCGCAATTCCTGCAGGAAGGCGATGAAGGGCTCGGGCCGGAAGGGCTCGCGCATCTGCAGATGCGCCTGGATGCCGATGGCGTCCAGCGGCGCGCGGCGGTCCAGCAGGCCGCGCACCACGCGCAGCAGACGGGCGCGCTTGGTCGCGGCGGCGGGCGTGTCGGCCTCGACGCCGTAGTCGTTCATCGTCAGCCGCAGAGTGGGGTCCACGGCGCGCGCGATGCGCAGCGCGCGTTCGGGGTAGGAGGGGCCGAGCGCCGTGAGCCAGGGCGTGGGGCGGAGGTCCCCATCGGTCGGGTCCGGATTGTCGCTGCCGGGCGGGTTGCTGATGATCTCGTTCAGCACATCCCAGTCGCGGATGTTCTCGCGCGTTTCGCGGAGCACGGTGGTGATGTGCTCCTCCAGGATGGCGTTGGCCTGCTGCGGGCCCTCGGCGATGGCGGGCGCCAGCCAGGCCGGCATGGCGATGTGCCAGAGCAGCGCATGGCCACGGACGCGCTGGTTGTTCGCCTGGGCGAAGCGGAGGATGGGGCGGAGGTGGCTGAAGTCGAAGCGGCCGCGCTCGGGCTGGAGCGCGTCCCACTTGCCCTCCCATTCGGGGACGATGACATCGGCCTCGCGCGCCACCAGGGCGGCCAGCGCGGGGTCTCTCTCCAGCACCTGGCCGCGCACGGCGGTGCCGAAGCTCAGGCCCCGCGCGCGGGCGATCTGCCGCAACGGCTGCGCGGGTTGGGCCCGCGCTGCGACGGGCGCCAGCAGGGAGGCGGCCAGCAGCGGGCGGCGGGGCGTCCTCACGCCGCGCGGGCGTAGGCGGGCTGCGCCTCGCGCGCCAATTGCTGGCGGAATTTCTCGCGCCGCCAGCAGAGCAGGCGCCAGGCGCCGCGCGCGGCGAGGTCCGACATGCGGCCGCGCGGCTCCAGGCCGATCGCCTTGAAGATCATGCCCATGCTGCGCTCGATGTGGTGCTGGCGGTAATAGCCCATCGCCCGGCCCATGTAGCCGGCCGAGCAGCGGGCGTGTTCATAGGCGAGGCCCGGCGGGTCATTGCTGCAATGGAAGGCGAAGGCGAGCTCGTCATCCTCCGTCTCGCCGACGCGGCCGAGGGCGACCCGCAGGCGGCGCGGGAAGGAGAGTTTCTCGCGGCTCAGGTAGCGCTTCATGTGGTCGTAGAAGAGCTTGAAGTGGCGGTATTCGTCGGCGGCGATGAGGCGGCAGATCTGCTTGAGGACGGGCTCCTCGGAGGCTTCGCCGAGCGCGGTGTAGTAGGAGGAGGTGCCCGTCTCGACCATGCAGCGGGCGATGAGCTCGCCCGTGCGGGAGCCACGGATGGAGGCATCGGCCTTCACGTCGATCTTGTAGCCCTCGCGGTAGCGGGCGAAGGATTCCATGTAGTTGAAGCTGGGGTCGGCCAGCATGGCCCAGCGGCCCAGCGCATCGCCGTGCTGGTTCTCCTCGACCGCCCAATTGTCGGCGGCGGCCTGGAAGTCCGGGTCGTCATGGAAGACGGATTTGAGATAGGCCGCATAGTCGTCGCCATTGCGCTCGACCATGGCGGCGGCCTTCACGAGGGGGATGACCTCGGGCTCGACCTTGGACGGGTCGAAGCTGTCCCAGGCGATCTGCTCGATATGCCAATGCTTCATCGCTGCGTCGCGGCCTCCATGGGCCAGACATGCGCGCCTGGGGGCATGAGATCAAGCGGCATGCGGCGGAAAAGACACGGGTTGTGGCGCGGGGGACGCGGGCCGCAGCACCAACTTGCCATTGTCGGAATTGCCCCGCGAGGATCCGGCCGCAGGCGCGGCCGGCGGAATGCTTCAGCATTCCGAAGCCAGGCGCGGCGGAGGCCGCGCGCCCGGCGTTTGAGGGGCGCGAAGGCTCCGCCTTCGCGCCGTTGGATCAAGCCGCCTCGGCGACCTCGCGCATGGCGCGCATGGCGAGCAGCGTGGCCATGGCGGCGTCGCGCTTCTCGGGGGTGTCCATCGCGGCGGCGTTGTAGGCGGCTTCCGCGCTGGCAATGCGGCGATCGGCCTCGGCCTTGGAGAGTTCGGCCACGGGGGTGGCTTCATCGGCCAGGACGGTGACGCGCTCGGGCGTCACTTCGGCGAAGCCGCCGGCAACGAAGAGGCGATCGGTCTCGCGCCCGCCCTCGGTCACGCGGATGGTGCCGCCACGCAGGGCGACGATCATCGGCGCATGGCCGGGCAGCACACCCATCTCGCCCTCGGCGGCGGGAATGACGACCATCTCCACCGGGCGGGAGAGCAGGAGCTTCTCCGGCGAGACGAGTTCAAGCTGAAACGTGGCCATCAGAGCATCCCCAAACAAACCGGCGCGCGCCCAGCAGCCAGAAGCAGCGCCACCCTGGGAGAATCCGGCCGCGAACGCGGCCGGCGCCGCCCAACTGAGTTACCAACCCGCGCAACAGAAGCGCGGCGAAGCCAAGCGGCCGGAGGCCGCGCCCGGCGCCTGAGGGCGCCAGACAATAATGATTGAAGAGGCCGCTTACGCCGCCTGCTTCAACGACTCGGCCTTCTTCGCGGCCTCTTCGATCGTGCCGACCATGTAGAAGGCGGCTTCCGGCAGGTGGTCATACTCGCCGTTGCAGATGGCGGCGAAGCTGCGGATCGTGTCCTCCAGCTTCACGAAGACGCCCGGCGTGCCGGTGAAGACCTCGGCCACGTGGAAGGGCTGGCTGAGGAAGCGCTGGATCTTGCGCGCGCGCGCCACGATCAGCTTGTCCTCTTCCGAGAGCTCGTCCATGCCCAGGATGGCGATGATGTCCTGCAGCGACTTGTAGGTCTGCAGGATCTTCTGCACTTCGCGGGCCGTCTTGTAGTGATCCTCGCCCACGATGCGCGGGTCCATGGCGCGCGAGGTGGAGTCGAGCGGGTCCACCGCCGGGAAGATGCCCAGCTCCGCGATGGAGCGGTTGAGCACTGTCGTCGCATCCAGGTGCGCGAAGGAGGTGGCGGGGGCCGGGTCGGTCAGGTCGTCGGCGGGCACGTAGATGGCCTGCACCGAGGTGATCGAGCCCTTCTTGGTGGAGGTGATGCGCTCCTGCAGGGCGCCCATGTCCGTCGACAACGTGGGCTGATAGCCCACCGCCGAGGGGATGCGGCCCAGCAGCGCGGACACTTCGGCGCCGGCCTGGGTGAAGCGGAAGATGTTGTCGATGAAGAAGAGCACGTCCTGGCCCTGCTCGTCGCGGAAGTATTCCGCCATCGAGAGGCCGGAGAGGGCGACGCGGGCGCGGGCACCCGGCGGCTCGTTCATCTGGCCATAGACCAGCGCCACCTTGGAGCCGTCCGTGTTGCCGTCGCCGAGCTTGATGACGCCCGCGTCGATCATCTCGTGGTAGAGGTCATTGCCCTCGCGCGTGCGCTCACCCACGCCGGCGAAGACGGACACGCCGCCATGGCCCTTGGCGATGTTGTTGATGAGCTCCTGGATGGTGACCGTCTTGCCCACGCCGGCGCCGCCGAAGAGGCCGATCTTGCCGCCCTTCAGGTAGGGGGCGAGGAGGTCGATCACCTTGATGCCGGTGACGAGGATTTCGGCGCTGGTGGCCTGCTCCTCGAAGGCCGGGGCCTCGCGGTGGATCGGGTAGAAGGTGGTGGAGGGGACCGGGCCACGCTCGTCGATCGGCTCGCCGATCACGTTCAGGATGCGGCCGAGCGTGCCGGGGCCGACGGGGACGGAGATGCCCGCGCCCGTGTCGGTCACTTCCGTGCCGCGCACCAGGCCGTCCGTCGTGTCCATGGCGATGCAGCGCACCGTGCGCTCACCCAGGTGCTGCGCCACTTCGAGGACGAGCTTCTGCTCGCCGATCTGCAGCGTCAGCGCGTTCATGATGGCGGGAAGCTCGGCGGGGAACTGCACGTCCACCACGGCGCCGAGCACCTGCGTCACCTGACCAACGTTGTTCTTCATGGCAGTGATTCCTTCAAGACGTCTGTTGATGCGATTCACGTTCCGCGCCTGTGGCGCTCCACGATCGCATCAGAGGGCTTCAGCGCCGGAGATGATCTCGATCAGCTCGCGGGTGATATTGGCCTGACGCGTGCGGTTGTAGTTCAGCGTCAGCTTGTTGATCATCTCGCCCGCGTTGCGCGTGGCGTTGTCCATCGCGGTCATCTGGCTGCCGTAGAAGCCGGCCGCGTTCTCGAGCAGCGCGCGATACAGCTGGATGGCGAGGTTCTGCGGCAGGATGCGCGCGAGAATCTCCTCCTCCGTCGGCTCGAACTCGTAGAGCATGCCGCCATCGCCCTGCGCTTCCGGGAGCGGCGCGGGGATGAGCTGCTGGCCCACGGGGGTCTGGCTGATGACGTTCTTGAAGCGGTTGTAGATGAGGGTGCAGACGTCGAACTCGCCCGCATCCAGCATCTCGCTGATGCGCGACGTGACCTCGGCCGCGTCCTCGAAGCCGATGCGCTTCTTGTTGGCGAAGCTGTATTCGCCCACGAAGCGGCTCGCGAATTCGCGCTTCAGGTAGACGGCACCCTTGCGGCCGACGGTGATGATCTTCACCGTCTTGCCCTCGGCCTCCAGCGCGCGGACCGTGGTGCGCGTGAAGCGGCCGACATTGGTGTTGAAGCCGCCGCAGAGGCCACGCTCGGCCGTCACGACGACGAGCAGATGGACCTTGTCCGCGCCGGTGCCGACCAGCAGCTTGGGCGCATCGGGCGAACCCGCGACCGAGGCGCCGAGCGAGGCCAGCATGCGCTCCATGCGCTCGGCATAGGGGCGGGCGGCCTCGGCCTGGGTCTGCGCGCGGCGCAGCTTGGCGGCGGCCACCATCTTCATGGCCTGCGTGATCTTCCGCGTGGATTTCACGCTGTTGATGCGCAGGCGCAGGCTTTTCAACGTGGCCATGTCAGGGGCTCAGCCGAAGGTCTTCACGAAGCCGTCGAGGAAGGCCACCAGCTTCGCTTCCGTGTCCTTCTTGATCTCGCGATCATTGCGGATGCTGGCGACGATGTCCGGCGCGGTCGCCTTCAGGTCGCTCAGCAGGCGGCTCTCGAACTCGCCGACCTTGTTCAGCGGCAGCTTGTCCAGATAGCCGCGCGTGCCGGCGAAGATGGCGATCACCTGCTCCTCGACCGGAACCGGCTTGAACTGCGGCTGCTTCAGCAGCTCGGTCAGGCGGGCGCCGCGGTTCAGCAGGGCCTGGGTGGAGGCGTCGAGATCCGAGGAGAACTGGGCGAAGGCCGCCATCTCGCGGTACTGCGCCAGTTCCAGCTTGATCTTGCCGGCCACCTGCTTCATCGCCTTGATCTGCGCGGCGGAACCGACGCGCGAGACCGAGAGGCCGACGTTCACGGCGGGGCGGATGCCCTTGAAGAAGAGCTCCGTCTCCAGGAAGATCTGGCCGTCCGTGATCGAGATCACGTTGGTCGGAATATAGGCCGACACGTCACCGGCCTGGGTCTCGATGACCGGCAGCGCGGTGAGCGAGCCGTTGCCGGCCTCGTCGCCCATCTTCGCCGCGCGCTCGAGCAGGCGGGAGTGCAGGTAGAACACGTCGCCCGGATAGGCCTCGCGGCCCGGCGGACGGCGCAGCAGCAGGGACATCTGGCGGTAGGCGACGGCCTGCTTGGAGAGGTCGTCGTAGAAGATGACCGCGTGCATGCCGTTGTCGCGGAAGAACTCGCCCATGGCGCAGCCGGTGTAGGGCGCCAGGAACTGCATCGGCGCCGGGTCGGAGGCGGTGGCGGCCACGATGATGGAGTACTCGAGCGCGCCCTGCTCCTCCAGCGTCTTCACGAGCTGGGCGACGGTGGAGCGCTTCTGACCGATGGCGACGTAGATGCAGTAGAGCTTCTTGCTCTCGTCATCGCCGGCGTTGATGGTCTTCTGGTTGATGATGGTGTCCACGATCACGGCGGTCTTGCCGGTCTGGCGGTCACCGATGATCAGCTCGCGCTGGCCACGGCCGATGGGGATCAGGGCGTCGATCGCCTTGATGCCCGTCTGCATCGGCTCGTGCACCGACTTGCGCGGGATGATGCCGGGCGCCTTCAGCTCGGCGCGCATGCGGACCACATCGGTCAGCGGGCCCTTGCCGTCGATCGGATTGCCGAGGCCGTCCACGACGCGGCCGAGCAGGCCGCGGCCCACGGGAACGTCCACGATGGCGCCGGTGCGGCTGACCGTGTCGCCCTCACGCACGGAGAGGTCGGAGCCGAAGATCACGACGCCGACATTGTCGGTCTCGAGGTTCAGCGCCATGCCCTTCACGCCGGAGGCGGGGAAGTCCACCAGCTCGCCGGCCATCACGTTCTGCAGGCCATAGACGCGGGCGATGCCGTCACCCACGGTCAGCACGGTGCCGACCTCGGCCACGTTGGCGGAAGCGTCGAAGCCCGCGATCTGCTGCTTCAGGATTTCGGAAATTTCGGCCGGACGGATTTCCATCTCAGGCGGCTCCCTTCATGGCATATTGCAAACGCTGCAGTTTCGACTTGAGGCTGTTGTCGTAGAGCCGCGATCCGATGCGGACGATGAGCCCGCCCAGGATGGTGCTGTCCACGATCTCGGCCAGCTTGACGCCCGAGAAACCGGCCTCGGTCAGGCGCGCGGTGATCTGCGCGCGCTGCGTGTCGGTCAGCGGGAAGGCGGTGGTGACGGCGGCGACCTGCTGGCCGCGGCGCTCGGCGAGCTTGGCGCCGAAGGCGGTGGCCACGTTCGGGAACTGCGCGAGGCGGCGATTGGCGATGAGCACGCCCATCAGCTTGCGCACCTCGGCGCCGATGCCGGCACTCTCGATGATGGCGAAGATGGTCGCCTGCTGGACGGCGGCGCCATTGCGCGGATCGGCCAGGAAGGCGCGGAAATCAGCGTCGTTCTGCCAGAGGGAGAGAAGCCCCTCGACATCGGCGGCGATGCGGTCCACGGCAGACGGGTCGCTCGCGCGCGCATCATCGGCGATGCTGAGGAGAGCGAGCGCGTAGCGCTCGGCAACTCCACCGGTCTGGTGGGCGTTCAAGGAAATGGTTTCGGCAGCCACCTGGGGTCCCGGTCCTGTTCCTGGGGTTAGCCGCCAAGAGCATCCTGGCAAGGCGAGGGCGCACTACCACAGGCTTTTCCGCACCGCAACCAAGCGGGGCGCGGATTCAGCGCGGTTGCGCGGCGTTATTTTGCGGGTTTCTCATCACGCCGCAAAAGGCCGCGCACCAGGCCCCAACCGCCGCGCAGCGCCTGCCCGGCTTCCGCCGCCAGGCCCGGTGCGGCCGCTTCCTCCAGCAGGCGCTCATGGCGCGAAAGCCGGGCCGCATCCTGCGCCGCGAGAAGCGCGGCCCAGAGGCGTTCCAGGCCGCCGATCGGCAGGGCGAGGGGGATCACGCTCTCCTCCGGCACGGCCAGGCTCTCGGCCAGCGCCACGGCCGTCGCCTGGGGGGCGAGGTCGGTGCGGGTCATGGCCACCAGCAGGGGCGGCGGGCGCAGGCGGGGCTTCTGGCCGGCCCATGTGGCCAGCGCCGCCAGCGCCGCCTGATCGGGCGCGCGGTCGGGCGCATCGGCGGCGGCGACGTAGAGGATGACATCCGCCCGAACCGCCTCGCGCAGGAAGGCGGCGGGCGTGGTGAGCGAGGGCATGTCGGCGATGTTCAGCGGCGGGCGGCCGGGCGACTCGACGCGATGCTCCTGCACGCGCTTGCCCGGGCGGGCGCGGGGCGTGCCGGCCAGGGCGTTGAGCAGCGCGGATTTGCCCGCGCCCACCTGCCCGGCCAGCAGGACGCGCAGCGGCGCCTCGGGCTCCGCATCCGCCGCATCGGCCCGGGCCAGGGCCGCGAGTTCGCTGGCGGAAAGGCGCAGGCGGCCGGAATAGAGATCAATGGCCGCGCGGCCGGTTTCCTGGATCAACTGGGTGGTGGCGCGGCGGCGCATGTTCTCGCTGAGGAAGCTGCCGGTGGTGCCGGCGGCGTAGCGCGCGGCCTCCTGCGCGGCCGCCTGCAGCGGGTTCACCATGCGCCCCACGCGGTAGATCGTCTCGCCGATATTGTAGACGGCGCGCGCGCCCGCGCCGTAGCGGTCCACCATGCGCTGGGCCCAGAGCGCGTCGCTGATGCGAATCCGCCGCGCGCCGGGCCATTGGATGACCCAGCGGCGCAGGCGCCCGGCCACCTGCTCGGTCAGCAGCAGGGCCTCGGGCAGGGTGACGCGGGCCATGGGGTCTGGCAGGCCCGGGTGGAAATGGTTGGCCACCAGCTCCACCACCTCCCAGGCCAGGGCCTCCGCGCGGGCGCGGTCATCGAGGTCGAGCGGCTCGGTGCGGCGGGCCAGCGCCTGGACCTTGGCCCAGGCTTCGGTTTCCTCGGTGTTCCAGGCGTCGGTGGGGAAGGCGTCCTCGGCCTTCATTTCCGCGAGGCGGCGCTCGGCGCGGCGGCGGACGAGGATGCGCAGCGGCACGCCGAGGATGCCGAGCGCGGCCGCCGCCAGCGCCCATTCGATGACCCGGCCATTCTGCCAGAGCCAGAGCGAGCCCAGGCCGAAGAGCGACAGCCAGGGCAACGCCAGCAGCGTCGCCAGCGTCACCTCCAGCCAATAGCGCCTCAGCCAGGCCATGGGCGGTTCAGGCGTGGAAATCCGCCTCGGTCTTGGCGCGGAGTTCGTCCAGCGTCACCTCGGGGGCGAGCTCGATCAGGCGCATGCCGGCATCGCCGCGGCGGTCGATCGAGAAGACGGCGAGCTCGGTCACCACCATGTCCACCACGCGCTGGCCGGTGAGCGGCAGCTGGCAGGCCTTCAGCAGCTTGGGCTTGCCGCCGGCGGTGTGCTCCATCAGCACGATCACGCGCTTCACGCCGGCGACGAGGTCCATGGCGCCGCCCATGCCCTTCACCATCTTCCCCGGGATCATCCAGTTCGCGAGGTCGCCATTCTGGGCCACCTGCAGCGCGCCGAGGATGGAGAGATCGATGTGGCCGCCGCGGATCATCGCGAAGCTGTCGGCGCTGCTGAAGATGCTGGTGGTGGGCAGCATGGAGACGGTCTGCTTGCCCGCGTTGATGACGTCGGCGTCCTCGGTGCCTTCCTCGGGGAAGGGGCCGATGCCGAGCATGCCGTTCTCGCTCTGCAGCTGCACGGAGATGCCGGGCGGGATGTGGTTGGCCACCAGCGTCGGGATGCCGATGCCGAGATTCACATAGAAGCCGTCCTGCAATTCACGGGCGGCGCGGGCGGCCATCTGGTCACGGGTCCAGGGCATGTGTGTTCTCCTTTTGCCGGATCAGGCGGTGGCGCGGGGGCGGACGGTGCGATTCTCGATCAGCTTCTCGTAGCCGCTGGGCAGGGCCACGATCCGCTTCACGAAGACGCCGGGGGTGATGATGTGGTCGGGGTCGATCTCGCCCGGCTGCACCAGGTGCTCGACCTGCGCGACCGTCACCTTGGCGGCGGTGGCCATCATCGGGTTGAAGTTCCGCGCGGTGCGGCGATAGACGAGGTTGCCCTCGGTGTCGCCCTTCCAGGCATGGACGAGGGCAAGGTCGGCCACGATGCCGCGCTCCATCAGATAGGTCTCGCCGTCGAAGACCTGGGTGGGCTTGCCCTCGGCCACCGCGGTGCCGACGCCGGTCTTGGTGAAGAAGGCGGGGATGCCCGCACCACCGGCGCGGATGCGCTCGGCCAGGGTGCCCTGCGGGTTGAACTCGATCTCGAGCTCGCCGGCCAGGAACTGGCGGGCGAATTCGGCGTTCTCGCCCACATAGCTCGCGATCATCTTCCTGATCTGGCGGGTGCGGAGCAGCTTGCCGAGGCCCACATCGTCAATGCCGCAATTGTTGGAGACGATGGTGAGATCCTTCACGCCGGATTCCTTCACGGCGTCGATCAGCAGGGCGGGGATGCCGCAAAGCCCGAAGCCGCCGGAATGGATCACCATCCCGTCGCGCAGCAGCCCGGCCAGGGCGGCCGTGGCGTCGGCATAAACCTTTCGCATCGTCACTTCCTCATCTGTGGTCGGGGTCGTCTCGCCCGGCTGCACCAGGTGCTCGACCTGCGCGACCGTCACCTTGGCGGCGGTGGCCATCATCGGGTTGAAGTTCCGCGCGGTGCGGCGATAGACGAGGTTGCCCTCGGTGTCGCCCTTCCAGGCATGGACGAGGGCAAGGTCGGCCACGATGCCGCGCTCCATCAGATAGGTCTCGCCGTCGAAGACCTGGGTGGGCTTGCCCTCGGCCACCGCGGTGCCGACGCCGGTCTTGGTGAAGAAGGCGGGGATGCCCGCACCACCGGCGCGGATGCGCTCGGCCAGGGTGCCCTGCGGGTTGAACTCGATCTCGAGCTCGCCGGCCAGGAACTGGCGGGCGAATTCGGCGTTCTCGCCCACATAGCTCGCGATCATCTTCCTGATCTGGCGGGTGCGGAGCAGCTTGCCGAGGCCCACATCGTCAATGCCGCAATTGTTGGAGACGATGGTGAGATCCTTCACGCCGGATTCCTTCACGGCGTCGATCAGCAGGGCGGGGATGCCGCAAAGCCCGAAGCCGCCGGAATGGATCACCATCCCGTCGCGCAGCAGCCCGGCCAGGGCGGCCGTGGCGTCGGCATAAACCTTTCGCATCGTCACTTCCTCATCATGGGGTGGCCGCAAACTAGCTTCGCCGCGAGAGGCGCGAAAGGGCACAGGGGAGGCATGCGAAAAAGCGCGGGGGGGTGGGTTGCGGCCCGCGCGCGGGGTGGTTATACGGCCGCACTCCCGACGGGGTGACTTCCGCAAGGAAGCCTTGGGGGGCCATAGCTCAGTTGGTAGAGCGCTTGAATGGCATTCAAGAGGTCGGCGGTTCGATTCCGCCTGGCTCCACCAAACAAACCGCCGCTTTCCGAGAAATCGGGGCCGGCGGTTTTTTTGTGCCTGGAGCTACGCCTGATGGCGTTCCCGGTTCCATCAGTCGAGCCTGGGTTCGCCGCAGTTCTGCGCGCTTTGGGCGGGCGGCGGGGCGAGGCTGTGGCCCTAACGCCCGGCCTCGTCTTTCCTTGCTGTGACGAGACGCAGGGCATTTGGCGCTGGCCCCGGGATCTTAGGGGAGACGCGCCAGGCGACGCCTTGCCCACCCTGCTCGGCATGCTCCACCAGGGTGGGCCAAAGAAACAGTAGCCGGCGCGACAGTTCGGCAAGTGGCAGGTTTCCCCACTGCTTGCCCAGAATGAAGATGGTAACGCCGGATTCGCGCCACGCCTGACGCTGGATCAGCGGCTCAAGCATGCGGCCATCTCGCGCCACCAGCGCAAAGCGCCCGCGTGCGCCCAACTGCCTGAGAAGGTCCGGATCGAGGGTGCCCGGCGCTATTCCCTGGGCTGGCAGGTCGGTGACGCGGTCATAACCGAGCGCACGACAAGCACGGACGGCTGGCAGAAAGCCGGCCGTGTTCTCGTCCAGAACGAAGGTCAAGCCGCTGTGCGGGATCGCCATTGGGCCTCTGCCGCCACGGCATCGCGTACTTGCTCGCGCGTCAGGCCATACCAGTTGGCGGCTGCCAATTCGGCCGCCTCGTCGCCGCCCTCGGCCTGCACGGTGTCGGCCACAACATCGGTTCGTACCCCCGTGCCAGCCAGGTGTGGAGCGCCAAGGGCGCGGTCAGGCCGCACCACGACCGCATGGTCCTGGCCGATCGGATACCACTCGCCCGGAACGTTGCCGGCGAACACGACGTCCTTGAACAGCGAGGGCTCAACCACCTGGACAAACTGCTGTTGGCCAGTCAAGGCGTGGACAAGCACCTGCTCATCAGGGCGGATGGCACCCTGCTGCTCCAGCTCAATGAAGACCTGCCGGCCATCGGTACGAAATGCCTTGGTGACAAAAGGGTTTGCGAGACCATACTTGGTCGCCGCCGCCTGTGCCGCACGCTTAATTGTGGGCAAGCCCAGTCCGTGCTGACGGAAGCCGCGCACAAGGCGTAGCGTGAGCAATTCTTCGAAACTCAACAGGTCATTGGCGGGAGCCGCAGGGGGTGCGGGCACGACGGGTTCGGAGCGCCGTCGCTGCCCGTTGTGAACGAAGTCGTATCCCCGCAACCAGCGACGCGCCGTCATCGGATCAAGCCCCGCCAGCGTCGCCGCGTAGGCAACGGGATAGATCAGCTCCCTTGTCTTTGTCGCGGTCGGCATGGCTCGAATCTAGGTGGAGATGCCGCCAGGCACAAGGAATCGCTGTGACGGTGGTTGGCCAGGGTTACCCGCAAAGATGCAATAAGCGCTTGGCTGCGTCGAATGCCATGGGCCTTAGTCGGGCGTCCCAGGCGCGTCAGCGCAGCCCGAAGAAGCTCAAAATGGCGATGACGATCACCACCGCGCCGACGATGTAGACGATGTTGTTCATGGGAACCTCCCTGGGGTTGCCGGGTGAGAACGCGCGGGGGCCGCGAAGGTGACGCGGCCGCGATTCCGCTGGAATGGGTGGGGCGGCGGGGGGTATCTTGGGAGCATGCGTACCCCGATCCCCCTGGCCCAAGCCCAGGCCGCCGAGATCGAGAGGCTGCTGGATTCCGGCGCCTGCGCCGATCCAAGCGAGGTGGTCGATGCGGGCCTGAAGGCCTTGGCGGCGGAGATGGACGACTGGCTGCGGCGGGAGGTTTTGCCCGTCGCCCAGGCCATGGAGCGTGATCCTTCGCGGGCCATGTCGGCCGAACAGGCCTTCGCGGAACTGCGGGCTCACCATCAGCGGCGGCTTCGCGAGGGCTGATCTGACCCATTGATCGCAGGGGTTTGGGGAGCCCGTGGCTCCCCAATTTCCTTGACTTTTGCGGGTAATTAGGACTATTTTCCCCGTTTTTCGGAGTGTGGTCATGCAGCAGCGCGTCCCCTTCACCGCCCTCTCCGACCGCCAGTGGGAGGCGCTGCGCCCCTATGTACTGGCGCAGAAGGCCAGCCCCGCCGGCCGCAAGGTCCTGGACCTCCGCGAGCGGATGAACGCCATCCTCTTCCTGCTCTCCACCGACGCGCCCTGGCGGGAGCTGCCGGAACGCTATGGCTCCTCCGTGACCGTCTCCCGCCATTTCCGGCGGCTGTGCCATGGCGGGCTTTGGGAACATCTTCTGGAAGCCCTGCACGACCTCGGCCCCCGCCACCCGCTCCAGCAACTGAGGCGCGTGATCTTCCGGGGGGCCAGACGGGCCGCGAAACTCGTCGGACTCGGCATCATTGTGCTGGCGCGACGGTTGCAGCTTCTCGAAGCCCTGCCTGGGCCGCCCTGGCTGCTGCCCGACCCGGATTTGTCCAAAACCCTGGTGGGCATCTTCCAACGCGAATTCGAAGATCCGGACCCCAGCCGTTTCCGCCGCTGGTGGCGCCGGATGGGCCGCACCTACACCAGGCTCTTCGCCGCCGCGACCGGCCGCGCCCATATCCCGCGCTGCGTCAGGCTGGCCATGCCGTGAGGCGGCTGGACAAGCCGCCCGCCCCGCCCGACAAACGCCGGATGACAACCGACCGCGTTCCCCCTTTGGCGCCCGAGCGCGCCGCCCAGCTCGCCGGCGAATTCGGCCTGAAGCCGGATGAATACCAGCGCGCGCTCGCCATCCTCGGCCGCACGCCGACGCTGACCGAGCTCGGCATCTTCTCGGTGATGTGGAGCGAGCATTGCTCCTACAAGTCGAGCCGCGTCTGGCTGCGCGAGCTGCCGACCAAGGCGCCCTGGGTGCTGGTGGGGCCGGGCGAGAATGCGGGCGTGATCGCCATCGGTGAGGGTCTGGCCGCCGTCTTCAAGATGGAAAGCCACAACCACCCGAGCTTCATCGAGCCTTACAACGGCGCGGCGACAGGCGTCGGCGGCATCCTGCGCGATGTCTTCACCATGGGGGCGCGGCCGATCGCGAACCTGAACGCGCTGCGCTTCGGCGATCCGTCCCTGCCGCGCACGCGGCGCATCCTGGATGGCGTGGTGCGGGGCATTGGCGGCTATGGCAATTGCGTGGGCGTGCCGACCGTGGGCGGCGAGGTGAATTTCCACCCGGCCTATAACGGCAACCCGCTGGTGAATGCCATGACGGTGGGTATTTTGAAGGAGGACCGGATCTTCACGGCGGCCGCGACCGGCGTGGGCAATCCGGTGGTCTATGTCGGCTCCAAGACGGGGCGCGACGGCATTCATGGCGCCACCATGTCCTCCACCGAGTTTTCCGCGGATTCCGAGGAGAAGCGGCCCACGGTGCAGATCGGCGATCCCTTCGCCGAGAAGCTGCTGATCGAGGCCTGCCTCGAATTGATGGCGACGGACGCCATCGTCGCCATCCAGGACATGGGCGCGGCGGGGCTGACGAGTTCGGGCGTCGAGATGGCCGGCAAGGGCGGCATGGGCATCGAGATGGACATGGGCGCCGTGCCGCAGCGCGAGACCGGCATGACCGCCTATGAGATGATGCTGAGCGAAAGCCAGGAGCGCATGCTCATGGTGCTGAAGCCCGGCCGCGAAGCCCAGGCCGAGGCCATCTTCCGCAAGTGGGAGCTGGATTTCGCGGTGGTGGGGCGGCTCACCGATACGGGGCGCATCGTCATCACCCATCACGGGAAGATCGAGGCGGACATCCCGCTGGCGCCGCTGGAATCCGAGGCGCCGCTCTATCGCCGCCCGACCGCCGAGACGCCCAAGCTGCCGGTGCTCAAGGCCAGCGAGATCGCGGACCCCATCGGACCGATCGCCGCGCTGGAGAAGCTGGTGGCGAGCCCCGATCTCTGCTCGCGCCGCTGGATCTGGGACCAGTATGACGCGCAGGTGGGCGGGCAGACGGCCAAGCGCCCCGGCCAGGCGGATGCCGCCGTGGTGCGGATCGAGGATCATGTGCGGGCACTCGCGATGACGACGGATTGCACGCCGCGCTATTGCCAGGCGGACCCGCATGCGGGCGGCATGCAGGCGGTGGCGGAGGCCTGGCGGAACATCACCGCCGTCGGCGCCCTGCCGCGCGCGATCACGGACAACATGAATTTCGGCAATCCGGAAAAGCCCGAGATCATGGGGCAGTTCGCTTCCGCCGTGCGCGGCATGGCGGCGGCCTGCACCGCGCTCGACTTTCCGGTGATCAGCGGCAATGTCTCGCTCTACAATGAGACGGAGGGCCGCGCGATCCTGCCCACGCCGGCCATCGGCGGGGTGGGCGTGCTGGAGGATGTGGCCCAGGCGGTGGGGCTGGCCATGCCGCAGGGGGCCAGCATCATCCTGGTGGGCGAGACGGAAGGCTGGCTCGGCCAGTCGCTCTGGCTGCGCGAGATCGCGGGCCGGGAGGAGGGCGCGCCGCCGCCGGTGGATCTGGCCGCCGAACGCCGCAACGGCGATTTCGTGCGCGGGCAGATCCTGGGGGGCGCGGTGCGCGCCTGCCATGACTGCGCGGATGGGGGCCTTCTCGTGACGGTGGCCGAGATGTGCATGGCCTCGGGCGTCGGCGCCACGCTGGACGGGGCCGGGGACCACGGCTTCTGGTTCGGCGAGGACCAGTCGCGCTACGTCGTGGCCGTCACGGATGCGGCCGCCTTCCTGGCCGCCGCGAAGGCCGCGGGCGTCCCGGCGCGCAAGCTCGGAGAATCGGGCGGTGGGGACTTGGTTCTGAGCGGAAAGGGGACCATATCGGTCTCCAATCTGGTGGCGGCGCATGAGGCGACGCTGCCGCGCTTGATGGAGGGGGTCTGACACCATGCCGATGCAACCGGCGGAAATCGAGGCGCTGATCAAATCGGCCCTGCCCGATGCCCAGGTGACGATCGAGGATCTGGCCGGCGATGGCGACCACTACGCCGCCAAGGTGATCTCCGAGAGCTTCCGTGGCGTCTCCCGCGTCAAGCAGCACCAGATCGTCTATGCCGCGCTGCAAGGCCGCATGGGCGGCGTGCTGCATGCCCTCGCGCTGCAGACCAGCGCGCCCGATTGAATGAACCGCGAAAAGGAACTTCCAGGATGAGCGACGACGTCACCGCGCGTATCGAGGCGGACATCAAGTCCAACCCCGTGGTGCTCTACATGAAGGGCACGCCGGTCTTTCCGCAGTGCGGCTTCTCGGCCCGGGTCGTGCAGATCCTCAGCCATGTGGGCGCGCCCTTCAAGGGCGTGAACGTGCTGGAGGACATGGAGATCCGCGAGGGGATCAAGGCCTACACCAACTGGCCGACCATTCCGCAGCTCTATGTGCAGGGCGAGTTCGTGGGCGGCTGCGACATCGTGATGGAGATGTTCCAGTCGGGCGAACTGCAGGCGATGCTGAAGGAAAAGGGCATCGCGACCAAGGCCGAGGCTTGATTTAAGCCCTCAAACGCCGGGCGCGCGCTCCGCCGGCCGCACGTGCGGCCGGATTCTCGGTAGGTGGCATTTTGCTGGGCGCGGCGCAGGGTTTTGCGCCGGCCGCGCCACTCACATCTTGCTGACCTGCGGCGCGCCCAGCGCCCCGCGGAGAAGGACGATCTCGTCCAGCGGGTCCGTGAAGGCGATGCCTTCCTGCTCGGAGATCACGCGCGCGCGCAGGTAGCGATGGACGCCGCGCGTCTGGGCCAGCTCCATCTCGGGGAAGGGGCCGGGCGGCGGGCCTTCCACCAGGGCGATGGTCACCAGGATGACGCCGCGGGCCGAGCGGTCGAGCATGTCGGCCGTGTCGGCGAAGGTGCTGGCGCTGTTCGCGTTCTCCTCCACCACCTGGAGCAGCAGCTTGCCGTGCAGGCCACGCAGCGCCTCGCGGAAACGCAGGGTCGCGCGCTCCAGGCTGGCATAGCCGGTGGGCTCCGAGGGGTCATAATGGTGGAAGATCGTCTCGCCATAGAGCTCCGACAGGCGCATGTGCCGGCAGAGATGGCCGTCGCTCTCGGGCGGGCGGTCCTCGGGGGCGATGGGCTCGTATTCCGAGGCCATGAGGAGGCCGGCGCAGTCATCCACGATGGAGTCGCGCACCGCTTCGGCCGGGATGGTCATCCAGTCGAAGGGGCCGGCCCAGCGGCGCAGCCCGGCGCGCTTCAGCATGCCGGCCACGCGGGGCGTGCAGCCCGCGCCGATGCAGGCGAGCGGCGAAGGGCGGGTGGCGAGGCCGGGGGCGATGATCGCCTCCATGCCGCGGCCGCCCAGCGTCTTCATCAGCCGGTTCTGCGCCTCGGGGCTCGTATAGATGATGCGGATGAAGTCGGTGACGACCTCATCCAGCGATTCCGTGGCGCCGCGGCGCAACAGCTCATCGGTGAAGGCGGCGAGCCAGGTGTGATCCACCGAGCGGCCGAGGAAGCTGACATGGGTCGCGCGGACGAGCGCCTCGATGACGTCGCGCTGCGGAATCTGCTGCGGAATGGGCATGGGGAAGCGTGTGCCGCCGAAGCGGGGGCCGCGTCAACCGCCGCGGCGCGAACGGGCGGAGGCCATGGCCCCCGCCCGGGCAGTCATCAGCGCGAGTAGAACTCGACGACCAGGTTCGGTTCCATCTGGACCGGGTAGGGCACGTCGCTGAACTTCGGCGTGCGCAGGATGCGGCCGCGCATCGCGCGGTGATCCACCTCGATGTATTCCGGCACGTCGCGCCCGGCTTCCTGGGCGGCGTCGAGCACCATGGTCAGCTGCTTCGACTTCTCCTTCACCTCGATGGTGTCGGTGTCGCGCACGCTGTAGCTCGGGATGTTCACGCGCTTGCCGTTCACGAGCACATGGCCGTGGTTCACGAACTGGCGGGCGGCGAAGGGGGTCACCGCGAACTTCATGCGGTAGATGATGGTGTCGAGCCGGCGCTCCAGCAGGTCGATCAGGTTCTCGGAGGTGTCGCCCTTCCGGCGCACGGCCTCGTCGTAATACTTGCGGAACTGCTTCTCGCCGATATTGGCGTAGTAGCCCTTCAGCTTCTGCTTCGCCATCAGCTGGATGCCGAAGTCGGTCGGCTTGTTCTTGCGGCGCTGGCCGTGCTGGCCGGGGCCGTAGGTGCGGGCGCCCTGCTCGCCCTTGCGGGCCTTGACGACCGGGCTCTTGGCGCGGCCCCAGAGGTTCTCGCCCAGGCGGCGGTTGATCTTGTACTTGCTGGCAAGGCGCTTGGTCATGCGCGGCTTTCCGGCGCCATTGAGGCGTCCGGCCTTCTTCATCATGCGGGGCCATTCTCAGCCCAGCGGGTTGTCCCGGTAGTCTTGACGGCTGGCGCCGAAAAGCGGGCGCACGCCCCGAAGGCGTGTCCTCGTTCCCAGGAATGGGCGGGGTCTAGGTCCTTGCGCGGCCCTTGTCAAACCGCCCGTGCAACCCCTAGTCGGGCGCATGGCGACACGCGAAGAAATCCTGGTCCTGGGCCTGACGGCCGGCGTGGTGGGGAGCCTGGTGGGCGGGCTGTTGCTCGGCCTCGGCTTCATCGCGATTGCGCAGGGGGTGCATATGGGCTGGCTGCTGGTCCTGCCCGCAGGGCCCATCGGGGGTGGCCTGGGCTACCTGCTGGCCCGCAAGCTGGCGAAGAAGGCCTGAGCACCGCTACCCTTGCGCGCGCCCAGGGACTAAGACTTTCCCCCATGCGCTATGTCTCCACCCGTGGCGAAGCCGCCCCGCGCGGCTTCGAGGATGTCCTGCTCGCCGGCCTCGCCGAGGATGGCGGGCTCTTCCTGCCCGAATCCTGGCCGCAACTCTCGCCCGCCGAATGGCGCGAGCTGCGCGGCCTGCCCTATGCCGAGCTTTCGGCCCGCATCCTGCACCGCTTCGTGGGCGATGCCCTGACGCTGGAGGAGCTGCGCGGCCTGACCACCGCCGCTTATGCCAGCTTCCGCCACCCGGCGGTGGTGCCGCTGGTGCAGCTCGGCCCGCGCGACTTCGCGCTGGAGCTGTTCCACGGGCCCACGCTCGCCTTCAAGGATGTGGCGCTGCAACTGCTCGGCCGCCTGTTCGATCACGTGCTGGCCAAGCGCGGCGAGCGCATCACCATCGTGGGCGCGACGAGCGGCGACACCGGCTCCGCCGCCATCGAGGCCTGCCGCGACCGCGCCGCGGTGGACATCGTCATCCTCCACCCCGAGGGCCGCACCAGCGAGGTGCAGCGCCGGCAGATGACGACGGTGCTCTCACCCAACGTCGCCAACCTCGCCATTCAGGGCAGCTTCGACGACTGCCAGGACCTGGTGAAGGCGATGTTCGTGGACGCGCCCTTCCGCGGCGAGATGAAGCTTGCCGCCGTCAACTCCATCAACTGGGCGCGCATCGCGGCGCAGATTCCCTACTACGTCGCGGCCGCCCTGGCGCTCGGCGCGCCGGACCGCGAGGTGGCGGTGAGCGTCCCCACCGGCAATTTCGGGAATGTGCTGGCCGCCTGGGCCGCGAAGCGGATGGGCCTGCCCATCGCGAAGTTCATTGTGGCGTCCAACCGCAACGACATCCTGACGCGCTTCCTCGTTTCCAACGACATGAGCGCGCGCGCGGTGGAGCCCTCGCTCTCGCCCTCGATGGACATCCAGGTGAGCAGCAATTTCGAGCGCCTGCTGTTCGAGCTGCTGGGCCGCGATGCCAAGGCCACCGCCGCGCAGATGCAGGGCTTCCGGGCCACCGGCCGCATGCCCATCCCGGATGCGGCATGGCGTGAAGCGACGCAGCACTTCCAGGGCTTCATGCTCGATGATGCCGGCACGCTGGCCGAGATCGCGCATCTGCATCAGGCCGCCGGCTACCTGGCCGATCCGCATACCGCGATCGGCACCGCCGCCGCGCGGGCCTGTGCGCCCGCCGATCCGCACATGCCGGTGATCATCGCCGCCACGGCGCATCCGGCGAAGTTCCCGGATGCGGTGCAGCGCGCCACCGGCGTGCATCCCCCGCTGCCGGCGGCGCTGGCCGACCTCTATGAGCGCGAGGAGCGCTTCACCGTCCTCCCCAATGAACTTGCCGCCGCGCAGGGCTTCGTGCGCACGCACAGCCGCCGCAACGCCGCTTGAAACCCAGGAACCGCATGACAGAAACCGTCCGCCTCACCCGCCTGCCCAGCGGCCTGATCGTCGCCAGCGAGCACATGCCCCGCGTCGAGACCGTCTCGATCGGCGCCTATGTGCATGCCGGCACGCGCAACGAGACGGCGGAGGAGAATGGCGCCTCCCACTTCCTCGAGCACATGGCCTTCAAGGGCACGGCGCGGCGCGACGCGCCCGCCATCGCGCGCGAGATCGAGAATGTGGGCGGTCACATCAACGCCTACACGGCGCGTGAGAACACCGCCTATTACTGCAAGGTGCTGAAGGAGGATGTGGGCCTCGCCACCGACATCATCGGCGACATCCTCTGCCACTCGACGCTCACCGCCGAGGAGCTGGAGCGCGAGCGCGGCGTGATCCTGCAGGAGATCGGCCAGGCGAACGACACGCCGGACGACATCATCTTCGATCACTTCCAGCATGCCTGCTTCCCCGACCAGGCGATGGGCCGCCCCACGCTCGGCACCGAGGACATCATCGCGAAGATGCCGCGCGAGGCGCTGACGCAATACATGGCGCGGCACTACGGCCCCTCGCGCATGGTGGTCGCCGCCGCTGGCGCCGTGGATCACGACGCGCTGCTGGAAATGGTGGGCGAGCATTTCCGCGATCTGCCCGCGGTCACGCCCCATGCGCCGGAACCCGCGCGCTATGCCGGCGGCGAGTTCCGTGAGGAGCGCGAGCTGGACCAGGTGCACCTGGTTCTGGGCTTCCCATCCACGCACTACACCGACCCGGATCACTATCCGGCCATGCTGCTCTCCACCCTGCTGGGTGGCGGCATGTCCTCCCGCCTCTTCCAGGAGATCCGCGAGAAGCGCGGCCTCGTCTATTCCATCTATTCCTTCGCGCACCCTTACGATGATGCGGGCATCTTCGCCCTCTATGCCGGCACGGGCGAGGACCAGGTGGCGGAGCTGCTGCCGGTGGCCATCGAGGAACTCCGCCGCGTGCAGCTCGACGTGAACGAGGATGAGCTGAACCGCGCCAAGGCGCAGTTGCGCGCCTCGCTGCTCATGTCGCTGGAATCCACGGGCTCGCGCTGCGAGCAGATCGCGCGGCACCTGCAGGTGCATGGCCGCATCATCCCGACCGAGGAGACGAAGCAGCGCATCGCCGCCGTCACGGTGGAGGATGTGCGCCGCGCCGCCACCCGCATCTTCCGCGGCAAGCCGACTCTCGCCACCATGGGGCCGATCGGCAAGGTGATGCGGCTCTCCGAGATCGCGGAGAGGATGGCGGCATGAGCAACCAGGCGGTTCTGAACGCCCTGCTGGAGGCCGCGCGCCGCGCCGGCGCCGAGCAGGCCGATGCGCTGCTGGTGCATTCCGCCTCGCTCTCGGTGCAGCGCCGCCTGGGCGCCATCGAGGAGCTGGAGCGGGCGGAGAGCACGGATCTCGGCCTGCGGGTTTTTATCGGCAAGCGTGTCGCCATCGTCAGCGGAACGGATGCCTCGCCCGCCGGCTTCGCGGCGCTGGCCGAGCGCGCCGTCGCCATGGCGCGCGTGGTGCCGGAGGATGCGATGGCGACCCTGCTGGATGCGCCCGCGCCCGGCATCACGCTCGACCTCGGCGATGCGCTGGAGCCGGACGCGGATTCGCTGCTGGCCCGCGCCGCGCTGGCCGAGGAAGCGGCGCTGGCCGTGCCGGGTGTCACGAACAGCGAGGGCGCCTCGGCCGGCTGGTCGCGCGGCACGCGGGCGCTGGCCACCTCGCGCGGCTTCTTCGGGGAATATACCCGCGCCTCGCATTCCATCTCGGCCACGGCGCTGGCCGGCACGGGCACGGGCATGCAGCGCGACTATGACTATGCCAGCGCCGCCCATCTGGCTGACCTCGATGACGCGGCGCTGCTGGGGCGCCGCGCGGGCGAGCAGGCGGTGGCCCGGCTCAACCCGGTGCGCGCGAAGAGCGCGCGCCTGCCGGTGCTGTATCACCCGCGCGTGGCGTCTTCGCTGATCGGGCACCTCGTGAACGCGATCAACGGCGCCTCCATCGCGCGCGGCACCTCCTTCCTCAAGGATGCGCTCGGCCAGCAGATCCTGCCGCGCGGCATGTTCGTGATGGATGACCCGCTGCGTCCGCGTGGGCCCCGCTCCCGCCCCTTCGACGGCGAGGGTCAGCCCGGCCAGCGCCGCGCGCTGATCGAGGATGGCGTGCTCACCACCTGGCTGCTGGATGGCCGCAGCGCGAAGCAGCTCGGCCTCGCCACCACCGGCCACGCATCGCGCGGCACGGGCGGCCCGCCCTCGCCGGCGCCGACCAATCTCTGGCTGGAGCCGGGCGCGATCACGCCGGAGGCGCTGATGGCCGACATCCAGGAAGGCCTCTACGTCACGGAGCTCATCGGCATGGGCGTGAACGGCATCACCGGCGATTACTCGCGCGGGGCCGCCGGCTTCATGATCCGCGACGGGAAGCTGGCCGAGGCGGTGGGTGAGATCACCATCGCCGGCAAGCTGCCCGAGATGTTCCTCGCGATGCGCGCCGCCAATGACCTGGAATTCCGCCGTGGCAGCGATGCCCCGACGATCCGCGTGGATGGGATGACGCTCGCGGGCGCCTGATGCAGGCGCAGGCCGCGCCGGGGTCATCGGCGCTTCCGATCGGCGCCTTCGGCGCTGCCGGCTTGGATGCGCGCCGCGAATTCCGCAACATCCGGCCGGTCAACGGAGGCTGTCCATGAAGAACCTCATCGCCCTCGCCCTTTTCGCCAGCCTGCCCGGCCTTGCCCAGGCGCAGACGACGTGGACGGGCCAGAATCTCAGCATCAGCGGCAATCGCACGAATGGCTGTGACCTGCGCATCGTGGAGGTCACGCATGGTGGCAGCATGCTGAGTTCCCTCCGCTTCGTGGTATTCAACCGTGCCACGACCGCGGTGCGTGTGAATGCCGATGTCACCATGACCGGGAACAACCAGCGCAAATCGGGCCCCATCACCGGTGTGATCGGCGCCAACCAGCAGGCGGCCCTGCAGGGCTTCTATCCCTTTGGCGGTTCGCTGGCCGGCAGCACCGTGGCCATCCGCTTCACCGGGTGCTCGTTGACGTAGGGACCGGCCCTCCGCTCAGCCCAGCAGCAGATCCCGCGCCTCGTTCACGCGGCTGGCCAGCCAGTCGCTGCCGCCGCGATCCGGGTGCGCGGATTGCATCAGCCGGCGATGCGCGGCGCGGATCTGCTCCTCGCTCGCACCCTCGGCCAGCCCAAGCACGGAGAGCGCCTCGGCCCGCGTCATCTTGCCCCCCGATGCAGGCGGGGGAGGGGGCGCCACGTCCCTCCATTCCGGGTCGGTGCGGTCCAGCCAGGCCTCGATCAGCGGCACGCTTTCCGCATCCATCGCCTGGCAGTCGCTGAGCAACGTCATCAGTTCGGCGCGGTCCATGGAGGCGAGGTCGCGCCCCTGGAACACACCGCGCCGCACCCGGCCGGACATGGCGCCGCTCCCGAGATCGAGGCGCATCTCCAGCGTCTCGGTCTCCACGCCGCTCGCCTCGCCGTTCTCGGCCGGGCGGCCGAAGGTCTGCCGCGCACGCCAGCCGCGCCAGGCCTGCATCAGCGCGGGCCCGAACATGATCAGCGCCCAGAGCGCATTCGCGCCGCGCCCGGTCAGCAGCATGGCGGTGACGCCGACGGCGCCGAGCGTGCCCAGGCCCCAGACCAGCGCCGCCTTCACCGCCGCCGGCCGGGCATGGGCGAAGGCATAGAGCAGGACCAGCACCGCCAGCAGGATGGCGGCGCCGAGTGCCACGGCGAACATGGGCCTAGCCCTTGGGCGCGGGCAGCTGGCCCGCGATGCGCTGCGCCTCGCGCCCCGGCAGCCGGGTCAGCGCCGCGCGCCCGCCGGCGGCGAAGACGGCCACGGCGCGCAGCAGCGCGCGCAAGGCCTCGGCGCTGGCGGCATCGAAGGGCGCCCAGGCTCCGCCCGAGAGCTTGGCGATCTGGCGGAAGCCGAGCTCCGCCACGCGGTCATTCCCCTCCTGGAAGCAGAAGATGGGCGTGCCGTGCAGGCCCAATTGCCCGGCCAGGTGGCAGATCGGGTCCACCGCCTCCTCCAGCGCGTCGCCCACCAGGACCAGGGCGTTCACGCGCTCGGCCTTGGTTTCGCGCAGCGCATGTTCCAGCACGCGCAGCACCTGGGTCTGGCCGCCCAGGACGGTGACGCCGGACATGCGGCGCGCGAGTTCCGCCGTATCGCTCAGGAAGGGTGTGGCCGCGAATTCCATGTAGCCGCGCCAATAGGCGAGCTGGACGGCGAGGCCGCCGAGATCCCGCGTGGCGGAGAACATCTCGGATTGCAGGTGGCAGGCCGTGTCCCAGGCGGGCTGGCGCGAGGCGGTGGCATCCACCGCGAAGATCAGCCGGCCGCGCCGGGCGGAGACGGGGCGCACGGCCGGCATCGCCGCCACCTTGGCGAGGAAGGCGGCGACGGCGGCATTGCTGGGCTTGGCCGGAAGCTGGCTCATGCACCTCAGATGGGCCGTGCGCGCCGGTTTCGCCAGGGGCGCTTGCGCCGCTCCGCGGCGGGCTTTGCAAAGGCCGCTGGCGCGGGGCCGGAGGGCCGCGCTAGCCTTGCGTCATGCGCAAGATCCTTCTGCTCGCCCTCCTCAGCCTCGCGCCTGGCCTGGCCCGCGCGCAGGAGCCTGCCGCCGTCACGCAACTCCGCCGCATGCTGGGCCCGGATGTGACACTGACCTTCGACCGCGCGACCGCGACGGATGTCGCCGGCAGCGCCGTGCTGAACGGCGCCGTGCTGCGCCGGCGCGAGGAGACGATCCGCATCACCGAGGCGCGGCTGGAGGGCTTGCGCGAGGACGGCATCGCCCGCCTCTCCCTGCGCGGCGTGGCGCTGGAGGGCGGCGATCTGCCGCTGACGCTGGACCGTCTGGACCTGGAGGGCGTGACCGTGCCACGCCCCGCCGCCGGCAAGACACTGATGCCCCATGATGTGCGGGTGGATCTGCTGCGGCTGGAGGGCTGGCGCAGCGCGGGCGATGTGCCGGTGAACATCGGCGCCATCGCCATCGAGAATTTCGGTGGTGGCCGCACCGGCCAGGCGAGCCTGACCGCGATCGAGGTGCGTGCGGGCATGGGCATCGCGGATCGCCTGACCATCGCGCGCGTCGCCTATGCCGGGCTGGACGCGGCGGATCTGCTGACGGCCAGCATCGAGCAGCGCGCGCCGCGCTGGGAGGCGGGGCGGCAGAGCCTGGAGATCGAGGGCGTGGCCCTCAACCAGGGCGGCGAAGCGGTGGCGCGGCTCTCCGGGCTCACGCTGCGCGGCGAGATCGCGGCGGACCGCGCCCATTCGGGCGAGGTGGCGCTGCGCGGGCTGGAAGTGATGCCGGCGCCGCCGCATGCCGAATGGATGGAGCGCCTGGGCTACTCCACCGTAGCGGCCGAGGCGCGGCTGCGCGGCGCGCATGACGTGCAGCGCCAGCTGTTGGAGCTGCGCGAACTGGACATCGAACTGCGGGACGTGGGCGAGCTGCACCTGGATTTCCGCGCCGACCGCGTGCCCGAGGGCATGGGGGTGGCGACGGCACCGAATGCGCGGCTGCTCGGTGCCCGGCTGCGCTACGCCGATCTCTCGCTGTTCCGCCGCTGGGTGGCGACGCAAGCCGCGCAGGAGCGGATCAGCGAGGCGGTGCTGCGCCGGCGCCTGACCGAGCAATCGGCCGCCCTGCTGCCCGGCCCGGCGCTGGCCGAGGCGCGGGCGGCGCTGGCGCGCTTCATCCGCGGCGAGGCGACGGTGCTGGAACTGGCCGCCCGGCCACGCGCGCCGTTGGCCTTCTCCATGGTCACGGCCAAGCCGCAATCCAGCCTGGAGGGCTGGCGGGACATGTTCGGGCTGAGCCTCACCGCCCGCTAAGCGCGGGCTAGCCCGCCCCGAACATCGCCAGCACGGCGGCGATCGCCAGCATCTGCACGAGATTGGCAAGGACGGAGAGCCTGTGCATCCGGTCGAACTCGCGCTTGGCCGCCGCATCGCCGGCCTGGGCGAGGTCGGAGGCGCGGTTGATGCGGATCATCAGAACTTGGCGCAGCCAGAAGGTGAGGCCGGCCGAGGCCGCCATGATGCCCGCCGCCTCATTTGCCAGCGGAAACAGCGCCACGGCGGCGGCGGCCGAGCAGGCCAGCACCCAGAGGTAGTAGTTGGGGAAGAGGGCGCGGATGAAGCGCCCCGCATGTTCGAAGGGCAGCTTGGTGAAGACCATGGGCGCCACCACGGCGGCGAAGAACACCATGCCGCCCAGGGCGAGCGAGAGCGAGAAGAGCGCGATGAGCGCGAGCGTCGTTTCCATGGCCGCCACCTGGGGTGATTCATGAAAAGAAAAAGGGCGCGCCCCTTCCGGAAGCGCGCCCCTGATTCAGAACCCGTAAGGGCTCAATAACGATACGCCTCGGCCTTGAAGGGGCCCGAGGCCGGCACGCCGATATAGCTCGCCTGGTCGGCGCGCAGCTTGGTCAGCTTGGCGCCCACCTTCTCGAGGTGCAGCATCGCCACCTTCTCGTCCAGGTGCTTGGGCAGCACGTAGACCTTCTTCTCGTAGGCGCCCGGCTTCGTCCAGAGCTCGATCTGCGCGAGGGTCTGGTTGGTGAAGCTGGCCGACATCACGAAGGAGGGGTGGCCCGTCGCATTGCCGAGGTTCACGAGGCGGCCCTCGGAGAGCAGGATGATGCGCTTGCCGTCGGGGAACTCGATCTCGTCCACCTGCGGCTTCACATTGTCCCACTTGTAGTTGCGCAGCGCGGCGACCTGGATTTCGCTGTCGAAGTGGCCGATGTTGCAGACGATGGCGCGGTGCTTCATCGCGCGCATGTGGTCGGCGGTGATCACGTCCACATTGCCCGTCGCCGTCACGAAGATGTCGGCGCGCGGCGCGGCATCTTCCATGGTGACGACCTCATAGCCCTCCATCGCGGCCTGCAGCGCGCAGATCGGGTCGATCTCCGTCACCTGCACGCGGCAGCCGGCATTGCGGAGCGAGGCGGCGGAGCCCTTCCCCACATCGCCATAGCCGCAGACGACGGCGACCTTGCCGGCCATCATCACGTCCGTGCCGCGGCGGATGGCGTCCACCAGCGACTCGCGGCAGCCATAGAGGTTGTCGAACTTCGACTTGGTGACGCTGTCATTCACGTTGATGGCGGGGAAGAGCAGCTTGCCCTCCTTCGCCATGTTGTAGAGGCGGTGAACGCCCGTCGTCGTCTCCTCGGAGACGCCCTTGATCGCCTTGGCGAGCTTGGCGAACCAGCCCGGCTTCTCGGCCAGGCACTTCTTGATCAGCGCGAAGAAGACGGTCTCTTCCTCGTTCGTCGCCTTCTCCAGGAAGGCCACGTCGCCCTGCTCGGCGCGCAGGCCGTAATGGACCAGCAGCGTCATGTCGCCGCCATCGTCCAGCAGCATGTTGGGCTCGCCGCCATCACCCCATTCGAGGGTCTTGCGGACATAGTCCCAGTATTCCTCCAGCGTCTCGCCCTTCTTGGCGAAGACCGGCACGCCCGCGGCGGCGATGGCGGCGGCGGCGTGGTCCTGCGTCGAGAAGATGTTGCAGGAGGACCAGCGGACATCGGCGCCCAGCGCCGTCAGCGTCTCGATCAGCACGCCGGTCTGGATGGTCATGTGCAGGCAGCCGGCGATGCGGGCGCCCTTGAGCGGCTGCGAGGAGCCGTATTCCGCACGGGTCGCCATCAGGCCGGGCATCTCGTCCTCGGCCATGTTGAGCTCCTTGCGGCCCCAATCGGCGAGCGAGAGATCCTTGACGATGTATTCAGCGGCGACCGGCATGCGGTGCTCCTCATCTGGCAGTGTTCGGGTGCGGCGGGCCGTAGCATGGCCCGCCCCCGCTGCCTAGAGGCATAAGGATATCTTTATGCCTTCTTACTCCAGCCGCGTGCCGGAGACCCGCACCAGCTCCGCATGCCGCCGGATCTCGGAATCCAGCAGCGTCGTCAGCCGGTCCGGCGCGCCGCCGATGATATCGAGGCCCTGGGCGGTGAAGCGCGCCCGGCTCTCCGGCTCGGCCAGGATCTCGTTCACCAGGGCGTTCAGCGCCTGGACGATGGGCGCGGGCGTGCCCTTGGGCAGCATCAGGCAGAACCAGCTGCCGAATTCCATGCCGGGCATGCCCAGCTCCGCCATGGTCGGCACATCCGGCAGCACGGCGGAGCGCTGGTCGCTGAGCACCGCGATCGGCGTCACCTGCCCCGCCCGCACCTGGGGCGCGGCCCCCGTGACCAGGTTGAACATCACCTGGATGCGGCCCGTGAACAGGTCCGTGAAGCCCTGCTGGATGCCGGCATAGGGGATATGGACCATCTCCGTCCCCGTCGCCTGGCGGTACAGTTCCCCCGCCAGATGCATGGAGCTGCCATTGCCGGAGGAGCCGAAGGAAAGCCGCCCCGGATTGGCCCGCACATAGGCGGTGAAAGCCGCGAGGTCGCGGATGCCGAGGCTGTTGTTCACCACCAGGATGTTCGGGACATTGCCCAGCAGGATCACCGGCTCGAAATCGCGCTGCGGGTTGAAGGCGAGGTCGCGATACAGCGCGGGGCTGGTGGCCATGGTGCCGGCCCAGGTGAAGAGGATGGTGTGCCCATCGGGGGCCGAGCGCGCGGCCGCCGTGGCGCCCACATTGCCGTTGGCGCCCGGGCGGTTGTCCACCAGCGTGCGCTGCGGCAGGCGCTTGTCCATCTCCTGCGCCAGGATGCGGGCCAGGGTATCCGCCGTGCCCGCGCCGCCGGCGGCGGGCAGGATGATGCGCAGCGGCCGCTCGGGCCAGCCGGCGGGGAGCGTGACATTGGCAAGGGAAGTGCCACTGGGGACCACGCCAGGCATTGCGGCGAGACCGGTGAGCATGAGGCGGCGCGACGGAAAGGGCATGGCGGATGAAATCCCCTGGGATGATGGCGAATTCATGGGGGGAGGCCATCTTTCCGCAGATCCGCGCCCGGCGCCACATGGACAGCGCACCGGGCGGGTGACACCATCATTTCCGCAATGCAGCAAAGTGGCGCCGCATGAACCAGATCATCCCGAAAGGCCCCCCCTTGGGTCTCGCCCGGCACGAGGCGCAGGTGGCGCGGGACCTCGAGACGCTGAACCTCCCGCCCCGCAACTGGGTGCCGCCGCTGGCGCGGGACGGCGTGGCGGTGCGGGATGTGGTGGTGATCGGCGCCGGCATGAACGGCATCGCGGCCGCAGGCGCGCTCATCTTCAAGGGCATCCGCAACATCGCCGTGCTGGAGGAAAGCGCGCCGGGCCATGAAGGCCCCTGGGTGACGACGGCGCGGATGGACACGCTGCGCTCGCCCAAGACGCTGCCCGGCCCCTGCTTCGGCCTCCCCTCGCTCACCTTCCGCGCCTGGTACGAGGCGAGCTTCGGCACCGAGGCCTGGGAGGCGCTCTACAAGATCCACAACGCCACCTGGCAGGATTACCTGAGCTGGCTGCAGCGCGTGCTCGGCCTGCCCATCACCCATGGCGTGCGCGTGACGCGCATCAGCCCGGCCGAGGGCCTGCTGCGGCTGGCGCTGTCCGATGGCCGGAGCCTCCTCGCCCGCCGCGTCGTGATGGCGACCGGCCGCGCCGGCGCGGGCGGGCTGCACATGCCGGACTTCGTGGCGAAGGACCTGTTACCGGACCTGGCCGCGCTGGCCCCGACACCCATCGATTTCCAGGCGTTGCGCGGCAAGAGCCTCGGCCTGATCGGCGGCGGCGCCTCCGCCTGGGACAATGCGGCGACGGCGCTGGAGCGCGGCGCGGCCGAGGCCCACATGTATGTGCGCCGCGCCACCCTGCCGCAGATCAACAAGGGCCGCGGCAGCGCCGGCCCCGCCTTCCACATGGGCTGGGATGCACTCAGCCTGGAGGAACGCTGGAACCTCATCGTCTACATGCATGACGCCCAGGCGCCGCCCCCGCATGAGACGGTGCATCGCGCGCTGAAGCTGCCCGGCTTCCACATCCACCTCTCCAGCCCGACCCGGGCCGCGCGGCGCGGCGGGAAGAGCGTGATCATCGAGCTGGCGGATCGCGAGGTCACGCATGACTTCCTGATCGTCGGCACCGGCTTCGTGGTGGATATGGACCGCGTGCCGGAGCTCACGGATTTCGCGCCCCATATCGCCCGTTGGCAGGACCGCTACACCCCGCCCGAGGCGCTGCGCCGGCCTGAGATGGCGGCCTTCCCCTTCCTCGGCCCCGGGCTGGAGCTGCTGCCGCGGGATGCCGCGGCCCCGCCGGAGCTCGGGCTGATCCACCTGATGAATTATGGCGCGCACGCCACCCATGGCGGCATCGCGAGCGACATCCCGGGCGTTATGGTGGCGGGCGAGAAGGTCTCCACCGCGATCCTGCGCCATCTGTTCCAGGCCGAGATCGGCGCGCTGCGGCGCGAGCTGGAGGCCTTCGACGAGCCGGAGCTGGAAGGCACGCCCTTCTTCGTGCCGCGATAACAAGAGGAAGTGTCCATGCGGGATCTCATTGACGAGTTGGCGGGCATCGCGCCCGGCAGCAGGTTGGACGGGCTGCGCGCGCTGCGCCCCGATGTGCGCGGCAGCCTTGCCGGCTACGAGGCCGCGATCTTCCAGGGCGAGAGCGGGCTTACCGCCGCCGAGCGGCACGCGGTGGCGCGCCATGTGGCCGAGCTGAACGCGGAAGCGGCGCTGGCCATCCATCATCAGGCCCGCGCCGGGGATTCGCCGCGTCTGCCCGTGCTGCTCGACTACGCGACGCTGATCACGCGCACGCCGGACCGCGCCTCGCCCGAGGCGATCGAGACGCTGATGGCCGCGGGCCTCGCGCCGCGCGATGTGGTGATGCTCGGCCAGCTCATCGCGCATGTGAACATGCAGGCCCGGCTGCTGGCCGGCCTTCGCCTTTTGGAGGCGTGACCATGAAAAGCACTCACGATTTCGGCTTCCCCATGCAGAGCCTGAACTGGAAGGCCTGGGCGCCCGTTCTCGACATCGCCAAGGCCACGCCGGACGAGATCAAGGTGCTGGAGGAGAGCCACGCGAAAGCCAAGGAGAACCCCTACTACCTGCTGCTGGTACAGGAGGCGGAGGTGCTGCGCCAGCGCTCCAAGCTCTTCAACACCATCATGTATGGCCCGCGCGGTGCCTCCCGCGCCGAACGCGAATTGGCCGCCACCGCCGAATCCCGCCTGAACGGCTGCCCCTATTGCGCCAGCGTGCATGCGCTGCGCTACGTGCAGATGAAGGGCGATGCCGATCTGATGCAGCGCCTGATGAAGGATGGCGTGGAGGTCGAGATGCCGCCCCGCCCGCGCGCCATCGTGGATTTCTCCGTCAAGCTCGCGGCCACGCCCTCCGCCGCCACGAAGGAGGACGTGCAGCGCCTGCGCGACCAGGGGATGGAGGATGTGGAGATCCTCGACATCATCCTCTCGGTCGCCATGTTCGCCAACGCCAACCGCCTGATGCAGACGCTGGGCGAGGCGGTGATGCCGTGAACGAACTCACTCAGATCGCGCATCGCGTCCTGCCCGCCGGCCATTTCGGCAATCTCGCGAGCGACCTCGCCATGGTGCGCGGCGAGGGCGCGCATGTCTGGGACAGCGAGGGCCGCGAATACATCGACTACCTGCTGGGCTCCGGCCCCATGTTCGTGGGCCATGCGCATCCGGACGTCACGGCGGCGGTGATGGCGCAGGTGCCGCTCGGCACCACCTTCTTCGCCAACAACCCGGCCGGCATCCAGCTCGCCGCGCGCATCGTGGATGCGATGGCCTGCGCCGACCAGATCCGCTTCGTCAGCTCCGGCTCCGAGGCGGACATGTATGCGATGCGCCTGGCGCGCGCCTTCCGCGGGCGGGAGAAGATCCTGAAGTTCGAGGGCGGCTATCACGGCATGAGCGACCACGGGCTGATGAGCCTCTCGCCCAAGCGCCCGGCCAATTTCCCGACCGCCATCCCTGACAGCGCCGGCATCCCCGCCCGCGTGCGGGACGACATGCTGGTGGCGCCCTACAACGATGCCGCGCATGCGGTGGCGCTGATCGAAGCGCATCACGATGAGTTGGGCGGCGTCATCGTCGAGCCCTTCCAGCGCCTGCTGCCACCCGCGCCCGGCTTCCTGGAGGCGCTGCGCGAGGTGACGGCGCGCTTCGGCATCCCGCTCATCTTCGACGAGGTCGTGACCGGCTTCCGCTTCGCCTATGGCGGCGCGCAGGAATATTATGGCGTGACGCCGGACATCTGCACGCTCGGCAAGATCATCGGCGGCGGCTTCCCGCTCGCCGCCATCGCGGGCCGCGCCGACATCATGGCGCATTTCGACCGCGGGCGCGTCGGCGATGACGGCTTCCTGATGCAGGTGGGCACGCTCTCGGGCAATCCCATCGCCTCGGTCGCGGGCCTCGCCACGCTCGACATCCTGGCCCGCCCCGGCGCCTATGAGGGCGCCTTCGCCACGGGCCGCAGCCTGATGGAGGGGCTGACGCGCATGCTGCGCGATGCCGGGCTGCCCGGTCAGGTGGTGGGCGAGCCGGTGCTCTTCGACGTGGTCTTCGCGGAGGGCGAGATCCGCAACTATCGCGACATGCAGCGGGCCGATGCGAAGCTGGCCGGCCATTTCAACCGGCACCTCCGTGAGGCCGGCATCCTGAAGGGCGACAGCAAGTACTACATCTCGCTCGCGCACACGCCGGAGGATGTCGCGGCGACGCTCGACGCCTTCGCGGGGGCGATCCGCACTCTTTGATGGGATGCAGGGACCGCGAAAACCACGCAGGTTTTCGCCCCTGCCGGGGAGTGTGAGGGGCAGCGCCCCTCACTTCAGCAATTCGGCGAGCAGCGGATTGGGAAACCGCCGGCTCCGCGTGATCGCATAAAAGCCCTCCACCAGCCCCGGCACGCGGCAGCGCTCCACCAGCAGGCCCGAGCGCAGCTCGTCGCGCACCACCACGGGCGGCACCAGCGCGACACCCGGGCTTTCGCGCGCGAGCAGGCGCAGCATCGCCATGTCATCCACCTCGGCCAGGATGGTGGGGCGGATGCCGGCCTGGTCCATCAGCAAATCGAAGCCCGCGCGGATCGAGCTGCCGAGCGCGGGCAGCAGGATCGGCGTCTCGCGCAGGTCGTCGGGGAAGCGGAAGGCCGGCGCGCGCCGGGGCTTGCGGCCGACCAGGCTCACCGGCTGCTCATCCAGCAGGCGGCTGGTCCAGTCCTTCTCCGCATCGCGCGCGACCGGCGCGTTGGAGAGCACGGCATCCAATGTGAGTGCGTCGAGCTGCGCCAGCAGGTCGCGCAGATGGCCTGAATGGACCACCAGCTCCACATCGCCGCGTCCGATCAGCGGGCGCAGCAATTCGAGCTGGAAGTTGCGGGAGAGGGTGGTGATGGCGCCGATGCGCAGCACGCGCCGCGCGCCGGGGCCGCGGCCCTGCAGCGTGTCCAGCAGCTCATCGCCGGTGCGGAAGATGGTCTCGGCATGGTCGAGCGCGATGCGCCCGGCCTCCGTGAGTTCCAGCCGTTTGCCCACGCGCGTGAAGAGCTTCTGGCCGAGCTGCGCCTCCAGCGCCGAGAGCTGGGTGGAGAGTGCCGATTGCGCGACATTGAGGCGCTGCGCCGCGCGCGTCAGCCCGCCCTCGCGCGCGATGGCCCAGAAATAGCGCAGGTGGTGGTAGTTCAGGCCGGCCATGGATCATTCTCCTGAACCGAACGATACCATCCAATCTTTGAATTTTCCAGAAGCATTGCATCCAGTTAACGAGAGCCCCGTCTGCTTTCGGAGTCCTCCCGCATGCCCTGGATCGCCGCCCTGGCGCCACTCCTGCTCGTCCTCGCCGCCGCCCTGCCGGGCGATTCGCGACGCCACGTCGTCCTCGCCGCCATGGGCGCCTTCGCGGCCGCCGCCACGGTGGCGCTCGCCCTGATGTTCAACGGCGGCGCCAGCGGCTTCCTCGTGCATCTCGACGCCGTCTCGGGTGTCATGTTCCTGCTGGTGGCCTTCATCGGCCTGATCGTCACGCTCTACAGCCGGCGCTATCTGGATGGCGATCCGGGCCAGGCGCGCTTCTTCCGCTGGCTGGGCTATACGCTGGCCGCGGTGCTGGCGCTCACCATCTCGGGCAACCTGCTCTTCTTCGCCGCCGCCTGGGTGGCCACCAGCATGTGCCTGCATCGGCTGCTGGTCTTCTACCCCGAGCGGCATGGCGCGCAGCTCGCCGCCCGCAAGAAATTCGTGGCCAGCCGGTTGGGCGATGTCGCGCTGATCGCGGCGCTGCTGCTCATCCTCGGCCGCTTCGGCACGCTCGAATTCGGCGAGATCTTCGCCGCGACGCGCCTGCTCTCGGGCAGCGATGATCCGGGTATCGCCATCCACCTCGCCGCCGTGCTCATCGCCTTCGCGGCCGTGGTGAAATCCGCGCAATTCCCGCTGCATGGCTGGCTGCCCGAGGTGATGGAGACGCCGACGCCGGTCTCCGCCCTGCTGCATGCGGGCATCATCAATGCCGGCGGCTTCCTCGTCGTCCGCATGGCGGATCTGGTCGCGCTCTCGGCCCAGGCGCTGGACCTGCTGCTGGTGGTGGGGGCCGCGACGGCCATCTTCGGTGCGGCGGTGATGCTGACGCAGACCAGCGTGAAGGTGGCGCTCGCCTGGTCCACCGTCGCGCAGATGGGCTTCATGATCCTGCAATGCGGCCTCGGCGCCTTCGCCGCCGCCATGCTGCACATCGTGGCGCATGCCATGTACAAGGCGCACGCCTTCCTCTCCGCCGGCTCCGTCATCACCGAGCGCAAGCCCGGCGCGCAGCCGCCGCTGCCGTTGCGCATGCTCATCCCCGCACTGGGCGCGGCCGTGCTGATGGTGCTGGTGGTGGGCGCGCTTTTCGGCATGCCCTTCCTGGAGAAGCCGGGCGTCGCCGTGCTCGGCGCGACCCTGATGATGGGCCTGACGCCCATGCTGGCCGGCGCGCTGATGGCGCGCGATGAGGCGCGCTTCGTGGCGGTGCGCGTCGGCGGCTTCGCGCTCGCCGTCTGCGTCGCCTACTTCGCGTTGCAGGCGGGTGCCGAATGGCTGCTGGCCGCGGCCCTGCCGGAGCAGACCGTGCCGCGCGGGCCCTTCGCCCTCTTCTGGGCCGGCCTGACGGTCTTCGCCTTCGCCACGCTGCTGGTGCTGAACGTGCTGCGCCGGCGTGGCCAGCCAGGGCCCGGGCTGCAGGCCTTCTACGTCCATCTCTTCAACGGGTTCTACGTCAATGCCTGGTGCAACCGCCTGGTGGCGAGGCACTGGCCGCTCAAGCAGGGAGGCGTGTGATGACTATGATGATCACCCAGTTGCGGCAGGCCGCGAACCGCATCGCGCCCGTCTGGCCACTCGCCGATTTCGTCGCGGTGAACCCCTTCCTCGGCCTCGCCGAGCTGCCCTTCGGCGAGGCCCAGGCGATGCTCGGCCAGGTCAGCGGCCGCCCCGCCCTGCCGGAGCGCGGCCTCTTCGCCGCGGCCATCGCGCGGGGCCGGATCACCGAGGCCGACCTCGCCGCAGCCATCGCGGCGGCGGGCGCGAGCATCACGCCGGAGGAACTGCGCGCCATCGCGCAGCAGCCGCGCCCGGCCGCCCCCGTCTCCCCTGCCGCGATGACGGTGAGCGATGTGCTGGACTCCACGCTCGGCACGGGCTGGACGCGCCTCGCCACCGAGGAGATCGCGAAATGGCTCGCCGCCTGGGCCGATGACGGCCAGGCGAGCTGGGCCATGCCCTGGCGCGGCCAGCCACTCTACGCCGCCTGGCGGGCCGCCGCGAAGCATGACCGCGCGCCGGAGGTGGCGGGGCTGACGGGCTTTCGCGCCCTCATCGCGACGCTCCCGGCCGATGCGGCGGAAAGCAGCGCGGCGAGCCTCGCGGCGCTCGGCATTGTCTCGCCCGCCGCCTATCTGCACCGCGCGCTGATCGGCCTCGCCGGCTGGGGCGCCACGCTCAGGCAGCGCGGCTGGCTGAACGAGCTGGGCGGCGAGGCGAATGACGGTGTGATCGAGCTTCTCGCCATCCGCCTCGCCTGGGAGCAGGCGCTGCACGCGCATCACACGCAGCCCGCCTTCCACGCGGCCTGGCAGGAGCGCCTCATGGCGCCACCGGCCGAAGCGCCGGACCTCACGGCCGATCTCCTGCTGCTCGACGCCTATGAGCGCGGCTACCGGCGCGAACTGGGCGGCAAGCTCGCGCAGCGCAAGGCGCGCAGCGCGCCCGCGCCGCTGGTGCAGGCCGCCTTCTGCATCGATGTCCGCTCGGAAGTCTATCGCCGCGCGCTGGAGGAGGTGACGCTGCAGGCCGAGACCATCGGCTTCGCCGGCTTCTTCGGCTTCGCCCTGGAATATGTGCGCCTGGGCGATACGAAGGGCGCCGAGCAATGCCCCGTGCTGCTCAAGCCCGGCCTGCTCATCTGCGAGGCGGTGCAGGGCGCGAGTCCGGAGGAGGAGGCGCAGATCGCGGCCCAGCGCGGCCTGAAGCGCCGCGCGGCGGATCTCTGGAACAACTTCCGCAACTCCGCCGTCTCCTCCTTCGCCTATGTCGAGACGGCGGGCTTTCTCGCCGCGCCCGCGCTGGTGCGCGGCACGCTCGGCAAGCGGGAACCCCTTGCGGCCGATGGCCTCGATCCCGCGCTGCTCGGCCGCCTCGGGCCCACCCTGGAGGCGCGGCCCTGGCAGTCCCGCGCGCATGGCTTCGCCAGCGAGAAGCGGTTGGATGCGGCGGAGGGCGTGCTGCGCGCGCTCTCGCTCACGCATGATTTCGCGCCGATCGTGCTGCTCGCCGGCCATGGCAGCAGCACGGTGAACAACCCGCATGCGGCCGGCCTCGATTGCGGCGCCTGCGGCGGCCATACGGGCGAGAGCAATGCGCGCGTCGCGGCCGCCGTGCTGAATGACCCCGCGGTGCGCGCGGGCCTCGCGCCGCGCGGCATCGTGATCCCGCCCGCCACGCGCTTCGTGGCCGCGCTGCATGACACGACGACGGACGAGGTCGCGCTCTATGACGCCGACATGACGGACCCCAACATACGCCAGCTGCGCGGCTGGCTGGACGAGGCGTCCCGTCGGGCGCGGCGTTTCCGGGCCGGCAGCCTCGGCATCAGCGGCGCGCCGGATGCCGCCATCGCGCGGCGCAGCACGGACTGGTCCGAGGTGCGGCCGGAATGGGGGCTGGTGAACAACGCCGCCTTCATCGTCGCACCCCGCAGCCGCACCCAGGGGCTCGACCTCGGCGGGCGGAGCTTCCTGCATTCCTATGCCTGGCAGGAGGACAAGGGCTTCGGCGTGCTGGAGCTGATCATGACGGCGCCCATGGTCGTCGCGAACTGGATCAACCTCCAGTATTACGGCTCGACGGTGGACAATGCCGCGATGGGAAGCGGCAACAAGGTGCTGCACAACGTCACCGGCCGCTTCGGCGTGCTGGAGGGGCAGGGGGGCGACCTTCGCACCGGCCTGCCGATGCAGTCCCTGCATGACGGCGCGTCCTGGCGGCATGAGCCGATGCGCCTGCACGTCGTGATCGAGGCGCCGGAAGACGCGATGGAAGACATCCTCCGGAAGCATGCCGGCGTACGGCAGCTGGTGGAAAATGGCTGGCTGCACCTCTTCTCGCTGGAGGGCGAGAGCGGCGCGATGCGGCGCTACCACGGCCCCGGCCGCTGGCTGGCGGAGTAGGATTGGCGCCCCCGGGGCCGCTTGCCCCGGGGGGCGGTGCGGGGCATAGGCAGCGGCACCCATGCCGGCCTCGCTCCTCCTCACCCATCTCTTGCTGGTCCTGCCGCTGGTGGGTCTGTCCGCGCTGATCGTCCGCGCGATGATCCGCTGGCCGATCCTGGACGTGCCCAATGCGCGCAGCGCGCATAGCGTCGTCACGCCCCGCGGCGGCGGCCTCGGCCCCGTGCTGGCCTTCGTGGTGGGCATGCTGGCGCTCTACCAGATGGCGGATTTCGCGCGCATCGCGGAGCGCCAGTTCATCGGCGTGATCCTCGCCGCCATCGCCATCGCGGCCGTCGGCCTGGTGGATGACATGCGCGACCTTTCGGCCCGGCTGCGCCTGGCCTGCCAGTTCGGCGCCGCGATGGTGGCGGTGCTGAGCGGCCTGGTGCTGCACCGCCTCTCCTTGCCCGGGATTGGCGTGGTGGAGCTGAGCTTCCTGGGCACGCTCATCACGCTCTTCTGGATCATGGGCTGCACCAATGCGGTGAACTTCATGGACGGGCTGGACGGGCTGGTGGCGGGGACAGTGGTCATCGCCTGCGCGGCGCTGGCCGCCATCGCGCTCAGCCTCGGCGGCGGCTTCATCTACGCGGCGTCGCTCTTCATGGTCGCCGGCTTCCTGGGCTTCCTGCCCTTCAACCTGCACCGCGCGCGCATCTTCATGGGCGATGTGGGCAGCCAGTTCGCGGGCTTCATGCTGGCCGTGCTCGGCGTCGCCGCCGCCGGCTTCGAGCAGAGCCAGGTGAGCTTCCTCATCGTGCCGCTTCTGATCTTCGGCCTGCTCTTCGATGCCGGCTTCACCCTGCTGCGCCGCGCCCTGATGGGCGAGCGGGTGGCGGCCGCGCACCGCACGCACCTCTATCAGATGGCGCAGCGCGCGGGCGTGCCGGTGCGCGTGGTGGCGGGCGTGCATTGGGGCTTCACGCTCTTCCATGCGGGCCTGGCCGTCTGGTTCCTCAATGTCCCGGCCGAGATGAAGCCCTGGGTGGGCGCGCCCGCGCTCGCCATGCAGCTGCTCTGGGCGGGCTATGTGATGCATCGCATGCGCCGCGCGGGTCTCGGCTGGCGCGGCTGAGGATTCATGCCTTAGCCTGCCCCCCCACGACGCGGAGGGTTCAAGGCATGGCAGAAACGATTTCCCCGAAGGCGACCCATCCGCTCGATCCGCTGACGCCGGAGGAGATCCGCCGCGCCTCGGCCGCGGTCCGCGCCGCGCATGACCTGGGTGCCGGCATGATGTTCGAGACCATCATGCTGGAGGAGCCGGCCAAGGCGGAACTGGCCGCGGTGGAGACCTGCCCCCGCATCGCCTTCGTCTGCGCCTTCGATCGCACGGATGGCCGCGTCTTCGAGGCGCGGGTGGACCTCCGGGCCGATCGCGTCCTGTCCTGGACGCCGCGGCCCGGCGTGCGCCCGCGCATCCTCTTCGACGACATCCTGCTGGTCGGCCGCGTCGCCCGTGCCGATCCGCGCTTCCTGGCCGCACTCGCGCGGCGTGGCATCACCGATGTGGACCTCGTACAGGTGGACCCCTGGTCCGCCGGCAATTACGGCCTGCCGGACGAGGAAGGGCGCCGCCTCTCCCACACCTTCTGCTGGCTCCGCACCAGCCCCGATGACAATGCCTATGCCCACCCGATCGAGGGCCTTTGCGCCGTCATCGACCTCGACCGTGCCGAGGTGCTGCGCGTGGATGATTACGGCGCCGCCCCCGTCCCGATGGGCGACCGCAACTACGCGGCGAAGTTCCGCGATAGCTTCCGCACCGACATCAAGGCGCTCGACATCACCCAGCCCGAGGGGCCGAGCTTCACCGTCACGGGCAACGAGGTGCAGTGGCAGAAATGGTGCTTCCGCGTCGGCTTCAACGCGCGCGAGGGGCTGACGCTCCATGCCATCACCTATGCGGGCCGCCCCGTGATGCATCGCGCGGCCCTCTCGGAAATGGTGGTGCCCTACGCCCATCCCGGCGGCGGCCATTTCCGCAAGAACGCCTTCGATGTCGGCGAATACGGCTTCGGCGTGCTGGCCAATTCGCTCACGCTCGGCTGCGACTGCCTGGGCGCCATCCGCTACTTCGACGCCTGGCTGAATGACAGCAAGGGCGACCCCTATCGCATCGAGAACGCCATCTGCCTGCATGAGGAGGATCACGGCATCCTCTGGAAGCACACGGACCTGTTCACCGGGAAGGTGGAGGTGCGGCGCGCAAGGCGGTTGGTGATCTCCTCCATCTCCACCATCGGCAATTACGAATACGGGCTCTTCTGGTACTTCCACATGGATGGCTCCATCCATTTCGAGGTGAAGGCCACCGGCATCATGAACACGGCCACGCTGATGCCGGGCGAGCAGCCGCGCTTCGGCACCATGGTGGCGCCTGGCGTCTATGCGCAGCTGCACCAGCATGTCTTCAACATGCGGCTCGACATGGATGTGGACGGAACGGCGAACCGCGTGGTGGAGCTGGACACGGTGGCTCTCCCCATGGGCGCGGAAAACCCCCACGGCAACGCCTTCCTGGTCGAGGAGAAGGTTCTGGCGCGCGAGAGCGAGGCGCAGCGCATGGCCAATTTCAACACCTGCCGCAGCTGGCGCATCGAGAGCACGACGGCGCGCAACGAGATGGGCGCGCCCACCGCCTACCGCCTGCTGGCGCGCGACGTGCTGCCCACCTTCTCCCACCCCGAGGCCATGGTGACGCGCCGCGCCGGCTTCATGACGCGGCACCTCTGGGTCACGGCCTTCGACGGCGAGGAACTCTTCGCCGCCGGCCGCTATCCGAACCAGAGCGCAGGCGGCGACGGCCTGCCGGCCTATGTCGCGGCGGACCGCCCCCTGGACGGCGAGGATGTGGTGATCTGGCACAGCTTCGGCCTGCACCATATCCCGCGCCCCGAGGATTTCCCGGTGCAGCCCGTCATCACCTGCGGCTTCACCCTGCACCCGGACGGATTCTTCGACGAGAACCCCGCGCTGGACGTTCCGCCCTCGATGAGCAAGACGAGCTGCTGCGCCGGCTGAGGCGATTGCATGACGCTCCGGGGCCAGCGACACTCGGCCCCGGGGAGAACCATGAATGACCAGCCCGGGCAGTATCGAGACCCGCTATTCCTGGGTGATCGCGGGCGCCACGCTGGCCATGCTCTCGCTGGCCGCGGGCGGGCCGATGACGGTGGTGATCGGCCTCGTTCCCATCGCCGAGACGCTGGGCTCCGGCCGTTCGCTCCCCTCGCTCGCCACCTCGCTCGCCTATTTCGGCACAGGCATCGGCGGCGTGCTCTGCGGGCTGCTGGCCGGCCGCTTCGGGCAGCGCTTCGTGGCCATGATGGGCGGTGTCGCGATCCTGGCGGGCCTGGCGCTGGCCTCCATGGCCGAGCCCTGGTCCCTGCTGCTGGGCATCGGCCTCGGCGTCGGCCTCTTCGGCAATGGCGCGCTGTTCCCGCCGATGCTGGCCTATGTCTCGCTCTGGTTCGACAAGCGGCGCGGCACGGCGCTGGCGCTCGTCTCCTCCGGCCAATACATCGCGGGCTTCGTCTGGCCGAGCGTCTTCGAGCGCAGCATCGCGATCTTCGGCTGGCAGCGCACCATGCTGGTCTATGGCGTGCTGGCCTCGGCCGTCATCGTGGCGACGGCCGCGCTCCTGCTGCGCCCGCCCCCGGTGCAACCGAGCGGCCCGGGCACCCTGCGCGCCGTGCCGGGCGCGAAGGTGCTGGGGATGTCGCCCAACCTGGCGCTGGGGCTGATCGCCTTCGCCAGCTTCCTCTGCTGCATTCCGATGGCCATGCCGGCGGCGCATCTTGTCGCCTTCTGCGGCGATCTCGGCATCGCCACGTCGCGCGGTGCGGCCATGCTCTCCGTGCTGCTGCTGGCGGCCTTCCTCTCGCGGCAATTCTGGGGCTGGCTGTCGGACCGGCTGGGCGGGCTCTGGACCGTGTTGCTGGGCGGGCTGGCGCAGACCATCGGCATGATGGGCTTCCTGGTGACCCAGGACGAGGCCGGGCTGTTCTTCGCCGCTGCCGCCTATGGCCTGGGCTTCGCTGGCCTGGTGCCCGCCTATGTGCTGGCGGTGCGCGAGCTGTTCCCCGCGTTGGAGGTGACGTGGCGCGTGCCGGCGCTGCTGCTGTGCAGCCTCTCCGGCATGGCCTTCGGGGCCTGGCTGGCGGGCGTGATCTATGACGCGGTGGGCTTCTACGCCGCCGCCTGGTGGGCGGGCATCGGCTTCAACATCGTGCAGCTCGCGCTGGTGGGCTGGCTGATCGCGCGGATGCGGCGCGTTGCGGAAGCGTGAAATGCCGGCCGCCCTGAAGCACCCCGCGCGCCTTGTTCCCCTGGCCTTCCTGCTGGTCATCGCGCTCGGCACCACGCTGCTCATGCTGCCCATCGCGCGCGCGGGCGATGGCGGCGCGCCCTTCGTCATCGCGCTGTTCACCGCCACCTCGGCGCTCTGCGTCACCGGCCTCATCGTCACCGACACCGCGACCTACTGGACCGCCTTCGGGCATGTCGTGATCCTCGTGCTGGTGCAGGTGGGCGGCTTCGGCATCATGAGCGCGGCCACGCTGCTCAGCATGCTGGTCACGCGGCGCCTGCGCCTCAGCACGCGGCTGACCGCCCAGGCGGAGAGCCGCGCGCTGGCACTCGGCGACGTGGCCGCCGTCCTGCGCCTCGTGGCCGCCGTGGCCATCGTCGCGCAGGCCGCGATCGCCGCGACGCTCGCCCTCCGGCTGCGCCTCACCCATGGCGAGCCCTGGGACGACGCGCTCTGGAACGGCCTCTTCCACGCCATCTCGGCCTTCAACAATGCCGGCTTCTCGACCTGGTCCGAGGGCATGGCCCGCTTCGCGCTCGACCCCATCATGCTCCTGCCGGTCATGCTGGGCGTGCTGCTGGGCGGCACCGGCATGCCCGTCATCTACGATATCCGCCGTGCGCCACGGCAGCCCCGGCGCTGGTCGCTGCACACCAAGCTGACGCTGGTCGGCACCGCCCTGCTGCTGCCGCTCGGCTGGGCGGCGACGCTGCTCTACGAATGGGGCAACCCCGCGACGCTGGGCGCGCTCGACCCCGCGATGCGGGTGCTGCATGCGGGCTTCCATGCGGTGATGATGCGCTCGGGCGGCTTCAATACGGTGGATGTCGGTCAGATGACCGACCAGACGCTGGGCGTCAGCTCCGCCCTGATGCTGATCGGCGGGGGCAGCGCGGGCACGGCGGGCGGCATCAAGATCACCACCTTCGTCATCATGCTGTTGCTCATCCTGGCCGAGGTGAGGGGCGAGCCTGACAGCGTCGCCTTCGGCCGCCGCGTCTCGCCCGAGGTGCAGCGCCAGGCGGTCACCGTCGTTCTGCTGGCGGTCGGCATGGTCGGCCTCGGCACGCTGCTGCTGCTGAGCCTGGCGGAGGTTCACCTGCGCGACGCGATGTTCGAGGTGATCTCCGCCTTCGCCACCGTGGGGCTTTCCACCGGCATCACGGGGCAATTGCCGCCATCGGGCCAGCTGCTGCTCGTCGTGTTGATGTTCGTGGGCCGCGTCGGCACCATCACGGTGGCGACAGCCCTGGCCCTGCGCGGCCGCCGCAATCCCTTCCGCTATCCAGAGGAGCGCCCCATCGTTGGCTGAGGATCATTCGGACAACGGCGTCGTCGTCATCGGCCTCGGGCGCTTCGGCGGCGCGGTGGCGGAATCCCTGGTGCGCCTCGGCCATGAGGTGCTGGCGATCGACCAGAACGGGGAGCTGGTGCAGGCCTGGTCGGAGCGGCTGACGCATGTGGTGCAGGCCGACACGACGGACAGCGAGACGCTGCGCCGGCTGGGCGTGCAGGAATTCGGCCGCGCCGTCGTCGGCATCGGCACCGACCTCGAGGCGAGCGTGCTGACGGTGCTGGCCCTGGCCGAACTGGGTGTGCGGGACATCTGGGCCAAGGCGCTCGGCCCCAAGCATGGCCGCATCCTGGAGCGCACGGGCGCGCATCACGTCATCTACCCTGAAGCCGAGATGGGCGAGCGCGTGGCCCACCTCGTCACCGGGCGCATGATGGACTTCATCGAATTCGATGACGGCTTCGCCATCGTGAAGACGCGCGCCCCGCGCGAGGCGGTGGGGCGCACCTTGGAGGAATGCCGGCTGCGCTCGAAATACGGCGTCACCGTCGTCGGCGTGAAGAGCCCGCGGATGGACTTCGCCCATGCCCAGCCCGGCACCATCATCGCCCGCGACGACCTGCTGATCGTCTGCGGGCCGACGAAGCTGGTGGAGACCTTCGCGGCGCAGACCTGAGGGGCCCGAGCCTGATCGCCTCTGGCCACCTGGCATAGGCGTGAATCAGCCTCGCAGTGCCGAGCCTGATCGCCCTTGGCCCTTCGCCAAGGGCGTGAATCAGCCTCGCAACACGCTTACAGCGCCTGCAGGCGGTCGTATTGCGCGCGCGTCCAGCCCACATTCTCGTTGTGCAGCGGCACGCAGGCGGCGCGGAAGGCGGCGCGGTCGGGCTGCTGCACCGTCTTGCCCTGGGCGCGGAACCAGGCGGCCAGCTCCTGCTCCTGCGTGCGGATCGCCGCGCCGCAGCGATCGGCGGCCTGGGCCAGCACCTCGCGGAAGATGCCGCGCTCATTCTCGTTCAGGCGCCGCATGGTGCCGCCGCCGATGATGGTCAGCAGGCTGTCCGTGATGTGGCCGGTGAGCGAGATATGGCTCTGCACCTCGAAGAACTTCTTGGCCTGGATGGTGGGCAGCGGGTTCTCCTGCGCGTCCACCGTGCCGTTCTGCAGGGCCAGATAGACCTCGGCGAAGGCGATGGGCGTGGCGTTGGCGCCGACCGCGCGCGCGAACATGAGGAAGGAGGGCGCCTGGGGGACGCGCAGCTTGAGGCCGCGCATGTCGCCGGGCTGCATGACGCTGCGGTTCGCCGTCACCATGCGGTCCCCGTAATAGGTGAGTGCCACGGCGTGATGGTTGGTCTGCCGGTCATAGCCGGCCACCAGCTCGCGATGCAGGTCGCTCGCGCGATAGGCCTGGAAATGCGCGTAGTCCCTGAGCGCATAGGGCGCGTGGCTGATGGCGATGGGGCGGAAGCTGGCGCCGGCGAAGGCGACGCCGGTGTAGATCATGTCCACCGTGCCCAGCGTCAGCGCCTGGTTGATCTGCGGCTCATTGCCCAGCGCCGAGGCGGCGAAGACCTCGATGTTCCAGCGGCCATTGGTGCGTTGCTGGATCTGCTGCGCGGCCCAGAGCGCCTCGGTGTGGTAGGGCTCGTTCACCTCATAGACATGCGCCCAGCGCAGGCGCGTGCCCTGGGCCAGGGCGGCATTGGCGATGAAGGGGGCGGTGAGGGCGGAGAGCCCCAGCGAGCGGCGGCTGATCATGGAAACTTCCTCGGTATGGTTTTTTCTGGACGGGATGCTGCGCGTTTTCATGCACCTTTCGCAACGGGAAATCGCGGGGCAGGATGCCCGGAACCAAAGGAGGAAGCTGCCATGGATGCCCCCGTGATCCGCCTGCATGAGGAAGACGGCGTTGTGATCGCCCGCCGCGCGCTGCCCGAGGGCACGCCCGTCGCGCCCAATGTGGTGGCGCGTGCGCGCATCCCGGCCGGGCACAAGGTGGCGGTGCGCGGCCATGCGCCGGGGCAGGAGATCCGCCGCTACGGGCAGATCATCGGCTTCGCGACCCAGCCCATCGCGCCCGGGGAATGGGTGCACACGCAGAACTGCGCCATGGGCGATTTCGCGCGCGACTATGCCTGGGGCGTGGATGCGAAGCCGACCGAACCCGCCGCCGTGCCCGAGCATTTCATGGGCATCCGCCGCGCCGACGGGAAGATCGCCACGCGCAACTACATCGGCATCATCACCAGCGTGAACTGCTCGGCCCATGTGGCGGACCTGATCGCGCGCAGCTTCACGCGGAACCCCTTCACCGACGGGCCGGACCCGCTGGCGGAGTTCGGCGCGGTGGATGGCGTGGTGGCGCTGACGCACAAGACCGGCTGCGGCATGACGGAGGGCGAGCCGCTGCGCGTGCTGCGCCGCGTGCTGGCCGGCTTCGCGCGCCACCCGAATTTCTCCCACGTCATCGCCATCGGGCTGGGCTGCGAGGTGAACCAGCTGGGCGGGTTGCTGGAGGAGCAGCGCCTGGCCGGCCGGCTGCGCACGCTGAACATCCAGGAGAGCGGCGGCACGCGGCGCACGGTGGAGGCCGGGATTTCCTTCGTGAAGGAGGTGCTGGGCGAGGCCAATGCCGTGAAGCGTGAGCCGGTGCCGGCCAGCGCGCTGAAGGTGGCGCTGCAATGCGGCGGCTCGGACGGGTATTCGGGCATCACCGCCAACCCGGCGCTGGGGGCGGCGAGCGACCTGGTGGTGCGGCATGGGGGGACGGTGATCCTCTCCGAAAGCCCCGAGACCTATGGGGCGGAACACCTGCTGACGCGCCGCGCCGTCTCGCCCGAGGTGGGGCAGAAGCTGGTGGATGTGATGCATTGGTGGGAGGAGTACACGGCGCGCGAAGGGGCGGAGATGAACGCCAACCCCTCGCCCGGGAACAAGGCGGGCGGGCTGACCACCATCCTGGAAAAGTCGCTCGGCGCCATGGCCAAGGCGGGGACGACGAATCTGGTGGATGTGGTGCGCTATGCCGAGCCGGTGACGGCGCCGGGCTTCGTCTTCATGGACACGCCGGGCTACGACCCGGTGGGGGCGACGGGCCAGGTGGCCGGCGGGGCGAATTTGATGTGCTTCACCACCGGGCGCGGCAGCGTCTTCGGCTGCAAGCCCGCGCCCTCGCTCAAGCTCGCCACCAACACCGCCATGTTCCAGCACATGGAGGAGGACATGGACATCAATTGCGGGACGGTGCTGGACGGGAGCGAGAGCGTTTCCGAGTGCGGCGAACGCATCTTCCGGCATATGCTGGCGACGGCCAGCGGGGCGCCGACCAAGAGCGAGGCGCTGGGGTTTGGCGATGCGGAGTTCGCGCCTTGGGTGTTGGGGGCGACGATGTAAGCAGAGTCACAACAAAAAATATATTGACGAATATAAATTCTTCTCCTTTCATCCCTTGATGAGCCAGATCGAATTTACTTACTCTTATAAGCCTATCGACGGCAGTCACGAATTGAGTGCCTACGATGCATCGCAAGCTCTTTACGGTATTGCGCGTAGTCTTGCTATAACTTCGCACTATGTCATTCACAATAAAGTTATAAAACAGGCTCCATCCTTGCGTGGAGCGCAAGTTTTTATTCGGCCGCCTAAGGCAGGTAGCTTTGAATTCGTGGCGCCTGTCGTAGAGTTAATTGCAGGTGGGCAGGCCGCGGGTGCAGTAGGTGCCTCGACATTTTCTATAAATTACCTGTCTGATCTGACTCGCTATCTCTATCGCCGAGCAACCGGTTTAGCAGAGATTATTGAAACGCAGCAGCTGAGAGATTTGCTTAGAAGAAGACCTGGCGATGTCGATGCTCTTTCAGAGGCAATTATTGAAGATGTTGTTAGGCTTCATCGCCCAGTAGGTCGCAAAGTACCATCCTTCAATGTATACGATCCAACTCGACAGATTGGAAATTTTGACAAAGAAACGCAGGATTACGCAAACACAAAGGTCGTTGATAATAACATTGAAGAATATTCAGGAAATGTGTCTTCCTTTAATGTGAACGAGACTACAGGTCGATTTTATATAACAAAAGAAGAGAGAACTGTAGCATTTCAAATAAGTAAAAAAGTTCAGATTCCTCGCGAGCAGCGTCAGTTATTGTCTTGGAGTCTTTCTGAGTATGACAATGCGCGTAATGGATACATTATCTTACGCGGAAGGAGCTTAAAATCAAGGCAGGGCCTTCTAAAGACTATCTTTGTTACAGAAATTTTGGAGCCTCCTGATTAGTGTAAACGTTTTGTTTTTTCCCATTCACTCTTCAGAAGAATTAATGATAAATCTTCTATATCAAAGCGATATGTGTTCGCAATATCTATGTTTTCTTTGGTGTACCTGTTCGTGTTAGATGTTATTTTTATCATTTCGTCGATCTTTTCAAGCAGCTCTGATACGATTTTTTCTTTCGGATTTAACTTCAGTCTAATCAGTGTTGCTGCTAAATTTGCCTTTCCAACATCAGATTTATAGATTTTCTTTAATTCTTCTATTTCTTCGTTTTTTGCGTCATTTTTAATGGCCTCAGCAATTTCTATTCTTTGATGGATTAATGAGTATTGGGTTTCGCTAAATGTGGCAATGTCTTTTCTCAATTCTTCGATCCATTTCACCCTATTTTGCGAAACAAGAGTGGATTTAATTTGATTTTTGGCAATCCTGTATGCTACAAATGGGCCAACAATGCCTGAAATTAGCGCTGTTAATGCTGATACGATACCTGTGAATGCTAGTAGTAAATCTTTATGTTCCATCAGTTGTTTCAGCATCGTTTGATCTTCCAGTTTCAAGGCCGTACATCTATTGCTTAGATATATCTTATTGACATCGAGCGCACACATAAAATGAGTAGTATGCTCACCGTCCTCGAACCCGAATCCCTCTACCCCGACACGCTACTGGAGCAGCGCGTGATGGGCTCCACCATCCGCATCCTCCAGGGCCAGGCCAAGAAGGCGCTGATGGAGCTGCCGGATGAGCTTTGCGCCCAGGCCGATGGCCTTACGACGCTGCGCCTGGCCATGCCGAAGGAGGCACTGGCGCGTTTCCCCAAGCTCAAGGTTGTGATCCGCATGAGCGTGGGCTATGGCCGCCAGCAACTGTCGGATACGGCCGTCACCCGCTCGCTTGCCGCCTGATGCGAGTGCCGCCTTGTACCGCCCCGAATACGCCGCCGCTCTGAACCTCCTGGCCCGTGCCTGCGCCATGTTGAAGCGGCGCGGCCTGGCACTTCCCATCCTCGTCGGCGGCGCGGTGGTGGAATTTGACACAGCCGGCCAAATCCACTCCGGCGATTTCGATCTGGTCAGCGTGGCCGATGGGGAACTCAGCGAAGCCCTCCTCGCTGTCGGCTTCCTCACGGAGGACCGCCCCGGCATCAAGCGCGGCGGCTTCTACCACCCCACCCTGCCCATCGGCGTCGAATTCGTTTCCGGCGGATATTTCGAGGGCCAGGCCGACCGTCAGCGCATCCGCGTCATTCCCTTTGCCGAGGGCGAAGTGCTCATGGCCGCGACAGAGGATCTGATCGCGGACCGCCTCGGCCAATGGATCGCCTCCGACCGCCGGGACACCGAATTGCTGATCCAGGCCCAGACGATGTTTCATATCGCGGAGAGCATCGCGACCGATTATCTTGACCAGCGCATCCGGCAGGATACCGCCGGAAACCTGACGCTGGCGGAGTTCCTGAGCCTTGGCCCTGAAGCGCATCACCCTTGAGGAGCGCGCCGCGCAGATCGCGGCCAAGCTCGCTTCCGGCGTGCGCCTCCCGCCGCCCGAACTCATGCGCAACAGCGGCCGCCGCCGCACGCCCGAGAAGAAGGCCCTGCTCGAACGCATCGCCAAGAACCGCGAGAACCAGCCCGGCTAGGCACCCAGCCCCCCGCTGGCTAGCCTCGCCGGATGCAAGAACAACTCACCGTCCTCGAACCCGAATCCCTCTACCCCGACACGCTGCTGGAGCAGCGCGTGATGGGTCCCACCGTTCGCATCCTCCAGGGCCAAGCCAAAAAGGCGCTGATGGAGCTGCCGGATGAGCTTTGCGCCCAGGCCGATGGCCTGATGACGCTGCGCCTGGCCGTCCCGAAGGAGGCGCTGGCGCGTTTCCCTAAGCTCAAGGTCGTGATCCGCATGGGCGTGGGCTATGACCGCGTGGACCGTGCCTACTGCGCCGAGCGCGGCATCACCGTCTGCAACGTGCCCGACTATGGCACGCAGGAGGTGGCGGATACGGCGGTGACGCTCGCCGCCACGCTGCGCCGGGGCATTCCGCTCTATCATGACGCGATGCGCGGGCCCTCGCCCTGCGCCTGGGGCGTGATCCAGAACCCCATCGTCCGCCGCTTCGATGTGCAGACCTTCGGCGTGCTGGGCCTGGGCCGCATCGGCACCGCGGCGGCGCTGCGGGCCAAGGCGCTGGGCTTCCGCGTGGTGTTCTACGACCCCCATCTGCCGAACGGCGCCGACCGCGCGATCGGCGTGACGCGGCTGGAGAGCCTGGAGGCGCTGATGGAGGCGAGCGACGTGCTCTCCATCCACACGCCGCTCACGCGCAACACGCGCGGCCTGGTGGGGGCCGCGCAGCTCGCCCGGCTGAAGGAGGGGGCGGTGGTGATCAACACCGCGCGCGGCCCGATCCTCGACCTCGATGCGCTGGAGGCCGGGCTGCGTTCCGGCCGCATCGCCGCGGCGGGGCTGGACGTGCTGCCGGTGGAGCCTCCCGTGCCGGAGCCGCCCTTGCTGCAGGCCTATCGCGCTGGCGAGGATTGGCTGCGCGGCCGCCTGATCATCCTGCCCCACATCGCCTTCCACAGCCCCGAGGCCTGGGATGATATCCGCCTGAAGAGTGCGGAGACGATGCGCGACGTGTTGGTGCGCGGCCTCCGCACGAACGTGATCCCGCCCGAGAGTGATTGAATGAAGGTGCAGGAAACGAGTTTCCTGCCGGGGTGAAGGGGCAGAGCCCCTTCCTTACTGCCGATACCCCGGCGGTTTCTGCCGCAGCGTCAGCCCCGGCAGCACCGCGACCAGGCAGAGGATGCCCACGATCAGGAAGGCGTCCCGGAAGCCCAGCATCTGCGCCTGGGCTTCCACCATCCGCATCATGAAGTCATGCGCCGCGTCGCGCCGGATCACTTCCGACAATCCGCCCTGGGCGTAGAGGTTTTCCAGCAGGCGGCGGGTTTCGAGGGTGGTGCTGCCGCCATCCACCAGCGGGCCCAGGGTTTCGGCGTGGAACTGCGTCTGCCGTTCGAGATGGACGGCGATGAGGTTGGTCCCGAAGGCCCCACCCAGCATGCGGCAGAAATTGATCGTCCCCGCCCCCTGGCCAAAGAGGGCGGGCGGGAGGGCCCGCATGGCGCCGACATTCATGTTGGGCATGGTGAGGCCGAGGCCCACGCGCCCGATCAGGATCCAGATGGCCAGTTCCCAGAAGGGCGTATCGGTGCCGACCAGGCGCATCAGCCAGCAGGAGAGGGCGAAGATGCCAAGCCCGAGGCAGACCGGAATCCAGGGCGGGATGAAGTCGGCCATGCGCCCGGCCATGAGGAAGACGAAGGCGACGACCAGGCCGCCCGGCATCATGATCAGGCCCGAGCGGGTCGGCGTGTAGCCCTGCACGATCTGGACCAGGAGAGGCAGCAGGTAGGTCGAGCCGAAGATGGCGCCGCCATAGATGAAGGCGACCAGCGCGGCCGCCGTGAAGCCGCCATGGCGGAAGACGCCCAGGTTCATCAGCGGCGCCGGCGTGATCCCCTGCCAGATCAGGAAGGCGAGGGTGGCGACAAGGGCGACGGCAAGCTGGCCCACCACGCGGTCGGAGTTCCAGCCATCATGCTGCCCGTCGGTGAGGCCGGAGAGCAGCGTGCCGATGGCGATGGCCAGCAGCGCGCAGCCCAGCCAGTCGAATTGCCGCGCGGCGCCGGTGGCCAGCCGCCCCGGCATGAAGAAGAAGCTCATCAGCAGGCCAAGGGCGGCCGTGGGCAGGCTCAGGAAGAAGACGGCGTGCCAGGAGAATTCATCCACCAGGAAGCCGCCCAGCGCCGGGCCGATGGCGGGCGCCATGACGACGCCGAAGCTGAACAGCCCCATGGCGGTGCCCCGCCGCTCGGGCGGGAAGACCAGGAAGATCACCTGCATGGAGAGGGGTTGCAGGAGCCCGGCCGCCGCCCCCTGCGCCACGCGGCAGGTGACCATCACGGCGGTGGAGGTGGCCACGCCTGCGAGGATGGAGGAGAGGATGAAGACGCTGATGGCGAAGCCATAGGTGCGGCGAAAGCCGAAGCGCTCCACGGCCCAGGCGTTCAGCAGCATGAAGCCGGTATTGGCGGCGAGGAAGCCGGTGGAGAGAAGCTGGCCCTCTTCGTGCCCCATGCCGAGCGCGCCCACGATGTCCGGCAGGGCCACGACGACGATGGTGGAGGAGAGGATGGTGGAGATGGTGCCGGTCAGCGCCGTCAGCGTCACCCACCAGCGGTAGTTCGGCCCGAAGCGGGCGAAGAGCGCCTCGACGGTCGGGCCGTCCTTCACCCGCCGGTCGCACCCGTCACGCGCACCAGCATTCCGGGGCGGAGAAGGCCGGGCGGGGGCGGCGGGTCGAGCCGCACGCGCAAAGGCAGGCGCTGGGTGATGCGGGTGAAGTTGCCCGAGGGGTTGGCGCTGGGCAGCAGGGCGAATTCGCTGGTCGCGGCCTCCACCATGCGGTCCACCACGCCGGTGAAGACCTGGCCCGGCCAGGCATCCACGGTGACGGTCACGGCCGAGCCCGGGCGGAAATGCCGGACGTCGGTTTCCTTCACGTTCGCCTCGATGCGGATCTGCGCCGGGCTGTGCACCATGATGATGCGCTGCCCGGCCAGCACATATTCGCCCGGGTCCATGAAGATGCGGTCCACCACGCCGTCGAAGGGCATGCGGATGGTGCGGTCGGCCAGGTCCAGCGCGGCGCGGTCGCGCGCGGCGGTGAGTTCGCGCTCCTGGGGCCCGAGGGATTCGAGCTGGCGGGCGATGACCTGCATCTCCTCCCGCGCGGCCTGGGCGAGGGCCATCAGCGCCTCGGCGTTGCGGATCTCGGCGGCGGCGGCGATGGCGCGCTGGCGGGAGGCGTGGAGGGCGGCGCTGAGCATCTCCACCCGCTGGCGGGTGCCGGCGCCGGTCTGGATCAGGCGCTCGGCGCGGCCGAGTTCGGCCTCCGCGAAGTCGCGCTCGGCCTCGGCGGCGGGCAGGGTGGTGCGGGCGGCATCGAGCCTGGCCTCGGCCGCGGCGCGCTGGCTGGCGGATTGGCGGTCCACCATCGCGAGGCGCGCCTCAAGCTCGCCGCGGCGGGCGGCGATGCCGGCGAGGCGGGCGTTGAGCTCCTCCACGGCGAGGGTGGCCTCGCGCGCGTCAATCTGGACGAGGAGCTCGCCCTCGCGGAGCGAATCGCCGGCGGTGACGGGGAGCGCCTGGACCCAACCGGGGACGCGGCTGGCCAGGATCACCATGTCGGAGGCGACTCGGGCATCGTCGAGGACGACATGGGTGAACTGGAAGTGAAGCCAGCGCGCGCCGAAGCCGAGGGCAACGAGGAGGGCGAGGGCCGCGCCCGCGAGCCGCGCCCGCTGGCGCAGCGTCATCCCCCTGACCTGCCGGACGCCGTCGCGTGTTCCGCGATCGGCCGGCGCGATATCCATTGCCGCATCCTTCCTGGCGCGCGCGTGGCGCGACCATTCAGCAGCATAGGCACGCTTTGGTTGTCAGGACAATTCAGCGCCGCGCCTTGAAGGCGGCGGCGAGGGTGCCGTCATCCAGCACATCCAGCGCGCCGCCCATGGGCACGCCCTGGGCCAGGCGCGTGACGGGAACGCCGAGGGGCCGTAGCCGGTCCGCCAGGTAATGCGCGGTGCTGGCGCCCTCGACCGTGGCGGGGAGCGCCAGGATTACCTCGCGGATGCCGGCTGCGCTGGCGCGCTCCAGCAGCGGGGTGATGGAGAGCTCCTCCGGCCCGACGCCGGCCAGCGGCGAGAGCGTGCCGCCCAGCACGTGATAGAGGCCGTGATGCGCATGCGCGCGTTCCAGCGCCCAGAGTTCGCCGACACCTTCCACGACGCAGATCAGCCCCTGGTCCCGGTCGGGCTCGGTGCAGATGCGGCAGGGGTCCGAGGCGTCGAGATTGCCGCAGACCGAGCAGGGTTTCACCGCCTCGGCCGCCGCGCGCAGCGCATCGGCCAGCGGCAGCATGCGCGTCTCCGGCGCCATCAGCATCCGCAGCGCCGCCCGCCGCGCGCTGCGCCGGCCAAGGCCGGGCAGCTTGGCGAGAAGCTGGATCAGATGCTCAACAGGATCATTCGGCCGCACAAAACCCCCGAATCCTTACTGCGGGCGCAGCCCGCCTTCCGCCCCCCGGTGCCCCGAAGCGGCTCCGCCGCGAGGGCAGAGCCACGCTCCCAGGACCAATCCCAACCCGGGGCCCCCGGAAAATCGCGCAGCGATTTTTGGGGAGTATCAGAACGGAAGCTTGAGGCCGGCGGGCAGGCTCATGCCGGCGGTGGCCTTCTGCATCTCCTCCGCCATCATCGCCTCGACCTTCTGCTTGGCGTCGCCATGCGCGGCCACGATCAGGTCTTCCAGCACCTCGCGGTCATCGGCGGTCATCAGCGAGGGATCGATCGCGATGCGGCGCAGTTCGCCCTTGCCGGTCAGCTTCACCTTCACCATCCCGGCGCCCGCCTGGCCCTCGACCTCGGTGGATTCGAGCTTGGCCTGCATCTCCGCCATGCGGGTCTGCATCTGCTGGGCCTGCTTCAACATATTGCCGAGATTCTTCACTCAATCCTCCTCTGGAAAATCAAACCCCGCGGCTTCGGCCTCGGGCGGCGCGAATTCGGGGAAATCGGGTTCTTCGTCGCGGATGATGGGCTTCAGCCCGTATTCATCCACGGTCTCGTCGCGCACGGCGTCGAGCTGCGCGCCGGGGAAGGCGAGCAGGATGGCTTGCACGATGGGGTGGCTCTGCGCCGCGCTGCGCCGGTCGGTCTCGGCGGCGCGGGATTGTTCGGCGAGCGTGGGTTCGCCCTCGGCATTGCTGAGCGCGACCGTCCAGCGCGCGCCGGTCTTCTCCTCCAGCAGCGCCTTGAGCTGCGCGCCCAGGTCGCGCGGCGCCTGGGGGCGGACGCGGATCTCGACCTGGCCAGGTGCCACGCGGACGGGATGCACGTCATGCAGCAGGTGCGCGTGCAGCAGCGCCTGGTTGGCGGCCGACGCCATGGCCGCGATCTCGCGCCATTGCGTCGGCAGGGGGGCGGTCGCCACGGCGGCCACCGCGCCACCGCCTGCCACCATCCGCATATTGCCGCCGCCATTGGGCCCGGGCGCGGGCGCGCCGCCGCCGGCCGGCACGGCGCCGCCCGATTCGAGGCGCTTCAGGATTTCGCCCGGCGTCGGCTGCTCGGCCACATGGGCGAGGCGGATCAGCACCATCTCGGCCGCGGCGCGGCGATCAGGGGCGGCCATCACCTCTTCCAGGCCCTTCAGCAGCATCTGCCAGGCACGCGTCAGCATGGGCACGGAGAGGCGCGCGGCGAGCGCCGCGCCGCGCACGCGCTCATTCTCCGGCAGGCCCATATCCTCGGCCAGCGCCGGGATGGCGGCGAAGCGCGTGAGCATGTGGGTCTGCTCGAGCAGATCCTGCATGATGGTCAGCGGCTCGGCCCCGCGCTCATGCCCCTCGGCCATGCGCTGCATGGCGTGCGGCAGGTCCGCGTTCATCACCGCTTCCAGGATGTCGAAGACCAGCGCGCGGTCGGCCAGGCCCAGCATGTCGCGCACCGATTCGGTGGTGACGGCGCCGCCATCGCCGGCAAGCGCGATCGCCTGGTCGAGCAGGGACAGCCCGTCGCGCACCGAGCCATCGGCGGCGCGGGCCAGCATGGCGACCGCGCCCTCCTCCAGGCTCGCCTGCTCCTTCGCGGCGATGTTCTGAAAATGCCCGCGCAGGCGCTCTTCCGGGACGCGCTTCAGCGAGAAGGTCTGGCAGCGGCTGCGGATGGTGATGGGCACCTTGCGCAGCTCGGTGGTGGCGAGGATGAAGGTGATGTTGGGCGGCGGCTCCTCGAGCGACTTGAGCAGGGCGTTGAAGGCCTGCTCCGTCAGCATATGGACCTCGTCCAGGATGAAGACCTTCTGGCGGCCCTGGGCGGGGCGGAAGCGCAGCGCCTCGCGCAGCTCGCGCACGTCATCAATGCCGCGGTTGGAGGCGGCGTCCATCTCCACCACGTCCGGGTGGCGGTCGGCCAGGATGGCGACGCATTCGGGGCAGACCCCGCAGGGGTCGGCGGTGGGCCCGCCCTTGCCGTCCACGCCCACGCAGTTCAGCGCGCGGGCGATGATGCGGGCGGTGGTGGTCTTGCCCACGCCGCGCACGCCGGTCAGGAGGAAGGCATGGTGCACGCGGCCGCGCGCGAAGGCGTTGCGCAGCGTGCGGACCAGTGCCTCCTGCCCGATCAGGTCATCCAGCACCTGCGGGCGATACTTGCGCGCCAGCACGCGATAGGGCGTGGGCTTCGCGGGCGCTGGGGCGGGCGCCACAGGCGGCGGCGCGGGCGCGGCGGCGGTTGCGGGCGGCGGATCATCGAAGCCGAAGAGGCCCGGCCCCTCGGGCGGGGGCGGTTCGGGCAGGCCCTCCTCGGGGCTGGGTTCGCCGTAGAGATCGCTGGGCATCATCCAACCGGGGGGTGCGAGAGAGGGTGGAAGGCCGGCGGCGACCCGAGCAAGAACCCGTTACGGCTGCTTCCTTCCGGACCTGACCGGGTTGGCGAGGAGCCCGTCCGCACCGACCTTCCGCGACAAGATATAGCACGCGCGGGCGCGCTTGCATCCCGGGGGTCGTAACCTTTGCGCCGGCCCCCCCGTAGTCCGGACATTCCCTTGCGAAGGCTGTCCTCCATGCTGATCCGCCGCGCCCTCTTTGGTCTTGTCCTCGCGTCCCCCGCCGCCGCGCGCAGCTTCGCCGAGCGCGGCGTGGCGGTCCGCGGGGTGGATGTGGTGGCCTATTTCACCGAGGGCCGGATGGTCCGCGGCCGGGCCGAGCATGCGGCCGAGTGGGACGGGGTGCGCTGGCTCTTCGCCGGTGCCGCGAATCGCGCCCGTTTCCTGGCGGACCCGGCCGCCCATGCGCCCGCCTATGGCGGCTTCTGCGCCTGGGCCGTGGCGCAAGGCTACACCGCGCCGACCGATCCCAGCGCCTGGCGCATCGTGGAAGGCCGCCTCTTCCTCAACTACGACCACGCGGTGAAGCGCCGCTGGGAGCGGGACATCCCCGGCCACATCGCGCAGGGCGACACCAACTGGCCGCGCCTCAGCCAGGCCGGGTAGTCAGCGGGTCCTCACCGCCGCAGGATGCCCCCGCTTCAGGGAGAGACATCCATGCCCAGCCTCGAGATCGACGGCTATCCGATTTCCTATGCCGAGGCCGGCGATCCCGCCGCCCCGCCGCTCCTGCTGGTGCATGGCACGCTGGGCGATCAACGCAGCTTCGCCCCGCAGATGGAGGCGCTGGGTGCGGCCTTCCATGTGATGTCGCTCAGCATGCGCCACGCCTGGCCCGGCAAGTGGGAGGAGGGCGGCGACTTCACCATTGATCGCCACGTGGCCGATGTCGCGGGTTTCATCGCGAAGCTCGGGCGTGGGCCGGTGCGGCTGCTCGGCCATTCGCGCGGCGGCCACATCGCCTTCCGCGTGGCGGAGCGGCACCCGGCGCTGGTGCGCGCCCTGGTCCTGGCCGAGCCGGGCGGCGAGTTGGATGAGACGCTCGGCGGCAAGCCGGCCAGCGGCAAGCAGGCCGGCGGATTCGCCGCCGCCGCCGCCCTGGTCGCCGCCGGCGACGAGGAGGGCGGGCTGCGCCTGGTGGCCGAGCAGACCGGCGGCCCCGGCGCCTGGGAGCGCCGGCCGGAGGTGCGCAAATATCTCGGCCGGGACAATGCCCGCACCCTGCTGGGCCAGCTGCATGAACGCCGCGCGCCCTATTCCCGCGCCGCCGCGCAAGCCGTCGGGGCCCCCACCCTGCTGCTGGGCGGCGCCGACAGCCAGCCGCATTTCGGCGTGATCATGGATGCGCTGGAAGGCGCCATGCCCAACACGCGGCGCGTCACCATCGCGCACGCCACGCATGGCCTGAACCACGACAATCCGGAGGATTTCAACGCGGCGGTGCTGGAATTCCTGGCGAAGACGTAAGCGTCACGCCCGCGTGGCGAGGATCGCCGCCGCCAGGTCCTCGCCCGCCCAGCCCACCGACTTGAACAGCGTGACCTGCGCCGGATCGGTCCGCCCCGGATGCACGCCGCGGCACAGCTCCGCCAGTTCCGCCGCCACATGCTCGCGCGTGATGTGCCCTTCCGCGATGGCCTGCACCACGTCGCCCGCCTCGTTGAGTCCGCCGGCATAGGTGTCCACCACCACCAGCGCGCGCGCCACCGCCGCGCCATCCACCTCACGCAGGTCGCGGCGATAGGCGCCGACCAGGTCGAGATGCGTGCCCGGCGAGAGATCGGCCCCATGCACCAGCGGCATGGCGGAGAGCGTGGCGGCGGCGATGATGTCGAAGCCGGCCGGCTCGGGCCGCGCGACCGCATGGGCCGGGACGCCATGCGCTGCGAGGCGCCGGGCCAGCGCCCCGGCATTCGCCGCGCGCGGGGACCAGATGGCGATCTCGGTCAGCGGGAAGCTCGCCGCATAGGCTTCGGCCAGCGCGGTGGCGACGCGGCCCGAGCCCAGCAGCAGCATGCGGCGGGAGTCGGGGCGCGCCAGATGCCGCGCGGCCAGGACGGAGGTGGCGGCGGTGCGCCGGTCGGTCAGCTCGCCGCCATCGAGCAGCGCCACCGGCTCGCCCGTCACGGCGTTGGAGAGGAGGTAGGCGGCATGCACCGCGGGCAGCCCGCGGGGGCCATTGCCCGGCGAGACATGCACGATCTTCACGCCGGAATGGGTGGCGTTGGTGGCCGGCATCAGCAGCAGCGTGCCCGATTCCGGGAGGGGGTGGGCGTGGCGCAGGGGCGCCTCGCAGCCGGTCCGGAAGATCTCGCGCAGCGCCTCGATCAGCGCGGGCCAGGGCAGGCGCGCGGCGATTTCGGTCTTGTCAAGATGCAGCACCGCATGGCTCCCGTCGAATGCGCGATTGATCCCGGACGCTTCCTAGCGCAGCATCGCCCCTGTAACGAGCCGCCCCCTGGAGGAGCGGCATGAGGTCTGGGAGTTTCCGAATGAAGCCGATGCGGCGCAGCCTTGCCACCCTGGTCGGTGTGGCATCCACCCTTTTCGCGGCGGCCCTGCCGGCCCAGGCCCAGGCGCCGGCCGCCCCCGCCGCCCCGGCCGCGGCCGCCCCCGCCAGCACGCTGGATGCGATCCGTGCCCGCGGCACGCTGGTCTGCGGCGTGAGCACCGGCCTCGCCGGCTTCGCGCTGCCCGACAGCCAGGGCAACTGGCGCGGCTTCGACGTGGATTACTGCCGCGCGCTGGCCATCGCGATCTTCAATGATCCGACGAAGGTGCGCTTCGTGCCCACCACGGCCCAGGTGCGCTTCACCGCCCTGCAGTCGGGCGAGGTGGACATCCTGAGCCGCAACACGACCTGGACGCTGAGCCGCGACACCTCGCTCGGCTTCGATTTCGCCGGGATCAACTTCTTCGACGGCCAGGGCTTCATGGTGAAGCGCAGCCTGAACGTGCAGAACGCCCGCCAGCTGGACGGCGCCACGGTCTGCGTGCAGCCCGGCACCACCACCGAGCAGAACCTGGCCGACTGGGCGCGCGGCGCGCGGGTGAACATCCGCCCCGTCGTCATCGAGCGGCTCGAGGACAATGTCGCCGCGTACAACGCCGGCCGCTGCGACGCCTATACGACCGACGTCTCCGGCCTCGCCGCCATCCGCGCCACGCAGCAGAACCCCAATGACCACGTCATCCTGCCCGACGTGATCAGCAAGGAGCCGCTGGGCCCGCTGTACCGCCATGGCGACCAGCGCTTCGGCGACCTGGTGCGCTGGATTCATTTCGGCCTGCTTGGCGCCGAGGAATTCGGCATCACGGCGGCCAACGCGCAGCAGATGCTGGCGAGCGACCCGCGCCCCGAGGTGCAGCGCATCCTGGGCCGCACGGGTGAGCTGGGCCGCATGCTCGGCGTGGACAATGCCTGGATGCTCAACATCATCCGCGGCGTGGGCAATTACGGCGAGATCTTCGAGCGCAACCTGACGCCGATCGGCCTGCAGCGCGGCCGCAACGCGCTCTGGACCACGCCGGGCGGCCTGCAATACGCGCCGCCCTTCCGGTGATCTGAAACCGGCCGTCCCGGAGGTGCGACTGCCTCCGGGGCGGGCAGTTCCGGTCCCACCCGCCCCGGGTGGAGACTCCTTCATGTTTCAGACGGCGCATGTTCTGAGACACTGGCTCTGAGAGATCGGGCCGCAGCGCCCCGGTCATGGCCGGGGCGCCTTCCACCCGCAAGGCGGAACACCGCCACGGGTTTCATTCTTGAGGGGTCAGGCAAACATGTCCGGCGCTACCGATCCACGCCTGCTTCGCAAGGCGCCGCCAAAGCCGATCCGCCTGTCCTGGGCGGATGAGCGTTTCCGCAACATCATCTGGCAGGTGCTGGTGGTGGGGGGCGTCTTCAGCGTCATCTATTGGCTCTGGTCCAACACCAGCTACAACCTGCAAGTCCGCCGGATCGCCACGGGCTGGGACTTCCTCTGGCGCGAGGCGGGGCTGCCGATCGGCGAGAGCCTGATCGAATACGACCCTTCCATGTCCTATTTCCGCGCGCTCCAGGTGGGCGTGCTGAACACGCTGAAGGTGGCGCTGATCGGCATCGTGCTGGCGACGATCCTGGGCACGCTGCTCGGCATCGCGCGGCTGTCGAAGAACTGGATGCTGAACAAGTTCGCCGCCGCCTATGTCGAGATCGTGCGGGACCTGCCGCTGCTGCTGCAGCTGCTCTTCTGGTACGCGCTGCTCCAGGGCCTGCCGGGCCCGCGCCAGGCGCTGAACCCGATGGATGGCGTGTTCCTCTCCAACCGCGGCCTGAAGCTGCCCTTCTTCGTCTGGGAAAGCGCCCATTCCTGGGCCCTGCTGACCATGGTGGCGGGCGTGGTGGCGACCGTTCTTTACCGCCGCTGGGCGCGGGCGGCGCAGGCGCGGGATGGCCAGGCGCGGGCGGTCTGGCCGGCGGCCGTCGCCTTCATCCTCGGCGCGCCGATCGCGGTCTGGGTGGCGATGGGCGCCCCCTTCACGCCGGACGTGCCGGCGCTGCGCGGCTTCAACTTCCGCGGCGGCATTGACGTCAGCCCCGAATTCTTCGCCCTCCTGCTGGGCCTGACGCTCTATACGGCGGGCTTCATCGCCGAGATCGTGCGCGCGGGCATCCAGGCGGTGAACCAGGGCCAGTGGGAGGCGGCGGAGGCGCTGGGCCTGCCGCGCGGCCGGGTGATGAGCCTGATCGTCCTGCCGCAGGCGCTGCGCGTGATCATCCCGCCGATGACCAGCCAGTTCCTGAACATCACCAAGAACTCCTCGCTGGCGGTCGCGATCGGCTACCAGGACATCGTCAGCATCGCGAACACGACGCTGAACCAGACCGGCCAGGCGATCGAGGGCATCGCCATCATCATGCTGGTCTATCTGACGATCAGCCTGAGCATCAGCCTCTTCATGAACTGGTACAACAAGCGCATCGCGCTGGTGGAGCGGTGACCATGCGGGCCTTCCCGAACCCATCCGGCCACCCGACCTCCTGGCCCGGCGCGCCCGCGCTGCGGCGAAGCCAAGGCCGCGGATGCGGCCGCCCGGCGCCTGAGGGCACAAGACAATGAGCGACATCACGGCGGGCACGACCCTGCATGCCTCGACCGCCGCGCGCACGGCGCCGGTGAACCTCGTCGGGCCCGTGGCCTGGATGCGGGCCAATCTCTTCGCCAACTGGTGGTCCACCGCGATCACCCTGGCGCTCGGCTACCTGCTGATCCGCTTCGCGGTCAGCTTCGTGGACTGGGCCTTCATCAACGCCATCTGGTCCGTCCCCGTCAGCCCGCAGGGGGTGGCGAACACCGAGGCCTGCCGCGAGGCCAAGGGGGTGGGCGCCTGCTGGGCCGTCATCACCGAGAAGCACCGCTTCATCCTCTTCGGCACCTACCCCTATGACGAGCACTGGCGGCCGCTGCTGGTCTGCTTCCTCTTCGTGGGCCTCTACATCGTCTCGGCCATGCGGCGCTTCTGGCGCTGGGAGCTGGCGCTGATCTGGGCGGCGGTGCTGACCGCCATCGGCATCCTGATGTGGGGCGGCGTCTTCGGGCTGAGCTATGTCCCGCAGGAGCGCTGGGGCGGGCTGCCCATCACGCTGATCCTCGCCACCTTCGGGCTCGCCTTCGCCTTCCCGCTGGCGATCCTGGTGGCGCTGGGCCGGCGTTCCTCGCTGCCGGCGATCAAGGTGCTCTGCGTGCTCTATGTCGAGCTGATCCGCGGCGTGCCGCTGATCTCGCTGCTCTTCATGGCGAGCGTGATGTTCCCGCTCTTCCTGCCGGAGGGGATGAACATCGACAAGCTGCTGCGCGCGCAGATCGCCATCATCCTCTTCGCCGGCGCCTACCTGGCGGAAGTGGTGCGCGCCGGCCTGCAGGCCCTGCCCAAGGGCCAGTACGAGGCGGCGGACGCGCTGGGGCTGAGCTACTGGAAGAAGACCGGCCTCATCATCCTGCCCCAGGCGCTGCGGCTGGTCATTCCGCCGCTGGTGAACACCTTCATCGGCTTCTTCAAGGACACCTCCCTGGTGCTGATCATCGGCATCTTCGACCTGCTGACGGCCGGCAAGACCGCCATCATCGAGCCCTCCTGGCAGGGCTTCGGCGTCGAGGTTTACATTACGCTCGGGCTTATCTACTTCATCTTCTGCTACGCCATGTCCAAGTATAGTGCCGGGCTCGAAACGGAACTGAACAAAGGGCGGCGTAGATGAGCAACACCAATGCCCACCGGCGGCAAGACCGGAATGCCAAGCGCAAGGCTTTCATCCACCTAGCCCGGAGACCGGACGTCCATGTCGGCTGCTGAAACCCTCGCCTCCTCCGTCCGCGCCGATGCGCCGCCGGCCATCTCGCTCAAGGGCGTGAACAAGTGGTTCGGCGCGCTGCATGTGCTGCGCGACGTGAACCTGGATGTCGCCATGGGCGAGCGCGTGGTGGTCTGCGGCCCCTCGGGCTCGGGCAAGTCCACCCTCATCCGCTGCATCAACCGCCTGGAGGAACACCAGGAGGGCCAGATCATCGTGGACGGCATCGAGCTGTCCAACGACCTCCGCAGCCTGGACGCCATCCGCCGCGAGGTCGGCATGGTGTTCCAGAGCTTCAACCTCTTCCCGCACCTCACCATCCTCGAGAACTGCACGCTGGCGCCCATCTGGGTGCGCAAGATGCCGAAGAAGGAGGCCGAGGAGCTGGCGATGGAATACCTGACCCGGGTGCGCATCCCGGAGCAGGCGAACAAGTATCCGGGCCAGCTCTCGGGCGGCCAGCAGCAGCGCGTGGCCATCGCCCGGGCGCTGTGCATGAAGCCCAAGATCATGCTCTTCGACGAGCCGACCAGCGCGCTCGACCCCGAGATGATCAAGGAGGTGCTGGACACCATGATCATGCTGGCCGAGACGGGCATGACCATGATCTGCGTGACGCATGAGATGGGCTTCGCCCGCACGGTCGCCGACCGGGTGATCTTCATGGACCGCGGCGAGATCGTGGAATCGGGCGAGCCACAGTCGCTCTTCGCCAATCCGAAGACCGAGCGGCTCCAGACCTTCCTGAGCCAGATCCTCAGGGGGCACTGAGCGGGGCGGCCACTGAGTGACCGGAGATGCAGGAACCTGAGGTTCTTGCCCGGGAGCGCGAGGGGCGGAGCCCCTCGCAAGAACCCGCTTTGCGCGAGGGGCGGAGCCCCTCCTTCCCTTCGATATTGATGCGCCGCAAGGCAGCCATGCGGCGCCCATGTTTGTTGTGGAACGGGCGCGGGCCTAACGCTGCGCGCCGTTCCATCACAAGGCCTTCCCCGTGAGCGCCCCCAGCAACAAACTCACCGCCGCCTCGCTGCTCGGTGTGCTCGGTATCGTCTATGGCGATATCGGCACCTCGCCGCTCTACGCCATGCGCGCCGCCCTCCTGCATTTCGACGAGGGCGGCATCGAGCGGTGGGAGATCCTCGGCATCCTCTCGCTCATCTTCTGGGCGCTGATGCTGACGGTCACGCTGAAATACGTGCTGATCATCCTGCGCGCCGACAACCGGGGCGAGGGCGGCATCATGTCGCTCATGGCGCTGGCCCAGCGCTCGGCCGAGACCGCGCGCGGGCGGCTCATCATCGCCATGATCGGCATCACGGGCGCGGCGCTCTTCTTCGGCGACGGCATGATCACGCCGGCCATCTCCGTGCTGTCGGCGGTGGAGGGGCTGAAGGTCATCAACCCCGCCTTCGAGGAGGTGGTGCTGCCCATCACCCTCGTCGTGCTGATCGCGCTCTTCCTCGTGCAGTATCGCGGCACGGGGAGCATCGGCGCCTTCTTCGGCCCGGTCTGCGCGTTGTGGTTCGCCGTGCTCGGCCTGCTCGGGCTGATCGAGGCGCTGCACAACCCCGAGGTCTTCGCGGCCATCAACCCCTGGTATGCGCTGCATTTCGCGGCGCACTATCATTTGGCCGCCTTCATCGCGATGGGCGCCGTGGTGCTGGCCGTGACGGGCGCCGAGGCGCTCTATGCCGACATGGGCCATTTCGGCCGCCGCCCGATCCAGGCGGCCTGGATCTTCTTCGTGCTGCCCGGGCTGGCGCTGAACTATTTCGGCCAGGGCGCGCTGCTGCTGCGCGACGCGTCGGCCATCGAGAACCCCTTCTACCTGCTCGCCCCCGAATGGTTCCGCCCCTTCCTGGTGGTGCTGGCGACGGCGGCGACCATCATCGCCTCCCAGGCCATGATCTCGGGCGCCTATTCCATCGCGCGGCAATGCGTGCAGCTGGGCTTCGCGCCACGCCTCGACGTGCGCCACACCAGCGCGACCGAGGAGGGGCAGATCTACATGCCGCAGGTGAACTTCATCCTGCTGATCGGCGTGCTGATCCTGGTGCTGGAGTTCAAGAACAGCGACAGCCTGGCCGCCGCCTATGGCCTCGCCGTCACCGGCACCTTCCTCTGCACCACCCTGCTCGCGCTGCTGGTCTTCCGCCGGCAATTCGGTTGGAATCCGATCCTGGTGGGGATGGTCTTCCTGCCCTTGCTGCTGCTCGACCTCGCCTATTTCTTCGCCACCGCGCTGAAGATCCCCGAGGGCGGCTATGTGCCCGTCATCATCGGCGGTGTCGCCTTCACGCTGATGTTCACCTGGTATCGCGGGCGCGAGCTTCTGTTCGCACGTTTCCGGCAGGACAGCCTGCCGCTGAAATCCTTCCTCGCCCGTCTGCCGCAGTCGCGCACCACGCGCGTGCCCGGGATGGCCGTCTTCATGACCGGCCAGGCCGACTACCTGCCCGGCGCGTTGCTGCACAACCTCAAGCACAACAAGGTGCTGCATGAGCGCGTGCTCTTCGTGACGGTGGCGAGCGCGGACATCCCGAGCGTCGGCGCCGATCGCCGGGCGGAGGTGACGGAGCTCGGCCCCGACATCCACCGCGTCATCCTGCGCTACGGCTTCCAGGAAAGCCCGAACATCCCGCGCGAGCTGGAGCGCCTGGCACAGCAGGGTCTGATCGGCTTCGAGCCGATGCAGACCAGCTATTTCCTGGGGCGCGAGACGATCGTGGCCGCCGCCGTGCCGAAGATGTCGCGCTGGCAGCAATGGCTCTTCACGCTGCTCAGCCGCAATTCGGTGCCCGCGACGGAATTCTTCAAGATCCCGTCCGACCGCGTGGTGGAGCTCGGCGTGCGCGTGGCGATCTGATGCTCCTCTTCCTCCGGTCGCTCGTCTTCAATGTGCTGTTCTTCGGCGTGGCCGGCAGCTTCGCCGTGCTCGGTTCGCCCCTGCTGCTGGGCCCCAAGCGCTTCCAGCGCCGCGCCATGGGCTGGCTCGCGCGGCTGCTCGTCTGGATCATGGAGAAGACCTGCGGCATCGAGGTGCGGGTCACGGGGCGCGAGCACCTGCCGGCCGAAGGCGCGGCGCTGATCGCGAGCAAGCACCAGTCGGCCTTCGACACGCTGGTCTGGTTCGCCATCGTCCCCGACGTCACCTATGTGATGAAGCAGGAGCTGTTCCGCATCCCCCTCTACGGCGCCTTCGCGCGGCGCGCGGGGATGATCGGCGTGGACCGCGAGGGCGGCGCCAAGGCGATGCGGCAGATGATGCGCGAGGCCCAGGTCTCGGCCAGCGAGGGGAGGCAGATCGTGATCTTCCCCGAGGGCACGCGCACCACCATCGGCGAGCGGAACGAGTGGCATCCGGGCATCGTGGCGCTGGCCTCGGCGACGAAGCTGCCCGTGATCCCGGTCGCCACGAATTCCGGGAGGTTCTGGGCGCGGCACCACTTCATCAAGCGGCCGGGCGTGCTGGTCATCAGCATCCTGCCGCCGCTCGTGGATGTGCCGCGCGACCGGCTGCTGGCCACCCTCGAAGAGGTGATCGAGGCTGAGCAGCGGTTGATTGATTAGAGCTTAATCCCATCCATCTGGATCATACCCTGCTGCGGCGAACATGCGCTGACACTCGCGCGGGGTGACGCGGTCGAGAATGCGCCCGATGGCGTTCCACAGGGTGTCGATGGTCCGCGCAGCCTCGCGGCGCAGCAGCGCCTTCAGCTTGGCGAACAGGTTCTCGATTGGATTGAAGTCCGGGCTGTAGGGCGGCAGGTAGAGCAGATGCGCACCCTTGGCCTCGATGAGGGCCCGCACGGCCGGGCCTTTGTGGCTGCTGAGGTTGTCCATCACCACGATGTCGCCGGCCCGCAGTTCCGGCACGAGCGCTTGCTCCACCCAGGCTTCGAAGATGAGCCGGTTGACTGGGCTGTCGATCACGAAGGGCGCGACCACGCCGCTGCTGCGCATCCCGGCGATCAGCGTGGTGGTTTTCCAATGGCCGTGGGGGATTGCCATGCGCAGGCGCTCGCCACGCGGGCAGCGGCCATGGCGTCGGGCCATGTTGGTGCTGGCCCAGCTCTCGTCGACGAAGATCAGGCGCTCAGGATCGAGGTCGAGCTGCGCCTCGAACCAGGCTTCGCGCCGGCTCAGGACGTCGGGGCGTTGCTGCTCGGCTGCGTGCGCGGTCTTTTTTTGCGCGTGTAGCCGCGACGGTCGAAGAAGCGCCAAAGCGTGCCGTAGCCGAAGCGCAGGCCCCGTTCGGCAAGGGCTACGCGCAGTTCCAGCAGCGTCATGTCGCGCTGCGCGTGAAACACTTCGAGGATCGTCTCAGCCTCGGCCTCCACAACATGGCTGCGCCGATCACCACCAAGCGGACCGTGCATCGGCACCGCACCCTCGGCGGCAAGGGTACGCCAGCGGCTGACGCTGGCTGCGCTGACCTTGAACCGCTCGGCCGCCTGGCGGTGCGTGAGGCCTTCTTCCAACACCGCAGCCAGCGTGCGCTGCCGTAGATCCAGTGAGAGCGCCTTCGACATCCAGCCCGGCCTCCACGCTCCGGAAGACAGCGTGAATCAGAAAACAGCCGTTCCGGGAATCCCCACGATTCAGTCAGACCGGATGACGCTCTAGCTTTTTTTGCCCTCAAGCGCCGGGCGCGCGCGTCCGCGCGCTTGGCTTCGCGGCATAGGCCGCGGGCCGCAGTCGCGGCCTCGGCCCGTCGGGCCGCTGGCTCTTGAGCGCCGCTGCGCTCAGGCCGGGGTCAGCGCCTCGGCGATCGAGGTGAACATGGGCAGGCCGTCGGTGCCGCCCACCAGCGGGTCCACGCAATTCTCGGGGTGCGGCATCAGCCCCATGACGCGCGCATTGGGCGAGCAGATGCCGGCGATGGCGTTGATCGAGCCGTTGCGGTTCTCGCCCTCGTAGCGCAGCACCACGCGGTTCTCGCCTTCCAGCTTCGCCAGGGTCTCGGCATCGCAGAAATAGTTGCCGTCGCCATGCGCCATGGTGGCGCGGAAGGTGGCGCCGCGCTGGAAATGGCGGGTGTAGGGCGTGTCCGTGCGCTCCACGCGCATCACGCAATCCATGGCGAGGAAGCGCAGCGAGGCGTTGCGCAGCAGCGCGCCGGGCAGCAGACCCGATTCGCAGAGCATCTGGAAGCCGTTGCACACGCCCAGCACATGGCCGCCGCGCTCCGCATGGGCGCGGATCGCGGCCATGATCGGCGATTGCGCGGCCATGGCGCCGCAGCGCAGGTAGTCGCCATAGGAGAAGCCGCCGGGCAGGACGACGAGGTCGGTGCCCGCGGGCAGCTCCGTGTCCCGGTGCCAGAGCATGGCGGGCTTCACGCCCGTCACGCGGTGGAGCGCGATGGCCATGTCCCGCTCGCGATTGGTGCCGGGGAACATCACGATGGCTGCCTTCATGCCGAATTCTCCAGAACTGCGATCCCTGGGCCCAGGCTATAGGCCAGGAGGCCCCGCGGGGCCATGGTTTCAATCCTCGGCCGCCGGGCCGGCGGCGCGGTTGGGCAGCAGGTGGCGGAACAGCGCCTGGCGCTCGCGCACCTGTTCCAGGCTGGGCTTTTCCATCTCCGGGATCTCGCGCTCGGGCCCCGTCAGCGCCACGCCCATCACGCCCGAGAGCAGCAGGATGGGGGCCACCAGCATGCAAGCGGGGAAGACGGTGCGCGGCGTCAGGTCCCGCATCCAGCCGGGCGGCAGCAGCCAATAGGCGATCCACATCAGCGGCAGGGCGGCGATGGCCATGGCGCAGAGCATGGCGGAGAGAACGGCGGCCGGGATCACCGGGAAGAACAGCAGGATGCTGCCGCCACTCATCCCAGCAGCATCCTCATCCAATGCAGCCCGCCCAGGATGACGGTGGTGCCGATGGCGGCGATGGCGGCGGCGGTGACCCAGCGGTTGGCCTTGGCCTTCTGCGCCGCGATCCAGCCCTGGCGGGGCTGGGGCTTGCCGCGGGTGAGCGGCAGCCGTTCCTCGCGCCAGCGCAGCCCCATCGCGACCAGCACGGTCAGGACCGCCATGATGATGAGCGAGGCCTTCACCATGGGTAGAAGAGCCAGCCGACCGGGTTGCGCCAACCGTCCAGCAGCAGGCTGATCGGCCAGAAGAGGCCGCCCAGGAAGCCTTTGGAGAGCAGGAAGAAGACCTCGGTCAGCCAGTAGTTCGAGACGATGGGCGGGCCGAAGAGAAGGTAGGCGGCCACGGTCAGCACCCGCCAGCCCGCGAAGCCGAGGGAGAAGAACACGAACCAGCGCAGTGAGGCCGCCCGAACGGTCACCTTGCCTCCGGTTGCCTCACCTCCGCTCACATCACCTCCACGGTGAAGCTCTCGATCACGGTGTTGGCGAGGAGCTTGCGCGCCATGTCCTCGCCGGTGGCCTTGGCCTTCGCGGCGTCCGTCTCGGCCAGTTCGACGATCATGACCTTGCCCACGCGCACCTCGCCCACGCCGGCGAAGTCGAGGCCCGCCAGCGCGCGCTCGATCGCCTTGCCCTGCGGGTCCAGCACGCCGGCCTTCGGAAACACCGTCACCTTCAATCGCGTCATCCAATCCTCCGGCCCGATGGCCCAACCAAAACCCACCGGAAGCTTCCGCCCCCCGGTGCCCTGGTGAAGCTTGGCTTCACCAGGATGAACCCACTCCCCCAGGATCAGCACCAATCCAGGGCCCCCGCGAAAACACCACTTCGGTGTTTTCGTGGGGAGCTACTGCACAGTCTCCGGCCCCTTCATGTCGCGCATGCCGGCCTCGGGCAGGATGCCGAGGCGGCGCGCCACTTCCTGGTAGCCTTCCTCGACCTTGCCGAGATCCCGCCGGAAGCGGTCCTTGTCCATCTTCTCGCCGGTCTTGCTGTCCCAGAGGCGGCAATTGTCGGGGCTGATCTCGTCCGCGACGACGATGCGCATCTCGTCATTGTCGTAGAGGCGGCCGAACTCCAGCTTGAAATCCACCAGCGTGATGCCGACGCCGAGCATGAGGCCCGTCAGGAAGTCGTTCACGCGGAGCGTGAGCTGCACCATGTCGTCCAGGTCATGCGTCGCGGCCCAGCCGAAGGCGGTGATGTGCTCCTCGCTCACCATCGGGTTCTGCAGCGCGTCGTTCTTATAATAGTATTCGATGATCGAGCGCGGCAGGCGCGTGCCCTCCGGGATGCCGAGGCGCGAGGCGAGCGAGCCCGCGGCCACGTTCCGCACCACGATCTCGAGCGGGATGATCTCCACCTCGCGCACCAGCTGTTCGCGCATGTTGAGGCGGCGGATGAAATGCGTGGGGATGCCGATCTCGCCCAGGCGCGTCATCAGGTATTCGCTGATGCGGTTGTTCAGCACCCCCTTGCCGGTGATGGTGCCCTTCTTCTGCGCATGGAAGGCGGAGGCGTCGTCCTTGAAATACTGGACAAGCGTGCCGGGCTCCGGGCCTTCGAACAGGATCTTGGCCTTGCCTTCATAGATCTGGCGGCGGCGAGCCATGGGGCGTGGTCCTTCTGGAATCCGGCAACCTATAGCAGCAATGCCCCCAAGCTGGCACCCGTGCGGGCGCCGGGCCTCCTTGCGCGGGGCGCGGGTTAGAGCGGGACGGGCGCGAATTCCGTCCGGTCCGGCGGGCCGGGGGCGAAGAGCCAATGCCGCGCGCCCTGGCGGCCCAAGGCCAGCAGCGAGGCGCAGACGGTCCCGAAGCCGCCGAGGGGAGGGACGTTCAGCGCCTCGGCCGTCGCACCCTCGGAATCGGCCAGCAGCTCGGGCCAGGCGCCCCAGTCGGGCGGGGAGGGAGGGGCCGCGGCCTGGAAGCGGGGCAGGTGCCGGGCGGTGCGCGGGCTGGTCACGTCATTGGGCGGATGCGCCGTGACCATGGAGATCCCCTCGGGCAGGGCGATGGGCTGCGCGTGGCCCGCACCCAGGCCGGGCAGGAACCAGGCGGTGGCCGCATCGGCCAGCACCAGGTTGAAGGGCCGCCAGAGCGCAGCATCCAGGGCAGCGATGCGTTCCGCGGCGGCGGCCGCACTGACGTCCTCCAGCGCGATCAGCGGCAGGTCGCCGCGCGAGCGCTTGGCCGGATCGGGCCCGAGGCTGCCCACGCGGTTCAGCACGGCGCAGACCACGCCATGGCGGTTCATCGCCATCCAGGTGCCGCCCGCGAGCGTGTCCCGCCCGCCGATGACCCCCGGCCAATGCTCGGCGGGGGGCTGCCAGGCGCGGTCCAGCCGTTCATCCCGGTTGGCGGCCAGCAGCAGCGGCCAATCGGTGCCGGGGCGGCGGAGGAGGATCACGGTGCACATGAGTGGCGTATAGCAAGGCCGGCGCCGCATGCCTCCCGGCCCTCCCGCGCCGGAGCACCCTCCCCAACCCCTTCGGCCGCACAGCGGCCGGCGCCGCCCATCCGCCCTGATGGCCCAGCGCGCCTCTCGGGCGGCGAAGCCAAGCCGCCGGCGGCGGCGCCCGGCGCCTGAGGGCGGCAAAAAAGCTTTTTCCCAACGAAAAAAGCAGGCTCCCGGGGGGGGAGAGCCTGCTCAAGAGGGATGCCCGCGGTTGGGGGGTAGTCGGCGGGTTCATCCCGGATCGGCCGGCCTTGTTCCCAGGCCTGGCCAGGCTGGCCCCGGCGGCCAGCCCCAAGTCACTCGGTATTCGGCTCGATCGGCCCGCCGGTTAGCCTTGCGGGCTCACCCCTGGGCCGGCATCTCCACCGCCACGAAGGCGCTGCGCCCTTCGCGCAGGATCCGCAACGCGATGGCCGCACCCGGGTTGCGCGCCGCCTCGCGGATCGCACCCACCGTGGCCTGCACGTCGGACACGTCGCGGCCGGCGACGCCCACGATCACGTCGCCCTCGCGCAGGCCGGCCTCGGCCGCCGGGCTGTCCGGGCGGATGCCCGCCACCACCGCGCCCGCCGCATTGGCCGGCAGGTTCAGCTGCTGGCGCGCCTGGGGGGTGATGGGGGCGAGCGCCACGCCCACCGGGCCACCGCGGCTCTCGGCCGCCGCGGCCGGCTTGCCGGAGGCGGCCTGGCCGTCCCGCAGCTCGGCCAGCGTCACGCGGACCTCCTGCGCCGTGCCGTCACGCTGCACCGAGAGCTTCACCTCGCTGCCCGGCCGGGCCTCGCCGATCAGGCGCGCCAGGTCCCGCGGGTTGGTCACCGCCGCGTCCCCCACCTTCGTCACCACGTCGCCGGGGCGCAGGCCGCCCTGGGCCGCCGGGCTCTCCGCCTCGACCTGCCCGACCAGCGCGCCTTCCGGCTTCGCAAGCCGCAGCGAGCGCGCCAGGGCGGGCGTCAGCGGCTGCGTGGAAGCGCCCAGAAAGCCACGCTCCACCCGTCCATTGGCCTGGATCTGGGCCACCACCTGGCGGACCATGTTGGACGGGATGGCGAAGCCGATGCCGACCGAGCCGCCGGAGGGCGAGAAGATCGCCGTGTTCACGCCGATCACGCTGCCATCCAGGCCGAAGAGCGGGCCGCCGGAGTTGCCGCTGTTGATGGGCGCGTCGATCTGGATGAAGTCGTCATAGGGGCCGACGCCGATGTCACGGCCGCGCGCCGAGACGATGCCCGCCGTCACCGTGCCACCCAGGCCGAAGGGGTTGCCCACGGCCACCACCCAGTCACCCGGGCGGGCGGCGTTGCTGTCGCCCAGCGCGAGGAAGGGCAGGGGCTGGCCGGCGTCGATCTTCAGCACGGCGATGTCGGTCCGCTCGTCACGGCCCACCACGCGGGCGTTCAGCTCGCGGCCGTCATCCAGCTTCACCTTCACGCTGCTGGCGTTGCGGACGACGTGGTTGTTGGTGATGACCGTGCCGTCCTGGCTCACGATGAAGCCCGAGCCGAGCGCATTGGCGGGGCGCTGCTGCGGCTGGCCGCGCATGCCGGGCTGCTCGCCGAAATGGCGGCGGAAGAGCTGGTCCTGCTCGCTGCCGGGCGGGAAGGGCGAGTTGGTGCTGGCCTGGGTCACGCGCTCGGTCGTCGTGATGGTGACGACGGCGGGGCGGACGCGGGCGGCGAGATCGGCGAAGCCGGGCAGCGCCACGGCGGGCTGGCTGATGGCGGGCACGCTGATCGCGCCGTTCTGGGCGCTGGCGGGGTGGCCCTGCCAGAGGATCATGCCGCTCAGCGCGGTGCCGGCCATGAGGGCGCCGGCGAGGCCGGCACGCAGGCGGCGGGTGTTGATCGGGCTCTTCATGGTGGTCTCCATTTCAGGCGCGGGGCGGAGGCCCCGCCGACGGAGGGAAACTGCCCGGCCGACGCTGGAGGCATTCGGGAAAGAGTGTGACAAGATTGTCAGAGTTCTTTGCCCTCAGGCGCCGGGCGCGATTTTTGCCGCCCTCAGGCGCCGAGCGCGCGCTCCGCGCGCTTGGCTTCGCCGCGCGTCGGTTGCACCGGGCCCACCGCGCGGTTGGGCGGCGCCGGCCGCTTTGCGGCTGGATTCTTCCTGGTTCGTGATGGCTTTGTTCGTCTGGCGCTAGCTCGTGGGCCGCAGGTCCAGCACGGCGCGCAGCCCTTTTCCTGCCGCGCCCGCTTCCAGCCGCAGCGTGCCCCCATGCGCCTTGGCGGCGGCGGAAACGAGCGCCAAGCCAAGCCCCGTGCCCGGTGTGGAGCGGCTGCGGTCCAGGCGGTGGAACCGGCGTGTCACGGCTTCGCGTTCGGCCTCCGGAATGCCCGGCCCGTCATCCTCCACCTCGATCACCGGGCCGGGCCTCAGGCGCAGCGTGATGCTGGGGCCGCCATGGGTGATGGCGTTCTCGATGAGGTTCACCACCGCCTGGCGCAGCAGCCCCGCATCGCCGGCCACGCTCACCCCCGGCGCGATCTCGCGCCTGAGGTTGCGCCCGGCCTCCTCGGCCACCGCTTCCATCACCTCGGCGCATTCGTTCAGCAGGGTTGAGAGATCCACACTCGAGAATCCCTCGCGCAGCACGCCGCTTTCGGCGCGGGCGATGCGCAGCAGCGCGGCGAAGCTCGCCAGCACGGAATCCAGCTCCTCCAGCGCGCGCTCCATCATCGCCGTGTCGCGGTCGGGATCGCGTGGCGAAGCGAGCGCGCCCTCCAGCAATTGACGCAGGCGCGAGAGCGGGCTGCGCAGATCATGCGCGATGTCGTCCGTCACCTGGCGCTGCGCCTGCATCAGCGCCTCGATGCGGCCGAGCAGCGCGTTGAAGGTGGCGGTCAGCCGGTCGAACTCATCGCCGCGCCCCGAGAGGGGCAGGCGGCGCGTCAGGTCGCCCTCCATGACGCCGAGTGCGGCGGTGCGCGCGCCGGCCAGCCGCTGCTCCATCCGCCCCGCCGCGATGAAGCCCAGCAGCAGCGCCACCACGGCGGCGACGCCGCCCGCGATCGGCGGGGTCCAGGCGAGCGCCGAGGCCGCGCGGTCCACCGGCGTCAGGTCGGCGGCCACCAGGAGCGTGGCGCCGCCGGGCAGGTTGCCGCCCAGCACGCGCAGGCTCGGCCGCTCGCCCGTGCCGGGGAGGTTGGCGAAGCCGCGCAAGGCGGGCAGGGCCTCCGGGATGCGGCCGGCGATGGGGCGGCCATCGGGCGCCAGCAGCACGACGAAGAGTGGCCCCCGCCGGCGCGTATAGGCCTCGACGGCCAGCGCCAGGCCGCGCAGGCCGAACTCCTCATATTCGCGCAGGAAGCCATCCGCCTCGGCGGCCAGGGCGAGGTCGAGCTGCTGGCGCAACGCCGCCTCCGCCCGCAGCCAGCCCCAGCCCGAACCCAGCAGCGACAGCACCAGCATGACCACGGCCGAGGCGGTGGCCGCGCGCAGCGCAAAGCTGCTCTTGCGAATCACGGCTCTGGCGCCTGCAAGGCGTAGCCCGCGCCGCGCACGGTGCGGATCATCGGCGCCTCGCCCGGCAGGTCGAGCTTGCGGCGCAGGCGGCTGACATGCACGTCCACCACATTGGTGGTGGGGTCGAAGCTGAAATCCCAGACCTTCTCCAGCAGCATGGTGCGCGTCACCACCTGGCCGGCATGGCGCAGCAGATATTCCAGCAGGCGCCATTCCGTGGGCATGAGGTCGAGCTTGCGTGCGCCGCGTGTCGCCACCCGCGTCAGCAGGTCCATCTTCAACTCGCCCAGCGTCAGCACCGATTGCTCGGCCGGCGGGCCGGCCGGGCGGCGCGCCAGCGCGCGGATGCGCGCGCGCAATTCGGCGAAGGCGAAGGGCTTGGCGAGGTAGTCATCCGCCCCCGCCTCCAGCCCCTCCACGCGCTTCTCCACCTCGCCGAGTGCGGTCAGCACCAGGATGGGCGTCGTGATCTCCGCCATGCGCAGCGCGCGGATGATGGAAAGCCCATCCGGACCGGGGAGCATGCGGTCCGTCACGATGATGTCGAAGGGCTCGCCCATCGCGAGGAAGAGGCCGTCGCGGCCATTGGCCGCGTGGTCCACCACATGCCCCTCCTCGCGCAGGCCCTTGGCGATATAGGCCGCGGTGCTCTCGTCATCCTCGATGAGGAGGATCCGCACGCGAGATCAGCTCAGCATCTGGCCGCCATCCACCACGATGGTGTGCCCCGTGACCCAGCCCGCGAGCGGCGAGGCGAGGAAGAGCACGACGTTGGCGACTTCCTCCGGCTTGCCCATGCGGCCGAAGAGAATCGAGGCCAGCGTCTTGTTGTAGAGGGCGGGATTCTCGGTCTTGCGCTTCTCCCAGCTGCCGCCGGGGAATTCGATGGAGCCGGGGGCCACGCCGTTCACGCGGATGCCGTCGGGCGCGTAGGTCGCGGCCTGGGACTGCGTGTAGTTGATCAGCAGCGCCTTCACGGCGGCATAGGCCGGGCCGCGCACCGAAGGCCCGAAGCCTGAGATGGAGGAGAGGTTGATGATGTTGCCGCGGCTTTCCTTCAGCGCAGGCAGGGCGGCGGCGGTGGCGCGGAAGGTGGCCAGCACGTCCACGTTCAGCGCCGCGGCCCAGCCTTCCTCGGTGTCGGTCATGCCGAAGCCGCTCGCGTTGTTCACCAGCACGTCGCAGCCGCCGAGCGCCTGGATGGCCTCCGCGATGTAGCGCTTCACCGCCGCGCCATCGCCCAGGTCGCAGCTCGCGGCATGGGCTTTGGCGCCCAGTTCGGCCTTGGTGGCGGCCAGCGCCTCGGCGCCGCGCGCGCAGATGGAGACGGCGGCGCCCGCTTGGGCAAAGCCCAGCGCCACGCTGCGGCCGATGCCCTTGCTGCCGCCACAGACGATGACGCGCTTGCCGGTGAAGTCGAAGCTCATGCGGGTTTTCCTTGAACAGCTGCCGGACGGTTCCGGCGGAGACGGGTGAGGCCGTAGGCGAGCGCGATCCCGACCGCGAGGATCGCGATGCCCACCAGCGGGCGGTAGAACAGCCAGGCGATGGCGATGGTGGCCGGCGCCAGGATGAGGGTGAGCACGGCCGCCAGCAAGCCGGTGCCGAAGCCCACGATGCTGCCGATGAAGGGGATCACGTCGGCCAGCACCTTCAGCGGGTTGAAGATGATCAGGAAGCCCAGGAACATCACCACCGTGCCGACCAGGCGCAGGATCCAGGTGAGCGTCACATTGTCCGCCTCGGCCTGCTGGAACATGGCGGCCGCCGGCACGCGGCCGGGCTCGATCATGAAGAGCCGGTCGCCCGCGCGCGTGGCATAGGGGCCGAAGCCATCCCCCACCTGCGCGCCGATGACGGAGAGCGCATCGGGCCGCGCCACCAGCCAGGTGATGCGCAGATCGCCCACGCGCGGGTTCTGCGGGTCCTGCCCGATATAGCGCCCGCCATCCGCATTCCCGCCCGGCACGGCGAGGGAGGTTGTGGCCGGGATCTGGTTCACCTGCGCGTCGGAGATGCGAAAGCCGCCCAGCATCGCCCGCTCGGCGTTGAAGGCGCGCGTCTGGTAGCGCGGCTCGGGATTCTGGTGGCCGTCGGGCTGGCGGAAACGGCTGGAATCGATGCGCCCCTCGGCCCAGACGCGGCGGTAGCTGTAGGTCGTCACCGTCTCCTGTCCGCCGCCCACGCGGGTGCGCGTCTCGCTGCTCGTCTGCTCCTGCCACTGGTACATCTCGACGCGGCGCAGGAGGCGCAGCGTGCCCGGTTCTGGCGTCACGTTGAGATCGGCATCGCGTGGCGCGCCCGTCACGCTGACCGCACCCGCGACATGGACGAGGCGCCCTTCCAAGGCGGGGTCCGGCCGCTCGGGCGAGGCGGATTGCACGAGCCCCGCGCCCTCGGCCAGTGAGCGCGCCGTCTGCACCGCGCGGCCCTCGTTCCAGAAGAGCAGGAAGCCCGCCACCGGCAGCAGGATCAGCCCGACCAGGATGCCCATGAAGGCGCTGCCCAGGCGCTGGAACCAGGATTGCGAGGTGGTCTCGGTGAAGCTGTCGCCGCCGAAGGACGGGCCATCATCGCCTGAACTGCCGGACATCGCGTCTCCCCTCGCGCCACCATGGGAAACAAGACGGCATATGCCGGCTTTGTCCAGCCTTGACCGCGCGCGGCAGGCGGGCCATCGCCCCCGCATGGCCGCCCCTCCGCTTCTCCTGCTCGATGGCATCCGATTCACGCTGGGCAATGCCCCGCTGCTGACCGGCGCCGGCCTCTCCGTCTCGCCGGGGGAACGCCTCGCCCTGGTGGGCCGCAATGGCAGCGGCAAATCCACCCTGCTGCGCATCGCCGCCGGCGAGCTGGAGCCCGAGGGCGGCACGCGCTTCCTCCAGCCCGGCGCTACGCTGCGCTATCTGCCGCAGGAGCCCGACCTTTCCGGCCACGCGACGGTGGAGGATTACGTGATGTCGGGCCTCGGCCCGGCCGATGATCCGCACCGCGCCCGCGCCCTGCTGGAGGGGCTCGGCCTGACGGGGCAGGAGGGCACCGCGCGCCTTTCGGGCGGCGAGGCGCGCCGCGCGGCGCTGGCCCGCGCCCTGGCCCCGCAGCCCGACATCCTGCTGCTGGACGAGCCCACCAACCATCTCGACCTCCCCGCCATCGAATGGCTGGAGGCGGAGTTGGCCAGCCTGCGCGGCGCGCTGGTGCTGATCAGCCATGACCGGCGCTTCCTCTCCCGCCTCTCGCGCGCCACGCTCTGGCTGGATCGGGGCATGACGCGGCGGGTGGATCGCGGCTTCGGCGAGTTCGAGGCCTGGCGCGAGGAGCAGCTCGAACTGGAGGAGCAGGCGGCGCACAAGCTCGGCCGCCAGATCGCCCGCGAGGAGCATTGGCTGCGCCACGGCGTCTCCGCCCGGCGCAAGCGAAACATGCGGCGCGTCGGCGAGCTGCACGCGCTGCGCCAGGCCCGGCGGGACCGCATCAAGCCCACCGGCACGGTGCAGATGCAGGCGGCCGAGGCCAGCGCCTCCGGCCAGCTCGTCATCACCGCCGAGGGCGTGAACAAATCCTGGGGCGAGCGGCATGTGGTGCGGGATTTCGCCACCCGCATCATCAAGGGGGACCGCATCGGCATCGTCGGCGCCAATGGCGCGGGCAAGACGACGCTGCTGAACATCCTGACCGGCGCGCTCAAGCCGGATGCGGGCACGGTGAAGCTCGGCAGCAACATCGCCATGGCGACGCTGGATCAGCTGCGCGCGGCGCTCGACCCGAACCGCACGCTGGCGGACACGCTGACCGAGGGGCGGGGCGACCAGGTCTGGGTCGGCGGCAAGCCGCGCCACGTCATCGGCTACATGCAGGATTTCCTGTTCATCCCGGACCAGGCGCGGACGCCGGTCGGCAAGCTGTCCGGTGGGGAACGGGGCCGCCTGCTGCTGGCCCGCGCGCTGGCCGCCCCCTCCAACCTGCTGGTGCTGGACGAGCCGACCAACGACCTCGACCTCGAGACGCTGGACCTCCTGGAGGAGATGCTGGCCGATTACGCCGGCACCGTGCTGCTGGTCAGCCATGACCGCGATTTCCTCGACCGCGTCTGCACCGGCATCATCATGTCCGAGGGGGATGGGCGCTGGCAGGACTATGCCGGCGGCTACAGCGACATGCTGGCCCAGCGCGGCGAGGGCGTCACGGCGCGCAGCGTGGCGAAGCCGGCGCGCGAGGCCCCAGCGCCCCGGCCGGCCGCCAGCGCGCCCCCCGTGCCCGCGAAAAAGATGAGCTTCAAGGATCAGCACGCGCTGGCCACCCTGCCGGCCACCATGGAGAAGCTGCAGAAGGAGATCGGCGTGCTGCGGAACTGGCTGGCCGACCCCGAGCTCTATGCGCGCGACCCCAAGGGGTTCACCCAACGCACCGCCGCTCTCGCCGAGCGTGAAGCGGCGCTGGCCGCCGCCGAGGAGGAGTGGCTGCGCCTCGAAATGCTGCGCGAGGAGCTGGAAGGCTGAACGCGGAACGGGCGGCCCCCTTTCGGAGCGCCGCCCGTCCTTTTCACTGCCCGGCGTGGCGCGTCAGGAACGCCCGCCACGGCTGGCCTCGCCGCCCTTCCGGCCGGCTTCCGAGGCGCGGTCGCGGTCCTGGGCGAAATTGCCCGAGCCGCCGCGCTGGCCGCTCTCGCCGCCGCCACCGCCGCTGCCACCGGCATCACGGCCACGGCCGCCATGGCTTGCCTCGCCGCCCTTGCGCCCGGCCTCGGCGGCCAGCTCATGGTCGCGCGAGAAGCTGCGATCCTCGGGGGCGACGGCCTTGCCGCCCTTGCGGCCCGCCTCGGCGGCGAGTTCGGGGTCCTTCGAGAAGCTGCGATCCTCGGGCGCAACGCTCTGCCCGCCCTTGGAGGCGATCTCCTGCTGCCTCTTCTCGTCCATCGCGGCGAAGCCACGCTCGCTGCGGCCCTGCTTCTGCTTGTCTGACATGTGCTCGGTTCCCTGATGATTGGGTCTCTCGCCCCACCGGGGTGGTTGCGAGCCGGTAGAACCGCGCCGAAAGCCGAAGGTTACTTGGCTTGACTTCTTAAATCGAAGTCACTGGCAGGGGTAATTCTTGCCGCCTGTAACCTTTCCTCCGCCTATGGGTTCATTGCCTGCATCCAGCAGGAGCAAGATGATGGCGAAGTCCCCCAGCCAGCCCCCAGGACCGGCGCCCGACGCGCCCCCGGCGCCCGCCAGCCCGCATCGCTTGCAGAAGCCCGATGAGCGGAAGGAGGGCGGCCCCGATTTCGGCAAGGCGGAAGGCCAGGCGGAGAAGCAGCACCGTGACGCCGCGGCGGGCGGCCAGGAGCAGCATCCCCGCCTGCGCCGCAAGCCGGGCCGCGCGCCGTGAGCGGCGCCGGCGGGGCCGAAAGACAGTTTCACCGCCGCGTCTTCGCCACGACGGATCGGGCCAGCCTCGTTGAGAGACCGATTCACCGCCGCGCCTTCGCCACGACGGATCGGGCCAGCCTCGCTGAGAGACCGATTCACCGCCGCGTCTTCGCCGCGACGGATCGGGCTCTACTCCTCCAGCATATGTCCGAAGCGTTCGGCCTTGGTGGCGAGGTAGCGGTCATTCACGCCATTGCCGGCGAAGGCGTGCTGCTCGCGCGTCACCACCTCGATCCCGCAGGCGGTGAGGCCGGCCAGCTTGTCCGGGTTGTTGGTCAGCAGCCGCACGCGCGGCACTTCCAGCAGGCGCAGCATGGTGGCGGCGACCAGGAAGTTGCGCTCATCCGCGCCGTAGCCGAGCGCACGATTGGCATCCAGCGTGTCCAGCCCCTGGTCCTGCAGCGTATAGGCGCGCAGCTTGTTGACCAGGCCGATGCCGCGCCCCTCCTGCGCCAGATAGAGCAGGATGCCCGCGCCATCCTCGGCCATGCGGCGCAGCGCGCCCTTCAACTGCGGGCCGCAATCGCAGCGCAGCGAGCCGAGCAGGTCGCCCGTGAAGCATTCGGAATGCAGCCGCGCCAGCGGCGCGCCGCCCTGCGCCAGCACCGCCTCGGGCTCGCCCACCAGCATGGCCAGGTGCTCGATCCCGCCATCGGCGGCGCGGAAGGCCACGATGCGCGTCTCCGGCGCGTCTTCCAGCGGCACCCGCGCCTCGCCCACCCGGCGCAGCGAGGTGGCGGCGGAAGCCGGATAGGCCTGCACTTCGCTGGCCGTGACGCGGAGCAGCCCGGGCGCCTCCGCCGTGGCGGGCAGCGGGCAGGCCACCAGCGCGGGCAGCAGCCGGCCGAGCTTTGCCAGCGCGAGCGCGGGGGCGGCGAGCGCGGGCAGGGCGGCGCGCTCCAGCGCCTGGCCATCGCCCAGCAGCAATTCGGCGGTCGGGTCGGCGAAGGCGCGCAGCCGCTCGGGCGCCGTCAGTCCGGCCGGCAGGCGCAGCGCCACCGCGCCCTCATCCGGGGCGTTCAGCGGCACCGGGCGCTGCAGCACCGCCGCAGCCCGCACCGGGGAGAGCAGCAGAACCGGCGCGGCGCCCGAGAGCGCGGCCATTTCGGCCAGGCCCTGGGCGCCCACGGTCTCCGCCGCGGCCACCAGCAGGCCCGCGCCCTCGCCCTGGATGAGGACGGGCGTGCCGCGCCGCAGCTCGGAGACCGCGCGATGCACGGCGCGCAGTGCGACGGTCTCGGCCGAGGGCGGCCGCGGGGCCGCGAGGCCGGAAGGAAGAAGAGCGGTGTTTCGCATTCAGCGTTTATCCTGCATCGCGCCAAGTCTGCGCTTGCCAATCTACGGTGGAATGTGGCGATTGGATGCCAACTGGCAGGGGGGCGCCACGAAACTTTCTTAACCCCCCGGCCATGCCTAAGGTTGCGCGTCGCGTTTCCCCCGCCCGACGGGAGGTGCTACGCTGTTCAGGAACCGTTCAAGTGATGGCCCCGCCATGCCTGGCAATCGCCGGATCCTTCTGCTGACCGAGGACGCGACCCTGGCCGCCCTCCTGCCGCAGCGGCTGGAGCAGGAATCCGCCAGCGGCCGGCGTTTCGACGTGGAGGCGATCGCCCCCGAGGCGGGGCTGGCCCAGCTCGCCGAGGCCGCGGGCCGCATTGACGCCACCCTGCTGGACGCCGCCGCCGGCCCGGGCCCCGCCCATTGGGGCCCGCCGCTGCGGGCGGCGGGCGGTGGCCGCCCCGTCCTGCTGCTGGGCGGCGAGGCCGAGGCCCCGCTTCCCGAGGGCATCACCGAACGCATCGCCAAGCCGGTCCGCGCGCCGGAGCTGCTGGCCCGGCTGCACGCCGTGCTGGCCACCTTCGAAGCCTCGCCCGAGGCGGCCATCGCGCTCGCCGGCTATGCCTTCCACCCCGCCGCCAAGCTGCTGGAGGGCAAGGGTGGCACCCGCATCCGCCTGACCGAGAAGGAAGCCGCCATCCTGCTCTACCTGCACCGGGCGGGCGGGCGCCCCGTGCCGCGCGCCGAATTGCTGGGCGAGGTCTGGGGCTATTCCAACGCCGTCACCACCCACACGCTGGAGACGCATGTCTATCGGCTGCGCCGCAAGATCGAGCCCGATCCCCAGCAGGCCCGCCTGCTGCTGACCGATGAGGGTGGCTACCGCCTCGGCGCCTGATTCAATCCGGCCCGCGATAGGATTCGGTCGCCAACCGCCCCGGCAGGTCGAGCCGCGCCGCCAGCCCGCCCAGGCGGGTGGACCTGTCCAGCGTCAGATGCCCGTCATAGAGCGCCGCCAGGTCCGAGACGATGGCGAGGCCGAGGCCCGATCCCGGCTTGGCCTCGTCCAGCCGCACGCCCCGCATCAGCGCCGCGCCGTCCTCCCCCTCCGGCAGGCCGGGCCCGTCATCCGCCACCTCGATCGTGATCCGTCCCGGACCCGAGGGCGTGACCCGCACCGCCACCTGGCTGTTCCCGTATTTGCAGGCATTCTCCATCAGGTTGCCCAGCATCTCGGTCAGGTCCTGGCTGTCGGCGCGGATCCGGGCGTCGGCCTCCCCCGTCACGCGGATGGTGATGCCGCGCGCGGCGGTCAGCCGGCGCAGGGCGGTGGCCAGCGCCTCGGCGAGCGCCAGCGGCATGCATTCCGCCCCCGCGCTGCCGGCCAGCGCGCCGGCGCGGGCGCGGCGGAGATGGTGCTGCACCAGGCGCTCCAGCGTCGCCGACTGCGCCCGGGCGCCTGGCAGATCCCCGGCGTCGAGCGCGTTGCGCAGCACGGCGATCGGCGTCTTCATCGCATGGGCGAGGTTGCCCACATGGTTGCGCGCGCGGTCCACCGTCGCGCGGTTCTGCTCGATCAGCGCCTCGATCTCGGCCACCAGCGGCGCGATTTCGGAGGGTGCCACCACATCCATGTGCTGCCGACGCCCCTCGCGCACCTCGGCCAGTTCCTCCTGGGTGCGGCGGAGCGGGCGCAACCCCCAGAGCACCAGCAGCGCCACCACGGCGACGAGGCCGGTGCCCAGCAGCGCGAAGGCGAGGATCACATTCTGCCGGAGCGAGGCGATCTCCTCATCCGTGCCCTCGCGCGCGACGGCGACCTGCACGGTGATGGGCACCAGGCCGAAGCGCCCCTCCAGCTGCACATCGCGCTCCAGCAGGCGCAGCCGCTCGCCGCGCGGCCCTTCCACGTCGCGCGCGCGCACGCCCTCGGGCTCGCGCAGCGGTGGCAGCAGCCGCGAATCCCAGAGCGAGCGGGATGTGGCCTGGCTGCCGCCCGGCCCCGTGATCTGCCAGTAATGGCCGGAGAGGGGGCGCTCGAACTCCGGATCGGTGAGGGGGCGGGTCAGGATCGGCCCGGCCGAGGGGTCGAAGGCCGCGCCGGCCACCACGGCGTCGAGCAGGCTGCCCAGCCGCGCATCGGCCGTGGTCTCGATCTGCCGCTGGTCGGTCTGCACCACGAACCAGCCCATCAGGCCGAGCCCGCTCGCCACCCAGAGGGTGGTCAGCAGCAGCAGCCTCCGGGTGAGGGACTTCAATCGGCCCCGGCGCCGGCGGCCGGCGAGGCGGGAATCAGGCGGTAGCCCTGGCCGCGCACCGTCTCGATCAGCTGATCCCCGAGCTTGCGGCGGAGGCGGGCGACGATGACCTCCAGCGTGTTGGAATCGCGGTCGAAATCCTGGGCATACAGATGCTCGGTCAGCTCGGTCTTGGAGATCGGCCGGCCGGCATGCAGCGCGAGATAGGCGAGCATGCCGTATTCCAGCGCCGTCAGCCGCACCGCCTGCCCCTGGCGCGAAACGGCGCGGGCGGCGGTATCGAGCCGAACCTCGCCGAAGACCAGCTCGGTCTTCGCGACGCCGTTGGAGCGGCGGATCAGCGCATTCAGCCGGGCCACCAGCTCCGCCATGGCGAAGGGCTTGGCCAGGTAGTCGTCGGCACCCGCATTCAGCCCCTCGACCTTTTCGGTCCAGGAATCGCGGGCGGTGAGGATGAGCACGGGCATGGCACGCTCCGCCGCGCGCCAGCGGCGCAGCACGGTCAGGCCATCCACCCGCGGCAGGCCCAGATCGAGTACGACGGCGTCATAGGGCTCGGTTTCGCCGAGGTAGAAGGCCTCCTCGCCATCCATCGCGCCATCCACCGCGAAGCCCGCCTCGGTCAGGCCGGTGCGGAGCTGCTGGTGCAGTTCGGGGCTGTCTTCGACGATCAGGAGGCGCATGGGGCGGAAGATGCGCGGCGGCGGGGCTGGCGTCCAGCAGCGTTCAGGAAGGGCGTCAGCGCAAGGGCTGCCGGGGCTGCGCCTCGCCGGGCACGCGCTCCTGCACCGGGCCGCGCGAACGGACCAGCGCGCCCGTGGCGGCGTCGAGTTCGACGATGAAGATGCGCCCGTTCGGCGGCAGGATCTTCAGCTCATAGAGCCATTGCGTGTCGTCGCGCTCCAGGTCGGCCTCGATGACGCGGCCGCGGAAGCGGCGCTCCACCTCGGCCAGCAGGTCGGAGAGGGGGCGGATCTGCCCGGCTTCCAGCGCGGCGCGGGCCCGCTCATGGTCCCGCCGCTCCTGCGCCGAGGCCTGGGCCGGGACGCCCATCGCCATCGGCGCCAGCACGAGAAGAAGCAGGAGGGAGCGGAAAATCATGCCCGCCACCCTTGGGAGGCGCTGCCTGAATGAAGGCTGAATCATGGCATCAGGGGCGGTTCAGGATGCGAGGCATACAAATGCTCTACCTTGGGTTGTCCAGGCGGCACGAACACCGCCCGAGGCACCACCAGGGCCAGGGGTTACAGTGTTGTCAGCGGTGTCCACGGTGTGGGCGGCAAGGGTTCGGAGTGGGTCATGATGCTCAGCAGTTTCGCGCATATCTCGCCACATCTCCTGGGCCTTTTCATGCTCGCCCTGGCCTGCGTGCCCCTCGTCTTCGTCGTGCAGGACCGCAAGCGCCGCGCCGTGGAACAGAAGCGCATGGCGCAGCTGCGGCGTGAGGCGCGGCTCACGGCGGAACTGCATGGCCGCGGGCCGCAGAAGCCGCTCGTCGAGGGCTGGGTGAGCCAGGCGCCGCGCTGAGCGCCTGGGCCCGGGGCCGGCCTCAGAGAATCCGGCAGGCCTCGTCGAACTCCAGGCGCGGGCCGCGCTCGAAGATGCCGGCCGGGTCGCCATGGCCGAGATTGACCAGGAAGTTCGACTTCCACCCCGTATCGGCGAAGAACAGGTCATCCACCTTCATGTTGTCGAAGCCGCTCATCGGCCCGACATCCAGGCCGAGTGAACGCGCGGCCAGCATCAGATAGGCGCCCTGCAAGGTGCCGTTGCGCATCGCCGTCGTATCCGCGAGCGACCAGTTGCCGGCGAACCAGCTTCGCGCATCCGCGTGGGGAAACAGCTTGGGCAGCTGGTCGTAGAACTTGGGGTCATGCGCCACGATCACCGTCACCGGCGCCGTCATCGTCTTCTCGACATTGCCGGGCGAGAGCGCCTCCTTCAGCTTGGCCTTCGCCGAATCGCTCGTCAGGAAGGCGAAGCGCGCGGGCGAGGAATTCGCGCTGGTCGGGCCCCATTTCAGCAGGTCGTAGAGGGCGCGGAGCGTCTCCTCCGCCACCGGCCTGTCCTGCCACTTGTTCTGCGTGCGGGCCGTGCGGAAGAGCTGGTCCAGCGCGGTCTCGTTCAGCGCCTCGGCCATTTACGCCTCGACCTGCTCGACGCCCATCACCTCGGGCACGTAGTGGCGCAGCATGTTCTCCACGCCATGCTTCAGCGTGGCGCGCGAGGAGGGGCAGCCCGAACAGGCGCCCTGCATCTTCAGCTTCACGATGCCGTCGCGGAAGCCGCGGAAGACGATGTCCCCTCCATCGCCGGCCACCGCCGGGCGGACGCGCTGGTCCAGCAGCTCCTTGATCTGGGCCACCGCCTCGGCATCGGCGGGGTCGAAATCCTCGGCCGCATCCTCGCCCACGCCCTCGATCACGGGCAGCTCGGCCAGGAAATGCTCCATCACCGCGCCCAGCACCTGCGGACGCAGCGCCTGCCATTCCGTCGTGTCGAACTTCGTGACGGTGATGAAATCCGCGCCGAAGAACACCCGCGCCACGCCTTCCAGCGCCAGCAGGCGCGTGGCCAGCGGCGAACGCGAGGCGTCATCGCCTACCACGAAATCGGCTGTGCCCGCCGTGCCCATCACGTCGCGGCCGGGCAGGAATTTCAGCGTGGCGGGGTTGGGCGTGCTTTCGGTCTCGATGAACATGGCGTGTTCCTGGGCGGGTTCCTGGGGCGGGAAATTTTTGACAGGACCTATGTGGTCCTGTTTGCAACCCCGTGCAAGCTGGAGATCTGGCACGAGGCTTGCCCCTTCCGGGGGGCAGACCCGCCCCCGGAGCCCGCGATGCAAGACCCGATCCGCCTGGCCTTCCGCCCCGCCGGCAGCCTCAGCGTCCCCCCGCCCCCCGACCGCGGGCCGGAACTCGGCCCCGACGAGGCCATCCCCATCCCGGGCGAGATGACCTTCGACGAATTCCTCGAAGGGTTGAACCCCCTGCACCATGTGCCGGGGGTGGGCATGATCTACCGGGCCGCCACCGGCACCGAGATCCACCCCACCATGCGCGCCCTCGGCGCCGGCCTCACCGGAGGCGCGCTCGGCATGGCGCTCGCCGGCGTGATGTCCGCCATCGAGATGACCCAGCCGCTCGCGCGCATCCGCGCGGCGCTGAACAATGAACCCGATCCGCTGACGCTGGCCCGCCACCCCGCCAACCCCATGGACGTGGCCCAGGCCTACCAGCGCTGGTCCACCCTCGCGAACCCCACCCAGCTCGCCGCCGCCACCAGCGCCGCCCGCGCGACAGGGTGAGGGCGCGCCTTGGGGAGGACGCTGTCCTCCCCCAACCCCTCCCGCCGAGGGCCCACTCTCGACGGGTCCAGGGAGCTCTGCTCCCTGGCGGTGAGGGTCTGGGAGAGGCAGCGCCTCTCCCAGACCGCCAACCTTACCCGCGTGCGCCGAAGATGGCGGAGCCGACGCGGACATGGGTGGCGCCGTGCCGGATGGCGGTTTCGAAATCGCCGCTCATGCCCATGGAGAGGGTGGTCAGGCCGTGGCGGGCGGCGATGGTGGCGAGCAGGTCGAAATGCGGCGCGGGGTCGTCCTCGGCGGGGGGGATGCACATCAGGCCGGCGACGGGCAGGGCGTGCGTCTGGCGGCACAGCGTGATGAAGGCGTCCGCCTCGTCCGGCAGGATGCCGGCCTTCTGCGGTTCGGCGCCGGTGTTCACCTGGATGAGGAGGTCCGGCCGGCGCCCTTCCTTCTGCATGGCCTCGGCGAGCGCGAGGGCGAGCTTCGGGCGGTCCAGGGTCTCGATCACATCGGCCAGGCGCACGGCGTCGCGCGCCTTGTTGGTCTGCAAGGGCCCGATGATGTGCAGCCGCAGATCGGGATGCGCCGCGCGGAGCTGGGGGAATTTGGCGGCCGCCTCCTGCACGCGGTTCTCGCCGAAGACGCGCTGCCCGGCGGCGAGCGCGGCCTCGACCGCCTCGACCGGATTGGTCTTGGACACGGCGACGAGCCGTGCCGCGCCGGGCGGGCGCCCTGCGGCGGCGGTGGCGGCCTCGATTCGGGCGCGGATTCGGGTCAGGTTGGCGGCGATGTTGTCGAGCATGCGCCATAGAATAGGGAGAGCCCGCCGCGGCGCCATCCCGCCCCGCTGCCCGGCGGTCTGGTTGCTGAGCGACCCCGCGCGCCTGCCGGACCCGTCGCCGCTGCTGGCCGGCCTGCCCCGGGGGGCGGCGGTGCTGCTGCGGGGGGTGGCACCGGAGGTGGCGGCGCGGGTGGCGCGCTTGTGCCGGCAGCGGGGGGTGCTGCCGCTGGTCTCGGGCGAGGGCCGGCTGGCCCTGCGAATCGGCGCGGGCCTGCATGTGCCGGACCGCGCGCCAACGCATGGACTACTCGCCTTCTTGTCGAGCCGGCGGGGCGCGCTGCTCTCGGCGGCGGTGCATGGCCGGGCCGGCGTCGCGCGGGCCCGGCGGATCGGGGCGGATGCGGTGCTCGTCTCGCCCGTGTTTCCGACGGCCAGCCACCCTGGGGCGCCGACCCTGGGGCCCTTGCGCTGGGCGGCCCTGGCGCGCGCGGCGGGGCGGCCGGCGGTGGCGCTGGGGGGCATGTCGGCCCGGGCGATGCGGCGGCTGCCGCGCGGGTTGGCGGCCGGCTGGGCCGGGATCGGAGTGTGGAGGGTTGTGTCTTGCGGGACACAGTGTCTCAGGGAAGTCGCGTTTGGCCGTTAATGGCGGTTGCCGGGCCGCAATGCGCCAACGCATAGTCGGCCCCGGACCCAGTGATCATTGGGTTGTGGGGGTATTGCCGGTTTCGGTCGGTTCCTTTGCAACCCGGAGGGTTACGGCCTCTTCCAGAGATGGAGGGGGAGGGTCAGGGGAACCAGCCGGCTCCGGCCGGCACGTGAGGAGAGTAAAACATGCGCAAGATTTTGCTGGGCACGACGGCAGTCGTCTCGGCGGTCGTGGGCGCTGCCGTTATGGCACCCCAGGCCTCCGCTCAGGAAGCGCCGACCGTTCGTCTCGGTGGCTTCTTCCGGGCCTACTACGGCTATTCGAACCAGACCAGCCAGCAGTCCCAGTCCACGACGGGCCAGCTGAACAATGGTTCGTCCTCGGGCCTGCCGACCAATGTCGGTTCCGGCACGCAGAACGTTCCGCCCGACGGCGTGAACAACGCCCGCATCGGCAAGAACGACATCTCGACCGACGCCGGCATCGACGTCATCGTGAACGGCAAGCTGGCCAACGGCCTGACCTACGGCGCCCAGATCTCGCTGAACAGCAGCGGTCTCGAAGGGCGTCAGGTCGTCGGTGGTCGTTCGTCCGCCGGCAAGACCACGGTCGCCGTTGACGAGATGTACGCCTTCATCGCCCACCCGCGCTTCGGTCAGGTTCGCTTCGGTGACGAAGACGGCGTCATGGGCGGCCTGATGAACTCGGGCTGGGTGCAGGGCTTCGGCACGGGTGGCGTGCACGGCTCCTGGGAGTCCTTCGTGACCCGCCAGGCCGGTGGCCGCACGACGACCGCTCCGGGTGGTCTGGGTGACAACTCCAAGATCGTCTACATGACGCCGCAGTGGGCCGGTTTCGACTTCGGTGCGTCCTTCGCTCCGAACGCGAACATCGGTGAGGACGTCGGCTGCCCGAACAACGCCAACTCCGGCTACTGCGACCGCGCCTATGCCTTCACCGGCGCCCGCAACTTCGGCATCTACGCCGCCGGCCCCGAGCAGGCTGCTCGCCGCAACGAGTGGCAGCTGGCCGCCCGTTGGCGCGGTAACGTCGGTGGCGTCGGCATCGCCGGCACCGTCGGCTACATCGGCGCCGGCGCGGCCCGCGACATGACCACGGGTGGCCAGCAGGCCCGCGTGTTCAACAACATGAACATCTGGCAGGCGGGCCTTCAGGCCAGCTACGCCGGCTTCACGGTTGGCGCGGCCTACACCTACGGCGACTACAACTTCTTCTGGGGCAACACCACGCGTGGTGACCGTCCCGGCGAGCAGCTGGTCGTTGGTGGTCAGTACGTCGTCGGCCCCGTCACGGTGGGTGCGAACTTCGTGACCGGCCTGTTCGAGGGCGGCACGCGCACGACCTTCACCGAGAATGCCTCCGGCACGGCCTTCAACCTGACCTCGAACGCCTATCCGGCGAACGTGAACACCAGCACCAACGCCGCGATGATGCGTCGCTGGGGTATGGGTGCGGGTGCGAACTACCGTCTGGCCCCCGGCATGGACCTGATCGCCGAGTACATCTACTACTCCGTGCGTGAGCAGGGCCGTGACCTGGACCCGAACCGCCAGGGCATCCAGAGCCGCGCGTTCAGCAACGTCTTCCTGACGGGCGTGCGCCTGGCCTTCTGAGCCAGACTCACCGCGTCACAGAACGTGACCTGGGAGGGGGCGACGGGACATCCCGTCGCCCCTTTTCTTTTGACTTCCGCTCCAGTAAGTCATCCGGCCATGACCAAGATCGCACGCCCGATTCTCCCGCTCTGCCTCGGTCTCGCCCTGCTGGCCGGTTGCTCCGGCGGGCGCCAGGTCGGCAATGAGGAATACGGCACGGACAACCGGCGCGAGCTCGCGCTCCGTCAGACCGGCGCTGCCACGGATTCGGGTCTCGTCGTCTTCGGCGTGGACCGCTCGCGCCAGGCGCGGGAAGCGGCGGCAGGCGCCGGCGCTGGGATGACGGTGAACGCCTTCCTCTGGCGCGCCACGCTCGACACGCTCTCCTTCATGCCGCTCGCCAGCGCCGACCCCTTCGGCGGCGTGATCATCACCGACTGGTATTCGCCGCCCCAGGCCGAGGGCGAGCGCTTCAAGGCGACGGCCTATGTCATCGGCCGGCAGCTCCGTTCGGATGGTGTGCGCGTGCAGGTCTTCCGCCAGGTGCAGCGCGGCAACCAGTGGGTGGATGCCCCGGCCTCGACGGCCACGAATTCGGAAATGGAGGACCGCGTCCTCGCCCGCGCGCGCGAGCTGCGCAGCCAGTCCGCCGGGCGCTGAGCCTCATGGGGCCGGGGTCTCAGCCCCCCGGTCGGCGGCCAGCTTTTCGATGATCTGAAGCATCTTCAGGATCTCCTGCTCGCGCAGCGCGTCGATCTTCGCGTGCAGCGCCTCGATCTCCAGCTCCGCCTTCACATTGATCCGATAGTCGAATTCCGCGTGCCGCCGGTCGAGCTCGGAGGCGCGGTTCTGGCTCATCATGATGATGGGCGCCGTATAGGCCGCCTGGAAGGACAGCACGAGGTTCAGCAGGATGAAGGGATAGGGATCCCACCGCTCGATGAAGGCGGTGATGTTGAGCCCGATCCAGACCAGCAGCAGCGCCGACTGGATCAGGATGAAGCGCCAGGAACCGACATTGCGCGCCACCAAGTCCGCGACGCGCTGGCCGAATCCCCGCGGCGGTGGGATGAGGCTGCGCGCCGGGCGCTCGGCCCGCAACGCGCGCAGCATCGACTCTTCCTCGGGGGTGATCTCGAAGCGCGGCATGGGCGGCCTCCTGGCATCCTGCCAGGATAACGCCGCCCACCGTCGCGCGAAGGCCCTGCGCCCAGAGCATGATGCGTTGAGGCGGAATCGCCGAAACGCTGGATCATCCTCTCAGCAAAACCTGGAGCGAGCGAAGTGAACGCATGTGAACGCAGCACGCTCCAGGCGCAGGGCCGGGAGGCTCAGAGGGCGCCGAGAACCGTCTCGGCCTTGCTGACTTCGAAGGCGCCCGGCTCTTCCACGGCGACATGCGTCACCACGCCGTTCTTCGCGACCAGCGCGAAGCGCTGGCAGCGCATGCCGAGGCCGCGGGCCGTGAGGTCGAATTCCAGGCCCATCGCCTGGGTGAAGGCGGCACTGCCATCGGCCAGCATGGCGACGCTGCCGATCGCGTTCTGGTCCTTGCCCCAGGCGCCCATCACGAAGACGTCGTTCACCGCCATGCAGGCGATGGCGTCCACGCCCTTCGCCTTGAACTCGGCAGCGTGGTTCACGAAGCCGGGCAGGTGCTTGGCCGAGCAGGTCGGCGTGAAGGCGCCGGGCACGCCGAAGAGGACGACGGTCTTGCCGCCGAAGAACTCCTCGGTCGTCACTTCCTGCGGGCCATCGGCCGTGGCCTGCATGAGCTTGGCCGAGGGGATCTTGTCGCCGACCTTGATCGTCATGGGGGGGTGCCTCCAAAAGGGGTTTTGCGGAACGTCGTTTAGGCGGTTCCGGCGAGGGTGTCACGCTTGCGATGGCGGGCTGGTCGCCCCACATCCTGCACATGTCCCCTCGTGAAGCCACATCGGGGCGGCCGGGCGGTGCGCCCAAGGCCAGCCCCCTCGCAGGGCAGTTGCTCATCGCGATGCCCCACATGCAGGACCCCAACTTCGCCGGGAGTCTCATCCTGCTCTGCGCCCATTCGCCGGACGGCGCGATGGGCCTGATCCTCAACCAGCCCATCCCCAAGCTGAGCTTCGAGGGGCTGCTGCGGCAGATCGGCGTGGAGCCGCTGCCGCCCGCGCGCAGCATCCGCCTCGTCAATGGCGGCCCGGTCGAGGAGGGGCGCGGCTTCGTGCTGCACAGCGTCGATTGGCGCGCCCAGGGCTCGATGGAGGTGACGGGTGAAGTCGCCCTGACCGCGAGCCTCGACGTGCTGCAGGCCATCGCCAGCGGCGGCGGGCCGCGCCAAGGCTTGCTGGCGCTCGGCTATGCCGGCTGGGGCGCCGGGCAGCTCGAGCAGGAGATCGCGCGGAATGACTGGCTGCATGTCGACCCGGATGAGGACCTCATCTTCGGGGGCGCGGATGAGACGCGCTGGCGCCGCGCACTGGCCAAGCTGAAGGTGGACCCGCTGCTGCTCTCTGGCGCCGCCGGGCACGGTTGACGCCCTATCTGTAGAAGCGCGCCAGCCGCTCCGGTGGGACGCCGGCGAAATACAGGCTGAGCGTGGCCAGGTTGCGCGCCGAGCGCCGCCACCAGCCATCCCGCCGCCATCGCAGGGCGGAGGTGACGGCGCGGGCTGGCATTTCCGCGAGCCGAGCGCGGCCAAGGCGGCGGACCAGGGCCACATCCTCCATGAGCGGAATCGGCTGGTAGCCGCCCACCGCGTCGTACAGCGCCCGGCTGATCAGCAGCCCCTGGTCGCCATAGGGCAGGCCGAGGCGGCGGCAGCGCCAGGCCACGGCCGCCTCCAGCCGCCTGGCCTGGGGTGACGGGTCATCCAGGGCGAAGCGGAAGAAATGCGCCAAGTCCGGCCGCGCGAGGGCGGCCTGCACCGCCGCCTCCCAGCCGGGTTCCAGCCGCGTGTCGGCATGCAGGAAGAGCAGCCAGTCGCCCTGGGCCAGCGCCGCCCCCGCCGCGAGCTGCGTGCCGCGCCCGCGCGGTGCCTGGATGAGGCGCGCGCCGTGCGGCTGGGCGACGCCATCCGTGCTGCCGCCATCGGCCAGGATCACCTCGCCGAGGCCCTTGAGCTGTTCCAGCAGGGGGGGCAGCAGATGGGCCGCGTTCAGCACCGGGATGACCACGGAAATCCGTTCCACTTTCCCTTTTTGTTCTTGACACCCATCCGGCATTTCCGCACCTTCCGCCGTGAACATTAAGGGAACTTGGCTATGCCCGATGGTGGCGGACATTCCTGGGTCCATAAAGGGCTTTCGCCCCAGCGCGGCCGCGCGGCGCTCTCCAACCCCACCCCGCGCTTCGAGCGCCAGCTGGCCGAGGCCTTCGATGATGGCTGGGGCAGCCTGACCGAAGACATGCCGAGCCTGAGGACGACGCTGACCCGCGAGGCGGCGAAGTCGGCCCTCACCTATAATGACAGCCCCGATCTCGGCTTTGACCGCTCCATCAATCCCTATCGCGGCTGCGAGCATGGCTGCGTCTATTGCTATGCCCGGCCGAGCCACGCGTATCTGGGCCTCTCGCCCGGCCTGGATTTCGAGACGCGGCTGCTGTTCAAGCCCGACCTGCCGGAAATCCTGGAGCGCGAGCTCTCCCGCCCCGGCTATCAGCCGCGCCCGGTGGCGCTGGGCGCCAACACCGATCCCTATCAGCCGGTTGAGCGCGAGCAGGGGCTGACCCGCCGCGTGCTGGAGGTGCTGGAGCGCTTCGGCCACCCGGTGACGATCGTCACCAAATCGGCCGGCGTGCTGCGCGATGCCGATATCCTGGCGCGGATGGCGCAGCGCAACCTGGTGCGGGTCTGCATCTCCATCACCACACTGGACCCGAAGCTGGCCCGGGCGATGGAGCCCCGCGCGGCGAGCCCGCTGCGGCGCCTGGAGGCGGTGCGCGCGCTGGCGGCGCAGGGCATTCCGGTGGCGGTGCTGGCCGCGCCGATGATCCCGGGCATCAACGATGCCGAGCTGGAGCGCATCCTGGAGGCCAGCGCCCATGCCGGCGCCAGCAGCGCGGGCTACGTCCTGCTGCGCCTGCCCCTGGAGGTGCGCCAGATCTTCGAGGAATGGCTGAACGCCCACTACCCCGAGCGTGCGGCCCGGGTGCTGGCCCTGGTGCGGCAGACGCGCGGCGGCAAGCTCTATGACACCCGCTTCGGGCAGCGCCAGACCGGCGAGGGCGCCTATGCCGAGCTGCTGGCCCGGCGCTTCGACGTGGCGCTGCGCCGCCTGGGCCTCGACCGGCGGGAAGGGGGCACGAGCCGCCTGGATTGCACCCAGTTCAATCACCGGGCGGCGTCGCGGCAGCTGGAATTGCTGTGAGGGCGTGAAGCCCGGGGGGCGGGGAGGCGCGCATCCCCGCCCCGCCTGGAGCATGATGCGCCGAGGCGGTGAATCATGCTCCCAGCCAAGGCCAGACCGCGCGGCGTGAATGCGGCACGGCCCGGACCGGACCGGACCGTATTCAGCCCTTGGGGCGGGACGGCGCCACCCAGGTGACGGTGCGATCATCCTCGCCGCCGAGCAGGACGGGCACGCGCCCATCCTTCCGGATCTGGGCGAAGCCGGCGCCGTCATGCGAGACCGCGAGGCGGCCCTCCTCCTCGACGGTGATCCGGACGCCGCCGCCGCCCAGGATGTTGTTCAGCGGACCCGGTCCGTACTCCACGCGATAATCATCGGCGCTGCCGACGATGCGGGGGTAGCTGTTCTGACCCGCGTGCTGGGCCTCGTTCTGGGCCAGGGCGGGCGTCGCCAGGGCGACCAGAAGGGCAGCGGACAGGATGGCGTTCAACGAAGTCTTCACGGTTTCTTGTCTTTCGATCACTGGCGTGGCCCCCATGGCCTCCGCCGACCCCCCGCAGATGTGTGCGGGCGCGGCTGCGAAGGATTCCGGATGCGTGTTCATGGGGTATGCATTCATGCATGTCTTGAACATCAAGGCCGCTAACCCAAGCATGGGTGCATGTCCGAAGCCGATCGCCAGCCCGACTGGGCGGAGCTGCGCGCCCTTGTCGCGGTGATGCGCCATGGCAGCCTTTCCGCCGCCGCCCGTCATCTGGGCCTGACCCAACCCACGCTGGGCCGCCAGATCCGCGCCCTGGAACGCCGCGTGGGAGAGGCCTTGTTCGACCGGCTGCCGAGCGGCCTGCGCCCCACCCAGCGCGCCCTCGCCCTCTTCGAACCCGCCAACGCGCTGGATGAGGCGGCGGCCAAGCTCGCCGCCGCCCTGGCCCGGCCGCCCGACGCCGCCACCGGGACCGTCCGCATCACCGCCTCGGAAGGCTTCGCCGCCCGGGTGCTGGCACCCATCCTCACGGGATTGGCCGAGGCTCATCCCGGCATCGAGATCGAGCTCTCGGCCACCAACGAGGTCGAGAATCTCCTGCGGCGGGATGCCGATATCGCGGTGCGGCACACCCGGCCGGCCCAGCAGGAGCTGATCGCGCAGAGGCTGGGCACGGTGGAGGTGGGGCTCTTCGCCGCACGCGGCTATGTCGCGCGGCACGGCATGCCGCGGGATGTGAGGACCCTGGCCGGGCACCGGCTGATCGGCCCCGACAAGGACCCGCGGGGGCGGCAACTCGCCGAGCGCTGGGGCCTGCCGATGGAGTCCCTTAGCTTTGCCCTGCGCACCGACAGCCTGACCGCTCAGGAGGCGGCGGTGCGCGCGGGATTCGGCATCGGCGTGATGAGCGTGGCCGAAGCCGAGCCTGGCGGGGAATTGCTGCGCGTCTTTCCCGAGACAGCCACCGCGGCCTTTCCCATCTGGCTCGCCGCGCATGCGGATATGCGCCAGTCGCCCCGGCTCCGGGTCGTCTACGACGCCCTTGTCAGCACCTTGCGGGCGCGATTCGGCTGACCGCCCCTCCCCGTGGCGCTCCCCTGTCCGGCCCGCCATGGGGGCGATACCGCCCCGGCGCGTCATGTTCTAGGATGTCCCGATGTCCGCCTCCCCCCAGGAAGAAGCCCGCGCCGCGCTCGACGCCGCCGGCCAGTTGCCCGATGCCGAGCTCGACCTCGCCGCCGTCGCGCTGCAATTCGCGCGCATTGACGCGCCTGATGCCGATTGGCGCGCGGCGCAGGCCGTGCTGACGCAGATCGCGCGCCGCGCGGTGGAACTCGCCGGCGCCGACCCGGAGGCCGATGCGGGGGATGCCGAGCGCCGCCGCGCCCTCCTCGCCGGCCTGCTGCATGGGGAATTCGGCTTCGCAGGCGATGCCGAGACCTATGACGACATGGCCAACGCCAACCTCATCCAGGTGCTGGAGCGTCGGCGCGGCCTGCCGGTCGCGCTCGGTGTCCTCTGGCTGCATGCGGCCGAGGCGGCCGGCTGGGCCGCGCATGGGCTGAACGCGCCCGGCCATTTCCTGCTGGCCCTGCCGCATGCGCGCGGGCAGATCGTGCTCGACGTCTTCGCCGGCGGCGACCAGCTGCTGGCGCCCGAGCTGCGCGCCCTCATCAAGCGCGTGGCCGGCGAGAATGCGGAACTCAAGCCCGGCATGCTGGCGCCGATGACCAAGCGCGACGTGCTGCTGCGCCTGCAGAACAACATCAAGCTGCGCCGCCTGCAGGCCAATGACCTGGAGGGCGGCCTCGCCGCCACGCGGGACATGCTGCGCCTCGCCCCCGACCATGCCGGCCTCTGGCGCGAGATGGGGCTTATCGAACACCGGCTGGAGCGCATCAGCGCCGCGCTGGCGAGCCTGGACCGCGCGCTGGAGATCGAGCCGCGCGGCGAGGCGGCGGCCCGCATCCGCGGCCTGGTGGAGGAGCTGCGCAACCGGCTCAACTGAGCGCGCCTCCGTCTCCCGCGCGCGTCCCGCGCCTATTTCTCCAACGCGCGCCCCGCGTCGTTCTCCAGCGCGCGTCCCGCGTCGTTCTCCAGCGCGCGTCCCGCGTCGTTCTCCAGCGCGCGTCCCGCGTCGTTCTCCAGCGCGCGTCCCGCGTCGTTCTCCAGCGCGCGTCCCGCGTCGTTCTCCAACGCGCGTCCCGCGTCGTTCTCCAACGCGCGTCCCGCGCGATGCCGCCCCATCAGCCAGACGCCCAGCCCGATGCTGAGCGCCAGCAGCGCGCCCGACAGGCCAAGCTGCCAGAAGCCATCCACCCGCACGCCCTTGCCGAGCAGCGCGAAGACCATGGTCTGCGGCAGGTAACCCAAGGCCGAGGCCAGGAAGAAGGCGCCCGCCGGCAGGGCCGACATGCCGGCGAGAAAATTCAGCGCCAGGTTGTTGCCCACCGGAAAAAGCCGCAGCGCCAGCGCCGCGCCGAAGGGGTTCTCGCGCAGCGTCTCCACCACCGGGCGCAGCCGAGGCCCGAAGCGGCCCGCCAGCCGCCGCTCCGCCCAGTCCCGCGCGATGGCCCGCGCCCAGGCATAGGCCAGCACGCAGCCCAGCATCTGCGCGGCCAGAGCGACGCCCACGCCGATCACCGTGCCAAAGGCATAGCCCGCCAGGAAGGCCACCACCTGCCGCGGCACGCCGACCGCGGTCGCCAGTCCGCCCGCCAACAGGAAGAGGCTCTCGCCCAGCAGCCCCTGGTCGCGGATGTAGAGGTCCACCCATTCCGTTCCCGGCGCCGCGCCCAGCGCACGCAGCAGCACGCCGCCGAACGCCAGCCCCGCCACCATGAGCAGCAGCTTGCCGAGGCCGAGCGAGCGGCGCGGCTTGACCGGCGATTCACGCCCGGCCGCTGGGGCGCCCGGCCGATCGCGGTGGGGTTGGACCGGCGATTCGCGCCCGGTCGCTGACGCGCCCGGCCGATCGCGGTCGGTCGTCACGGCGTGTCGATCTCGGGCCGCTTGCCGCGTCGCTGCAGCCAGGCCACGCCGAAGAGGTCGAAGATGCTCACCGCCAGCCGGTCCAGCGTGCCGTAGTTGGAGGCGCCCCGAAGGCGCGGGCGGTGGTTCACCGGCTCGCTCAGCACCACCGCGCCCGCCCGCAGCGCCAGCGCCGGCAGGAAGCGGTGCATGTGGTCGAAATGGGGCATGGCCAGGAACAGTGTGCGCGGGAAGAGCTTCAGCCCACAGCCCGTATCCGGCGTCGCATCCCGCAGCAGCGAGGCCCGGATGCCGTTGGCCAGCCGCGAGGAGCGCCGCTTCACCCAGCTGTCCTTCCGGTTCACCCGGTGCCCCGCCACCATGACCCAGCCGCCGGTCGCGGCACTCTCGGCCTCGGCGCGGGCCAGCATGCGCGGGATGTCGGCCGGGTCGTTCTGCCCGTCGCCATCCAGCGTCGCGATCCAGGTGCCATGGGCCGCGGCCACGCCGGTCATGATGGCGGCCGATTGCCCGCAGCTCGTCTTGTGGCGCAGCCGGCGCACCGGCAGCCCGGCCAGGACCTCGGGCGTCGCATCGGTCGAGCCGTCATCCACATAGATGATCTCATGCGGGATCGCCGCCAGGGCCGCCTGGATCTCGGCGACCAGGGGAGCGATGTTCGGGGCCTCGTTCCGCACGGGAATGACGACCGAAACCAGCGGTGCGGCGGACATGTGGGCGCGTTACCAGCGCGCCCCGTGGGCCACAAGCCCGCGATGCATGCAATTCTCGTCGAGGCCATGGGCTGGCGGCGCGCTTCTCGGCTATTATGTGGCGGTCATGCCCTTCGATGCCCACAGCTTTCCCGCCCATGCCGCCGCCGCCCCGCGCGGGGACCGCGCCAATCCGCGCGCCATCGCCTTCTGGCTCCTCACCGTCGCCGGCCTGATCTGGCTGATGGTGGCGCTCGGCGGCGCCACCCGCCTCACCGGCTCGGGCCTCTCCATCATGGAATGGGCGCCGCTCGCCGGCACGCTGCCGCCGCTCAGCCAGGCCGAGTGGCAGCGCCTCTACGACCTGTACCGCACCATCCCGCAATACCAGCTGCAGAATGCCGGCTTCGGGATGGAGGGCTTCCAGCGCATCTTCTGGCTGGAATGGGCGCATCGCTTCTGGGGGCGGCTGATCGGCCTCGCCTACCTCGTGCCGCTGCTCTGGTTCTGGGCGCGCGGCGCCATCCCGCGCGGCCTCGGCCCCCGGCTCGCGCTGCTCTTCGTGCTGGGTGGGCTGCAGGGCGCGATCGGCTGGTTCATGGTGGCCTCGGGCTTCGATGCGGACCGCACGGCCGTCTCGCCCTATCGCCTCGTGCTGCACCTCTCCATGGCCTTCATCCTCTTCGGCCTGATCCTCTGGACCGCGCTCGGCCTGTTGCGCCCGGCGCCGGTGGAGGTCATCCCCCAGCAGGGCAAGATCCGCCGGCAGGTGGTGGCCGCCTTCTGGCTCGCGGCGCTGACCATGCTGGCCGGCGGCTTCGTGGCCGGGATCCGCGCGGGCTTTTCCTACAACACCTTCCCGCTGATGGACGGGCAGCTCATCCCGGCCGGTTATCTCGACCTCGACCCGCTCTGGAAGAACCTCACGGCCAACATCGCCGCGGTGCAGTTCAACCACCGCCTCCTGGCGACGCTGACGCTGCTGGCCGCCCTCGGCGCGGCCATCGCCGCGCGCCGCCTGCCGGACGGCTTCGCCCGCCGCGCGGTCTGGACCATGCTGGCCGCGATCGGCGCGCAATACGCGCTGGGCATCGTCACCCTGCTGCATGTGGTGCCGGTCTCGCTCGGCACGCTGCACCAGGCGATGGCGGTGGGCGTCCTGGCCGCCGGGTTGTGCGCCTGGCACGGCCTGCGCGCCCCGCCGGCCAAAACGCCCTGAGCATGGACGCCGCCGCCCCCCGCCCGCCTGACCTGCTCGCGGCGCTGCCGCTGGCGGTGATGGGCTTTTCCGGGGCGGGTGGCCTGGTCTTTGCTAATCCCGCCATGCATGCCCTGCTGCGGGTGGATCATGCGGTCCTCAAGCCCGGCGCGGCGCTGGCCGATGTGCTGCGCATGCTCGCCTTCCGCGGCGCGCTCGGCCCCGGCGACCCGTCCACGCGTCTCGCCGAGGCGCTGGCGCTGGACCTGACGCTGCCGCATCGCCGCCTGCTGCGCGATGCCGAGGGCCGCGGCCTCGAATGGCGCATCCTGCCGCTGGCCGATGGCGGCCACCTGCTGACCCTCTCCGATGTCAGCGAATTCCTCCAGGCGCGCGAGGCGGCGGAGCGCGAGGCGAGTGCGCTCTCGGGCGTGCTGGCCCGGCTGAACAACGGCGTCGCGCAGTTCGACCCGGCGCGGCGCCTCTCACGCAGCAACCCGGCCTATGCCCGCCTGCTCGGTCTGCCCCCGCATGCGCTGCAGCCCGGGATGGCGCTCAGCGAGATCGTCGGCCGCCAGCAGGAGGCGGGCGAGTTCGACGCCGCCCAGGCCGCCGCCGTGGTGGCCGACCTCACCACGCGCTCCGTCGCGCAGCCCTGGCGGCATGAACGCACGCGGCCCGATGGCCGCACCATGCGCTTCGAGAACCAGCCCATGCAGGATGGGGGCTGGCTGGTCGAGATCATGGACATCACCGACGCGCACCAGGCCGAGCAGGACGTGCGCCGCCGCGTCGCCCTGCAGGACGCGCTGATGGAGGCGCTGCCGGTGGGCGTCGCCGTCTATGGTCCGGACCGCGTGCTGACGCAGGTGAACCCCGCCTATAACCGCATCATGGCGCATAGCCCGGTGCACCTCGGCGAGAACCTGCGCGACATCCTGATGCGCCGCGCCATCGCGGGCGAATTCGGCCCTTGCGACCCGGAGGTGGAGGTGCCGCGCCGCTTGGCCAGCGTCACCACCGCGCATGGCTTCGAGCGCCGCACGCCGGAAGGCATCGCCACCAGCCACCGCAGCGTGCCGCTGCCCGATGGCGGGCATGTCATGGTGGTGGCCGACGTCACGGCGCTGCACGCCGCCCAGGCCGATGCGCGCGAGCGCGCCGAGGTGCTGGCCCATATGCTGGAGAGCACGCGCCACGGCATGGCGATGTTCGACGCCGAGGGCACGGTGATCGCGGCCAACCGCCTCGCCGCGCATTTCTGCGGCCTGCCGCCCGAGGCCTTCCGCCGCGGCGCCAATATCCGGGAGCTGCGCGCGCTCCAGATCCAGCTCGGCGTACATGGCGACAGGCTCTCGACCGACCGCTTCCTGGCCGAGCGGATGAACGAGCCGCTGAAGGGCCCCGACCGCTACCGCCGCACCAACCCCGACGGCACGGTGATCGAGATCATCACCGACAGGCTGCCCGAGGGGGGCTATGTCCGCTCCTTCACCGATGTCACGGCGCAGGTCCAGGCCGAAGCCGAGGCGATGAGCCGCGCCGCCTCGCTCCAGGCCGTGCTCGACAACATGCGGCACGGCATCATCCTCTATGATGGCGAGGGCTATGTCCGCACCGGCAATGCGCTGGGCGCGCGCCTCGCCGGGCTGCCGCCCGAGATGCTGCGGCCGGGCGTCCATTTCGATGACCTGCGCGACATCCAGGCCGCGCGGGGCGAGCATGGCACGGGCGAGGCCGGCCAACGCTGGCGCCAGAACCGCGTGCGCGAACCCTGGAAGGGCGAGAGCACCTACACCCGCAAGCGCCCCGACGGCACCATCATCGAGGTCCGCACCGACCTGATCCCCGGCGGCGGCTGCGTGCGCTCCTTCACCGACATCACCGCGCTGACCGAGGCGCAGGCGGCCGCCACCCAGCGCGCCGCCATGGTGCAGGCGATGCTGGACAACATGCGCCACGGCATCGCGCTGTTCGACGCGCAGGACCGGCTGCTGGCCTTCAATCCGCTCTGCGCCACGCTGATGGGCCTGGAGGGGTGGCTCCGCCCGGGCGTGGCCTATGGCGACCTGCTGGCCCGCCAGCTGGAGACGGGCGAGTTCGGCGAGGGCCAGCAGGCGCGCGACAGGGTCGCCGCGCTGCTGGAGCGCGACAAGAGCCGGGCGAACACCGTCCGCCGCCGCCGCCCCACCGGCGAGGAGCTGGAGGTCACGGCAAGCCCGGTGCCGCAGGGCGGCTTCGTGCTGACGCTGACCGACATCACCGCGCGCGTGGTGGCCGAGCGCGAGGTGGAGCGCCGCGCGGAGGTGCTGGGCGCCACGCTGAACGCGGCGCGCCAGGGCATCATCCTGTTCGACGCCGAGGGCCGCGCCGTCGCGGCCAACGACATCGCGGCGCAGCTCACCACCCGGGCGGGGCCGGCCTCGCTCGTCGGCGTCAAGCATGCCGAGATCGTCGGCAACCAGCACCGCTTCGAGGGCGCGAGCGAAGCCGAGGTGGAGCAGGTGATGCGCCAGGTGGCGGCGGTGGACCGCCGCCAGCACCACCACTACCAGCGCCACCGGCGGGACGGCCTGGTGCTCGACATCAGCTCCGACCCGATGCCCGAGGGCGGCTATGTCGTCTGCTTCTCCGACGTGACGGAGCTGGTCCGCGCGCGGGAACAGGCGCAGGCCCGCGCGGCGCTGCTCTCCGCCACGCTGAACGCGACGCGGCAGGGCATCACGCTGTTCGACCGGGACGGCGTCGTCCTCGCCGCCAACGACATCGGCGCGCAATTCGCGGGGCTTCCCGATGCCGCCGCGCTGATCGGCCTCCGGCATGCCGACATCGTCGCCGCGCAACGCGTGCACGAGGGCGCCACGCCCGAGCAGAAGGCCGAACTCGCGCGCCGTTTCGCCGAGACGGACCGCACCAGGCACCACCGCTACCAGCGGCAGCGGCCGGATGGGCGCATCTTCGACCTGACCTCCGACCCGATGCCCGAGGGCGGCTATATCGTCTGCATTTCGGACGTGACCGATCTGGTCCGCGCGCGCGAGCAGGCGCAGGCCCAGGCGGCCGCGCTCTCCGCCACGCTCGACGCCTCGCGCCACGGCATCACCCTCTACGGGCCCGATCACCGCGTCATCGCGACCAACCGGATCAGCACGGCCATCGCGGGCTATGCGACGCCGGAGGAGATGGTGGGCCAGACCTATGCCGAGGTGATGCGCCGCCAGGCGCCGCTGGAGCAGCTGGCCGACGCCGAGGCAGAGGCCGCCTTCATCCGCCAGAGCCTCGCACTCGATCGCACCAAGCCCATCCGCTACCAGCGCCGCCGTACGACGGGCGAGGTCTTCGACGTCGCGTCCGACCCGACGCCCGAGGGCGGCTTCGTCGTCTCCGTCTCCGACGTGACGCCGCTGGTGGACGCGCAGGAGGAGGCGCAGCGCCGCGCCGGCATCCTGCAGGCGATGCTGGAGAACAGCCGCCAGGGCATGGTGCTCTATGACGCCCAGCACCGCCTCGTCGCCGCCAATGCGCTGGCGGGCGAGATGATGGGCGTGCCCGACCTGCTGCAGAAGCCGGGCACCACCCAGGCGGAGATCCTGGCGGCGCAGCGCGCCCGCGGCCTCTATGCGGGCGAGGATGACGGCGCCGCGCAGGAACGCTTCTTCCTGGAGCTCGACCGCAGCAAGCCGCACCGCATGCAGCGCAGCCTGCCCGATGGGCGGCGCTACGACGTGGCGTCCGACCCGACGCCCGATGGCGGCTTCGTGATCTCCGTCTCCGACATCACGCCGCTGGTGCGCGCCGAGGCGGCGGCCGAGAGCCGCGCCGGGCTGCTGCGGACCATGCTGGAGAACAACACCTCCGGCGTGCTGCTGTACGACAGCGAGCGCCGCCTGCGCGGCTTCAACAGCTTGGCCGTCACCCTCACCTCGATGCCCGATCTGCCCGATTGCATCGGCATGCGCATCGAGGACCTGCTGGCGCGGCAGAGCCGCACCGGCAATCTCGGCACGCCGGCCGATGCCGAGCATGAACGCCGGCGCCTCATCGCGCTGGACCGCAGCAAGCCCTCCCGCGCGCAGCGCGTGACCGAGGACGGGCGCGTGCTGAACTTCGCCTCCGACCCCACGCCCGATGGCGGCTTCGTCGTCTCGCTCACCGATGTGACGCCGCTCGCCCGCGCCGAGGCGGAGGCGAAGCGCCGCGCCGAGATCCTGGGCGTGATGCTGGGCAATATCCGCCACGGCATCGTGCTCTTCGACAAGGATGGCCGCCTCGTCGCCTCCAATGCCAAGCTGAAGGAGATGCTGGGCCTGCCCGACGCGGCGCTGGCGCCCGGCGCGCACATGCATGAGATGGTGGACGCGCTCCGCGCCCAAGGCGAATACGGCGAGGACGAGGCCGCGGAACGCGTGGCGGAGGCGATCAAGGCGCGCCCACGCTTCGCCCCCGTACGCTCGATGCGGCCGCGGCCGGACGGCACCATCCTCGAGGTCGTCTCCGACCCCACGCCCGATGGCGGCTGGGTCGTCACCTACACCGACGTCACCGAGGACCGGCAGATCCGCGCCGAGCTGGAAGCCGCGCGCGAGGCGGCCGAGGCCGCGAGCCGCGCCAAGTCCCGCTTCCTCGCCACGATGAGCCATGAGCTGCGCACGCCGCTCAATGCCGTGATCGGCTTCGCGGACGTGCTGTGCAGCGGCGCCGCGCCGGACCAGACGGAGGAATTCGCCGGCGCCATCCGCGAGGCGGGGCGCCACCTGCTCTCGCTCATTGATGACATCCTCGACATCACCCGCACCGAGACGAGCAACCCGCCCATCGCGCTCGAGGAGGTGGATCTGGCCGAGGTGCTGGAAGGGGCGGCGCGCATGATCGGCCCCGCCATCGCCGGCGGCGGCCTGCAACTGGTGCGCGACATCGCCCCCGGACTGCCCCGCCTGCGGGGCGACACGCGCCGCCTGCGCCAGGTGCTGTTGAACCTGCTCAGCAACGCCACCAAATTCACCGAGGCGGGGGGCACCGTCACGCTCCGCGCCGTCATCACCCCCGAGGGCCTGACGATGGAGGTGCGTGATACCGGCATCGGCATCGAGGCGAAGGACCTGGAGCGCGTCTTCGAGCCCTTCACCCAGCTCGACAGCGCGCTGTCACGCCGCTTTCCGGGCTCCGGCCTTGGGCTGCATCTCTGCCGCTCGCTCACCCAGGCGCAGGGCGGCGCGCTCACGCTTGAAAGCACGCCGGGGGTGGGGACCGTGGCCCGCGTCACCTTCCCGGCCTCCAGCCTGATCTTCTGAAGGAAACTTCCCCCATGCCGCTCGACACGCCGCTCGCCGTCACGGATCGGCTCTTCTACACCGGCCTCGACCCCGAGGCCGCCGCCCGTCGCCTGCGCGAGGCGACCGACGGCGCCGAGGATGGCGAGCTCTTCTTCGAATACCGCGAGAGCGAGGCGATCAGCCTGGAGGATGGCCGCATCCGCTCCGCCAGCTACGACACGCAGCGCGGCTTCGGCCTGCGCGCCATCCAGGGCGAGGCGGCGGGCTATGCGCATTCGGGCGAGATCAGCGATGCCGCGCTGGCGCGCGCCGTCGCCACCGTGGGCGCGGTGCGGCAGGGGCGCAGCGGCAGCCTCGACGTCGGCCCGCGCGCGACCAACACGCAGCTCTACGAGGCGGCGAACCCGCTGACCGCCATGGGCTTCGCCGAGAAGACCGAACTGCTGATGGAGATCGACGCCTATGCGCGCGGCCTTGATCCGCGCGTGACGCAGGTGATGGCATCCCTCACCGGCGAGTGGCAGGCGGTGCAGATCCTGCGCCCCGACGGGCTGCGCGTGGCCGATCTGCGCCCGCTGGTGCGCTTCAACGTCTCGGTCGTGGTCGAGGAGAATGGGCGGCGCGAGACGGGCAGCTTCGGCACGGGCGGGCGCTTCGCCTATGCGCGCGTGATCGGGGATGGCAGCTGGCAGGCGGGCGTCGCCGAAGCCCTCCGGCAGGCGCTGGTGAATTTGCAGAGCATCCCGGCGCCGGCCGGCGAGACCGAGGTGGTGCTCGGCCCGGGCTGGCCCGGCATCCTGCTGCATGAGGCGATCGGCCATGGCCTCGAGGGCGATTTCAACCGCAAGAAGACCTCCGCCTTCGCCGGCCTGGTCGGCACGCGCATCGCCGCCCCGGGTGTCACGGTGGTGGATGACGGCACCATCGCCGACCGGCGTGGCAGCCTCACCGTGGATGACGAGGGCACGCCCTCGGGCCGCACCGTGATGATCGAGGATGGCTATCTGCGCGGCTTCATCCAGGACCGGCAGAATGCGCGCCTCATGGGTGTCGCCCCCACCGGGAATGGCCGGCGGCAGAGCTTCGCCCACATCCCCATGCCGCGCATGACCAACACCATCATGCTGGGCGGCCAGCACTCGCCGTCCGAGATCATCGGCAGCGTGAAGAAGGGCATCTACGCGGTGAACTTCGGTGGCGGCCAGGTGGACATCACCTCGGGCAAGTTCGTGTTTTCCATGAGTGAGGCCTACATCATCGAGAATGGCCGCCTGGGCGCGCCGGTGAAGGGCGCCACGCTGATCGGCAACGGCCCGGACGCGCTGACCAAGGTCAGCATGATCGGCAATGACAGCGCGATGGACCCCGGCATCGGCACCTGCGGCAAGAATGGCCAGGGCGTGCCGGTGGGCGTGGGCCAGCCCACGCTGAAGATGACGGGGCTGACGGTGGGCGGCACCGCCATCTGAGACGGGGCGGTGAACTTGCATGTCGCGCTTGGGTAGGGCTTAACCTCCGGCCAGAAGAAAGATCGGAGGATCGCCCGTGATTCGTCGTCCCCTGCTCGGCGCGCTGGCCGCGCTGTCGCTGTCTGCCGGCCTGGCGCCCGTGATGGCCCAGAGCTTCCCGCAGCGGCCCGTCACGCTCAGCGTGGGCTTCGCGCCCGGCGGCAGCACGGACATCGCCTCGCGCCTCATCTCCGAGCGTTTCGCGGCCAATCTCGGCCCCGAGGCGCGCGTCGTGGTGGAGAACCGGCCCGGCGCCTCGGGCGTGGTGGCGGGGGACTGGCTGCGCCGCCAGTCGCCGGATGGCCACACGCTCATGCTGATCGAGGTCAGCTCGCACGCCATCGCTCCGGCGGCGCTGGAGGGCGGCACGCCCTTCAACCCGGTGGCCGATTCCACGCAGATCGCGATGATCGGCACCGCGCCCATGGTGCTGATCGCCGCCCCCAATTTCCCGGCCACCACGGCGCAGCAGGCGATTTCGGTGCTGCGCGCCTCGCGCCCCGAGCAATATGCCTATGCGACCTCGGGCGTCGGCTCGATCCCGCATCTGGGCGTGGAGATGCTGGCGCTGCAGCTCGGCGCGCGCTTCACGCACGTGCCCTATCGCAGCGGCGGGCTGATGCTGACCGCGATCCACCAGGGCGAGGGGCAGTTCGGCATCGCGGTGCTGGCCTCCGCCGCCGCGCAGATCCGCGGCGGCCTGGTGCGGGGCCTCGCGGTGACGAGCCGCGAGCGCTTCCCCTCCTTCCCCGATTTGCCGACGCTGAACGAGGGGGCCATGCCGGGCTTCGAGCTGACCACCTGGAACATGATCATCGGCCCGCCCAACATGCCGCCCGCGGTGGTGGCGCAGCTCAACCGCGCGCTGGTGGCGACGGTGGCGGATGCGAGTCTGCGCGAGCGCCTGCTCCAGGCCGGCGTGCTGCCCTGGGCGACCGAGAACACGCCCGAGACGACGCGCGCCTTCCTCGTCAGCGAAGTCGAGAAATACCGCCAGGTGGTGGCGCGCACGGGGGTTCGCCTGGAGCGTTGATGCGCGCGCATTTACGCCCGATACTGCCGGCAACGACGCTCAGGAAAGCCAGACACGATGGACGGTACGATCAGCCCCAAGCCCGCACGCCCCATGGCGCGGGGCCGCTTGTTCTTCGCCAATCCGGGCCCGACCAACATCCCGGATTCGGTGCTTGCCGCCACCGCGCGCGCCAGCATCGACTTCAACGACCCGGCCTTCCTCGCCGTCTATGACGCCTGCTTCGAAGGGCTGAAGAAGGTGCTGAAGACGAAGCACCACCTCTTCATGTACACCGCCTCGGGCCATGGCGCCTGGGAGGCCTCGCTGGTCAACACGCTCTCGCCGGGCGACCTCGTGCTGATCCCGGAGACGGGGCATTTCTCCGACAGCTGGGCCAAGATGTGCGGCACGCTCGGCTTCGACGTTCAGCAAGTCCCCGCGGACTGGCGCCGCGGCGTCGAGATCTCCGCGATCGAAGCGGCGCTGGCCGCCGACAAGGACCACAGGATCAAGGCCGTCTGCTGCGTCCACAACGAGACGGCGGCCGGCACGCGCATGCCGCTCGACCAGGTGCGCGCCGCGATGGACCGCGTGCAGCACCCGGCGCTGCTGATGTCGGACACCATCTCATCGCTCGGCTGCTACGATTTCCGCATGGATGAGTGGGGCGTGGATGTCTGCGTCGGCGGCAGCCAGAAGGGGCTGATGCTGCCCACCGGCTTCAGCTTCACCGGCGCCTCCGAGAAGGCGATGGAGGCGCATCGCCGGAGCACCCATCCGCGCCATTATTTCGACTGGACCGAGATGCTGGCCCGCCGGCAGAAGAGCTTCGTCGGCACGGTGCCGACCACGCTGTTCTATGGCCTGCAGGAAGCGCTGCGCCTGATGCTGGTGGAGGAGGGGCTGGACAATGTCTTCGCCCGCCACGCGCGCCTGGCCAAGGCCGTGCGCGCCTGCGTGCAGCACTGGTCCGGCAACAACGGCCCGCAGCTTTTTTGCCAGAACCCCGAACGCTGGTCGGACAGCGTGACGGCGATCCTGATGCCCGAGGGGTATGATGCGGAAGCGGTGCGCAAGATCGCGCTGGAGCGCTTCAATGTCTCCACCGGCGGCGGGCTTTCCAAGCTCGCGGGCCGCGTCTTCCGCATCGGCCATCTGGGCGACCTGAACGAGCCGATGATCATCGGCACGCTCGGCTCGATCGAGATGGCGCTGGGTCTCGCCGGCGTGCCGCACGCCAAGGGCGGCGTGCAGGCGGCGCTGGACAGCCTCGCGGCCGGCTGAGGCTTGTCGGTCGGCTGATTCACGCCCTTGGCGATTCCACCAAGGAGGATCGGACGTCAGGCCAGGGCGATCCGGTGCACCGCGCGCGCGGTGCGCCCGGCCTCGTCCGTCCAGGTGAATTCCAGCTCGCTCGCGCGCTCGATGCGCACGAAGAAGACATGGAAGGGATTGGCGGCGGTGCCGTTGCGGAACTCGGCGTCCAGCAGCGCCTCGCCGTTCAGCCGCACGCGCATGCGGGTCAGCATGTCGCGCGGGATGGTCCGGCCGCCCTCCTGGCGCAGCCCGGTTTCCATCGGGTGCTCCATCAGCGTGCGGATCTCCACCACCTCACCGGCGCGGGCGCTGCGAGGGGCGCGGATGCGCGGCGTCGCAAGATTGGCACTCATGTCAGGCACCCCCCGGTGGCGACGCGGATCTCGGCCGTGGCCCGCTGCACGCTGCCGTCATTCATCCGCGCCAGCACGACGAGCGTCTGGTTCTCGGCCATGCGGATGCGCGTCTGGATTTCCGCGCGCGCGAGCGCGGGGCCGAGCTTGAAGGAGGCGATGCCCGGCGTCGGGTTGCGGGTCGCGAAGAGGTGGATCGCCGTCACATGCCGCTCGGCGCTTTGCGGGCTGTCCACCAGCACCGTCACCGGCACCTGGCCGCCATTCTCGGCCACGGGCGGGACGCGCAGCGTGATGCCGCCCTCCTGCGGCGTGGCCTCGCCGATCTCGGCGCGGATGGCGGCGTTCAGCGCGTCATCGCTCGCCGCCGCCGCGAAGGGCAGCACAGCGAGGGTCAGGGCGGCGCGGCGGGTGAGGCTCATCAGGCGAACATGTCCTTGGTGATGCTGTCATACCAGGCATCGGCGTAGAGCGCCTCCAGCTTGCGCTGCTCGGGCAGGTTGCCGCGGGGCGAGACGCCGCCCGAGCCCTGCACTTCCGCGATCGCCGTGCCTTCCGCATTGGGCCGGAAGACGCCGACGATGGAGATGCCGTAGTCATCGCCCACATGGGAGTAGCAGGTGTTGAAATACACCGCCTCGGGCGGGGTCTCGCCGCGCAGCAGGGCGGCGGCGGAGGCGACGGCCTGCTTGGCCGTGCTGTTCGCCACATAGCCGGATTTCGGCATGGGGCCCGGGATATTCGCATCGCCCACCACATGGATGCCCGGGGCCACGCGGGATTCAAACGTGCGCGGGTTCACCGGCACCCAGCCCGACTGATCCGTCAGCCCGGCCTCGGCGGCGATGCGGGCTGCGGCCTGCGGCGGGATGACATTGGCGACGGCCACCTTGTGCCGCGTGCCGAATTCCGTCTCCAGCACGCGTTCGCGCGCATCCACCTTGGTCACGCGGCCGTCGCGGTTGCTCGGGACCCACTCGATCATGCCGGGATAGAGCTGCGCCCAGGCATCCTGGAACAGGCCCTGCTTGCTGAAGGCTTCCTTCGCATCCAGCGCCAGGATCTTGGAGCGCGGCTTGTGGCGCTTCAGGTAGCTGGCGATCATGCTGATCCGCTCATAGGGGCCGGGCGGGCAGCGGAAGGGGTTGGCCGGGATGGCGAGACCGACGACGCCGCCATCGGGCATTTCCTCCAACTGGCGGCGCAGCAGCAGGGTCTGCGCGCCATCGCCGGGCACCCAGGCGTGCGGCATGACCTCGGAAGCCGCCTCGTCATAGCCCTCGATGGCCCCCCAGCGCAGCGCGATGCCGGGGGAGAGGATCAGCCGGTCATAGGTCAGCGTCTCGCCCCCCGCGAGGCGCACGCGGCGCGCGCCGGCATCAATGCCCGTGGCCCAGTCATGGATCACGCGCACGCCGCGCGCGCGCAGGCCGTCATAGGAATGCGTGATCTGGCCGATCTGCCGCGTGCCGGCCAGCACCAGATTGCCATAGGGGCAGGTGACGAAGTGGCGCTTGGGTTCGACCAGCGTGACGTCGAGCCAGGGATAGGTGCGGCGGGCGAAATTGGCGGCCGTGGCGCCGCCGAAGCCGCCGCCGATGACCAGCAGCCGGGCCTGGGACGTGTTCGACCCTTGGGCGCGAAGAACGGAGGGGGCCGCGACCAGCGGGGCGGCGGCGAGCAGGGCGCGGCGCGGGAGATGGTGGGTCATGGCGTCTCTCCTCAGCGCGGCTGGCGGGCGAAATATTCGGCCGAGGCGATGATCTCCGCCTCGGTATAGCCGCGCGCGATGCGGCCCATGATGGTCGCCGGGCGCTCATTGGCGCGGAAGGCGTTCATCTGCGCGATCAGCTCTGCCCGGTCCCGCCCGGCGAGGCCGGGCACGCCGCCCATGCCCGCGCCATTCGGCCCATGGCAGCCGACGCAGCCCTGCGCGGCGAGCGGCGCCTGAGCGAAGGCGGGCGGGGCGAGCATCAGCCCGGCGAGCAGGAGGGGGAGGGGCCGCATGGGTGTTCCTTTGGCGCGTGACAGGTCGCGCGGAACATAATGCACGAAGATCAAGCGTCAATTGCTCGTTTTACATTGCAGTGCGGCATTAACGCGGGGCGGCTCCCTACAGCCTGAAAAGCGGCCGAAGCCTTGCCCCCAGTGCGTTTCCGGCAAGCGCCGGGATGATCCAGACCCATCCATGCAGGCTGCCCGAGAGAATTCCCCCCAGAAACGCGGAGATATTGCAACCGAAGGCGATGATCGCCCCATAGCCCAGCAGCCCCCCACCGATCAGCGAGGCCAGGGCCGGGCCGGGGCGCGGGAGATGCCAATCCCCCCGCCGCCCGGCGAGCGCCGCCGCCAGGAAGGCCCCGGCCATGAGGCCGAGATCCATCACCGTCATCCGGTCCGCCAGAAGCGGGCGCAGCAGGGCTTCGGTGCGGGTGGGATCCTCCCAATAGGGCCAGAAGGCCGGGTCATCCCAGCCTAGCGCCTCGATGGCCTTGGAGCCCCAGAGGGGGAAGGCCGCCGTGATCGCCCAGGGCCGGCCGGCCAGGATGAGCGTGGCGAAACCCAGCAGCGCCAGGCCCAGCGCACCCCAGGCCGCCGGCCAGGGGTAGCGCAGCAGCGCGCCGCGCCAGGCGAGCGGCTCCACCGCGCCGTGCCGCCGCTGCTCCAGCCGCGTGGCCACGGCCCAGGCGAGCGCGAGCGCGAAGAGGCTCGCCACCAGCGCGCCGCCCAGGCCGAGGGAGGCCGTCAGCGAGACGGGCGGCAGCGCGGGCCAGCTGGACCAGCGCTCGGAATCGTAAGCGGCGAAGGTGGCGCCGGCGATGAAGGCGGCGAGCGTGATCCACATCCGCAGGCCCTGCCCACCCGCGGCCGTGTAGAGCGTGCCCGAGGCGCAACCGCCGCCCAACTGCATGCCGATGCCGAAGAGGAAGGCGCCCAGCAGCAGCCCCCAGCCCACCGGGAAGACGAAGCCGCGCAACGGCTGGCCCCACACGCTGCCCGCCGCGATGGCGGGCAGGCTCAGCACACAGGCCAGCGCCAGCAGCAGCAGCATGGCGCGTAAAGAGGCGCTGCGCCGCTCCACCAGCAGCCGCCGGAATCCGCCCGCGAAGCTGAAGCTCGACTGGAAGAGCACGAGGCCGAGGCCCGCGCCCAGCAGCCAGAGCAGCGCCATCTGCGGCCCTTGGGCCTGGGCGAGCCAGGCCGCGCCACCACCGGCCAGCAGCAGGCCCGCCAGGCTCACCGCGGCGTCACCATCAGCGGCATGCCCCCGCGCGGGCGCAGCGTGAGCCGCGCGCGCGGCACCGGCGCCGCGCCGGGCGGGATGGCGAAGTCGAGCCGCGGCAGCAGCACCGCCATGAAGACCAGCATCTCCGCCATGGCGAAGGAGGCGCCGGCGCAGACGCGCGGGCCGATGCTGAAGGGGAGGTAGCCGAACTGCGGCGGCTTCTGCGGCGCGTCAGGCAGGAAGCGTTCAGGCCGGAAGGCGTGCGGCGCCTCCCAGAGATGCTCGTTCCGGTGCAGCAGCCAGGGCAGGGCCATCACCGTCTCGCCCGGCTTCACCTGGATGCCGGCGATGCGCTCCGCCCGCGCGGCCTCGCGCGAGAGATAGGGCACGGGCGGATAAAGCCGCATCGCCTCCTGGATCACCGCCTTGGTGAAGGGCAGCGCGTTCAGCTCGGAGGCCTCCGGCGCCCGGCCGCCCAGCACGCTGTGCAACTCCTCCAGCACACGCTCGCGCGTGGGTTCGTGCAGCGCCAGCAGATAGACCGTCCAGGTCAGCACATTGGCCGAGGTCTCGCTGCCGGCCAGCAGCAGCATCGCGACCTCGTTGATGAGCTGGTTGGGGTCGAGCAGCGGGCGTCCATCCTCGCCGAGGGCGGCCCGCAGCTCACCGAACAGCCCGCCCACCTCCGGCCCCGCGCTCGAGATGCAGGCCGAGCAGAGGCGGCGGATGGCGCGGGCATGCTTGCGCGCCGTGTGGAACTGCCAGCCGGTGAGTTTCTCGGGCAGGCCAAAGACATGGGCGAAATCCACCGCCAGCACCGCGCCCTCATAGGCGGTGAAGCTGCGCGCGAGCCTGGCCGCATCCTCGGGCCGCGCCGCCTGGCCGAAGAGGGCGCGCATCACGGCCAGCGCGGTGGCGGCCGCGAAGCCGGCGGCCACATCCACGCGCCCGGTCCAGCTCGCCGCCACCTCCTCGGCACCCTGCACGAAGAGCGGGTGGAAGCCCGGCGTGCGGCTGGGGTGCAGCAGCTTGGCCATCAGCGCGCGGCGGGTCAGCCAGATCTCGCCGCTGTTGAGGAACATGCTGTCGCCGATCACGGGCTCCAGCGCCTGGCGGAAATGGCGGCTCTTCGCCTCGAATTCGGCGCGGCCGGTGATGAAGACGCGGCGCACCATCTCGGGCTCGTTCACGATGAGCACGCGCTGGGAGATGGCACTGAAGGGCATCATCCGGTGGCGGAAGGCGGTCTCGGGGAAGAGGCTCAGCAGATCCGTCGCGGAGGCGTAGAGGGCGCGCATGCCGCGCGGGAAGCGCGCCGGCGCCGCCGGGCGCGGGGGGAGGAAATCGGTCGAGGTGGTCATCGGGCTGCCTTGCGGGTGCGCGGGCTTGTGGTCAAGCGGCCCGGGCTGCGTCAAGGCAGGCTTCCCATGCGGGTGGCTGCACAAGGTCCATGCGAATGGCTAGGCTCGATCCGGCATTTTCTTCCGGAACCCGTCCATGCGTCACCCGAGCCTTCTCATCGCCCTGCTGGCCGCGGCCTGCGCCGCGCCGGCACCGCCCGCGCCGCCGCAGCCGCTGCCCACGCCGATCACGACGTCCATTCCGGTCGGGCCGCGCCTGCTGCCCGGCCAGCCGCCGCCCTCGCCGGAATCCATCGCGCAGCGGCAATTGCAGCGCGGCATGCAGGCGGACCAGCGGATGGACCAGCTGAATGCCATTGATCCCCGGCGCCCGCAGCTGACCGGCGAGGGGGATGTGAGCAGCCCGGACCTGCGCGGCGACCCTTCGCTGCCCGTGATGCCGGGTTCGGTCTCGCCGGTCTGGAACCGGTTCTGATCAGGGGGGCGTGAGCTCGCGGCGGCGGCGCGGTTACCGCGCCACCGCCGGGCCTGCATTCACGCCCCGCGACTTCTGCCAGGCGAGCAGCGCCAGTGCCGCGACCAGCGGCGGAAGCAGGGTCAGGTTCAGCAGGCTCCAGCCGAAGCGGGCATGCACATAGCCTGACAGGAAGGCCGTGCAGGCGACGGTGCCGAAGACGATGAAGTCGTTCGCCGCCTGCGCCCGCACGCGCTCATGCGGCGCATAGGCGGTGGCGAGCAGCGAGGTCGCCCCCACGAACATGAAGTTCCAGCCGACGCCGAGGATGGCGAGCCCGATGGCGAAGTGCCAGAAGGTCTCGCCCATCAGCGCCACGGCGACGGAAGCCGCCGTCAGCCCCGCGCCCGCCACGATGACGGGCCTGACGCCGAAGCGCGTGATCAGGTGCCCGGTGGCGAAGCCCGGCGCGTACATCGCGATGGCATGCGCCTGGATCACGGTGGCCGAGGCGCCGACCGAGAAGCCGCAGAACAGCATCTCCAGCGGGGTCGCCGTCATCGCCAGGTTCATCGTGCCATAGGCCACCATGCCGGCGACGACGGCGGTGACGAAGGCCGGGCGGCGCATGATCTCACCCACCGGCGTGGTGACGGCGGCGCGCGGCGGGGGCGGCGGCAGGGTCAGGCCGGTCAGCAGCACCATGCAGATCACCGGCAGCAAGGCGAGGACGAGGTAGGTGCCCAGGAAGATGTAGGGCATGAAGACCTGGTGCGTGTGCTTCACGATCTCCGGCCCGAAGGCCGCGGCCAGCACCGGCCCGGCCATGACGAGGGCGATGGCGCGCGGGCGATAGGCGGGTGTGGCGGCCTCGGCGGCGGCGAAGCGGTAATGCTGCGCGATGCCGAAGCCGGCGCCCGCCAGCACCGAGCCCAGGCAGTAGATCAGGAAATCCTGCTTCCACACACCCAGCGCGAAGGTGAGCGAGCCCGCCAGCGAGACGATGGCGCCCAGCATGAAGCCGGCGCGCCGGCCATAGCGGCCGAAGATGATGGAGGCCGGGATGGAGGCGGCCATCACCGCCGTCATCTGCACCGCCATGGGCAGGGTGGCGAGTGCGGGGTCGGCGGAGAGGGAGTGGCCGATGATGGCGCCCATGGCGGCCTGGCCCACCATCGTCGCGTTCATCAGGGCCTGGCAGAAGAAGAGGCGCCAGATGGTCGCCTTCATGTGCTTGTCTTGAGCGTCGTCCTGCGTCACCGGTGGCTCCAGCCGAGTTTGGCCGGCGTGATGTCCGCGCCGGTCGCGTCACGCAGACTCACATGCGGCGCGCCTGCCGTGAACCGCCCGAGGCGCGTGACAGGGGTGCGCGCGGTGAGGCTCGCCGCCTCTACCGCCGCGCGGTCCTCCGGCGCGGCGGCGAAGAGCAGCTCATAGTCATCGCCGCCGCTGGCGAGTGCCGCGATGGGGGCGGTGGCGTCGGAAACCGGGATGCGCGCGGCCTCGACCTCGACCGCGCAGCCCCCGGCGCGGGCCAGGTGCCCGGCATCCTGCAAGAGCCCGTCGGAGACATCCATGCAGGCCCGCGCCAGCCCGCGCAGCGCGAGGCCCAAGGCGAGGCGCGGCTCGGGCAGGCGGTAGCGGCGGGCCAGCGCGCCGCCAGGGTCCGCGACTTCGCCGCGGGCAGCGCGCAGGCCGAGCCAGCCATCGCCGATGCGGCCGCTCACCCAGAGATCATCGCCCGGCCGCGCGCCGGCGCGGGTCAGTGCGGCGCCGGGCGGCGCATGGCCCAGGATGGTCAGCGAGAGACTGAGCGGCCCGGGGGTGGAGACGGTGTCGCCTCCGAGCACATGCAGGCCGAAGGCGCGCTGGTCCTCCGCCAGGCCGGCCGTGAAGCCGGCGAGCCAGGCCTCGTCCGTGCCCGGCGTCAGCGCGATGGTCATGAGGTAGCCCAGCGGCGCGGCGCCCATGGCCGCGAGGTCGCTGAGATTCACCCGCAGCAGCTTGCGGCCGATGGTCTCGGGCGGGTCGTCGGGCAGGAAGTGGACGCCGGCCACCATGGCATCGGCGGCGAGAACGAGTTGCTGCCCGGGTGGCGGCGTAAGCAGCGCTGCGTCATCCAGCAGGTTGAGTGCGCCCGGGCCCGCCAGCGGGCGGAAATGCCGGGCGATCAGGCTGAATTCCGGGGCGGCTTCGGTCATGGGGAAAGGTGTAGACGAACGCCGTCCCGGCTCAACCCTCGTCGCGCAACGCCGCGATCTCGCGCGCCAGGGCCTCGGGGTCGGGCTCTGCCGGGAAATGGGCCGGCACTTCCACCGCCTCCGCGAGGCGCTGCTTGTAGAGGGCGCGCGGCACCTCCTCCGTGCCGAATTGCGCGAGGTGCGAGGTCTGGAATTGCGCGTCCAGCAGGGTGAAGCCGCCGAGGCGCAGGCGAGCCACCAGATGCACCAGCGCGATCTTGGAGGCGTCGTCGGCGCGGCTGAACATGCTCTCGCCGAAGAAGGCGCCGCCGAGCGAGACGCCATAGAGCCCGCCCACCAGCGCCTCGCCCTGCCAGGCCTCGATGGAATGGGCGTGGCCCTGGCGGTGCAGCGCGGTGAAGAGCGCCTGGATCTCCGCATTGATCCAGCTGTCGGCCGAGCTGGCGCGCGGAGCGGCGCATTCGGCGATGACCTGGGGGAAGGCCTCGTTTGCGCTGATGCGATAGGGCGCCTGGCGAACGCGCCGTGCGAGGCGGCGGGGCAGGTGGAAGCCTTGCAGCGGGATCACCCCCCGCATCTCGGGATCGAGCCAGTAGAGCGTGCGCGCGTCCCGGCTTTCGGCCATGGGAAACAGGCCGATGCGATAGGCCCGCAACATCAGCTCGGGCGTGATTTCCATCTGGCGGCGGGACATCAGCGCCCCTCCGCTGCAGCGGGCGTGGGGAAGACGCAGGCTGGGCCGGGAATGTCCACATGCCCATCCTAGCCTGGATCGGGCCGGGACCGAAGCCGTCTCATGCGCCTGCCTCCCTCGGGTGGTCATATGCCGCGAATTCAGCGAACGTCGGCCAAGCCCAAGGAGTTGCCCGATGGAATTCGACCTGCTGCTGCGCCGTGCCCGCCTCGCCGATGCCGAGACGCTCACCGATATCGGCGTGACAGGCGGCATCATCACCGCCATCGCGCCCGACCTCGGCAGCGCGGCGGGCGAGGTGGTGGATGCGGGGGGCTGCCTCGTCGCGCCCGGCTTCATCGAGACGCATATCCACCTGGACAAGAGCGGCATCATTGATCGCTGCGGCTGCGCGCCCGGCCGCAACCCGCACCGCGCGATGGAGCGTGTCTCGGCCGTCAAGCACACATTCACCGTCGAGGATGTGAACGCCCGCGCCCGCGCCACGATCGAGAAGGCGATCAGCCACGGCACCATGACCATGCGCACCCATGCCGAGGTGGACCCGCTGGTCGGGCTGCGCGGCTTCCAGGGCGTGAAGGCGCTGGTGGATGCCTATAAATGGGCCATTGACCTCGAGATCTGCGTGATGCCGCAGGAGGGGCTGCTGGACAGCCCGGGCACCGAGGAGCTGATGGTCGAGGCGCTGAAATCCGGCGCCACCGTGATCGGCGCCGCCCCCAATTACGACCGCGACCGCGCCGGCCAGATCCGCCGCGTCTTCGAACTCGCGCAGGAGTTCGATGTGGATGTGGACATGCACCTCGACAGCGGCTTCGATCCGAACGACCTCGACCTGCGCCTCGTCTGCGAGATCACGGACCGCATCGGCTGGGGCGGGCGCGTGGCCTTCGGCCATGGCACGAAGATCGCGAGTGCCACGCCCGAGCACCAGGACCGCATCGGCAGGATGATGGCGGATTCGGGCGTGGCCCTGGCCGTGCTGCCGGCGACGGACCTCTTCCTGATGGGGCGCGACCAGGACCACAACATCCGCCGCGGCGTGGTGGATGCGCACCGGCTGATGGCGCAGGGCGCGCTGTGCAACCTCTCCACCAACAATGTGCAGAACCCCTTCACGCCCTTCGGCGACGCGCAGCTGATCCGCATGGCCAATCTCTACGCGAATGTCGTGCAGCGCGGCGATGCCGATGAACTCCGCAAGACCTGGGACATGTTCACCGCCAATTCCGCGAAGGTGCTGCGCCTGGAGAAATACGGCATCGCGGTCGGCAACCCGGCGGATCTGGTGGTGGTGGATGCGCCCGATCCGGTGGCGGCGCTGCGCGGGATCTCGCCGATGCTGATGGGCTTCAAGCGCGGGCGGCGCAGCTTTTCGCGGGCGCGGGCGGAGCTGCACCCGCCGGGCTGATTCAGGGCTTTTCGGGGGCGTCGATCCGGCTGCCCTCCAGCAGGGCGTCGCGCTGGGCGGCCTCGGTCGCTTCGCGCTTCTTCTCGGCCTTGGTGCGGCCGAAGGCGGCGCGGTTGGCGGCGGCCTGGGCCTCGGCTTCCGCCTTCTCCCGCGCCTTGCGCCACTTCCGCAGATTCACGACCTCGCCCATGCTGGGAATCTAGCATCAACCCCGGGAGATTCGTCCATGCAGATCACGCTCACCGCCGCCGATGGCCACAGCCTCGCCGCGTATCGGGCCGGGCCTTCCGATGCCAAGGCCGGTCTCGTCATCGTCCAGGAGATCTTCGGCGTGAACCGCCACATGCGCCGGGTGGCCGACAGCTTCGCCGCCGCCGGCTATGCCGTGATCTGCCCCGCGCTCTTCGACCGCACGGAGCGGGGCGTGGAGCTGGGCTACACGGCCGAGGATGTGACGCGCGGCCGCACCCTGCGCGGGAAAATTGATGAGCATCTGACGCTGCTCGACATCCTGGCCGCTGCCGGCGCGCTGCCGGCCGGGCTGCCGCGCGGCATCGTGGGCTATTGCTGGGGCGGCACCGTCTCCTGGCATGGCGCGGTCCGCAGCTCGGCCTTCCAGGCGGCGGTGGGCTGGTATGGCGGCGGCATCGCGGCGGCCAGGGAGGAAAAGCCCCGCTGCCCGGTGCAGCTGCATTTCGGCGAGGTGGACGGCTCCATCCCGCTCTCGGATGTGAGTGCCATCCAGGCGGCGCGGCCGGAGGTGGAGGTCTTCGTCTATCCCGGCGCCGGCCATGGCTTCGGCTGCGAGGAGCGCGGCAGCTACGTGCCGGCCGATGCGGAAGTGGCGCAGGAGCGGACGCTCGCCTTCTTCAAGAAGCACCTCTGAGGGTCAGCGCCCTCGCGGCAGCGTGGCGAGGATGGCGGCCCCTGTGCCCAGCAGCAGAAGCACGACGGCCATCCCCGCGCGCTGGCTGTTGGTGACATCCGTCACCAGCGCCAGCGCGGCGGGCCCCAGGAACCCCGTGGCGCGGCCGGAGAGGGCGAAGAGGCCGAAATAGGCCGCGATCTCGCCCGGCGGCGCCACCTGCGCCATCAGGCTGCGGCTCGCTGCCTGGGCCGGGCCGAAGAAGAGGCCGAGCAGCACGCCCAGCACCCAGAAGGCCCATTTGCTCTCCACCAGGAGCATGGCGCCGCCGATCGCCATCAGCGCCACCAGCGCGGTCAGGATGGTGGCCCGCGCGCCGAGCCTCTCCTCCACCCACCCGCCGAGCGCGGCGCCGATGCCGCCCGTCACGTTCAGCGCGATGCCGAAGAGCAGGATCTCCTCGAAGCCCATGCCGAAGACGCCCGCCGCGTAGATCGCGCCGAAGGCGAAGAGCACGTTCAGCCCATCCGTGTAGAAGAGCCGCGCCAGCAGGAAGCGGCCGATCAGCTTTTGCCGCGGCAGGCCGCGCAGGAGGCGTAGCAGGTCGGCGATCCCCTCCGTCGCCGCCTGGCGCAGTGGTGTGCGCGGGCCTTGCGTGGAGGGCAGGAAGACCAGCACCGGCCAGGCGAAGAGCAGCAGCCAGGCGGCGACGAGCAGCGCGGTCGCGCGGACATGCTCCGCCGCGTCACGATCCAGCCCAAAGGGCGAGGGGTTGGGCTGCACCAGCAGCGCGAGGCAGAGCACGAGGCAGGCGAGGCCACCCGCATAGCCCAGCGCCCAGCCGATGCCCGAGACGCGGCCCAGCCGCTCCCGCGTCGTCGCATCGGGCAGCATGGCGTTGTAGAAGACGGTGCCGAGCTCGAAGCAGAGCGTGCCGAGCGCGACGCAGAGCAGCGCCCAGGCGGCGTAGCCCGGCTCGGGCTTGGCGAACCAGATGCCGGCGGTGAAGAAGGCCGTCAGCAGCGTGCAGAGCAGCAGCATCAGCCGCCGCCGCCCGCCCGCATCCGCGATCGAGCCCAGCAGCGGCGAAAGCAGGCCGATGGCGAGGCCCACCAGCGCCTGCATCCAGCCCCACATGACCTGCCCCGTCACCGGATCGGGCGCGATGCCCCGGGTGAAATAGGCCGCGATGACGAAGGTGGAGACCACCGTCGGGAAGGCGCTGTTGGCCCAGTCATAGCTCGCCCAGGCCCATTCGCGGCGCGTCACGCCGAGGCGTCCAGCGCGCGCACCGCGACGGTGACGGCGGCGAGGTCGCCCTGCATCGCCGCATCGGCCAGCACCGGGCGCAGCGCCTCGGGCAGGGTGGCGCTGGCGCCGGCCAGACGCTGTGCGGCAAGGCGGAACTGCGTGGCGCGGAGATCGGCCAGCAGCGCGGCCCGCGCGCGGTCGCCATAGGCGCCGGGGGCGAGCATGCGCCGCGCCGCCTCGGCCAGCGCGTCGAGCTGGCAGGCCCCGCCGACCTCGGCCCAGGCACGCGCGGCGGCGGCCGGGTCGGCGCCGCTTTCCGCCGCCAGCCGCACGATGGCGGGGGCGGCGGCCAGGCGCGGCGCGGCGGCGACGAAATGGCCGAGCGTGCCGGGCAGCGCGTCATCCCCCGCCGCCTCGGCCATCGCCGCCTCGCTCAGGGCCGTGATGCCGATGGCGAGGCTGGCGATGGCTGGCTCCAGCCCGGCGCGGGTGGCCGGCAGCAACTCCACCGCCGCCGCCTCCAGCAATTCGCGCAGCACGGATTGCGCGGCGAGGCGCGGGTTGGGCGGCGCGGCCTCGGCCTGCTCGAAGCGTCCCTCCAGGCCAAACAGCTCCGCGGCGAGCCAGGTCGCGGCCACCACCTCGGCCGGCTCGGCGGCGGCAACGAGCCGCGCGAGGCCCGCGCAGCCCAGCCGGTTCACGACCATGTTGGCGAGCGCGGTGGCGATCAGGTCCCGTCGCAGCCGATGCCGCGCCATGAAGGCGGCGAAGCCCGGCGCCTGGAGTGCGGTCGGGAAATAGGCGGTGAGCAGCGGCGCGAAGACCGGCTCATCCGGCAAGGGCGAGGCGAGGATCACCTCGCCCAGCCAGAGCTTGGCGAAGGGCAGCAGCGCCACGATCTCGGGCCGCGTCAGTGCGTCACCCGACTTGGTACGGGCGGCCATGGTGGCGGCGTCCGGCAGCCCGGCCTGGGCGCGGTCCAGCAGCCCTTCCGCCTCCAGCCGCGTCATCAGCGCGGCCTGGGCGGGAAGCGCCGCCGCCCCCGTACGCGTCTCCAGCGTGACGGCGACGGATTGCAGATGGTTGTCGCGCAGCACGAGTGCGGCGACCTCATCCGTCATGCTCTCCAGCAACTCGTCGCGCTGGCGGCGCGTCATGACGCCGGAGGCCTCGGCATCGGCGAGCAGGATCTTGATGTTCACCTCATGGTCGGAGGTGCTGACCCCGGCCGAATTGTCCAGCGCATCGGTGTTGATGCGCGCGCCGGCACGCGCGATCTCGATGCGGCCGGCCTGCGTCACGCCGAGATTGGCGCCCTCGCCCACCACGCGGGCGCGGATGTCGCGGCCATCCACGCGGATCGCGTCATTGGCGCGGTCGCCCGCCTCGGCCTGCGTCTCCGTGCTGGCTTTCACATAGGTGCCGATGCCGCCGAAATACAGCAGGTCGGTGTCGAGCTTCAGGATGGCCTGGAGCACGGCGGCCGGCTCCGCGCGTTCGGCGTTGATGCCGAGCAGCGCGCGCACTTCCGCACTCAGCGGGATGGTCTTGAGGTTGCGCGCGAAGACGCCGCCGCCCGCCGAGATCAGCGACGCGTCGTAATCCGCCCAGGAGGAGCGCGGCAGGGCGAAGAGGCGCGCGCGCTCGGCATGGCTCCGCGCCGGGTCGGGATCGGGGTCGAGAAAGATGTGCCGGTGGTCGAAGGCCGCCACCAGCTTCGCCTGCTTCGAGATCAGCAGCCCATTGCCGAAGACGTCGCCCGACATGTCGCCCACGCCGGCCACGGTGAAGGGCGCGTCATGGATGGAACGGCCCAATGTCTCCACGAAATGCCGCTCGATCATCACCCAGGCGCCGCGCGCGGTGATGCCCATGGCCTTGTGGTCATAGCCGGCCGAGCCGCCCGAGGCGAAGGCATCGCCCAGCCAGAAGCCGTATTCGGCGGAGAGACCGTTCGCGATGTCGCTGAAGGTGGCGGTGCCCTTGTCGGCCGCGGCGACGATATAGGGGTCATCGCCGTCCCGGCGGCGGATGCCGGGGGCGGTCACCACCTCCGTGCCATGCAGATTGTCTGTCAGGTCCAGCATGCCGCGCACCAGCGTGCGATAGGCGGCGATGCCGGTGGCCTGGAAGCCTTCGCGGTCGCTCGGCACATGGCCCTTCAGCACGAAGCCGCCCTTCGCCCCCGTCGGCACGATGACGACGTTCTTGAGGCGCTGCGCCTTCATCAGGCCCAGAATCTCGGTGCGGAAATCCTCGCGCCGGTCGGACCAGCGGATGCCGCCGCGCGCCACGGGCCCGGCGCGCAGGTGGCAGCCTTCCATGCTGGCGCTGTGGACGAAGATCTCGCGCCAGGGGCGGGGCGCGGGCATCTCGCCGGCCCGCAGGGAATCGAGCTTGAAGGCGAGATAGGCCTTCCCCTGATAGAAATTCGTGCGGAGCATGCCGTCCAGCAGCGCGCGCAGGCGTTGCAGGATGCGGTCCGCATCCGGATCCGCCACACCATCCAGCAGCGTGGTCCAGGCGGATTCCAGCGCGGCCTCGTCGCCACCACCCTCGGGGCGGAAGCGCGCGTGGAAGAGGTCGAGCAGCAGCCGCGCCGCCTCGGGCTGTGCGACCAGCGCGGCGGAGACGCTTTCCTGCGCGAAGGGAAAGCCCACCTGCTTCAGCCAGCGGTACATCGCCCGCAGCAGCCAGCATTCCCGCCAGTCGAGCCCCGCGCGCAGCACCAGGCGGTTGAAGCCATCGGCCTCGACCTCGCCGGCCAGCAGGGCTTCCAGCGCTTCCAGGAGTGGCTCGGCGCGCTCGGCCCGGAAGGCCGTGCCGGCATCCAGCGTGAAGACATGCAGCGAGACGTTGCCGGCGCCCTGCGGCGAGAGCCTGTGCGGCACCTCCTCGATCGCGCGCAGGTCCAGGCTCTCGAAGAGCGGCAGCGCATCGGCCAGCGCCAGCGCATGGCCGGGCACGGCGAGGCGCAGGATGATGCGCTGGGGCGGGCAGCCGGGCGGCTGCTGCACCGCCGCCTCGATTCGGCCGCTGGCCAGCGCGGCCTCGGCGAGCGAAAGATCGGCCACCGCCTGGGCGGGCGTCTCCGTCTCGCGGTAGCTGGGCGGGAAGGCATCGCGCCACTGCGCCAGCGCTGCCCCGGCCGCGGCCTCGCCGCGCTCCTCCACCAGCACATCGGCCAGGCGGTCGCCGAAGCTGCGCGCGGCCTGCGCCACCGCCGCCTCCAGTGCCGCGTGATCCGGGCTGAGCGCCGTGCCGGGATCGGTGCCGATGATGTAGTGCACGCGCGCCAGCGGCGCGTCGCCCAGCGCGATGTAGAAGGCCGAGAGCCGCCCGCCATGCGCGCGCGCCAGCATCTCGCCCACGCGGGAGCGCAGCCGCGTGTCGAACCCTTCGCGCGGCAGCCAGGCGATGACGGAGACGAAGCGGCCGAAAGGGTCGGGCCGGAAGAAGAGCGCCGGGCGCGGGCGGATCGAGAGGTCGAGCGCGATGCGCGCGCCCTCCAGGATTTCCGCCTCGCTCGCCTGGAAGAGTTCGTCGCGCGGCCAGGTGTCGAGGATGTTGCGCAGCGCGCGGCCGTCATGGCTGAAGGGCGAGACGCCGGCGGTGGCGAGGATGCGCTCCACCTTGCCGCGCAGCAGCGGGATGGAGCGTGGGTTGCGGTTGTAGGCGGCGGCGGCGAAGAGGCCGAGGAAGAGCCGCACGCCCACCACCTGGCCCGCTGCGTCCAGGATGCGCGTGCCGACCACATCGGCATGCTGCGGCCGGTGGACCGTGCTCCGCATATTGGCCTTGGCGACGGTGACGGCGGGCGGTGCCGCGAAGGCGGCGCGGGCGCGTTCGGGCAAGGCGGGCAGGGCGGCCAGCGCGTCGAAGACCGGCAGCGCCGGATCGGCCAGCAGGCCGAGATTCTCGGCCTCCAGGACGCGGACCTCGCCGCCCTCCACCACGAGGTGCCGATGGCCGAGCAGGACGAAATTGTCGTCACGCAGCCAGGCAAGGAATTCCCGCGCCTCATCGTCGCCGCGCATTTCCGAATCGGCCTGATCCAGCAGGGCGAGCATGGCGGGGAAGTCGCGCACGGCCACGCCCACATCGTGCAGGGCGCGGGCGAGGGACGCTTCCACCTGCGGCCAGCCCTGCGGTTCCATCCCCGGCAGCAGATGGCCGGCGCTTGCGCCGATGGTGACGCGCATCATGCTCTCGCGCGTCTCGCCCTGGCCGAGCGTCACCACCGCGCCGCCCGCATCGCGCGTCACCGGCAGGACGGGGTGGAGGAATTCCCGCACCACGCGCCCCTGGCGGGTGAGGGCGGCCAGCACCGAATCCACCAGGAAGGGCATGTCGCCGAGGATGATTTCGGCCACGCCATGCGCGCCGCGGCCGGAGCCCGGGGGCGTCACGCGCAGCTTCACCTCGCCCGGGGCGCGCTGTGCGGCGAGCGCGGCGAGGGAGGCCGATGCCTCGCGCAGCGACTCGGGCGGGCGGGACGCCAGCTCCTGCGTCGGGATGGCGGCGTGCAGCGCTGGCAGCAGCGCCGCGGCGGCGGGGTTGAGCCCCACGGCGGCGGCGCGCAGCACCTCCTCCCGCACCGGGTCGGGCATGTCGCTCATCGGGGCTTCGGGCATGGCGTCCTTCCTTTGCGGGCAGCTTCCGGCTTTCAGACCCCCGGGCGCAAGCGCCACCTTGATGGGCGTGGCATGCGGGGCCCGGCTGCGCTAGATTCGCCCCATGACAATGACGCTCGCCCAATTGCTCGCGCCCATGCCCGTGGAGCAGTTCTTCGCCGAATATCATGACAAGCTACCCCTGCACCTGAAGGGCGACCCGGCGAAATTCGCCGCCGTCTTCTCCTGGCGGCAGATCAATCGCCTGCTGGACATGACGCATGCCTGGTCCAGCCACTCGCTCCAGCTCGTGCTGGACGGCAAGCCCATTCCGGCCGAGCAATATTGCGCCCGCGCCACGGCGCGCGATTCCAACGCGCAGCTCATGCAGCCCGTCACGGAGCGCGTGCGCGAATGGGTGCAGAAGGGCGCCAGCATCGTGATGAACGATGTGGACAGCCTGACCCCCGGCCTCGCCTCCGTCAGCCATGCGATCGAAAGCGCGGGCCTGGGGAAGGCGCAGGCGAATGTCTACATCTCCTGGCAGAGCCACAAGGCCTTCCCCGCCCATTACGACACGCATGACGTCTGGGCGGTGCAGGTGGAGGGCGAGAAGACCTGGAACATCTGGGAGGGCAGGGCCGACTGGCCCATCAGCCACCCGCTCTGGCGCAGCCAGGACCAGGCGCATCATGAGCAGCACAAGGGCAAGCTGCGCGCGAAGGTCCTGATGAAGCCGGGCGACCTGCTCTATCTGCCGCGCGGCTGGTATCACGACGCGCTGGCCGAAGCCCCCGCGAGCGTGCATGTCGCCTATGGCGCGCATGCGCCGAACGGGATGGACGTGATGAACATCCTGCTTGAGCGCGTGCTCTATGAGACCGTCTTCCGCCAGCCCCTGCCGCGGCAGGATGGCAGCGCGGCGGCGAAATTCGCGTTGACGCAGCGCGCGGGACAATTGGGCGCCCGCGTGGCGGAACTCGCGAAGGACCCGAAGGTGATGGCGGTGCTGGAGCAATATGTGGCGGATTACCGCTTCCATCGCGGCGGGAATGACCTGCTGGCCTGGCGCGGCATGGCCGCTCCGAGCGCGGCGGGCGGCGAAGAGGGCGCCGAGGGTGGCGCCTTCCGCGTGATCCCGGGCGGTGCGAAGCCCGTGCGGCGCGGCGCCGAATGGGTCCTGAAGACCTCCGCCGGCACCGTGCCGCTCAACCCCGCCGAGGCCGAGGCTGCGCAATGGCTGCTGGCGCGGCCCGACATCACCGAGGCCGAGCTGAAGCGCGCCCATGCGGCGGTGGACGCCCCCGCCCTGCTGGCCCGCCTGCGCGAGGCCGGGCTGCTGGCCGCCACATGATCCGCGCGCTGGCCTTCCTGCTGGCCTTCACCACCCCCGCGCTGGCGCAGCTGCGCGACTTCTCCTGCGTCGGCACCGAGCAGTTGCAGGAGGGGGCCGTCTCGGTGGAGTTCGCGCGCGGCGCCGATCAGCTGACGCCAGCCGCCATCAGCAGCCTGACACCGATCGCCGAGGAGGCGAAGACGATGCTGGACCGCAACATCTGCGTGCTGGGCTTCGCCGCCTCGCCCGAAGGCGGCGCGCAGACGGCGAGCCGCCTCGCCGCCCGCCGCGCCCGCGCCGTGGCGACGCAGCTTTCGCAGATGGGCATCGAGCGGGATCGAATCCGTGCCGAGGCGCGCACGCGCGGCTTCACGACCGAGCGCGAGCGCCGTGGCGTTGACCGCCGCGCCGGCGCCCGCGTCATCCTGCTGCCGCCGGCATGAGGGGGGCGTGATGCCGGGCCTCCCGATCCGTCGCGCGCTGCTGTTCCTGCTGGTGATGGCGGGGCCAGCCCTGGCCCAGCCCGCCAAGCCGCAACCGGGCCCGGCGCCCCAGCCGGCACAGGACCGCAACATCGTCCTGCGCAACAACTCGGAGAGCGTGCTGCGCGAGCTCTATCTCTGGAACGGACCCTCGCGCGAGACCGGGCCCGACCGTCTGGGGGCCGATGTGGTGCGGCCGGGCGCCAGCTTCCCGCTGCGCCTCGGCCGCGGCCCCTGCCAGATGCAGATGCGCGCCGTCTTCGAGGATGGCAGCGCGGAGACGCGCAGCGGCGTCGAGGTCTGCGCCACGCGGGAGCTGGTGGTGGATGACCGCGACACCCGCGCGATCGAGGTGGTGAACAACACGGATGTGGAGCTGATGCAGCTCTTCCTCGCGCGGCCCGGCGTGGTCGGGCCCGACCGGCTGGGGGCGGCGACCGTGCCGGGCAGCGACAGCTTCAACCTGCGCCTGCGCGGCGAGAGGGAATGCCGCTTCGAGGCGCGCGCCGTCTTCCGCGGCGCGCAGGCCGAGACGCGGCAGGAGGTGGATCTCTGCGCCAGCCCGCGCATCGTCTTCGGCGATGCCTCCATCCCGCTGCGCGAGGTGACCATCGCCAACCGCACCCGCCGCGTGCTGCGGGAACTCTACGCGACCGCCGATGCCGGGCCCGAATGGGGCGGCGACCGGCTGGGCGCCACGGTCCTCAATCCGGGGCAGAGCTTCCTGCTGCGCATCCGCAACCCCGCCTGCCGCGTGCGGCTGCGCGCCGTCTTCGCCGACAATCAGGCGGAGGAGCGCAGCGATGTCGAGATCTGCGGCGGCGAGACCATCGCCTTCGCCCCCGCCCGCCGCCTCACGCTGACCCACGCGCATGGCCGCACCGTGCGCGAGGTCTATCTCTCCTCCGTGCAGGATAGCGATTGGGGCGGGAACCAGCTGGGCGAGCAGCCGCTGACCGCCGGCCAGCGCCGCGAACTCGCCACCGACATCCCGTGTGAGGCCGATCTGCGCATCGTCTTCGACAATGGAAATGCGGAGGAATCGCGGAACATCAACATCTGCACGCGCGCCGAGATCACGCTGCGGCCGGGCTGGGTGCTGGAATAGGACAGAGGCTTGCGGGCGGCGGGGCTCGAACCCGCACGGCCTTGCGGCCGAGGGTTTTTAAGACCCTTCCGTCTACCATTCCGGCACGCCCGCGTGGCCCGCTTATGCCATGCGATGCGGCACCACTCCAGACGGCTTCAGCGCGCGCCGATCAATCGGCGGCGCAGCTTGCCGGAGAGCCAGTCGATCGCCGCCACCATCAGCACCATCAGGATGATGATGAAGGCCACCTCGTCCCAATGGCGCACCCGGATCCGCTCGGCGATCTGCAGGCCGATTCCGCCCGCGCCCACCACGCCCAGGATGGTGGCCGAGCGCGTGTTGCTCTCGAAGAAATAGAGCGCGTGGCCCAGCATGACGGGCGCCACCTGCGGCAGCAGGCCGAAGCGGATGATGAGCGTGGGCGAGCCGCCGGCGGCGGCGATGCCCTCCGCCTGCTTCTTCTCGGCGTTCTCGATCGCCTCGGCGTAGAGCTTGGCGAGCACGGCGATATCCGCCGTCGCGATGGCCAGCACGCCGGCGAGCGGTCCGAGGCCCACCGCGCGTACATAGGCCAGCGCCCAGATGAGCTGGTCCACGCCGCGGAAGCCATCGAAGACGCGGCGCAGCGAGAAGCGGAAAAGCGTGTTGGTCACCACGTTGCTGGCCCCCATGAAGCCGAGCGGCACGGCGATGAGGGCCGCGATGAAGGTGCCGAGGAAGGCCATGGCGAGGCTCTCCGCCAGGCCCTTCAGGATCTCCACCCATTGCTCGCCGGGCGAGGGCGGGATCATCAGCCGGGTGATGACGAAGAGCCCTTCCAGCCCGTTCAGCATCCGGCGCGGCGAGACATCGAACCACCAGAGCGTGCCGATCAGCCAGGCGAGGAAGGCGGCGCCACCCAGCCAGCGCAGCGCGCGGCCACGTGGCGAGGGGCCGAAGGCGCGCGGCAGGCGCGCCTGCCAGGCGGCGATCTCCGCCGGGGCGATGCGCAGGCCGCTCATGCCACGGCCTCGATGACGCGACGGCGGAGACGGTCGGAGAGCATGTCGATCACCATCACCGAGAGGATGATGAGGAGCAGGATGGCGCTGATCTCCTCGTAGTAGTTGAAGGAGATCACCTTGTAGAGCTCCTCGCCGATACCGCCCGCGCCGACGAAGCCGATGACGCTGGCCGAGCGGAGATTGATCTCGAAGCGCAGCAGCGCGTAGCTCAGCAGGTCGGGCAGGGCGGCGGGCAGGAGGGCGAAGCGGCAGGCCTCGCTCCAGGTGCCGCCGGCGGCGCGCACGCCATCCCAGGGCCGCATCTCGACGTTCTCCATCGCGTCCGCGAAGAGCTTGCCGAGCGCGCCCGCCGTATGCAGCGCGATGGCGAGGATGCCGGCCAGGGCGCCGACGCCGAAGGCCCAGACGAAGATCAGCGCGAAGACGATCTCGGGCACGGTGCGCGTGGCTTCGAGGAAGCGGCGCGACGCCTGGTAGGCCCAGTTGGGCGCGCCCGTGTTGCGCGCTGCGGGGAAGGCCAGCAGCAGCGCGACCACGGCGCCGGCCAGCGTGGCGAGTGCCGCCATCTGCGCCGTCTCAATGAGCAGGATCGCCCAGGCGTCGAGGCGATAGAACCAGAAGGCCAGGCTCCCCTCGGTCTCCGCGTCGGAGAAGAGCTTGTTCCACTCCAGCGCGGGCGTGATACGCGCGAAATACTCGCCGATGCGCGGCACGCCGGCAGCGAGCGAGGTGGGATAGAACTCGCTGGTCCAGGCGGCCAGCAGCAGGCAGGCGGCGAGGATCAGGAGGCCCAGCAGTGTCGTGCGGCGGCGCTGGCCGCGCAGGTCCAGGAAGGCGGCCTCCTGCGCCGCGATGGCGGGCGAGGCCATCAGGAGCGCCGCCGCCGCGCGGCGGCTTCCTCGCGCCGCATCTCGACGAAGACCTCGTAGTCGGCGTGCCGCGCCTCGCGGAAACCCGCGCCGGTGCCGCGGCCGACCTGCTCGAAGACGGCGGGGTGGGACTGGGGCAAGGCGAGGTAGAAGCGGATGATGTCCTCGCGGAATTCCGCGGGCAGGTCGGTGCGCATGGTGATGGGCCCGTTCTGGATGGGGCGCGACTGCCAGATGATCCGCACGTCGGACATGCGCAGCATGCCCTTCTCGACCATGGCGCGCATGTTGCCGCGGCTGAAGCCCTCGTTGATGTCGCCCACGCCGGAGGCCCAGGTCATCGCCGCGTCGTATTGCCGCTGCAGCATGGCGACCACCGCCTGCTCATGCCCGCCGCCGAAGCCCGTGCGGCCGAAGAACTGGCCGGGTTCGACGCCGACGCCCCCGCGGCGCAGCTCGAATCGCGGGATGAGGTAGCCGGAGGCGGAGTTGGGGTCGGCCCAGGCCAGGCTGCGGCCGCGCATCTGCTCGAGGTTCGTGATGCCGCTGTCGGCGCGGACCAGCATGACGGAGACATAGCTCGTGGAACCGTCGATCTGCTCGATGGTGAGGATGGGTTCCACGCCGCCATGGGTATCAATCCAGGCGGCGGCGTAGATGGAGGGGCCGAGGGCGGCGAACTCGATCTGCCGGGCGGAGAGCGCCTGCATGACGCCCGCATAGTCGCTGGCCGGCATGAGGCGGACGGGGACGCGAAACGTCTCCTCCAGCAGGCGGCGCAGTCCATCGAAGCGGCCGAGGCGATCAGCCTCGTTCTCGCCGCCCATGAGGCCAACGCGGATGGCTGGCACCTGTTCGGCCCAGGCGCGGCGGCCGGGCTCGGGCATGGGATGGGTGCCATCGGCGGTGCGGCGCGGGCGCCATTCGGCCGCGGACTGGGCCCGCGCGGTGACGGGCAGGGCGAGAGCGCCGCCGAACAGAGCGCGACGAGCCAGAGCAGCCGTGATCATCAAACACTCCATCAGAGATTCCGGCCGCAGAGCGCCCGGCGTTTGAGGGCCGCTTAACTCCTCCGCCGCCGCTCGGCCGCTTCCTCGCGGCGCATGTCCACCAGGAACTGGAACTGCGCATGCGTCACTTCGCGATAGCCCGTGCCGCCGCCGCGCTCGATCTGCTGGTAGACCGTCGGGTGCGTCTTCGGCAGCGCCAGGTGGAAGTTCACGATGTCGTCACGGAAGGCGCGCGGCAGGTTGGTGCGCATGGTGATCGGGCCGTTGATGATGGGCTCGCTCTGCCAGATGATGCGCAGGTCGCGCATGTTCAGCATGCCCTTGTCCACCATCGCGCGCAGGTTGCCGCGGGTGAAGCCCTCATTCACATCGCCCTGGCCCGAGGCCCAGGTGACGGCCGCGTCGAACTGCCGCTGCAGCACGGCGACGACGGCCTGCTCATGCCCGCCGCCGAAGCCGGTGCGCGAGAAATACTGGCCGCTCTCCACGCCGATGCCCTGGCGGCGCAGCGCGAAGCGCGGCACCAGGTAGCCGGAGGTGGAATTGGCATCCGCCCAGGCCAGGGTGCGGCCGCGCATCTGCTCGAGATTGGTGATGCCGCTATCGGCGCGCGTCACCATGACCGCGATATAGCTGATGGAGCCGTCGCGCTCCTCCGCCACCAGCACCGGCTCCACGCCGCCATTGGTGTCGATCCAGGTGCCGGCATAGACGGAGGGGCCCATGGCCGCGAACTCGATCTGCCCGGCGGAGAAGGCCTGCAGCACGCCGGCATAGTCGCTGGCGGCGAAGAGGCGGACCGGGACCTGGAAGGTCTCCTGCAGCAGCGCCTGGTAGGCGCCGAAGCGGCCCATGCGGTCGGCCTCGTTCTCGCCGCCCAGCAGGCCGATGCGGATCTGCGGGACCTGCGCGGCCCAGGCGCGGCGGCCGGCCTCGGGCATGGTCACATCGGCGTCCAGCGTGCGGCGCATGCGCTGGCCGGCGGCGGCCTCGGGCGCCATGGTCGCGGGGGCGGCGCGCTGCGCGGTGGCGAGCTGCGGCGCGAGGCTGGCGCCCAGCGCCAGCGCGCCGAGGTAGCGGCGGTTCATCATCGGGGATTTCTCCTTCGGGTGTGGGTCAGGCCAGCGCCACCTGCGGCGCGAAGCCGGGGGCGGGCGTGGCGTTCACGGCGGCGGCGGCCTCGGCCTGGAACTCGGCCTCGGTGATGCCGTAGATCTGCGTGATGCGTGCGGCATCGAGCTCGGCCGGCGCGCCGTCGAAGACGACGCGGCCCTGCTGCATCGCGATGACGCGGGTGCAGTATTCGCGCGCGGTGTCGAGGTGATGCAGGTTGACCAGGACGGTCAGCCCCTCGCGCCGGTTCACTTCGGCCAGCGCGTCCATCACGGTGCGCGCGTTGCGCGGATCGAGGCTCGCGATGGGCTCGTCGGCCAGGATGAGGCGCGGCTGCTGCATCAGCGCCCGGCAGATGGCGACCCGCTGCTGCTGCCCGCCCGAGAGCGTGTCGGCGCGTTGCAGCGCGGTGGAAAGCAGGTCGAAGCGTTCCAGCGCGGCCAGCGCCATCGCGCGCTCGGCCGGCGAGAACTGGCAGAAGAGCGAGCCGAGGTGTGCCATAACGCCATGGTGATGGTTGAGGCGGCCGATCAGCACGTTGGTGAGCACATCCAGGCGCTGCACCAGGTTGAACTGCTGGAAGATCATGGCGCAGCCGGTCCGCCAGTCGCGAAGCGCCCGGCCCTTGAGCGCGGTCACGTCGCGCCCCTCGAAGCGGATGCGGCCCTCGGAGGGCTCGGCCAGGCGGTTGATGAGGCGGAGCAGGGTGGATTTGCCCGCGCCGGAACGGCCGATCACGCCCACCATCTGCCCTGCCGGGACGGTCAGGCTCACGCCGTCCACCGCCTTCACACTGCCGAAGCGCCGTGTCAGACCCTCGATCTCAAGCATGCCCGCATCCCATCTGCCGGGGCGCGGCTTAGTGGGTGTATGTTGCATCCGGATGACGCTTGGGCGAAGCCAATGTGACGCTCGTCTGATTGAGAAGAAAACGGAGGAACCCCATGCCTGCACGCCGCGCCTTGCTCGCCACGCCCGCCCTGATCGCCCTGCCGGCCCGGGCGCGGGAGGCCTTCCCCAGCCGCGCGCTGGCCGTCGCCTCCGGCTATGCGCCGGGTGGCGTGACCGATGTGACGAGTCGCGCGGTCGCCGAACGCATGGCGCGGGAGCTGGGCGTGCCGGTGGTGATCGAGAACCGCGTGGGCGCGGCGACGGCTGTGGCCAACACCCATGTCGCGCAGGCGCGGCCCGATGGCTACACGCTGCTGATGGGCACCTCCACCCTCGCCATCAACCCGGCGCTGCAGCCCAACCTCACGCCGCGCGAGCCGATGCGCGAGCTGGTGCCCGTCGGCATGGTGTTCCGCACCGCCTTCGCGCTGCATGTGAACCCCGCCGTGCCGGCGCGCACGACGGAGGAGTTCATCGCCTATTGCCGCGCCAATCCGGGCCGCGTGAATTTCGGGTCGAGCGGCACGGGGGCGGTGAACCACCTGGCGCAGGCGCTGCTTGTGGCGCGCACCGGCATCGACGTGGTGCATGTGCCCTTCCGCGGTGGCGCGCCCGCGCTGATCGAACTGCGCGCCGGCCGCATCCAGGCGATGTTCCAGGCTCTGCTGGAGGCGCTGCCCACGATGCGCGAGGGAGCCACGCGCGGCCTCGCCATCTCGTCGCGCGAGCGCAACGCCCTGGTGCCGGACCTGCCGCCCGTGGCCGATGCCGTGCCGGGCTTCGAGGCGGTGTTCTGGCAGGCGCTCTTCGCCCCCGCCGGCACGCCCGCGCCGGTGCTGGAGCGCCTCGGCGCCGCCCTGCGCGCGGCGACGGAAGACCCCGCGCTCCGCGCCCGCATGGCCGAGCAGGGGGTGGACATCGTCACCGGCGATGCGGCATCCGTGCGTGACCTGCTGGCGCGGGAGACGACGATGTGGGGCGATCTGATCCGCGGCGCCAATATTCGACCGGAGTGAAGATGATGCGGCTGTTCCAGCTTGGTTGCCTGCTCCTGCTCGGCGCCTGCGCCAATGTGGACACCTCGCCTGGTTCTTCGGGCGTGCCGGACATGCCCTTCGGCCCGGCGAGCTTCCAGCGCGGCTACCAGACCACCTCGGGGCAGATCGTGCTGGACCGGGAGCTGACGCCGAACGACCCGCGCCGCTTCGACCTGCCGCCCTCCAACGCGCCGCGCCCCTTCAGCGCGCCCGCCGCCGGAGACCCGCGCCGCCTGGGCTGGTAGCCCCCGCCACCATGGACGGCGCGGCCCCGCCTGCGCCAGGATGCTCCCAGAAGAACCACCAGGGAGGATCACCATGCTCGGCCTGATGCAGGAGCACCCGCTCCTCGTCTCCTCGATCCTGCGCCATGCGGCGCGGCACCATGAGGGTGCCAAGATCGTCTCGGTGGACCCGGAGGGCGCGGCGACGCGCGGCAGCTGGCCCGAGCTGGAGCACGGCGCCAAGCGCCTGGCCCAGGCGCTGGCCCGCCTCGGCGTGAAGCGGGGCGACCGCGTGGCGACGATGAGCTGGAATTCGCGCGCGCATCTGGAGGTCTATTACGCCGTCTCCGGCATGGGGGCCGTGCTGCACACGGTGAACCCGCGCCTCTTCGCCGACCAGATCGCCTATATCCTCGCCGATGCCGGGGATGTCGTGGTCTTCGTGGACCCCTCCGTCCTGCCCGCCCTCACCGCCGTCGCCGATCGCCTGCCGCCCGCGCTGCGCGCCGTGGTGCTGATGGGCCCCGCCCCCAAGCCCGACCTGCCGGTGCCGGTGCTGGACCAGGCCGCGCTGATCGCCGCCGAGGATGGCGACTATGCCTGGCCGCTGCTGGAGGAACGCGCCGCCTCCTCGCTCTGCTACACCTCGGGCACCACGGGCATGCCCAAGGGCGTGCTCTACTCGCACCGCTCGACGGTGCTGCACGCCATGTCCGCCATCCAGCCCGATGTCTTCGCGCTCGCGGCGCGGGATGTCGTGATGCCGGTGGTGCCGATGTTCCACGTCAACGCCTGGTCCATCCCCTATGCCTCGGCCATGGTGGGCTGCTCCCTCGTGCTGCCGGGCCCGAAGCTGGACCCGGCCAGCCTGTTCAAGCTCTTCGAGGAGGAGCGCGTCACCTTCTCGGCCGGGGTGCCGACCATCTGGACCATGCTGCTGGCCTGGCTGCGCGCCGACGCCTCGCGCAAATTCACCGCGCCGCCGCGTCTGGTGGTGGGCGGCACGGCGCTGCCGGTCGCCATCACCGGGGGCTTCCTGCGCGAATACGGCGTCCCCATCCTGCATGCCTGGGGCATGACGGAATTGAGCCCGCTGGGCGCGCTCAATTCCCGCAAGGCGGAGACGGCGGAATGGGACGAGGATCGCTGGCTGGCCTATAGCCGCAAGCAGGGTCGGCCGCCCTTCGGCGTGGATTTCCGCATCCTCGACAGCGCGGGCCAGCCCATCGCGAAGGACGAGGTGGCCTTCGGCGAGCTGGAGGTGCAGGGCCACTGGGTCGCCGCCAGCTACTTCAACCATCCGGATGACCCGGCCTTCAGCGCGGATGGCTGGTTTTCGACCGGCGATGTCGTGACGGAAGATGCGCTCGGCGCCGTCGAGATCGTGGACCGCGCGAAGGATGTCATCAAATCCGGCGGCGAATGGATCAGCTCCATCACGCTGGAGAACCTGGCCCTCGCGCACCCGGATGTCGCACTCGCCGCGGCCATCGGCGTGCATCATCCGAAATGGGATGAACGGCCGCTGCTGCTGGTGGTGAGGAAGCCCGGCACGAACCCGACGCCCGAGAGCATCCTCGGCGTGCTGGAGGGCAAGATCGCCAAATGGTGGATGCCCGATCGCGTGGAATTCGTGGAGACGCTGCCCATGACAGCCACCGGCAAGCTCTGGAAGGCGGAGCTGAAGCGCCAGTTCAAGGATTACGCGCTGGAGGGCTGAGGCCCGCCTTGCGGAGCAGGTTGCCGCTTTTCTGTCCAGGCGGTGGTGTGCCCGCCGTGAAATGATTGCGAAAATCGTCTTGCGCGCTGCCGCCGCCGCTGGTCGCATGCGCCGTCCAAAAACCCGGAGGGACTTCATGAGGTTCACGCTCAAGACCATGGGGCTCGGCATCGCCGCAACCCTCATGGCGCTTCCCGCCATCGCGCAGCAGGCACCGCTCAAGACGCTGCGCATCGCCATGACCGCGGCGGATGTGCCGACCACCACGGGCATGCCGAATAACGGCTTCGAGGGCATGCGCTTCCTCGGCTACCCGGTCTTCGAAGGCCTCGTGCTCTGGGATCTCTCCAGCGCCGACCGCCCCGCCGGGCTGCGCCCCGGCCTCGCGGAATCCTGGCGCCAGGACCCGAACGACCCGCAGACCTGGCTCTTCACCCTGCGCGAGGGCGTGCGCTTCCATGACGGCACGCCCTTCAACGCCGATGCGGTGATCTGGAACCTCGAGCGCTACTTCAACAACCAGTCGCCGCAATTCGAGGCGCAGGGCAGCGCCATCACCCGCGCGCGCATCCCCATCATGGAGAGCTACCGCAAGGTGGATGAGCGGACGATCGCCTTCCGCACCAACCGCGTCGCCTCCTACTTCCCCTATATGGCGGTCTATATCCTCTTCACCTCGCCCAAGAGCTTCGAGGATGGCGGGCGGGACTGGGCGCGCGTGGCGGCCCTGCCGCCGGCCGGGACCGGGCCCTTCCGCCTCAGCCGCTTCGTGCCGCGCACCTCGGCCGAGCTCTCCAAGAACGACCAGTACTGGGACCGCAACCGCATCCCGCGCCTGGATCGCGTGCTGCTGCTGCCCATGCCCGAAGCGACGACGCGCCTGGCCGCGCTGCGCTCCGGCCAGGTGGACTGGATCGAGGTGCCGCCGCCGGACGCCATCCCCTCGCTGCGGACGGCGGGCTTCAACATCACCACGGGCAGCTACCCGCATGTCTGGCCCTGGTTCTTCCAGATGGGCGGCGAGACGCCCTTCCGGGACGTGCGTGTGCGCCAGGGCCTGAACTACTGTGTGGACCGCGCGGGCCTCGTTCAGCTGCTGAACGGCACGGCGGAGCCGAGCGTGGGCTGGCTCAAGCCCAATGACCCGAATTTCGGCACACCGCAGCACCGCTACAGCTTCGACCCCGCGCGCGGCCGCGCCTTGCTGGCCGAGGCGGGCTTCAACGCGCAGCGTCCGCTGAGCTTCAAGGTGATGATCTCCACCTCGGGCTCCGGCCAGATGCTGCCGCTGCCGATGAACGAGTTCCTGCAGCAGAACCTGCGCCAGGCCTGCGGCGTGAACGTCACCTTCGAGGTGACGGAGTGGAACACGCTGCTGCAGGCCACGCGCAGCTCGCCCGGCGCCCCGGTGCTGGCGGGTTCGCTCGCGCTCAACCCCTCCTCGCCCTCCAGCGACCCGAGCGTGATGGCGCGCTACTTCCTGCAGGCTTTCGTGCCGCCCAACGGCTTCAACTGGCCGCAATTCAACGACCCGGAGTTCGAGACGGCCTTCGCGGCGCTGGAACGCGCGACGAATGAGAGCGAGTTCAACGCGGCCTATGCCCGGGCGCATACGCGGATCGTGGACAACCCGCCCTGGCTCTTCATCGTGCATGACCTGAATCCGCGCGCCATGCATCGCCGCGTGCGCGGCTTCACCAGCGCGCAATCCTGGTTCCAGGATCTTGTCCCCGTGGACATCCAGTAACCGCCCGGATTGGCGCTGAGTTTGTGAGCTGGGTTCATCCTCCGGTGGCGAAGCCACCGGAGGGCCACGGGGGGCGGATCGCGGGGGCGGTCCGCCCCTCTGGCTTTGGGGGTGCTATGCCCATCGGGGGTTTTCGCGGATCATGGGCGGGTTGTTCTGGAGGAAACCCCGATGATCGTTGACCTGCGCATCTACACCTGCCTGCCGAACCGCATGGCGGATTTCGTGAAGCTCTATGAGGAGAAGGCCTGGCCGCTCCAGCTCAAATACCTGGAGAATTGCCTGGGCTGGTACACCACCATCGAGGGCGAGCTGAACACCGTCGTCCATCTCTGGGGCTACAAGGACCAGGGCGACCGCGAGCAGCGCCGTGCCGCCATGGCGGCGGACCCGGCCTGGGGCGCCTATCTGAAGGCGGCGGCCGAGGGCGGCATGCTGATCAAGATGGAGAACCGCATCGTGAAGGAAGCGCCGCACTTCACGGCCTTCAAGGCGAAGAAGGGCTGAGCCCTCTTCGCGGTCACGCAAAGGTCGAGGGGGGCTCGCGCCCCCCTCTTCTCGTTCAGACCCGGAGCGTGCCGGCCATCGCCGCGCCGTAGCGCGCCGCGATCTTGTCCCAGTTCAGGATGTTCCACCAGTTCGAGACATATTCGTTCCGGCGGTTCTGGTAGCGCAGGTAATAGGCGTGCTCCCACACGTCATTGCCCATCAGCACGCGCTGGCCATCCATCAGCGGATTGTCCTGGTTCGGCCGCGTGGTGATGGCGAGCGCGCCCGATGGCGTCACCGTCACGAAGGCCCAGCCCGAGCCGAAGACGCCCATGCTGGCGGCGTTGAAGCGGTTGCGGAACTCCGTCATCCCGCCGAGGTCGCGGTTGATCGCGGCCAGCAGGTCGCCCGTCGGCTCGCCGCCGCGGCCGCCCATGATCTCCCAGAACATGGTGTGGTTGGCATGGCCGCCGCCATTGTTGCGGATGGCGCCGCGCACCGCCTCCGGCACGCGGGAGAGGTTCATCAGCAGCTCGTCGAGCTGCATGGCGGCGAAGGCATCCTGCCCCACCAGCGCGCGGTTCAGGTTGGCGACCTGCGCGCCATGGTGGAAGCGCCAGTGCAGCTCCATGGTGCGGGCATCAATGGCGGCCTCATTGGCGTCGAAGCCATAGGGCAGGGGGGCCAGGGTGAAGGGGCCGGTCGGTGCGGGCGCCGGGGCTGCGGCGGGTGCCTGGGCCTGGGCGCGGCCGGTGATGGCGAAGGCGCCGAGCGCGGCCGCGCCGAGCATAAGGCCGCGGCGATGGATGAAGGCCATGGGGTGTTCCTCCTTGGAATGCAGTGCGCCCAAACTGATGCCATGGAGGCCATTCCGCAAGGTTTTCGAGGGTGGACAGGGGCCAGCCCCCGCGCTACCGCCGCAGGACGCTGATTGAGGAAGCACCATGAGCGAAGCGAGCCTGATCCTGAACCGCGAGGGCCATGCCGGCACCATCCTGATGAACCGCCCCAAGGCGCTGAACGCGCTGGACCTCGGCATGATCCGGGACTTCGCCGCCGCCATCGCGCAATGGAAGGATGACGCTTCGGTGAAGCTCGTCCTGCTCGAGGGCGCGGGCGGGCGGGCCTTCTGCGCCGGCGGCGATGTGCGCGCCGTGCGCGAGGCCGCCATCGCCGGGAACCGGGCGCCGGTCGAGGCCTTCTTCACCGAGGAATATGCGGTGAATGAGGGCATCGCGCTGTTCCCGAAGCCCTGGGTCTCGCTGATCGACGGGGTCTGCATGGGCGGCGGCATCGGCCTCGCCATCCACAACGGCCCGCGCGTGGTGAGCGAGCATGCCCTGCTGGCCATGCCTGAGACGGCCATCGCGCTCTTCCCCGATGTCGGCACCAGCCACATCCTGCCCAAGCTGCCGGGCAAGCTCGGCACCTGGCTGGCGCTGACCGGCGCGCGGCTCTCGGGGGCTGATTGCGTGCATGCGGGCCTCGCCACCCATTACGTGCTGCGGGAAAACTTCCCGGCGCTGCGCGCGGCACTGGTCGAGACCGGCGATGCCGGCGTGATCGAGCGTTTCGCGGCCCCGCTGCCGGAGGCGAGTTTCGCGCCGCACCGCGCGTTGATCGACGAGGCCTTCGCGGCCGACAGCGTGCTCGGCATCATCGCCGTGCTGGAGAAGGCGGGCGGCGAATGGGCCGAGGCGCAGGTGAAGATCCTCCGCCGCATGTCCCCCACCAGCCTCAGCGTCTCGCTCGAACTGCTCAAGCGCGGTGCGGGCATGAGCCTGCGCCAGTGCCTGGACGAGGAACTGAAGCTGACGCGCACGGTGGTGCATGACCACCCGGATTTCCGCGAGGGCGTGCGCAGCGTGCTGGTGGACAAGGATGGCAAGCCGGCCTGGACGCCCGCCACGCTGGAGACGGTGGACCCGGCCGCGGTGCTCAAGCTCTTCAGCTGAGCCGGACGCTTCCCGCCAGCACCAGCACCACGCCGGCGACAACCATCAGGGCGCCGGCCACATCCTTCGCCTTCAGCCGCTCGCTCAGGAAGAAGCGGCTGAAGAGCAGGGTGAAGAGGATCTCCACCTGGCCCACCGCGCGCACCAGCGCGACCGGCGCCAGGGCGAAGCCCATGAACCAGCAGCAGGAGCCGGCGGCCGAGAGCGCGCCGACCTTCGCGCTGTCCCGCCAGCTGCGGAACACGGCCATGATCTGCGCGGGTTCACGCAGCAACAGCCAGCCGCCCTGCATCATCGTCTGCATCACATTGGTGACGACCACGGAGAAGAGCGCCTTCAGCAGCGGGTCCGCGCCCGGCAGCTCCATGTTCGCCTTGCGCACGCAGATGGAGGTGAAGGCGAAGCAGAAGCCCGCGCCGATGCCGCAGAGCGCCGCCGGCTGCAGCGTCGCCCGCCAGAGGTCGCCCGGCCGCATGCCGCGCCCGGCGAGCGAGAGATACATCACGCCGAAGACGCTGACGCCGATGCCGAGCCAGGAGAGCAGGGGCAGCACCTCGCCCAGGATGATGACGGCGATGATGGAGGCCTGCACCGCCTCGGTCTTGGAATAGGCGGTGCCGACCGCGAAGCCGCGCGGCCCGAAGGAGGCGATGAGCAGGTTGGTGCCGAAGATCTGCGTGATGCCGGCCAGCGCGCAGAGCAGGAGGAAGTACGGTGTCGGCATGCCGAAGCTGCCGCCGAAGATCAGCCAATAGGCGCTGAGGATCATCAGGCCGAAGGGCACGCCGTAGAGGTATCGCACCACGGCGGCGCCGTTCAGCGACAATTGCCCGCGCAGGCGCTGTTGCAGGGCGGTGCGCCAAGTCTGGAACAGCGCGGCGGTGACGGTGATGGCGACCCAGAGCGGCAAGCGCGGAACCTCTCTCGATCAGATCGCCAGGGCTGGAATCAGTCCTGGCGTCGATCTGCTCGGCGAATTTTCCGGGAGAGCTTACCTAACGCCGCGTGCGCCGCCAGCCCGGCTCCTCGACGGTGAGATGCGCGAGGCCCGAGCGCCGCAGCATCTGCGCCGTCTCGGCCGCCGCCGCCGCCACGATCTCCGCCTCGTCCAGATGGGCCAGGTGGCGGCCTTCCATCAGCAGCTCGCCGCCCACCACCACGTCGCGCACATCGGCCGCCGTCGCATAGCAGACGACGCGCCAGACCGGCATGTTGGCCGGCACCATGTGCGGCGCGGTGAGGTCCACGGTGATGAGGTCGGCGCGCTTGCCCTCTTCCAGGCTGCCGATCTCGCGCTCCATGCCGAGTGCGGCGGCGGCATCCACCGTGATCATCTCCAGCGCGCGGCCGGGCGGGATCAGGCTGTCGTCGCGCGCGGCGCGCTGGGCATAGCGCATCGCCTCGAAGGCGTGGCGGAACATGTCGCCGCTGCGGTCGGGCGCCGTGCCGTCGCTCGCCACCGCCACGTTCACCCCTGCGTCGAGCAGCTTCACCACCGGGCAGAAGCCGCGCACGGCGGCGACGGCCATGGGATTGTGGATCACATGCGCGCCGGTCCGCGCGAGCGTCGCGATATCCTCGTCGGAGAGGTCGGTGCAGTGGGAGAGGAAGGCGTCCGGGCCCAGCAGGCCGAACATCGCATCGGCCATGACGATGCTGTCGGTGCGGTGGCCATCCTGGTGGAAGCGCGCCTTGAAGCGGGCGCCCAGCTCGCGCACGGCGCGGCCCTGGGCCTTGATCTCGGCGACCTTGGTCGCGTCATGCGTCGCCTCGCGATAGACGGGCATGAAGGTGCAGAGCCGCATGCGGCCACGGTCATGCACGCGCTCGAACAGGAGCCCCATGGTCTCCAGCATGTCCTCGAAGCGGATGGCGCGCTTGCTGCCATCCTCCATGACGTAGTCATGCGGGAAGGGCGGGCGGCGCGGGCCGACGGCCATGACGTCGCGGATGCCGATCTCGGCGATGGCGCGCGCCCGGGCCTCGCCGGCTGCGGGCGTGTCGAGGCGCATGATGCAGTCGCCGCCGCCGAGCACGGAGACGCCGGTGGTCACACCCGCCTTCAGCCGCTCCAGCCCCGCGAGCCGCGCCTCGGCGAACCAGAATTCGGCGGGCGAGGCGCTGCTGTAGATGACGCGGCAGGCCTCGCTCCATTCGGGGCCGCCATTGCCCATGGTCTTCACCAGGCCGTGCCCGGCATGGGCGTGGGTGTCGATGAGGCCGGGCAGCACGGCCTTGCCCCTGGCATCCAGCACGCGGGCAGGGTCGGGGAAGCGGGCGGCGATCTCGGCCGCCGGGCCCACGCCCATGATCCGCCCGCCGCGCAGGGCGACGGCGCCGTCGGGGATGACGCGGCGTTCGGCATCGAGCGTGATGACGATGCCGCCGGTGACGAGAAGGTCCGTCATGCCCGCTCAGGAGACATCGATCTGCAACCCTTCGCGCTGGATCACGCCGCGCCACTTGGTGATCTCGGCCTGCACGAATTTCGAGAAATCCTCCGGGCTGCCGGGCATCGGCACGCCGCCCATCTGGGCGAAGCGGGCCTTCGTCTCCTCGGTGTTCAGCAGCGCGTTGATCTCGGCATTCAGCGTGCGCAGCGCCGCGGGCGGGATGCCGGCGGCGGCGAACATGCCGAACCAGGTGCTGACATCGTAATTCGCCAGCTCCGGCATGGTCTCGCGCAGGGCGGGCAGCTCGGGCATCTGGGCGCTGCGGTCGGCGCTGGTGACGGCGAGCGCGCGCACCTGGCCGGCGCGGATCTGCTGCACCGAGGTGGTGAGGTTGTCGAAGCTGAACTGCACATTGCCGGCGATCAGGTCGATCATCAGCGGGCCGGCGCCGCGGAAGGGCACATGCGTGGCCTCGGTGCCGGTGAGCTGGTTGAACCAGACACCGGAGAGATGCGGCGATTGGCCCACGCCGGAGGAGCCATAGGCGAGGCGCCCCGGATTGCGCTTCAGATGCGCCACGAATTCCGGGACGGTGGTCGCCGGGATGCTCGGGTGCACCAGCAGCACATTGGGCCCGCGGATCATGTTGCCGACCGGCTGCAGCTGCTCGGGCCGGTATTGCAGGTTCCGGAACAGCGAATAGGCGATGGATTGCGGGCCGATATTGCCCGAGAGCAGGGTAAGCCCGTCGGCCGGCGCGCGCAGCACCTCCAGCGTGCCGATCGTGCCGCCGCCGCCCGAGCGGTTCTCCACCACGACGGGCGTGCCGAAGCGCGCCTGGAGATGAGGCGAGAGCATGCGGGCCATGATGTCCGTGGTGCCGGCCGGCGCGGCGGGTACCACGATCCGCATCTGCTGGCCCGGGCGCCAATCGGCCTGGGCCCTGGCGGAAGAGAGGATGGCCGGGGCTGACAGGAGCGCGCCCGGCAGGGCGAGGGCGGCGCGGCGGGTGATGGTCATGGACGGTCCTCCTTTATAATTGCCCGAAGCCTCGCCGCATTCGCGGCCGAAGGGAAGGGCAGAAACGGAGGGCGGGCGCGCAGCCGCGCGCGCCCGGCGTTCAAGGGCGGAGAGACCCTACAAGGTCATCCGGCCGCAAGGCGGCCGGCGCCGCCCAACTGACCTGCTGCCCCGGCGCACCCGCGCCGCGGCGAAGCCAAGGCGGCGGAGCCGCCGCCCGGCGTCTGAGGGCTTAAATCAATGATGCTTCCAGATGACCTGCTCGGGATGCGCGTCGGTCGGGTTGGCCTCGATCATATCCCCGTTCATCACCGAGCGGCCGGTGAAGGCCAGGATGAAGCCCCAGTGCGAGACGACCAGCGTATGCGCCCAGTCGTCCAGTGCGGCCATCTCGGCGCGGAACAGGCGGGCGCGGGCTTCCACCTGCTCGGCCGGCTCCTCGATGGCGGGCCACCAGATCTCCTCGATCGCGTGGAACCCCACCTCCGGCCAGTCGGCGCGGAGCCGGCTGATGGGCGAGCCGACATCGCAGGTGAAGGCGTAGCGCTCCCGCACCGTGGGGGTGACGGTGAGCGGCAGGCCGAGCGCGCGGGCCACCGGGGCCGCCGTCTCCAGCGCGCGGGTATAGGGCGAGACGATGATGCGGCGGATGTCGCGCGCCGCCAGCGCCTCGGCCGCGCGGGCCGCCTGTTCGTGGCCGAGGGGGGTGAGCCTGGGGTCCACGATGCCCGGGTCGCGCCGGGTCGCCGTGAAATGCAGGTTGAACTCGGATTGACCGTGGCGCAGGAAGATCATGTCATGCTGGGTAGCGGGCGGCCGGATGGGCCGCAAGCGGGATGATCCGGCCCAGATCCGTGACGCAATATCCGGACGGGACCGTTGCGGCTGGTCCATGCCATCACTAAGTAGAAGGGCCACTGGAGGTCCCAATGCAGGGCGGTTTTCCGATTGATCTGATTCTCTTCGCCATGGTCGCGGCCTTCCTGGTCCTGCGCCTGCGCAGCGTACTGGGCAAGCGGCAAGGCTTCGAGCGGCCGCCGCAGGCTGAGGGCATGCCCGATGCGCGGGCCGCCCGGATCGAGGGCGTGGCCGATCCGGTGACGCCCGCCCGCGGCAGTGGCGCCCGCCGCAACCTGCCCAGCCCGCACAGCCCGGCCGGCACGGCGCTGACGCAGATCGTGGCGATGGATCCGAGCTTCTCGCCCAATGGCTTCCTGGATGGCGCCGAGGGTGCCTTCCGCATGATCGTCGCCGCCTTCGCCCAGGGCGACCGGCAGACGCTGCGCGCGCTTCTCTCGGATGAGACCTATTCCGGCTTCGAACAGGCCGTGGCCAGCCGCGAGACGGCGGGCGAAGCCCAGCGCACCGAGATCCGCTCCATGCATGAAATGGCGCTGGAGGGCGCGGAACTGCGTGGTACCATCGCCGATGTCACGGTCCGCTTCGTCTCCGACCAGGTGAACATGACCACCGCCCGCGGCGGTGAGATCGTGGCCGGGTCCGATGCCATCACGGAAGTGATTGATATCTGGACCTTCCAGCGCGACCTGACCGCCAAGGACCCGACCTGGAAGCTCACCGCCACGCGCAGCGGTTGATCCGCGCCGCGCATGGCCGCCCCGCGCCCGGGTGATTTCCGGGCGGGGCGAAGGTCGCTAGGCTCCCCTTCATGTCAAAGCCCCGCATCGCCCTCTTCGTCACCTGCCTGGTGGATCTCCACCGGCCCTCCGTCGGCTTCGCGGCCATCAAGCTGCTGGAGGATGCGGGCTGCGAGGTGGTGGTGCCCCTCGCCCAGACCTGCTGCGGCCAGCCCGCCTTCAACTCGGGCGACCGCGCGAGCGCGCAGGAGATCGCGCGCCAGGTGATCGCGGCCTTCCTGCCTTATGATTATGTGGTGGCGCCCTCCGGTTCCTGCGCCGGGATGATCAGCCACCATTACCCGAGCCTCTTCGCCGAGCATGACCCGGAGGCGCGTGGCCAGGCCGAGGCGTTGGCGGCCAAGACGCATGAGCTGACCTCCTTCCTCACGGATGTGCTGAAGGTCACGCATGTCGAGGCGACTTATGACGGCACGGTCACCTATCATGATTCCTGCTCCGGCCTGCGGGAGCTGGGCGTGAAGGCCCAGCCGCGCCGCCTGCTGGAGAGCGTGCAGGGCCTGGGCCTGACCGAGATGGCCGATGCCGAGATCTGCTGCGGTTTCGGCGGGACCTTCTGCGTCAAGTATCCCGAGATCTCGACCCGCATGGTGAGCGACAAGGTGGCCAACATCACCGCGACGGGCGCGGACACGCTGCTGGCGGGTGATCTTGGCTGTCTGCTCAACATGGCCGGGCGCCTGAAGCGCGAGGGCAGCCCGATCCGCGTGCGCCACGTGGCCGAGGTGCTGGCCGGGGTGACAGAGGCGCCGCCCATCGGCGACGCGTCGTGACGGTGCTGCCCGAGGTCCAGGCCCACGGCTTTGCCCGGCTGCAGCCGGTGGCGACGCAGGCGCTGCTGGCGGCTTCCGAGTCAGCGCTGCGCGATTTCGCCGAGAGCTGGAACCGGCTGGAGATGGACGGCTTCATGGCCGATGGCGGGCGCTACCGCCGCCGACGGCTCGCCAATTTCCTGGCCCTGCCGGGCGAGGCCGGGCATCGCCGCGGGCTGCACCGGCCGCATTTCCAGGCCTCGGTCCACAACAAGCTCAATGGCGGCGTGGATCGCTGGTTCGCGCCCGTCGAGGACGGGGTGGCCCTGAACCCGGTCTGCACCGGGCTGCTCGATCTCGGGCGCTCGGTGGCGGATGGGCTTCACCCGGGCACGCCCTGGTTCGTCGAGATGCACCAGTTCCGGGTCGAGGCTGCTCCTGGCGCGCCCGGCCTGCCGACACCCGAGGGGGTGCATCATGACGGGGTGGACGTGGTGTTGATCGCCATGCTGGCCCGCACCAACCTCAAGGGTGGCGAGACGCTGGTGACGGATGACGCCGGCGCCGAGCATGCCCGCTTCACCCTGGAAGGGTTGCTCGATCTCGCCGTGCTGGATGACCGGCGGGTGATGCATGGGGTGACGCCGGTGGAGCCGGTCGAGCCCGCGCTCCCCTCCAGCCGGGACGTGCTCGTCCTCACCTGGAAGCGCGTCACGCGCTAAAAAATTTTTCCTCTGATGTGTCATGTTGCCTGGGATGCTCTCGCATCCAGGCGCCGCCCTTCGCCATGGGGGCTTGCGATCTCGGCCCAGGGCTGGCCTGCCAGAGCGCGGATTCGTTGCGATTTCGAGGATATGGACTGTCAGATATTTATTACAAACGGAGTGTCCACGTTTCCGAGTTCTCAACTCGCAATTGCGTGGAGTTCATCATACTCCCACCTCTGGGCAGGAAAACCGGGCGCAATCTCCCTTTGCCGCCATGCGACCCGCGAGGGCCTTCGCTAGCGGCATCAGGCGGAGGCTATTTCCCGGCAAGCCGAAGCCAGACTGGTCCCTCGCGGGCCACGGGCCGGTTGGACAACCAACCGGCCCGTTTCTTTTGCCCGGTTCCCTTTTCGGCAGGCTGAGCCCATGCTCCCGCGAAACGGGAGGGGTTCGCACATGCCACACGACCGCTCGGCGCGATGACGCTGGACGACCTGGCCCAGGCATTGGCCGCGCCCGGCCAGCCCGGCGTCGGCCTCGCCGCCATGGATGCGGCGCTGGCGAGCCTGGTCGGCCACCGCCTCTTCACCGTGCTGGTGCTGGACGAATCCCGCACCCAGAACCGGCGCTACCACTCCAGCCGCCCGGTGGAATATCCGGTGGGGGGCTACAAGCCGGTCCAGCGTGGCAGCGACTATTACCGCCGCGTGGTCGAGGCGGGCGAGGTGCGCTTCTGCCACAACCGCGAGGACATCATCCGTGCCTTCCCGGATCATGAGCTGATCCTCTCGCTCGGCTGCGAATCCTGCGTGAACGTGCCCATTCGCTGGAACGGCCACACATTGGGCGCGCTCAACCTGCTGCACGGCGCGGGGCATTATTCCGAGGCGCAGCTGCCCATGCTGCGGCTGGTCGCGGCGCTCGCCGTCGCGCCCCTGCAATGGATTCAGGACGGGCCGGAGAGCTGATCCGCCCCGGCCCCTCGCGCGCGGCTCAGTAGCAGCCCGGCGCAGAGCCGAAGCGCTGCGGGCCCTGCGGCAGCAGGCAGGGGCCGATGCCCGCGATGTTCACGCGCCCGCGCAGGCCGAGATCCTCGGCACTCGCCGCCGTCGCCTGCCAGAAGGTGGAGGGGCAGCTGCCGCCGATGGCCACCAGCGCGCCCGGCGTCTGCAGCGGGAAGGGGAAATCGGCGCCCGTGTGATAGACGACCAGACAGCTTGAGATGGAGACATCGGGCCGCACCTCGAAGGCGGGGCCGCGGAAGGGGCCCATCGCGCGGCCCGAGGCATCGAGCGGCGAGCCGGGCGAGCCCGCGGGCAGGGACGCCCCCGGCGGCTCGGCCGCGCAAGCGGCCAGCAGGGCAAGCGACAGGCCGAACACGGCCAGGGATGACTTCCTCACTCCAGTTCTCCTTCTTCTTGTTTCACGTGGGCGCCAGGGCTTCCAGCGCGTCACCGACGGCGACGCGCCCGCCCTCCAGCACCTCGGCCTGCACGCCGAGATCGGCATGGCCGAAATTCTCGCGCAGCACCCGGGGCGGCTTCGCGTCACGCACGGCTGTTTCGGGGTTCACCTCGGTGGCGGGGCAGCGGACGATGCGCTTCCAGACGCGCAGCTTCGCCTGGCCGAGCTGGATTTCCTGCCCCATCAGGTCGAAATCGCCCCATTCCTTGCCGCCCGAGACATAGATGTTCGCGCGGAAGCGGATCGGGTCGAGCCGCATGCCGGCCGCGCGCTCGAGCGCATGCAGGCTGGCGAGCGAGATGATGGAGACCGATTTCTGCGGGATGTCGGTGAAGTTGTAGCCCGGCGCCTCGACGAAGCGGAGCCGGCCCCGCGCCTCCGCGGCCATGAAGCGCGTCATCCACTCCTCGGCCGCGGCGCGGCCTGACTCGGTGTGGATATTGGCGATGAAGGGCTCGCCCTCGCTCGGGCGGATCACCCAGTCGCCGCTATGCGGGTCATAGGCGGTGTGCAGCTTGGCCAGGCGGGCATTGGCCATGAGGCAGGCGAAGTTGGTCTTGCGCATCCAGACGGGCGCGGCCGTGTCGAAGCCGGAATCCGCCTGGGCGAGCGCGAAGCGCCGGTCATGCGGCAGGCATTCGCCGGGAGTGAGGGTCACCTCCTCCAGCGCCTCGGCGGAGAAGCCCTTCACCGGGTAGCGGTAGATGTGTTCGACGCGCATGGCTCAGCTCCCGATTGCCCTTGAATCCCAGGCTCGCGCGTTCCCACAATATGGGCAAGGCGGTGCTGCCCGATCGGGGGCGCCGCCGGATCTGTCGCCTCAAGGAGGGACTCAAATGGATATCGAAAAGTTTACCGAGCGCGCCCGGGGATTCATCCAGGCCGCCCAGACCATCGCGATTCGTGAATACCACCAGCAACTTACGCCCGGGCATCTGCTCAAGGCGCTGCTCGATGACGAGCAGGGCGCGGCCGCCGGCCTGATCGCCGCGGCGGGCGGCGACGCCAATGCCGTGCGCGGCGCCATCGAGGCCGAGCTGCGGAAAATCCCCGCCGTCCAGGGTGCCGGCGCCGGCCAGGCGCCGCAGCTGACGGCCGAGCTGGTGCGCGCGCTCGACGCCGCGCAGCAGGCCGCGAGCAAGGCGGGCGACGCCTATGTGGCGCAGGACCGCATGCTGCTGGGCCTCGCCATCGCCGACAGCGCCGCCTCGCGCGCGCTCAAGGCCGGCCGCATCACGCCCGATGCGCTGGAGGAGGCCATCACGCGGCTGCGCAAGGGCCGCAAGGTGGATGCGCCGGCCGCGGAGGACAGCTTCGACGCGCTGAAGAAATACGCCCGCGACCTGACCGAGGCCGCGCGCACCGGCAAGCTCGACCCCGTGATCGGCCGGGACGAGGAGATCCGCCGCGCCATCCAGGTGCTGGCGCGCCGCACCAAGAACAACCCGGTGCTGATCGGCGAGCCCGGCGTGGGCAAGACCGCGATCGTGGAAGGGTTGGCGCTGCGCATCGCCAAGGGCGACGTGCCCGAGGCGCTGAAGGACAAGCGCGTGATGTCGGTGGACCTCGGCGCCATGGTCGCCGGCGCCAAGTATCGCGGCGAGTTCGAGGAGCGGCTGAAGGGCCTGCTGAAGGAGGTCGAGGAGGCGGCGGGCCAGGTCATCCTCTTCATCGACGAGCTGCACACGCTGATCGGCGCGGGTAAGGCGGATGGCGCGATGGATGCGTCCAACCTGCTGAAGCCGGCGCTGGCGCGCGGCGAGCTGCACTGCATCGGCGCCACCACGCTCGACGAATACCGCAAGCACATCGAGAAGGACGCGGCCCTCGCACGCCGCTTCCAGCCGGTGATGGTGGGCGAGCCGAGTGTGGCGGACACCGTCAGCATCCTGCGCGGCATCTGCGAGAAGTATGAGCTGCATCACGGCGTACGCATCACCGATGGCGCGCTGGTGGCCGCCGCCACGCTCAGCAACCGCTACATCACCGACCGCTTCCTGCCCGACAAGGCGATCGATCTGGTGGATGAGGCGGCGTCGCGCCTGCGCATGCAGGTGGACAGCAAGCCGGAGGAGCTGGACGAGCTGGATCGCCGCCTGCTCCAGCTCAAGATCGAGCGCGAGGCGCTGAAGCGCGAGGAGGACGCGGCCTCGAAGGAGCGGCTGGTCAAACTGGAGGCGGAGCTCTCGGAACTCGCCGAGAGGAGTGCCGCCATGACCGCGACCTGGGAGGCCGAGAAGGGCGCCGTGGTCGAGAGCCAGAAGCTGAAGGAGCAGCTGGACCAGGCCCGCACCGAGCAGGAGCTGGCCGAGCGCCGCGGCGACCTGAACAAGGCGGCGGAGCTGCGCTACGGCACCATCCCGACGCTGGAGAAGCAGATCGCGGAGGCCGGCGGTGGTGGCGCGCGCCTGGTGAACGAGGCGGTGACCGAGGAGGGCATCGCGCAGGTCGTCAGCCGCTGGACCGGCATCCCGGTCGAGAAGATGCTGGAAGGCGAGCGCGCCAAGCTCCTGCGGATGGAGGAGGAGCTGCGCCGCCGCGTCGTGGGGCAGGAGGAGGCGCTGGAGGCCGTCGCCAAGGCGGTGCGCCGCGCGCGGGCCGGGTTGCAGGACCCGAATCGGCCCATCGGCAGCTTCCTCTTCCTGGGCCCGACTGGCGTGGGCAAGACGGAGCTGGTGAAAGCCACGGCCTCGTTCCTGTTCGACGATGACCGCGCCATGACGCGAATCGACATGAGCGAGTTCATGGAGAAGCACGCGGTCGCGCGGCTGATCGGCGCGCCCCCGGGCTATGTCGGCTACGAGGAGGGCGGCACGCTGACCGAGGCGGTTCGCCGCCGGCCTTATCAGGTCATCCTCTTCGACGAGGTCGAGAAGGCGCATGAGGATGTGTTCAACATCCTGCTCCAGGTGCTGGACGACGGGCGGCTCACGGATGGCCAGGGGCGGACGGTGGATTTCCGCAACTGCATCATCGTGCTGACCAGCAATCTCGGCTCCCAGGCGATTTCGGAACTGCCGGACGGGGCGGAGGTGGAGCATGCGC